>NZ_SGWZ01000001.1 GCF_004216755.1 Kerstersia gyiorum
AGAACAGCAGGCAGGGCTGCTGGCAGCACTACGAACGAGGATGCTGGACGAGACATATTGCCTCCTGGCAGGGCGAACAGGCATAGCCTAATGCCAGGAGTCTCATGACACGAGCGTCAGCGTGCCGAAAATAGCACGCTATCAGTCCATGGCCGCCCCGCTAGGCGGTGGCCTACCAGGAAACGACCAGCCACTACACAGCTATCCAGCGTGGCAGGACTTATCCCGCGCAGCCTGCGTAATCTTGCTGGCGCCAGGCTTCGAACACCGTCACGGCGACGGCATTGGACAGATTCAGGCTGCGCTGCCCCGGCCGCATGGGCAGTCGGATACGCTGAGCGGCGGAAAAAGTCGCCAGCTCGGCATCCGCCAGCCCGGCCGTTTCGCGGCCGAACACGAACACATCGCCCGCCTGGAAACTGACACCGGCAATGCTGCGCGCACCCTGCGTCGTCAGCGCAAAGCAACGCTCGGGCGGTGCGCCGGTCGCCGTCAGCGCGGCATCCAGGGAATCATGCACCTTCATGGGCTGCCATTCATGGTAATCCAGCCCGGCACGACGCAAACGAGCGTCGTCCAGCTCGAAGCCCAAGGGGCGCACCAAATGCAGCTGTGCGCCAGTATTGGCGCACAGGCGAATGGCATTACCGGTATTCGGCGGAATTTCTGGGTGAACAAGGATGACGTGAAACATCCCGGTATTTTGCCACTGCCACGCCCATGGCGACACTATTTCCATGAGCCGGCATACACACAGGCCCCTCTACACCACCATGAACCAGCCCTTGCCTTCCCCTCGCAGCATCTTCTGTCATGCCAGGACTGCGAGCCCGCAATCCATACCGCCCACGCAACGAACCGTCACCCTCTCCCGAACAGCCAGACAGGAGCACGACAGCTGTCCCTCCAACGCCATCACCCCCAGATTCATGCACGATACATGCCTGGCATCTACGTGTCTGTGGCCCAGTCCGGCGGCGGCACGCGCGCGGCCGCGAGCAGGGCCACGCTGCTCGCCCCTGCCGCCTTCAAGGCCAGCGCGGCTGCGCTGGCGGTGCTGCCCGTGGTGACCACGTCATCCACCAGCAGGACCGCGTTGCCACCGATGCGCTGCGGACAGTGAAATACCCCATCCAGGATGGCACGCCGTGCCTGCCGTCCCAGTGCCGCCTGCTTGTGCTCGGTTTCAGTACGCCGCAGCCAGGCCGGTTGTTCCTCTGCCCCCAGGCGCCGCGCCAAGTGCCGCGACAATTCACGCGCAGGATTGAAACCGCGCCGCTGCAATGAGCGGCGGCTGGACGGCACCGGCACCAACACCCTGCGCGGTGCGCTCCCGGCCTGTGCCAGCCAGGCATCGGCCATCAGATTGGCCAGCAGGCGCGCATGGCGCAGACGCAATTCCACCTTGTACTGCCAGACCAGCACATCGCCGGGCGGCGTATAGGCAAATGCCTCGCAAATGGATGCCAGGCCTGCCAGCGCCAGGGGCGGCAGGCGCTGCTGCCCTTGGCGCAGGTCCGCCAGGCAGGCAGCGCAGGGCATGCCGCCGCGCGCGGCCGCCAGACATAGTGGACACGCCGAAGATAGGCGGGCCAGCGCAGACTCCACGCACCCGTACCAGCCGCCTCGCAACCATTGCAATGGAACTCTCCCGGTCTGCCGCCCTGGCAGTCTGCTGGCCTGCTGGTCACGGAGGGCGGGCTTCACGCAACCACGCAAGTACGCGTACACTGCACAGCATCCATCCCACACCATGCATGGCACGATGTCCAGCCCATGCGAGATGAAAATGTCCACCACTGCCCCACGCCTGCCCCTGGATCCCCGCCATGTCATGCTGCAGTTTTCCCGACGCGGAGAACTGGCCGAAGGACGGTTTCTCTATGACGAAATTGCCGCGCGCATGGACGAGCGGCTACGCTATATCCGGGTGACGCCCAATGCACTGATGGATGCCGGCAGCGGCGCAGGCCATGCGCTGCCCCTGCTGCAGGCCCGTTATCCGCAGGCCAGCTATACCGGCGTGGATCACAGTGCACCGGTGCTGGCGCTGGCTCGAGCGCGACATGCGCCCGGCAGCTTCCGCACCTGGCTGGACACCTTGCGACGGCGCGACACGGCGCCGCGTTTCGTCCAGGCCGATATGGCTGCAACCGGCCTGCCGCCCGAGTCGCTGGAACTGGTGTGGTCCAACCTGGCCCTGCATTGGCACCCGCAACCTGACGCCGTGCTGGCCGAATGGCGCCGCGTGCTGAAAATCGGCGGCCTGGCCATGTTTTCCTGGCTGGGGCCCGGCACCTTTCTGGAACTGCGGCAAGCCCTGGCCGACGCGGGTCTGAAAACCGCCACGCCGGCTTTCGTGGACATGCATGATTTCGGCGACCAACTGGTAGAGAACGGCTTTGCCGACCCTGTGATGGACCAGGAAACCCTGACCCTGACCTATGAAACACCCGAGCGCCTGCTGCAGGATGTGCGTGCCCTGGGCGGCAACCCCGCCATCGGCCGGCGCGCCGGCCTGCCCGGCCGCCAGTGGCTGCAAGATCTCAAGAATGCACTGGCGGCACAACGCGGCGCCGACGGCCGCATCGCACTGAGCGTGGAAGTTTCCTATGGCCATGCCTGGCGCGCCGCTGCGCGGCAGGTCGGTGGCGAAACCCGGTTGTCCGTCAGTGCCATTGGCCGCAAGCAAGGCTAGCTCACAAGGCTGACCGCCCAGGCGTCAGCGGCGCCAGAAATCCGGCAGGAACAGCACCAGCACGGTAAACAGTTCCAGGCGCCCTATCATCATCGCAAAGGTGCAGACCCAGGCCTGGAAATCCGTCATGCCGGCATAGTTGCCCATCGGCCCGACTGCGCCCAGCCCCGGGCCAATATTGTTGATCATGGCGAATACCGCCGTCAGCGCTGTCAACGTATCCAGCCCGCTCATCAGCATCAGCGCGCTGAATACGCCTATGGATACGGCATACAGCAGCATGAAAGCCATGATGGAAATCATCAGCCGCTGCGGCACGATGCGGCCAGCCACACGCACCGGCATGACCGCATGCGGATGCAGCAGGCTGCGCATTTCCTGGCGCGCCTGCTTGAACAGCAGTACCACGCGGATCATCTTGATGCCGCCCCCCGTCGACCCGGCAGACGTACAGAACGCCCCTGCCAGCATCATGGTCAGCGGCAGCAAAATGGGCCAGAGGGCATAGTCGGTATTGGAAAAGCCCGTCGTAGTGCCGACCGATATCGTGTTGAAAAAACCCTTGCGCAAGGCATCCAGGATGCCGGCATCCGGGTAGTGCCAGAACAGGTAGCAGGACACCAGCACGCACAACGACAGCAGCGTCGCCAGGTACGGAATGGCCTCGGGGCAGCGGCGGTAGGGGCGGAAACTGCGCAACCGGAAGGCCTGGAAATGCGTGGCGAAATTGATCCCGGCAATCAGCATGAAGACCATCGCCACGGCTTCCACGGCTGCCGAATCGAAATGCATGAAACCGTCATCATAGGTAGAGAATCCCCCCAGGCCCATGGTGGATGCCATATGCGTCCAGGCATCGAACCAAGACAGCCCAGCCAGGTGGTAGCACACGAAGCACACCAGGGAAATGCTGACATAAATGGCGTACAGCGCCTTGGCAGTCTCCGCGATGCGCGGCGTGAGTTTTTCATCCTTGATCGGTCCGGGCACTTCGGCACGGAATACCTGGTGGCCACCTACACCCAGCAGCGGCAATACGGCCACGGCCAGCACCAGGATGCCCATGCCGCCCAGCCAGACCAGCGTGGTGCGCCAGAGGTTGATGGACATCGGCAGATCGTCCAGGCCGGTCAGGGCCGTGGCGCCGGTGGTAGTCAGCCCCGACATCGCCTCGAAGTAGGCATGCGCCACCGTGATCGGCGTGCCTGCGCGCAGGAAATACAGATACAGGGGCACCGCAGCCAGCGCCGGCAGGCTGACCCAAACGACGGACACCAGCATGAAGCCGTCCCTGGGGCGCAGTTCACCACGCCGCCAGCGCCCCAGCAGCCAGAACAGTGCGCCCAGCCCGAAGGTAATGAGGAAGCTGTCCTCGAAGACCGGCAGCGCACCGTCTCCGCTCGCCACCGAAACGGCCACGGGCAGCAGCATGGCACAGGCAAACAGCGTTACCGTGACGCCCAGCAGATGCAGCACGGCAAAGAAACGACGGCTCATGGCTCTTGTGGTTAGGTTGTCAGAAGAAAGCAGCGCTGACCTGGAACAGGCTTTCGATCTGCGGAATCTGGCGCCGGGTCGGCGCAAACACAATGACGTGGTCGTCCGACTCGATCACCGTATCATCATCGGCCATGATGATCTGTTCTTCGCCACGCACCAGCGCCACGATACGCGCGCCGCGCGGCAGGCGGACATCCTCGACCTTGCGGCCCACCACCTTGGAGGTATGGCGATCACCGTGGGCGATGACTTCCAGAGCCTCGGCCATGCCTTGCCGCAGTCGGTGTACCGCCACGATATCGCCACGGCGCACATGGCGCAGCAACTCGCTCATGGTCGCCTGGGCCGGTGAAATGGCAACGTCGATATGACTGCCCTGCATCAGTTCGCCGTAGGCCTGGCGGTTGATCAGGGCAATGACCTTGCGGGCGCCCAGGCGCTTGGCCAGCAGGGAAGACATGATGTTGTCTTCATCGTCGCTGGTCAGCGCCAGCCAGATATCCATGTCCTCGATGCTTTCGCCTTCGAGCAGGTCTTCGTCGGTGCCGCTGCCATGCAGCACCAGGACGTTGTCGGGCAAGGTTTCCGCCAGGTACTCGCAACGCCTGATGTCGCGTTCGATCACACGGATGTTGTAGCCTTCGGCGGCCAGTTCGCGGGCCACGCGAATACCGATATTGCCGCCGCCTGCAATCATCACACGGCTCACGCTTTTCTCGGCGCTACGCACCTGGCGCACGGCGCGGCGCGCCTGGGTCGTATCCACGACCACCAGGGCCTCGTCACCGGCCGCGACACGCAGTTCAGGCCGTGGCAACAGGGAGCGGCCGCGCCGCACCACATCTATCACCCTGGCATTGATGCCGGGAAACACACTGGTCAGTTCATCGGTGCGGCGCGCCACCAGCGGGCTGCCCTCGCCCACCCGCAGCGCCATCACGCTCAGCTGGCCATTGGCAAACTCGACCATCTGCAGCGCTTCGGGGAACTCGATCAGTTTGTACAGGTAGCCACTGACGCTGCGTTCCGGGCTGATGACGGCATCCACGCAGAAACCGCCCTCGGCCAGCAGTTCCGGCATTTCGGGCAGTTCCGCCGAGCGTATCCTGGCAATCCGGCGCGGCACGTTGAACACTTGCCGCGCCAGCTTACAGACGACAAGATTCACGGCATCCAGGCTGGCGCAGGCGATCAGGAGATCGGCATCGTCCGCGCCGGCCTTGCGCAGCACGGATACCTGGCAAGCGTCGCCATGCACCACGCGCAAGTCGAAATGCTCCTGCAGCGGCGCGAGCTGCTCAGGATTCATGTCGACGACGGTGATGTCGTTGCGCTCGGAGACCAGGTTTTCCGCGACGCTGACACCGACACGTCCGGCGCCGACGATCAGGATCTTCATGATGAGCGCTTGCGCGTGGCCTCGATGCCAAGCTGCTTGAGCTTGCGGTACAGGTGGGTGCGCTCCAGCCCGGTGCGTTCGGACACGCGTGTCATGCTGTGCCCTTCACGCACCAGGTGGTATTCGAAATAAATCCGTTCGAAGGCATCGCGCGCCTCGCGCAAGGGCAGGTCCAGGGAAATTTCCCCGAGACGGCCATTGGCAGGCGCCTCCTGTTCGGCCCCTGCCGTCACCGGGTCCCGCACTGCGCGTTGCGGCTGCGGTGCGGCCGGCGCATTGGCCGCAGCCGGCGCAGGCACGACACGGCGCCGCGCCAGGCCGTTTTCGACGGTCTTGAGCAGACGCTGCAGTGTGATCGGCTTTTCCAGGAAATCTATGGCGCCGATGCGCGTGGCTTCCATGGCGGTATCAATGGTGGCATGCCCGCTCATCATGACGACCGGCATGTCCAGCAGGCCCTGAGCGCTCCACTCCTTGAGCAGACTGACGCCATCGGTATCCGGCATCCAGATGTCGAGCAGCACCAGGTCAGGCCGGAACGCCTGCCTGGCGGCCCGTGCCTGACTGGCATTCTCGGCCAGTTCGACCGTATGCCCTTCGTCATAGAGAATTTCGGACAACAGCTCGCGTATGCCAACTTCGTCGTCCACTACCAGGATTCTGGCCATAACCTCTCACCTATCGCTTGCTGCATTATCCCTTTTCTGGCCCTGCATCGTCCAGTTTCGCCGAAGTCGAGGCTGGTGCCAACCGGGTCAGGAGAATGGTCACCCGCGCTCCGCCTTCCTTGCGGTTGCCCAAGTCTATCCTGCCACCATGCTCGTCAACGATTTTACGGACAATGGCCAGGCCCAGGCCCGTACCATGCGACTTGGTAGTGACATAGGGTTCGAATACCCGTTGCTGCACGTGCGCCGCGAACCCCTTGCCAGTATCGGAGACTGAAAATCTCAGGGCAGGCTGCTCCGTGCCATCCGCCCGCGCCGTCAGTGTCCGCACCGTTCGTACCCGGACTTTACCCTGTTCTGCCTGCTCCACGATGGCATCGCGGGCATTACTCAGTAAATTATGGATAACTTGGCGCAGCTGGGCCGCATCACCCATGATAAGCGGTGCTTCCGGGTCCAGATGCACTTCCAGCCAATGTTCTGCGCCGGATGCACCATGCTCGACCGGATCCCAGCCGTACAACGCCAGCACATCCGTCACCAGACGATTGAAATCCACTGGCCGCATGACCGCCTGCGGCGCGCGCGCATATTCGCGGAACTCATCGACCATCTGCTTGAGCGAGGCCACCTGATCGACAATGGTCTGCGTGGCCCGCCGCAACATGCGGGCGTCGTCGGATTCCAGCTTGTCGGCCAGCTTCATGGCCAGACGCTCGGCGGAAAGCTGGATGGGCGTCAGCGGGTTCTTGATTTCATGGGCAAGGCGGCGCGCCACTTCGCCCCAGGCTACCGTACGGCTGGCCGACATCAGTTCGGTGATGTCGTCGAAGACCACCAGATAGCCGTTGTCACGCTCGGCGACACGCAGGTGGGTACCACGCGCCATCAACGTCGCAGGCTGCGGGTCGGTGCCGCTGCCCCCCTCTTCGGACAGGGCCAGCTCGAACCGCTGGGTCCAGTAGGGCGCTTCGGAATCCACGGCTTCGTGCGCGGCGAAAGCATGGCGAATCACGGCGGCAAAACCGATCAGGCTATCGACGGTTTCCAGCGGGCGGCCCACAGTCTGGCGCAGGTCGGCATGCAGGATGGCCTGCGCTCCCTGGTTGAACATGGTGACGCGAAACAGTTCGTCGAACACCAGCACGCCGGAAGACAGGTTGCTCAATACGCTTTCCAGGTAGACGTTGGAGCGCTCGAGCTGGCGCCGGTTGCGCTCCACCATGGTGCGCGCCTCGCCCAGCTGCCGCGTCATGGCGTTGAAGGAGCGCGTCAGCTGGCCGACCTCGTCATTGCCGGGAGGCTCGGGCAACGGCCGATAATCCCCGACGCTGACGGCCTTGGTGCCCGACGCCAGGGTCAGCAGCGGCCGCACCAAGCGCCGGGACAGCGCCAGCGCGACAGCCACCGAGGCAAACACCGTCAGCAGCAGGGCCATCGTCAGCGTGATGCCGTACAGCTTGCGCAGGCCCAGCCGCGACAGCGACAGCTCCTGGTAGTCGCGGAAACCTTCCTGCACGCGGCTGGCGTTGTAGGCAATCTGCTCAGGCACGGGTTGTATCAGCTGCAACCAGCGCGGGTCGCCAGTGGTCCAGCCGCGCAGGCGGTCTATGCTGGCATCCGACGACATGGGCAGCACCACGCGCAAATACAGGCGTTCTCTCCCCACCGAGCCACGGGTTTCATCGGACTCGGCAGCGGAATAGCTGCGTGCAATGCGCAGCTGGTTCATGACGGATGGCGGCGGCAGCTCGGGCAGCAGCGCGCCGTAACCTTCAGTCGAATAGGCAATGGAACGACCGTTGCTGGTGAACACCATGGCATCGGACACGCTGTGCGCACTGCGCAGGCGGGTCAGTACCAACGCCATGTCGGCGTCGCTGGTGCGGTTCAGTTCGAGCAACATGGCACGCCCGCGGGCTTCCAGTTCCGCCAGTTGCGAATCCAGCGCCGCGCGCCCCAGGTTCAGACCGGCCTCCAGCGCCGCGTTCACGCGCACGTTGAACCAGGACTCGATGGAGCGCGACATGAACTGTACCGACAGCATGTAGATGGCCACGCCAGGCACCACGCCGATGACAGCGAAGGACAGGGCGAAACGCGCAGTCAGGCGGGCGCCGAAGGCGCGGCGCTGGAACTGGCGCCACATGCGCAGGCTGAGGCCCAGCACCCAGACGAACATGGCCAGCGCCAGCACGCCATTGAGCAACAGCAGCAGATCGTAGTATTCGGCGAAACGGGACGCATTGGCTGTGGACCAGACCAGCATGGCCAGCAGCGCCAGCCCGCAGGCACCGCCCAGCAACAAGGCCATGCGCAGCATCTGGCTCATGGGCCTTCCGGTACGGGATCCGGCACCTTGAACGAAAAATCGAACCAAGGTGAACTGGCCGTCCAGGCGCTGCTGTTGAAAGCGTTGATCTGGAACGGCCTGGACAGGCGTGCCGTATCCAGGCGCAACCGCAGCCTGCCTTCATAGCGGACGCCGGGGACAAGCTGAGCGGTCTTCGCCACGGGCCAGCCACGGATGGTACGCACCACCTCCATGGCTTCATCCAGGCCCGATACCGGCAGCGAGAGCTCGCCAGTGCCGACACGCCATTGACGCGTCAAGGCGTTGTAAAGCACGCGCCAGGTAATGCGCGTTTCGATTTCCGTGGCGTCGAACCACCACCAGCGCTTGCGATCGACTTCCAGGTCTACGCTGAAATACAGCGGCACGCCCCGTTCGGCAGCCTCACGCAGTTCCGCGTTCAGTTCGAAGGGCAGCTGCGCATCTATCTCCACCTCACCGCGCCGGAACGACACGGAGATATCGGCCTGCTCGGCAAACGCCGGCCCCACCGGCAGCAAACATGCCGCCAGACACAGCGAAACCAGCGCAAGCAGGTTTCGGAGGAGGGAGAAAGATGTGCGTGGCATAGCCATCATTCTTGGCGATTCAGGCCTGCTTGGCAAACAAGGCGTAGAAAAAACCGTCATGCTGATGCGACAGTGTTGCATTCGCCCCAACCGGCAGCAATTGACCCGGCGCTTCGAGCACCACGGCATCTGCATGTGCCTTGAGAAATGCCCGCGCCTGGCCCGCGCATTCCTCCGGGAACACTGAACATGTCACATACAGCAGGCGCCCGCCCGGCGCCAGCAGCGGCCAGAGGGCATCCAGCATGCGGCGCTGCACCGCGGCGGTCTTCTGCACATCGGCTTCACGCCGCAACCAGCGAATGTCCGGGTGACGGCGCACCACGCCCGAGGCCGTGCATGGCGCATCAACCAGCATGGCGTCGAACGGCCGGCCATCCCACCAGGTGTCGGGACGCGCGGCATCCCCGGCCCGAACCTGCACTGCCGGCCCATCCAGGCGCAGGCGCGCCAGGTTTTCGTGCACGCGCGCCAGGCGGCCGGCATCAGCATCCAGCGCCAGCAGCTCCACATCGGCGCATTCCAGCAGGTGCGCCGTCTTGCCGCCAGGCGCTGCGCAGGCATCCAGCACACGCATGCCCTCACGCGGCGCCAGCAGCTCGGCCGCCCGCTGGGCACCGGCATCCTGTACCGACCACCAACCTTCTGCGTAGCCCGGCAGGCGCGTCACGACATGCGAACCCGCGAGCGTCAGGCCCCAGCTGCCGACCGGCTCGGCTTGCACGCCGGCTGCGGCCAACGCGTCCGCCACCTGGGCCAAGCTGGCACGGCGGCGGTTGACCCGCAAGGTCAGTGGCGCCGGGGTGGCGCTGCTCTCGAGCACGGTCTGCCAAGCATCGGGGTAGGCGAATTGCAGCTTGCGCACCCACCATTGAGGGAAATTCCAGCGCGCTTCATCGTCGTCACGCGGCAATTGCCCGTACTCGCGCAGGAAACTGCGCAGCACGGCATTGATCAGGGGTTTGAAATGCTTCAGCCGCACCTGCCCGGCAGCCGCCTCGACGGCCTGGTCCACCAGCGTATGCGATGCGTAATTGGGTTCATGCGGCAAGGCCGTGCCCTGTTCATGGCGCACGGCGGCATCCAGCAACGACAAGGCCGTCAGCAACAAGGCATCCAGCAAAGGTTGTTCCGGCCTGCGCCGCACCAGGTAGGAGCGGTCCGCGATGGCGGTGCCCAGCGTGCGCATGACATGCGATGCCAGCGCCTGGGCCGCCGGACGGCGGACCGATGGCAATGCATCCAGCGTTTCCGTCAGAGAACGCCCTGAGAGCACGGACTGCACTGCAACTGCCGTATCCAGCAGCACAGCCGACAGCGGGATCTGGACCTGCGGCGCGCCCGTCACGCGCCCAGCCCTCCGGCTGGCACCTGCCAGCCTCGCACGAAGACATCGACAGGCTGGCGCTTGCCCCCCGCTTTCTGCAGCGTCAACAAACGCAGGCGGCCATTGGCCGTCGCCAGGTCTATGCCTTCGGGCGTGGCGGCCAGCAAGGCGCCGGGCGCCTGGCCGTGACCTTCGTCCGGCAGCGCGACGGCTTCCCATACCTTGACCGGATCAGCCAGACCAGGCAGGCGTACACTTGCGCCCGGCACGGGATCGAAAGCCCGGATGCGCCGCGCCAAGACGTCTGCAGACTGGGTGAAATCAAGCGGCGACTCGGCCTTGTCCAGCTTGGCCGCGTAGCAAACCCCTTGCTCAGGCTGCGGCACCGCCGGCAGCGTGCCACGTTCCAGCGCCGCCAGCGCCTCGACAATCGCTTCGCCACCCAGCGCCGCAAGACGGTCATGCAAGCGCGCCGCATTGTCGTGCGGACCGATGGGGGTGCTTTTCTCCAGCAGCATAGCGCCGGTATCCAGGCCCTCGTCCATCTGCATGATCGTCACGCCGGTACGTTCGTCGCCGGCCTCGATGGCACGCTGGATGGGCGCAGCGCCACGCCAGCGTGGCAACAGGCTGGCGTGAATATTCAGACAGCCCAGGCGCGGCAACGCCAGCGTCCAGGCAGGCAGGATCAGGCCATAGGCGGCGACGATCATTGCATCCGGCCGCAGCGCTTCCAGCACGGTGCGAGCGGCCCCGGCTTCATCGGGAAACTTGCCATCCAACCTCAGGCTGCGCGGCTGCAGCACCTCGATTCCCGCCGCCAGCGCTGCCTGCTTGACCGGACTGGCCATCAATTTCATGCCCCGGCCGGCAGGCCTGTCAGGCTGTGTCATGACTAGCACGATCTCGTGCCCGGCTGCCAACAGCGCGTCAAACGCGATACGGGCGAATTCCGGGGTACCGGCAAAGACAAGTCGCATGGGTAGGATTCAGGAATAACAACAGTTGACGAACGCGCGCCCCGCCAGGGCGCCACGGCGAATCCAGGCCGCCGGCAGACGCAGCCGGCGGCAGCGCGGCATCAGGCGCGCGCCAGTTCGCGTGCCTGCTTGCGCAGCTTGTTGCGAATGCGGTTGAGCTTCAGGCTGGAGAGGTATTCGACGAAAACCTTGCCATCCAGGTGGTCGATTTCATGCTGCACGCAGACAGCCAGCAGGCCATCGGCATCGAATTCGTAGGCTTCGCCCTGCTCATTGAGCGCGCGCACCCGGACCTCCGACGGACGGCAGACTTCGTCGTACACGCCGGGCACCGACAGGCAGCCTTCTTCGTAGGTCTTGCTTTCGTCGCTGCGCCACAGGATTTCCGGGTTGATGAGCACCCGCAATTCCTGCTGGTTTTCCGAAACGTCGATCACCACCACACGCTTGTGCACGTCTACCTGGGTTGCCGCCAGGCCGACGCCGGGCGCTGCATACATGGTTTCAGCCATGTCGCGCACCAATTGGCGAATGCTGTCGTCGACCTGCTCGACAGGCTGGGCGACCTTGTGCAGGCGAGGGTCGGGATAACGGAGGATGGGAAGCAATGCCATGGCCAAGGTACCGAAGAAACACAAAAAGCGCCCTGAGACGCGCATAACCTTCATCATAAATCATCTACCTGCCGGCACGGGGAAAAGCCATGCGGATGAATGGGTGAAGGTGTGCTCAATTGAGCACACCTTCACCCCCGACTGGCCGGGCAACGTGCCAGACTGCCATCCATGTGTACTCCCGGCCCTTCCCCCATCCCACATGCCGACTCGCATGCCGGCACACCGGTCAGCCCTCCTGCAGGCACACTTGTCCGCCCGCTTGTCTGCCTGCCTGCTCACCCGGACCCAGTCCTGGCGGCCTGGCTGCGCTTCGCGCTCGAACCTGGCCTGCCCTTGCGTACCGCACTGGCGCTGCTGCAACGCTTCGCCACGCCATCGGCCGTCTACCAGCAGGACGCTGCCGTATTGCGAACCTGTCTGCCGGCTGCCCTGGCCATGCAGCTGGCGCGTGCGCCCGGCACCGAACTGGCGGCCCGCCTGGCACAGGCGTCGCACTGGCTGCGCGGCGGCGCAGAGCGCCATGCCCTGCCGCTGCATCACCCCTGCTACCCCGACGCCCTGCGCCAGCTGGCCGACCCACCGCTGCTGCTCTACCTTGAAGGCAACCCTCAGGTGCTGGCGCGACCCGCCATCGCCATTGTCGGCGCTCGCAACGCCACCCCGGCAGGCAAACAGAACGCCTATGCCTTCGCAAGCGCGCTCGCCAGCGCCGGCTGGGTGGTCGTCAGCGGGCTGGCACGCGGCATAGATGCTGCCGCGCATACTGGCGCACTGGACGGCGCGCCCCCGCTCGCCCCGGCCACGGTGGCCGTCCTGGGCTGCGGCCCGGATATCATCTACCCGGCGTCCCATGCCGAGCTGGCCCGCCGCATCATCGGGCAAGGCGCCATCCTGTCGGACTATCCACCAGGCACTCCGCCGCTGCCGGGTCACTTCCCGCGTCGCAACCGCCTGGTTGCGGGCCTGGCGCAGGGCACGCTGGTCATAGAAGCTGCCCTGCGTAGCGGTTCACTGGTGACCGCCAGGCTGGCCGCCGACAACAACCGGGAAGTCTTCGCGCTACCCGGCTCCATCCATGCCCCGCTGGCGCGCGGCTGCCATGCACTGATCCGCCAGGGCGCCAAATTGGTCGAAACCCTGGAAGACATCCTGGAAGAGCTTCCTGCCATTCCGCCTGCGCCTGAACAAACCCCGGCCCAGCCCCCCCATCCTCAAGCTCCGCCCGCCTGCCCGCTGTCCCCGGATGCCCGCCGTCTGCTCCCCTTTCTATCGGACGCCCCCGCCGGCCTGGATGCCCTGCTGCTGCGCAGCGGCATGGATGCCGCATCGGCCAGCGCCGCGCTCTGGGAACTTGAAACCGCCGGTCTGGCCGCGCGTACGGATGCAGGCAGCTACCAGGGCTTGGCCGCCCGGAGGCGCGTACGCCAGGGCCAGGCTCCTTTTCCCGCCAACAAGACCTAGAATCGGTCTTTTTCTTCCCGACCCCGGCTTTTCCCATGAATGAACATCGCCACAAGCTTTCCATGAGCATCCTGATGACGCCGGACATGGCCAATTTTTCCGGCAATGTCCATGGCGGCACCATCCTGAAGTACCTCGACCAGGTGGCCTACGCCTGCGCCAGCCGCTACGCGGGCAGCTATGTCGTCACCCTGTCGGTCGATCAGGTGATGTTCCGCCAGCCCATCCACGTCGGCGAACTGGTCACCTTCTATGCCAGCGTGAACTACACCGGCAGGACCTCCATGGAAATCGGCATCAAGGTCGTGACCGAAGATATCCGTCAGCAGATGGTGCGCCACACCAACAGCTGCTACTTCACCATGGTGGCCGTGGATGACAATGGCAAGGCGGTCGCCGTGCCGCCGCTGCAACCCGACACCCTGGAAGAGCGCCAGCGCTATGAAGCCGCCATCCAGCGCCGCGCCCTGCGCGAGGAAATGGAAGCCAGGCATCGCCGCATCAAGCACGACACCACGGGCCACGAAGCCTGAAGCCTGTTTATTGACCCAGTGGCGCCGGCCAGCCAGGGCGGCTAAACGACCTCTCCGAGCCAGCGCCGTGCCACGGCCTTTTCCAGCTCCAGCAAAGTGAACAGCGCAAGCCCTACCGCCAGCACGGCCACCACCTGCCCGGGGCTCAACGCCGCCGTCTGGAACCAGCGCTGCATGGCGGGCGCATAGGTGAGCAACAACTGCCCCGCCGTCACGACCACCAGCGCCAACGCCACAGCCGGCGTCCCCTTGATGCCCTGCCAGTTGAACGAACGCATGTGCAGGTAGCGCACGCTGAACAGATAAGCCACCTCCATCACCACGATCACGTTCACCACTGCCGTGCGTGCGACTTCCAGCGGTGCCCCCCGGGCCTGCAGGAACAGAAAGATGCCCAGCGCACCTATCATGAACAGGAACGAAACGAACCCCACCCGCCACAGCAGGAAGCCCGACAGCAACGGCTGCCCGGCCGGACGCGGCCGGCGCGCCATGACGCCGGGCTCGGCAGGCTCGAAAGCCAGCACCAGGCCCAGCGTCACGGTCGTCGCCAGGTTGATCCAAAGGATCTGGGCGGTAGACATGGGCAACACCCATCCCATCATCAGGGCCAGGATAACGACCATGACTTCACCGCCATTGGTCGGCAAGGTCCAGGAAATCACCTTTGTCAGGTTGTCATAGACCGTCCGGCCTTCCTTGACGGCCGCAACGATGGAGGCGAAGTTGTCATCGGCCAACACGATCTCGGACGCTTCCTTGGCTGCTTCCGTCCCCTTGCCGCCCATCGCCACCCCGACATCCGCCTGCTTGAGCGCCGGCGCATCATTGACGCCATCGCCAGTCATGGCCACCACCGCGCCACGCGCCTGCAGCGCACGCACGATGCGCAGCTTGTGTTCTGGCGTCGCACGGGCAAACACCGTCGTGCGCTGTGCGGCATCAGGCAAATCGGCATCACTGATGCGATCCAGCTCGGCAGCACCCAGCACCTCGGGCTGGTCCCGCAGGCCCAGCTGCCGTGCAATCGCCAGGGCGGTGGCGGCGTGGTCGCCGGTGATCATCTTGACTTCGATGCCTGCGCTGCGGCAATCACGCACGGCCGCCAGGGCCTCGTCGCGTGGCGGGTCGATGAACCCGATCACCCCCAGCAGCACGAAATCCGCCGCCAGCTCATCCGGGTTCAGCGACAGCGCATCCTCCGGCCCCAGCTCGCGCATGGCAAAGCCCAGCACACGCTGGCCCTGTTCCGCCAATGCCGCGATTTGCCCATCCCAGTAGGCGCGGTCCAGCGGCGTCTCGCCCCCGGCCGTGCGCTGCGTAGCACAGCGTCCCAGCACTTTCTCGGGTGCGCCCTTCAGACACAACAATCGCACGCCGCTCCCCGCCGCGTCGCCATGCAGGGTCGCCATATAGGCATAACGTGCGTCGAACGGGATTTCATCGAGCCGTGGCCAGGCCAGCCGCTCCAGCCCGGCATCCAGCCCCCCCTTGGCGGCCAGCGCCAGCAGCGCCCCTTCCATGGTATCGCCGCGCACCGACCAGGCACCACCTTCGTCCTGATGCAAGCCCGCGTCATTGCACAACAGGCCGCAACGCAGCAGCGCACCGGCCTGTTCCACATCCGCGCCACCTGCCTGCGCCAGCAGCTCGCCCTGGGGCGCGTAGCCCTGGCCGGACGCCTGCCAGCAGGCATCTGCCATTACCACTCGCTGCGCCGTCATTTCATTGCGCGTCAGCGTACCGGTCTTGTCGGAACAAATAATGGAAGTCGCCCCCAGGGTTTCCACGGCAGGCAGACGGCGCACGATGGCCTGGCGCCGCGCCATGCGCTGCACGCCGATCGCCAGCGTGATCGTCATGACGGCCAGCAAACCCTCGGGCACCACGGCCACCGCCAGGCTGACCACAGCCATCAGCGCATCCAGCGCGCCATAGCCGCGCACACCCACGGCGAACACGAACAGCAAGACGGCGCAAACCAGCACCGCCACCCCGAACACCCGGCTGAAACGATCTACCTGGCGCAACAACGGCGTACTGATCACCTCGACCTCATGCATCAGCGTGCTGATGCGGCCGATTTCCGTCCTGGCGCCAGTCGCCACCACGACGCCAGCGCCCATGCCCGCCACCACCAGGGTGCCGGAAAACGCCATCCCGTCGCGGTCGCCCAGGGGCGCGTCCACCATCGACACGGCGACCTGCTTGGACGCATTGACGGATTCGCCTGTCAGGATGGCCTCGTCCACCATCAAGCCACGCGAGCGCAACAGGCGCAGATCCGCCGTCACGCGGTCGCCCGGCTCCAGCAGCACGATATCGCCAGGCACCAGGTCTGCGGCATCGCATACCATCCGCCCGCCATCGCGCAACACCGTGGCATGGGGCGCGATCAAGCGCCGGATGGATTCCATGGCCTGTTGCGCCCTGCCCTCCTGGATGAATCCGGTAACGGCATTCACAACCACCACCAGCACGATGACGGCCGCATCCACGCCATGGCCCAACGCCAGGCTGACGGCCGCCCCCACCAGCAACAGATAGATCAGGCTGTTATGGAACTGCAAAAGAAAACGCCGCCATGCCGGCTTGCCCGCAGCCAGCGGCAACCGGTTCGGGCCATACGTTTTCAGCCGCTGCGCGGCCTGCGCACCATCGAGCCCTTCCGGCCCGCTTTGCAGGCTTGCCAGCACATCGTCCACTGGCATGGCATGCCAGATGGACGCAGCCCCTTCGTGCCCCGGACGCGCCAGGCGCCCCCCGGCCGCCTCTGTGTCCTCCGGCCCTGAAACCGGTTCCTGCCCCCGCTGCTGCATTTGCCCCCCTGGCTCTGAACACAACCCCGCTGTCATGAAACACCCTGGCCGCTAAAGCCGGCCAGCCAGGGACCGGCCGCATGGCATGACGCGCTATCGCGCGATTCTGATTGCATCCGCCACACCGGCCCCATTAGCAAAAGATAACATGGCACCTGCCCCATACCCGCACGCGGACTGGGCCTGTCCAGCCACGCCTGCCAGGAAAATGCCATAATCGCCAAGCCTGGATGCCGCCTGACCGGCGCATCGCCGCACTGCTGTCCCTGCCCGCCGGCAAACCCGGCCGGTCACGCCGCAGCAACCAAGCCGCACCCCTGAAAATACTGCGCCACGCCTTCATCATGCAGCCCCCTGGAAACCTCACGGGGGGCTGTTTGTCTTGAAGCGCCCAGGCAGACCAGAACACCCATGCCTACCTTGCCCCTGGCGACGCGGGCGACCAGGCCAGGAATTGTCACCCTGCCGCCTACGGAGACACCATGACTGCAACCGCCTCTGCCCCCACCTTGCCCCGCCACCTGGCCATCGCCATCCTGCTGCTGCTTGGCACCTGTTTCGCTGGCAACCACGTTTCCGCCCGCCTGGCCTTCGACAACGGCGCCGGACTGCTGGTCGCCATCCTGTTCCGCTCGGGCGCAAGCCTGCTCGCGCTCACCGGACTGCTGCTCTGGCTGCGGCAAGCGCCCCGCCTGCCCGCGGGCACCGGCAAATGGCAACTGGCGCTGGGCGTGCTGATCGCCCTGCAAAGCCTCTGCCTGTATTCGGCTGTGGCGCGCATTCCCGTCGCGCTGGCATTGCTGGTCGCCAATACTTTCCCCATCCTGCTGGCCCTGCTCACCTGGGCCCTGGGCGGCAAGCCGCCTACCCGGCGCACGGCGGGCATCATGGCGTTGATCCTGTTCGGACTGCTGTTCGTGCTGGACCTGCCTACCCTGATCCGTGGCGGACATGAACTGGGCCCGGACTGGATCAGCGGCCTGCTGTTCAGCTTCGGCGCGGCCTGTGTGTTTTCCATCGGCCTGTGGGTCACCGAACACAAACTGGCCACCGTCACCGGCCCGGTACGCAGCTTCTATACGATCCTGGTCGTGTTCGCCAGCATGATCGTGGCAGGCACCGCAGACCTCATCCCTGGCGGCATGGCCGCACCGGACAACAGCCTGGGATGGCTGGCGCTGGTGCTGCTGAGCATCCTCTACACCATCGCCTTCAGTTCTCTGTTCGTGTTCGCGCCACGGCTGGACATGGCTCGCAACGCACCGGTCATGAATATCGAACCCGTGGCATCGCTCTGCCTGGGCTGGATGGTGCTGGGCCAAATGTTCAATTCCACCCAACTGATCGGCGGCGCCATCGTCATCACCGGCATCGTCCTGCTGGCCTACAACAAGCAGAAACCGGCAGACGCCTGATGCCGCACCAGCGCACCGCACGCGGGCTCATCCCGTCGGGCGGTGCGCTGGCGAGCGCATCATGCCGCGCTCATGACAATAGCCAGAACACGATGGACGGGCACAGTGCCAGCACCAGCACACCCACCAGTTGCAGGATCACGAAAGGCGTCACGCCACGATAGATATCCTTGATGCGCACCGACGCCGGCGCCGCCCCCTTCAGGAAGAACAGAGCGAAACCGAAGGGTGGCGTCAGGAACGACGTCTGCAGGTTTACCGACACCAGAATGGCAAACCACAGCAACACCATGGACTTCTGGTCTTCCGGTGACAGATGCTCGATACCCAGCGCAGGGGCGAAATCCGGCGCAAAACTGGCAATGATGGGCGCGAATACCGGCAGGATGATCAGCGTGATTTCCAGCCAGTCAAAGAAGAACCCCAGCAGGAAAATCACGACCATCAGCAGGAACAGCAGGCTCCAGTGCGTCAGGCCCATCCACTGGATGAAGTCCAGGATCAGGTCCTCGCCATACAGCGCACGGAACACATAGGAAAATGCAGTGGCGCCGCCGAAGATCAGGAAGATCATGGCTGATGTCAGCGCCGTCTGCATGCAGACCTTATCCACGGTCTCGCGCCGCAGCCGCCCCGAGAATGCCGCCAGCAGGATGGCGCCGAACGCGCCTATCCCCGACGCTTCGGTGGGCGTGGCCCAACCGGCGAAAATCGAGCCCAGCACCAGCACGATCAGGAACGAAACCGGCAGCACCCCTTTGGCAAAGAGGACAAAAAGATTCCAGGCCCCGACTTCACTTTCCTCGCGCTCCACCCTTGGCGCCAGCTGCGGCTTGATCATCGAGATCACTACCACATAGATGCAGTAGAACGCCGCCAGCATCAGGCCCGGCAGAATGGCCGCCAGGAACAGATTGCCCACGGAAATGGCCATGAGATCCGCCATCATGACCAGCATGACCGAAGGCGGCAGCAGGATGCCCAGTGTCGCGCTGGCAGCGATGATGCCCGTGCCCAGCCGTACGTCGTACTTCTGCGCCAGCATGGCAGGCAAGGCCATCATCGTCAGCATCACCACGGAGGCTCCGATGATGCCCGTCGTCGCCGCCAGAATCGTGCCCAGCAATGCAACGGCCAGCGCCAGTCCGCCAGGCACGCGGCGCAGCAGCAACTGCAGTACGCGCAGCAGATTGTCCGCCACCTGGCTTTTCTCCAGCATGATGCCCATGAAGATGAAGCAGGGCACGGCCACGAGGATCTGGTTATTGGCGGCGTTCTGCCACAGCCGTTCGACGAACAGGTACAGCTCGGAGGTATGCATCACCCCCAGCCCGATCCCGCCCAGCGCGAACAGCAGCGCCAGCCCACCCAGCACCAACCCGACCGGAAAGCCGGTGAACACGAACAACGCCAGGGCGATGAACATGTAGCCGCCCAGGTAGTCATAGAAATGGTTGTAGAGGGCTTCCATCAGCGCACCTCGGCAGAATCATCGCGCACCGCCTCGCCGGCGGGCTGCTGGACCATGCCCAGCCGCGCCAGCGCTTCAGGGCGCAGGGCTCGTGGGCCGAACAGGAAAATCACCAGGCGCAGCAGGGTCGCCAGCAAAGCCAGCAACAGCAGGCCCACCCCCAGCAGCAGGAAGGACTTGATGATCCAGCGGTGCGGAATGCCGGTCAGGGCCGCCGAACCCTCGCCCTGCACATAGGCATTCACGACGAATTGCCAGGACTCATAGACCAGGACGCCGCAGAACGGCAGTGCGAACACCAGGATGCAGATGAGTTCGACCCAGCCGCGCTTGCGCTCGGACTGTTTTTCGCGCCAGATATCCACCCGTACGTGCGCGCTGTTGAGATAGGCCAGCGCATAGGCCATCAGGAAAATCATCGCGTGCAGGTGCCACTCGAGCTCCTGCAATTTGGTCGGGGAAATGAAGTCGTACAGCCAGCTATTCATGACCCACTGCTGGATGAATACGATCTTGCGGGTGACGACGTCATAGACGATCACCAGGATGAGCGGCAGAATCAGCCAGGACCCAAGCCGCGCCACACCCGCGCACAGCCTGGAAAGCATGTCTGATAAAACGAGTAACTGGCGCATGGCGGGCTCCACTAACAGCCATCAGATTCCAGCGGGGCGGCGGGTGGCAACCGCAGCCCGCCGCCGCAAGGCAGCATCCACCCGGATGCTGCCGGCCTGCCCCCTTACTTGAGGTAGGCGCGTTCCCCCCAGATCTTGTAATCCTCGCGGAACTTGGACAGGCTGTCCCAGACCTTGGCCGAATCCGGGTTCTGGGCCACCTCCTGCTTGATCACCTTGTCCCAGGCCGTGCTGAAGGCTGCCAGCATTTCTGCCGGCCACATCTTGATCTGCACGCCATCGGCCTCGTTCTGGCGCATGATGGCGTACTGCCCGGCTTCGCCGGCCGCCAGCTGATCCACCAGGGCACGGTCGCAAGACAACTCGATCATGGCCTTCTGCGCCGCATTCAACTTGTTCCAGCTATCCTTGTTGACCAGCAGTTCCTGCACCGTGGATTGCTGGTGCCAGCCGGGGAAGTAATTGAACTTGGCAATCTGGTAGAAGCCCAGGCCCCGGTCGATGGCCGGCACGGATTGCTCGGCGCCATCCAGCGTGCCCAGCTCCAGCGCCTGGTAGATTTCACCCGGCGCCAGCAACTGCGTGGATACCCCGAACTCTTCCATCACTTTTGCACCCAGGCCCAGGAAGCGCATTTTCAGGCCGCGCAGGTCGTCGAGCGACTTGATTTCCTTGCGGAACCATCCGCCACTCTCGGGCGGCAGGATGCCGCACGGCAGCATGTGGATGTTGTCGCGCGCGTACATTTCCTGCGCCAGCTTCAGGCCATCGCCATAACGCAGCCAGGCCAGCATTTCACCCGCCCCCGGGCCGAAGGGCACCGCAGCAAAGAAGGCATAGGCCGAGTTCTTGCCGACGTTGAACCCGGGCGAACCGTAGGCGGCGTCGACCGCGCCCTTGGACACGGCGTCGTAATACTGCGTACCGGCCACGATGGCGCCCGGCTCGAACACGCGGATATCGAACTTGCCGTCCGACAGCAACTTGACCTCATCGCCGATCTGGAAGGCGGTCGCACCGGCGACCGGCATGGCTTTGGCATAGGCGGAATGCATGCGCCAGCGCACGCGTTCCTGGGCATTGGCAACGGTGGACACCCCTATCGTCAGGGCAAGCGCCAGGCCACTGATCACTGCGAGTTTCTTCATTTCCAGCTCCTCTCTTTGTTGTCTCCGGCTCCGGCTTCCCATCAGGCCTGGCCGAATTCCTTCTCGAAATCATGGTAGCGATGCAAACCCACCATTTCCATGAACTCGCCGTAAGTCGCCATATCGTTCGAAATGGCCGCAGTACTGCCATCGTGCCGCAGAACTTCAAGCACCCTGGCGGACGCCTTGGCCGCAGCGAACAATGTCGACAGCGCATAGAACACGATGTCAAAACCCATCTGCTGGATTTCGGCTGCGGTCAATCGCTGTGTTTCATTGCCATCCACGACACTCAGCACCTTGCGCCCGGGCACGTGCCGCGCAATTGCCTCGGCCTGGGCAATCGTCTTGACACCATCGACGAACACAAGGTCCACTCCGGTTTCGGCATACAGATTGGCCCGACGCACGGCTTCCTCGACACCGTGCACGCCCAGCGCATCCGTACGCGCGATCAACAACATGTCCGACCAGGCCCGGGCGCATACCGCCCCCTTCAGCGTACGTACCTGGGCCTCGGCATCCACCAGCTGAATGCCGCTGAGCTGCCCGCAGCGCTTGGGCAGCGTCTGGTCCTCCAGGTGGATGGCCGCGACGCCGATCTGGGCGTAGTCCTCCACTGTGCGCAGCAGGTTGTTGATGCCCCCGTAGCCGGTATCGGCATCGGCAATGACCGGCAGGGCCGTGGCGCGCACCATGCGCCGGGCATGCTCGAGCATTTCGGTCTGCGTCATC
Source organism: Kerstersia gyiorum (assembly GCF_004216755.1). Classification (GTDB taxonomy): domain Bacteria; phylum Pseudomonadota; class Gammaproteobacteria; order Burkholderiales; family Burkholderiaceae_B; genus Kerstersia; species Kerstersia gyiorum. The sequence continues at coordinate 22,329 of NZ_SGWZ01000001.1, forward strand.
AGGCCGAGGTCCGGCATGCCCAGGGTGGTAGCCGTGGCGCCGAAGCCCGTCATATAGACAGCGGGAAAACCGGCCTGCTCCACCAGGCGCGCCGTCAGCGCATCCGCCGCGCCGGGCGCCTGGATCAATGTTCCTGCGTTCAACAGTTCCTTCAGTTTGGACATTCGTCAGACTCCTGACGCCAGGTTCAGCGGCCGCCGGCCACGTCGAGCACACTGGCAGTGATATAGGAAGCGCCGGGCGACAGCAGCCAGACAGCCGCTTCGGCAACTTCGGCGGGCGCACCCAGACGGCGCATGGGAATGATGTCGGCCAGGGCAGCAATGGCAGCCGGGTCCCCCAGGGAATCCATCTGGATTTCCGTGTCGATGATGCCGGGCGACAGTGCGTTGACGCGCACGTCCGGTGCCAGCTCCTTGGAGAAGGATTGTGTCAGCGTGGCAATCGCGCCCTTGGTGGCGGCATAGGCCATATTGCCCACCATACCCCCGGTGCGCGCCGCAATGGACGCCATGGAAACCATGGAACGCTCGCTGAACCCGCCGCCGCGCGTGGCAAAGGCCGACGTCGCAAAAAATACGCTCTTGAGGTTGACGCCCAGGACGCGGTCCAGTTCCGCCGCGTCAAGATCCGCCAACGTCATGCGCCGGCCGATGATCCCGGCGTTGTTGACCAGATGGGCGATACCGCCCCATTGGGCCAGTACGGCATCGGCCGCCGCATCGACCGCAACCTTGTCGCTGACATCAACCTTGAGCGGCAGAATCTGCCCGCCATACCGGTCTGCCAGCGCCGCCAGACGATCTTCCCGCAGGTCCCAGACCGATACCAGGGCATCCAGTGCCAGCAGGCGCTCCACGATTGCACGCCCGATACCGGACGCCCCCCCTGTCACCACCACGACACGCCCGGCGAACCAGGACTGATCATATGTCTGCACCACCGGCGCCTCCCGTAGACCTGCTGCATGGATTTTTGGCGATCTTAGCATAGCAGAACTAGTATGCAATTCGGGTTAGCGAGCAGCGTGGCCAGCGTCTTCCCCCCCTGGCTGCGGTACCATAGGAACAACATTGAACAAGGCCGGAATGTGAGCAATAATCGAAGTAGACCATGACTGCCAGCAATGGCCGCCAGCGCCGGGATTTCCATGATCCCGGCGCCGGAACATCCCATCAATCCGCGTTTGCAATTCCGTTTTCCTGGCCAACCATTGACCACGCGCCAAACCGAAACGCTCGCCCGCCGGGGTGGGATCAAGCAAGGCAATTTCCATCTGGAGTCCATGACTCCCCCGAATGGCGGTGGAATCATTTTCGCCGCCGGGCCGGATCTCTTCACGACAGTTCAGTCATGACAGCAACCAAAAGCACTGCTACCAAGTCCTCCATGTCTGCGGAAGTCGCGGACAAAATCCGTGACGCCATCATCAATGCCGCCTTCGATTTCGGCGAAGCGCTGTCGGAAGAAAACCTTGCCGCCGCCTTCGACGTCAGCCGCACGCCCATTCGCGAAGCGCTGAACCTGCTGCAACTCGAAGGCCTGGTGAACATCGTGCCGAAATCCGGCACCTATGTGTTCACCCCGTCGCTGGAAGACATCATCGAACTGTGTGAATACCGCGCCTGTCTGGAATTGCAGGCCGCAGAACTGTCTGCGATGCGCAACCCGCTGAACCTCGCCGCTGCACTGGAACGCCTGCTGGGGCAAATGGAACAGGCAGTCCATGACGGCGACATCCGCATCTACGGACAGCTGGACACGCAATACCATCTCGCGTTCCTGGAGAACGCTGGCAACCGTTATCTGATGCAGGGCTACCGCATGATCATGGGCCGCGTCGCCACGCTGCGCACCCAGCTGGCCCTGCATGCCAAGAACGAACCCAAGCGCTCCATGCACGACCACGCGATGATGATCCAGCTCATCCGGGAAAACAAAATCTCGCGCCTGAAAACCGTGCTCTGGACGCATATCATGCGCACCAGCGACAACTTCATGCAGGCCTTCCAGGACAACCCCATCAAGCCGCTGACCCAGAAGGAAGTCGTGCGGCGCAAGCTGCAACAGGGCGGCGCGCTGTAGGCCATACGGCACATTCTCGCGCCGGGCGGCCCGCCCGACACGGCCTTCCTGCGCCAGTCCCAGGCGTACTTGCCCGGCCATCGCCCACAGACATCCTTCCCCATCCCGTACACCAACCTGGCCCCTGGCATCCAGCGGCAGCCGGGAATTTGACGCGTTTTTCATTTTTCCTTGACGGATTTTCGACGCCTCGAAATCTACGATCCACAGGTATGAGCTTCCTGCCGCACAGGCATCGGAGCATCTCGCCCACCGCCGGATCGTTTTCGTCATGCCCGCATCTTTTCTTTCCGCCAGCCAGTACCAGGCCCTGCGTTTTGGCCTGAGCGGCGCTGCAGCCACGGCCCTGCATTACCTGATCATGCTGGCCCTGCTGCAAGGCAGCCTGCCGCCCACGGCGGCCACGGCGACAGGAGCACTGGCCGGCGCCTGGGCCAATTACCTCCTGCAATACCACTATGCCTTCCGGCCTGCGTCCCGGCATGCAGCCACCGCCATGAAATACCTGATAGTGGTACTGATCGGTTGGCCCCTGAACCTACTGTTCTTCACAACCCTGTATTCCGGGTTCGCACTGCCCGTTCCTCTCGCACAGATGCTGGCCACGCTATTGCTGGCCCTGTGCAACTACTGGATCTCCAGGAGATTCGTGTTCCTATGAACAATATCCGCACCCTCCGTGCCTCCTCCGCCACACCGACACGGCCACCCGCCCTATCGCTGCTGATCCCTGTCTATAACGAGGCCGACGTCCTGCCCCTGTGCTTCGAGCGCGTTAGCGCCGTGCTGCAGGACATGGACCTCAGCCATGAGATCGTCTTTGTCGATGACGGCAGTACCGACGGCAGCAGCACCGCACTGGCCGCGCTCGCGCTCTCCCAACCTGGCATAAAGGTCGTCCGGCTCAGTCGCAATTTCGGCAAGGAAGCTGCCATGTCCGCCGGACTGGAACACTGTGCCGGCGCCGCCGTCATCATCCTGGACGCCGACCTGCAAGACCCGCCAGAACTCATCCCCGACATGGTGCGGGCCTGGCGCGCCGGTGCAGACATCGTCACCATGCGGCGCCGCTCTCGCGCTGGCGACCCTTGGCACAAGCGCCTGAGCGCCCATCTCTACTACCGCCTGCTGAACCGCCTGAGCGACGTTGCCATCCCCGAGGACACGGGCGATTTCCGCTTGCTCAGCCTCAGGGCCATCCAGGCATTACAACAATTGCCTGAACGTTCACGCTACATGAAGGGCATATTCGCCTGGATCGGCTTCCCGACTACCCAGATCCTCTATGAACGCCAGCCGCGCGCGGCCGGCAGGACCAAATGGAACTACCGTGGCCTGATCGGCCTGGCGATCGAAGGCATCACCTCCTTTTCCATCAAACCGCTGCGCTGGGCCTCGGGTGTCGGCCTGACCGTGGCGGGCGCCGGGCTGGCATACGGCCTGTTCATCGCCACCAAGACCCTGCTGTACGGCGAATCAGTACAGGGTTACCCTTCGCTCATCGCGATCATTGCCTTTCTGGGCGGCGTGCAGCTCATCACCATGGGGCTGCTGGGAGAGTACGTCGGCAAGACCTATATCGAAACCAAGCAGCGCCCCGTCTACCTGATCCGCGATGTCCTGCACAGCCAGGCCGGCAGTGCGCGGGCCAGCGCCCACGCCACCGTACCTGTACAGGAGCCCCGTCATGGCCGCCGCTGAACGCCTGCTGCCACGCTGGCTCTGGTTTCTGGCTGCGTTGTTCGGGCTGCGCCTGGTGCTGATGGCCATCCTGCCCATGGCTGACACCTCCGAACCACGCTATGCGGAAATCGCCAGATTGATGGCCGTCAGCGGCGACTGGATCACCCCCTGGTTCGAACCCGGCACTCCCTTCTGGGGCAAGCCGCCATTTGCCTTCTGGGCTTCCGCCGCCGCATTCCGGCTCTTGGGCGACTGTGACTTTGCCGCCCGCTTACCCGCCTGGCTGGCAACCCTGGCCACCACCGCACTCATCTATGCCTACTCACGTGACCGCATCAGCACGGCGGTCGCTCGCCATGCCACCCTGATATACAGCTCCTGCCTGTTGACCTTCGTCCTGGCTGGCGCCGTGCTGACCGATGCCTACCTGACGCTGGCAATCACGCTATGCCTGGTTGCCTTAGGCAAACAACAGGACGGCTTGCGCCAGGCCTGGGGCTACGCCTTCTTCGCCGGGCTGGCCCTGGGCATGCTGGCCAAGGGGCCGCTGGCGATCGTTCTGGTGCTGGCCGTCTTGCTCCCCTGGCTGCTCTGGCAGCGCCGCGCTGCGCTGGCCTGCCTGCGCCGCCTGCCTTGGACGGGCGGCGTGCTGCTGTTCCTGGCGCTAAGCCTGCCCTGGTATCTCCTGGCCGAACTGAAAACGCCGGGTTTCCTGCAGTACTTCATCGTTGGCGAGCATTTTTACCGCTTCGTCGATCCCGGCTGGCAAGGCGACCTTTACGGCAGCGCTCACCAGCGCGCCTATGGCAGCATCTGGCTGGACTGGATTCTGGCAACACTACCCTGGGGACCATTCGCCATTTATTTGCTGGCGCGCCAGGCCTGGAACCGCCGTGCCGCCAGGCCACGCCTTGCCCGCGTGTCACCGGACATCAGCCTGCTGCTGCTCTGGGCATTGGCCACGCCCCTGTTCTTCACCTTGTCCGGCAATATCCTGTGGACGTACGTACAGCCCGCCCTGCCCGCCTTCGCAATCCTGCTGGCCGCATGGCTGTCGCAGCACGCGCCGGCAAACCCGCCCGCGCTGCACTGGCAAGCCCTGGTCACGCCAGTACCGGTGATTGGACTGCTGCTGGGCATTGCCGTCTGGGCCAACCCCGACATCCTGAAAAGTGAACGCAGCCTGGTGGCCGTGCAGCAGGCACATGCCCAAGACGGCCAACCGCTCTACTACCAGGACAAGCTGCCGTTCTCGGCACGCTACTATTCCAGGGATACTGCCAAACTGCATCGGGGTCCGGTCACCCGGGATTTCCTGGCCCACTACCCTGCTGGCGTCTTTCTGGCCGTCGAACACGACCAATTGGCACAGGCCGGCCTGCCGCCCGACAGCCCGATCCTGTTCAAAAACCGGCGATACTCCCTGGTGTACGCCAACGGCGCCCGGTATCCAGCGCCACGCAGACAAGGAGATGGCCCGCCATGAACGAACAGCGCATCCGTGTGCTGGTGATCGAAGACAATGCAGCGCTCGCCGCCAATATCAGCGACTTCCTGGAAGACGGCCGCTACCTGCTGGATTTCGCCGCCAACGGCCTGGTCGCGCTGCACCTGGCCTCAGTCAACGATTACGACGTCATCGTCATGGACATCATGCTGCCCGGCATGTCCGGCTTTACCTTGTGCCAGCGCATCCGCAACGACCTGCATTGCGCCACCCCCATCATCATGATGACAGCCAAGGACCATATCGACGACAAAATCACCGGCTTTACCCAGGGCGCGGACGATTACCTCGTCAAACCCTTCCACCTGAAGGAACTGGCGATACGAATCGACGCCCTGTACCGGCGCAGCACCGGCGGCACACCCGTGCTCCATGCAGGCAACATCAGTTTCGACCCCGGCACACTGCGTATCCGCCTGGGCCAGGGCACCCCACTGCAACTGTCAGGCATGCCAGCCAGTATCACTGAAGCTCTGGTCCGCGCCTATCCCAACTTCGTATCCTATGACCAGCTGGCGCAAAGCCTGTGGGGCGACAAGGAAGTCGAGCCGCATACCTTGCGCACCCACATCTACCTGCTGCGCAAACTATTACAGGAAAACCTGGGGGCCAACGTCATCAAGACCCTGCACGGGCGCGGCTATTGCATCGCCCCACCCGAGGAATCATGACGCATGGCCTTCCTTCGCCCCGCACGCACCAGCACCATCGAACGCCGCATCCGCCTTACCGTCCTGTGCGCCATCCTCCTGACGTTCTTCGTCACAGTGGCGTCCGTCCTGATCGCCAATGAGCGACTGGAAGAATCCCTGCTGGAAATGGATATGCAGACAGAGCGGGATTTCCTGCTGGACAACGCCCGCCCGAATGAAATACTGGTCTGGGACATTGCCACCCTGACTGCTTATTTCGTCCCCGCCGGCATGCAGGCCGACGACCGCATGCCGATGCTGTTCCAGGGTCTGCCGTTCCCCTTTTCCGGGGAAATCGAAGCCGGCAATAACACATACTTGATCACCAGCAGCGTGGTCAACGACGGGCAGCTGTACCTTGCCAAGGACATCACGCTGTTCGAAACCCGCGAAGACGAATTCCACCGTTTCCTGCTGCTTCTGGGCATCGCCGTCATCGCCCTGGGCATCTTTCTGGCTCGCCTGACCGGCAAGCGGCTGGTGGCACCAGTGCAACAGCTTTCCCGGCAAATCCTGGACACCAGGCCGGCACCACACATGCGGCGCGTCACGGAGGATTACCAGGATGCCGAACTGAAGACCATTGCCCAATCCTTCAACCGCTTCCTCAATGAGCTGGAAACCTATGTCAAGCGCGAACAATCGCTGATGGGACTGGCCAGCCACGAACTGCGCACACCCATTGCCGTCATCGCAGGCGCGCTGGATGTCATCGAACGGCGCGGCGGCCTGGGCACTGCCGACCAGGGCGTGTTGCTGCGCATGCGTCGCGCCGTCGATGAAATGGCAGCCAATATCGACATCATCTTGCGCCTTACCCGGCGCAAGGCGCAGGCAGACCGGCGTGTCAGCATCCCGCTCGCTGACCTGGTACAGGCCATACAGGAAGACCTCAACCGCCATCTGCCGGATGCATCACCGCGCCTACAACTGATATCGGTAGCCCAGCCCAAGGTTCAGGGTGATCCGGTACTGGTCAAAATGCTGCTGCGCAACCTTATCCAGAACGCCCTGCAGCACACCGGCGCAAGTGTGGAAGTGCTGTTGTACACCCACTATGTCGATATTCGCGATCATGGCCAGGGGCTACCACAAGCCTATCAGGCCTACCTGAACGACCCGCAGGCCGACGCCAGCGAACTGCTGTCATTGTCCGGGCTGGGTCTGTTCATCGTCAGCCTGATCTGCGAGCGCCTGGGCTGGACGCTGCAGGCCCTGGCCGGAGACGGCCCGGGCAACGTACTGCGCCTCACCTTCCTGCCACCCACGACGGCTGAACTATCAACCTAGTGGCAGAGGCTCGCCTTTCCTCGGCTCGCCCGGCTCGGCCCAGTACCACACAACCTCACGCGACCAGCAGCAGAGCCAGAAATAACAAAGCCCGTTGATTTCCAAAAATGAAATCAACGGGCTTTGAAGAATTCCTGGCGGACAGAGGGGCCGCCTACTTCCTGTATCAAGGAAGATCATCCCATATAAAAAAAGCAAATTAAACAATATAAATCATAGCCTTGTGGAAAAATGCCGCATCATCCCATATCATTGCATCTCGCTCCAAGTGTGGGGCTATATGTGGGGCTGATATGGCACGAATCACTGACAGGCAAGCTAGGGCAATCAAGCCTGAGGGGGCACCTATTCCTTGTGGCATCACAGGCATGACGCTGCAACCCACCACGACCGCAGGACGTGGTAAATGGAATCTGCGCTTTGTGTCGCCTGTGACCGGCAAACGCCGGGACATGGGGCTAGGAGTGTTTCCCGATGTTGGAGTAGCCACCGCATTAGAGGCTGGCGATCAAGCACGCAAGCTAATTGCAGCGGGTGACGATCCAATCATGGCACGCGATACAAAGCGCGCTATTCCCACGTTCGAAGAGGCCGCGCGGACTCGTTGGGCAGTCGTAGCGCCATCCTTCAGAAATGCCAAACATCGTGCGCAATGGATCAGCAGCCTGGAACAGCATGTGTTCCCACATATAGGTGCTTTGCGAGTTGATGCTTTGACGCCGCAACATTTCGCCAACGCACTGCACCCTATATGGCTTGCAATTCCAGCAACAGCCCGGCGCGTCAAAATGCGCTGCGCCGATGTGATGGCCGCGTGCTGGGCTCAAGGCCATACTTCAGCGAACCCGTTAGATGTGGCGAGCCGCCTGCTTCCAAGCAAACCAGCGTCTACAGGCGCACGCCATCAACCCGCAATGCCTTGGCGTGATGTGCCGAGCTTTGTGGCTGAACACCTACACAGCCCGCCAGTGCTGGGAGCCAGAGCAGCATTACTCTTTGCCATCTTGACGGCAGCGCGATCCGGCGAAGTCAGAGGCGCAACATGGGCAGAAATCGACTTGAACACCAAACTGTGGATCATTCCGAAAGAACGGATGAAAGCCAACACAGCACACCGCGTTCCACTATCAGATGCTTCCGTCGCACTATTGAAAGCCCAATTATGTAGCAACCCTACCCCAGCACCTGACACATTGGTCTTTCCTGCTATCCGTGGACAACAGCTTTCAGACATGGCACTGACAAGTTTGTTACGCAAAGCCAAAGCGAAAAGCGATACTCCAGGCCGCGTGGCAACCGCACACGGTTTCAGATCCAGCTTCCGTAACTGGGCAGCAGATCAGGGCTATAGTACAGACATTGCTGAACGAGCTTTAGCTCACACCATCAGCAACAAAGTGCAGGCAGCATACGAACGGACAGACAGGCTCAATGCACGCGTCGATATGATGCAGGCATGGGGCCATTTAATCGGCCAGCCATTCGCTTAGGGAAAGTCTACAAAACTTCGTTTTTGAAGCCCATCTTCATGTAAATCAATCAATTACGATGGCTGTTTGACTGAAAATAGGGGTTTTGCAGAGGCCTCCTAACATTCACGCGACAACTATAAATATCACTATAAGAAATGAAAAATCAAGACAACTGGCTTTACTCGAAAAACGGTTCTAGGCACGGCCCATTTACAAAAAGCCAAATGAGCGATCTTATAGACCAGAAAAAAATAGATCTAAATACTAGCGTTTGGCCGGGGCATGGAGACTGGGTTAAGCTAAAAGACACAAGCCTAAATAACTTGCTTCCTCCCCCGCCCCTGCCAGAATCCGAAATAAATAATTTTTTTATCTGGATTGCCGTTGGGTTGCAAGCCATATTTACGTTTTTTGGCAACGACTTCAGCATCTTTCATATTCTGTGCGTAGTAGCCATATTATTTATCCTGTCACTCATCGACTCTTGCCTTTTGGCAAAAGCAGGGCACAAAGCACCCAGCGCATTCTGGGCACTGTGGATTTTTCCAGTTTACGTAATATTGCGAGGGATTCGGATAAAAACTCGCAGGTTTTATTGGTACGCTGAAATATTTCTACTGCTAGCCCTAGCCCTAGCCTTATCAATTCCCCTTGTGACTAACAGCAACAGCGATATAGAGGAGGCATCCTGCAATCTAGTAACCAACATCCTACAAAACCAGCTAAACCAAAAAACAAGTTGTATTTATGTTTCTATAGATAGCAACCCTCAGCCCAACGTCTATGAGGCAACTGCAGTTTTGAGCAATACTAAAGAAGTGAAAATCTCGATAGAACAAAAGGACAAGCCGAGGAGGCTGCTTACAGTGAAAATCAAAGGGGATTAAATCATAGAGGAATTACACGCAACATATTTGAATGTCAGATAACTTACAACGCGTTCGCCCCGTGTTAAGTGTGAACACTCAAACAACAGCATGGACGTAGCTAAAAAACCGCAATCATATGAAGGCAAAGAAGCGGTCTGTATCTATCACCATGAAGCAGTGAGGACGTGCAAGTTTTTGGGCAGCACAACATAGAAAAAACGGAAGTGGCTAACACCTCATATCTCTGCGCGAGACGAAGATGAACTGCATCAAGAGGCTTTTGGTAATAAGGTGATGGCACACACGCTTGAGAGGCAGATCAACGGAGCTCAAGGTACGTACATCGCTGCACCGAACGGGGTCGTCCCCACAATGGGCATGAGGGGTCACTGCGTCTGGGGTTGGCAATGATTCCGTCTAAATTCAATTTGTGCAATAAAGCCGATATACGTGTCGTACCGATTGGAGAAGCAGAGTGAACCGCAATGCAGAGGATTTTATCGACAAGCACCGCTATACGACAGACTTGAAAGAAAGGGGCTATACCGACCACGACCTGAACCTGATAAAGCTAATTGTTTTCACTGGATCATACGCTGATGACCCTGAACACAAAAGTCTTCAACACACACCTGAGGTATGGCCGATCACTTTTAGCAATAAAGTAAACGTTTTCACCAGAGAGTTTGAGATTGCCTACGCTCGGATGAAATGGGCAGCCAGAAGCATGAGTGATGACGAGGCGGAGCAGTGTAGAATTATATGGAGCGTGCTTGCTACCGATGATTTAAATCGGAAAGAACTTCGAAGAATCGGCATCAATGCAACCAATGCTCGCAAGCCTCGCGGCCCGCGCGTAGACCTAGATATCCAAGAAAGCATAATACAAATGGGCGGAAAGCTAGCGGAAAGTCACGAGCCTCACGAAATAGTAGGCATCATATCGCAGCGAATTTCAAAAGCCCCTAGCAGCAAAACAATACGCAGCATTCTTCGCGAAGCAAAAATCATCCCCGCGATACAAAAAAGCGGAACTTAGCACCGCTAACTTCCGTCGCATTTCATACGATTCGAATCAAGCCGACGTAACGCGGCTGTTGCGGCATCAAGGCATCTAATCGGCCCGCCTTGAGCCGCAGCACCGCGAGTTTTAGGACTTGGTTCAATGACCAACATCACCCCCGCTGTACTGCGCCCAAAAGAGGCAGCCGCCTATATCGGCGTTTCCGTTCCGTCTTTCTGGCGCTTCGCCAAAGAAGACCCTACTTTCCCCGCAACATTCAAGATCGCGACTAATAGTACCGCTGTCATGCGTGCTGACCTGGACGCTTGGTTAAAAGCAAAACGGGAGGCTGCACAATGAAAAACACACCTACCATACAGGGCCGTGAGAGCGCCAAAGACCAACACCAGTCAAGTGTCTCACGGGGTCATCGCGGAGCCCGACTTAAGGCCGACCGCGAGCAAAAACAAGCCCATAAGCAATTTACCAACCAGATATTTCCCACCAAGGCTTACGCGTGTTTTGAGTGCAAGACACGCCTAACCGACACCAATCGCAAACGCATGGCGATATTTCAACAGTTGCCCAGTGGGCTTTTAACGTCAGGTTTTCAGCTTTGCATACCCTGCGCTGGGTTGTTCCAGTCGAAGCAATTTCATCGCTTGCCGAACGTCAACCGTGATTTGCTAAAAGCACGGTTCCTGCACGAAGGCACCGCCGCACACGTAGGTGGTACAGCATGACTACTCAAAGCAACACCGACGCGATACGTTTCCTAACCGCACTTGATCCCGAGGCGACAGCCTGGACGTTTCAGACGTTTGATGATTCTGACCGTAAAGACAGCAACCTAGCTCGCATTTTGCATGGTTCGCTAGTGGAGCACGCCGCCGAACTTGAGAGATTGAACAGTGCAGGTGCCGGTGTTTTTGTCACTATCAACAAAACCAACCTGATCGGGCGAAGGGCAGAAAATATAACGCGTGTACGGGCTTGCTTCGCTGATTTTGATGTTGCCGACCCGAGCACCCCAGACCGACTGCGAGCGTTTGCCCTGCCGCCTTCGCTAATTGTCGAGTCTTCGCCAAGAAAATATCACGCCTATTGGCTGGTGAGCGATCTGGCATTGAATCAATTCAAAGACTTACAAAAACAGATTATTTACGCCTGGAGTACCGACGATAAAGTACACGACCTACCCCGAGTGATGCGCCTGCCCGGTTTTTTCCATCGTAAGGGAGAACCATTCCAAACGTCGATTGTCGAGGTATCCGAACGGCTATACACAGCCGCCGAACTATTGGCCGGATTTCCGGTTATCGCTGAAACACCGCTAACAACGCCTCAAGCACCGCATGTGTGCCAGCCTGACGTATACGCCCAAGCTGCGCTAGAGCGTGCCGTGGGGGCTGTTTCCTGTGCGGCTGAGGGCACCCGAAACGATGAATTAAATCGACAAGCCTTTGGCCTGTTTGGTTTCGTAAAAGCTGGACGGCTGCGCGAGAGTGGTGTGCGAGATGCTCTGCACCGCGCTGGTGCCCTTGTTGGTTTAGTTGATACTGAGGTCACAGCGACGCTGCGCAGCGCTTGGGAAGCAGCGCCGCCACGATATGAGGGGATACCGGTTACCCGCTCCCTAGTCATATATTCAGATAGCGAAGCAGAATCCCCTGCAACAGAACCGCCGCCCCCACGATTCACATTATTGAATAGAGATGCCTTGCGTCGTTTACCTGATATGGACTGGCGGATCGACCACGTACTACCAAGGACGGGTATAGGTCTAATCATTGGGCAATCAGGTGCAGGTAAATCGTTTGCTGCAATTGATCTGCTAGCCCGCGTCTCATTGGGGCAGAATTGGTTTGGACATGATACCCGGCCTTGCAAAGCCGTCTACTGCGCCCTGGAGGGCCGCGCCGGTATCAAACGCCGTATCGAGGCATGGGAACGTCATTACGGTCATGAGATGCCCGATAACTTCGCCGTGGTGCTGGATAGCCTAAAGCTGACCGAAGGGGATGACGTCCACGAACTGGCCCATGCCATTCTAGAAGCAGGGGGCGAAGGCGGTTTGATCGTTATCGACACACTGGCCCAGGCAGGCCCAGGGATCGACGAAAACAGTAGTGCCGACATGGGGCTACTGATTGAAGCATTGCAGCGCCTACAGGGCCTCACAGACGGCATGGTGCTGGCGGTTCACCACATGGGCAAGGACACTAGCCGGGGGGCGCGTGGCCATAGCAGTCTATACGCAGCGTGCGATGCCGTCTTAGCAGTTTCCGCCAGTCCACAAACCATTAGCACGGATAACGCCAATGGTGGCAAAAGCAAAGACGCCGAGCCGGTCACACATGGTTTTGATCTGGAAAGTGTGACTCTACATATCACTGATGACGGTCAAGAAATAGCGGGGGCGGTTCTAGTGGAGAGAAACTCGACGCCAAAAGCCAGTCTGCCAAAAGAACCCAAGGGCGGCAACGTCAAAATTGTGTGGGACAAGTTGGGCGCAATGCTGCGCGAGGCTGGCGACATTCGCCCTAGTGATGCACCTGATGCCCTGCCGGTGGGACGCCCAACGGTTCGCTTAGATGCCGTCATTGAGCAAATAGGCCCGCAGCTACCAGTAGATGCGAAACGCCAGACCGAACGCACTAACAGCGCTATTACAAGTTTGATAAATAGCGGCCACATCACACACATGAGCGGCTGGATATGGTGCAAGTAGACCCCATGCCCGGTTTGTCCCGTCTATCCCGGCCCCCTAAAGGGTGCCCGGGAAGAACGGGAAAATGCAAACGCTCCCAACTTGTCCCGAAACGGGCAGAACGGGTAGAACGGGACTCTTTCTTATTGGGAGATACCTGGCAAAGACGGCCACAAAGTTGAAATCATCAACCGTGCAATGCCTGGACTAGTACAAAACCATGATAGCTGCGCAGAAAAAAGATATCACATTTCAGGTTCGAATTCGCCAATTTCAATCAATCGGATGACTATAGCACTCTCTAATCTTAAACTCCGAAATTGTGAAATTTCGCCCCCTATCAACTGCAACAATCGAATCAATACCTACAGGCTTCCACACCCCTACTGTAAATTGATAAGGTTTATATCCATCAGGATAATAATCCAATCTATACCAACCAGCCATGCGCGTATCTCGCACTGGCATAAACATATATCCAGAAGAAGAATTTCTGTTATCCCCGACCCAATCCATAGGCTGAGAAGGGCTCACATCACCAGAATTGGCACATCTATAATAAAGACTAGCTTTCGCAATCTTGTTCCCATACTTATCTTCTCCAAAATATTCAGAGAAGGTTCTGGCATGTGAAACAATCTCCATGTGAGACCGTGCCTCTTGCGCATCTAAAAAAACCTTATCTTCCGTCACGAAAGATGGACATTTCTTGTCCGATTTCAAATATGAAAACCCATCACCTGGCTGGCTAAAAACAAATGTACAGCTATTTTTTTCTTTATCCGTATAAGTCATGCGATAGCCCTCAAAAGGGTTGATGGCCCCAGGCATAGATACATTTACAGACATCTCGCCCGCCATAGCCAACGGAAGAAAAAATGAAATCATAAAAATAGAAATTGTTAGTTTTATTTTCATAATAATTTCGAGAAAAATAGCATAAACATAAAAAACAAAGATTAATAAAATAAATTGGACACGTAAGCGCAGCTTATTTCAAGTATTTTAGTTTTCATGTGCCGTCGTGACTCGACGCGCTTCTTAGATGCGAGCGAGCGCCACCATCTAAGGCGGGATGGAGCACTCTTGAGCGCCTGCCGCTAGGTGAAGCAGCAAAGCCACCCCAGCGTATGCGAAAGCTAGGTCAGCGAGCAACCCGTATGCAACTTTGACGCCTCACCCCGATCTTCCGCATGATGTGGGGCTAGATGTGGGGCTGGAAATAAAAAACCGTTGATTTCAATAAAGAAATCAACGGCTTATAAGAAATTCCTGGCGGACAGAGGGGGATTCGAACCCCCGATACGCTTATCACGTATACACGCTTTCCAGGCGTGCGCCTTCAACCACTCGGCCACCTGTCCTAATTACCTACTACGTGCCACAGGGAAACCCCACTGGTCACGAGAATCCGTAATTCTAGCAAACTTTCATCGTACCCTGCAGCTTTTTCGCTGCATAAGACGAAATATCGCTCGGATCAGGGCGAAGCGGCGGACCTTAGTCGGTGACGGCGATCTGGCTACGCACGCCAACCATGCGTTCGACATAGCGGGCGATGGTGTCGATTTCAATGTTCACCCTGGCGCCAGCCTTCAGGTGGCGCAGGGTGGTCACCGCCACCGTATGCGGGATCAGGTTGATGGCAATTTCACAACCGGCAGGCAGGTCGTGCACACGGTTGACCGTCAGGCTGACGCCATTGACCGTGACCGATCCCTTGTACGCCAGGTAGATCGCCAGGTTGGCAGGCAGGCGCAGCACCAGCTCATGCGATTCGCCAACGGGCTCGAAACGCACCACCGTGCCCAGGCCGTCCACGTGGCCGGATACGATATGCCCGCCCAGGTAATCTCCCACGCGCAGCGCCTTTTCCAGGTTGACTTCACCCGGCGCGTCCAGGCCTACCGTGAGGCTCAGGCTTTCACGCGACACATCGACGGCAAAGCCGCCTTGGGTTTTTTCCACCACAGTCATGCAGGCGCCCTGTATGGCAATGGAGTCCCCCAGCGCCACGTCGGACAAGTCCAACGCATTGGCGCGGATGGTCAGGCGCACGCCCGACGCAGCATCCGCGCCCAGCGGCGTCACGGTTTCAATGTTCCCGACGGCGGCAACGATTCCAGTAAACATGACTGCTCCTGCTGAAAATTATCGCGAGGGCGGCCTCCTGCCCCCGCTCAGTCTCCGGCACATCACGCCGGCCAATTCCGAAAGGATACTCCACCCCGGAACACACATGCACCCATCCGGGCCAGGCGGGCCGAAGCCGCCGGCCACGGCCCCTTTACCCAAGGCGCACCTGCGCACGCAGGGCGTCCCAGTGTTCCGCCACTCTGGCGCGCACGCGCACGTCCGCGCCCAGCCGCACCATGTCGGTGAACTCGAAGCGCCGCGCCTGCGCCAGGCTGCTCAAGGCAGGCAACCTGGCCATGGGCTGCGCATCGCCCAGCAGCACGGGCGCCACATAGGAGATCAATTCATCGACGCACCCGGCACGCAGCAAGGCGCCATTGAGTCCCGGGCCGGCTTCCACGTGAACTTCATTGACACCATCCGCAGCCAGCCACTGCATCACCGCCGGCAGGTCAACCGTTCCCGGGCGCTCGCCCGGCAGCAGGATCACCTGCACGCCACGCTGCGCCAGGCGGGCCGCCTTGGCATCGTCTTCACGTGCGGTAAAAACCAGCAGCGGCGCGCCTTCGATCAACAAGGCATCCTCGGGCAAGCGGAAATCGCCGTCTATCAGGGCCTTGCGTGGCTGACGCGGGGTCTCCAGCGCACGTACGTTGAGACGCGGATTGTCATGCAGCACCGTACCGATGCCGGTCAGCACCACGCAGCTGCGAGCGCGCCAGCGATGGCCGTCATCACGGGCCTGCGGACCGGTAATCCATTGCGACTGACCGTTCTCCAGGGCGCTGCGGCCATCCAGTGAGGCCGCCGTCTTGAGCCAGGCCCAAGGCGTGCCCCGGCTCATCCTGGCCACAAAGCCGATATTGAGCGCCAGCGCTTCTTCTTCGCAGATACCAGCAACCGTCTGGATGCCCGCGGCGCGCAGGCGCGCCATGCCCCGGCCATTGACCAGGGGGTTGGGATCGCCCATGGCTGCCACGACACGGCCCAGCCCTGCCGCCACCAACGCATCGCAGCAGGGCGGCGTGCGGCCAAAGTGGCTGCAAGGCTCCAGCGTGACATAAGCCGTCGCGCCACGCACATCCGCACCACGCGCGGCGGCATCCCGCAGGGCGCAGACTTCCGCATGCGGGCCGCCGACGGCCTGGGTCGCCCCCGCGCCCAACACCACGCCATCACGTACGATGACGCAGCCTACCCTGGGGTTGGGAGTCGTGATGTTGGTCACTGCTTCCGCCAGCGCCAGCGCCTGGCGCATCCAGGCGATATCCTGATCAGCCATGCTTGTTTCCTTGATGCGCCGCATGCGGCGCGGCCTGCAATATCGCTGCTATTTGTCTTTCGGCGCCTCGCCACGCGGCCCCTGCATGGCCCGGATGGCGCGGACAAACTCACCGATGTCCTCAAAGCTCTGGTAGACAGAGGCATAGCGCACGTAGGCGACCTGATCCAGGTTCTTGAGTTCCTGCATGACCAGTTCCCCCACGCGAGAACTCGGGACTTCGCGCAGGCCGCTGGTCATGAGCGCTTCTTCGATGCGCACCACTGCGGCATCCACGTCTGCCGTCGCAACCGGGCGCTTGCGCAGTGCCAGGGCCAGGCTGGCACGCAACTTGGCACGCTCATAGTCGGTGCGGCTGCCATTGCGCTTGACGATGTACGGCAGGTCCAGCTCCGCCCTCTCGAAGGTCGTGAAGCGGCGTTCGCAAGCGAGACAGCGGCGGCGCCGGCGTATGGTCTGTCCTTCTTCCATGGCGCGGGAATCCAGCACCTGGGTGTCCTGATGGCCGCAAAAAGGGCATTTCACGCTGTCAGTCTCCTGTTTCCAGAATGCAAAAACGCGACTCGCATCATATACGAGCCGCGTTCCTCCGGGACAGGCGCCAGCCGCCAGGCAGCCGGCGCCCCGTGCCAGGGCTTATTTGTAGACCGGCAGGCGGGCCGTCAGCTCGCTGACGCGCGCGCGCACCTTGGCGATGTTATCGGCGTCATGCGGATTGTCGAGCACGTCGGCGATCAGGTTGGCGGTCAGTTCGGCTTCGGCCTCGCCAAAACCACGCGTGGTGATGGCCGGCGTACCCAAACGGATGCCGCTGGTAACGAACGGCTTTTCCGGATCGTTGGGAATGGCGTTCTTGTTCACCGTGATGTGGGCCTGGCCCAGCACCGCTTCGGCTTCCTTGCCGGTGATGCCCTTGGCGCGCAGATCAACCAGCATGACGTGGCTTTCGGTACGGCCGGACACGATGCGCAGACCACGCTTGACCAGCGTTTCCGCCATGACCTTGGCATTCTTGACGACCTGGGCGGCGTAGTCACGGAAGGAAGGATCCAGCGCTTCCTTGAAAGCCACGGCCTTGGCGGCAATGACGTGCTCCAGGGGCCCCCCCTGGATGCCGGGGAAAATTGCAGAATTGACAGCCTTTTCGAATTCGGCCTTCATCATGATCACGCCACCGCGCGGGCCGCGCAGCGACTTGTGCGTGGTAGACGTCACGAAGTCGGCGTGCGGTACCGGGTTAGGGTACGCGCCACCGGCGACCAGGCCGGCGTAGTGGGCGATGTCAACCATCAGCAGCGCGCCGTTTTCATGGGCGATGCGGGCCAGGCGCTCGAAGTCGATGTGCAGCGAGTAGGCGGACGCGCCAGCCACGATCAGCTTGGGCTTGTGTTCGCGCGCCAGGGCTTCGACCTGTTCGTAGTTCAGGACTTCATTGGCATCCAGGCCGTACTGATGGAAGTTGTACAGTTTGCCGGAGGAATTGACGCTGGCGCCGTGGGTCAGGTGGCCGCCTTCGGCCAGGCTCATGCCCAGGACGGAGTCGCCCGGCTTCAGGACGGCGTTGTAGACGCCCTGGTTGGCCTGGGAGCCGGAATTGGGCTGCACATTCGCCGCTTCAGCGCCAAAGAGTTCCTTCAGGCGGTCGATGGCCAGCTGTTCGACGATGTCGACGAATTCGCAACCACCGTAGTAGCGCTTGCCGGGATAACCTTCCGCATATTTGTTGGTCAGCTGCGTACCCTGGGCCTGCATCACCGCCGGGCTGGCATAGTTTTCCGAAGCAATCAGCTCGATGTGCTGTTCCTGGCGGACGTCTTCCTTCTGGATGGCGTCCCACAGTTCGGGGTCGACCTTATCAAGGGTACGGGTGCGATCAAACATTTGGGGGTCCTGAGCTCAATAGCGTGAAACACGAAGAAGCTATTTAGTTTACCCCGCCAGGCACTGCAAAATGCATCATCAGGCAGCGATCGGCCATAAAAAAACCCTGCTTGTGTGCCAAACTGCCACGTTTGCCCGCACGCGGCAAAAAAAGCGCATGCAGGACTTGAGCATCACTCATGCAAGGGCCCGGGCACACCGCGCAGCGGCATCCGCCCTGGGCCCGGGCGGCCTGGCATCAGGATGCCGGCGGGCCGATGCGCACAGGCGCAAGCGCCGGATTCAACGTGAAGGTTCCAGTCCAGGAGGCACTGTCGAGCACGTGGCCGTCCATTGCCTGCTGCACGTCCTTGCCGTCGAAACGTTCCGGCAGCGCCAGCGTTTCGACATCCAGCGCATACAGCGTAAACACATAGCGGTGCACGCGCGCGTCGTTCCATGGCGGGCACGGACCATCGTAGCCGTAATAATCGCCAGACATGTCGGGGTCGGCCGCAAACCAGCCGGTATAGTCGTTGATCCCCTGGCGCACGCCGGCGATGTGGGTTTGCGGACCGCTCTTGCCGCGGGCACTGATGCCATTGGAAAAATGGCCTTCCTCAAGCGTGCGGAAACGGGCAGGCAGATCGACCAGCACCCAGTGGAAGAAATCCGTGCGGGGCAGATCGGCAGGCACAAGGCGGTCGGCCACGTTGACATCGTCGGGAACAGTGGGGACGTCGGGATCGACGCACAGCAGCGCGAAGGACTTCACGCCTTCGGGGACATCGCTCCATGTGAACTGCGGGTTGAAGTTATCCGCCAGCTCTACCCTGGATTTGACATCCATTTTGCCGAAGGCATAGTGCTCCGGGATCGGTGCGCCGTCAGCAAAGGAAAGACTTGCGAGTTTCATGGGAACAGCTCCTCGTGGAATGGCTGGACGCCGGCCTGGACAAATACGACTGCGGCTTCAAGAAGGCAACCCGGGTTGCCACGGCGCCGCCCAGCACTAGGAAACAAACGATGCGCCCCGCACCATGGCGGTTCGCCAGACCGCGTAAAAATCAAGCAGCCGTAACGTTATCCTACAGCAAAACCTTCTTTTTTATCGTAAAAAAGCTGTCATTTTGCAGGTAAAAATCAGCATCAGAAATCCGGCCCAGCCCCCATGCATACTAGGAAAAATCCTAGGAAAAACCTGGGCTGCACTGGCAAAAAACCTAGAATCAGGCAAGAAAAACCCGGCTCCATTCCTGAAGAATGGGCCGGGTTTTTCCTAACGCGGCCTTCCCTGACGACGTGCCGCGCGCCATGCAGGCGTCGGCCAGACCAGCGCCCGCTACCCGGGCAGGCGGCGTCGGCTCAGGCTGCGACCAGCGTGACGCGTGCGAAACGGCGCTTGCCCACCTGGATCACGTACTCGCCTGCCGCCAGCGTCAGGGCGCGGTCTTCGACCCGCTGGCCGTCCACGCGCACGCCACCCTGCTCGATGTTGCGGTTGGCCTCGGTGCCCGACGGCACCAGGCCCGCTTCACGCAGCACCTTGGCAATGCCCAGCGGAGCGCCGGCAATGGTGACTTCTGGCATGTTCTCCGGGACGGCGCCGTCCCGGAAACGTGCGTCGAATGCCTCTGCGGCGGATTCGGCCGCGGCCGCGCCATGGAAGCGCGCCACCAATTCGCGGCCCAGCAGCACCTTCACATCGCGCGGATTGCGGCCGGCGTCGACCTCTGCCTTCAGCGCCGCGATTTCGTCGAGCGACAGGAAGGACAGCAGCTCGTAGTACTTCCACATCAGCGTGTCGGAGATCGACATCAGCTTGCCGAACATGGAGTCAGGCGCTTCAGTCACGCCGATGTAGTTGCCCTTGGACTTGGACATCTTCTCGACACCGTCGGTACCGACCAGCAGCGGCATGGTCAGCACGCACTGCTGCGCCATGCCATATTCCTTCTGCAATTCGCGGCCCACCAGCAGGTTGAACTTCTGGTCGGTTCCGCCCAGCTCCATGTCGGCCTTGAGCGCAACCGAATCGTACCCCTGCAGCAGCGGGTAGATGAATTCGTGCACCGAGATGGGGATACCGCCCTTGAAACGCTTGGTGAAGTCGTCGCGCTCCATCATGCGGGCCACGGTATAGCGCGACGCCAGTTGAATCAGCCCGCGCGTGCCCAGCGAATCGCACCATTCCGAGTTGTAGCGGACTTCAGTGCGCGAACGATCCAGCACCAGGCTGGCTTGCGAATAATAGGTTTGGGCGTTGGTCTCGATCTGCTCGCGCGTCAGCGGCGGGCGGGTGCTGTTGCGGCCGCTGGGGTCGCCGATGGTGGCAGTGAAGTCGCCGATCAGGAAGATGACCTTGTGGCCCAGGTCCTGCAGCTGACGCAGCTTGTTCAGGACGACGGTGTGGCCAAGGTGGATGTCGGGCGCGGTAGGATCCAGCCCCAGCTTGATCCGCAGCGGCTCACCCGAGGCACGGCTCTTTTCCAGTTTCTGAGCCAGTTCGGATTCAACCAGCAACTCATCGCAACCGCGGCGGATGATCTTCAGATCTTCCTGAGTTTGGGGGGAAATTGTTTCAGAAGATGAGGACATTGGGTAAATGGTAGCCTTGGCGGCTGTAAGCATGTTAAAAAAGGCTAAATTCAAGGTGTTATCGCACCTTGTCGCGCAATTCTCCCGGCAATCATAACGCGCCAGGAGATTTCTGCTTCGCAGTCTCCCCTCGAATTTATTCTGGCAGCCTGGCCAACTCGCGGGAACTTCTCCTGGAGCCACTTGGTCTGCCATGCATTGTTCCCAAACCTTGGCAATAGGGCTCCAGCGATGACCGGCAGGTCTCCCGACACGCAAAACAGGCTACGGACTCTCCGTTCTTCCGGATCGAGCCAGCCACGCAACAACTTCTCCAGCCGCTTCCGCCGTGTCGCCCTCTTGGGCGCGTTCGCCATGTTCGGCGCGGCCGCAGCCATCGGCATGGTCCAACCCAGCAAGGATAACAGCGTTCAGGTGCAGCAGCGCATGCTGCGCGAAACCCTGCCGCTGACCCTGGATGCTTCGGCCGCCGAAGCCGCCGAAGCCGATTTCGTCCATGAAACCCGCATCCGCAGCGGCGATACGCTGGCGCAAGTGCTCAAGCGGCTCAATATCGACGAACCCGGCCTGCTGGCTTTCCTGACGCACAACCCGGACGCGCGCAGCATCTACCGCCTGTATCCCGGCCGTTCGTTGCAAGCCTCGCTGGACGAGAACGGCCAGTTGAACTGGCTGCGCTACATCCACACACCACAAACCACGGAAAACAACCAGCCGGTCACCGCTCTGCTGGAAGTCCGCCGCGCCGATGACGGCTTCAGCGCGGAAGAACTGAAAGTCACGCCCGAGCGCCAGGTACGCGTCGGCATGGGCGAAATCCGCAGTTCGCTGTTCGGCGCCACCGACCGCGCCGGTATCCCTGACGGTGTCACCCAGCAAATCGCCGAGATCCTAGGCAGCCGCATCGACTTCCTCAAGGACATCCGTCAGGGCGACCAATTCCGTGTCGTCTACGAAGCCCGCATGTTCGAAGGCAGGCCAGTCGGCTCCGGCCGTGTGCTGGCGGTCGAGTTCTCCAACCGCGGCAAGCAACACAGCGCTGCCTGGTATTCGCCCAATGACGACGAACGCGGCAACTATTACGACTTCGAAGGCAACAGCCTGCGTGGCGCCTTCCTGCGCACCTCGCTGAAATTCAGCCGCATCAGCTCCACCTTCGGCATGCGCCAGCACCCCATCCTGAACAAATGGGTAGGCCACAAAGGCGTGGATTACGCTGCCCCCAGCGGTACCCCCATCCACGCAACCGGCGATGGCACCATCAGCTTCGCTGGCTGGCAGAATGGTTATGGCAATGTCATCATCATCGAACACGCTGGCGGCTACTCGACGGTATATGCCCACCAAAGCCGCCTCGCCGCAGGCATGGCCAAGGGGCGTCGCGTCAGCCAGGGCGAGATGATCGGCTATGTCGGCTCCACCGGCTGGGCAACCGGCCCGCACCTGCACTATGAATTCCGCGTCAAGGGCGTTCCCGTCGACCCACTGTCGGCGTCGCTGCCTGTCACACAGAAACTGACTGCTGCAGAGATCCAGGCCTTTGCCCGCGCCACCGCACCTTACCAGGACCAGATCCGGATGCTGGCCCAGTTCCAGCAGAACATGCAGGAACTGCCCGGCACCCAGGTCGCTTCCGCCAACTGATTCATGACCTTTCCCACACCCGACGCCCGCGCCCGCCGCGGGCGTTATTACATCGGCATCATGTCCGGCACCAGCCTGGATGGCGTGGACGTCGTCCAGGTCGAAATCGACGACGCCCGGCAGTTGCGCCTGATCGCCCACGCCCACCAGGCCTACCCGGCCGCCTTGCGCGACGAACTGCTGGCGCTCAACCAGCCTGGCGAGAATGAAATCCACCGCGCCGAAACAGCTGCGCTGCAAATTGCGCAATCCTATGCCCAGGCGGTCGCCGCCGTGCTTTACCTGAGTGAATCGGACGCCAGCGACATTGCTGCCATCGGCGCCCATGGCCAGACGGTACGGCACCGCCCCGATATCGGCTACACCGTGCAACTGAACGCCCCGGCCCTGCTGGCCGAACTGACCGGCATTCCTGTCGTGGCAGACTTCCGCCGCCGCGATATTGCCGCAGGCGGCCAGGGCGCGCCGCTGGTGCCGGCATTCCATGCCGCGCTGTTCCAGGCCGACCACCCCCGTGCGCTGCTCAATCTTGGCGGCATCGGCAACCTGACCCTGCTGCGGCCCGGCGCCGACCCGGTCGGCTTCGACACCGGCCCGGGCAACATGCTGCTGGACCTCTGGTGCCAGCGGCACACCGGCCAGCCCTATGACGCTGGTGGCGCCTGGGCCGCCAGCGGCCAGTGCCAGGATGCATGGCTGGCCTACCTGCTGGAGAGCGAACCCTGGCTGCGCCTGCCACCACCGAAATCCACCGGACGCGACCTCTTCAGCGCCAGCTGGCTGGACAGCCGCCTGGCCGCCGCAGGCAACGCCAGTGCCGCCGACATACAGGCCACGCTGACACAACTGACCATTTCGACCGTGCTCGAGGCACTGGCCCGGCACGCCCCCGACACCGAAGAACTGATCGTCTGCGGCGGCGGCGCGCGCAACCTGCATCTGCTGAGTAGCCTGACCCGGCAGGCACCCTGCTCTGTCAGCGCCAGCGACGCCTACGGCGTCGACCCCCAGCACATGGAAGCCATGGCATTCGCCTGGCTGGCCTGGGCGCACCATCACGGCATTGCCGCCGGCCTGCCCTCCGTGACCGGAGCCCGCCATCGCAGCATCCTGGGCGCCTGGCACCCAGCCTGAGCCAGCCACAACGGCAGGAAAACCCGCATCGTCATGGCGGTGCGGGCCTCAGCCCGCGCTTGCAAGGCATGCCCCCAATGCCCCGGCCGCAACGCCTGCCGGCCTCCCTCATGACCTCACCATGCAAAAAGCCCTGCCACCCTGACTTGCCACCACAGGGTGGGAGAGTCAGAGTATGCAGGGCTTTACACCGTTGCATCCCTCGGGACGCCGGGTGAAAACTGATTTGTACCGAGTTCGCCCGAGTCAGGGCACTGCGACGGAAGACAGCGGCAAACCAGGGCCTCCCGGCAGACAAGCCGCCGGGCCCGGGCCCTTCATTACACCGAGAACGACGAACCGCAACCGCAGGTCGTGGTGGCGTTCGGATTGCGGATCACGAACTGCGCGCCTTCGATGTCTTCCTTGTAGTCGATTTCGGCACCGACCAGATACTGGAAGCTCATGGGGTCGACCAGCAGCTGCACACCGGCCTTTTCCAGGATGGTGTCGTCTTCGGCCACGTCTTCGTCGAACGTGAAGCCATACTGGAAACCCGAGCACCCGCCACCTTGCACGAACACGCGCAATTTCAGGTTGGCGTTGCCTTCGTCGATGAGGAGATCGCGCACTTTTTCAGCGGCGGCATCGGTAAAGATAATGGAAGCAGGCGGTGCCTGCAGATCGGTGACTTCGGTCACTGCGCTCATTTGCTGACTCCTGGCGGCCTGCTGGGGCCGCGAGATGGCCGGCACAGAAACACCGGCGGACGCTTTACTATAACGCAGCGCTACGGGGCTAGCCAGAAATACACCCATAGATGGCATTGCTATTGCCCGCGCTGCAACACTCTGCGGCCGGCCCATCAAGGCGCCGCAACCGCCTCCAGCTCCACGCGATAGGCCGTCTTGACCGCACCGCCTTCCAATACCTGCACCGTTACGGATTCAGGCACGAAACCGGCAGGAATCCACAGCACGCCCTTGGCGCTCAGGTACTGGTCGAAACTCAACTCATGCTCTGCTGCATCATCCGGCGCATCCGGGACCGGCTGGCCGCCTGGCTCTGCCTGCATGGGCCGCAGCTCTCGGGTGGCCGCCTTGCCGTTATCCAGTCCCGTCGCCATAAACCGCAGGTTGCCCTGGAACGGCGCATCGAACTTGCCATTGCGCATCAACAGCACGCGATACTGCAAGGCACTGCCAAAACGTTCGAAGCTGGCGGAACGGATATCCACCGACCCACCCGGCCCCGACGGCAGCAGCTGCTCGAAAAACGCCAGGCGATCCCGCTCGGCGCCCAAATCCCGTTGCAAGCCGGTCAGCTGCTCTTCCAAACGCTGGCGGGCCGCCCGCTCCACGGCCAGCTCGCCGTCACGTGTCGCCAATTGCGAACGCAACAAGGCCAGCTCTTCCATGTTACGGACCAGCACTTCGTCCGGTTCAAGCAAGGCACCCGCACCCTGTACCGGCGACTGGGGACGAGCCTGCGCCCAGAACCAGCCGCCAGCCACGCCCGTCACCAGCCCCAGCACCAGCGCCAGGACAATTGCCAACGCCGGTGCACGGCGCGCGCGCGCCCGGTGGCGAGCCGCATGCGGCGCGTGGGCCTTGCCCGGTTTTCGCTTACTGGTTGGCACGATAGGCCATCAAGGCAGGATCGCCACGTGTTCCAGTCCTGCCGTTTCCGGAAAACCGAACATCAGATTCATATTCTGCACTGCCTGGCCGGAAGCGCCCTTCACCAGGTTATCCTGCACGACCAGAATAATGAGCTGGTCGCCATTACCCGGACGCTGCACGGCAATACGCAACTTGTTCGACGCCCTGACAGTACGGGTTTCCGGCAGCTGGCCGGCAGGCAGGACGTCCACGAACGGTTCGCCCGCATAGCGTTCCTCGAACAGCTTCTGGAAATCGACCTCGCGTGCGCCCGGCAGGATGCGTGCGTAGATGGTCGAGAACATACCGCGGATCATGGGCACCAGATGCGGCACGAACGTCAACTTGATCAGGCTGCCATGCAGGCGCGACAGTTGCGCTTCGATTTCCGGCTGGTGGCGATGCCCCGCCACGCCATAAGCCTTGAAGTTATCGCTGGCCTCGGAAAACAGCAGCGGAATCTCGCCCTTGCGGCCTGCGCCGGTCACGCCGGACTTGCAGTCGGCGATCAGGCTGTTGGTGTCGATCAGGCTCAGGCCGCCTTCCAGCAACGGTGCCAAACCCAGGATGACGGTCGTGGGATAACAGCCGGGATTGCCGATCACCCGCGCCTCGCGGATGCCTTCGCGGTCCAGCTCGACCAGTCCATAGCGCGCCTCCGCCAGGACATCCAGGCAGGAATGCGACATCTTGTACCATTTCTCGAACATGGAAGGATTCTTCAGGCGGAAGTCCGCCGCCAGGTCGATGATGCGTACCCCGGCGTCCAGCAGCTCGCGTGCCTGGTTCATGGCCACGCCGTGCGGGGTTGCGAAAAACACCACGTCACACTTGTTCAGCTCGGCCTTGTCCGGCGAACTGAAAGCGATATCGACATGACCGCGCAGATTGGGATACATATCCGCCACCGGCAGGCCGTCTTCCTTGCGAGAGGTAATGGCCTTGAGTTCCACATGCGGATGGCGCGACAGCAGACGCAGCAATTCCACGCCGGTGTAGCCAGTACCGCCAACAATACCGACCTTGATGCGTGCAGGTGCGGTTTGAGCCATGTCGAAATCCTCTCGTAATACGGGTTCTTCTGAAACCATTGATTCTATCGCTTCTGGATGAGACCCCCGGTACTTTTTCCAAGTTCCCCGGTTTCTCCCCATTGCGCGTGCCCCGCCCCCATCATCGTCCGGCCCAGCCGCCCCGCAGCCAGGTCAAAGCGGTCAAGCCGTACCGAAGGACTGAGGTACTGAGGGGCTGAGGTACTGAGGTACTGAGGTACTGAGGTACTGAGGTACTGAGGTACTGAGGTACTGAGGTACTGAGGTACTGAGGTACTGAGGTACTGAGGTAAAGATACATCAGCCTTACTTTTTTAAAACCCCGGCCATCGCCAGCCGCTGCACGCAACGATTGCAAGCGCCCAGGCTGGCCGTCCGGGCTGGCGCAGTGGAGCGTGCCGGTGTTCGGGGCGGGAACGGGGAACCGAGGGCACACATGTCTGAGCGGCATGCTTGCGGACAGTCCGGTGGACTGTCCGCGCCGCGAGTTGTGTGCCCGCCCCGTTCCCGCCCTGAACGCCGGGCAGTTCCGGCGCAGCCGGAACCACGCGATCTGCGCGGGCCCGGGCGGCTGGCCTGGGCGCGGCTTAGCAAGACGCCCTCTGCCCCTCTGCCCAACCCCAAACCCAAACCCAACCGCCAAAGCATAAAAAAACCCCCGGCTGCCAAAACAGCCAGGGGTTTTTTCGCCTGCCCATAGCGCTCCGAAAAGCGGCAAGGACAAAAACGCATCAGCGCTTGCTGAATTGCTTGCGGCGACGGGCCTTGTGGAAGCCGGTCTTCTTACGCTCGACTTCACGCGCATCGCGGGTCACCAGGCCAGCCTGGGACAGTGCGGGCTTCAGCGTTGCATCGTAGTCGATCAGTGCGCGGGTAATACCGTGACGCACTGCACCGGCTTGGCCGCTTTCGCCGCCGCCATGCACGTTGATGTGGAAATCGAACGACTCCAGATGGCCGGTCAGCACCAGAGGCTGACGCACAACCATGCGGCCGGTTTCACGAGCGAAGTATTCGTCAACAGCCTTGCCGTTGACCACGATCTTGCCCGAGCCCTTCTTGAGAAACACGCGAGCCACCGAAGTCTTGCGGCGGCCGGTGCCGTAGTTCCAGTTACCGATCATGGCCTTTCCTTAGATTTCCAGCGGCTGCGGCTGTTGCGCGGCGTGCGGGTGCTCGGCACCGGCGTACACCTTCATTTTCTTGATCATGGCGTAGCCCAGAGGACCCTTGGGCAGCATGCCCTTGACGGCCTTCTCGAGCGCACGGCCCGGGAAACGCTGCTGCATCTTCTCGAAATTGGTTTCGGTGATGCCGCCGGGATAGCCCGAGTGACGGTAGTAGCGCTTGTCCAGCGCCTTGTTGCCGGTCACGACGATATCTGCCGCGTTAACGATGACGATGTAATCGCCGGTGTCAACGTGAGGCGTGAATTCCGGTTTGTGCTTGCCACGGAGGCGGCGTGCGACTTCGCTGGCCACACGACCCAGGACCTTGCCCTTGGCATCAATCACGAACCAGTCACGCTTGACTTCATGCGGCTTTGCCACAAAGGTCTTCATGATCTGTTCCTAAAATCAAATGAAATCCGGTCAGGCTGGGCCACCATTGGCACATACCCCGCGCGCCGTTCAGGACACGCCCGGAAAAGTTCAAAATCACGCTACGCCCCCGACCCCGAACGCAAAGCTCAGGAATACCGGCTTGTGCAGCGTGCTCTCGCCAAAGCGTTGTCAACCGCCCGTGCGAATTCCCTGCCAATGAAGGCAGAAACCCGCGAGTTTAGCATGAAAAATCAGGAACCTGCCACTGCCATGCGGTCGATCAGAATCGAACCACTGGTTTTCGCGCCACGCGTGATGGCATCCGCACCCACGGCAACGATGCCCTTGAACATCTCCAGCAGGTTTCCGGCAATGGTGATTTCTTCTACGGCGTGAACAATCTCGCCGTTCTCGACCCAATAACCGAAAGCGCCACGGGAATAATCGCCGGTCACATAATTCACGCCCTGGCCGATCAACTCCGTCACCAGCAGGCCGGTGCCCATCTTCTTGAGCATGGCACGGAAATCATCCGTTTTACGGGTGCGCGAGGAACGCAGCACCAGATTGTGCGAGCCGCCCGCGTTGCCTGTAGGCGCCAGCCCCAGCTTGCGCGCCGTATAGGTGGACAGGAAATACCCCTGCAACACACCGCTTTCCACGACCCGGCGGGCACGCGTGCGCACGCCCTCGTCATCAAAGGCCGCACTGCCTGCCTGGCCGGGCAGGAACGGATCTTCGTCGATACGGATATGGCGCGGGAACAATTGCTTGCCCATGCCATCAAGCAAAAACGAAGCCTTGCGGTACAAGGCGCCGCCACTGGCCGCGCGCACCATGGCGCCCATCAGGCCCAGCGCCAGCGGCGCCTCGAACAACACAGGATAGTTCCCGGTGGGAATGCGGCGCGCCGACAGGCGCGACAATGCCCGACGGGCCGCATACCTGCCCAGCGCCTCGGGGTCGGCCAGATCCGCCGGGTTCAGCACCGCGCTGTACCAGTAATCCCGCTGCATGCTGTTGCCGCGCCCGGCGATGGGCGCCACGGACAGGCTATGGCGCGAATAGGGATAACCCCCCATGAAGCCGCGCGTATTGCCGAGCACGAAATGCCCTTCGCTGGCATTGATCTGCGAGCCGTCGCTATTGGTGATCATCTTGCTGACCGACCGCGCCGCCTGTTCGGCCTGCAAAGCCAGTCGGGCCGCCTCGTCGGCGTCCAGCGCCCAGGGATAATGCAGCTTCAGATCCGGGAAATCCGTCGCCAGGTCTGCGGCCTCCGGCAAACCGGCGGCATCGTCCTCGCCGGTATAGCGGGCAATATGCCAGGCCGCCTCGACCGCGGCGCGTATCGCCTGCGGCGAAAAATCCGAGGTACTGGCCGATCCGCGCCGTTGCCCGGCATAGACCGTCACGCCCAGGGAGCGGTCACGCGTCTGCTCCACGGTTTCGACGTCGCGGCGCCGCACGGACACGCTCAAGCCCTGGCTTTCGGAGACTTCGGCCGCCGCATCGCTGGCGCCCAGGCTGCGTGCGTGGCTCAGGGCCAACTCGACCAGTTCGCGAAACAATGCCTGATTCGCGGCAATCGGTAAAAAATTCGAAGAAGAATCTGCCATGACTTTCCCATACGCTGAGGCGGGTATCATAGCCAAGTCGCCGCCTGCATGACGAAGTTTCGTCGGCCTGCCGCCATTCTTTTTCATTTGCCTCATTCAGGATTTCCCCATGTGCCCGCCCGCCCACAACACGACAGACGAGTTCGACGAGGAGGATCTGTCCCCCAGCAAATCCCAGGTCAAACGTGAAATGCACGCTTTGCTAGACCTGGGCAAAACGCTGATCGAACTGCCTGTTGACCGTTTGAAACAACTGCCGCTGTCCGAATCGCTGTATGAAGCGATCCGGGCCGCTCAGCGCATCAACAGCCATGGTGCGCGCCGGCGCCAGACCCATTACGTCGGCAAGCTGATGCGCGACGCACCCGCTGATGCCATCCGCACCCAGCTCGACATCTGGGCCAACGGTTCGCGCAAGCAGACCGCCGGGCTGCACCGCATCGAACGCCTGCGCGACCGCCTGATGCTGGATGACCAGCCGCTGACGGACCTGCTGGCCCGCCACCCAGGCGTGGACGTCCAGGCGCTGCGCGCCCAGCTGCGCGCCGCCCGCAAAGAGGCCGCCGCCAACGCTGCGCTGCCCGAAGGCCGCGAACCGCAACGCAAACACTACCGGGCGCTGTTCCAGGCGCTCAAGACACTGCTCGACGCCGAGCAGCCTGCCGCATCTTCCGAACCCGATACAGAATCATGACTTCCGCTCCTGCATTACTGGATACCGTCGAACTCGAAACTGCAGCCAACCCCACCCACGCCGTCATCTGGATGCACGGCCTGGGCGCGGACGGCAACGATTTCGCGCCCATCGTTCCGCATCTTTCCTGGCCTGGCGCACCAGCCATCCGCTTCGTGTTCCCGCATGCGCAAGTGCGCCCCGTCACGATCAACGGCGGCATGCCCATGCGCGCCTGGTATGACATCTTCCAGATGGCTGCTGGCGTACGTGAAGACCATGCGGGCATACACCAGTCGGCCGGGCAAATCGAAGCGCTGATCGCCCGCGAACATGCCCGTGGCATTCCCAGCGCCAATATCGTGCTGGCCGGCTTTTCGCAAGGTTGCGCAATGACACTGCATACCGGCCTGCGCTATCCCGAGACCCTGGCCGGCCTCATCGCGCTATCCGGCTACCTGCCCCTGGCCGATACCCTGGCCGAGGAACGCAGCGCCGCCAACCAGCAGACGCCCATCTTCATGGCGCATGGCACCCAGGACCCGATCGTCATTCCGGCCCGCGCCGAAACCTCGCGACGCATTCTGGACAGCCTGGGCTACCAGATCGAATGGCGTACCTACCCCATGCCGCACTCGGTCTGCCCGCAGGAAATCGCCGACATTGCCGTCTTCCTGAAAACAGTGCTGTCCGCCCAATAGCGCCTCCCCCGGGGCAGCCCGCTGCCGGAGCCAGCACTGCCAGCCCCGGCGCGATCAGAGCGCCGGCGCCGGCCGCAGCCCCAGCCAGACCCGACGCATGGTCGGGTCCTCGGCATCCACATCATTGACAAAGCCCAGGCTGGTCATCAGGCCCAGCATAGGACGGTTGTTGGCCAGCACCAGCCCGTCTATGTATTCCAGTCCCTGCGCGGCTGCAGCCTCTATGAGCGTTCCCATCAGTTCACGGCCCAGCCGGCGCCGCTGCCAGTCGTCGGCCACGACCAGGGCATACTCCGCCCCACGCCCGTCGGCATTGCGCAGGTAATGGGCCAGGCCGATGATGATTTCCATTGGCAGGCCCCGGTTCGCCGGATTCGGCACGCGTGTGGTCGCCACCAGCGCGAACTCGCGGTGATAGTCGATCTGCGTGTAACGGGCCAGCATGCGCGGCGTCAGTTCCCGCATCATGGAAACGAAGCGCATGTAGCGTGTCTCTTCCGACAGCCCGCGAATAAAGGCCTGCAGCGGCTCGGCATCGTCCGGACGGATGGGACGGATTTCCCACGGCGCACCATCCGCAAATTGGCGCTGGCGCACCCATTGCGCAGGGTACGGATGAATGGCCATATGCGGATAGCCGCTGGCCGCCGGACGCGCCTCGGCGGGCGCCTCTGCCAGGCGAATGCGCATACCGCCAGCGGTCAGGCCGGCATCACCGATATATAGCGGGTCGATATCAATTTCCACCACATCGGGCAATTCCGTCACCAGGTCGGAAACCTGCTCCAACGCCACCCGCAGCGCCTCCTCGGCAGAAGGGCTGATATGATCGCGCAGCACCCGCTGCCACAGACGGCTGCGCTCCATCAATTGACGGGCCAGGAAAGCGTTCAAGGGGGCCAGATCAGCGCCCCGGTCCGGCGCCTGCATGACCGCCGCCGCGCCCCCGGCCCCGAGGCTCAGCACCGGGCCGAAACGGCAGTCGGTACGCACACGGATGGCCGCTGGCGGCTCCATGGCATCTGCCGGCGGTTCACATCCCACATAAGGCCCGGCGACCGGCACCCGGAAGGCTCGCAGCAAGGCCCGGCACTCCGCCGGCTCCAGTTCCTGGCGCGCCTGGGCACGGGCGGCGGCAACCACCCGCTCGGCGCCCTCGATATCCGGGGCATCACCGTGCTGCTCGGGCGGCTGCGTCTGCACCAGCAATTGCTGGTTGTAGTGATGCGTGGCCAGCACGCCGAAGGCATCGGCCGCAGATTCCGGCGTACGGAACGCGGGGGTGCCCGCATCGTCCATGAGGCGCCGCAAAGGCCGCATGCCGGCATCCCCCATCAGGCAGGTGATGACGGGCTTGCGAGCCTTGGGCGCCAGTTGCGCCAGCCGGCCCACCACCCCGGCCAGGTCCGAGCGTCCATCCGGTGCAAGCAGCACCAGCACGCCTTCGACATTCGCGTCGTCGAGCAGGCATAGCAGCAAGTCGCCGATGCGGTCCGGCGTCAACGGAGCATAGGTGATCACCGGATTGGCCGGACGCGCGGCAGGCTCCAACAGTTCGGCCAGCCGCTTGCGCGTGGCGGACACCAGATCGGCCGGCAGCACAGCAGCAGCCGGCCCCATCAAATCCAGCGCCAACTGGGGCGGCCCGCTGCCATTGGACAGCAGTGCAACGCTGCGGCCGCGTGGCCGGCGCGCATAACCCAGCACTTTCAAGGCCGAAAACAACTGCACGAAATAACGCACGCGCACCGCGCCGGCACGCCGCAGGGCCGCATCGAAGGCGTTATCCGCCCCGGATGCATCCAGCACCCGGCCGGCCTTGAGGACAACCACCGGCTTGACCATGGCCGCAGCACGCAGCGCACTCATGAATTCGCGGGCAAAGCCCACGTCTTCGACATAAAGCGCAATGCTATCGGTCCAGCCGTCGCCGGCCAAGAAGTCGAGCACCTGCGGCAGGCCGATGACTGCCTCGTCGCCCAGCGCCACGGCCACGGAAAATCCAATGTGCGCATCATCGGCCCAATCCATCACCGCCGCCATCAAGGCGCGCGATTGCGTGACCAGCGCAACCTTGCCGCGCCGCGCCAGGATAGGGTGCTGGCTGAGGTTCAGGCCGGCATGCGGGCGCTGCACGCCGAAGGCATTGGGGCCCAGCAACGCACACTGGTTGCGCGTCGCCCATTCGCGGCACAGGGCGGCCGTGGCGGCGGGGTTAGGGTCGGCTTCATTGGAAGGCAGCAGGATAGCTGCGCAGGGGCGGAAGGCTTCCAGCCGCGCCAGTGTTTCCGGCAGAATCGACGGCCGCACACCGACCAGGGCCAGGTCCAGGCGCCCGCCGGGCGCCAGGCCACAGAGCGCTTCCGGCAGCACCGGCACTACGCCCGGCGTGCACTCCACCCAGGTCACGCGGTCGCGCAAATTCACCGGCAAGCTCTGCATGACGGGCAAAACGCTGTCGGCCACAACCAGCAACGTACGCGGATCAAACAGCGGAGCAATGAGATGACGCAACATAGTGAGTGGCGCTCCATTAAAATGATACGGATACCATAACCCTACACGCACTCACGGCTGCATGAAAGCAGTATTAGCTCCATGCCGCCTGCGCCAGCCATGACCACACCCGTACGTACCCGTTTCGCACCCTCCCCCACTGGCTTCCTGCACCTGGGAGGCGCCCGTACCGCCCTGTTTTCCTGGGCTTACGCCCGCCATCATGGTGGCACCTTCGTATTGCGCGTCGAAGACACGGACCTGGAGCGGTCCACGCCAGAAGCGGTGCAGGCCATCCTGGACGGCATGCGCTGGCTGCAACTGGACGCTGATGAGGGTCCGTTCTATCAAATGCAGCGCATGGACCGCTACCGCGAAGTGCTGGCCGGCATGCTCGCCGCCGGCACGGCCTACTACTGCTACAGCAGCCCGGAAGAAGTGGAAGCCATGCGCGAGGCTGCGCGCGCCCAGGGTTTGAAGCCGCGCTACGACGGCACCTGGCGCCCCGAGCCCGGCAAGACTCTGCCGCCCGTGCCCGAAGGCCGCAAGCCCGTGATCCGCTTCCGCAATCCGCAGGAAGGCGAAACGAGCTGGAACGATATGGTCAAGGGCCCCATCCGCTTCGCCAATACGGAACTGGATGACCTCATCATCGCGCGCCCGGACGGCACGCCGACCTACAACTTCTGCGTCGTCGTCGATGACCTCGACATGAACATCACGCACGTCATTCGCGGCGATGACCACGTCAACAACACCCCGCGCCAGATCAACATCCTGAAAGCGCTGGGCGGCACCGTGCCGGAATATGGTCACCTGCCCATGATCCTGGGCCCGGATGGCGAGAAGCTTTCCAAGCGCCATGGCGCGGTCAGCGTCATGGAATACGACCGTGACGGCTACCTGCCGGAAGCCATGATCAACTACCTGGCCCGCCTGGGCTGGAGCCATGGCGACGACGAGCTTTTCACCCGCGAACAATTCGTCGAGTGGTTCGACCCCAGCCACCTGTCGCGCTCCGCGGCGCAATGGGATCCGAAGAAGCTGAACTGGGTCAACGCCCATTACATCAAGCAGACACCCGATGCAGAACTGTCGAAGCTGGTTGCGCCACGCATCGCAGCCCGAGGCGGCAAGGCCGACGCCGACAATCTCGAGGCCGTCATTGCGCTACTGAAAGACCGCGCCGAAACGCTGGAACAGCTGGCCGATGGTGCCATGCTGTTCTGCGGCCCGCATGAACCCGCACCGGCCGAGCTGGCGCAGGAACACCTGGGCGACGACAACCGCGCCCTGCTGCGTGACTTTGCCGCCCTGCTGGCCGACACGCCCTGGCAACGCGAAGCCCTGAATGCACAGGTCAAGGCGTTCATCAAGGAACGTGGCCTGAAGATGCCGCAACTGGCCATTCCCCTGCGTGTCGCGGTCGTTGGACGCACCCAGACGCCCTCCATCGACGCCGTGCTGGAACTGCTGGGCCGCGACACGGTGCTGGGCCGCCTGGCGCAACTCTGACCTGCAACGAACCTGGCCTTTGCCCCCGCTGCATGCATGCCTTCCTCCTCACACAGCACCCGGAAATACGGGTGCTGTCCCGGCATGCAACCGGCCTCGGCACATGCCTGGCCAGCCGCCGTTGGCACCACAGATTTTCATCGCGCCAACGGCGGCCAGACAGGCAGCACGAAAGGCAGCATTCACGCCAATCGGGGGCTGACGTTGCGTGTGAAACCACACTGTCAGAAAAGCACGGGTGGAAATTGGCTGCAAACATCCCAATTCCCGCAAATTCCCCTATGATTGAGGTATTTCCGGCCCCGCACCGATCGGCTACGAACTTGTCTATCACCACGCCCGTGTCTGGCACGATCTTCCCGACAGCCGTTTCCCTGCCTGCCTCCATTCAAGGGCAGGTGCACCGCATCGCTCATACCTTCGTGACAGGCGCGATGCCCATTTCCCCATCCCCGACAGATTTCCATCGTGGCAGGCAATCCATCACCTGCCAGCGCCATTTGAAATGTCTCGCGCAAACCGTGCGGGCCATATCAAAGGGTCGCACGATGTTCATTGGCATTTCCCCGGCTCGCAGCCTACCCATGCGCGCAGAATTCGCCAATGAATTTTCCGGGCAGATAAATGCCACCCTGACCGGCAGTTACTGCGCGCGTTGAAGTTCTGGGAACCCTGAGAGAACCTAAGGAGCAATACCATGGCAACAGCCACCAAGACTGCGGCAAAGGCAGTCAAGAAAACCACTACCAAGAAAACTGCCGCCCAGGCTGCCGCCGTCCCCGCGACTGCACAGGCCACTACCCAGCCGGCTGCTGCCACCCCTGCTGTGAAAACACCGGCCAAGAAGGCTGCGGCAACCAAGGCGCCCGCCAAGAAGGTTGCTGCCAAGGGTGCTGACGCTGCTACCGCCAAGGCCCCGGCCAAAGCGGCTGCGAAGCCCGCTGCCAAGGCGCCTGCCAAGGCCGCACCCGCCAAGAAGGCTGCCGCTGCCAAGAGCGCCGACACCGCTGCTGCCACCAAGGCCCCGGCCAAAGCGGCCGCGAAGCCCGCTGCCAAGGCTCCCGCCAAGGCTGCGCCCGCCAAGAAGGCTGCCGCGGCCAAGAGCGCCGACACGGCTGTTGCCGCCAAGGCCCCGGCCAAAGCGGCTGCGAAGCCCGCTGCCAAGGCGCCTGCCAAGGCCGCCCCCGCCAAAAAGGCTGCCGCTGCCAAGAGCACTGACACGGCGGCTGCCGCCAAGGCCCCGGCCAAAGCGGCTGCGAAGCCCGCTGCCAAGGCGCCTGCCAAGGCCGCCCCCGCCAAGAAGGCTGCCGCGGCCAAGAGCGCCGACACGGCGGCTGCCGCCAAGGCCCCGGCCAAAGCGGCCGCGAAGCCCGCTGCCAAGGCTCCTGCCAAGGCCGCCCCCGCCAAGAAGGCTGCTGCCGCCAAGAGCGCCGACACGGCTGCTGCCACCAAGGCCCCGGCCAAAGCGGCCGCGAAGCCCGCTGCCAAGGCTCCCGTGAAGGCTACGCCCGCCAAGAAGGCTGCCGCTGCCAAGAGCGCCGACACGGCGGCTGCCACCAAGGCCCCGGCCAAAGCGGCTGCGAAGCCCGCTGCCAAGGCTCCTGTGAAGGCTGCACCCGCCAAGAAGGCTGCGGCCGCCAAGAGCGCCGACACCGCTGCTGCCACCAAGGCCCCGGCCAAAGCGGCTGCGAAGCCCGCTGCCAAGGCGCCCGTGAAGGCTGCGCCCGCCAAAAAAGCTACCGCTGCCAAGAGCACTGACACGGCTGCTGCCACCAAGGCTCCGGCCAAAGCGGCCGCGAAGCCCGCTGCCAAGGCTCCTGCCAAGGCCGCCCCCGCCAAGAAGGCTGCCGCTGCCAAGAGCACTGACACGGCTGCTGCCACCAAGGCTCCGGCCAAAGCGGCCGCGAAGCCCGCTGCCAAGGCTCCCGTGAAGGCCGCGCCCGCCAAGAAGGCTGCTGCCGCCAAGGCGCCTGCCAAGAAAGCTGCGGCCGCAAAGAGCACCGACACCGCTGCCAACGCCGCGCCTGCCGCCGAAGCCGCTGCCAGCAAGATTCCGGTCGCGCCGGCCGACAAGCCTGCCGCCAAGGCCAAGGCTGCCACGGCTGCCAAGCCTGCCACGGCCGACGGCAAAACCGCCAAGCAACCTGCTGCCGTCAAGAAGCCTGCTGCCAAGAAAGCAGCTGCCAAGAAGGCCGCTCCGGCGCCTGCGGTGACGGAAGCCACGCCGGCCAAGACCGGGAACAACCCGGCCAGCGCCTGGCCGTTCCCGGTTGACGACCGCCCCGCCGACAAGCGTTAAGCCAGTCCCGAGACGGTAGCCTGAGCCCGCCTTGTGACGGGCCTGGCCCCGGCAAGCGCACCCTTTACCAGGGTGCGCTTTTTTTTGCACGAAAACGCAATGACTCTCACTTAAACTGGCGCCTGGCACCCCGGAGCTTGGCGCGCAGCCATCACATCGTGCGACAATAGCGCTCCGGCAACACTGCCATCGCAGTCAATACGCGATAGGCGCCGGAGGGCATCACCTTTGTGCGCCCTCCTGCACAAAATCGCCTTGCCCGCGCGCCAGGCCCAGGATACCCAGCGTCCGGCCGCCCGCCCCCCACCGTAATTTCAGGTTTATCCATGATCGGCGAAATCATTCACTTCCTGCTCGACATTGCAGCCATGCTGCTGGGCGCTGCCTTGCTGGCACGCGCCTGGATGCTATTTGTCCGTCTGCATCCTTTCAACCCCATCCACCAGGCCGTCTCCCAGGTAACCCAATGGATGGTGCAACCCCTGCGCGCTGTCTTTCCCTTGCGCGGACGCATCGACTGGGCCAGTCTCGCCGCTGCCTGGCTGGTTGCACTGATCTATTGGCTGCTAGTGATCTGCCTGGCGCTGCAAGGCCTCCCCACCCTCGGCATGTTGCCCTCTCTTCTTGGCGCCGCCATCGTGACGGTCGTGAAATGGGGCTTCAATCTGCTGGTATGGCTGACGCTGATCCAGGCCATCCTTTCCTGGGTCAACCCGCTGGCGCCCGTCATGCCCGTCCTGCGCACCATG
Source organism: Kerstersia gyiorum (assembly GCF_004216755.1). Lineage (GTDB taxonomy): Bacteria > Pseudomonadota > Gammaproteobacteria > Burkholderiales > Burkholderiaceae_B > Kerstersia > Kerstersia gyiorum. The sequence goes on from NZ_SGWZ01000001.1 coordinate 60,582, forward strand.
ACGGACCCATTGCTGGAACCCATCCGCCGCGTGCTGCCCACGCCGGGAGGCATGGACTTCTCGCCGCTGGCCGTCCTCTTGGGCGCCCAGATCTGCGTGATGATCCTGACCCGCATCAGCTACCAGTTACTCGCCTTCTGACAAGCGCTGGTTGTCGCCAGCCACGCCTGGAAGACGACCACAAACCTACTGCCATACAAAAAATCCCCCTGCAGGCCTGTTAAGGCCCTGCAGGGGGATTTTTCATGAACCACCCCGGGAAGATTTTTACCCGAGCAGCCGCCCGGGGCCGGCATACAGCGTCATTGCCCTTGCGGCAATCCGCCCATGCTCCGGCACCCGGAAGCCATGTTCATTACATGGGCGCAACACGCGTCGGGCCGGCGCCACTGATGACCTGCACACGCTGGCCAACGCTCAGGGGCACGTCGTCTTCCTGTGCAATGACGCGGGTTTCGCCGTTATCCATATGGACGGTGATTTCCACGCCATTGCGGGTGTTGACGCCCTTTTCGACAGCATTGCCTGCGAGCGCGCCCAGGATGGCACCGCCAACCGTCGCAATGGTGCGGCCACTGCCACCGCCGATGGTATTGCCTACGACACCGCCCAGCGCACCGCCAGCCAGCGTGCCAACAGCCGAAGGGTCATCGGATTGCAGCGTGATCGGACGCAGCTTCTGCACCGTGCCATTGCGCACGATCTGTTCGCGCTGGGCCTGACCATAGGAATAGACGGAACTGGATGCCCGCTGCGTCGAGCAGCCTGCCAGGATGGCCAGGGCGGCTGCAACAGCAACCACGGCCACGCCACGACGGGCGCCGGTACGGGAAGAAACTTGAACTTGTGCCTTAGCCATGATGTCGCTCCTAATGTCACCGCCAGCCGGCCGTCATGCCCGGTGGCATCGCGGCAGCCCGGTATCCGGCAAATGCCTGGACCGGTCCGGCCGACCATTTTCAGGGCCGGCCACTGCCGCATGGAATCTCTATCTACATGATACATCCCGATGCCCGGGAAGCATACGCATGGTACAGGAGCCTGGCCGTGAATCTGTCACAACGTTTGTCAATGCAAGGCCCCGCCGGCCAGCGGCAGCGGACAGGCCGAGGGCCTGGCGCAGCTGCCAACACTACCCTTTACAGCGAGGGCAACACCAGGCCGTAGCCCTGTTCCAGGCGCGCGGAAATGTCGGCACGCGACGGCTGGTGCTGCTGCGGCCCACGCGAAGCCACTTTGATCGAACCCATGACATTGCCCAGGCGGCAGCTGTCGGCCCAGGACCAGCCCAACGACACGCCATACAGCAGACCGGCACGATGAGCATCGCCGCAACCCGTGGGATCGACCACGGCATCGGCCTTCACTGCACCGATTTCCTCGGTCTTGCCATCGCTCCAGACCGTCGCGCCGTTGGCGCCACGCGTCACGACCACCGCCTGCAGGTTCCTGGCAATATCATCCAGGCTGCGCCCGGTGCGCTGTTCCACCACCCCGGCTTCGTAATCATTGAGCGTGAGGACCTGCACCAGCTTCAGCATTTCCTCGATCTCCTCGCCACTGAACAGCGGCATGGCCTGGCCCAGATCGAAGACCGCAGGAATGCCACGCGCATGCAGGCGACGGGCATGGGCAAACATACCTTCCTTCGCATCGGGCGCAACGATGGCCCAGGCGCCTTCCGCCGAAGAAATGTCGTTTTCCGCCGCCAGCGCCATCGCGCCCGGGTGGAATGCGGCGATCTGGTTGTCATCCAGGTCGGTGGTCACGAAACACTGGGCGGTATAGCTGCCCGGCGCAACACGGATCCATTCTGTACTGATGCCCAGCTGGCGCAGGTAATGCAGGTAATCACCGGCATCCTCGCCCACCGTCGCCACCGGCAGAGGCTGGCCGCCCAGCAGGCGCAGGTTGTAGGCGATATTGCCGGCGCAGCCGCCATAGACCTTGCGCAACGACGGAACGGTGAACGACACGCTCAGGGAACGGATGCGATCCGGCAGGATGTGGTCCTTGAAACGACCTTCGAAAACCGCAATGCTGTCAAAAGCGATGGAGCCGCAAACCAGAATGGGAAAAGCCATGGTTGATTCCTCGATACAGTGAATACAGGCGGCTGCCGGACAGCGCCGGCAGCGCTCACATCAGCCCGACGCTGCCGGGCGCGTCTTCAGGCAGCCGGACGCTGTCCATGTAGACAGACCCAGCCCTCACGTTCCTGCCAAACTGTCATTTCCAGCCACGGTGCGTAGGCGGCAGCGACTTCCTCTGCCTGGCGCGCCAGCACGCCCGACAGCACCAGGTGACCGCCCGGCTGCACGCGTCCTGCCAGCATGGGTGCAAGCACCTTCAGGGGATTGGACAGAATGTTGGCCACCACGACATCGAACTGCCCGTCGGCCAGGCCATCCGGCAGGCTGGCCATGATGGCCACGCCATTGACCTTGGCATTGTCCTGAGTGGACTGGACAGCCTGCGCGTCGATATCCACGCCGTGAACGCTGCGGGCGCCCAGCATCGCGGCAGCGATCGCAAGGATGCCCGAACCGCAGCCGTAATCCAGCACATTGGCACCCGTCGGCATGGATTCGGCCAGCCAGGCCAGGCACAGATGCGTGGTCGGATGGCTGCCGGTGCCGAATGCCAGCCCAGGGTCCAGCTGGATCGCGATGCCCCCGGCCGGCTTGTCCAGCGCGGCGCCCGGTTCCACGTGCCAACTGGGCACGATACGTACTTTGTCGCCCACTGCAATGGGCCCGAATTGCGCCTGGGTCAGACGCACCCAGTCTGCATCGGGAACCTCCCTCAGCGTCCAGTCCTGCGCCAGTGCCGCATCCAACCCGCTGGACGCCAGCGCGGCCTCCAACAGTTGCTCGGGATCAGCGCCATCGGGCAGCAGGGCCACGACGACATTCCGGTTCCAGCCAACGGTTTCCGGTTCCGTGCCGGGTTCGCCGAACAGCGGTTGCTCGGCATCGGTATCGCTATCCGCATCTTCGACGGAAACGGACAGCGCACCAGCCTCGAGCAAGGCATCCGACCAAGGCTCAGCCAGGTCTCCCGGGCAGGACAACAATAACTCACGCATGTTTCTGGTTCCTGAAATAGGCATCGCCAGCATGTTACTGCTGGCGATGCCTGTCGGGCCATTCCTGCCTGAGCAGGATGCACCCTGTGCCCTGGCGGGTGGCTGCGCCACCCGCTGCCCCGGGGGTCAGGGGCGCTGGGACAGTTTGTGTTCGAGATAGTGAATGCTGGTGCCGCCTTCGATGAAGCGTGCGTCCTGCAGCAGCTCGCGGTGCAACTGCACGTTGGTAGAGATGCCTTCCACCACCATTTCCGACAGAGCGATGCGCATGCGGGCCAGAGCCTGCTCACGCGTGTCGCCATAGGCAATCACCTTGGCAATCATCGAATCGTAGTTGGGGGGCACGAAATACCCGTTGAACACGTGCGAGTCGATGCGGATACCCGGGCCGCCACCCACGTGCCAGTTGGTGATGCGGCCAGGGCTGGGCACGAACGTGAAGGGATCTTCCGCGTTGATGCGGCATTCGATGGCATGGCCCTTGATCTGGATGTCGCGCTGGCGCAGCGTGAACTTCTCGCCCGCTGCCACGAGGATCTGCTGCTGGATCAGGTCGATGCCGGTAATGAGTTCCGTCACCGGGTGTTCCACCTGGATACGGGTGTTCATTTCGATGAAATAGAACTCGCCGTTTTCATACAGGAACTCGAAAGTACCCGCGCCACGGTAGTTGATGCGGCGGCAGGCTTCGACGCAGCGCTCACCGATACGCTCGACCTGACGGCGGGGAATGCCGGGCGCCGGCGCCTCTTCGATGACCTTCTGGTGACGGCGCTGCATCGAGCAATCACGTTCGCCCAGCCAGACGGCATTGCGGCCACCATCGGCCAACACCTGAATTTCGATATGGCGCGGGTTCTCGAGGAACTTCTCCATATAGACTTCCGGGTTATTGAAGGCCGCGCCCGCTTCGGAGCGCGTCATCTGCACGGCGCTCAACAAAGCAGCTTCGGTATAGACCACACGCATGCCTCGACCACCGCCGCCGCCAGCAGCCTTGATGATCACCGGATAGCCGACTTCGCGGCCCAGGCGGAGGATCTCCTGCGGATCATCCGGCAAGGCGCCAGGCGAGCCGGGAACAACAGGCACGCCGGCAGCAATCATCGCCTGCTTGGCGCTGACCTTATCACCCATGATACGGATGGAATCCGGCCGCGGACCGATAAACACAAAACCGCTCTTTTCCACGCGCTCGGCAAAGTCGGCATTTTCCGCAAGGAAACCGTACCCCGGGTGGATCGCTTCGGCATCAGCCACTTCGGCAGCCGAAATGATGGCGGGCATGTTCAGGTAGCTGTCGCGGGACGGTGCCGGCCCGATGCAGACCGACTCATCGGCCAACCTGACGTATTTCGCATCGCGGTCAGCCTCGGAGTGCACGACCACGGTTTTGATACCCATCTCGCGGCAAGCGCGCTGAATGCGCAGCGCAATCTCACCGCGATTGGCGATAAGGATTTTCTCGAACATGTGCTATCAGCCGATGACGAACAGGGGTTGGCCGTATTCCACGGGTGCGCCGTTTTCCACCAGGATCTCGGTGACAACGCCAGCCTTGTCGGCCTCGATTTCATTGAGCAGCTTCATTGCTTCGATGATGCACAGCACTTCGCCTTCCTTGACGCTCTGGCCAACTTCGATGAAGGGCGTGGCGCCAGGACTGGAGGCGCGGTAGAACGTGCCGACCATGGGAGCCTTGACGACGTGGCCTTGCGGCGCGGCGGGCGCAGCCGGGGCCGCAGAGGCCGCAGGCGCTGCCGGTGCGGCGGCCTGGGCAGCCACGGCGGTTTCCACATAGACGGGCGCCGGCGCGACAGCGGCCTGCGGCACGAACTTGACGATGCGGACCTTGCCTTCGCCTTCGGTAATTTCGAGTTCGGCGATGCCGGACTCGGCAACCAGGTCAATCAAGGTTTTCAGTTTTCGGAGATCCATAACTGCCTTTTCCCAAAGTGTATTTTTCAGCAATGCGAGACGGTGCTATGCCCGGTCTGCGATGCCAGGGTGGAACGAACGTGCTGGAAGCTGGAAACGGGGAGATCTCATGGACGGGCAGACCAAGTGGACACATAGGACGGCGAAGACGCCGCATGTCTCACGGACGAGTCCAGGCACGGCCACGGCCTAGCCGTTCCGGGCGAGATCTGGTACCGGCTGCCAGCCTGTGCGCGAGCGCCGGCCAGCCAGAAAAAAACGGCCCGCGCAGGCTGGCGGTAAACAATGCCAGCATCTGGGGAACCCATTCGCAATGCGCCATTATGTCGGCAAAAGTAACGATAGACCGCTTTTTACGTCAAAAAAACGCCGTTGTCCATTGAAAACAATGGTTCGCCGACATGCCCAGCCCCCCTCTTGCACCGCATTTCCCCCATTACAATGCAGTACGGAGGTTTCCATGCATCTGCACATTCTGGGCATCTGCGGCACGTTCATGGGCGGTCTGGCCCTGATCGCCCGCGCTGCCGGCCATCGCGTCACCGGGTGCGACGCGAACGTCTATCCCCCCATGAGCACCCAGCTCGAAGAACAGGGTATCGAACTGCTCGAAGGCTTTGACGCCTCGCAGGCTTCCCTGGGCGCAGACCTGTACATCATCGGCAATGTCGTCAAGCGCGGCAACCCGCTGATGGAAGCCATCCTCGACCAGGGGCTGCCCTATATCTCCGGCCCGCAATGGCTCAACGAGCACATCCTGACGCCGCACCGGCAACACGTGCTGGCCATCGCCGGCACGCACGGCAAGACCACTACCACGGCCATGCTGGCCTGGATACTGGAACAGGCCGGCCTGGCGCCCAATTTCCTGATCGGCGGCGTTGCGCCCGATTTCGGCGTTTCCGCGCGCTGGCAGCCCGCCAGCCGCCACTTCGTCATTGAAGCCGATGAATATGACACCGCCTTCTTCGACAAGCGTTCCAAGTTCGTCCATTACCGTCCCCGCACTGCAGTGCTGAACAACCTGGAATTCGATCACGCCGACATCTTCCCCGATCTCGCGGCCATCGAAACCCAGTTCCATCACCTGATCCGTACCGTGCCCGGCCATGGCCGCATCATCCGCGAAAGCCACAATGAAGCGCTGGATCGCGTGCTGGCGCGCGGATGCTGGTCGGAATGCCAGACGTTCGGCGCCGATGGCGATTGGCAGGCCCGGGATCTGGCCGACAACCGCTTCGATGTCGCTCTGCATGGCGAGCACCAAGGCACCGTCGCCTGGCACTTGTCAGGCGCTCACAACCGCGCCAATGCGCTGGCGGCCATTGCCGCCGCGCACCATGCAGGCATCGCACCGGCAACAGCCATTGCCGCCCTGAACACATTCCAGGGCGTGAAACGCCGCATGGAAGTCCGAGGCCAGGTGGACGGCATCACGGTTTATGACGACTTTGCCCACCACCCCACGGCTATCGCCACGACGCTGGCCGGGCTGCGCCGCCAGGTCGGCCCGGCGCGCATCATCGCCGTGCTGGAACCGCGCTCCAACACCATGAAGCTCGGCACCATGGCCGACCGCCTGCCCGGCTCACTGGCTGATGCAGACAGGGTCCACTGCTTTGGCGAACGCCAGGGCACGCAAAGCGTGCAGTGGGACCCGTCGGTAGTGCTTGCTCCCCTGGGCGAGCGCGCCCGCTGCTGGAGCGACCTCGATGCGCTGGTTCAGGCCCTGACGGCAGAAGCTCGCCCTGGAGACCATATCCTGATCATGAGCAATGGCGGTTTCGGTGGCATACACGGCCGCCTGCTGAATGCGCTGGAAAGCGCCCGCAAAAGCAGGTAAAACCGAGGTAGAAAAGCCGGCAGCCAGCGTTCGCAGGCGCCCTGCCGGTCACTGCCGGCCGCACTCCGCCATTCCCTTTCTTTTCCACACAGCCATACCCCGGGCCTGCCAGGCCCGGGCCAACTCCCCCAGGAATACGCGACAAGATGTATCTGTTCTACGAAGAAGACGGCGGTTTCAAGATCGGCCATATCCTTGCTGAAACCGACGCCAGCCTGCAAGTGGAGTCGGAAAGCGGCAAGCGCAGCAAAATCAAGCGCACCAGTGCGCTCTTTACCTTTGATACCAAGGACGCTTCCAATTTCCTGACGCAAGCCCAGGCCCAGGCCGAAGACATCGACCTCGATTTCCTTTGGGAATGCAGCAGCCAGGAAGATTTCGAGGCTGCCGAGTTTGCGGCCGATTACTACGGCCATGCCCCTTCCGCGCTGGAAAAAGCTGCCCTGATCCTGCGCCTGCACAGCGCCCCCATCTATTTCCACCGCCGTGGCAAAGGACGCTACCGCGCCGCGCCGGCAGACATTCTTGCGGCCGCCAAGGCAGCCCAGGAGAAAAAGCGCCTGCAGGCCGAACAGCAGCAGCAATGGGTCGATGAAATGACGGCAGGCCGCCTGCCTGCCCCCATTGCCGAAGCCGCCGAAATGCTGCTGATCCGCCCCGACAAGAACAGCATGGCCTGGAAGGCCATGGACGCCGCCTGCCAGCAACTGCAGAAAAGCCCCGAGCGCCTGCTGCTGGACCTGGGCGCCTGGCCCAGCCCGCTGGCGCTGCACAAGGCCCGCTTCCTGGCCGCGAACTTTCCGCGCGGCACCGGCTTTGGCGACATCACGGTGCCTGACCTGGGCGCGGACCTGCCGCTGGCCGACGCCCAAGCCTATTCCATCGACGACATCACCACCACTGAAATCGACGATGCGCTGTCGGTGCAGCGTCTGGATGATGGCTGGCTGCGCGTAGGTGTCCACGTGGCCGTACCGGGCCTGGCTGTCACCCGCGACAGCGAACTGGACAAACATGCGCGCACCCGGCTGTCCACGGTTTATACGCCTGGGGAAAAAATTCCCATGCAGCCCGAGGCGCTGATCAGCCGCTTCTCGCTGGATGCCGGCAAACCCGTGCCCGCGCTGTCGCTGTATGTGGAAGCCTATCCTGCCACCGGCGAAATACGCCACACTGAAACTCGCCTGGAGCGTGTGCAGGTGCGCGAAAACCTGCGCCACAACCAGATGGATGCCATCTACAGCGAGGAAGCCCTGGCCGGCCCCGCCGATGCCCACCCGCATCTCGACTGGATGCAGCCGCTCTGGCAATTGGCGCTGTCCTTGTCCGCCCGCCGCGATGAAGTGCGCGGCAAGCCGGAAAACAATAACCGGGTCGAATACAGCTTCTATCTGGATGGCAACCCGGACGACCCCGACGCCACCGTTCGCATCGAGCCGCGCCGCCGCAATGCCCCGCTGGACCGGCTGGTGGCCGAATACATGATCCTGGCCAATACGCTCTGGGGCGAATTGCTGGCCCGCACCGGTCTGCCTGGCATCTATCGCTCGCAGCAGGCGGGCCGTACCCGCATGAGCACTCACGCCCTGCCGCACGAGGCCATCGGCGTGCCGCAATACGCCTGGTGCACGTCGCCGCTACGGCGTTATGTCGATCTGGTCAACCAGTGGCAACTGATCGCCGCTGCCCAACATGGCATCTCGGCGCCGCTGGTGGCGCCCTTCAAGCCACGCGACGCCGACCTGTTCGCGATCATCGGCGCCTTCGAGGCGCAATACGCAACCTGGCACGACCACCAGGATGCCATGGAGCGCTACTGGTGCCTGCGCTGGTTCCAGCAGCAGGGCCTGAAGGAAGTGACGGCGCACGTCCTGCGCGAGGATCTCGTGCGCTTCGCCTGCGCCCCCTTTGTCACCCGCGTGGCCGGCATGCCGGAGCTGGAACGCGGCACGCCGGTCAGGCTGGAATTGATGGGCTGTGACGAACTCGCGCTGACACTGGACTGCCGCTACCTGGGCGTCATCGCCGAAAACGAGTAAACGGCGCGTCCGGCGAGATACACTTGCCCTGAACCACCGACGCCACGAACCCGTTTCGGGGCGCCATGAATTCCTCTCCGGCCCGTCCGGAGAGGCGAGCCGCGACTTCTTTTTGCAACCATGAGCGACACGAAACCCATCATCTGTGCCGTCATCGGCAACCCGATCAGCCACAGTCTGTCTCCCGACATTCACCAGGCCTTCGCACACCAGTTCGACCTGCCGCTGGAGTACTCCCGGCTGCTGGCCCCCATCGGCGGCTTCAATGATGTGGTGCTGCCCTTCTTCGCCGCTGGCGCAAGGGGCATGAATGTCACGGCCCCCTTCAAGCTGGACGCCTATGCCCTGGCGTCCCACGCGCTCAGCGCGCGCGCTCGCGTGGCTGGTGCCGTCAACACGCTCTGGCAGCAGGACGGCATCATGCACGGCTGCAATACCGACGGCATCGGCCTGGTGCAGGACCTGCAGCAGCAGGGCGCGCCGCTGCGCGACGCCCATGTATTGATCATTGGTGCTGGTGGTGCGGCGCGCGGTGTCCTACAGGCTCTGCTGGCCGCCGACTGCGCCAGCCTGCGTATCGTCAACCGCAATGCGCTGCGCGCACAGGAAATGATCGCCAATCCCCTGGTGCGCACCCTGCCCCAGGCCGGCCGCCTGGAAGCCGACGGCCTGGATGGCGCCAGCCGCCCCGGCGGCTGGGACCTGGTCATCAACGCCACCTCCAGCAGCCTGGGAGATGCCGCCCTGGACCTGCCCGCCGGGCTTTACGCCCCGGCTGCTGTGGCCTACGACATGGTGTATTCGGCCCGCCCCACTCCGTTCATGCAACAGGCGCTGGATGACGGCGCCAGCCGCGCCAGCGACGGATTGGGCATGCTGGTGGGCCAGGCGGCCGCCAGCTTCGAGATCTGGCACGGCCTGGCGCCGGATACCGCACCCGTGCTTTCCGCGCTGCGGCAGCAGCTTGCCACCGCCGCCTGAGGCGCCCAGGGCCATGCAGGACAGCACCGCCGACCGCATCCGACCAGGATTCCGCTGGACCTGGCCCAAGCGGCTGGGTGCCATCGTCATGGCGCTGCTCATCCTGCTGTTGCTCTCACAGCTGTGGCTGCTGGCGCAGGTCGCCTGGTACGCCCGCCAGGACCCCGGCAGCAGCGCCATCATGCGCCATGAACTGGCCCGCCTGCAGGACACCGACCCCGACGCCAGGCTCGACTATCGCTGGGTTCCTTACGACCACATCAGCAACAACCTGAAACGCGCCGTCATCGCAGCCGAGGACTCGCGCTTTACTGAGCACGACGGCATAGAATGGGATGCAATCCGCAGCGCCTGGGAGCACAACCAGCAATCCAGCCGCATCCGTGGCGGTTCCACCATTACCCAGCAATTGGCAAAAAACCTGTTCCTGTCAGGGTCGCGCAGCTATCTGCGCAAGGCCCAGGAACTGGTGCTGGCCTACATGATCGAACACAGCATGGACAAGCGCCGCATCCTGGAGCTGTATCTCAATCTGGCCGAGTGGGGAGTAGGGATTTTCGGGGCCGAGGCTGCGGCACGGCATTATTATGGGGTGTCGGCGCAGCAACTCAGTGCCGCGCAAGCAGCGCGGCTGGCTGCCATGCTGCCCAACCCGCGCTATTACGACAAGCACCGCAACACCGCGTTCCTCAATAAACAGACTGCGACGCTGCTGGCCCGCATGAGACAGGTTCACATTCCCTGACATCCTGCCGCCACCAGAATGTGCCATTCGGGCCCGCATCCTGCAAAATCTATCGAAACGCGCCAAAATAACAGGTTTTCCTCTCATCCAGTCAAGGTTTCCGCCGCATGCGCACCGCACGCCGTTATCTGGCCCGCGAAATCTACCGCTCCTGCGCGGTAGTGCTGCTCGCACTGCTCGGGCTGTTCACGTTTTTCTCCCTGATCGAGGAACTGGACAACCTGGGCGGCAGCTACACCCTGCCCGGGCTGCTCTACCTGCAGGCGTTGCAACTGCCCACGCGGCTCTACGATATTCTGCCCATCGGCCTGCTGATCGGCGCCATCCTGGCGCTTGCTGGCCTGGCGCAACGCAATGAACTGGTAATCCTGCGAGTGTCCGGCGTCAGCGGCGCCAGGCTGCTGGGCATGCTCTGGATCGTGACGCTGCCCTGGATGGCCGGCGCCCTGCTGCTGTCCGAAGTCATTACCCCGGCGGCCGAACTGCACGGCAGCGAAGCCAACCTCCTGCTGCGCGGCAAGCCGGGCGGCGGCGCCATGCACAGCGGGTATTGGTTCAAGGAGCCCACGCCCGAAGGCGGCATGCGCATCATCAATGTCGGCAAGCTCGAAGCCAACGGCGGCATCCGCGACATCACACTCTACACCTTCGCGCCGGACAACCGCCTGAGCGGGCTGGCCATGGCCGAGAACGGCAATTTCAACAGCAACGAACTGCACCTCAACAACATCAGCCACCATCGCGTCGACCTGGACGCAGCCACCGCGTTCTCGCAAACCCGTCCCGGCAGCCAGCCACTGGTCACCATCGACAAGGAAGCGCAACTGTCCATGCAGACTACGCTGACGCCCGAACGCCTGCTGGCGCGCGTGCTGACCCCCGAGCGCATGTCCATGCTGACGCTTTGGGACTACATTTCCTATCTGCACAGCAATCACCTGCAGGCAGACCGGCAAATCGTCGCGCTGTGGCGCAAGCTGATCTACCCCTTCACCCTGCTGGTCATGATGACCATCGCCGCGCCCATCAGCTTCATGCAGACCCGGCGCGGCGGCGTCGGCGCCAAAGTGTTCATCGGCATCCTGCTGGGCGTGGGCTTTTTCATGCTGAACCAGCTGGCGCTGAATATCGGCATGCTGGGACGCCTGCCGCCATGGAGCACAGCCATCCTGCCCAACGCCGCCGCGCTGCTGGTCGCGCTGGGAGCCCTGCTCATCATGGAAAACCGCCATTTCCTCGCCCGCATGGCGACACACCGCAACCCCTGGAGAAAACACCCGCTATGAACCGTCCCGATATCTGGATGATCGGTGACGTGCAAGGCTGCTGCGTTCCTCTGGAACAACTCCTTGCCTTGCCTGAGATCGCCGGCGCGCCGGACAGCCGTTTATGGTTCGCCGGCGATCTCGTCAACCGTGGTCCCCAATCCCTGCAAACCCTGCGCCGCATCCGCGACATGGGCGAACGCGCCACCTGCGTGCTCGGCAATCACGACCTGCACCTGCTGGCCGTGGCCGCCGACGTGCGCAAGCCCGGCAAGAACGACACCATCAGTGAAATCCTGCAGGCGCCGGATGCCGAGGAATTGCTGGACTGGCTGCGCAACCGGCCGCTGGCCCATTTCGAGAACGGCCACCTGATGGTGCATGCTGGCGTGTTGCCGAAATGGGATTGCGCCAAGACGCTGGCCCTGGCAGCCGAAGTCGAGGCCGTGCTGCGCGGCCCGAACTGGCGCAAGGGCCTGCAGAAAATGTATGGCAACGAGCCTGCCGAGTGGAAGGATGACCTCACCGGCGGCAAACGCATGCGCGTGATCATCAACGCGCTGACGCGCATGCGCCTGGGCACCGCCAAGGGCCAGATGGATTTCGCCGCCAAGGCGGTCCCTGGCCAGCATCCCCCGGCCCTGATGCCCTGGTATGACATCCCCGGGCGCGCCACACGCAATGTCGTCGTGGTTTTCGGCCATTGGTCGACGCTGGGCTTGCTGGTACGCCCCGATGTCATCTGCCTGGATACCGGCTGCGTCTGGGGCGGGCATCTGACCGCCATGCGCCTGCGCGACCGCAAGATCCTGCAGATCACCTGCCAGCAATACCAGGACCCGGAGCTGTTCTAGGCGCCGGGTCCATGGCAAGAACAACGGTGACAGGGGCTGCGGTGGCCGTCTCCGGCCCCGCGCCGGCGCTTGCTGCGGCAAACCGCAGCCGCGCCAGGCAACCTGCGGCCTGTCAGAGTTCCACCACGTTGCGGACTGCCTGTTCCGCCATGCGGGCCACCTGCGAACGCCGCACCGTCTGATCCGCACCTTCAGGCATTTCCAGCACCGGCAGGAAATACAGTTTGACCAGCAGACCAGGCGTGCTCAGGATGCACCAGATATTGGCCATCAATGACTGATCGCCGGTAAAGGCGGCGCGGCTGCTGCGCCGGCCGTCCTGCGTGAAGACCAGCGCCACCGGTTGCACCGGCACACCAGCGTCGACTGCCGGCGCGAACAGGCCGGAACGGAACGGCAGCAAGCGCATGCCGTCCGTCGTGGTACCTTCCGGAAACAGCCCGACCGAACGGCCACGGCGGAAGTGGATTTCGACTGCCTGCCCGATTTCACGCACGGCCTGCCGATAGGCGCGATCCAGGAACAAGGTGCCAACACCTGCCGCCAGCCAGCCGATCAAGGGCCACTCGCGCACTTCCTTCTTGGCAACGAAAATAGACGCTCGCACGCTGTTGATCACAAAGATGTCCACCCACGATACGTGGTTGGACGTCCACAGCACCGAACCTTCCATGATGGGCTGCCCGGAGACTTCGCAGCGCACGCCGCAGCACCAGCGCAGCAGTACGCGCGACCAACCCCGGACGATGGTTTCACCCCGCCCCACCTTGAAGACGGGGTAGTAAAGCAACGCCAAGGTCAGCAACCCGCCCAGCAACCAGGGCACCAACAGCATGGCGCGCAACGTGAAACGCAGCAATCTCACGAAGCCGCTTCCCAGACCTGCCGGCCACCGACCCAGGTAGAACGTACCCGGCCCGGCAGTTCAAGCCCGGTGAAAGGCGTGTGCCAGCTCTGGCTCAGCAGGGTATCGCGGCTCACCACCCAACGTGCATCCAGGTCCACCAGCGCGAAATCGGCCAGCGCCCCCAGCTCAAGGCGGCCGCACGGCGGCAGGTCCGGCGCGCCGGTCGTCAGCACACGCGCGGGTTGCGAGGTCACCTGGGCCAGCGCCTGGGCCAGCGGCACCCCGGTTTCATCTGCCCACTTGACCGTCAGGCTGAGCAACAGCTCAAGGCCGGTAGCGCCCGGTTCGGCGTCGGCGAAGGGCAACAGCTTGTTGTCGTCATCCACCGGCGTGTGGTCGGAGCAAATGGCGTCGATGGTGCCGTCCAGCAGGGCGGCCCGGATCGCCTCGCGGTCGCGCTGGCCGCGCAGCGGCGGGTCCAGGCGATAATTGGCATCGAAGAAACCGATGTCGACGTCGGTCAGGTGCACGTGATTGACGGACACGTCGCAAGTCAGGGGCAGACCTTCCTGCTTGGCTGCTCGCACCAGTTCCAGGCCGGCGGCACTTGACAGGCGGCACAGGTGCAGGCGGGCGCCGGTCACGCGCTGCAGGTCGAACAGCGTCTGCAGCGCGATGGTTTCCGCCTGAACGGGAATGCCCGACAGACCCAGGCGCGACGCATAGGCGCCGCTGGCGGCCACGCCGCCGCGCGACAACCAGTAATCCTGCGGGCGCACCCACAGCACGTAATCGTAGGTACGCGCATATTGCATGGCGCGCAGCATCACGCTGGTATCCGTCAGCGGCACGTTGGCCTGGGAAAAGGCCACGCAGCCCGCTTCGGTAAGTTCCGCCATTTCCGTCAGGCGTTCACCCTGGAGACCCACGGTGATGGCGCCCAGCGGGTACAGGCGCACATGGTTGAGCTGACGCGCCTTGTGCTTGAGCATTTCCACAAGGCCGGGCTCGTCGAGCGTCGGGTCGGTATCTGGCGGCTGCACCACGCTGGTCACGCCACCAGCCAGGGCGGCCCGCATTTCCGATTCCAACGTTGCGCGGTACTCGAACCCCGGTTCGCGCAGGCGCACCGACAGGTCGATCAGGCCCGGCAGCACGGCCAGGCCCTGGGCATCGACCACACGGTCGGCCACGAAGCCCGCGGGCGCTTCGCCCACGCCCACCACCCGGCCACTGGCGACGAACAGGTCCGCCACACGGTCCAGTCCACTGGCCGGGTCGATCAGCCGGCCTCCCTTTACCTGCAGATTCATGCCTGTGCTCCCGCTACGATGCTCATGGCGGCCATGCGTACCGCGATACCGAACGTCACCTGATTGAGAATGACCGCCTGGTCGCCATCGGCCACGGCAGAGTCGATTTCCACGCCACGGTTCATGGGCCCGGGATGCATGACGATGGCATCGGGCTTGGCACGCGCCAGTTTCTCGCGAGTCAGGCCATACTGCTTGAAATACTCATGGGCGGACGGCAGGAGCGCGCCGCGCATACGCTCGTTCTGCAAACGCAGCACGATCACGACATCGACGTCCTTGAGGCCTTCGTTGATATCGGTGAAGACACGCACGCCCATCTGTTCCAGACCGCCAGGCAGCAGCGTCAGCGGACCGACAACGCGCACCTCGGCAGCACCCAGCGTGGTCAGCGCATGGATGTCCGAACGCGCCACGCGCGAATGCAGCACATCGCCAACAATGGCCACGCACAGGTTGGAGAAGTCCTTCTTGAAATGCCGGATGGTATACATGTCCAGCAGGGCCTGCGTCGGGTGCGCGTGGCGGCCGTCACCGGCATTGACCACGTGCACGTGCGGTGCAACATGCTGGGCAATCAGGAACGGCGCGCCGCTGGCCTCGTGGCGCACAACGAACAGGTCGGCCTGCATGGCGGACAGGTTGGCGATCGTGTCGAGCAGCGATTCGCCCTTGGCCGTCGACGACGACTGCACGTTCAGCGTGAACACATCCGCCGACAGCCGCTTGGCGGCGATATCGAAGGTCGTCCGGGTACGGGTCGAGTTTTCGAAGAACAGGTTGAAGACGCTTTTGCCGCGCAGCAGCGGCACTTTTTTGACCTCGCGGTTGGCCAGGGGCACAAAGTTCGCAGCGGTATCCAGAATATGCGTCAGGATGTCGCGCGGCAGGCCTTCGGTCGTCAACAAGTGGGTCAGCTCGCCATGGCGGTTGAGCTGCGGGTTATTCATGTACGGAATCCTTTTCCAGGGCCAGGGAAAAATTCCCGTTATCGAGACGGGACAGAACAAATGCGCTTTCCGGGGGCAGAGGAATATCCGCCGCCACCACGCAGGCCGCGACCGGCAGTTCACGGCCGCCGCGATCCAGCAGCACCGCCAGTCGGATGCTGTCGGGCCGGCCGTAATCGAACAGTTCGTTCATGGCAGCCCGGATGGTGCGGCCGGTATACAGCACGTCATCGACGAGGATGACGTGGGCACCCGCCACGGGGAAGTTGATGGAAGAAGGCTGTGCCTGACTATTGCCATGCAGGCCGATGCGGTGGAAATCGTCGCGATAGAAACTGACGTTCAGCGTGGCGACGTTGCCTTCCAGGCCCAGGTCGCGCTGCAGGCGTTCTGCCAACCAGGCGCCTCCTGAATGGATGCCGACCAGCCAGGTTTTGTCCGGCGGGGTCTTGGAAAACTCTTGCTTCACCCCTGCGAGCAGGCGCGCGTAAAGTGTTTCGGCATCCGGCAGATCGCCGGGCGAATGAACAGGTGTATCAGAAGCCATGATGCGGATTTTAGGATATTAGGAAGCCGTGCGGGAGCCCGGCACGGACGCTGTGTTACAGGAAGTGGCCACAGCGCGCGAAAGCAAATCCAGGTAGCGTTCCAGAATAATAGCCGCTGCAACGGCATCGTCGTCGGCATTGGTGCCCAAACGACGTTGCGCTTCCATGCTGGAACCGCGTTCATCGACCAGTATCACAGGCAAGCCGAAGCGGCCATGCAACTGATTGGCAAAACGGCGCCCCTGCAGCGAAGCATGCTGCTCGGCACCGTTTTCATCCAGCGACAGGCCGACGATCAGGCTGGCAGGACGCCATTCCTCGATCAGCGTGGCGATGCGCTGGAAGCGCTCGTCGCGGGTCTGCGAGCGGATGATTTCCAGCGGCGTTGCGCTGCCGGTGATGGTATTGCCCAGCCCGACGCCCAGTTTGCGCAGGCCGAAATCAAAAGCAAGCAGGGTGGCTTCGCCCGCCACCGCCCAGGCGCCACCGGCCGCGCCGGCGACACTGACGCCAGCCGCCGCACCCGGTGCCCTCAGGGCGCCGGGCTGGCCGGCGTTTTCTGCATCAGGCATGCCCGGCTTCTCCGGAAAGCATCACCGGGTCTATCCCCAGCTGCTTGAGGGCGGCGTCATAACGCTGCGCGGGTTCGACATCGAAAATGATGTCCGGACTGGCATAGACCGACAACCAGGCATTGGACGCCATTTCGCTCTCCAACTGGCCGGCGCCCCATCCCGCGTAGCCCAGCGTCACCAACAGGCGGCGCGGACCTTCGCCGTTGGCCACGGCCTGCAGCACGTCGCGGGAAGTCGTCAGCGCCATCTCTCCCAGCTTGATGCTCGACGAGTACTCGCCGATGGGGGCATGCAGCACGAAACCCCGGTCCGTTTGCACCGGACCGCCAAAGAAGACAGGATTGTCTTTCTCGGGTTCAATTTCCAGCTTCAAATCTATACGCTCGAACAGAGCACCCAGCGTGAGGTCGGTCGGACGGTTGATTACCAGCCCCAGCGCGCCGCGCGGGGTATGCTCGCAAACATAGATGACGGTTCCCGCCAGGCTGCCTTCTACCCCTCCGGGCATGGCCAGCAGGAACTGATTGGACAGATCGGCATGGGGCAGGTCCTGGCTTTCCGCGGCTTTCGTCATGGCACACTCCACACACACATTACTCAGCCTGTCATCCCGGCAGGCAGGGCTCAGAACGTATTCACGATCTCAAATTTCCATCAATTCGAAATCGTCCTTGCGGGCCCCGCACTCGGGACAGACCCAGTTCGGGGGAACGTCTTCCCAGCGGGTCCCCGGCGCAATACCCTCTTCGGGCAAACCGGCCGCTTCATCATAGACCCAGCCGCAAATCAAACACATCCAAGTACGCATCGTTTCAGAGTTTCCTGTCAATCCAGGCGGGCAGCGCTAACCCTCGGCCTGGGAGGCATGCGCCCCATTAAAAAACCGCCCCGTTTCCCGGGCCGGGCAGGGCGCAAACGCCCTGCCGCACAGCACGCGCAGCATGACTGCCCGCGCGCGCCTGTTTCACCTACAATGGGGCCATATTAACCAAACACAACCTCGGCTGGCAGGATTCCTGTCGCCAGCGCTTCACCACAGCGCCTGCCAGGTTCCACTATTTCCCCTCGCCCGCAGTGTCCGCCTCTGTGCTCCCTCCCCTTCTGATCTTCGGCCCCTTCGACCCCAGCGGCGCCACTTCGCTGCCCGCCGATGCCATCACCAGCGCTGCGCTGCAGTGCCATGGCCTGGGCGTACTGACCGCCAATACCGTCCAGGATTCGGCGCATCAGGAAGATGTCGTCGCCATCTCCCATGAATTCATCGACGAGCAGGCGCGCTGCCTGCTCGAAGACATGGCCATCAGCGCCATAAAGGTCGGCAGCCTGCATACGCCGGAGGCCGTCAGCGTCATCGCGCAGATCGCCGCCGACTACAACCACCTGCCGCTGGTGCTGCACCTGGACACGCCCGGCGATGCCGGCGACCTCGATGCCCAGGACCTGGCCGAAGATGTCATGGCAGCCATCGTCGAGTTGCTGCTGCCGCAGACCGATATCGTCGTGTCCGAACACATGCGCGTGACGCAATGGCTGGCAGACGGCCTGCTGAGCGAGCCGGTGGAAACCAGCGACGTACTGCGAGAAGCCGGCGCGGAATGGTCGCTGACGCTGGGCACGCCGCTGCGCAGCGATACCCGCTGCACCCAATTGAGCGGGCCGGAAGGCCTGCTGCGCCAATGGAACTGGCATGCCAGCCAGGAACGTCTGTCCGACACCGCCGATCTCGTCGCCACCGCCGTGGCCGCCATGCTGGCGCGCGGACTGGCGCCCGACGAAGCCGTGGGCCAGGCCATCACCTATGTGCAAAGCTGCCTGCAGCAGAGCTTCCGCCCCGGCATGGGCCGCCGCCTGGCCTGGCGCCTACCTGGAGAACAACAGGCATGACGTCCGTTCCTGATTACGACGGCCTGCGCTTTCCGCGCGGCCTCTACGGCATCACCCCCGACACCGACGACACTGCCGGCCTGCTGGCAGCCATCGCTGCTGCCGCCCGTGGCGGGCTGCGCAGCCTGCAATGGCGCCGCAAGCAAAGCGCCAGCCCTGAGGCCTTGCTGGCCCAGGGGCAAGCCATTGCGCGGCAATGCCGCGAGCTGGGCCTGGTCTTCATCGTCAACGACGACTGGCGCATGGCGCAAGATCTGGACGCCGACGGCGTGCACCTCGGACGTGACGACGGCGACCTGCAGGCCGCCCGGGCCGCGCTCGGCCAGGGGCGCATCATCGGCGTGTCCTGCTATGCAGACCTGGCGCGCGCCCGTGCGCTGCTGGCGCAGGGCGCCGACTATATTGCCTTCGGTGCCGTCTATCCCTCCCCGACCAAGCCGCAAGCGGCACGTGCGCCGCTGGAACTGCTCATGCAGGCCCGCAAGCTGCTCGACGAGCTGCCTGCTCCGCGTCCGGCCATGGTCGCCATCGGCGGCATCCATGCTGCCAATGCCGCGCCTGTCGTGCAGGCCGGCGCCGACGCCCTGGCCATCATCCAGGGCATTTTCCAGGCAGATGACATCGAAGCCGCCGCCAGCGCCTGCGCGCAGGCGTTCGCCTGATCAACCCTACGGATACCCGTACCGCCATCATGACAGCCACCTCCCGCAATGACACCCTGTTCCAACGCGCCTGCCGCAGCATTCCCGGCGGCGTGAATTCGCCCGTGCGCGCATTCCGTTCGGTAGGCGGCACGCCCCGTTTCATCGCACGCGCCCAGGGCCCGTACATCTGGGATGCGGATGGCAAGCAATATATCGACTACGTGGGCTCCTGGGGCCCTGCCATCCTGGGCCATGCCCATCCGGAAGTCATCGAGGCGGTGCGCGCGGCGGCCCTCAACGGCCTGTCCTTCGGCGCCCCCACCGAAGCGGAAATCGAGATCGCCGAAGCGCTGATCGCACGCCTGCCTTCCATGGAACAGGTGCGCCTGGTCAGTTCCGGCACCGAAGCCACCATGAGCGCCATCCGCCTGGCGCGCGGCGCCACTGGCCGCAACAAGATCATCAAGTTCGAAGGCTGCTATCACGGCCATGCCGACAGCCTGCTGGTGAAGGCTGGCTCGGGCATGCTGACCTTCAATAACCCGACTTCCGCGGGTGTACCGCCCGAGTTCGTGCAGCACACGCTGGTGCTGGACTACAACGACAACGCCGCTGCCGAAGCGGCCTTCGCCAGCATGGGCGACGACATCGCCTGCGTCATTGTCGAACCCTTCGCCGGCAACATGAACCTGGTGCGGCCCGCCCCCGGCTTCCTGGAAACCCTGCGCACGCTGTGCACCCGCCACGGCGCCCTGCTGGTGTTCGACGAAGTCATGACGGGCTTCCGGGTTGGCCCGCAAGGCGCGCAAGGCCTGACCGGCGTCACGCCGGACATCACCACGCTGGCCAAGATCATCGGCGGCGGCATGCCGGTCGGCGCATTCGGCGGCCGGGCCGACATCATGGCCAATATCGCGCCGCTGGGCGCGGTGTACCAGGCCGGCACGCTGTCAGGCAATCCGGTGGCCGTGGCTGCCGGCCTGGCAACCCTGCGCCTGCTGGGCACGCCGGGCTTCTATGAAGACCTGGCTGCGCGCTCGGCCAGGCTGTGCGCCGGCCTGGAGGCCGCCGCGCAACGCCACGGCATCGCCTTTTCCAGCGACAGCGTCGGCGGCATGATAGGCCTGTATTTCCGCGCAACGCCTCCCACGAGCTTTGCCGAAGTGCAGGAATGCAATATCGAACACTTCAAGCACTTCTTCCACGCCATGCTGGACCACGGCGTACATCTGGCGCCTTCCGCCTTCGAGGCCGGCTTCGTTTCAGCCACCCATACGGACGAAGTCATCGAGGCCACGCTGGCAGCAGCCGACCTGGCATTTGCAAGTCTGAAGCGCTGATACCGGGTGGGGCACCTAAGCGCGCAGCAGGCGCCGGTACCCGCCCCTGCCACCGGCTGCGGCAGCATCAGCCCTGCCCCACCGCGTGAATGAGCCTGACCAGGTCGAGCTGGCGCTTGCAGCCGGTCTTCGCCAGCAGGCTTTTCAGGTGGCTGCGGGCCGTGTTCAGAGTGCATCCCCGGGCCATGGCGAATGCCTTGATGGTATCCCCCCCAGCCAGCACACTGGCCAGTTCTGCCTCGGCAGTGGTGATGCCCAATACTTCTCCCAGTTCCCCGCACGAAAACGACAGCCCGGCATAAGGCATCGCCATGGCAATCAGCGCCAGCGGCGACTGGCTGCGGCCAGCCCCGGATGCCACCGCTACCGCCGGCAAGGGCAGGATGCGCAACACAACCGTATCCGCCCCACTACCCCAACGGACAACCGCCGCACGCCTGGAAGCCGAACAGGCACGCGCCACGGCATGTTCCAGCTGCAGCTGCAGTGCCTGCTGCCTGAGCGCGAAACGACTATAGCCAGAACACCAGGCCGCTTCCCGCACATGGCTGGCCGCCCGGGCATTCAGGTACTGGATACGCCGCCCGGCGTCAACGATGACGATGCCGAACGGCATGTGCTCCATGGCGGCGGTTCCCAGCGCGGCGCGGCGCGCCAGTTCGCGGGTATGGTCGCGCAAGCGGGTCGCGCGCAGGATTTCCGGCGCCAGCAGCCGCATGACGGCTTCCTCACGCTCGCCGTAAGGCCGGTGATCGACTGGGCGCAGCATGGCCAGATAGGCGTTCGTGCCAGCGGTCTGCCGCATCACCATGCACATCGAATAGCGCGTCCCGACACCACGCAGGAAGTCATAGACTGCCGAGCGCGACATATGGCGCTGATCGAAATGATGGTGGTCGAACACCACCTCGCCTTCCACCATACGATCCAGCAGAGCGACGCGTTCATCGCGCCCCATGTACTGCTGCTCGTATTCCTCGAGCTTGTCGCCTGGCACGGTTTCCGATGCCATGGATTCCAGGATCGGGTCTTCATGCGCCGGACCCAGCGTCACCTGGTGGAAGTTCATCGCCTCCAGTTCCCGGCAGAGTGAATCGAGGGCGATGTACCAATGGTTCGAATCCAGCACCCCCTCATAGAACAGCGGCGCGATATCCAGCGCCACCTGCAATGGATCACGAGCCATGGACGTTCCCCTCCCTGAGCGCCATATCAGGCATCCCGCCGCTGCGCATTATCACCAAATAAGTTTCATTTTATTTCAATTGTTTGAAAAAATGAAAATTCTGTGATTCTTGAGATCATTGCACTTGTTGCTCTGCAGCGGCAGCCCCCCTTGGGCTTCCGCTTCCCTGCGCAGACGTGCGGGCCGGCGCACCGCAAACGTCAATAGACAGTCACCCCGCTGCGGGGCGCTTCGGGAGCCGCGGGCGCAACAGGCCGCGCAGGCGGCAGCGGCGCCTCGAAGGTGATCGCGGCACCGGCCTGGGTAAACTGGCCGATCAACTGTTCATAGACCTCTTCAGCCAGGCTCTGCGAGGTTTCCCGCACCACTTTGGCGCGGTTCAGGCTAGCCCGGTCTCCGGCGCGGCTCAGTATCTTGCTGTCCAGCCCGCTGCCGGCTGCACTGAAGGCCGCCACGATTTCATAGTTGCGCGTGTTGATCAGACTGAAATCCGCGACCAGATCCAGTTGCAGGGTATAAGCTCGCGATCCAGCATCGAAACCCATTTCCCCTTCGCTGAACTGAATGTCACTGACCGTGCCGAACAGCACGTAATCCGCGCCCGGAAAGGCACCTACCCGGATACGGGCAATGATGTCGTGGACGTTCTCGCTCGCCTTGCCCGTATGGGGCCGGCCCTGCACAACCCTGACTTTGCCGCCACGTACCAGCGCCCCCTTGATGTCGGCCGTGAAATTGCGCAGCTCACCCGGCACGATATAGGTTTTGGTTCCCTCTTCCAGCGTGAAGCTGCTGCTGCCGCTGGCCTGCCTGCCGTGCTGGCTGAACTGCTGCGACGCCGACACGTTGCGGAAGTATTCCGACACCTGCACCTCATAACCCAGGTCCGTCACGGCGACCCTGGGCCCGGCGGCCTGCGCCGCCGGTGCCGCCAGGCACAGCAGGGCCAGCACGGCGCAACGCGCCCGGTTCAGCAATGGCTGTTCTTTCATGGTTCCGTCCTTGATCCAATCCTCACAACCGCCTTAACGGCGCGAGGATTTGCGCAGCTCCGCCTGGTCCTGCCACTCGATCACGCCCGACTCCGCATCGAAAAGCTTGAGCGTCATGACGTAGTACACATCCTTTATGCTGGAGGAACGCTTGACGATGGACGAGATTTCGCCTTCTATGCGGAACTGCGCCCCTTCCATCTGCCCCGTGCGCGCCCGGCCCTTGGCCTTGTAGAGGCCGCTCTGGTTCTGGCGCTGCAGCTCGCGCACGGCCGTATCCATTTCCGCATGGCTGGCAACAAAGCGCACCTTGCCGCTATTGACCAGCGCCGTCTGGATGCGCAGCATGATCGTGCCGGTGTCGATATATTCGCTGGTCTTGTTCAACACCGGGTCCAGCGACACCGTGGGGCGGCCAGCCAGCGCCGGGCTTTGCAGCAGGGAAGCCGTCATGCTTTCCGCCAGGCGCTGCAAATCGGTGGAGCCGAATTCATTGGTTACGTTTTCGACCGCGGACGGATCGCCATAAACGACATCGCCCGAACCGCTCACAAGCGGCAGGGAGGACTGGCAGCCGGCCAGCCCCAAGGCGCCAGCCAAGGCCAGGCTGCGGGCTGCTCGCGGCAGGTAATCAAGAGACAACATGATGGGAACTCCCAGGAAAATCCATCGTGGCACGGCATACCGCAGCGCCACGCAACGAGCCGCACCTCCGGCCGGCATCTCCCGGCTGGGCGCGCGCGGCGTTCTCACTTATCGGCACGCAGTTCGAGCCGGAAATCCACGGCATCCGGACGCGCCGCCATGCCTTTCACGAAATGGTTCTGTCGGCCCAGGAACGGCAGTTCCTTCCAGGGCTCGTCGCGCCCGCTCTGCAGGCCGTCGGCATTCAGCCAGAGAAAGCGGTAGAACAACCGGCGGGGACTGCTGCTGCCATTGGCAATCTCGGCCTGCACGGTCAGCATGTCGTTGACCCGCTGCGCGCGCAGGTCCACCACCCGTAGATCCAACATGGACTGCGGCACGACCAGCTTGCTGGCAATTCCTGCCGATGCGGCGTATTCCGGCAGCAGGGCCGCTGCCTGCGCAGCCGGCGCCGGGAGTTCTGGTCGCGATACGCTGCGGCCTTGTTGCGCGCAGGCGGCCAGCAGCATTGCCGCCAGGCCCGTGACGGCCAGGCGCAGATTGGCTTTGTGATTCATGATGCTTTCCTGAAAAAAAATGACTCACCCGGAAACGCCTATTGCGCTTCCTGTGCCACCGAAACCGGCACGCGCCGGGATGACGCCCTGCCAGCCTTCCGCTCCGGCGCAGTATCAGCGGCTGCCACGCCATCCAGATAGGCCGGCTCGCCGAAATACGTGACCGCACTGAGCATCCGTACCGGCACGACCATGCGCCGCCCCCGCACATCCAGCGTCCTGACGGCATGGCCGTCTTCGGACAACTGCAATTCGTGCTGGCCATGCGGCACAAATGCGCGTGCCAGGTAGACCCGCTCGGGCAACATGCGCCACATGCGATCATCCGCCTCCGGCTCGATGGCCGCCGATACCAGTGCAGCAAACAAGCCGGCCAGCGGCCCGGCCTGCTGATTGATTTCGTTTTGCAGCACCGCTTTGGTCACCAGCCGGATCGACGAGCGCGTCAGCATGCCGGGCAGTTCGTCGCGCAACGCTCGGCGCGCCATCGCATTGAGATCCGTGGCCTGGGCCACGGGCACAGTCTGGCCGGCAATCGAAATCTGCCGCAGGTCCAGCGCATGAGGATTGGGCTGGATCACGGGGAATGCCGTCGCCAGCGTCAGCAGGCCATTGTGGGTGGGTACCGGCAACACGATGGATTGTGACCGGCGGGCGGGCGCCAGCCCGGTTTCAATCACGAACAGGACATCGGTTTCCTTGCCCGAAGCCAGGCGTTGCTGCCGTTCCGCCAGGCCTTCCAGCCCAGCCTGCAGCGCCGTTTCGTCGGGGCGCAGCTCGATGGCCTGGCGATAGCCGGCCGCCGCCAGGCTGGGTTCATTCATCGTTTCATAGACAAACCCCGCCAGATAATGGCTGAGCGCATTCTGGTAGCCATTCTTCAGCCCGATGACGGCAGGATCGTCGAATATTTCCACCGGGTAGCCGCTGATGTCCTTCTGCTCGACTTCCACCCCCTGCTCCTGAGCCTCTTCTTCGGCCTCGGCATTGGCGCGCGAGCGCGCTTCGGCGATCAACGCCTCGCGCTCGTGAGTGCGGCGGATATCCACCCGGGCATTTTCCAGGTCGCCCATGTTCAGGCGGTTCATGGCCATGCGCGTGGTCAGCATGACCTTCTCGTAGTCCTGGCCCTCATAGTCCCGCATGCCGTCGCCGAACAGCGTTGCGCCGATCTGCGTTCCCACGGCGGCCAGGGCGCCACGCACCTGGTCTTCCCAGACGCGCACCGTTGCATCCGCCGTTTCCAGTGCCTGCTGGCTTTCGTCGTAGCGAGCGGCCACTCGCAGCAGCTCGCCTTTCTCCAGGTTCAGCAACAAGTCTTCCGCCGCTTCCCCCTGCATCTGCGTTTCAACCCGCAGGATGGCGGAATCCAGCAACCCGGCGGCCAGATCGTTCGCGCTTTCGCCCACTTTGCTATCGTGCGTCGCCGCACAGCCCGCCAGCAGTCCTGCCACCATCAGGCAGGCTCCCCGTTGCAGAATCATGATCTTCCCCTTCTTCACCGTTCAGCCCGCAACCCAGGCACTTCCCCAAGGGGGGAGCCGCCCGACCCGTTGACATTCCCTTGCATTTTTTTACGGTTTATAAGAAGAAAGCCGGCAGCCCCACATCCCCCAACCGTGGGATGACGCTTCGACGGAAATCCTGATATTTAGTCGCGCTGACCGCACAGCGCGGGGCCGGGGCGCGACTTTGTCCCGCATGACCGCCAACGGCGCTCCGGATTTGCCATAATGGCACTCTCCCATACGCCGCTTCCGGCGCTGTTTCCCCTTTCAAGGCAAGTCAAATGGCTGTCAATCTCCAGATTCCTCCCGCAGACCAGATCCATCCCGTCGCCGGCGTTGAAATCGGCATCGCCTCCGCCGGCATCAAGCAGGCAGGCAGCGGCAAGCGCGACCTGACAGTCTTCCGCCTGGCCCCGGGCAGCAGCGTCGCTGGCGTATTCACGCGCAACCGCTTCCGCGCGGCGCCGGTACAGGTCTGTGAGCGCCATCTGGCCAGCGACACGGAGATCGCAGCGCTGGTGATCAACACGGGCAACGCCAATGCAGGCACCGGCGCCAGCGGCCTGGCGCATACCGAACAAACCTGCGACGCGCTGGCCGGCCTGCTGGGCATCCGCCGCGAACAGGTCCTGCCGTTTTCCACCGGCGTGATCCTCGAGCCGCTGCCTGTGGATCGCCTCGTCGCCGCGCTGCCGGCCGCTATCGCCGACCTTGCGCCGGCGCACTGGTTCGAAGCGGCGCACAGCATCATGACGACCGACACGCAGCCGAAAATCCATTCACGCCAGCTGACGCTCGACGACAAAACCGTCACCATCACCGGTATCAGCAAGGGCGCCGGCATGATCCGCCCCAATATGGCGACCATGCTGGGCTACCTTGCCACCGACGCCGGCATCGCCCCCGCCCTGCTGCGCGAGCTGGCGCTGGCACTGGCCAACCAGTCATTCAACCGTATTACCGTCGATGGTGACACCTCCACCAACGACTCTTTCATCGTCATCGCCACCGGCAAGAGCGGCGTGCAGATCGACGACGCCAGCCATCCTGCCTATCCGGCCCTGCGCGCAGCCCTGACCGATGCTGCACGCGACCTGGCACAGAAGATCGTGCGCGATGCCGAAGGCGCCACCAAGTTCATGACGATCCGGGTGGAAGAAGCGGCCAGCACCGAAGAAGCGCTGAAAATCGCCTATTCGGTGGCCCAATCGCCGCTGGTCAAGACTGCGTTCTACGCCTCGGACCCCAACCTTGGCCGCATCCTGGCCGCCATCGGCTATGCCGGCGTCGAAGATCTCGACGTCAGCAAGCTGCGTCTGTGGCTGGACGACGTTCTCGTTGCTCGCGACGGCGGCCGCAATCCTGAATACCAGGAAGCTGACGGCCAGCGCGTCATGCAACAGGCTGAGATCGTCGTGCGCATCGCCCTGGCCCGCGGCCAGGTCAGCGACACCGTCTATACCTGCGACTTCTCGCACGATTACGTTTCCATCAATGCAGACTATCGTTCCTGAGATTTCATGAATTCAACCAAACCCGAAGATCTGGCCCAGCTGATGGCCCAGGCCTCGCGGGTGCTGGCGCGGCTGGAAGCCTGGCTGCCGCCCGCCCCGCCCCCGACAGACTGGTCTGCCCAGGCCTACCGCTGGCGCAAGCGCGGCGCGAGCGGCTGGCTGGAAGCCGTCCCGCGCGTCAGCGCCATCGCCCTGGATGACCTGCGTCACGTCGAACGCCAGAAGGCCATCCTGGACCGCAATACCCGCCACTTCGTCTCCGGCAAGCCCGCCAACAACGTCCTGATGACCGGCGCGCGCGGCACCGGCAAGAGCTCGCTGGTGCGCGCCATGCTGCTGACCTACGCCAGCCAGGGCCTGCGCCTGATCGAAGTCGACAAGGAAGACCTGGGCGACCTGCCCGAGATCATCGACCTGATCGTGGCCCGGCCGGAACGCTTCATCGTTTTCAGTGACGACCTGTCTTTCGAATCCGGCGAAGCGGGCTACAAGGCGCTCAAATCCGTCCTGGACGGTTCCATTGCCGCCGCCGACGACAAGCTGCTGATTTACGCAACATCCAACCGTCGTCACCTGATGCCGGAGTACCATAGCGAAAATCTGCAGACCACGACGCACGACGACGGCGAGATCCATCCGGGCGAAGCCGTCGAAGAAAAGGTATCCTTGTCAGAGCGCTTCGGTCTCTGGCTGTCCTTCCATCCGTTCCGCCAGAACGATTACCTCGATATCGTCGCCCACTGGGTCAAGGAACTCGGCGGTGCAGAGGACGACGGCAGCCAGCCCTGGCGCACCGAGGCCCTGCAATGGGCCCTGGAGCGCGGTTCGCGTTCGGGCCGTGTAGCCCGGCAGTTCGCCCGTGACTGGGCGGCACGCCAAGCCTGATGGCCCTGGCCTCGCGGGCGGCTTGCCGCCCGCGACTCAACCTAGCAACCCCCGAAACAGAAAGTCCCGAATACCCATGCCTGGAAGAATTCTTGATGTTGCAGTCGGTGTCCTGGTACGCCAGGACGGATGCGTACTCCTGGACCAGCGCCCCGCAGACAAAAGCTGGGCCGGCTGGTGGGAATTGCCCGGCGGCAAAATAGAAGCCGGTGAAACCGTCTTGCAGGCGCTGGCCCGGGAGCTCCAGGAAGAACTGGGCATCAAGGTAACCCGCTCCTATCCGTGGGTCACCTACATACACGAGTATCCCCATGCCACGGTGCGGCTCTCGTTCTGCCGCGTCGAGCACTGGGAGGGCGAACCGCGCCCCGAGGAGCGCCAGACGCTGGGATGGTTCACGCCGCGCGATGCGCTCGAACTGCCGCAGCTGCTGCCCGCCGCCTACCCGCCGCTGCGCTGGCTGCAATTGCCCGATACCTACGGCGTCACCGCCATCGGTGGCACGGACAACCTGACAGGCTACCTGCAGCGCCTGGAGCGCGCGCTGGCGCGCGGCCTGCAACTGGTGCAATTCCGTGAGCCCGGCTGGGCCAACGGCGGCCCGGCCGACACCAGCGCGCTGGCCGCGCTGCAGGCCGTACGCGAACGCTGCCACGCTGCCGGGGCGCGTGTCCTGGTCAACAGCGTGCATCCGCAGGAATGGTGGCAACAGGCCGACGGCGTGCACCTGCGCGCCGCCGATGCTCGCGCCACGGTCACCCGCCCGGCCTTGCGCCCCTACAACCTGCTGGGCGTTTCCGCCCACGACAGCGTGGGCCTGGCGCATGCGCGCCGCCTGCAGGCCGACTTTGCCGTGCTGGGCCCGGTACTGCCCACCGCCAGCCACCCCGACAGCCCGGTGCTCGAATGGGAAGGCTTCACGCGCCAGCTGGCCGATGCCGGCCTGCCGGTCTATGCCATAGGCGGCCAATCCCCCGACACCCTGGAAACTGCGCACCATCACGGCGCCCATGGCATCGCCGGCATCAGCGCCATCATTCCTTCCTGAACCTCACACCGATTACGCAGCCCAGCCATGAGCCTGCCGCGCCCGACCCGCAACCGCCCGCTCCGGTTCCTGCTGCTTATCCTCATCCTGGGCGTGGCAGGCGCCTTGCTCTGGCGCTACGTCATTGCACCGCCCGCCCCGCCGTCCACGGCTTTTTCCACCTGGAACCTGCCAGCGCCGGTGCGGCTGGCCCCGACACGCCAGGAAGCCCTGAGCGAATGGATACGCGCCATCGGCACCGTCACGCCGCTCAACACCGTCACGGTACGCAGCCGCGTCGATGGTGAACTGATAGAAGTCGCCTTCCGTGAAGGCCAGCACGTCGAACAGGGCGAGCTGCTGGCACGCATAGACCCCGAACCCTACCGCATCGCCCTCTCCGAGGCCGAAGGCCAGTTGCAACAGAACACGGCGCAGCTGCGCAACGCCGAGTTGAAGCTGCAGCGCTACCAGACGCTCTTCAAGCAGGACTCCATCGCCCGCCAGGAGCTCGATAGCCAGCAGGCCCTGGCGCAACAATACAAGGGCACGATCCGTATCGACCAGGCGCGCGTGGACAACGCCAGGCTGCAGCTGTCCTACACCACCATTACGGCCCCCATTTCCGGCCGTATCGGCCTGCGCCAGGTGGATGCCGGGAACATGATCCGCGCCGGCGACAGTACCGGCCTGGCCGTAATCACCCAGGTCAAGCCGATTTCCGTACTCTTCTCCATCCCGGAAAACCGCCTGCCGGCGCTGCTGGAAGCCATGCGCGGCGGCACGACGCTGGCAGTGGAAGCCTGGGACCGCAACGACCAGACCCTGCTGGCCCGAGGCACACTGGGCACGCTGGACAACCGCATAGATACCGCCACGGGCACCCTCAAGCTGCGCGCTGATTTCCCGAACACCGACGAAACCCTGTTTCCCAACCAGTTCGTCAACGTACGCCTGCGCCTGGCCACCCTGCCCGATGCGCTCACCATCCCCGCAGACGCTGTGCAATATGGCGCACGCGGCCCGTATGTCTACCTGGTCGATGCCGAGCACAAGGCCTTCATCCGGCAGGTGAAGCTGGGCATTGCCGACGAAGGCCGCATCGCCGTGCTGGACGGGCTGGCGGCTGGCGACCAGGTCGTGCTCGAAGGGCTGGACCGCCTGCGCGAAGGCCGTGAAGTGCGCGTGGTGGACGACACCGGCGGCACGGTCGGCACACCGGCCACGCCGCCCGCAGGAACCCAGCGACCAGGCCCGCGCCGGTAAGGCCCATGAACCTGTCATCGCCATTCATCCAGCGGCCCGTCGCGACCACGCTGTTGATGATCGCCATGCTGCTCTCGGGCCTGATGGCCTGGCGCCTGCTGCCCGTAGCCGCCCTGCCGCAGGTGGACTACCCTATCATCCAGGTCTTCACCTATTATCCCGGCGCCGGCCCCGACATCACCACCAGCGCCATCACTGCGCCGCTGGAACGCCGCCTGGGACAGATTCCCGGCCTGCAGCAGATGTCATCGGCCAGCGGCAGCGGCGCCTCGGTCATCACCCTCAAGTTCTCGCTGGACCTGGACATGAGCGTGGCCGAACAGGAAGTCCAGGCCGCCCTGAGCGCGGCCGGCAACCTGCTGCCGCGCGACCTGCCTGCTCCGCCCGTCTACCGCAAGGTCAATCCGGCGGATACCCCCATCCTGACATTGGCCGTCACATCGTCCACCATGCCCCTGCCGGATCTCTACGATCTGGTCGATACCCGCATGGCGCAGCAACTGTCGCAGATCAATGGCGTCGGCATGGTCAGCCTGGCCGGCGGCCAGCGGCCAGCCATACGGGTACAGGTCAACCCCGCCGCGCTGGCCTCTTATGGCCTGGACATGGAGGCCGTGCGCAGCGCCATCGCCGCAGCCAACGCCAACCAGCCCAAGGGCCGCTTCGACGGCCCCATGCGCACGGTAATGATGAGCGCCAACGACCAGATGCGCAGCCCAGAGGACTACCGCGCACTGATTCTGACCTGGCAAGACGGCGCACCCTTGCGGCTGGGCGACGTGGCGGAAATCGTTTCGGGCCCGGAAGACAGCCGCCTGGCGGCCTGGTCAGGCGAACTGCCTGCGGTACTGCTCAATATCCAGCGCCAGCCGGGCGCCAATGTCATTGAAGTCGTTGACCGTATCCAGGCGCTACTGCCGCAGCTCACCGCCAGCCTGCCGGCCAGCGTGGATGTCACCGTCCTGACCGACCGCACCCAGAATATCCGTGCCGCCGTACGCCATGTCCTGCAGGAACTGCTACTGGCCATCGTCCTGGTGGTGCTGGTGACGCTGCTGTTCCTGCGCAATGCCGCTGCCACGCTGATTCCCAGCCTGGCCGTGCCGCTCTCGCTCATCGGAACCTTCGGCGTCATCTACCTGGCCGGTTTCTCCATCAATACCCTGACGCTCATGGCGCTGACCATCGCCACGGGCTTCGTGGTTGATGATGCCATCGTCATGCTGGAAAACATCGCTCGCCATCGCGAACAGGGGGCCTCGCCGATGCAGGCGGCACTAAAAGGCGCCAGCCAGATCGGCTTCACGCTGGTGTCGCTGACCGTCTCGCTGATCGCCGTGCTGATCCCGCTGCTCTTTATGCAGGGCGTCGTCGGCCGCCTGTTCCATGAATTCGCCATTACCCTGGCCATTGCAATCTTCATTTCCCTGCTGGTGTCGCTGACGCTCACGCCCATGATGTGCGCTCGCATGCTGCCTGAACCGACCGGCTCCCACGCGGATGAAGGCAACGACTGGCTGTCCGGCCTGATCCGGCGTTACGGCGCCGCCCTGGACTGGGTACTGCGCCACCAGACGGCAACGCTGCTGTTCACCCTGGGCACCATGGTCGCCACGGTGGCCCTCTACCTCTGGACCCCCAAAGGCTTCTTCCCGGTACAGGATAGCGGCGCCGTCCTGGCAATCACCGAAGCACCGCAAACGGTTTCCTTCGCCAGCATGGCGCAGCGCCAGCAAGACCTGGCGAAATCGCTGCTGCAGGACCCGGACGTCGACAGCCTGTCTTCCTTCATCGGTGTCGACGGGACCAACAACACGCTCAACAGCGGCCGCATCCAGATCAACCTCAAGCCCTACGGCGAGCGTGAGGGCAGCCTGCAGGACACCCTGGCGCGCCTGGCGCGATATGCCGACGAAGTGGAAGGCATACAGGTATGGTTCCAGCCCGTGCAGGAACTGACCATAGATGACCGCATCAGCCGTACCCAGTACCAGATGACGCTGACTTCCCCCAGCCTGGATGAGCTGGAAGAATGGGCGCCTCGCCTGATCGACCGATTGCGCGACATGCCGCAACTGGCCGATGTCTCGGCCGATCTGCAGAACGACGGCCTGCAGGCATACATCGACATAGACCGCGACGCTGCCGCTCGCCTGGGCATCACCATCAGCGCCATTGATGCTGCGCTTTACGATGCCTATGCGCAACGCCAGGTCAGCACCCTGTTCACCCAGAACAACCAGTACCGCATCGTGCTGGGCGTGCTGCCCGATTTCGCCCGGACGCCCGCCGACCTGGGCCGGCTGTATGTCGCCAGCGCCAACGGCACGCCCGTGCCCCTGGCCAGCATCGCCCGTATCAGCGAGCGCCGCGCCCCCGTGCTGATTTCCCACGTGGGCCAGTTTCCCGCCACCACGGTGTCATTCAACCTGGCGCCCGGCGCATCGCTGGGCGCGGCCGTCGCGGGCATCGAACTGGCGCAGCGGGAAATCGGCCTGCCGGCATCCGTGGACGCGCGCTTTGCCGGTGCCGCAGAAGCCTTCTCCGAATCGCTCGCCAATACGCTCTGGCTGATCCTGGCGGCCGTAGTCACGATGTACATCGTGCTCGGCATCCTCTACGAAAGCGCGATCCACCCCATCACCATCCTGTCCACCCTGCCATCGGCAGCGGTAGGCGCGCTGCTGGCCTTGCTGCTGACCGGCGGCGAACTGGACCTGATCGCGATCATCGGCATCATCCTGTTGATCGGCCTGGTGAAAAAGAACGGCATCATGATGATTGATTTCGCGCTCGATGCCGAACGCAGCGGCGGACTGACGCCGTTGCAGGCCATACGCAGCGCCGCACTGCAACGTTTCCGCCCCATCCTGATGACCACGCTGGCCGCCCTGTTCGGTGCCGTACCGCTGATGTTCGCCAGCGGCGCCGGCGCGGAGCTGCGCCAGCCCCTGGGCGTCGTGATGGTGGGCGGGCTGATGGTCAGCCAACTGCTCACCATCTTCACCACACCGGTTATCTATCTCTTTTTCGACCGCCTGACCGCCAGCCGGCAACGGCCACCCGCCATCGCCCCCGATGACACCCCGGGCAATCCGCCGGACGGAGGCCGGCAGGCGTGAACCTGGCGCGTCCCTTCGTCCAACGGCCCATTGCCAGCATCCTGATCGCGCTGGCCATTCTGCTGCTGGGCCTGCTGGCAGGCCGCCTGATGCCCGTCGCGCCCCTGCCCGCCGTGGATTTCCCGGCCATCATGGTGCGCGCCTCGCTGCCAGGTGCAGACCCGGAAAGCATGGCTGCCACGGTCGCCGCACCGCTGGAACGCGCCTTCGGCAGCATTTCCGGCGTCAGCAGCATGACATCCCGCAGCGAACAGGGCGGCGCCAACATCCTGCTGCAGTTCGACCTGTCGCGCAACATCAACGATGCCGCCCGCGACGTGCAGGCGGCCATCAATACCGCGCAAGGCGAGCTGCCGGCAGGCATGCCGCAACTACCCAGCTACTTCAAGATCAACCCGTCCCAGGCGCCCATCCTGGTGCTGGCGCTCAGTTCACCCAACCTGTCGCCCGGGCAGCTCTATGACGTTGCCGCCACTGTGCTGGCGCAGAAGATTGCCCAGATCCAGGGCGTCAGCGAAGTCTCCGTCGATGGCGCCGCCCTGCCCGCCATCCGCGTGCAGCTGAACCCCCAGGCCCTGGCGCACAGCGGCATTTCGCTCGACGAAGTACGCCAGGCGCTGGCCGATGCCAACCCGCTGCAGCCACGCGGCATCATCGAAAACGACAAGCTGCGCTGGCAGGTGCAAAGTGCCGACCAGCAAAAGAAGGCCGCCGAATACCAGGACCTGGTCATACGCTACCAGGATGGCGCAGCCGTCCGCCTGGCGGATATCGCCACCGTCACGGACTCAGTGGAAGACCGCTACACCAGCGGCTTTCACAATCACAATCCCGCCGTGATCCTGATGGTCAGCCGCCAGCCGGGCGCAAATATCGTCGCCACCATCGCAGACATCCGTGCACAGTTGCCGGCCTTGCAGGCGCTGATTCCCGCCGACGCCACCCTGACGGTCGTGGCCGACCGCTCGCCCGGCATCCATGCCACGCTGCGCGAGGCTGGCCTGACGCTGCTCATCGCATCCGCCCTGGTGGTAGTCGTCATCCTGGGCTTCCTGGGCAACTGGCGCGCGGCGCTGATCCCCAGCCTCGCCATACCGATATCGCTGGTCGGTGCGCTGGCCATCATTTATCTGTATGGGTTCTCTCTCAACAACCTGTCCGTCATGGCGCTGATCGTCGCCGCCGGGCTGGTCGTGGATGACGCCATCGTCGTCATGGAAAACATTCAGCGCCATATCGAACGCGGCATGGCGCCCTTGCCGGCGGCCATTCGTGGCGCCGGGGAAATGGGCTTCACGCTGCTGGCCATGAACCTGGCCCTGATCATGGTCTTCGTCGCAATTCTGGCGATGGGAGGCATGATAGAACGCTTCTTTCGCGAGTTTTCCATCACGCTGGCCGCCGCCGTGCTGGTGTCGCTATTCCTGTCCCTGAGCCTGACGCCCAGCCTTTGCGCACGGCTGTTGCCCGGGCAGCCTGCACCCGGCAATCGCCCGCGCCAGGCTGCCTGGCACGAACGCATGTTCGCCGTCGTACGGCGCGGCTATGGCGCCAGCCTGCGCTGGAGCCTGCGGCGCCAGCCGCTCGCCCTGCTGGCCTTGGCCGGTGCCATGGCACTGACCGTGTTCCTGTTCGCTGCGGCGCCCAAGGGCTTCCTGCCGCAACAGGACACCGGCCAGTTGCAGGGTTTCATCCGTGGCGACGACGGCGCTTCATTCAATGTCATGCAGCCCAAGATCGAGCAATACCGCCAATTGCTGGTCAACGACCCGGCCATTTCAGATGTCATCGGCGTCAGCGGCGGCGGCACCGGCGTCAGCAACGGCCATCTGCTGGTGCGGCTCAAGCCCTTGGGCGAACGGACGGAAACGGCCAATGACATCGTCAACCGGCTGCGCACGCAACAACCTGTCATTCCCTCCGGCATGCTGTTCCTGGCAGTCGACCAGGACATCAACCTGCCCCGCTCCATGGGCAGCTCCGGCGACTACGAACTGACCTTGCTGTCGGGCGACCTGGAACTGCTGCGCGCCTGGGCGCCCAAGGTACGCACCGCCCTCATGGATACGCCGGAACTGGTGGACATATCGCCCAGCAACAGCGACCGCACCCAGCAGATCAACCTGGAAATCGACCGGGAAGCGGCGCGCCAGCTAGGCGTGGACATGAGTACCATCACCTCCACGCTCAGCAACGCCTTCAGCCAGCGTCAGGTGGCGACGCTCTACAGCCCGCTCAACCAGTACCGCATTGTCATGGAACTGGACCCGCGCTACACCGGCAGGCCGGAAACCCTGGAACAACTGCATGTCCTGGCCCGTGACGGCCAGCGCGTGCCGCTTAGCGCCTTTTCCTCCTACGGCTACAGCATGGAACGCGACCGTGTAGCCCACGACGGGCCCTTCGCCGCCGAGAACATCAGTTTCTCGGTTGCCGAAGGCGTCTCGCTGGATGCCGCCATGGCCGCCATAGACCGTACCCTGGGCGAAATCATGCTGCCCAACGGCGTGCATGCCCGCATCGGCGGCAATGCCGGCATCTTCCAGAGCAGTATGGACACGCAACCCATGCTGCTGCTGGGCGTGCTGGTCGCCGTGTACCTGGTGCTGGGCATTCTCTATGAAAGCGCACTGCACCCGCTCACCATTCTTTCAACCCTGCCCTCGGCCGGGCTGGGCGCTTTCCTGGCGCTGCGCGCCACCCATACCGAATTCACGCTGATCGCCCTGCTGGGGCTGTTCCTGCTGATAGGCATGGTCATGAAAAATGCCATCCTGATGGTGGATTTCGCGCTGGTTGCGCAACGCCGTGGCGTTGCCGCCGCCCCAGCCATCTACACGGCGGCCTGCCAGCGCCTGCGCCCCATCCTGATGACCAATATGGCCGGCCTGCTGGGCGCACTGCCACTGGCGCTGGGTTCCGGCGACGGCGCGGAAATGCGTCAGCCGCTGGGCATTGCCATCGTGGGCGGCCTGGCCATCAGCCAACTGGTCACGCTCTACACCACGCCTGCCATCTACCTGCTGATGGACCGCTGCAAGCGCCGCCGCAGCCGCCGTAACGAGCACGCCACGGCAGGCGTGCCACGGCGCTGATATGATGTGTGCGCCTATCCTGCACCCGCTTTCCTAGCCATCCTATGCCTCAACGCTCCTGCGCCCACGGTTTCCATGCCCTGCCCCACGCCGCCCTGCCTGCTGCCCGCCGCAGCAAGGCCTGGGCGCCCATGCTGACGGCACTGCTGGTCTTGGCCGGTTGTGCCAGCGGCCCCGACTACCAGCGCCCGGCCGCGCTCGAAGACATGCCGGCCAGCTTCCGCCAGATGGACGGCTGGCGCACGGCCACGCCTGGGCAGGCACTGACCGACACAGCCTGGTGGCAACGCTACCAGGACCCGGTCCTGACGGAACTGCTGACACGCATAGATGGGCACAACCAGAACCTGCTGCAGGCAGAGGCCAGGTTGCGCCAGGCCGAAGCACTGATCGGCCGCGCCCGGGCTGCCGGTATGCCGACGGCAGGCGCCAACGCCGGTTACACGCGCTCGACCGGGGGCACCAACAACTACAGCACCGGTCTGAACATTTCCTGGCTGCCCGACATCTGGGGCCGTGTCCAGCGCGACACGGAAGCCGCCCAGGCGGCCGCGCAAGCCAGCGCGGCCGATGTCGCCGCCGTGCGCCTGGGCCTGCAATCGAATCTTGCCCAGGCCTATTTCCGCCTGATCACCTTGGACCGCCAGGCCGAGTTGCTGGCAGCCACCGAGCAGGCCTATATCCGCGCTGCCGAACTGACCCGCAACCAATATGAAGCCGGCATCAGTGCCCGCGCCGACGTCGTACTGGCGGAAACCCAGCTGGAACAGGTACGCGCGCAGCGCTACAACATTGCCTGGCAACGCGCCCAGAACGAACATGCCATCGCCGTGCTGGCCGGTGCTGCGCCTTCGGCATTGCAACTGGCGGAACAGCAAACCCTGCCGGCCCTGCCGCCACTGCCGCAGGCGCTGCCAGCCAGCCTTCTGGAACGTCGCCCGGATATCGCCATGGCCGAACGCAACATGGCCGCCGCCAATGCCCGTATCGGCGTGGCGGCCAGCGCCTGGTTCCCCGACCTCACCTTGAATACCTCGGGCGGCTTCCAGCACAACAGCCTGAATCACTGGCTGACGGCCCCCAGCCGCGTCTGGTCGCTAGGCCCGGCGCTGGCCCTGACGATCTTCGACGGCGGCGCCCGCCAGGCCACGCTGGAACACGCCGAAGCAGCCTACGATGAACAGGTGGCGCGCTACCGCCAGACGGTGCTTGAGGCCCTGCGAGAAACCGAAGACGCCCTTGCCGCCCTGCGCACCCGTGCGCAGGAAATCGAAAGGCAAGAGAAAGTCGTGGCGCTGGCCGAGGAAAACCTCAGGCTGGTCATGAACCGCTACCAGGCGGGCATCGTCACCTACCTGGAAGTCACGACCGCTCAAACCACGGAATTGAATGCACGCAACACGCTGTTTGCGCTGCAGGGCGAGCAACTGGCTGCCAGTGTGCAATTGATCGCCGCACTGGGTGGAGGCTGGTCGGATGCGGCACTGGCGGATACCCCGGCAGCGACGAAAGACAGCGCGCCTGCAGACCAGCAAGGCGCCGATGCCCCGGCCGCGTCAACCGCCACGCTGCCGTCCCGGACTGATACAGGCGCCTAGTCCGGCGCAAACTGGCTCATACCCCCTGGCACAGCGCCAGTTCGAAATCCACGTCGCGCTGCAACTGCTGCGGCCGCAGGCGCCCTTCCTGTGTGGAAAAGCGCACCCAGATCATGTGTTTATTGGCACTGATATCCGGGAACGTGCCATCGCTGCTGTCCACCCAGATGCGCAGGAGATGGCCAGCCTTGCCGTGCAGCATCTGGCGGTAGGCACCCGCATGCGCCACTTCGCGCTGGATTTCCCCCCCCCGGCGCAGCAGGTCGAGAAGCAGGTCCAGGGCTTCGCGCATAACAGAAAACGGCGCAATCCACTGCTGCAGGTCGTCGCAACGCGCCGCTTCATCCTTGGATTGCCAGGCATGATAGGACGGCATATCGACATGAGTCGTGCCCCCCAGCACGGCCATGCGGCCGCGCAGGCTGGCCAGCCATTCGTTTTCACGCAGCAGCTGGCTGGCGCGAGGCTGGCGGAACAACTGCCCTGCCACGCGCTCCAGCGCGGCCAGGGTGTCATCCAGCACCTCGGGTTCCACATCGGGATGTTCGCGCAGGTTCATCAGCGCCTGGCGCTGGCGTTCGATATCCTGCAACAGGCCGCCCTTCAGGTCGGTGCGCTCGGTCGCTTCGATCAGTTCGAACAGCGCGCCCATGGCCTGCTGGTGCATCCGTGAATCACCTGGCTGGGCAAAATAGAACAGACGGTCGAACAGGGACTCCAGCCGCAAAAACGCGCGGATGCGTTCATTGAATGGGTATTCGTATAAAGTCACTCGCCTCGACACCCCTGTTGTTCGTGCCGGCGGCGCCGGCATGGTTCAACCC
The DNA here is from genome assembly GCF_004216755.1 of Kerstersia gyiorum. Classification (GTDB taxonomy): domain Bacteria; phylum Pseudomonadota; class Gammaproteobacteria; order Burkholderiales; family Burkholderiaceae_B; genus Kerstersia; species Kerstersia gyiorum. The sequence continues at coordinate 99,655 of NZ_SGWZ01000001.1, forward strand.
TTGCAGCCCTAAGCATAAGCCAACGCGCGCTATCTTCGGAAACTCGTCCCAAAAAGCGGGATTTTCTACCAGAAGATGTGCCTGGCCGGACTATCCGGCTGACGGGCCGCCCAATGGCGTTCCGGCGGCCCATTGCGCGTGCGCCAGGCGCACGCGTTGCAGCAGTTCGGCCTCGGAGGTTGCACCATCGTTCACGATGACGTCGTGCGCTGCCGCCAGGCGCTCTGCCCGCGAAGCCTGCGCATCCATGATACGCCTGATGGTTTCGGCCGTCAGCCCGCTGCGCGACTGCACTCGCGCGACCTGGGTATCCGGGTCGCAATCCACGACGCAGATGCGGTCCACGCGCTCGCGCCAATCGCCCGACTCCACCAGCAACGGCACCACCGCCACCCGGTAAGGCCCCTGGGCCAGCGCCAACTGTCGTTGTGTTTCCGCCCGGATCAAGGGGTGCAGGATGGCCTCGAGTTCGCGCCGCACGCCGGGGTCCGCGAACACCCGCGCTCGCATCCAGTCGCGGTCCATTGCCCCATCGGGGCGTTCCACCGCCGCGCCGAAGACCGAGCGCAGCAAGGGCATGGCCGCCCCGCCAGCCGCCGTCAATTCATGCGCGACCGCATCGGTATCCACCACCCCGGCGCCCCATTGGGCCAACCAGGATGCCACCCGGCTTTTGCCCGAGCCAATACCGCCGGTCAGCCCCAGCGTCAGGATGCCCGACCCGGCCTGCGACGGCGCCCATACTCGTGCGGCCCCCGCCTGGTTGCCGTTCCGTCCGGCGGATTGATCATCGCGATTCATGGTGCTCCCATCCACAACATGACTGCCACGCCCGCCCAGGCCAGGTGAATGCCGAAGGGCTGCGCCGTACGCATGCCGGCGCGCCGCACGGCCACCAGCCACAGGCCATATGCCAGGCCGGATACCGCAGCGATCAGGATGAGCTGCGGCAATGCCGCCAACCCCACCCAGGCGCCCAGGGCCGCCAGCAGTTTGAAGTCGCCATGGCCCATGCCTTCCCGGCCGGTGGCCAGGCGAAAGCCGTGAAACAGCAGCCACAGGCACAGGTAGCCTGCCACGGCGCCCAGCACCACCTGCGGCAATGGCACCCAAGCCGATGCCAGATTGAACAGCAGCCCGGCCCACAGCAAGGGCAGGGTCAGGCTATCAGGCAGCAGCATCTCTCGGGCATCTATGACGGCGAGCAGCAGCAGGACCCAGCAGCAGGCCAGTACCGCCAAGCCGCCCCATGTCAGGCCGAAACGCCAGGCGCAAAGACCCGCCAGCGCCACGGCAGCAAGCCACAGCAGCCTGCAGACGGCGCGTGACGGCAGCGGCACGGCAGCCAGCGGCGGCATCTGCCGCGCCTCCGTATCGTCCGTCACGCCTGGGCAGGCCTGGGGCATGTTTTCTTCCCGGGTGTCCTGCGCGGCTTGCTCGCTCAGCCAGTCCTGCGCCATCCAGGCCCATTCGCACTGCATGCGCCATGGCAGCCAGACGGCCAGCCGCATCAGCAGCGGCGCAATGGCCAGCCCCGCCGCCAAAGGCAGCAGCCATGCGGCCCAAACAGGTAGATTCCAGGTTTCCCACATGGTTTGGGATGATAACAGTGCATCCCCGCTGCCGAATGCGTAGAATTGTCACTTGAGACCTTCCTGTTTTGCCCTTGCGGCACGCGCCAGGCGCTATCCTCCGGCAAGCAGGAGCCAGCAGTCAGACCTTGAGCTTTCCACTACTGCCTACCATGCGAACCTCGCCCCTGCCCCCTCGGCCCGCCCGCCGGGCCCTGACGCCGCTTGCCACCCTGCTTGGCGCTGCCTTGCTGTTGTCGGCATGCGCCAGCAGCCCCGACGGCGCCTATTCCTCCCAGGCTGAAAACAGCGCGACCGATGCGCGCAACCAGTATCAGGATTTCCGGGGCCGCGAAGCCGTGCGGGCGCCCAGCCAGCTGCAGATTTCGCTGCCAGACCGCAACAATGCGCGCAAGAACACCAATGCAGCCGAGGCGGAAGTGGTCGCCCAGGCGCAGGTACCTGACACCGAAGCCCCCCCCGATGTACGCGCCGCCAGCGGCGACGGCCCGGCAGTGCTGCCCGAACCGGCCTACGAAGGCTCGCCCTGGCTGCGCGACACGCAAACCTACCTCGGTACCGTGCCTTGCTTTACTGGCGACGAATCCTGCCGCGCACAGCGCGTCACGCTAACCCTGTCGCCCAATGGCCGCTGGCGCAGCCGCACGATTACCATCGACCCGCCATCCAATCCGCCTGACAGCTTCACTGACCAGGGCTGCTGGCGCGTCTCCGGCGATAACCGTGAACGCATCACGCTCTACAACACCGACCGCACCCAATCCATCGCCAGCTTCAGTTTCAGCCACGGCAATGCCCTGATTTTGCGGCAGTTGCATGAACAAGGCAGCCGCCTGACCTATCGTCTGTCGCGTCAGCCCGAAATCGACCCGATCAGTGAATTGGGCCAGGCCGCCCCGAACTGCCACGTAGCACCCTGAGCAACACGGAAAACGGCTGCTTCGGTACTGCAACTGCCCGGGCCTACCCGCCCGGGCTGTCCTCCTGAGCCGCTTGCGCCACGCCTTTCCCCGCTGTTTCCCCCGACCACGCACGTCGCCCGTTACCAGCCAGCCTGCCGCGCTGGCGATGTGCGCCAGTCCCCACCCAGCCTTATCCACACGGTTTCATGTTCACCTTGCTCGCCACGGAAAAACGCGCACTTGCCGGCCTCTCAGGTATGTTCGCCATCCGCATGCTTGGGCTTTTCCTCGCCCTGCCCGTCCTGAGCCTCTACGCCGGCGACCTGCCCGGCGCCACGCCGGCACTGATAGGCATCGCCCTGGGCGTCTACGGCATTACCCAGGCGGTACTGCAAATTCCTTTCGGACTGCTGTCCGACCGCTACGGCCGCAAGTTCATGATTGCCATCGGGCTGGTCCTGTTCCTGGCAGGCAGTGTGATCGCCGCGCAGGCGGAAACCATGACCGGCCTGATCCTTGGACGCGCGCTACAAGGCGCAGGCGCGGTGTCCGGGGTGATCCTGGCGCTGCTGGCTGACCTGACCCGAGAATCCGTACGTACCCCCGCCATGGCCCTGGTCGGCCTGTCCGTCGCACTTTCCTTCGGCGTGGCCATGACGGTATCCCCCATCATTGCCGCCAGCCACGGCCTGTCTGGCGTATTCTGGTTCACGGCGGCGCTGGCCCTGCTGAGCCTGCTGGCCTTGTGGCGCATCGTCCCGGATGCGCCGCAGGCCGTGCGCCACCGCGACGTTTCCATGGATTTCGGTATGCTGGGCAGCACGCTGGCGCGTCCCGACCTGCTGCGCCTGAACCTGTCGGTATTCGTCCTGCACTTCACCCTGATGGCCGTGTTCATGGGCGTACCCACCCTGCTGGAGCAAAGCGGCACGCCCGCTGCCCGTCACGGCTGGATCTACCTGCTGGTCATCACCCTGTCCGTCCTGGCGCTCATTCCGCTGATGACGCTGGCCGAACGGCGCAATAAGGTGCGCGCCATCCTCTTGCTGGCCATCGCCCTGACTACGCTGAGCACCGCCGCCATGGGGCAGTTCCGCAGCCATTACGGCGTCATCGCGCTGCTCTGGAGCTTCTTCATCGGCTTCAACCTGCTGGAGGCCATGCTGCCCTCGCTGCTGAGCAAGCTGGCACCCGCAGGCACCAAGGGCACGGCCATGGGCGCCTATTCGACCTGCCAGTTCCTGGGCACCTCGCTGGGCGCCATGCTGGGCGGCCGGCTGGCTCAAAGTTATGGCCTGGAGGCCATCTTCCTCATGACGGCGGGGCTGGGTGTGCTGTGGTGGCTGCTGATGCTGGGGATGAAGGAGCCGCCACGCGTTTCCGCCGCCACGCTGCGCCTGAGCCGCCCGCTGGCTGAGACAGACATCCCGGCCTTGCAGGCCAGGCTGCAGGCCGTCGCCGGTGTGCGCGAAGTCATGCTGGCGCCCGGTGAAAGCGTGGCATATCTCAAGACCGAGCGCGGCCAGTTCCAGCGTACCGAGGCCAGCGCCGCCCTGGGTGAACTTGCCGGGGAATAAACTGACGAATCAGCTGGACGCCAGGAATTTCCCGGTGTCCGCTCGGCTCCCTGAAGAGTTGAATGAAAAAACGCTGCGAACCTTGTGGTTCGCAGCGTTTTTTGTATCCTGCTGCGGGTACGGACGTACCCGGCGCAATTCTGCCATGGGGAAATCGAAGGGATGAGCACGCCATCACCCTCCGGTAGCACACGGCAGGCGCTATCTTGGCCTACAGCGGCTGGTAATCCACCGCCAGCGCCACGCACAGCACGACGACAATGATGATGGATATCCAGAACACACGGCGCGCCCAGGCATTGATGTCCTTGGTACGCCAGCCCTGCAGGCTGACCCATAGCCAGTAGAACGACATGCCGCCCACTGCCACGGTATAAATCCAGCCCACGTAGCCTGCCAGCGGCAGCGTGAACACGGACAGCAGGAACAGGATGACGAAACCGACAATGTGCCGTCTGGCGGCATCCACGCCCAGCTTGACGGGCAGCACCGGCACGCCGGCAATACGGTAATCCGCATGGCGGAAGATACCGATGGCGTAGGAGTGCGGTACCTGCCAGAGGCAGAAGATGAGCAGCAGCAGCCAGGCGCCAGCATCCAGCTGGCCACGGACAGCCAGGTAGCCAATGACCGGCGGCGCAGCGCCGGAAAAACTGCCGAAGATGGTGGACGACGACCAGCGCCGCTTGGTACAGAGGCTATAGACGCCCACGTACACCACGAAACCCACCAGGGCAAAGATGAAAGCCAGGATGTTTGTCAGGCAATACAGCACTGCCAGACCGGCCACGCCGAGAACCGTGCCATAAGCCAGGCCGGCGGGGCCGGAAATCCGCCCCACCACAAATGCCCGGTTACGCGTGCGCGTCATCCTGGCATCTATGTCCTGGTCTATGTAATTGTTGAACACGCAGCCTGATGCAATGACCAGTGCGACGCCCACCAAGGTGGACAGGAACAAAGCCCAGTCCACCTTTCCCTGCGAGGCCAGCAGGAAACCGCCAGCGACAGAAACCAGATTGCCGTAGATGATCCCGGGCTTCGTGACCTGCAGGTAGTCCTTAAGCATTACACGACTTCGAATCAGCCCGCTTAATACACCATCATGTTGTCATGCACGTGGATCATGATCCAGATGGAGCCAACAACGACGATGAATAGCGTGATGACCGTGTAGATGAAGGCCATCGAGTTCCAGAGCTGCCCGGAAGAAGTGCTCAGGTGCAGGAAGAAAACCACCTGAACCAGCACCTGCAGAATAGCGCACACGCCCAGAACGGCGATCAGTGCGCCGTTACCCAGGATGTGATTGCCTGCCACGCGCTCCATCACCAGCCAGAACGGAATGGCGGTGAAGATGACGGACAGCAGGAAACCGAGCACATACGACTTGGTATTGCCATGGCTGGCGCCGAAGGAATCGACATGATTGTCGTGAGCCATCAGAGCACTCCAAACAGGTAGACAAAGGTAAAGACGCAGACCCAGACGATGTCCAGGAAGTGCCAGAACAGGCTGAAGCAGCTCAGGCGGGTGTAGTTCGTCGCCGTCACACCCTTGGTCTTGACCTGGTGCATCAGAACCAGGATCCAGAGCAGGCCGATGCTCACGTGCAGACCGTGCGTGCCGACCAGCGTGAAGAACGCCGACAGGAACGCGCTGCGGTCCGGACCGTAGCCTTCCGAGATCAGGTGATTGAACTCATAGAGTTCGATCGCCACGAAGCCTGCGCCCAGCAGGAAGGTGACAAACAGCCAGAACACCACGGCGTTTGCAGCCTTCGGGCCGCCTTTGTGGCGGGCCAGCATGGCCAGGCCCGAGCTCAGGCTGCTGACCAGCAGGAATGCCGTATTCAGCAGGATCAGGTTCAGGTTGCCGCTGAAGATTTCCTTGCTGGTGGGGCCATCAGCAAAGCTGCGGCCCAGCACTGCGTAAACGGCGAACAGGCACCCGAAGATGATCAAGTCGGTCATCAGGTAAATCCAGAACCCGAGTACCGTGTTCTCGCCACTGTCGTGGTGCGCATGGTCGTCATGACCGCCATGCGCCGCGTTGTTTTTCAGGACATCAGTAGACATGACTTAGGCCGCCTGCTGTTTCAGTCGTTGATAGTACTCGTTCTCGATGCGCTCGACCTCGGCCGCAGGGACCCAGTAGTCGATGTCGTCATCATAGGAACGCACGATGAAGGTGACGATGCCGCCGACAAAGCCGACGATGGCCATCCACCAGATATGCCACACCAGGCCAAAACCCATCGCCAGCAGGAACAGGCTGATGATCAGGCCCACGCCGGTATTGCGCGGCATGTGGATATCTTCGTACTTGGCAGGACGTTGACGGAAGGTACCTTCTTCCTTGGCCTTGACCACGGGTTCCAGATCATCGACGTACGGCAGCACGGCGAAGTTGTAGAACGGCGGCGGCGAGGAAGTCGCCCATTCCAGGGTACGGCCATCCCAAGGATCGCCGCTCACGTCGGCCAGCTTCTTGCGCTGGAAGACACTGACGATGACCTGGATGAACTGGCACGCGATACCCAGCAGCACGATACCTGCACCGGCGAATGCCACCCACAGGAAGGGCACCCACGGCTCGTAGTTGGTCGTGTTCATGCGGCGCGTCATGCCCATGAAGCCCAGGATGTACAGCGGCATGAAGGCCACGTAGAAGCCGATCAGCCAACCCCAGAATGCGCCCTTGCCCCAGAACTCGTTGAGCTTGAAGCCGGTTGCCTTCGGGAACCAGTAGGCGAAACCTGCGATGTAGCCGAACACCACGCCACCGATGATGGTGTTGTGGAAGTGGGCGATCAGGAACAGACTGTTGTGCACCACGAAGTCGGCTGCGGGCACGGACATCAGCACGCCGGTCATACCGCCGATGGCGAAGGTGATCAGGAAGCCCAGCGTCCACATGATGGGCACCGAGAACCGGATACGGCCGCCGTACATGGTGAAGACCCAGTTGAAGATCTTCACCCCTGTCGGGATTGATATCAGCATCGTCATGATGCCGAAGAACGCGTTGACGTTGGCCCCCGCACCCATGGTGAAGAAGTGGTGGACCCAGACGATGAACGACAGGAAGGCAATTGCCATCGTGGCGTAGACCATCGACTTGTAGCCGAACAGGCGCTTGCCGGAGAACGTGGACACCACTTCGGAGAAGATACCGAAGGCAGGCAGCACCAGGATATAGACCTCGGGGTGACCCCAGATCCAGATCAGGTTCACGTACATCATGGGGTTGCCGCCCATGTCATTCGTGAAGAAGTGCATGCCCAGGTAGCGGTCCAGGGACAGCATGGCCAGGGTGGCGGTCAGAACCGGGAAGGCAGCGACGATCAGAATGCTGGAGCACAGGACGGTCCAGGTGAACACCGGCATCTTCATCATGTCCATGCCGGGCGCGCGCATCTTCAGGATGGTGACGATGAAGTTCACCCCTGTCAGCAAGGTACCCAGGCCTGATATCTGTAGACTCCAGATATAGTAGTCAACCCCGACCCCCGGACTCATCTCGATCCCCGACAGCGGCGGGTAAGCCAGCCAGCCCGTCGTGGCGAATTCACCGATACCCAGGGACACGTTGACCAGCGCCACGCCGACCACGAACAGCCAGAAGCTGAGCGAGTTCAACAGCGGGAAGGCCACGTCGCGCGCACCGATCTGCAGCGGCACGATGATGTTCATCAGGCCGGTCATGAAAGGCATGGCCATGAAGAAGATCATGATCACGCCGTGCGCGGTAAAGATCTGGTCGTAGTGCTCGGGATGCAGGTAGCCTTCGTTGCCACCGGTGGCGACAGCGAGCTGGCTGCGCATCATGATGGCGTCCGCGAAACCGCGAATCAACATCACCAGTGCGACCAGGATGTACATGATGCCGATCTTCTTGTGATCGACAGAGGTGAACCATTCCTTCCACAGCCACTTCCAGCGACCCAGGAAGGTCACCAGAAGCACCAGGGCAACGACACCCGCCGCGGCGCCGGCGGCTGCCGACAGTGCGATGGGATCATGCGGAATGGCGTTGAGCGTAAGTTTTCCGAAAATAGGATCGGTGGGGATCGCATTCGGAGAGATATTTTCTAGCATTGCTGAGTCCTCGCTACCCTACTAGTGCTGGACGGCGGCGCCATGCGCCTGGCCATCATGCTGCGCGCCTTCGACGGCGGCATTCTCGCCCTGACCAGCGGCGGGCTGTTCCGCAGCGCCATGTTCACCGGCGTCGGCGGCATGCTCCACAGCAGCGGGAGCCGGCTCGTCCTGACGCGGTTGGTGATGATGCTGGCGCTGGCTGGTTCCTTCCGTCTTGGCCTTCTCGACCAGGTCAGGATCCATGCGGCCACCCATGTAGGTGTCGAGGATCTGCTGGAACAGGCCGGGCTGGACGGAACCGAAATACTCGGGAGCGTTGTTGCGGCTCTTGACCATCAGCTTGTCATAGCTGGCGTCATTCAGCACGGCGGGCGACTGGCGCACCTTGTTGACCCACTGGTCGAACTCGGCGTCGGACACGGCGTAGGTCTGGAAGCGCATGCCGGAGAAGCCCGCACCACTGTAGTTCGTCGACTGGCCGAAATAGGTACCGGCTTCGTTGGCGATCAGGTGCAGCTGCGTCTGCATGCCAGCCATTGCATAGACCATGCCGCCGAGCTGCGGAATGTTGAAGGCGTTCATTGCCGTGGCCGACGTGATGTCGAAGCGCACGGGACGATCAACCGGGATGGCAATCTCGTTGATCGTGGCAATGTTCTGCTCGGGGTAGATGAACATCCACTTCCAGTCCAGCGACACGACCTGGATGGGCAGCGTCGGCTTGTCGGACTCGATCGGACGATACGGGTCGAGCTTGTGGGAAGTGATGTAAGTAACGTAGGCCAGGAAAGCGATGATCAGACAGGGGATGCCCCAGACCACCACTTCGATCGCGGTCGAGTGCGACCACTTGGGACGGTACTTGGCGTTCTTGTTGGAAGCGCGATACTTCCAGGCGAACAGTACGGTCAGCACCAAGGCGGGGATGACCGCAATCAGCATCAAGCCAAAAGCCTGGTAAATCAGGGCGACCTGCTGCTGTCCGATTTCACCCTTGGAGTTCAGCACCACGGCTTCGCTGCAGGCAGCAAGCACGACAGCAGCTAACGCCACTGAGAAAATACCTAATAGTCTCTGTTTCATTTCACAACCCTGACGGCAGGCCCCTTTCGTTGCATCACTCGACCTATATGGAAACTGTGGCCACCACAAACGAAGTCCAACATAGACCCTATCCGGCCCCTGGACTGCTTACAGCGTGATGCCGCAAGCCAAGGCGGAAAACGCTTTCAGGGCAGGCGCTTCAAAAGTGGCGATGGAGCAAAACCGGCGATGGCGACAACGCTTGCGATCGGCAATAGCAAACGCACCGCGTCACCTTCGCGGCGCCCGCATCATAGCAACAAATCGAAGGTAACTGTACCTCTGCAATGGTTTTCGACGTTATCCCCTACTTAAATTGTGGTTTTTTCTTTACTGTCAGCCACCCTGGGTTAAACACCGGTCTGCCCCTTCGCGGCAAACCGGGGCGCCAAGGACGGCAACCCGGCGGCCGCGGGCCCATAGGCGGGCAGCACGCTGCCGCACAGGCGGCAGCAACATGCTTGCGCCGCCCGGTCATCCGGCGCCGCCAATTGTGGATAAGCCTGTGGATAAAATGACGGGCGCCACGATGCGCCGGCCTGGCCGTAGCTGGCCATCGGGTTCGAAAGCCGCAGGCATGACGATGCGGCATCCGGCTCGGCCAGCATCAAGACCGTGCCTGCACCTGCCCCCGGGCGAGACAACGGCTGCACGCCATACCAGCTGTGCACGAGTTCCACGGCATTGCGCACACCCAGCTTGCTGAAGATGCGGGCCCGGTGCTTTTCCACGGTACGCATGGAAATACCCAGGTCTATCGCCACGACTTTGTTGGAACGTCCCATGGCAATGTACTCCAGCACCTGACGCTCGCGCGCCGTCAGTGCATTGCCTTCCATTTCCCTGCCGTCCCACGCCGCCATGCCTGCCTCCCTGAAAGAGGCTTCATTCTGTACCGCCCCACTGCCCCCGGGAACTGTCAGTTCTGACAGGACGGATTCCCCCCATGCGGCAGCGCAAATGCCGCCGCCGGGCGCATCATGGGGAGACGCCAGGCAACGCTAGCTGGCAGGAATGACAGCGCCGACAGGCTCGACGTGCGTTCAGTAGCCGTCCTGCAGTTCGGCATCCGCCTGGGCGGGCGCGTAGGTCAGCCTGACGTAAATGGGCGCGTAGGGTTCCGCCTGGGTGATTTCCAGCAGCGATTCCCGCGCCAGCTCCAGCATGGCAAGAAAGTGCACGACGATGACGGCAGCCGGCTCGCCCATTTCGATACGTTCGACAAATAGCGCCGTGAACTCCATGAAACGGACGTCGCCCAGGCGCCGCAGGATATGCGTCATGTGCTCGCGCACCGACAGCTGCTCGCGCGTGATCTGGTGACTGGCATTGAGCTGCGCGCGCTTGAGGATATCGGCCCAGGCGGCACGCAGGTCTTCGACACTGACATCCGGCAAGGCCCGGGTCACGCTGATGTCGGGCCAGGCCTGGGCGCGCTGGAAATCCCGCCCCAGCACCGGCAGTTCGGTCAGTTCGCGCGCGGCCAGCTTCATGCGCTCGTACTCCAGCAGCCTGCGCACCAGTTCGGCCCGGGGGTCCTCGACTTCTTCGTCGGTATCCGCCTTGCGCACCGGCAGCAGCATGCGCGACTTGATTTCGATCAGCATGGCGGCCATGAGCAGGTACTCGGCCGCCAGTTCCAGATTCTGCGCCCGTATCTGCTCGATATAAGACAGATACTGGCGCGTGACTTCCGCCATCGGAATGTCCAGCACGTTGAAATTCTGCTTGCGTATCAGGTACAGCAGCAGATCCAGCGGCCCTTCGAAAGCTTCCAGGAACACTTCCAGGGCTTCCGGCGGAATATAGAGGTCCTGGGGAATGGCAAACAGCGGTTCACCGTAGAGCCGGGCCAGCGCCACGTGATCGACGACCTCGGGCGTGGAATCCTGCGATGGATTCATCAGCGCATCGAGCTCTTGCGGCTCCGCCATCGACATCGCCAGGTCAGTCGTTCTGGTAAACGTACGGACGCTGGGGAACGCGGGCCGCACGCAGGCGCTCCTGCAACTCCAGGTCCTGGGGCTTGTCCCACAGGCGGGCACGGCCTTCCAGCTGACGCTCTTCCACGCCCGGATGCTTGTCGCGGTATTGGTGGAGGAACTGGGTGATTTCAGACTCGTAACAGGTTGGCTTGCTCATAGAGGTTCCAGCTTCGGGCAATTCAAGAAAAATCGGCAAACATAGCCATGCAGCCTGCCAGAATACCCCAAGGCATCCAGGCAGGCGCCGCGCGACCATCGACGCGGCGGGAAACCCTGCTGCCTGCCCGCTGAAGCGGCAATATTTCCCTATCCCCTGATTCTACCAATCGCCACCACACTTCCCAATACTGCCCCCTTACAATGTCGTCCATGCCGCCATCAGACCCAGAACGCCTCTCTCGCAGCCCGGACAGCCTGCAAGCCAGGATGATCCCCTATATCGTGGGGTGCGCGCTTTTCATGCAGATGCTGGACGCCACCGTCGTCGCGATCGCCTTGCCGGCCATGGCCAAGGCCTTCGACACCACGGCGGTGCGGATGAACATCCTCATCACCACCTATCTGCTGACCGTGGCCGTGTTCGTGCCCATCAGCGGCTGGGCGGCCGACCGCTTCGGCGCCAAGCGCGTCTTCCAGAGCGCCATCCTGCTGTTCACGCTCAGCTCCACCGCCTGTGCACTCGCTCCGACGATGTCATGGCTGATTACCGCGCGCGCCTTCCAGGGGCTGGCGGGCGCCATGATGGTGCCCGTGGGCCGGGTCATCCTGCTGCGTACGGTACCCAAATCGCGCCTGGTGAATGCAATGTCGCTGCTTTCCATGCCAGCGCTCATCGGCCCGGTCATCGGCCCGCTGCTGGGGGGCATGCTGGTCACCTACGCGTCCTGGCACTGGATTTTCCTGATCAACATTCCCATCGGCATTCTGGGCCTGGTGCTGGTGCATCATTTCATCCGCGAATCCGGCACACTGGACCGCACGCCACTGGACCTGCCCGGTTTCCTGCTGAGCGCCATCTGCCTGGCTTCGCTGGTCAGCGCCTTTGATGCGCTGGGCCACGGCAGCCTGAGCCCGCTCCAGCTCCTGCTGCTGGTCGGCGTGGGCGTGGCCTGCGGCCTGCTCTACATGCTGCACGCCCGGCACGCGGCGCACCCCATCATCGACCTGCGCCTGATGCGCCTGCCCTCTTTCCGCATCGCGACGCTCGGAGGCAACCTCTGCCGCTTTGCGGTGGGAGGCTCGCCGTTCCTGCTGGTCCTGCTGCTGCAGGTCGGCTTCGGCCGCACCGCCATGGAAGCCGGCATGGTCACTTTTGCCGGCGCCGCCGGCGCGCTGCTGATGAAGCTGGTGGCCACGCCACTCATCAAGCGTTACGGCTTTCGCCGCGTGCTGTCGGTCAATGCCCTGCTGACCGGCCTGTTCATCGTGGCCTGCGCGGCCTTCACCGCCAGCACGCCGTCCTGGGTGATGATCGCCATCCTGCTGCTGGGCGGCTTTTTCCGCTCGCTGCAGTTCACCGGCGTCAATTCGCTGACCTATGCCGAAGTCGGGCATGCCGACATGAGCCGCGCCAGCAGTTTCGCCGCCATGGCGCAGCAACTGGGCATCAGCCTGGGCGTGGGGGTTGCCGCCGCCACCATCAACGTGTCCATGCGCCTGCGCGGCGACACGAACCTGGCGCAGCCCGATATCATGGCCGGATTCATCGCCATCGGCCTGTTGTGCGTCGCCTCCGCGCTCTCTTTCCGCCGCCTGCCCGCCGATGCCGGCGCCCAGCTGGAAAAACGCAACGAGAAGCGCAAAGGATAGGCACCGTCCACCGCGCCAGCGCATGGGTTCGCGCGACGCCCTGCCAGGAGAACGACCATGCATGCCTCCCATATCCTCGCCCTGGACCAGGGCACGACCAGTTCCCGCGCCATCGTCTTCGATGCCGATGGCAGGGTCTGCGGCCTGGGGCAACAGGAAATCCGGCAGTTCTACCCGCATTCGGGGTGGGTCGAGCACGACCCCATGGAAATCTGGCGCAGCCAGCTGGCGACCGCCAGGACTGCCTTGCGCAACGCCAGCCTGAGCGCTGCCGACATTGCCGCGATCGGCATTACCAACCAGCGCGAAACCACCGTCCTGTGGGAACGCGCTACCGGCCGCCCAGTCAGCCGCGCCATCGTCTGGCAGGACCGCCGCGCGGCCGCCATCTGTGAGCGCCTGCGCGCCGACGGACACGAAACATTCCTGCGCCAGCGCACCGGCCTGCCGCTAGATGCCTATTTTTCAGGCGTCAAGCTGGCATGGATGCTGGAAAATATCCCCGGTGCACGCGCCGCCGCCGAACGGGGCGAACTGGCCTTCGGCACGATCGACTGCTGGCTGACCTGGCAACTGACCGGTGGCGCGCTGCATCGCACCGACCCCAGCAATGCATCGCGCACCATGATGTTCGACCTGCAAACGCAGGACTGGAGCGATGAACTACTGGCCTGCCTGGACATTCCGCGCAGCCTGTTGCCGGAAATCCTGCCCAGCAGCGCACTGGCCGGCCAGGCACGGGCCGAGCATTTTGGCGGCGCCATCCCGCTGGGCGGCATCGCCGGCGACCAGCAGGCGGCCACCTTCGGCCAGGCCTGCCTGCAGCCGGGCATGGCCAAGAATACCTATGGCACCGGCTGCTTCATGCTGATGAACGTCGGCACCGCCCCCAGACTATCGACGCAACGGCTGATTTCCACCGTCGGCTGGACGCTCGCCGATGGCCGTACCAGCCACATGCTGGAAGGCAGCGTGTTTGTTGCCGGCGCCGCCGTGCAGTGGCTGCGCGACGGCCTCGGCCTGTTCAGCCAGGCCGGCGACATCGAGGCGCTAGCCGCCAGCGTCGCGGATTGTGGCGACACCTATCTGGTACCGGCCTTCACCGGCCTGGGCGCACCGTACTGGGACCCCTACGCGCGCGGCACCATGGTCGGCCTGACGCGCGCAACGACCCGCGCCCACATTGCCCGGGCGGCACTGGAAGCCATCGCCCTGCAAAGCGCCGATGTCTTCGATGCCATGCACCTGGACAGCGGCGTCGCGCTGACGGAATTGCGCGTCGATGGCGGCGCGGCGCGCAACGACCTGCTGATGCAGATGCAGGCGAATTTCCTGGGCATCCCGGTCGTGCGGCCGCGCGAACTGGAATCCACGGCGCTGGGCGCGGCTGCGCTGGCCGCGCTGGCTTGCGGGCTGTGGCAGGATGAACAAGAGGTAGCAGCCCGCTGGCACGCGGAAAAGTGCTTCGAGCCGCGCTGGAGCGCAGACCAACGGCTCGCCAAGCTCCAGCGCTGGCGCCAGGCCATTGCCATCAGCCGCCAGTGGCAGGCCGACGCAGGCTGACGCCGCCCGGCCTGTCAGCTCAGGATTCCCGCGAACCCTGCCATTGCGGGCCGCCGACGTCGATGCCGAACATTTCCAGCATGCGCGCCACGGTGTGATCCACCATTTCCTCGATGGAAGCCGGGCGGTGGTAGAAGGCCGGCAACGGCGGGAAGACAATGCCGCCCATTTCCGTCACGGCGGTCATGTTGCGCAGATGCGCCAGATTGAAGGGCGTTTCACGCACCATCAGCAGCAACCGGCGGCGCTCCTTGAGCGTGACGTCGGCCGCGCGTGTGATGAGATTATCTGAAAGACCGTGCGCGATCGCTGCCAGCGACCGCATCGAGCACGGCGCCACAATCATGCCGGCCGTATCGAAGGCGCCGCTGGCCAGCGTCGCGCCGACGTCGCGGATGTTGTAGGACACGTCGGCCATGGCCTGCAGCTCGCTGCGCCCGATATCCAACTCATGCTTGAGGTTCAGCACACCGCTGGCGGAAATGACGAGATGGGTTTCGACATCAGGCACCTCGCGCAGCATTTGCAGCAGGCGCACGGTGTACAGGGCGCCGGTCGCGCCCGTCATGCCTATGACCAAGCGGCGGCGCCCCGGGCGGCTCACTGCGTGGCCCCTGCCTCGTCGAGCAGCGTCTTGAGCTCACCACTGGCATGCATTTCGCCCATGATGTCGGAGCCGCCGATGAACTCGCCCGCAACGTACAGCTGCGGAATCGTCGGCCAATTGGAGTATTCCTTGATGCCCTGGCGCACTTCGGCATCTTCCAGGACATTGACCGTGACCAGCTTCTTGACGCCACAGGCCTTCAGGATCTGGATGGCTTTGCCGGAAAAGCCGCATTGCGGAAATTGCGCGGTTCCCTTCATGAACAGCACCACGGGATGACCCGTGACGGTTTCGCGGATAAAAGATTGGACGTCGCTCATATCAGGCTCGCTAAAAAGTGCCCCTGTGCCACGCTTCCGGCAGTACATCTGCCTTGACGCAGCATAGTGGTAGGCCAGGGCGGCATTGCCTCGTACCGCACGGCGTGAAAAAAACAGGAAATTATAGGTAACCACCAGAAATACGGTCTATTCCCGCAAGATCAGCATGGCTATTCACCTGCCGGAATCCTGCCTCGGACAGTATTTCCCGTACCGCAACTGCCTGGTCCCAACCATGTTCCAGCCACAGCGTTCCGCCCGGATTCAACCATGCCGGCGCGCCTGCTGCAATGCTGCGGATATCCGCCAGGCCATCGGCCCCGTCTGTCAGCGCCATGCGCGGCTCGTAACGGACATCGCCCTGGTCCAGATGCGGATCTGCCGCCGCCACATAAGGCGGGTTGGATACTATCAGATCGTACCGCGCTTCTTGCTGCAACGCAGCAAACCAATCGCCCGCCACAAATTCCACCGTTGCGCCCAGGCGTCGGGCATTTTCCCGCGCCACCGCCAGCGCCTCCGCGCTGGCATCGCTGGCCGTCACATGCGCCTGCGGCGCAGCCAGCGCCAGCGACACGGCGATGGCGCCGCTGCCCGTCCCCATGTCCAGCACGCGCGCGCCCGGCCCCAGGCGTGCCAGTTCGCGCAAGCCCTGCTCGACCAGCACTTCCGTATCCGGCCGTGGAATCAGCACCGCCGGCGTCACGTGGAATTCGTGCCCCATGAACTCACGCATCCCGAGCAGATAGGCCATGGGCTCGCCCTCGCGCCGGCGGCGTGCCAGCGTCTCGAAACGGCTGGCCACCCCGGCGGGCAGCGGGTCGCTATCATGCGCCACCAGCCAGGCATGCGGACGCCCCAGCAGCTCGGACAGCAACATGCGGCTCTCCAGCCGCGGCAGGCCGCAAGCCGCCATGGCCTCGCGAATGCTGCATGCGCCGGCAGGCACGGCCTGCCCGCCTGGGCTGGTTGCCATCACAGGTCCTCGCCCAGCGCCGCCAGCTGTTCGGCCTGGTGCTCGGCCAACAAGGCGCCAGTGAGTTCGTCCAGGTCCCCTTCCATGATGGCTGACAGCTTGTAGAGGGTCAGGTTGATGCGGTGATCCGTCATGCGACCCTGCGGGAAGTTGTAGGTGCGAATGCGCTCGGAACGATCCCCCGAGCCCACCAGGCTTTTGCGCTGCGCGGCTTCCTTGGACTGGCGTTCGCGCTGTTCCTTGTCTTTCAGGCGCGCGGCCAGCACCTGCATCGCCTTGTCGCGGTTGCGGTGCTGTGAACGGTCGTCCTGGCATTCCACCACCAGGCCGGTCGGCAGGTGGGTAATGCGCACGGCGGAATCCGTCTTATTGATGTGCTGGCCGCCCGCGCCGCTGGCGCGGAAGGTATCTATGCGCAGATCAGACGGCTGGATCACGATTTCGCCGGCCTCGTCGGCTTCCGGCATGACAGCCACCGTGCAGGCCGAGGTATGGACGCGGCCCTGGGTTTCCGTCACCGGCACGCGCTGCACCCGATGCGCGCCCGACTCGAACTTCAGGCGCCCATAAACGCCTTCGCCTTCGATCCTGGCGATAACTTCCTTGTAACCGCCCAGTTCGGACTCGCTGGCGGATACCAACGAGGTACGCCAGCCGCGCGACTCCGCATAGCGCAGGTACATGCGCAGCAGATCGGCTGAAAACAGGGCGCTTTCGTCACCGCCGGTCCCGGCGCGGATTTCCAGGTAGACACTGCGGCCATCGTCCGGGTCGCGCGGCAGCAGAAGCACTTGCAGTTCACCTTCCAGCGTTTCCATGCGCTCGCGGCATTCCTGGATTTCCTGCTGGGCCAGGGCCTTCATTTCCGGGTCGGACAAAAGCTCCTGCGCCGACAGGCGGCCCTGCTCAGCCTCGACGTATGCATTGAAGGCTGTCGTTACCGGCTCCAGCTCGGCGCGCTCCTGCGAAAGCTTGCGGAACTGGTCACGATCACTGGCAATATCCGGCTGCGCCAGCAAGGCGTCGATTTCGGTCAGGCGGCGGGACAATTGTTCCAGCCGTGCACGCATGGATGCTTTCATAAAAACCAGGAAAAAACGGGATCGGGCCGGATACGCAGTGTATCCGGCAATCGGCAATGGCGATGAGGGCGCCGCTAACGGCGGCGGTCGCGGGCGGAAGGGAAGAGGCGCGGCAGCCAGTGCATGAGCTGCTCGCGTTCGTCCTGCGGACTTTGATTGAGCGCGGCCATGGGGCCGTGCAGATACTTCTGGGTCAGGCCATGGGCCAGCTGCTCAAGCACGGCTTCCGGCGCTTCACCCCGGGCCAGGGCCCGGCGGGCGCGTTCCAGCTCCTGCTGGCGCAAGACATCGGCAGCATCGTGCAGGTCGCGGATGGCCGGCACCACCGCGCGCGAAGAGAGCCAGTGCATGAAGTTGTGCACCCGCGCGTCGATGATGGCCTCGGCCTGCATGACTGCGGCACGGCGGGCATCGCTGGCATGCTGCACCAGACGCCCCAGGTCATCGACGGAATACAGATAGACGTCGTCCAGGCGCCCCACTTCCTGCTCGATATCGCGCGGCACGGCCAGGTCAACCATCACCATCGGGCGATGGCGGCGCATGCGCACCGCGCGCTCGACCATGCCCAGCCCCAGCAGGGGCAGGGAGCTGGCCGTACAGGACACCACCACATCGAATTCCGCCAGGCGGTTGGACAGCTCGGAGAGTTTCATGGTCGATGCGGCAAAGCGCCCGGCCAGGTGTTCGGCGCGTTCCAGCGTGCGATTGGCGACCATCATGCCGGCCGGTTGGCGCGCCGCGAAATGCGTGGCGCACAATTCGATCATTTCGCCGGCGCCGATAAACAGCATGCGCGTCTTGGACAGATCGCCGAAGACACGTTCCGCCAGGCGCACGGCGGCCGCCGCCATGGACACGGAATGCGCACCGATTTCCGTCTGCGTGCGCACTTCCTTGGCCACAGCGAAGGTACGCTGGAACAACTGGTTAAGCGTCACGCCCAGGCCACCGACTTCGCCCGCAGCACGCACCGCGCTCTTGATCTGGCCCAGGATCTGCGGTTCGCCCAGCACCATGGAATCCAGGCCGCTGGCGACCCGGAAAGCATGGCGCACGGCGGCATCGCCATCGTGGCGGTACAGATAAGGATAGAGTTCGTTCGGATCCAGCTGCTGGTAGCTGGCCAGCCAGACGGGCAGCTCGGCCGCGGCGCCACGCTCGGCGGCACAGTAGATCTCGGTACGATTACAGGTAGACAGAATGGCGGCCTCGCGCACGCCCTTGCCGAACGCGCTGCGCAGACAGGCGATCGCCGGCCGGATGATTTCTTCCGACAGCGACACACGCTCGCGCACCGCCAGCGGTGCCGTGCTGTGATTCAAACCGAGTGCGAGGACTTCGACGGACATGGTCAGTGCAGTGCGCAAGACCTGCTGATAAGCCTCCCGGTGCTGCCAGGAGAGTGAATATCATTCGCAAGCCATTGAGTTATATAACCTTTCCCTGCGATTATAGCGCACTTATCCACAAGCGGTTGCGCATCATGCCGCTGCCGCACCGCACATGCTCCCCCGGGATTCAGGCCCTGCTGCCTGCCTCTGGCGTTCAAGCACGGCTGGCGCGGTTTCCGGTATGGATACAGCGCACCTGCGCAGAAACAACACCCGGCGGCCCACACGGCACAGTCGGGTCGCCCTCCAGGCCACCATACAGTGCCGGACAGCGACAGATCTCAGAGTCAAGAGACGACGGAACCGGTGAACGGCGTAGACGGCAACAGGCCCGGCAGCGTTGCTGCCGGGCCTGTTGCAAAGCGCCGGACCTGCCTCAATGCGCCAGGATCTTGTGCAGGAAATCCTTGGTCCGCGGCTGACGCGCATCAGGGTTGCCGAAGAATTCGTCGGTGGGGCAGTCTTCCAGTATCTTGCCGCCCACGTCCATAAAGATCACCCGGCTGCTGACCTTGCGCGCGAATCCCATTTCGTGGGTGACGCACATCATGGTCATGCCGTCATGCGCCAGGCCGACCATGACATCCAGCACCTCTCCCACCATTTCCGGGTCCAGCGCGGAGGTCGGCTCGTCGAACAGCATGACGATAGGGTCCATGCTCAAGGCGCGGGCGATCGCCACGCGTTGTTGCTGGCCACCGGAAAGCTGGCCGGGGTATTTGTCCTTGTGCGCCAGCAGGCCAACCCGGTCCAGGTATTTCAGGCCATGCTTGTGGGCTTCGTCCTTGCTGCGGCCCAGCACCTTCATCTGCGCCACCGTCAGGTTTTCCGTTACCGACAGATGGGGAAACAGCTCGAAATGCTGGAACACCATGCCCACCCGGCTGCGCAGCTTGGGCAAGTTGGTCTTGCGGTCGTGCACCGGAACGCCATCGACCCAGATTTCGCCCTGCTGGAATGGTTCCAGCGCGTTGATGGTCTTGATCAAGGTGGATTTGCCCGAGCCCGACGGCCCTGCCACCACCACGACTTCCCCTTTTTCTATCTTCGTTGAGCAATCGGTCAGCACCTGGACTTCGCCATACCATTTCGAGACATTCTTCATTTCAATCATCTTGTGCTTCCCTTCTGACTAACGAATGATGGCGATCTTGCGATGCAGTTGCTTGACGATCCAAGACAGCGCATAGCAGATAATGAAGTAGGCCACGGCCGCTGCAATGTAGGCTTCTATGGGGCGGCCGAAGTTCTTACCGGCCGTTTCGAAACCCTTGAGCATGTCATAGGCGCCGATGGCATACACCAGCGAAGTGTCCTGGAACAGGATGATGGTCTGCGTCAGCAGCACCGGCAACATGTTGCGCAGGGCCTGCGGCAGCACCACGATGCGGATGTTCTGGCCGTAGGTCATGCCCAGCGCCTGGCCGGCATGGACCTGCCCCCGGGAAATGGCCTGGATGCCAGCACGCATGATCTCGCTGAAATAGGCCGCCTCGAATGCCACGAAAGTCACTACGGCCGAGGTGCCCGCCCCCACCGGGAAGCCGACGATGAGCGGCACCAGCAGGAAGAACCACAGGATGACCATGACCAGCGGAATGCTGCGCATGCCATTGACGTAGATGGCCGCCGGCAGCACCAGCCAGCGCTTGCCCGAGAGCCGCATCAAGGCCAGCACCGTACCCAGCGCGATACCGCCCAGCGTTGCCACGACCGTCAGCCAGACGCTGAAGTAGAAGCCTTTGAGGACGTAATCACTGATCAGCGTCCAGTTATAGAAACCGAAGTCGAGACTCATGCTCAGTGCCCTCCCGTGTTGCCGCCGCTGGCGATGAAGCCCGGGATGGCCAGGCGCGTCTCGATGAAGGTCATGACGCGGTTGATGGCAAAAGCCGTGATGATGTAGAGCAGGGTCACGCCCAGATAGATCTCGACACCGCGCGAGGTTTCTTCCTGCGCCTGCATGGCGAACATGGTCAGTTCGGCAATCGACACTGCGAATGCCACCGACGAGTTCTTCACGATGTTCATGGACTCGCTGGTGAGCGGCGGAATGATGATGCGAAACGCCATCGGCAACAGCACGTAGCGGTAGGACTGGAAGGTCGTGAAACCCAGCGCCAGGCCGGCATAGCGCTGCCCGCGCGGCAGCGACTGGATGCCGGCGCGCACCTGCTCGGCGATACGCGCCGAGGTGAAAACGCCCAGCGCACAGACCACCAGCACGAAGCCGGAGACATTGCGCATGACGGGAAACAACGTAGGCACCACGTGGTACCAGAGGAAAATCTGCACCAGCAAGGGGATATTGCGGAACAGTTCGACCCAGGCGTTGCCCAGCCGGGCCCAGACGCGGCTGTTGGGCAGCGTACGTATCGTTCCCACCAGAAAGCCCAGCACCAGCGCCAATACCAGCGCCGACAGCGACACCGAAATCGTCCAGCCCCAGGCAGAAAGCATCCAATCCAGGTAGGTGACATCACCCCCCGAGCCAAAACAACCCTCGACCACCCGCTGGTCCAGGTTGTCCTGGCAGAAAACCTGCCAATCCCAACTCATACCGTCCCCTTTGCAACCTTGGTCGCCCGACACCGTGGCAATTGCCAGGCACGAGCGTGGGAAATTACAGCAAAAAGGCGCCCCTCAGTCCTGCTGCAGGGGCGCCTGTATTTCAAAAAGATCAACATGCACTACTACGCAACTGCGGGGCTTACTCGATCACGTAGTCTTCCATGGGCTTGTCGTTCGGGTTCTCCCAAGCCTTCTTGGTCGCGTCGGACAGCGGCAGGCCAACCACAGCGCCCGCAGGCGGCGTGGGCTGCAGGAACCATTTGTCCCACAGTCCGGCCAGCGTACCGTCGCTGATCTGGCGCTCGATGCTCTTGTTGATCGCCGCCTTGAAGTTGTCGTCGTCCTTGCGCAGCATGCAGGCGATCGGCTCGACCGACAGCACTTCGCCGACGATCTTGTAATCCGCCGGGTTGCGCGACTTGGAGATGTTGGCCGCCAGGATGGAGCCGTCCATCACGAACACGTCGGCACGGCCGGTTTCCAGCAGCAGGAAACTGTCGGCGTGGTCCTTGCCCATCACTTCCTTGAAGTTGATGCCTTCGGCGCGCTTGTTGCGGCGCAGTGTCTGCACCGACGTGGTACCGGTGGTCACGGCGACGTTCTTGCCGTTGAGATCAGCCACCGAGTTGATGCCGGAGTCGGCCTTGGTCGCCATGCGGACTTCTTCCACGTAGGTGGTGTGGGCGAAATCCACGTCCTTCTGGCGGGCGCGGTTATTGGTGGTGGAGCCGCACTCGAAATCGACGCTGCCGTTCTGGATCAGCGGAATGCGGTTCTGGGAGGTAATGGGCTGGTACTTGATCTCGATCTTCTCGAGGCCGAGATCCTTGCGCAGATCCTCGATGATGTTCTCGGCCATTTCCGTGTGGAAGCCGACGTACTTGCCATTGCCCAGGGTATAGCCCAGGCCGGAAGACTCGCGCACGCCCAGTGTCACGGCGCCGCTGTCGCGGATCTTGGCGAGCGTGTCGTTCGCCTGAGCCATGGCACTGCCTGCTGCCAGCGCGAGGATCGCTGCGGCCAGAATATGCTTCTTCATACCATCTCCTTGAAACAAAACTGCATCAACTGACGGATATAGACATATGTTTACAGCCATACCCATTCTAGCAACATTGTTAAGGCAAACCGGCAATATTGCCCACCCAGGAAACTACTAAGACGCCGCTTTTCTCACAATTCTTATCAATCGCCGTGCCTGCCCCAGCGCCAGGCACCGGCAAACCGCCGCTCCTGGCGCCCGCAGGCGCAGGCTTCAGAACACAAACACCGTACGTGCCTGCAACGCCCTCACCGGGCTGCCATTGCGCACATGCACGTCATCAGCATACTGCAGCTGCAGCTGGAAGTTGTCAGTAAATTGATGCGCCCAGGTCAGCATCAGGTTGGTATCGTTCTTGGAACCCAGCACCTTTTCACCGTAAAGCGTTTCACGCGAACCCCAGCTCTGGCGCACGCTGAAGGCCAGCCGGGTCTGTTCCGACCAGTGGTAGCTCAGGTGGGCGAAAGCGCGTGCCATGGGGCGGCGATGCACATCGGTGGCATCATCGTGGGTATAGGCCTCGACCTGGCCGATGAGGTCCAGCGACCAGCGGCCGCCCAGTGGCGTCAGGTAGGCAGCTTCGAGGTCCAGCGCGTAGCGATCCTCGCTGATGGCGAAACCGTCCTTGCGGTGCGAACCCGTCGGCAAGGTCAGATATGCCGCCCAGGCTGCGTAGCGGCCGGCCTCATTGTCTTCCAGCATCCAGTAGGTCGTGCCCAGCTGCAGGTTGCCCAGCCCGCTCTCGCGATAGTCCATGGAGCGGATGCGCTGGCGCGCATAGGGCAGGATGATCTCGAAATCCATGGTCTTCCCGCCCACATCCACATAATGCATCAGGCGCGCCACGCCGATGTCCAGCCGCAGGCCCAGGCCGTCTTCGACCTTGTGGCCATTTTCATAGACCTTGTCCGACTTCAGATGCTGGGCATAGACGGCGAATACCGTTGCACCGGCTGGTGCCGGCACGTAATCGCCGGGGTCGGGCGTGCCGGCAGCCTGGGCTGCGCCTGCCAGCAGGCAGACTGCCGGCACGGCCAGCAAGGCACCCGCCAGACGCTGGCTGAAGGCGCGGGACAGGCAATGATGGACAGGCGAAGTGTTGCGTTCAGTCATGATGCGGTGCTCCATGTTTTCGTTGTTGTGAAGAGCGCCAGATAATCGGCGGCGCGCACCTATTCATTAACCTCTAATTTTCTTTTTTCGGTATAGAACGAACGTGCCAGATTCATGTTCCGGCGTGACAAGCCAGCGCTGGTGCCAGCCGACGCCAGGGTTAACCCGGACGCCTTTATTGGGTAAACCCTAAATGAATCGCCAGACGCTTCGTGCTTTGATTGCAGCATCCCTTACGCCGCCTCGCCTACGCGGTGGGCCGCGGCCCCGTCAACGCTTCCCACGCTTTCAGACGCTCCGCCACCGCAAGAAAAGGTTTGGACAGGCATGCCTTCTGTCAGACACTCCGCTCCCGACCGGGCATTCGACGCCTGGATTTCCGCCATCAACCAGACGTGCGGACGCTTCCGTGCGGACGTTCAATCCGGCGATTTTTCCGGCGGCCTGAAAGCCTATGAAAGCAGCGCCGTGCGCGCCAGCATGGTGGAAGCCAGCGATGGCACGCATCTATACCGCACCCCCGAAGAAGTCCAGGAAGACGACAGCAGCAAGTTTTTCGCCGTACTGCAATTGCGCGGCCGCTGCGGCATTGCGCAAAGCGATACGGAAACCGTGCTGTCCCCGGGCGACATTACGCTGGTCGATGCCGCGCATCCCTTCAGCGTGAAGTACATCGCCGCCTCGCGCCAGGTGTCGCTGATCCTGCCGCGCCTGGCCATCGAGCGCAATCTGCGTGCCATCCGCGTGCATTGCGCCCAGCGCGTCCCTGCATCGACTTCAGCGGCAGGCCTGGCACGCCACCTGATTCTGGCCACGCTGCGCCAGACCAGTTCGGGTCTGAGCCGCACCGAAGGGGAGGCGGCGCTTGATGCCGTCGTGCACCTGCTGCGGCCTGCCATCGGCAATACCGAAAGCCCGCGCCAGGGTGGCAACGACCGGCTGCAACGCGCCCTGGACTTCATCGACGACCATATTGACGCCGAGGAACTCACACCGGAAAGCATCGCGCAATGCATAGGCATTTCCGTGCGCGGCCTGTACCGCCTGTTCGCCACGCAGGGGCTGGTCGTGGCGCAGTACATACGCAACCGACGCCTGGACCTATGCGCTGAAACCCTGCGCAGCATGAACTGCCCGCAAAAGCTCGCCGCGGTTGGCTATACCTGGGGTTTCTCCGATTCCAGCCATTTTTCCACTGCCTTCAAGGCACGCTTTGGCATCTCGCCGGGCGAATACCGGCGCCAGCATACCGGCAACGTCCTCGCCGACTGATCGCCATCCCCCCCCGACCCGCCGCCCCACGCTGGCAGCCTGACACATAAACTAGGCAGGCACAGCAAATCCCGCACGCGCCATTGTTCCTAATATCAGTCCCATAGCACCGGCCCGAGCCCGTGTGCAGAATAAATTTCATGGAGACAAAGATCATGGCGCAAGTCGAACTGCTGGCTGCCGTACAGGCATTCCTGGCCCGCCCGCACGGCAGCTTTATCGAAGGCAAGGCCATCGCGGCCAGCCGTACCCTGCCGGTCTACAACCCCGCAAACGGCGAAACCATCGCCACAGCCGGCGACAGCGATGCAGACACCGTGGACCAGGCCGTGCGCAGCGCCCATACCGCCTTGCGCGATGGCCGCTGGAGCGGCCTGCGTCCGGCAGACCGCGAACGCATCCTGCTGGCCTTCACCGCGCTGGTCGAAGCCCATGCTGAAGAACTGGCGCAGATCGAAACCATCAACCAGGGCAAATCCATCAACCTGTCGCGTGCGCTGGATACCGGCGCCACGACGGAATTCATGCGCTACATGGCCGGTTGGGCCACCAAACTGCATGGCGAATCTCTGGACCTGTCCATCGCCATGCCGCCGGGCACACGCTATACCGGCTACACCCGCCGCGAACCGGTCGGTGTCGTGGCCGGCATCGTGCCCTGGAACTTCCCCCTGATGATTGCCGCCTGGAAAGTCATGCCCGCGCTGGCCGCAGGTTGCAGCGTCGTCATCAAGCCGTCCCCGGAAACCCCGCTGTCGGCGCTGCGCCTGGCGGAACTGGCGCTGGAAGCGGGCGTACCGCCGGGCGTCTTCAACGTCGTGACCGGCGCGGGCGCGACCGGCCAGGCGCTGGTGTCGCATCCGCTCATCGCCAAGGTTTCCTTCACCGGCTCTACCCAGACCGGCAAGCTGGTCGGCCATGCTGCCGTGGAACACATGGCACGCTTCACGCTGGAACTGGGCGGCAAGAACCCCATGATGGTGTTCGGCGATGCCGACATCGGCAAGGCCGTGCAAGGCGTCATGCTGGGTGGCCTGCTGAACCAGGGCCAGGTCTGCGCTGCCGCCTCGCGCATCTATGTGCACAAATCGCGCCATGATGAATTCGTCAACGCACTGTCGGCCGCCGTGTCCACCCTCACCCTGGGGCCCGGCCTGGACCCCGGCGCGCAAGTCAACCCGGTGGTATCGCGCCGCCAGCAGCAAGCCATCGAAGGCTATATCGAATCCGCCCGTCAGGAAGGCGCCAAGCTGGCCGCTGGCGGCAAACCGGTGGAAGCGCCTGGCTTCTTCGTGCAGCCCACCATCCTGTCCGGCGTGTCGCAGGACATGAAGGTCGCCCGCGAGGAAATCTTCGGCCCGGTGCTGTCCGTCCTGACCTTCGACACCGATGAAGAAGCCGTGCAACTGGCCAACGACAGCCACTACGGCCTGGGCGCCAGCCTCTGGACCAGCGACATCAGCCGCGCCATGAACCTGATCCCGCGCATCGAGGCCGGTACGGTCTGGGTCAATACCCACGTGCTGCTGGATCCGAGCATGCCCTTCGGCGGCTACAAGCAATCCGGCATCGGCCGCGAATTCGGACGCCATGCCGTTGAAGGCTGCACCGAAATCAAGTCCGTCTGCATCGCGCACTGAAGCCGTCTCACAGTGCTGCCGTCTCCCGCCATGACCGGGATGCAGCAGCACCGTCCTGGCGGCGTCCGGGGTTCCCGGGCGCCAGGACGGCGAAATGCCCGCCGCAGAGCCGGTGTTCGCCGCAGCCTTGCCCGCTGGCCCCGCCCGGGGCCGGTACGCTGTTGATTCATAAAAAGAGAAAACGAGAGGAACGACCATGACTACAACGAACAAGCCGCCGCGGCAGGCCTCCACTTTTCGGCGCAGCGTGCTGGCGCTGGCACTGAGTTCCGCCGCGCTGCTGGCGCCCGCCGGCCAGGCGCTGGCCCACGGCGCACCGGCCAAGATGGTGCCGCTGGAGCAAACGCTCAAGGATTTCGGCGCCACCGTGCGCTGGGACAACTATGCCGGTGTCTACGACATCCAGCGCAACAGCACCATGGTGCGCGCCAAGCCCGGTTCACACACCATCCTCGTCAACGGCACGCCGCTGGAACTGAGCGTCCCCGTGACGATCAAGAATGGCCAGGCCATGGTCTCCGAAGAATTCATCAATGACGTTTTCCAGTCCGGCCTGGACAAAACGTTCATCATCGAGGAAACGCCCAGCCCGCTCAATCCGCTGACCGCCGATGAAATCAACACGGCCGTGGAAGTGCTCAAGGCCAGCGGCCACCTCAAGCCCGGCATGCGCTTTACCGAGATCACGCTGAAAACGCCACCCAAGGATCAGGTCTGGGATTTCGTACTGGAAGGCAAGCCCGTCAGCTACAACCGCCATGCGGCCTTCACCATCCTCGATGGCAAGACACTGTATGAAGGCACGGTGGATTACGTGCTGAAGGAAGTGCACGGCTGGAAGGAAGTCGAAGGTGCGCACGGCATGGTGCTGCTGGACGATTTTGCAACCGTGCAGAAGGCCATCGAGAACAGCCCCGAATACGCGGCAGCGCTGGCCAAGCGCGGCATCAACGACGTTTCCAAGGCCATTGCCACGCCGCTGACGGTGGGTTACTTCGATGGCAAGGACCAGCTCAAGCAGGAAGACCGCCTGCTGAAGGTCGTCAGCTACCTGGACGTCGGCGACGGCAACTACTGGGCCCACCCCATCGAGAACCTGGTAGCCGTGGTCGACCTGGAAAA
Organism: Kerstersia gyiorum; assembly: GCF_004216755.1. Taxonomy (GTDB): domain Bacteria; phylum Pseudomonadota; class Gammaproteobacteria; order Burkholderiales; family Burkholderiaceae_B; genus Kerstersia; species Kerstersia gyiorum. The sequence goes on from NZ_SGWZ01000001.1 coordinate 127,408, forward strand.
GAAGGCCGTGATCAAGCTGGAAGACGAAGGCGTCATTCCCATCCCCATGACGGCCCGTTCCTATGACGGCCGCGACCGTACCAACCGCCCGCCCGTCAAACCGCTGGAAATCCTGGAACCCGAAGGCAAGAACTACTCCATCGCGGGCAATACGCTGCGCTGGCAGAACTGGGAATTCCACTTCCGCCTGGATTCGCGCGTCGGCCTGATGCTCTCCACCGTGACCTACAACGATAAGGGCACCAAGCGCAAAGTGATGTATGAAGGTTCTCTGGGCGGCATGATCGTGCCCTACGGCGACCCGGACGTGGGCTGGTACTTCAAGGCCTACCTGGATTCCGGCGAGTACGGCATGGGCACGCTGACCTCGCCCATCGAACGCGGCAAGGACGTGCCACAGAACGCCGTGCTCCTCGACGCCACGCTGGCCGACTACACCGGCGAACCAACCGTCGTCCCCAACGCCATTGCCGTGTTCGAACGCTATGCGGGCCCGGAATACAAGCACCAGGAAATGGGCCAGCCCAACGTCAGCACCGAGCGCCGCGAACTGGTAGTGCGCTGGATCAGCACCGTCGGCAACTACGACTACATCTTCGACTGGGTGTTCTCGCAGAACGGCACCATCGGCATCAACGCCGGCGCCACCGGCATCGAGGCCGTCAAGGGCGTGCAGGCACGCACCATGCAGGACCCGACCGCCAAGGAAGATACCCGCTATGGCACGCTGATCGACCACAACATCGTCGGCACCACGCACCAGCACATCTACAACTTCCGCCTCGACATGGATGTGGACGGCGAAAACAATACGCTGACCGAAATCGACCCGGTCGTCGCCCCCAATACCCGTGGCGGCCCGCGCACCAGCACGATGCAGACCGAAACCCGCACCGTCACCAGCGAGCAGCAGGCTGCGCAGAAGTTCGACCCCGGCACGATCCGCCTGCTGAGCAACACCAACAAGCTCAACCGCATGGGCAATCCGGTTTCCTACCAGCTCATCCCCTATGCCGGCGGCACCCACCCGGTGGCCAAGGGCGCGAACTTCGGCGCCGACGAATGGATCTACAACCGCCTGCACTTCATGGACAAGCAACTGTGGGTCACCAAGTACAAGCCCGAGGAATTCTTCCCCGAAGGCAAGTACCCCAACCGCTCCGACAAGGACACCGGCCTGGGCCAGTTCACCGCAGATGACGAGAACATCGTCAATACCGACAACGTCGTATGGCTGACAACCGGCACCACGCACGTCGCACGCGCCGAGGAATGGCCCATCATGCCGACCGAGTGGGTCAACGTGCTGCTCAAGCCTTGGAACTTCTTCGATGAAACCCCGACGCTGGACCTGCTGGCACCGGCCCCCGCAAAGGAAGACAAGCCACACCGCCATTGAGGCACACCGCCCTATCGCCCGTCGCGTGCGTGACACGTAACGGGCTCCCTCATCCCCCTCCAGGGATATCTCCGTGAACTTGGCCCCCGCAGCTGGATTCTCCGGCCCAGGGGGCATTTTTTTGCCGCCGGGCCGCCCCAAGAAAAAACGCCCCCGCTGAACTGAGTCCCAGAACAACGCCACCACGATATGGCACGCTCACGCGGCACGCAGCATCTCGCGGAAACGTGCCGGTGCCACGCCGAAGGTCTGCCTGAACGCCAGGGTAAAGGCGCTCTGGCTTTCATAGCCCACCTGGAGCGCCACCTGCAGGATGGGCATCTCCTGCAACAGGGCGTCCAGTGCCGCCAGCATGCGCGCCTGCTGACGCCAGCGCCCAAAGCCCAGGCCGGCGCTCTTGAGAAAATGGCGCTGAAAAGTCTTGCTGCTCATGGCCAGCACCTGCGCCCAATCCCCGGCATCACGGCCATCGGAGGGGTCCGCCAGCACGGCTTCGCAGACCGCCGCCATGCGCGCGTCTTCCGGCCATGGCAGGTGGAATGGCAACTCCCGCTGGCCGCGCAATTCTTCCAACAGCAACTCCGCCAGCAGGCGGCCCCGCCGCTGTGCACAGAGATCCCGTCCCAGCAAGGCCGCCTGCGCGATCAACTCACGCAACAACGGCGACACATGCAGCACGCCATCCTGCTCCGGCAGGCCATGCGCCGCCTCTGCCGGCACGAAGACGCTGCGCACCTTGGCCTGGCCCTGCATGGACAGCCGATGACGAATACCTGGCCGCAACCATACCGCCGTTGTCGGCGGCACGATCCAGCGGCCCGTGACCGCCTGCACCACCATCACGCCCTGCACCGCATACAACAACTGGCAACACTCGTGTGCGTGCCAGGAGGTGGCATACCCAGCCGGGTAATCCATCGCCACGCCAGTCATCAAGACCGCACCGGGCCCGAGCTGCGCCCGCCCCGCCTCCAGGCAGGGGTCCGGCTGAGGCTCGCTGAAAGTCAGGCCGGCAGCGCTTGCCCGCAGCGCGCCTGTCAGCCTGGAAAGGGGTTCAGCAGGCAGTGATGCATTGTCCTTTTTCATATATGAATTGTCTTTTTGGATAAAGAAAGACAGCCTGACCGAGCATACACTGTCCTGCAATGAGCTGCTATGCCCTGGCGCACCGGCAGCATCGCCATCAACGGAAAAACCATGTCTGGCTTTATGTCGCTACCCCTGCCGCTGCTAGCCCTGACCCTGCGTCGGGGTCTGAGCACGCCTGCGTGCGCCCAGACCTGCACTGATTCCCCCTGACCCCGACCGCGCCGCAACTTGGCCCAGCCAAGCAAGGGGAATCAGTCCAGCCAGAATTTCCGGAGACTCCTCATGCTGCAGCACCCTCATACCAAGTACCAGGCTTTCCCCCCGATCAACCTGCCCAACCGGCAGTGGCCATCGCGTGTCATCACGCAAGCGCCCGTCTGGCTCTCCACGGATCTGCGCGACGGCAACCAGGCGCTGTTCGAACCCATGAACCGGCAGCGCAAGCTGCGCCTGTTCCAGGAGCTGGTGCGCCTGGGCTTCAAGGAAATCGAAGTCGGCTTCCCGGCTGCCTCGCAAACCGACTACGACATCGTGCGCAGCCTCATCGACGAGCAGCAGATTCCCGCCGATGTCACCCCCATGGTCATGACGCAACTGCGCGAAGACCTGATCCGCCGCACCGTGGAAAGCGTACGCGGCGCGCCGCGCGTGATCGTGCATTTCTACAACGCCATCGCCCCGGCATGGCGCGAGCTGGTGTTCGGCTTGAGCGTGCCCGAAATCATCGCCATGGTGGAAAAGCACATCGCGCTCTTGAAGAGCCTGACTGCTCAGCATCCGGAAACCGAATGGGTGTTGCAGTACTCTCCGGAAACTTTCTGCATGGCTGAGCTGGACGTATCGCTGGCCGTCTGCAACGCCGCCATTGCTGCCTGGGACGCGGGCCGCGACCGGCCCATGATCATCAACCTGCCCACCACCGTGGAAGTCTCCACACCCAATGTCTTTGCCGACCAGATCGAATGGATGGACCGACGCCTGCACCGGCGCGAACACATCGTGCTGTCGGTGCACCCGCACAATGACCGCGGCACCGGCGTGGCCTGCGCAGAACAGGCGCTGCTGGCGGGCGCCCAGCGCGTGGAAGGCTGCCTGTTCGGCAATGGCGAACGCAGCGGCAACGTGGATATCGTCACGCTGGCGCTCAACCTCTACACACAGGGCGTCCACCCCGGCCTGGATTTCTCCGATATCGCCGCCGTCGCCCGCGTCGCGGAGGAATGCACGTCGCTGCCCATCCATCCACGCCATCCCTATGCCGGCGACCTCGTGTTCACCGCCTTCTCGGGGTCGCACCAGGATGCCATCGCCAAAGGCTTTGCGGCCCAGCAGCCTGACAGCATCTGGCGCGTGCCCTACCTGCCGATAGACCCCAAGGACCTGGGCCGTACCTACGACAGCATCGTGCGCGTCAACAGCCAGTCCGGCAAGGGCGGCATTGCCTACCTGCTGGAACGCGACCATGGCATTTCCATGCCCCGCCGCATGCAGGTGGAATTCAGCGCCATCGTGCAACGCCATGCCGATAGCAGCGAAACGGAGATCAGCAGCGAAGCGATCTGGGACCTGTTCCGCCAGACCTATCTCATGCCGTGGCAGCCTGGCCGCCACCGCTACCAGTCACATTCCCTGGTCGATGTCGCCGAGGGTCATCAGATCCGGTTGCGCCTGGTGCCGCCCGGCGACGATACCCAGGCCAATGAAATCATCGGCCAGGGCAACGGCCCCATCGCTGCGGCCGTCAACGCGCTGAACGCCGGACTGCGCGTCGACGCCTACGAACAGCGCAGCCTGGGCTCAGGTGCCCAGGCGCAATCGGTCGCGATCATCGAAATGGCGCATCCCGCAGTGACTGGCAGCCGCTTCGGGGTCGGCATCCATGAAAACATTGCCACGGCCTGCGTTCTCGCCGTCATCAGCGCCTACAACCGGCTGGCACAGGAACAGCCGGCCGCAATCTGAAGCGCCTTGCCCACCGCTCTGCACTACAGCAGGGTAGTGGCAAACTGCCGGAACCGGCTGCCTTCCGGGCTATCGCGCAGGAAGTTGCGCAATTCGGCCTGGAAGGCCTGCAAGGCCAGCGGCTGGTAGCGCTCCACATTGCGCACCGCCGATACGACTTCTTCCACCCAGTGTCCATTGAGCGTCAAGGGCACCACATCCTTGTGGTGCCACTGGCTGACCGCGCTGGACGACACCACTGCCACCCCCATGCCGGAACGCGCCAGCGCCCAGAGCGTCTGCGTGCTTGCACTCTCGGTAATGCGGTTCAGGCGCAGACCGGCATCCTCGCAGGCCTGGTCGAACATACTGCGCGTCATGAAGCCGCGCCGCAAAGACAGGATGGGGCCATCGCCCAGCTGCGTCAGATCCAGTTCTTGCGCTCCTTCTGCTGCGTGCCCAGGCGGCAGGACGGCGTACAACCTGGCCTTGAACAGGTCCAGGCGCTCGAATTTCTGCTCGTGCGGCGCCCAGGCGATGGCGGCATGCACCGTGCCACTTTCCACATAATCCAGCAGACGTTCATTGGGCCCTTCAACCAGGTGGATTTCTATACCGCTGTGATTACGGCGCAGCGCGCGCAGCACGGGCGCCAGCAGCGCCTCGATGGTCTGCGGCGTCGCCCCCAGGCTGAGATAACCTGCCTCGCCATTGTGCAGGCGGTGAATGCGGTCGGACAGCCCATTGGCTTGCTGCAACAGCTGGCTCATCTTCGGTAGCAGGTCCTCTCCTTCGGCCGTCAGCGCCAGGCGCTTGCCGATGCGCTCGAACAGCCGCACACCCAGGTCTTCTTCCAACCCCTGGATCTGGCGTGACAAGGCCGACTGGCTGATATGCATGGCCGTCGCCGCACGCGACACGCTCAGGCGTTCCGCCACGGCGATGAACAACTGCACGGTACGCAAATTCAACATGGCGCCAGCCCCTTGCTTATGCACGAAATGCATAAATTAACACGTTGAATTTGCATTGGACTCCGGGTTGGCGCCTACCTATAGTGACCAGGCATGCCGCACACATAACAGCAGTTTTCCACCCGGAGAGAGACATGAAAAAAGCCGTGCTTGCATCTTTTGCCACCCTTGTCCTGCTTGCCCATGGCGCCGCGCGCGCCGACTGGCCCGAAAAACCCATCATTGTCACCGTCGGCTTCGGCGCCGGCGGCACGACCGACATCGTGGCACGTGCGGTGGCAGAAGTCGTCAGCCGCGAACTTGGCCAGCCGCTGGTCATCGAAAACAAGCCTGGCGCCGGCGGCGCGGTTGCCGCCACGGCACTGTCGCGCCAGAAGCCCGACGGTTACAACCTGGTCGCCACTACCTCCACCACCATCACCCTGGATCCGCTGATTGCCAAACTGGGCTATAGCGCCGACGATTTCTCTTATGTGGCCGCAATCGGCCAGTTCCCCGAGGCGTACATCGCCCTGCCCGGCAAAGGCTGGACAACCATCAAGGATGCCACTGACGCCGCACGCTCGGCAGGCCAATTGACGGTCGCGTCCAATACCGCACTCGACAAGATGCTGACGCGCTATATCGCCAAACAGGACGGCGTCAACCTGAAGCCGGTACCGACCCGCAGCGGTGCGGAAGTCGTCACGCAAGTCATGGGCGGCCACCTGGATCTGGGCTATAGCTCCGGCGCCTATTACCCGCAGGCGGAAAACGGCGATGTCGTCGTCCTGGCCGCCCTGGCGGATGAACGCATCAGCGGCCTGCCGGACGTCCCTACGCTCAAGGAACAGGGCTATGACGTTTCCAGCGTCAATCTGGTGATGTTTGTCGCGCCCAAGGGGCTGCCCGCTGACATTCAGGCCAAACTCACCGCCGCCTTCGATGCGGCAGGCCGCGACCCGAATGTGCTGGCGCTGCTCAAACGCCGCAGCGTTGATCCGGTCGTGCTGAGCGGCGCGGCGCTGGAGCAAACCGTGGACGCGCATATTGCCGGTTACCGGCAACTGATAGATGCCACCAGCGGAGACTGAGCATGACCAGCGCGCAACACCCCCTTCCACACGACCTTCCTGACGCCGCCACGCACGCCACGCCGCCCACGCCTGCGGCGGGCGCCGAGGCTGACGCCCCCCTGGAAACACGCCGCGCGGCGCCCGCCTGGGATATGGCGGCCCTGGCCGCCATATCCCTCTGGCTGGCCTTCGGCTTCATTCCGGCGCAAATTCCGGCTGCCGATGCGCTGGGGCTATCGCCCGCGCTGTTGCCCAAGGCGGCGGCCTTGGGCATGGCGGTGCTCTGCGCTGCCGGCTTTCTGCTGTCTCTGCGCCGCGATGCGCCGGCGCTGCTGCTGGCCCGCCTGCCCTGGCGGCCAGTCACCAGCGTCATGGCGCTGTGCGTCGTCGGCGTGCTGATTGTCAGCTACGCCAGCCTGGCGGCCGGAGCGCTGTTCCTGATCCCGACCCTGATGCGCCTGCTGGGCGAACGCCGCTGGCTCTATTGCCTGCTGCCTGCGCTCTTCATCGCGGCCCTGTTCCACTTTGTCGCAGCCTGAGGCAAGGAGACCATCATGGATATGGCACTCAACGGCCTGACCGACGCCCTTTCCCCCTCCGTCATCCTGTTTGTTTTTCTCGGCATCCTGCTGGGCTACGCCGTCGGCGTGCTGCCCGGGCTGAACCGCCCCGCCGCCCTGGCGGTAGCTGTTCCGCTGAGCTATTACATGTCGCCGCTGGCGGCCGTCGCCTTCCTCATTGGCATCGCCAAGGCCAGCGGCGCGGGCGGCGCGACCACGGCAATACTGCTCAATACGCCGGGTGAACCCAGCTCCGCCCCCACCTGCCTGGACGGATATCCACTGACCAAGGCCGGCAAGGGTGAAAAAGCCCTGAAGGTCGCCCTGTACGGCTCGGTCATCGGCGACCTGGTCGGCACCCTGCTGCTGATCGCCATCGCCCTGCCGCTGGCACGCTTTGCGCTGCGTGTCGGCCCGGTCGAAATGACCGCCATCATGTTCCTGGCGCTGACTTTCATCGCCGCACTGGCCGGCACCTCGGCCATCCGCGGACTGATCGCCGGACTTTGCGGCATCCTGCTGGCCTGCGTCGGCATGGATGCGGAAACGGCCATGCCACGCATGACCTTCGATCACGTAGAACTGATGGACGGCGTTCCCCTGCTGGCCGTCACGGTAGGCATGCTGGCCATGACGGAAATGTTCATCCAGGCCGAACGCCTGCTGCTCTACGGCGAAGAGCGCAGCGAATTCACCGAACAGCCCAGCAAGCGCGACCGCGGGCTCAGCTGGCCCGAGTTCCGCCGCGTCCTGCCCACGATCATGCAATCCAGTGGCGTCGGCATTGTCGTGGGCATTATTCCCGGCCTGGGGCCGACCGTCGCTTCCTTCCTCGCCTATGGCCTGGCCAAGCGCACGGCCAAGCCCGACGACTGTTACGGCAAAGGGGAAATCAAGGGCGTGGCGGCTGCCGAAACCGCCGACAACGTGGTGACGCCCGCCAGCCTGGTGCCGCTCTTTGCGCTGGGCATTCCCGGCAGCGTGTCGGCAGCAGTGTTGATCGCCGCTTTCATGATCCACGGCGTCGTGCCCGGGCCGCGCATGTTCGAAGAGCATGGCCAGCTCATCTACGGCATTTACGGTTCGATGCTGGTCGCCAGCCTGCTCATGCTGCTGGTCGGCCGCCTGGGGCTGGTCGGCTTCGCCCAGCTCACACGTGTGCCGGTCCGCATCATCATTCCCATCGTCATCATGCTGTGCATGCTGGGTTCCTACCTGGAAACACGCTCCATGTTCTCGGTGCAGCTGATGTTCGGCTGCGGCGTCCTGGGCTACCTGATGCACCGCTTCGATTTCTCCCGCATCACCTTCCTGATCGGCTTTGTCGTGGGACCGCTGTTTGAACTGTCGCTGCGCCAGAGCCTGATCATCACCAATGGCGACCCACAGGCGCTGCTGCAGCACCCGGTGGCCCTGGGCATCGTCGTGGTATCGCTGATCGCACTGGTGTCCTTCCTGCGCAAGCCTTCCTGAAACCCTCCTTCAACAAGAGAGCCTCACATGAAAATCAACCTCAACGCCGATATCGGCGAAAGCTACGGTAAATACACCATCGGCGCAGACCCCGAACTGATGCGCCTGATCGGCTCTGCCAATGTCGCCTGCGGCATGCACGCGGGCGACCCGTCCATCATGATGCGCACGGTCCGCCTGGCGCAAGAGAACGGTGTCTCCGTCGGCGCCCATCCAGGCTTCAATGACCTCTGGGGTTTTGGCCGCCGCCAGATACGCATGAACCCGCAAGACCTCGAGTATCTGATCACCTACCAGATCGGCGCGCTGCAAGCCCTGGCCCGGGCCCAGAACGTCAGGGTCACACACGTGAAGCCGCATGGCGCGCTGAACAACATGGCGCACGACATCGAGGACTATGCCATGGCCATCGGCCGGGGCATCAAGGCGGCCGACCCGGACCTGATCTACGTCGCCAATGCCGGCTCGCAGATGACGCGGGCGGCTGCACGCCTGGGCCTGCGGGTCGCGCATGAATCCTATGTGGACCGGCGCTATGACGACAACGGCAAGATGCTGTCGCGCGAGCTGGATAATTCCGTCATCAAAGACCCGGAAGAAGCCGTTGCGCATGTCATGCGCATCCTGGAGGAGCGCGCCATTTTTTCGACCTCGGGCAAGCGCATTCCCTGCGAAGTCCACACCTTCTGCATCCACGGCGACGAACCGACTGCCGTACCGGTGGCACGTGCCGTCCGCCAGGCGCTGGAAGCCGCAGACATTCGCGTCGTGTCCCTGCCGGAGCTGATCCAATGAACCGTCCCGACTTCCCGCACACCCTGTACATCGACGCCATCTGGCGCCAGACACGCGACAACACGGCTTTCCGCTCTGCCATCGAACGCACGCTACCCGCCAGTCTCTGCGCGCAAGCGCAAGCCCACATCACCCGGTGGGAACAGTACCGGGCCACGCCGCTCCTGGGCCTGCCTGCCATGGCGGCGGCAGCCGGCCTCGCTGCCATCCTCTGCAAGGATGAAGGGCCGCGCTTCGGCCTGGGCAGCTTCAAGGCGCTGGGCGGCGCCTACGCCGTGGCATTGGCCACGGCGCAGCAACCCGGACGGATGACGGTGACCTGCGCCACCGAAGGCAACCATGGGCGTTCAGTGGCCTGGGGCGCGCAACGCGCGGGCGTCGACTGCGTGATCTTCCTGCACGCAGGTGTCAGTCCCGCGCGTGAAGCAGCCATCGCCCAATACGGCGCGCGCATCATCCGCGTACCCGGCGACTATGACGATGCCGTCCGTGCCTGCGCCCAGGTTGCGGCGCAGAATGGTTGGCAAATCATTTCCGACACGACCTGGGAAGGCTATGAAGACATTCCGAAATGGGTGATGGCCGGCTACAGCGTGCTGGCCCAGGAACTGCAGGCGCAACTGCCTCAGGCACCCACCCACGTGTTCCTGCAAGGCGGCGTGGGCGGCATGGCGGCCGCACTGATGGCGAGCCTGGAGCGCTGCTGGCCTGACGCCGGCATGCGCTACATCCTGGTCGAACCGCGCAGCGCGGCCTGCCTGATGGCCAGCGCCCGTGCCGGCGGCGAATACCGCAACACGCCCGGGCCTTTTGATACCATCTCGGCCGGACTGGCCTGCGGCGAGCCATCGAGGGCCGTTCTGGAAATCATCTGCCAGGGCAGCGACATGATGCTGGCACTGGACGATGCCGCCATCAAACATGCGGTGCGCCGCTTTGCCCGCCCGTCGCAAGGCGACCCTGCCATCGTATCCGGCGCATCGGGCGCTGCCGGGCTGGCCGGGCTGCAAACCGTGCTGGCTACGCCTATCCTGCAACAGGCACTGGCCCTGAACCAGCACAGCCGGGTACTACTCATCAATACAGAGAACGACACCGACCCGCAGGCCTATCGCGATATCCTGCAGGAGGGCTGACAGCCAGGCCCCCTGGACGTCGTACCGGCTTGCCGGGACGGCAGCCAACGCTGCCGTCCATCTTGCCCTCCGGCCTCAGCAGAGGCTCGCGCCCAACGGCACGGGCCGGTCGGGCACGCACAGGGCCACCGCACCATTTTCATCATGGAAGCCCGTCACCAGGCATTCAGACATCAGCGGACCGATCTGCTTAGGCGGGAAATTGACGACGGCAACCACCAGCTTGCCCACCAGGGATTCCGGCGTATACAGATCGGTGATCTGCGCGCTGGACTTGCGCAGGCCGATCTCCGGACCAAAATCCACCTGCAGCTTGAAGGCCGGCTTGCGCGCCTGCGCGAACACTTCGGCCTGGACAATTCGCCCGACGCGCAATTCGACCTTGGTGAAGTCATCCCACGAAATGGTTGCCATGATTGATTTCTGCTCCAGATTGATAAAACGACACAGCCTTTGAACACTCAACTACCGGCATACCCTGCCGCAGCAAAAACTGTTGCGCTCAGCCAGCCGGTACCGACATGGCCGCCGGCACCCGCGCCCTGGCCCGCCCTGGCCAGGTAATGCAGACCAGGCACGCAAGAATCAACGCGACCCCCAGCCAGCCCAGCGCGGGCAGGCGCTCCCCGATCACCACGGCGGCCAGGCCTGCGGCAAACACCGGCTCCAGCAAGGTCACCGTAGTAGCCGTGCTGGCCTGCACGCGCGCCAGGCCGTAGCCAAAACACACATAGCCCAGGAACATGGGCACCAGGGCCATGTAGATGCCTACGGCCGCGTTGTTCCAGGACGCCAGGAATGGGGCGCCGGTAGCGAACAGCACCGGCATCAGCAGCAGCCCGCCCCCGCCGAATACCGCGCCCATCGCCGCCCGTGCCGGAATGCCACACTGCATCAGGCGCCGGGCGGCCCAGGAATACAGGGCATAGCTCAGACCCGCCAGCAGTCCCAGCCATACGCCAGTGGTGACGTCAGGCGCCAGTACGGCACTGACGCCACTGCCTTCGGCCAGGCTCAGCAGCACCATGCCCAAAAGCCCCAGCACGGCACCGCAGGCCCAACGCATGCTGACGCGCGTGCCATCCAGCACCATTTCAATCACCGCCGAGAGCAAGGGCGCCGAGCCCAGGGAAACCACCGTGCCTATCGTCACGCCGGCCAGGCGCATGGACGCGTAGAAAGCCAGCGGATAAACCGCCACGGCAATGGCGCCCATCAGCAACCAGGGCCACTGCAGGCGCAAGGCGCCGAGGTTACGCAGGATGGATCGCACGGCAATCAGCGCCTGCAACAGGCCACCTATGCCCATGGCCGCAGCCCCTATCGCCGCAGCGCCGACTTCCGGCGCGAAAGTGGCGGATACGCCCGTCGTCGCCCACAGGATGCAGGCAAACAGGATGGCCGACACCCCCAGCAGGTATTCCCTGCCCGGCGCCGCGCGGCCCGCCAGCGGGACCGGCCGATCCGCAGGCGAAATGGAGGCCGTGGGCGCGTGCGGGCGCGTGCTCACCATTGCTCCAGCAAGCTGGCCGCCATCTGCCGGGCCTGGTGCAGGCACTGGCTGCTGCCTTCAAGGCCCGCCCGTGCCACAGCCCCTTCCAGCAAGAAGGCCAAGTGCCTGGCCAGCGGCGCCGCGCGTTCGGCGTCGCCTGACAGATGCTCGGTGAGATGCCGGGCAAGCAGGGCTTCCACTTCTTCCTTGTAGGCCCGGATCGCTTGCCGGCTTGCATCTTCCACCGGCAACTCCGCAGCGGCATTCCACTGGCCGCAGCCCCGGAAGCCGCGCTCATAGGCAAACTCGGCATGGTCGACATAGGCATCGAACACGGCCAGTGTCCGCGCTGCCGGGCCCCTGGCCTGCTGCAAGCGCGCCGCATACAGCGCCAGCCATTCCTCGTGCCGGGCCTGCAGATATGCCGCCACCAGTTCGGCCTTGGAACTGAAGTTGTTGTACAGGCTCTTCTTCGCGACGCCGGCTTGCTTCACGATGGCATCTATGCCCGTACCCGCGATACCGTCGCGGTAGAACAATACTGCGGCAGCGCCCAGCAGCCTGTCGTGGGCGCTGATGCGCGCCTTGCCATCCCGGCGGGTAGCAGCCATGGAATCACCTGCATGAAAAAGTAGTTAGACCAGTATACCTACTTTTAGCCGTTAAAAAAACGCGGAATCCTTGCGGTCCCGCGTTCCGGGCAGCCACAGCCTGGCCCTACCCGTGGTTCAAGGCATCAATGCCAGCCGTACCAGGCATCGGCCAGTTCACCCACCGTTACCTGCGTGACATCACCGCGCTGTTGCAGCCACTGCAACACGGCTTGCCTGTCGTCCTCGGAGGGAGAACCGGCACGCGCGGAAACCACGCCATCCAGTACACCTCGTCCGACACTGCCGCCGAAGAACAGATCGCGCGATTCGATCATTTCGATCAATGCATCCAGCAGCGCATCGCTGCCGTCATTCGCGGAGAATGAAGCACGGACTTCGAAAATGAATTGCTGGAATTCGCCCACGTGCAGCTTTTTACGCTGGCGGGCATTGAGGCGGCGCAGCCGCTTGCCCGTCGGGGCGTTGGAAGAGAAATAGGAAGCAGACATAAAAAAATCCCCGATGATACGGGGATTTTCAGTATTTTGATGCGGTAGAACCTGAATTCTTTGGTGGCCTGGGGCGGAATCGAACCACCGACACGCGGATTTTCAATCCGCTGCTCTACCAACTGAGCTACCAGGCCAACGCTTGCTTGAGCAAGAATTGCATTCTAGCACTGTTTTTTTTAGATTGTCCAATAGTTTTTCCAAGCCCGGAACCGACACCATGCCTTTGCCCCCTGCCACCAGTGCGCCAGCCCCTCTGCCGGAAGATGATGCAGCCTTGGTCTGGCGCCGTTGTTTCCTCGCGCTGGCGCCCGATGCCCCCACCTGTGCCGCGCTGGTGCAGCTCCGCCTGCCTGACGCCGTCCAGCCCGTCGCCCCCGCCGACCTGCACCTGACCCTGGCTTTCCTGGGCGCAATCACGCCGGCCCAGGGGCAGGCGCTGATACAGGCCTTGCCACGACTGGCACGCAGCCTGCCGCCCCTGCTCGGGCTGGGCCGTGCCAGCTGGCCACAGCCTGCGGCCCCCAGGGTGGCAGTGGCACGTTATGAATATCCGCCTGTGCTGCAGGCCTTGCTGACAGATACGCATGCCCTGTTGCGCAAGCTCGGCCTGCCCGTCGAAGCCCGGCCCTTCCAGCCGCACATCACGCTGGGACGCTACCGCCGACGAGCCGTCGCCCAAACAGATGACTCAGCCATCAACATCGCCCTGCCAGCCGCCCGCTTCACTGCGCTGGCGTTATACACCAGCCTGCATGCCGGTACCGTACGAACCCCGAGGACCTCAGGCGCGCAGGCAGAGGACCACACCGGAGCAACACCGCATTACCGGATCGTGGCGCAGCAACCGATATAACCATTTCACCAATAAGGTTTCATTTACAAACAATTTTTGAGCATATTTATCCTCGATTTTTCAGACAATACTCATAAGCTGGACGCAGATACGGTCGCCGCGACACATCCGCCGCGACCAGCACCACCGTTATCGCCGGTAGCCGCGCTCCATGCTTGCCGGCGTTGCAGTGATGGAGCAAAACGAACATCTCAATCTAGCCACTTCGGAGTCTGAAATGAAGAAAACCGCATGCATGATCGCTCTCGCTAGCGCCGCCGTCCTGCCGTTCGCCAGCCAGGCCAACGCAGAAAAGCCCGTCGCGCTCTGGCTCTGTAGCGACTACGTCTCGCTGGACGAAAGCTATCGCCCGGTCGCGGTCGGCTTTGCCGCTGCCGTCAACCACGACGGCAAGGTCGAAGAAGCCGTGCTGGATACCGCCGGCATCGCCAAGCTGCAGCCCCAGCTGCTACAGGTCTGCAACGAAAACCCGCAAATCGCCCTGCGCGACGCGCTGGTTCAGGCTCAAGGCAAGACCGCAAACTGATTTCCCTCCCAGGCTGGCCTCGCCAGCCCGGCACCAGTGCGTCATCTAGCGGCGCCCTGGTGCCAGCCAGCGTCTGTCACACGACAGCACTGGCGCAGTGACCGGCATCTTAAAGTCTGACCATAGCCGCTGCGTCCGCTACAATCATTCCTTTCGCGCGCACGCAGTTCCAATCCGCATGCCGTGTCCATCCGTGCCCCCGGCCTGACTGGCCGCCATATCTGCATGGATGTTTCTCCCTCCCGTTCATTGCGCCCGCCCCGATTGGAGTTGATCTCAGGAACAACTGGCTGGCGCCGGAGTCTCTTTTGTCTCAGCCCATTTCCTTTACCGACCTCGGCCTCGCGGAGCCCTTGCTGCGCGCCATCGCCGATGTTGGTTACAGTCAGCCTACCCCCATCCAGGCGCAAGCCATCCCGCAGGTACTGCAGGGTGGTGACCTGATGGCTGCCGCCCAGACTGGTACAGGCAAGACCGCCGGCTTTACCCTGCCCATCCTGCACCTGCTGCTGGACCGCCCGCTGTCCGGCGGACGCCGTCCCGGCCGCCCCCGCGTCCTGATCCTCACCCCGACCCGCGAACTCACTGCCCAGGTCGAGGAATCAGTCAAGACCTATGGCAAATACACGCAACTGAAATCCATGGTTATGTTCGGCGGCGTCAATATCAACCCGCAGATCACTGCGCTGAAGAAGCCCCTGGATATCCTGGTGGCTACACCCGGCCGCCTGCTGGACCACGCCTCGCAACGCACCGTCGACCTGTCCGGCGTGGAAATCCTCGTGCTCGACGAAGCCGACCGCATGCTGGACATGGGTTTCATCCGCGATATCCGCAAAGTGCTGGCCCTCTTGCCCGCCAAGCGCCAGAACCTGCTGTTTTCCGCGACCTTCTCCGACGAAATCCGCACCCTGGCGCGCGGCGTCCTGGCTAACCCGGCGGAAATCTCGGTGGCCGCGCGCAATACCACTGCCGAGCGCGTGGACCAAAGCGTGCACCTGGTCGCCCAGGCGCACAAGCGCGATGCCGTCAGCCACCTGATCCGCAACAACGGCTGGCATCAGGTGCTGGTCTTCACCCGCACCAAGCACGGCGCCAACCGCCTGGCCGAAAAGCTGGTCAAGGACGGCCTGTCGGCTGCCGCCATCCACGGCAATAAGAGCCAGTCGGCGCGCACCCGCGCCCTGGACGGTTTCAAGAACGGCCAGGTCGCCGTCCTGGTTGCCACCGATATCGCCGCACGCGGCCTGGATATCGACCAGCTGCCGCAGGTCATCAACTTCGAGCTGCCCAACGTCCCCGAAGACTACGTCCACCGCATCGGCCGCACCGGCCGCGCTGGTGCCGCAGGTTCGGCGATTTCGCTGGTGGACGGGGAAGAAATCAAGCTGCTCAAAGCCATTGAAAAGCTGATCCGCCGCCCTATCGAGCAATTCCCCATTCCCGACTGGACCCCTCCGGCCGTGACCGAACCGGCTGACCCGCGTGAAGAACGCGATCTGCGCAATAGCCTGGGGCGCGGCCGTGGCGGCCCGGCTCCGCGCCGCAGCCAGCCCGGCCAGCGCTCGGGCGACAGCCGTCCGCGCAGCGCAGGCCCTGGCGGCAATGCCCGTTCCGGCGGCGGCAATCGCAGCAGTTCGGGTGTGCGGCGCTCAGGCAACGACCGGGGCGGCAAGGCTTAACCCCGGCAGGCCGACCGCTTACAATTCCGCTTTCTTTCCGCGCGCCTGAACCTCCATGACTTTCTCCACCTGGCTTGCCTTTTTTGCCGCGTCCTGGGCGATTTCCTTTTCGCCCGGTGCCGGTGCCATTTGCGCCATGTCCTCCGGACTGCGCTATGGCTTCGCGCGCGCCTGGTGGAGCACGTTGGGGCTGATTCTCGGCATCATGCTGCAAATCGCCATTGTCGGCATCGGTTTGGGCGCGCTGCTGGCCACCTCTGAACTGGGCTTCGCCATCGTCAAGTGGCTGGGGGTGGCCTACCTGATCTACCTGGGCTGGAAGCAAATCCGCACGGATGCCGCGCCGGTGGAGGCGTCAGGCGGCCAGCAGCGCTCCAGCGCCTCGGTGCGCGAACTGGTGATGCGGGGCTTCTTCATCAACGCCAGCAATCCTAAAGGCACGGTATTCCTGCTCGCGGTCGTGCCGCAGTTCCTCGATGCCGGACGGCCCCTGCTTTCGCAGTACGCCGCCATCGCCGGCACGATGGCACTGACCGATCTCGTCGCCATGTCCTGCTACAGCCTGCTGGCCACCCGTGTCCTGAGCCTGCTGCGCAGCCCGGGGCACATCCGCTGGCTGAATCGCACCTTCGGCGGGCTTTTCATCCTCGCCGGCGTCGTGCTCGCCGGCTTCCGCCGCCATTAACCTGTTACCACCGCGCTGGCCTCCCCGCCCTTTCGGGCGGCGAGGCCACCAGCGCAGAACCAGTCATCCGCCATGTCGATTTCCTCCGAAGTTTCCCGGCGCCGCACTTTCGCCATCATTTCCCACCCTGACGCCGGCAAGACCACCATTACGGAAAAGCTGCTGCTGTTTACGGGTGCGATCCAGATCGCCGGCAGCGTGAAGGCGCGCAAGGCATCGCGCCATGCGTCCTCGGACTGGATGGAAATCGAAAAGCAGCGCGGCATTTCCGTCGCCTCCTCGGTCATGCAGACCGAATACCGCGACTATGTCATCAACCTGCTCGACACCCCGGGTCACCAGGACTTCTCCGAAGATACCTACCGGGTACTGACCGCCGTCGACGCCGCCCTGATGGTGATCGACGCCGCCAACGGTATCGAACCGCAGACCATCCGTCTGCTGCAGGTCTGTCGCGCGCGCAATACGCCCATCATCACCTTCATCAACAAGCTGGACCGCGAAGTCCAGGAACCACTGGACCTGCTCTCCGAAATCGAAGAGCACCTGGGCATGGATGCCGTGCCCTTTTCCTGGCCGGTCGGCATGGGCAAGCAATTCAAGGGGGTCTTCGACATCCGCAATGACCGCATGCGCGTGTTCCAGCCGGGCCAGGAGCGTCTGCCCAGCGATGATGAAATCATCGAAGGCCTGGACAACCCCGCCATCGCCAGCCGTTTCGGCGACAACTACGACAAGGCCCACGGCGAGATTGAACTCATCCGCGAAGCCGCACCCGCCTTCGACCGCGAAGCCTTCCTGTCGGGCCGCCAGACCCCGGTGCTGTTTGGCTCGGCGATCAACAACTTCGGCGTGCAGGAAGTGCTGGATACGCTGGTGGACCTGGCGCCATCACCAGGACCGCGCCACGCCGTCGAACGCGAAGTGCGCCCGGATGAACCCAAATTCAGCGGCATGGTCTTCAAGGTCCAGGCCAATATGGACCCGGCCCACCGCGACCGCATCGCCTTCATCCGCGTCAGTTCGGGCAAATTCACGCGCGGCATGCGCCTGAAGGTGAGCCGTACCAACAAGGAAATCCGGCCCAATAACGTGGTGTCCTTCCTGTCGCAACGCCGCGACCTGGTCGAAGAGGCCTACGCCGGCGACGTGATCGGCATCCCCAACCACGGCGTGCTGCAACTGGGCGACGTCCTGACCGAAGGCGAAACCCTGCACTTCACCGGCCTGCCCTTCTTCGCGCCGGAACTGTTCCAGCAAGTGGAAGTCAAGGACCCGCTGCGCGTGAAGCAGTTGCGCACCGGACTGGTACAGCTGGGCGAAGAAGGCGCCATTCAGGTGTTTCGCCCGATTGCAGCGGGCGGCGCCATGCTGTTGGGTGCCGTCGGCCAGTTGCAGTTCGAAGTGGTCATGCACCGCCTCAAGACAGAGTACGGCGCAGAGGCGCGCATGATGCCCTCGCGCTACACCATGGCACGCTGGATTACCTCTGAAAACCCGCGTGCGCTGCAGAAATTCATGGATGCCAACGCTGCCCATATCGCCTATGATGTGGTCGATGCCCCGGCATTCCTGGCCACTTCCGGCGCGGCCCTGCGGGTCGTCCAGGATCTTTATCCCGACGTCCAGTTCCACGCCATGCGTGAACATGGCGGCCACGTCTTCAGTAAAACGCCCTGACGGCGCACGTATGGAAATCAACAAAAACGAGCAACGTTCATGTCCTGGCGATCCATCCTGATCATTATCGTCCTAGCGCTTGCCGCCGCTGGCTTTTCCGGCATGCAGCTGGGTGACTGGCTGGTGTCGCGCGCCCCCACGACGGCGCCGCCGCCACATGCCACAGGCGCCGATGCCGAAAATGTCCTGGACGCAGACGGACGCCCCTATGTCGCACAACCGCCACAGCCCCGGCTGGACGGCACGCTAGGGGTTCCCGATACGTTGGCAGCAGAATGGGATGTGCCCATGGTGTCGCTGTTCGATACCGTCAACGATCCCAATGTCATGATCTCTCGCGAGAAAGCAACACCGGAAAGCCTGCGTCTGCTGACCCACGGCGCATCTCCGCTGCCCTCGGACACGCGCCAGGAGACTGACACGCCGCCGCCTGCGGATATCCGCGACATCCAGGCCGCGCTTGCAGGCGACCCCGGCTATCCGCCCGTGGCCTCGCCCAACCCGGCGCATCCCACGTCCGGCGCCGGCAACTGGCAGGCGGCACTGCGCCGTGAACTGCAGGTCTGCGCCGACACGATGGGCTTCTTCGAGCGCCCCAGCTGCGCCTGGGCAGCCCGCCGCAAATACTGCGAACCCAACAACGCCTGGGGCACGATTCGCGAATGCCCGGAGCGGCGCTGACGCCTCCCCGCCTCCGCATTCCCCCCGGCAAACAAAAACGCCGCTGCTGTTCCAGAGAACAGCAGCGGCGTTTTCACGTGAGCGGCAGGCCGTCGCCAACCCGCCCGACACTCAGTCGTCTTCGTGCATCTGGTGCTGCAGATAGTTCTGCAGGCCCACCTGCTCGACCAGCCCGATCTGGGTTTCCAGCCAGTCGATATGCTCTTCGGTGTCGTCCAGGATCCTGCGGAACAGATCACGCGTCACATAATCCTGCACCGATTCACAGTAGGCAATCGCTTCAACCAGGGTCGCGTGGGCATCGCGTTCCAGATTCAGGTCACAGGACAGGATCTCCGGCACATCTTCGCCGATGCGCAGCTTGTGCAGGTCCTGCAGGTTGGGCAGGCCGTCCAGCATGAAGATCCGTTCCATCAGTTTGTCGGCGTGCTTCATTTCGCTGATGGATTCATCGTACTCATACTTGCCCAGGCGGTTCAGCCCCCAGTGGCGCAGCATGCGCGCATGCAGGAAATACTGGTTAATGGCCGTCAGCTCATTGGTCAGTTGCGCATTCAAAAACTTGATAACCTGTCTGTCACCCTTCATCGTCGGCTCCGGCTGTATGGGTTTGATAAGGCAGCGGCATGGGGAAACAACACACCCAGGCAAGGCCCTGGCCGCCGCTGAAACCCAGTCAGGCTAGCATCCACGCGGGCAAAAGCCCATGCCGACTATGCATGTGGTAAACCGCCGTGCAACCCATGACAGGAAAGCTCTGGCGAATGAGAATGCGTCTGCAACTGCAAAATGCCGCATGGCCGGATCAGGCCTGATGCGGGCTGGCAGACGCAAAATTCATGAAAACCGTTTGATTTTCATGAAAAAAACCGAAGATCAGGAGTAAATTGCCGCAACAGAGGTGTTGGACCAAATGAGAATGGCCGGTGTCTGCTGTTGTTTAAATCATACAGAAACACCACAGGCCATGGCGTGCCTGGCGGCACGCCAACCCGGATACTGAGCGAATCAGGCGGCTTGCTGAGCGGCGCTGGCCGGGAGGATCTCCGACGCCGCGCCGGCCGGCAAGGCGACAGTCGCCACGGTGTGGCAAGCGCCGCCAGGCAAGTAGGAACAGGCGCTCTCGGCACAGCGGCCACAGCAACTGGCCACGCCGAGCTCATACTGGAGATCATCGAGCGTCGCGGCGCCGGAATCGACGCATGCGCGAACCTGGCGCTCAGTGACAGCGTTACAAATACAAATGTACATGAGACTAATTATCTTGAAAGTCCATGTCATATGCAAGCGTCTTCCTGCCTCCCCGGCCCCGGGGTTTTCCCGGCCAGGCTCCGCTCCTCAGGCCTTGCGCCGGTAGGGCCCCGGGCCATGCGGCAGGCAACGCCAGAATACCGCCGCTGCCGCCAGCCCGAACGTTCCAACAACAAAGGTTCCCACCGCCAGCGAAATGGCTCCCGTGAGGGCCGACAACAGCAGGGGACCAGCACTGGACCCCACGTCCGACACCAGCCGCCATAGGCCGAGGAAGTGGTGCCGGCCCTGTGCCGGAGCGGCATCGGCCGCCAGCGTCATCACGATGCCGGAACTGATGCCGTTGCCGAAGCCCAGCATCAAGGCCGTCGCCATGAACGATATAACGCCCGAGGCAAACGGCATCAGCATCAGGCTGGCGCCCATCAGCAACACCGACGGCACCGCCACCCAGACCCGCCCATGGCGGTCCATAATTTTGCCGGCATGGTAGAACACGGCCATGTCCAACGCCGCCACCAGGCCATAGATCACCGAAATCGCAACCGAATCCAGCCCCAGCTGTTCCGCCCAGAGCGGCAGCACCACCTGCCTAGTGGCACGCAGCACGCTGATCATCAGGACGCCTATGCCCAGGCTCAGGAATACCCCGGCATGGGAACGCGCAATCGACAGCAGCGACGCCTTGCCCCCGCCCACCGTCGCCAGGGCGGCCGGTACCTCCAGATCAGGTACCTTGTAGGCCAGCACCCCGGCCCCAAGCATCGCGATCATCGCCAACAGGTAGGCGCCCGGCAAATCCATCAACGCAATCAAACCGGCTCCCGCGAACGGCCCGACGAACGCGCCTATGCGCGCCGTGCCGCCCAGGACGGACAGCGCCCGCGCCCGCATGGCCAGCGGCACGGCCTGCACCAGATAGCTTTGCCGCGCCAGCTGGAACACTGATGCGGCCGCGCCGACCAACAGGGTCGCCACCGCCATCATCCACACCATATGGGCTGCCATCGCGATCAGCATGGCCGCCGCGCTCAGCAGCGATGCGCCTATCATCGCGCGCCGTTCGCCATAGCGATTGACCAGCAGCGCCGCCGGGATATTGCTGACCAGCGAACCCAGGCCCACCAGCGCGGCAACCAGCCCGGCCACGGCATATGACGCTCCCAGGCCGCGTACGCTCAGGGCAATGACTGGCGTCATGGCGCCGATACCGACGCCGAACAGCACGGAAGGTCCGTAGGCTGCCAACGCAATCTTGCGCAAGCTGAAAGAAGAATCGTCCATAGTCCTGA
The DNA here is from genome assembly GCF_004216755.1 of Kerstersia gyiorum. Taxonomy (GTDB): domain Bacteria; phylum Pseudomonadota; class Gammaproteobacteria; order Burkholderiales; family Burkholderiaceae_B; genus Kerstersia; species Kerstersia gyiorum. The sequence goes on from NZ_SGWZ01000001.1 coordinate 149,077, forward strand.
AATCGCCCGCGGGCTTCAACAATCATCCATACGCATCAAGGCCATGGCCTTGCGCTGCGAAGCCGTAGGCACTCTCATGCCTTCCCGGTACTTGGCAACCGTGCGGCGCGCCAGCTCGACACCGCGCTCGGCCAGCTTGGCCATCAGCTGGCTATCGGACAGCGGCTTGCGCGGATCTTCCTGATCCAGCATTTCACGCATCATCGCCTGAATCGACGCCGCAGAAGCCGACTCGCCATCGGCTGCCGGCACGCCGGTACTGAAAAACCGCTTGAGCTCCAGCGTGCCGTGCGGCGTCGCCATGTACTTGCTGGAGGTCGCCCGCGATATCGTGGACTCGTGCATGCCCAAGGCCTCGGCAATCTCGCGCAGCACCATCGGCCGCAGCGCCACCATGCCGGATTCGAAGAAAGCCTGCTGCCGCGCCACGATCTCGGTAGAAACGCGCAGCAGCGTATCGAAGCGCTGCGCTACCTGTCGGATCAGCCAGCGCGCCTGCTGCACATGGGACTGCAGGCCTTCGTAACTGCCGCGCGGCTCCTGCCCCAGAGCCTGCACATAGGCATCATTCACGCTCAGACGCGGCACCAGGTCGCCATTCAGGCGAACACGCCAGCCATTGCCGCTACGGTAAGCGATCACGTCCGGAACCGCAAAATCCGCCACCGGCACCGTCCAGGCCCGGCCCGGGTAAGGGTCCAACCGCCGGATCAGGGCGTGCGCGGTACGCACCTCGGCCGGCGAACACTTCAATTCCTCGCACAGGAAAGCAAGCCGGCCCGCCGCCAGGGCGTCCAGATGCCTCTCGCACAGGCGCCGCGCCAGCGCCACAATGGCAGCGTCGCGGGCCTCGGGCCAGACCTTGGCATCCGGCTGCCGCAATTGCAGCAGCAGGCATTCGGACATCGTGCGGGCGGCAATACCGGCCGGCTCCATATTCTGCAGCAAAGCCAGTGCCGCTTCCAGTTCGCCCTGTTCAACCTCGAGCGATTCCGGCAAATAGGCCAGGATTTCCTCGAAACTGGCCGCAAGATAGCCGTTATCGTCCAGTTCGTCGATCAGCACGGTCATCAGCGCGAGATCACGACGGCTGGCACGGGTACAGGAGATCTGCCCCAGCAGGTGCTCGCGCAACGACGGCGTGGCGGCAGCCTCGGGGAAAAAATCGTCGTCGCCGTCCTGGCGCGGGCCGCCGCCTCCGGAAAACAGATCCTCGGCCGCCACCGACTCAGCGGCGGGTTCGGGGGATTCCAGCTCCAGAACCGGGTTTTCCGTCAGCGCCTGCGAGATTTCCTGTTGCAGGTCCAGCGACGACAGTTGCAAGAGACGCAAGGCCTGTTGCAACTGTGGCGTCAGCACCAACTGCTGACTTTGGCGAATTTCCAGCGCGGGTCGTATCATGGGAACCATATTTTGCACCATAAGACCCGACATGACTTCACCCAGCCGATATGATCTGCAAGTGTTGAATAATTATCTGCGCGCCCAGGCGCAGCCTGCGCTGCTGCGCGATGGAGGCCTGATCCTGCTCGCCGCCCTGGCATGGCTCTGGCTATGCTGGCAAGGCCTGTCATATGGCCTGGCCCAACGCTATGAATTCCTGGCCAAGTTCAGTACCAACGCACAGGACATGGCCTTGCGCAGCGGCCCCTATGTCTGGTGGGCGCTGGCCGTGCTGTTGAGCCTGGGGGTACTGTCCCTGCTGCGCGCGTGGGCGCGGGAAAGAATCAACCATCATTGGGAAAAAATCGTGCCGCCGGGCGAACTGGCGCCGCTATGCCGCGACCTTTCCGATGATGGCCGCGCCGTACTGGATTGGGTATGGCAGGACAGGGAGACGCCCCTGGCGCTGGGAGACCTGAAACGCACTGCCACCGAATTGGCCAGCGGGCGCGTGGAGAAATTCCATATTGCCAGCGAACAACGCGCCGCATTGGCGGCTGCGATGAAACCGGCGAATGCTCAAACGGCCACAACAGGCCAGCCCGCGGCATTATTCAAGCAACAACGCCAGGAACCGCGCCTGGAGACTGATTGAAATGAAACGCAGGCATTCCCCGGCAGATTAGCCGGAGAATGCCGCGTTCACGCTACGCTCGCCACGGACAACGGCTGGCGTGCACGAATGAGCGCGAATGCGCAGCGACGGGCGACCTCTGCTGCGAACGGTTCACGATGAATGGCCATTGCCGCCATCGCACCTTCAAAGCAAAGCGTCAATTCCTCAGACAATTCATCGGCCTCATCCGTCAGATTACCGGCCAATTCGGTAAACATTTGCAGGATCCAGCGCCGATACTCGCGCGCCACTGCCAACACCGGCGCACATCCTTCGTTTTCCGCCACCGCCAGCAGAAAGGCACAACCGCGATATTCGCTGCGTGCACCCATCTCCTGCAGAATACGATAAGGTAACAATGCCTTCTCTGCCGGATCCGGCTGGTCGTTTTCCAGCACCTGTTCGCGCAGATGTTGCGTAATCCTTTCGTATCTGTCCCTCAAATACGCAACCACCAGTGCTTCCTTGGTGGCGAAATGCCGGTACAGCGTCGCCTTGGCAATCCCCGCTTCGGCGATGATGCGATCTACGCCCACTGCCCTGATGCCTTCGGCATAAAACAAAGTGCCCGCGACCTCAATAATGTGTGCGCGCATATCCATATCAGATCCCCTACGACCAACGCAGAAAATGACAACGGTCATCTCTCCGGCCAGGCAAAAATTTCCTATGCGAACACGACCGGCAATCGTGCAGCCTTACCAGCACGACGTCCTATCCATCCGCAGGGCCAATGCTATCAAAATAAATATTCGCCTGGTTTTTACTCTAATGCATTAGGCATGCATCATGCCGCATTGCAAAAGAAATTCCAACCCCTACGAAAGGCGAAGACCCGGACTGATTCCCTGACCTATTTCCGCAAAATCACGAACATACACTGACAACTGCCGGACAATTGCGCACAATTCCTCACAATTAACCCACTCGTCCGACAATATACGGATTTACCCCAAAAAAGCAGAAATTATTTGAAGCTGAAAAATCAGTATTTTCGTCATAGCACCAATGTCAATCCCAAGACTCAGGTATTCACCAATGGCATGCATCGCCAAGGACTATCACAATTGGCAGCTTATCGCGCCCAATAGCGCCGGACATTCCAGCATCGGTGCTGTCTAATCACCGGGCAGATGCCTGCAGTTTCCTGTCCGGGACCATGGATCTCATTACAGTTTTTTTTAATACACAGCCTTTTATTTTCTAATATCTGAAATAACAGGCAATCCGGCAGTATCCCAGTCCGGGAATACAACTTTCCTTGCTCCACAGGGCAATCATGTGACCGGACAAAAACACTTGGACACCATTTACCCTGCCGCACGGGTGCAGGCCATCGCACAAATGGCCTGCAATAGACGCCGTTCGTGCCGCCAACTGCAACGCCCTTAGCGCATTGCAGTTGCGCCAGCCCGACACCGGACATCAGGGCGGCCCACGGTATCACGGTTAACCAGGGTCTTTCTTGACTTTCCCGGCCAAACATGTTGGACTATGCACACTATGGCCTATACGTCGATCTCCTCTCTCGACTCCAACGCAAGCATTTCTGCTCTGCGCGCCGGCCTGCGCCTGTCCATTGGCGCCTCCATTGCCTCGCTGCACATTCAATCGCTACTACTACCGATCGGTTGCCGAGCCTAGCGCTCAGTGGCAGTTCGGCAGCCTGTCGCCACGCCTATACCCGTTCCCCGTTCAATTTCGCCGGCAAAACCGGCACCCATGGTCCTGACCATGGGCGGGAGCCAGGCCGTGATCCAAATACCCCCTGCGGCTGTCTCCTTGATCCAAAGGTGCATCATGCTTGCCAATCCTTCTACCAAGTACCGCCCATTCGTCCCGTTCACTCGTGACTTCTCCGAGCGCACCTGGCCCAGCCGCCGCATCGAGAAAGCCCCGATCTGGATGAGCACCGACCTGCGTGACGGCAACCAGGCCCTGATCGAGCCCATGAGCGTCGAACGCAAACTGCGCTTCTTCGACCAGCTGATCAAGATTGGTTTCAAGGAAATCGAAGTGGGCTTCCCGTCGGCGTCGCAAACCGACTTCGACTTCGTGCGCAAGCTGATCGACGAAAAACGCATTCCCGATGATGTCCGCATCATCGTGCTGACCCAATCGCGCCAGGACCTGATCGAACGCACCGCCGAAGCCGCCGCTGGCGCCAAGCAAGCCATCATTCACCTCTACAACGCCTGCGCCCCCGCCTTCCGCAAGATCGTCTTCAAGATGTCGCCCGAGGAAGTGCGCGACCTGGCCGTGCGCGGTACCCAGTGGGTCATGCAAGCCCAGGCCAAATACCCGCAGACGCAATGGGGCTACGAATACTCGCCCGAAGTCTTCAGCACCACCGAACCCGAAGTGGCGCTGATGGTGGCTGACGCCGTGGCCCGCACCTGGGATGCCACGCCCGAGAAGAAGTTGATCCTCAACCTGCCGGCCACCGTCGAGGCCACCACGCCCAATCTGTACGCTGACCAGATCGAATGGATGCACCGCAACCTGGAACGCCGCGACAGCATCATCATTAGCGTGCACCCGCACAACGACCGCGGCACGGCCGTGGCCGCCGCCGAATTCGCCGTCATGGCCGGCGCCGACCGTATCGAAGGCTGCCTGTTCGGCAGCGGCGAACGCACCGGCAACGTCGACCTCGTGACGCTGGCGCTGAACCTCTATTCCCAAGGTGTGCATCCGGGCCTGGATTTCTCCGACATCGACGAAGTGCGCCGCTGTGCCGAATACTGCAACCAATTGCCGGTACACCCGCGCCACCCGTATGCCGGCGACCTCGTCTTTACTGCCTTCTCCGGTTCCCACCAGGACGCCATCAAGAAGGGCTTTGCCGTGCAGCAGCCCGACGCGCTGTGGGAGGTGCCCTACCTGCCAATCGACCCGGCCGATGTCGGCCGCAGCTACGATGCGATCATTCGCGTCAACAGCCAGTCGGGCAAGGGCGGTGTGTCCTACCTGCTGGAAAACGACCACGGCCTGGTCCTCCCGCGCCGCCTGCAGATTGAGTTCAGCCGCGCCATCCAGCAGGTGACCGACACCACCGGCAAGGAAGTGACGGCCGAGGATGTGTATGAAGTATTCAGCCAGGAATACCTGGACCGCACCAAGCCCTGGAAGCTGGTGCGCCACCGTATCGACGGCGATCCGACCCAGGAAGAAAAGCGCCACTTCCGCGTGGAAGCCGTGCTCGAACATGACGGCGAAACACGTACCGTGTCCGGCGAAGGCGAAGGCGCGATCACCGCATTCGTTGCCGCACTGGGCATGCCGGTGCGCATCATGGACTACCACGAGCACGCCATCGGCACCGGCACGGATACCCGCGCCGCCTGCTATGTGGAAGTGCGCCTGGGAGAATCACAAACCCGCTTCGGTGTCGGCATCCACCGCGACATCGTGACGGCTTCGTTCCTGGCCGTGCTCGGCGCTGTCAACCGCCATCTGGCCGAAAACCCCGAACTGGCTGCCATCGCCAACGTGGCCTGAGCCAGGCCCTGATTTCCATGGAAGACTGAAGGGCGGCTACCGCCGCCCGCCGGAGCACTGGCGCCAGACGCGCCAGATCCGCTCCCTGTGCGCATACCAGGCGGCAGCCTGGCGCGCGACGGCTTGCTGGCCATCCTGGCAAGCCGACCGGCACCGGCCACAAGCCAGTTCCCGGCACGGAGACACCTGCCTCAATCTGCCAGCCGCCCACGCTTCGCCCCCTCCCTCTCCCTCGCCCGCCCGGGCCAGCATGCTGCCCCGCAAGGCGGCACCGCCAGTCAAACTCCCCCGAACCTCAATCCTGCGGCAAACCGGCAGTACGCCTGTCCAACGCGTGGCACAGCATGAATTGCTCTGGCTCGCCGCCCTGCCAGGCCGCGCCCAGCCGCGCCACGGCATGACGGGTCGCCACCGCCAGCGCATCCGGTGCTGCCGCCTCGATAACCAGCAAGGCCTCGAAAGCACCGTCGTTGCCACCACGCATCGCTTTTTCCTGTGTGGGGACATTCGTCACATCGTGATCCACCTGCATGACCCAGGCCGCGCCTATGCTGTCCATCAGCACCAATTCGTTGACCAACACATGGATGTCCGCCTCAAGCGCCGCCAGCGAGAAACGCATCGGACTGATCACCCCGCCACGCCCCTGCCCGCCACGCACCAGGACATGGCCGCCGCCGCGCCGGAAATTGCGCAGGGTAGGCATCACGCGCTGCGACCAGGTAGTTGGCGCATTCTGGCGCGCCATATAGGACGGCCCGGCCAGCACGGCCGGTGTCTGCAATTCATACAACACACAGTAGCGCCGCAAGCCAGGCTCCAGACTGCGGAACAGGCGCCCCGCAATGAAGCCGTCGACGCCGACGCGCTCGGCCAAGTGCTCGCGCATCAGCCAATGGCGGTAATCGGTTTCCGTCCGGGCATCGAGATCGCTCCAAATGGCGAGCACGCCCTGGGTACGCTGATTCATTTTTTGTCTCCGTGGATTATCCGGCGGCCAGGAACGGCCTGCCGTGTTTTAGTTCCCGGAAATCATATGCCAATGGCGTAGCCCTGACAGGTGCGGACGGATCGCCCGCACCTGGATGAAACACCTGGATGGCGCTCCGGGCTCAGCGGCTGCGCAAGCGCCGCCAAAGCGGCCCGATCACGGGCAGCAACAGCATGATGACGGCAAGCGTCATGATGCCGCCCGCCAGGGGGTTGGACCAGAACACGCCCAGCGAGCCATCTGACAACAGCATGGACTGGCGGAAGGCATCCTCGGATTTGTCGCCCAGGATCATTGCCAGCACCAGCGGCGCCAAGGGGAAATCCAGCTTCTTGAACACATAGCCCACCACGCTGAAGATCAGCAGCAGCCAGAGGTCAAAAGGCGCGGAAGCCACGGTATAGGCGCCCGTCACGCAGACGATCACGATCACCGGGCCGATCACCGCAAACGGAATGCGCAGAATGGCAGCGAAGATAGGCACGGTCAGCAAGGCGGTGAACACGGCGACGACATTGCCCAGGTACATGGACGCGATCAGCCCCCAGACGAAATCCGGCTGTTCGGCAAACAGCGTCGGCCCTGGCGTCAGGCCCCAGATCAGCAGGCCGCCCATCATCACGGCTGCCGTCGCAGAACCCGGAATGCCCAGCGCCAGCATGGGCAGCATGGCGCTGCTGCCGGCCGCATGGTCGGCGGTTTCGGGCGCGATCACGCCTTCCGGTTCGCCCTTGCCGAAGTTGCTCCCGCGGCGCGACATGCGCTTGGCGATGCCATAGCTCATGAATGATGCCGCGGTCGGGCCGCCGGGCGTCACGCCCATCCAGCAGCCAATCACGATGGAACGCACATAGACCAGCGCATAGCGCGGCAACTGCAGCACGGTGGACAGGATCGCGCGCACGCTGAGACGCGATGCCACGCCGTTGAAGCGCAAGCCCTCTTCCATCGTCAGCAGCAACTCGCCGATACCAAAAATACCGATCACCGCCACCAGGAAACTGATGCCGCGCACCAGTTCATCGGTGCCGTAGGTCAACCGCATCGCGCCGGAAATCGTATCCATGCCGACGGTGGCGCACGCCAGGCCGATGCCGATGGACAGCAAGGTCTTGGCTGGCGCCGCCCCGCTGAGACCGACGAAACTGGCGAACGCCAGCAGATACACCGCGAAATACTCGACGGGCGAGAACTGCATGGCAAAGCTGGCCACCCAGCCGGATACCAGCGTGATCAGGATGACGCCGGCCAGCGCACCTATGCCTGCCGAGCAGAAGGCGAAAGTCAGCGCCTGCGCGGCCTTGCCCTGCTTGGCCATGGGATAGCCGTCGAATGTCGTCGCTACCGACGACGGCTCACCCGGGATGTTGAACAGAATGGATGTCGTGGAACCGCCGAACAAGGCCCCCCAATACATGCTGGTCAGCAGGATGATGGCCGAAATGGGTTCCATCGTGAACGTCAGCGGCAACAGCAGCGTCACGCCATTGGGCGCCCCCAGTCCGGGCAGCACACCGACCAGAATGCCCAGGAGCACGCCCGCCAGCATCAACAGGACATGGTAGCCGCTCAAGGCAATGCCGAACCCATGCAGCAGGTAGTCAAAATTACTCATCGGGATTCCTCAATAGACGCCCAGCCAGTTCTCCAGCGGCCCCTTGAGCAGCGCCATCTGGAAACCGATCTCGAAAACAACGAAAAACGCCAGGGCCACGCCCACGCCCACGGCATAGGAGCGCAACGGCCCGTATCCGCCCTGGCGCCACATGACCGTGCCGAGATAGAGCGCCGACCCCACATACAGGCCCAGCCACAGGGACAATACGACGTACACGACGATGGGCAGGAAAAAGGAAAGCATCCGGCGGCATTGCGAGCGCATCAGCCAGACTTCATCCGCGCCACCCGGCCGGCGCCACCCCTGCCAGGTCATCCAGAGCGCCGCCAGCAAAATGACGACGCCCACGTAAAAAGGAAAGGCACCGGCAGCCGGGCCGAAATCCGACCAGCCGATTTCGTTTTCCAGCGCGCCGAACATGACAAGCAACCCGAAGATTGCCGCAGCCAGCCCGGTCACGCATTCCGCCTGGCGGCGGGTGACCCAGGGGCGGTCTCCCGCCTCCCCGTCACCGGCCGCCGGTGTGTGTTCTGTTTGCATAATTTCTGTCCAGAATAGGTACGGCGTCAGCAGACGAGCTGCTTACTTGACGAGCCAGCCCTCTTTTTCGAAGACGCGGTGCGCCATGGCGGCGTCGGCCTCAATCAATGCATCAAGGTCGGCGCCTGTTGCAAACAGATCCGACTGCGCGGTGTTGGCCAGATACTGGCGCCATTCATCGGTGTCCTTCACCTTGGCCAGCAGATCGGTATAGAAGGCCACGACTTCCGGCTTGACGTCGCCCGGCGCGAAGATCGTGCGGGGCAGCACGTAATCCTCGATCGGCAGGCCCTGGGATGCGCAAGTCGGGATGTCCGACAGCGACATCTCGCCCGCAATCTTGCGCTGGTCGTCCAACGGACTGGCCGAGAACACGCACAGCGGGCGCACGCCGCCAGCCTTCCATTGGCCCAGGTTTTCGCTGGGATTGTTGGTATTCGCGTCCAGGTGGCTGCCCGCCAGCTGCACGCCCGCCTCGCTGCCGCTCTTGAACGGCACATAGGTGAACTGACCACCACTGGCCTCGTTGATCAGTTCGGTCAGGATGTGGTCGCCATCCTTGGATTGCGTGCCGCCCAGCTTGAGCTGGCGCGGTTTTTCCCGCGTGGCGGCCAGCAGCGACTCAACCGTCTGGTACGGCGAGGCAGCAGGCACCCACAGGATGAAATCGTCGCCAGCCATGACCGCCAGCGGCGTCAGGTCGTTCATCGAATAGGCCACCTTGGCCTTCATCGGCAGCAGCCAGGCATTGTTATTGCCGAACAGCAGCTTGTGCGCATCGCCCCGGGATGCACGTCCGGCCATGAAGGTCTCGGCGCCTGCGCCGCCGCCCTTGTTGCTAACGATCACCGGCACATTCAGCAGCTTGTGCTTCTCGGCGATGGACTGCACCACGCGTGCGAACTGGTCCGTGCCGCCGCCCGGCCCAGCCGATACGACGAACTCGATCGGTTTGGAGGGCTGCCAGGCCGTATCGGCCGCGTAGGCTGCGCCCTGCGTTGCCAGCAAAGCCGCCACCGCCAGCCATCCCATGTTTCTGGTCTTCATTGTCTGTCTCCTCGTTGTACTGAATTTGTATTGCGCCGGGCCACCTGGCCCGGACACGGGGCATCTGTCGTGCCCTGTTGCCGGCTGGGATCAGCCTTTGCCCTTGCCCCGCGACGCCGGGCGCCTGCCGATTTCGCGCACTGCGTCCAGGTCCAGTTCATAGCCCAGGCCGGGCTGCGTCGGCAGCGGCAAGGCATCGACTTCGCGTTGCGGCAGCTGCTTGAACAGTTGCTGGCACATGGACACCGATACCAGATGCCACTCCACCAACCCGCCATTGGCCAGGCCGGCATGCAAATGCATGTTATGGAAGGGAAATGCACCGCCGTTGTCGATGGTGATGCCATGCGCCTGGGCCAGTGCCGCCGCCTTCACGCCTGCGCTGTAGCCGCCGCCGATGCAGACATTGGGCTGCAGGATATCCAGGGCACCGGCAGCCAGCAGGTCGCGGTAGCGGAACAACTGCCCTTCGTTCTGGCCCGCAGCGACCGGCATGGGCGCCTGGCGCCGGAAATCGGCCAGCCGCTGCGTATCATTGCCGCGCAACGGTTCCTCGAAAAAGCCAATATCGCAATCCGCCACGCGCTGCGCCAGCCGCAAGGCATGGAACGCATCCAGGCTGCAATTGGCGTCGATATACAGCTCCACCTCCGCCCCGATGGCCTCGCGCACGGCGCGGATACGGCGCTCGTCCTCGGCAATCACGGCATCCAGGGGACGCGGCTCGTCGCGACGCGCCAACGCATGCTGCCCGACCACCATTTTCAGACGCCGATGCCCCTTGCTGGCCAGATGGCGCGCCGCTGCCGCCAGTTCATCACGATCCAGCGCACCGAAGCCGAAGGTCGTGTAGGTCGTCACCACCGGACGAGCACCGCCCAGCAGACGCCATACCGGCTGCCCCAGGCGCTTGCCGGCGATATCCCAGAGCGCAATATCCACGGCGGAAATCGCATGACTGGCATAGCCAGTCTGGCCGCGTGGCGACAGCAGCCAGTACAGGGCCTCGGAAATATGCTCGCGGGCCATCGCGTCCTTGCCCAGCAGATGGGGCGCCACGACCTCGTTGAGTGCAGCCGCCACGATTTCCTCATCGGTGATCGCTGTAAACCCATGCCCCAGCAAGCCATCGGCCGTTTCGATTTCCAGAACCAGGCCCGATAGCCGGGCAGGCTTGGAAATGGGGCCGATATCCAGGCTGCAATCCACGTAGACCGGGGTAGCCTGCACCCGTGCAATGCTGTCCCTGCTGCTCGCTGTGCTTCCTTCCACTGCCGTTTTCATGCTGTCTTTCTCCTCAAACGATTGATCTCGATACGCCGCACCCTGCGTAACCGGCGCTGGCGGCCCTGTGCCTCTGTGAAGAACTTCGGCCGGAAGGCCGAAGCTTCTCCCCCACCCTATGGGGTGCCTGCGGCACCTTATAAATACTGCCTCGCTAGACCCCGGAATAAAGTTCGGGGCTTGCGCTTAGGCTAGTGGTCACGACAAAGGCAAAGCGGTAATACGGCGGCGGGCACGGGTCAGGCGGCAGCTTGCAGGCGCGCATGAGATTCGGCCCGGGGCCAATAGCTGACATTCGGTCCTGGCTTCAGGCAGCCGCACCCAACGGCGGACGGCCCGGCCATCGGCGCGAAGCCGGTTCGGAACAGGACAACAGGCCCGATAGGAGATATCGGCGCTGATGCAAGTGTGGATCGGTGTCATGCATGCTTGTCTCCCTGGCCTCTCTCGGTGGCCAATCGCCACCGGGAAGCTCATGTTCTTTATGCAAGGCCACAACAACCGGCCTGTCCTGCCAAACCAGAGGAACGATTCGATACAGGACGGTTCAGTCTATGCAGCGGACACTCATTGCTCAATAGCATGAAGCTTATAAGCGATATTAGATTCACCAATAAAAATAATGATATTCGGGTCAGTTGCCAGGAGGCATGCCCCAAAAGCAACAGCCCGGCGTCGGGCCGGGCTGTGGTGGGGGATACGGCATCAGGCCAGCTGGCCTGCCTTACCAGGCCGAACCGGCCTCCCACATCACGGGAACATCCGTCGCCAGGGATTTGCGCATCATGTCCAGCAAGGGAAACGCACGCTGCTTCAGGCTGACGGTCTGGGCCAGCGGGTGCACGGGGTCTTTGTCCGGATCGTCGGATTCCGTTTCGGGGCTCTCTGCATCAATCGCCGCTTCCAGCGCGCCAATGGCGGCCGGCAGCTGTTCCACCGTGAAGATGCCGCGCTTGAGATCAGCATCGGTCACCGGACGGCCGGCAGCCTGCAGCACCAGCACGGCATGCTTATCCAGCATCAGGACATCGGATGCCGCCTTTGATTGAAATGTGACCAGCATGGGTATTTTCCTCCGTGGATGAATCCGTTCATTCGTAAGCCATGGCAAACGCTACGGCAGCATGATGACGAGACGAGCTGCGTCACACAGATGCAGTCATGCCAATGCACTGAAACGACAACCGCGCAGCCACCGCCATCAGGCACATGCAGCGGTTGTGCCATCACTGGCGGTCACGCAACACTTCCATCACTCCTGCACCATGCACGCCAACACGCCCGCCCTGCCCGCCTGCTGTCACTCGCGACAGCCAGGCTCGCCACGCGCCAACCGGCATCCCGTACCGCCCGGCCAGCGCGCGCCATGCAGTCATCATATCCTGCCTGCCCTGCTCTGCGCCTTGATGCATATCGTGCCGGCACCTGTCGCCGCCCAGACCGCCGCGCCGCTGTCCTGCCCTGCAACGCAGCTGGGCCAGCCCTGCAGCGGCGCCGGCCTGGCCAGCGCCGGCGCGGCGGAACCCGAACTCAACCTGGGGCTGGACAACCCGGTGCACCTTGCCAGCGGGCGCAAATACCTGCGCGACACAGATCTTCCCGCCCATCCGCTGGCGCCCGGCCTGGAACTGGTACGTCATTACAACAGCGCGGACCCTCGCCTGCCGGGCAATCCCGGCCGTGGCTGGCAGTTTTCCTACGACCTGCGGCTATACCGGCAGGCAAACACCCTGCAGCTCATCCAGGCAGATGGCAGCCGCCTACGATTCAGTTGCCTGCCCGGCCACACCAGCTGCACGCACGACCGGCAAGGGCTGGTACAAGCCGACGGGCAAGGCTGGCAATGGCGCTGGCCGGACGGTGCACGGCTGGATTTCCGCGAAGATGGCTGGCTGGCCGCGATCCGGCGCAGCGACGGCCTGCTCCTGGCACGCCTAGAACGTGCGCAAGATGGACGCCTGTTGGCCGTGCACAGCGCAACGCCCGGGCGGCAACTGGCCTTTCATTACCTGCAGCAGGACAAGCTGCCGCCGCGCCTGACTGGCGTGGATACCCCCGCTGGGCGCTTCCGCTACCATCATGCCGCACTGGCGGATGGCTGGTTTCTCTCCGGGGTCGAACGCCCCGATGGCATGCAACGCCATTACGGCCATGACCCGGCGCTGCAGCACGGCCACCCGCAAGCCATTACGGCAAGCGGGCTGTCTGCCGCCGGCCAGCCGGTGCAATGGCAGCGACGCTGGCATTACGACAGCGACGGCCGCGTCTCCCGCGTGGAGCACCTGACCGCGGATGGCCAGCCCGGTGCCGCCTGGCGGCTGGAATACCTCGAACCGGCGCATGGCATCCATGCCGGCCTGACACGGGTACATGGCGCACGCGGCACCACCGACATCCACTACGTACTGGCAGGCGGACGCCATCGGCTCGCCCGGGTTGCCGGCGTTGCCTGCCCCGGCTGCCCGGCACCGGGCCTGTCTGCCAGCTATGACGCCGCAGGACGCCTGACCAGGCTCAATGACCTGCTCCTGCTGCGGCGCCCGGATGGCTCGCCCCGCCAGCTGGTGCTGCCCGGCAGCGGCTGGACCGGCCTGAAGCTTGACTATGACAGCCAGGGCCGGATGGTGTCGTGGCATAGCGAACGCACAGGAACCACCCGCCTGCTGCGCCGTTTCCTTGCCGCCCGGCACACGGAGGGCCGCACGCCGCCTGAGCCGCCGGCAACGGCCACCCGCCAGATAAGCATCCGCTACGCCAACGGCGACCGCTGGCGCGCCTGGCTGGACCACGCCGGCCGCCCCTGGCGCATATCCGCCACCAGCACCGCCGCCACCAGCACCGGCCTCGCCGATGCCGCCGACACATTCCGTGCGGAAGCAGGCGAATCGGCGCATGCAACAGCCGTTAGATCCGTGCCTGCACCGGCCGGCGCGCATGTCGTGGATACCCGCATCACATGGCGCGACGGCAAGCTGGCCATGCTGGAACACCCCCATGAAACCGAGCGGCGTAGCCACGACAGCAATGGCCGGCTGCTGTCACGCAGCCTCCACCGGCCCGGCGCGGACAGCACACCCGAAATTGCAGTGACGGACCGCTATGCCTATCACCCCGATGGTCGGCTGGCACGTCATTATCTGCCCGAAGGCGGTGTATTGAGCTACGAATGGCAGCAAGGCCGCCTGAGCCGGCTCGACTGGCATGACCGCCACGGCACGCGCCATGCCATCCTGCATCACTTGCCTGGGTCCGGCGGTTATGTCTACGGCAATGGCGTGCGTACCGTGGGGCTGCGCGACGAGCATGGGCTACGCTACCTGCTGAGCAGCCAGCCAGGCACTGCAACGCCCATCCTGGCCCAGGCCATCCGGCTGGACGCCCAGGGCCGAATCATCGAAGAACGATTCCAGACCGGCGATTGGCGCCAGCACCTGCGCTATGGCTACGCGGCAAGCGGTCGCCTGGCGCTGGCAGAGAATACGGCTGCCCATACCCACTCAGATACCAATGCCAAGGGGCATGTTGATGTCGATGCCAGCCCCAGGATCAGCTATCTGGCCTGGCATGCAGACGGCCGCCTGCTGGCGCGCAATGACACTGCGCCCCCCCACCCGCCAGCCCCCTCCACCAGGCCGCAGGCTCACCACGTTGCCAGGCTCGGCCCGGAACCGGAGCCGACAGTCGTGGATGCCAGCGGCCTGCCGGTGGCGCACGAGGGCTGGCGCCTGACCTACGATGCGCAACGCCGCCTGCAACGTGCCAGCCAGCCGGCCACCGGCCTGCGTATCGACTACCGCAACAACGCCCATGGCCAGCGCATCCGCCGCGCCAGCGGACAGGACATCACCCATTACCTCCATGACAGCCAAGGCCTGCGGGTCGCACTGGCCCTCCCGGCCCAGCCCGGCCAGGCTGCACGGATCACGGAGCGCTACCTGTACGCGGGACAAGTCCCCGTGGCCTGGCTGCGGTACGACTCGCACGGGGACGCCAACCTCTATTTTCTGCATAGCGATGCCCAAGGCCTGCCGCGCGCGCTCAGCGACAGCCGTGGCCATCTGGCCTGGCGCGCCGAATTCGATGCCTTCGGCAGGTTGCTGCGTGAACACGGCGGCCCCCGGCCCTCTCCGCGCTACCCAGGCCAGCACGCGGACCCGGCCCTGCCCTGGCACGACAACGGCATGCGCACCTATGACCCCGGCACCGGCAGTTACCTGGAACCCGACCCGCTCGGGCCGCAGCCCGGCCACGATGCCTACGGCTACGCGGCCCAGCGCCCGCGCCAATACGCCGACCCCGCCGGCATGCTGCTGTATGCCTTCGACGGCACACGCAATACACCGGCGTCACTGACCAATGTCTGGTTGCTGCACCAGCTTTACCCTGGCGGCGGCAGCTATCAGCCCGGCCCCGGCCAGAACGCCTGGGATGCCGCCACCGCCAGCCGCGCCACGCATATCATCGGCGCGCAATGGGAACGCCTGCTGGCCGACCTTGCCGCCGCAGGGCGGCAATGGCAGCAAGAACCCGCAGCCATCGACCTGCTGGGCTATTCACGCGGCGCGGCCCTGGCCCAGCACTTCGCCAACCAGATCGCCGCGCACGTCCGCAATCAACGTTTCTGGGCCTATGACCCGCTCATGGGCACGGTCTCGGCCTGCGTCGACCTGCGTTTCATGGGCCTGTTCGACACCGTGGCTCAGTTCGGCGTGAACGGACGCGACAATGCCGACTACCTGCTGGGCGCCAGCCCCGCCTGGCAATGGATTGCCCATGCCGTGGCGCTCAACGAGCACCGTTACCTGTTCCCGCTCAACAGCCTGGCCCAGGGCCAGGGGAATCTGGTGGAAATGCCATTCATCGGCGCCCATGCCGATATCGGCGGAGGCTACCTATCCCGCGACACCCCCGATGCAACGCGCGGCGACTTGTCCGACGTCGCCCTGGCCTGGATGCACTGGCAGGCCCGCGCGGCCGGCGTGCCGCTTGCGCCCTTGCCCGAGGCACAAGCCACTGTCAGCCAGCCGCTGCTGCACGATGAACGCAACGTGTTCTATCGCAAGACCGGCCAGGACAGGCCGGTGCGCCATGCCGATGGCAGCCCTTGGTTGCATAGCCAGGCCGAACATCCCGGACTGGGCGCAACAGGCAGGAACGAAGTGGAGGCATTCATCGAACGCCTGCCGGACTGGATGCACACGCCCGGCTCAGTCGTGGGCAGCGTCGACATGGCCGCCTATGAGCAATGGCTGGCCCGGCAAATGCAGCGTTAAAACCGCGGCAATACCGGCACGCGCTCAGAACAGCCCTGACAAGGGCGGCTCCGCCCCCGTCAGCTGGTAGGAGCCGACCACTGCGGCCTTCCAGTCGCGCGGATTATGGTTGGCCACCGTGCGCGCATTGCGCCAGTGCCGGTCCAGGTTGTGGCTGCGGGCCGTGGCGGAAGCGCCGCCGACATCGAACACCAGTTCGGCTGCCTTGAGCGCGGCATTGGCAGCGATGTACTGGGCCTGGGCCACGTCGATGGATGCCTGCAATACCGCCTCGTGCGCCAGGCCTGCCTGCCAGGCGGCGTCTATGGACGCCGCCGCCCTCAGCACCGCCGCCTCGGCGGCAAACGCCTGAGCCGAGATCTCTCCTACCGCGTGTGCCACGTACGGGTCGTCCACCGACCGGCTGGCGCTGCTATGCTTGATCGGCCGCGCATGATGACGGGCGAAATCGACGGCATCCGCCAGCACATTGCGGGCAATACCGGCCTCGACAGCCCCCAGGAACAATTGCGCGAACGGCGTCACGATCGTACGTTGCGCGCGCCCGTCACGGAAATGGGAGGAACGGATAAGGTCATCCTCTTCCACCCTGACATTCCTCAGGTGTGTCGTGCCGCTGGCCGTGAGGCGCTGCCCCATGGCATCGAAATCGTCCAGCAACTCCACGCCCTCGCGGTCGCTGGGCAAAATGAAGCGGACCTCCTGCCCGGCCTCTGTCAGGGCCGTCACCTGAATCCAGTCCGCATACAGCGAACCCGTGCTGTAGTACTTGGTGCCGCTCACGCGGTAATGATCGCCCTCCCGCACCAGCACCGAGCTGATGGCACCACTGGCACCGCCACGCTCCCAGCCCGCGTTGGCAACAACATCGCCCCGCAGATAGCGCGGAAACCAGCGCTGGCGGCCCGCCTCGTCATCCCCGGACAGCAGGTTTTCGATGAACAGAAAGCCCGGCCGCAGCGCCTGGGCAATATTCGAATCCACGGCCGCAACATCCATCACGAACCGGATCACGTCCTGTACGGCCGCACCGCTGCCACCAGCGGCCTGGGGAATGCGGAAGGTATACAGGCCTGCGGCCGCAATGCTGCGGATCTGATCATGCGGCAGGAGCCGCTCGCGCTCCCGGCTCTCCGCGCCCGTGCGCAGCACCGGCAGCAAGGCGTCCGCACGCTGACGCAACGTGGCCAGATCCGCGGCCACGGTAGTGCTGCCGTCGGGGTTGCCTAGGGGTTTAAAAGCCAGGGAAGAAGACATGGAATATCCGGAAATGTCGGACGCCGGGCACGAAACTTCGTGCCCGGCGCGATGCCAAGGGCGGGTGACCTTCCATGGTAGAAACACAACACTGCATTTCAAACGATGCTTTTTGTATTTGATAATTCACATGGCCCGCATGGATAGCGGCACCCGGGCCAGGCTCCTTACGCTCCTTGGCACTCTGTCGTTCCCTGTTGCACGCCCGCTGCGTGAATCAGGCTATCATTCCCGGATTGCACTCCTCTTTTTTCGAATCCGCTCCCATGCTCCCCGAGCAACAGAATCTACTGATCTCCCGCATCCAGGCAGCCGTCAACGCGCTGCTGCCTGAAGCTCAGCCCAGCATCCAGCTGGAGCGTCCGAAAGTCGCCGCACACGGCGATGCCGCCTGCAACGTTGCCATGCAGCTTGCCAAGCCGGCGCGCCGCAATCCGCGCGAACTGGCGCAAGCCATCGTCGACCACCTGCTGGCTGACCCGCAAGCCGCGAACCTGCTGGCAGGCGCCGAAGTCGCCGGCCCCGGTTTCATCAATTTCCGCCTGTCGCCCGCCGCGCATCAGGCTGTGCTGGGTGCCATTGCCGGGCAGCGTGAGCAATACGGCCGCGCGCCGCGCCGCGACGAGAAAGTCCTGGTGGAATTCGTCTCCGCCAACCCCACCGGCCCCCTGCACGTGGGCCATGCACGCCAGGCTGCGCTGGGCGACGCCCTGTGCCGCCTGTTCGACGCCCATGGCTACGACGTTACCCGCGAGTTCTACTACAACGACGCCGGCAACCAGATCGACAATCTCGCCATCAGCGTACAGGCCCGCGGCCGCGGCATCTCCCCGGATGATGCCAGCTACCCGGCCGACGGCTACCGTGGCGACTACATCGTCGACATCGCCAATGATTACCTGGCTGGCAAGACAGTCCAGGCCTCAGACGGCGTCCCCGTCACCGGCAAGGGCGACCTCAATGACCTGGACGCCATCCGCCGCTTCGCCGTCACCTACCTGCGCAATGAACAGGATCTCGACCTCCAGGCCTTCGGCCTGAAGTTCGACAACTACTACCTGGAAAGCTCGCTGTATACCAGCGGCCGGGTGGAAAACACGGTGCAGCGCCTGGTCGACAAGGGCCACACCTATGAAATGGACGGCGCGCTGTGGCTGCGCACGACCGAACTGGGCACCGGCGACGACAAAGACCGCGTGATGCGCAAGGCCGAAGGCGGCTACACCTATTTTGTGCCCGATGTCGCCTACCATGAAGCCAAATGGGAGCGCGGCTTCCACAAGGCCATCAATATCCAGGGCAGCGACCACCACGGTACCGTGGCTCGCGTGCGCGCCGGCCTGCAAGGGCTGGATATCGGCATTCCCAAGGACTTCCCCGCGTATATCCTGCACAAGATGGTGAAGGTGGTGCGCGGCGGCCAGGAAGTGAAGATATCCAAGCGTGCCGGCAGCTACGTGACGCTGCGCGACCTGATCGACTGGGTGGGCCGCGACGCGGTGCGCTTCTTCCTGATCCAGCGCCGCGCCGATACCGAATTCACGTTCGATATCGACCTGGCCCGCTCGCAAAGCGAAGAAAACCCGGTGTACTACATCCAGTACGCGCATGCGCGCATCTGTTCCGTGCTGGAGCAGGCCCAGGCCGATGCGGCCGCCCTGCAACAGGCCGATGCCACGCCGCTGGTGGCACCAACGGAAATCGCCCTGCTGCAACGTCTCTCCGAGTTCCCCGCGCTGGTGGCGTTGGCTGCCCAGGAACTCTCACCCCACCTGGTAGCGTTCTGGCTGCGCGACTGTGCCGCTGACTTCCATGCCTGGTACAACGCCGAACGCGTCCGTGTCGATGATGCAGCACTGCGCGATGCGCGCCTGCGCCTGGCGGACGCCACGCGCCAGGTCCTGGCCAACGGCCTGGCCTTGCTGGGTGTCGCTGCACCCCAACGCATGTAACGAGTCCCTATGGCAAAACGCTCTTCCCGTTCCTCCGGCCAAGGCGGCAGCACGATCTACGGACTGCTGGCCGGGCTCCTGCTGGGCCTGGTCGTGGCTGCCGTCGTGGCGTTCTACGTCACCAAGGCGCCCGTGCCCTTCGTCGATCGTGCGGGACGTGCCCCGGCGCCTGCGGTTTCGCAGATTCAAGCAGCAACCCCTGGCGCCAGCCTGCCCGACCCCAATCGCGGCCTGCAGAACGGCAACCTGACCGTACCGGATACACGCATCCAGCCGCCCAGCCTGCCTTCGCCTGACAGCATCGGCGGGGTTGCTGGTAGCGGCGCGCAACCGGCCACACAGACACCTGCACCAGTACCGGCAACGCCGGCTGCACCGTCCGGCGACGACCTCGGCGCGCTGATTGCATCGCTGCCGAACCAGCCACCGGCCCCGCTGCCCAAGCCTGCCAATGGTGCGGCAGCCAGCGCCTATTTCCTGCAGACCGGCTCCTTCCAGGTGCTGGAAGATGCGGAAGCCTTGCGTGCCCGCATGATCCTGCTGGGCCTGCCGGTGCAGATTCAACGCGCCGAGGTCAACGGCCTGCAAGTCAATCGTGTCCGCGTCGGCCCCTACACGCGGCTGGACGAAATGAATCGCGTGCGCGCCCAGCTGACTGCCGAAAATATCAGCTCGACGGTCGTCCGGCAGTAGTCCTGGCTGCCCTGGCGGGCGGCGGCGTCAGTTCGCCACGAATCTCCGCCGGGAACCCCCGGCGGCACAGATGGTCAAAACGTCTCCGCCAGGGTTTGCCTTGCGCATGAATCCGCTGGCTCAGCCAGGCCAAGCCTCACGGACACCGCCCCAACGGCCATCCGGCGCCAAGTCCGGCAGATGACCGCTGGCTGGCCCAGCCAACAGGGCACTGGCCATCAACAGCGCCTTGCCATGCTTGCACTGCCATATTCCTGTCGTATCATTTCCCATTCACTCAGCCCAGCCAGGAACTGTCCAACATGACTTTTTCGTTCTCCCGCCTGCTTGCCGCCGCTACGCTCATGCTCGGCGCTGCCGTCGCTCCGTTGAGCCAGGCCCAGACCTCCCGCTCGGTGGAGCTACAGTCGCCCCAGCGTACCGACAGCCCGGGACAGGTTGAAGTGCTGGAGTTCTTTGCCTACACCTGCATCCACTGCAAGCTGCTGGACCCGATGATCAACGCCTGGGCCAAGGAACAGCCCCAGGACGTGAATTTCATGCACGTGCCGCTGGGCGGCGACAGCCGCAGCCGTCCGCTGCAGCAGATGTACTACACGCTGAATGCGCTGAACCGCATGGACCTGCACGAAAAGTACTTCACCGCGCTGCATGACGAACGCAAACGCCTCTTCACCCGCAAGGACATGGCCGACTGGGCCGTGGAACAGGGTGTCGACCGCGCAGCCTTCAATGCCGCCTTCGATTCAATGGGTGTCAGCAGCCAGGTTGCCCGTGCAGACGAACTGGCGAAGAACTACAACGTCAACAGCACGCCTACCATCATCGTCAATGGCCGCTACGTGACCTCGCCGGCACACGCCGGCGGCTACCGCGAAAGTGTCGAGGAAACCGGCCGCCTGGTGCAACAGGAACGCGCGAAGCTGTCCAAGTAAACCGGCACGGCGTGCGCCAGCCCCTGCACGCCGGCTCGTATCCAGAACAGCCAGCGGGACCCGCCCCGCTGGCTGTTCTGCTTTTTTCAGGCCTGAACGGCAGCATCCAGGGCCTGGCGCAGGTCCGCTATCAGCTCGTCGGCGTCTTCCAGGCCAATCTGCAGGCGGATCAAGGTTTCCCCCGGCAGTTCCGCGCCATAACGCTGCAGGCCGGCCAGCGCGGGTTCCACCCATTGCACCAGGCTCTCGAAGCCGCCCCAGGAAAAGCCGATGCCAAACAGCGTCAGTGCATCGACGAAGCGACGGCCCGCATCATGGGACAGATCCAGCGCCACGCTCAGCAAACCATTGGAGCCCTGGGCATCACGCTGCCACAGTGCATGGCCCGCATCGCCTGGCCAGGCGGGATGGTAGATAGCCCGTGTTTCCGGACGGCTGGCCAGGAATTCACACACACGCAGGGCGCTGCGGGCCTGTTCATCCATGCGCAGGGGCAGGGTACGCAACCCGCGCAGGGCCAGCCAGGCGTCATCGGCACTCAGGGCATAACCCAGGGCATACTGCATCCGGCTGATACGGTCGCCCAGCGCGGCATCGCGCGTCACCACCGCACCCAGCATCAGGTCAGAATGGCCGCTCACGTACTTGGTACCAGCGATCATGGAAATATCTGCGCCCAGGGCCAACGGATGATAAGCGTGCCCGGAGCCCCAGGTGTTGTCTGCAGCGACCAGCAGGCCATGACGATGGCCGATGGCCGCCAGTGCCGGCAAATCCTGCATTTGCAGCAGCAAAGACCCCGGCGACTCCAGGTAGAGCAGGCGGGTATTGGGACGGATCAGGCTCTCGAGATCATCCACGCCGGGGGTGAAATATGTGATCTCCACCCCCATTTTCTTCAACAGCATATTATCGAAATGGCGCACAGGCCCGTACACGCTATCCACGACCAACGCATGATCGCCTGCGCCCAGCAAGCTGAAGAACACCAGCGTCAGCGCCGCCAGCCCGGAGGGCGCCAGCACGCAATGGCTGCCGCCTTCCAGAGCCACGAATGCATCTTCCAGCGCGCGGTGCGTTTCCATGCCGGAACGGCCATAAGTGATGGCGCGCTCGCCGGCGGCCTTGCGGCGCTGGGCATTTTCCAGCGCCGCGAGATCAGCAAAGCGCACGGTGCTGGTGCGCATGGCCGGCAGGCTGACAGGTGCCACGCCATCCGCATCAAAGGGCGCGCTGCCTATATGCATCAGGCGGGTGCGTACACTGCACTCAGGGGCGAGGGTCGCCGCAGCGGTGTCTTCCGATGCGGCACTGGCGGATTTGGACATACATGAAGCTCCAGGAAAAGCGACGGCACAAACCGTGGTATCCCTGCCATTATCGCGTGCCTGCTGCCTGCGTGCACCCCGGCAGGCGGCAGGAAGCGCCCATGCCACACTGGCAAGCCGCCATATGACTTTTCATCTTGATGCAGCATGCCATTCAGGCAAATGAAAGCCCGATATTTGTGCCTTAAAGGCTTTGCCCCATAGGCAAAACGGCCCGGAAAATGGCTACATGAAAATAGGTGAAAAAATACGGAAACTCCGGCGTGAACGCGGGCTGACACAAGAAGAACTCGCCCTGGAACTGGACACCGCCGCAAGTACCGTTTCCCGTATAGAAAACGACGAGCGCACGCCCTCGCTGGACATGCTCGGCCGTCTCGCCAGCAGCCTGCAGGTTGGCATAGGCGAACTGTTTTCCGGCGTTTCGCAACATGAGCCTGCCGTGCAGTCCGTGGCAGACAACGACCACGCTCTGCGCCACTACGGCCAGAGTCATGAAGGCACTGGCGGCGACGACTACATGGAACTGCGGCGCTGGTTCCGCAACCTGACCCCAGACAACCAGCGCGTGGCCCTGGAACTGATCAAGACCCTGGCGCGCACCCAGCACAAAGGCTAAGCCGCAGATCTGCGCCTGCGGCTTGGCCCTCATGTGACGGCTCGCGGGTGATGTAACGCCTGTTCAGGCCGGCGCGAAGCGGAACACGCCGTTGTCATCCAGGCGGCGTACCAGCTGGCCGCCGTGCCATAGCATGTGCAAGTGCGCCAGCGCTTCGCCCAGCGCAAACGTGAGCTGGTGCAGGTCCAGCTTGCGGTGGAACATGATGGGCACGATATCCGCTGCGCTGCAGGGCGCTGCCGTACAGGCATCCATCACTTCCTGCAGCCGGTCGCGGTGATGCTCGCGCTGCTGGCGTATGCGCTCGTGCAAGCCACGGAACGGCTTGCCGTGCGATGGCAGCACCAGCGTCTCTTCCGGCATGTCACGATAGGCGTCCAGCGACTGCAGATACAGGCGCAACGAATCAGCCTCGGGCTCGAAATCGAATACGCTGACATTGGTGGAAATGCGCGGCAGCACCATGTCGCCGGAAATCAGCAAGTCCAGTTCTGCACAATACAGGCCTATGTGTTCGGGCGCATGGCCGTAGCCGACAATCTGCAGCCAGTCACGTCCGCCGATGCGCAGCGTATCGCCGCCCAGCAAGCGATACATGGTGCCCGGTACCGAAGGCACCATGTTGACGTAATAGCCCGAGCGCTCGCGCACCTGCGCCAGCGCGCCCTCGTCGCACAGCCCGTTACGCCGGAAATGCGCAGCCGCAGCTTCGCCGCCCGCGCCAGCACTGGCGTCGCGCCGTCCTGAGGCAATCACTGCCTGGGTGTATTCGCTCATGCTCATCAGCAGGCGCGCATTCCAGCGGGTGCACAGCCAATCAGCCAGCCCCACGTGGTCCGGATGCATATGTGTCACCAGCACGCGCAGGACAGGCAAGCCCTCCAGTTCATGCTCGAAGATGGATTCCCACTGGGCCTGCACTTCCTTGCGGGCAATGCCGCAATCCACCACCATCCAGCCCTCGCGGCCATCGACCGTGTCGCGCAATAGCCAGACATTGACGTGATCCAGTGCAAAGGGCAGGGGCAGGCGCACCCATTTCACGCCATCCAACAGCGTCATGGCCCGGCCTGGTTCCGGCAATGCGTCGTTCCAGGGATAGGACAGCGCCATTTCATTCTTATTCATCGGGACTCCGGGAAGCATCCAGACTGCCTCCCGCAGGTCCGCCGCCAGTGTGCCACCCGGCGCCCGGCGCTGCGCAGCCATGAAGACGGCAAAAACAGGCCCGGAGCGTGGCTGGCGCTCCGGCAACGGCGGATACGGCAGACAGCACAGACATCAAATCAGACAGGAAATCCGGGTTACTATACCTTACGTTGACGTAAACGGAAATTAAAGTTTTCTTGCCATGCCCGCACCCAATTGGAGTATTTCCGAACTTTCCAGCGAGTTCGGCATCACGCCGCGCACGCTCAGGTTCTATGAAGACAAGGGCATTCTTGCGCCTGCGCGCCATGGCCGCCACCGCATCTATGGCGCACGCGACCGCGCCAGGCTGGTGCTGACGCTGCGCGCCCGCGCGGTAGGCCTGGCGCTGGACGACATCCGCGGCCTGCTGGATATCTACACCGGCCCCGACAGCACCCAGGCGCAGATCCGCGCCTGCGCCAACAAGCTGGAAATCCATCGCCAATTCCTGCTTTCGCAACGCCAGGAAATCGACCTTATGCTGGCCAGAGTTGAAGAACAAATTCAGGACTGCCTAAATAAACTTAATCCTGAAGATTGACCGTCAATTTCATTCGTTTACGTTAACGGAAGTTCGGCGCTTGCCGTTTTACGGCAGAATAATGCTGAAAACCAGGGCCAGGAAACCCCAGGACACCCGCTGAAATCACCCCGAAAAACACCGGGACAGGCGACAGGCAAGCCCCGCGTCACATCAGCCACGGTGCCTCTGGAACTGCTGCGCAAACCTGCTCCTGGCCGCAAAACAGGCAGTATTACGGCAGCCAGGAGCCCGGCCACGATGTCCAGCACCCGCAACACCGCCTTTCCCGCCAGCGACACCGCGCTGCGCGTCGAGCCCCTGGCCCGGCCCTTGCCTGCACGCCAGGCGGCGGCCAGCATCCTGCAGGGTTTTGACCGGCACTACGCCCTGTTCCGCTACAGCGCGCAACGTGCCAAGGCGCTGTTCGAGGCAGGGGACTGGCGTGGCATGCAGCAGCTGTCGCGCGAACGCATCGACTACTACGACCAGCGTGTGCGTGAATGCGCCAGCGCGCTGGCCAGCCGACTGGCCCGGCAGGGCGGTGATGCCGACCCAAGCCCACATTGGCAGGCCATCAAGCAGGAATTCGTCGCACTGCTCGACGAGCACTCGCAGCCCGAATGCGCCGAGACTTTCTTCAATTCCGTCTCCTGCCGCGTACTGCGGCGCGAATATTTCAACAACGCCTGCCTGTTCGTGCGCCCGGCAGTCGCTACCGAATACCTGGAAGGGCAGCGACCCGCCTTCCGCGCCTATTACCCCACGCGCACCGGGCTGCGCGCCACGCTCAGGCGCATGTTGGGGGATTTCGGGCTGGCAGCGCCCTTTGAAGACCTGCCACGCGACGTGCGCCTGCTCGCACGCGCCGCGGTCGGACTGCTGCGCCAGGCGCTTCCCAAGGGCCATGGCCCGCGCCTGGGGCAAGACTGCCAGGTCCATGTGCACGCCACCCTGTTTTTCCGCAACAAGGGCGCCTACCTGGTGGGCCGCCTGGTCAATCAGGGCGCCATCCACCCGTTCTGCATTCCGCTGCTGCGCCTGCCGTCCGGCCAGATCCATGCCGATGCCCTGTTGCATGGCCAGGATGCGCTCAGCCGGGTTTTCAGCTTTGCACGCACCTATTTCCTGGTAGACATGGAAGCGCCATCCGCCACCGTGCGCTTTCTTGCCACGCTGCTGCCGCGCAAGCCGCTGGCCGAGCTCTACACCATGATCGGGCTGCAGAAGCAGGGCAAGACGCTGTTCTACCGGGATTTCCTGCAACACCTGGCGCACTCCGGCGACCAGTTTGAAACCGCTGCGGGCATTCCCGGCATGGTCATGTTCGTGTTCACGCTGCCGTCCTACCCCTATGTCTTCAAGATCATCCGCGACCGCATAGAGAAGGACCGCATGAGCGCCGCCATCGTGCGCCGCAAGTACCAGCAGGTCAAACTGCATGACCGCGCCGGACGCATGGCAGATACCTGGGAATATTCACAGGTCGCCTTGCCGCGCCACCGATTTTCCGACGCTCTGTTACAGGCCCTGCGCACGCACATCCCGTCGCAGCTGGAAGAGCAGGGGGATACGCTGGTCTTCCGGCATGTCTACATCGAGCGGCGCATGACGCCGCTCAATATCTACCTCTGGCAGGCTGGCCCCCAGGCACGCGCCGCGGCCCTGGCGGAATATGGCGATGCCATTCGCGAACTGGCCGCCACCAATCTTTTCCCCGGCGATATGCTGTTCAAGAATTTTGGCGTCACCCGCCTGGGCCGGGTGGTTTTCTATGATTACGACGAAATCCAGTCCATGGCGGAAATGAATTTCCGCCATATTCCCGAAGCGCCCGACGACGATGCGGAAATGAGTGCGGAAACCTGGTACGCCACCGGCCCCAATGACGTCTTCCCGGAAGAGTTCGAACACTTTCTGTTCAGCGATCCGGCCCTGCGCGAACCCTTTGCCGCCAAACATGCCGAGTTACTAAGGCCCGAATGGTGGCGCGACTGCCAGGCGCGCATTGCACGCGGCGGCATTGCCGACATCTTCCCCTACGACCCCGGCATACGCTTTCCCAGCCATACCTCGCCCACCGGCGACGGCCTGGCACAACAGCGTTGAACAGCCAGGCGCCTACGCCCAGTCCTGCTTCCCCCAGCGTCGTCGTTGACACCAATCTGGCCGAAAACCATGCCATGTGTCTGCCAGGCCAGACTGCCGTTTGCACCCCGCTAGCTGCAGGCGCCAACAAAAAACGCCCCCACGCCGCGCCTTCGGCTTGCTGCCCCCCAAGGGGGCTTTTTTGTCTTGGGGCGGCCCGGCGACAAAATAAACGCCAGCGGGACTCCCGTCCGGCTGGCGGATGAACAACGCCCCCTTTTGCTGTCACCAGCAGAGGGGGCCAGGGCGCATCAGGCGCCGCGTACCTGGCGGAAAGCCTGGTCGAGCAATTCGAACTGAATGTCGATTTCTTCCGGCGTCACGTTCAGCGCAGGCATGAAGCGCAGCAGGTTGGGGCGCGGGGAATTGACCAGCAGGCCAACCGGCGCCAGGTCCCTGGCAGCTTCGACGATCTGGCCGCCGTCTTCGCGATCCAGGACCAGCGCACGCAGCAGGCCACGGCCGCGTTCGCCCTGCATGCCCCACTTGGCCGAAAACGCCAGCGAACGCTGGGCCAGCAGCTCGCCCAACTTGACGACGTTTTCCAGAAAGCCCGGCGCCGCCAGGGTATCAAAGACCGCAACGCCCACCGCCGTCATCAACGGGTTGCCGTTATAGGTGCCGCCCTGGTCGCCCGGACGGAAGCAGCTGACTTCCTCGCGCGCCAGCAGTGCCGACAGCGGCACGCCGCCGCCAATGCCCTTGCCCAGCGTCATGATGTCCGGCTCGATGCCGGCGTGCTGGTAGGCGAACATCTTGCCGGTACGCCCCATGCCGGTCTGCACTTCATCGACGATGAGCAGCAGGCCGTGCTTGCGGGTCAGTTCGCGCAGCTGCTGCAGGAACTCGTCGGTCGCCGGCACCACGCCCGCCTCTCCCTGAACGGGTTCAAGCATCACGGCGATGGTCTGGTCGTCGATCAGCGCCTCGACAGAAGCGATATCGTTGTAGGTTGCCTTGGGGAAACCATCAACCTGGGGCGCGAACAGCGTATCCCAGCCTGGCTTGCCCGATGCCGACATGGTCGCCAACGTGCGGCCATGGAAGGCATTGGTGAAGGTGATGATCTTGTAGGCGCCATTGCGATGGATCTGGCCATAGCGGCGGGCCAGCTTGATCGCCCCTTCGTTGGCCTCTGCGCCGCTGTTGGCGAAGAAGACCTTGTCAAAACACGAGGCATCGGTCAGGCGGTCGGCCAGCGCGATCGACGGTTCGTTGTAGAACGCCGGCGACGGATTGATCAGGCGGTCAACCTGCTGGTGCAGCGCTGCACGGATGGGTTCGGGATTGTGGCCCAGCGCATTGACCGCCCAGCCCTGAACGAAGTCCAGATATCGCTTGCCGGCATGGTCCTCCAGCCACGACCCTTCGCCTCGCACGAAGACGAGTTCGGGACGCTGCGTGATTTCCATGACTGCCTGCACTCTGAACTGAGAAAATTCCATTTCGGCCACCTGCCGCAAAAAGTTGTAAAAGGGAGCCGACAGTATGCCGCATTTACCGGGCTTTTTTGCGACAAGCGCCACCGATATCCGACATTCTGTCAAACAAGGGCCGGCCCGAGCGCCGGCGCGGCTCTGCCCCCGCCCGCCGGCATCGCATGCCAGGCAAAACCTGCCCCCGCCTGCGACTCTGGAAATACCGCTACTGGTATGCTGCGGCGTCTCTTGGAGTAAACTGGCTCCAAGGCTTGGCCTATACGATTACGGAAAACGGCGGCTGCCGCCACCATGGCCATAACGGCTCGAATCCGGACCCCTACAGGCGAACTACGCTGCTCATGTACGACATACTGGTTTATCTGTTCGAAAACTACTACACCCCCCAGGCCTGTCCTGCCGCAGATGTACTGGCGCGCCGCCTGGCGGCAGCCGGTTTCGAAGATGAGGATATCGACGAAGCCTTGGGCTGGCTGGGCGGCCTGGCGGAAAGCACCGCCCGCTGTGTCGGCCTGACGGATGGCCCCATCACGGGCGCCCGCATCTACAGTGAATCGGAATACCAGGCACTGGGCACCCAGGCCATCGGCTTCATCGCATTCCTGGAAAGCGCCGGCGTGCTGCCGGCAGCCTTGCGCGAAATCGTCATCGACCGGGCCATGGTGTGCTCGGAAACCCCCGTTTCGCTGGAAACCATCAAGATCATCGCGCTGATGGTGCTGTGGAGCCAGGAAGCAGAAATCGACCGTTTCATCCTCGAAGAACTGCTGGAGCAGGGCGACGCCCGCCTGCTGCACTGACCCGCCCGCCAGCGGCCGGCGCGCCCGGCCAGCCTGCGTTGAACCCGCCCCACGCCTGCCTGCCGCCCACAAGCCTGGCTTTTCTCCCATGACCTCGCGCCACGCTGCCCCGGCCGCCTATGTCGGCCGCTTCGCCCCCAGCCCCAGCGGCCCGCTGCACGCCGGCTCCCTGGTGGCTGCCATGGCCAGCTGGCTGGATGCCCGTGCACATCGCGGGCGCTGGCTGCTGCGCATCGAAGACGTGGACACGCCCCGCATGGTTGAGGGCGCAGCCACCTGCATCATGCAGCAATTGCAGTCCCTGGGCATGCACTGGGAGGGTGAAGTCATGTGGCAATCCCGGCGCGAAGCCGCCTACCTGGATGCCCTGACGTGCCTGCGTGCGGACGGCAGACTCTACCCCTGCGGCTGCACCCGACGCGAAATCGCCGCAGCAGCCAGTGCCGCCGGCCGCCTGGAAGACAATGGTGAACGCCCCTACCTGGGCATGTGCCGCCACGGCCTGGCCCCTGGCCGCAGCGCCCGCGCCTGGCGCGTGCGCGTCGACCCCGGCATGATCGCCTTCGATGACCGCTGGCTGGGACCGCAACAGCAGAATGTCGAAACCGAGGTTGGGGATTTCGTGCTGCGGCGCGCCGACGGCCTGTGGGCCTACCAACTGGCCGTCGTCGTCGATGACGGCGACCAGGGGGTGACAGACATCGTACGCGGCGCCGACCTGCTGACCAGCACGGCGCGCCAGATCATGCTGGCGCATTTGCTGGGCTACCCGGCACCACGCTACATGCACGTACCGCTGGTGCTGGACCCGGCCACCGGCCTCAAGCTTTCCAAGCAGAACCACGCGCCGGCGCTGGACCTCAGCCAGCCGCTGGAAACGCTGATGCAGGCATGGCGCGCCCTGGGCTTCGCCGGGTTCGCCGCCAACGGCCTGGCGGATTTCTGGTCCATTGCCACAGCACAATGGGCGACGCGCTGGCAGATTCCAGCCTGAACCGGCAGCGGCCCAGGGGGGCTGAATTCACAGCCGCCCATGCACCTCGCCACCTGAACCCCACAAACCCAGCCACCCGGTCACCCGGCAGCCTCGCCATCCGGTCTATTTGCTGGCGCGCAGGCGCTCCCAACTGATCGCCTGCAATTCGTCACGCACCGCCGGCAACGGCGCATATTCCACCGTCAGGCCGGATGCACGCAAGGTACATACGGCAAAACCCGCCCCCTGCACCAGGCTCAAGTGGTCCTGGCACAGGATGTCCTTGGCATGATGCAGGCCGGTTGCAACCGCCAGCACCGTGCCGTACCAGCTGGAAACGCGGTCATAGTGGATATGGCCGCAAAACATCCCCGCCACCGACGCGCCAGTCGCCTGGCGTTCGCGCAGCAAGTCGCGCAGGCGGCGCGTATCGGCCAGGCTGAGGGTCTCCCATTCGCCGCTTTCGTCCTGCTCGTCCAGCGCGGGCGCATGATGCGCAACCAGCAGGCAGGGCAGCCCGGGATGCGCGTAGAGGCGCTCGCGCAGCCAGCCGAACTGCTGGTCATCCAGCGCGCCGCCTATCTTCCCGGGCACGCTGGTATCAAGCACGATCACGTGCACGCCAGCCACCACCGCGTCGTAATGACAGGGGGCAGCAGCCCCCGGCTCGGCATGGGGCAACTGCAGCACGGACCGCAACGCGGCACGGTCATCATGGTTGCCTGCCGCATACAGCACCGGCATGCGCAGGGGTGCCATCAGCGCCGCCAGTTTGCGGTAGCTGGCCTCATCGCCCCGGTTGCTGAGGTCTCCGCTCACCAGCACGAATGCGGGCGCAGGCTGCATGGCCTGCAAGGTGTCGACCACGGCAGCCAGGCGGCTGGCGGTATCGGATTTCAGGCCGGGATCGGCGCCCTGGTCGCCGATATGCAGGTCGGTCAGATGGATGAACGTGATGGGCGTGGAAGATGGGGTGGAAGACATGCGGAAAGAATCCCTGGTGGACGGTATGGCGGAATGCGGTTGGCTCATTTGATGCCGGCGCGCATGAAGCTCTGGATGAACTGCTTCTGGAACAGCAGGAACGCCACCAGCAGTGGCGCCGATGTCAGCAGGGTCGCGGCGGAGATGATGGCCCAGCTGGTGCCCTGATCCGGCGAGGCAAACACCTGCAGGCCCACCGTGACCGGACGGGTAGACACCGAATTCGTGACGATCAGCGGCCACAACAGGTTGTTCCAGTGGTAGCTGATGGAAACCAGGCCGTAGGCCACGTACACCGGCCGTGCCAGCGGCACGTACACGCGCCAGAGGATGCCCAGCGTGCTGGCGCCTTCGATGCGTGCGGCATCCTCCAGCGCGCGCGGCGTGGCCAGGAAGGTCTGGCGCAACAGGAAGATGCCGAACGCCGAGGCGAAATAGGGCATGCCGATGGCCAGCAGGGAATCCAGCAGGCCCATATTGCTGATCGTGCGGTAGTTCTCCACCATCAGCATTTCCGGCATGATCATGAGCTGCAGCAGCACCAGGTAGAACAACAGGTTGCGGCCCGGAAACTCGAAGCGCGCAAACGCATAGGCAGCCAGCGTGCACAGCACGAATTGCACGGCCATGATGACGGTCACCAGTACAGCGGTATTCGCCATGTACCGGGCGAACGGCGCAGCCTCCCAGGCAGCGCGGAAGTTTTCCAGGGTCAGCGGCGCGCCCAGGCTGAAACGGACTTCGTAGGCTGCCGGGTGGATGGCGGTCCAGACCGCATAGGCGAACGGCAGCAGCCACAGCAGCGCCAGCAGCCAGGCGCCGGCCGTCTCCAGCCAGGAAGCCGTCAGCAGGCCAGGCAGGCGCGCCAGCCAGCCTGGCCGCGCCGCGTGCACAGCGCCATTGTCCAAGGCAATGCCAGCGCCGGATTGCGAGCTCATTTTCATTGGTAATGCACCTTTTTATCCAGCCAGGCGAACTGCACGAATGCCAGGATCGCCATCAGCGCCAGCAGCACCACCGTCAGCGCCGAGGCATAGGCCGTATCCCAGTACTTGAAACCGACGTTGTAGATGTAATGCAGCAACAGATTGCTGGCGTTGTCAGGGCCGCCGCGCGTCATGACGATCACGTGGTCGATCAACCGGAATGAGTTGATGAGGGCATTGATCATCACGAACAGGGTGGTCGGCATCAGCAGCGGCCAGGTCACGCGGCGGAAGAACGTCCAGCGGCCGGCACCTTCCAGCGTGGCGGCCTCGCGCAATGCCGGGTCCATCTGCTGCAGGGCAGCCAGGTAGAAGATCATGAAGAAACCGGCCTCCTTCCAGACTGCCAGCACCATGAGGCACGCCAGCGCCGTGGACGGGTCGCCCAACCAGTTTTTGCCGGTCAGGCCGGCCAGCGAACGCAATTGGTCGAGCAAGCCGTAGTCCGGGGTGTAGAAGAACAGCCAGATGTTGGCAACGGCAATCAAGGGCAGCATCGTCGGCAGGAAAAACGACAGCCGCATCCAGGCCTTGCCGCGCATGCCGCTGTTGACGATCAGCGCCAGGCCCAGTGCCAGCACGATGGCGGCCGGCACCGTGACGAGCGCATAGATGGCGCTGTTCCAGAGCGAGGTCAAGAATACCGGGTCGTCCAGCATGACCGCATAGTTTTCCAGGCCAACGAAAACGGCTGGCCGCGCGCCCACCGGCGTACTGAAGAAGCTGTGGAAAAACGTGGCAACCGCCGGGTAATGCGTAAACGCCACCAGCAGCACGACAGCCGGCAAGAGCAGCAGCCATCCCTGGACAGGAGCAAAGCGCAGATTCATGTTGAGAGTTTCCAGATGAGCTTAGCCGGGGCAATGCGGCAGGCTCGCAGGCCGGGCCGCCATCCCTGGGGAAGGCAGCCCGATGCCCACCGTGCCGGCCGCCAGGCAGCCGCGCAGCCCGGTTCAGCGATAACGGCGCAGGATGCGTTCGGATTCGGCCTGCGCGTCATCCATGGCCTGCTGCGCCGTCTTGCGGCCGATCAGCGCTGCTTCGATGTTGTCGTCGATCAGGCGCGCCACGCGCTGGTTGTCATGCGTGGACAGCTCCGCCACGGCATATTGCAACTGATCGCGGGCCACTGCGGCTGCCGGAAACTCCGCCACGTAAGCCTTCATGGCCGGGGTTTCCCAGGCATCCGGGCGTACTGCCACATAACCGGTGCGAATCCCCCATTCGGCAGCGCGTTCAGCCGATGTCAGCCACTTCGCCAGGGTGAAGGCCGCCTGCTGCTGCTCGGGCGTAGCATCCTTGAACAGGTAGATATTGCCGCCGCCGGTCGGGGTGCCGCGCTGCTTGCCTGCCGGCAGCATGGCCACGCCGAAGGGGAAGGGCGCATTGGTGCGTACGTTGGTCAGGTTGCCCGTGGTGGTGGTCATCATGGCCGTACGGCCTTCAAAGAAATCCTTGGGTGTGGTCGCCCATTCGATGGCGCCGGGCCGCATCACCTTGTGCTTGCTGCCCAGATCCACCCAGAACTGCATGGCCTCGACCACTTCAGGGGAATTGAAGTAGGTCTGCGTGCCGTCTTCGCTGGCGATCTTTCCACCGTTCTGCGCCACATAGCCCTGCAACAGCCAATAGGCCGTCAGCGACGAGGGCACCTGCATGCCCCAGCGCACCACATTGCCCTTTTCATCCTTCCTGGTCAGCTTGCCAGCGTATTCGATCACTTCATCCCAGGTCTGCGGGCCACGCTCGGGGTCCAGCCCCGCTTCGCGGAAGGCATCCTTGTTCCAGAAGAACACCGAGGTCGAGCGCTGGAACGGAATGCCCCAGGTCTGCCCGTCGCTCTGGCTATTGCGCATGAAACCCGGGAAAAAACCCTGCAGCCAGGCCCGGTCTTCATCCGTCTTCACCAGGGACTCGATAGGCACCAGCACATCCTGGTCGCGCAGCGTGTACATCTCCGTCGACAGCATGATGGCAGCTGCCGGTGGCTTACCGCTGCGCGCCGCCGTCAGCGATTTGGCCGCCGTTTCGTTATAGGTGCCGGAATACACGGCCTGCACGCGAATATCGGGATGCTCGGCCTGGAAATCCGCCACCATGTCATCAATGATCTTCGTCACCGGGCCGCCAATGGCCACGGGAAAGTAGAACGAAACATCCACGGGTTCGGCCATTGCCGAGGTCCCCGCCGTCAGGGCGGCCAATGCCAGCCCGGCTGCGCCAGCGTGCTTTTTCAAGGTATGCAGAATCATTACGTATCCAGGGGAACGTTGAGGGAAAAACCGGCAAGGGCGCCGTGGCCAGCCACTCAGGCCGCCAGCGACTGCCGCATGTCCAGAACACCCGGCACCGCCAGCCGCTGGCCGGTGGCACCGTTGAAGAAATGGCAGGCCTGCTCGGGCCAGGACAACATGACCTGGTCGCCGGGCTTGCCAAAGAACTGGCTGTCATGCCTGACTGCCAGCGTGGCCGAACCGATGCGGCAACTCAGGATATGGTCGGCACCGTGATACTCCACATGCTCCAGCACTGCCGGTACACCACCCATGACACCCAGGCTGATGTCTTCCGGCCGCAGCCCCAGGGTCACTGGCTGCGCCACGCGTCCGGGCCACAGGCAGATATCCGTTCCCGGCAGCACGGCACCCGCCGCCCGTGTTTCCAGCGGCACCAGGTTCATGGGCGGCACCCCGATGAACCTGGCAGCGAAATGCGTGGCCGGTCGGTGGTAGAGCTCGCTGGGCGCAGCCTGCTGCTCGATGCGCCCGGCCCGCATCAGGATGACCTGGTCAGCCATGCTCATCGCTTCGGTCTGGTCATGGGTGACGTACACCATGGTCATGCCCAGGCGCTGCTGCAAGCCACGGATTTCACGCCGCATTTCATGACGCAGCTGCGCATCCAGGTTGGACAGCGGCTCATCCATCAGGCAAACCGAGGAACGCGCCACGATGGCCCGCCCCAGCGCCACACGCTGCTGCTGTCCGCCGGACAACTGCCCGGGCTTGCGCAACAGCAGGTCCTGCAGGCCCAGCACATCTGCCGCATGGCGCAGGCGCCGGGCCCGTTCGGCGGCCGGCACGCGCCGGATCTTCAGACCGAAAACGATGTTTTCCGCCACGCTAAGATGGGGCAGCAAGGCGTAGTTCTGGAACACCATGGACAAACCGCGCGCCGCCGGCGGCAAGTTCGTCACATCGCGCCCGCCGAGCAATATGCGGCCGCTATCCGGCTTCTCCAGCCCGGCCAGCAGGCGCAAGGTGGTGGACTTGCCGCAGCCCGACGGCCCGAGCAGCACGGTCATGCTGCCCGCCGGCACCTCGAAGGAAACGTCGTTCACTGCCAGATCGCCGCCCCAACCGCGCATCAGCGACTGGATCGACAGGGCGCTCATCGGATTTGCTCCAGCGCACCGTCTTCATGCAGGATATCGGCCGGCACCTGCGAATGGCCATGCCAGTTCAGGCAGGTCACCGTGGCGTAGCCAGCGTCGATCAACGCGTTCTCGTCGCCGTCGCCCGCCAGATAGTTGCGCAGGGCCAGCGGCTCGATCAGCGCATGCTCGCGCTCGCGTTCGGAGTGGATGATGACCTGCGTGGCGACCTTGTCACTGCCGCGCCGCGCCGCGCGCAACGATGCCGGCAGGCGGCGCGGCAGATTGACGTTGAGCCAGTGGCCGTCGCGCGCCCACTGTTCGCGGGCCTGCCAGAAACCCTGCAAACGCCCGGCCAGCCAGCGCTCGCCATCTTCATCGCCGCCACTGTCCCGCGGACGGGAAAAAGCCACGGCGGGAATCCCGCACAGTGCGGCCTCCCGTGCAACCGCCATGGTGCCGGAATACGCAACATCCTCGGCCACGTTACGACCCTCATTGATCCCGGACAGCACCAGGTCCGGCTGGCGGTCGCCACGGAATAGCCAGGACACGCCGGCAATCACACAATCGGCAGGCGTGCCGCTGCATGCATAGCGGCGCGGCGAGCGCTGCGTAACTTCGAAACTGCGACGCAGGGTAATACCATGGCCATAACCGCTGCGGTTGCCGTCCGGCGCGACCACCCAGACGTCATCGGTCAGCAGCAGGGCCGCACGTTCCAGCAGCGCCAGGCCAGGCGCGTCGATACCATCGTCGTTGGAAATGAGAACTCGCATATATCCGCTTTTTTTCTGTGGATTTTCCGGGGAACATCCCGGCCTTGCGAGCAAGTCTATTGAACAAAAGTTTCCTTAAAATGACATTTATTCATTTCTCATCACACCCGGGACGTGATGGAAAATGACATATTCGGCGGGTTATCCTGCGCGCTTCCGTTCCTTTTCCTATCCACCTCCCCGATGTCAGAAGCCAGCCCCCTTTCCGCCAGCGACTTCCTTGCACCCGATACCCACGACGTGAAGCTGCGCGCGGCCTGGCTCTACCATGTCGAACAGCTCACCCAGGAAGAAGTCGCCCGCCAGCTGGGGCTGAACCGCAGCAAAGTCCTGCGCCTGCTGGCTGCAGCGCGCGAAGAAGGGCTGGTGCAGGTTTCCATCAATGGCCGGGGCAGCGACATGCTGCAACTGGAACAGGCCCTGATGGCCCGCTTCCGCCTGCAGCAGGCCATTGTCGTGCCGGTATCCGGGCTGTCGGAAAGCCTGTCCATCAAGGCCGTGGCACATGCCACCGGCCGCTATCTGTCTGACCAGATGACCGACGGCATTTCCATAGGCGTGGGCTGGGGTGCCACGCTGCACCACGCGATACGCTCGCTGGCCTGGCGCCATGTGCGCGACGCCACCGTCGTCTCCCTGTTGGGCGAGGTGACTCATGCTGGCGTGGACAGCCCGTCGGCCGTGGCCTGGCAGCTGGCGCATTTCTACCGCACCGAGCTGTACCAGATCACTGCGCCGGTATTCGTGCCCGACCCTGCGCTGGCGCAGGCGCTCTGGCAAATAGATGAAATGGCCAAGCTGCAGACCCGGGCGCGGCAACTCGACCTCGTGCTGCTGAGCGTCGGCGACCTGAGCCGCCAGGCTTCCATCTTCCGGCGCGGTCTGCTCGGCTGGAACACGGCGGACAACCTGAAGGCTGCCGGGGCGGTTGGCGACGTGCTGTGCCATTTCGTGGATGCCTCCGGCCAGGTCATAGACCATCCGGCCAATCAGCGCGTCATGGCCATCCATCCGGCCAGCCTCGCCCCCGTTCCCCGCATCGTCATTTCGTCCTGTGGCGCCCGCAAGGCCCAGGCCATGATCGCCGGCATCGCGGCCACCCAGGCCCATGTGCTGATCGTGGATGAAACGGCGGCACGCGCCATGCTGCGGCTTGCAGGCGGAGGTTAGGTGGCGGTTTGGCGGCGGATGGGCGACACACCAGCAGTTGCTTGACAGATCGCAGACAGCAGGCAGGGCGTCGCGGCGGCGCCACACCTGGCGTTACGCTTATTTGGCGCCGGCCGACCTAAAATACCCCGATTACCTGTAGGGATGCTGTCCGGCACCAACCCGCCATGCCACCAGACCTACGTCCAGCCACCTTTTCCTGCCGCCACATGCACGCCGACCTGCTCGACATCGACATCTATTCCTGGACGACCCTGGTCGCCCTGCTGGCCAGCCTGACGCTGGCGGCTTTCCTGGGAAAATACACCTGGGGCCGCCGCTTCAAGCACAGCAACACCTCTGATGACGAACTGAAAGTCGTGCTCGGCGCCGCCCTGTCGCTGTTTGCCCTGCTGATCGGCTTCATCCTGACCTTCGCCATCAACGGCTACAACCTGCGCGTGTCCGCAGAGGAAAACGAGGCCATTGCCATCGGCAATGCGCTGCAGCACACGACGTTGCTGGAAGAATCGACACAGGAGCAGGCCGAGCAGATGCTGAGGCATTACCTGGAGCTGCGCATCCAGTTTTTCGAAACCAACGACAATGCGCTGCGCGCCGATCTGCGCCTGCAAGCTATCCAGCTGCAAACCCGCATGTGGACGCTGATCAGCAAAATTGCGCTGGCGAACCCGAACACCATCATCAAGACAGCGCTGGACGCCAGCAACAACCTCTATACCGCCCAGCAGAAAACCATGTCCAGCTGGCGGCGCCAGGTGCCCAATGCCGCCTGGGCGATCCTGCTGCTGTTCGGCCTGTGCTCGAACTTCATGATCGGCTACAACATACGCGGCAAGCAGGGCAGCAATCTGCTGATCCTCACCTTTCCCGTCATCACCGCACTGGCCTTATTCCTGATCGCGGAAATCGACGTACCCGGCAGGGGCATGATCCAGGTCGCCCCCGACAATCTCCAGGCCATCAAGGTCACGCTGGCCCACGGGGGCCTGGCACCCTGAACAACAACGGCCAGCCGCCTGCTCTTTACTCGTTCGTGGCGGCTTCTGCCGCCTCACTGGCGGCAGCGGCCGAGGCAGCCGCCTGAGCCGCGATGGCCCGCACTTCAGCCTCTTCCTTCGGAGACAACTCCCGGGCAGAAGGCGGCGCCAGTTCGGGTGCGGCATCCGCTGCGCCGGACAGGTCATTGACGGGAGCCGGCCGGGGAGTCGGCGGGGCCTCGCGGCTGCCGACCGGGGATGTGTCCCCACTGGCCGCCATGGGCTGCATGTCGGCATCCCGCAATTGCAGCAGCACCGAGCGGCCGGATTCATCGACCCGGAACTCGCCGTAGCGCGCGGGCGAGAAATAAGGCTCCAGCCCTTCGGCAAAGAAATACGCCCCCGTCAGCGCCAGGCTGACGTTATCCCATGAACCTGTGCGCAAGGGAACGACCACTTCGTCGCTGGCCTGAGGTTGCGCGTGCGCTTGCACCCGCAGCACCTCGGCCGGCTGCTCCAGGCCCGCCGCAAATACCGCATAGCCACCAGCGCTGGCCTCTTCCCCCCAGCGCAAAGTGCGATCCGCAGCATAAGCCAGATCCATGTAATCGCCCTGCAGCAGGGCGCGCGGGTCCACCGGCGCCAGTTCGAGCAGCAACGGCTTGCCGTGGGCCAGAATGTTTTCATAGCGCAACACACCTGCATTGGCCACGACCAGCACCGCCAGCAAACCACCCGCCAACCCGGCCTGGGCACCCCGCGTACCAACCGCTCGCTGGCCGGCACCTACCGCCTGCGAACCACCCATGTGCCGCTTATGGCTGCGCGCCAGCACAGCCGACACAGCCAGCGCCAGGCACCCGCCCACCAGCAGCCATTGCGCTTTCTCCAGCAGCGGAATATGTAGGCTGTAGTAGTAATCGAACAGGCCCCACAACAAGGCCAGCGTCCCGAAAACCCGCAACCAGCGACGCTGCAACCCGATGCCCAGCCAGACCCAGACCATGGCAATCAGGACGGCCGGCGCCGACAGGCAGACCAACGACACCAGCAAAGTCATTGCCGTCAGGCCTGCGCGCCAAACCAGCGAGGGCTGCTGCGGCAGACTGCGCAACACCATCAGGGCCACGGCAGCAGGCAAAATCGCATACAGCAGGGCAAAGCTGCCAAACATCACATCCTGGCGCAGCAGCGCGGGCAAATTCTGCACCGCGACGCTGCCCATGCCGAAAATGGCACCCTGGGCCACCAGCATCCAGGCCAGCGCGCCCGGCAACAGCCAGGTTTTTCGTTGCTGCCCATAGGCCAGCACGAATGCCAGCAATGCCCCAACCGTCAGCAGCCAGACATCCGGCACCATGGGCAGCAGGTCATGCCAGCCCTGTTCCATCTGCCACCAGATCATGTCGCCCAGTGCATCCCCGCCCTGGAGCTTCACCCAGAACAGCCAGCGCACGACCACCATCAGGCAGCCTGCCTGCACCAGGGCAGCAACGAAGCGGATGATGCGCCCCGTTCCGGCGCCGTAAAGCACGACGGCCGCCAGCCCCAGCAGCAGATAGCTATAGGGTTCCTCCAGCAGCATCACCAGGCCGAAACCGACAAATCCCATGCCCGCCACGCCTGCCGCAACACCAATCTGCTCGACCATATTGGCAAGCTGGCTGCCTGGCGCGGCCTGTTTCAGGGCCACATTTTCCGTGCTGGCGCTGGCCTTTTCCGCCGCCTGCCTGAGCCGCAGGATCAGGACAGACACCAGCATCAGCACAATGCCGAAGACCAGCGCACCTTCTTCGCTTTCCACCACGCCCAGCAACAGCAGCAGGCCAATGCCGAACAGGGTCACCAGCCAGGCACCGAAACCCTGCACGATCTGCACGGACAAGGGGATGTCTTCCGCACTGCCAGTGGCCTTGCCGGTGATTTTCTCGTGCAGTCGCAAAATCCGCCATGCCACCCATGCCGCCTCAATCAGCACGACGAAGCTCAACACGCTCAGCAGGGCTTCCAGGGAGCCCGAATCGTTCAGCACCGACTGGAAGAAGGCCAGGCTCACGCCGATGGCGCCGATGCCCACAATGGCCAGCACCCACAAATCCTCGTGCCCGGAACGGCTGGAACGCCGCCACAGTACTACTGACGCCACGAGCCAGATGACCCCCAGGATCAGCAGCGGCCCCATGGGTTCGCTGTACCCGCTGAAATCCATGATGCAATACCCGACTTCCATCGCCAGGGGCCAGAGCGCCAGCGCAGTCAGCAAGCGCATGCCCGCCTTGCCATATGCACCGACGCGCTCGCCATACCCATGCCAGAGCACCAGGCACAGCAGATTGGGCAGCGCCTGTTGCCACGTGCCCAGGCTGCCACGCAGGTAATTGACCCCCAGGAAGCTATGGCCTACCGCCAGCCAGAGCGCCAGGGCGATATTCATGAGGGCCAGCCAGAACAGCCACAGGCCCGGCCGCCGCGCCGCCAACGCCCAGGGCAGCAGCAGCAGGGTCCACCAGGCAAACAACTGCCAGCCCTGCGCGCCAGTCTGGTAGGTCTGGCCGACCAGGCCCAACAAGGCGCCAACCCCCACGGCTGCCAGAATCATTATTGCCAGGAACAGGTTACCCTTCGTCCCGCGCCGCCTGACATCCCAGAATGCCAGACCGACGGTTGCAATCAGCAACACTTGCAGGCCCACCAGACGTGTCCACTTTCCGAGGGAAGTCCAATTGGCGGCCAGCAGACAAATCAACCCGCTGGCAAGGAGGATCGCCCCCAGCCAAAGCGCCTGCGAGGACAGCAAATTCCGCCAATTCGAGCCTGCCGTGCCAACTTCATCCTGGCTGATCGCTTGCATGTCTTGATTCTCCAACCGTATGATTCCCCGCAACCTGGCGCCAGGCGCTCCTTGGAAACACATGGAAAAAACGCTGATTATTGCCGAGAAACCCTCGGTAGCCCTTGATATCTCACGCGCCCTCGGCGGTTTCAAGCGTGAGGGCGATTATTTCGAAAGCGATCGTTACGTGCTGAGTTCCAGCATCGGGCATCTGCTGGGCCTGGTCGCGCCCAATGATCCGGTACGGGGCAAATGGAGCTTTACCCATCTGCCTGTCATTCCACCACAGTTCGAACTCGCCCCGGCCGACAAGAAGTCGACGGAGCGCTTGAAGATGCTGGTGCGGCTGATCAAGCGCAAGGATGTGGTCGACATCATCAACGCCTGTGACGCGGGACGCGAGGGTGAGCTGATCTTCCGCTACATCACCCAGTACGCCGGCACCAAGAAACCGATCAAGCGGCTCTGGCTGCAGTCGATGACGCAAGCCGCCATCCGCGAAGCCTTCGAGAACCTGCGCGACGACGAAGACCTGCAACCGCTGGAAGCCGCTGCGCGTTCGCGCGCCGAGGCCGACTGGCTGGTGGGTATCAACGGCACGCGCGCCATGACGGCCTTCA
The DNA here is from genome assembly GCF_004216755.1 of Kerstersia gyiorum. Lineage (GTDB taxonomy): Bacteria > Pseudomonadota > Gammaproteobacteria > Burkholderiales > Burkholderiaceae_B > Kerstersia > Kerstersia gyiorum. The sequence goes on from NZ_SGWZ01000001.1 coordinate 190,973, forward strand.
ACAGCAAGGATGGCGGCTTCTTCAAGACACCCGTGGGCCGCGTGCAGACGCCGACCCTGGCCATCGTTGCAGAGCGCGAGGAACGCATCCGCCGCTTCGTTTCCCGCGATTATTGGGAAGTGCGCGCGCAATTCGTTGCCGCCGCCGGCCTGTACGAAGGCCGCTGGATAGACCCTGATTTCAAGAAAGACGAACGCGACCCGGAAAAACGCGAATCGCGCCTGTGGTCGCTGGCCGCCGCGCAAAGCGTGGTGGCGGCTTGCCGCGAGCAGCCCGGCACGGTCACGGAAGAGTCGCGTCCCAGCACGCAGCTGTCGCCCGCGCTGTTTGACCTGACCTCGCTGCAGCGCGAAGCCAACTCGCGCTTCGGCTTTTCCGCCAAGGCCACGCTGTCACTGGCGCAATCACTGTACGAACGCCACAAGGCGCTGACCTACCCGCGTACCGATTCACGCTATCTGCCGGAAGACTACGTGGCCACCAGCCGCGACGTCGTGGGTGCGCTGTCGCAAGGCGAATCCGCTGCCGCCGGCGTGCATCCGCATGCCCGCCGCATCCTGGAAGAAGGCTGGATACGCCCGAACCGCCGCATTTTCGACAACAAGAAAGTGTCGGACCACTTCGCCATCATCCCGACACTGCAAGTACCGCGTGAACTGAGCGAAGCCGAAGCCAAAATCTACGACCTGGTGGTGCGCCGCTTCCTGGCGGTCTTCTTCCCGGCCGCCGAATACCGCGTGACGACCCGCCTGACCGAAGTCAACGGCCACCGCTTCAAGACCGAAGGCAAGGTGCTGGTGCAGCCCGGCTGGCTGGTGCTGTACGGCCGCCAGGCCCAGGGCGATGACGCCAACCTGGTGGCAGTCGCAGACGGCGAGAAGGTCCGTACCGAAGACGTGGAAGCCGTCGGCCTGGCAACCAAGCCCCCGGCACGCTACAACGAAGCCACGCTGCTGTCGGCCATGGAAGGCGCGGGCAAGCTGGTCGACGACGAAGAACTGCGCGAGGCCATGTCCGAACGCGGCCTGGGCACGCCTGCCACGCGGGCCGCGATCATCGAAGGCCTGCTCAACGAAAGCTATCTGCGCCGCGAAGGCCGCGACCTGATTCCCACCGCCAAGGCACGCCAGCTGATGACTCTGCTGGCCGGCCTGGACGTACGGGAACTGACCTCGCCGGAACTGACTGGCGAATGGGAACACAAGCTCAAGCAGATCGAACAGCGCAAGCTGGACCGCGATGCCTTCATGCGCGAGATCGCGCAGATGACGCAAGTAATCGTCAAGCGCGCCAAGGAATACGAACGCGACACCGTGCCGGGTGATTACGCCACACTGAAGACACCTTGCCCGAAATGCGGCAGCGTCGTGAAGGAAAACTACCGGCGCTTTGCCTGCACGCAGTGCGATTTTTCCATCAGCAAGCATCCTGGCGGACGAACGTTCGAGCTGCCGGAAGTGGAAACCCTGCTGGAAAAGCGCGAAATCGGACCGCTGCAAGGCTTTATCAGCAAGATGGGGCGCCCATTCGCGGCCATCCTGCGCATCGACGACGAGTTCAAGCTGAATTTCGATTTCGGCCAGAACGACGACGATGACGAAGAAGAAACCGATTTTTCACAGCAGGAACCGCTTGGCGTCAGCCCCATCAGTGGCGGCAAGGTGTACGAGCACGGCATGCATTACGTGAGCGAACACGCCGTGGGGCCGAACAAGAACACGGCGGATTTCCGCTGCGGCAAGGTGATACTGCAGCAGGAGATTTCCCGCGAGCAGGTCGCCAAGCTGCTGCGCGACGGCCGGACGGACCTGCTGGACGGCTTCGTTTCCAGCCGGACCAACCGCAAGTTCAAGGCTTACCTGGTGCTGCAACCTGATGGCAAGGTTGGCTTCGAGTTCGAGCCGCGCCCCGAAAAGGGGGGCAAGGCGGCTGGCAAAACGGCGGCCAAAACTGCCGGGAAGACCACCAAAACGGCAGCCAAAACTGCCACCAAGGCGGCAACCAAGACGGCTACGAAGTCTGTGACCAAGACAGCGGCAAAGAAGACCCCGGCCAAAGCCGCTACCAAGACAGCCCGCAAGACTGCGAGCAAGAAGGGCGCTGCGGACGAGTAAACACGGCGGAGTCGCCGCTAGTTGCGCAAGAAGGGCGTGGAACAATTTTCCACGCCCTTCTTTATGTGCTGCCTGACACTGATCCAGCAGCGCGATAGCACAACTCCCGGCCCTCATTGGTCATGGCACGCGCCCCAGCCTCACCCGGCAGGGGATCTGTTGCCTTTTCGGAACGGTCTGACTCCCTGTGGGCAGTGAATGCTGCAAGTGCAAAAACGCAGGCCTATAATTCGCCCGGTCGGGCACTGCCTGTCTTTCACGTTCCTCATCATCATGATTCAGCACCGCGCGCCGTCGCGTACCTCCCTGGGCTGGCGTCCTAGCCGCCGTGAGTTTGTTCCCTGTAATCCTCGTAATGAAACGCCGCAAGACGGGCAGCAACATGCCCAGCAGCCGGGCAGCCTGAACGGCAAAAGCGGCCAGATTGCGTGAGTAGCAAACCCCGTTCCCCAGCCAAGGACAAGCGCCTGGATACCCCTGCCGCTGTACGTACCGCTGGCCGGACGGGCTCCGGAGAACCCGCCTGGCACCGCCTGGCGGACTCTCCGGTACATGGCAAGGGCGTATTCGCCGCCAGAGACATCCCTGCCGGAACCAGGATTCTCGAATACCTGGGCGAGCGCATCGACCAGGACGAAGCGGACCGCCGCCACCCCGTCAATCCCGACGACCCTTTCCATACCTTTTTTTTCGCCCTGAGCAGCGGCATCGTGATCGACGGCGGTGTCGATGGCAATGATTCGCGCTGGATCAACCATGCCTGCGCCCCCAATTGCGAAACCCAGGAAGGCCGGCACGGCAAACGGATCTACATTGTCGCCCTGCGTGACATCCGTGCGGGCGAAGAACTGAACTACGATTACGGCCTGGTAATAGACGGCCGGCAAACTCGCAAGCTCAAGGAACAGTATCGCTGCCTGTGCGGCGCCCCGGAATGCCGGGGCACCATGCTGGCCCCGCCACCGGCCAAACGCCGCAAGAAAAGCGCCAGTCTGGCGGACAAGAAGGCCAAGGCGGCGACATAGCGCCTGGTGCACCGGTTTCATCCCGGTCGCAAACTCCCCGCCCGGCACTCGTTCGGCCAGGAGTCTTTCGACCAGATCAGGCTGGCTGATTTGCCGCAACCTTTGCGGCCGCAACCAGCTCTTGCCGCCCCTGACTGCCCCAGACTGACCTTCACCGGCGGGAATTGCGCCGTGTCGTCCACAAAAGTATCCACAAGCGGCCTGATGCGGCCTTCCTGCGTCGTCCAGCAGCCCGCCATAGCCTGGAGATGCACAAGCAGCGTTTGCCGGGTACGATGCGTGCTGACCGTCCTGCGCGGCAGCCATGTCCAGCCCCGCCAATGCTGGCCCTCACTGACGCAGGCGCGGGCCTGCCACCGCAGGCAGGCGGCTGGTCGCCTTCCTCGCAAGGAATGCCGCCGTAACCGCCCGCCAGCGGCACCGGACCTGCCATCCCCGGCCCGTTCTCGTATCCAGTGTTTTATCAACAGAGTTATCCACAGCTTATTGCCATGTCCATCCTCGATGCCAAGCCCATAGTCGCCATCGCCACCGCGCCCGGCCGCGCCGGCATTGGCATCATCCGCCTGTCCGGGGAGGCGCTCGGCCCGCTCGTCCAGGCATTGCTGGGCCAGGAACTCAAACCGCGCCATGCACATTTCCTGCCCTTCCGGGATAACGACGGCAGCGCCATCGACGAAGGCATCGCCATCCACTTTCCGGCGCCACACTCCTACACCGGCGAAGACGTGCTGGAATTGCAGGGCCACGGCGGCCCGGCCGTCCTGCGCCGGCTGCTGCAACGCTGCCTGGAAGCAGGGCGGACGCACGGACTGCGGCTCGCTGCACCCGGTGAATTCACCCAGCGCGCCTTCCTCAATGGCCGGCTGGACCTGGCGCAAGCCGAAGCCGTCGCCGACCTGATCGACGCCAGCTCGGAAGCCGCTGCCCGCAGCGCTGTGGCATCCTTGTCAGGGGTATTCTCGGCCAAAGTCAACGACCTGGCGGAACGCATCATCCACCTGCGCATTCTGGTCGAAGCCACGCTGGACTTCCCCGAAGAAGAAATCGACTTCCTGGAAAAATACCAGGCGGCCGCCACCCTGACCGGCCTGCGCGAAGAACTGGCGGACATCCTTGCCAAAACCCGCCAGGGCGTGGCCCTGCGCGACGGCCTGAAAGTCGTGCTGGCAGGAGAACCCAACGTCGGCAAATCCAGCCTGCTCAATGCCCTGGCAGGCGAAGACATCGCCATCGTCACGCCCATCGCCGGCACCACGCGCGACAAAGTCACCCAGGAAATCCACCTGGACGGCGTCCCGCTGCACATCATCGACACCGCTGGCCTGCGCGACACCGACGACATCGTCGAAAGCCTGGGCATCGAGCGCAGCTGGAACGAAATCGCCAACGCCGACATCGTCCTGCACCTGCAGGACGCCCGCCTGCCGGTACAGGCCATCAGCGCCCGCATCCTGGCACACTGCCGCCCGGGCGTACCGGTGCTGCAAGTCTTCAACAAAATCGACCTGGTGGAAAAAGACACCGGCACGGCCTGGCAGCCAGCCACGGCGGCAAGCGCCCAGGATCAGCCCGTGGCCGGTTTGGAACACACACGCCATGCCCTGACCACCATCGGCATCTCCGCCAAGCGTGGCGACGGCCTGGACGCGCTGCGGCAGCAACTGCTGCAACTCGCCGGCTGGACCCCGGGCGAAGCCTCCCCCTGGCTTGCCCGCGCCCGCCACGTCGAAGCCCTGAACCTCGCCAGCGCCCACCTGGAAATGGCAGCCCTGCACGCCGCCCAAAACGACACCGTCCTGGACCTGTTCGCCGAGGAACTCCGGCTGGCACATGAAGCGCTGGGTGAAATCACTGGCAAGGTCAGCAGCGATGATCTGCTGGGGATGATTTTTTCCAGCTTCTGCATCGGGAAGTGAGCCAGACTCACAGTGACAGGAACAGCGCGGCGGCACGCTCGTCGTTCCCGCAGGCCCTCGGCCTACCCGGCCCGCACAGGCCGGCTGTACCCGCTACGTCTGTCCCCTCAGCCAAACACCGCCACAATCCCCATCACCCCCGCACCCGGCTAGTCTGCGCATAGATCACGCTGGCCAGGACGATGGCTGCCGTCGCGATCCAGTAGGGCGTGTGCATGCTCATGCGGTAGCTGGATGCGCCCAGCAGCGGGCCTATCATCATGCCCAGGCCCTGCGCAGCACCGCTCAGGCCGCCGACGCGGGCCTGGTCTCCGGCGTGCTGGGCCCGGTGCGTCAGCAGGCTGAGCAGGAAGGGCAGGAAGGTGCCCAGGCTGAGCCCGAAGAGGCCCATGCCGACCAGTTGCAGCGCAAAGCCGGCATCAGTGATCAACAAGCCTAGCCCGCACGCGCCCAGCAGGCCACCGACGAGCACCAGGCGGCGCTGGACGCGGGGGTCGGGGATGGAGATTTTCGAGAGTGCCATTTGCGCGCCGACCAGTGTGACGGCCGTCGCCATCAGGGCGGTGCCGGCATATTGCGTCGCCTGCGTGGCCTGCAGGTGAAATTGATCCTGCATCCTGAAGCCGGTGACCTGCATCAGGATGCCGTAGATGACGTAAAGCAGGACCAATACCGCCAGCGGCTGCCAGATATCGGCCCAGGCAGTGCGCGCGTGCTGCGCGGCATGGCTGGCCGCATGCGGATGGTCCGCGCCATGCCTGGCCATTTCTGCGGCCGACGGCAGGAATAGCCAGCAGGCGCCTGCCGCAACCAGCAGCAACACAGCCACGACATAGAAAGGCATCAGCAGGCCGGCGCTGGTGGCCACCGCCGCCAGGCCAGGCGAAGCCACCAGGCCCAGTGCGAAGCTGGCCCCCATGCCCGCCAGCGCCCGCGAACGCGCCGCCCCTTCGGTAACGCGGGCGATATAGGCCTGGGCAGTGGGCAGCAACGCAGCCGAGAACGGCGACAGCATCAAGCGGCTGAAGACGAGCATGGCAAAGCAGGCAGACAACGAGATGATGCCTTCGCCGCGCCAGGACATGGTGTAGCCGAACAGCAGGTTGAAGACCACCATGGTCAACAGCGAACCGGTGCAGATGGCCTTGGCTGAGAGGTATTGCCCAAGCTTGCCCCAGACCGGCCCGAACAGTACGAACGCCAGCGCAGCCGGCGCCACCACCCAGCCCAGTTGCGTTTCGCTCAGGCCCAGCCCGCGCCCGGTCGCAGGCAGGATGGCGAATACGCAGGACATGCCGGTGGCGGCAGCGAAAAGCGCCAGGTAAATACTGAGTAGGGCGCGCGAAACCTGCCGCTGCGATGGCGTATCCGCCCGCGCCGGGTGTTGTTGGGATGTCATGTTGCCTGTGGAGGAAATGAAGGGATACGAGGAGAACCCGGCGAGCGCCGAGGCGATGCAGCACCGCAAGCGATGCTGATCATTTGATCAGTCTATCAACTGACTAATCAGAACGTCAATGCCACGCTGTGACAATGACGTTTCCTCCACTATGATTAGCAGCTTGGGCAACACAGCCCCGAACCCATGCCGGCCGCCCTCTGGCGCAGCGCAGCCGGCCTGCTGCGGCCATCCGGCCGGGCGGCTTGCCCTGGCGGCAATGGCACCGGCCATGCTTTCCGCAGGAATGATCCCTATGCCCGAACTCCGCAAGGTCTATACCACTGTCGATGCCCGTGACCGCATTGTGGCCGCCGCGTTAACCGTTTTCGCCAAGCACGGTTTCGATGGCGCCACCACCCGCGAGATCGCCGCCGAGGCCGGGGTTTCCGCCGCGCTGATCCACCACCATTTCAAGGACAAGGAAAGCCTGTGGAACCTGGTGGGCCAACGCATATCCGATGAATTCATCGAGGCCCTGCAGGCCGCGCTGGCACACCCGCAACAAGACACCGGCGCAAGCATGCAACAGATGCTGGCGGCCTACATGCGTTATTGGCGCGCCCATCCGCAATCCCTGCGTTTCCAGCTCTGGCGTGTGCTGGGCGCTCCCCGGCAAGAGCGCAAATCGCGCTCGCAACAATTGAACCAGTTGTTCGTGCCGGTGGTGCAGGCGGCGCAAGCAGCCGGCGTCCTGCGCGACGACGTGCCGCCCGGACTGCTGCTGGTGACCATGGGGGGCTTGGTGCAGTATTTCCTGCACAGCGATGTGGAAGCGTCCGATGCGCTGGCCGTAACCGGTGCCGCCATGCCCAGCGACACAGAACTGCTGGATTATCTGTGGGGCCTGCTGGCGCAGCCGGCCGGCCTGGCGACGGGGCAAGACAAAGGGCAGGGGCAAGCCCACGGACCAGACCCTGAGCCAAGCCCAGAACGGGGCAATAAACCAGGCCAAAAACCGGCAGACGGCACGCCCGCCAAGCCAGCCACGGCCGCCAGGCGGCGGCGTGCCAGCCCAGGGCCCGCAAGAGCAAAGAAAGAGGACTGACGCCAGACGCCTGGCGTTTGCACCCGGCCGGCAATCGCCTACAGCACGTCTCCTGCCCCCCAGCCCAGCGCCTTGTAGACCGCCACCACATCCACAAAGGAAGCGGTTTCAGCCTCGGCGATTGCCTGCCTGGCCTGGAACAGCGCACGCTGGTTCTCCAGCACTGCCAGGTAGGCGCCAGCACCCGCGCGATAGCGCTTGTCCGCGATATCGAACGCCGCTTCGGCATGCCGCGCCGATTGCAGCAAGGCCGCCATCCTGCGCTGGTTGTCAGACAAGCGTGTCACGGCATTTTCGACTTCTTCCTGGGCTTGCAGCACGGCCTGTTCGTAGCGTGCCTGCGCGCCTTCGGAAAGGGCTTCTGCACCCCGCAGCCGCGCCCGCGCATTGCCCAGGCGCAAGGCCGGCCAGCTCAAGCCCGGCGCCAGCTGAAACGCCCGCGACGCGCTGCCCAGGTCACCATCCCGCAAGGCAAAGAAACCGATGAAGCCGCCCAGGTCCAGGCGCGGGTAAAGCTCGGCCGTGGCCGCTCCGACATCCTCGACACTGGCTGCCAGCTGGCGTTCCGCCCGCACCACATCCGGACGACGCCGGATCAACGTATCCACGTCGCCCAGCGGCAACTGCCTGACCCAGATGCCCGCCGTCCGTTCACCCGGTACGCCCAGGCCTTGTCCCGGCCGTTCTCCCGCCAAGACATCCAACCGGAAATGAGCCTGCTGCAAGGCCGTGTCCAATGGCGCCAGCGCTGCCACGCTGCGCAACTTCTGGCTCTTGGCGTTTTCCAGGTCTTCGGGCAGGCCGCTGCCAGCGCGCACCATGGCGTCGGTCAGGCGCACGGTTTCGTCCCAGTTGGCAATTTCCTGCTCAGTCACGGCTATCTGGCGCTGCAACCCTTGCGCTTCGAAATAAGTACGAGCCACCTCCGCCGCAATGCTCAGGCGCATCAGCGTCAGTTCCGCCTGGGCGGCATCGGCGCGCGCCAACGCAGCCTGCTGCAGGCGCTCCAGCCGGCCGAACAGGTCGATTTCCCATTGCATGTCGAAACCTGCTCGCCAGGATTCCGACAACATGCGTGCCGGCTCGCCATCAGCACCCATTTGCTGCTGAATGCCGCGCTCATAGCCAGCGCTGGCAGTGATACCCGGCGTCCGATCCAGGCGGCGTTCATCAAACACCGCCCGGGCGGCATACCACGAAGCCTGGGCCTGCCGAATGTCGTGGTTGCGTGCCAGTGCGGCATCTATCCACTGCTCCAGGACAGGATCGTCAAACAGGGTCCACCAGCGAGCCGGCAAAACGGCATCAGGCGCAGTAAAACCGGCCGCCTGCGCACTGGCCAGCGCGATCGGCGGCTGTTCCGGGGTTTCATAGCGCGGGCCGACCATGCAGCCACCCAGCAGGGCCAGCGCCCCCAGCACCAGCCCGCGCGCAAAGCGTTGTTCCATGGTCATGCCTCCAGCGCCTTTTCGGCCTCAATCAGTTGCCGGCTGCGCACCGTTTGCACCCGGTGGTCGCGCGCCAGCAGGGTGTAGATCGTCGGCAGCACAAACAGCGTGAACACCGTACCGATCAACATGCCGCACACAATCACCACGCCCAGCCCGAAACGGCTGTTGGCACCTGCACCGCTGGCAAACAGCAGCGGCACCACGCCAAAGGCCATGGCCGCAGTGGTCATCAGCACCGGCCGCAGGCGGATCTTCGCCGCGCGCACAATGGCGGTGGAACGATCCAGTTGCTCGCGCACCTGCAGTTCGTTGGCGAACTCGACCATCAGGATGCCGTGCTTGCTGATCAGCCCGATCAGCGTCACCAGGCCGATCTGGGTGTAGATGTTCAGCGTGGCCCAGCCCAGCGCCAACGGCAGCAGGGCGCCGCAGATCGACAGCGGCACGGTGATCAGGATGATGAGAGGATCGACCAGGCTTTCGTACTGCGCCGCCAGCACCAGGTAGATCACCACCAGCGCCGCCAGGAACGCGAACAGCAGGGCATTGCCTTCATGGACGTATTGGCGCGATTCCGATTGCCAGTCGTGGCTGAAACCCGGCGGCAGTTCCGCCGCCGCCTGCTCCAGAAAGGCCACCGCCTGCCCCAGGGACACGCCCGGCGCGGGAATGGCCTGCAGGGTGGCCGCGTTCTGCTGATCGAATTGCGGCAGGCGATTGGGCTCTACCGCCATTTCCAGCGTCACGACCGTGGACAGCGGCACCAGCGTTCCCTGTTCCGTGCGTACATACTGGCGCGCCAGGGCCTGCGGGGTCAGGCGCTGTTCGCGTACGCTCTGCGGAATGACATCGTAGGAACGGCCTTGCAACCCGAAGCGGTTAAGGTAGTTTTCCCCCAGCAGCACGCCCAGCGAATCGCCGATATCCTGCATGCGTATGCCCAGGCTGGCCGCCTTGGCGCGGTCGATGCGCACCTGGGTGACCGGGTTGTTGTATTCCAGGTCACTGTCGACCACGACGAACAATCCGCTGGCCCGCGCACGCTGCTTGAGTTCTTCCATCGTCTGGTACAGCACCGGATAATCCTGCGCGCTACGCAACACCATCTGCACCGGCAGGCCACCACTGGAACCCGGCAGGGGCGCCAGCTGGAAGACAAAAATGCTGCTGCCTTCGACATTGCTGACAGCCTGCTGCAGATCGGCCTGCACCTGCGCCGCCGAACGCTCGCGGTCGCCCCAAAGAGACAGGTTGATGCCGCCAAAGCTGGACGACGGGCCGTCGGTACCATTGATGATCCAGGTGCCCGTGGTTTCCGGGATGCCCAGCATGACGCCTTCGAGTTTTTCGGCGAAACGTTCGGCATACTCCAGGCTGGCGTGCTGGGGCGCCTTGATGGCAGTCAGCACGGCCGCCTGGTCTTCAGCCGGCGCCAGTTCGCGCTGCGGCATCTGGTACAGGAACGGCAGTGCCAGGCAAACCAACAGCGCAAAGCCACCGCTCAGCCAGCGCTGCCGCAGGGAGAACGCCAGGACAAAGCCGTAGCGCCGCGCCAGGCCGCTGAACACATGCTCTGCCATGCGCGCCAGGCGGCCGTCCTGCTGCCCTGCAGGCAGCAACAGCGAACTCATCACCGGTGAAAGAGTCAACGCCACCACGCCGGAAACAATGACCGCTCCGGCCAGCGTCAGCGCAAACTCGCGAAACAGCGCCCCGGTCAGGCCGCCCATCAGGCCGATGGGCGCATAGACGGCAGCCAGCGTCAGCGTCATGGCAACCACCGGCCCGGCGATTTCCCGCGCGCCCACCAACGCAGCCGCCACCGGACTTTTGCCTTCCTCGATATGGCGATGCACGTTTTCCACGACAACGATTGCATCATCCACCACCAGGCCGATCGCCAGCACCATCGCCAGCAGCGTCAGCAGGTTGATGCTGAAGCCGAAAGCCAGCATCAAGCCTGCCGCCCCCAGCATGGAGAGCGGAATGGCCACCACCGGGATGACGACGCTGCGCAAGGAACCCAGACACAGCCAGATCACCACCACCACGATCAGCACCGCTTCCAACAACGTATGCATCACTTCGCTGATGGACGCCTCGATGAAGCGCGCGGTTTCGAAAGCCAGTTCGACATGCACGCCTGGCGGCAAGGTTTTCTCGATTTCCGGCAACAGTTGGCGGATGCCGTCGACAATCACCAGCGGGTTGCCTGCCGGCGTAGAAAACAGGCCCAGGTGCACGGCGTTCACGCTGTCCATGCGCGCGCTGGTTTCGGTGGCGGCCGCACCCAGTTCCACCGTGCCGACGTCACGCAGGCGCACCAGCCCGTTACCGTCGTTGCGAATCACCAGGTCGCGGAATTCCTCGACGCTGCCCAGGTCGGTATTGACCCTCACATTGGATACCACGTACTGGCCGCGCACCTGCCCAGGCGCCGCCTGGTAATTGTTGCGCCGCACGGCATCGGCGACATCGCTGGCCGTCAGGCCGCGACCCGCCAGTTTTTCACTATCCAGCCACAGGCGCATGGCCAACTTCTGGCCGCCGAAGGTCTGCACCTTGGCAACGCCGTCAATACCGGAGAACAGCGGCTCGACCACGCGTGAAAGATAATCCGTAAGCTCCGGGGTGGACAGGCTGTCGCTGGAAAAGCCGACATAGGCCACGGCAGTCGAATCCCCGGCCGACAGCTCGACCACCGGATCATAGGCCTGGTCCGGCAGGCGGTAGCGCACCTGGTTGATCTTGGCCATGGTTTCCGTCAATGCCCGGGTGGAGTCACGGTTGAGCTCCATGCGCAGCGTCACCACGCTGCGCCCCTGCATGGATGAGGAAGACAGGTAATCTATGCCCTCCACCGAGGAAACCGCCTGGGCGATGGGCTGGGTGACGAAACCCTGCATCAGCTCTGCCGACGCGCCAGGGTATTCGGTGCTGACCGTCACGGTCGAGCTTTCCAGCAAGGGGTACTGGCGGATGGGCAACTTGCCCAGCGCAAACAACCCCAGCAATACGATCAGGCAGCTGACCACCAGCGCCAGCACGGGGCGGCGCACAAACACATCGGTGAATTTCATGCCCCGGCTCCCCCCGCCGTTCCGGCGGCGGCGCTGCCGGGCTGCCCAGCATCACGCAACGCATCGTTGGCCACGGCTTCCACCTGCATGCCATCGCTCAGCTTGATCTGGCCGGACACCACCACCTGGTCACCTTCGGCCAGCCCGGACTCCACTTCTACGCGGCCATCCCAGCGTTCGCCCGTCTTCACCGACACACGGCGCACGATCAGCCCTTTATCTTCTTCGGACCTGGCCACGAACACGGTCTGGCCGTAGGCGCTGTAGGTCACTGCGGTCTCGGGTACGGCCAGCACCACTTCCGGCTGAGGCCGCTGCACCTGTATGCCAGCGAACATGCCGGCGCGCAGGACACCGGTTTCATTAGGCAGGCTGGCCTGCACCTGCACCGTGCGCGACTCGCCTATCATCGGGTCGATGGCTGTGATGCGAGCCTCGAACGCCTGGTCGGGCCAGGCGTCCAGCTGCAGGGCAACCGGCTGGCCGACATGCAGATGACGCACAGCCTGCTCATCCAGCGAAAAATTCACATGCATGGTGCGAGCATCCACCAGGCTGGCAATGGCATCGCCGGCATTCAGGTACTGGCCCTCGTGGATGCGGCGTATGCCGACCACGCCATCGAAGGGCGCGCGCACGGCCTTCTGCGCGATCACGGCCTCAACACGGCGCAGTTCGCCCCGCGCCATATCCCTGGCTGCCGTGGCATTGTCGAGCTGCTCCTGCGTCGCTACCTTGTCGGCACGCAATACGCGGGTGCGCGCCAGCACCGTTTCGGCATTGCGCAACTGGGCCTGCAAACGCAGACGCTCGGCCTGTTCAGGCGCATCATTGATCTGTACCAACAATTGGCCAGCCTTGACCGACTGCCCCGACTCGAACGCGATGCGCGTCACACGGCCCGACACTTCCGCCGCCAGGCTCACCTGGCGCGCCGCTTCCAGCGCCCCCACGCCATGCAGCGCCCGGGGCGCCGCGATACGTTCCGCCTGCGCCAGCGCCACCTTGGTGGCCGGCCAGGCGCCGCCCGCCTGGGCGCTGGAACGGTCGGTCAACAGCAGCACCACCAGTGCCAACGCAGCCACGGCAACCGATACCGCGGCCATACCCCAAAAACCATTATTCTTTTTCATGATTCCATGACTCCCGCATCAGGGTTCTAGCGCAGCCGCGAGGGGCTGACGGCCAGCCGCTGACGCAGCCGGCTGGCAATGGCGGCGGCGATCAGCCCGCCCACCACCGAGGTATGTTCCAGCGCCCAGAACAGCGCCACCTGGGCCTGGGCTTCCGGCAAGGCCCAGAAGCGGTGCACGATCACCACTGCCAGCACCATGAAGACCGCCAGCGCCCCCGCACCCAACCAGAGCGCGCGATCCAGCACGATCAGCAAGGAACCGCCCAGCAGCACTGCCGCCGTGGCGATGTTGAAGAACAGGACCGGTTCCAGGCCGGCGGCGCGCATTTCCGCCAGCCCCCCCTGGAAGTCGATGAGCTTGGCCAGCCCCGACGACAGAAACACAACAATCAGCAGGATGCGGGCAAGCAACCAGAGCCATTTGCTATCCAAAGCGTTATCGACAAAATTGCGCATGCGCGTGACTCCAGAAGATCGAGCCGGCAAGCGCTGCCCGGCTCATGACAGATGGGAGAACAAGAACAATGCAGACTTGCATTGGAGGTTGAGCTGGACTATAAAACCTCAACTTAACTTGAGGTCAAGCATCATGGCGACGCAGCAACCCATTGATTTTTCTCGCCCGCTGACCGTGGGCGAAGTCGCGCACCGCAGCGGCGTGCCGGTGTCGACCATCCATTTCTACGAGTCCAAGGGCTTGATCGCGAGCAGTCGCAGCAGCGGCAACCAACGCCGTTTCCCGTCGGTCGTGCTGCGCCGCATCGCCATCATCAAAGTGGCGCAGCGCGCCGGCATTCCTCTGGAAGAAATCAAGGATGCGCTATGCCGCTATCCGGCCGACAGCAAATTGAGCGCAAAACAGTGGCATGAGATGTCGTCGCTCTGGCGCATCAGCCTCGATGAGCGCATTACCCGCCTGCAGCGGCTGCGCGACGAGCTGGACGGCTGTATCGGCTGTGGCTGCCTGTCCATGGAGGACTGTCCGCTGCGCAATCCTGGCGATATCCTGGGCCAGGAAGGGGCAGGGCCACGCATTCTGGAACGGCCCTGAACGACGGGCGGCCTGGCAGCCGCCCGTTGAGCACTGCAAGGTTCAGGGCTGGCCCGCTGCCAGCACCGTGCCCATGGCATCAAGCAGGAATGCCAGTTCATCCGGCGCAATCGTAAATGCCGGCGTCACATAGGCAATGCGCCCGAACGGACGTATCCAGACGCCGGCGTCGGCAAAGCGGCGCTTGAGCGCTTCGCGGTCATCGACCTGCCGCAGTTCCACCACGCCGATGGCGCCCAGCACACGCACGTCCGCGACCCAGGGCAGCGCCGCCAAGGGCATCAACCGGGCGCGTAGCACCCCTTCAATCGCCGCCACCTGCGCCAGGCGCGGCTCCTGCTCGAACAGGTCCAACGAGGCGTTGGCCGCCGCGCAGGCAAGCGCATTGCCCATGAATGTCGGGCCGTGCATGAGCGCATGGCCTGGGTCGTCCGACAGAAAGCCCTCGAAGATACGCCGGCTGGCCACGGTTGCCGCCAGCGGCAGGGTACCGCCGGTCAGTGCCTTGGACAGGGTGACAATGTCCGGCCGGACACCCGCCTGCTGGAACGCGAACATGGTGCCGGTACGCCCAAAGCCGGTAAAAATTTCATCGAAGATCAGCAGCAGGCCATGTCGATCGGCCAGCCGCCGCAAGCGCTGCAATACGGACGAGTCATGCATCAGCATGCCGCCGGCCCCCTGCACCAGCGGCTCCACCAGGATGCCCGCCAGCTCGTGGACATGGCGCGCCAGATAATCGTCCAGTGCGGCTTCGGCCTCGTCATCGCCGGGCAGGGCGACGATATCGTGCCCGATCAGCATGCCCGCAAAACGAGCATGCATACCTTCTTCCGGATCGCACACGGCCATCGTGCCCAGGGTATCGCCGTGGTAGCCGCCACGGAACGCCAGAAAACGCGTACGGCCATGCTCGCCCTGATTGAGCCAGTACTGCACCGCCATTTTCATCGCCACTTCCACCGCCACGGAACCCGAGTCGGTATAGAACACCCGCTCCAGGTCGCCCCCCAGCATGGTGGCCAATCGGCTTGCCAGCCGCAGTGCCGGTTCATGCACCAGGCCCCCGAACATCACATGCGGCATGGTATCTAGCTGGCACCGCACGGCATCCGCGATATGGGGATGGTTGTATCCATGGCAGGCCGTCCACCAGGAAGCCACGCCATCTATCAGCGTGCGCCCATCCGCCAGTTCGATCCGGCTGCCGGCGGTACGCACCACCGGCAACGGTGGCGTTGCGGTCTGCATCTGCGTGTAGGGCAGCCAGATATGCCGCTGCCCCTGTGCCGCCCAGTCACTGGAATATGCGTCCATGCGATTCGCACCTTATAACAATTAAAGATAAATGAGTGATTTTGGCAACGTGATAAAAGTCAATTAACGCATTTTGAACGACGATTGCCATTCCGATTTTCCTGACTAAAATGCGGAAAAATGCGGCCCGGCGAGTGTACCCACATCTTCGGCCGCATCAATATGTAGCCAAAATGCATTCTTCTTCTCCTAATTAATGTCAAAAATAGACCACCTGCTGCAACCACACCTGGACCGTGCACGCGCCAGCCATACCTTGCGGCAGTTGCGGCCGTGCGGTCCCGCGCCTGCCGGCCATATCCAGCGCGACGGCCGCATGTTGGTGAACTTCTCCGGTAATGACTACCTGGGCCTGGCGCGCCACCCGCTCTTGGCCTACCGTGCCCGGGCCTGGACTGCGACATGGGGCACAGGCGCCCAGGCATCGCGTCTGGTCTGCGGCACGCTGGAGATACACCAACAAGTGGAAACGCGCCTGGCCGCGCTCAAGGGCACGGAAGCCGCCTTGCTGCTGGCCTCGGGCTGGCAGGCCAACGCCGCCATCCTGCCCGCGCTGTTTGCCGCGGCAGATGGCAGGCATCCGCCGCTTGTTTTCTGCGACCGCCTCAATCACGCCAGCCTGCACATGGGATGCCAGGCCGCCGGCGTGCGCCAGATACGCTACCGCCACAACGATCTGGCCCACCTGGAAAGCCTGCTGCAGATGCGCGTTGGCGAACCCGGCACACGCTTCATCGTGACGGAAAGCGTATTCAGCATGGATGGCGACCAGTCCGATGTGCCCGCGCTCGCCGCGCTGGCGCACCGCTATGACGCCTTCCTCTACCTGGACGAAGCGCATGCCACGGGCGTGCTCGGCCGGCACGGCATGGGCCTTTCCTGTGGCGTGCCCGGCGTGGATCTCGCCATGGGCACCTTCAGTAAAGCGCTGGGCGGCTTTGGCGCCTATATCGCAGGCTCGCGCACCCTATGCGACTACCTCGTGAATACCTGTTCCGGGCTGATATACACCACGGCTTTGCCGCCCGCCGTGCTGGGCGCAATGGATGCCGCGCTCGAACTGGTGCCCGCCATGGACGCCGAACGGCAACAACTGCACGCGCACGCCGCGGAAATCCGCAGCGTGCTGCACGAACTGGGCCTGGATTGCGGCAATTCCAGCACGCAGATCATTCCAGCCATCGTCGGCGATGCCGGCCGCGCCCTGGCCTTGAGCGACAGCCTGCTGCAGCAGGGCTGCCTGGCCATCGCCATCCGGCCACCGACGGTGCCTGCTGGTACCAGCAGGCTGCGCCTGGTATTGTCCGCCGCCCACGGCGAGCAGGATATCCACCTGCTGGCTGACGCCTTGCGGCGTACCATGGCGCAAGCACCGGGCCGGGGTTGAACATGCACGACACCTCCGCCACCCGGCCAACAGCCCCGGCAGGCGCGCCGGCCGCACACGGCCTTACCCTGCTGTTCGTCCATGGCTGGGCCTTCGACGCATCGTTCTGGGATGAAGTACGCGCCCACCTGACCCTCCACTTGCCCAGTTACCCGCAGCAAGTGCTGGATGCCGGCTATTTCGGTGCACCGGCCCAGCCCGGTATACTCCCTGCACCGCCATCCGGCCACTGGCCCGCACATGCGGGCCCGGTGATTGCCATCGGACACTCCCTGGGCGCCATGCAACTGCTGGGCAGGCTGCCGCCACGCTGCGCCGGGCTGGTCATGATCAACGGCTTTGCGCGCTTCTGCCGCAGCCCGGACCACCCTAGTGGCACACCGCCGCGCCTGCTGACGCGCATGCTCGACAAACTGGCTGAAACGCCCGGGGAAGTTGTCAATGACTTCCGTGCCCGCTGCGGCGCGCCCGCCTGTACCCGGTCGCCCGAGCCCGCCGCACTTGCCACAGGGTTGCGTGCACTGCGTGACCATGATGAACGCGCGGCGCTGGCCGGCCTGACCCTGCCGGTTCGCCTGCTGGCCGGACAAAGCGACCCGCTGGTTCCCGCGCCGATGTCGCAGGCCCTGGCCATTCCCGACACGCATTGGCATCCAGGCGGACATTTGCTGCCCCTGACAGACAGCGCCTGGTGTGCCGAACGGATTGTGGAGTTCATACTGTCCATCCATCCAGCCATGCCAGCCCAGGGCCCGGAAAATCAATGGAATCCGCCCCATCGAAGCACCGTTACTCACAATCTTATCCACAAGCAGGAAATCGCCGGACGCTTCGGTTCCAGCTCCGCCCGCTATGACCGGCACGCCTGGGTTCAAGAGCACGCCGCCCTGGAACCGGCCCGCCGCATTGCCACGCTGCCACTGCCACCACGCCCCCGGATTCTGGAAATCGGCTGTGGCACCGGCCTGCTGACGCGGGAACTGACACGCCTGCTTGGCCCTGCGAACTGGACCGTGACAGACATTTCCCCGGCCATGCTGAGCCAGGCGCAGAGCCACTTTCCAGCAGGTTATGCCGATTTCCGCGTACTGGACGGTGAACACCCTGGACACCTGGACGGCCCCTACGACCTGATCTGTTCCAGCCTGGCCGTGCAATGGTTCAATGACCTCGATGCCGGCCTGGCACGCCTGGCCAACCTGCTCGCGCCCGGCGGATGGCTGGCGTTCAGCACCCTGGCCGATGGCACTTTCCGTGAATGGCGAGATGCCCATGAACAGCTGGGATGGCAGGCCGGCACACGAAGTTATCCACTGCCGGAGCAACTGGGCCGTTACCTGCCTTTCAGCGGCCGGGCAGAGACCGAAACCCTGCACGCCCCGCAGGCCGGCGGCCTGGCTTTTGTGCGCGGGCTGAAAGCCATCGGCGCCGATATTCCTGCCGCCGGCCATGTTCCCCTATCGCCACGCCAGCTGCGCGCGGTCATCACCCGTTTCGACAAGGAATACACACACGTGAGCTACGAAATTGCCTACGGCGCCTGGCGCCGGCCGCCTGCCGGCGTATTCGTCACGGGCACGGATACCGGCGTGGGCAAGACACTGGCCTGTGCCGTCTTGGCACAGGCATGGCAGGCCGGCTACTGGAAGCCCCTGCAAACCGGACTGGCAGAGGAAAGCGGCGACACCGACACCGTCACCCGCCTGGCCGCGCTTGCACCGGATCGGGTACACGCGCCGGGTTACACCCTGCAAGCGCCGCTATCCCCCTGGGCTGCCGCCCTGCAGGAAAACACCTGCGTGGACATAGAAACCCTGCAGTTGCCTGCCGCCACCGCGCCGCTCGTCGTCGAAGGCGCGGGCGGACTGCTGGTGCCTGTGGATAACCGGCACACGATGCTGGACCTGATCGTCCGCTTCGGCCTGCCCGTCGTGCTGGTCGCCCGCAGCGGCCTGGGCACCATCAACCACACGCTGCTTAGCCTGCAAGCACTGGCGGCACGCCGCGTGCCGGTCCTGGGCGTCATCATGAACGGGCCGCCGTCCCCCGGCAACCGTCAGGCCATCGAAACCTTCGGCAAAGTCAGGGTGCTGGCGGAATTCCCGCACTACGAGAAGCTGGACCCGGCGACCGTGCAGGCGCTGGCTGTGCGTATGCCGTCGCTGGAAACCTGCCTGGAACAATAGCGAACACGTGCCTGCCGTTAAGCGAAAGGCACGTATCGTTTTCATGCAGGCGGGACATCCTCAATACTTCAAGCCATTCGCCTGGGCAATGTCCTTCAATGCCGCCGCCAGCGCGGCGCCATCCAGTTTCTTGTCAGCAGCCTCGGCAATCCAGGTGTCGGTCAATACCTGGCCGGCATCGCGCATTTTCCGGTATTCCACCGTGCCGATCTCCGCCACCTGCGCGCCTTGCGTACGCACCTGTTCCCGCGCCGCATTGGCGGAACGTTCCCAGTTCGCGCCCATGCTCATCGACAAGGCCAGGCCGCTGTTACGGTCGACGATTTCGCGCAGGTCATCCGGCAGGGATTCATAACGCTTTTTGTTCATCAGCAAGCTGAGCAGCGTGGTGGAGAAAATGGGCTGGTCCGCAGCAGGTTCGGAGTGGTAGCGCGTGACTTCATCGAGCTTGAGCGCAGGCAGCACTTCCCAGCCCACCAACGCACCATCGACCACCCCCTTGGACAGGGCTTCCGTCAGTTGCGCCGGCGGCATGCTGACCGGCGTCGCGCCCAGGCTGTCCAGCAGGCGTGCCGTCATGCGAGTGGAGGCCCGCAGCTTGACGCCCTTGAAGGCCTCCAGTGTCGTCACCGGTTTGCTGGCATTGTGCAGCTGCATGCCGCCATCGCTGTGCAACGCCAGGACGTGGTAGTCCTTGAAATCGTCCCTCAGGGCACGTTCATAGAATTCCCAGATGATTTTCGAGCCCAGCTCTCCTTGTGCCGGCAGCATGAAAGGCAGTTCCACGGCTTCGCTGCGCGGAAAGCGTCCGGTTGAATAGCCCGGCGCCGTCCACACCACATCGGCCGCGCCGCGCCGCACCTGGTCCGCCAACTGCGCAGGCGTGCCGCCCAGCTGCATGGACGGATAGATCTGACAGGTCAGGCGCTGCTGCGATTCCCGTGCCAGGGTGTCGCACCAGGGCTGGATGACATTGACCTGGGCATTGGAAGTCGCCGGCAGGAAATGCGAAACGCGCAGGACGAATTTATCCTGTGCCTGGCTTGCCATGGGCGCCATACAGGCGAGCGACAGGGCGATAGGGGTCAATACCTGGGATAGACGACGCATGATTGGTCTCCGGTCTTTTTTCCATGCCTAGCGGCAGGTTGTGGGTATCTCTGTGGACACCCTTGTTGATATGAAATGCATATCCTTGTGGATAAGCTGTTGGTAGCGCTATGGATAATTAGTGCCAATCAATCCATCAAGGCGCGCGCCGACTGGCGCTGGCGGCAATGACCGGGCTGGCCGGCGCCGCCACGGCCACTTGCCTGGCGCCGTCAGGCTGTCACGCCCGTGAGCCGCGCCAGGCGTTCTTCTGCTTCGCGGTCGGCGCGCTTCTTGATGTAGATGCGCATGGCGACGGCCGGGGCGTCGCTGGCCACCGAGATTTCATAGTGGCTCTCGTCCACGTCGTCGATCACGGCTTCCAGCGCCCCCAGGCCTTCCACGTCTTCGTTGAAGGCGGCGAACAGTTGCTCGTGCATGAATTCACCCAGGGCCTTGTCGGCCTGGGCGAAATCGCGGCCGTGCACGATGTGATAGTGCATGCTGTGGTCGGTTTCCGGCGTGATGATGTGCGCGGTATGGATATGAAAGACCGGCCGGGTTTCCTCGGGCAGGGCCGTGTCGTAGAACGTCACGCTGACACGGTGCAGGCCAGGCGACAGGAACTCGGATGTCACAATGCGCGCCGCTGTCGGGCCGGTAATGCCGGTGGTATTGCCCCATACGGGCGACAGCGTGGTAGGCACGATGCGCCGCAGCAGCCTGTAATAGCCCTCTTGCTTCAGGTCGAGCTCAAAGGGCGCGCTGGCGTAATCCGGGGTGCCGATGGTATTGGCATGCAGGAATTGCAGGTGAGTCAGGTCCAGCAGGTTTTCATGCATGCTGATGTAATTGCCCGGATGATGGAAATAGCCCGAGCTGCATTCCCAATCCGGGTTTTCTATCCAGGGCTGATGAGGCAGCCGGCTTTCGTCGGCCAGTGCCGGATCGCCCATCCAGATCCACAGCAGCGGCCCTTTTTCCACGATGGGATAGGACCGTATGCCGATGCCGCGCGGACAGGTCTTCTGCGAAGGGGTTTCGATCAGGTTGCCCTGCCCGTCATAGCGGAAACCGTGATAACCGCAAACGATAGTGTCGCCATCGAGCCAGCTGCGCGACAACGGAAACGAGCGGTGCGCACAGCGGTCTTCCATGGCCACGGCCTGGCCCGCCTGCGTGCGGTAGAGCACCAGGCGCTTGCCCAGAATGGTACGCGCCATCAACTCGCGCCCAACATCTCCGGAGAACGCCGCGACATACCACTCATTGAAGATAAACGGCGTATGGCGCGTTGCCATCTGCGCCGAAGCCTTGCGGGAATTGACGATGATGTTCGAAGTCGGCAGGGTCATTTGTGTCTCCTCTTTCCGGCGGACGGCCTGTGCCTGGACGCACCCGGCAACAAGCGCCCGAAAACCTGTTGATAACCTATGTATAAGCCTGTGTGCCAAATCCCTGATGACGGCATTTTCCCTGGCATAGCCACGGAAACCTGGCAGGGCTACAGCTCCAGTTCCAGCGCGGGTGTCAATGCCCGCGAACAGCAGATCAGCATGGTGGTGTTGGCCTGTTTTTCTTCATCCGAGAGCACCATGTCACGGTGATCCGGCGTGCCGGCATGCACTCGGGTCTCGCATGAGCGGCAGATGCCGGCACGGCACGAAAAGGCGGGCGACAGGCCAGCGTCTTCCATGGCCTCCAGAATGCTCTGTTCCTCGCTCACCCATAGCGTTTGCCCGCTCTGGCGCAGAATGACCTGGAAACCGCCGCCATCCCCGGTGCCGGGGCCCGCATGCTTACCCTCTGGATTGCCCGCCGTGGCGCCCGGCGCGCTGGTAGGTGCGGCAAACCACTCGAAATGCACCCGTGCAGCCTGGTCCGCCGTGGCCTGCCTGACTGCCTGCATCAAGGGGTCCGGGCCACAGCAGTAAAGATGTTCATCCGGCCCCAGCGATGCCGCCAGTGCTTCCACTGCCAGCAACCGGCCGGCTTGCTCGTCGTTGAAATGCAGTTGCACCCGGCCGCGCCCCTGGTCCAGCGCCAGCAGGTCTTCGTAGAAAGCAGCGCGGTGCCGCCCCCTGGCTGTGTAGATCACACGCCAGGGGCGGCCCTGACGTTCCGCCCAGCGCGCCATGGCCAGAATCGGCGTCACGCCGATTCCGCCGGCTACCAGGCAATAACCTCCCGCCTGTTCATCCAGCGCAAAGTGGTTGTGCGGACCAAGCACCTTGATGCTATCGCCTTCGCGCAGCGAACCGTGGATAAAGCGCGAACCGCCACGGCTGTCGGGCGCCAGCCCCACGCCCACGACATAGCGCTGGCGTTCACTGCTGTCATTGAGCAAGGAATAATGGCGGATCATGCCGTTATCCAAGTGCATTTCCAGATGCGCGCCCGGTGCAAACGCCGGCAGCGCCGCACCAGACGGATCGACCAGTTCGACGGCCAGCACGTCCTTGGCTTCGGCCGTGACGCGGCTGACCCGCAAGAGCATGGAGTGGGGCGCGTGGGTCATGATTGTTCTACCTGCTGCTGATTGTTCTACCTGCGTAAGCACCGCTGCCATTGCGCCATGGCAGCCGGCGGCTTTTGTCTCTGGCAGACAGATTACCGATCCGCTGCGGAAGTGCTGTCATCCCTGAAGAGGACAGCGCCGGACCGTGCGCCCCGGGATCGGACAAACCTTGATTGGCAGCGGGCGCAAGAGCGCGGAGAATAGGGCTCTTATCGAATCGAGAGCGTCAGCCATGATCAGTATCTGGAATACGTCCAACGCCTCGCCACAGCCCGACCTGCAACGCATCGTCAGCCTGACCCGCGCCATGGGCAGCGAGCAATTCCCGGCCTCCTTGCTGGACAGCCTGGCGCACTGGGTCAATTCCCAGCATTTCAACGTCCTGCGCATTGCCGCCGGGCACCCCAGCCTGCTGCTGGCCGGTTCGCGCCATCGCGACCGGCGGCTGGTCTGGCGCTGCTGGGACGACTACTCGCAACGCTTTCACAACCATGACGAACTGGCCAGCCGCATGCAGAGCCACCCGCCCATGGAGCGCCCCCTGATCGGCCACCTGCTGGCCGAGGACATCAGCTTTTCGCCGTACCGCCAGGAGATCTACCAGCGCCATGACATGAGCGAACGCCTGTGCAGCCTGTCCTGGGATGACCAGGGCGCGCCGTTGATGCTGAACCTCTACCGTCACCGCGATGCCGGCTATTTCCGCGACCATGAAATCCAGGCGTTCGAACAGCTCACGCCGGCGCTGCTGCAACTGGTGCGCGGGCACCTGGCCCTGCAACGGCAGGAAGTCCCCGCAGAAAGCTGGCGGGCGACCCTGCTGCGCGCCGCTCCGCAACTGACGGAAAAAGAACTGGAAGTCTGCCTGCTGCTGTTGCGCGGCCTGACGCATGCCGGCATCGGCGCCGCCCTGGGCATCAAGGAAACCACCGTCAAAACCTATCGCAACCGGGCCTTCCTGCGCTTGAACATCAATTTCCGCAGCCAGCTCTTCGCGCTGGTCACTCCCCCCTGTACGCCGGCTGGCACCGCCTGAGGTGCCAGCCAGCCCCTGCCGCACCATCCTGCCCCCCTTACTGCCAGCAGTCATGCTGCCATTGCCGCCAGTAATAAGCAGACTGTTTATGATTGCAGCCTGGCCCGCCGTTCCGGCCGGGCGGCCTGCCGGCGTGCCTGCATGATGCGGACACCGCACTTGTGCGGCGGGAACCCTTGAATGACACCAACATGATCCAGTCCAAGCTGCCGGACGTCGGCACCACCATCTTCACCACCATGAGCCAGCTCGCCGTCGAGACCGGGTCGATCAACCTGGGCCAGGGCTTTCCTGACTTCGACCCCGATCCGGCGCTGTGCCAGAAGGTCACCGAGGCCATGGCCCTCGGCCTGAACCAGTATCCGCCCATGCCAGGCCTACCCGCCCTGCGGGCCGCCATTTCCGCCAAGGTCGCGGCCCTCTACGGCCACACCTACGACGCCGGCACCGAGATCACCGTCACCAGTGGCGCCACGCAAGCCCTGATGGCCGCCATCTTCTGTTCCGCCGGGGCCGGAGATGAGGTCATCGTGATCGAACCGGGCTATGACTCCTACCGGCCGGCCATCCGCCTGGCCGGGGCCACGCCCGTCGCCGTCGCCATGCGCGCACCCACAGACAGCGACCCGTATTTCCGGTTCGATTGGGATGCCGTGCGCGAGGCCATCACTCCACGCACCCGGCTCCTCATCATCAACTCGCCACACAACCCAACCGCCACCGTACTGGAAGCCGGCGACCTGGATGCACTGGAAGCCCTGGTCAGCCAGCACGGCCTGCTGATCCTGTCCGACGAGGTGTACGAACACATTCTGTTCGATGAACGCCCCCACCTGAGCATGGCAACGCGGCCCGCCCTGGCCGCACGCTCGTTCATCGTGTCTTCCTTTGGCAAGACCTATCACACGACCGGCTGGAAACTGGGCTATTGCCTGGCGCCCGCCGCACTGATGCAGGAATTTCGCAAGGTGCACCAATTCATGGTTTTCACCTCGCCCACGCCCATGCAGCATGCGTATGCCGACTTCGTGGGCCGGCCCGAAACCTACTCGGGCCTGAGCGCCTTCTACCAGGAAAAACGCGATTTCCTCGCACAAGGCCTGGCACAGACCCGCTTCCGGCCCCTGCCCAGCGCCGGCACCTTTTTCCTGCTGGCGCAGTATGACCAGGTGTCCGACCTGAACGAATCCGACTTTTCCATCTGGCTGACGCGCGAGCATGGCGTCACTGTGATTCCGGTGGCCGCTTTCTACCAGAACCCGCAGGCACCGGCATCCAATCACGGTATCGTGCGCTTCTGCTTCGCCAAAAAGACGCCCACCCTGGCGCAAGCGCTGGAACGCCTGCAAGACGTCTGAACCGTCACCCATTGCCTGTCCCTGGCTCCCCGGCGCCATCGCCCAACATGCCTGGCAACGCTGGTGCAAGGACCATTGCAACCGCCTACTGCAATCCGCAACGGCTGTCACTCCATGATCTCAGGTATTGGCGGCCGCCACGCGGCCCGGCATACTCAGAGCCGTGCCGTCCGGGTTTTATCTTCTGCGCGGCCCACCAAACGCAATTCGGCCCCCATCCAGACACGCAACATGACGCTTCAGGAGAAACCATGCATCCCATCCGCCTGACTGCCTGCCTGATGGTCATGCTCGCCACCTTGCTGTCGGCTTGCATGACATACTCCAACAACACGCCCAACGGCACGGTCCAGTTGTTTTATCAAGCCATCGCCGATGGCAATACCGCCTTGGCGCTGGAGCAGGTCATCCACCCCGGGGACTCCACGGAACGCAATAAGCAACGTGCCGCCATTGAGGAAATGCACACCGGCATACAAGCCAACCAGGGTCTGGAAAACGTGCGTATCCTGCAAAGCAGGCTGACACACCAGGGCACACAAGCCAACGTCCAGGCGGAACTCGTCTTCAAGAACGGCAAGACCAGCCTCGAGGACATGCGGCTCCATGAACAGAACCACGTTTGGAAAATTCTCCTCTGGGAAAAATCACCCTCACGTTCCGCCACACAGTAGCAAGGTCCGGCAGGCCGTTCATGCCTGTGCTGGCGAAGTACGCTCCCCGCCGCCCCCTGTAGCGACTTGATACCTTGCCGCATACGTACGAAGGTACTCATAAACCTACAATACCTTGCCCCGGCCTGCCCTGAAACGCAGGCCGGGCGCCCGTTGCGCCACGCGACGCTACAATGGGCCGCACCAAAAATAAATCTCATTCATGATTTCACAGGATTTCCGTCATGCTTCGTTCACGCCTGTCTGCATTCTTTGCCCTGTTCTTCGCCCTCATGTTGGCCGCCTGCTCCGGCGGCAAGCCTGAATCCGTCGTTGAAACCTTCTACAAGGCTGCGGCCAAGGGTGACGTGGAACTGGCCACCAAGCAAATCGCCCTGGCCGAAGTGCCCGCCTCCGAAATGACCATGGCCAAGGGCAAGATCCAGATGATCGTCGGTGAAATGCAACAGCGCGTTGCTGCCAATGACGGCCTGGATAAGGTAGAAATCGTCGAAGTCCAGATCGACGAAGCCAACAACACCGCCGTCGTGCGTACCAAGCTGGTATTCGGCAACGGCAAGGACTCCACGTCCAACAACAACCTGGTCAAGGAAGGCGGCGATTGGAAGATCAGCCTGAAGTAAGTCGGTGACGGCCCGCACGTCGACTACCCGGATCGCCCGCCTGTGCCTTGCATGGGCGGGCGCATTGTTGTCTGCTGCCGCACTGGCGGGCGGCAGCAGCGCCTTGCCGCCTGACGCCCGCGCTGGCGACCTGATTTTCCGTGAAGGCACCGAACCCGTCAGCGACGCTGTCATGACGGTGGACGGCGGCGGCTTCAGCCACGTTGGCATGCTGCTGGGTGAACCCGGCAACTGGCAAGTGCTGCATGCCACGCCCTCAGAAGTCCCGGGACGCCCAGACGGTGTCGTCATCGACCCGCTGGAATTCTTTACCGACCCCAAGCTGTCCCGCCGCCATGTCGTGTATCACGTGGACGGCACGGATGCCAGGCAACGCGCCCAGGCTGTAGCAGCCGCCCGTGCCGGGCTGGGCAAACCGTTCCGGATCGCCGACCCGGCCGGCACCTATTGCACCACCCTGGTGTGGCAGGCCTGGCAGGATGCCGGGCTGGACCTGGAAGTCGAATTCACGCCGTTGGCCATCCCGCTGATGCAGGGCCAGTACCTGCTGCCCGGGCGATTGGCGGCATCGCCGCACCTGCGCCCGCTGGCTGACGCACCGGTGACGGCAGATACGGGCGCCGCGCCTGCGCTGGCAACCTTCGTCCCCTCAACCCAGGCAGTTACCAGCCACTGAGGCGCACCCTGCCGGGCTGGGCACATTGCCAGCCCGCGTCATCAGGCTGCCCCTGGGTCTGGCAACCCAACCAGGCACCCAGGCCGCATCAGCCACGTGCTGCCACGAAACCTTTATCCAGCGCCGCCGTACTCTCGCATCCAAGATGAGTCAGGGTGCCCAGGTACTCGTCGCGCAGTATCTGCAAGGCTTCGAATGCGCCTGCCTCGCCGCCGCTGGCCAGGCCATAGAGCACGGCTCGGCCCAGCAGGACGCCGCTGGCGCCCAGCGCCACGGCCTTCGCCAGGTGCGAGCCGCGCCGCACGCCGCCATCTACCATGACTTCGCAGCCTTGCAGGTCCATGCCCTGCAAGGCTGCCAAAGCTTCCATGCCCGTCCACGCACTGTCGAGCTGGCGCCCGCCATGGTTGGAAAGCACGACGGCATCCACCCCCATGGCGCGGCAGCGCAGCACATCCTGAGGGTCCAGCACCCCCTTGACGATCAACTTCCGGGGCCAGGCCTGGCGCACGGCATCCAGCGCCTCCCAGGAAAACCCGGCATCCATGGAACGCCGCAGCAGGGCGGCGCGGGCTTGAGGCGATTGCGCTTCCGGCGTCTGGAAATTGCCCAGTGCCGGCATGCCATGGCGCAGATAGTTCCACGTCCAGCCCGGATGCATCAGGCCATCGAGCACCATGGCCGGGGTATAGCGAGGCGGCATGCGAAAGCCATTGCGCACGTCGCGCTCGCGCTTGCCGTTGGCCACCACGTCCACCGTCACCGCCAGGCACTCGTAATCCGCCTCGCGGGCGCGCTGCACCAGGGACAGCGCCAGTGTCTGTTCAACCACATAAAGCTGGAACCAGAGCCGTCCCTGCGCCTGCCGCGCCACGTCTTCCAGGGAAGCGTTGGAGGCGGTGGAGAGCATAAAGGGAATGCCGGCGCGCTGCGCCGCGCGCGCCAGGGCGATATCGCCGCCCGGCCACAGCAGGCCGTTGAGTCCGGTCGGCGCGACGGCCGCCGGAAACTCCGCCGGCCCCCCAAGCAAGCGGGTATCCAGGCGCATGGCACGCAAGTCGGTCAACCGGCTGGGCACGAAGCGCCAGCCGGAAAACGACGCCAGATTATCCGCCAGGGTCTGCTCGTCCTCGGCGCCGCCATCCACATAATCAAAGATGGCGCGGGGCAGGCGTCGCCTGGCCTTTTCCCTCAATGCGGCGATATTCATTGCCGTTCTGCCTCATAGCGTTCAACCAGTTCGCGGGCCTGGCGCAGCAGCGCCGGGCCATCGCCTCCCTTGGCGGCAACTTCCTTGAACCAGGTTTCCTGCACCGGTTCGGTTGCCGCCACCCAGCGTTCATACTCGGCCTGGGGCAAATGATAGATTTCACCGCCTGCGGCGACAATCTGGTCGCGATAGACCCCGCTGAGATCGTCGAAGGCCGTCCGGCCGGCCCAGCCGGACGCTTCCAGGCCGCTATTGGCATCGATGACCGCCTTCAGGTCGTCCGGCAGGCTGTCGTATTTGGCCGGGTTCATCCCGAACAGGAAAATGGTGTTGGACAGGCGGGGCTGGCCTTCGGGCACGTCTACATGGTACTTCGCCAGTTCCTGCAGGCGGATCGCCGGCGCACTTTCCCAGGGCACCAGAATGCCATCGATGACCTTCTTGGCCATGGATTCCGGCACCGCCGCCATCGGCATCTGCACCGGCGTCGCCCCCAGCGCTTCAATGCTGCGCGAATTCAGCCGGGTCGGCGCACGCAACTTGAGCGATTGTAGATCTTCGAGCTTCTGCGGCTTGCGGCCATCGGCAAAGTGCAGCAGTGCGCCTTCATGCAAGTGCAGGAAAACCGGTCGTACACCCTTGAACTCGTCAGTGGCGTTGTCCTGCACGTAAGTCCACAGCGCCTTGCTGCTGGCCTCTGCCGAACGCGTCACCCAGGGCAGTTCGAACACTTCGGATTTGGTATAGCGGCCTGAAGCATAGGTTGCGGTCGTCCAGATGACATCCACCACGCCGTCGCGCACCTGATCGATCAATTGCGCGGGCGTGCCGCCTAGCTGCATCGCCGGGTAAATCTGGCATTGCAGACGGTTGGCGGATTCTTCGCGGATCTTTGCGCACCACGGTTCAATCAGATTCTTCTGTGCGCTGGACGTCGATGGCAGGGGGTGCTGCACACGCAGCGTGATGGGCTTGTCTGCTGCCTGAACAACGCCTGCGGCCAGCAGGGCGGGGAACAGCAACGCCAGGGTTGAAATACGCATTCTTGTCTCCTCGGCCTGTCTCCAGGCATGTATTTTTTATTTGGTTTTCCTGCACGGCGCCGGCAGGCATCGCTGCCAGCGCCGTTGATTGCCAGCCGCCGTCAAGCTGCCTACTGCTGGCCTGCCGCCGGGGCCTTCGCATACTCCGCCACCAGGGCGCGCGCGGCTTCGTACAGCTGCTGTCCGTCAGCGCCCTTGGCCGCGACTTCCTTCTTCCATTCATCGACGATGGGCGCGGTAGCCTCAACCCAGCGCTGGTACTCTTCCGGCGTGATGTGATAGATCGTGCCGCCATAGCCGATCGCTTCGTCCTGGAAGCGCTGGAGCTGCTCGTCGAAACCGGCGCGGCCGGCCCAGCCTGATGCCTCCAGGCCGCTGTTGGCATCGATGACCGCCTTCAGGTCATCCGGCAGGCTGTCGTACTTCGCCTGGTTCATGCCAAACAGAAAGGTGGTATTCGACATGCGCGGCATGCCTTCCGGAACATCCAGGTGCCACTTGGCAATTTCGCTCAGCTTGATGGCGGGCATACCTTCCCATGGCACGGTGGCGCCATCGATCACCCCCTTGGCCACCGATTCCGGCACCTGCGGCAACGGCATTTGCACCGGCACCGCGCCCAACAGGCCGATCATGGTGGAATTGATGCGGGTAGGAACACGCACCTTCAGGCCCTTGAGTTCCTCCAGGGTCTTGGGTTCCTTGCCGGCAAAGTGCAGCAGGGTGCCGTCATGCAGGTGAACGAACAGGGGTTTGACACCCTTGTATTCGTCCTGGGCATACTCATCGACATAGCGCCAGAATGCCTTGCTGCCGGCTTCGGCGTTATCAGTGATCCAGGGCAGCTCGAAGACTTCGGTCTTGGTGAAACGGCCCGAGGCGTAAGTCGGGATCGCCCACACGATATCCACCACGCCGTCGCGAGCCTGGTCGAAGAACTGCGCGGGCGTGCCGCCCAACTGCGCGGCCGGGTAGATCTGGCAGCGCATGCGCTGCTGTGACTGCTCCTCGATACGCTTGCACCAGGGCTCGATGATGTTTACCTGGGCATTGGAATTCGCAGCCAGGAAGTGATGCACGCGCAACACAACGGGCTTGGCAGCAGCGGCCGGCAGTGCGGTCGCCAGCGCGGCGGCGGCAAGCAGGCAATGCAAGGTCTTCATGGTAGGTCTCCTCTGTGAATAATTTTTTTCCGTCTCATCGTGCCCGGCACCGGCTAGCCGCTCATGCCATGCACCAGGGCCAGGGTAATGCCAGGCACCGCAGCCAGCAGGATGATGCGCAACAAGTCAGTCATCAGGAACGGCATGACGCCCCGATAGGTTTCCATCAGCGATACGCCCTTGGCCATACGGTTGACAATGAATACGTTCATGCCTACGGGTGGCGTCACCAGCCCGATCTCGACCACCATCAGGGCCAGTATCCCGAACCAGATGGACTTGTCCGCGTCAGGCATGCCGAAATCCAGACCCATGATGATGGGATAGAAAATAGGCACGGTCAGCAGGATCATCGCCAGCGAATCCATGACGCAACCCAGCACCACGTAGATCAACAGGATCATGGCCAGTACCACCCAGGGCTGGGCGCCGCTGCTCAATACCCAATCGGCCAGCTCGGCCGGCATCTGCGACAGCGCCAGCGCCGTATTGAGCACATCGGCCCCCAGCAATACCAGCAGGATCATGGCTGAACCGGATGCGGTGCCCAGCACGCAGTGCAACAGCCCGCGCCAGCGCAAGCCACCCAGCAACACGGCCAGGATGCCGCAGGCGCCGGCGCCGATGGCCGCCGCTTCGGTAGGCGTCGCCCAACCGCCATAGATGCCGACGATCACCACCAGGAAAACCAGGGCCACCGGCAACACGTCCAGCAGCGCGCGCAGGCGGCTGGTCCAGGGTACGCGCGGACCGGCCGGGCCGATTTCAGGGCGGCGATAGACTTGCAGCAGAATGACCAGGAAATAGCCAGCCAATGCCACCACGGCTGGCATGACACTGGCAACGAATAGCTTGCCTATGGATTCCTGGGTCAGGATGGCGTAGATGATCAGCGGCACCGAAGGCGGGATCAGGATGCCCAGCGTGCCGCCGGCGGCAAGCGTACCGGTGGCGAAACCGCCGTCGTAGCCGTAGCGGCGCAGTTCAGGCAGGGCCACCTGGCTCATGGTGGCAGCCGTCGCCACCGAAGACCCGCAGATTGCGCCGAAACCGGTGCTCGCGCCCAGTGCCGCCATGGCCATGCCGCCACGCCGGTGCCCGATGAAGGCAGCCACACAGCTGAACAGATTCCGGCTCAGGCCGCCATGAATGGCGAACTGCCCCATCAGCAGGAACAGCGGAATCACGACCAGATCGTAGTTGGACAGCCTGGCGAACGGAATCGACTTCAGCATGTTGAGCCAGGGCAGCGTATTCCAGTCGAGCAGGTACACATAGCCGACCGAACCGCCAATGAACATGGCAACGCCGATAGGGATACGCAGGCCCATCAACAGGAACACGCCCGCGAAAATCCACATGCCTATGCTGATACCGCTCATTTTCCTTCCCCTTGCGACGACAGGCAGGCGGACAGGTTGCGGCCCGCCAGATACAACCCGGACAACGCCAGCAACGCAAAACCCGGCACCATGGCGGCCTGGAACCAGCCCACCGGCCAGGCCAGGATGGCCGAGGTTTCGCCAGATTCCAGCGTGGACGCCGCGCCCGCGCCTATGCGCCAGGCCAGGATCGCGCCAAACGCCGCCACCGCCAGCGAGCCCAGGGTTTCAAGCAGGTGTATCCAGCGGCGCGGCAGCGCAGCGGTGAAGAGGTCCACCTTCAGGTCGCCATGGATCAGATGGCAATAGGCAAAGAAATTCGCGGCCGCAGCCGCCGCTACCAGTTGCAGGATTTCCATGTCGCCCGGCACCGGTGCGGAAAACAGTTTGCGCCCGACGATGGAGATCACCGATACAACCACCAGCACCACGAACAGCAACCCGCCGATCGCCGCCGCCAGCTTGCACACCCAAAGCAGCGCCTTGCCAGCCCTGCCCATTTCGACAGCAACGCCGCTGTCGTCGTCCACCATGGTTTCAGCCATGCCTGTCTCCTCTGTTTTTATTTTTCAGCACCGGCGAAGATCAGGCCTGTGCCTTCTCCGCCTGCAGGATGCCGTGCTGGTCAGCCAGCCGCACCAGTGTCCACAGGGTTTCATTGCGAGGCACGGGGATATCGAGCTTGCGCGCCACTCGGCAGACCGCGCCGTTGATCGCGTCGATTTCCGTGGGGCGGCCCGCCAGGCGGTCCTGCAGCATGGATGGCTGGTGCCCCGTGTGGTGGGCCATGGCATGGTCCATCAGGGCCGCCACGCGCGGTTCGTTGACGGCCACTCCCTGCGCCCGCGCCACGGCCAGTACCTCGGCGGCCGTATCGTGTACCAGCGCCACGCCTTCGGGCAGTGCGGCCAGGCCATCCACCGGGCAGCCCGCCAGCGCACACATGCTGTTCATGGCGGCATTGAAGGCCACTTTTTCCCAGATATCCACCAGCACGTCCGGCGTCACGCTGCAATCCAGGCCAGCGCCGCGCATGGCTTCCGCCAGGGCTTCCAGCTCCGCACTGGCATGGCCGTCCGCCATCATGCAGCGCACATAGCCGCGCCCGTGCGAGCGCACCACGCCCGGCGCGGCCACATCGGCGGGCACGGTCGTCATGCCATGCGCGACGCGGCCGGCATCAGCGGCCTGCGCCAGCTTTTCGGCGTTGCCCAGGCCATTCTGCAAACTGAGCAGGTGCGTCTGCTGTCCGATCAAGTGACGGACACCGGCCAGCGCGGCCTCGGTATGCAGGGATTTGGTAAACACCAGGAGCCAATCAGGGGCGCCGCTGGCCTGCTCGGGACGCATAATGGGCAGACGGACGGTGCGTCTGCCGCTGCCAGTTTCCAGCACCAGACCGTCGGTCTGGATGGCCTGGATACGGGATTCATCGACGTCCAGCAACACGACCTCATGGCCGGCCTCGGCCAGTTGCCCGCCGAACAGCGCGCCCATGGCACCGGCGCCCAATATGGTTATTTTCATTTTTGTCTTCCCATTTTTGTCTTCCTCTCCTCGCTCCCGGCAGCAGGGCGGTATGACTACCGCCCGCCAGGCCTACTTCACCACGATTTCCAGCAAGTTCGGTCCTTCAGCCGAGAGCAGGCCGGGCAGGGCCTGCTCCAGCGCTTCTGCGGTTTCGACACGGCTGGCCTGCGTCAGGCCCTGGCCTTGCGCCAGGCGCACGAAATCCAGGTCGGGCAAATCGGTACCCTCGGGCTTCACGCCCGGCGGATAGGCAAATACCGGCGCGAAGTCCTGCAACGCGGCATAGCGGCGGTTATTGAGAATGATGAAGCTGATCGGCAGCTGCAACTGTGCAGCGGTCCAAAGCGCCTGGATCGAGTACATGCTGGAGCCGTCCCCAATCAGGGCAATCACACGGTCATTGCGGCCCGCCTTGCGCTGCGCCAGCGCCACGCCGACGCTGGCTGGCATGCTGTAGCCCAGGCCGCCGCTGGCCATGGTGTAAAAGCTATTGGCGCCCGACATGGGCAAATAACGCTGGATCAGGCTGCGGGCGCCGGGCGCTTCCTCAACCACCGCAATGCCTTGCGGCCGCACGCGGTCCAGGGCCTGCAGGGCATAGGCGGTGGACAGCGGCAAGCTGGGCTCGACTGCCGGTGCGGACGGGAAGGGGGCCGGCACGCTGCGGGCGGGAGGCGCCGAGCGGGCCAGCAGGGCGTCCAGGGCCAGATCCAGGCTGGAGACAATCGCATTGCCCAGCGGCGTCCAGGCCGATACGTCGGGATTGTCCACTACCTGCCACAACGCGGCGCCTTCCGGCACGTGCGGGCCGTTGCCTTCCACGTGGTAGCTGAACGCCGGGGCGCCCAGTACCAGCACCAGATCGGCCCCATCGAGGCGTTCGACGATCTGTTCGCGGATGGCCGGCAGAAACCCGGCAAACAACGGGTGGCGCTCAGGGAAGCTGCAACGCGCGGACATCGGCGCCACATAGACTTGCGCCTGATGGCGCTCGGCCAGTGACACCAGCTTTTCCACCGCACGGTCCCTGTCCACGCCTGCGCCCACGACGATCTTCACACAGCGTGCGGCGTCCAGGGCCTGTGCCAGGCGGTCGATGTCTCCCTCGACCGGCGCGCGCGAAGGCGATACATGCCGCGGCGGCACCCATTCGGAGGGCAGGTCCCAATCATCGGCCGGCACCGACACCAGCACCGGGCCACGTGGCGCCTGCATGGCGATACGATAGGCGCGCGCCATGGCCCAGGGCACATCCTCGCCCCGGGCCGGTTCACACGCCCATTTCACATACGGCTGCGGCAATAGCGTCGGTTGCGTGGAACCCAGGAAGGGATCAAAGGGCAACATGGAACGGGCCTGCTGCCCCACGGTGATCACCATGGGCGTCTGGTTGCGGAATGCAGTGAAGATATTGCCCATGGCATGGCCGACACCGACAGCCGAATGCAGGTTGACCAGCGCCGCATTGCCGCTGGCCTGGGCATAGCCATCCGCCATGCCGACCACCACGGATTCCTGCAAGCCCAGGACATAACGGAAATCCTCGGGGAAATCCCGGAACATCGCCAGCTCGGTGGAACCGGGATTACCGAATACAGTGTCTATGCCGAATTCGCGGAACAGGCGAAACACCGCATCACGGACCGTGGGACGCGGGGAATCGGGGGATGAATGGCTGTGCATGGCAATCAGTCGCTCCATAGGTTGATTGAAGCCAGTCTAGGCAGCAGATACTTATTGCTCAATAACATGAGACTAATATCTAATATTGGTATGCCCAATATCAACGACATAGACCTGAACCTGCTGCGCGTCTTCGACGCCATTTACCGCACACGCAGCGTCAGCCGCGCAGCCCTGCAGCTAGGCCTGTCGCAACCCTCCACCAGCCAGGCGCTCACTCGTCTGCGCTTGCTGCTGCGCGACCCGCTGTTCGAACGCATCAGCGGCGGCGTCCGACCGACGGAACGCGCCAACCGGCTGGCACAATCGGTACAAAGCGGCCTGGCACTGCTGGAAGCCGCCGTCCGCGACGGCGAAAGCTTTGATCCGGCATCCTCCACCGAATGCCTGAACCTGCACCTGACCGATATCGGCGAGGCCCGTTTCCTGCCTTCCATCATGGCCAGCCTGCACCGGCATGCGCCAGGAATGCGCGTCGAAGCCCGGACGTATCCACAGGCCAGCATCACCGAAGCGCTGGATGACGGACGCCTGCATTTCGCACTCGGCTTCCTGCCCGAGGTATCTGGCACCGAGACCCAGGACTTCCTGGTAGACCGCTATCGCCTGTTGCTGCGCCGCAATCACCCGCTGTGCAACGTGTGCCACAGCCCGGCCGACTGGCAGGAACGCCTGCCCAACCTGGAATTCGTCGCCGTCCGGTCACATACGGAAACCCTGCGCATCCTCCAGGTCCTAAAGCTTACCCACCGGGTAAGGCTGATGGCCTCGAACTTCCTGGCGCTGCCCGGCATCATGCGCAATACCGATCTGGCCGTCATCATGCCGCACGAAATCGCCCGTGCCCTGTCGGAATACGATCACTGCGCCATCATCGATCCGAAACTGCCCTTGCGGCATTTCAATGTCGCCCTGCACTGGAGCCGCCGCCACGCCCACAAACCCATGCTGGCCTGGGCCCGCCATCTGCTGCTGAACATGGAATTGACGCCCTCGAACTCGGCGCGCCAGCGCAACGGCGCCGACGCCAGGGAGCCATGATGCCGGTACCGGGCCGAAACGCCTTCGTTACCGGTGAAATGCCAGTGCATAAGCTGTGAATCGATGGTGCACAAGCCATCGATCCCGGCGGCATTGCATTTCTGTCCACTTTTCATCCTTGCTCCGTACAAAAACTGTGCACAGCAAAAATACACGGCAATCGATTGACGGATAAGGGTTTTCCCGGAAACAGGGACTTACCCACAGGGCTTATCCATTACCAGTCTTTATATATATAAAAGATATAAACACACTGAAAAAAAACCGTTGGGTCCGTCCGGCGGTTTTCCCCCAGGCATTGATGTACCCGGTCTCCCTGCTTTTGTTACCGGCCTTCTGATTCCCGGACACAGACGTTGCAAGCCCTTACTCATCGTTGATATCCATCGGTGGTAATGTTTAGCGGTTTTCAGCGTTGCCTGCCGTCTTGCTTGACGGATATCGCTCAAATGGAGCCCTAAGCCATGATCAAACCCGCGCACCCTGTTGCCTCCGGTGCTGGCACCGCACCCATGACCGCCCAGCCGTCCACCTGGACAAGAAGCGTCTGGCTGGTGCTGCTGGCAACCTTCTGCACGGCAGGCGTCCATGCGCAGGAACAAGGCAGCGTGACCGATGGCATCCACGCCATTACCCTGTCTTCTGGCGGCGTTGCCGAAATACAGCGCCGGATTCCGGTCGATGAGCAAGGCCGTGCCAGCATGGAAGTCCCCCTGTCGCAGGTCAATGACATCCTGAAAAGCCTGCTGGTCAAGGATAGCCAGGGCGGTTTGTCCAGTATTGCGCTCGACGGCCTGAGCGCCAGCGAGGAAACATTCCGTTCCTTGCCCTTCAGCGCGGACGATCTGAGTTCCATTCCACGCCTGGCTGCGGCCTTGCAAGGCATTCCGGTGCAGGCGACGTCTGGTGGACGCAGTGTGGAAGGCACAGTGCTGGGCGTGGCCACCGAACCTGCTGATTCGGGGGATGATTCCCGGCGGCAACAGGAATACCTGCTGTCGGTCCTGGACAGCCGCGGGCAGGTGCAAAGCCTGAAACTCGGTGCAGACAGCGTCCTGGCGGTTCAGGATGACAAGGTGCGAGCGCAACTGCAGCAGGTCAGCCAGGTCATGGCGCGGCAGAAACTGGACGATAACCGAACGCTTTCCCTGGCGCTGAAACCTGGTCAGGCACGCGTTATCGATCTGTCCTATGTGGTGGCCGCGCCTGTTTGGAAAACCTCGTACCGCCTGCAATCGGACGGTGGCAAACAGGCACGCCTGCAAGGATGGGCCATTCTTGAAAATGCCACCGGAGAAGACTGGAAGCAAGTCCAGGTGACGCTGACTTCCGGAGCGCCGGTGGTGCTGAGCCAGCGCCTGCACGAGCAGTACTGGAATCAACGGCCTGACGTGCCGGTCATGGTTGGCGCCAGCGACAGGCCGGTTGTGGATAACCTGGCAGTCCGCCCGTTTGAAGCCATGGCGACAATGGGCTCGCCGGCATCAGCCAGCGCAAAGCGCCGCGCCGCGCCACCCATGCCTGCCCCGATCGCCATGGAGGCCATGGGGTCGCAGGCCGATGAGGCTCAGGCACAGGAAAGCCTGAGCCATGTCAGTTTCACTTTGCCCGGCAAGGTCGATGCATCCAAAGGCGCTTCGCTGGTGTTGCCTTTGCTGGATGCACCCATTCCGGCCGAAATGCTGGCCATCTACCGGCCGGGTAACCTGCACCCCATCAGCGGCCTGGAACTGAAAAACGAGACGAAATCAACATTGCCGCCCGGCCTGGTGACGGTCTATGACCCGCAGGGCGCCCATGCTGGCGACGCAGAACTTGCAGGCATTCCCGCAGGGGAAAGCCGCTTGCTGCTGTTTGCCGAGGACCGCAAGGTCACTGTGCGCACCGATAGCCAGCCGGAAGAGAAAATCGCGTCCGTCACGCTGGACAATGGCGTCCTGACGGCGCGCCATATTGATCGCCAGCTCACCCGCTATGAAATACAGGGCGCCAGCGACGGTTCCCGCACTGTCTTGATCGAACATCCGCGCCTGGCCGGCTGGACCGTGTCTTCGCCTGCGCTGGCCGGCCAGACCGCGGCCAACTATCGCTTGAAGGCCGATCTGGCGGCCGGTGCAAGCAAAACGGTGGAAGTAACGGCTGAGCGCGCATGGGCCGAACAGCTGGCGTTGCTGAATGCCGACACGGACACCTTGCTGGCCTGGTCGGGCCGCGTTCCTGATGCCGCGACGGCGGCGCGCCTGAAGAAGCTGGCCGAGATGCGCCAGCAGTGGCATGCGGCGCAGGCCGAAGAACAGGAAATCCTGGCGGCGCGGGAAGAAGCCGTCGCCAACCAGGGCCGCATCCGGGAGAACCTCGCTGCCGTGCCGGCAGATAGCACCCTGGGGCAGCGTTATGCCGCCATGCTGTCGGAACAGGAGGATGGCATTGCCGGGCTGGATGGCAAGCTGGCGGACATCCGCAAGCAGGTCCTGACCCTGCGGGATGCCTTCCAGTCCGCCTTGCGCGGGGCCTGAGGAAAAGATCCCAGGGGAGAAGAATGCAGCAGTTAGCCGCTGCCATCCCCTCCCTGGGCCCTAAATGCCCCGCCAGGCGTCGATCAGTGAATCCCGAAGGGGGTTGGATGCCTGGGATTATTGCGCCGGATAGCCGGCGTTTTCGAGCGCCGTGCGCAATTCGGCCTCGCTGGCGGTACTTTCCACGCTGACGCGCTTGCTGGCTGGGTCTGCCTCGACCACGGCCCTGGGGTCCACGGCCTTGATCGCTGCGGTGATGGCGGTCGCGCAGCCGCCGCATTTCATGCGCGGAACCTGGAACTCTTGCATGGCAATACTCCTTGGATGAATGCGGCGCGCCGCCGCATGGTGAGGCACGGGTATCCGTGATGCTTGAAATGATGAACCTTCCCATCATGGAAAGGTCAAGCGTGCTGCACCGGAAATGAAAACACCCGCACGGACAAGGCCCGTGCGGGTGTGACAGCACCGGCATGACGCCGGGCTTTGGCTATGGCGGCCTTTGCCGCCTATTTCTTGTCGTTGTGCTTGCCGACCTGGTCGCCGACCACGCCGCCGATGGCTGCGCCGCCCACTGTTCCCAGCAGTCCGCCATCACTGATAACAGCGCCCGCAGCGCCACCGATGGCCGCGCCGCCTACGGCACTTTTCTGCCGGCTGCTCATGCCATCCCAGGTTGAACATGCCGCCAGCGATCCCATCAGCAAGACGACGGCGCCCAAGCGAAACATACCTTTACGGATCATGTCGTTCTCCTTGAACGGTCTACAACAATCATCGTTTCCAGTATGTCAGATTCTCCGCTTTCAGGTTGTTAAACACAACGAGTACTTGTTTCAGCTGTCTCCAGGACGCATAGCGGCCCGACAGGCCATGCGGGAAGTTTTCCACAGGCGGTTGTGGAAAACTTCCCGGCCAGGACCATCGTTCAATAACAATAAGACAAACTCTGCTCGGCCGGCCAGATCGCCTTGCCTGCGGCATTGCGCAATATCCGCATGCCGCATTCGTCGGCCACCCAGGCCAGCGGGCGTCCCGAGGTATCGAGCAGGTACGACGCCTGCGCCGTGGACGCCACCGCCCGGCCATCCTGGAACCGGCTGACGGCCAGATAAGCAGGAGGAATGCGGTAGGTACTCTGGTTGTCCACATAACCGGCATGCTTGCCATCCGGCCCCATGGCGCCGGCCAGCCCGTCGTGCAGCATGCCGAGCATATGATGTGCTTCCCCGACAGGCTGACCGGTTTTGTCCAGCCAGCGGTAAGCGCCGTCCTTGTTGGCAGTGATGATGCGCTCGCCGTCGAAGCCCAGTGCATGGCCCTTGACGGTCGCGACGATCTTGCCATTGGCGTCGGCAAAGCGCGTGACAGGTTCGCGCTCTTCGTCATATCCCAGGCCGGCGAGATAACGCGAGCCGGGCAGCCATTGCCAGTTGCTGTCTCCCAGGCTGGCCACTTGTTTGCCGGAGGCATCCAGCAATTCACTGCCTTCATTCGTGCGGCGCATGACGCGCTGGTCACGCACCTGGCTCAGGAAGACCGGTGCGGGCGGCACGACCCAGTTGCCCTTGCCATCCAGCACGCCGGCTTCGGCGTCGCGGCGGACTTCCAGCCAGTCACCGATCTGGCTGATATCGGCGGCTCCCGCACGAAAAGCCGATCCATCCGGGCCAACGATCCACGAGTCCAGGCTATTGCCCACCATGGCATAGCCATTGCCGTATTCCTGAACCTGCAAGGAGCGCAGCGGCGGCGTCAATATTTTGCCGGCCCGGCTGACGACAACCGCAGGCCAGTCATAGCTGTAGTTTTTGTCGTCGGTTCTGCGCCGCAGCAGCCAATAACCGGAACGTTCGCGGGCGACTTCGTCATATTCGGGTTGGACGGCCCAATTGCCTTGCTCGTTGATCAGGCCCCATACACCTTCGGCGCTGCGGGCGGGCGCCAGCCCATCCTGGAAATTGCCGATTTCCAGGAACTGCGGCGCAACCAACTGGCGATAGTAGGGAATTTCGTCCAGCCCCCACAGCGAGCCTTCCGCAGCTTCCATGACGATCGCCATGCGATTGGGGCCGACGATACGTACGTCGAAATAATCCGGCAGTTCCAGGCGCTTGCCATCGGCTTGCACCAGATATGCCACACCCTTGGCGTAGCCCAGCGCATAGCCGTGGCGGAAGGGGGCAATATGCTGCAAGGGTTCCATTTGCACTGGATTGCCCTGCGCATCCAGCATGACCATGCCGTTTTCGCTGACGGCGGCAAAGCGGAGATCCTCGATGTTCTCCAGCGTCTCCAGGTCTGCTTCTTCATGCAGCAGGATGACTTCCGTCCAGTCAGGGTGACGCACGGCCCTGCCATCGTTCAGCACCAGTCCGGCACCGCCTTCCTCACAATGGCAATAGCCGGTCGTGAGGATCGCCAGTGGCGCGTTTTCCATGGTCAGCGGCAGCAGGCGGTAGCTGCTGTTCGCCAGCGTTTCGCGCGCCGTGTCGTTCAACAACCGCCTGCCTTGCTTATCGATGATGTTGAGTACCCGCTGCTGTTCACCGAAAAGCCATAGCCTATCCGCCTGTACATCGACCTCGCGGACCTGGGACAGGGGGTCTGAGCTGGCGATTTTCTGCAATTGGCCGGCAGGCGTCACGATGCCGGCCAGCGTCT
Organism: Kerstersia gyiorum; assembly: GCF_004216755.1. Lineage (GTDB taxonomy): Bacteria > Pseudomonadota > Gammaproteobacteria > Burkholderiales > Burkholderiaceae_B > Kerstersia > Kerstersia gyiorum. The sequence goes on from NZ_SGWZ01000001.1 coordinate 232,330, forward strand.
CGTTTTCATCGTAGAAAAGCAGGTAATCACCATAGGTTTCCCTGGGCTGCCAGCTAACAGGCAATACCAGTGGTTCCTGCCCACCCGTGGGATAAGCGGTAAGCGTGTCGGCTGTCCGATATAGCAGCACCTTGCCTGCGAAAGTCAGATTGCTCAGGGCAAGCTGCGCAATGCTTGGCAGCAGTACCTTGCCCTGGGCATTGAGCAACTGGTAGCTGGGGTTGCTGCCAAAGGCGTCCTCCGTTGTTTCCGGCAAGGCCAGCCAGAAGTTGTCGCGCAGGGTTTCCAAGTGGCGATAGCGCTCGCTGCCAGCCTTGCCGGTCTGGCTATCGAGAAAATACCAAGCCTCGCCCTTGCGGACAGCACCCACGCCATCCGGCAGCGCCGCGATGATCTCGTCGTATTCCGGGCGCAGCACCCAGCGCCAGTCTGCATCTAACAGGCCCTGATGCTCGCCATCGCTGGTCGCGACATAGAAAGGCCCATTGCCCAGCTGCGCCAGTACGCGCTGGTTTCCGTCGACGTAGCGGCGCACGCCTGTCGCGGAGAGATACTCGCGCCGGTAGTCGATGATGGCACGCGTCGGGCTGCCGCCATCGAGTTCGATGGTGGAAACGTTGCGGCCCAGCCCGGAGGGCGCCACGCTTGCGCCGCTGGTATCTATCAGCCCCGTGCGGCCGTTTGCCTGCACCACGGCCACGCCAGCCAGGCTGAAGTTTCCTGCCTGTTCCCACTGTGGCAACAGCGCCCATTGACCGCTTTTATCGATATAGCCCCACAGGCCATCTTCCTTGACGGCAGCCAAGCCGTGGCGAAACGGCCGGGCGTCCTCGTACCGGGGTTCGATGGCCAGCTTGCCTTGCGCATCGATATAGCCCCAGCGGTGGCCCACCAGGCCATCGGCCGCACCCGCATCGTTGTAGACATCCCGCTGAGCGGGAACATACAGAATGACCGCCGCCAGGCCTTCGCTCAGGTCCTGGATGCAACGGTTTTCACCGGCAATCTGGTCCAGGTCTGCGCGCTGGATGTAGACATTCTGCGGCCCAGGGCGCACGCACGATGCCGAGGTGTCCTGTTGCGCCTGGGCCGGCGTGGCGCCCAACGCGAGCAGCAGGAAAGTAGCGAGGGGAATCCGGTATGACATGGTCTGTGATCTCAGTCTGGCGTGTTGCCGCCTGGCGGCGGCACACCGCAATTTTCAGCCGGTGGCGGGCCTGCGGTCAGGATGCGACGGCAGGGGCTGCAGGAACAGGGACCGCAGCCGGAATGGGTATGGGTTCCTGCGGTGGCACATCCCCGCTTGCAGGCTCTGCTGCCCCTTCCTTTTCGAGGCACTGCAATTTATCGGCAGCCGGCCAAAGCACGCGGTCATCTGGCGCAATCACTGCAACATGGCGGCAGAGGATGCCGATATAGGCAATGACAGCACCGCTGGTGTCTATGTACTGCACCAGGCGGTCACGCAGCACTAATGCCCGGCCTTCGCTGAAGTCAGTGGCCCAGGTAAATTCCGGCAGGATGGCATAGCGGCCGCTATGGTCGATATAGCCGAAGGCCTTGCCGGCCCTGTCCCTGCGCAAGGCCACGGCACGGCCGTCTTTCATGGCACCAAGCGTATCGAAATAAGCGCCGATGACACGCTTGCCATTGGCATCCAGGAAGCCGTACTTGCTGTTTCCACGCTCGCTGTAGGGCAGCAGGCCTTCGGATGCCTGGTCGGCTTCGAGGCTGTAGGGGCCTTCGACGCGAGTGATTTCCTTGCCGTTGCGGTCAAGCAGCAGGCTCTGTCCTTCGCGGTCGTATTGCACGAAGCGGTCCATGCCATTCAGCGGCCGCGCATCGCCCAGGGCGGGCAGGACGTGCCGTCCCTGCTCGTCGAACAACACACCCTTGCCAGTGCCAACAGCGCGGGCAAGGCCCGAGGGCCGGACGAAGAACGGGTTGAATTCGGACAGGGCAGGCTTGATGCGCCAATTGCCGCGAGCGTCGATGGCTCCCTGGCGGTAGTCGCCACGCGCCAGCAGCCAGGTCTTGTCGCTCCCGCCCGTCAGATTATGGGTGGAGCGATCGGGCAATACGGTGACTTTCCCGGTGGCCGTATCGAGAATACCGACGGCATTGTCGTCGGCCAGCGTCACCTGGAACTGCCCTGGGCCCAGGGCACGAACTTCCCGGCTCAGCAGTGGCCCGACCTGGCGGCCATCCGGACGGTAGAGGCGCTGCAGTGAAGAATCGCCTTCCTCGCTGACCAGCAGCAGCCCGCCGGGCTGCTGCTGCACGGAAGGGGAATACTGCCGGGAAGGGGGCACGACCCACTGGCCGCGCAGGTTCAGCAAGCCCCATTTGCCTTTCTGCTGTGCGCTGGCATAGCCGTCGGTGAACGGCTGCAATTCCTGGAAACCTTCGGGGCTGACGTCGCGCCCTGCAGCAATGTCCCAGAGGAACATGCGTTCCTGGCCGCCGCTGCTTTCGGCGCGGTAGGTCACCAGCCCGTGGTCGACGCGGGCCAGGCCTTCGGCCACCTTGGCGGGCAACTCGATACGGCGGCCCGTCAGGTCGATCACCACGGCACGGCGCCAGCCCTGCCTGCTGTCGTCAGGCAACGCACGGGCATACCCGCCCTGGAACGCTTCGATATCACGGTACTCCGGCGGTACCAGCCAATTCCCCTGCGCATCCACGGCACCTGTGTGCTGGTTTTGCAAACTCACGAGCAAGGGGCCGCCTTCGTCGTATGCCTGCACATCACGCCAGTCCGCAGCGCTCACGATCTCACCGCCAGCCGTGAGGATGGCTGGCGTCAGCGGGCTGTCGTACTTCCTGGGCTTGAGAATGGCCAGGGGCCAGTGGGAGCGGTCTGCACCGAGCGAACGCTGGCGGGTATCGGCCAGGATACGGACCGAGTAGGCATCCAGTTGCGCCCGGGTGACGGGCTGGCGGATGATGGCTGCCGGCCCGGCGCTTTCCGGCTGGCCGGGGCTGGCATCGGTTGCATTGGCCGTGGCCACCGGCGCAGCCTCCCCGGTGGTTCCGGATTGCGCCAGCGCGAGCAACGCCCGGCCTTGCCGGTCATAGAGTTGCGCCAGCACGCCGGATTCGCCCAGGCCGTAACTGGCGTCGCCATCAGGGCTGTCGCTGAAGACCCAGATACGGTCGTCGAAGACACGAACGGAACGATGGGCCAGCGGCAGCGTGACTGCCGGCTGGCCATCGTTGAGGATATGAATCTCCTTGCCATCGCTGACCACTGCGAAATCCCAATCGGGCTCGCGCTGCACATGTAAATCGCGGCCGTCCCAGCGGCCCAGCGTTTCCAGGTCGGGGCCCAGCAGCTCGCTGCCCTGTTCATGGACGGCCAACCAGTAGCCGGGCGCGAGGATATCCAGCTTGGCATAGAGGGTGTCCTTGAGGACATTGCCCTGCAGGTCAGCCAGTTGCCACTGGTAGCCGGCGGCCCGGCTGACCGCGACGTACTGGCCATCGGATACCGGCGCCAGCAAGGATTTCAGTACATCCGGCGTCGCCAGCCAGCTGCCGTCCAGCTTCAGCAGGCCCCACTTGCCCTGGTAGTCCGCCTGCCGGGCCTGTGCTGCCAGCCATTGCGTGCTGGTCCAGGTGTCACGGGAATAGCTGGTTTCAAGGGCGCCGACGGAATCCGGCGCGGTCAACAGTTTTCCCGACGCAATATTCCAGGCCAGCGGTGCAGACTCCTGTTCCGCCATGGCCAGTGTCTGCCCCGGGCGAAAGCCCCGGCTGCGTGTTCCCAGCGGAAAGGTCTTGATGGTCTTGCCTGCCCGGTCTATCAGCAAGACGCGGCCATTGGTCTCGACGATGGCCGTGCCCTCGGCGTTGAAGCCGGTCGCGCTTTCGTATTCTGGCGCGATGACCCAGGCCCCGGTGTTGTCGATATAACCCCACTTGTCATCCTGCGCCGCCGCTGCCAGGCCGTTCTGGAACGACGCGGCATCTTCGAAGGCCGGTGCAATGGCCAGCTCGCCCGCGGCATTCAGGTACCCCCAGGCAGGCCGATGTTCATCCAGATTCCCCAGTTGCACAGCGGCCAGCCCTTCGGCGTAGGGGCGGTAGCAATAGTTGGCTTCCCCTGCGCGGGTGCAGCCTGCATACCAACGGCCATCGGCATGTGCGGCACTGCTCCCGCCTATTCCTAGCCACAGGCAGGCGGCCAGCCATGCGGCGGGCCTGAGAATGGCAGACAATCGCCGGCCGGGCGCAAAGGGAAGAGCGGAAGGGGCGGGAATTCGGGTCGTCATAGCGTACAGCCGCCAGGCGGTAGAGAGTGCGCCCAGGCGAGATGGGCGCCGTGCGCTCACGCACATCGCCACGGCGCTCTCGGCGTCGGAATAGAAGAAGACTCGTCCCAACACGGGGGCGCTGCCCGTGACGGATCGAGGAAGATGTAAAAGTACCCGTTCACACTATGGCAACCGGGACTTTTTACCTATAAGTTACATTTCTGCAGCGGTGCCTTCCCCAGCCAAGCGCAAGGCTTCCAGCGAACGCCGCTGGCGGCCGTCGGCATCGAAATTGGCGGGGGCCAGCCAGGCCTGGAACGCCCGGGACAGCAGTGGCCATTCTCCATCCAGGACGGAAAACCAGGCGGTGTCCCGGCTACGCCCGCGCTGCACCACAGCCTGCCGGAAAATGCCTTCGAAGGTAAAGCCCAGGCGCAACGCGGCAGCGCGGGACGGCTGATTCAGCGTATTGCACTTCCATTCGTAACGCCGGTAGCCCAGGTCGTCGAACACATGGCGCATCAGCAGATACTGCGCTTCGGTGGCGGCGCGGGTGCGGCGCAATGCTGGGGAATAGGTCACCGAACCAACCTCGATCACCCCATTGGCCGGGTCCATGCGCATCAGCGCAACACTACCCAGCGCCTGGCCGCTGGCAAGATCGACAATGGCATAGTAGCGTTCGGTGACCGCATCGGCCAGGCGTTGCAACCAGGCGTGGACATCCGCGGGGGCGCTGGGCGGATCCGCCGGCAGGTAAGTCCAGGCGCCCGGCCCGGCAGCGGCATAGGCTTGCGACAGGCTTTCGGCGTGGCGTCCGGCATCGACAGGCTCCAGCCGGCAATATTGTCCTTCCAGCACTTTCCCTGCCGGCAGGGGGCGGGGCTGCCAACCAGGAAGTTCTCGGCCCAGCGGCTGGCCCTGTTCGTTAAGCACTGCTGTCATGTCTGGTGTCCTTTCTGATGGCATGGAGGAATTCCTCCATGATCATAAACGCAGCCCAGGTGCCTTGGGGGGGCGGCCACCATGCCAGTCCATATGCCTGCCTTATGTCCGGCAGGCGCATCCATCACAGCCAAATGAAACCCCCTTGAGACCAGGCATCTCAAGGGGGTGTGAAATTTGCAGCGGCTGCGTCGGGACGTATCCGCGAGCGACCCGAAGACGGGCCCGGCAGAACACCGGCCCCGCCCGGGAATCAGATGTCGATGTTCCCGGCCATCAGCGCGTGCTTCTCGATGAAGTCGCGACGCGGTTCGACGTTGTCGCCCATCAGGGTGGTGAAGATTTCGTCCGCAGCGATGGCGTCTTCGATTTCCACGCGCAGCAGGCGGCGTACCGTCGGGTCCATGGTCGTTTCCCACAGTTGCTCGGGATTCATTTCCCCCAGGCCCTTGTAGCGCTGCTTGCTCAGGCCGCGCTCGGCTTCTGAACGCAGCCACTGCATGACGTCGCGGAAATCGTCGACAGGCGCTTCCTTGCGTTTTTCGCCCGTGCCGCGCGCAATCACACCACCGTCGCCCACCAGGCCCAGGAAGGTCTGGCCGGCACGGGCCAGCGCTGCATAATCGCTTCCTGCCAGGAAATCGCCATCCAGCACGCTGACGCGCACGTTGCCATGGTGGCGGCGCAGCACCTGCAGGCGCGAGCGGCCGCTGTCTGCATCCTTGTCGGCCACGACCGACACCGCTTCCGGATCACGCGGATCCAGCAAGGCTTCCTGCAAGCGCTGTGCCGAAGCCTGGGCCTGGGCTTCATCCGCCAGGTTGATGCTCACGCCTTCGGCGATGGCCGACAACGTGGCTTCGTCGAAGCGGCGCGACAGGCGGGCGATGACGGTATCGGCCAGCACGTATTGGTTGGCCAGGTTTTCCAGTGCCGCACCGGTAATGGGGGCGGCGCCTGCAGCAGGAATCAGCTCGGCATCGCGCAGCGCCAGTTGCAGCATGAACTGGGCTTCCTCGATATCGTCCTTCAGGTAGCGCTCGTCACGGCCAACCTTCACCTTGTAGAGCGGCGGCTGGGCGATGTAGACGTGGCCGCGCGCCACCAGCTCGGGCATCTGGCGGTAGAACAGCGTCAGCAGCAGCGTGCGGATGTGCGCGCCATCGACGTCCGCGTCCGTCATGATGATGATGCGGTGGTAGCGCAGCTTGTCGATATTGAAATCGGGGCCGATGCTGGTACCCAGCGCAGTGATCAGCGTAGCGATCTGTTCGCTGGCGATCAGGCGATCGAAGCGCGCCTTTTCCACGTTCAGCACCTTGCCGCGCAGCGGCAGCACGGCCTGGAACTTGCGGTCGCGGCCCTGTTTGGCCGAGCCGCCTGCGGAGTCACCCTCCACCAGGTAGAGTTCGCACAGCGAGGGGTCTTTTTCCTGGCAATCGGCCAGTTTGCCGGGCAGGCCGGCACCTTCCAGCACACTCTTGCGGCGCGTCATTTCGCGCGCCTTGCGAGCCGCTTCGCGGGCGCGGGCGGCTTCGATGATCTTGCCGCACAGCGCCTTGGCATCGGCCGGATGCTCCAGCAGCCAGGTTTCCAGCTCCCGTGCCACGGCATCTTCCACGGCAGGACGCACTTCGCTGGAGACCAGCTTGTCCTTGGTCTGGCTGCTGAACTTGGGTTCGGGCACCTTCACCGACAGCACGCAGGCCAGGCCTTCACGCATGTCGTCGCCGGACGTATCGACCTTGGCCTTCTTGGCCAGCTCGTTATCGGCGATGTATTTGTTGATGACGCGCGTCATCGCGGCGCGCAGGCCGGTCAGGTGCGAACCGCCATCACGCTGCGGAATGTTATTGGTGAAGCACAGCACGGTCTCGGTGTAGCTGTCGTTCCATTGCATGGCGACATCCACGCCGACCAGCGTGCCACCGGCTGCCGACTCCGTGGACACGGCGAACACCGTCGGGTGCAGCACCGTCTTGCTGCGGTTGATGTACTGCACGAAACCCTGCACCCCACCCGAGAAGGCAAAGTTTTCTTCCTTGCCCTGGCGCTCATCCACCAGGCGGATCTTCACGCCGTTATTCAGGAACGACAGCTCGCGCAGGCGGCGCGACAGGATCTCGTAGGTGTACTCGATGTTATTGAAGATTTCCTTGTCGGCCAGGTAGCGTACCGTCGTGCCGCGCTGGTCGGTATCACCGACCACGGCCAGCGGGGCCACGCGTTCGCCACGGCGGAATTCGATTTCGTGGCGCTTGCCGTCGCGGCAGATCGTCAGGCGCAGCCACTCGGACAAGGCATTCACGCAGGACACGCCGACACCGTGCAGGCCGCCAGACACCTTATAGGAGTTCTGGTCGAACTTGCCGCCGGCGTGCAGCTCGGTCATGACGATTTCAGCGGCGCTGCGGCCGTATTCGTCGTCCTTGTGGATATCCGTCGGGATGCCGCGACCGTTATCGGACACGGAAATCGAGTTGTCCGAATGAATGGTGACGACGATGTCATCGCAATAGCCCGCCAGTGCTTCGTCGATGGCGTTGTCCACCACCTCGAACACCATATGGTGCAAGCCTGTGCCGTCGGAGGTATCGCCGATATACATGCCCGGGCGCTTGCGCACGGCCTCCAGGCCTTTGAGCATCTTGATCGAGTCGGAACCGTAGCCGGCGTTGTTGGCGGAATTCTGCTGTTGATCTGACATAGTCTCGAATACAAGGAAATTGCAACCGGCGAGTGCTCGCCGGCCAGGGCGCAGGGCAGGGGAACGCGCAGCGCCTCATGGGCGCGCGCTGTTCCTGTCGCGCCTAGATGCGCATGGGCATGACGACGTACTTGAACTGCTCGTCGTCAGGCAGCGTGATCAGGGCCGAAGCATTGGAATCCGGCATGACGGACCAGCGCACGGTCTCGGTCTTCACGTTGGACAGCACGTCCAGCAGGTAGGTCACGTTGAAGCCGACGTCCAGCGCTTCATGCGTGTAATCGACGTCCAGTTCTTCCTGGGCCTCTTCCTGCTCGGCGTTGGTGGCCGAAATCTTCAGCAGGTTGTCGCTCAACTGCAGGCGCACACCCTTGAACTTGTCGGTCGTCAGGATAGCGGCACGTTGCAGGCTACCCAGCAGCAATTCGCGGTTGACCGTGAAGTGGCGCGTGTAGGAGGTGGGGATCACCCGGGTGAAATCGGGGAATTTGCCTTCCACCAGCTTCGATACCAGTTCGATATCGCCAAAGCGGAAACGGATCTGTCCGGCGGCGACATCCACCTGGACCGGCGTATCGCTGTCATCGAGCAGGCGCTGCATTTCCAGCACCGTCTTGCGCGGCACGATGACTTCCTGGCGTGCCTCGATGCCATCGGCGCCCGTGGCACAGTGCGCCAGGCGGTGACCATCGGTGGCCACGGCGCGCACCTGGCCCGGTTCGAACACCAGCAGCATGCCGTTCAGGTAATAGCGGATGTCTTGCTGGGCCATGGCGAAATGCACCATGTTGAACAGGTGGCGCAGAGTCTTCTGCGGCAGGCTCAGGGACACATCCCACTTTTCCGGCTGCGCCAGCGTGGGGTATTCGGTTGCCGCCAGGGTTTGCAGCGCAAAGCGGCTCTTGGCGGCCTGAACCGTCAGTTTGTTGTCTTTCTGGGTGAAGCGGACTTCATCGCTGCCCGGCAGGGCGCGCAGGATGTCGACCAGCTTGCGTGCGGCTACCGTCGTCGCAGCCGTTTCCGGACCGACGCCGAAATCGGCATGGGTCGTAATCTGCACTTCGAGATCGGTGGCGATGAAGGAGACGCGCTCGCCTTCCTTGCGCAGCAGGATGTTCGCAAGAATGGGCAAAGTGTGGCGGCGCTCGACGATGCCGGCCACCACGGACAGCGGCTTGAGCAGGGTGTCGCGCGATGTCTGGACCAGTTGCATGATCATCCTTTCAGAGTTTGTTCCAATACGTGCAGGGTGTGATTGAGTTCGGCCTGTTTTGTGCGGGCTTCCGAGATTTTACGCACTGCATGCAAGACAGTGGTGTGATCCCGGCCACCGAACAGATCACCGATCTCCGGCAGGCTCTTCTGGGTCAGCTCCTTGGCCAGGTACATCGCAACCTGGCGCGGCATGGCGATATTGGCAGGACGACGCTTGGAATACATGTCTGCCACTTTGATCTTGTAATAATCTGCTACGGTTTTCTGGATATTCTCCACCGTGATTTGTCCGTTGGACACGGACAGCAGATCCTTCAGGGCGTCCTTGCAGATTTCCACCGTCAGCACTTCACGACCGTGGAAACGCGCATAGGCAAGCACCTTGCGCAGAGCGCCTTCAAGTTCGCGCACGTTGCTGCGCAGATGCTTGGCAATGAAGAACGCCACTTCCTCGGGCATGCGCATGCCTTCGGTATCGGCCTTGCGCAGCAGGATCGCGACGCGCATTTCCAGTTCCGGCGGCTCGATGGCGACGGTCAGGCCGGAATCGAAACGCGAAATCAGGCGGTCTTCGATGCCGGAGAGTTCCTTCGGATACGTATCGCTGGTAATGATGATCTGCTTGCGCTTGGCCACCATTGCCTCGAAGGCGTAGAAGAACTCTTCCTGCGTGCGGTTCTTGCCGGAGAAGAATTGGATATCGTCGATCAGCAGCAGGTCCAGCGAGTGGTAATAGCGCTTGAACTCGTCAAACGCCTTGCGCTGGTAGGCCTTCACGACGTCCGACACGTATTGGTCGGCATGCACGTAGCGCACCCGCACGCCCGTGCCGGCCTGCACCATGGCATTGCCGATGGCGTGTATCAAGTGGGTCTTGCCCAGGCCAACGCCGCCATACAGGAACAGCGGGTTGTAGGACACCCCCGGGTTCTCTGCGACCTGCAACGCAGCGGCACGCGCCAGCTGGTTGGCCTTACCGGTCACGAAGTTGTCGAAGGTCAGTTCGGTATTGAGGCGCGAGCGCTCATAGGCCGGATCCACCGTCTCCACGCGTGGCGCAGCAGGCGCCGGAGCCGGTGCTGCCGCCGGGGCGGCATGGACGGCTCCCGCAGGCGCAGGTGCACCCGACGATGGCCGTGCGGCCAGGGGCGCGCGTGCCGTATTGGTCGCCAGCTCGAACTGCACCTGCACAGGGCGCTGAAACCAGTCACTGGCCAGGCTTTCAATCTGTGTGGAAAAGTTCTTGCGGACCCAGTCCAGCTTGAAGCGGTTGGGCGCGGCAATACGCAGCAAGGATGTCTCTTCCTCGAACGCGATAGGCGCAAGAGGGCGTATCCATGCACTGATCTGCTGAGGGGGAAGGTCCTGCTCCAAGCGCTGGACACAGGTCTGCCAGAATTCGTTCATTTCATTTGCGATCCAAACCTCGATTCTAGCGCGTCACGACGAAGTTATCCACAGGATGATGTGCATAGGGCAGTGGCTTTCCTTTGGATAAGGTTTGCCGCCAGTGTTTTTACCGTGCAATCCCGCCCCATGCCAGCCTTGGGCGCAAGATTCCGGCCCCTCTCGTAAATCATCGACCTGTCATTGATTTTCCCAATCCGCGGCCGCGCCGATGCGAAAAATTCAGCCCGGCGCCATGGCCAGCCAACGCCACCGCAGCGAAAAAATGCGCCAAGGCTCAATAAATGAGCAACTGCGTCCTGACGGCCTGTCCGCCTGGCCCGCCGCAACCCGTCCGCCGCCCGGGACTCAAGGCAAATCCCCTGACGCAACAGGTATCTGCGGCAGGGCAACGCATCACTCGAACAACAGCCCCCAGCCTAAAAGCCACCAACCCATTGACTCCCAACGCATTCTTTGCTGAAATAGTGGGCTTTTCCGAATTCCATTTTCCAGACTGCCGGTTTCCATGGGTGTTTTCCTTCAATCCGGCCGCTGCTCTTTTTAGGTTCCGACCATGAAACGCACCTTCCAGCCTTCCGTTACCCGCCGCAAGCGCACCCACGGCTTCCGTGTCCGCATGAAGACGCGTGCTGGCCGCGCTGTCATCAATGCACGCCGTGCGCGCGGCCGCAAGCGCCTCGCCGTCTAAGGTGACGCAAGCCGGCATGGCCGGCGCGCCTCGCGGCGCTGACTGCGCAGCGGCCCAGGCCGCGCCAGCCCGATTCGCAGCGGAGCTTTCCGCCAGCTTTCCCCCCTCAGCCAGACTGCACAGCCCTGAAGAGTTCGCTCCGGCGCTCAAGGGCAGACGGGTGGCGCGGGGGGCTTTGCTCGTCCTGACGTCGGTGGATTCATCGGCTGGCCAGGGCAGGCTCGGCCTGGTGGTACCCAAGCGCCATGCTGCCCGGGCAGTCACGCGCAATGCCATCAAGCGGGTCGTGCGCGAGGCGTTCCGACATCTGCGCCAGCAACTGCCGCCGCGGGATTTCGTGGTGCGCCTGCATAGCAAGGCGCCCGCCGTTTCGCTGAGCGAGCTCAAGCGGCAGGTACGCGCAGAGGCTGACGCGCATTTCCAGCGAGCCGTCCCATGCTCAAGAAACTCCTGATTGCACCGATCAGGTTCTACCGTTTCTTCCTGAGCCCCTGGATCGGCCGGCAGTGCCGCTTCACCCCCAGTTGTTCGGCCTATGCCATCGAAGCCATCGAAACCCATGGCGCCCTCAAGGGCCTGTGGATGGCCATACGCCGCATCGGCCGCTGCAACCCATGGTCGCACGGCGGCCTGGACCCGGTTCCCCCGCGCCACGGACATGGGCACTGCTCCTGTCATGCGCCCGATCCGTCCCAGGATGCCGTCTCCCATTCATCCGGCGCAGTGCCGGATGCCGCCCCGGCACGCAATGAGCCGGCATCTTCCGCACAAAGTCCGCCATAAAGGCCTGCCCAGGCATCAAGCTACGTTAAACTGGCACGCTTTGCTGCGATTCGCACCCACCCTTTCTGCATGCGCCAATGGATATCCGACGTACCATCCTGTGGATGATTTTCCTGTTCTCGCTGCTGCTGTTATGGAATAACTGGCAGGTTCACAACGGCAAGCCTTCGCTGTTTTCGCCTTCTCAGAGCGAAACGGCGGCAGCGGCTCCTGACGCTTCGGCGCCTGCCACGCCTGCCGACGCCAGCGTCCCTGTCAGCGCACCGCCTGCCGCGCCGGCCACTGCCAGCCTGCCGGGCGCTGCTCCGGTTGCAGCAGCCACCGACAGCAAGCCTTTCACGATCGACAACGGCGTGCTGCGCCTGGACTTCGACCTGAATGGCGCGCAGATCGTGCGCGGCGCCCTGCTGAAGTTCCAGGACTCCGAAGACGAGACCCGTCCTGAAATGCTGCTGGACAACGTCCAGGGCAACTATTACGTGGTCCAGACCGGTGCAGTCGGCAGCGCCAATGGCACGCCGTTCCCCAACCACCTGACGCCGTTCTCGCTGGTCAGCCATACCCAGGCTGCCGACGGTTCGCAAATCGTGGTCTTCGAGGCCGAGTCCGGCGGTGCCGTGCTGCGCAAGACCTATACGCTGCAGCAAGGCCGCTACGACATCCACGTGCGCCATGAAGTGATCAACCGATCCGAGCAGGCGATCACGCCCTCGCTGTATTTGCAGATCACCCGCGACGGCAACAATCCGCCCAATACCTCGAGCTTCTACAGCACCTTTACCGGCCCGGCGGTCTACTCCGACGCCGAGAAGTTCCAGAAGGTGACCTTCTCCGACATCGAGAAGAGCAAGGCCAAGTACGAGCGCGAGACCAATAACGGCTGGATCGGCATGGTGCAGCACTACTTCGTCACGGCCTGGGTGCCGCCGCAAGGCACGCTGCGCAAGAACGAACTGGTGCAAATCCAGCCCAACCTGTACGCCGCCCGTACCATCGAATCGCTGGGCGCCGTTGCACCGGGCGCCTCCGCCAGCATGGATGCCCAGCTGTGGGTGGGCCCGCAGGACCAGAAAGCGCTGTCGGAAGTCGCGCCTGGCCTGGACCTCGTGGTGGACTACGGCTGGCTGACCATCATCGCCAAGCCGCTGTTCGTGCTGCTGACCTGGCTGCACAGCCTGCTGCACAACTGGGGTTGGTCCATCGTCGCGCTGACGGTGCTGATCAAGCTGCTGTTCTTCCCGCTGGCTTCGGCAAGCTACCGCTCCATGGCCCGCATGAAGAATGTGGCGCCGCGCCTGCAGGCGCTCAAGCAGAAGTACGGCGACGACCGTGCCAAGCTGAACGCCGCCATGATGGAGCTGTACCGCACCGAGAAGATCAACCCGCTGGGCGGTTGCCTGCCCATGGTGGTGCAGATCCCCGTGTTCATCGCCCTCTACTGGGTACTGCTGGCCAGCGTGGAAATGCGTGATGCGCCGTGGATTCTGTGGGTGCACAACCTGGCCGCGCCGGACCCCTTCTTCATCCTGCCTGCCGTCATGATGCTCACCATGTTCGTGCAGATCAAGTTGAACCCCACGCCTCCGGACCCCATCCAGGCCAAGGTCATGATGATCATGCCGCTGGTGTTCGGCGGGATGATGTTCTTCTTCCCGGCAGGTCTGGTGCTGTACTGGTGCGTCAATAACGCCCTGTCCATTGCCCAGCAATGGGTCATCACCCGCAAGATCAACCAGGCAGCCTCCAAGGCAGCCAACAGCTGATCGAATTGAAAGGCGCCTTGCATGTCCAAGGCGTCCCTGTAGCAAAATGGGCTGGAGAATATCTCCAGCCCGTTTTTTCATTCCAGCAGCAGACCCACCAACAGCTCTGCCAGCCTGACCGATCTCGCACCAGGCATCCCAACAGCGGTCAGAGCAACGTGAACACCTGCTCTCGGGGCAAGCGCGATTTCGGCAACTGCGCATTGAAATCCGCGTCGCTGTGGTAACCCAGCGCGACCATGACAACGCTGCTGTAGCCCTGGGCGCGCAGGCCGAATTCCTCGTCTATGGTACGGAAATCGAATCCTTCGATCGGTGTTGCATCCACGCCCAGCGTGGCAGCGCCCAGCAGCAGGGCGCCAGTGGCCAGGTAGACCTGCTTTTCCATCCAGTGGCGCTCGTCCTTCAAATCGTAGCGGTGCAGATTCACATAGGACAGGCGTGATTTACGCTGATTTTCACGCGCTTCGTCACTGGCAAAGCGGCCGTCTTCCTGCTCCTGCTTCAGGATGCCGGCAAGATGCTCTTCATCCATGCGCTCCCGGGCGCACAGAATAACGACATGGGAAGCATCGCGCACTTTGCCGGCGTTGTAGGCAAAGTTCCCTTCCAGCCGGGCCGCAATACGGTCCCGGGCTTCGTCACTGGCCGCCACCACGAAATGCCAGGGCTGGGAATTGACGGACGAAGCGTTGTAGCGCAGCAGCGTCAACAAGGCATCTACGGTTTCCGGAGACAGGCGCCGCGTGGCGTCGTAGGCCTTGGTGGCATACCGGGTGCGCACGGCATCGGCCAGGGCCTGGGCGGCTTCGGACAAGGGCACAGACGTGGAATCAGTATCAATAGAAGCAGACATCGGCAAACTCCTGGAAGGATCCGAAAGAGGGAATGGGAAATCAGCAACAACGCGCATCCATCGTAGCGGGCTGCCGGCGCCGGGGAAAGACCCGGCGGCGTTTTAACCGCTGCGGCACGGGTTATATGCCGGGCTTGCATGTGCGGCGAATTTCGCGCTGTCCCTGTTCCATGCTATGTTGATGGACTATGCGACACGGGGTGTCCCTGGCGATGACAGGGGCTGAGATGACACCCGTAGAACCTGATCCAGTTCACACTGGCGAAGGGATGTCCAGGCGCATCCGGCCCAGCGGGCCCCACGCCGTCGTCCTCTTCGCCCTTTCCGGAGGAGAGGGCCATGCCCCACCACAACAATACGGCTCCCAGCCTAGACCAGCAGATCGTCCTTGTCACGGGCGGCGCGCGCGGGCTGGGTGCAGCCATCAGCCAGGCCTTCCTGGCCGCAGGCGCCAAGGTTGTCATCAATTACCACAATAGCCGTGCGGCAGCCGAAACCCTGGCCGCCAGCGCTCCGCAGCAAGCCTTGGCGCTGCAGGCAGATGTACGCGATCCCGCAGCGGTGCGCCGACTGTTCGAGCAGGCCCAGGCGCATTTTGGCAGCAACATCACCACCGTCATCAATAACGCCTTGCCCAGCTTCAGCTTCAACGGCGACGCGCGGCCACACGCAGACCAACTTACCTGGGAACAGTTGCAGCAACAGGCCGAAGGCGCGTTGCGGGGCTCGCTGAACACCACCCAGGTCGCCTTGCCCGGCATGCGCGCGGCGCGTTTCGGCCGCATCGTGAATATCGGCACCAATCTCGTGCAGAATCCGGTGGTGCCTTACCACGACTACACCGCCGCCAAGGCGGCCTTGCTGGCCTTCACCCGCACGCTGTCGCAAGACCTGGGCCCGGACGGTATCACCGTCAATATGGTTTCCGGGGGCTTGCTGCGCACGACCGATGCCTCGTCCGCCACCCCGGAGGCCGTGTTCGACCTGATTGCCGCCAACACCCCGCTGCGCAGTGTCACTGAACCTGCCGAACTGGCGGATGCCGTACTGTTCTTCGCATCGCCCTGGGCCCGCGCCATCACCGGGCAGAACCTGGTGGTCGATGGCGGCCTGGTAAAAAACTGAGGCCGGCACGAATCATGATGCACCTGAACCTGTTCATTCTTGGCTGCGGCCACCACCGCGCAGCGTGGCGCCACCCGGCTTCGTCGGTCGAACGCATGGGCGATATCCGCTATTACGAAGCGCTGGCGCAACTGGCCGAACGCGGCAAGCTGGATGCCGTATTCTTTGCGGATGGCCAGGCCGCCGGCAACGTGGCAGACGGCCCCTACTGGTTCCTCGAACCGCTGACCATGCTGTCTGCCATGAGCCGCGCCACGGAGCGCATCGGCCTCATCAGCACAGTTTCCAGCACCTTTTTCACGCCGTTCCATGCCGCCCGCATGGTAGCTTCGCTGGACCATATCTCCGGCGGCCGCATCGGTTGGAACGTGGTGACGTCTATGTTCGACACCGAAGCCCGCAATCACGGCTACGAAGCCATGCCGCCGCATGAATGGCGCTATGAACGCGCCGAGGAATTCGTCGATGCCGTGCTGGCCTTGTGGAATTCCTGGGATACCGACGCCCTGAAATTCGACCGCCAGGGCGATTTCGCCGATGCCGGCAAAGTCCGGCCCGTCAATCACCATGGCAAGCATTTCCTGGTCGACGGCCCGCTGACGGTGCCGCCAATGCCACAGCGCCATCCGGTCCTGTTCCAGGCCGGTGCCTCGGATCAGGGCAGGGACCTGGCGGCGCGCCGCGCCGAAGCCATCTACGCCGTCGCCTATGACCTGCCTGCGGCGCAATCGTACTACCGGGACATCAAGCGCCGCGTACGCGAGGCCGGGCGCACCGAAAACGTGCCCATCATGCCGGGCCTGGTCACCTATGTCGGCTCGACCGAAGCGGAGGCCCGTGCCAAACAGCGCGCGCTGGATGAACTGCTGCCCAGCGAAGCCTCCCTGCGCCAGCTCGAGACCTTCATCTACCAGGACTGCATGAACTGGGAACTGGACGCCCCCGTTCCTCCCCTGCCTCCGTTGGAGACCTTCCCCGGGCCCAAGGGGCGCTATGGCACCATCCTGCGCATCATCGAAAAAGAGCAGCCCACCCTGCGCCAATTGCTGGGCCGCCTGGCTGCCGGCGGCGGTCACTGCACCATGATCGGCACCCCTGAAAGCATCGCTGACGAAATGGAACACTGGTTCCGCAACGAAGGCGCCGATGGTTTCAACCTGATGCCGCCAGCGCTGCCCGCCAGCATCGAGGACTTCATCGAACATGTGGTCCCAGTGCTGCAAAAACGCGGCCTGTTCCGCACGGAATATGAAGGCAGCACCTTGCGCGATCACCTGGGGCTGGCCAAGCCGGCCTGCTGAGCCGGCGCTGCTCCCGAGCCAGGGCCAGCTGTCCGCAATCGAAAGCGGCAGCCCGTTGCAAGCACGGGCTGCCGCTTTTTTAGGCCTGTACCCAGAAAAGTCCCGTCGCCGCAGCCTGCCGCAAACTTGCCCACAGCTTATACACATACACGGCCTGTCCACAGCCTTTTCACAGCCTTGCCAACAGGGAATACACAGGCAATTCCACAGGCTTATCAACAGGCCGCCGATCCTCGGCGGCAAGCCAGTGATCCCGCTGAGGGAAAGGCAAAGAAAGAAAATACCGTTGCAGTACCCGCACTACCGTATCAAATAATGTTGAGATCGTATCTTATTTTCATGTATCTTAATATGCAGCGTTGGCTTCCCTTTGCGAATACTGCCATGACACCCATTGATTCGCTGCGCCAGCAGACCCTGTCAGATCTCTATCATGCGCATCACAGCTGGCTGGTATCGCTGCTGAGACGCAAACTGGGACGCGACGGTGATGCCGCGGCAGATCTGGCACAGGACACCTTCCTGCGCCTGATGCGCATCGACCTGGCCCCCGTGCTGGAGGCGCCGCGGTCGTACCTTACCGTCGTGGCCGACAACCTGGTCGTCAGCCGCCACCGGCGCGCACGGCTGGAACGCGCCTATCTGGAAGCCCTGGCCGCCCAACCCGATCAATATGCGCCGTCTGTCGAAGCCCGCTGCATCCTGCTCGAAACGCTGGAAGCGCTGTGCACCATGGTGGAAGCCTTCGAGCCGCGCACGCGGCGCATCTTCCTGCTGGCGCAACTCGAAGGCCTGAACTACCCGGAAATCGCCGAACGCATGGGGCTGCATCTCAGTACCGTCAAACGGGACATGAGCAAGGCTTACCTGCAGTGCTATCGCATTGCCTACGGCATTTGAACCATGCGCGCCTCACTCTACCTGCCCAGCGCCCCCTCGCAGCCCAACGAAGCCATCGTCGCAACCGCCATCGACTGGCTGATCCGGCTGCGCTGCGATGATTGCGCCAATGTCCGCGCCGCCTGTCAGCGCTGGCGCGCCCAGCACCCGGACCACGAACTTGCATGGCAGCGCATCTGTACGCTGGACGCCGATTTCAGCCGGCGCCGCCAGCAGATCGACGGGCAGGCCGCAAGCAGCGCGGTTGAACAGGTACTGCGCCGCGACAGGCGCAGGCAGGTACTGAAAAAAGGCGGCATAGGGCTATCTTGCCTGCTGTTGCTGGCTGCATGGCAGCGCCGGCCCCTGGAGAACCAGTGGCATATCCTGCAGGCCGACCTGCGCACGCCCACCGGCGGCCAGCGCCAGGTTACCCTGCCTGACGGCACCCAAATGCTGCTCAACACCGGGACTGCCGTCGATATCCGCTATGACGATACCGCTCGCACCCTGCTTCTGCACCAGGGGGAAATCCACATTGCCACGGCCCCGGATGCCCGCCAGCGGCCCTTTGCCGTCATCACCGCCGAAGGGCGGGTCATGCCGATCGGCACCCGTTTCACCGTGCGCAGCAACCCGGAAACCGACCGTACGGCCGTGCAGGTGCTGGCCGGCGCGGTAGAACTCTACCCGGCAGACGCGCCTGACCGCACCACGCGCCTGGAAGCCGGGCAGGGTGCCAGCTTCAACCGCCAGGGAGCGACCCACGCGGCGGCCCTGCCCAACACGGCCGCTGCGTGGGTCGATGGCATCCTGGCTGCCGAAGACATGCGGCTTGATGACTTTCTTGATGAGCTGGGCCGATATCGCAATGGCTGGCTGCGGTGCCATCCCGACGTGGCAGCCCTGCGCCTTACCGGCACGTTCCCGTTGCAGGACACCGATCGCATCCTGGCCAGCCTGCCGCGCTTCCTGCCGGTGCGCATCCAGCGCAAAAGCCGCTATTGGATCAGCGTGGTGCCACGCGCCTGATTTCGGCCTGCTTTGCCGGCCGGCGCAGGTCCGGCTGCGCTCACCATCCCGCCCTGGGCAGGCTACTGCTGCCGCAGGTTTTCAAATAATTATGTAACAAGCGCGAACCGATTTCATTCTCAAGCGTTAAGTCCTGTGTAAGCAGCAGATCCGAACATGGAATCTGCGCCGTCCTTTTGCTTGAGAACTGTTCATGTCCTTGTGCCGTCCCTTCCGCCCGTGCCGCATCCTGGCCACCAGCCAGCCTCGCATGACACGGACTCTCCTATGCTGCGCCTTGCTGGGCCTGCTATCCCAGCCCTTGTGGCCGATTCATAATGCCCATGCCGCCCAGGCCGTGGCGCAGGCCGACCCTGCCCGCGTTAACTACGCCATTCCCGCCGGCCCGCTGAGCCAGGCGCTGATCCAGTTCGGGCGCACCTCTGGCAGCCTGGTCACGGTAGACCCGGCACTGACCGCTGGCGAGCACAGCCTGGGCGTACACGGCAGCTATCGTCCTGCCGAAGCGCTCACACTGCTGCTGGCCGGCACCCGCCTAGAAGCCGTCGCCACCCCGGAAGGCGGCTGGCGCCTGCGTGCCCGCCCTGAAAACAATGGCCGTGGCGTGGCCGAACTCAGCAGCGTGGAAGTCATCGGCCAGGCACAGGACGCCAAGGACATGCCTTACCAGAGCGCCCTGTCCGCCAGCGTCCTCACCCGCGACGACATCGAACGCTTTCGTGGCACCTCGGTCGGCGACATCTTCCAGGGCGTGCCCGGCGTGCTGGTCGGCGAAAACCGCAACTCCGGCGGCCTGGACATCAACATCCGCGGCATGCAGGGGCAGGGACGGGTTCCCATCCTCGTCGATGGCGCGCGCCAGGAAACCACCGTCAACCGCGGCTACTCCGGCGTCATTTCACGCAGCTACGTTGACCCAGACCTGATCGGCGGCATTACCATCGAAAAAGGCCCGGTCATGAGCGCCCAAGGCACAGGCGCCACCGGCGGCCTGGTCACCATGCGCACCCTGGACGCCGCCGACATCGTCAAGGATGGCGAAAGCTTCGGCATGCGGGTGCGGGGACAGACAATAGGGAATAACAGTGGTTCTGCTATCGAGCCAGGAACACCAGCAGGGCTATTCACCGGCAACTTTCACGGCGCAAAGCCGGTGTATCGCACGGATTGCGTAAACCCCACGATTTGCAGTGGGGAATATGCCCTACCCACCGAGTGGGGCAATCCGGAAAATTTTGACCGTCCAGGGCCGCTTCATCCAAAAAGCTGGGCCGGCAGTTTCGCTCTCGCCCAACGACTGGATCACATCGACCTGATTGCTGCGTACTCCCAGCGTCATCAAGGCAACTATTTTGCGGGCACACATGGCCCCAGCGCCTGGATGGATCTTTCCGATACCAAGAGACGGGGTACGTTCTATACCGAGGTCTACCCAAAAATCCAGGGGGCTACCCGCTTCGAAGCTGGAGAGCGTATTCCTGGCACCAACTACGAAAGCAAATCGGGACTGCTGAAAGCCAAAGTTTACCTACCTGCCGATCAGGATCTTGAGTTGAGCTGGCTGCGGTACAGCAGTGTGTATAGCGAACTCATGCCCGGCAATCTTTTCCGTCTGGAAAACATCATACCGATCACACAACCTCGCAATAGCGATGTTGTCGCCAACACCCTTACCAGCCGCTACCGCTGGGTGCCCGCAGACAACAGCTGGTTCGACCTGCGCGCCAATCTCTGGCACACGCGCACCAAGGCGACGAACAACAGTCCAAGCACTACAGAAGTCGATCTGTACAACAACGAACGGGAAACCTATAAACGCACAGGCCTGGACCTGAGTAATACCTCATCCTTCTCTTGGGGCTGGCTCGGCGACAGCCAGCTGCGCTACGGTATCGCCACCCAGTGGGAAGACGTGCACACGACAGCCTTGACGGAAGACTTCCGTGGGCTGGCCGGACGCAATGGCGACCGCCGCGAATACAGCGCCTTCGTTGCCTGGCAATACAAACCCGTCTCTAGCCTCACCTTGGACGCAGGGCTGCGGTATAGCCGCTTCAAATCCCATGACGACAAACCCATTCAGGTGTACAGCCCAAGCAATCCTTATTGCGTAGATACCGACGGCGACGGGCAATGTGACCCTCTGGAAAACCGTAATCGTTCCAGCGGCAGCACGCCTATCATCAGCCTGACATGGGAACCCCTGACCGGCTTTCAACTCTACGGCCGGTATGCGAAAGCCATGCGTATGCCGAGCTTGTTTGAAAGCACCAGCGGCTTCTCGTTCGAATCCGTCCCAGACATCCCCTTGAAGCCAGAACGGGCGACCAACAAGGAAATCGGCGTGAACTTCCTCGCCAGTGGCCTGCTCACCAGTACCGATCGCCTGCGTCTCAAGACAGCCTATTTCCGTAATTACACAAAAGACTACCTGACCCGTACCAACAAGAATGTCTGGGAGTTTGGCAATGACGCTGGCTCAATGGTCATGCGCAATATTGAAGGTGCCAGATTTCATGGCATGGAAATTTCCGGCGACTATGACGCTGGCGTGATCTTCACTGCATTCGGAGCGACCAAATACAACAAGATAGAAATCTGCCACCGAGGCAGCTACCGCGTGAATATCTGCAATGACTATGGCATTGCCGGCAGCTATCTGAACAATATGGTTCCACCAAAATGGAATGCCAGCCTCACGTTGGGAACGCGGTTGTTCGATCAAAAACTGACGCTGGGTGCTCGTGGCACCTTCATGGGGCAACGCACCAACGCACCTGAATTCAATGATGATACCGCGCATGGCTTCTTGAAAATCATCCCTTGGCATTCATACAAAGTCTTTGATTTCTTCGCCAACTACAAAGTCAATGAAACCGTATCCATTGACTTCAATATCGACAACTTCACCGACAGGTTTTACCTGGATGCCTTGGGGCTGGGGCTGATTCCTGCACCCGGCCGAACTGCCAGATTAGGCATCACCCTACAAATGTAAGTCTTGGAAAAAGATGACTCTTCAACATCGCCTCCCACAATCATTTTTCCGCGAATTTCCATTCTGAGCATTACTGCGCAGCGTAAGCCTGACACGCTTTCAAAGGACAGAACCCAATGACATTCATACCGATTAAAAAACTGTTGGCTGCCTTGACGGGCACCACAGCCATGCTGTTGGCCGCATGCGGCGGCGGAGGCAGTGATGGTAGCGATGACAACAACACGGCACAAAAACCCAGTGCCGTCATCAAGGCAGACGCGACCACCGTCTCTATGGGTACCACAGTTACCCTGGATGGCAGCGCCAGCACCTCTCCCAATAACGGCACGCTGAACTATCAATGGGCACTGCTGAACAAGCCAGCCGGCAGCCATGCCGACCTTTCCGGTCAAAACTCCGCTACAAGCTCTTTTCTCGCCGATCAGCCTGGAGAATACCAAGCAACCCTGATCGTTAACGACGGCACGGCAGGAAGTGATGCCGCCAACCTGACGATTACCGCAACCAACCCTAACCCGGTAGCCATCATTGATCCGGCGGAGCAAACCGTTCTGCAAGGCAGCGTCGTCCGGCTCAATGGCGAGAAAAGTTTGGCGCCGCACGGAGAGAACCACAACGGACTCCAGTATCAGTGGACGATAGTTGAACAGCCTCAGGGCACACCTCAAACCATACTGAGCGATCCTAATAGCCGTGAAACAAGTTTTTTTGCTGAGAAAAATGGTGCGTATCGTGTCAGTCTGACTGTGACTCACGGACAGAGAACCAGCACCACGGTCGAAACACTGATCAAAGTCAATAATGGCAATAGTGCGCCGGTTGCCGTGCTCAATGTCCCCGAGACTGCATTCATTGGGGACACGATCACCCTGGATGGCAGCGGTAGTCATGACCCGGATGGGGATGAGCTGAAATATCATTGGATCATCCCTAACAGCGTAGCTAATGTTACTAGCAGTGCTTGGCCCGCTGGATCAACGGCAAAGATTTTGGATGCGAACAAATCTATTGCCCAACTTTCCCCTGATGTAGTCGGCATTTACAACATCGTCTTTTATGTATATGACGACAGTGTAATGTCAAGCAAAGAAGTAGCCATAAAAGTTTCAAAACGGTCTGGAGATACGACCAACCATGCACCTGTTGCTCGTATCAACGCTGGCAATTCCTACGAATGCGAAGAAGGTGGCCCATATCCAAATTACCAAATATGCGCCGTGAGCAATACTTCCTATGATATTGACGGAGATCCGCTAAATTATCGCTGGCGCTATTGGAATACTGCCACTCCTGGAGATATCTTCCTCAGCACAGATCCGTCAATTTATATTTCGTCTGCTTCGCAAAGCACATGGGAAATCGAACTGCAAGTCAACGACGGCAAGCTGGATAGCGCCGTGGACAGAAAGACACTGATAATCAAACCTGCTGCCAATGTCGCGCCGGAAGCTATCGCCCAGACCGAGTTCAGTAAAATCTTGATCAATGACACCGCTGAACTGGACGGCAGCCAAAGCAGGGACAAAAATGGGGATCAGCTGACTTATCTCTGGACCTTGGCACTCAAACCCGATGACAGCACGGCTGAGCTACAGGATGCAAACAAAAAAGTTGCCAAACTCAAGGCAGATAAGCCCGGGCTTTATATTGCTGACCTGCAAGTATCCGACGGCAAACTGACTTCCAAAGAAAGCAGCAATTCCCGAATCAGCATTTTTGCCAAGAAAAAGAACCATGCTCCTATCATCACGCAATGGGGTATTGGTTCTGACGGTACGACCACGGTAGGCGGTACGCCAATCGCAGACGGTCAGGCTGTTCTGCTTGTGAACGACGCAAAGGCTATCAGTGCAATATTCCATGCAGTAGACCCGGACAATGATAGTCCGCTGATGGGACTGGCCACTGTGACCAAAAGGCCGGAGGGAAGCAAAATATTGTTATCGCAGAGCGATCGCAATACCCCTATCAACGGTCTAGTCAACTTCGGCAATCATACCAATTTCATTGCAGACAAGCCGGGCGACTATGAAATGGAATTTATTGTCAGTGATGACATAGATAACAGTGACACCAAGCGTCTTGTCTTCCAAACGGTGGCAAATAAAAGCAGCTATCCCAGTCTGTTACTACAACGCCTAACGACTCGGTTTGGCATGACACAGGAAACACAAATATTTTTCCCGCAAAAACCTAATCGCGACCTGGCACAACTCCTTACCCAGTCCAGCTCATTGGATAACTATCGACTGACAGCGGTTGACCAGGACTACACCATCACAGATGTCGTCAACCAGTCAAACACCAGCGGTTTGCAAGCCAAACTCATGGGAATCGAAGAAGGGTTGATTATCAAAAAAGGCGATAGCCTGGATTTCAGCCTGGTGCGCCCAACACTGGATAATGAACCAGCCATTATTGCCGCCCTGCGTAGCAGCGATACCGCCGAACGCGATGCACAGCTTGCCATCCTGAAAGAATATAAATTCCTTACCTCTTTCAAGATCAAGGAACGCGCAGGATTTGAGTTCCGGATAGGTATCAATCAATAAGTATCCATGGCGGGCTTGCTGCACAGGCAAGCCCCCTAAATACCCGATCACCTTCTAACCCGTCAACGAATCATACTCATGGAACAACGAACTTCCTGTAGCCCTTGCTGGCACCACGCTATGTAAAGCGCTGCGCCTTTATCGACCGGTAAAGGCAGATGAGGTTTGCCTGTGGATCACACAGGCTTTTCATTCAGGAGCAGTTCATGAAGCATGTCATTCTTGCTAGTGCATTGATCGCCATCTTTGGTGCCGCCCAGGCACAAACGGTTCCCCCATTCAACAGCGTCGGCAGCACGACCAGCGACCTGCCTGACAACCAGGCCCCCTTGCGCGTCGGCGGGTCTACCTTGACGGGTTTCCACGGCCCGCTGGATGCCCCCGGGATTGGCTTCAATGATCCGTCTCGTCCAGCGGGCTACTACATCATCAGCCTACAAAGCATCAACAATTTCAGCCCCAACGGTAGCATCACCACGGATGGCAAGACATTTAGCCAATACCGACTGAATGGCTACTCACACGCCGATGACCCGTCAGGTCCTGTCATCTCGACCAACTTCAATTGGGGCAAGGTCAATGCCTCGGCCAGGCAGGTGTACTACGGTATTGCCACCGATCATGCAGACAACACGTCCACGCGCGTTGACACCGCCTTCGAGGTAGGTGACAACATCGGCTTCGTCGTGCCAGTGGCGAAGACGGAGTACGCGGCGGCAGGCTTTGTCGCATTGGCTTCGCGCGCAGCATCCGTTGCGCCCACCACGCTGACGGGTACGCTGACCCTGGAAGCCAACTACCAAAGCCTGCACGGAGAACTGGCACGGGCGGACGGCTTGGCCGGCCTGGATGTCAGCGCGACCAACATCGACGCTTCGGCAGGTACTTTCTCCGGCCAGGCCTCTTATGTTGATACACAAGTGGGCTACATCATCGACGGTACGACCAAGGGCCACTTCTATAGCTCGGGCGATACCAGCTCCCTGGCTGGCGTGGCCAGCGGCAGCAACAGCGCCGACAGCTTCGTTGCCTCTTTCGGTGCCACGAAGAAGTAAGCAGACTGCGTAACTGACCTGTCAGTCTTTACGCAATAGCCCCTTCAAGCACAGCGGATGTGCTTTCCCGGAACCTGTTCATGCGGACAGGTTCCGTTTCTGCTTTACAACCCGGCCCGCCCATGTCCTATCTTTCCGTTACCCGAGTCATGGTTTTTTGCTGCCTGTCTTACTGCGTTAGCACCTACGCACAACAAGATACCAGCGACCGGCTTTGGATGCAGTCCGAACAGAATTCTCAACGCTTGCAACAACAGCTGCTGCCTGACGACACAGACTCTCAGGCCAGCGAAGCCTACCAGGCGGCCATAGATGCCATGACACTGACCCCCGAAGGTCGTCTGCAACGATTGACGCTTGAAATACTCAAAGCTGTTAATCACAAGGACTGGTTCGGCGCCAGCAGGTTATTGAGCCAGTACGCCAGAGTACCCCACCATGACCCGGCATTATTTGACTTTGTCTCAGCCAGCCGGCTTGCAGCCAGCGGCGACTACAACCACGCCGTCGATCAATACCGCAAAGTCCTGGAAACCAACCCTTATTTTTCCAGAGGCAGTCTGGACCTGGGGCGAGTCCTGTACACGGACAATCGGCTGCACGATGCCGGCATCGTGTTCCGCCAACTAAAAACGCAGGCGCACCCCGATGACATCCGACAATATATCGACCAGTACACCAAGGCCATAGAGGAACGTCAGCAGCTGCACGTATCGCTATCTGCCTCATGGGTGCACGAAGATAACCTGAATCAGGCTTCTACTTACGTTGACTCTTGCGCCATGATTTTTGACGGCGCTTGTCACACGAATATCCCCGTCGCAAAAAAAGGGGACAGTGGTCTCTACTATGAAGCCAGTGCGGACAAGCTCTGGTCCCTCGCCGGACACCATAACATTTTGTTCCGCAGCATCAACTACGGCAACCATTACTACCATGAGAACAGCTACGACAATTTCGTATCCACCAACTATCTGGGTTATCAGTTCAATTCAGCGCATAATCAAATCCAGGTGTTGCCGTCTTTTGAGTACGACAACGAAGGAGGTCATAAGGCGTACCATGCATTCGGCATGCGTGCGAGCTTCCGCCGCCAACTCACGCCTCGCGCACTGGCAGAATTGAGCTACGAATACAAGAACAGGCACTTTTCCCACAACTTCTCTTATCTTCAGGGGAACTATCAAGGTATTTCGTTGTTCGGTGTGTATTGGCTGCACCCCAGCACACAACTGTACGGCAATCTGATGTGGCGTGATAACGATGCAAAACAAAAGGTTTTTGCCTATCGTGAAAAAATTGCACGCGTTGGTATTTTCAAGTCTTTCCAGAACCAGATAACGCTCAATATCGCCTATACCTTCCGGCACAAAGAAGCAGAAAGTTCGAATGCTTTCTTCGGTGGGCGGCGTCAGCGGGACAATGAAAATGGTATCTACGTCGGACTCACCGCCCCCTACCTTTCCTGGCACGGACTGACGCCCACTTTCAGCTATGAGTACCGGAAAAACCGTAGCACGATCCCGCATGCCTACACATTTGAAAAAAGCCGCACAATGCTAGGCGTCTCCAAAATCTTCTGATCAAGCGCGATCTACGCTATAGCCACACACAAAATACTCACAGGCCATACAGAACCTATACACAGAGTTATGCACAGGCGTTCCTTGTCCCAAACACACCTAGCCCATCACCCCAGCTTCACCACCTTCCCCGTCGCTGCCGCCTGAATGATCGCTTCGGTCACGCGCAGGTTCTGCACGCCGTCGCGCACCGTCACCAATGGCTCGGCTTCGCCGCGCACCACGGCCGCGAAGTGGGCCAGCTGGAAGTCAATGGGGTCGCCACGGCGGACGGCTTCTTCGGAGACGTCAAACGGTTTCCACCACGACCGGTCGGCTTCGCGCGCATAGGTTTTCATGCGCATGGTGGGCACGGCCAGCGAACCCATGGTGCCGGCCAGGGTGTAGCAGTCTTCGTCACCATAGCTGGAGTAGGCCGGGTTTTCCTGGCTGGTCTGTTCCCAGCTGCGGGCACTGGCAGCCGTGTCCGACAACATGAACACACCCAGCACGCCATTGGCAAAACGCAGGTTGATGGCTGCCGTGTCTTCCACTGCGAAGCCGCGTACCGCGTTCGATGCGAAGGCCTGCACGGCAATGATTTCGCCGCACAGCATGCGCAGGTTGTGCACTTCATGGATCATGTTCAGCAGCACCGGACCCGCGCCGGGTTCCTTGCGCCAGGGCGCGCTGGCGTAATATTCGTCCGGCTTGAAAAACTGCGCGCTGCCCATGACGGAAACCAGGCGGCCCAGGCGGCCGGATTGCACGATTTCCCGTGCCTGCGCCATGATGGGGCTATGCGTGCGGTGATGACCCACCAGCACCTTGGCGCCTTCGGCTTCCACGCGCTGCATCAGGGCTTCGCCTTCTTCCACGGTGGCCGTCACCGGCTTTTCCAATAGGATGGGCAGGCCGGCGTCCAGGCACTCATTGGCATGCGCCAGGTGCAACTGGTTGGGGGTGGCCAGGATAACGCCATCCGGCCTTGCCTGCGCCAGCATGTCTTCCAGCGACGCAAACCAGCGTGCCCCCGCCATGCTTGCGAGTTCCTGCGCAGCAGGGGCAGGGTCGATCACAGCCACCAATTCGCAATCGGCATTGCGCCGGATGCTGTCCATATGTGCCTGGCCGATATAGCCAGCTCCAGCGACTGCGATACGGGTCTTGCTCATTACACACTGCTCCTGTTGCTTGGGTTCCTTAGCCTGTGCCGTTCCTGGGGATGGCGGCACTCGCAGAAGTGTAAAGGCATGGCATCGCAACACCATCTACGCGGCATGAATCCGGATATCACACTACATTGATAATTCGCCTATGCAGCACGCTAGCGCCAAGGCTGACGCTTCTGTACCAAGTAGCCTGCATGCCGCTCGGATTCGCCAGGCACCAGGCAGTCCATTAGGACTGTCTGGTGCCCGGATTCATCCAGGGGGGATTTCACCGGGCGGACTTTGCGCATTTTCCGCCAGCCGGTCCCGGCGCAGACTGTTTCCTGTTTTCGTTTCATCGAAGCCACAGGATCAGGCATGTTTTTTCCACACACTCCGTCGGGCTTTTCTGAATTGTCGGTCTCTGCACACGTCGTTCCTGGAAACGCAGGCGGTCGCCCATCCACCCAACGTACTGGCCTGGCCCTGAATAACGACCTCGTGTTCAAGATGCTGTTCTCGCGCCGGCTCGATTTGCTCTCCGACCTGATCAATGCGGTGCGCTACCACGCAGCGCCTATCCAGGTCGTGGAAGTGCTCAACCCTTCTATCCTGCCGGAAGACCTTGATGGCAAACAGATCGTGCTAGATATCCTGGCGCAGGACGCAAACGGCCACCGCTTCATGGTTGAAATGCAGTTGAGGCGCTACCTGCACTGGCCCGAACGCAACGTCTATTATCTGGCGCGCAATCTCTCCGATCAGCTCCAGCATGGCCGCGACTACCGTCACTTGCGGCCCGCCATCGGTATCAGCCTGCTGGACCATGAACTGTTCCCTGACTACCCACAGCAGGCCGACTGGCACTTCACCCTGCGCGATACCCGTCATCCCGGCGTGCAGTTGGGCCAGGCCATGCAAGTACATATAATCGAATTGCCCAAGGCAGAACGGCTGCACGGCTATCCCTCAGCGCTGCCCGATTGGGTTGCCTGCCTGCGCCATAACCTGGATGAAGACCGTATGAGCCAGATTACCCACCCTCCTGTACAGGATGCCTTGAAGCACCTGCAGGGCATGTACTCCGACGAAGCCTTGCGCCTGGCCGCCGAACGTCGCGAACTCGCGCTGATTGATGAGCAGGATGCACTGGATTATGCGCGCCTGGAAGGCGAGGGGATCGGCCGCCATAAAGGCCAGGCCCTCATGCTGAAACGCCTGCTCGAACGCCGCTTCGGCCCGTTGCACAGCAATGCCCTGGCCAGGCTGGAAACCGCCAGCACAACTGAGATCGAACGCTGGTCTGATCAAGTGCTGGATGCCCCATCCCTGGAAATGCTCTTCCAGTAAGCACAAGAACGCCTATCATTCATTGACAAATCCCCCCCAGCCCTCTACGCTTGCCAGCGTTCCTGGGGGGGCCCACTCAATGGGCTGAGATTCCGCTGTATCGCGGTGACCCTTAGAACCTGATCCGGATCATGCCGGCGAAGGGAAGGGAGTCTGCCCACGCGCGCGCCTGTCCGCTTCTTCAACCCATGGTTGCGCGCCGGGTTGCTGTGCCTTTCCGGTACACGCCTATTCCCCTTTTTGCGCGCAGCCAGATTTTGCGGCCATCCTGAAGGATCGCCGCAGGAGATGCGCTGTCATGCTCACTGAAAACGCCACCCTGGCCTGGCTGCTGGGTTTCTCGGCGCTCTATGCGCTGGCCGGTGTGGTTTATGCCCGCCGCCAACGCGATAACCTGGAAGACTTCATCGTCGCTCGCAACAGCCAGGGTTCCTTTGCCACCATCCTGACGCTGATGGCCTCCTCGCTGGGCGCCTGGATTCTGTTCTCGCCCCCGCAAGCTGCCACCTGGGGGGGCCTGGCCGCAGTGATCGGCTATGCCCTGGGCTCGATGTCCCCACGACTGATCATGATTCCGCTGGGCCAGCGCATGCGTGAACTCAGCCCGCGCGGCCACACGCTGACCGAGTTCCTGATCGTGCGCTATGGCCGTCCGATGTACGTGCTGACGCTGTTGATCATGCTGTTCTATATGTTCATCTCGCTGACGGCGGAAATCACGGCCATCGCCAAGCTGGTCACGCTGCTCGCCCCCATCCCGCTGTGGGTCACTGCGGCCATCGTCATGGGCTTCACGCTGCTTTATACGGCCTATGGCGGCTTGCGCGCCTCCATCTTTACCGACAAGGTGCAGATCGTCATCATCGTGCCGCTGTTACTGGTCATGCTGTGGCTGGGCTGGAAGGCCACGGGCGGCATCAGCGCCACGGCCGAGATACTGCGCCAGCAGGCGCCGCAACTGCTGGATCTGACCAACGCCACCGGCCTCAAGGCAGGCGTCACGTTCTTCGTCGCCATCCTGCTGACCGGCATCTTCCACCAGGGCAACTGGCAGCGTGTTTATTCCGCCAAGGATATCCCGTCCATGCGGCGCGGTTTCCTGCTGGGCGGCGTGCTGGTGGTGCCCTTCATTTTCGTGATGGGCCTGTTCGGCCTGGCCTTCGTCGCCTACCACCCCCAGGGCGATAGTTCGATCGCGCTCTTCACCATTATCATGCCGGATGTGCCGCTCTGGTTCGCCATTGCGCTCATCCCGCTGGGGCTGGCGCTGGTCATGAGCAGCGCCGATACCGTGATCAGCGCGGTCTCCAGCATTATTGCCGTGGATGTCAAACGCCTGGCCCCCAATACCAGCACGACTACGCTGCTGCGCCTGGCCCGCTGGCTCATCATGCTGCTGGCCATTCCCGTGATGATTGTCTCGGCGCAAGGCTATAGCGTGCTGTACCTGTTCCTGCTGGCAGACCTGCTGTGCGCCGCCGCCGCATTCCCGGTGTTCTATGGCCTCTACAGCCGCCGCCACGACGGCCGCACCGCCACGCTGGGCACCCTGGCCGGCCTGGCGGCTGGCCTGACCTATTTCCCGTCACCCAGCAGCAACATGAACACGCTGCTGGAATCCTTCCTGCTGGCCGCATTGGTGCCGGTCGCCGTGGTCTGGCTGTTGCAATTCGTGCTGCCGAAGCGGCAAGAGTTCAAACTGGAGGACTTGCATCTGGCGGTGCAGCGGCTGGACCAGGATTGATTACTGCCAGACGGGCGGGCCCGCCACCAGCCCGGCCGGCTACCAAAAACTGTCCCTAACGCTGCACCTTCGGCTTGCTGCCCCCAGGAGGGAGTTGTCTTGGGGAGGCCCGGCGACAAAAAACAGCCTGGAGGCGTGGCCTCCAGGCTGTTTTCACTTCATCAGCCGGCCGCATATGCCCAGCCGGCACTCAGTTCTTCTGCGCTGCCTTGAAGATGGTGAAGCCGTCGTTGGCTGCCACCAGCAAACGGATGTCCTTTGCCACCAGCTTGCCGCCGGAGGTAGTAACGGTATCGACGATCAATACGCCGTTCTGCGCCAGGTGACCCTTGTAAGAGCAGCTGCCTTCGGTCACGTCGGAATACTGCAGGCTATCCACGCCGAACATGTTCTTGGCTTCGCTGGAAGGCTGGTTGTTCAACAACGCCACCGCCTTGCAACCCTTGGTCGCATCACCGACGATACGATAGCGGCCAGTCCCGACCGGCTCGTCATCGTCATTGGTCGTCATGATTTCCTCTACTGTCAGCGACGTCAGCACCGGACGGCTGCCGAACGACAGCCAACCGCCTTCCCCTTCATAGCGGCCACCGTTTCGTACCGCCTGGAACAATTCAGTGCCGGTTTCCTGCGGCGGCTGCACATAGCTCATTTCCGTGGCGGTCGGCAGGCCGCGAATTGCCGTCGACGAGAAGTTATTGGACGGATCATCGTACAGGCCACGCAGCTTGACCGTATTGCCGACGTTCTCGTTACGCAGCGTGCCCGCAAAATGAATGCCGCTGTAGATCGTATCGTTGTAGCGGCGCCAGAACAGCGCGTCGTCGGCATAGAACTGGCCATTGCTGCCTTCCATGCCCAGGCGCGTGATGCTGTAGAGCACGTCGCCATCACCACTGCCCCGGTACATCAAATATTCATGATTGGGCAGCACCACCATGTTGACGGCCTGGCCGGTGAAGGGGTCCGTACCGCTCCATGAGCCTATCGGGTTGGTCGCGGCGCTCGCGGTATTGCTGGCAAAGGTATTGAACGTGCGGGGAATCGCTGCAGTATTGCCCGGCTTGAGGTAAGTACCGTCCAGAATATAGGTATTGATATTGCCCAGGCGCGTTGCCAGCCAGATGCCGGATTTCTGGTAACTGTCGTCGTAGCGCACGATGGCAGTGCCCGTCAGCGCATTGCCTGCCTGTTCGCAGGTATTGCTGGTGGTAGAACCGAAGTCGTTGTACAGCGTCATGCTGACGGAATAGAACGGGCTGGTGGCACCGGAATTGGCCGCGTCGCTACGAGGCGTCACCATGCCATAAAAACGGCAGTTGCCGCTGCGACCGCTCAAGCGGCCTGCCCAGTCCACATACAGGGCCCAGCCGCCACCATCAGAAGTATCGCCGCGATATGCCCCCTGAATGCCGTTGGTGATCAACAGGTTCGAATCCTGGCTCGACAGCAGGTTGTCGTATTCCATGCCGAAGGTAATGAACGTCGACGCGGAATAGGGCGAGGTAAAGCGACCGTCCATGGTGCCGGAATCCGTGTTCCAGGCGGCAGTGGTGCGTCCCGCGACCGTTGCCGTCACCGACGCAATGGAGCGGAACGAACCTGTGCCGGTGGAAACGGCAGGGCGCATGTAATACGTGGCATTGGTGGCGGAGAAACGGCCACCGGACTGCGTCCAGTTACCGTACAGGCCGTCATAGCCGGTTTCATCGGTACCGCCACGGGCAAAGAAGAAATTCCCGTTGCTGCCCGTCACGCCCGCACTGCCGGGGTCGACGATACCGAACATCGTTTGGCCATCACCGCTTTTGCCCGACCAGACGCCGGCAGGATACTGGCTCGTGGTTGAAATAGGCCCTTCGCCGATATCGCTGTCATCGCCATCGCCGCCACCACAAGCAGCCAGCGCGAAGGCGCAAAGGGATAGGGCGGCGCTTCGGCTTGCTGCCATACGGAAAATTTCCAGTCCGCTCACATTGACTCCAGATTTTGCTGTGTCCCACCGTCCGGTTGCATGAGCGACGGCGGGACTGAGTTTTCACAAGAAAATGCCTACTGCTTTCGGTGACGCGGCTTCAATCGCTATAGATTGACCGGATCTGTTCCACCGGCAACGCCAGCGGACGATTCTGCGGCTCGAAGGCATAGCGCAGATACAGGCCGCCGGTGAACTGGCGATAGTCCTTGGCGTTATCCAGCCCAAGATGGCCGCCGAAGAAAAGCTGTGGCGCCACCTGGTACTCCATCGCCCCGGAGAAGTTGTATCCCACGCCAGTCTTGGACTGTCCGGCATAGCGCGCCCGGGCCGCGTCGTCACTCAGGTCTGCCAGCGATGCCATGTTCTGCGCCGCCTCGTAGGCAGCCAGCTGCCGCGCGCTGCTGGTCGGGAAGTAGTTGGCCGGGTCTTCCTTGAAGTGCTGCAGGCCGATGCTGCCGGCCACCCGATAGCTGAGCCGCTCGGTACGCTGCGACCAGTCTATCGGCACGGACACGGATACGAAGTTCTGCGGGCTGAAGTACCCTCCATGGCCATAGGTGAAGAAGCGCCGGTTCTTGCCATAGCCCATGCCGGTGACGTTCACACCGGTGGTCAGGCGCGCATCCTCTTCGTCCATCAGGTGCACGTACATGCCGCCGCCGCCCTCGATGCGCGTGTTGCTCGCCACGTTGTGACCAGTCAGGTAATGATACGAACCATAGCCATAGAAACCATAGCCGGGCTCGGGTTCGTAGGTCAGATCCACCCGTCCGCCGGTTGCCACGACGCCCCCCCATTTGTCGCCAGTGCGCTCGTCCTTGGTACCGGCATAGGACAGCACACTATCCGTGACCGGACGGCGCGATGCCGTGGCCTTGTAGGCGAACTCGTCCCCCAGCGGCCCCTGGACCGACAGGCCTCCGACAATATTGTTCTCCTGGAAGCCCAGCGGCGTCGCGCCAATATCAGCCTTCAGGTAATCATTTTCATACTTCAGCGCCAGGCCGACCCCTTCCTGGCTCTGAGAACCAGGCGAAACCGGACGGCCGCCGGATTCCGCGATCAGATAGGACTCATAGGCCGCCTGCGGGCCCCCGCCAAAGCGGCTGCTGGCATCATAGGTCGCCAGGCTGCGCGCCGTTTCCGGCGTGCCGGCGTCTATGCTGACCATCGTGGCGTTGACGGAAATCTTGCCGTCGCCCAAGGGCATGCTGGCTTCGATGGGAACGCTGTATTCGTCCATCTTGCCCAGGCCTTTTTCGCCATCGCGCTGGCGTGTCGATACTCCCATGGCAATGGTTGGCGTGCGCTCCTGCTTGAGTTCTTCGAACTCTTCGTTCAACGAGCGCGGCCGTCGTGCGGCAACCGGCGCTGCGCCGGGCGCTTCGTCGTATTGCCAGCCTGAATCCTGCCCCTGGCCGGCGGATGCGCCATAGGAACCATAAGCACCATAGGCGCCGGCCGGTGCCATCGCCGGGGCATTATTCATGGCCAGTGGCTGCGATGCCGGCACCTGGGATGGCGCCTGTGCCGCCCGTGCCGCTTGCGCCGGCAGGGCAACGGCGGCATTGGCGGGCAGGTTGCGGGTACCCGGGGCACTGGCCGCACGGCTTGCCGCAGGCGCAGCTGCCTGGGCCTGGCCGCCCGCACCATAATTCCAGCCCGGGTTACCTGCCACGGCAGCACCAGCCTGCACCGGCGGCGGAATATAGGCTGCGCCGGCAGCATAGGGCACGCCCTGGAAGGCAGGCGCGCCGCCAGTCCGCGCGCCCTGGTTATAGCCGGGAGCCGGCACGGCCATCGCCGTTGCCGCAGCGCCGCGGCGGAACGGATTGCCGCCGGTACCGCCCTGGGCATTCGCGAAGCGATTGCCCGCCGCTGACCCCGAATTGCCACGCCGCTGCGCGGCGACAGCCTGGTCGTAGTATTTGACTGCCTGGGAATTCTTGCCCCGGGAACGGTAATAGCGTGCGGCCGTAGACAGCACGTCATAATCATCAGGCGCCTGCTTGAGCGCGTTTTTCAGCGCGGATTCCGCATAACGGTAATCCTTGGCCTGCTCGGCCACCATGGTAACCGCCAGCAAGGTTGGCACGTCTGCCGCATTGATCTCCAGCTCGTCCTTATAGATGGCCAATGCATCGTTGTAGTCGCCGTTGTCAGCGTACATGCGCGCCAACGCGCTGCGGGCATCCTTGCTGACGGGCTGTTCCTGCAACAGGGGCTGCAGCACGTCGTAAGCCCCTGCCAGGTCACCGGACAGTCGCAAGGCATCCGCCTGGCGCACCACATAGGCATCACGCAGGGATTTGAAGCTGGCCTGGTCGGCACGCGACAACGGCTGCGACGACAACTGCTGCAAAATGCCCGCCAATTCCGCATCCTGCCCAGTCTTCAACAACACCGCTGCGTATTGCAGCCACAAGCCGGGCGGCGGCGCGACCGACCCCACGATGGCCTGGCGCAGCAGTTCCGTCGCCACAGCCGGCTGACCGACATCGGCATAGGCGCTGGCAATCACCCCCAATAAATCCGTGTCACGCCCGGCCACGCCGCGCAGCTCCGAAAGCAGTTGTTCAGCCTGCTGTTGCTGGCCTTGCCCGGCCAGCGCCAGGGCACGCTTGCTTTGTTCATGAACCCAGGCCTGCTTGTGCAGGTTGGCCAGATCCGTATTGCGTTCGTTGCCCGGCACGCGCTCCAGCAGTTGCAATACCGTGCGCCAATCTTCCTGGGCAGCGGCAAACAGGGCGCAGGCATGCAAGGCATCCGCGGTCGGCGTTCCGCTGCTCAGCAAGGCCTGCATCAGGCCCTGGGCCTGCTCGGCCTGGCCGATGTCCATATAGAGCCGCGCCAGTTCAAGCCGTATCCACGGATTCGTCGGGTCATTCGCAATGGCGCGTTCCAGTGCAACCTTGGCGCTTTGCACATCGTTCTGCTGCAAGGCCAGACGTGCCTGCCGCATGGCTTCCTCGGCGCGCAGCGCCCCCAGGTTGCCCATGCCTTCCTGCTGTTCCGGTGTCAGCCGAGCCACCAACTGCATGGCTTCCTCGGATTTGCCGACCTGCGGCAACACGGTAATCAGGCCACGCAAGGCATCCGGCTGGTCCGGTGTCTGCTTGAGAACGTTGCGGTACAGTGTTTCGGCAGCGGGATAATCTCCCTGGATGTACAGCACATCTGCCAGATTATTCTGACCAGTGGGTTCCTGGCGGTCTATGCGCACGGCCTGGGTCAGCAGGCGCTGCGCCTCGGACAGGCGATTGTCGGCGCGTGCCTTGTCGGCCCCCCGCACCAGGGACCAATACGTTGCGCTATCCAGGGCCTCTTTCCAGCGCCCCGCGTTGCCACGCTTGGATGCCTGGGCAAGCAAGACCTGGGCTTCCTCGAAATTCTTCTGCTTGAGACGCACCAGCCCCAGCCCGCCCTGGGCATCGGCATCATTGGGGCGCGCGCCCAGCACGGACTTGAATTCGATTTCCGCATTGACCAGGTCATCCTGGTCCAGCAAGCGGAAACCGGCAGTCGTGCGGTCGCGGTAGGGATCGCGGTTGACGCGCTGCGCCGCCTGCTGCGACTGCTGGCGCTCACGGCCAGCCTCTGCCACCTTCTGGCGTATGCCCTGGTCATCCGGATAGGCGGACAGGTAGGCGTTGTACATACGCACGTCGGCCGGACTGCCGCCCAACCATTCAAGCGCCTGACGCCAGGCCTGGCGGGCCTCATCGCGCACGGCGGGCTGACGCGTCAGTTCTGACAGGCGGCGTATGCCTTCGGCACGGGTAGAGTTGCGGTAGGTCAGATGACGCGCCAGCGCCAGGGCCTTGACCGGATCATTGGGGTTGGCCTGCGCCAGCCGCTCGAAGCCACGCCGGGCTTCTTCCCAGCCATCGGCGCTGCCGCCCAGTGCCTGGTAATACTCCATGGCCAGTTCGCCGCTGGGCGCCTGGCCGCCAAACACCTGACGGTATTCGTTGGCGGCTTCTTCCACGCGCCCCTGTTGCGCCAGGTTGCGCGCCGCTTCCAGCTGGCCACGGCTGCCAGCCAGCTGAATGCTCTGTTCCAACTGACGCACCAGGGCGCTGCGCGGGTGGGCGCTGCGCAACTGGCGCAGATAATCTTCGGCCAGGGGCACATCATTGTCATCCAACGCGAGTTGAGCCATACCCGCCAGCGCATCCGGTTGTGTCGGGTCGATGCGCAACAGCTTTTCCCAGCTTTCCTTGGCTCGCACAGTATCGTGGCGGCCCTGCCAATAGCGGCTCTGCTCTATCAGCACCTGCACCGGATCCGTGGCCTGCTGCGCCATTCCGGGCACGGCATACCCAAGGACGGCTGCAACGCAGAGGCGACTGGCCAAGCCGGTGGCACGCCTGTTTTTCCTGGGTTTGTTCTTGACAGACATCGTCATACGCTCAAAGAAAGAGGGATTGATCTGACACTATAGACGCGGTGCTGGCGCTGGCTTATTTCCGGGCCAGGACCAAAGTGCCATCGGCCGAAAAATGATACCGCTGATCCACCCAGCCCAATGCGAACAATGCCAGCACCATATCGTAGTAGGGCGGGAAGTTCGCGGGAGTGCCATCGGCCTGCGGAATCTGCTGCTGCACCCGTTGCCACTGGCGCTGGTAGGCCGGTTCATCCTTGAAGGCCCGCAGGTAGGGGAGCAAGGCGGCCGAGAAACCTACCGGGCCATCGCCTGACACCTCGCCAGTCAGCGCACGCACCTGTTCCGGCGGCCACTCCCGTGATGCCAGGACCCGCCGCATTCCCCCCAGCGCATCAAGCGCCTCCTGGAAGAACGGGTCCCGGGGCGAAGTCATGCCCGCCCACATGTAGCACCGTATGGCATCATAGCTGCCCAGGTCGCCTTTGTAGGGGTCCAGGATGAACATGCCGCCATCCGGCGCACTCGCCTGGTAAGCCACCCAATCAGCAATGAAACCCTGCCGGCAGCACTGCCGCAACAGGGTCATGGAATTGTTGGCGATACCACGCCACGGGCCGGTCGGGTCAGCCCCCGCCAGCCGCCGCAGTTGCGGCAGCATCAGATAGCTGGGGTTGAGCCGCCATACCCCTTGTTCGGGATAAGCAAAACCCGTCGGGCCGGGCAACAGCATCTCGCCCAGACCCGGCAAGGTGGCAACTTCCTTTTTCCGCACATTCGCCAGCAACTGCTCGGCAGGCTTGCGCAGCGCCGGGCGCCGCCACAGGCGCGCAGCTTCCAGCAGCGCATAGGCAAACCAGAGATCGGCATCCGAGGCAGAGTTCGGGTCCAGGATGCCCCAGGTACCATCTTCCCTGCGTCCCCACTGCCAGGCTGGCAGGCGTTCATCCACGCCGCCTTCGAAAAGATTGGCCACACTCCAGTTCCAGATGGCATCGAAACGCGCCTGGTCGCCCGCCACCAACGCAAAGAACATGCCGTATGACTGGCCTTCAGATGTCGAATGCATCTGCGGCACACTGAAATCCACCACTCGCCCATCCGCCTGAACGAAGGTTTCCGCAAAATGCTGCCACAGCGGCCAGCCTGCGCCTGCCGCTGCCTGGGCGCGGGCTGCCGGCGGCATTGCCAGCCATGGCAAGGCCGCCAGGACAAGCCCCTGGCCCAGGAAATGGCGCCGGCCTGTCCCTGCCGTGGCAGGGCTTCCGTCCTGCCCGATCGCGCCCGCCAGGGCACGCCCAACACGATGGCCCGCGCTCATGGTCAATCTCCCTTCAGTCTGGCCTTGGCCTTCGCCCGCAAAACGGCATAGATCAGGAAGGCCAGCAGCAGGGCGCAGCCCAGTGCCAGCAGCAACATCAACAATGGCCGTGACGACAGATACCACTGGATGTGCAGCAGGAACGGCAGGCTGCCCGTGTAATAGCTGGGTTCGGCCAGCAGGCTGACCACGTCCTTGTCCTTCACGACAACCAGGCTGCCCTGGATCTTCGGAATCAGGTCGGTATCCAGCAGGGCTTCCGCCGTCTGCTGCACGGTCCCGTTGCGGCCGCTGGAGACCAGCACGACGCTGCGGCCTGCACTGAGCGGGGATTCGAAACCGGCAATAACGCCATCGGTGGAATCACTGCGATAGGACAGATTGGCGTTCACATCGCGCCGCACCGCTTCCCCGTCACGGTTCCACCAGGCCAGGGCATCGTTGACGAAATCCGCAATACCGAACCGACTGGCCTTGCCATCTTCGGCGGCCGGAATGTGGGCAGCCCATTCACGCAGCAGCGGCTGGTTCGCGCTATTGCCCAACACCAGCAAATCGCGATCCTGCAGGATGCCAAGGTTATTGCCCTGCGCCACCGTCACACCCACCACTGGATAGCCCGTGGATTCCCCCATGCGGCCCATCAGCGTCAGGTAAGCGGAGAAATCGGAAACCCCGGGCTTCTCCGGCATGACCACCACGGTTTCCGAAAGATCCGCCAGACGCGTGAACGGGAAACCGGTATTGCTGAAAGCCGCCAGGTCCGGCATGGCGATAAAGTGCGAGAAGCCGGAAATATCAATGGTCGAATCCGGCTCTACACTGCCCTTGACGTTATCCAGCACAACGTCGCGGCAGCTGCCCTCTTTCAACGGATCGTAGTAATAGTGGAACTGCAGCTGCGCGCGCGACGGCAGCTTGAACAACGGAATGTCGAACTGTTCCTGAACCGGCTGACCATCTGCCGGCAGGATGCGGTTCACCAACCGATCCAGCGAACTTTCCCCTACCTGGCCGGCTGCGGCCAGCGGATAGGACTTCAGGAACTGATCGCTGACATTGACGTTCAGGCTGGCCTTGTGCGACGACATGCGCGGGGTATAGCGGTACTTGAGATCTACCGGAATCCCTTTGTCGCGCCAGGCAAACAGATCCGGCGGCAAGCGGAAATCAACCCGGATGAGATCCGGCGAATAGCCGCTGACCTGCAGCTCGTCGAGTTCGGTCACCAGTTCACCGAACTTCACCGCACGGTCGGAGCGCAGCCAGTTGGGCGCGTCGTAGGGCAGGCGCGGCTTGACCTGGTCGATGGACGTAATGGTTGCCGTCTGTCCGGACAAGGACACGCCACCCAGCGTCAGCGCCTGGGCGGCCAGCTTGATTTCATTGCTGTCCCGGCCCATCACCAGCAGCAGCTTGCCCGTGCTGTCCCTGGGGTTGGTCACTACCGAGAGCGTAGGGCCGCTGATATTGGACGGTACGGAAACGCCAGCCAGGCGCTCGCGGCCCGTCATGAAGACGACGGCATTGCCTTGCTCGGGCACGCTGCGTGCAACGTTGAAGCGCGCACCACGATAGGATGCCAGCGCGCCAAACCAGGACGCCGTCGCCCCCGCAGCTTCCAGCACGCCGTTATCAGGCATTTCCGGGAACACGAACGGCAGGTCCAGCATATTGATGTCGCGCCGGTCGAAGAACGGCAAGGGCAGCAGGCTCAGGTCATTCTTGAGCGCCACCGGGATGACATCCAGTGTCAGCACGCTGTTGTTACTGACATTGGCCCACAGGGTCGAATTCAGCGGGTCTTCGCATTCCAGCGTGTAGTGTCCGATCAACTGCACCGCCAGGCGGTTGTAGTCGGCGAAGTTCTGCACAGGAATCGGTATCTGGCGGTCCAGCGCCTGGCCCGCCGTATTCCTGGGCACGGGAATGGTATCGATGACGTCGTCATTGACGATGACCTTCAAGTGCGACAGGTCCGGCAGCAGTGCAGGGGAATACGTATACGACAGGTCGACCTTCGCGCCGACGATGACTTCATCGGAACGGACGGAAAACGGCACGCTGTTGATACCGTCCACGCCACGCAACTGCATGGGATACAGCAGGCCCAGGTCCTTCAGCGTCAGCTTGTAGGTCTTCGTGCGCGTGCTGGAAACCGCACGGGCAACCGGCGTGGCGGCATCCTCCGCAACGGTCGGCGGCACAAAGGGTCCCTGCTGGGCCTGAGCGGCCAGCGACGCTGTCGCCAGCGCCATGGTGGCCAACAGACGGCGGACATTGCTGCGTGAATCAAATTTCATAGACATGGGCGATGGGCCTGCGGCAGGTAAACATTCGGACGGGCGACGATGATGCTCAATCACCGGTTTCCAGCTTGGTGCGCTTGGTTTCGACCCGGTTTCCCTTCACCAGATCGACCAACATATTCTTGGAATGGATGAACAGCAGGGCAATGCCCCTCATGCTGACCCGCAACAACGAGGCCAGCGAAGATAAGGGTTTGTCGCGCTTGAGCTTGCCCCAGAACGTGGTCCAGATATCTGCACGCGCGAACGTCATACGGGCAAATTCCACCTCTTGCTGCGGCGTCAGGTCCACGAACTGCAAGCCAATATTGCGGCCGCGACTGAACACAACCTTGGCGGGCAGGGTGGCTTCTTCATCGTTGCGGTAAATAGACACCATCAGGCGTTCATGCAAGGGCACATCGACGTCATCCGGCAAGCGGATGCCCAGGCCGCCCTGGGAAAAATCGACCGTTTCGCAGGCAATCGTGCCGCCCGACGCAAGCTTGAGCATGGATTTGATCCGCATCGACACACGGTGGCTTTCCCGTACCTGCCTGGTCTCGCTGGCGGCCGCCACGCAGGCGGCCAGCAGCAGCGTGTTGT
This sequence comes from Kerstersia gyiorum, assembly GCF_004216755.1. Lineage (GTDB taxonomy): Bacteria > Pseudomonadota > Gammaproteobacteria > Burkholderiales > Burkholderiaceae_B > Kerstersia > Kerstersia gyiorum. The sequence goes on from NZ_SGWZ01000001.1 coordinate 274,285, forward strand.
AGACGATCCAGAACAGGTTGATGGTCAATGTCGCCGTCACGCCGTGCTCGGCGAAGCTGGCGCCGGTGACCAGGTGATAAACGCCGAAGCCCACACCCAGCAGATTGAGCGCCAGCAACACCAGGTAGGGCTTGGCCATGGTCCAGTCGAAATAGGCCTTATCGATCACGCCGCCCTTGGCCGTCACGTTGAACTTGCCCAGTTTGGGATCGATAAAGAAGGCCACCAGCACTGGCCGCAGGATGTACCAGGCCAGGACGGACTCATAGACTTCATTCCAGAAGGAATGCCGGAACTTCCCCTGCACCTGAGAGTTGGTCACCGTAGCCAGCAAAATGTGCGGCACGGCATAGGCAGTAATCATCAGCGCCGAGGCATTGAAAACGTGAATGCCGAACAGCAGATACGCCAGGGGCGCCGTCAGAAAGATCAGCCGCGGCAAACCATAGAAGAAATGCAGTGCCGCATTGGTATAGCAAAGCCGCTGGGCCAGCTTCAGCCCCTTGCCCAACAAGGGGCAATCCATGCGGAAGATCTGCGCCATGCCGCGCGCCCAGCGAATACGCTGGCCAATGTGGCCGGACAGACTTTCCGTCGCCAACCCGGCTGCCTGGGGAATTCCCAGGTAGGCGGTGTTGTAGCCCAGGCGCTGCATCTTCAGCGCCGTGTGTGCATCTTCCGTCACCGTTTCCACGGCAATACCGCCGACTTCCAGCAACGGGGCACGTTTGATGACCGCGCACGAACCGCAGAAAAAGGTCGCATTCCAGAGGTCATTGCCATCCTGCAGCAATCCGTAGAACAGTTCGCCTTCGTTGGGCGTCACCCGGAACGTCTGCAAATTGCGCTCGAAGGGATCGGGCGAATAGAACACGTGGGGGGTCTGGATCATCGATAGCTTCGGGTCCTTGAGGAACCAGCCCATCGTGATCTGCAGGAAAGAGCGCGTCGGAATGTGATCGCAATCGAAAATTGCGATGTAGTCGCCCGTCGTATGTTCCAGCGCAGCGTTGATGTTGCCGGCCTTCGCGTGGAAATTATTGTTGCGCGTTACGTGCGTTACACCAGCTTCGGCGCAGAACTCGCGGAATTCTTCCCGGCGCCCATCATCGAGCACATAGATTTTTATCTTGTCGCGCGGCCAGTCCAGGGCCATGGCGTTGAACACGGTCTGGCGCACGATGGCCAGGGGTTCGTTGTACGTCGGGATGAAAATATCCACCGTCGGCCATTGCGAAACATCGTCCGGCAGGGGCACTGGCTTGCGGTGCAGCGGCCAGGCCGACTGGAAGTAACCCAGCAACAGGGTCACCAGCGCATACAGCTCAGCGATCAGCAGCGTAAAGCCGAAGATGATATCGAGGATATGCTCGAACCCCAGCGTGGAAGTCAGCCGCCAATACATGTACCGCAGCGACGCGGCAATCGACAGCATGATCATCGCAAACAGCGCGATGCGGCCCGGTACCCGACGCAACAGCAGCGACAACGTGATGCTCGCCACTGCGAAAAACGCCTGCTGCCCCAGAGACAGCGGCACGGTAATGACGAGATAGAACAGGAAGACCGACAGCGCCACAATCGCGTAGCGGACCGGTCGGCTGTTCCACAACGGCAGATCCGCCGCCCGTTCACCCCACGCCGACAGCCTGTCGGCCAGGCTCGGGGTGCTGGGTTTATCGTGAGAAGACGGAGTCGCGTTCATGCGTCAAACTTCCATTCATTCAGGCTGGATCGCAGCCAAGCGGCCGTTGAGCCATTGCGCGCATTCCAGGAAATCATTGGTCGCCTGGCTGTGAGGGGCATAGTCCAGAACACTGCGGCGACAGGCGATGGCCTCGCTCACTGCGGCATCCTTGTGCACGACCCCGATCACGGCACGGCCAAAATTCTGGCGCATCAGGCCAGTAACGTCCTGAGCCAGCTGATTGGCAGCGTCGAACTGATTCACCAGGTAGCCAGCCGTATCAAAATCGGCCCGATGCTCGCAGTACTGCTCCAGCATATGCTCCATGCTCGGCAAGGTGGCATAACTGGCGGCATCGGCCAGCGTCACCACGACTGCCGCATGGCAGGCCTGCAGGGCATGGCGCATGTAGACGGACGCACCCGGCGGCGTATCCAGCAGCACGACCGCATCATCTTGCAGACCCATCTGGGCCAGCCGGGTACGCAGCCAATCGCCGCCATGCTGCATTTCCGCTTCCAGCAGTTCACGTGCACCATCTTCGATGTAGCCGAACGGCAGCAGGGCAACCCCCGCCTCGGTACTGAGACAGACATCGCGCCAGGGCCGATGCGACAACGCAGCGGTTGCCAGTCCATCGGGAACCGAAAGGTCTACGCCCAGGTGAAAACGCAGGGCGCTTTGCGGGTCCATGTCGACAAGCAACACCTGGTGTCCTGCCCGTTGCAGGGCAACGCCGAGGTTGACGGTGACGGTTGTCTTGCCTACCCCCCCTTTGGGAGATACAACAGAGACTATCTTCATAAGCGATTCAACCGTTGCGCCAGCAAAAACGACGCTTGCCCCTGGGGCTGCGCGTCATCGCTGTCATTCCGGGAAGCCTGCGGCTCCCGCTGAAAAACGTTACGCAGGCCATCCCCCTGTGATACGGGGCCTGCAGCATTCAGGAAAGCAGCGGGCAGGGCAGGTTCACTGCGGGTAGCCGCACCCATGCCATTGTCAACATCGCCAAGAATGCGTGAAAAAACATCCTGCAGCCCATTTCCCTGGGGCCTAGCCGGCGCACCAGCCTTGACCGGTGCAGTCACGGCCTCTTCCTGGCGCAACGCCAGCTTGGCGGCCAGGGAAAAACCGGCAGCACGCGCATCCGGTTCCACCTCCTGGGCAACCGGCTCGCTGGCTGCGGCCAACACCGAAGCAGGCTGTTGCCGCAATTCGGGTTCGGCAGCCCAGACAGCCTGGCGCAGCCCGGGCTGCGGTTCCGTTTCCGGAGCGGCCCAGGCGCCCAAGGGTGAAGGCCTGGCGGCAACCGGAGACGTCATTTCAGCCAAGGGAGCTTCAGCCAGCCGGGCAGCGGCGCCATCCTCGCGCACGACGCGGGGCAACTGCGGCTCCTGCCGGCGGCCCAGTGGAATACTCAGCAAAGAGGCGTCCTCGGGCGACCCCGACTTAGCAATGTCCTCTTGCAGGGAAGACAGCAGCGGCCAACGAGCCAATGCCTCACCCGCGCGCTCGGCGCGGTTGATTTCCCTGTAGGCTTTGGCACTGCCGCCAATTTCCTCGAACAGTTTGCTTACGTCGTTGGTATCTTTCATAAGTCGACTTGCCTCTTTGCACTGCAACCGCTGCCTCAGCGAAACAAGCCCGGCGAACGGGCAGGCGCTTGTTGCGCCGCACGCTCCAGCCGGAATTCAACGCTGCCGGTCACATCTATGTCGGACGCCTGCTTGACCATCAGGCGCGGATCCAGCCGCAGGGAAAGGAACCATTGCTGATAAACGCCTTCCAGGAAGGCGGGGCTCCACGAAGCGCTTTTTTCTCCCAGGGCGGCAACCAGCGGCGAAAACCGATGCACGATGCGCAACGCACCGGCAGTTTCCTCGAGCGTAGTTTGCCCCCATTTGAGCTGGGACCAGAACAGATTCATCTGATTCTGCAACGCATCCAGCGTTGTCGCTTCCCCCAACGGTTGGGACTCGGCGAAGCTCTGGCCCACCCGCCGTGCAAACACCCTGGCGTCAGCGACACCAAGCTGTTCAGACAACGCATTGCCAAAAGCTTCCAGCAGCGGACGTACCGAGACCTCCGACTGCAATTCCCTGAAATACTGGACGAACTTAGCTTCCATCTCGCCTAACCTTCTTCTGTATCGTTGCATCTGGCCACATGGCACGTTGCGCCACGCGGTGTTGGAGCGTTTATGGCAGCAACGTTTTCTTCAGCAACGAATCCTGCGAAGAAAGGGAAGCCCCTGCGAGGCTGCCATGAAGCGGCCATCAAAGCAGCATGCTTTCCATGCTTGCGCTTGATCGCCCATCGTGTCTGATGCCAGCCCGTCAAAGTTCACCTGATTACCAGGACAACCTTCACGGAATTATCGACGTTATTTCCTTATTTCCATCATTCATGACGTTAAAACCATGCAAATCATTGCAAAATTACTATAAAAGTAACAATAAATCACATGTAAACGCCAGTCTGCACAAAAAAACGAAGATTTTCCTGGCGATCATGCCAATCTGCGCATAGTCACTAATTGTAAAAGACCGCTATGAATGACGATACGAAACGGCGATAGTTTTGGTTCAGAATCACAGGATTCTGCAAATTGACAACACTTTGAGGCGCTTCCGTTACATTCAAAGTGAAGAAAAGACGTGCCATACCGCACCAGAAATCTGGATATATCTCTAGTCCAATCCGAATACGTCGCGCGTATAGACCTTGCCGGCGACATCAGCCAGTTGCTCCGACCATCGATTGGCCACGATCACATCGCTGCGCGCCTTGAAGCGCGCAAGCATGGGTTCGTTTTCACATCCCATGTAGCTGTCCTGAACCAGTTTGGGTTCGTGAATCAGGACTGATACGCCGGCAGCCTGCAGGCCGCGGATGATATCCTGCACCGCCGACTCGCGGAAATTGTCCGCTCCTTCCTTCATGACCAGGCGGTGAACCCCTACGCACGTCGGCCGGCGCGCCAGGACCGTTTCCAGCACAAACTGCTTGCGCATGGTATTGGCGTCTACGATGGCCCGCATCAGGCAGTTGGGTACATCGGCATAATTAGCCAGCAACTGGCGGGTATCCTTGGGTAGGCAGTATCCACCATAGCCAAAGGACGGATTGTTGTAATACATCCCGATACGGGGATCCAGGCCTATCCCTTCAATGATCTGCCGTGTCTCCAGGCCCTTGATCTGGGCATAGGTATCGAGCTCGTTGAAAAATGCGATACGCATGGCCAGGTAGGTATTGGCGAACAACTTGATCGCCTCGGCCTCAGTGGAATCGGTATAGAGCTCCGGCACATCCTTGCGGCTCGCGCCTTCGCGTAACAAACGTCCGAACTGACGGGCAGCATCGGTACGCGCGCCCACGATAATGCGGGACGGATGCAGGTTGTCGTACAGCGCCCGTCCTTCGCGCAGGAATTCTGGCGAGAAAGTGATGCGCTCATACCCGAATTCCTGGCGCAGCCCTGCAGTAAAGCCCACGGGTACCGTCGACTTGATGATGATTTCAGCGGCCGTGTTGCACCCCAGCACTGTCCGAACCACCTGCTTGACGCTGCGGGTATCGAAACCATTGGTATGGGGATCGTAATCGGTGGGTGTCGCCACGATCACGTAGTCGGCGCTCCGGAATGCCTCGCTGGCATCGCTCGTCGCGCGCAGGGATAGCTTCCTGCTTGCCAGGAAGTCCCTGATATCCGGGTCTTCGATCGGGGAGCGGCCCTGGTTGATGGCCTGGACCTTGCCTGCATCGATATCGTAGGCCATCACTTCGTTGGCCTGCGCCAGCAACACTGCATTGGACAAGCCAACATAGCCAGTCCCGGCTACCGCGATTTTCATAAGCCTCGCCGCCTTTCATCAAGCACCCAACCGGCGGCCGGCCCATGCGGGGACCAACCACCGGTTGTCCTCCCGAAGTTATATCCGTGGCCGATGACGTCAGCATGACCGCGCCAGTGCCGGCGCAACAGACCTATGTGGGGACGGCTGCCACCAGAAAAATGCGGCCTGCTGCCCCAAATGGCTTGCCAGGGCGCTGGATGCTGAACAAGTCCGTGCACAAGCTGTGCATCGATTCTGGATAACTCGGCATCGATGCCTTATCCGAAAATCCATCCACTTTTCATGCCAGACCTATGCATAAAGTTGCGCACATCGATAACGGCATCCAAGTCATTGTTTTTACTGGAATAACACCCAACGATGCACATATCCCCAGGCCTTATCCATTATTACCATCTATATATATAAACATTTATAAACAACAACACCCTGTCTTTTCGGCCCCTGCGAGCCCCTTTACACAGCCAGGAAAAGCTCATAACAGTCATCGACACCACACAAGACATGTACATGCATGCGTTTCAGATCTGGAACACCAACGATGTTGACCCACCGATGGCAAAGCATTCGTTCCAATGAAGCCACTGATATTTTTTCAACCCGTTACGAATACCTTTATTCATGTCTTCAGCTTTTCATGAATCACTCCAACCTCAAAACAGGTATTTCAATGTCCGCTGTATTACCTGAGTGTTACTCGATTGATGACACACATAAAAAGCAAGACAGGTCATTCTCTATTCGATTTATTTGAGATAGATCAAACATGCATCACTCATCTTGGGGAAAAGCCTGTTGACAACCCGTTCATCGATTCTGGACAACTGACGAAAAACGCAAGGATGAAAATTCTATCCAGAATCGATGAACAGGCTGCCAAGTGACTTAGCAACAGCCAGAATGAAGCCTTAAGATGATGATTTAATTGATAAATATCATCTTCGTATAGTTATCCACAGACACCCATCATTAACCATCAGTTATATATAAAGATATATACAAAACAAGAAAGAACAGGTGCCTCGGCAAAACTGTGCAAGTTAAGGATATGGTTGGTTCAGCACCCGCTGTATGAACAACAGCAGCTGAATACCGTAATAACTATTTCAAGTTAATTTCAATTCTTGACTGTTATCACGGTATTTCATATAGTGAAATAATAAATCGTCAATTTATGACGCGTCACCGCAAAGATTAATGCTATATTCGGGAAAACGCGGAGTGGATTTTTATTTATATTCTCTGTATTCTGCGTTTGCTGATGTTGTCAGCCGTTTTAAACCCGTTCCCAATTCGATGCTTATTGGGTCTGACTTTATATGGGGCTTTCCTATATAAAAGCATTGGTTTGTTGTATATATTTTTTAATCAGGATACTTATCATGGCTCAAACGGGCAAAGTGAAGTGGTTTAACGCGGAAAAGGGATTTGGTTTCATTACGCCCGATGCTGGTGGTAGCGATGTATTCGCCCATTTTTCCGCCATTCAAGGCCGCGGCTATCGCAGCTTGAATGAAGGTCAAGCGGTTGAATTTGATGTCAAGGACGGCCCCAAGGGTCTTCAGGCAGAAAATATTCAGCCTCTCTGACGTGTCACTTTGAACCGTTTGCCCATTAGGGAGACTGGTTCACTATGCAAACCCATGTTCTCTTGGACATGGGTTTTTTATTTTGGCGCCCAAGGCTTGCCGGAGAATTACGTTCCTGATTCAGGCGCATGTCTTCCGGGTTAGTGTGTGAAACCTAAACCTAGCGATCGATATCGATACCAGGGGTTCTTCTGCTCAAGAACAGCAGGTATCGGTCAGTGCCCAGGAATGTGGTTACTTGCCATCTTTCACATCGGTTGTTCCACGTGAAACATCATCGATAGCTTGATGTGTGTGTATCTGCATTGCCAAGAAATTTTTCTTGCGTGAATGCTGCCATTTTCAATAGCTCGGCTTGCTGTAGCAGCTTTTCTCGATTTCTCGCCAAAAGTTTTCACTTACCGATACAGAACCGTTGCAGTGGCTTTTGGGACCCACTTAGGGTTAGGGGGAGTCACGTACGCAACACTGTAGCCACGAAAAGCAATAATTATCTGTACTTGCTGGGTACAGCAGGAAAGGGCCGGCCACTGTTGCTGCGTGTTGGCTATTTGCCGCATACCTAGGGGTGGGCCCGATATTTTTGTTTTTATGTTTCACGTGAAACACCCGTTACGAGCGACGCGTCTATAATTATTTTTTTAGGATGCTTGTCGCCATGTTCTACCCCACCGAATTTGACGTGATTGTCGTGGGCGGAGGCCATGCTGGCACTGAAGCGGCAATGGCTGCCGCTCGTGCTGGCTGTGCCACGCTGTTACTGACGCACAATATTGAGACTCTTGGACAGATGTCCTGCAATCCCTCTATCGGTGGTATAGGTAAAGGACACCTGGTCAAGGAAGTTGATGCCCTGGGTGGCATCATGGGGATCTGTGCCGACGAAGCAGGCATCCAGTTCCGCACATTGAACAGTTCCAAGGGGCCGGCTGTCCGCGCCACACGTGCGCAGATAGATCGGGTGCTATACCGGCGTGCCGTACGTTATCGCCTGGAAAATCAAGCCAACCTGTGGTTGTTCCAGCAAGCAGTGGACGATTTGATGGTGGAAGGTGACAAGGTTGTGGGAGCGGTTACCCAGCTTGGCATCAAGTTTCGTGCACGAAGTGTGGTGCTGACTACTGGCACTTTCCTGAACGGCCTGGTTCATGTTGGCCTGAGCAATTATTCCGCCGGCCGTGCAGGTGATCCTCCGGCTATTACCCTGGGGCAACGGCTGAAGGAACTGAAGTTGCCCCAAGGGCGCTTGAAGACTGGCACGCCGCCACGCATCGATGGTCGGAGTATTGATTTTTCACGTCTGGAAAGGCAAGACGGTGATAGCAATCCCATACCGGTGTTTTCCTATCTCGGAAATGCTGGCTTGCATCCGCAGCAGTTGCCTTGCTGGATCACGCATACGAATAGCCGGACGCATGACATCATCCGTGGTAGTCTGGATCGTTCGCCGATGTACAGCGGCGTGATCGAAGGAATCGGGCCACGGTACTGCCCGTCGATAGAAGACAAAATCCATCGTTTCGCTGACAAGGATTCCCACCAGGTATTCCTGGAACCCGAGGGTCTGGACACAAACGAGTATTACCCTAACGGCGTATCTACCAGCCTGCCTTTCGATGTTCAGCTGGATTTGGTGCATAGCCTGCCTGGTCTGGAAAATGCGCATATCCTGCGTCCTGGCTACGCTATCGAATACGATTACTTCGATCCGCGTGGTTTGCATGCCAGTTTGGAAAGCAAACATATACAGGGGCTGTTTTTTGCCGGGCAGATCAACGGCACAACTGGCTACGAAGAAGCTGCGGCCCAGGGGCTGCTGGCCGGGATCAATGCGTCGCTGAAGGTGAAAGGGGAAGAGGCGTGGGTTCCTCGCCGTGATGAAGCCTATCTTGGCGTGTTGGTCGATGATCTCGTTACCCGCGGGGTGACGGAACCCTATCGCATGTTTACCTCGCGGGCCGAGTATCGCCTGAGTATGCGGGAAGATAATGCCGACATGCGCTTGACCGAAATCGGGCGACGCCTGGGCGTGGTTGATGATGAACGCTGGCAGCGTTTTTCCGACAAGCGCGACGCTGTTTCACGTGAAACAATGCGGCTGCGCAAGACGGTCATTACTCCTCGCATCCTCACGCCAGAAATTGCCGAGCCCTTGCTGGGCAAGCCCATTGAAAAGGAATACACGCTGGCAGAATTGTTGCGTCGCCCTGATGTGGACTATCAACGTTTGATGGCTGTGACTGCTGCCGATGGCACTGCCTTTGCGCCGGCCGAACCCTTGACCGAAGACGAAGCCGAGCAAGTATCCATCCAGGTCAAGTACGAGGGCTATATCAATCGACAGCAGGATGAGATTCGTCGTCTGTCTATCTATGAAAGCCAGCCTATCCCTGTTGAACTGGATTATGACGCTGTGTCGGGCCTGTCCTTTGAGGTCCGGCAACGCCTGCGCGAAGCTCGCCCGGCCACGCTGGGGCAGGCAGCCCGCATATCCAGTGTGACGCCTGCCGCCATTTCCTTGTTGATGGTGCATCTCAAGCGCATGCATTACCAGAAGAACAAAGCGGAGAAACAGTAATGGTGTCCATGAGTCTGTCTGCGGGAACGGCTGGGCAGGTGATTGCGGTTGGACGCGCACTGGGGCTGGATATCACCGGGCTCCAGGCAGAAACCCTGTGCCGCTATATCGAACTGATGGCGCGGTGGAACAAGACCTACAACCTGACGGCTATCCGCGATCCTCAGAAAATGCTGGTGCAGCATCTGTACGACAGCCTGAGTGTGGTTTCACCGTTGATCCGTCATGCTGGCAGTCAATCCCTGTCCATCATGGATGTCGGTTCCGGTGGCGGTTTGCCCGGCGTGGTGCTGGCCATCATGAGGCCGGACTGGAATGTCGTCTGTGTTGACGCCGTAGAGAAAAAAACAGCGTTCATCCGGCAGGTCTCTGGTACGCTGAAACTCGCGAACTTGTCATCCCGACATGCCCGCATCGAAAGCTTGCCGGCCCAGGCATGCGATATCGTTATCTCTCGGGCTTTTGCTTCGCTTGTGGATTTCACCAGCTGGTCCGGCCATCATGTACGTGATGGTGGCTACATGGTGGCGATGAAAGGCAAAATACCTGTCGAAGAAATCAGAGCCCTGGAGGACAAGGGCGATTGGCTGGTCAAAAGAACGGAAGCGCTGACGGTACCGGAACTGGAGGGTGAGCGTTGCCTGCTGTGGCTACAGGCCGCTCGCGGCATGTCCTCCATGGCCGATCAGGGCACAGCACAAGGAAGTCTCCAATCAGAGCCGCAGGCTCCCCATGATGGTGGTGCCAGCGCCCAGGCTGCGATGCCTGCGTTTGCCACTCGTTCCAGCAAGGAAATCGTTGAATGAAAACAGTGAAGAAAGTCCGGGCGGCGAAAATATTCTGCATCGCCAACCAGAAAGGCGGGGTAGGCAAGACTACCACTGCCATCAACCTTGCCGCAGGCCTGGCGCAGCACAAGAAGAAGGTACTGCTGGTTGACCTGGACCCGCAGGGAAATGCCACCATGGGTAGCGGCGTTGATAAGAATACGCTGAATGAAACGCTGTACCAGGTGCTGATCGGAACGGCTGATATCAAGGCAACCATTGTCTCGGCTGGCGACAGCGGCTATGACGTCCTGCCTTCCAACCGTGAACTGGCTGGCGCCGAGATGGATCTCATGGAAATGAGCGACCGCGAGCAGCGCCTCAAGCAGGCCCTTGCGCAGGTGTCTGGCGATTACGACTTCATTCTGATCGACTGCCCGCCGACCTTGTCCCTGCTGACGCTCAACGGGCTGGCCTGCGCCAATGGCGTGGTGATTCCGATGCAGTGTGAATACTTCGCGCTTGAAGGACTTTCCGATCTGGTGAATACCGTCAAGCGGGTGCATCACAACATCAACCCCGAGTTGCGCCTGATTGGTTTGCTGCGGGTCATGTTCGATCCACGTGTCACACTGCAGCAGCAAGTTTCGGCGCAATTGGTATCGCACTTTGGCGATAAGGTATTCACTACCGTCATTCCGCGCAATGTGCGTCTGGCTGAAGCGCCCAGTTACGGCCTGCCTGGTGTGGTCTATGACCGCAACTCGCGTGGTGCCAAGGCCTATGTGGCCTTCGGTGCAGAAATGATCAAGCGTGTGAACGCGAAGAGCTAAACAGGAGTTGAGGATGGCCAGCAAAGCTGAGAAGAACGGTGCAGTGAAAACGGTGGCGAAAGCGCCCGCCAAGCGTGCCGCGGCTCGTCCGGCGGCTGCAGCCAAGGCTGCTGCGAAACCCGCGTCCAAGGCTGTTGCGGCAGCCAAGAAGAGCCGAGGGCTGGGGCGCGGCCTGGATGCGCTGCTGGGCGGCGATATACCTGCTCTGGCGGCCATCACCGAGGCGGCTGCACAACCGGCCGCCAGGGCCAGCACGGCGCCGTCTGTGCTGGCCCTGGCCCAGTTGGTGCCTGGCAAGTATCAGCCGCGCACGCGTATGGATGAAGGTGCCTTGAATGAGTTGGCGGCATCTATTCGCGAGCAGGGCATCATGCAGCCGGTACTGGTGCGGCCCCTGACAGGTGAAAACGCAGGCAAGTATGAAATCATTGCCGGTGAACGCCGCTTCCGCGCTGCAGGCATTGCCGGGCTTGCGGAGGTACCGGTCTTGGTCCGGGAGGTGCCGGATGAGCATGCTGCCATCATGGCGCTGGTGGAAAACATCCAGCGCGAGGACCTGAACCCTTTGGAAGAGGCTCATGGCGTCCGACGTCTGCTCGACGAGTTCGGGCTGACGCATGAGCTGGCTGCCCAGGCAATCGGCCGTTCACGTTCTGCCACCAGTAATCTGCTGCGTTTGCTGAACCTGGCCGGCCCGGTGCAAACCATGTTGCTGGCGGGCGATATCGACATGGGGCATGCGCGGACCTTGTTGTCGCTGGATGCCGCGCGACAGATCCAGTTGGCGAATTTCATCGTGGCCAAGGGCCTGACCGTGCGCGAAGCGGAAAAGCTGGTTGCCCGCACGCTGCAGGAAGATGATGGCACCATTCCGGATGCCCGGCGTGCGCGCCAGTCTCCCAGCCGGGATGTGCTGCGCCTGGAAGAGGCACTGTCGGACCAACTTGGTACCAAGGTGACGCTCAAACTCGGCGCGCGCGAACGCGGCAAGATCGTCATTGATTTCCATGGCTGGGATCACCTGTCTTCCTTGCTGGAGAAGCAAGGCCTGGGCAGCGTGCTGGATGCCTGATTCCATGCGCAGGCTTCTGGTGTTGGCCACTGGCGGTACTATCGCGGGTCGCCAGACTGCCGGCGGAGGCTACCGGGCAGGGCAGATCGAGGGCCAGGAATTGCTGGCGCATTCCGGGCTGGATGGCAGCGGTTTGCATATCGACGTGGAAGATATCGCCAGCGTAGGCAGCCAGGATATGAACCAGGCAATATGGCTGCGCCTGGTCCGTCGTATCGAGGCTGCTGCCGTGTCAGGCGGTTTTGATGGGGTCGTGGTGACCCACGGTACCGATACGATGGAAGAAACTGCCTTCTTCCTGTCGCGCGTGCTGGCAGTCCCTTTTCCTGTGGTCCTGACTGGCGCCATGCGTCCGGCTGATGCGCCGGATGCCGATGGTCCGGTGAATCTGCGTCACGCCTTGTTGCTGGCTGCACAACCCGTGCCAGACAGCGCAGGCAATGTGCTGGTTGCGTTCAATGGCAATGTCCATGCGGCGCAGTGGCTCAGGAAAATATCGGCAAGTGGCCTGGTGGCGTTCGCTTCACCTGGCGCATGTCCGTTGGGCACGTTTATCGGGGATCATATTCGCTGGACGCCTGGCGTGGCCGCGCCTGCAAGCCGCCGCTACAGTTTGCCTGCCAGCGCCGGGGCCTGGCCCAAGGTGGGCGTGATCTATGCCCATGCAGGTATGGAGCCGGAGCAGGTCCGTGCCTGCACGGAGCTGGGATGGGACGGATGGGTGCTGGCAGGGGTAGGCAATGGCAATGCGTCTGGTGCCTGCCTGGCTGTTCTGGCCGAAGCGGCAGAGCGGGGGGCTGTGGTGGTGCGTTCGCGCCGGTGCCTCGATGGCTGGGTGACGCGTGCCGCTGAAGTGGATGATGATGCGCTGGGTTTTGTTGCTGCAGGCATTTACGATGCGCCGCAATCGCGCATCCTGTTGATGCTGGCGTTGGCGGAAACGCGCCAGCGCGAGCTCATCCAGCAGCATTTTCTCCAGTGAGCCGGCGCTGCATGCTAAAGGCATGAGCAGGCCGAGTCGCGCAGGGCATACGAGGCCATTACCCGGGGCCAGCGTTTATTGACTTCGGGCGTATCAGGGAACGACGCGGGTATTCAGGGCATAGGGCCCGTCGCAAAGTTGTTCCTTGAGAAACTCGATGGCGACTTTCACCTTGGCGGAGTTGGCTGATCGGTTGCTGGTGGTGGCCCAGACATCCGCGAATTCCTGATAGGCCGGCAGTATCTGGATAACGCTGCCGTCTTCGATGTAGCGCGCGATATCCCATACCGAGAGCATGAAAATGCCCAGCCCCCGGATGCCCCAGGTGCGCACGACGTCGCTGTGGTTGGAACCATAGCGGCCATTGACCTTGACGGTTTCCAGCCCCTTGGGGCCGTGCAGGCGCCAGACGCCGAATGCCTGTTCGCGGTCGCGGAACACCAGGCATTCATGCTGGGCAAGATCCGCGAGGCTCTGGGGCATGCCGCGCTTGGCAATGTAGGAAGGCGCGGCGCACAGGATGCGGCGGCTGGGGGTGATGCGATGCGCGATCAGGTGAGGCTGCTTGGGATCGCCGACACGGATATCGATGTCATAGCCTTCTTCCAGGATATCGACGTGGCGGTCCAGCAGTTCCAGCCAGATTTCCAGCTTGGGATAACGCTCTTCCAGCATGGCCAGAATGTGTGCGACATGATGGCGTCCCAGGCGCATGCTGGTGGCGATGCGCAGCAGGCCGGATGGCTCCAGCTTGCTGCTGGCAACCAGCTCCGTCATGGACGTCATGTTTTCTATGATGCGGCGCGCATAGTCGTAAACCATCTCGCCTTCTTCCGTGATATGGATGCGGCGGGTGGTACGATGGAACAGGCGGATTCCCAGCTGCTGTTCCAGTATGGCGATACGCTTGCTGACATAGGCGGGCGACTTCCCGATGTCCTTGGCGGCTGCGGCGAAGCTACCCAGGCGGGCCGCGATGGAAAAAACACGCAGATCCATAAGGGCTGGTTCATTATTCATGATTCGTGTCTTTTGAATTAATGAATTTGGTAATTATATTCGCTTGGGTAGCTATTACACTGGCCTGTTTCCTGATTTTGCATCTGGTTCTGCGCCAGCGCTGCCAGCGCTTATTGCCGCGCCTGGTCCAGACGCTATGCTTACGCGCCAGGCGCCGGCCAGGACCGGCATCCGTTGGCGATCCGGCTTTCCGATAACGGCATGTGCACTGGCGCCGGACTGCGCCCGGTCTCCGGGCCTGGGCTTTTCATTTTTCCTTCACTGGATTCTGGATTTCACTCATGGCAAGCATCCTTGTTATCAATGGCCCCAACCTGAACCTGTTGGGTACGCGTGAACCTGCCGTCTATGGCCATGAAACGCTCGCTGACGTCGAGCGCCTGTGCCGCGAGGAGGGCGCGAAGCTGGGGGTGGAGGTCGAGTGCCGCCAGAGCAACCATGAAGGCGTGCTGGTCGACTGGATTCAGGAAGTGGGCCGCGAGATTGCTGCCGGCCGTTGCATTGGGGTGGTGATGAACCCTGGTGCCTATACGCATACTTCCATTGCGCTGCACGATGCCATCAAGGGCGCTGCCGTGCGCCTGATCGAACTGCACATCTCCAATGTGCATGCACGGGAATCGTTCCGCCACCATTCCTATATTTCGCCCGCGGCGCGCGGCATCATCGTCGGCATGGGCGTTGATGGCTACGCATTGGCCATTCAGGCCCTGGTGCGTTTGCAGGACAAGTAATTCCCGTTCGGGCGAGTGTTGCCGGCTGTCGTTGTAGAGAAAACCCAATATGCGTAGATCGATTGCAACCGTCTCCCTGAGCGGAACCTTGCGGGAAAAGCTGGAAGCCATTTCCGCAGCCGGTTTCGATGGCATCGAATTGTTCGAGAACGATTTCATTCATTTCAATGGCTCGGCGCGCGATCTGCGCAACATGGCTGCTGACCTGGGCCTGACGATTGATCTCTACCAGCCATTCCGGGATTTCGAGGCCATGCCGGCCGAGTTGTTGCAGCGTGGGTTGGAGCGTGCCGAACGCAAGTTCGACATCATGCAGGAAATGGGATGCGGGCTGGTGCTGTGCTGCTCCAATACCTCACCCCATGCCATCGATGATCCAGCCTTGGCCGCAGACCAGCTGGCGCTTCTGGCGGACCGTGCTGCACGTCGCAATCTGCGCATCGGCTATGAGGCGCTTTCCTGGGGGCGCCACGTCAAACTGTACGGGCAGGCCTGGGATATCGTGCAGCGCGCGGCGCACCCTCATCTGGGGTTGATACTGGACAGTTTCCATACGCTGTCGCTCAAGGACGATCCCAGCGGCATTGCGGCCATCCCCGGCGACAAGATATTTTTCCTGCAGATGGCCGACGCACCGCTGCTGACGCTGGATGTCATAGACTGGGCCCGCCATCACCGTTGCTTCCCTGGGCAGGGCCAGCTGGATGTGGAAAACTTCTTCCTGCAGACCTTGCTGGCGGGCTACAGCGGGCCGTTGTCACTGGAAATTTTCAATGACATCTTCCGCGAGACGCCCAATCGTCGTACTGCGCTGGATGCTATGCGTTCGCTGTTGTATCTCGAAAGCTGGGGGCGCGAACGCCTGGCCCGGCCCGAGGCGGACGAAGACCCCGAGAAGTTGAAAGCAACGGCGGCGCGCATCGAGTTGTTCAATCCGCCGCCTGCGCCTGTATTTTCCGGCGTGAGTTTCGTCGAGTTTGCCGTGGATGAAGCGTCGGCGGCCGGGCTGGGGAAAATGTTCGGACGCATGGGCTTCCGGCGCGCCGGCAAGCACCGCTCCAAGCAGGCCATCCTGTATCGCCAGGGCGATGTGGCCTTGATCCTCAATTCCCAGCCCGGCTCTTTTGCTCGCGAGCGTTTTGGCAGTTTCGGCGCCTCGGTGTGTGCCCTGGGCCTGTATACGCAGGACCCGGTAGGCGCGCTCAGCCGTGGCCAGGCCCTGCAATCCGCGCGTTTTGAAAGTCCGGTGGGGGCGGGGGAAATGGTATTGCCGGCGATTGTTTCACCGGGCGGTATCGTCGTGTATTTCGTATCGTCCAGCCTGGCGCCCAATGGCCTGTTCGAGGCCGATTTCGTGCTGGAGCAGGCATCCCAGGCGGAAGCCGGCTCGGCCGCCGCCATTAGCGGGCTGGATTACCTGGCCCTGGGCATGAATGTCGGCCAGCGCGATACCTGGACCTTGTTTGCACGCTCGGTGCTGGGGTTGAACCAGGGAGACAACCTGCAGTTTGCCGACCCCTATGGCCTGGTGGACATTACCACTGCGGCCAATACGGATGGCAGTCTGAGGTTGGTGCTGAATGTTTCGCAAAGCCTGAGCACCGATACCGCCAGGGCCGCCCAGCAGCAGGGCGGGGTGGCGGTGCATCACCTGGCTTTTTCCAGCCACGACATCTTTGCGACGGTACGTGCCTGGAAGACGGCAGGGGTTGCCATTACGCCCGTGTCGCCGAACTATTACGACGACCTGGCCAGCCGGCTGGATCTGGCGCCGGACTTGCTGGCGCAACTGCGCGAGCACGGTGTGCTGTACGATCGGGATGCCGGCGGCGAGTACCTGCATTGCTACACCGATAACATTGCAGGGCATTTCTTCTGCGAGGCCGTACAGCGCCTGGGCAGTTATGCCGGCGTCGGGGCGCTCAACGCAGCGGCGCGGGTGGCGGCCAGGGCCCAAGCCGGCAACGACTGATAAAGAGCGGCGCTGGCCAGCGGCCCGATTCGGCGTTTGTCGCCGGGCCGGGCCGTTTATTTTTCCAACAACCACAATAAAACAGAGGGTAGCCTCATGAGACAAGTTTCCCGAGTTCTGGCCGGCCTTGCCGCCGGCCTGGCGCTTTGTACATCTGCGACTGCCGGCCCCCGGCTGGACGCCATCATGGAGAGCAAGGTGTTGCGTGTGGGTACGCCAGGCGATTACCGGCCCTTTGCGATGAAGACAGCCGACGGCGGCTACGAGGGCCATGATATCGACGTCATCGAGCAGATCGCCAAGGAACTGGGGCTGCGGGTGGAATACGTGCAGACTTCCTGGCCCCAGCTGATGCCTGACCTGCAGGCCAATCATTTCGATGTGGCGGTGGGCGGCATCACGCGCAATGCCGCACGTATCGGCAAGGTCGAGATGCTGCCGGGCTATGCGCCCTTCGGCAAGGTCGCGCTGGTACGCAGCAGTGAAGCCGGCCGCTACCAGTCGGTGGCTGACCTGAACCAGCCCGGCGTGAAGGTCATCAAGAATCCCGGCGGGACCAACGAGGCTTTCGTGCTGGCCAACCTGGGCAAGGCCCAGATCAGCACGCATGACAAAAATGCGGAAATTCCTGCGCTGATTGCTGAAGGCAAGGGCGACGTGATGATCACGGAAACCTATGAAGCGTTGCACTACAGCAAGTCGGACCCGCGCCTGAGCGCGCAATTCATCGACACGCCGCTGACGCCCAAGAACTACCTGGGCTTCATGCTTCCGGTGGATGACCCGGATTACATCCGCGTGATGGAATTTGCCTGGGATCTGGTCGACAAGCGCGGGGGCGTCGAAGAAGCCGGCCGGCACTGGCTGAAGTAAACCATCTGGAGGGCCGTGCGGCCGCCTGGGGCTGCCTCGGCTGGCGCCCTATCCGGTTCGCCGTCGGGGCGCCAGCCCTGGACCCAGGCAGGGCTGGTGAGGACAATTTCGTTGTAGCCAGCGCACGATTTCAACTATTTTATTCTTTTTAGTTGATAGCGCTTGACACTAGTAAAGAAGAGGTCCATAATTTTGAATTCTACGGAGAGGTGCCCGAGTGGTTAAAGGGGGCAGACTGTAAATCTGTTGGCTAACGCCTACGTTGGTTCGAATCCAACCCTCTCCACCAAGTTTGCTGAAGCGCCCGCACAATCGTTCAAGGACGAAGCGGGCGTTGATGTAGCGGGTAAGGTAGTCGCGTAAGCCCTCGGCAAGTGAGGCTGATCAGCCTGGCTGATTCGTGATTGCGGGTGTAGCTCAATGGTAGAGCAGAAGCCTTCCAAGCTTACGACGAGGGTTCGATTCCCTTCACCCGCTCCAGTAGTTGATTGTTTCGCCGTCGCAAGTACGGTGGAATCAATGCCCATGTGGCTCAGTGGTAGAGCACTCCCTTGGTAAGGGAGAGGTCACGCGTTCGATCCGCGTCATGGGCACCACTCTCCTTTCGTTGTTAAACACTCATACGCTTCTTATTCCAGGGCAGGAGTCCGTCATGGCAAAAGGTAAGTTTGAACGCACCAAGCCGCACGTGAACGTCGGCACGATCGGTCACGTTGACCACGGCAAGACGACGCTGACGGCGGCAATCGCCACGGTGCTGTCCAAGCAATTTGGCGGCGAAGCCAAGGGCTACGACCAGATCGACAACGCGCCGGAAGAAAAGGCTCGTGGTATCACGATCAACACCTCGCACGTGGAATACGAGACGAAGTCGCGCCACTATGCGCACGTTGACTGCCCGGGCCACGCGGACTATGTGAAGAACATGATCACGGGTGCAGCGCAGATGGACGGCGCGATCCTGGTGGTGTCGTCGGCTGACGGTCCCATGCCGCAAACGCGCGAGCACATTCTGCTGAGCCGTCAGGTTGGCGTGCCGTACATCATCGTGTTCCTGAACAAGGCCGACATGGTTGATGACGCCGAGCTGCTGGAACTGGTCGAAATGGAAGTGCGCGAGCTGCTGTCCAAGTACGACTTCCCGGGCGACGATACCCCGATCATCAAGGGTTCGGCCAAGCTGGCGCTGGAAGGCGACCAATCGGAAATGGGCGAGCCGGCCATTCTGCGTCTGGCCGAAGCGCTGGATTCGTACATCCCGACGCCTGAGCGCGCCGTGGACGGCACGTTCCTGATGCCTGTGGAAGACGTGTTCTCGATCTCGGGCCGTGGCACGGTGGTGACGGGTCGCGTTGAGCGCGGCATCATCAAGGTCGGCGAAGAAATCGAAATCGTCGGTATCCGCGACACCGTGAAGACGACTTGCACGGGCGTGGAAATGTTCCGCAAGCTGCTGGACCAAGGTCAGGCTGGCGACAACGTCGGTATCCTGCTGCGCGGCACCAAGCGTGAAGAAGTCGAGCGCGGCCAAGTGCTGGCCAAGCCCGGTTCGATCAAGCCGCACACGGAATTCACCGCCGAGGTGTACATCCTGTCGAAGGAAGAAGGCGGCCGTCACACCCCGTTCTTCAACGGCTATCGTCCCCAGTTCTACTTCCGTACCACGGACGTGACGGGCACGATCGACCTGCCGGCCGACAAGGAAATGGTTCTGCCGGGCGACAACGTCTCCATCGTTGTGAAGCTGCTGGCCCCCATCGCCATGGAAGAAGGCCTGCGTTTCGCCATCCGTGAAGGCGGTCGTACCGTCGGCGCCGGCGTCGTTGCCAGCATCATCAAGTAAGTTGTCTCGTAAATGCAGCTGGTGTTAAAATGCCAGCTGCATTTTTTGCTGTCTTGTAGTAATATATAAGGCTATCCATTTCCCGGGTGGTCTTGCTGCCAGGTAATCGTAGGGGCATAGCTCAATTGGCAGAGCGTCGGTCTCCAAAACCGAAGGTTGTGGGTTCGATTCCTACTGCCCCTGCCACACTCCCATGTGTGGTTTCCTCCTATCTGGCTCGCGGCGTCAGAAAATGTCCAATACCAATGTAGAAACCGTTAGCCGTACCGCTGATCGCGTCAAGCTCGTCTTGGCCGTTCTGGTCGTTGCTGCTGGCATTTACGGATTTTCGGCGCTGAGCGCGCAGCCTCTGGTGGCGCGGGTGTCCGTTTTCCTGGGTTCGCTGGTTCTGGCTGCTGTCATCGCCTGGTTCAGTGAGCCGGGCCGTCGTTTCGGTGCCTTCGCGCAAGCTTCCTACGAGGAAGTGCGTCGCCGCGTAACCTGGCCGACCCGCAAGGAAACGGTACAGATGACGGGCGTGGTGTTCGCGTTCGTGATTGTCATGTCCATCCTGCTGTGGTTTGTGGACAAGATTATTCAGTGGGGTCTGTATGACCTCCTCATGGGCTGGAACTAAGGACGCGTAATGAGCAAGCGTTGGTATGTCGTCCATGTGTATTCCGGCATGGAAAAAAGTGTTAATCGTGCGCTGGTGGAACGTATCCAGCGTGCGGATCTGGAAAACTCCTTTGGCCGCATCCTCGTTCCTTCCGAAGAAGTCGTGGAAGTGAAGGGCGGCCAGAAGTCCATCACCGAGCGCCGTATTTACCCGGGCTATGTGCTGGTCGAAATGGAGTTGACGGATGAAACCTGGCACCTGGTGAAGAGCACGCCTCGCGTGACTGGCTTCCTGGGTGGCACCGGTAACCGGCCCACGCCGATTTCCGAGCGCGAAGTCCAGGGCATCCTGTCGCAAATGGAAGAGGGTGGTGAAAAGCCCCGTCCCAAGATTCTGTTCGAAGTGGGCGAAATGGTGCGTGTCAAAGAAGGTCCGTTCGCGGATTTCAATGGCAGCGTCGAAGACGTCAACTACGAGAAAAGCAAGGTCCGTGTCACGGTCACGATTTTCGGTCGTGCCACACCGGTCGAGCTGGATTTCAGCCAGGTCGAAAAGACCTGAGCTTCTGACGGAAGCCGCCGGCCAGTCTGGCGGCATTTCCGATTTTCAACCTCGGGGAGTTTCCCGTCCTGGGAAACGTTTGTACCCGTCTGGAGTTAAAGATGGCGAAGAAAATCGTCGGCTTTATCAAGCTGCAGGTCCCGGCTGGTAAGGCTAATCCTTCCCCCCCCATCGGTCCGGCGCTGGGTCAGCGCGGTCTGAACATCATGGAATTCTGCAAGGCGTTCAACGCCAAGACGCAGAGCCTGGAGCCGGGTCTGCCCATCCCCGTGGTCATCACTGCCTACGCGGACAAGAGCTTCACCTTCATCATGAAGACCCCGCCCGCGACCATTCTGATCAAGAAGGCCGCTGGTGTGCAAAAGGGTTCGCCCAAGCCCCATACCGACAAGGTCGGCACGCTGACGCGCGCCCAGGCTGAAGAAATCGCCAAGACCAAGGCGCCTGACCTGACCGCTGCCGATCTGGACGCCGCCGTGCGCACGATCGCCGGTAGCGCTGCCAGCATGGGTATTACGGTTGAAGGAGTGATCTGATATGGCTAAGCTTTCCAAGCGCACCGCTGCTCTGCGTGCCAAGATCGACCGCACCAAGCTGTACCCCGTCGCTGACGCGCTGGCCCTGATCAAGGAAACCGCGACTGCCAAGTTCAACGAATCCGTTGACGTGGCCGTGCAGCTGGGTATCGACCCCCGCAAGTCGGACCAACTGGTCCGTGGCTCCGTGGTTCTGCCTGCCGGTACCGGCAAGAGCGTCCGCGTCGCTGTTTTCGCCCAAGGCGAAAAAGCGGAAGCCGCCAAGGCTGCTGGCGCCGACATCGTCGGCCTGGAAGACCTGGCCGAGCGCATCAAGGGCGGTCAGATCGACTTCGACGTGGTCATTGCTTCGCCCGACACGATGCGTGTCGTCGGTGCCCTGGGTCAAGTCCTGGGCCCCCGTGGCCTGATGCCGAACCCGAAGGTCGGCACCGTGACCCCGGACGTCGTCACCGCTGTCAAGAATGCCAAGGCTGGCCAAGTGCAATACCGTACCGACAAGGCCGGTATCATCCACGCCACCATCGGCCGTGCTTCGTTCGACGTGGCTCAGCTGCAGACCAACCTGGCTGCCCTGATCGACGCGCTGAACAAGGCTCGTCCCGCTGCCGCCAAGGGCGTTTACCTGCGCAAGGTTGCCGTGTCCTCCACCATGGGTGGCGGCGCGCGTGTTGAAGTCGCTTCGCTGACTTCGGCCGCCTGATAGCAGGTTTGTTGTAAAGACTTTGGGCTTCATCCGGGCCCCCTGGGCCTGGATGCTGCTGTCAAAGACCGCTGGAATGCCCGGCAGCCGCCATATCGCTTGCGATACGGACGTCAACCGGGGATTTAATGATGCAGGTAGCTGCGTCTCCAGCGTAGACGGCGTCCCACGGAAGATTTCTTGTAGTTCAAGAACTCGTCCAGGTTCGCCGCATTCGGTACGACATCGGGATTTTCCTGGTGTCCTTTGATGGAGTGTTCAACCGTGAGTCTCAATCGTCAAGAGAAAGCGGCAGTTATCGAAGAAGTTTCGGCCGAGCTGGTCGAAGCCAAGTCGATCGTTGTCGCTGAGTATCGTGGTCTGGACGTCGCCTCCGTCACCGTACTGCGCAAGAATGCGCGCCAATCGGGCGTCTATCTGCGTGTTCTGAAGAACACGCTGGTGCGTCGCGCTGTTGCCGGCACGGCTTTCGAGCCTCTGTCCGAGCAACTGACCGGTCCGCTGATGTACGCCATCAGCAATGATCCGGTTGCGGCCGCCAAGGTGCTGAGTGACTTCGCTAAGACCAACGACAAGCTGGTCATCAAGGGCGGTTCGCTGCCCAACAGCGTGCTCGACGTTGAAGGCGTGAAGGCCCTGGCCTCCCTGCCGTCGCGTGAAGAGCTGCTGGCGAAGCTGCTGGGCACCATGCAAGCCCCGATTACGCAATTTGCCCGTACGCTCAACGAAGTGCCGACCAAGTTCGTGCGTGGCCTCGCGGCCGTGCGCGACCAGAAGGCCGAAGCCTGATCAGGCTTCCCCTCTGGAAATGGTCGGTATCAATTGAACGACTGAGCGACAACCATACCCTGGCATTATCCAATTTTGGAGTTCTTTGAAAATGGCACTGAATAAAGCTGAAATCCTCGAAGCCATCGCTGGCCTCACCGTGCTCGAACTGTCCGAGCTGATCAAGGATCTGGAAGAAAAGTTTGGCGTGTCGGCTGCTGCCGCCGCTGTTGCTGTGGCCGCTCCGGCTGCTGGCGCTGCTGCTCCCGCAGCTGAAGAAAAGACCGAATTTGACGTCGTGCTGCTCGAAGCCGGCGCCAACAAGGTCAGCGTCATCAAGGCCGTGCGCGAACTGACGGGCCTGGGCCTGAAGGAAGCCAAGGACCTGGTCGACGGCGCTCCCAAGACCGTGAAGGAAGCGCTGGCCAAGGCTGACGCCGAAGCCGCCAAGAAGAAGCTGGAAGAAGCCGGCGCCAAGGTCGAACTGAAGTAAGACCTGCGTTTTGCTGCCCGGAGAGGTCTTGGTGCCTCCTCCGGGCTTTTGCGTTTCCAGGAAACCCATCTGGCCAGCTGGGTTTTGTCCCGCAGTCGGATTTCCTGGAGTCGTACCTGGGGCCGTGGTTTGACGGTCCATGCAACCTCGAGTCGGAGTGCTCATGCCTTACTCGTTTACCGAAAAAAAGCGCATCCGCAAAAATTTTGCCAAGCGGGAAGACGTTCAGAACGTGCCGTATCTGCTGGCAACGCAGCTGCAGTCCTTCCGGACTTTTCTGCAGTCGGAAGTGTCCTCATCCGAACGCAAGGATGAAGGCCTCCAAGCCGCTTTTTCTTCTATTTTCCCGATCGTCAGCCACAATCAGATGGCTCGTCTGGAATTCGTCAGCTACACGCTCGGCGAACCGGTCTTCGACGTCAAGGAATGCCAGCAACGTGGTCTGACCTATGCGTCGCCGCTGCGCGCCAAAGTCCGCCTGGTGCTGCTCGACCGTGAAGTGAGCAAACCGACAGTCAAGGAAGTGAAGGAACAGGAAGTCTACATGGGCGAAATTCCGCTCATGACCGACACCGGTTCGTTCGTCATCAACGGTACCGAGCGCGTCATCGTGTCGCAGCTGCACCGTTCGCCTGGCGTGTTCTTTGAGCACGACCGCGGCAAGACTCACAGTTCCGGCAAGCTGCTGTTCTCTGCCCGCGTGATTCCTTACCGTGGCTCCTGGCTGGACTTCGAGTTCGACCCCAAGGATCTGCTGTTCTTCCGCGTTGACCGCCGCCGCAAGATGCCGGTGTCGATCCTGCTGAAGGCGATCGGCATGACGCCGGAATCCATCCTGGCCTACTTCTTCGATTTCGACCACTTCGACCTGAAGAGCGAAGGCGGCATGATGGAGTTCGTGCCGGAACGCTGGAAGGGTGAAGTGGCCCGTTTCGACATCACCGACCGCGAAGGCACGGTGCTGGTCGAGAAGGACAAGCGCATCAATGCCAAGCATCTGCGCGATATCGCCAAGGCGGGTATCGAGTGGATTTCCGTGCCCGAGGACTTCCTCGTGGGCCGTGTGCTGGCCAAGAACATCGTTGATCCGGATACCGGCGAAGTGCTGGCCAACGCCAACGACGAAATCACCGAGAGCCTGCTGGAAAACCTGCGCAGCGCCGGCGTGCCGTCCATCCAGACGCTGTACACCAACGACCTGGATCGCGGCCCCTACATCTCGATGACGCTGCGTACCGACGACACTGCGGACCAGAACGCCGCCCGCGTCGCGATCTACCGCATGATGCGTCCTGGCGAGCCGCCTACGGAAGAAGCCGTCGAGGCCCTGTTCAACCGTCTGTTCTACAGCGAAGAGTCGTATGACCTGTCGCGCGTGGGCCGGATGAAGGTCAACAGCCGCCTGAACCGCGAAAACGTGCTGGAAGGCCCGACCACGCTGACCAACGAAGATATCGTTGAAACCATCAAGCTGCTGGTCGAGCTGCGTAACGGCCGTGGCCAGATCGACGATATCGACCACTTGGGCAATCGTCGCGTGCGCTGTGTGGGCGAACTGGCCGAGAACCAGTTCCGTGCCGGCCTGGTGCGCGTCGAGCGTGCCGTCAAGGAACGTCTGGGCCAGGCCGAGACCGAAAACCTGATGCCGCACGACCTGATCAACTCCAAGCCGATTTCCGCGGCGATCAAGGAGTTCTTCGGTTCCAGCCAGCTGTCGCAGTTCATGGACCAGACCAACCCGCTGTCGGAAATCACGCACAAGCGTCGTGTTTCCGCTCTGGGCCCGGGCGGTCTGACGCGTGAGCGCGCCGGCTTCGAAGTGCGCGACGTGCACCCGACCCACTACGGCCGCGTGTGTCCCATCGAAACGCCTGAAGGTCCGAACATCGGCCTGATCAACTCGATGGCTCTGTACGCCCGCCTGAACGAATACGGCTTCCTGGAAACGCCGTATCGCAAGGTCGAGAACGGCCGCGTGACCGACACGATCGACTATCTGTCGGCCATCGAGGAAAACCGTTACGTCATCGCTCAGGCCAACGCGCGCCTGGACGAGGAAAACCGTTTCGTCGACGATCTGGTTGCCTGCCGCGAAGATGGCGAAACCATGATGACGTCCGGCGCCAACGTGCACTACATGGACGTTGCCCCGTCGCAGATCGTGTCCGTGGCTGCCTCGCTGATTCCGTTCCTGGAGCACGATGACGCCAACCGTGCACTGATGGGCGCCAACATGCAACGCCAGGCCGTGCCTTGCCTGCGTCCGGAGAAGCCTCTGGTCGGTACCGGCATCGAGCGCACCGTCGCCGTTGACTCGGGTACGACCGTGCAGGCCCGCCGTGGCGGTATCGTCGATTACGTCGATGCCGAGCGCGTGGTGATTCGCGTCAATGATGAAGAAAACATCGCTGGCGAAGTCGGCGTTGATATCTACAACCTGATCAAGTACACGCGTTCCAACCAGAACACCAACATCAACCAGCGCCCCATCGTGCGCCGTGGTGACCTGGTGGCTCGTGGCGACGTGCTGGCTGATGGCGCTTCGACCGATCTGGGCGAACTGGCGCTGGGCCAGAACATGCTGATCGCGTTCATGCCCTGGAACGGCTACAACTTCGAGGATTCGATCCTGATCTCCGAGAACGTTGTTGCCAATGATCGCTATACCTCGGTGCACATCGAGGAACTGACGGTCGTGGCGCGCGATACCAAGCTGGGTGCGGAAGAAATCACCCGCGATATCAGCAACCTGCCCGAAGTGCAGTTGAACCGCCTGGATGATTCCGGCATCGTGCACATCGGCGCGGAAGTCCGTGCCGATGACGTGCTGGTCGGCAAGGTGACGCCCAAGGGCGAAACCCAGCTGACGCCGGAAGAAAAGCTGCTGCGCGCGATTTTCGGCGAGAAGGCTTCCGACGTTAAGGACACCTCGCTGCGCGTGCCGTCCGGCATGGTCGGCACCGTCATCGACGTGCAGGTGTTCACGCGTGAAGGCATCGTGCGCGACAAGCGCGCCCAGTCCATCATCGACGACGAACTGCGCCGCTATCGCCAGGACCTGAACGACCAGCTGCGTATCGTCGAAAACGATACCTTCGACCGTATCGAGAAGCTGCTGGTCGGCAAGACCGTCAACGGCGGTCCGCGCAAGCTGGCCAAGGGTTCCGTGCTGAGCAAGGAATACCTGGCTGACCTGACCGATCGCTGGCAGTGGTTCGACATCCGCCTGGCCGACGAGCAACATGCGCTGGTGCTGGAGCAGGCCAAGGAATCGCTGGAGCAGAAACGCCACCAGTTCGACCTGGCCTTCGAAGAAAAGCGCAAGAAGCTGACGCAAGGCGACGAGCTGCCTCCGGGCGTGCTGAAGATGGTCAAGGTCTACCTGGCCGTCAAGCGCCGCCTGCAGCCTGGCGACAAGATGGCAGGCCGTCACGGTAACAAGGGTGTGGTGTCCCGCATCCTGCCGGTGGAAGACATGCCCCACATGGCTGACGGTACGCCGGCCGACATCGTTCTGAACCCGCTGGGCGTGCCTTCGCGGATGAACGTGGGTCAGGTGCTGGAAGTTCACCTGGGCTGGGCTGCCAAGGGCCTTGGCCATCGCGTGGCCGAGATGCTGGCCGACGAGCGCAAGATCGAAGTGGCCAAGCTGCGCGCCTTCTTCGACAAGGTGTACAACGGTTCCGGTACGCCGGCCGCGCTGGACACCCTGACGGATGATGAGATCATCACGATGGCGTACAACCTGAAGAACGGCGTGCCTCTGGCAACGCCAGTGTTCGATGGCGCCAGCGAGGAAGACATCGAACAGATGCTGCGTCTGGCCTATCCGGACGAGATCGCGCAGAAGCTGCGCCTGACCGACAGCCGCACGCAAGCGTGGCTGATCGACGGCCGCACCGGCGAACCGTTCGAGCGTCCCGTCACCGTTGGCTACATGCACTATCTGAAGCTGCACCACTTGGTCGATGACAAGATGCACGCGCGTTCGACCGGCCCGTACTCGCTGGTGACCCAGCAGCCGCTGGGTGGTAAGGCTCAGTTCGGTGGCCAGCGTTTCGGGGAGATGGAAGTGTGGGCGCTGGAAGCCTATGGCGCCTCCTACACCCTGCAGGAAATGCTGACGGTGAAGTCCGACGATATCAACGGCCGGACCAAGATCTACGAAAACATCGTCAAGGGCGATCACACCATCGACGCCGGCATGCCCGAGTCGTTCAACGTGCTGGTCAAGGAAATTCGTTCCCTGGCCATCGACATGGATTTGGAGCGTAACTAATGAAAGCGCTACTCGACCTTTTCAAACAGGTTTCGCAGGATGATCAGTTCGACGCGATCAAGGTCGGCCTGGCGTCGCCCGAAAAGATCCGTTCCTGGTCCTTCGGCGAGGTGCGCAAGCCCGAAACCATCAACTACCGCACGTTCAAGCCTGAACGCGATGGCCTGTTCTGCGCCAAGATCTTTGGCCCGGTCAAGGACTACGAGTGCTTGTGCGGCAAGTACAAGCGCCTGAAGCATCGTGGCGTGATCTGCGAGAAGTGCGGTGTTGAAGTCACCGTGGCCAAGGTGCGCCGTGAGCGCATGGGCCACATCGAGCTGGCCAGCCCGGTCGCGCACATCTGGTTCCTGAAGAGCCTGCCGTCCCGTCTGGGCATGGTGCTCGACATGACGCTGCGCGACATCGAGCGCGTGCTGTACTTCGAAGCCTGGTGCGTGATCGAACCCGGCATGACGCCGCTCAAGCGCGGCCAGATCATGTCGGACGATGATTACCTCGCCAAGACCGAGGAATACGGTGACGACTTCCGTGCCCTGATGGGCGCGGAAGCCGTGCGCGAACTGCTGCGCTCCATCGACATCGACCGCGAAGTGGAAACGCTGCGCGGCGAGTTGAAGGCCACTTCGTCCGACGCCAAGATCAAGAAGATTTCCAAGCGCCTGAAGGTGCTGGAAGGCTTCCAGAAGTCCGGCATCAAGCCTGACTGGATGATCATGGAAGTGCTGCCCGTGCTGCCGCCGGACCTGCGTCCGCTGGTGCCGCTGGATGGCGGCCGCTTCGCGACCTCCGATCTGAACGATCTGTACCGCCGCGTCATCAACCGCAACAACCGCCTGAAGCGCCTGCTGGAACTGAAGGCGCCGGAAATCATCCTGCGCAACGAAAAGCGCATGCTGCAGGAAGCGGTGGATTCGCTGCTGGATAACGGCCGTCGCGGCAAGGCCATGACGGGCGCCAACAAGCGCCAGCTGAAGTCGCTGGCCGACATGATCAAGGGCAAGGGCGGTCGTTTCCGTCAGAACCTGCTGGGCAAGCGTGTGGACTACTCGGGCCGTTCGGTCATCGTGGTGGGTCCGCAGCTGCGTCTGCACCAGTGCGGTCTGCCCAAGCTGATGGCGCTGGAACTGTTCAAGCCGTTCATCTTCAACCGCCTGGAAGCGATGGGTCTCACGACCACCATCAAGGCAGCCAAGAAGATGGTCGAAAGCCATGAACCGGTGGTGTGGGATATCCTCGAAGAGGTCATCCGCGAACACCCGGTGATGCTGAACCGTGCGCCGACGCTGCACCGTCTGGGCATCCAGGCATTCGAACCGACCCTGATCGAAGGCAAGGCCATCCAGCTGCACCCGCTGGTTTGCGCGGCGTTCAACGCCGACTTCGACGGTGACCAGATGGCCGTGCACGTGCCGCTCTCGCTGGAAGCCCAGCTGGAAGCACGCACCCTGATGCTGGCCTCGAACAACGTGCTGTTCCCCGCCAGCGGCGAGCCGTCCATCGTGCCGTCGCAGGATATCGTGCTGGGTCTGTATTACGCGACTCGCGAGCGTATCAACGGCAAGGGCGAAGGCATGTTCCTGACGGACATCGCTGAAGTCCAGCGTGCCTACGACAACGGTGAAGTCGAGCTGCACAGCCGCATCACCGTGCGCCTGAACGAGTATGTGAAGGACGAGGACGGCGAATTCCAGCCGGTGCTGCGCCGCTTCCAGACGACCGTCGGCCGCGCGCTGCTGTCCGAGATCCTGCCCAAGGGCCTGCCTTTCGAGTCGCTCAACCGCGCCTTGAAGAAGAAGGAAATCTCGCGCCTGATCAACCAGTCGTTCCGCCGCTGCGGCCTGCGCGCCACGGTGATCTTCGCTGACAAGCTGATGCAGTCGGGTTTCCGCCTGTCCACGCGCGCCGGTATCTCCATCGCCATGGGCGACATGGTGATCCCGGACGTCAAGGTGAAGATCCTGGACGAAGCCAGCGCCGAAGTGAAGGAAATCGACAAGCAGTATTCCTCCGGTCTGGTGACGGCGCAGGAACGCTACAACAACGTCGTGGACATCTGGGGCAAGGCTGGCGATAAAGTCGGCAAGGCGATGATGGAGCAGCTGGCCACCGAGCCTGTGATCGACCGCCATGGCAAGGAAGTGCGCCAGGAATCGTTCAACTCCATCTACATGATGGCCGACTCCGGCGCCCGGGGTTCCGCTGCCCAGATCCGCCAGCTGGCAGGTATGCGCGGCCTGATGGCCAAGCCTGACGGCTCGATCATCGAAACGCCCATTACCGCCAACTTCCGTGAAGGCCTGAACGTACTGCAGTACTTCATCTCCACTCACGGTGCGCGTAAAGGTCTGGCCGATACGGCACTCAAGACGGCAAACTCGGGTTACCTGACGCGCCGTCTGGTGGACGTGACGCAGGATCTGGTGATTCGCGGTGACGATTGCGGTACCTCGCACGGTTACGTCATGCGCGCGCTGGTCGAAGGCGGGGAGGTTATCGAAGTCCTGCGCGACCGCGTGCTGGGCCGCGTGGCTGCCATCGACATCGTCAACCCGGACACCCAGGAAACCGTGATCCCGGCCGGCACCATGCTGGACGAAGATGCGGTCGAACTGATCGACGCCGTGGGTGTGGACGAGATCAAGGTCCGCACGCCGCTGACCTGCGAAACCCGTCACGGCCTGTGCGCCAAGTGCTATGGCCGCGACCTGGGCCGTGGCTCGCTGGTCAACGTCGGCGAAGCTGTCGGCGTCATCGCGGCACAGTCCATCGGTGAACCCGGCACGCAGCTGACGATGCGTACGTTCCACATCGGTGGCGCGGCATCGCGTGCGGCGCTGGCCAGCGGCGTGGAAACGAAGGTGAGCGGCAGGGTCGCATTCGCCAGTTCCATGCGCTATGTCACCAACGTCAAGGGCGAGCGCGTGGCGATCTCCCGTTCCGGTGAAATCGTCATCTCGGATGACAACGGCCGCGAACGCGAACGCCACAAGGTGCCGTATGGCGCCACCGTGCTGGTGGGTGACGGCGACGTCATCCAGGCTGGTACGCGCCTGGCGTCGTGGGACCCGCTGACCCGCCCCATCGTGTCGGAATATGTCGGCAAGGTGCGCTTCGAGAACATCGAAGAAGGCGTGACCGTTGCCAAGCAGGTCGACGAAGTGACCGGCCTGTCGACGCTGGTTGTCATTACGCCCAAAACGCGTGGCGGCAAGCAGGCGCTGCGTCCGCAGATCAAGCTGCTCAATGAGCAGAATGAGGAAGTCCGCATTCCCGGCACCGATCACCTGGTGAACATTTCGTTCCCGGTGGGCGCGCTGATCACGGTGCGCGACGGCCAGGACGTTTCCATCGGTGAAGTGCTGGCGCGTATTCCCCAGGAATCGCAGAAGACCCGCGATATTACCGGGGGTCTGCCGCGCGTGGCCGAGCTGTTCGAAGCCCGTTCGCCCAAGGACGCCGGTCTGCTGGCCGAAGTCACGGGTACGGTTTCGTTCGGCAAGGACACCAAGGGCAAGCAGCGCCTGGTCATCACCGACATGGAAGGCGTGGCGCACGAGTTCCTGATTCCGAAGGAAAAGCAGGTGCTGGTGCACGACGGCCAAGTCGTGAACAAGGGCGAAATGATCGTCGACGGTCCGGCCGACCCGCACGATATCCTGCGTCTGCAAGGGATCGAAGCGCTGGCGTCCTACATCGTCGACGAAGTCCAGGACGTGTACCGTCTGCAAGGCGTGAAGATCAACGACAAGCACATTGAAGTGATCGTGCGCCAAATGCTGCGCCGCGTGCATGTCGTCGATGCCGGTGATACCGACTTCATTCCTGGCGAACAGGTCGAGCGTTCGGAACTGCTCAACGCCAACGATCGCATGGATGCGGAAGGCCTGCGCCCCGCTACCTACGAAAACGTGCTGTTGGGTATTACCAAGGCGTCGCTGTCTACCGACTCGTTCATCTCCGCGGCTTCCTTCCAGGAAACCACCCGGGTGCTGACCGAAGCGGCCATCATGGGCAAGCGCGACGACCTGCGTGGCCTGAAGGAAAACGTCATTGTGGGTCGCCTGATCCCGGCCGGTACCGGCCTGGCTTACCACGGCGCTCGCAAGGAAAAGGAAAGCTTCGAGGCTGCAGAGCGCGAAGCCGCCCGTGCGCTGGCCAACCCGTTCGAGGACGATCCGCTGCCGCCCAGCGGCAACCCGTTCGAAAACGTGTCGCTGCACGCCAGCAATCCGGAAACGCCCGAGGAGTAATCCCCGCGAGATCCCGCCGCGCCCCTGGTGCGGCGGACTTGACTCCCCCATGTTGCCTCGGGCGGCATGGGGGTTTGTTTTTTTATGGAGTGTGATGATGTCGGTTCAGATCGAGACCATGAGTCTGGCAGACCTGGATGCCGTGCTGGCTTTGCAGGCGCAGGTCTATGACGCCGATCTGCTGGAAGATGCTGATTTCTATGCCAATCGCCTGGCGTTGGCGCAGGCAAGTTGCTGGGTGGCGCGCGCCGATGATGCGCAAGTGTGCGGCTATCTGATTTCCTATCCTTGGGATGCAGGCCTGCCCCCGGCGCTCAATGCGCGGCTGGAGACACTGCCCCAGCCGGCGGACACCTGGTTCCTGCATGATTGCGCGGTTGCGCCCCGCATGGCCGGGCGCGGCGTGGCAAGCAGCATGCTGGCCTTTGGCCGGCAATGGGCGCGCATGGCCGGCATGCGCCGTGCTGCCCTGGTATCGCTGGCCCATGCCTGCCGCTACTGGTCGCGCCACGGATTCGAACCCGTGACTGTCACGCCGGGCAGCCCTGTTGCGGACAAGCTGGCCGGGTATGGTACGGGCGCCAGCTGGATGACGCTGGCGCTCTGATGGTTGCCTGGCGGCTGGCGCTTCCTGGGGGGCGTCAGCCGCGCAATGGTAGGCACAGGCACGCGGCTGACAGCTTGCCTCCTCAGGCATGGAAAGCGGGGATTGAAACGCACAATTGTCTCGAAAATAGAGACATTGAATTGTTTTAATGCATATTTATTGCCAGTTTCTTCATATCTACAATTCACTTCATTGGTCCTGCACTGTATGAACCCTGTTTCGGCAGCGCCAGGACACCGGTGATTGCACCGGTGATTGCCACCCGCCCGGTACGTTGCGCCTTGTCATAGAAGGCCAGTGGCATCGGGCTGACAAAGGAGTGAATCATGTCTGCCAAACAAGCCGTGCTGTTCGTTTCCCACGGATCGCCGACGTTTGCCGTGGAACCCGGCCTGGCTGGCCCGCAACTGCAGGCGTTGGGGGCGAGTATGCCGCGTCCGGTCGCCATCGTGGTTATTTCCCCGCATTGGATGACCCGCGGGGGCGCTTTGATCAGTGCTGCGCGGCAACAGGAAACCATCCATGATTTCGGCGGATTTCCGGCTGAACTGTATACCTTGCAGTATCCCGCCCAGGGAGCGCCGGAATTGGCGGCGCGGGTGGCTGGCCTGCTGGGTGAGGCGGGCTTCGCTACCGGCCTGGACGAAGCACGCGGTCTTGATCACGGCGCCTGGGTGCCTTTGCGTTATCTGTACCCGAATGCCGATGTGCCCGTGTTCCAGATTGCCATGCCTTATCCGCTGGATACGCGTGCAGCGCTGGCCCTGGGCCGGGCCTTGCGGCCGCTGCGCGATGAAGGTGTGTTGATCCTGGCTTCCGGCAGCCTGACCCATAATCTATATGAGATCAGGCGCGAGGCCGGTGCATCCGGCACCGGTGATGCCGAGATGTATGCGCTGGCCTTCACCAGCTGGGTGCGTGCGGCGGTACAGGCACGCAACTGGGACCGCCTGGCCGATTACCGGCGCCTGGCACCGGACGCCGTGCGCTCGCATCCGACCGAAGAGCACTTCCTGCCACTGCTGATTGCGGCCGGTGCGACGGATGATGACGAAGCGGCGCAGGTTTTCGATGGCGGTGTTACGTATGGCGTGCTGGCGATGGAATCCTATGCCTGGGGAGCGCCGTTGGTGAATGTCGCCGGTGCGGCAGGCAAGTAAGTCAGGTACGTCTGTCGTCGCAGGCGGCGGAAGAGCAGCAAGAGGCGGGCGCCGGCAGGGTGCCGGAGCCCCCGGAAAATCACATCAAGGAAGAAATCATGAATGATCGTCAACAAACCGCCGTGGCACTGAATACGGCACCGTACGCCGCCCTGTTGCTGCGTTTGGCCCTGGGGGCCATGTATCTGGCCCATGGCCTGACCAAGCTGCTGGTTTTCACGCTGCCTGGGACGGCCGGATTTTTCGAATCGGTGGGGTTCCCCGGCTGGATGGCCTATCCGGTCACTGCGTTTGAATTGCTTGGCGGCGTTGCGCTCATCCTCGGCATCTTCCCGCGTTGGGTGGCCGCCCTGGCGGCTGTGCAACTGTTCGCGGCGGCCAGTGTGCATTTTGCCAATGGCTGGAGCTTCAGCAATCCCAATGGGGGCTGGGAATATCCGGTGTTCCTGGCTGTCGCGGCAGCGGCGCTGGCGCTGCTGGGAGATGGTGCCTACGCGCTGAAACGCTCCCGCTGATCAGTACTGCGCGGGCGCAGCTTATGCCGATGGCCGGGCTTATCGCAGGATAAGCCCGGCCATTCCTAATGATGCGTCTATATGTCGGGGCTGCGGGATAAGAGCGGCGCTGAGACAGACTGAGCTGGCCCGCCTGGAATATGCCGTCCCGTTTCAACGGGTCGGCATTTTTTTTGCCTGCCGTAAGGTTATCCACAGATCAGGCAGATATTGCTGCGTTTCTGACCCTGCCTGTTGATAACTTTTTTCTTCGTGTGCCGGTAGCACCTGGAAGCCATGAATATCGTGCAGGCAATGCGTCATTTTGCGTGCAAGACCGGACAACTGGCTTCATTGGCTGGCCGCTGCAAGTGGTAGCTTCCGGCGCCTGGGGCAACTGGCGGTGTTGGCCGGTATATCGAAAGAAAGCCATATTCCATGCGGGTTTTCAGGCCTTGGTGTAAGTCCCGATAGCAAATCCTGAGGGAGCAGGGCCAGCATGGAACGGGTGGAACGGGCTTGCCGGCGCAATGCATTGGGGGCCGGTGCAGCGGTTCAGGGCCGAGTGCCGGAACCGGCCGTTTCCTGTCCGGCGGGATGGGAGCGGCGCGCGACCGATACCTGTTGCTGGCATGGCGCCAGGATACTGTACGGACTTCCAGCGTTGTCTGCGGACAAGGTTCTTCACACTTTTATCCACAGGCGGAAGTCGCGCTGATGAATTCCCGGCATAACTGATAGTGGAATTTGTTGGGAACGGATTCAGCCTCCTGCAAGCTTTGTAATTTAGAATCCAATTCCAATTTCCAATAATAAGGAAAAATCCGGAAATAGGAATCTTATTCCGGATTTTGTCAGGCGTGACATAGCCCCGGCCTGGCATAAAAATGGGTATAGACGCTGGCACTGACCAGCAGGTCCGGCCCTCGAGAGGGTGGAACACAGGAGCACATATGACAAAACGCGACACCGGGCATACCGAGCATGCCGTCCAGACCCGCCGTGCAACGGCCAGTGGCTGGCTGGGATCGGTACTCGAATACTACGATTTTTTCATCTATGCCACGGCAGCGGCATTGGTATTTCCGCAAATCTTCTTTCCTAGTACTGACCCCAAGGTCGCCATCGTTGCTTCGCTGGCTACTTATGGCGTGGGCTATGTCGCCCGTCCCATCGGCGCTTTCGTGCTGGGCCACTGGGGAGATACGCGGGGCCGCAAGAATGTGCTCTTGACGTGCATGTTCCTCATGGGCTTCTCGACCATCGCCGTAGGCTTGCTGCCGACGTATGACCAGGCTGGCCTGTTGGCGCCTACGCTGCTGGTGCTGCTGCGCCTGGTGCAGGGCTTTGCGGTGGCGGGCGAGATCTCCGGGGCCAGCTCCATGATTCTCGAGCACTCGCCTTTCGGCCGGCGCGGCTTTTTTGCCAGCTTCACGCTGCAGGGCGTGCAGGTTGGTCAGATCCTGGCGGCTGCCGTCTTCCTGCCGCTGGCGCACTATATGCCGGACGAGGCCTTTAACAGCTGGGGCTGGCGGATTCCGTTCCTGCTGAGCTTCGTCGTGATCATCCTGGGTTACGTGATACGCCGCAAGGTTGCCGAAACGCCGATCTTCCGTGCAGAAACCAAGGATGGCGCCCCGCCGCGTGCGCCTATCGTGGAGGCCTTCAAGCACTACTGGCGCGACATGGTGCGCGTGGCTTGCATGGCGCTCATGAACGTCATTCCGGTGATCGCCACGATTTTCGGCGCCGCCTACGCGGTGCAGCCGGCCTATGGCATCGGTTTCGCGAAGGACGTCTACCTGTGGATTCCCGTGCTCGGTAACTGTCTGGCTGTCCTGATCATTCCGTTCGTGGGCAACCTGTCCGACCGTATCGGCCGCCGTCCGCCTATCATCATCGGTGCCCTGGTGTCCGGCCTGCTGGCTTTCGCCTACCTGTATGCCATCAGCATCAAGAGCGTGCCGCTGGCCATTACTTTCTCGCTGTTGATGTGGGGCGTGGTCTATCAGGGTTACAACGCCATCTTCCCGAGCTTCTTTCCCGAGCTGTTCCCGGCCCGTACCCGTGTGTCGGCCATGGCGATTGCGCAGAACACTGGCACGACCATCTCGGCCCTGCTGCCTGCGCTGTTCACCATGGTGGCTCCGCCCGAGTCGCGCAGTATTCCGATGATCGTCGGTTCCATCACGTTTGCCGTGACGGTGATCGCAGCCATGGCAGCCTGGACGGCGCGTGAAACCTATCGCATCCGCAGTCAGGAACTGGGTGAGCCGGACGCCAAGCCGGTGCCCAAGGATGAATACGACCGCCTGCGTGCCCAGGCCATTGCCGAAGGGCGGGCTGCCAAGGGTTGAAGCATGTCGTTGCCTGCATGAATGAAGAGGCCAGCCGCGAGGCTGGCCTCTTTTTTGCGCGCCGAGTGCGTGGAAGGTACCCGGGCGCGTGCGGGCAAGGCTAGGCCGGTCCGCGGCCCATCAAGGGTGATTCGCGGCTGGCCCGGCTCAGGGCTGCGGCGGTATCCAGGGCGGCGGGGATCAGCGCCTGCATCTCGTCGGTGGTGAAGCGGAAGGACGGGCCGGTAATGCACAGCGAACCCAGCGCATGGCCTCCGGCGGCGGCGAAGACCGGTACGGCCAGCGCGCTCATGCCGTTTTCGTTGGCATCGCATACGGTGGCGTAGCCCTGGGTACGCACGATGTCCAGGCGTGCCAGCACGTCCTGGATGGAGCGGGGGGCGCACGGCCCCTGGGCCGGTTCGGGGGCCAGGCCCTGCTCGGCGATCAGCCGTAGTGCCTGGTCTTCCGGCAGGGTAGCCAGCCATGCCAGGCCGGTTGCCGTGGCCGACAGGTTCACCACGCAGCCGGGCCCTGGTTCGTAGCGCAGGCCGGGGCCCGCGCCCTGGGCCTTGGCAATCCAGATCAGTTGTTCACCGTTAACCAGCGCCAGGCGGGCCAGTTCGCCACTTTGCTGCGCAATGCGGTCCAGCGGGGGTTGCACGGCATCTGTCAGGCCGGTGGCTGCCAGGTAATCCAGGGCGATGGAAATGATCTTCACGGTCAGGCAGAAGCGGCCATCATGCAGGTGGCTGACATAGCCCATCTGCTGCAGGTCGCCCAGCAGCCTGTGGATGGCTGTTTTGGGGATGGCAAGGGTTTCCGCGATTTCCGACATCGGCAGCCCATCGGGGGCGTGGGCCAGCAGTTCGACGACTCGCAGGGCTCGGTCGCGGGAGGGAAGCATGTGCAACGATCCTATCAAATAAGGCTTTCTCACAGCGGAGAAACGGCATCTTACGTATGCGGTCCGGCGTTTTGCAAGGCTGTGTGGCGGAAGTCTGATGGCGGCAGCGCCGCACGCGGCGCTATCCGCTCAAGCTGAAAATACGCTGAATTAGGGCAATCCCGGATGGTTGCTTGGGTGAATCTTGTTTCAAATAGAATCCAATTCCAAATATTAACAAGGTTCCGCTTCCATCGGTATCCAGGCGGCGAGCCATTACATGCAAAGGGGATGAGAGGAATGGCAATGTTCAAACGCTGTTTGGGCGCATTTGCGCTGGCCGGTATCCTGGGCGCGGCCGCTGCGCCGGCACAGGCCGATGATTATCCGCGCCGTGACATTACGGCCATCGTGCCATGGGGGGCCGGGGGTGCCACCGACGTGGCCATGCGCGCGCTGGCGCCGCTGGCCGAGGACGAACTGGGCAAGAAGCTGGTGATCCAGAACCGCACAGGCGGATCGGGCGCAGTGGGGGCGAACTTCGTGCTGCGCCAGCAGCCCGACGGCTATACCGTGCTGATGGCGGCCGAGCCCCAGGCGCTGTTCCGCGTCTTGAATCTGGCGCCATTCGACTTCCAGGAGTTCACGCCGATCAATATCGTGTCGATCAACGACTCCATCCTGCTGGTGGCCAATCCCAAGGTGCCTGCCAATACCACGCAGGAGCTGTTCGACTACGTCAAGGCCAACCCGAAGAAGCTCAAACAGTACATCGCGGGCCAGGGGACAGTGCCGTTTACGATCAACGCGATGATCAACGATGTCACGCCGTTTGAAACGACGCTGGTGCCGTTCGACGGGGACGGCCCTGCCATTGCGGCGCTGCAGGGGGGCCATGCCGACATCGGCTTCATTGCCTCGGGCGCAGTGCTGGAGCACGTCAAGGCCGGACGACTGAAAGCGCTGGGCGTGTTGCGCACCGAACCGTTCGGCGACATTCCTCCGATGACCGAAGCACCGGCGCTGGCTGGCCTGGAGCGGCACCTGCCCTGGGGGCCGTTCTACGGCGTATTCGTCCGCAAGGAAACGCCTGACGCGGTCAAGGCAAAGCTTTCCGATGCATTTGCCAAGGCTGCCGCGTCCCCGGATTACCTCAAGTTCAACGAGGACCGCGGCACGCGCGTCCTGAACCTGAGCGGCGCCGAGGCCCAGGATTTCCTCGACAAGTGGCAATCCACCACGGCCTGGTTGTATGACTCGGTCGGCGCTGCCAAAACCAGCCCCGAAGCCCTGGGCATTCCGAAACCCTGAGCCTGGCTTTGCGGCCGTGCTCGCCATGCCTGGCGGGCGCTGTCGCCTGTGTTCCGGCAACAGGCCAGCAGCCCATCCGGCAAGTGCATCGAACGCTTGCCGGATGTCTTGTCTGGTCGCCCGGAAAAGAGAGATATCTGATGAAGCAACAAGCACAACGCCAGGCAGGCGAACTGGTATTCGTCGTCCTGCTGCTGGGACTCGCAGTCTTCCTGTTGTGGCA
Source organism: Kerstersia gyiorum (assembly GCF_004216755.1). GTDB lineage: Bacteria > Pseudomonadota > Gammaproteobacteria > Burkholderiales > Burkholderiaceae_B > Kerstersia > Kerstersia gyiorum. Next base: position 313,300 of record NZ_SGWZ01000001.1, read on the forward strand.
CGCCTACGAGATTTCCGGCTTTGAATCGCTGGCGTCCGCCGGTTCGTTCCCGATGGCTGCCGCTTTCCTGATGGTGGTCTGCGCGCTGCAATTCGTCTGGCGCGCCTTCAAGGCAAAGCCGGTGTTCAGCGGCTCCGTGGTCGCGGTCTTCCGCAGCAAGGTACTGCCGCCCGTCGTGCTGTGGGTCAGCCTGGCCATGCTGGTCTATATGGTGCTGATGGAGCGCATGGGCTTTCTGGCGTCGTCCTACCTGTTCCTGGTAAGCACCATGCTGCTGCTGGGCAGCCGGCGGTTATGGATCACGCTGCTGGTTCCGGCGGTATTCCTGGGCGTGATCCATCTGGTATTCGAAACGCTCTTCTCCGTCATCCTGCCGGCCGGAACCTGGTGGCAAGGAGCCTGAAATGAATGATGCTCTGCAATATTTCCTGATTTCCTGGACGGACCCCAAGCTGCTGATGATGGCAGCCATAGGCACGTTCGCGGGCATCTACATTGGTGCGATTCCCGGGCTGTCGGTCACCATGGCCGTTTCCATCCTGATTTCCTTCACCTTCAAGTGGCCGGTGAATGAAGCCCTGGTCTTGATCGCCGGTATCTACCTGGGCGGTGTCTATGGCGGTTCGCGCGCGTCCATCCTGTTGAACATTCCTGGCGGTCCGGCACAGATCGCCACCTCGCTGGACGGTTACCCCATTGCCAAGCGTGGCGAGGCTGGGCTGGCCATCGGCCTGACGACGGTCGTGTCGGTGATCGGCGGTTTCATCGCCATCGCCGTGCTGGCCATTGCCGCGCCCGTCGTGTCGGAGTTCGCGCTGACCTTCGGGCCGCGTGAATACCTGCTGCTGGCTGCCTGGGGCCTGTTGCTGGTGGGCAGCCTGTCTGGCGGGTCGCTGTCCAAGGGCATGTTCGCCGGAGCGTTGGGCGTGCTGATCGGTTCGGTGGGGCTGGACCCCTTGACGGCACAACCGCGCTTTACGTTCGGCAGCCTGGAACTGACCGCCGGAATTTCCTACATCGCGGCGATGATCGGTTTCTTCGGGGTAGCGGAAATCCTGGCGCAGCTGCATGAATTGCATGTGAAGACGGTCAAGCAGAATGTCAGCAAGGTCATTCCGCCCTGGAAAATGATCCGCAAGTACCTGCCGCTGACGGTGCGCAGTTCTGCCGTGGGCATAGGCGTGGGCGTCCTGCCCGGCGCGGGCGGGGATATTGCGGCGCTGATGGCCTATGACCATGCCCGCCGGGTGGTGAAGAATCCGGAAGTGCCATTCGGCCAAGGTGCCTACGAAGGGATTGTCGCGCCGGAAACCGCCAACAATTCAGCCGTTCCTGCGGCCTATATTCCCATGCTGACGCTGGGCATTCCCGGCGATGCCGTGACGGCCATCATTATCGGGGCGCTCTACATCCATGGCCTCAAGCCCGGCCCCATGCTGATGATAGAAACGCCGCACCTGTTCTGGTTCACGGTGGGCAGCCTCGTGCTGGCCAACATCTTCCTGCTCATTTTCGGGCTGTCCGGCATCAAGCTGTTTGCCAAGGTGGTCGAAACGCCCAAGCGTATCCTGCTGCCTATCATCCTGGTGCTGTCCGTGGTGGGGGCTTACTCCATCAACAACAACCCGATGGATGTGTACTGGATGCTGGGCTTTGGCGTACTGGGCTATTTCCTGAAAATCTACGGCTTCCAGGTCGGGCCGGTGATCCTCGGCATGGTGCTGGGGCCGCTGATGGACCGCTCATATCGCCAGGCCATGCTGTCGGCCGGTGAAAACCCGGGAGAGTTCCTGATGGGTTTCGTCACTTCGCCGCTATCGGCGGGCATTGCACTGGCGCTGCTGTTCACCATTGTGTCGCAAACACAGTGGTGGAAGCGCCGTCGCAGCGGACACCGGCCGCTGCCGGCCTGAGCCTTGCAGGCGCCTGGCCGCTTGCGGCCGGCGGCCAGCCACTGCCAGGCATGGGCTGGCAGTGGCGTCTCCGCCACGGTCAGTTCCCAGGCTTGCTTGTGAAGATATCCACAAGCCTGCTACGATATCCGCATCTGCAGCAGCCGCCCATTGCCCATCCGCGCAATTCTGGCGGCTGTGTAGTTTCTGCCCTCCGGTTCACCGTCTTCCTCTTTCCGTTCTTCCGGTTCCCGTGTCTGCGCTTGCGGTTCGCCGCTCTTCGACTTCGTTCAAACATCGTTATGCCGGCCGTGGCAGGTTCACGCCGGGCGTTGTTGCGCAAACTCGCTGGTGGCCGGAAGACCCGCAGGAACTGGCGTTCCGCTCCACCTTTGCCCGTGCCAAGCCCGGCTGACGCGCCACGCGCGACCTGCCGTGGCGCCTTGCTGGCGTCATTCCCCTGATTCGCTGCCGCCGGCCTGGATGCCGGGCCTGGGCCGCTTATTCTCGCAAGCACATCTATGGGCTGCCATTTCGCACAGGCGCGATGCGGCAGCACGGGCACTATGCAACTCACCAAGAATTTCGTCAAAGCCAAGCAACCCTGCGCCGCCGGCTATCGCTGGTTCATCCGTGATCACAATGGGCAGGGGGAATACCAGCAATTGCTTGATGCGCTGGTGGCCGCGGGCCGCATCGAGGACGCCTGCTGGTTGCTGGATCAATTCGGTCCCATAGATGCCGTGCGCAGCGTCGACGCGGTGGAAGCCAATGCGATGATTTTCGCGGGCGACCTGATCGTGCGCCAGGGCATAGAAGTCGATGCGATCGTGCGTACCGGACGCAGTATCCGCACGCAGGGCAGCATCCGCGCGGATATCGTGCAGGCGGGGGGCGATGTCATGGCCGAGGGCGGTATCCGCTGCGCGGGCGATATGCGCGTGACGGGGGATGTGAAGGCCGGCTGGGGCCTGGAAGTGGGCGGCAAGCTGCAATGCGGCGGCCAGTTGCGTGCGCAGTGGGATTTCAATGTGACGGGCGAGGCCCAGGTGGGCGGCGATCTGCAGGTCGGGGCGGATCTTGAAGCCGGCGCCGGCCTGGTTTGCCAGCAGGGCGTCAAGGTGGGCGGCAGGATTGCGGTGGCGGGTTCCCTGAAGATCACGCGCGGTTTGATTGCCGGTGCAGGCATCGACGTGGCGGATTACCTGGATGCCGGCTGGGGCATCAAGGCTGGGGATGACATCCGCGCCGGTAGTGCCATCCGCGCCGGGGAAGGCATAGAAACCCCCGGGATACTGGAAGCCGGCGAAGGCCATGGCGTCTATGCGGGCCTCTGCGTGCGTTTCGACGCCTGGGATGTGTCGGCTCGCGTGCAGGCCATGCGCCGTCCGGCGGAACTGATCAGTGGCTACTGGGTGGAACTGGACGCTGCCTGAGCGGCGTCCAGCGACGTCTCGCGGTGGTTGTCAGGCGGCCAGCCGGTTGGCCGCCCAGCGCACATAGCCGCGTGCCCGCAAGGTGCAGGCCGGGCAGCTGCCGCAGCCGTAGCCCCAGCTGTGCAGGGTGTCGCGGGTGCCCAGGTAGCAGGTATGGGATTCCTGGCGGATGGTTTCCACCAGCACGTCGCCGCCCAGGCGCCAGGCCAGATCCCAGATTTCCGTCTTGTCCAGCCACATCAGCGGGGTTTCGATGGTGAGCTGTCGGTCTATGCCCAGGCTGAGCGCCACTTGCAGGGCTTTCATGGTGTTGTCGCGGCAATCGGGATAGCCGGAATAGTCGGCTTCCGTCATGCCGCCGATGAGCACATTCAGGTTGCGCCGGTAGGCCAGGGCCGCCGCCAGCGTCAGGAACAGTAGATTGCGCCCGGGTACGAAGGTATTGGGCAGGCCATCAGCCTGCATGGTGATGGCGACGTCATCCGTCATGGCGGTCTGGCCCAGGTGCCGGAAAAAGTCTACCGGCAGCAGATGGTCTTCCGCCAGGCGCGGTGCCCAGTCCGGATTCATGTCGGCGACGAGCGTGCGCAGCCGGGTACGGCAGTCGAGTTCCACCCGGTGGCGCTGACCGTAGTCGAAGCCCAGGGTCTCGACATGCTGATAGCGGCTCAGCGCCCATGCCAGGCAAGTGGCCGAATCCTGTCCTCCCGAGAAGAGAACCAGTGCGCGTTTTTCCCGGAGAGGAATCATGTTTGTCATCCTAGGATTATCTTCACATTTTTTGGTTTATTTTAGCTGAAACTACTTATATGGGCGCATCCGGTTTGGCAGCCGCCGCCGGCCTGCCGCGCCGTGTACGGGCAACGCATGGCTGGCGCTGCGCCGGGTTTGCGCTTCGTGGTGTAATGGCCCTGTTTTCCAGGCAGAAGTGTCAACAGGGCCCCAGGCACGCTGGCGCGGAAAACCAACCAGGGGGCGTTGGCGCCCGCACTGGCGGCAGGCAGCCGCCAGTGGCAGGCGACGCCCTGGGCAGGTTCCCTCAAGGCGACGTACATGGTTCTTTATATTTTCAGGCGGTTGCTGCAGGCCGTGCCCACGCTGCTGCTCGTCATTACTCTCTCTTTCTTCCTGATGCGGCTGGCACCCGGCGGGCCGTTCGACAGCGACATCCAGGCGCCACCGGAAATCGAGGCGAACCTGAAGGCGGCCTATCACCTGGACCAGCCGCTGCTGACGCAGTACTTCCTTTATCTGGGCAACCTGGCGCAAGGCGATCTCGGGCCTTCGTTCAAGTATCGCGACCGCAGCGTCAATGACCTGATCGCGACCGGCTTTCCCGTGAGCGCGCGCCTCGGGCTGTGGGCCATGGCGCTGGCGCTGTTGGTGGGTGTGCCGCTGGGCATCTGGGCCGCTATGCGCCATAACCGGGCGACCGACCATGCGGTCATGGGGGTGGCGCTGGCCGGCATTGCTATCCCTAATTTCGTCGTCGCTCCGGTCTTGGCGCTGCTGTTCAGCGTGACCCTGGGTTGGTTGCCGGCCGGAGGTTGGGGGGACGGCCAGTGGCGCTACATCCTGCTGCCCGTCGTGGCGCTGGCGATTCCGCAAGTCGCGTATATCGCCAGGCTGATGCGCGGCAGCATGATAGAGACCATGAACAGCCCGCATATCCGCACGGCACGCGCCAAGGGCCTGTCGGCCATTGAGGTGGTGCTGCATCATGCCCTGCGCCCGGCGCTGGCGCCATTGCTGTCCTATCTCGGGCCGGCCATGGTGGGCATCGTGACGGGGTCGGTGGTGATCGAGCAGATTTTCGGGCTGCCCGGCATCGGCCGCTATTTTGTCCAGGCGGCGCTCAGCCGCGATTACACGCTGGTCATGGGCGTCGTGGTGTTCTACGGCGTGCTGATCGTGCTGTTCAACCTGCTGGTGGATTTGCTGTATGGCCTGCTCAATCCGCAGATACGCTATGAGGACTGACGCATATGATGGCAAATGATTCCACGCAGGAAACCACTGCGCTGCCGCCAGCGCCGGTGGGCCGGAGCCTGGCGCATGACGCCTGGCGGCGCTTGCGCGCCAACCGTGCGGCCATGGTCAGCCTGGGCTTGCTGTGCCTGATCGCCGTGGTATGCGTGGTCGGCCCCTGGCTGACCGGCTGGCAACTGGATGAAGTCGATTGGGCCGCGTTCCGCGCGCCGCCTTCCTGGGATAGCGGGCACCTGGCGGGTACCGATGCCAATGGCCGGGATCTGCTCACGCGCACGTTCTATGGTGGCCAGGTGTCTTTGTCGGTGGCGCTGGTGGCCAGCATCGTGGCGTTGCTGGTCGGCGTATTGTACGGAGCGGTGGCCGGGTTTGCCGGCGGGCGTGTGGATACCTTGATGATGCGTTTTGTCGACATCCTGTATTCCTTGCCGTTCCTGTTCCTGGTCATCCTGATGATGGTGGTGTTCGGTCGCAATATCCTGCTGATCTATGTGGCCATCGGGGCGGTCGAGTGGCTGGATATGGCGCGTATCGTGCGCGGCCAGACCCTGTCGCTCAAGCGCCGCGAGTTTGTCGAAGCGGCCCAGGCGCTGGGGGTACGCAGCCGGGACATCATCCTGCGTCACATCATTCCTAATCTGCTGGGGCCGGTCATGATCTACCTGACGCTCACGGTGCCCAAGGTCATCCTGCTGGAAAGCTTTCTGTCGTTCCTGGGCCTGGGCGTGCAGGAACCGCTGACCAGCTGGGGAGCGCTCATCAGCGAGGGCAAGGACATGATGGCGCGCGCGCCCTGGATGCTGCTGGTGCCGTCCGCTTTCCTGACGACGACTCTGTTCTGCCTCAATTTTCTCGGGGACGGTCTGCGCGACGCGCTGGACCCCCGCAGCCGCTGATGGAGGCGCACGAAACCATGGAAGGCATGCTTGATCGGGAGGGCAAGCCCTGCGGTGGGGCAGCGCAGTCTTCGGCGGACGGGTTGGGCGACGTGCTGGTGCGGGTGCGTGGCCTGGGCGTGACCTTCAATACGGCGGACGGCCCGGTACAGGCGGTGCGTTCCGTTGGCTTCGACCTGCGTGCCGGACAGACGCTGGCGCTGGTGGGCGAATCCGGCTCGGGAAAATCAGTGACGGCCTATGCGCTCATGCGCCTGCTGCCCGACAGCGCTGCCCTGACCGGCCGCATCGAATACCAGGGCGAACTGCTGCTGAAATTGCCGGAAGCCCGTATGCGCCAGCTGCGTGGCAACGAAATCGCCATGGTGTTCCAGGAACCCATGACGGCACTCAACCCCATGATGCGCATCGGCTTGCAGATCCGTGAGTCGCTCTATCGGCATACCGCGCTGCGCGGCCAGGCGGCGTGGGCGCGGGTCATCGAATTATTGCAGCAGGTCGGCATTCCGGAACCGGAGCGGCGCTACCGCAGCTATCCGCATGAGTTGTCGGGCGGCCAGCGCCAGCGCGTGGTTATTGCCATGGCATTGGCCTGCGGCCCCAAGGTACTGGTTGCGGACGAGCCGACCACGGCGCTGGATGTCACGGTACAGGCGCAGATCCTGGCATTGCTGCGCGACTTGCAGCAAAGGCTGGGCCTGGCGGTGTTGCTGATTACCCATGACCTTGGCATGGTGCGCCATGTCGCGGATACGGTTTGCGTCATGCGTGGCGGCGAGATGGTCGAGCAGGGGCCCTGTGCACGGGTGTTCAGCCAGCCGCGCCAGGCGTACACGCGCATGTTGCTGGCGGCGGAACCGCATGGCACGAAGCCGCCGGTCGATCCCGATGCGCCGGTATTGCTGCAAGCGCGCGATATCGAAGTGGCATTTCCGCTGCGGCGTGGCCTGTTCCGCCGGCCGGAGCGCTTCGTTGCGGTGCATGGCGTCAGCCTGGATGTGCGCCGGGGGGAAACCGTGGGCATTGTCGGCGAATCGGGTTCGGGCAAGTCCACGCTGGGCCGGGCCTTGCTGAACCTGCTGCCGGCGCAGGGCACCCGGCGTTTCGATACGGCCGACCTGGCTCGCCTGAGCCCTGCCGCGATGCGGCCGTTGCGGCGGCGCATGCAGGTAGTGTTCCAGGACCCCTTTGGTTCACTGTCGCCGCGCATGACGGTGGGCGATATCATCGGCGAAGGACTGCGTGTGCACGAGCCGCAGCTGGGCCGGGCGGAACGCGAGCGCAGCATTGCCCAGGCCATGAGCGACGTGCGTCTGGACCCGGCGATGCGCAATCGCTATCCGCATGAGTTCTCGGGCGGGCAGCGCCAGCGCATTGCCATCGCCCGGGCCGTGATCCTGCGGCCGGAATTCCTGTTGCTCGATGAGCCCACCTCGGCGCTGGACCGTTCCGTCCAGGCCGAGGTGCTGGACCTGCTGCGCGACCTGCAGCAGCGCTACCGGATGTCCTACCTGTTCATCAGCCATGACCTTGCCGTGGTCCGCGCCATGGCCGACACCTTGCTGGTCATGCGTGCCGGCGCAGTGGTCGAGCAGGGGACGGCCAGCGAAATCTTTGCCGCGCCCCAGCATGCCTACACGAAGGCCCTGCTGGCTGCCGCGTTCTGGCGCGACGGCGCGCAGGAACACCGAGTTTCCGGACAGGAGCAATAACCATGGAATGTCGCCCGGATTGCGGCGCGTGTTGCACCGCGCCCTCCATCAGCAGCCCGATTCCCGGCATGCCGCAAGGCAAGCCCGCCGGCGTGCGTTGCGTACAGCTCGACGAGCGCGAGCGCTGCCGGATTTTTGGACAGCCCGGCCGTCCGGCTGTCTGTGCCTCGCTGATGCCGAGCGCGCAAATGTGTGGCAATTCACGCGAAGCAGCCATGCAATGGCTGCTCTGGCTGGAATACCAGACCCAGCCGTCCTGTACGGTCTGAAGGATGGGCCATGCTGCGGATGCAGCATGATAAATAACTGAAAAACCAGCGGAATGCATATTCCTGCCAGCGTTGCCGTCCTCGCGCATCTTTATCCCATCTAGGTGTTTCCGATAGGAGGAATGGAGCGATTTTCCGTCAAATATCGCTTCCCAAACCCAGTGGGCCTGATTAACCTATTAACAACATCAAAAAACAGCCGGTTGCCTTCGGAAACAGAGGTAAACAGCCGGTACAGGAGACAAAACCATGCGTAAGCCTTTCACTATGCATGCGGCGGCTGCCGCGATTTTCCTGAGCCTGCCCATGATCGCAGGCGCGCAAGTCAAAGTGGGCGTGACGGTTTCCAGCACCGGCCCGGCCGCGTCGCTGGGTATCCCCGAGCGCAATACCGTGGCCTTGCTGCCCAAGGAAGTGGCTGGCCAGACCATCGAATGGATCGTTCTGGACGACGCGACCGATACCACGCAGTCGGTGAAGAACTCCCGCAAGCTGGTGTCCGAAGACAAGGTTGACGTGCTGGTCGGTACGTCCGTCACTCCGGGTTCGCTGGCCATGGTGGATGTGGCGGCCGAATCCCAGGTGCCCATGATCAGCGTGGCGGCCAGCGCCAAGATCGTCGAGCCGCAGGATGACAAGCGCCGCTGGGTCTTCAAGACGCCGCAGAATGATGCGCTGATGGCCGAAGCCCTGGCCGATGCCATGGTCAAGGCCAACGTCAAGACGCTGGGCTTCATCGGTTTTGCCGACGCCTATGGCGACGGCTGGCTGGACGTGATGAAGCAGGCTGCCGAAGCCAAGGGCATCAAGTTGACGGCAGTTGAGAAATACGGCCGTACCGACACCAGTGTGACGGGCCAGGTACTCAAGCTGGTCGGCGCGCGTCCGGATGCCATCCTGATTGCTGGCGCCGGTACGCCGTCGGCCCTGCCGCAAAAGGAATTGCGTACCCGCAACTACGGCGGCCAGATCTACCAGACCCACGGCGCAGCCAACAATGACGTCCTGCGCGTCTGCGGCAAGGATTGCGATGGCATGTTGCTGCCCAGCGGCCCGCTGCTGGTGGCGGCCCAGTTGCCCGACAGCAATCCGGTCAAGCAGACCGCGCTGGCCTATACCCAGGCCTATGAGCAGGCGCATGGCGCCGGCACGACGAACACCTTCGGCGGCCATATGTGGGATGCCGGCCAGCTGATCGTCGCGGCCGTGCCCGAAGCACTCAAGAGCGGTGCCAAGCCTGGCACGGCGGAGTTCCGCGCCGCGTTGCGCGATGCGCTGGAAAACATCAAGAACCTGCCGGTGTCGCAAGGCGTGTTCAACATGTCGCCGACCGACCATGCAGGCTTCGACGAGCGCGCCCGCGTGATCGTCAAGGTCGAAGACGGCAAGTGGGTGTACCAGCCCGATCTGTAAGGCATCGTGCGTCCGGCGCCCGGCCTGGTACAACAGGCAGGGCGCCAGCGGTGCGCCGGCAAGGCCGTCGGGGGACAGCCTTGCCGGGTGGCGAAGCAAGGCGGCTCGCGGGTTGCCGGGCTTCACTGGCTGAACAGGTGTGGCGCCGGCGGTCCTGCCGACTCGCATCTGCCGCGCTGTTCACCGTCATCATGGCCGGAGCATCCGGCTGCGATGGAAACGGGGAGGGCGCGTCGTTTTCACGGTGGTCAGGACAAATTCCGGCCACCGGGCTTCACAAGGTGGTTCTAGATGGATTCCACAATTGCGCTGATCCTGTTGCAGGATGGCATTGTCAACGGCGCTATCTATGCCCTGCTGGGCATGGCGCTGGTTCTCGTGTTCGCGGTCACCCGCGTCATTTTCATACCTCAGGGCGAATTCGTGGCCTTTGGCGCGCTGACGCTGGCCATGCTGGGCGACGGCCGCGTGCCGGGTACCGCCTATCTGCTGCCCTTGCTGGGGGGCCTTGCGTTCATCCTCGAATTGCTGCGCAGTGCGCGTACGCGCAACTATGCCGGCCTGGGACGCTCGGCCATCACTTTCCTGGCGTTACCCTTGCTGCTGTTGTGGCTCACCCTCAGCTACGCCGGGCCGGACAATTCGTTGTGGCTGAACATGCTGCTGACGCTGGCGCTGGTCACGCCCATGGGGTCCATGGTCTATCGCATTGTCTACCAGCCGCTGGCCGAAGCCACGGTACTGGTGCTGCTGATCGTGTCCGTGGCCGTGCACTTTGCACTGACTGGCCTGGCGCTGGTGTTCTTCGGGGCCGAAGGCTGGCGCACGCCTGCCTTCGTCAACGGCATGGTGGACCTGGGCTTCACCACGGTGCCGGCGCAGAGCCTGTTCGTCGTCGGTACCTGCGCGGTGCTGATCTTGGCGCTGTGGCTTTTCTTCGGCAAGACCCTGTACGGCCGTGCCTTGCGTGCGACCGCAGTGAATCGGCGTGGCGCGCGCCTGGTCGGCATCAGCACGAGCATGTCCGGCAGCCTCACCTTCACGTTGGCCGTCGCCATCGGCGCGATGTCGGGCATGCTGATCGCGCCCATCACCACGGTGTACTACGACACGGGGTTCCTGATCGGCCTGAAGGGCTTCGTCGGCGCCATTATCGGCGGCCTGTCCAGTTATCCGGTGGCTGCCGCCGGTTCGTTGCTGGTCGGCGTGCTGGAAGCGTTCTCGTCATTCTGGGCCAGCGCCTACAAGGAGGTAATCGTATTCACGCTGATCATTCCGGTACTGGTCTGGCGCTCGCTTTCCAGCCACCACACGGATGATGAGGAGTAAGGCCATGAACCGCATTCTTCTTGCCATCTTCCTCGTGCTGCTGGCGGCGCTGCCCATGCTGGGCGCGACGCCTGAATTCTGGATTACCCAGCTCAACTACATCGGCCTGGCCAGCCTGGTCGTGCTCGGCCTGGTGCTGCTGACCGGCGTGGGCGGCCTGACTTCCTTCGGGCAGGCGGCCTTCGTTGGGCTGGGAGCCTATACCACCGCCTTGCTCACCGTGACCTATGGCTGGTCGCCCTGGCTGACGCTGCCCGTGGGCCTGCTGTTGACAGCGGCCGTCGCCTGGCTGCTGGGGGCGATCACCCTGCGCCTGTCGGGTCACTTCCTGCCGCTGGGCACGATTGCCTGGGGCCTGTCGCTGTACTTTCTGTTCGGCAACATCGACGCGCTGGGCAAGCACGACGGTATTGCCGGCATCGAGCCCATCAGCCTGTTCGGCGTATCGCTGGCCAATGGGCGCTACATGTACTACCTGATCTGGGTCGTCGTGCTGCTGGCGCTCTGGGCGACGCGCAACCTGCTGTCCTCGCGTCCGGGGCGCGCCATCCGGGCGCTGAAGAGCGGCGCCGGCATGGCGGAATCCATGGGCGTGAACACGGCCGGCTATAAAGTCGTGATCTTTGTCTGGGCGGCGCTGCTGGCCTGCATTTCCGGCTGGCTCTATGCACACATGCAGCGTGCCGTCAGCCCCAGCCCCTTTGGCCTGAACTACGGTATCGAATACCTGTTCATGGCAGTGATCGGCGGCGCCGGCTATGTCTGGGGCGCCATCTTGGGGGCGGCGGTCATCCTGCTGCTGCGCGACCAGTTGCAGAACTGGCTGCCGCGCCTGCTGGACACCAACGTCAACTTCGAGATGATCGTCTTTGGCGTGCTGATGATCCTGATGCTGCAATATGCCCGTGATGGCCTGTGGCCCATCCTGGCAGGATGGTGGGGCCAGATCACCGGCGCCAGCCGTTCGCAGCGCCAGCTGGCGCCGCCGCCGGCCGCGCCCGAATTGCCCCGGCGTGAGAAGCCCAAGGCCGGTGATGTGGTGCTGGAGGTTGATGCCATCCGCAAGCAGTTCGGCGGCCTCGTGGCGGTCAATGACATCAGCTTCACTGTGCGCGCCGGGGAAATCATGGGTCTGATCGGGCCGAACGGCGCCGGCAAGAGCACCACGTTCAACCTCATCAGCGGGGTCCTGCCCCTGACGCGCGGCGAAGTGCGCTTCCTGGGCGAACGCATAGACAGCAAGCCTGCGCGGACCATCGCCCGCATGGGCGTGGGCCGTACCTTCCAGCACGTGCAGCTGCTGCCGGGCATGACGGTGCTCGAGAACGTGGCGCTGGGCGCGCACCTGCGCTCGGATGTCAGCGTGATGGCGGGTGCCTTGCATACCGACCGCGATCGCGAAGCCCAATTGCTGCATGAAGCTGCCGAGCAACTCAAGCGTGTGGGCCTGGGCGACTACCTGTATGAACAGGCGGGCAATCTGGCGCTGGGCCAGCAGCGCATCCTGGAAATTGCGCGTGCGCTGGCCTGCGACCCGGTGCTGCTGTTGCTCGACGAACCCGCGGCTGGCCTGCGCTACAAGGAAAAGCAGGAGTTGGCGCAGGTGCTGGAAAACCTGCGCAGCCAGGGCATGAGCATCCTGCTGGTGGAACACGATATGGATTTTGTGATGCGCCTGACCGACCACCTGGTGGTGATGGATTTTGGCACCAAGCTGGCCGAGGGCCTGCCAGCGGAAGTGCAGCAGAACCCGGCCGTGCTGGAGGCCTATCTGGGCGGTATTGATGATGATTTGCCCGAGGATATCCAGGGCGCGCCGGCTGGCGGAGGTGTGCAATGAGTACTGCGCCCATTCTTGAAGTCAGTGATCTTTCGGCCCGCTATGGCAAGGTCGGTGCGCTTGCTGGCGCTACCCTGACGGTGCCCAGGGGCAGCATCGTGACCGTCATCGGCGCCAATGGCGCCGGCAAGTCGACCATGCTCAATGCCGTGATGGGCGCCTTGCCGCAGACCGGTCATGCGGCTGGCGTGGTGCGCTACGACGGCAAGGATGTTTCCGGTTGGCAGGTGGAGCGCCGTGTGGCGGTCGGCATGTCCCTGGTGCCGGAGCGGCGCGAGCTGTTCGGCAGCATGTCGGTGGAAGATAACCTGCTGCTGGGCGGGTTCCGGCGTTACCGTGCCCGCGAGGCCGGCTGGCGCGGCACGCTTGACGAGGTGTTCGACCTGTTTCCGCGTTTGCGCGAGCGCCGTGCGCAGCAGGCCGGCACCTTGTCGGGTGGGGAACGCCAGATGCTGGCCGTGGGCCGGGCGCTGATGGCGCGGCCCGCGCTGCTGATGCTCGACGAGCCCAGCCTGGGGCTGGCGCCGCGCATCGTGCGCGAGATTTTCCACATCATTGCCCGCTTGCGGGACACCGGCGTGGCCATCCTGCTGGTCGAACAGAATGCGCGGGCCGCCCTGCAGGTGGCTGACTACGGCTATGTGCTGGAAACCGGCGAGATCAGTCTGCATGGCCCGGCCCGCGAACTGGCCAGCGACCCCAGGGTGATCGAAAGCTACCTGGGCCTGGGGCGCGAGCGCAAGGAATAGCCGCACCCGAGCGCGGGATGAGCCGGTGCGCCTGGCGTCAGGCGCACCGGCTTTTTTCGTGCGGCAGGAATTCCAGTTATAAAGAGGACTGGTAAAGATAGTCGGAAATTGTATTGGCCGGCGCCCGGCATACATGCGTTAATCAGAACTTGCGTGGCCTATCGGTTGGGTCTTCGGCGTGTACGCATGGCTGGCCTGGGTCCGTGTTTAACACTATGCGATCACGAGGTGACTGATGAAACGTTTTTCCCTTGCCGCCATGTCGCTGGCTTTGGCCGCGCTGGCTGCGCCCCTGCAGGCGCAAACTCTGAAAGTCGGCATCATCGGCGACCCCGCGTCGCTCAGCCCCACGCGCATTACCGGCGGTGTCTGGGAAGAAGACGTGTTGCGCGACCTGTTCGCCGGCCTGGTGGAGGTGTCCGCGGACGGCAAAGTGGTGCCGGGCGTCGCGACCGCCTGGACCCTGTCCGACGATGGCAAGACCTATACCTTCGACCTGCGCGACTCCAAATGGTCGGACGGCACGCCGCTGACGGCGGATGACTTCGTCTATTCCTGGCGCTATGTGCTGGACCCGCAGAACGCGGTCAGTACTGCGCACCGGTTGTACCCCATCGCCAATGCCGAAGCGATCGCCAAGGGCGAGCAAAAGCCCGAGGCCCTGGGCGTGCGCGCTTTGGATGGCGGCAAGAAACTGGAAGTCACGCTCAAGGAGCCTTCCACCTATTTCCTCAGCACGCTGGTCCTGCCGGTGTTTTATCCGCTGCCGCGCCAGGCTATTGAAAAACATGGCAAGAACTGGAGCGAAGTCGATAACATCGTCGTCAATGGCCCCTTCGTGCCGACGCGCTGGATCACCGGCAGCGAACTCAATACCAAGAAAAACCCGAATTACTATGATGCCGCCGAGGTCAAGATTGATGGCGTGACTTTCTTCCCGATCGAAGATCGCGACAGCGGCATTACGCGGTTCCGCGCGGGCGATCTCGATGTGCTGCGCGATTATCCGGCGTCGCAGTATGAGTTCCTGAAGCAGGAAGTGCCGGCCGCCACGCATTTGTCGCCGCGCCTGGGCAGCTACTACCTGTCATTCAATCTGCGCGATGGCCATCCCACCAGCGATGCGCGCGTGCGCGAGGCGCTGAGCCTGGCCATCAACCGCGAGGTCATTGCGCAGCAGTTGCTGGAAAATGCCGTGCTGCCGCTGAATTCCTTCCTGCCTACCGGGCTGGACAACTACGAGCCGCAGTACGAAAGGGTGCTGGCGCAACCTTATCCTGACCGCCTCAAGCGGGCGGCCGAACTGCTGCGCCAGGCTGGCTACGGGCCGGACAAGCCTCTCAAGCTGGGGCTGAGCTTCAACAGTGGCAGCGAGCATCAGCGCATTGCCGTGGCGGTGGCCGCGCAATGGAAGCCGCTGGGTGTGCAGGCCGAGCTGAACAACGCCGAAGCCAATGTCCACTATGCCAACCTGCGTGCTGGCGATTACGACGTGGGCCGCGCTGCGTGGCTGTCCAGCTACGATGACCCGCAGAACTTCCTGCAACTGCTCTACACGCCAACCAACAACTATGGCGGTTTCAGCGACGAGGAGTTCAACAAGCTGTACGAACAGGCCAACCTGGAGCGCGACCCGGCGCGCCGCCGCGGCCTGCTGCAACAGGCCGAAGCGCGCCTGGCGAAAGCCTGGCCCGTGGCGCCGGTGTACGAGTATGCATCGCGCAACCTGGTCAATCCCAAGCTGAAGGGCTGGGAAGACAACGCGCTGGATATCCATCCCTCGCGTACCGTGTCGTTCCAATAAGGCGCTAGTCATGCAGGGGGCGGCCGGGGTGACCCGGTTGCTGCCTGCAAGCGACACAGGGCTTGCTGGCGGGTAACCTCATTTACTAAAATGAGGTTAATTTTCATTCTTGATACTTGCCCGAGGGCGGGTGTCCATCCGCCCAGCCATGTCTGCTCCTGCCCCCTCGCCTGCGCATGTCCTTTACAGCGACCACCATGGCTGGCTGCATGCCTGGTTGCGCAAGAAACTCGGCAGTTCCCCGGATGCCGCCGACCTGGCGCATGATACGTTCGTGCGTATCCTGGCGCGTGAGCAGATCGCCGGCATGCGCGAGCCGCGTGCCTTCCTGATGACGGTCGCGCAGGGGCTGCTGTCCAATCTGCGGCGGCGCCGCAAAGTGGAGCAGGCCTATCTGGACGCCTTGGCGGCGTTACCGGTGCCCAGCCACCCCGACCCTGAATCCTGCGCCCTGGTGCTGGAAACCCTGCTGGAAATCGACCGTCTGCTGGACGGTCTGCCGCATCGTGCCCGGCAGGTATTCCTGATGGCGCAGGTCGATGGCATGACACAGGCGGCCATTGCCCAGGAATTGGGCGTGTCGCTGCCCACGGTGCGCCGCGATCTGGTGCGGGCCATCGCCCATTGCAGTTTCGCGGATTAGCCATGTCCGAGATTCCCATGACGGTGCGCAGGCAAGCAGCCCAATGGCTGGTCGACCTGCAGGACCCTGACGCCACGCCTGCCAGGCGCGAGGCCTGGCAGCGCTGGCTGAGTGCGCACCCCGATCACGCCCTGGCCTGGAGCAAGGTAGAGGCCCTGGCCTGTAAGACCAGCGCCCTGCCTGCCGGTCTCGGGCGCGCCACGCTGCTGCCGGCGCGTTCGACGCGGCGGCAATTGCTGACGATCGCTGCGTTTGGCGTGGCGGGGGCGGGTGCCTGGCAGCTCTCTGCCGGTAGCGGCGCTCCCGGGCGGCTGCAGACCGCCACCGGGGAGCGGCTTGAGCAATACCTGGCCGACGGCTCGCGCCTGATGCTCAATACACAGACGCAGGTGCGGGTCAGGTTCGATGGTGTGCAGCGCTTGTTGGCGCTGGATCACGGTGAGTTGCTGGTGGAAACCGCGCCGGACAGCGTTCGGCCCGCTCGGCCATTTCGTGTGCAGACCCGCGCCGGTGAGATGCAGGCGTTGGGCACACGCTTTACCGTCCGGCACGAGCAGGACACTTTGCTGCACGTTCTGGATGGTGCTGTTGACGTGCGGCGCCATGACGCCCCGGACATGCCGGTCCGGGTGCATGCGTCACACAGTCTGCGGTTTGCCGCGGATGTCTATGGCGAGATCCGGCCTGCGGCGGCAACCGATGCAGCCTGGTCCAACGGCATGTTGCTGGTTGCCGACATGCCGCTGCCGGACTTCATCGAAGAATTGGGGCGCTATCGCCCCGGCCAGCTGGATTGCGACCCTGAGCTGGCTCATTTGCGCGTTTCCGGCACATTCCCGCTGGACGACACGGACCGCGTGCTGGCCATGTTGCAGCAGGTGCTGCCGGTCCAGGTCCGGCGCTGGACCAGATACTGGGTCCGTGTGCAGCCGTTGCCGGCAGGCAAGGCAAAAACATACGGCCGTGCCTGAGGGGCGGTAACGCAGCACTCCCATTGCCGCAGCACACCCTCTTGACCGACCTTCCGCCATGTTGCCTGGCCTGCCATATGCGGTTCATATGCAGCCTATATGCAGCCTGCATGCGACCCCGATGCGATCCGTATGCGCGCGGCCCAGGCGTGGCCGCCTGACGGCATGCCATCCCTGGCGGGGGGGCGGTCCGTGGCCTGAACACGATTTTGTAACAGCAGCCGAAATCTGTTTTCTTTTTTCCCGGGTTGAGTGGCATGGAAGATGAGAACGCAAATTCTTAAATTTTCCATGAACGAGGGAAATCGACGATGGACTCAGGTTTTCAGGCCACACGGAAGGCCCGTGCGCGTGTCGTGCCGGGTGTCTGGCAGCCCACGCTGCTGACGACGCTGTTGCTGTTGATGCTGGCGCCGTTGGCGCCAGCGCCAGCTTCCGCCCAGGAAGCTGGTATCGCGGCGGAACGCCACTACGACATTCCTGCCGGGCAACTGGCTGACGTGCTGACCCGCCTGGGCAGCGAGGCACGCATTTTGCTGATGTATCCCGCCGCGCTGGTGAGTGGTGTGCATAGTCCGGGCGTGCAGGGCGCGCGGGATGGCGCTGCCGCCCTGAGCGACGCCTTGCGCGGGACTGGCCTGGAAGCCATCCCGACGGCCGATGGTTATACCTTGCGGCGCTTGCCACAGGGCGCGGTGACGACGCTGGGTGCGGTGGAGGTGACCGGTGCTGCCTATGACCCCAGGGACGAGATTTTCCATGCCCTGGGTTCGGTGGGCGTCGTGACCCGTGAAGCGCTGGACCGCGTGCCGGTGACCAGCGCCCGCGATATTTTCCAGGGCGAGCCGGGTGTCTATGTCATGGATGGCAACCAGGACCCCGGCATCAACAACATCAACATCCGTGGCATTCAGGGGCCGGGCCGCATCAATATGATGGTCGACGGCACGCGCCAGAATGCATCGAACTACGCTGGCTACGGCGGGCAGATGTCGCGCGTCTATATCGACCCGGAATTGCTGGGCGGCGTGGATATCGAGAAAGGCCCTACCGGCGGCATGCATGGTGCCGGAGTGACGGGCGGCGTGGTGAACCTGCGCACCCTGAATGCCGATGACCTGCTTGAGGGCGATGCCAGCCGGGGCGGGCGCCTGCGCGTCATTCATGGCGATAATGGCTACAACACCGCCGGCATGGTGGCTGGTGCCATCCGGCTCGATAGCGGTCTGGCGCTGACGGGTGGCGTATCGCGCCGCAAGAGCGACAACTACCATACCGGCACGCGTAGTGTGCCGGAAGATGGCTATCCGTATTGCAACTCGCGCGGGCAGGACATCGACGATTGCAGCAGCGAAGTCCCGCTGACCCATCAGGACATGGTGTCAGGCCTGTTCAAGGCGCAGTACAGGATCAATGCGGCACACAGCCTGGAGGCCGGTGCGACGTATTACCGCAACGAATTCGTCAGCTGGGCGCGCGGGGCTGCGGCGGATGAAGAACTTGGTTTTCCCGAGCAGCATGTCAGTGCCAATACGTTGTCGCTGCGCTATCAGTGGAATCCGGTGGACAACCCTTGGTGGGATGTCCGCGCCAACCTCTGGCGGGCGGCCAACCGGACGTCCTACGAGATGTTCGGCGAGCATTACGACATGCATACCGTGGGTACCGAGATCAGCAATACGGCGCGTCTTCCGCTGGGCGACAACCTGCTGACGCTGAACGTCGGCGGGGAGTTTTACCAGGACAAGGCCGATACACATTCCAGCGGCGCGACGACCGACCCGAGAACCGGTCTGGGGCGGGAAGGCCTGACGGCCAACGGCAAACGTAATATCGGTGGCTGGTTCGCGCAGGCGAGCCTGGCCTATCACGAGTGGCTGCAGCTCGACGCCGGCTTGCGTGCCGACTACTTCGGCCTGCGTTCCGAAGGCACTTATGCTTCGCGCTACGTGGGGCAGGGCGTGAACACCCTGTCACTGAACCGCAGTGGTGGCCGGGTAAATCCCAGCGCTGCACTGGGCATCACTCCGGTGGAGGGTGTGCAGTTCTTCGCGCGCTATGCGGAAGGCCAGCGGGCGCCGACCTTGTCGGAAACGGCAGGCGGGGGCGCGGTATGGGGCATCTATCACCTGCCCAATCCCTATCTGCGGCCCGAGGTGGCGCGTACGCACGAATTCGGCCTGAACCTGATCATGGACGACTGGTTGCCCAGCGAGGGCAAGCTGCGGCTGAAAGTGGCGCGCTTCGATTCGCGCTATGACGATTACATCCTGCGCAATGCCTTCCGCTATCGCGCTGATTACGCCTATTCGTACCAGTTCGCCAACATCGACCGGGCCACGCTGCGCGGTGTCGAATTGCAGGCCCAGCTGGACCTGGGCTATATGTTCGCCGAATTCAGTTTCAACCAGTTCGACCGCATGCTGTTCTGCGATGCCGGCGTTTGCAGCAGCGACCCGGGCCGCGACAATATCAACGTCAC
This sequence comes from Kerstersia gyiorum, assembly GCF_004216755.1. Lineage (GTDB taxonomy): Bacteria > Pseudomonadota > Gammaproteobacteria > Burkholderiales > Burkholderiaceae_B > Kerstersia > Kerstersia gyiorum. Next base: position 332,725 of record NZ_SGWZ01000001.1, read on the forward strand.
CACGCCGTTCATTCCGCCCAAGCGCAGTATTGCCGCCACCGTGGGCGTGCGGCTGCTGGAGCGCAAGCTGGTGCTGGGCGCACGCCTGCGTGCCGACACGCGCCGCGGCATGACCGATGCCAACCAGTACAACGACGGCGTGTACTGGAAACCCTATGAAATCGTCGACCTGTTCGGCAGCTACGACGCCACGCGCCACCTGAAGCTGGGCATCAGCGTAGAGAACATCGCCGACAAGTATTACATCGGCGCCATGAACTTCAATGGCCTGCCTTCGCCGGGACGCAGCATCAAAGGCTCTCTGACCTACAACTTCTGACCAAACGCCGCTGTGCCGGTTTCACCCTGCAGGGGTGGAGGCCGGCACTTCATGCGCAAACAAGGAAACCCCATCATGCATGACACGACGTCATCCTGCCGCCGGTCCGGACGCGTAGCCGGCCTGAGCCTGGCGCTGTTGCTGGGCGGCATGGGTGCTGCCAGCGCGGCGCCCACTGTCTACGAAGTCCGTCATCACTTCGACGCTGCCAACACATCTGCCAGTAGTGTACTGACGGGTTCACTGGCCCCGACGCTGGGGCGCGACGGCAAACTCTACGGGCTGAAAATCAAATTTTCAGGCACGGCGGAAGGCGGTGTTCGTCTTCTCGTCAGTTGCGCCCTGTACCGGCATGACCCTGCCAGTGGCGTCCAGGAAGAGCTGGGCAGTGTTCAGGCCAATGGCGGCAGTCTGCCGGTCAGCCGCGGTTCCGATCTTGGGTCGATGTGTTCGGCACCCGTGGAAGACGCCCGGGGCGACTGGTACTGGAACACGTTCTTCGGCGGCGCGGAACAGGCGGGCCAGCTGTTGCGCTACCGGCCCGGTCAGGGCATAGAAACCGTGTTTTCGTTCCCTGCTGCCGCCGACAGCCCGGTCGGCAGCTATCCCCAATCGGTACTGACACTGGCGCCGGACGGCACGTTCTATGGCACCACGGCGCGTGGCGGTGCTGCCGGCAACGGCACGATCTTCGCGTTCGTGCCGGAGCAGGGCGTGCAGCTGCTGCATACCCTGGAACGTGATCCCGTCCTGGATCTCGGCACCATCCGGCTGGGCGGGACGCTGGTGCTGTCGGAGGATGGCAAATCACTGTTCGGGGCGTTCAGCAATGAGGTCGGCAACCATGCCGTCGCCAACGCTGGCGACACGTTGTATGCAGTGGATCGCACGACTGGTGTCCTGACGCGCCTGGCGCGCACGGACAGCCGCAGCTACATCACCAACCTGTACCGCCAGGCTGGCAGCGATGATCTTGTTTTTACGCATTTGAATGCCCAGCACGCCGGGCAGGATGGCTTCGGCGCGACGTTCAACCGCTATCTCGCGGCGGAGCGGCGCATGACGCAGACGGATTATGTCCTGCCGGTCAATGACCCCGGCGGCGGCATCATGCCCATCGGTTTGACGCCGGGGGCCGATGGCAATCTCTATGGCGTATTTCCGAGTGGTGGCTCGAACCAGGCCAGCGCAACCAGCAGGACGGGCTCTATCTTCCGCCTGAAGGGCGATGGCACCTATGAAGTCATTCATATGCTGGCAGGCCTGTCCAATGGCAAGTTGCTGGAAGGGGCTGCGCCAGGGGGAGGCCTGACGCTGGCGCCGGATGGCCGTCTGTATGGAGTGACCGACACCGGTGGCGAATTCGACCAGGGAACGCTGTTCGCCGTCACACCTGGCGACGCCATTGCGCCGATGCTGACTTTCACGCTGGTCGCCTCGGGTGATAAAGACAGCACCGTGGTGAACTTTCCGGAGCCGCACACGATTGTGGCTGGCCAATGGGCCAAGTTCCGCTGGGCCACGGTTCAGGCGGATGACTGCGAAGGCGGCGGCGATTGGCCGGCGCCGGGTGCGATTCCGGCCAGCGGTGAGCTGGAAGTCATGCCCGCCACGCCGGGCGAATACCGCTATGTCGTGTCCTGCCGCAATACCGCCGAACCGACGCAGCGTTTCACAGCGGCCCAGTATCTGAATGTGGTACCGACGACCGGCGAACACATCGAAGCCGGCAACGGTGGCGGCGCGCTTGCCTGGCCCGTGCTGCTGCTGCTGGCATTGCTGGGTCTGACGGGCAATCGCAACCCGCTGGCCACGCGCCATACCGGTAGTCGCCGCAGGTCCGAGTAAATATAGACAGGGAATTGATATGACGAGATTACGCATTGCCTGCGCCGCACTTGCCGCCTGCGCATGGATCGTGGGCGCATCGGTGGTGCAGGCGCAGCAGGTCAGCGTCACGCATCTCCATGCCTTCAAGCATGAAAGTGGCGCCTCACAGACGGTTGGCAGCGTGCATCTGGGCCGCGACGGCAAGCTGCATGGTCTGGCCGAAGGGCTGGTCTGGGAAATGGCCGTTGATGGCAGTGGCTACACGACATACGCGTTGCCTGACGGCATCATGACGCATCAGTATGGCTTGCCGAATATGGCGACCTCGACGGTCGCAGATCAGAATGGCAATATTTACGGCGCGACTTATATCGGTGGCGGTACCAGCATGGGGCTGATGTTCCGTTTCGATGAGAGTGGCACGGCCTCGGAAGTGCTGGCGCCGACCCAGGTGGACCGGCCGGCAAAAATCAGTCAGGCAACCGGCAATATGGCGGTGGATGCCGCCGGCAACGTGTATGTGCTGGATCGTGGGAGTTCCGTCGGTACCGGTTTGCGCGAAGGCGCAATCAAACGGCTGTCGGCTGATCAATCGGCGTTCACGGTTGTGCATCAGATGACCCCGGAGACTGGCAGCAATGCGGCGGTAGTCATCGTTGGTTCGGATGGTTGGCTTTATGGCGTGGCAGGCCAGGGGGGAGACAACAATGTGGGCACGATTTTCCGTCTGCGGCCCAATGGGGCGGACTTCCAGGTGCTGCATCATTTCACCGCCGAGCAGGGGCAGCCTGCCCAATACCGGTCTGTCATTCCTGACTATGGCAGCCCACGCAATGCGGCAGGCCTGGCGGAAAGCGGCGCCTGGCTGGTCGGCAGCACTTCGATGCAGGGGCCGCATGACAATGGCGCGCTATACCGCATCCGCAAGGACGGCACCGGTTTCCAGATCCTGCATGGCTTCGATGATGCGGCCAGCCAGGATGGCAAGATTGCAGCGGGCGGGTTGGTGACCGGGCCCGACGGCAATATATATGGCACGACGGCTGCGGGCGGCGCCCATGGCGACGGGACGCTGTTCCGTATCGTCACGACCCGGATGGATGAGCCAAACGGTGGCTTCGAGTCCCTGCATGCCTTCAAGGCGGATGTAGATGGCAAGACGCCGTTTAACCTGACGCTGGGCCACGACGGCAAGTTGTATGGCAATACGGCCGGGGAGTGGGGCGGGGTGTACCAGGGCTCCGTTTATGCTGTGGATACCGGTTACGTGCCGCCTGCCGACCCCCCGGTCATTACGCTGTTCCGCGCGGCGCCGGACCGCATCGACCTGGGCCAATACACCACCTTGGCCTGGGCGGCCAACAATGTTGCGGCCTGCACGGCGGGCGGTGCCTGGCAAGGCGAGCGGGGCAGCAACGGTACGGAGGTGATCACGCCGACCACGCCTGGATTCAATACTTTCACGCTCAGTTGCACAGGCCATGATGGCAGCACCGTGCAGGAAAGTGCGACGGTGGAGGTGGTGCCGCCTGCCGATGCCGTGATCCAGGCGTTTACGGCCACGCCAGTCGTGGCACCGTTGGGCAGCAGCATTACCCTGGACTGGAAAACCGTCGATGCCCTGGATTGCACGGCTTCAGGTGACTGGAGCGGCGACAAGCCCGGCAGTGGCAGTGAAACCGTGACACCGTCTGCCGGTGGTGAATTCTCCTTCCGCCTGGATTGCCGGGGTGCGGGGGCGGATGCCAACGCAAGCGTGCAGGTCCGCATCACGCTGCCTGCGGTGATCGAGCAGTTTGCCGTCGATGCTGCCAGCCTTGAGCCGGGCGCCACCACCATGCTGCGCTGGCGCGTCCGTGATGCTTCCCAATGCCAGGCCAGTGGTGCGTGGAGCGGTGAGCAGGCGGCGGCGGGCGAGTTGTCGATCCAGCCTGCCGAAGGCGAGCACAACTACACGCTGCGCTGCACGGGCGAAGGTGGCAATGCCCTGTCCACGGTGCGGGTTGTCGTGGCTGCCGCGGCGCCCGAGCCCGATGGCGGCAACGGCGGCGCCCTGGCCCTGGGGCTGTTGCCCCTGCTGGCCGCGCTGGGATGGCGCCGGCGTTACCAGCAGGCCTGATGGCGCGCCGTGCCGGGGGAAGCAGGTGCCGCGACAAACGCCGCAACGAGGGCTGCAACGAGGGCTGTAACGAGGGCGACAATAACAACAGCCTGCGGCCCGGCCAACGGGCAGCTGGCCGGGATCAGCAGGGGGCCACGCGTGCGGGCGTGTGGCCGGGCTGGCCGTGGATGGTCAGGGCCTGGCCCTTTTCACGTGATCGTGTTACCCTGAAAAGCATTCTTTTTGTCTGATCGAGCATCGCTCGCCCGGGCGCCGCCTGTATCCCCTGGCTCATCCAGGGGGAACTGATACAGTCTGCGAGCAGTCCCCGGGTATTTCTTGCGATGCGTTCGGCTTCTGTTCCGGTGGCGCTGACTGCGACCGTGCCGCCGCGACGACCAGACAGCGGCATGTTGCCGCACGCGTGGGTTTGCCAGCCGCGCCGGTCCGCCAGTTCCTGGTGTCGGCGTGTTTTCCACTTTCTTCTGCCTGTGACGGCCTGGAGCCGGGTGTAGGGTTTGTTGCCTTGCATTCCGTAGCCATTGGCCGAACACTGTATTTGCCGTTGATGCCGGGAAAGGCTGCGCTGATAGCGCGCCCGTCGCAGTCGTTTTATTTCTGAAGGAGTCCTGCCATGGCCAAGGAAGAGCTGATTGAATTGAATGGTGTCGTGGGCGAAGTCCTGCCGGACAGCCGCTACCGCGTGACACTGGACAATGGCGTTGAAGTTTCCGCCTATGCTTCCGGACGTATGCGCAAGCACCGTATCCGTATTCTTGCTGGTGATCGGGTGACGCTGGAAATGTCGCCGTATGACCTGACCAAGGGCCGTATCAATTTCCGCCACAAGGACGAGCGCAGCGCGCCGCCTCGGCCCGCCGGCAACTATCATCACCGTTGATGATGTCGTGCCGGGAGGCATTTGTGTCTCGCCCGGCAATGCAGGACCGTAGTGATGAAAATCTATCTCGCAGGTTTCGATGTGTTCCGTCCCGATGCCCTGGTGCACGGGGCGAGCCTCAAGGCCGCATGTGCCGACCTTGGGCTGGAAGGACTGTATCCGCTGGATAACCAGGCGCCCGGGGACCTGTCTGGCCTGGCGCTGGCGCAGTGGATTTGCGCGGCCAATCTCGCCCTGATCGACTCGGCCGACATGGTCATGGCCAATCTCAACCCTTTCCGTGGTCATGAGCCGGATTCCGGTACGGTGTTCGAGACAGGCTATGCCGTGGCGCAAGGCAAGCCGGTCTGGGGCTATACCCACGAGACCGGGCCTTTGCTGGCGCAGATTCCCGGGCAGCCCGACGAGGCTGGCCGGCCTATCGACGCACAAGGGTATGTCATCGAGGATTTCGGCCTGCCGCTGAACCTGATGCTGGCCTGCCGCATCCAGATCGTTCATGGCGATGCCAGGGAATGCCTGCAGCGTATTGCGCAGGCGGTAGGCAGCGCTGGCTGAGGTGAGTTTCCGCGCCTGCCGCATTGGCTGGCGCCGGATGCCAGGCTGGTACCAATGACGAGAATTGCCCGGATGGCGGCAATGATACGAAAGCGCCTGGATGGGCTGGGATAAGCGATATTCCCAGAAATTCTAGGATTGCCGGGCTTTAATGAAAAATTGTTATGTACATATATGGCACTTTCGGTTGCCATCTGGCCTGGCTTTGAGCAAGATGCGGGTTTGTACGGCAGCTGTCGCCTGAAACCCTGTCAGGGATGAGGCGGGGATGGCAGCCGTGTTCGCATAGACCGGAGACTATCCTTCATGAGCCAGCAGTCCGATAACTGGAAGTTTGAAACCATTGCCGTCCATGCCGGCTACACGCCGGAGCCGACCACGCATGCCGTGGCCGTCCCCATCTACCAGACGGTTGCCTATTCCTTCGACGATACCCAGCACGGTGCGGATCTCTTCGACCTGAAGGTCAAGGGCAATATCTACACCCGCATCATGAACCCCACCAATGATGTGCTGGAACAGCGCGTGGCTGCCCTGGAAGGCGGTATTGCTGCGCTGGCGCTGGCCTCGGGCCAGGCTGCGGTCACCTATGCGATCCAGACCATCGCCGAAGCTGGCGATAACATCATTTCGGCTTCCACGCTGTATGGCGGCACCTATAACCTGTTCGCGCATACCCTGCCGCAACTGGGCATCACGACCCGCTTCGCCAACGGCGCCGACCCCGCTTCCTTCGCCAGCCTGATCGACGAGCGCACCAAGGCCATCTTCGTCGAGTCCGTGGGCAACCCGCTGGGCAATATCACCGACATCGCCGCCATTGCGGAAGTGGCGCACAGCCACGGCCTGCCGCTGATCGTCGACAACACCGTGCCGTCGCCCTATCTGCTGCGCCCTATTGAACACGGCGCGGACATCGTGGTGCAGTCGCTCACCAAGTACCTGGGGGGCCACGGCACCTCGCTGGGCGGTGCGATCATCGACTCCGGCAAGTTCCCCTGGGCCGAGCACAAAGAACGCTTCCGCCGCCTCAACGAGCCCGATGTCAGCTATCACGGCGTGGTCTATACCGAAGCTCTGGGGGCGGCTGCCTACATTGGCCGCGCGCGCGTCGTGCCGCTGCGCAATACCGGCGCCGCGATTTCTCCCTTCAATGCCTTCCTGATTCTGCAGGGCATCGAAACCGTCGCACTGCGCGTGGACCGCATCGTTGATAACGCACTGGCCATTGCCCGCTTCCTGAAGCAGCATCCGAAGGTGGAATGGGTCAACTATGCCGGCCTGGAAGATCACCCGGATCACGCCCTGGCGCAGAAATACCTCAAGGGCCGCGTTCCCGGCCTGATGACTTTTGGTGTCCAGGGCGGCCGCGATGGCGGCGCCCGTTTCCAGGATGCGCTCAAGCTGTTCACGCGCCTGGTCAATATCGGCGATGCCAAGTCGCTGGCGACGCACCCGGCTTCCACTACGCACCGCCAACTGAACCCCGACGAGCTGGCCAAGGCTGGCGTACGCGAAGAAACCGTGCGCCTGTCCATTGGTATCGAGCATATCGACGATCTGCTTGCCGACCTCGAGCAAGCCCTGGCTGCGGTGTAAATCACAGCGGTGGCGCAAGTCTCCGGCCCGATGGGCCGTAGGACTGCGCCAAGACGCAAGATGCCCCTGGACCTGCGGCACTTTGCCGGCAGGTCCAGGGGCATCTTGCATGATGGGCCGTGGCGCCAGGGTGGCGCAACGGCCCTGGCTGCTCAGGGAATATCCAGAAACAGGTCGAAGCCGGCCTCGCGGCGCTGGATTTTCCAGGCGCCGTCCTCCAGGCGGAATTCATCATTGAAATGACCGACCAGTTCCCGTCCCCGTGCGGGGCGGCCGAAAGGCCCGGGGCTATCGGTCGAGAGGGCATTCCAGAGCTGGACCTGGGTGATGGCGCTGACGCGATCCGCCTGGACCGAAAGGAAACGGGTGCCGAGGATCAGGTGCATGCTGATGCGCTCTGCGGGCCGGGCCAGGTAGGAGTCCAGGATGGCCTGGCGGCCCTGCAGCGGCTCGCCGCCGGGACGTTGCAGGACGGCATCGGCGCTGAACTGCGCCGCCATCGCCTGGAAATCCCCCTGGTCTGCCAGCGCTGCCGTATGCAACAGCAGCTCGCGGCATGCCGTCTTGATCAGTAACTGATCCAGGGGCGGAAGTGATTGTTTTGTCATCTTTGTCTCCTTGGTGGTGGAACGCGCGGGCCTGGACAGGCAGCAGACCGGGACCGCGCCGCCGGATGGCCTGGCGACAGGCCGCAAGCCTGGTTGGCGCCTGTGTCAGGCCGCCTGCGCAAGAATCCAGCGCAATGTTTTTTCCATGTCGCCGAACGGGAAAAAATGCAGCCGTACGACGCCGTGTCGGGCTGGCTCCAGCCCAGTCTGCAAGTCTTGCAGCAGCATGCCCGGGCCGGCCGTATCGAAGAGACGGCCCAGCGAGACGCCGTACTTGCGCAGAATACCAGCAGAAGCCCCCACGCCACAGGCGGCAGCGTAACGCAGCAGCTTGTGCACGCCCACCGGCCCTGCCACGCCGATCCGCACCGGTACCTCTATGCCTTCTTGCCGCAGGCGCTCCAGCCAGTTCAGGATGGGCGCGGCCTCGAAGCCGAATTGCGTGATGATTTCGCAGTCATGGCCCTGTAGCGCCAGTGCGCGATGCTTTGCGTGCAGGGCGCGCCATAGGACGTCGGCGGGGATGGCGGGATGGCCGTCCGGGTAGCCGCTGATACTGACATGGCGGATATCGTATTCGGCCAGCAGGCCGCTTTGGATCAGTGCCAGGGCATCTTCATAGAGCCCCGCCGGGCGCGGCGGATCTCCGGCAATGACGAAGGTGTGCCGGGCCGGTGCCTGCTCGCGCAGCCGGGCCAGATAGGTGCGCAGCTCGGTATCCGAGCGAATCCGGCGCGCCGCCAGGTGCGGCACGGGAATCAGGCCCTGCGCATGCACCAGGGACGCGGCACGCAGCCTGTCGGCATCCTGTTCATTGGGCAGGAAGGTGATGTTGACCCTGGTGCCGGGCGTTGCCAGCGTCCGGATGTCTGCCAGGGAGCGGATTTCCCTGGCAGTCATTTCCAGGGAATAGTCCTGCAGAAGCGGTTGTGCCGGCTGCGCGGCAAGCGAGGAAGAACAGGTGTGCTGCGTCATGAAAGGGGCGCCGGAAGCGCTGAAACAATCTGTCAAGATACTTCGAGGTAATAAAGGATAAGCTGGAGATAGTGTCAGATTTTGAAATAAGACGTCACGGATGGTTTTGTTGCTTATCACCGGTGTTGCCGTTGGCGTCATGGATACCGGGTACCTCGCGCAGCGTTTGGTGCCTGCATGGTATCGCGCATGAGCGCGCCACGCCCGCCGGCTGACGCCGCCATCTGCAATGCAAGGCCTGAATAGACAAGGAGTTGGGCTGATGTATTTGTCGCATGCGTTCAATGGGCGTGGATTCTCCTCGAGGCTGGGGGGACGCCAGGCATCCCATTCCCGATCGTGTCGATGCGGGTGCGTCAGTGCCGTGGCGCACTGGGCCTACCGGCGCATGGCAGCCGACCTCACGCAGCGGGCGTCCTCGGGCGGCCCTGCCGCCAGCGCAGCGCCTTTTCTCAGCTTCCGTGCGGATAGCGCTTTCTCCGATAGCCCCAGGTTGAGCCAGCGGCCGATAGTGCTGACCAAGCTGCGCCTGTTCGACGGCATCAGCGCCACCTTGCAGGACGGCGTGAACATCCGCATTGCAGGGGACCGGGTTCAGGCCATTGTCCCGGCCGGCGAGACCCTGGGCGACGATGTCGAGATCATAGACTGCGGCGGGCGTGTCGTGATGCCCGGCTTGATCGACGCGCACTGGCATTCCACCCTGTGCGGAGTATCGCAGATGGAAGCCATGATGGCCGACGTGGCCTATCTGCATCTGGTCGCGGCGCGTGAAGCCCAGAATACGCTGATGCGCGGCTTCACGACGGTACGCGACGCCGGCGGGCCCAGCTTCGCGCTTAAGCGCGCCATCGACGAAGGCGTGGTGTTCGGGCCGCGCATTTTCCCGTCTGGCGCCATGATTTCCCAGACTTCCGGCCATGGCGACTTTCGCATGCGCTACGACATCACGGAAAATGCAGGGCTGCCCAGCCATGGCGAACGCGCCGGCATGTCCGTGCTGGCCGATGGCGCGGATGCCGTGCTGCGTCGTGCGCGCGAGCAGTTGATGCTGGGCGCGACGCAGCTCAAGATTATGGCGGGCGGCGGCGTGACCTCGGTGTACGACCCCCTGGAAAGCCTGCAGTTCACCGAAGCGGAATTGCGCGCCGGCGTGGCGGCCGCCCGGGATTGGGGCACCTATGTCATGGTGCACGTCTATACCGCAGCGGGTATAGAGCGCGCCATCCAGGCTGGGGTCCGTTCCATCGAGCACGGTCAGTTGACCGATGAAAAGACCGCCAGGCTGATGGCCGATAACGGCGTCTGGTGGAGCCTGCAGCCTTTCCTGGGCGACGAGGACGCCAATCCGCATGCGGACCCCCGCAGCCATGCCAAGCAGGTAATGGTGGCGCAGGGCACGGTACGCGCCTATGAATTCGCCCAGCACCTGAAGGTCAACACCGCGTGGGGCACCGACATCCTGTTCTCACCCTCGACCTTGCCTCGCCATGGCCACATGCTGGCCAAGATGACGCGCTTCTATGCGCCGCTCGAGGCCTTGCGCATCGCCACCGGGCAGAACGGCGAACTGATCGGCCTGTCCGGCGACCGCAATAGCTACCCGGGCAGAGTCGGTGTCCTGGCCCAGGACGCCATGGCGGATCTGCTGGTTGTCGATGGCGACCCTGCCACCAGCCTGGACTTCCTGACGCAGCCGGAACAATCGCTCAGGCTGATCATGAAGGACGGAAAAATTTACAAAAGTTCCCTGTAAGTCCGTTGTTTCACCTGGCCCGGAGGGAGGTTGCAGGGTGCGTAGCCCTGCGCTCGGGCTGTTTCAGTAGTCCGCTGACCGTTGTCGCAGTACCCGGCGCCAGATGCCGGGGGATGTTCGGCGATAAGTGTTTTCAATCCATTTTGCTGAGAGGTTGCTATGCCTTTGCATGACAAGAATGCGGTGCGCGAAACGCTGTTGGATGATGTGTATGCATCCACGGATCTTTCGGTGTCCATGCCGAAGTACAAGTTTCCCGCGAAGGAACATGCCCCCCGGCACGCCTATCAGGTGGTGCATGACGAGCTGATGATGGATGGCAACTCGCGCCAGAACCTGGCGACGTTCTGCCAGACCTGGGTAGACGAGGAAATCCACAAGCTGATGGACGAGTCGATCGACAAGAATATGATCGACAAGGATGAATACCCGCAAACGGCGGAGATCGAGGCACGTTGCGTGCACATGATCGCCGATCTATGGAATTCGCCCGATGCCGCCAATACCATGGGCTGCTCGACGACCGGTTCTTCCGAAGCGGCGATGCTGGGCGGCCTGGCGCTGAAATGGGCCTGGCGCAAGAAACGCCTGGCGGCTGGCAAATCGACGGACAAGCCGAACCTGATTTGCGGGCCGGTGCAGATTTGCTGGCACAAGTTCGCGCGCTACTTCGATGTCGAGCTGCGCGAGATCCCGATGGAAAACGGCCGCCTCATCATGTCGCCCGAGGAAGTCCTCAAGCGCGTCGATGAAAACACCATCGGCGTAGTGCCCACGCTGGGCGTAACCTTCACCTGCGACTACGAGCCGGTCAAGGCCGTGCATGACGCGCTCGACAAGCTGCAGAAGGATACCGGCCTGGATATCCCCATCCACGTCGACGGTGCCAGCGGCGGCTTCCTGGCACCGTTCTGCGCACCCGACCTGGAATGGGACTTCCGCCTGCCGCGCGTCGTTTCCATCAATACTTCCGGCCACAAGTTCGGTCTGGCACCGCTGGGCGTGGGCTGGGTCGTGTGGCGCGATGCCGCGCACCTGCCCGAGGAACTGATTTTCAACGTGAACTACCTGGGCGGCAACATGCCCACCTTTGCGCTGAACTTCTCACGTCCCGGCGGCCAGATCGTGGCGCAGTACTACAACTTCCTGCGCCTGGGCCGTGAAGGCTACACCAAGGTGCAGAGCGCCTGCTACGACACGGCGCAGTACCTGGCGGCCGAAATCGGCAAGATGGGCCCGTTCGAAATCATTTTCGACGGCAACCCGCAAAACGGTATTCCGGCCCTGTGCTGGAAATTGAAGGAAGGCCAGCAGAATCTCGGCTATAACCTTTATGATCTGGCCGACCGCCTGCGTTCCCGTGGTTGGCAGGTGCCGGCATATTCCATGCCTGCCAACCGTGAAGACCTCGTGGTGCAGCGTATCCTGGTCCGCCATGGCGTGAGCCGTGACTTGGCCGCGTTGCTGCTTGAGGATTTCCGCCGCTGCCTGGATTACTTCGCCAAGCATCCGGTCTCGGTACCGGGCGAGCAGGACGACTCCGGCGGCTTCCACCACTAAAGTCTGCCTCCGTCCTGCTTTTGATGTGCATCACCCTGGCCTGCATCCGCAGGCCAGGGTGATGCCGTTTTACTCGAAGGACACAAAAGGAATCATGAACATGATGCTGTGGACATGGATTGCGGATACTTTGCGGTCTTACCCGGAACTGGCCATCTTCCTGGCGCTGGCGCTGGGTTTCTGGATAGGCTCATGGAAACTGGGAGGATTCAGCCTGGGGGCGGTTACCGGGACCTTGCTGGCCGGGGTAGTGATCGGCCAGTTGGGGATAGATATATCGCCGCAGATCAAGTCCATTTTCTTCATCATGTTCCTGTTTGCCGTCGGCTTCGGGGTCGGCCCGCAGTTTGTGCGCGGGGTGGCCAGCGATGGTTTGCCGCAGGCGGTGTTTGCCGTGGTGATTTCCTGCCTGTGCCTGCTGTCGGTGTATGTGGCATCGCTGCTGGCGGGCTATGGCCCCGGCCTGGCCACAGGGCTGCTGGCCGGTTCGCAGACCATCTCCGCATCCATCGGGCTGGCAACGGATGCGCTCAACCGGATGGGGGAATCGGCGGCGGTGATACAGGCCGAACTGGACCAGATCCCGGTCGCCTATGCGGTGACCTACCTGTTCGGGACGGTCGGCACCGGCTGGATCATTGCGTTCCTGGGCCCCAAGCTGCTGGGCATCAATATCCAGGCCGAGTGCCAGCGCTATGAAAAAGAAATGGCCGTGGGCGAGCCCGACGAAGGGATAGAGTCGGCCTGGCACCAGTTCGCCATGCGCGCCTTCCGCCTGCACCAGGCCGGCATCATCGCCGGGAAGACCGTCGGTGTTGCACAGGGTGAATACGGTTCGGCCGAGCGGTTGGTGCTGGAGCGCCTGCAGCGCAATGGCAAAACCATAGATTTCGACGACAACACGATGCTGGAAGTGGGCGATGTCCTGGTGGTATCCGGCCCGCATGAGGCGTTGATCGCCTGGTCCAACCATGCGGAAGAAGTGGCGGATAAAGACCTGCTGAACATTCCCATGGAGCGTGTGGATGTCATCGTCACGCAAAAGAACGTCGACGGGCGCACGCTGATCGAGCTTTCCAAGGAACGCTTTGCACGTGGTGTCTACGTGCACCGTATCCGCCGGGGCTCCATGGGAGTGGATATTCCGGTGCAGGCCCAGACCAAGCTGCAACGTGGCGATATCGTCACCATCAGCGGCGGCAAGAAGCATGTGCAGGCCGTGGCTGTGGCAGTCGGTTATGCGGATCGTCCCACCAGCGTTACGGATATGGTGCTGCTGGGTTCCGGTATCGTGCTGGGCGGCCTGATCGGGGCGATCGTGATCCCGGTGGGCGGTGTGCCCATCACGCTGTCTACCTCCGGCGGTGCGCTGATCTCAGGCCTGATCTTCGGCTGGCTGCGCAGCTTTACTCCCAAGCTGGGCAGCGTGCCCAGCGCGACGGTCTGGTTCATGAATTCCGTCGGCCTGAACGTTTTCATTGCCGTGGTTGGTATCTCCGCAGGCCCGACTTTCATTGCCGGCCTGCAGCAGATCGGCGTGGAAATGTTCCTGTGGGGCCTCTTCGCCACCGGGGTGCCCATGATTCTGGCGCCCTTGATCGGCAAGTACATCTTCCGTTTCGATCCGGCCATCAATCTGGGTTGCTGCGGCGGTGCCCGAACCAGTACGGCGTCGGTGGCCATGGTGGCCGAAGTGGCCAAGAGCAATGTGCCGATGCTGGGCTATACCGTGCCCTATGCGGTCAGCAATACCCTGCTGACCTTGTGGGGCATGGTCATCGTCCTGCTGATCGGTATCTGAGGGTAGCGCGCTATTTCAGTCGCGCTACCCAGTCTGTGGCCGCCAGGGATGGCTGCCACAGACTGGACAAACGGGGCAGCCGGGCTGCGGGTTCAGCCTGCGGCATGTGCGGCAATGACTGCCAGCACACCGTCGATGACGAATTGCACGCCCATGCAGACCATCAGGAAGCCCATGATGCGAGAGATGGCATCCACGCCGCTGCCGCCGATCAGCGTAAAGAGCTTGCTGGAAAAACGCAGGCAAAGCCAGAACAGCAGGCCGATCAGCAGGGCCACGACGATAGGCGCCGTGTGAATGGCCCAGGCGGGGTATTCGGTGCTGCCATGGATGCGCGCCGCCAGGCTGATGACCACGGCGATGGCGCCGGGGCCGGCAGTGCCGGGCATGGCCAGCGGGACGAAGGCAATGCTGGGCTGGTTGGCCTGGCGCTGTTCTTCCCGCGTCTTGTCGGCTTCAGGGATATCCGTCACGGAACTGGACGGGAATAGCATCGTGAAGCCCAGGAAGGTGATGATGAGGCCGCCCGCGATGCGCATGCCCGGCACGGAAATGCCGAAGGAATGCATGATCAGCGAGCCCGCATAGTAGGAAACGCCCAGGATGGCGATGACGTAGATCGTGGCGCGCCGGATCTCACGCATGCGGTCCTGGTAGGACAGGCGTTTGCCCAGTGCCAGCAACAGGGACATCGACGTCAGTGGGTTGGCGATCGGCAGCAATAGCACGAGCCCGAGGCTGACGAGTTGAAAAAAATCGCGAATTTCGCTCATGGGGAGAGGCTCCTTGTTCCCGGGTGAAAAAGCGTCACCGGCCCCGCTTGGGGCCGGTGACTACGCCAGTGGCCAGTGTGTCGGCCCGCCATGGCGGGCGGCCCAGGCCAGTCTAGGGCGTTGTGCTGGTATGGCTGGCGGCATTCGGCGCGGCTGCTGGCAGGCGAGCCTCGGGGACGGCGTAGGGCGGCTGCAGGCGAATTTCCGCGCTGTTGAGCTGTCCCAGCGCGAATGCCAGCGAGGCGGCGGCAATCTGCGCTGCGGCTTGTGCATCGGCACGTGCGCTGCGCGCGATCAGCAGCCCATTGGCGGCTTCAGTGGCCGCAGTGACGGTACCCATGCCGACCTTGTACGCTTCCAGCGTGGCGTTATAGGTGATGCCGGCGGTCTCTACCAGGGTCGCTGCGGCTTCATGGGACTGCAATGCCGTGTCCAGTGCATTGGCAGCCAGGGCGATTTCCTTCATGGAAGTATTGCGCAGCTTTTCCAGGGCGGCCTGGGCGGCCTGTACGCCATCATGGGCCTGGCGCAGGCGCGAGCTGCGCATACCGCCGTCGTACAGTGGGATGGATACCCCCACCAGCACGCCGCGCGTGGGGCCCTGGCGGCTGAGTGCAGGCAGGTTGCCGATGTCCAGGTCGCCATGTCCGTTGGCATAGGCAGCCGCCAGGAATACCTTGGGCATGAATGCTGCTCGCGCGCCGTCGACGGCGCTTTCGGCCGCCTTCAGCGAGGCGATGCTGGCCATGATGTCCGGCCGGTTTGCCAGGGCGCGGCGCAGGACGGCGCCATCGGGCAGTTCCTGGGGGGCGGGCAGCGCAAGCCTGACGCTGTCACTGACTTGCAGCGGGGTATCGGGTTCGAGGTTCAGCACGCTCATCAGCGCTTGCCGGGCATTGCGCACGGCGCCGCCGGTGCTGACGACGGCCAGTCGTGCCTGGGCAACCTGCTGGCGCGCCTGGGCTTCTTCGACTGACGTGGCCAACCCCGCCTTGCGCTTGGCCTGTACGGCTTTTTCAACGGCCAGGCTGTTGTCCAGCGATTCGCGGGCGATGGCGTTGCGTTCCTGGGCGGTACCGTACTGGTAGTACGCGCTCATGGTTTCGAAAATGATGGCCTGGTGCACGCTGTTGAACAGGAAGTTGCTGCCGGTGGCCAGGTTGCGTGCCGCGTCACGCGCCGCACTGCGTTCACCGAAGTCGAAAAGCAGCCATTCCAGAGCAACCAGCGGTACGACGCCGTGGGCGCTGGTGTCCAGGTGGAAGGTCTGGTTGAGGATGTCCGGTAGGCGCTGGCGCGTCGATTGATAGCCGCCCACGACATAGGCGGTAATCATGGGCAGGAATGTGGCATCGGCCATGCCGATGGCATTGGCAGCCTGCCTCGCCTGGTTCCAGGCCAGGCGCGTGGCGGGGTTGTTGCGCTGGGCGAGATCGACTAATTCCGGCAGGTCGTAGATATGCGCGGGGTCGGGCAGGATGCGTGCCGGCAGTGTGCCGGCAGTGCTGTTGCCAGCCTGTTCTGCCGGCGTGTCCGGAACGGCAGGAAGTGGGCCTTGCTCGGCCAGTTCACGCCAGGCGGGATCGGGCTGCGGCATGGTCCAGGCCTGATCGGCGCTGGGTGGGGCATGGTCGGATGTATTGGCGCAGGCGCCCAGCAGCGCGGCGCTGGCCAGCAGGGCCAGCCGCAAGCGGCGGCGAGGGGATGCGGGCGCATGGTTAGCGGCCATTGATCAAGGTCTCCAATCTTTGCACGTTGCCATCCAGGGTGCGGGCGGCAGGTTGCGCGCCGGGTTGGTTCGGTGCCGGACCTGGACGCTGCGCTGCGATAACGGCAGCCTGTTGCGACAGCGCTTCCAGGCGCTGGGCCAGCGCGGGGTCGGCGCTGGGTTGCAGCAGCATGTCCAGGCAGGCGTCCCGCATGGCTTGCGAAGTTCTGGCCAGCCGGCGGACTTCCGCGCCGGACAGGCGCATCGTGCGCGGTTCGTAGCCGGCCAGTTCCAGCGAATAACGGGTGTCGGCCACTTTGCTGGCCATGCTGGCGGCTTCGGCCAGCATGGCACTGTGTTCCTGTTCCTGCGGTTGGCCCGGGCGTGGCATGCGCGCCATGCGTGCCAGCCCGCCCAACGCCCGGCTGGTGTTGTCCCAGACCCGTTGCGCGACGCTGACGGGCCAGAACTGAGTGAACATGAAATACACCACGAAGTTACCCAGCAGTACCCCGATGATGCGGTCCAGCGCGGCGCTCATGTCGGTGCTGGGGCCATAGCCGCTCAGTACCGTCAGCAGGAAGGCCAGCGCGATCTGCACGCCGGCGTAGGACACCCGGTCGCTGCCCACGGCCACCCAGGCGGCGATGAAAGTGCCGGCGAAGACCAGTAGCATCAATGCACCGATGGACGTCATGTGCGGGATCAGGAACAGGATGGAGGCGACCCCCAGCGCCGCCCCGATCAGACAGCCGGTGATACGCAGGATGAGCTTGTGCGTGGTTTCGGCCACAGACCCCAGCGCGATCACGTAGCAGGTGATCATCGCGGTATGGATGCCCTGCCAATCCAGTGCGGTATAGGTGAGGTAGCAGGTGATGGCTGCTGCTGTGGTCTTGATAGCGTAGCGTATGTGTTCCGGATTGCTGAAGGCATCCGGCCGCATGAACGACTCGGCAGGTGCGGTGGCCTGCGGGTGGTCGGGCGTACCCACCATGGCCAACAGCGCCTGCCAGCCTTGAACCAGGGGCGGCGGGGCGTCGGCAGGCAGTGTTTCCTCAGGCGCTGGCACGGCTGTGCCAGCGGCCAGGGCTCGCGCTGCGGCGCGTGCCTGCCGGGCCACGACGGCGCGTGCTTGCGGGTGGCCGTCAGGGTCTTGCGCCAGCATCAGGAAGGCCAGCCGGTAGCTGTCCTGCAGCGCCACGCCCAGGCGGCGAGCTTCATCGCGCCGTGCCAGGGCGAACAGCCGGGTGATGCCCCAGCGCTTCATGTGGTCTTCCTGGCCTTCCCATATCTGGTCGCGCAGGCGGGCGCGGTTTTCAGGGCTGGCCTGCTCCAGCCAGTCGGCAATGATTTCCAGCCGCTCGGCGACGGTCTGGCGCAGCAGGGGAACGGGCTTGCGGCCGATGGTAAAGGACACCAGCGCGATCCACAGCATGGGCATGACGCCCATGAGCCAGGCGAACAGGATGCCACGCGTGGCCAGTTCGCCGAAGGGCACGTCGCTGAGCAGCGTCAGCCCGAAGGCGAGGATCAGCGCAATGATGCCGCCCAGCGCACCCAGCTTGCTGGCCGAGGCGAAGAACAGGAAGACCAGCGACGTGACCGCAATGGCCAGAATGCGCAGGGGCGGTACCTGGATGGTCCAGCGCGTCAACAGGAATAGCAGAAGGATGACGCCCACGGTCAGGAAGCACATGGACAAGGCCAGCAGCAGGCTTTCCGCAGCATCCGGCTTCATGACGAAGAACACCAGATAGCAGCTGATGGCGGCTTCCGGGATGCCGTATACCATAGACATCATGCAGGTCAGCGCGCAGACCAGCGCCATGCGCCAGGTTTGCGCCAGGCGGCCGGGGAAGGGCGCCAGGTCGTCCTTTAGCTGCCGCCAGAAACGCTGTCGCGAGAGCTCAGCACTGTTTGCCATGGTTGACGATGACGGAAGCGGAAGCGCCGACGCGCATCAAGTCTTCAGGTGGGGAGTCCAGCAGGATACGTACCGGGAACCGCTGGCCCACGCGGACCCAGTTCAGGGCCTTGGGTACGTAGGGCAGGTTGCGCGGCAGATTGATGAGGTCTTCGGAGATCACGCCCCAGCCGATGGACTCCACCACGCCGTGCAAGGGCCGCGAGCGGTCTGCGGCGACATAGACCGTGGCGCAGTCGCCAGGCTTGATGGCGTCCAGTTCGGTTTCCAGAAATGTGGCCGATGCATACCAGTGGGTGGAATCTATCAGCGAGAAAGCGGATTGTGCCGGCAGCAGGTAATCGCCCTGGGCGATGCTCAGCCCGGCCACCCAGCCGTCATTGGGTGCATAGACTTCGGTGTCGCGCAGCTGGCGTTCGGCCATGGCCAGTGCCGCACGGCTCTGCACGATCAGCGCAGTGGCTGCATCGTTGTTGCCTACTAGCGCTTCGGCTGCCGCCTGTTGCGCCAGGGCTTCCCTCAGGCTGGTTTCCGCGTTGCGCTTGAGCGTGCTGGCATCATCGACCTGCTGCGCCGTGACGTAGCCCTGCGGCAGCAGGGATTGCAGGCGCTTGAGGGTCTGCGTGGTTTGCGCCAGGTTGATGCGGGCACGCTGTACCTGTTCCGCGGCGATGACGGCATTGGACTGCTCGGCCGAGGTGGCGCGGTTGCGGGTATCCATGCCGGCTTCGGCGACTTGCACCGCAGCGCGCGCCTGCTCGACTTGCAGGCGGTAGATCTCCGGGTCGAGCGCGAACAGCAGCTCGCCTTTTTCCACCTTGCCGTTTTCCTTGACGTTGAGTTGCACCACCCGGCCCGGGACCGACGGCGCGATACGCGCGATCTCGGCCGTGATCACCGCATCTTCGGACAGTGGTTGCGCGGCCAGGCGCTGGAAATAGGCCCAGCCGGTAACGCCTGCCAGTACCAGGAAAGCGATGGTAACGAGTACCGCGGGCAAGCGCCGCGTGGCGGGAGCAGGTTTGGCGTTCGACATGTCAGCGGGAGAAAACCAGGAGGGAGGAAATGAACATGACGGCCAGCGCAAAAGCCAGGTAGGTCAGGAAGCGCAATGGCAGGTGCTCGTCTATGCCCATGCGGATCAGGCCGAAACGCAGGACCACGGCGGACAGGCAGCCGAAGGTCGCGCAGGCGATCCAGGAGGGAAAGTAAGACTCGAAGAGGACGATGTAGGGAGCCTGCTGTCCGCCGCATCCAGTCAGCAGGAGGCAGGCCAGGACAGCCAGCCGGGAAAAGGAAACAGCCATGAGCGCCTTGCGTCAGGAGTCGGGTTCATACGGGAAGGACAGTGCCCGCGGGCGGTGCCGTCGTGCTGTGAAACTGGCCGCACAGCGTGAGTTGCGCCAGCCTTCAGATTATCCTGAAATTTATACTACAGTTCTCCTATCAAGGGCTTGTTTGGCTAGGTAAGAGATTGACATTTCTCAGCACTGCGCAAGGTCTCGGGCCGCCTGGCCGGACGTTTCGGTGCTGCGTGTTCCAGGGGTGGGCGGCATGATGCCGGATGCCCGTTTTTTCGCCGACCGGTCCGTATCTCTATGTCCGTATCCTATTCCCAGCTCAAGGCCTTCCATGCGGTGGCGATCCATGGGGGATTCAGCCGCGCGGCCGAGAAGCTTTGCCTGTCCCAGCCCGCCATTTCTGACCAGGTGCGCAGGCTGGAGGCGCATTTTGAGGTTGCCCTGTTCCATCGCAACCGCCGCCAGGTGCAACTGACCGAGCCGGGGCGGGAGCTGCTGGCGATTACCCAGCGCATGTTCGCCGCCGAAGCCGAGGCCGATGAACTGCTGGCCAGCCATGGCGCACTGCAGCGCGGCAGCCTGGCGCTGAGCGTGGATTCGGCTGTGCATCTGCTGCCGGCGCTGGCGCATTTCAGCCGCACCTACCCGGGCGTCCGGCTCAAACTGGCGGCGGGCAACTCCAGGCAGTCGCTGGCGCGCCTGTTCGATTACCAGGCAGACCTGGCCGTGGTTGGTTTCTGCCCGGAGGACAGCCGGCTGGCCTGCATGCAATTGGCTGAGCATCCCATCGTGGCCTTTGCCGCCGCAGGGCACCGCTGGGCGGCGCGGCAGCAGCTGTCATTGGCGGAACTGGCCGGCCTGCCGCTGATTCTGCGCGAGCAGGGTTCGCATACCCGCCAGGTGCTGGAAGAAGAAATGGAGCGGGCGGGCTTGTCGATGACCCAGGCGATCGAGGTCGAAGGCCGTGAAGCTGTCAGTGAACTGGTGGCGGCCGGTGTCGGCGTGGGCATTGTTTCGGCGGCGGAACTCGGGGGCGATACGCGGCTGTGTGCCATTGCCATCCGCGATTGCAACCGACTCATGCCCGAGTACCTGGTGACGCTGCGCGAGCACGAGAATCGCCGCATCATCCGCGCCTTCTTCGAGACGGTCAGGCAGGTCCGGACGTCGGCCTGAGCGCCGGGCCGGCGCGATGACATCGCGTCAGGCGCACGCCTGTGGCATTTTCCCGGCCTGCAGGCGGCGCTCGATGTCGGCGATGACGGCGGGCAGGTCGGCGATGGTGTCTATCTGGTAATGCGGACGGGCGCTGGCGAATTCCGCACCGATACGCGCGCGTGCCGCCTGGCGTTCGGCATCGGACAGGGCCAGGTATTGCTCGTGCGTGAGACCCAGGGCATTGCCGGACAGCAGCAGCGCCACACTCCACATGCCGGCCGCGCGGCCTTCGACGATGCCAGGCGCCGTATCGTCCACCTTGACGCAGGCGGCGACATCGCTGGCGCCCAACGCCACCGCATTGGCCAGCGCCTGCGACGGGTACGGCCGGCCGCGCGGCACTTCATCGGCGGCGACGACATGGTCGGCCACATATCCGCTGGTGCGGGCGCTGTCGACGACTCGGTCCATGACCACCCTCGGGTAGCCGGAGCCGGAGCCGATCGCAATGCCGCGTGCGCGCAGGCCGGCGATGACTTCCAGCGCGCCGGGGATGAGCGCGGAATATCTGCCGACTTTCTCGATCTGCAAGGGCATGAAGCGTTCGTAGATACGAGTGACATCGTCGTCGCCGGGCTCATGGCCATGGCGTTGCTCGAAACGTGCGGCAATGGCCGGCTCATCGCAGAGCGCGCGGATATGGTCCCACTTGCCGCGCCCCATCGGTCCGCGGGCTTCTTCCAGTGTCAGTGGAACGCCGAATTCCTCGAAGGCCTCGACGAACACCTGGGTAGGGGCGAAGGAACCAAAGTCGACGGTCGTGCCCGCCCAGTCGAGGATCACGCATTCGACGGTGCGGGGGGATTGGTAGCGGGCCATGTCATTTCCAGGCTGAATTGAACAATGACGCTCATCTCAGCAGATCCGGCGAGGCTGGTGAAATCGTTTTTTCCGATATCAGACATAAGCCGGGCGGCCGGGCGGATGTCGAGGTGCGGGGGGTGATCATTGATATCAATGATATTTTGCATTCATGGCGCTGCTGGGAGATGCCTGGGAAACAGCGGCCTGACACGCGGGTGTCATCAAAAATTCACGCGATTGCCATGTCCGCAGTGCCCGGTTGGCGCCGGTCGCCTGGACTTCCACGATAATGCGCGGGTAGGGGGCGGCGTCATCGGGCCGTCGGTTCATGGAGAGGAATATGACGGGATATGCATTGACCGGCCGAGGCGCTTGCGCCGCTTTGTTTGCCGTGTTGCTGGCGGGCTGCGGCGGCACCGGCGTGTCTGGCAGCGGGGCCGCCGAGCCTGCGGCCGTCAGCATGCCCAATCCGGCGGCGGTGCACTGCGAGGAGCGCGGCGGCAAGGTGACGATAGAGTCCAGGCCCGAAGGGCAGGCTGGCGTCTGTCTGCTGCCGGATGGCAGCCGCGTGGATGAGTGGGAGTTGTATCGCCGCGATTTTCCGGAAGCCGCGGAAATCGACAAGCCCTGACAGCGGCGACAACGCCGGGCCTGAGCCGGCGGGAACCGCGCGGGCAGCCGCTGCTGCTTGGCCCGGGACGGTGGCAGAACGTGATGCGAAGCCTTGCGCGAGCAAGGCTTTTTTCATGCCTGCTGCCTGGGGCTGCCGGCAGTTCCGTTCAGCCGCCCGCGCCGTCCTCCAGAGGGCAGGCCTGTGTTGCGCATCCGCTTGTTGTCGGCCGTTTTTTATTGACTACCTACCTATCGGTAGGTAGTATTCGCGTCGCAGCCTTTTGCTGTGCATCAGGAGCCCATCCATGTCCGAACGGACACCCGCAGCAGACCGGATTTGTCTGGCCGCCGTGGCGCATTTTGCCGAGCGAGGCTATGACGCGGCGTCTTTGAACGACATCGCTGAATCGGTGGCGATACGCAAGGCCTCGCTGTACTCGCATTTCTCCGGCAAGGACGAGTTGTACCTGGCCGCCTTCAACGATGCCATCCATGTGGAAAGCGGGTATGTCTCGCGCTGCCTGGCGGGCGAACGTGCCAGCGAACTGCCAGGCGCGCGTTACTGCGCCGGCCTGGCGCGGCGTTACGGGCAGTCGCCGCACTTGCGCTTCCTGCTGAAGGCAGCCTACCTGCCGCCACGGCATTTGCAACAGCTCATGGACGAAAACTATGAAGGCTACCTGGGCCTGCTGCTAGACGGCTTCAGGCAGCGCCTGCAGGCCTGGGCGGGAGGGCATCCGCTGGCGCCGGAGAGCGTGCGTCTTTATGGGCAGGCTTACCTGGGCATTGTCGACAGCCTGCACGTCAAGCTGGTCTATGCCGGTGGCAGCAAGTTCAATGCCCGCTGGCAGGCCATGAAACATATTCTCGAAAATGCGCTGCGGCAGGCTGTGCCGCAGCGGCAGTAGGCGGAGTTCATCATGCGTAGTTCCAAACATGCGCCGCAGGGCGTTTCGATAGGCATGGCGCTGGTCGTCCTGCTGGCCATGCTGACGGCACTCGACGCCATGGCGATCGACATGTATCTGCCGGGTATGCCGGCGATAGGCCTGGAGTTCGACATTTCTGCCGGTGAAGTCCAGCAGACGCTGGCCATTTTCCTGATCGGCCTGGCGTTCGGGCAGGGCCTGTATGGGCCATTGCTCGATAGCTATGGCCGCCGTGTGCCGCTGCTGGCCGGGGTGCTGCTGTTCGTGCTTGGTTCTATCGTTGCGGCGCTGGCGCCATCCATTGAATGGCTGATGGCGGCACGTTTCCTGCAGGCGCTGGGCGCGGCGGCAGGCCTGGTGGCGCCGCGCGCCATTGTGGCGGATCGTTGCAACGTCAACGAGTCGGCTCGCATTTTCTCGGTGCTGATGCAGGTCATGATGCTGGCGCCTATCCTGGCCCCGGTGCTGGGCGGCTATCTGTTGCAGCATGGCGGCTGGCGCAGCATTTTCTGGGCGCTGGCCGCGCTGGGCATGATCGGGGTGCTTTGGGGCCTGCGCAGCCTGCCGGAAACGCTGCCGGCGGCGTCCCGCGCGCCTTTGCGCCTCAGGGCCATTTTCAGTGCCTATGGCCGGCAATTGGTCGCGCCGGTATTCATGGCCTATGTGCTGGCGGGCGGCTTCGTGCTGGGGGCGCTGTTCACCTACATCAGCGGCGCGCCTTTCGTTTTCACGCAGCATTACGGGCTGGACCCGCAGCAGTTCAGCTATCTGTTCGCTTCGAACGCGGTGTGTCTGGTGTTGTTCGGCGCCGCCGCCAATGCCATGCTCAAGCGCGGTGCATCCGAGCAGCGCGGCATGTATATCGGCCTGGTGCTGCACACCCTGGCGGGCGCCGGCCTGTGGCTGGCAGCCGGCAGCCTGGCATTGCCGTTGTGGGGGTACGCTGCGTTGCTGGCGCTGGCGATAGGCTCTCTGGGCCTGGTATTCGGCAACCTGACCGCGCTCACCATGGCACATGCCGGCCCGCAGGCCGGACTGGCTTCGGCGCTGATGGGCATGCTGCAATACCTGCTGTCTGCCGTGGTTGGCTATGTCGTCAGTTTTGCCGGGACGCCGCTGCTGTCCCTGCCCGCCACCGTCGCCATCTGCGGCGGGCTGGCCATCCTGTGCTGCCTGGCGGCAGAGGGCATGCGCAGCCGCGCGCGTGCGGCCGCGTCGGCGGGCGGCGCATAGGGAACATCCCGTAGAGCGCCGCATGGGCCGGGCCTGTGCGGCGCCCGATGCAGTATCGTGTACGCCCGCATGCAGGTGTACAGGAGGACGGCATCATGAAATTCTCGAAGGTGACCTTGGCCAGACGGCTCAAGTTCAATCAGCTGGCAATATTCGAGAAGGTGCTCGCCTGTGGCTCGCTGCTGGCGGCCGCGCGCGAGCTGCACATGACGCAGCCCGCCATCAGCAAGGCCATCCAGGAACTGGAAGAACATTTCGGCCAGCCGCTGCTGGTGCGTTCCAGCCGAGGGGTGACACCCACCAATTTCGGCCTGATGCTCAAGGGGCATGCGCAGTCCGTCATGGCGGATTTGCGTGTTCTGGCGGATGACCTCAACGCGTGGAACGAAGGGGTATCGGGCAAGGTCATGGTGGGGTGCCTGCTGGCGGCCTCGGCGCAGCTGCTGCCGGCGGCCATCGTGCGCTTGCGCGAGATGGCGCCCAATGTCGTGGTACAGGTCAAGGTTGGGGTCAACGAGAAAATGTTTCCCGAGCTGCTGCGCGGCGAACTGGATGTGGTGGTCGGCCTGATCCCCGCGCACGAGGGCAGCGGCGAATTCACCCATGTGCCGCTTTATACCGAGAAACTCTGTGCAGTGGTGGGCCGGCAGCACTGGCTGGCGACCAGCGTCGGCGTGAAGACGGAGCAACTGGCGGGGCTGGACTGGATTCTTCCGACGTCGGATTCCGAGGCCTTTCACGCCATCGACGTTTTTTTCGAGAAGCTGGGCATGCCCAGGCCCAAACAGATCGTGGAGTCGGTCTCCATCATGACCAACCTGGGCTTGCTGGTGGAGTCCGATATGGTGGCGTTGATGCCGTTCAAGGTGGCGCGCCGTTTCGTCAACCTGGGCCTCATCACCATCCTGCCGATAGGCGTGGATATGCCGTTTGGCGAGGTAGGCTACACCCTGGCCAAGGACCGTGGCGTGACGCCAGCGGCGCAGCGCCTGTTGATGATGCTGCACGACGTGACGGTCTAGGCGCGTCGGCCGGTGCTATTCCAGATGCTTATAGCGCGGGTCGAAAATTTCATTATTCAAGTCACAACCCCTTGGATAGAGTGCCATCAGGGTCAGGTAATCCTGGTGGCGGCTGCCGTGTTTCCGGCGCAGCGCCAGGCTTTGCCCAGGCATGTTCCGGTTATCGGGCGGTTTCCAAGGAGTTCGACTTGTCCAGGTTTCAGCTTCCTGCGTCGCTGCGGCAGACGCGCAATTATGTCGATGGCGAGTTCGTTGCCACGGCCAAGACTTTCCATAACATCTGTCCGGTGGACGGCGCCGTGCTGGCGGATGTCCATGAGGCGGACAAGGCGCTGGTGGACCGTGCCGTGGCTGCGGCGCGCCGCGCCGTGGAGGGCGAATGGGGCCAGGCGGATGCCGCCGAACGTGCCAGGTACCTGTATCGGGTGGCGGACATCATCGAACGGCGCTTCGAAGCGTTCCTGGCCGCCGAAGTCGCCGATACCGGCAGGCCGTTGAGCCAGGCGCGCCAGCTGGATATCTATCGCGGCATCCACAACTTCCGCACCTTTGCCGATCTGGCCAAGGTGGCCAATACCGATTTCTTCGAAACCCGGCTGGGCGACGGCACCAGACTGATCAACTACGTCACGCGCAAGCCGCTGGGCGTGGTAGCCAGCATTTCGCCGTGGAACCTGCCCATCCTGTCGCTGACCTGGAAGGCTGCGCCTGCGCTGATCTGTGGCAACGCGGTGGTCTGCAAGCCGTCCGAGGAAACGCCTTCGAGCGCCACGCTGGTCGCCGAGGCCTTCGACGAGGCCGGCGTGCCGGCGGGCGTGTTCAATGTCATTCACGGCTTCGGCCCAGGGTCGGCCGGTGAGTTCCTGAGTACGCATCCGGATATCGACGCCATTACCTTCACCGGGGAGTCCCGCACTGGCACGGCGATCATGAAAGCCGCGGCCGAGGGTGTCAAGGAAGTGTCTTTCGAACTGGGCGGCAAGAATGCGGCAGTGGTCTTTGCCGATGCGGATTTCGAAGCGGCGGTCGAGGGCATCGTGCGCTCCAGCTTCACCAATGCCGGCCAGGTGTGCCTGTGCTCCGAGCGGGTCTATGTCGAACGTTCCATCTTCGATCGTTTCGTGGCGGCGCTCAAAGCCAGGACCGAGGCGCTGAAGGTGAGCTGGCCCGATGACGAGGGCGTATTCATGGGTTCGCTGATCTCGCGCGAACATCGCGAGAAAGTGCTGTCCTACTTCGACCTGGCCGTGCAGGAAGGGGCGACGGTCGTGACTGGCGGCACGGTGCCGGTGTTCGGCGACGAGCGCGACAACGGCGCCTACGTGCTGCCCACCATCTGGACCGGCCTGCCGGACGATGCGCGCTGCATGCGCGAAGAAGTCTTCGGCCCGGTATGCCACATTGCCCCCTTCGACAGCGAAGAAGAAGTGCTGCGCCGGGTCAACGACAGCGCCTATGGGCTGGCCGCCAGCATCTGGACCACCAACCTGTCGCGCGCGCATCGCGTCAGCCCGAAGATCCATGTCGGCATCGTCTGGGTCAATACCTGGTTCTCGCGTGACCTGCGCACGCCCTTCGGCGGCGGCAAGCTGTCCGGCATCGGCCGCGAAGGGGGGCGTTATTCGCTCGATTTCTATTCGGAAACGACCAACGTTTGCGTCAAGGTATGAGCCCTGCGGGACAGACAAACGACAGCAATGGGGAAAGCATGAACGATTCACTGCAGGCCTTGGCAGACCGGCTCTGGGCAGCCCAGCAAAGCGGGCAGCCGACCACGCCGGTGCGCGATGAGATCGCGCGCCTGGCGGGGCATGACGGCGATGCGCTGGCGCTGGCCTATGCCGTGCAGGCGCTGCTGGCCGAGCGCCAGCAGCAGCGCGGGGCGCGTCGGATAGGCCGCAAGATAGGCCTGACCTCGCGCGCGGTGCAGCAGCAGCTGGGCGTGGCGGCGCCGGATTTCGGCGCGTTGTTTGCCGACATGGCATTTGGCGATGGCGAGGAAATTCCCTGGGCGCGCACCATGCAGCCCAAGGCCGAAGCGGAAATCGCGCTGGTGCTCGAACGCGACCTGCCGCACGAGCGCCATACCTTTGCCGATGTCATCTCGGCGACAGCCTATGCCTTGCCGGCCATAGAAGTTGTTGGCAGCCGCATTGCCAATTGGGATATCCGCCTGGTCGATACCGTGGCGGACAACGCGTCGTCGGGGTTGTTCGTGCTGGGTTCGCGTCCGGTGCGGCTGGCCGCGCTGGACCTGGTGCGCTGCGGCATGGTGATGGAATGCCGGGGCGACCAGGTGTCGGTCGGGGCCGGTGCGGCCTGCCTGGGCAACCCCCTGAATGCCGCCGTCTGGCTGGCTGACACGATGGTGCGGCTGGGCTCACCGCTGAGGGCGGGCGATGTCGTGCTGACCGGCGCGCTCGGCCCGATGGCCAGCGTGCGGCCAGGGGATGTGATCAGTGCCGCCATCGAAGGGCTGGGCAGTGTCGCGGCGGTGTTCGCCGCCAGTTGAACAAGGGGCGGCGCGCCAGGGCGCAGCTGCCGGAAATGGAACAAGGCCGGGCCATGAGCAGAGGGGCTGGCAGGGAGAAGTCAACGATGAGTGTGGATATCCAGTCCATTGCTGCGCAGCTTGACGGCGCGGCTTTGCACCGCCAGGCCGTGCCGCAATTCGCGCCGGGCAGTTTCACGCTGGCGCAGGCTTATGACATCCAGCGTGCTTCCGTGGCATGCCGGCAGGCCCGTGGCGATACGGTATGCGGTATCAAGCTGGGTTTCACCAGTCGGGCCAAGATGGTGCAAATGGGGGTCGATGACCTGATCTGGGGCTGGCTGACCCGTGAGATGCGCGAGGAAGAAGCCGCTACCGTTGATCTGGGCAAATACATCCATCCCCGGGTGGAACCCGAGGTCTGTTTCCTGACGCGTCGCGCCATCGACCGCCCGCTCAATGCGCTGGAGGCAGTGGACTACCTGGAAGCCGTGGCGCCGGCGCTGGAAATCATAGATTCGCGCTATCAGGATTTCCGTTTCAGCCTGGAGGACGTGGTGGCCGACAACTGCTCGTCGGCGGGCGTGGTGGTGGGAGGCTGGTCGCGTGATTTCGCCGCCTTGGGCAATGCCGGCGTGCTGGTGGCACAGGACGGCCGCATCACGCTGACGGGTTCCACGGCGGCGATCCTGGGACATCCCCTGAGGGCGGTGGTTCAGGCGGCCCGCCTGGTGGCTGCGGCGGAACTGAGCCTACCCGCCGGGTCCCTGATCATGGCTGGCGCGGCAACTGCCGCTGCGGCCTTGGCGCCGGGCCAGCATGTGCAGGGGCAGATCAACGGCCTGGGCAAGGTCGAATTCTTTACTGGAGGGCATCAGCATGGCTGACCACAAGGCAGGCGTTATCCAGGGCAAGGCCGTGCCGCGCGGCCGCTTCCCGCATTACCGGCGTGCCGGTGATTTCATCTTCGTGTCTGGCACGAGTTCGCGCCGCCCGGACAATACCTTCGAAGGGGCGCAGGCCGACGCCATGGGCGTGACGACGCTGGATATCCGCGCGCAGTCGCGCGCGGTGATCCGCAATATCGCCGACATCCTGGCGCATGCCGGCGCAGGCCTGGAGGATATGGTCGAGGCGCAGGTATTCCTCGTCAGCATGAACGACTTTGGCGGCTTCAATGAAGTCTGGGCCGAATTCTTCGATGAGAATGGCCCCACACGCACCACGGTGGCGGTGCATCAGTTGCCGCACCCCCATCTGTTGATCGAGATCCGCGCGGTGGCCTACAAGCCCCTGCCAACCTCCCAGGAGTAGGACCATGATGAACTTCAAGTACGGCTATCCGTTGAATTTCCAGAAGTGGCTCGGTGAACACGAACACCTGCTCAAGCCGCCGGTCGGCAACCAGCAGATCTGGGCCGATGGCGACTTCATGGTGACGGTGGTGGGTGGGCCCAACCAGCGCTCCGATTTCCACGATGACCCGGTGGAGGAGTTCTTCTACCAGTTCAAGGGCAACGCCTATCTGCTGATCTGGGACCGTGGCCAGTATGAGCGCGTGCATCTCAAGGAAGGCGACATGTTCCTGCAGGCGCCTCACGTCAAGCACTCGCCCCAGCGCCCGGAGGCCGGCAGCCTTTGCCTGGTGATAGAGCGCCAGCGGCCCCTGGGCAGCAAGGACGCCTTGCAATGGTGCTGCGCGCGTTGCGGCAGCCTGGTCCGGCGCTACGAGATGCAGCTCGAAAGCATCGTGGCCGACCTGCCACCCGTTTATGAACAGTTCTATGCCACCGCCGACGCCGAGCGCACCTGCCAGTCCTGCGGCGAAGTGCATCCGGGCCGGGATTTCGAGGCCTGGCACCGGACCCTGAATCAACACTTTCCCGAGCAGTGAGCTGCCATGATTGATATCCACTCGCACTTTTTCCCTTGCATCAGCGCAGCCACTGCGGAGGCAGCCAATCCCGGGCGTGCGCCCTGGCTGCGCATAGATGACGACGGCGAAATCGGCCAGATCATGGTGGGCGACAAGCCGTTCCGGCCGGTCTACCGTTCGCTCTGGGACCCGCAGTTCCGCCTGCAGGAAATGGATCAGCATGGTATCGACATCCAGGTGAACTGCGCCACGCCCATCATGTTCGGCTATGCCTGGGATGCGCAGCTGGCGGCAGACTGGGCGGCACGGATGAACGAGGAAGCGCTGGCCTTTGCCGCCGCCGACCCGCGCCGCTTGAAGGTGCTCTCGCAAGTGCCCCTGCAAGACGTGAAGCTGGCCTGCGCGGAAGCATCGCGGGCGCAGAAGGCAGGCTGTATCGGCGTGCAGATCGGCAACCACGCCGGCGACCGCGACCTGGATCATCCCGACATGGTCGATTTCCTGATCCATTGCGCCAATGAAGGCATACCGGTGTTTGTGCATCCCTGGGACATGATGGGCGGCAAGGAGCGCATGCGACAGTGGATGCTGCCTTGGCTGGTCGCCATGCCGGCGGAAACACAGCTTGGCATGCTGTCGCTGATACTGTCCGGAGCACTGGAACGCATTCCCGAATCCTTGAAAATCTGCTTTGCCCACGGCGGCGGCAGCTTTGCCTATACCCTGGGTCGGGTGGATAACGCCTGGCGCCACCGCGATATCGTGCGCCAGGACTGCCCACGGCCGCCATCAGAGTATGCCCGGCGGCTTTATGTGGATAGCGCCGTGTTCGACGAGGGGGCGCTCAAGCTGCTGGTTGACGTGATGGGCGTGGGTCATGTCATGCTGGGCTCGGACCAGCCCTTCCCGCTGGGCGAGCAGGAGGTCGGTGCCCTGGTGCGCGGCGCGGGCTTTTTGTCGGCGCCGCAGCGCGACCGCATCCTGGGCGCGAATGCCGTTGAATTTTTCGGGCTGTAATACCGGGCTGGGCTGGTGCCGGCTTTCCCGGTACTGTGGCGCGGCCCATTAACAACCATCAATTCAGTTTCCCAGATTTCCCCTTGCAATCGTCTTGGCGACGATCGCAAGGGGTTTTTTATTAGTCTTCCGGAATCAATCTAAGGGTAAATGCTGAGTCGTCAGGTAATGGATTTTGCAATGCAGCACAAATGCGCCATAACAGGGCGCGAAGATGTTCAATTGCCGAATTACAAGGCGTAAACAAACGAAATGCACCGTAGAAAAACAAGTGAATTATTGCGTTGCATCAATTTGGTGCGGTAGAAGAAAAGGTATTCCAGGCGCTTATAGCTGGCGGTCAAAAAATGATTATCCAGGGCTTGCGCGGTTGGCTACATTCAGCTTGCAGACCTTTGATTTTTCAGGAACGTGCAAGGTTTCCAGGCATGTGCAGCGGTTTCCTGAATGGCGCATCGCCGCTCAGGCGGTGTAACGGTATTTTCAATGGGTCTTTTCAATCTGAATGATGTGAACCGGGGGCAATCATGAAGCGGAATTTCTTTTCCAGTATTTCCTTGGGCCGTTTGCTGGCAACAGGCGCAATGGCAGGGTGCTGTGCCATTGCCAATGCCGCCGAGCCAGTCAAAGTCGGTATTGCGCTGGATATCTCCGGGCCTTTTGCCGCATTGGGCGCAGAGGCACGCGATGGCTTTGATCTGGCGATCGAACAATTGGACGGAAAACTCGGCGGTCAGCCGGCGGAATTCATCAAAACCGACTTTGCCGGCAGCCCGGAGCAGGCCACGCAATTGGTCAGGCGCTACTTGCAACGGGACAAGATCGACTTCTTCACCGGGCCGATCGCCTCGAACTCGGCATTGGCTGTCATGCCTTTGCTGGCCAAGGACAAGGTTCCGTTCATTTCCAGTAATCCCGGGCCCAGCCAGTTGGCTGGCAAGCAATGCAGTCCGTACTTCTTCGCGCAGTACCAGAACGATAATTTCGACGAGGCGGCAGGCAGCCTGGCCGACGCCAAGCAGTTCAAGAAAGTGGTGATCCTGGCGCCGAACTATCCGGCCGGCAAGGATCACATGGCAGGTTTCAAGCGCACCTACAGCGGCGAAGTCCTGGATGAAATCTATACCAAGGTCGGGCAGCTCGATTATTCGGCGGAAATCGCGCAGATCCGCAGCGCCAAGCCGGATGCGGTGTACTTCTTCCTGCCGGGCAGCATGGGGATCAACTTCATCAAGCAGTATGTGGCCGGCGGCCTGAAGGACGTGCCGCTGGTGGCGCCCAACACCGTTGACCTGGACATCATTCCTGCTGTGGGTGACGACGCGCTGGGCATCCTGAATACCTCGCAATGGGTGCACGATCTGCCGGTGCCGGCCAACCAGGCCTTTGTCGAAGCCTTCCGCCAGAAGTACAACGGCCGCTACCCCTCGGCCTATGCCGCCATGGCTTACGACAGCATCCTGGCCATGGATGCGGCCGTGCGCGAAACCGCAGGCAAGGTCGACGACCGCGAAGCGCTGGTCAAGGCGCTGGAACAGGCATCCTTCGATTCCATCAAGGGCCCCTTCAGCTACGGCGCCAACC
Organism: Kerstersia gyiorum; assembly: GCF_004216755.1. Classification (GTDB taxonomy): domain Bacteria; phylum Pseudomonadota; class Gammaproteobacteria; order Burkholderiales; family Burkholderiaceae_B; genus Kerstersia; species Kerstersia gyiorum. The sequence continues at coordinate 365,228 of NZ_SGWZ01000001.1, forward strand.
ATTTCCCAGTGCAGAATTTCTACCTGCGCGTGGTGGATAAGGATGCGGATGGCAAGTACGTGAACCGCCTGGTTGAAACCGTGCTGGAAAACCATCAGGACGCCTACGTCTCCGAGTGCAAGCTGTAAGCAGGACGGAGGCGGCACATGGATGGCATCTTCATCATCGAGCAGTTGCTCAACGGCCTGGGCTATGGGCTCATGCTTTTCCTGATTGCGGCAGGCCTGACGCTGATATTCGGCATCATGGACACCATGAACCTGGCGCACGGCTCCATGTTCATGGTGGGGGCCTACGTGGCAGCACGGGTCCATGCCGTCAGCGGCTCCTTCCTGACCGGCGTGGTGGCCGGCGTGGCGGCGACTGTTGTGCTGGCGGCGTTGCTGGAGCTGGCGATCATTCGGCGTCTGTACCGGCGTGATCACCTGGCGCAGGTGATCGCAACCTTCGGCATCATCCTGATCGCCGACGATGCCGTGAAGGCGATCTGGGGGGCGGCGCCCATCATGGCGTCCATGCCGGCCTCGCTGGCCGGCCCGGTTACGCTCATGCCCGGGCTGCCCTATCCGGCCTATCGCCTGCTGTTGCTGGTGGCAGGCCTGTTGGTGGCGCTGGGCCTGTACTTGCTGGTGAACCGGACCCGCATGGGCATGCTGGTGCGCGCTGGCGCTTCCAACCGCATCATGGCGGAATTTATGGGGGTGCGCGTCAGCCATGTGTTCTCTTTCGTGTTCGCGCTGGGCGCCGCGCTGGCGGCCCTGGCCGGTGCCTTGATGGGCCCGATCAGCGCGGTGCAGATCGGCATGGGGGAAAGCATCCTGATCCCGTCGCTGGTTGTGGTCGTCATCGGCGGCATCGGTTCGATACGCGGCGCCTTCATCGCGGCCCTGATCGTGGGTTTCATCGACACCGCCGGGCGCGCATTCCTGGCGCCCGCCTTCAAGCTGGTCATGCCGCCTGCCGTCGCGGCCGACCTGGGGGCGGCGCTGGCCGGTGTCGCGGTATACGTCTTTATGGCGGTCGTGCTTGCCATCAAGCCCGCCGGTCTTTTTTCTGCACGCGCGTGAGGGCGATATGACAACTTCTGCTTTCACCGGACAAGCCGTTGCCGCGCAGCCGCGCCAGTCAGCCGGGCCATGGACGCCATGGGTGCTCCTGCTGGCGCTGGCCGTCTTTCCCTGGGTCGCGCCGCTGTTGCAGCTGGAATATTACGTGGGTTTCGTCGAGCGCCTGCTCATCATGATGATTGCTGCGTCCAGCCTCAATTTCATCCTGGGCTATGGCGGCATGGTGGCGCTGGGCCATGCCGGTTTCATCGGCGTGGGAGCGTATGCCGTGGCAGTCATGGTCGAGGCCGGCCATGATTCCGCCTGGCTGATATGGGCCACGGCCATCATCGCGGCAGCGGTCTTTTCCGCGCTGATCGGGCTGGTGGCGCTGCGCACCCGGGGCGTCTACTTCATCATGATTACCCTGGCATTTGCCGAGATGCTGCACTACGTCGCGGTATCCGTGCGTACGTATGGCGGTGACGACGGCTATAGCATCTATTCGCCGCTCAGCCTCGGTGCCGTGTTCGATGGCATGGAGTATGGCCTGTACTGGGTTGTGCTGGCCTGCGCGGCATTGTTGTTCGCGTTGATGAGCCGGATATCCGGTTCGCGTTTCGGCCACGCGCTCAAGGGGGCTCGGGACAATGAAGTGCGCATGGCCGCCATGGGTTACCCGGTTTTTTTCATCCGCCTGGCAGCCTTTGTCGGGGCGGGCGCCGTGGCGGGGCTTGCTGGCGCCATGCTGGCCACCCATGACGGCTTCGTCAGCCCTTCGCTGATGGATTGGACCCAGTCCGCCATCCTGATCGTCATGGTTGTCATTGGTGGCGTCGGCAACCGCTGGGGCGGCGTCATCGGCGCCGGGCTGTGGCTGTCGCTGCAGGAGGGCCTGCGCATGTTCACCGAATACTGGCACTGGCCGCTGGGCATCCTGTTGCTGATCATCGTGTTCTACGCACCGGAAGGCATTGCCGCCCGGCTGCGCTGCAAAAGGAGCGCGGCATGAGCCTGTTCCATACTGAAGGCCTGGTCAAACGCTTCGGCGGTCTGTTGGCGACCGATCACGTCTCGCTGGAAATCGAGCGTGGTCAGATCCATGCGCTGATCGGGCCCAACGGCGCGGGTAAATCCACGCTGGTGAACCTGATTTCCGGCCTGCTGAGCGCCGACGAAGGCCGCATCGTGCTCGAAGGTGTGGACCTGACTGCGCTCAGGCCGTATCAGCGGGTGCGGGCGGGTTTGTCGCGCTGTTTCCAGATCACCAATATCTTCCGCAACGACACGGTGCGCGACAACCTGATGCTGGCGGCGCAGGCTTACGATGGCAGCAGCTTCCGCTTTCTGTCGCTGCGGCAGAACGAGGAAAAATTGTGGGCGCGCGCGGAAGAACTGGCTCGGCAGGTCGGGCTGGGGCATGAGCTGGACCGTGTAGCCGGTACTTTGTCGCATGGCGCGCAACGGCGTCTGGACGTGGCGCTGGCGCTGGCCTCGCGCCCCAAGCTGTTGTTGCTCGATGAACCCATGGCGGGCATGGGGGCGGAGGATTCCATGCAGATGGTGGAAATGATCCTGACGCTGCGCCAGGAGGCAGCCATTCTGCTGATCGAACACGACATGGATGCCGTCTTCAAGCTGGCCGACCGGATCACCGTGCTGGTCTATGGCAAGGTGCTGACCTCGGGCAACGCCGAGCAGATCCGCGCCGACGTACGCGTACAGGAAGTCTACCTGGGCGATGAGGAAACAACAGCCGAAGAGGCTGCCGCGAAGACAGCGGCAGCGGGCGCAACGCCGGAGGTAGTGTCATGAGCCGCGAACCCTTGTTGTCCTGCCGGGGTATCCATGCCGGCTATGGCGCCAGCCAGGTGCTGTTCGATGTCGGCCTGGACATCCATGAGAAGGAAGTCGTTACCTTGCTGGGCCGCAACGGCATGGGCAAGAGCACGACCATCAAAACCATTATCGGTGCGCTCAAGGCGCGTCAGGGCGAGTTGAGTTTCGGGGGCAGGCAGATCGGCCGCATGCGCCCGGACGCTATTGCCAGGCTGGGTGTGGCGGTGGTGCCGGAAGGCCGCATGTGCTTTCCCAACCTGACAGTGGAGGAGCATCTGCTGGCGTTTGCCGATAACCGTAGCGGTCAGCGCGACGGTTGGAACCTGGAGCGCATCTACGAGGTGTTCCCCAGGCTGAAGGAACGTTCGCGCAACCTGGGCGGACAACTGTCGGGCGGCGAGCAGCAGATGCTGGCCATCGGCCGCGCCTTGTCGACCAACCCGAGGTTGCTGATCCTGGATGAAGCCACCGAAGGGCTGGCGCCGGTCATCCGCGAGGATATCTGGCGCTGCCTGGCCATGCTGCGTGCGGCCGGGCAGACGATCCTGGTCGTGGACAAATACGTGCAGCGCCTGCTCAGCCTGGCCGACCGCCATATCATTCTCGAGCGTGGCCGCGTGGCCTGGCAGGGAACGTCGGCGGAATTGGATGCCGACCGCAGCTTGTGGAAAACGTACCTGGGGGTTTGACGGTGCCGGTATGCATGCCGCTTTGCGGATGCTGCTGTGCGAGCCTAGGGCCGCTAGATGCCCAGATAGGCCTGTTGTATCGCCGGGTCCCGGGCCAGTTCGTCGCTGTTGCCCTGCCTGACGATGCGGCCTTCGCTCAAGACGTAGGCGCGGCGGGAAATCCGCAAGGCCATGTAGGCGTTTTGCTCGGCCAGCAGTACGGCCACGCCCTGGTCGCGCAGCTGTGCGATGGCGTCGAAGATTTCCGCGACGATTTTAGGCGCCAGTCCCAGTGACGGCTCGTCGAGCAGCAGCAGGCGCGGGCGGCTCATCAAGGCACGGCCGATGGCCAGCATCTGCTGCTCGCCGCCCGAGAGCGTGCCCGCCTGTTGCGCCAGTCGCTGCGCGAGCTTGGGGAAGCGTTCCAGTACCTGGGCGAAATCCGTCCTGACTTGCCGCGTGTCGTGGCGGCTGTAGGCACCCATCATCAGGTTTTCCTTGACGCTGAGCGGCGCGAAAACCTGCCTGCCTTCCGGTGACAGGGCCAGGCCGCGCTGGACGCGCCGGGCGGCATCCAGACCGTCCAGGGGCTGGCCGTCCAGCATGATGGAACCCTGGCGATGCTGGCGCAGGCCGGCCAGCGTATTCATGATGGTCGACTTGCCTGCGCCGTTGGCGCCCAGCAGGCAGACGATTTCTCCAGGCTGCAGGTGCAGGTCTATGCCGTGCAGGATCTGTGCTGCGCCTATCCAGGTGGATACACCCTTGATATCAAGCATGGCTGCCTTCCCCCAGGTAGGCGTCGAGTACGGCCGGGTCATGGCGCACCTGTTCCGGGGAGCCTTCACTGATGAGCCTGCCGTTGTTGAGCACGGAAATATGGTCGGACAGGCGCATGACGACCCGCACATTGTGTTCCACGAGCACGATGGTGACGCCCTGGCGATTGAGCCCGCGGATGGCTTGCTCGGCGCGCTCGATGGCATCGGCGGGCAAGCCTGCCAGCGGTTCGTCGAGCAGCACCAGCGTGGGTTCCGACGCCATGGCGCGAGCGATTTCCATGAGCTTGCCTTCGCCGTAGCTGAGGGACTGCGCCGGCTGCCAGGCTTTCTCCGCCAGCCCCAGTTGCTCCAGCAGTGCCATGGCCCGGGCTTCGCCGGCGGCATTTTCCTCGCGCTGGCGCCTGGCGTGGCGCAAGGCGTCGAACAGCGTGCTGCGGGTACGGACGTGGCGGCCCACCATGACGTTTTCCAGCACGCTCATGTCCGGGAATATCTGCAGGTTCTGGAAAGTGCGGGCCATGCCCAGGCGAGTACGCGCATGGGGCGGCAGGGTTTCGATGGACTGGTCCAGGAAACGGATGCTGCCGCCCGTGACGGGATTGACGCCGGTGATGAGGTTGAAGAGCGTGGATTTGCCTGCGCCGTTCGGCCCGATCAGGGCATGGATATCGCCACGCCGGACTTGCAGGGACACGCCATCGACGGCGGCCAGGCCGCCGAAATGCTTGCTGACCTGCCGGACGTCCAGAAGGGGCGCGCCGGGGACGGCCTGGTCGGTGGCTTGGCGGGTGGCAGAGCTCGTGGTCGGGCTCATGGCTGGGCTCCTTTCCGGCCGGCAGGCTGGACGGCCCGCCGCCGCGCCAGCCAGCCTGTCAGGCCGCCCGCGATGCCGCCGGGCATAAAGCCCACTACCAGAATCATGGCGGCCCCCAGGATCAGCAGTTCAGTATCGTGGAAGCTGCGTACCAGTTCAGGCAGGGCAGTGAAAATCAGCGCGCCGAAGAATGCTCCCCAATATTGCCCGAACCCGCCAACTGCCACCATGACCAGCAGCAGAATGGAGGTGGAGAACGAGAAGGAGTCTGGCGAGATGAACAGGTTCTGGTGGGCATAGAGAGCGCCCGCCAGCCCGGCCAGCATATTGGCCAGCACGAAGATCGCCAATTTTTGCCGCAATACGGGAATGCCCATGCAGGCGGCGGCGATATCGCTGGAGCGGATGGCCCGCAGCGCGCGGCCGGTGCGTGAGCGTCGCAGGAAGGACAGGCTCAGCATGACCAAGCCCACGACCAGCCAGCACAGCAGGTAGAAGTTGTCCGGCAGGGAGAGATCCAGGCTGCCGAGCATATAGGGCGGGATGCCGATCAGCCCGTTGGGCCCGCCGGTCCAGGCCACCAGGCCGACCAGCAGGACGGAAACGATGGCATTGAAACCCAGTGTGGCCATGGCCAGGTAGTGGCCGGACAGGCGCAGCGTGGGCCAGCCTATCAAGACGGAAAACAGGCCGCAGGCCAGCATGGCGGCCAACGTGCCCAGCCAGGGTGAGACGGCCAGGTGCACCGCCAGCATGCCGCTGGCATAGGCGCCTATGCCCCAGAACGCCGCATGGGCCAGCGAGGTCAGGCCGGTATAGCCCACCAGCAGGTTCAGGCTGGCGATCAGCAGCAGGTTGATGAAGAATGTGCCGCCCAGGCTGAGCAGATAATCGTTGGGCGCGATCCAGGGCCAGGCCAGCAGCAGGGCCCAGAGCACCAGCAGCACGGCAGGGGTGCGGTCGCGGTGACCGAGATGCGTGGCGTTCATAGCTTGGTGACCTCCGCCTTGCCCAGCAGGCCCTGTGGCCGCAGTACCAGGACCAGCAGCAGCACCAGGAAGGCGGCGGCATCTTTGAATTGTGAGGTGATGAAGCCGCTGACCAGCGCTTCCAGCAGGCCCAGCAGCAGGCCGCCCAGCGTGGCGCCGAACAGGCTGCCCAGGCCGCCTAGCATGGCTGCGCTGAAGCCTTTGAACCCCAGCATGGCGCCGCTGTCGTAGGACATCAGCGTGAGCGGCGTGATGATGGTGCCTGCCAGCCCGCCGACGGCGGCGGCGATGATGAAGGAGCCGAGTACGACACGGTGGTGGCGGATGCCGACCAGCGCGGCTGCGGCCGGATTGGCGGCGGCTGCGCGCATGGCGCAGCCCCAGCGGGTATGGTTGAAGAACAGCTGCGCCAGGATCATGAACACCAGGGTGATGCCCAGTATCCATAGCGTTTGCGTGGCAACGCTGGCGCCCCAGAGCGGCACGAAGGCTGTTTGCGACAGGCCGGGGTAGCCCACCGGGTTCTTGCCCAGGCTCAGCATCACCAGGCTCTTGGACAGCAGGGCGATACCGACGGTAACCAGGGTAATGGCGAACGGGGTCTGGTTCAGCAGCGGCCGGATCAGCAGCCGTTCGGTCAACCCGCCGATGACGGCCACGGCCAGCCCGGCGAGCAGGCAGGCCTGCCAGACGGGCATCTGGGCATCATTGAAGCAAAAGGCGGCGAGCAGGCCGCCCATCATGACCCATTCGCCCTGCGCGAAATTCAACGCGCCGGTGCTCTTGAAAATGATGTTGAAGCCGACGGCGATCAGGGCATAGATACTGCCTGTGCCCAGACCGGAAAGAATGATTTGCAGGGTGGAACTGTCCACGGTGGCAATCCTGGCATGTGGGGCCATGCCCCGGCCTGCCGCGTGCAGCCGGCCGGGGCATGGCGGCAAGGCCGGTAGCGGCCCTGCGCGGTTACTGATAGTCGTGCAGGCGGAAGGCGCCGTCTTCCCAGTTGATCAGGACGATGTCACTCTTGGACAGCCCGGAATGGCGCTCCGGCGAAAAGTTGAAGCTGCCGCCCACGCCATGGAAATCCTGGATCTGTTCCAGGGCCTGCCGCGTCTTTTCCTTGTCGCCCTGGCTGGTTTGCAGCGCGTGGCGCGCCAGTTGGATGGCGTCATAGGTTTGCGCTACATACTGGTTGGGCTTGCGGCCGTACCTGGCTTCGAACTTGCGCGTCAATTCCTCGATGGCAGCCTTCTGGCTGTCGCTGTCCGGCAGGTCGGCCCCGACAGGGAATTTCACCGAAACCAGCAGGACGTTGCTGGCGCTATCGCCCGCCAGCTCCATGTATTTCTGCGACACGAAGCCGTAGCTGTGGATCAGCTCGCGGTCTGTCAGGCCCAACTGCGTCGCCTGCTTGTTGAAGATGACGCCGGCGGGTGTCACAGTCCAGCACAGGACGGCCTGGGCATCGCTGTTCTTGATGCGTGTCAGTTGCGGCGTCAGGTCGGTATCGCTGGGGGCGAAGGCTTCGAAGCTGACCGTCAGCCCCAGTTCGGGGGCCAGGCGCTTGAGTTCTTCGGCTGCGGCCTGGCCGAAACCGCTGGTGTCATGCAGCAGCGCGACGCGGGTAATGCCTTTCTTGTCGAAGTAGTCCTTCAGGCGTTCGAACACTTGGCGGTCGTCCACCGTGCTTTTGAATGCCCAGGGCCGTTGCGCCACCGGATCGACGATGGACAGCGCGCCTTCCGTGGAAATGAACGGGGTTTTGGCCTGGGCGCTCAAGGGCACCATCGCCAGTGCGATGCCGCTCATGTTGCCGCCGCCGACGATGATGTCCACCTTGTCCTGGGACAGCAGGCGGCGGGTGGCCGTCAGGGCCTTGTTGGTCTGGCTCTCGGCGTCGTAGAAGACCCACTGCACCGGGTGGCCGTCTATGCCGCCTGCCGCATTGATTTCTTCGATGGCGATTTCCATCCCGGCCTTCATGTCTTCGCCCAGGAAGGCGGCGGGGCCGGTGGTCGAAAGGATCGTGCCGATGCGGTAGGTGTCGGCAGCCATGGCAGAAGCGCCGAAGGCGAGGGTGGTGGCCAGCAGGCCGCGCAGCAGGAATTTGTAGGACATGGCTAGGACCGAAGGAAAAGGCAGGGAACGGCGGGCAGGCGCCCGGTCAGGCAAGGACGCGCAAGGTAACGGGGGCGCCCCGGGAAAGCGAACCGTAGATCGGACACACATCGGTGAAGACTTGCACCAGTTCCTCCGCCTGGGCCTGGGTCAGGCCGGAGAAGCGGTACTTGAGCTCGATATAGCGGTAGTGGCCGGGGCGGGTTTCATCGGCTTCGCACTGGGCGTGGATTTCCAGCCCGTAGTGCAGCCAGCCCCGGCGCCGTGCCTCGTCGTCGATGACGGCGTGGGAACAGGTTTGCAACGCGCCCAGCAGTAATTCGGCGGCTTGCCAGGCCTGGCCCTGGCCGCCGCGGCCGGGGGAGGCATCGACCACCAGGTGCTGGTCGCGGGCGTTGAGCAGGAAGCGGCCGGCCTGGGCCGAAAGGCGGCTGGTGCTGTCTATGGTTGCCATGGTGCTTCCTGTGTTCAGCGGCGTTCCGGGCGAGCCAGCCCGAGATGGTCACGCAGCGTCGTGCCCTTGTATTCCTTGCGGAACAGGCCCAGGTCCTGCAACTGCGGGATGACCAGGCGCACGAAGCTTTCCAGGCCGCCGGGAAGATAGGGCACCTGGATCATGAAGCCGTCGCAGGCGCGGGCCTCGTACCAGTGGCGCAGGTTCTCCGTCACTTTGTCGGCTGCGCCGACGAAATCGCGCAACGGGCCGATGCCATAGCGGTGGCCCAGTTCGCGCAGGCCGATGCCGCTGCGGCGCGTGAGCTCCGCCACTTCCTTGTAATGGCCCTGCACCCCAGGGACATCCAGTTCCGGCAGGACGGCGTCCTGTTCGAACTGGGACAGGTCTATGTCCAGGTGGTAGGAGAGCGTGGAGAGCCCGGCATCCGGGTCGGTCAGGTCCTTGAGCAGCCGTTCCTGTTCCAGGGCGATGGTTTCGGTCTCGCCGACGATGGGCACGATGCCCGGCAGGATCTTCAGCGTGTCCGGGTCGCGGCCATGGCTGCGTGCGCGTTCCTTCATTTCGGCATAGAACGCCTGGGCGGAATCCAGCGAGGAATGGGTGACGAAAATCACATCGGCCCAGCGTGCGGCGAAATCGCGGCCACGGCCGGAGGCGCCGGCCTGAATGAAGACCGGGCGGCCTTGCGGCGGGCGGCTGACATTCAGCGGGCCCTGCACCGAAAACCACTTGCCCTGGTGGTCGATAGAACGAACCTTGGCGGGGTCGGCAAACAGCGGCCCTTGCTTGTCCAGCACCAGGGCGTCGTCCGCCCAGCTGTCCCACAGCTCACAGGCCACTTCCACGAATTCTTCCGCGCGGTCATAGCGCTCGTCGCGGCTGAGCTGGTCCTGGCGGCCGAAGTTGGCTGCCTCGGCCTGCTGGAACGACGTCACGATATTCCAGGCGGAGCGGCCGGCGCTCAGGTGGTCCAGCGTGGCCAGCGAACGCGCCACGGTATATGGATCGAAATAGGAGGTCGAAATCGTGCTGGCCAGGCCTAGGTGGCGCGTGCTGCCGGCAATGAGTGCCAGCACTGTCATCGGGTCCAGCCGCAGCGCGCCCAGCGCGCCGAACTTGAGCTGGCTTTCCAGGCTGCCGCCGTGGCGCCGGGGAATTGCCAGGATATCCGCCAGGAACAGCATGTCGAAGCGGCCCTGCTCGAGCAGTTGGCCGAGCTGGGTGTAATAGCTTGCGGAGAGCAGATGGGTGTCGGCAGCAGGGTGGCGCCAGCCGCCATGAACGCCGGAAACCGGCCCGGCAAGTGCAAACGCTGCCAAATGCATGGCCGAATCGCGGGAGGTAGTCATGGGGAAAGCCTGAAAGCGTAAAAGCGGCGTGCCGGGGCCATTTCACGACCGGAAAAGACAGGTCTGGCTTGATGCGGTGAACGTTGCGCCGGCGGGCACGGATGAACTGGAACCGATCATATCAACGGCCAGCTTTTGCAATCAGACGGAGTGGAAATAAGAAAATATAGAACTGTTATGTACTGACTTTTTGTTATATGAATCAGCTGCTTGGCCTGACAGGGGCGCATGCCGGACGATCCGGCAAGAGGCAACGATGCGCGATTCGCAGGCCAGACAGGCCGTGCACAGGCCGGTGAGCTGTTGCAAGGTTGCGCGTACCCGCTGCATGGCTTCGGTCATGCGGCATGTTTCCATGCCATGGAATCAATTCCGATATCAATGATTGCCTGGCTGGCAAGATAATGATCCCAAACTGGCAATTTCCAATCTGCGTATCTGTCTTGTCGTCATTTTCTGGGAGATACATTCCTGGAAATTCCCTGCGTGGCGAGGAACGAAAATCTTCGGAAATAATTGCCGTTGAAATGGCAGCGGTATCTTTCGGGCTGTACTGATCTCAGTGAGTTGAAAAAGATAATGGGTTTCACTTGCCTGGTGAACCGGCTATTTTGTTCTGGATACGGGAATCAGTCATTGTCGGTATACCGGTGACGCGTCTGGCAGAAGGACTGACGGCAAAGCCTGTCATCTCGTCAGGCAGGGCTGAGGAAGGTGCCTTGAACTGCGTTTCGGCCGCATGGGCGCAGTGAGTTGGTGCGGTGAAGGCAGCTTGAGATTCACTGGTGAAACGGCAGCCGTGTCAGTGTCGTTTCATGAAGTTTCAGTAAGTTCCCGGATATTTTCCGGCCTTTTTGATTTGTGTCATGAATTGACGCTTGTTTATCTGGAAATCTCGGCGTTCAGGTCGTTGTGAATATTTCTGGAATACTGTTTTTATTAAAATTGCGACAGGTTGTGCGATATTTTCAATTCATGGCAATTACGCATTTCTGCTATTTGTTTTTGACTGTACATTAGGCATTGATCTGCCTGCCAGGAAAAAGGGCTGGCAGAAATTCCCACCCTTATTATCCGGAACAGTCGGAGTTAAAATGTCAGACAAAACGATCCGTGACGTGACTTTTCAACTGCTGCGAGACCTGGGCCTGACGACGATGTTCGGCAATCCCGGCTCCACCGAGGAAACCTTTCTTAAGGATTTCCCCGAAGACTTCCGCTACATCCAGACCCTGCATGAGTCTTCTGCGGTTGGCGCCGCGGACGGCTTTGCACAGGCGACGCGCCGCCCCGCGATCGTGAACGTGCATACATCGGCCGGATTGAGTAATGCGATGAGCAATATCCTGACGGCATCGCAGAACAAGACGCCGCTGATCATCACGGCCGGCAACCAGACGCGCGATATGCTGCTGATGGAGCCCTGGCTGACCAACGTGGAACCGTCGCTGCTGCCCAAGCCCTGGGTCAAGTGGAGCTACGAACCGGTGCGCGCCGAAGACGTACCGGCCGCGTTCATGCGCGCCTATGCGATGGCCATGCAGCCTCCGGCTGGCCCAGTGTTCCTGTCCATTCCGCTGGATGATTGGGACAAGCCTGCTGCCGGTCCGGCTGTCGTCCGGTCAGTCACGACCCGCATCGCGCCTGATCCCGACCGTATCGCGGAATTTGCACAGGCCCTGTCGCGTGCCAGTAATCCCGCCCTGATCTACGGTTCTGCCATTGCGCGTGGCGATGGCTGGCAACAGGCGATTGCGTTGGCGGAAAAGCTGCAGGCCCATGTGTATGCCGCACCAGCCTCTGAACGTCCGCCGTTCCCGGAAACCCATCCGCTTTATAGCGGCGGCCTGCCGTTCGCCATCGGGCCTTTGTCCAGGAAACTCAAGGGCCATGACCTAGCCATCGTCATCGGCGCGCCGGTATTCCGCTATTACCCCTATGTGGAAGGCGACTACCTGCCGGAAGGCCTGCGCCTGCTGCATATTACCGACGACCCGTCCGAATCCGGCCGCGCGCCGGTGGGCGACAGCCTGCTGGGCGATGCCGTGCTGTCCCTGGAGGCCCTGGAAAAGCTGGTCGCGGGCCGTTCCGCGCCTGCAACGCCGGTCATGCGCCAGCCGCACGGCCTGGCGCCGCATCCGGCGGCCAGCGCCGAAACTGCCGGCCAGGGGGAAACCTTGTCGGCGCTGACGCTGTTCCAGGCCCTGCGCGCCGCTACCCCTGCGGAAACCGTCCTGGTGGAGGAGTCCCCGTCCAACCTGGGTGAACTGCATACGGCCTGGCCGGTGGACCGCCCGGATTCGTTCTATACCTTTGCCAGCGGCAGCCTGGGCTGGAACCTGCCGGCCAGTGTCGGCCTGGCGCTGGCAGAGCGCGACAGCGGGCGCAACCGCCCCGTGCTGGCCATTATTGGCGACGGCTCGTTCCAGTATTCCATCCAGGGGCTATGGACGGCGGTCCAGCACGAGCTGCCCATCCTGTTCGTCGTGCCGCGTAATGGCCAGTACGGCATCCTCAAGTCGTTTGCCGAACTCGAGCAAACCCCGGGCGTGCCCGGCCTGGACTTGCCTGGCCTGGATTTCGTCGCGCTGGCCAACGGCTATGGCGCCCATGGCGTGCGGGCCACTACCACAGATGAAATCCGCGCCGTGTGCACCGAGGCATTCAGCCGCAAGGGCCCGACGGTGCTGGAAGTGCCGGTGCTGCCAACCATTCCGCCCCTGCTCTGATCCTGCTCGCAGCCTGAGGGCACAGGCCGGCAGCATAGGCTGCCGGCCGCGCCTGGCGGCACGCATCCGGCCTGCCTTCCCTGACGGGGGCAGGCCGGGCTTGCGCGTGCCTTCTTCCTCCCTCCCGAACGGAGATCCACCGTCATGTTGGAAACCATCGTCACCGCCTTGCTGCCCATCGTCGTCACCCTGATGCTGGGTTACTTCGCTGGCTGGGAACGCAGCTTTTCGCAGGACCAGGCGACCGTGCTCAACCGCATGGTCATGCTGTATGCCTTGCCCCTCATGCTGTTCGCCGGCATTCTCAGTACGCCGCTGGCTGCCATCACGCAGAATGTGCCGCTGTTCGTCTGGACAGCCGTCGGCATGGTCGGCGGCCTGGTCATCGTGTTTGCGCTATCGCTGCTTGTGTTCCGGTCCACGGCGCAGCTTGCAGCGCTGCGCGCCATCGCCATCGCCGGCCCGGCCGTGCCTTTCATCGGCACGCCGGTGCTGGGCGTGCTCTATCCCAACAACGCCGATATCGCCATCGCCACCGGCAGCCTGTTGATGAATCTGGTACAGGTACCGCTTGCACTGATCTTCCTGGTCGGCAACAAACAGGAAGCCGGCGCAGCCAAGAAAAGCGCCCTGGCCATTGCTGGCGACAGCCTGCTCAACGCCATCAGGCAACCGGTGGTCTGGGCGCCCGTGCTGGCCTTCATCCTGCTGCTGGCCGGCCTGGAACTGCCGCGTTCGCTGAAGGGCTCGTTTACTCTGCTGGGCCAGGCCACGGGCGGCGTCGCGCTGTTTGCCGTCGGTATCGTGCTGTTCTCGCAGAAGGTCAGCCTTTCCTTGCCGGTCATCATCAACGTCATCGGCAAGAACCTGATCCTGCCCGGCATCATCCTGGCCATCATGCTGGCGGTAGGCGTGCCGCCAGTCGAACGCGGCCTGGTCGCCGTCACGCTGGCCATTCCCACCGCCTCCATCGCCGTGATCTTCGCCGTGGAATACAAGTGCGGCACCCAGGAAATGGCCTCGACGCTGTTCTGGAGCACCATCCTGTCAATTCTGACGATGGGGCTTTTCATCTGGCTGACGGCCTGACACACAAGGGCCTGCCGCTGAAGGAGGCAGGAGGCTTTCGTCAGAAAATAACCCGCGTCAGCTTTCTGATGCGGGTTATTTTTGCGTGAATCTTTTGGGGCGAAAGGAATGAAACAGTGGTTTGAAAGCTACGTAATTTCTATGTTTGGTGGTTTTAATTTTAAAAAGTACCGTCACAGGTAGGTGGCTGGGGATTCTGCTGGGTGTCAGGACATCAGTTTTTCTCAGCATGTGATGCCGGCGACGTAATGCCCGGATCCGACGGGTTTACGCTAGGCGTCGCTAGCACGGTGCTGGCTGCGAGCGTTGCCTTGTCGCGCAATACTCGGGCTTTACCGATTCGAGTATGGATCACTTGCGAACGAGGCATAGGTGGCGTGCCGCCTGCCAGTGCCGTAGTCTGGTTGGTAAAGTCTTCGTCAATCGCGATCCAGGACTCGCAGATCCGCATTTCGTCGTCGTGCTGTTTGGCCAGCTTGTAGGTCGGTACACCGTCGACATTGGCCTGCAGGCCCGCCTGCATGCGTAGCTTGCCTAGGGTAATGGTATCTTGCGGCTGGGTTGATGGTTTTTCATCGGATACCATCAAAAATGCCAGTGGCAATGATGGTATGGCAAGACTCTGTTGGAGACAAAAAAACCCGCAGAGCCAGCGCTGGTGCGGGTTTGTATGCTGCTGTGGACTGCTGGGAATGCTGATATGGTGCGGCGAAAGGAATGAAATAGTGCCTTGTGAGTGGCTTTATCGCTATATTTTGTTGTTTCGTTAGGAAAATATACCGTCAAAAATACCGTCAGATGTTTTGCGCTGGGGATTTTGTAGGGTCGCTGGACATCAACTTTTCTCAGTAGGTGAGGATGGCGGTGTAACGGCCGCCGCTTGGGCATTTACGCTGGTCGCCGTTGCTACGCTGCCAGCGGATTGTCGAGCCTTGTCGCGCAATGATCTGGCTTTGCCGATTCGAGCATGGATCGCTTGCGAACGAGGCATGGACGGCGTTCCGCCTGCCAGTGCCGCAGTCTGGTTGGCAAAGTCTTCGTCAATGGCGATCCAGGATTCGCAGATCCGCACTTCGTCGTCATGCTGTTTGGCTTTGCGATAAAGGATGGCGGCGCGTTCGAAGTAAAACGGAGCAGCGCATTGCCGCTCGCCCAGAGGCTGGGCCCAATAGGTGTTTGCTTCGGCCTCAGCGCAGGCTGCCATGACTTCAAGGCTGTCTTTCTGGCTGGCCAGCTTGTAGGTCGGTACACCGTCTACATTGGCCTGCAGGCCCGCTTGCATGCGTAGTTCGCCTAGGGTGACGGGCGTTGTTGTGGCGCGCGCGGTCGGTGTGCTTTGACCTGGATGGACCAGGGCACCAACTGCGTCTGCTCGCTCTTGCCAGGAGCTGCTGGGAGTTTCCTGCGACGTAGATCGGGGGGCTTGGGTTCCTATCGGGCCGAGGATGACGGGCGGCGGGGGAGGGCGCTTTGCTCTCTGGCTCCATAAGATGATGACGCATCCGATGAAAACAAGGACTGCGATAAATCTAGCGGCCCCGGACGCGGCAAACACCACTACTCCTGAGATCAGCATGCCGAGGACTACGGAGACAATGACGTCGTCTTTGGTGGGCGGCGTTTTGGGGCGTGCCGGTGCTGCTTTATAAAGCTTGGACGCTGATAGGCCGGTACCGGGAATGCCGGCGGTCACGCGAGTGCCGCGCTTGCTGAAGTTCACCGTCGCGCCACGTCGGCCTACCGATGTACTCACGCCCGATTTGCTGAAGTTCACCCGGATACCGGGTGCGATTTTGACGCTCTTGCGAAAACGGAATCCCACGGCAGCCTCCATGTTGTCGGCGCATTTTAGTCAGGGAACATTAGGAAATGTTGCATAACTGTGTGCGGCGTGTCGTGGGAGGCAGAATTTTGCAGCCCGCGTGAGGCCGTGTTGCCTGTCCTTAGCAGTGCTAGGTGCTGCTCCTGGTGTGCGCCTGGCTGCTACGGGCATGCTCCGGGCAGGGTGCTGAACGTTACCGCGCCGTTACCGTAACCATACCGTGATCTTGCAGTGGCCCTTGGCGATACAGCACACCGTATCCACAAATTTGCGGAGACGCCACTTCGAGGGACTCGGCTGTGTGGCCCATCGGGATTTCAAATCTACATGGGTTGCCGCTTCAGCAATCAGCACACGCCCAGGTGCTACCCGGCACCATGCCAGCACAGTGTTGATACGGTGCCGCTTCACCGTTGCTTCCCGGTCGTGTCACGCATGCGTCACGGTGTTGTCACGGGTGACGCTCTGGGGCTAAGCAGGGATTCTTGCTTTGGCCTCCGGGACTTTCACGCCTTAGTCAGATTTGAAATCTGACTAAGGCGCCAGGAGAGCCGCGCCATTTAGGCAACCGGTGCATAACTGCGCTCGTTGAAATCAGGCTGGCAGTTTTCCGCCGATCTTCTGGTTTCTTGGTGGAGCGCCTGCACCGCAGGGAAGGGGCGCGATTTGAAATAGCACCCTCGGGCAGTGTTGGGCTGTCAGATTGGGGCCAGGGTCCTGAGCCATAACCAAGCACGTCATGGATTCCTGCCTGCAGGCAGACGCTTGCCCTTCCGCGTTTCAAACGCCAAAGCTCCGAAGCATTCAAGCGACGCCGCGTGTCTGCGGTTCAGCTTGACTGTGTTGCACAGAAAAGATAGACGTCCACTCCCCATCCTGTCAAAATTCAGCCATGGACACGGACATCATCACTATCGCTCTAAGGGACGGGTCTCGCGGCTATGAAATTAGCCCCGAGCGGGTTCCGTTGTCTGTTCTTGCTGATTTTTCAAAGGATGTGCGCGATTTTATCAGGGGCGCGGGCGATGACATTGATATTGCCAATGTTGATGTTGGCATCATAAAAGGATCATTGGCCATCAGCGCTGTGGGTATAAATTCCCCCTCTTTGGTGTCCGATTTACGTATGCTGGCCTCTTCGGAGGACATTTCCAAGATCACCAGCAAGAAACGCCGTGAAGTGATTCGAAAATGGCAATCGCATGCATACAAATTCGATAATGTTTTCGTCCGTATTGCGTCACCGTGGTCTAAAAATGTGATTTTGATTTCAAAAACGACCGCCTTTAGGGAGATTGATCAATCAAGGCTTGTTACGGTTGAGAGATACATCAGGGGAGAAATTCAGGATCTGGGTGGCGCCAGAGAGTCAAATGCCCATGTTCGTCTACCTGATGGGAAAACCCTCACCGTGAGAACTGACCGAGAGTTAATTAAGCGCGAATCGGAAAATCTTGTTTACAAAGAAGTCCACCTTAGAATCCGCGCAAAAATGAACTTAGACACGGGGAAACTGAGCGATCCGGAATTGATCGAATTTGTGGATTACAAGCCAAAGTTCGACGAAGAAAAATTTCAAGAGGCCGTCCGAAAGGGGCGCGAGGCTTGGCGAGATATTGGTGATCCCGCTGCGTGGGTACGTTTATCAAGAGGGGATGACTAAGTGCAATCCGTAATGCTTGATAGTAGCTTTTTGATATGCCTAAGCAATGATGAACGCCCCGAGCACCAAACCGCAAAAAAATACTACGCTGAATTTATTCAGCGTGGAATACCAATGTATTTGTCTACCATTGTAATTTGTGAATACGAAGTCAGGCAAAGAATAACGGATTTTGGGCTAGAAAATTTTCTGGTGCAACCCTTTAATATTGATGAGGCGATTCAGGGTGCCAGGGTCTTTGACCATCTTTTCTCTGCCAGGGGTCAAGGCGATGAGCGAGTATCGGTAAAAGACGACGCAAAAATTCTGTCTCAGTGCATCCTTGGCGGGATCAGCCATTTCATTACATCAGATACCAAATGTGCAAACAGGGTAACTAGATTAAGGAGCGCTGCCACCGTATCTGGATTGCCCATGCCAATTGACGTGCAGCAACCATACTGCTCCGCTTGGTTTAATCCGGAAAATCAGGCAGCAATGGACTTTGAATAAGGCTCCTAAACCGCCCATTTATGAACTGCTCCTCCCAGAAGTTGAACGGTTCTAGATTAAGAGGTCAAGGCCAGGGGCTAGCAGCATGGAAGGTGTGTTTTTTTCGACGGTCTCGCAGGCGCGATGCTGTTGCGCGTAGGCCATCGAAATTTCAAATGCGGATGGGTTGCTGATTTGGAAATGGTTGCTCTTCCTGCAACCGACGCCATCAGCACTCGTCCTGTAGCTCGCGCCAGATAGTCGCGTACTCGGCAATCCACGCATCAGCCACGTCTCCGAACCTTTCGCGCAGTTCCGCCCTGGCTGCGTCCGCTTGGTTGCCGCTGGGCACCCTCATGCAGCGATCCCCGTATTCCTCGCGGTTGTCGAATGCCACCACGGCATCCATCAGCGTAAACACGCTACGGTCGCGCTCCCATTCAGCCAGCCATTGCGGGCTCTTCTCTCCGGCGCCCTGCGGGGGGGCGCACAGCCTCCAGCGCCCGGATGCGTCGATCAATGGCTTTGCTCATGGCTTGCCTCTTGCGGGTACAGGAGGGCAAACTGAATTGCCCCTGTTGATTGCGGGTTGTCCTGGTCGCGGTAGAAGGCGTCAAGGGGGCGGCGTTCGGTGTCAGATACGGGTGGTCTGGCGGCTTCCAGGGCGGATAAGCGGCGCTCAATGGCCTTCATGGTTGCGTCTCCACAGAAGTATGGCTCCATCGCTCCCAGGGGCTGATAGCCAGATTTCGGACGGCAGGGCATGGTTTGCCGGGCTTGGTGCCGCCGCCGCTTCCAGGTGGTCAATGCGGCGTTTTATGGTTGTGGCCATTATGGTGTTCCTTGTTTGTTGGTTTAAGCGGAGGGGTATCAATTCCCTCCGCATTGTGCTCAGGGCTTTGGTCAATACCCCCGACGCCGCCACCCTAGGTTTGCCTCTCCGTATTGCGCGTATCGACCGTTTTGGGAGGCATCCTTGATCATCACATTCAGGACAAAATCTTCATCTGCCACCTGGTTGAGTGATGCGCTAGTTCCAGGCGGGGCATTTTGGATTACGACAGAAATATTGACCGGCTTGCCGCCCTCTCCTGACGCGTCCTTGTTGCTTACTACCTCGCCGCGACTATTTGGCAGCAGATATTGCCTGCCGCTGGCGGTATTCAGAATCTCAGGTGCGCCGTTTTCGTTGATGCGATAGCCATTTCCTGGCGACACTGGACCGCCGTACTGACGGCCACCTGATGAGCGTATGGAGCTAACTCTCGCCATGCCCCCTGCGACCGCCGCAGCAGCAGCGGCAGTAGCCAAAGCAGGGCCGACGACAGGGATGCCAACCAAGGATGTGTAGGCGCCTTGAGCTGCCTGATATGTCTGAATGATTGTCTGGGCAATGGCCGCTGCCTTATATGCTGCGCTTTGCTCACCGAGCGCAGCCCGCAGTCCATCAGTCATTGTCCCGAGGCCCGACTCAAGACTGCGAATCTGAGCGTTTTGTTTCGCTTTTTCAATCTGGGCCTTCCGTGCTGCGTTTTCTTCTGCCAGCTTATTTTCCAGTTCGCCATAATCAACCTGTAGCCCGTACTTCTTCTCCAGGTGCTCCTGCAGCCGGGCCAGCTCATCTTCGTACTGCGTCTGCTCCAGAGCGATATCCGCTTCCAGTTTCTGCGCGTCGCTTTCGGTCTTAGCCTGCTCCTTTTCAAGCGCCATGGCCGACATTCTTTCCAGGTGGGCTGCCTGCAATTCTTCGATCATGGTGTCGTAGGCTTGCCGTTGCTGGATTTCCAGCGCCTTCGCTTCTTGAAGCCTCTTTAATTGCTCTTCGTACCGGGCCTGCTCTGCTTTGGCTTCGGCGTCGTACCGTTCGGTCTGGTCGTCGAATGCGCCCCCAGACAGTGGCTGCACATCACCGAACACGTATTGCTCGACCTCTTGCGCGGTGCTTCCGACCTTTTTGCGGGCTTCCTCTGCCTGTTGGACCTTGTACAGCGCCGCTGCCATGGCTTCGATCTGTGCTACTTGCTCGGGTGTGGCAACACTGTTCAGGCTGGCTGCCGCCTGGGCCTTGGCCAGGGCTTCGCCGCTCAGCGCTGCAAATTGCAGCGATTGCGCCATCCGGTCAATCGTCTGGATGTTCGACTCTTGGGCGCGTTTCAGTTCTTCGGCGGCCTGCTTGGCTTTGCGCTGGGCCTCTGTTTCTGTCTTGGCGGCCTTTTTGGTCGCCGCTTCTTGCTTCTGGCGGATCTGGGCCAGGCGCTCGATTTCGTCCAGTTCCTTCGCGTTCAGCTCCGCAAACTGGCCTTTCTGGTGCAGGCGTGCCTGCTCCACGTCGTATAGGAGGCTGGCTGCAGTGCCTGCCTTCTCGTGCAAGGCGATCTGCTTTTCCAGGGCGTCGATTTGCTTCTGGGCCTCGACCCCGATGGCTTGCGCAGCGGCGCCTGCATTTGCCAGCGCGCCGGCGGCGTTGTTGGCGGCATCCGCCACGCGTCGCAGTGTGGCTTCAAACGCGGCCACCAGCCCCGTTGCGTCAGCCGCTTCAGTCTTGGCAATGTCCAGCTTGGAAGCCAGGTCTACCAGGTGCACAATCTGTTCGCGTGAGACGCCGGCCTGATACAGCTTTTGCAGGACCGGTGAAAGATCCTCGCCAGCGTTGCGCGCGTTCAGCAGCTCAACGCGCCAATCGCTCCACTGCTTACGGCTCCAGTCAGTGGAAAACTCATTGATGTTGCGCACAGCGCTGTACAGCCGCTTCCAGGCTGCCTCTGCCTCTTTGGCGGTACGCGCCTGCTCGGACAGCGCATCATTCATCTTCTTGTCTTGCTGGATTTTGCTCAGTTTCTCGAATTTCTCAATGGCTTGATCCAGCGGGACGTCGAAGGCCTCCATAGACTTGCGCGCATCGTCCGCGTTCGTTTTGAATACCAGCCAGCCAGCAGCAACCGTAGCCACCACGCCAATCAGGCCGGCGGGCCCGCCCAGCGCAGCAAGCAGGCCGGCGCCAGCGCGAGTAACGCGATTCTTTGCTGATTCCAATGCAGCCATGGCGGCGGCTTGCCTGGTAGTTGCGGCGGTGGTTCGATCCATCGCCGTAGCCTCAGCAGTGTTAGCTGTGGCATTAGATGTTGCAGCGACCGATGCTGCGGCCGTTGCTTTTGCTGCGATGGCTGCAGCCTGGGCTTTCTTTAGGGCCTCTGCGGCAGCCCTGCCATTGACCAAGGCCATCTGAATAGACTTGGTGATGTAGGCCGCCATGGCGCCCGCGCCAGCTGCAGTCAGTGTTTTGACGATCACGTCGATGTTCTCGCCCAGCTTGATGATAGCGGCTGACAGCATGCCCGTGGCGCCCGATGCATTATTGGCCTCGCCCAGGAATACGCTCAGGTTGTTGGTGAAGGAACGGAAGGCATCGCGGAGATTGGTCGCCATAGAGGCGGCCGCGTCGCGGTTCTTCTCCAGCGACGTCACCAGGCCATCACTCAGCATGCGGGCGGTCAGTTCGCCGGCAGTGCCCATGCGGCGAATTTCTTCTGCCGTCTTGCCGCTCGATGCGGCGATGTCATTCACCACGCTGGGCACGGCCGCCATGATGGTTTCCCATCCATCAGCCTCGACCTTGCCCTTGTTCAGCGACTTGGTAAACGCGCTGATGGCGCTGTCGGCCCGCTGCGCACTCGTGGCATTGGTCACGAACAGGTAGGACAGGGAATCCACTGCATCCATCGCGGTTTCCGTGGAGTACCCCATCGCGCGCAGTGAGTCAGCGGTGCGGATATATACCTCCGACGATTCCGCCAGGCTTCGGTAGGTGTTGTTGGCGTTGGCCAGCAGCCGCTGCTGCACCATGTCGTACTCTTCAGCGCTGGCTGTCGCCATCCGCACGCGCTCCGACATTTCGCCGTAGCTTTCGGACAGGTCAATCAGTGTCCGCACGCCCTGAATGGTTAGCAGGCCACCCAGCACCTTACCAAGACTGCCGAGCGATGACGATGCTCCGTTGGCTTCTGCGCCCAACCCCTTAACGGCAGCAGCCGTCTTGGTTAGGGTGAAGGTCGCGTCGTTTGCCGCCTTGTCGGTTCGGTCGAACGTCTTTTGCAGACGTCCCATGCTGTCGTCGGCAGGTTTAATGCTATCAAGCAGCTTCTGTGTATGCGCCTCGACGGTGTACCAAATGGTGCCCACATTGCCGTCTGTCATGTCTGTGTTCCTCTAGGTTATGTGTTGCCTGCACCAGCAGACTCTTCCAACCGTGTGATGCGTTCTTCCAGTTCTGTGGCCTCTATGATCTTCGTCACGTCAGCAATGGCAGCTAGAAGCTCCCTGGCGGCGTCTGTGGAGAGTTTCCCTGCTCCGGTGGCCTGCATGACGGCGCGTGCCATATCGGCGGCTGTGGCGCTGTCTGGCAGCTTCAGGCTGACGATCTCGCCCTGAGGCTTGAGCTTTGGCATGAGCCGATCGGCAATCATCGTGAGGGCCTGTGCGTCGCCAGTCTTAGCCAACTCCACGACCGCCCGCCAGAAGCCAGCCTCACCATCGGGATACCCGTCCTGCAGTGCCTTGCGCAGGATCGTGCGCTTGTTGAGGCTCCCCGCTGGGCGGCCGCCACGGCTGCGCGGGGCACCGCTTTTGAGTTTCTCGACTGGTAATTTATTGGTTGGCATAGGGTAGGGAGCTGACAGGCGCCACCCTGTATTGAGTGGTCGCCGTGAGTGTGGTTATTCCTTCGGGAGATTGCTAATGTCTGCCGAGAGGGTGTTTGTGACCGCTTGGTGTGCATGCGGGTATGTTGCAGAGTTGGCCGCGACGTCAGCTGACTGCTTGCCGGATTGCTTCAAGGTCGCCAGTGCGGGGCCGGCGAGTGCATCAAGTACCTCATCTGCGAACTGGCCTTGCAGCGAGCGACGAATCTTGGCGTCTGCCACGCTTGCTGCGTCAAGCAGTGCCTGCTGAACGGCTTGCTTGATTCGGCTGCTGACGCCATCGGCAATCTCCTTGGCGTCCTGGTTGACGGTGGGCTTGTAGGGGTGGGCGGTGCTCGTGGAGACGTTCAAATGTGCGGTGCTCATAGGGGTGATTCCTATCAAAGGGTTGTGGCTTGTGTCTGGGCGATTGCTTGGGTGCTTGCAATAAACCGGGAGCGATCGCGTTCATGGTTGCGAGCCTGGAGGTGTTGCATCAACGGCCAGCGAGTCGATGTGGGAATTTTCTCTAGGTCAAGGGAGCAATCAGCCATCAGGCCAATAAGCTCTTCCGCCAAGTCTTTTGAGATGATTGGCGCATCGCCACTCGCTTCGCCGTGTGGATTGACGCGACCCTGTCCCGTTAAGAATCGTGCCTTGCGCAGCGCGGCTTCTTGGCGGTCAATGATGATCTCGATAGCACCGTAAATTTCGAGGCGCGTCTGATCGAGTGCAATCAGTTCGTCGATGCGCTCTTGCAATGCCTTTTGGTCAGGCTTCCCTTCACGCACCAAACCTTCGATTTCTGTGCGTACCTCGGTGCGTACTACGTCGGGCAGCATGGCCTGGAGTGCTTGGTTTTCAACACGCAGGCGGCGTGCGGCGCGTTCGGCATCCAGTTGCTGGTTCTCCAGAGCATCGACGTCGCCGCCGCTCTGCATCAGTGCCAGCAGCTCGGCGTCGAAGTCGCGTGCTTCGTGGGCGGCCTGTTCGGCCTTGATTTCTGCCAGCCGCGTGCGAATCTGGTCAGAGGTCATTTTCTTCATGGTGGTTCTCCTTGGGCTGGCCCAATGGGTGAATCTGTAGGGTGTGGGTATGGAAAAAGTTGCGTTGTCGCGATGAGCTACCGGTGGGCCGCGTGTACTTTTCCCCCTATAGATGCACTTCAATCTGGGCCATACAGATGGCTTATCTAGATACTGTACGAAGGCCGTATATGGGAGATGGCTTGGATTGGTGCACATAGATACGGCTGTCGTACTTATGGGGTGGCTCCATGTACGGCCACCGTATCTATGTGATGGCCCTATGTACGGCTGTCGTACACATGAAATTGTTTTCACTCGGGGTGCCAGCGTGTGTAATCGCCGCGTGGCAAAGACTGCGGCCCTACGTCCATTTCCTCGTCGTGATCCAACGGCCACCAGCAGCATGCGTACCAGCTCGAAAGGTTTGGCATTCGCCCCTGTCTGGTGCGGAAGATCAGGCTGCGGTCGATCAGTGCAACCAGAGCCTTGTTGAGGGTGTCCGGTGATTTCCACCCCCTGGACTCGTGCATGTACTTCCAGCCTGCCAGTAGCCGACCGTTGTTCATTCCGGCGTACTGCGCGGCGATGTCCCACAGCAACTTGACCTCGTGCGCGCTGAGGGTCTTGTATGCGACTGAGTCGAGCACCGACAGCGGCACCTGGATGAAGCGGCCAGGGTCGCGCCGCTCCTTCTTGAATTTGCTGCGGGTGGCCACTCATCGGTCCCCGCCATCCACGTGTGCCAGCCATACGCGGGCGTCATTCGGATGCATCAGCCCTTGCTGAAAGCTGTCGCGGGCGCGCTCTTCGATGGTCTGTCGTGCCTCGGGCGTGAAGCGGTCCCAGAGCTTGAAGACGTCCTCAAAGGCGATGTGCGCGCCGTCTGTCGTGAGGATCATTTCCTGTGCTTCGGCTTGGCCCAGCGAGTCGGCCTGCCAGGATCGTGCAGCGACTTGGTAGCCCGCGGGCAGGGCCGCAAATCCGCTGTTGCAGAAGAGCGTCCATGCTGCGGCGTCATCGGGATGTAGAAGCCCGTTGGCCGCGTGTGCGGCGGCCTTGGCGAGCAGCGTTGTCTGAGCGGCAATATCGAATCGGTCAGGCACTTTAAGCGCCTCAGTGAAGGCGATACGGGCATTGCTGGCGATCAAGATGAAGGCAGGTTGCCCTGGATCTCCAAAGGTGTCGCCATGCCAGATCCAGGGCGCGCCTGCAATGCCAGAGGCCGGCTGGATGATGTGGATTGGAGTGGTGGCGCTCATCAAGCAGCCTCCTTGAAAAGAATTTGGCTTTGGGTAAGCGCGTCGTTCATTGCCGCCACCAGGACGGGCCATACTGCACGCAGACGGTCGGGTGTGATGATCCGTGGATCAATGACTACAGAGACCTGGCCGCCGTTGCGGTCGATCTCGTAGCCAGTGCCGTCGGGTGCTGCTTGGTATTGGTGGACCTGCAGGCACTCGTGTGCAGCTTCCAGGGCTGCAGTGACGCAATACAGCAGGCGCTGCGAACCGTTGGCGGGCTGATTAGCCTTGTGTGATGGGGATTGCAGTGTTACTTGATACGGCCAGCGACGATTGTCCAGAAAGACGCGCATAGGCCTGGTGGTGGTCAGCGCATTCATGGTGATGGCGTTGCTCATGCCGTTTCCTCCGCCAACCAATTACGCTCGGACTCCATCGTTGTCTGCCAGCAGTAGGACTCTCGAATCCCAAGATCGGCCAGGATCATTGCGTCCGCGATCGTATTCTGCAGGACGGCCTGTATCCTGCTTTGTTGCTTGAGTCCGTCATGAATGTTCTGAAAGAGAATCGCGCTTTGGCGGAACATATCCTTGGCCAGCTTCATTTGATCCAAGGCGGAGAGCAACCGGGATTGCGTATGCTTCAGACGCTTTTCCAGCGCCTCATAGTCAGCAAGGGGGACGGTAGGCTTTGCCTTGCGCTTGGCAACATGCTCACGCACGGCTGCGTTGATTTTTTGCTGCGAAACGCCGTCAATCAGCGCCGGCGGCATGCCAATCTGGGGAGAAGACTGTGAAGTGGAGGTGGCGATATTCATTGCACACCTCCGGCAATCAGTCGGGCCAAGCCTTCGGAAAACCCCTCGTTGAACAAGTAGCTTGCTGCAGCCGCTTCGGCTTCGTCCTGAATGTCGCGCACCAGCGCGGCACGAGCCGCATCGCGGTACTCAGCAGCGGATTTCATGGTCTGGGTGTACCAGGTGTGGGCAGCGATCCGACCCGCCTGGAAATCGGCGTCAGGAGCTGCTACGTCGGTGGTATGATTTGTGTGCATTTCGGTTTCCCTTGCGCTCAATGGGGGTTACTGATCCAACGCCTCGCTGGCTGCTACCAGCGGGGCGTTTTCTTTTGCCGGTTCGCATGAGCGAGCCTGCGTTACCAATTGATCCAGTAGCCAGGTCATGGACCTGTCCTCTTTTTTCGCCTGGGCACTGAGCCATTGGTGATTGGCTGGTGTAAGGCGAGTCATAAACGTGATGCGCTTCATCGGTCCTCCTGTATCGCGCTGTGCGTACAAAGCACGGTGCTATAGTAGCACGGTGCTTTATTGTGTCAAGCACTGTGATGCCTTACATTGCGCTCATGGCACGCACAGATCCCCAAGTAAATTTCCGTATGCCGGCAGATCTGCGAGATCGGCTGGCGGAGGCGGCAAAACAGAGCAATCGCACTCTTACTGCAGAGTTGGTTGCTCGTCTTGAGGCAAGCTTCGCTGCTCCCGATGGCAACAGTCAGGAGAGTTTGCGTGTGGTTCTGGAGCAGCTTCAGCGGCAGCAGGCTACGCTGGAGGACGTGAGTGCGCAGATCAGCGTACTCACCCGCGCAAAGGGACTCAGCGGTAAGTGATATGGTTTGTCCTCGCATCGCTTACCTCTTCAATGTGTAGAGGGCGATGCCGTCATGCGGAAAGCCTTCGTCATCCCAAATGCTCACGCGCTCAGTGCTGATATTGAAGCCCAGGCGGCGCAGTTCACTGATGCGTGTAGGGCATTGATAGCACCCTAGTTTGCGCAGCTCATAGGACGTATGCGGGCGTAACAGCAGGGCCTTGATGATTCGCTGGCGCTGCGACTCGCTGGCGGAGGATTTCTGATTACGCATGGCGGCCGCCCTCCAGCAAGGTCGTTCCCAGGCGCTGCAGCGCGTCCTTGGCTCTGATGTAGGCTTCCTTGTGATTGGCGGCGCCACGCATCGCAGAGCCGGCCAGGAACTGCGCAGCAACCATCAGGGAGCGGCGGGGCAGATCCAGGGCGCCACGTTGGCCGGCCTCGATGCCGATGGCCTGATTCACCAGCTTGTTCACGTTCATGTGCACAAAGCGGGCATTCGGCGTCTGGCCAGCCAAGGCGCTGATTTCATTGTGGAGCGCGTGGTACGTGGGTAGGTACTCGGTGCGCGTCAGGTCTTGCGCCTGGCGGGCTTCTCGGAAGGCCTTCACCAGCCGAACTTTGAGTGCTCGCACCTTTGCGGTGTTGCGGCTATAGGTCAGCAGCAGGTAGCACTGGTCTTCGTTCAGGAGCGCGTATTTTTCAGGTTGGCCGCGGCCCGCGATTTCTCCGGTTTGAAACCGGAGTATTCCGAACTGGCGGAAATCATCAGAGTAATTGGCCAGCAGCTCACGGACGTTCTGATGTTTGTTGCCCAGGTGCTGGGCAAGCGCGCGGCTGTCAATGCGCGGTTCGTCCTTGACGGACTGCAGGATCAGCGCGGTATCATGCGGGCTGGTCGTCGGGGTCGCGCTCTGCCAGGAGTCGCGGCCCTTTTTCTCGGTCGTCGTCATGCCTCAGCCCTCCAGCTTGGGAGCGTTGGCAGCCTGCCAGCCTTGCGGGTCAGCCATCCAGGCGCGAATTTCCGACAAGCGCCAGCGGGTGCAGCGTTCGGTAATGCGTATGGGGGCGGGTAGCCGGCCGTCTTGGGCCAGCTTCCAGGGCCAGGAGCGTGATGCTCCAAGCAGGTGGGCGACTTCTTTATCAGTGATAAGCCGTTCGCCTACTTGATTGCTGTAGGCGTGTTGCACCGCTTCGATAGTTTGCTCAGTCGTGACTAAGCGCGGCTTTACTGGTGTTGATTGGTGTCGCATGTTGCATACCACGAAAGTTTATCGTGATACGCATACTATGCACCGATAACATTAATTACTACCCGCAACCGCAAGACTCACGCTTTGCGCAGGGCTTCCGCTTTGCGCAGGGCGGAAACAATCTCAGCAATTTTTTTGTGCGATAAAGGGGCGACGTTGTCTTTAATGATTTGGTCAGCCGCCTTTTGTGCTGATAGTGCCGGGTCTATGTTCTTTCGCCAGTACTGTTCTATATCGGCGCGCATCCCATAATTTTCTTCGTGGCGTTTATGCGCCATGCGTGAGGCTGCATCTGTATTCGCCCCTTCCCCCTTTGGCGATGAGATAAATATCCCTGCCCAGTGTTGAGCTGATGCGGCATAACTCCATGCTAGGGCGCTACCTTTTTCCACTCGTTGCGCTTTTATTGCTTGCATCACAAAAGTACAAATAAAACTAAGCACGAAAATCATTGAATTATTAATTGTTTTTTCGTCCTTTGCTTGCACTAGCGCAGTAAATTCGTCCACATCCTTATCCCCGTCTAAGTCATCATCATCAAACCTAGGCAGAAAGAATGACTCCATAAAATAATCGTAAGGATCTATCTCCATTTCTTTAAGACGTGGGCCAAGCTGATCAATAAATCCTTCTAGAGCAATCATTAGGGCGTCCTCCGCCTCTGTTATGGGTGTTCTTTTTCCTCGCGGTGGTCGGAGGGACGCCTCCAATTTGCTGGAGTCTATTTGCATGTTCGCATCGTCCAATACGTCGCCCATTGAATAGGTGCCGGCATCAGGCCGGTGGACGTTCCGGCTTTTCGGGGATCAGTCTAGATGCTGGCGTAAACCGTTGTATATCGCTATCTATTGTACTGGACGGATAAACAGTCTTGTGGTTGGTGCTGCCTGGCCCAGTAATGCAGGTACATCATTTCAGGTTTTGTCAGGTCTACATTACGCCTTGCGATGCAGTTGCACCACATTGCCGCCCGCGCGTAGCGCATCCAGATAGTCAGCCCATACCTGCATCATGGCGCGTCGTTCCTTGATGAATTTCGTCCGGTTGTAGGCCGCACCCAGGGCATCCGGCACCTTGTGTGCAAGTTGATGCTCGATCACTTCGGGTTTCTGTCCCAGCTCTTCATGCAAGATGGTGCGCGCCATCGCTCGAAAACCATGTCCGGTGATCTCGGTGCGCGTGTCGTAGCCCATCCTTCGCAGGGCGGCATTGATGGCCGCGCCGCTCATGGGCCGGGTAGGCGTCCGGCCACCAGGGAACAGGTAGCGTCCGTTGCCGGTCAGCGTGTGCAGGTCGCGCAGCACGGCCACGGCCTGGCGCGGCAGCGGGACAAGGTGGTCTGTGTCGGTCTTGGTGACTCGGTAGCGCCATTCCGCACGGTCTAGGTCAATGTCTGCCCATTCAGCCGCGCGTAGCTCGCCAGGACGCACGAATAGCATAGGGGCCAGTCGCAGGGCGCAGAGAACCGGAAAGGTGCCAGAGAAGCCCTCAAAGGCCCGCAGCATCTCGCCTACCTTGGCCGGGTCAGTGATGGATGCGAAGTGCTGCTGCTTGGCTTGCGGGATTGCACCCACCAGGTCGCGGGCAGGGTCGCTCTTGCAGTAGCCCTCTTTGATGCCAAACCGAAAGACGCGGCTGATTTCGCTGCGCGTCTTGTGGGCAGAGAATCGCACACCTCGGGCATCCATGCGTTTTAGGACGGCCAGGATTTCCGGCGCGTCGATCTCGGTAATAGGGCGCTTGCCCAGCCAGGAGAAAACATCGTTTTGCATCCGCGCCAGGGTGTGGTCGTGGGTGCTGGGCGAGACTTGCGATTGCCGCTCAGCGATCCAGGCTAGGGCGACGGCCTCAAAAGAGTTACTAGCGGCTAACAGGGAGGCGCGCTTGTCCGCTTTCTTTTGCTCGCTGGGGTCTATCCCACTGGCCAGTAGTTTGCGCGCGTCCTGGCATCGTTCGCGGGCGTCTGCCAGCCCGACTGTTGGATAGACACCTATCGCCAGCGTCTTGCGCTTGCCGCCGTAGCGGTAGTCCATACGCCAATACTTGCCGGTCTGGTTGACCAGCAAGTAGAGGCCGTCACCGTCCGTTAGCTTGCGGGCTTTGTCGGTAGGCTTAGCTTGGCGGCAGGCGGTATCTGTCAGCGGCATGACGGTATTTTTCCCTGATTGGCTGGCGGTATCCGCCACATACCGCCAAAGATACCGTCATGTGACGGTAGCTGGCAAGGCACTGCTGTAGACACTAGGAGGCAATAAAAAACCCGCAGAGTCAGGGCTGGTGCGGGTTTGTATGCTGCTATGGACTGCTGGGAATACTTATTTGGTGCCGGCGAAAGGAATCGAACCCTCGACCTTCTCATTACAAGTGAGCTGCTCTACCAACTGAGCTACGCCGGCACGGTGCGGGCGCCATTGTAGCAGCCCGGCATGGAAATGCAGCCGGGCTGGGGCCTTCTTATTTGACGACTGACAGGTGGGAACGGCGCTTGCCGCCAGCGGGCGAGGGTTCGTCCGCCGGCTTTTCTGCGGCCGGGGCGGCATCGGCTGGGGCCTTGCTGCCTTCGGCCGCGGCGTCGCCGCGGCCGGTTTCGTATTCCTGTACTTCGAAGCCCATGCCGGCACCGGTTTCACGCGCGTAGATGGCGGTGACTACCGCCACCGGCACCCAGATGTCTTCCGTGACGCCATTGAAGCGCGCCTGGAAGGAAATCCAATCATTGTCGATGCGCAGGTTATGGGTGGCCAGCGTGCCGACGTTGAGGGTGATCTGGCCGTCGCGGATGTAGGCACGCGGGACTTGCGTGTTTTCATCGACCTGGACGACGATATGCGGCGTATAGCCGTTATCCGTGCACCACTCGTGCAGAGCGCGCAACAGATAGGGCTTGGTGGAGGTTTCCTGCATGGCTGTCGTCATTAGCGGCGCATGACCTTTTCGGAGGGGGTCAGCGCTTCGATGTAGGCCGGCCGGGAGAAAATGCGTTCAGCATACTTCTGGATCGGAGCGGCGGTCTTGGGCAGTTCGATGCCGTAGTGGTCCAGGCGCCAGAGCAGCGGTGCGATGGCGACGTCGAGCATGGAGAATTCCTCGCCCAGCATGAACTTGTTCTTCACCAGGACCGGCGCCAGCTGGGCCAGGCGGTCGCGGATGTCGTTGCGGGCGCGCTCCTGGCGTGCGGCATCGAAGCGCCCGGTGCGGTCTTCCAGCACGGAGACGCAGCTGAACAGTTCCTTCTCGAAGTTGTAGAGGAACAGGCGGGTGCGGGCGCGCATCAGCGGGTCCGCGGGCATCAGTTGCGGGTGGGGGAAGCGTTCGTCGATGTACTCGTTGATGATGTTCGATTCGTACAGCACGAGGTCGCGCTCGACCAGGATGGGCACCTGGCCGTAAGGGTTCATGACAGCGATGTCCTCAGGCTTGTTGAAGAGGTCAATGTCCTTGATTTCGAAGTCCATGCCCTTTTCGAACAGCACGAAGCGGCAACGTTGCGAGAACGGGCAAGTGGTCCCGGAATAGAGCACCATCATAACGGAGAGTCCATCCTTATACTTTTGAACTGCGGAAACAGGCATGCGCTTGGTCTGTGCTGACTCAGGCGCGCATAGGCTGCAGTTTGCATCCCGGAGATATGGCTGAACAAGCCAGGCGGCAAAAAAAATGTGATTTTGCCAGACACACTCTTCGGGACGATTCTACAGACGCTATCATAGCGCCTGTCCCGTCCCGGGCGATACTGCGAGGAATTTTTATGAGTCAAAAGACTGGTATTTTGCAAGAGTTTCGCGAATTTGCCCTGAAGGGCAGCGTCGTGGACCTGGCGGTCGGTGTGATTATCGGCGGCGCATTCGGCAAGATCGTCGATTCCTTGGTGAAAGACGTGATCATGCCGCTGGTGAATTTCATCCTGGGCGGTTCGGTGGATTTCACCAACAAGTTCCTGCTGCTGTCCGCCCCTGACGGTTACACCGGGCCGATGACCTACGCCGACCTGACGGCGGCCGGTGCTGTGGTGCTGGCGTGGGGGAACTTCCTCACGATCCTGATCAACTTCATCCTGCTGGCCTTCGTGATTTTCTGGATGGTCAAGGCCATCAACCGCGTGCGCCGCACCGCCGAAGCCAAGGAAGAGGCAGTGGCGGAAGAACCCGCACCTACGCCGGATGATGTTGTGCTGCTGCGCGAGATCCGCGACCTGCTGAAGAAGTAAGTTCGCCTGACGTTGTCGCTTCTGGTGGCGACATCCCTGAAACAGCGCCGCGTCTGAACAGCCCCTCGAAAGTTGGATTACATCCAACTTTCGAGGGGCTGTTCATGTTGCGGGTCCTGTCTATGCGTGCCTAGGGAGGGCGAGCTGGATGTGGCGGTTCAGCACAGATAATGCTTTGACCACGTGCCTAAGCGCAAGCCCCGGACTTCAGGCCGGGGTCGAGCGAGGCAATATCCATACGGCGCCGCAGGCGCCCCTATATCGTGGTGGAGAAGCTTCGGCCTTTAGGCCGAAGTTCTTCACAGGGTTTAGGCCATTCGGAGAGCAAGGGCCAGAGCGAGGCTAATGTCCTGGTCAAGAGTGAAATCGCATTCAGGCCGGGTTGGGTAAATCAATGAATTCCACCTGAATACCGAATTTTCCGGCGATGGCCTGTCCCAGTGCCTGGACGCCATAGCGTTCCGTGGCATGATGGCCGGCGCTGATGAAGGTTGCGCCATTTTCGGCGGCGATGTGGGCGCTGGGTTCCGATATTTCACCGGTAATGAAGGTGCGCGCGCCGGCTTCCAGCGCTGCTTCGAAGAAACCTTGTGCGCCGCCTGTGCACCAAGCAATCCGGCCGGGCGCCTGCTTGCGGTCGCCGGCGATCACCGGCGGGCGTTGCAGCCGCTCGGCGATGCGGGCTTCCAGCGCCGCGATGGTGTCGATGCCGGGTGCCTGGCCCAGCCAGATCAGGTTGTCAGGCCCACAGGTCTGGGGCGCGCCATCGGTGTGACGGTCAGGCTCCAGGCCAAGGATGTGAGCCAGTTGCGCGTTATTGCCCAGTACCGGGTGCGCGTCCAGCGGCAGGTGGTAGGCCAGCAGATTGAGGTCATATTCGATCGCCAGCGCAATGCGGCGTTTTTTCATGCCCCTGATGCGCGCATCCTCATTGCGCCAGAACCAGCCATGGTGCACCAGCACGCCATCGGCTCCACGTTCCACGGCTGCGCGCAGCAGGGCTTCGGAGGCGGTCACGCCGCTGACCAGGCGACGAATGACCGGGCGGCCTTCTACTTGCAGCCCATTGGGGCAATAATCCTTGAATCGTGCGCTTTCCAGTGTCTGGTCCAGCCACTGCAGCAAATCCTGTGTTTGAATCTGATTCATCGTTTGTGATTCCTAAATGTCCATGCGTCGTCTTTGGCTGATTTTCTCGCAAACTGTCGTTTTCTGCCTGGCAGTCCTGTTCGTCCTGTCCATTCTCAAGCCGGAGTGGCTGCGGCCAGGCGGCGAATCGGCCGCGTCGCAGGAAGGGCGGGGGGCGCCGGTCTCCTTCGCCCATGCCGTTGAGCGTGCAGCGCCTGCGGTCGTGAATATCTACACCACCCAGCGCGTGAACGTGCCCTTGATTCCGCTGCCTGACGACCCCGTGTTGCGCGAGCTGTTCGGCATGATGCCCGGACTCAGCGAAGAACAGGAGCGCAACAGCCTGGGGTCCGGCGTGATGGCCAGCAAGGACGGCTATGTACTGACCAATCATCACGTCGTGCGCGCTGCGGATTCGATAGAGGTTGCCTTGCACGATGGCCGCCGCTTCAAGGCCCGGCTGATAGGCGCAGACCCGGAAACCGACTTGGCCGTGCTCAAGATAGATGGCAAGAACCTGCCGTATTTCGAGTCCATTCAGCGGCAGCCGCTGGAGGTTGGGGAGATTGTGCTGGCTATCGGCAACCCGTTCGGCTTTGGGCAAACGACCACGATGGGGATTGTTTCCGCCGTGGGGCGTACCGGCCTGGGCATCAATACCTATGAGAATTTCATCCAGACGGATGCGGCCATCAACCCGGGCAATTCTGGTGGCGCATTGGTCGATTCCAATGGGGTGCTGGTGGGTATCAACACTGCCATTTATTCCAAAACGGGCGGTTCGCTGGGGATAGGTTTCACGATTCCCATCAGCAGCGCCTTGTCCATCATGCAGGAGATCATTCAGCATGGCATCGTGCGGCGCGGCTGGATGGGTCTGGAAACGCAAGACATGACCGCAGACCTGGCGCGGGCCTTCGGCATGGACAAGCAGGAAGGCGTCATCGTCGCAGCGGTCTTGCGCGACGGGCCGGCTCATCGTGCCGGCATGCAGGTGGGCGACATACTACTGAGCCTGGACGACAAGCCGGTGGTGCGGACCACGGAGGTGCTCAACCGGATCGCGCAATTGCCGCCGGGCACCAAAGTTGTCTGGGAACTGCTGCGCAACGGCAAACGCATCCGGCTCTCGGTAGAAATCGGCACCCGGCCCGTGGCGCCCGATGCCGTGGCGCCGGTGGAGTGAACCGGGGCGGCCCCAGGTCGCAGCCGCTAGGGGTTGCGCTTGTGTGCCCCTTATCATTCCTCTTGACCCTGACAGCCGTGCCTGGCCGCCCGTTGGATGCATTCCGGACCAGGCTCTTCCCGGCAGGCGTCTGCAGCCAGCTGGTGCAGACGTTGCCAGATGTACTGCTGGCGGGCTTGCGGCAAGGGATGCAGCAAAGTCATGATGCGCAAGACGTCGCCATGCAGGATGGGGTGGCCTGGTGCGGCAGGGTGGCAGGCCGTGGCGATATCTCCGTCCAGCAGCCAGGGCACGCTGGTATCCAGTGCCGCGGCGATTCTCTTCAGGGTCGCCAGTTTCGGCGCATAGCCGTCGAGATACAGCATGCGATGAATGGACGACTGGGAGACGCCGCATAGGCGTGCCAACTGGCTTTGGCTGCGTATGCCGCGCCTGCGCATCATGCTGGTCAGGCGTTGTGGAAAGCTCATGCGGCGGATTCGGCATTATCTGAGAATAGGATCTATTTAAATTAGCATACTGTTGAGTAGATAGGGGTGCTGGATTTGTCCCTGTGCCGATAGGCGCCGGTTGCGCTATGGCGGGAATCACCTGGGCAGCGGGGCATGCCATGGACGCTTGCCCGCATGGCGCAGGCGCACCAGCGTGTGGATAAGTCCAGGGATAAGCCTGTGTACAAGCTTGTGTCTATGTTGTGAAAAGGCTTTGGGTAAGCTGTGGAAATCCATTGGATAACCTTGCTCCGGCTCCCGGCTGCGAGGCTGCCAGGTCGGGCAATCGGTGCACGCCTGGCCGGAGGGTCTATGCGCCAGCCTGGCCACGGCGGGCAGGCAACCGGCGCGCCGTGGCGGCCAGTAGCGCCAGGGCGGCCAGCAGGCTGCTGCCCAGTGCGCCGCCATCGTTGGTGATGGTGTTGTAGAGTATGTTATTGCGGATAAATAGGCAGCGAAGAGCCGGTGCCGTTGGCCATGGCGCCAGGGAGCGGCGTCAGGGCATCAGTTCGCCGTTGTCTTCCTTGGTGGGCTTGGTAATGAAGCGCCCGAGCAACAGGCCGACTTCATAGAGCAGGCACAGTGGCACGGCCAGCATGAACTGGCTGACGACATCCGGCGGGGTGACGACCGCGGCGATGATGAAGGCGCCGACAATGA
Source organism: Kerstersia gyiorum (assembly GCF_004216755.1). GTDB lineage: Bacteria > Pseudomonadota > Gammaproteobacteria > Burkholderiales > Burkholderiaceae_B > Kerstersia > Kerstersia gyiorum. The sequence continues at coordinate 400,543 of NZ_SGWZ01000001.1, forward strand.
CGTAGCCTCGCGCCTGCTTGAGCTTGTCGAGCGTGGTCAGGCCTGTGCGCAACAGCAGCACGACTGCGACCGGTACTTCGAAAGTAATGCCGAATGCCAGGAACATGGTCATGACGAAGCCGACATAGGCTTCGATATCAGGCGCAGGCGTGATGGACTGCGGAGCGAACGAGGCGATGAACTGGAATACCGTCTTGAAGACGACGAAATAGCAGAACGCCATGCCGGACAGGAAGAGCAGCGTGCTGGAGATGATCAGCGGCAGGGCCAGGCGTTTTTCATGGCGATACAGCCCGGGCGCGACAAAGGCCCAGGCCTGGTAGAGCACCACGGGCAGTGCGATGACCAGGGCCAGCAGCATGGTGACCTTGACCGGCACCATGAAGGGCGTGATGACGCCGGTGGCGATCATGCGCGTGCCCTGGGGCAGTGCGTCGAGCATGGGTTGCGCCAGGATGTCATAGATCGCGGACGCACCCGGCCAGATGAACAGGACCAGGAAGCAGGCCAGGACGGCAGCCCCTGCCTTCATCAGGCGTGAACGCAGTTCGACCAAATGCGATATGAAGCTATCTTGCTGCAATTGTTCTTCTGTCACGACGCGTTACCGGGGGGAGATGAGGGGGGCGTGGCAGAGGAAGAAGCCGGTTTGGCTTCGGACGACGGTGCGGCGGCATCCTGAGACGCTTGCGCTGCGTTTACCGGGGCCGCGGCGGGCGTCGCAGCAGGCAGGGAGGCAACCGCAGCGGCTGCAACGGCAGGGGAGGATGGTGCCACCGCTGGTGCTGGTGTGGCGGCTACCGTGTCCGCAATGACTGGCGCGGCAGCCGCAGGCGGCGCAACATCGGTTGCAGGTGCAGGTGCAGGTGCAGGTGCAGGTGCAGGTGCCTGGGCCTCCGCCTGGACGGGGGGGGACGTCGGAGCCTGGGCCGGCGTCGCTGCCGGGACAGCAGCCGGCACCGCGATGGAGGCGACCGGGTTGCCGGAAGCCGGGGCGGCTGCCTCAGCGCCAGGCGTGCCATTTTCCGCCGTGGCGGCCGGCGCGGCCGGACCTTGCAGTGCGGTGTCGGGCGAGGATGGGGAATCCTGCTTCGGCATGGCCGTGGCGTTGCTGGCCAGTTTCGACACTTCATCCTGGAACTGGTCCAGCGGCTGGCGGATGCTGCTTTCCGCCTCGCGCAGCGAGGTTTTCAGGCTGCTGGCGGCTTCATCCATATGAGCTTTGAATTTCTTCAGCTCATCGAGCTCCATTTCGCGCTGGATGTCCGATTTGACGTCGCTGACATAGCGCTGGGCGCGGCCGAGCAGATGGCCGACGGTACGGGCCACCCGGGGCAACCGTTCCGGGCCGATCACGACCAGCGCCACGGCACCGATGACCAGCAGTTCTGTGAAACTGATATCGAACATTGAACGTCAGGCGATAGAGGTTGTCAGGCGTTGCCAGGAATAGCGAGCAAACCGCGTTTATTTGTCGCCAGTCTTTTCGCGTGCCTGGACGTCGATGGTTTCACCCTGGCTGACACGCGGGGTCGGGGCGTCGATCTTCTCGTCGCTTTCCGAGGAGGCTTCCTTCATGCCGTCCTTGAAGCCCTTGACGGCGCCACCAAGATCCTGGCCGATGTTACGCAGCTTCTTGGTGCCGAACACCAAAGCGACGATCAGCAGGACGATCAACCAATGCCAGATACTGAAGCTACCCATGTGGATTCTCCGTGCGGGTCAGATGGATGGGCACGCTAGGCGTCGCCCATGTATTGCGAGTTCGAAGGCCACCATTCTACCCAACTGGATGACAGCATTATGACTCAAGGGGCCGGCTGGCCTTTTCTTCCAGGCCGGAGAGGCCTTCGCGGCGCGCCAGCTCCGCAAGTACGTCTTCCGGACGCTTGCCATAATATGTTAGCGCTACCAGGCTGTGATACCAAAGGTCTGCGGTTTCGTAGACCAGTTTTTCGGCGTCATTGTCCTTGGCGGCCATGACGACTTCCGTGGCTTCTTCGCCGATTTTCTTCAGGAAAGCATCCGGGCCCTTGTGGAGCAGCTTGGCAGTGTAGGAGCTGGCCGGGTCGCCACCGTGGGCGGGCAAGCGGCTTTCCAGGGTGTCTGCCAGGCGGCGCAGGATTTCGGATGCGTTGTTCATGAGTGATAGATGTCGTCGGGGTTTTTCAGTACGGGGTCGGTCGTGACCCAGCGTGCCTGATCGTCCTGGCCTTCCAGGCGTTGGTAGAAGCAGCTTTCCCTGCCGGTGTGGCAGGCGATGCCACCATGCTGTTCCACCTGCAGCAGGATGACGTCGTTGTCGCAATCCAGCCGGATTTCCCGCACATGCTGGGTATGGCCGGAAGATTCTCCCTTGCGCCACAGCTTGTTGCGCGAACGAGACCAGTATACGGCGACCCCGGTCGCGACGGTTTCGCTCAGGGACGCCTGGTTCATCCAGGCGAACATCAGGATACGGCCAGTGGCGGCATCCTGGGCGATGGCAGGGATCAGGCCTTGCTCGTCGAAGGCCACCTGGGCCAGCCAGGCGGGTAATTGCGTGCTCATGGGCGTGCCTCCAGGCGGACAGGGATGCCGCGTTCGGCCAGGTAGGCCTTGGCTTCGCCGACGGTATGCTGGCCATAGTGGAAAATGCTGGCGGCAAGCACGGCGCTGGCGCCGCCTTCGGTGAGGCCATCGGCCAGATCCTGCAGGCCACCCACGCCGCCGGATGCGATGACGGGGACCGGCACAGCATCGGAGACGGCGCGGGTCAGGGCCAGGTCGAAGCCGGAACGGGTGCCGTCGCGGTCCATGCTGGTCAGCAGGATTTCACCGGCGCCGTAGCTTGCCATCCGACGCGCCCATTCGACGACATCCAGGCCGGTGGCCTTGCGGCCGCCATGGCTGTAAACCTCCCAGCGCGGCGTGCCATCCGCCGCATCCGGTGCGCGCCGGGCATCTATGGCCACGACGATGCATTGCGAGCCGTGGTAATCGGCGGCATCGCGTACCAGTTCGGGGTTGGTGATGGCGGCGCTGTTGATCGACACCTTGTCGGCGCCGGCATTGAGCAGGCGCTGGATATCGGCAACCACGCGCACGCCGCCGCCAACCGTCAGCGGGATAAAGACCTGCGATGCGACCTGCTCGATGATGGGCAGGATCAGGTCGCGGCCGTCGCTGGTGGCGGTGATGTCGAGGAAGGTCAGTTCGTCAGCGCCTTGGGCGTCATAGCGGCGGGCGATTTCGACGGGGTCGCCGGCATCGACCAGGTTGACGAAGTTGACCCCCTTGACCACGCGCCCGGCGGTGACATCCAGGCAGGGGATGATGCGGCGCGTCAGGCCGCTGGCGGCGCTGGAGGAGGTGTCCGCGCTCATGGCTGAAGTTCGTCGGCCAGGTCCTGGGCGGCGGCGAAGTCCAGGGTGCCTTCATAGATGCTGCGGCCCAGGATCACGCCGGAGACGCCTTCCTGCTCGACGGCGCACAGCGCTTCGATGTCGGTCAGGTCGGTGACGCCGCCGGAGGCGATGACGGGGATGCGCACGCTGTTGGCCAGGCGTACCGTGGCTTCGATGTTCACGCCGGAGAGCATGCCATCGCGGCCGATATCGGTATAGATGATGGCTTCGCAGCCATAATCCTCGAATTTGCGTGCAAGATCGACGACGTTCTGGCCAGTAAGCTTGCTCCAGCCGTCAGTGGCAACCTTGCCGTCCTTGGCGTCCAGGCCGACGATCACGCTGCCCGGGAAGGCGCTGCAGGCGTCTTGCAGGAAGCCGGGATTCTTGACGGCGGCCGTACCGATGATGACGTAGCGGATACCGAAGTCCAGGTAACGCTCGATGGTGTCCAGGTCGCGGATGCCACCACCGATTTGCACCGGAATCTCGTCGCCGACGGCCTTGACGATGGCGCGGATGGAGGCTTCGTTGCGCGGTTTGCCCGCGACTGCCCCGTTCAGGTCGACCAGATGCAGGCGGCGTGCGCCCTGATCCAGCCAGTGCTGTGCCTGGGCGGCGGGTTCCGTGGAGAAGACGGTGGCGTCATCGAGATCGCCTTGGCGCAAGCGGACGCATTGGCCGTCTTTGAGGTCGATGGCGGGGATCAGCAGCATGATGTCAGAAGTAATGTAGGGAAGTGGGCAGGGCGCGAGCGCTGCGCCCGTCTTGGTTCAAGGTTTCCAGTCTACAAAATTGCGGTAAAGACGCAAGCCCGGTGCCGCGCTTTTTTCTGGATGGAACTGCACTGCGAACAGATTCTCACGGGCGACGGCGCAGGTAAAGCGCAGGCCGTATTCGCTGCTGCCCGCGATCAGCGCGGCGTCAGCGGGTACTGCGTAATAACTATGGACGAAATAGAATGCGGTCTGGTCGGCAATGCCCGCCCAGAGCGGGTGCGGGCGCTCCTGGCGCACCGGGTTCCAGCCCATGTGCGGGACTTTCAGGGCATCGTGCGCCTGGGGTGCGCGGGGCTGGCCGTCCAGCGGCGCGGCAAAGCCGGCGCCCTGGAAGCGGCGCACCTTGCCGGGCAGCAGACCCAGGCCGGGCGTGTTGCCTTCTTCGCTGTGCTCGAACAGCATTTGCTCGCCCACGCAGACACCCAGCAGCGGCTTGTTGCGTGCCGCGCGCAGGACGGCATCCAGCAGGCCGGATTGTTCCAGTGTGCGCATACAGTCGGGCATGGCACCCTGGCCGGGAAAGACGATGCGGTCGGCGGCGTCGATGGCAGCGGCCTGGTTGCATATCTGGATATCCGCGTCCGGCGCGGCATGGCGCAAGGCACGGGCGACGGAATGGAAATTGCCCATGCCGTAATCAACGATGGCGATCGTATTCACGAGTCAGTTGGCCGGTTGAGAGTGGAATGTACTGACGCCGCCAAGCGCGGCGCCATATTTTTTACAGGACGCCCTTGGTCGAGGGAATCACGCCTGCGCTGCGTTCATCGGCTTCCAGGGCCATGCGCAGCGCGCGGCCACAGGCCTTGAAAACGGTTTCGCACTGGTGGTGGGCGTTTTCGCCGCGCAGATTGTCTATGTGCAGGGTAATGCCGGCATGGTTGACCAGGCCCTGGAAGAACTCGCGCGCAAGGTCGACGTCGAAATTGCCGATGCGGGCGCGGGTATAGGGCACATGGTAGAACAGCCCCGGGCGCCCGGAGAAGTCGACCACGACGCGCGACAGGGCTTCGTCCAGCGGGACATAGGCATGGCCGTAGCGGCGTATGCCTTTCTTGTCGCCGACGGCTTGTGCGAAGGCCTGGCCCAGCGTGATGCCGACGTCTTCCACGGTGTGGTGGTCGTCGATATGCAGGTCGCCGTCGGCCTTGATGTCAAGGTCGATCAGGCCATGGCGGACGATCTGGTCCAGCATGTGGTCGAAGAAAGGAACCCCGGTATCGAGATTGCCCTTGCCGGTGCCATCGAGGTTGACGGCCACGCGGATGCGGGTTTCGTTGGTGTTGCGGGTAATTTCGGCGGTACGCATGGCACTCGTGCTGGACAAAAGCAGGAAATCAGGAAGAACTGGAGCCGGGCTCCAGGCGGTAGCGGGCGCTGCCTGCATGGGCGGGCAGGCCTTCGCCGTCGGCCAGGCTGGCAGCCAGCGGCCCCAGGGTCTGGGCACCGGCATGGGAAACCTGGATGATGCTGGAGCGCTTCTGGAAGTCGTAGACACCCAGCGGCGACGAGAACCGGGCCGTGCGCGAGGTGGGCAGTACGTGGTTCGGGCCGGCGCAGTAGTCGCCCAGCGATTCGGAGCTGTAGCGGCCCAGGAACATGGCGCCGGCATGGCGGATGCGGTCAGCCCAGAATTCGGGATTTTCGGTAGAAATTTCCAGGTGCTCGGCGGCGATGTCATTGGCGATCGCACAGGCCTGTTCCAGGTCCTGCACGAGGATCAGCGCACCACGGCCGGAAAGACTCTTGCGGATGATCTCGGCGCGCGGCATGGTGGGCAGCAGGCGCTCGATGGCGGCGGCGACTTCATCCAGGTAGGCGGCGCTGGGGCACAGCAGGATGGCTTGCGCCAGTTCGTCATGCTCGGCTTGCGAGAACAGGTCCATGGCGATCCAGTCCGCAGGCGTGGTGCCGTCGCAGATGATCAGGATCTCGCTGGGGCCGGCGATCATGTCGATGCCCACGGTGCCGAAGACCCGGCGCTTGGCGGCGGCGACATAGGCGTTGCCTGGTCCGGTGATCTTGTCCACGGGTGCGATGGCGGCGGTACCGTAGGCCAGCGCGGCGACAGCTTGGGCGCCGCCGATGGCCCAGACGCGGTCGACATCGGCGATGGCTGCCGCAGCCAGGACCAGCGGGTTGCGCTGGCCGTCTGGCGTGGGCGTGACGATGACGAGGTCCGGCACGCCGGCAACCTTGGCCGGAATGGCGTTCATCAGAACCGATGACGGGTAGGCGGCCTTGCCGCCCGGTACGTACAGGCCGACGCGGTCCAGCGGCGTGATCTTCTGGCCCAGGCGGGTGCCATCGGTCTCGGTGTAGGACCAGCTCTCGCCGCGCTGCTTCTCGTGGTAGACCCGGATGCGCTCGGCGGCGGCTTCCAGCGCAGCGCGCTGGTCGGGCGGCAGGCTGTCGCGTGCGGCGATCAGGTCGGCACGCGGGATTTCCAGTTCGGCAACGCTGTCTGCGGCGACGCGATCGAAACGGCGGGTATATTCCAGCAGGGCGGCATCACCGCGCAGGCGCACGTCTTCCAGGATGTCCCGGGTCGTGTTTTCGATGGCAGCATCCTGGGAGGCTTCGAAAGCAAGCAGCGTGCGCAGGCGGCTCCGGAAGTCCGGAGAGCGGTAGTCTAGGCGATTGATCACGGTATCGGACACAGCAGTTGGTGAACATCAACCGCTAGAGTATAAGCCGCAGCGGCAGGCGCTGCGGCGCTTGGGAGCAAGTTGGGCGTTTATTTTGCGTCAAAGGCAGGTTGTGGCGCGCCCTTGAAGTCCAGCCAGCGTTTGTTGGCGTAGTCGTACAGCTTGCAGTGGCGTGCGCACTTGAAGTACCAGCGCCAGGAGAAGTACTGGATGACAATGCGGCCGGGCAGCATCTCTTCCAGGCGCTTCTGGGCTTCGGGCAGGCGGTACAGCGGGATGCTCATGTCCACGTGGTGCGCGGTATGGACCATGATGTTATGCAGCAGGCGCCGGCCGAAATACTTGAAGGTCAGGTGGACGGTGGTGGAAACGAAGGGCTGCGAGGCGGCCCATTCTTCCTTGTTTTCGTACCACTCGATTTCCGGATGGGTGTGCTGGATGTAAATCACCATGCCGATCATGCCGTTCCAGAAGATGAACGGGACGACAAAGCCGGCGAACAGCGTGAGCCACACGGATTGCTGGGTGGCGATGGCGGCCCAGACCAGCGCGCCGATCCATAGGGCGGCGGCCACGGTGACGAGAATGCCGTCCAGGATGAAGACGCGCCGGCGCGTCGGCATTTCCTTCCTGCTGGGGAAATACATGCGGCGCCACCAGGTTTCCACCAGGTAGTAGAGCCACGGGCACCAGCCGCTGCGGTACAGGCGTTCGAGGATGCGCTGGCCGCGGCTCATGGCCTTGTATTCCTCGACTGTCTTGGGGCACCAGACGAAGTCGAAACCCTTGAGGTTGGAATAGCCGTGGTGCACCACGTTATGGCCGACGTCCCACAGGCTGTAGGGGGTCAGCGACGGCAGGAACAGCAGGCGTCCCAGCCAGCGGTTCAGGCGACGGTGGTCAGTGAAGGATTGGTGGCAGGCGTCGTGCCCCAGGATGAACAGGCGGCCGATGATGAAACCGGTCACCATGCCCATCACGATCTTCATGATGGGGTTTTCGAACCACACCGTGGAGGCGATCGCCAGGCCGTAGATGAGGAATTCGAAAACAGTAAGAAGTAGCGCAAACGCGGTGGAGCGCTTGGCGAAGGGGGTCGTCCAGCTACGGATGATCTTGCGGTGCGGGAGCGGTTCGTCGGGTGCCAGGGGCGTCGTATTTGTTGCGGTCACAGGCTGCTTGCAGAAAAAAAAGAAACAGGCAGAAGACCTGGTATGCGCGATGGCGCCGCGCCGATACTGGGCGCGCCTGTCTCCTGGACGAATGCCGGCCATGTGGCACATGGCACGCAAGGCCATGTGACAGGAGAAGATAACAGTCGTAAATGACCGTTACATGTCAACCCGAGGCGGCCGGCAACGGGCCCCATTGTACGCTGTACGGTTGTTTCCTGTCGAAAAGCTGAAAGCTGGGATGGTATTCCACGCCTGCTCGTCCCGTTGGACGGGGGCGGTAGGCGTGGATGGGGTTCAGGCCGGCAGGCTGGCGTGCGCGAAGGCATCCAGCAGGGGTTGCAGCCGGGCGCCCCGGGTTTTGAGCGAGGCGCGGTTGACGATCAGGCGCGAGGATATCGGCATGACGTCTTCTACTGCAACCAGGTTGTTGGCACGCAGCGTGCCGCCGGTGGATACCAGGTCGACGATGGCGTCGGCCAGGCCGACCAGCGGCGCGAGTTCCATCGAGCCGTAGAGTTTGATGATGTCCACGTGCATGCCCTTGGCGGCAAAGTGCTCACGGGCGGCCTGGACATACTTGGTGGCCACGCGCAGGCGGGCGCCAGGGTGGATGGCCGCTGCGTAGTCGAAATCCTGGCGGACGGCCACGCAGAGCTTGCAGCGCGCGATGTTCAGGTCGATGGGCTGGTACAGGCCGCCGCCTTCATCATGGGCGCTGTGCTCGTACAGCACGTCCTTGCCGGCGATGCCGAAATCGGCCGCGCCATATTGGACATAGGTCGGGACATCGGACGCACGCACGATCAGCAGCCGCAGGGCGGGATCGCTGGTGGGCAGGATGAGCTTGCGGGATTTTTCGGGGTCTTCCGTGACTTCCACGCCGGCGGCCGCCAGCAGGGGCAGGGTTTCCTCGAAAATGCGTCCTTTGGACAGGGCCAGTGTCAGGGTCTCGGTGGACGGGTTGGCTGCCTGGGTCATGCTGCTTCCTTGCTGCTGAGGCGCTGGATATTGGCGCCCAGCATACTGAGTTTTCTTTCCATTTTCTCGTAGCCGCGATCCAGGTGGTAGATGCGGTCGATGATGGTTTCGCCTTCGGCGGCCAGGCCGGCGATGACCAGTCCGGCCGAGGCGCGCAGGTCGGTGGCCATGACATTGGCGCCCGAGAGGCGTTCGACGCCGTGCACCACGGCGGTATGGCCGTCGATGTCGATGTTGGCACCCAGGCGGCACAACTCCTGCACGTGCATGTAGCGGTTTTCGAAGATGGTCTCAACGATGACGGCCGTGCCGTTGGCAACCGTATTGAGCGCCATGATCTGCGCCTGCATGTCGGTTGCGAAGCCGGGATATTCCAGGGTGCGCACGCTGACGGCAGTGGGGCGCCGCTCCATGCGGGCACGGATCCAGTCGGTGCCGGTTTCCAGCGCCAGGCCGGCTTCGGTCAGTTTGTCCAGTGTGGCGCCCATGGCGTCGGCGGCCGTGCCGCGCAGCATGACATCGCCACCGGTGGCGGCGACGGCGCACAGGAAGCTGCCGGCCTCGATGCGGTCCGGGGAAATGCTGTGGGTGGCGCCATGCAGTTTTTCCACGCCGTCGATGACGATGCGGTCGGTGCCGTGGCCGCTGATGCGGGCGCCCATTTTGATGAGCAGCTCGGCGAGATCCACGATTTCAGGTTCGCGTGCGGCATTTTCCAGAATGGTGCGGCCTTCGGCCAGCACGGCCGCCATCAGCAGGTTCTCGGTGCCAGTGACCGTCACCATGTCGGTGCGGACCGTAGTGCCCTTCAGGCGCGAGGCGCGGGCGACCACGAAACCTTTTTCGATGCTGATGTCTGCGCCCAGCGCGGCCAGCCCCTTGATGTGCTGGTCCACTGGCCGCTGGCCGATGGCGCAGCCGCCGGGCAGGCTGACACGGGCTTCGCCGAAGCGCGTCAGCAGCGGGCCCAGCACCAGGATGGAGGCGCGCATGGTCTTGACCAGTTCATAGGGCGCTTCCAGGCTGGTGATTTCACCGGCGTTCAGGGTGACGGTACTGGAGGCTGGATCGTGCGTGGTGCGCACGCCCAGGCGGTTGAGCAGCTTCAGCGTGGTGCTGATGTCATTGAGCGCCGGCACATTGTGCAGCGTGAGGGTATCTGCCGTCAGCAGACTGGCGCAGAGAATGGGCAGCGCGGCGTTCTTCGCGCCGGAAATCGTGATTTCGCCCTGCAGCCGGGTACCGCCTGTGATTCGGAGTTTGTCCATGTCAGTTCGCCTGGCGGGATGCGTATTCCTGGGGAGTCAGTGTGCTCATCGACAGTGCGTGGATTTCAGCATGCATGCGCGTGCCCAGCGCCGCGTAGACGAGTTGGTGGCGGGCGATCAGGCGCTTGCCTGCGAAGGCTTCGCTGACGATGACGGCGTCGAAGTGCGAGCCATCGCCGCTGACTTCGATGTGCGTACAGGACAGGCCGTCAGTGATGTATTGCCGGACCTGTTCCGGGGTGGGCAGGGACATATCAAGACCTCAATTTGTAGCCGCGGGCGAGCAGCCACTGCGCATAGAGCGCCAAAACGATGAAAACGCCGCCGACGACGGCCAGGCTGTGCCAGGGCGAGGCATCAGACAGCGAGAAAAAGCCGTAGCGGAAGCCGTCAATCGCATAGAACACCGGGTTCCAGTGCGATACCTGCTGCCAGAACGCCGGCAGGGAGTGTATGGAGTAGAACACGCCGGACAGGAAGGTGGCGGGCAGGATCAGGAAGTTCTGGAAGGCAGCCAGCTGGTCGAATTTCTCTGACCAGAGGCCGGCAATGATGCCCAGCACGCCCATGATGCCGCAGGCCAGGACGGCGAACACCAGCACCCAGAGCGGCTGCTGCACCTGCAGGCCGGCAATGGCTGCAGCGACCAGGCCGACGCACAGGCCCACCAGCAGGCCGCGCGCGATGGCGGCCAGGAGGTAGGCCCAGAAAATTTCCCGGTGCGAAATCGGCGGCAGCAGGATGAACACCAGGTTGCCGGTGATGCGGCTCTGGATCAGCGACGAAGACGGATTGGCGAAGGCATTCTGCAACATGCTCATCATCATCAGCCCCGGCACCAGGAAGGTGATGTAGGGGATTTCGCCGTAGACATGCACGCGGTTCTGCAGGACCTGGGCAAAGACGACCAGATACAGCAGTGCGGTCAGCACTGGTGCGGCGATGGTCTGGAACCCGACCTTGACGAAGCGCATGACTTCCTTGCGCAACAGGGTGGGGAACCCGGAGCCGGCGGGCTGCGGAATAACGGTTTTCGGGGTGGTCATATGGCGATGCGGGGAGCCAGCGGCTCTTCAAGCTGCATGATGCGCATGAAAGCGTCTTCAAGGTCGCCGCCGCCGGCGTTGGCCAGCAGCGCTTCCGTCGTATCCAGGGCCATCAGGCGGCCACGCCGCAGCATGGCGATGCGGCCGCACAGTTCCTGGGCTTCTTCCAGGTAGTGCGTGGTCAGCAGGATGGTATGGCCCTCGCGGTTCAGCCGCGAAATGAATTCCCACAGCGTGCGGCGCAGGTCCACGTCGACGCCGGCGGTGGGTTCATCGAGGATGATGACCGGCGGCCGGTGCACCAGTGCCTGGGCCACCAGCACGCGGCGTTTCATGCCGCCGGACAGCGCCCGCATGTTGCTGTCGGCCTTATCGGACAGGCCCAGGTTGAACAGGATCTCGTCGATCCAGTCGTCATTGTTGCGCAGGCCGAAATAGCCCGACTGGATGCGCAGGGTTTCACGCACCGTGAAAAAAGGGTCATAGACCAGTTCCTGCGGCACGACGCCCAGGGCGCGGCGTGCGTCCTGGTACTGGGTGCGCACGTCATAGCCGCAGATCGAGGCTTTGCCGCTGGTGGCGTAGCTCAAGCCGGCCAGAATGGAAATCAGTGTGGTCTTGCCTGCGCCGTTCGGTCCCAGCAGGCCGAAAAATTCCCCGGGTTCGATGCTCAGGCTGACATCGTTCAGCGCGGGGAAGCCCGGTCGGGCTTCGCGCTTGCTGAACCAATCGCGCCAGGAGGTTTCGCGCGGCGGGTAGATCTTTGAAACGTGGTCGATAAGAACGGCAGACATGGAAAGGATCAGGACTCCGATGAGGTATTGCGCTGCTGCAGGGCCTGGATCAGGCCGTCCATGCCGCTCTTGGCGATTTCCTGGGCGAACTGGTTGCGGTAGTTCTCGATCAGCCAGATGCCTTCGACGTTGAGGTCGTAGATGATCCAGCCGTCTGCGGCGCGATTCAGGCGGTAATCCACCTGCACTGGCTCGGCGCCGCGATGCGGGGTGATGCGCGAACGGACAACGACATCATTCTTGGTGGCGTCGCCGCGGAAGGGCATCATGGCAACCTTGGTGGTGTTGTCCACCTGGCTGAGCGCGCCGCTGTAGGTACGAATGAGCGTGCCGCGGAATGCGTCGGCCAGCGCTTCACGTTGCTGCGGCGTGGCTTCGCGCCAGTATTTGCCGGCGGCCAGGCGCGTGGTGCGCTGGAAGTCCACGTAGGGCAGTACGTACTGGTCGACGATGCGGTTCACGGCAGAGATATCGCCGCGCAGGGCGCCTTCGTCCTGCTTGAGGACGTCCAGCGCCTGCAGGGCGACTTGCTCGACGAACTCATTGGGTTCGGCCTGGCGGTTGATATCGGCCGCCGACGCGGTGGCGGCGGCGCCCAGCAGCAGCGCGCACGAGAGTGCGAAGCGCTGGATCAGGGCCGCCGCGCGGTGGCCCAGCGTAGCGGCGTGTTCCGTATGGCAGGTGGCGGTCATGGTCATGGCGGTTACCTATTGCAGCGGGTTCAAGGGGTGGTATCGACCAGGGCTTCTTCGCCCGGGTCGTCATAATCCGGCAGATCGTCTTCGTAGTCTGGCAGGTCTTCGTCATCGTCGGCGCCGAACGGGCGTTGCTTCTGCCGCAGCAGTGCATTGCGGTTCTGGAAGTAGGCGTCGCGGACGAAAGAGTACTGGTCGAGCGCGGTTGCCTGTACGGTGCGCGTGGCATCCAGCAGTGAAGCGCGGGTATCCAGGCCTTCCAGGCCCCAGGCGATGTTGCGCAGGCGGACGTTATCAACCGCCGTGGCGATGTCCAGCTTGGCCACGCCGCGCACAGCCATGCCGGTGCCGTCGCGCAGCGAGCTCGGGCCGAAGATGGGCAGCACGATGTACGGGCCATGGCCCAGGCCCCAGACACCCAGGGTGGTGCCGAAGTCATTGCGGATGCGGTATGCACCGTTGGCGGTGGCGACGTCGAAACAGCCGCCCACGCCCACGGTGGTGTTGAACATTACGCGGCCCAGCGTGTTGATGAAATCGTGGCCACGGCCTTGGGCCAGGCTGTTGATCGCAGACCAGACATCGCTGATGTTGTTGAAGATATTGCCGATGCAGCTGCGTACCGGACGCGGCGTGATCGTGGTGTACAGCGTCGCCAGCGGTTCCAGGACCACAGTGTCGACGGCGTCATTGAACTGGTAGACGCCGCGGTTGAAGCTTTCGAAGGGGTCGCGCGGATCGGGGTTGGTGACAGTGGCACAGCCGGTCAGCACCAGGCTGGAGGCAAGCAAGGTCGGGCGCAGCCATTGACGGCCAGGGCGTTGTTGCGTATTCATTTTTCGCTGCCTTGCTTGTCGGCGGTGTTGTACAGGAATTTGCTGATCAGGGTTTCCAGGACGACGGCGCTCTGGGTGAACATGATTTCACCGCCGTTGGGGATTTCTTCGGTGTCGCCACCGGCCTCCAGGCCGATGTACTGCTCGCCCAGCAGCCCGGACGTCAGGATCTTGGCGGAGGAATCCAGCGGGAAGCGGAATCCCTCCTGCATATCCATGGAAACGATGGCTTCGTAGGTCTTGGGATTCAGGTGGATGCTGTTCACCCGGCCCACCACCACGCCCGCGCTTTTGACGGGCGCACGGGGTTTGAGGCCGCCGATGTTGTCGAAATTGGCCGTGATTTCGTAGGTGGGCTTGAACGAGAACGTGCTCAGGTTGCCGGCACGCAGGGCGAGGAAGGCCAGCGCCAGGATGCCCAGCAGCACAAACAGGCCGACCCAGAAATCATTTTTTTCTTGCGACATGAGGGAATCCGTATCGTATCAATTGCCAAACATGAGTGCGGTCAGCAGGAAATCCAGGCCCAGCACGACCAGGGAGCTGACTACAACGGTGCGCGTGGTGGCCTGGGCCACGCCTTCGGGGGTGGCTTTTGCCTGCCAGCCCTGGTACAGCGCGATCAGGGTGGTGGCGATGCCGAACACCACGCTTTTGACGAAACCGTTGCCGATATCCTGCCAGATATCGACCCCGTTTTGCATCTGTGACCAATAGGTGCCGTTGTCCACACCTATCATGGGGACACCAACCAGCCAGCCGCCGAGGATGCCGACCGCCGAGAAAATCGTCGCCAGTACCGGCATGGAAATGAAGCCGCCCCAGAAACGCGGCACCAATACCCGGCGGATCGGGTTGACGGCCATGACTTCCATGGCGGCGAGCTGTTCGCCAGCCTTCATCAGGCCGATTTCCGCCGTCAGCGCCGTACCGGCGCGGCCAGCATAGAGCAGCGCGGTGACAACCGGGCCGAGTTCGCGCGTCAGGGACAGGGCAACCAGCAGGCCCAGCGCATCTTCCGCGCCATAGATACTCAGGGTGTAGAAACCCTGCAGGCCCAGTACGAAGCCGACAAACAGGCCGGAGACGGCGATGATCAGCAGGGAGTGGTTGCCGATGAAATGGACTTGCTGGCCAACCAGGCGCGGGCGCTGCACGGCAATGCCGCTTTGGCCCAGCACCTGGCCGAAAAAGCGGGTGAACAGGCCCAGACCGGTAATTTTCGCGCGTATCCAGGCGCCCAGGCCGGCGATGGTGTGATAGGGATTCATGCGCGTTTTCCTTGCTGCGCCAGCCAGGCCTCGAAAGCGGGCGTGCTGGGGTACTGGAAGGCCACCGGGCCATCCGGCGCGCCGGTCAGGAACTGGCACACATAGGGGTCGTCCGAGGCTGCCAGGGTTTCCGGCGTACCGGAAGCCTTGAGTTCGCCCTGGCCGACGAGGTAAACCTGGTCGGCAATGGCGAAGGACTCTTGCACATCGTGGGTGATCAGCACGGACGCGCAACGCAGCCGGTCGGCCAGGTCGCGGATCAGGCGTGCGGTGACGCCCAGGGAAATAGGGTCCAGCCCGGCGAAAGGTTCGTCGTAGAGAATCAGTTCAGGCTCGAGGACGATGGCCCGGGCCAGCGCCACCCGCCTGGCCATGCCGCCGGAAATGGCGTTGACCCGCAGATGGGCGGCGGTACGCAGGCCGACGGCGTCGAGCTTGTCGAGGACTTTCTCGGTGATCTCGGATTCCTTCAGGCTGGTGTGTTCGCGCAGCGGGAAGGCGACGTTTTCGAAGACGTTCAGGTCCGTGAACAGCGCGCCCTGCTGGAACAGCACGCCCATGCGCTTGCGCAGGGTTTCGCGTTCGCGGTCGCTGACTGCGCCCATGTCGCGGCCGAAGACCGTGACGGTGCCGCGCTGGGCCAGCAGCTGTCCGGTAGCGGCGCGTAGCAGGGTGGTTTTTCCCGAGCCCGAGCCGCCCATAATGGCGACGACTTGACCGGGCATCACCTGCATGGAAATACCGCGCAACACGGTGAAGTCGCCGTAGCCCAGCGCTGCATCATCGAAATGCAGGACAGGCGCGGCAGTCTTGGGCAAGGTGTCGGCGTGCGGCATGGGGGAAAGGGAAGAAGGGCAAAAGTCGCATTGTATCCCGGCTGTTGCCCGCGCGGCGGGCGCGGGGCGGGAAGGAATTGCAGGCTTGTTGCATTTGCCGCAAGCCCCGGCAGCCCAGGCATGGCGCTGCTTCTGCGGCGGCCTGCCACGTCAGGCGCAATGCTTGTGACGGCTTGAAACAAATGCCGTCCGCCCGGCGCGGACCGCCTGGCAACCCAGCAACTGTACTGCCGAGGATGGAAATGGCGCCGCCGGCGCGGTGGCTCCGGGCCGGCGGCGGGAAGGGGCGGGAAGGGGCCAGAAGGGCGTGACAGGGCCCCAGATAGGGGCGGTCGCCGCCGAATCAGGCCTCGCTGCGCGGGTCGAAAGCCAGCTCCTTGGCCATCTGTTCGTACAGGGCCTTGGCCGTGGGCGTATCCGCGGGCGGCAGCACGACCTGGATGTCCAGGGTCAGGTCGCCGGGAGGCTTGCCCGGAATGCCATGCGCCTTGACCGACAGCTGGCGGCCGTTCTGGGCGCCGGCAGGAATCCGTACCTTGATGGTGCGGTCGGGCAGGCGCACGGGCACGACGGCGCCCAGGGCTGCTTCCCAGGGGGTAACGGGCAGCGTCATGGTTATGTCCTTGCCTTCCACGCGATAGCGCGGATGGGGCTGGAACGATACTTCCAGCAGCAGGTCTCCCGGGCCGGCAGGCCCGGGTTCACCTTGCCCGGCCAGGCGGATCACCTGGCCGGCCTGAACGCCTTTCGGAATCTTGACCTCGAAGGTGCGTTCGCCTTGACTGGAACGCAGCGACAACTGGCGGGTGGCGCCGGTGAAGGTGTCTTCTATGCCCAGCACGACGCGGGCACGCATGTCTTCGCCACGCCCGGAACGACGGGTTTGGCGAAAGCCCGACGCGCCCGCGCCGCCGCCCATGCGCCCGAACAGTTCCGAAAAGAAATCGGAAAAGCCGGAGGCATCGAAATCGCCCTGCTGGTTGAAATTGAAATGGCTGCCCTGGCCCCAGCCTGGCGGAGGACGGAACGAGCCGTCGGCCTGGCTGCGGCCAAGCTGGTCGTAAGCACTGCGTTTCTCGGGATCGGAGAGCACCGTATAGGCTTCATTGACCTCGCTCATGCGCTGCGCTGCGTCCGCTTCCTTGGAAACGTCCGGATGGTATTTGCGCGCCAGTTTGCGAAAGGCTTTCTTGATGTCTTCTGCGCTTGCGTCCCGGGATACGCCAAGGGTGGCGTAGTAGTCCCTGTATTCCATATTTCTTCCTCATGGAAAGGATGCATGATGTTATCCCTCTTATGGGGGCAAAGTCTTTGATATCAAGCCCTTGAAACTAAGAAAAGGCCACCCTATATAACGGTCATGAGGCACTGTGGTGCGGCTTGGGCGGCACCGCTGCTTGCTAATCGGTACCGTGCCGGCCAGCCTCGCCGCGCGGTGTGAATGCAGTCTGCCAGACGGCCCGCCGGTCGCTGGCAAGCGGCGCCATCCAGGCCGGCCAGGCCATGGCCCGCAGACCTGACAGGAGAATGACCATGTCTTACCGTTCGCTGTTTCCCTGCGATGTTTTCGCGGAACTGGATCGCCTGCAGCGCGCCATGCAGCAGGCCTTCGATGGTTCGCACAGTATCCGTGGCGGGGCCAAAGGTTATCCGGGCTTGAATATCGCCACCAGTCCGAAGGCCGTTGACATTCATGTGTTCGTCCCCGGCGTCGAGGCCAAGGACCTGGACGTGCAAATTGAAAAAGGGGTGCTGACGATCTCCGGTGAGCGCGCACCGCGCGAGGTGCCGGAACAGGCCACATTGCATGTGGATGAGCGTTTTGCCGGACGTTTCCGTCGTGTCGTCAGCCTGCCTGACGATGTCGAGGCGCAAGGCGTGCAGGCCAGCTATCGCGATGGCGTGCTGAGCTTGCATATCCCGCGCAAGGAAGCTGCGCAGCCGCGTCGTATCGCCATCCAGTGAGCCGGACAGAAAAAAGGAGAATGCCATGAGTGAAGCCAATGTGACCAAACCCGCTGCTGCCGAGCCGGCTGCCCGCAATGACAAGCACTATCTGGTGCCTGCCGTGGACGTAGTGGAGGATGCCGGTGGCATCACCCTGTACGCAGACCTGCCGGGCGTGACCAAGGAAGGCCTGAACCTGCATGTGGATGGCGATACGCTGACGATAGAGGGCAACATTGCGCTGGCGCTGGCCGAAGGGGCGGTGGCCACGCACGTGGAAGTGAACGCGCAGAACTACCGCCGCGCCTTTACCTTGTCGCGTGAGCTCGATGCCGACAAGGTGCAGGCCTCGTTCGAGGCCGGCGTGCTGCAGCTGCGCATCCCGAAGGCGGAGCATGCCCAGCCGCGCAAGGTGGAGATCCAGGTCGGCTGATCCGGGCCTGCCCACGTGAAAAGAGCCAGGGTGCGCCCTGGCTCTTTTTTTGCGTGGCGCCCAGGCCGGGGCCTGGTTGCGGGGCTTAGTGCGTGGCGGGAATGCCCAGGAAATGGAAGGGCGGCGCCGCCACGAAGTTTTCATTGACCTCGCCATGGAAAATATTGCGCTGGTTCAGGCCCAGTTCCAGCTTGCGCACGCCTGCGCCAGTGGGCGAGAAGTCCAGTTTGCTGACATCCACCCAGAAGACGTTCGGCGTGGTGGCGGATTCGAAGTAATAGCGCAGCCGCTTGTGGTCGACCACAGTACGCCAGCGTGTCGAGGAAATATTGGGCTGGTCGGGCGTGCTCAGGCCGAAGGGCACGGACGCGTTGCGGATCACGCTCAGCACGCTGGCCAGCGCCATGTCCGGGTCGTCCTGTTTTTCTACTGCATTGATATAGAACTGCGCGCGGGCGAAGCGGTCTGCCGCACGGTTGGTGCCCGGCAACATGATGGTGCCGCCGATGGATTCCCAGTATTTGTTCAGCGCCAGTTGTTCGTCGTAGGTCGGCGAGTTGGTCATGACCTGGTAGTCGCGGTTGTGATGGATGACCTGCTTGCCGTCGATGTATTCGACGATGGCGCTGTCGCCGCTGCTGTCCGACAAGGACATGTGCAGGGTCGTGAGGCGTGCCTCGCCAGGGATATTGGAAGTTACCAGCGAGAATGGCTGCTGCGCCAGGGCGTCGATGGCTTCGGCCACGTTGCCGAACAGGTCCAGCACGTATTGCGCCCAGGCGGCGATCGTCAGCAGCGGGTGCGTGGGGTCGGGGCTGGGATACTGGGATTCAGCCAGCCACAGCAGGTTCACCGACAGGCCGGCCTCGTTCACGCCATCCGTCGTGGAAATGTCATAGCCGGTGGCGACGACACTGCCGTACTTTGCGGTCCAGCTCAGGCTGTCGGGGCCGCAATTGCCGCTGCGCTCGATGCCACGCGGCAGTACCCACAGGTTGGTATGCATGTCGGACTTCCAGTCCATGGAGCGGGCGGTGAAAACCTGGCCTTGATTACCGTGATAGACGATTCGTGTGCACATGGATGGAGTGGCTCGCAGGAGAGGAACACGCGGGTTCGGGTTGACAGTGCAAGCGTTGGAGTGACGCTTGAGGATACTGCTGTGTTTTACCAGAAACAGGAGGCAATCGTGAGGGTGACGTGACAGTTCCTGGCGGGTGCTGCAGCGGCCGCTGATGCCAGTGTAGCGGCCTGGCAGCGTGGCAGGCCGGCGGCGAGCGTGAAGGAATGACAACGGTGCAAAGACGAAGGCGGAATGACGAAGGCGCCGGACGTCCTGGTGGACGCCGGCGCCTGCTGGCCGGTGGAGCGGCCGCCAGGGGTTTGGCGGCAGCGGGCCGGAACTGCCTTAGAAGCGGTAGCCGACAGCGATGGTGCCGACCCACGGGTCGATCTTGGCCTTGCCGATCTTCTCGCCATTGAGCTTCACATTCGAGCTGATGTCGATGTAGCGCACGTCGGCGTTGATGAACCAGTTCTTGTCGAGCGCCACGTCCACGCCGACCTGGGCTGCGACACCCCAGGAATCGCTCAGGCGCAGCTTGTTGCCGGCGATATCGCCGCGCGCCTTGGTGTCGAAGAAGGTGGTGTAGTTCAGGCCGACGCCGACATACGGCTGTACGGTGGAATCCGGCAGGAAGTGCCATTGCAGGCTCAGCGTGGGCGGCAGGTGCTTGGTCTTGCCGATGTAGCCGTTGACGGCGCCGTCAGCATTGATGTCGTGGCTGAAAGGGATGGCGCCCAGCAGTTCGACGCCAATATTGCGGGTGGCCATGTAGGTGACGCTGAAGCTGGGGCGGGTGCTGTTGCCGACGTTCAGTTTGGCAGCGCCATCCAGGATGTCGCCGTTGTTCGATTTGGGGTGCACATGGCTGACGCCGACTTTCAACAGCCAATCTCCTTCTTCGTAGGCGTGGGCCAGGGGCGATGCCAGCAGGCCGGCGCCCAGCAACAGGGCGGCCATAGGCTTGAGGGTGCGGATGCTCATCTGACTTCTCCAGAATTTGATCATTGCGATATAAAAACCACACTCCCAGCATGCCTTTTTCCCGCAGCGCGGGATTTGATGTTTCGCAAGGAATCGGGGTTTTTCCGGAGAGGGGACGTTTTCCTGTGTGAATGTGTCCCCAGGTGTTGCTTTCGTACCTCATTGCCGGTGCGGTCGTGGGCGGCGGCACCGGCGTGCACGCGGTTATTGGCCGGCGCAGGCCGAGTCTGCGGCGGGCAGGCCGTTCTGGTAGCACTGCCGCAGCGGGCGTGAGGCAAGGCTGCCGGTGTCGCCGAACATCTCGTACCAGCCATGGACCTGCTGTTGCTTGTTCATGGGCGAACGCATGTGCAAGCGGTTGTTCATGTACAGCTCCAGCACTTCACCCTCCTGGGTGTAGCGGGTGATCGCAACACTGCTGCGCAACGGCGGCATCGCAGGTGTCAGCGACGGCGCGGTGTCGATCAGCGTAAAGGTGACCTGCACGTCGTCGGATTGCCCTATAGCACCTCGGCCGTAAGTGATGCTGAAGGCGCCCTGGCCTTGCGGCCGGCCGGGCAGCGCCGTGGAAACCAGCTCGCCGGAGGGCTGACGTTCGAACAGTTGGGAGTAAGAGGCCTCGATGACGTTCAGGATGCGGCTGGGATTGCCCTGGGCGTCATAGCGGGCCGTACCGCGCTGTTGCGTGTGCAGCAGGGTGACCAGGTTGCCCATGGTCAGGCGGCTTTCATCGGTCCAGATGTACTCGGTCAGGCCGGTCAGCAACGCCTGCTTGGGGCAGGGGCTGCCTACCAGGATCAGCTGGCCTGCCAGGGTTTCGGTCTCGGTGCCGTGGTTACGCGTTTCTTCTTCCAGCGCGGCCACGGTTTGCGGGCCCAGCACCGCGCGCCTGGCGGCCTCGGGTTCGAACGCGCAGCCTGTTGCGTCCTTGGCCTTGAAAATGCTCTCAGGCCGCGAAAGCAGGATGGAAAAAATTTCGATGGCCAGGGGCAGGTTTGCCATGGCATCACTGGCCGGCATGCCCTGGAATGCTTCGGCAGGCGGGCTGAATTCGGCGTGCGCTGGCATAGGGATCATCCCCAGGGGCAGCAGCAGACCGGCGATCAGGCGAGCATAGGGTAAGAAGACAGTCGTGGAGAGCACAGAGTGACAGGCAGTCATGGCAGGTCCTGGCGGGCCATCGAGGCAGCAGAGGCGCTATGTTACTGCGCCTGTCTGCCGCGATGGTGGTCAGGGCCGGGGGATGCTAACCGGGGTTGGGTGAGGTGCTTAGTACGAGAATGTCCATTCCGGTTTTTCTTTGATGCGGAAGAACCAGGTGAAGGGGTTTGTGTTGATGAGGGCACCGTCAGTCTGACTATCTTGGCAGAATGTGGAGTCCTCGTTGAGCCTCAAGGTGACGGAGAAGGTCGCTGTTTCTCCCTTCTTGATGGTTTCGCCGTTGGTGATTCCATCGAAAGCAAGTGTGGCGTTGCCGGAAGCATCCTGGGCGGTCAGATCTGCAATCGTATAGTCTTGCTGGCCAGCACTTAACTGGTAAGTGCCAAGGACAAAGGGCTCCTGATTGTGATTTTCCCTGGCGCTGCAAAGGTAGGGATACCAATGTGAGGAGAACTTGAACATGGCGAAGTGTTCTTGGGTCGGGAAGAACACTTGGCTCGATGACAGGGAGGACAAGGTCCAGTCTTTGACTAGCTCAAGTTTGCCGGTCGTACTGTTCCAGCGGTGGACGAGGTGCAGGTCTTCCAGCAACAGGCTCGGATAGTCCTCGCGTGTGGCGGCGTTCACGCTGAAGTTGAAGGGCCCGGTGTTTTCCGCGCCGTCCGTTACCCAGAGCGTCAGATCATAGGTACCGGTCATGGCAGGAGCGAAACTGAGGTCTGCGCAAGAGGTCCATTCCCGTGCTGTGTTTTGCCGGGCGATGTATTCGGCTGCGGTTTCCGTTCCCCGCCAGGAACTCATGGACCAGTTGTCACCGATATAGCAAGTCTGGAACGATGTGATTGACGCGTTGTGCGTGCCGTAGCCGGCCGGCAGGCCTGTCAGGCTCCACAGATAGCCCAGCTTGTCGCCGTCGGGATCATAGGCATTGGCCACAAATGCGAATTCGTTCCAGAAGTCCTGTGTGGTGTTGTAGAGGCTGAATTGCTCCCGGTTCTTGTGGATCAGCAAAGGTTGCTCGCGGTCGTAGGCGCGGGTCTGGTAGGGGCGGGCTTCGGGGGCGAAGTTCTGGGTCTTGGCGTAGATTGAAAAAACTTTGGGCAGAATGCTGACGGCACCATGGCTGTCAGTGACCGCAAGCTGAAACATGTAGCGGCCGGGCTGATCCAGGAGAATGTTGGTGCGTTCCGTGTTCAGGCTGCTCAGCGAAGCCTGACTGTGATCAGGGCGATCCAGCAATTGCCACTCATATTTCGTGATGCGATTGTTGTCAGTATCGGAGCCGTGGCCTAGTAATTCGAGCTGGGTGCCGGTCATGAAGCTGGTGCTATCGCTGCGTGCCGGCCCGGCTTCGGCTGTCGGGGCATGGTTGGCGCCGTTGAGTACGCTGAAGGTTGCGATAGCCGGTTCGGACCAGGCGCCTGCCGAGTCTTTGACACGCAGCTGGAATTTGTACTTTTCCACGCCTTCGCCATCGAATTTCCGGGGGGTGAAATAGGAATAGCGCCCGGTCAGTTCGAGTTTTGCGGCGCCAGGTGCCGGCTCTTCGAGCAGGGTCCATTCGTACTCGAATTGCATGTTGCCGGTTTCGTCTATATCGTAAGACGACCTGCCGTAGAGCCCTGTACGCGCGCCTTTTTCAATTTCAAAAGTATTTTCGTTGTAATTGTGCAGGAAGACGGCGACAGGTGGCGTATTGGGAGCATTGTCGGGCAATACGGACGTCAGTCGGTATTCGTCGTAGTGATATTGCACGCCGTCGAACAGACTGAGGCCGACGGTATAGGTATCGACGGCGTTGGGCGTGAAACTCATGCGGTCGGTGTTGGCACCTTCCATGGCGGGCAGCGGCGCCAGGCCCTGTTTGGTAAGGCTCCAACGGTACTGCAGCGCGCCACCCCCCGTGCCGGCTGTGCTCTTGCTGGCGTCGAAAGAGATTTTTTGTCCTCTGACATAGGGTGCGCTGTTCAGCGGTTCGATGACGGCAGAGGGCAGGGCCAGGGGTTCCTGCACGCTGACGACCAGCGTGGCGGGTTTCAGGCTGCTTTTGCCTTCGTAGGAGACGTTCAGCTCGAACTCGTATTTGCCCGGCACATCAGCATCGAAGCGTGGCTGAGCGAGCATGGCTTCCTCCGCGTCCAGACCCGCTATTTTGCTGGCCGGGGGAGCAGCGACCAGCCGCCAGAAATATTTCAGCTTGGCGGGGTCGCCACCTGATGGCGGCAAGCTGGCGCGGCCATCGAGCTGTATCAGGCCGAGCCGCATATTGCGTTCACGTCTTTCAACCATCGCCACGGGATGGTCGCTGGTCACGGACAAGGACAATTGCTGGGAGGCTAGGGCATCGCCGTTGTCGACGGTGAGCCGGATCTGGTAATCGCCCGGCAAGGTAGGCGTGAGCTGGGTGCGTGCCGCCTGTGGATTGTCGATGGCGTCGTCTCCAGGTTGTTGCGCCAGCCGCCAGGAGTAGGCCAAAGTGCCGCTTGGTGTACTGCTGCCGCTTGCATCCAGCGTGATCTTGGTGCCCGCGGCAAGCGTGTCGCCATCAGCAAGCGGGGTGTTGCCCACTGCTGCGCGCAAGACGGCATTAGGACGGCTGGCAGTGTTGTTGCCATTGCTGCTGCCGTTGTCGGAGTCGCTGCCTCCGCCGCCGCAGGCGGCCAGAAGTGAGGCAGCGCCCAGGCTGGCCAGCCATTTTTGCCATTGATGTTTCATAGTGGGTCCTCATTGCAGTGCCCTCTCGCTGCATGGCGACGAGGTCAGGGAAAATTGAGAGTGGGTTCAGAACTGCAGCGTCATGCCGAGCCTGGCCGTACGTCCCGGGGCAGGTACTGCGCCCAGGCCGATGGCATCCAGGTAGTAGCGGTCGGTCAGGTTGTCGATGTTGAAATCGACGCTGATGGCATCGTTGATGCGGTACGAGGCGAACAGGTCGAAGATTTTGTATTTGTGCCACTCCACCGGCTTGGCAAAAATGGAGTTCACGTGCTGATCGTCATATTCAGGAACACGATTGCGTTCGCCCATGAACGTGCCTCGCATGCCCAGTACCAGGCGGCGATCCAGCAGGCGCAGCCCGAGCCGGGCGCTGCCGTGCCAGTTCGGTGGAATCATGTTGTTGACGTAGCTCACGGCCAGTCCGAAGTCGGTGCAGCGTTGACGGCGGTAGCTGCCGCTGTGGCAGATCTCGATCAGGTTGTAGCGGGTGGCGCCGAATTCGGCGAAGAACATGCCGGCGTCATAGGAACCCGAAACTTCGAAACCATTGAAGCGAGCACTGTCGATATTGCGCATGCGCCATCCATCGCTTTCGTCGGCATTGCTGACCGTGCGAGTCAGATAGTCGGACATGTGGTTGCGGAAGTAGGAAAACTTCAGGCGCAGCGCATCGCTGTTGGTGAATACACCGTCCTGCAGCAGGCTGATGCCGACTTCCCGGTTGCGAGCGTGTTCCGGCTTCAGATAGCTGCCGACGACCGTATTGACGGAAAAACCGCTGCTGGATTCGAACAGGCTGGGCATGCGCAGCGCTTCGGCATAGCGTCCATACACTTGCCAGCCGGGTGCGAATTCCCAGGACAGGCTGGCCACGGGGGCAGAACCGCTGTGGCGTACCTTGCCTATCATGACTGTTTCGCAGGTGGTGCTGCTGCTGACACTGGCAGGGCCGCCATTGCCAGTGTCGGATTCGACGGTCTCGGTTTCGCAGATACTGCTGGTTTTGTGGTCCAGTGCGTGATAGCGGGTGTAGCGCAAGCCTGCATCCAAGGTCACGCTGGGCACGGGTTGATACTTGAGCGCGATGAATGTGCTGTACTCTTTCCGCTCTGCATCCCGTGCATTGTTGAATGCGTCCGGGTCGCCGCCAGTGGGCTTGACGTCTTCGCGCTGTACAGCGACGCCATAGCGCAGTTCTGCTTCGCCCCAGAAGTCGAACAGCATGGTGTTGCTCAGGTCCGCCCCTGTGCGGCGGTAGTTTTCCGCTGCTGCCGATGAGAATGCCGAAATCATGCCGGCGTCAGGTTTGATGGCACCGTAATTGCGGTTCAGCGTATCTGTGTCGGTATGCCAGAGATTGGCACTGACGTTCAGCAGTGAATTGTCTGCAGGGGACCACTTGTAGCGGCTGGTGTAGGTGTTGGCCGTGACCTCACTGTTGTTGGTCTGTGCGATATGGCCCAGCCATATCAGTTGCGAGGGCATCAGCTCGCCATATTCGCTTTTGTAGCGCAGCCAGCCCAGTTCCAGTTCTTGATCCGGCGCCAGGTGGGCCTTGGCCTTGAGCAGGGATGATTGGCTTTTGTAGTTGCTGTTGACGACCAGTTCGCCGGCACGAAAACGTGAGGCACCGGTCATGACGGGATAGACCGAGGTCCATAGATCGAACAGGCCCGGCGCGGTATTCGACATGTCCACGACTGGGGCCGGACCGTGTTTGCCAGCGTAATAATTGCCCTGGCGGCGGGTTGCATAGGCGGCGACGAGTTCGACTTTGCCCAGTTGCAATCCCATGGCCAGACTGCTCGCCCAGCTTTTGGGCTCCAGCGTGGCTGGCCGTTCCAGGGTGGTGTCGCCGGAGGGGCCGACCATGCTGGCAGGATCGTAGCCTGCCGAGCACTGTGCTTCGCTGCCTGGCTTGCAATTGATGCGGTATTCCCGTCCCGGGTAGTAACCTGATGTGGTGCCGGGTGCGACGGGAGAGCCGCTGTTGTTGCCGATGACGCTGCCGCGCATGCGCACGCCGAAGGTCTGGCCATCCTTCACGATGTCGCTGGCGCTGAGTGTCCGTGCAATGACCAGGCCGCCCACGGCGCCCGTACCTTGGGCGGTCATACTGGGGCCTTTTTCGATGGTGATGCCGCCGATCAGGTCTGGGTCGATATAACTGCGTGATGCTACGCCGGAGTAACCACGATATACGGTGGTTTCCTGCCTGGCACCATCAACAAGCACCGGTACTCGGCCTTGTCCCTGCATGCCGCGGATATTGACGTCCAACCCGCCAGAGTTACGGTTTTCACCGATCAGTACGCCAGGAATCCCCTGGAAAATATCGCCGACCGAAGTGCCCCGGAATTGTTCGATTTCGTCTCGGGTCAGAACATTGACAGATTGCGGCGCGAGGTAGGCGAGGTCTTTGGCGTTTTCCTGGCCATAGACCTGCACGGCATCCAAGGCAGTGACAGACGCGCTGGTATCCAGCCGGGGGCGCAGTTGCAGGTGATAGACATCCTTGCCCTGGCGCACTGCTTCCAGCGGTGTATCGCGTAGCAGGAACGCCAGGCCTTGTTCCACGGTATAGCTGCCACGCATGGCAGCTCCCTGCAGACCGGCCGTCTGTTCAGGATGGAAAGAAATATTGATGCCGGATTGGCCTGCAAAGGTGCTCAGGACTTCTCCCAGGCTGCCTGCGGGAATGTCGTAGATCCTGCCTGGCACATTGGCGCCGGGGCGCATGCTGTCTTGCGCTTGCGCTGGTTGGGCCAGCATGCCGTCGCCCAGACCCAGAAGCAGGGCAAGGCAGCACACCGAAACGGGGATGGACCGGGAGGATCCGCGCGCGGATGGCTGGCTGCCAGCCTTGAACGGCCGACGTGAGAAAGGATGCGCCATTGTTTCTGTCTCGGAAATGAAAGTGCGAATAGGTATCGCTATTCAGGCCGAAACAGCCGGTACAGAAGTGCCAGTTGGCTAGCAGGTTATTTGTATCTTTTTGTAAGTGACATCAGCGCAGATCGACCTGCACCCAGTATTGCGAGCGATATCTGATCTGGATGGGTAGGGTGCCCGCGATGATGTCGAGGATGTGGCGGGTGTCCGGTAACTGGAAGGCACCGGAGATGCGCAGCGCCCCGGCGGCGGGGGAATAGCGTACGACGCCTGGACGGTAGCGCGCCAAGTCTTCGAGAAATTCGCCCAGCGGCATATCGTTTGCGTAGAGCACGCCCTCGGTCCATCCACTGTCCTGCGGGGTGACTGCTTGCACCGGAGAGATCTGGTCGCGGCCGAAGCGAACCTTCTGCCCGGCTTCGATGATGCGGGCCGGTATATCGAGGAGATCTGCCGGCTTGACCGCGACACTGTGCTCCAGGACGGTCAGCAGGGTGTTGTCCTGAGCTCGCACCATGAAACGTGTTCCCAGCGCCTGCATGGTGCCCTGATATGTTTCCACGATGAATGGCCTGCTGTCTGAAGGGCGGGAGTTCGTCGTGACCATGATTTCGCCTGCCAGCAGGCGCAAGCGCCGCTCGGTCCGGTCAAACTGCACATTCAGGCTGGTGCCGGTATTGAGCAGTACCGTACTGCCGTCATCCAGGTGCACGATGCGTTGCTGGCCTGTTCCGGTTGAATAGTCGGCTTGCCAGCGTTGCCACAGGAAGGATTCCCGTGTCAGCCAGACGGCAGGTGCAGCGAGCGCAGCCATGCTGAGGATCTTGATGGTGGTACGGCGCTTGATGGCGTGGTCGCGGGTCAGTACCGGGACACTCAGCTCAGGCGACAACATCCCCAGCTTGTCGAACAGGAATTCTGCCTTGCGCCAGGCGTACTCATGGCTTGGGTCCGCCCGGCGCCAGCGTGCACAGGCTTCGATATCGTCAGGGGAAGCGGGTTGTGCCTTGAGTCTAGCCATCCACTGGGCGGCTTCACGAATAACCTGGGCATCAGGTCGGGTCGCGCCATCAGTGTTTATTGGGCGGGTTGCCATGCTTGTATCAGCCTTCTGCCAGGAGTTGGGCCAGACAGATTTCAAAGGCACGGACCATATGGCGCTTGACGGTGCGAGTGCTGATACCCAGGCGCCTAGCGATTTCGTCATAACCCAGGCCTTCGAGCTGCGACAGCACGAAGGTCTGTCTTATGGCCGGGGATAGGTCATAAAGCAGCCGGTCTATTTCCTGCAGGGTTTCGATGGCTGCCAGGCGTTCCTGCTCTGAGGGCAGATATTCCGTGGGCAGGCTGGCGAGCGCCTCAAGGACGGCCTGCTCCAACGATTGGCGGCGCCAGTGGTCGATGACCAGGCCGCGTGCAATGGATGCCAGGTAGGCGCGTGGCTGGCGCAGGCATGCCAGCACCGGGGGCCGCAAGAGAATGCGGATAAACGTATCCTGCGCCAGATCAGCGGCATCTTCCTGCGACGCCAGGCGTCGTCGCAGCCAGGAACGCAGCCAGCCATGGTGTTCGATATACAGGGTATTCAGGTCGTTGGGTGGCGTCGGGGAGGCGGGCATGGCAGTTCCGGCGCGGGCGCCACGGGCCTGGGTGGCGCGGATACGACGATGGTCAGACTGGGAGTGCCCAGCGCTTCTGCTGTCCTGGCGGGGTGTCAGACAACAGTAGGCTGCTATTCTAGCGCCAACAAATGATAGAGAGAATAATAGTTATTCCTGTATTGAAAAAAACAGCCGTTGCGGCCGACGCCGGCCGCAACGGCTGCTGATCAGCGCGGCAACTGGCTGCTACCCATCAGCCAGGCGTCCACCGAACGGGCGCACTGGCGGCCTTCGCGGATGGCCCAGACGATCAGGGATTGCCCGCGGCGGATGTCGCCGGCAGCGAAGACGCCTTCGACGCTGGTATGGTAGTCCTCGGTATTGGCGCGTGCATTGCCACGGTTGTCGCTGTCGACGCCAAAGGCGTCCAGCACCGACGCCACTGGCGCGACGAAGCCCATGGCCAGGAGAACCAGGTCGGCCGGGAGCTCCATGCGCGAGTCCGGAATTTCACGCATGCGCTGCTGGCCGGTAATGGGATCGGGTGTCCATTCGGTACGGACGGCGATGAGCTTGCGAACATGGCCGTTTTCGTCGCCTTCGAACGATTGGCTCAGGATTGCCCAATCGCGTTCGCAACCTTCCTGGTGCGAGGTGGAGGTGCGCAGCTTGGCGGGCCAGTAGGGCCAGGTCAGGGCCTTGTTTTCGTGTTCGGGCGGTTGCGGCAGCAGTTCGATCTGCGTGACGCTGGCCGCGCCCTGGCGGATGCTTGTGCCGACGCAGTCCGAACCGGTATCGCCGCCGCCGATGACGATGACGTGTTTGTTGCTGGCGAGCACCTGGTCCAGCTGGCGGTCGCCAGCGACGGCCTTGTTCTGCTGGCGCAGGAAGTCCATCGCGAACATGACGCCGTCGAGTTCGCGTCCGGGAATGGGCAGGTCGCGCGGGGTTTCCGAGCCTCCCGCCATGATGACGGCATCATATTCCTCGCGCAGGGAGGCGGGTGTTCGTACCGTCAGGCCTTGCGCGGCGGGGGCGTCGGGCGAACCGACATAGGTGGAGGGGCGGAAGGAGACGCCCTCGGCCTCCATCTGTGCGATGCGACGGTCGATCAGGTGTTTTTCCAGCTTGAAGTCGGGGATGCCGTAGCGCATCAGCCCGCCGATGCGGTCGCTTTTTTCGAAGACGGTCACAGCATGGCCGGCGCGCGCCAGTTGCTGCGCGCACGCCAGGCCGGCCGGGCCGGAGCCGACCACGGCAATGTGCTTGCCGGTGCGCCGCTGCGGCGTTTGCGGGGCAATCCAGCCTTCTTCCCAGCCACGGTCGATGATGGCGTGCTCGATGGACTTGATGCCGACGGCGTCGTTATTGATATTCAACGTACAGGCGGCTTCGCAGGGAGCGGGGCAGATGCGGCCGGTCACTTCCGGGAAGTTGTTGGTCGAATGCAGCACGCTGAGCGCCTGGCGCCATTTGCCGTTGTAGACCAGGTCGTTCCAGTCGGGAATGATGTTGTTGACCGGGCAGCCGTTGTTGCAGAAGGGGACGCCGCAGTCCATGCAGCGTGCCGCCTGCTGGCGGGACTGTTCTTCATTGAGGAACAGGACGAATTCCTTCCAGTGGCGGATGCGCTTGGTTGCCGGCTGCATCGTCTCCTGGAGGCGGGGGTATTCAAGAAAACCAGTGGTCTTTCCCATGATGATTCCTTTGTCGCCGGGGCTCAGGCCAGCTGTGGCTCGGCCGGTTCTGCCTGGTACATCGTCTGCAGGGCGCGGCGGTATTCGATAGGCATGACTTTGACGAATTTGCCCAGTGCGTTGTCCCAGTCTGCCAGGATGTCGCGGCCGCGCTGGCTGCCGGTGTGCTGGACATGGGCGCTGATGAGCTGGCGCAGCAGTTTGTCGTCGGTCATGCGTTCGCCGTTGCGGGTGATGCAGACCCAGGTTTCGGGTCCGCCCATGGCTTCCTGCTCCAGGGTGGGCAGCACGGGTTCGAGTTCGACCATGGCGGTGTTGCAGTTCTGGCGCAGTTGCTGCTCGGGGTCCCAGACATAGGCTACGCCGCCGGACATGCCGGCCGCGAAGTTGCGACCGGTCTGCCCCAGGACGACCACGGTGCCGCCGGTCATGTATTCGCAGCCGTGGTTGCCCACGCCCTCGACGACAGTGACGGCGCCCGAGTTGCGTACCGCGAAGCGTTCGCCCGCGACGCCATTGAAGTAGGCTTCGCCTGCCAGCGCGCCATACAGGACGGTGTTGCCGGCGATGATGTGTTCGGTGCCCATGCCATTGAAGTCGTTGGGGCTGCGCACGATGATGCGGCCGCCGGATAGACCCTTGCCAACGTAGTCATTGGCTTCGCCAACCAGGTCCAGCGTGATGCCGTGTGCCAGGAAAGCAGCGAAGCTCTGGCCGGCGGTGCCATTGCACTGGATGCGGATGGTGTCGTCCGGCAGGCCGTCGTGACCGTAGCGGCGCGCGACCTCGCCCGACAGCATGGCGCCGATGGTGCGGTTGCGGTTGCGTACCGGCGTCATGAAGGACACGGGCGTGCCATGTTCCAGTGCGGCGCGGCTGCGTTCGATGAGCTGCAGGTCGAGCGCACCTTCCAGGCCGTGGTCCTGTTCTTCGACGTGACGGCGCGCGCCGGCCATCGCAGGCTGGTGGAAGATGCGGCCGAAATCCAGTCCATGGGCCTTCCAGTGATCCAGCGCGGCGCGCATATCGAGCAGGTCGGTGCGTCCTATCAAGTCCTCGAAACGGCGCACGCCCAGCTGGGCCATGAGTTCACGCACTTCTTCGGCGATGAAGAAGAAGTAGTTCACCACGTGTTCGGGGCGGCCCTGGAACTTGGCGCGCAGGACCGGGTCTTGGGTGGCAACGCCGACCGGGCAGGTATTCAGGTGGCATTTGCGCATCATGATGCAGCCCTCGACCACCAGCGGCGCGGTGGCGAAGCCGAATTCGTCCGCACCCAGCAGGGCGCCGATGACGACGTCGCGGCCGGTTTTCATCTGGCCGTCGGCCTGCACCCGGACGCGGCCGCGCAACTGGTTGAGCACCAGCGTCTGCTGCGCTTCGGACAGGCCCAGTTCCCAGGGCGAGCCGGCGTGCTTGATGGATGACAGGGGCGATGCGCCGGTGCCGCCATCGTGGCCGGCAATGACGATGTGGTCGGCCTTGGCCTTGGCCACGCCGGCGGCGATGGTGCCCACGCCGCTTTCGGCCACCAGTTTGACTGAAATCGACGCGCGCGGGTTGGCGTTCTTCAGGTCGTGGATGAGCTGGGCCAGGTCTTCGATGGAATAGATGTCGTGGTGCGGGGGCGGGGAAATCAGGCCCACGCCGGGCACCGAGAAACGCAGTTGCGCGATGTAGTCCGACACCTTGTCGCCCGGCAGCTGGCCGCCTTCGCCAGGCTTGGCGCCCTGGGCCATCTTGATCTGGATCTGGTCGGCGCTGACCAGGTATTCCGCAGACACGCCAAAGCGGCCGGAAGCGACCTGTTTGATGCGCGAGCGCAGCGAGTCGCCGGCCTGCAGCGGGACGTCCGCGGCGATGCGTTCGGCGCCCAGCACCGAGGCCAGCGTATCGCCTTCCCGGATGCCGCTGTCGCCGGTGCGCATTTCATTGCGGTAGCGCAGCGCATCTTCGCCGCCTTCGCCGGTATTGGATTTGCCGCCGATGCGGTTCATCGCCGCAGCCAGCACGGCATGGGCTTCGGTCGAGATGGAGCCCAGCGACATCGCGCCGGTCGCGAAGCGCTTGACGATTTCGCTGGCCGGTTCGACTTCTTCCAGCGCAATGGCGTGCGCAGGATCGACCTTGAACGAGAACAGGCCGCGCAGCGTCATCTGGCGCCGGGTCTGGTCGTTGATGATCTGCGCGTATTCCTTGTAGGTGCGGTAGTTGTTGGAGCGCGTGGAGTGCTGCAGGCGAGCGATGGCGTCCGGGGTCCACATATGCTCTTCGCCACGGATGCGGAAGGCATACTCGCCGCCGGCATCCAGGTTGTCTGCCAGGACGGGGTCGGCGCTGAAGGCCGCCTGATGCTGGCGCAGGGCTTCCTCGGCAATTTCAAAAATGCCCATGCCCTCGACCGCGCTGAACGTGCCGGTGAAGTACTTGTCGGTCACGGTGCTGCTCAGGCCGATGCACTCGAAAATCTGGGCGCCGCAGTAGGACATGTAGGTCGAGATGCCCATCTTCGACATGGTCTTGCTCAGCCCCTTGCCGACCGCCTTGATGTAGTTGGCAACGGCTTTTTCGGGCTGTTCGGCGGTGGCTGCCAGGGTTTGCAGCGTCAGGAACGGGTGCACGGCTTCGGCGCCATAGCCGCCCAGCAGTGCGAAATGGTGGTTTTCGCGGGCGCTGCCGGTTTCCACCACCAGACCGGTGCGGGTGCGCAGGCCGGTGCGGATCAAGTGCTGGTGGATGGCGGAGGTGGCCAGCAGCGCCGGGATGGCAACATGCTGGGCGTCTACCTTGCGGTCGCTCAGGATGAGGATGTTGTAGCCGCTCTGGACGGCATCGACGGCGCGTGCGCATAGCGCAGCCACGCGTGCTTCGATACCTTCGCGGCCCCAGGCTACCGGGTAGGTGATGTCGATCTCGAAACTGCGGAATTTATTGCGCGTCAGGTTGCCGATGTCGCGGATCACTCGCATGGCGTTGGCATCCAGCACGGGCTGGGAGATTTCCAGGCGCTGCGGCGGGTTGACGTTGTTGATGTCCAGCAGGTTGGGCTTGGGTCCGATGAAGGACACCAGTGACATGACCATCTGTTCGCGGATGGGGTCGATGGGCGGGTTGGTGACCTGCGCGAACAGCTGGCGGAAATAGTTGTAGAACGACTTGGGCCGTTGCGACAGCACTGCCAGCGGCGAGTCATTGCCCATGGAGCCGATGGCTTCCTCGCCCTTGGCGGCCATGGGGCCGACGATGAACTTGAGATCTTCCTGGGTCCAGCCGAAGGCCTGCTGGCGGTCCAGCAACGAGGTTTCCTCGCTGCCAGGGCGTTCCTGCGCCACCTGCGGGCGCGGCAGGGATTCGAGCTTGACGCGCAGGCGTTCGATCCACTGGCGGTAGGGATGTGAATTGGCGATTTGTGTCTTGATGTCGGCGTCGTCGATGATGCGGCCGCGTTCCAGGTCGATCAGGAACATTTTGCCCGGCTGCAGGCGCCACTTCTTGATGACACGGTTTTCCGGCACCGACAGCGTGCCCGCTTCGGAGGCCAGGATGACCAGATCGTCGTCGGTGATCAGGTAGCGCGCCGGGCGCAGGCCGTTGCGGTCCAGCATGGCGCCGATCTGGCGTCCATCGGTGAAGACCATGGCGGCCGGGCCATCCCAGGGTTCCATCAGCGCGGCGTGGTATTCGTAGAACGCGCGCAGGCTTTCATCCATGTGCGCATGCTGTTCCCAGGCTTCCGGGATCATGATCATCATGGCGTGGGCCAGCGAATAGCCGGACATGACCAGCAATTCCAGGCAGTTGTCGAAGGTGGCGGTATCGGACTGGCCTTCGTAGACGATGGGGTACAGCTTGCGCAGGTCGTCGCCCAGAACAGCGGACTGCATGGCGCCTTCGCGTGCACGCAGCCAGTTGAAGTTGCCCTTGACCGTGTTGATTTCGCCGTTGTGGGCGATCATGCGATACGGGTGGGCCAGCGGCCAGGCGGGGAAGGTGTTGGTTGAGAAGCGCTGGTGCACCAGCGCGAGCGCGGACACGGCACGCGTGTCGGCCAGGTCCAGGTAGTAGGAACCGACCTGGTCGGCCAGCAGCAGGCCCTTGTAGACGATGGTGCGCACTGAGGCCGACGGCACGAAATATTCCTTGCCATGGGCCAGATGCATGTTCTGGATGGCATGGCTGGCCGTCTTGCGGATGACGTACAGCTTGCGTTCCAGCGCGTCCGGCACCATCACGTCGTCACCCCGGCCCACAAACAGCTGGCGGATGACGGGTTCGTGGGCGCGGACGGTGGGGGATGCCAGCAGTTCGTGGTCGACTGGCACATCGCGCCAGCCAAGCACGACCTGGCCTTCTGCGCGCACGGAGCGTTCCAGCTCCTGTTCGCAGGCCAGGCGCGAGGCAGTTTCCTTGGGCAGGAAGACCATCACCACGCCATATTCGCCCGGCGGAGGCAGGATGATACCGTGGTGGGCCATGTCGGCCCGGTACAAGGCATCGGGAATCTGGATCAGAATGCCGGCGCCGTCGCCCATCTGCTTGTCCGCGCCCGTTGCGCCCCGGTGATCCAGGTTTTCCAGGATTTTCAGGCCCTGCTGGATGACGGCGTGGCTTTTGCGGCCCTTGATGTGGGCAACGAAACCGACGCCACAGGCGTCATGTTCAAGATCGGGGCGGTATAGGCCCTGGGGCGCCGGCAGGCCGATGCGGGTGGCATCGACTACGGACGCCGAGGGGCTACAGAACTCGCGAGGGCTGTGGGTCATGGCGGCATTCCATTAAAAGTGTCCGGGCTGCTTGAGATTTCCCCCGGTATTTACAAAATACCTTGTGATGTCCGCTACATACAATAAAAATAATTGGGGACGGATTTGCATTTTAAATGCGGTTTCCCTAGGGGATAAAATTAGGGACAAAGATATTTTATCGTGATGGCGCACGGATGCACCAAAGTGGTGCGTCTAAATAAGAGTGAGTATTGATGCCTGCGCAAATGCACTAATTTGATGCGGCTATGGCAGAAAATGGTGCATGCCGGCGCGCCTTGCTTTTTTTCGGGGCGTCGTAGCTTCGCAACGTGTCCCGGCGCTGTGCGGCGGGTATGGTGTGCGATTTTTTTTGTTGCTGCGCGGTGGGGCGGGCCTGTGCCCAGGCCGTGGCGGCGGCCGTGCAGGCCCCGGTAGGCCCGGTTCAGCGGCTGCTGGCTGCGGCGGTTTTGCGCGGCCGGCCGCGCTTGCCGGGCTGCACGCGGCGGCTGGCGGTGCCGGCCAGGCGTTCCAGGAATGCGGCATCGCCCAGTGCCCACTGGCCTTGCAGGGCCGTGGCGATGCGTTGTTCCTGCTCGCGGCTCAAACCGTCATGCAACAGCTGGCGGTAGGCGGCCTGGCGGTCGAAAGGCGTGTTGCCGCAACGCCAGTAGTCGGGATGGTTGTGCAGCCAGGCAGGGGCGGGGATCAGCGAGCCGGTATGGGCGCGTGCCGAGGACCAGGGCCAGGCTTCTGCATCCGGGGCCAGCCTGGCGGCGACGGGCCGGCTTTCCATCCAGGCCAGGACGGGCAGGATCCATTGGCCGGGCTGCACCAGTGCGCAACGGTAGCGGCCGTTGAAGACGGCGCCCGCCATCTGGCGGCTGGCCAGCTTGCGTCCCAGGGCCTGCATCATGCGTGCCAGGCTGTCTGCCTGGGCGGGGGTGCATAGGCAGATCAGGCGGTCGGGCAACAGGCACCAGCCGTGCAGGGTGACCCGGTGCTGCTGCGATGCTTCGGCTACCCATTGCTGTACGGTATCGAACATTGCTGCATCCAGGCCGCCGCCGTTTTCCTGTAGCGGATTGGTCAGCTCGGCCTGGGCCAGCTGAGGCGTATCGGGAGCATACAGGCGGGGAAGTCGGGCCATGGAGGCGTGCGCTAGGACTGTTCTGGGCGGAGGGCGGCGTTGTCATGGAAATAACAGCGTGCGCCCGTATGATAAACCAAGGAAGCTGGAACTTTCGTGCGTCAGCCGCCTCTAACTGGCACTCACTAATGGAGAGTGCTAACATCAATACGCAAATTCTGAATCATGCTGTCGCAATCTGTGGCAAGACGGTGCCGCCGGTGCCGGTGGCCAGCAGCACGGTAGGAGCGACCCCAATGAACACGAGTCTGACCCAATCTTCTGCAAGTGCAGCGGCCGCGACGTCGCAGGCCCTGGCGTTGGCTGTTGCCAATCCTGGCGCGCTGGGCACGCTTGATGCCTATATCGGCGCGGTGAACCGCCTGCCCGTCCTGTCCCCTGAACAGGAAACCGACCTGGCACGCCGCTTGCGCGACAACGGCGACCTGGACGCTGCGCGCGACCTGGTGCTGTCGCACTTGCGCCTGGTGGTTTCGGTATCGCGCCAGTATATGGGCTATGGCCTGCCGCAGGCTGATCTGATCCAGGAAGGCAACGTGGGCCTGATGAAGGCCGTGAAGCGCTTCGATCCCGAGCGTGGCGTGCGCCTGGTGTCCTTCGCCGTGCACTGGATCAAGGCCGAGATTCACGAATTCATCATCCGCAACTGGCGCCTGGTGAAGGTCGCCACGACCAAGGCGCAGCGCAAGCTGTTTTTCAATCTGCGCAGCATGCGTCCGGACGGCCAGACCCTGTCGCCCGACCAGGTGTCGGAAATCGCCAGCACACTGAATGTCCGTGAACAGGATGTCAGCGAAATGGAAGTTCGCCTGGCTGGCCGTGACGTGGCGCTGGAAGCGCAGGACGACGACGAAGACACGTTCGCGCCGATTGCCTATCTGTCGGATGACGGTGACGCCGAACCTGGCCAGGTACTGGAGCGCCGTGCCCATGAAATGCTGCAGGGCGAAGGCCTGCGCCAGGCCCTGGACGGGCTGGATGAACGTTCGCGCCGGATTGTCGAGGCACGTTGGCTGCAGGACGATGGCGGTGCCACTCTGCACGAACTGGCGCAGGAATTCGGCGTGTCTGCCGAGCGCATCCGCCAGATTGAAGCCGCTGCGATGAAAAAGCTGCGCAAGGCGCTGTCGGCTTGAGCATCGGTGCCGTCGGCCCAGGTGCTGAGGGTTGCAGGATGGGTGAAAAACGATAGATGAATGACGCCGGTCTGGAGCCGGCGTCATTTTTTGCGTGCTCCTGATGGCGCGATGTCTGTCGCCGGCACAGTCCCGCTATTGCCGTGACTGAGCGGCGTCAGGCTTCCCGGGCCAGTTGCAGCATGTCGTCCACCAGCACGATGGCTGCTTCCTGGGTGAACATGCCGTCTTCCAGCATATCCATGATTTCCAGGGGCGGTAACGCGCGGATTTCCATGACCTCGCCATCCTGGTTGCGGGGTTGCACATGTTCTGCCAGCACACAGCGGCTGATCAGGATGTCCTCGACCTGGAAGCCTTCGGGCAGGTGGTGGTGGATTTGCACCACGGTGCGCAGTGGGGTGCGCGCCGCGAGGTCTTCGGGCGTGAGGCCGGCTTCCTCGGCGCTTTCGCGTACGAGCGCGAGGTCCAGGCTTTCGCCGCTGCTGGCCAGCCCGCCCACAAGGGTGTCCCACATGCCCGGATCAGTGTTTTTGGTCAGCGAGCGCCGCGCCAGCCACAGGCGTCCGTCGGGCGTCCAGCCATTGAGGTGCACCGCCAGGGTACGCAAGCCCAGGGGGCGCGTTGCGGTACGTTCGATGCGGCCCAGCGGGGGGCTCTCCGGCGCCAGACTGTAGATATCGAGCGCTTCGTTGCGCCATCCGTGCAGGCAACCGGCATCCCGCAGCGTCACGGCGACGGCATCGCATACCTCGGCCAGGGCAGCGCTGTGGGGCGCCAGTTCCCTGCCAATGTGCCAGGTGTCGCCTGCGGCGTGTGCCAGCCCCTTGGGCTGCAGTGCGGCCATGGCTGCCGGCACGATCCAGCCGCAGCGCTGGCCGGCGATATGCAATGGCTTGGCACCTGCGGGCGGCGGCTGGGTGATGCCTGCGTGCAGGCGCTGCGCATAGTCTTGAAGACGGGCGAGGGAAGGCAGGATAATGGGCATGGGCGCATTGTAATGCCGTGTAGCCGGGCCAAGGGAAACCGCCAGCTGGCTGCGAGGGGTATCGGGCGTTATATCAGGGGGGGGTATCGGGCGCTCTTGGACAGGCGCAGGGAGACGGGTCTTTTCCGCTTGCAACATGGTGCGACAAGACGCAATATGAGTCTGTCCTTAATGTTGCGTCAAAGGCGAACTGTTAATATCCCGCTCATAGTGAAACCTCGATAGGGAGCCGTGCTATGACCGCTGCAACGCCGTCCTCTTTTTTCCCGGGAATGGGTGATTTACCTGCGGACAATCCTATGCTATCGGGCATGGCATTGATGCGCCAGGTATGGGGTGGATTGTCGGGCGCAGGCCAATTGGCCCAGGGTTTGCCGTTGTCGCCGACACTGGATGCACAGGAACTGGCCCGCCGTATTGATGAATTGCGTACGGTGGAAAACTGGCTCAACCTGAACCTGTCGCTGTTGCGCAGCACGATTCAGGGAATGGAGGTCCAGCGCGCCACCATCAGCACCTTGCAGAGTTTCCTGGGTGGAGCGGTGCCGGGAGCGGATGCTTCGGCCCGGCCTGCCAGCCCTGATGTGCCGCCGAAACCGCAAGCAGGCCAGGCCGCGCAGGATAATGCCGAGGCAGCCAGCGAGGATCCGGCAGCCCAGGCTGCGCAAGCCTGGTGGTCACTGCTGCAACAGCAGTTCCAGGGATTCGCCGCTGCGGCATCGGCTGCGGCGGCGCCAGTACAGGCTGCGGCTGAAAGCGTGAAAGCGGTGGCGGCACCGGCTGCCTCTGCCGCGCCGCCTGCGGCTGCACCGCAGAAACGGGCCGCACGGCCGGCCAGTAAACGCGCGGCGCCCGCCAAGCAGACCAGCGCGCCTGCCCAGCGTTCCCGCAAGTCCTGAAACACACTCATCGGCATCGGGGGCTGCGCCAACTGGCCTGGCGTCGGCCCCGATGCTCCTTTTCATTTTTCGCACTCCATTTCCATGCTGAATATCGTCATTCTCGCTGCCGGTCTGGGCAAGCGCATGCAGTCGAATCTTCCCAAGGTGCTCCACACGCTGGCGGGCAAACCCATGCTGGATCACGTACTGCAAAGCGCGGCGGCCTTGGCGCCGGACCGTGTGGTGGTGGTGGTCGGCCATGGCGCCGATCAGGTGAAGGCCGCGTTCGAGCAACGCGCCGGTCTGCGTTTTGCCTTGCAGCAGCCCCAGCATGGCACGGGCCACGCCGTGCAGCAGGCTGTGCCGGAGTTGCTGGATGGGGCAGCTGATGACACGACGCTGGTTCTGTATGGCGACGTGCCGCTGGTCCAGCCCGAAACCCTGCAACGCCTATTGCAGGCACGTGGCAAAGGTGTGGCTGTGCTGACGGAATTTCTGGATGACCCCACTGGCTACGGCCGCATCGTGCGCAATGCCGAGGGCCAGGTCCAGCGTATCGTTGAGCACAAGGATGCCTCCGAGGAAGAACGCGCCATTCGTGAAGTCAACACCGGTATCTTGGCGGCGCCGACGGCGCAGCTCAAGGACTGGTTGGGTCGCCTGCGCAATGACAATGCCCAGGGCGAGTTCTACCTGACGGATATCATCGGTTTTGCCGTGGCTGATGGCGTGCCTGTCAGTGCTGCGCATCCGGCAGCGGGCTGGGAGACGCTGGGCGTCAACAGCCGCGTGCAGCAGGCCCAGCTTGAGCGGGTCTGGCAAGGTGAGCAGGCGCGCCGCCTGCTGGAAGCCGGCGTGACGCTGGCCGATCCGGCACGGCTGGATGTCCGTGGCAGCCTGCGTTGCGGCCGCGATGTGTTCATTGACGTCGGTTGCGTCTTCGAAGGCGAGGTCGAACTGGCCGATGGCGTGCATGTCGGCCCGCATTGCGTGCTGCGCAACGTTACCGTGGGCGCGGGTGCTGATGTGGATGCCTATACCTATATCGAAGATTCGCAGATCGGTGCTGCGGCCCATGTCGGCCCGTATGCGCGCCTGCGTCCTGGCACCCGGCTGGAGCAGGGCGCCAAGGTCGGCAATTTTGTCGAAATCAAGAAAAGTGTCGTCGGGCCGCGCAGCAAGGTCAACCACTTGTCGTACATCGGCGACGCCGAGATCGGTGCCGACGTGAATGTCGGGGCCGGCACGATTACCTGCAATTATGACGGGGCGAACAAGTTCAAGACCATCATCGAGGACGGGGCATTCATCGGTTCCGACACGCAGCTGGTTGCGCCGGTACGCGTGGGACGCGGTGCGACGCTGGGCGCAGGCACGACCCTGACGCGCGACGCCGAGCCGGACAGCCTGACCCTGTCGCGCGCACCGCAGAAGACGGTGACGGGCTGGCAGCGTCCGACCAAGCAGAACAAGTAGACAGTAAAGCCAGTAAAGCGCCGGCCATCTGATCGGGCGGCAAACGAGGGTAGTGGTGTGAGTTTTTCCCAAGCAGTTCCTGTGTTGATGTACCACCATGTGTCACCGGTGACCCAGGGTCTGTCCACCAGTCCGCGTTTGTTCGCCAGCCAGATGCGCTGGCTGCGCAAACACGGCTGGCAGACGCTGACAGCGGAGCAGTTGCGTGGTTTCCTGGAGGAAGGCCGGCCGGTGCCCAGGCGCTCCGTGGTCCTGACGTTCGACGATGGTTACCTGGACAACTGGCAGTATGCGCATCCGGTACTGAAGGAGTACGGCTTTAGCGCCATCATGTTTGTCGTGACGGACTGGATCGGGCAAGGGCCGGCTCGCCCCTGCGCGGACATTGAGGCGATCCGGTGTGACCGCCTGGCAAGTTTCGAGAGCTGGTCGCACGCAGAGTGCAAACGCCTGATCGCCGGCGGAGAAGCCGATCGCGTGATCGTGCGGCAAAGCGAAGTCGATGAGATGCGCCGTGCCGGAACTTTCGAATTCCATGCCCACACGCATACTCATACGCGCTGGGATAAGGTCTGTTGCAGCGTGGAAGAAAAACGCACTGGCCTGGCGCAGGACCTGCGCGCCCAGCGCGCGTATTTCGAGGCGCACATGGGCGGCGCGACGGAGCAGCTTTGCTGGCCGCAGGGCTATTTCGACGATGATTATCTGGACGTTGCGCGTCAGGCAGGGTTCTCGGTGTTCTACACCACCAAGAGCCATGGCTACAACACCGCAGGCAGCGGCACGGCGTCAATCTGGCGCGTTTCGGTACGCAACCGCGGCGGCCTGTTGTTCGGGCTGCGTTTGCGGCTGGCCATGCCGGATTTCCTGGGCCGGCTGTACAACCGCTGGAAGGCCTGAACGGTCAGTTGGCCTGGCGTTGCCGGCCGCAACCGATTGCCGCCAGGGGCGGCTCGACCCCCTTGGCTGGTGTCCTCAGTGTTTGCTGGCGTCGTCTGGTGTGTGGCTACGCTGTTGCAGCATCAACAGCTTGGAATAACGGAAAAAGCTGCCCGTGCCCCCGGCAACGGCAATGATCAGGCCGGCGCGGCCATCGAGAAACCCGCGCCGGATGATGTACGAGCGGACGAAAGTCCAGAAGCCGTGGCCCAGCGCACCCAGTGTTGTGGTGCGCTTGCCGCGAGCGTACATCATGCCAGCCGCATCGCTGGAATAGCGGTTGACCTTGTTGAGCAGGGCTTCCAGGCTGTCATACGGATAATGGATCAGGTGCTGGCGCAGCACGCCGGTGGATGTCGTGGTGCAGACCAGCTTTTCGTGTACCTTGGCATCGGTGAAGCGGGCGCTGCCGCGCCGGAACAGGCGCAGCACATGGTCGGGCCACCAGCCGCTGTGGCGGATCGCCTGGCCGCAGAAATAGGACAGGCGCGCGACCATATAGGCGTCTTGTGCCGGCTGTGACTGGATCAGCGCCTGGATTTCCTGCGCCATGTCGGGCGT
This sequence comes from Kerstersia gyiorum, assembly GCF_004216755.1. Taxonomy (GTDB): domain Bacteria; phylum Pseudomonadota; class Gammaproteobacteria; order Burkholderiales; family Burkholderiaceae_B; genus Kerstersia; species Kerstersia gyiorum. The sequence goes on from NZ_SGWZ01000001.1 coordinate 442,624, forward strand.
GACGCGCTCGTCGGCGTCTATGGAAAAGACCCAGTCGCCTGTCGCCAGGTCCAGCGCCCGGTTCTTCTGCGGGCCGAAGCCTGGCCAATCACTGGTTTCATGCACCTGGGCGCCATGGCGGGCAGCGATCTCGCGGGTGTCGTCGGTACTGCCGGAATCCACCACGATGATTTCGTCGGCGAAGCTGACGGATGCCAGGCAGGCGCCGATATGCTGGCTTTCGTTCTTGGTGATGAGAATGACGGAAAGCCGGGCGCGGACAGGGGCGGAAGGGTTGGGCATCATGAGTGGCGGTCCAGAAGGGACTGATACAGGTCCAGGTAATTTTGCGCCATCGTCTCCACGCTGTGTTCAGTCGTGACGTAGGCATAGGCGCGGCGACACATTTCGGCGCGCTCTGCGGGGTGATCCAGCACAAAATCCATGGCATCGGCCAGGGCTTGCGGGTCGCGCGCGGGGCAGAGCATGCCGCGCCCGTCGGCCAGGCCTTCCGCTTGTCCACCAGCATCGGTGGATACCACCGGCACATGGCGCAGGAAGGCGTCCAGCACTGCTGTGCTCAGCCCTTCCTGCACCGACGTCAGGACGAACAGGTCCAGCGCTGGATAGATATCCTCGACGTTTTCGAGAAAGCCGATATGCCGGTAGTGGTCACCCAGCCCCAGCGAGATGACCAACTCATGGGTGGCGGCAGCCAGCGGCCCGCCCGTACCCATATGCAGGAACAGGAAATCCTGGCGTTTTTTCTTGAGTGCGGCGAGCGCGCGCACCAGGGTTTCCGGGTCTTTTTCCCAGGTCAGCGAGGCGGCCGTGCCGATGAGCCGCCGGCCCGGCGTGGCATAGTCGGCGCGAAAACGCGCCAGCCGGTCGGCAACGGCGGCATTTTCCGCAGGGGGCGGCACGACGGCGCTGTGGATGACAACGGGGCTGGCGCCCAGGCGCCGGGGCTCGAGCGCGGCGCTGCCGCTGACGGTTGCGATGGCGTCGGCACGCAGCCACTTGAAGCGGGTCATGGCCTCGCGGCGTTCCACTGGCATCGTGGTGCGGCGAGAAAACACCAGTGGGCGGCGATATATCCATTTGGTAAGGACCGCCCAGGTCAGTGAACCGGCAGTCTGGCAATGGATGATGTCATAGCGGCGGCCATGCCGGGCAAGGAAGGTGCCGATCGCGCTGCTGCGCTGCAGGCCGTGGCAGGTGAAGCCTGCACTGCGTGCTTGTTCCAGTAGGGGCGCGGCTTCGCGGGCCAGCAGCTCCACGTCGTGACCGGCGGCCCGGAAGGCCTGCATGCTCAGCAGCGTCTGGCGCTCGCCGCCGCGCCAGCTTTTTTCAGTGTTGATCTGCAGGATACGCATGTCGTTGGGGACGCGGATGTAAACCGCTGATTATATTGATTCGGGTAGATAGCGCCTGTGCCAGCAACCGTCTAGGTCTGTTGTTGAAATGCTGCTTCAGAAATTTCTTTTATTTTTTTGAGTGACATCACCAGGCCCGCGATATGATAACGCCTGCTGGATCGGGCAGCTTGGCATGAGCCGCCCCGGGCCGGATATAAGATCGGGTGGGGCGTGTCTGACTAGGCCGCGCCGGTGCAAGGCACAGGCCGTCATCTCGATCACAATCAAATTCAATGACCCGAGCCAGCGAAGGTGCTGGCGGCAGATGCTCGCGGGCAGCAACATCTTTGGGCCGTGAAAAAATACCGAATCCTTCATACCGATTCCGCCAGGCATATGGGCGGACAGGAAATCTATACATACCGTCATATGCTGGCGATGCGCGCGCGCGGGCATGAAATGTCCCTGTTGTGCCAGCCCGGCACACCGCTGGAGCAGTGGGCACGGAGCGCGGGCTTTTCCGTGCATACCTTGAAAATGGGCGGATTCTGGCGCTGGCTGCGCGGTATCCATGCCGTGCGCCGGCTGGCGCGGGCCGAGCGTTATGACATCGTGCACACTACCAGCCGCCGAGATACGCTGATCGCCGCTGCGGGTGCGCGGCTGGCGGGCGTGCCTCTGGTGGTGCGTACCCGCCACCTGATGAATCCCATTAATTCGCGGCTGAGCTACACCTGGCTGCCGCATCGCCTGCTGACGGTCAGCGAGTTTGTGCGCGATTACATGGTGCGCCGCGGCATTCCCCGCCACCGCATCGGCATTGCATCGCCCACGGTGACGTTCCCGGAGGAACGCTGGGAAGCGGATGCCGACCTGGCGCTGTGCCGCGCCCAGGCGCGCAGCAGCGCCCGCGAGGCGCTGGGCGTGGCGCCAGGGGATGTGGTAGTCGGCTGCGTGGCCATCCTGCGGCCGGCCAAGGGGCACCGCGACCTGCTGGCGGCCATGGCGCCATTGTTCGGGCGTTATGCACGGCTGAGGCTGGTCATCATCGGCGACGGTGAAGCCGTCGAGCGTGCCTTGCGGGTGCAGGCGGCCGAGCTGGGCGTTGCTGATCGCGTGCAGTTTCTCGGTTATCGTTCCGATGCCGCCGAACTGATGTTTGGCTTCGATATTTTCGCGCTGGCCACGCATATGGAAGCCAGCGGTACCGCATTGCTGGAAGCCGCGGCGGCGGGCTTGCCCATCGTGGCGACCGAAGTGGGGGGCGTGCCTGAAATGGCGGTGCGCGACCACAATGCTCTGCTATGCCGGCTGGGTGATCAGGCAGCGCTGACGTCCGCGCTGGAAACGCTGGTGGCCGACGGCGCTCGCCGTGAGGCCATGGGCCAGGCTGGCTGGAACTGGATACGCAGCGAAAAGCGTTTTGCCTTGCCGGGCCAGGCGGAATTGATCGAACAATATTATGCGAAATGGTTGAGCGAGCTGGGCTATGACATCTGCTAAGTTTGTACCTGTGCTGATGCACCATCACGTTTCCCCGTCGCCGGGGATGATTACGGTGGCGCCGGACGTGTTCGAGGACCAGCTTGCCTGGCTGGCGCGGGAAGGCTGGACCTCGCTGAGCGCCGCGCAGTTCAGCGGATTTCTGGCCGGACAGCCGGTGCCGGAACGCTCGGTGCTGATCACCTTCGACGACGGCTACCTGGACAACTGGGTGTATGCGCACCCTATCCTGCAGCGCCATGGCATGCGCGCAGTGCTGTTCCAGGTGACGGGCTGGACCCACGACGGCCCGGTGCGTCCTTGCCTGGGCATGGCGGGAAGCTTGCCTGAAACGCCGGATCACCATACCTGCGAAGCCATGATCGAGGCCGGGCAGAGCGATGCCGTCATTGCGCGCTGGAGCGAATTGCAGGCCATGGTGGCGGCAGGGACGTTCGAGATCCACAGTCATACCCACACCCACACCCGCTGGGACAAAAAGGGCCTGACGCCCCAAGAACGGCGCCAGCGCCTGCACGAGGACTTGCTGTTGTCGCGTGCCGACATGGACCGCTACCTAGGTGGCGCGACCTCACACCTGTGCTGGCCGCAAGGCTATTTCGACGCAGATTATGTCGAAGTGGCCCGGGAATGCGGCTTTGATCACCTTTACACCACACATGCCTTCGGCCGTAATCTCCCGCACGGAGATCCGCTGCATATCTATCGTTTCGCCATCAGCAACCGGCCGTCCGGCTGGCTGCGCAAGCGCTTCCGATATCATAGCCATCCGCTGATTGCGCCGGTGTTCAACCGTTTCAAGGCCTGGAAAAAAGGCTTGCCGCCCGGCGCCTGATGCGGGAGCATATCGGGCCGGCGAGCAGCGATCTCGTTCTCATGGGTTTGATTTGATGATGCCTAATCGGGCTTTTTACACCGTTCTGTTTTCTTCCATTGTTGTATTCCTGACGGGGGCGATATCGCTGGTGGTGCCGTCAGGCTACTCGGTGTCCCTGCTGTTGAGCTTGGCGGGGCTGGGGGCCTTGTGCGTGCCTGGCTTCCTGCCCAAACTGGAACGCCGGGACAAATGGCTGATTGCCGTTTTCCTGTTCTATTTCGCGGTGTGGGTCTTCGAAATCTGGCGTGATGGCCAGCCCAGCTCGAGCCTGGACAAGCCCGTGCGCATTCTGTTGGCGATTCCCGCGCTGTTCTGGCTGCTGCGCTACCCGCCTAGCGGCAAGGCTTTCTGGGGTGGCGTGGCGGTAGGCGCGATCGTCGTTGGCCTGTGGGCTGGCTGGCAGAAGCTGGTGCTGGGCCTGGAGCGGGCCGAAGGTTTTACCAGCACCATCCAGTTCGGCAATATTTCCATGCTGCTGGGCATGCTTTCCCTGACTGGCCTGGCGGGTTGGAGCCAGTTGCAGCATCGGCGCTGGTGGTGGGGCGTGCTGCTGGCGCTGGGAGTCGCGTTCGGTTTCATGGGGTCGATTTTTTCCGGTTCGCGTGGCGGTTGGATAGGGGTGCCGTTCATCCTGCTGGTGCTGGTACGCGCCTATGGCAAAGGCCTGCGCCCCAGCCAGCTGTGGGGCCTGCTGGGTGGCGTGGTGGCCTTGGGATCCTGCCTGTATTTCATCCCGGCGACGGGGGTGAAGGAGCGCGTGAATTCAGCGTTCGAGGATGTGTATCTCTATGTCCAGGACAACAACCCGGATTCCTCGCTGGGCGGGCGTTTCGAGATGTGGAAGGCGGGTGTCTATGCGATACAGGAGCAGCCGCTGCTGGGCCGTGGCAGCAAGGGGTATATCGAATACCGCGACCAGCTGATCGCGCAGGGCAAGGTGGACCCCATCATCAGCGAATTCACCCACCTGCACAACGAATACATAGATATCACCGTCAAGCGTGGCGTGCTCGGGCTGATTTCCCTGCTGCTGCTTTATCTGGTGCCGTTGCGCATGTTCATGCGCATGCTCGGAGAGGGGGTGGTGCAGCGTCAGCCGTATGCCGCCGCCGGGGCGGTGCTGTGCGTGTCGTATATGGATTTCGGCCTGTCCCAGACCTTCCTCAGCCACAACAGCGGCGTGATGGTGCTGTTTTTCATGATGGTCATCATCTGGTCACTGGTGCGGGCGGCCGAACACGCGCCCGCCGGCCAGAAGTAATCACAGCGGGATGACGGGATCGAACTTCGCACGGTGAGTGCAGAAGAAGGTCCGGACGTTGCGGATGTTCTGCTGTTGCGAGAACAGGCGATGTGCCAGCGCATGGTAGGCCGGCATATCGCTCAGCAATAGCTGCAGGATGAAATCCGGCCCGGGAGCGACCCGGTAGCACTGCTGCACGGCAGGCTCGTGCTGGACCAGCGCCTCGAATTCCGTCATTTTTTCGCTGGTCTGGATATCCAGCGATATTTCCACGATCGCGATCAGGTCCTGGCCCAGCCGCGCCGGGTCCAGCAAGGCCATTTGGCGCGTGATGTAGCCGTCTTCCTGCAGGCGGCGCACCCGCCTCAGGCAGGTCGCCGGCGAGGCATGGACGCGCGTGGCCAGTTCCTGGTTGGTCTGGCTGCTGTCCAGTTGCAAGGCGTTGAGGATGCGGCGGTCCAGCTCATCCAGGTCTTTCACGACCTCAGTATCGACGGATTTGCTCATAAAATTCCTTTTTTGTTATTTTATGATCGTATATTTCATTACATATAAGTAAGGAAATTTAATTTCAAATTTAACAAAAAATAGGGATCAAATTTCTTCCAGTTTGTCGCAGAATGCTGTGGACAGAGATAGGGCAGGGCTGCGTGTCATGGTGACGCGGTGCCATCTGCTCAGCGGAGGAAGTTTCCTATGTGCGGTATTGTTGGCGCCGTTGCGCAACGTGACATCACCCCTGTGCTGATTGAAGGCCTGCGACGGCTGGAATATCGCGGCTATGATTCCTGCGGCATTGCCGTGCATCTCGATGGCCGCCTGCAGCGCTCGCGCACGACCAAGCGCGTGTCGGAACTGGCCGAGCAGGTCCGCCAGGACCACCTGCATGGCTTCACCGGTATTGCCCACACCCGTTGGGCCACCCACGGCGCGCCGCTGACGCAGAACGCCCATCCCCATTTTTCTTCCAAGGGCCAGGAAGAGCCGCGCATTGCGCTGGTGCACAACGGCATCATTGAAAACCATGACCAGCTGCGTGAAGAGTTGAGCGCTGCGGGCTATGTGTTCGAAAGTCAGACCGATACGGAAGTCATCGCGCACCTGGTCAACCACCTGTACCAGGGCGACCTGTTCGAAGCCGTTCAGCAAGCAGTGCGTCGCCTGGAAGGCGCCTATGCCATCGCCGTGTTCTCGCGCGACGAGCCGCACCGCATCGTGGGCGCCCGCCAGGGTTCGCCGCTGGTCGTCGGCCTGGGCGAAGGCGAGAATTTCCTGGCCTCCGACGCACTGGCGCTGGCCGGTACCACGAACCGCATCATCTATCTGGAAGATGGCGACGTGATCGACCTGCAACTGCAGGGCGTGTGGATCGTCGATGCCGAAGGCAAGCGTGTCGATCGCGAAGCGCAGATTGTCCATGTGCATACCGGCGAGGCCGAGCTTGGCCCGTATCGCCACTTCATGCAGAAGGAAATCTTCGAGCAGTCGCGCGCCGTCAGCGATACCCTGCAGGATATCGAAAGCATCACGCCGGAACAGTTCGGCGATGGCGCCTATCAGATCTTCAAGGAAATCGACTCAGTCCTGATTCTGGCCTGCGGCACCAGCTCCTACGCCGGCCTGACGGCCAAGTACTGGATCGAAGCCATGGCGGGTATTCCTGTCAGCGTCGAGATCGCCAGCGAATACCGTTACCGCGAAAGCGTGCCCAACCCGCGTACCCTGGTGGTGACGGTGTCGCAGTCCGGTGAGACGGCCGATACGCTGGCCGCGCTCAAGCATGCCCGTTCGCTGGGTATGAAGCACACGCTGACGATCTGCAACGTATCCACCAGCGCCATGGTGCGCGAGTGCGCCCTGTCGTTCATCACGCGTGCCGGCGTGGAAATTGGCGTGGCCTCCACCAAGGCGTTCACGACCCAGCTGACGGCGCTCTTCCTGCTGACCCTGGCGCTGGCCCAGGTGCGCGGCCGCCTCTCCGCAGAGCAGGAAGCTGACTACATCCGCCAATTGCGCCACCTGCCGGCCGCCATCGGCGCCGTGCTGGCGCTGGAGCCGCAGATCATTGCCTGGTCGGAGCAATTCGCCAGCAAGGAAAATGCCCTGTTCCTGGGCCGGGGTTCGCACTACCCGATCGCGCTGGAAGGCGCGTTGAAGCTCAAGGAAATCAGCTATATCCACGCAGAGGCCTATCCCGCCGGTGAACTCAAGCATGGCCCGCTGGCCCTGGTGACCGATGCCATGCCGGTCGTGGTGGTGGCGCCAAATGACGAACTGCTGGAAAAGCTGAAGTCCAATATGCAGGAAGTGCGTGCACGCGGCGGTGAGCTGTATGTGTTTGCCGATGCCGATACCAACATCAGCAGCACGGAAGGCGTGCACGTGATCCGCATGCCGGAGCACTATGGCCGCCTGTCGCCCATCCTGCATACCATTCCCTTGCAGCTGCTGGCCTACCACGTCGCGTGCTCGCGCGGCACGGACGTGGACAAGCCGCGCAACCTGGCCAAGAGCGTGACGGTGGAATGATGCCAGCCCGTCATCGGCCTGAGTGACCCCTGGCAATGCGCCGGCCTCGCCGCTCGTGGCGAGGTTTGGCGGGACGAGTGGCGAAGACGCTGCGATTGCCGGGTCGGTGTTCTTCAAATACGGGATGCCTGGTGCATCCCGTATTGGTTTCAGAGACTGTCCGGTGCGGGCGATGCCTGCGCCCGTGCATTGAATTCCGCGCGCAGGCTGTTCACCGCTTCCAGCGATGTGGCAAACAGGTGCCTGGCGCCGATTTTTTCCGCCAGCCCACTGCGTTCCAGCAATTCGCGGAACTGGCCGTGGGCGCCGGCAATGCAGAAGACGATGCCCTGGTCGGCCAGTTCCGCATGCACTTCTTCCAGCATCAGAGTGCCGGTGATGTCCAGCGTCGCGATGGGTTGGGCGTCCAGCACGACGGCACTGAGGGGCTGGGCGCTGTGGCTGATCAGCACGCGCAGGCGTTCGCGGAAGTAGTCGCTGTTGAAGAACAGCAAAGATGCGTCGAACCGGTAGACCAGCACGCCCATGGGAGAGCTGGCCGCCGGATAGTGCGCCACGTTGAACAGGCGGCTGCCGTTGGGCACTTCGCCCAGGACAGCATCACGCGGGCGCGCGACCAGGCGCAGCTGCTTGACCAGGGACAGCAGCACCGCCAGGATGATGCCGGGCAGCACGCCCAGGGTCAGCACGCCCAGCGTGGCCAGCAGCGAGACGCGCAGTTCGAAGGGGCTGACCTTGGCCAGGGCGCGCACGGCAGCGATGTCCACCATTTTCAGGGCGGCGATGATCAGCACCGCGCCCAGGGCTGCCGTCGGAATCCAGGCCAGGCCGCCGTCCAGCAGCACGACGGCCAGGGCCGTGAAAATGGCCGTGGCAAGGTTCACCATGGACGTTTTGCCGCCGACCATGTCGTTGATTGCAGTGCGCGAGTCGGCGCCGCTGATCACGAAGCCGCCGCTCAGGCCTGATGTGACGTTGGCTGTGCCGAGCGCGATCAAGTCCTGGTTGGGGTAGACACGGTAGCGGTTCTTCGCGGCGAAGCTGCGCGCCGGCAGCATGGCTGAGCAAAAGCTGACCAGGGCGATGGCGACGGCTTCGCCGAACATGGCCTGGGCGTCGCGCAGGCCGACGCTGGGCAGTGACAGCGTCGGCAGGCCGCCCTCCACGGCGCCGACGACCTGGATGCCGGCACGATCCAGCCCGAACAGCCAGGTGGCGGTGCTGAGCAGCACGATAATCAGCAGGGGGCCAGGCAGGCGTGGCAGGCGCCAGGAAAAGGCGACGAGCAGTGCCAGCGCCAGCAGGCCCAGCGTGAGCGTGGGCCAGTGTGCATCCGCCAGGCGGCCGCTCAGTTCCAGGATCACCAGAAAGGGATCGCGGGCATCCAGCGATATACCGCTCAATTTGCCCAGTTGCCCGACGATGATGGAGAGCGCCACGCCATTCATGAAGCCAAGCAGGATGGGGCGTGAAAGAAAATCGGCGATGAACCCCAGGCGCATGATGCCACCCAGGATGGACAGCAGGCCAACCATGATGGCCAGCAGCATCGACATGTCGTTGTAGTGCTGGGTGCCGGCTACTGCCAGCGGCGCCAGCGCGGCGGCGATCATGGCGCAGGTCGCCGAATCCGGCCCGACGATCAGTTGCCGCGACGAGCCCAGCAGCGCATAGGCAACCAGCGGCAGGATGGCGGCATATAGCCCGGCCAGTGGCGGCAGGCCCGCCAGGTTGGCATAGGCGATGGCCGTCGGAATCTGGATGGCCGCGACGGACAACCCGGCCATGGCGTCGGCCTTGAGCCATTCGCGCCGGTAGATGCGCAGGGTCGAGAACAGCGGCACGCTGGCCAGGCGTTGTTCCGTCAGCAAGGGCGCGACGTTTTCCTTGGTGGGGTGTGTCATGGGCGGATTCCTGAGGGCAGCCGGGAACAGGTACCGCGGCAAGCGATGATTATCGGCGGAATCCGTGGGAAAAGGATGCCCCGGCGGCCAGGCGGCGCGCCGGGGCAGCGTGCTTTACTGCAACTGGATGCGTGCGAGATTCTCGGCAGCACCCTTGGGGGCGTCCTGGCCGTTCTTGACCGTCACGAACAGGCGCTTGCCCTGGCTGTCGAGCGCCAGGCTGTTGGGATGCGCAGGCAGGGCATAGCTGCTGACGATGGCGTTATCGGCGCGGCGTACCACGGTGACGGTGCCGGCGATGCGATTGGCGCTGTAGGCGTTCTGGCCGTCGATGACGATGCCCAGTGCGCCCTTGCCGACGTCGGCATCACCCACCACTTCAGCCGTGTCCGGGTTCACCACGGCCACGCGGCCGCCAGGATGGCGCGATTCGAAGCCGGGGGCATATTTTTTCTGCATCTCGGTGATGCGTTCCTGGCCCTGGTCGGTTACGTACAGGCGGCGTGCCGCGGCGTCATAGGCCAGGTTGGTGGGCTGTTCGACGGTGGTTTGCTGAATGTTGGCGATTTCCAGCGCATTGGTGTCGATGGTGACGAGCTTGCCTTCGAAGTTCACCACGTACAGGCGCTCGCGGCCGCTATCGAGCGCCACGCCGGTGGAAACACGGCCCAGGCCGGGAACTGCCTTGATAAGCTTGAAGTCACGCGTGTCGACGACAAACAGCGTACTGTCTTCGGTGCCCAGCGCAGGCAGGTAGAGGCGGTGCTTGTCGGCGTCGACCAGCAGTTCACGCAAGTGCAGCGGGGCGCGTTCGCCCTTGGGAGCGCGTTCGATCAGTTGCAGCGTGCCGCGCAGGGTGTTGTTGCGGATGTCGATGGCGTTGATGGAGCCATCCAGGGTGTTGCCGGTGTAAAGCGTGTCGTTGGCGTCGTCCAGCGCCAGGCCGAAAGCCCGGTCCTTGACCGGAATGGTGGCCACGACTTCCATGGTGTCCGGGTCCACGCGCAGGATCTGGCTGGCGGGCGCATCCGGGCCGAAGCCGCCGGCCGACGCGACGAAAACGGCGTTCTGGCGCGGGCTGTAGACCACTTCATAGAGGGCGGGCGCAACCGCCTTGCGCACGACCTGCTTCACCACGGCGGGGGCGGCAACGGCAGTGGCGGGGGTATCGGCGGTTGCCAGTGTGGGGGCCAGGGCGCCCAGGCTCAGGGCGGCGGCGGCCAGCAGGCTGGCAGTACGGGGGGCGAATGCAGGGGACGGCTTCTTGCTGGATTGGAATGTCATGGGGCTTTCCAAGGTTGGAGGATGGATGAAATGATGAAAGTGCCTGCGGCGGCGGGCGCGGCGCGCCGGAATAGGGCGGGCGGCCCGGGGCCGGTGGGGCCGGAATAAGGCCTTGCCGTGCAAGCATACCCTTTTTAGAAATGGGAATCAGATCGTTTTAATGGTGTGCCCGGGGCAGGCCGGTGTGCAGCCGGTGTATGGCCGGTCTGCGATCAGGCCAGGGCAGCGCGCCAGGCGTCCAATTTTGCTGCCTGTGTCATGCCGGCATGGGCTGGGCTGGTGGAAGGCAGGCGCAGCAGTTCGTATGGGTGTTCCGGGCCGAGGGCCGGCAGGGCGTGGCGGCGGAACAGCTCATGCGCTGCTGCGCCATTGCAGCAGATGCGGGTGATGTCCGGGTAGGTTGCCAGGAATGCAGGGAAGTTGTTGCATACCAGGCTGCGCCGGTCGATATCGGCGTCCAGGCTGCCGGGGCGCACACAGCTTTGCAGGACATCCCAGAGTGCGATGCCATGCTGTTGCAGCATGGCGGCACGCTGGGCGTAAGGGGCATCTGGTGCAAAGCCTAGCAACTGCCCCATGATGGGCCAGAATGCGTTGCGCGGGTGCGCATAATAGGCCTGGGCCCGCAGCGACTGTTGCCCGGGCATGGAACCGAGGACGAGGATGCGTGCACCGGGGGCGGCGATGGGCGGGAAGCCTTCGGCGTAGGCGGAGGGCTCAGAGTTGCTGGAAGCCTTCATAGCGCTTTTCGCTGGCCAGGGTTTCGTGCTGCACGTCGGCGACGACGGCCGCTGGCGGCCCGCGTCGCATCCAGGCCAGCATGCGGTCGATCTGGTCGGCCTCTCCCTGCAGCAAGGCCTGCACGCTGCCGTCCGGCATGTTCTGCACCCAGCCGCGCAGCTTGAGGTGATGGGCTTCACGGACGGTGGAGTGGCGGTAATAGACACCCTGGACTTTGCCGGTGATAGTGACGAGGACGGTTTCCATAGTGCGCAATGATGAAACGGGATAATTGGGGGGCATTGTAGTGGCAGGCAGCGCGGGGCTGGCGCACTGAGGCATGTGCGGGTAAGGTTCGCAGCGTATCCTGCGCCGCAGGGCATGTGTTGGCCGGCGGCGCCGGCGTTCTTGGGGCCTGGGCCGCGTGGCGGCGGCTCCCGGTTCCGTTATCCGGGCACGCCGTGCCTGCCAAAAGGTTGTGTTCCATGAATGGATTCGCAAGTGATGTCTTGCAACCTGGTGTCCGCCGGCGCGAGGTGCTGGGCTGGGCGCTCTATGACTTTGCCAATTCGGGCTATACAACCGTCGTACTGACGGCGGTCTATGCGGCGTACTTCGTCAGCGGCATTGCTGGAGGCGCCGCCTGGGCGACGCTGGCCTGGACGTCCGCGCTCAGCCTGTCGGCGGCCTGGGTCATGGTGACGGCCCCGCGCCTGGGGGCCAGGGCCGACCGGCACGGTACGAAAAAGCGCATGCTGGCCGTGAGTACGCTGGCCTGCGTGGGGTTCACGGCGGCATTGGCCTGGACGCCGGGGGCAAGTGGCTGGCAGGGCGTTTTGCTGGCGATGCTGTTGGTGGCGGGTTCCAATATTGCCTATTGCTATGGGGAATCGCTGGTGGCGGCGTTCCTGCCGGAGCTGGCCCGGCCCGAGGCCATGGGGCGAGTCAGTGGCTGGGGCTGGGCACTGGGCTATCTGGGCGGCATGCTGACGCTGGGCCTGTGCCTGGCCTATGTGTTGTGGGCGCAGTCACAGGATTTGCCGGCAGCGCATTTCGTGCCCGTGACCATGCTGATTACGGCGGCCATGTTCGGGGCGGCGTCGCTGGGGACATTCCTGCTGCTGCGCGAACGGCCCACGGGCAGGGCCGGGACGCAGGCGAGCGTCAGCCCGTCGGGGGCCGCACCCGGTTTTCTGACAGGCGTGCGCCACAGCTGGCAGGCCGTGCGCGAGTACTGCGATTTCCGCTGGCTGCTGGCGGCCACCGTGGCCTACCAAGGAGGTGTTGCCGTTGCCATTACCCTGGCGGCGATCTATGCCGAGCAGGCCATCGGTTTTCAGCCGCAGGAAACCATGATCATGATTTTTGCCTTGAATCTGGCGGCCGCGCTGGGGGCGGTGGTCTTTGGTCACGCGCAGGACTGGATGGGGCACAAGCGGGCCCTGGCGGTGACGCTGTGCGGCTGGGTGCTGACCTGCGTGCTGGCTGCCGCTGCCACTGGCAAGCCGCTGTTCTGGGTGGCAGCCACGCTGGCCGGGCTGAGCATGGGCAGCAGCCAGTCGGCCGGCAGGGCGATGGCTGCGCTGCTGGCGCCGCCGGCGCGCATGGCGGAGTTTTTTGGTCTGTGGACGCTGGCGGTACGGCTGGCAAGCATCATCGGCCCGATGATGTACGGGCTGATCGTCTGGGCCAGTGGCGGCAACCAGCGCCTGGCCATTCTGGCCACTGCATTGCTGTTCGTGGTCGGGCTGGCCTGCCTGAAGCCCCTGGATATGGATCGCGGCCGCCGTCAGGCAGCCGCGTCCTGAACCTGGTACTGCACTGGGTTCAGGTTTGCAGGGAATCCGTTTCGTCGCGGATGTCGGCGGTGGGGGCGTGTTTTTTCACGGATTCGATGCCGTTGTCGCGCGCCGCCGTACTGTTGTAGAGCTGGCTTTGGCCGATGACTTCGCCATTGGCCGCCGCCAGCGTGAAGTAGGGGGCGTCGTTTTTGGCCACAAGCCGGCGGTAGCGCCCATCATCGGGCGCATTTTTCTTCACGGACTCCATGCCGTTGTGGGCGGCGCGCTTGGTGGTGTAGCGCTCGCTGGTCAGGATGGTTTCGTGATTGCCCGCCTTGAGCACGAAAAGGAACTGGTCGCCGCTGCGTTTCAGGATGAAATAACCTGCCATGGGAAACTCCTGCATCAGTAGGGGAATCGGAACGTCAGGATGCTGCGCTGTTGCGTCATGATTATGACGCGCCGAATGGCGGCAACGCACCAGGCTTGTCAATTTTTTGCCGCCAGGCAGGCCAGGCATTGATGCCAATAGGCATAGGGGCGGGGGTGTGGGGCGGATCGGGCCGCGGTGCGCCTGGAAGCGGGGATAGTGGCGTTGGACTGAGTAGAATACGGCAGATTCCGTGGCGGCCATGGTTACGCGTGGGCGCCAGGTTGCCTGGCATGGGGCCGGGCAGAACGGGCAGGCGGACTTCCATTTTCGATATGTTGCACATCCTCACCATTACCGGGCCGATCTATCTGCTGGTTGCCGTCGGCTATGCGGCAGTCAGGTTCGGTGTCATGCAGAAGTCCGACAGCCGCGTTCTGGGGCGTTTCGTCCTGATGTTCGGTATGCCGGCGCTCTTGTTCACCGCGCTCACGCAGCGCCACGCCAACGCAGGGATAGACTGGAACTATGTCCTGATCTACGCCGCAGGTGGCCTGCTGACCATGGCCTGTGTCGTCGGCTATTCCCGCAGGATCAAGGGCGCCAGCGTGGCGCAGGGCGGCGTGCTGGGCATGACTGTGGGCGCATCCAATTCGGCTTTTATCGGTTTTCCCGTGTTGTACCAGGTGCTGGGGCCGACGGCAGGCGTGGCGCTGGCCATGTGCTTTATCGTTGAAAACATCCTCATCATGCCGGGCGCGCTGGCCTATGCCGACAGTGGTGGCGAGGGCGGGGCAGGTGCGGCACTGCGACGGTCGCTGATGTCCTTGCTGACCAACCCCTTGCTCTGGGGGCTGGCGCTCGGCCTGCTGTGCAATCTTACTGGCTGGCGCCTGCCTGCCGTGCCTGAACGCATGGTGCAGATGCTGTCTCAGGTGGCCAGCCCGCTGGCCTTGTTCGCCGTGGGCGGCAGCCTGTTCGGCCTGAGGCTGGGCCACCATATCCGTGCGGTGGTTGCGGCGGCGGGGGCCAAGTTGCTGTTGCATCCGGCGCTGATGACACTGTTGGTGCTGCTATTCCCGGTGCTGAGCCGGGAGCTGGCCGTGGCGGCCGTGATGTATGCAGCCATGCCGACGGCCGCCATCGTGGCGGTGCTGGCGCAGCGCTATCAGCAGGAGGAATTCGCAGCGGCGGCAGTGATGGTGGCTACGCTGGCCTCGTTCTTTACCATTACACTGCTGCTGATGATCGTCATGCCCCTGCTGCCGGCCCAGGCCGTGCTGCCATTGCCCTGACGTGGCCCTCAGCCTCAGGCCGCATGCGATCCGGGCCGTGCAGGCGTACGGCCGGTAGCCTGCGCGGCCTATTCCTGGACCCGAACCCCCATTTCATTCATGCCAGACCGGACTTCTTCTCCTGATGCGGCTGTCGCGCCGCGCCGTTCCCGTGCAGCCTTGCTGCGCAAGTGGCTGTTGATCGCGTTGATCTTCGCGCTGGTGCTGGTGCCGTTGCTGGTGTGGGTGAGCCATCCTGCTGCAGCGGTGCAGACCGATGCTGCCTCCGGCCGCCTGGAGCAAGGACAATGAAGGGCCAGGGCAAGGATGCCGGCGCTGCAGCCTGCCCGTGTGGCAGCGCGGTGGCATATCGCCAGTGCTGCGGCCGCTGGCATCATGGGGCGCAGCGGCTCGGGGCCGCGACGGCTGAGGAACTGATGCGTTCACGCTACAGTGCTTTCGTGCTGGATGAGCGCCAATATCTGCTGGATACCTGGCATCCGGATACCCGGCCTGCGCACCTGGAGCCTGAGCCGGCAGGCCTTAAATGGTTGGGCCTGCAGGTCAAACGCCATGAGCAACAGGGCGAAACCCGCGCAGTTGTTGAGTTCGTGGCGCGCAGTCGACTCCAGGGCCGCGCGCACCGTCTGCATGAAGTCAGCCGTTTCGAGCGTCTGGACGGGGTCTGGCTGTACGTGGACGGCGATTTTGTCGAATAAGCTTGCCGAGCAGGTGGTTTGTATAGTATTTGACCATTTCCAAACCACTGGGCTAAACTGTAAAGCTTAGCGTACTGCGTCCTGCATGAATCTGTCACATTTGTGCGCCAGAATTGCACGGAAGCCTGTTGCGCTAGCAAGAACTGCTCTTTCCGGCCGGCCAGCCTGGTTTGCCGTTACGTGCGGTTTTTGTATGGACCGCCCGTGAACGGGATCAACCACTGGCACACGCATCATGCGCGCGCCGGAACGGATATCCCCAGATCGGGTACTGAATGCTCCGGGCATTGTGCCGTAGACCCTGCTCAATGCCGGTAGCGACGATTTAAGGGATATTCAAGCTAATGCCAACTATCAGCCAGCTCGTGCGCAAGCCGCGCGAAGTCAGCCGGGAGTCCAGCAAGAGCCCCGCGCTCGAGAACTGCCCCCAGCGTCGTGGCGTGTGCACCCGCGTGTACACCACCACCCCCAAGAAGCCTAACTCCGCTCTGCGTAAGGTCGCCAAGGTTCGCCTGACCAACGGCTTCGAAGTCATTTCGTACATCGGTGGCGAAGGCCACAACCTCCAGGAACACTCGGTCGTGCTCGTGCGCGGCGGTCGTGTGAAGGACTTGCCTGGTGTGCGTTACCACATCGTGCGCGGCGCGCTCGACCTGCAAGGCGTGAAGGATCGCAAGCAGGCACGCTCCAAGTACGGTGCCAAGCGTGCCAAGAAGGCGAAATAATTCGTCTGACTTTCACCCCTGGTGATAAAGCGTGCAACCGTTGCGCAGAATGAACTGCGTGGCGGCATTAAGGGGTCGTCCCGGATGGGCGGCCGTGGCCGTGCAAAGAATGCGCGGTTCAACTGAACAGACACAAGGAAGCAATAATGCCCCGTCGTCGCGAAGTACCTAAGCGCGAGATCCTGCCGGATCCCAAGTTCGGCAGCGTCGAACTCGCGAAATTCATGAACGTCGTCATGCTCTCGGGCAAGAAGGCGGTTGCCGAGCGTATCGTCTACGGCGCGCTCGAGCAAATCCAGGCCAAGACCGGCAAAGAGCCGATCGAGGTCTTCAATACTGCGATCAACAACGTCAAGCCCCTGGTTGAAGTGAAGAGCCGCCGTGTCGGTGGCGCCAACTACCAGGTGCCCGTGGAAGTCCGCCCTGTGCGCCGCCTGGCCCTGGCCATGCGCTGGATGCGTGAAGCCGCCAAGAAGCGTGGCGAGAAGTCCATGGACCTGCGTCTGGCCGGCGAACTGCTGGATGCCGCTGAAGGTCGTGGCGCTGCAATGAAGAAACGCGAAGATACCCACAAGATGGCCGAAGCCAACAAGGCATTCAGCCACTTCCGTTGGTAATCCAGCTGGTAAATTAAGGACACTCTCATGGCCCGCAAAACCCCGATCGCGCGTTACCGCAACATCGGTATCTCTGCCCACATCGACGCAGGGAAGACCACCACTAGCGAACGCATTCTGTTCTACACCGGCGTCAATCACAAGATTGGCGAAGTGCATGATGGCGCAGCCACCATGGACTGGATGGAGCAGGAGCAGGAGCGCGGCATCACCATTACGTCTGCCGCCACCACCGCTTTCTGGAAGGGCATGGCCGGCCAGTTCCCCGAGCACCGCATCAACGTCATCGACACCCCGGGACACGTGGACTTCACCATTGAAGTCGAACGTTCCATGCGTGTGCTCGACGGCGCTTGCATGGTTTACTGCTCGGTGGGCGGCGTTCAGCCCCAGTCCGAAACCGTGTGGCGTCAGGCCAACAAGTACAAGGTGCCCCGTCTTGCGTTCGTGAACAAGATGGACCGTACCGGTGCGAACTTCTTCAAGGTCTACGATCAGCTGCGTAACCGCCTGAAAGCCAATCCCGTGCCCATCGTTTTGCCGATCGGTGCCGAGGATACGTTCAAGGGCGTGATCGACCTGATCAAGATGAAGGCGATCATCTGGGACGAAGCCAGCCATGGCGTGAAGTTCGAGTACCAGGACATCCCGGCTGAGCTGCAAGCTCAAGCCGAGGAATGGCGCGAAAAGATGGTCGAAGCTGCGGCCGAATCGTCCGAAGACCTGATGAACAAGTACCTCGAGGGCGAGCAATTGTCCGAAGAGGAAATCGTCAAGGCTTTGCGTGATCGCACCATTGCTTGCGAAATCCAGCCGATGCTGTGCGGCACCGCGTTCAAGAACAAGGGTGTGCAGCGCATGCTGGACGCCGTGATCGAGTTCCTGCCGTCGCCGGTCGACATCCCGCCCGTCCAGGGCGAGAATGACGAAGGCGAGCCGGTCAGCCGCAAGGCCGACGACAGCGAAAAGCTGGCCGTTCTGGCATTCAAGCTGATGACCGATCCGTTCGTGGGCCAGCTGACCTTCGTTCGCGTGTATTCCGGCGTGCTGCACTCCGGCGATACCGTGTTCAACTCGGTCAAGGGCAAGAAGGAACGTGTTGGCCGCATCCTGCAGATGCACGCCAACAACCGTGAAGAGCTCAAGGAAGTCGTGGCCGGCGATATCGCCGCCGTGGTTGGCCTGAAGGATGTGACGACCGGCGAAACGCTGTGCGACGTCGACGACCACATCGTTCTGGAGCGCATGGAGTTCCCCGAGCCCGTGATTTCGCAGGCTGTCGAACCCAAGACCAAGTCTGACCAGGAAAAGATGGGCCTGGCGCTGTCGCGCCTGGCCGCTGAAGATCCGTCGTTCCGCGTGCGTACCGACGAAGAATCCGGCCAGACCATCATTTCCGGTATGGGCGAGCTGCACCTGGAAATTCTCGTCGACCGCATGAAGCGTGAATTCGGCGTGGAAGCCAACGTCGGCAAGCCGCAAGTGGCCTACCGCGAAACCATCCGCAAGACCTGCGACGAAGTGGAAGGCAAGTTCGTCAAGCAGTCGGGCGGTCGTGGTCAGTACGGTCACGTTGTGCTCAAGCTGGAACCGCTGGAACCGGGTGGTGGCTACGAATTCGTGGACGCCATCAAGGGTGGTGTGGTGCCGCGCGAGTACATCCCGGCAGTCGACAAGGGTATTCAGGAAACGCTGCCCGCGGGCGTGTTGGCCGGTTACCCGGTGGTGGACGTCAAGGTAACGCTGTTCTTCGGTTCGTACCACGATGTGGACTCGAACGAAAACGCGTTCAAGATGGCCGGTTCGATGGCCTTCAAGGAAGGTATGCGCAAGGCCAGCCCTGTGCTGCTCGAGCCGATGATGGCCGTCGAAGTCGAAACGCCGGAAGACTACGCCGGTACCGTGATGGGCGATCTGTCCTCGCGTCGCGGCATGGTGCAAGGCATGGACGACATGGTTGGCGGTGGCAAGGTCATCAAGGCCGAAGTCCCCCTGGCCGAAATGTTTGGCTACGCCACGAACCTGCGTTCGCTGACGCAAGGTCGTGCGACGTACACCATGGAGTTCAAGCATTACGCCGAAGCTCCGAAGAACGTGTCCGAAGAAATCATCGCCGCTCGTTCGAAGTAATCAAAAGACATCGGCCATCCCTGCCAGGGGATGGCCGTCAACAAGTTTTCCTTGCATTGATAAAGGGATGAATCATGGCAAAAGGTAAGTTTGAACGCACCAAGCCGCACGTGAACGTCGGCACGATCGGTCACGTTGACCACGGCAAGACGACGCTGACGGCGGCAATCGCCACGGTGCTGTCCAAGCAATTTGGCGGCGAAGCCAAGGGCTACGACCAGATCGACAACGCGCCGGAAGAAAAGGCTCGTGGTATCACGATCAACACCTCGCACGTGGAATACGAGACGAAGTCGCGCCACTATGCGCACGTTGACTGCCCGGGCCACGCGGACTATGTGAAGAACATGATCACGGGTGCAGCGCAGATGGACGGCGCGATCCTGGTGGTGTCGTCGGCTGACGGTCCCATGCCGCAAACGCGCGAGCACATTCTGCTGAGCCGTCAGGTTGGCGTGCCGTACATCATCGTGTTCCTGAACAAGGCCGACATGGTTGATGACGCCGAGCTGCTGGAACTGGTCGAAATGGAAGTGCGCGAGCTGCTGTCCAAGTACGACTTCCCGGGCGACGATACCCCGATCATCAAGGGTTCGGCCAAGCTGGCGCTGGAAGGCGACCAATCGGAAATGGGCGAGCCGGCCATTCTGCGTCTGGCCGAAGCGCTGGATTCGTACATCCCGACGCCTGAGCGCGCCGTGGACGGCACGTTCCTGATGCCTGTGGAAGACGTGTTCTCGATCTCGGGCCGTGGCACGGTGGTGACGGGTCGCGTTGAGCGCGGCATCATCAAGGTCGGCGAAGAAATCGAAATCGTCGGTATCCGCGACACCGTGAAGACGACTTGCACGGGCGTGGAAATGTTCCGCAAGCTGCTGGACCAAGGTCAGGCTGGCGACAACGTCGGTATCCTGCTGCGCGGCACCAAGCGTGAAGAAGTCGAGCGCGGCCAAGTGCTGGCCAAGCCCGGTTCGATCAAGCCGCACACGGAATTCACCGCCGAGGTGTACATCCTGTCGAAGGAAGAAGGCGGCCGCCACACCCCGTTCTTCAACGGCTATCGTCCCCAGTTCTACTTCCGTACCACGGACGTGACGGGCACGATCGACCTGCCGGCTGACAAGGAAATGGTTCTGCCGGGCGACAACGTCTCCATCGTTGTGAAGCTGCTGGCCCCCATCGCCATGGAAGAAGGTCTGCGTTTCGCCATCCGTGAAGGCGGTCGTACCGTCGGCGCCGGCGTCGTTGCCAGCATCATCAAGTAAGCATTGCTGCTTGTTGCGGGGGCCTGTTGGCTCCCGCGTCCAAACCGCGTTCTTTAGGAATTCCAATGAAAAACCAGAAAATCCGCATCCGTCTGAAAGCGTTCGACTACAAGCTCATCGACCAATCGGCCGCTGAAATCGTCGAAACTGCCAAGCGCACTGGTGCTGTGGTCCGTGGTCCGGTTCCCCTGCCCACCCGTATCCGTCGCTATGATGTGCTGCGTTCGCCGCACGTCAACAAGACGTCGCGTGATCAGTTCGAAATCCGCACGCACCAACGCCTGATGGATATCGTGGATCCCACCGACAAGACGGTTGATGCGCTGATGCGCCTGGACTTGCCGGCTGGTGTGGACGTCGATATCGCTGTCTAAGCCTTATCGCGCGCTTGCAGGGCGCAGGGGGTTCCCCGGAGCAGCCTGGCAGCCCTGATGCAGGCACGAAGACACTCTACGGAGTGTCTTTTTTTTCGCCCACGCAGGGCGTTGCGGGCAAAGCAGGGCTGTCGGGATTCAGACCGCAAACGGCTCGATATCGACGCCCAGCAGGCGCAGCATCTGCCTGAGTCCGTCGAGCGGATATGCGGGGGTTGCACTGGCCAGGCACAGCACCTTGCCGCTGCCGGTGGAGACATGGGGCTGCAGCAGGGGCAGCAATGCCTGTGCCGGGTCGAGGAACAGCATGTCCGGTGCGGCGGCTTCGAAATAGTGGCGCAGCCATGGCAGGTGGGTGGAAGACAGTGTGCAGGTATCGAGCAGGGGCAGATCCTGGCGCAGTTGCCGCATGAAGTCCGTGACGGCAAGCTGGGTTGCCTCGGGAGCCGACAGAAAGCGGCCGTCCTCGACATGGGCCACCAGGGATGAGGCATTGACCAGGGTCACCGGGCCGATGCTGTCTGCAGGACGGCCTGCAGGTGCGGCCGATCCCGTGGCTGTGGCTGTGGCAGGCGGGCTGGCAGGCGCCGCGCTGGCCTGGAGGACGGACTGGGCCTCGCGGGAAATGTACGTACGAATTTCCGGGCTGCCGATCAGGGACTGCACGCCCAGTACGGCGATGTGGCCCGAGCGCGATTGCGCCAGGGCGTCGGCGATGGGCGGATAGATCCCGAGCACCGGCACCGGCATGGCGGCACGGATGGTGTCGAGCACCATCACTGACGGCGCGTTGGATGCCAGCACCACGGCCTGGGCGCCCAGGCCGGCCAGGCGCTCTATTGCTGCACCGACCGAGGCGGCCAGTTCGCCGGGCGTGCGGCTGCCGTAGGGGAAGCTGGCGCGATCGGCGAAATAGATAATGTCCTGTCTGGGGTAGTGGCGCTGTACCAGCTCGACAATGGCATAGCTGCCAATACCGGCGTCAAAAATGCCGATGGGGCGGTGCAGCGCGCTGGCGGAAGGTGCGATGGACATGGCGGCTCCGGTAGGTAGATGGGCGGGCAGACCGGGCCGGCGTCATTGTGCTGGCGGCAGGCGTTGCGCAGCGATGGGCGCAACGCAGGCGTTATTGCTGGTCGCCCCGGTTGTAGATGAACTTGGGCATACTCCAGTCAAAGCGCAGGGCCAGCAGGCGCAGCGCCAGGCCGGCAATCATTGCGGTACCCATGACCAGGTTGTGGTTCAGTTCGAGCGCCAGGCCGCCCACGTAGAGGCAGCCGGTAAAGATGGAAACGGTGGCATACAGTTCGCTGCGGAACAGCAGCGGAATGTCATTGCACAGAATGTCCCGCAGGACGCCGCCCACGCAGCCGGTGATCATGCCGGAGGCAATCACGATGATGACGGGCAATTCCATCTCCATGGCGATATTGCAGCCGATCACGGTGAATACCACCAGGCCGATGGCATCCAGGAACAGGAAGAGCTTGTGCAGACGGTGCATGAAGCGTGCAACCGCAATGGTGAGCAGTGCCGCGCCGCCGGTGATCAGCAGGTAGTGGGGGTGCTTGACCCAGGTGAGCGGGTAGTGGCCCAGCACGACATCGCGTGCCGAACCGCCGCCCAGTGCGGTGATGCAACCCAGCAGGAAAACGCCCACCCAGTCCATGTTGCGGCGGCCGGCGGCCAGGGCGGCGGTAATGCCTTCGGCGACGATGGCGATCAGGTAGAGAATGTGCAGCAGCATGGCGGGCGGATCGTGGCAGGCGGCGGAATGCGCGTATTTTAGAGGGAGGGCTGCCTTGGCAGGTGAAAGGATTCCGCTATCATAGTCGCTGGATGCGTGTGTCGCCGGCAGCGGGGTGGTGCCAGCGCAGGAAAAAGGCAGCGGTGGCTGCGAACGGGGTTCCCGGCATCCCAGGAGCGTATGGCATGCGGCGTGATCTGAACGACCTGTATTACTACGTGGAGGTGGTCGAGCATGGCGGCTTCGCGCCGGCCGGCCGGGTGCTGGGTGTGCCCAAGTCCAAGCTCAGCCGGCATGTCGCGGTGCTGGAAGAGCGGCTGGGCGTACGTCTAATTCAACGCTCCACGCGGCGTTTCTCGGTGACGGATGTCGGGCAGGTGTACTACGCTCACTGCAAGGCCATGCTGGTAGAGGCTGACGCAGCCGATGAAGCCGTGGCGTTGGCACACTCCGAACCGCGCGGCATGATACGCATGACCTGCCCGGTGGCGCTGCTGGATGCCAGCGTCGGTCAGATGGTGGCGAATTTCATGGCCCGCCACGCGCTGGTGAACATTCATCTGGAAGAAACCAACCGGCGGGTCGATGTCGTCGGCGAAGGCATGGACATCGCCATCCGCGTGCGGCCGCCTCCCCTGGAAGATAGCGAGCTGGTGATGCGCATCCTGGGCCGCCGGCGCCAGTGCCTGGTGGCCAGCCCGGCCTTGCTGGCCCGGGAAGGCCGGCCGCGTAAGCCGGACGACCTGCGCAACATGCCCAGCATGGGGCATGGGTTGCAGCGTGGCGACTTTACCTGGCACCTGCTGGGGCCCGACAATGAAGAAGTTGTCGTGCGCCACCAGCCGCGTCTGGTCACTCGCGGACTGAACGTGCTGCGAGACGCGGCATTGCAGGGAGTCGGGGTGGTGCGCCTGCCGCACATGATGATCAGCAGCCAGTTGGCGCGCGGCGAATTGGTCAATGTGCTGCCGGGGTGGGAGCCGCCTTGCGAGATCATGCATGCGGTGTTTGCCTCGCGCCGGGGGCAATTGCCGGCCGTGCGGGCGCTGCTCGATTTTCTGGCGGAAAGCTTCGCCGCGCAAGGCCAGGAATAGGTTTCCTGGCGGTTTCCCTGAGGTGGGCAGCCAGGGCTTGACAAAGGTGTTGCGAGTACGCCAACGATTGCGCATTTTCTGCGCATCATGCTAGAATCGGAGACTTGCCCTAACTGGGGCATTATTCATGTGCGCGCAAACAGTCCGCATGCCGCGTTTTTTTCGCGTCAGGCGGGGTGCCATGGAAACAGAGGTTTCCTGGTGCAGCTGTTGTGTGCATTAACGCAGCCCCGACCAATCGTAGTCGGGATTAGGGTTACAACCCCGGAGAAAACAATGTCGAATCCGACACCCACGCCTGCCGCGTTCCGGCTTGGGCTGGTGGGGCGCAAGGTCGGCATGACCCGCATTTTCACGGATGATGGCGTGTCCATCCCCGTGACCGTGCTGGACGTGTCGAACAATCGCGTCGCCCAGGTCAAGTCCGTCGAAACCGACGGCTATGCAGCTGTGCAACTGGCCTATGGCGAACGCCGCGCTTCCCGCGTGACCAAGCCTGAAACCGGCCACTTTGCCAAGGCAGGCATCGAAGCCGGTAGCTCCCTCAAGGAGTTCCGTCTTGACCCCGCCCGCGCCGCCGAGTTCGCTCCTGGCGCCGTCGTTGCTGTTGAAAGCGTGTTCGAAGCCGGCCAAAAGGTCGACGTCACTGGCACCAGCATCGGTAAGGGCTTTGCAGGTACCATCAAGCGCCACAACTTCGGCTCTCAGCGTGCTTCGCACGGTAACTCCCGCTCGCACCGCGTGCCCGGCTCCATCGGCCAGGCGCAGGATCCGGGCCGGATTTTCCCGGGCAAGAAGATGTCTGGCCATATGGGCGACGTGACCCGCACTGTTCAGAACCTGGACATCGTGCGCGTCGACGCCGAGCGCGGTCTGTTGCTCGTCAAGGGCGCCGTTCCCGGTCACGCTGGCGCTAACATCATTGTGCGTCCTGCCGTCAAGACGCCGCTGAAGAAGGGTGCCTAAGCCATGGAAATCAAGCTCCTGAACGAACAAGGCAAGTCCGAGTCGACCGTCAGCGTCCCGGACGCTGTGTTTGGCCGTGACTTCAACGAAGCCCTGGTGCACCAGATCGTCGTTGCCTTCCAGGCCAATGCCCGCAGCGGCAACCGTGCCCAGAAGGGTCGTGACGAAGTCAAGCACTCCACCAAGAAGCCATGGCGCCAGAAAGGTACGGGCCGTGCCCGCGCCGGTATGACGTCCTCGCCGCTGTGGCGTGGGGGTGGTCGTGCATTCCCGAACTCGCCCGACGAAAACTTCAGCCAGAAGATCAACAAGAAGATGTATCGCGCGGGTATCCGTTCGATCCTCTCTCAGCTGGCTCGCGAAGGCCGTGTGGCCGTCGTCGAAGATTTCGCGCTGGAAACGCCCAAGACCAAGCAGGCTGTCGAACGCCTGAAGACCCTGGGTCTCGAGTCGGTGCTGATCGTCACGGATTCCGTTGATGAGAACACCTACCTGGCGACGCGCAATCTGCCGCACGTTGCTGTGATCGAGCCGCGCTACATTGACCCGCTGTCGCTGATTCACTACAAGAATCTGCTGATCACCAAGGCGGCGGTCGCGCAATTCGAGGAGATGCTGGGATGAGCACGGAACGTTTGCTGCAAGTCATTCTGGCGCCCATCGTGACCGAAAAGGCCACGTTCATCGCCGAAAAGAACGAACAAATCGCCTTCCGTGTGGTTGCTGACGCGACCAAGCCGGAAATCAAGGCTGCCGTCGAACTGCTCTTCAAGGTGCAGGTCGAGTCCGTGCAGGTCCTCAATCGCAAGGGCAAAGTCAAACGCTTCGGTCGTTTCAATGGCCGCCGCCGCAATGAGCGCAAGGCATACGTCTCGCTCAAGCCGGGTCAGCAGATCGACTTTGCGGAGGTGAACTAAATGGCCCTCGTTAAAGTCAAGCCGACTTCTGCCGGTCGTCGTGGCCTGATCAAGGTCGTCAACGACAAGCTGCACAAGGGTGCGCCCTACGCACCGCTGCTCGAAAAGAAGAGCCGCGGTTCGGGCCGCAACAACAATGGCCACATCACGATCCGTCATCGTGGCGGTGGCCACAAGCAGCACTATCGCGTTATCGACTTCCGTCGCAACAAGGATGGTATCCCGGCACGCGTCGAGCGTCTGGAATACGACCCCAACCGTACCGCGCACATCGCTCTGCTGGTGTACGCAGACGGCGAACGTCGTTACATCATTGCTCCCCGTGGCCTGGAAGTCGGCGCAACGGTGTTCTCTGGTGTTGATGCCCCGATCCGCGTTGGCAACACGCTGCCGATCCGCAACATTCCGGTGGGTTCGACCATTCATGGTATCGAGCTGCTGCCGGGCAAGGGTGCTCAGATGGCCCGTTCGGCTGGCGCATCCGCCGTTCTGCTGGCCCGCGAAGGCGTCTACGCCCAAGTGCGTCTGCGCTCCGGTGAAGTGCGTCGCGTGCACATCGAGTGCCGCGCCACCATAGGTGAAGTCGGTAACGAAGAACACAGCCTGCGCCAGATCGGCAAGGCCGGTGCCGTGCGTTGGCGCGGTATCCGTCCGACGGTCCGCGGTGTTGCCATGAACCCGATCGACCACCCGCACGGTGGTGGTGAAGGTCGTACTGGCGAAGCACGCGAGCCTGTCAGCCCCTGGGGTACTCCGGCGAAGGGTTTCAAGACCCGTCGCAACAAGCGGACGAACAACATGATCGTCCAACGGCGCAAGCGCAAGTAAGAGGCGAACATCATGTCCCGTTCCGTCAAGAAAGGCCCGTTTGTCGATTCGCACCTGGTTTCCAAGGTCGAAAAGGCAATCGCGGGCAACGACAAGAGGCCGATCAAAACCTGGTCGCGCCGTTCCACCGTCCT
This sequence comes from Kerstersia gyiorum, assembly GCF_004216755.1. Classification (GTDB taxonomy): domain Bacteria; phylum Pseudomonadota; class Gammaproteobacteria; order Burkholderiales; family Burkholderiaceae_B; genus Kerstersia; species Kerstersia gyiorum. The sequence continues at coordinate 468,962 of NZ_SGWZ01000001.1, forward strand.
GCCGGAGTTCATCGGCTTGACGATTGCTGTGCACAACGGTCGTCAGCACGTTCCCGTTTATATCAACGAGAACATGGTTGGCCACAAGTTGGGCGAGTTCGCACTGACCCGTACGTTCAAGGGCCACGCTGCGGACAAGAAGGCCAAGAGGTAAGCGATGGAAACTACCGCCAATGTCCGTGGGGTTCGTATCTCCGCTCAGAAAGTCCGTCTGGTCGCTGACCAGATCCGTGGCAAGTCTGTGGCGCAGGCACTGACCATCCTCACGTTCTCGCCCAAGAAGGCCGCCGTCATCCTGAAGAAGGCTGTCGACTCGGCTATCGCCAACGCTGAACACAACGACGGCGCCGACATCGACGAACTGAAGGTCACCACGATCTACGTCGACAAGGGTCAGTCGCTGAAGCGTTTTTCCGCACGCGCTAAAGGCCGCGGTAACCGTATCGAGAAGCAGACCTGCCACATTGTGGTTAAGGTCGGCGCCTAAGGAGTCAAGATGGGTCAGAAAATTCACCCTACTGGGTTCCGCCTGGCAGTCTCGCGTGACTGGACTTCCCGCTGGTTCGCCGGTGATTCGTCGTATCGCACGATGCTGGCTGAAGATATCCGCGTCCGCGAGTATCTGAAGAAGAAGCTCAAGAGCGCGTCCGTTGGCCGCGTGGTCATCGAGCGTCCTGCCAAGAATGCCCGCATCACCGTTTACTCGGCTCGTCCGGGCGTGGTGATCGGCAAGCGCGGCGAGGATATCGAAAGCCTGAAGAGCGATCTGCAGCGTCTGATGGGCGTGCCCGTGCACGTCAACATCGAGGAAATCCGCAAGCCGGAAACCGATGCCCAGCTGATCGCCGATTCGATCGCCCAGCAGCTCGAAAAGCGCATCATGTTCCGTCGCGCCATGAAGCGCGCGATGCAAAATGCCATGCGCCTGGGTGCGCAAGGCATCAAGATCATGAGCTCGGGCCGTCTGAACGGCATCGAAATCGCTCGTACCGAGTGGTATCGCGAAGGCCGTGTGCCGCTGCACACGCTGCGCGCCAACATCGACTACGGCACGTCCGAAGCCCAAACCACCTATGGCATCATTGGTATCAAGGTCTGGGTTTACAAGGGCGACCGTCTGCCCAATGGCGAACTGCCGCCCGAAGTGGCTGTTGCGCCGCGTGATGAAGAGCGCCGCCCGCGTCGTCCTCGTGGCGACCGTCCGGACAACCGTCGTCCTGGTGGCGCCGGTCGTGGCCGCGGTCCGCGCAAGTCTGATGCTGCTTCGGCGGCTGAAGGAGAATAAGCATGCTGCAACCGGCACGCAGGAAATACCGCAAAGAGCAGAAGGGCCGTAATACCGGCCTGGCGACGCGCGGCACCGCCGTCTCGTTCGGCGAATTCGGTCTGAAGGCCACGGGCCGCGGTCGTCTGACCGCACGTCAGATCGAAGCTGCACGTCGTGCTATCAACCGTCACATCAAGCGTGGTGGCCGGATCTGGATCCGTATTTTCCCGGACAAACCGATCTCGCAAAAACCCGCTGAAGTGCGTATGGGTAATGGTAAGGGTAACCCGGAGTACTGGGTTGCTGAAATTCAGCCCGGCAAGGTGCTGTACGAGATGGAAGGGGTCAGCGAAGAGCTGGCGCGCGAGGCGTTCCGCCTGGCTGCTGCCAAGCTGCCGATCTCGACCGTGTTCGTGTCGCGTCATATCGGTGCTTGAGGAGATCGACATGAAAGCTAGCGAACTTCGAGCCAAAGACGCTGCCGAGCTCGGCAAGGAACTCGAAAGCCTGCTGAAGGCACAATTCAATCTGCGTCTGCAGAAGGCCACTCAGCAGCTTGCCAATCACAGCCAGATCCGCAAGGTTCGCCGCGACATCGCTCGCGTGCGTACTCTGCTGACGGAAAAGGCGGGAAACTGATATGAGCGAAACCCAAAACACCACTCCGGCCAAGCGTCAGCGTACGCTGATCGGCAAGGTCGTCAGCAACAAGATGGACAAGACCGTCGTGGTGCTGGTTGAGCGCCGTACCAAGCACCCGCTGTACGGCAAGATCGTTGTGCGTTCCAATAAGTACAAGGCGCACGACGAAGCCAACCAATACAACGAAGGTGACATCGTCGAAATCGCGGAAGGTCGTCCGCTGTCCCGTTCCAAGTCCTGGAGCGTGACGCGCCTGATCGAAGCGGTTCGCGTGATCTAAGCCATCGGTGCTATGTTCACTTCCGCTTCGAAAGGGGCGGAAGTGCATGAAGCAAGCCTTGCCAGCCAGGGCTTGCTTTTTTCATGGACGTCCGCCAGTGTTGCGTTTTCGGAAATATTGTGGACTTTGAGTAGCCTCTGTGCTAAATTCGTGAGCTTACCTGGGCGTTTTGCTGAAGTATGGCTTTGGCCAGGTAGTTTTATCCGCAGGATTTTCATCCCAGGGTGACGGCGCAAGCGTCTTGGACGCACCGGCCGTAACCTGACGGGGCCAAAACTGGCGGGGGCATGTTGTGCCGGATCGGGATGCCACAAGGCATCCGGGGCGGGGCAATATGGATTCCGGTTAAGTTGGAACAAGGACAATCATGATTCAAATGCAGACCACGCTGGACGTGGCCGACAACACCGGTGCACGGTCAGTGATGTGCATCAAGGTGCTCGGCGGTTCCAAGCGCCGTTATGCCGCCATTGGCGACATCATCAAGGTGAGCGTCAAAGATGCGGCTCCCCGCGGCCGCGTCAAGAAGGGCGAGATCTACAACGCCGTCGTCGTGCGTACCGCCAAGGGCGTGCGCCGTAAAGATGGCTCGCTGATCCGTTTTGGCGGCAATGCCGCTGTTTTGCTCAATGCCAAGCTGGAGCCTATCGGCACCCGCATCTTCGGACCGGTGACGCGCGAACTGCGTTCCGACCGCTTCATGAAGATCGTGTCGCTGGCACCGGAAGTGCTGTAAGGAGCATACGATGAACAAGATTCGCAAAGGCGACGAAGTCGTCGTGCTGGCTGGCCGCAGCCGCAAGCAGCGCGGTGTCGTGCTGGCCCGTCTTGATGCCGACCACGTTCTGGTCGAAGGCGTCAACGTGGTGAAAAAGCACGTGCGCCCCAACCCCATGCAAGGCACCACGGGCGGCATCGTCGAAAAGACCCTGCCCATCCACATCTCGAATGTCGCGATCTTCAACCCTGCCACTGGCAAGGCTGACCGCGTCGGGATCAAGGAAGTCGATGGTCGCAAGGTGCGCGTATACCGCTCCAGCGGCGAAATCGTCGGCGCCAAGGCTTAAGGAACTGACATGGCTCGTTTTCAAGAACTGTATCGCGACAAGATCGCGCCCGAACTGAAGGAAAAGTTCGGCTACAAGAGCGTCATGGAAGTGCCGCGCATCACCAAGATCACCCTGAACATGGGTGTGTCCGAAGCGGTTGCCGACAAGAAGATCATTGAAAATGCCGCAGGTGATCTGACCAAGATCGCTGGCCAGAAGGTCGTCATCACGAAGACCCGCAAGGCTATCGCCGGCTTCAAGATCCGTGAAGACTATCCGATCGGCTGCATGGTGACCCTGCGTGGTCAACGCATGTACGAATTCCTGGACCGTCTGGTCACCGTGGCTCTGCCGCGCGTGCGTGACTTCCGTGGTATTTCCGGTCGTGCGTTCGATGGTCGTGGCAACTACAACGTCGGGGTCAAGGAACAGATCATTTTCCCCGAAATCGAATACGACAAGATCGACGCGCTGCGTGGCCTGAACATCAGTATCACGACCACTGCCAAGACCGACGAGGAAGCAAAGGCGCTGTTGACGGCGTTCCGTTTCCCGTTCCGCAACTAAGGGGCGATACGTGGCTAAACTTTCCCTGATCAATCGCGATATCAAGCGTGCCAAGCTGGCCGCCAAGTTCGCCGCCAAGCGCGCTGCGCTGAAGGCGATCATCGACGATACCTCCAAGACCGACGAAGAGCGTTACGAAGCGCGCCTGAAGCTCCAAGAGCTGCCGCGCAACGCGAACCCGACTCGCCAGCGCAACCGTTGCGCCGTGACCGGTCGTCCCCGCGGTGTGTTCCGCAAATTTGGCCTGGCTCGTCACAAAGTGCGTGAATACGCAATGCGTGGTGAGATTCCTGGCGTCACCAAGGCCAGCTGGTAGGAGATTCAATTATGAGCATGAGCGATCCCATCGCCGATATGCTGACTCGCATCCGTAATGCGCAGCAAGTTGACAAGGCCTCGGTGAGCATGCCCTCCTCGAAGCTGAAAGTGGCAATTGCTGCTGTGCTGAAGGACGAAGGCTATATCGAGAGTTTCGAAGTCAAGGGTGGCTCGGCCAAGCCCGAGCTGGAAATTTCCCTGAAGTATTACGCTGGCCGTCCCGTGATCGAGCGCATCGAGCGCGTGTCGCGCCCCGGTCTGCGTATTTACAAGGGTCGCACCAGCATTCCTCAGGTCATGAACGGCCTGGGCGTCGCCATCGTCTCCACCTCGCGTGGCGTGATGACCGACCGCAAGGCTCGCGCCAATGGCGTGGGCGGCGAAGTGCTGTGCTACGTGGCCTAAGGAGAGATTCGAATGTCACGTATTGCAAAATACCCCGTTGAACTGCCGAAGGGTGTGGAAGTTACCCTGAGCCAGGAACAGATCGTCGTCAAGGGCCCCCTGGGCAGCCTGACGCAAGCGCTGGACGGCAATGTGGTGGTCAAGCAGGAAGACGGCAACCTGTCGTTCGCCGCTGCTGACGAGAGCCGCCACGCCAATGCCATGTCCGGCACCCTGCGCGCTCTGGTCGCCAACATGGTGACTGGTGTGAGCAAGGGCTTCGAGCGCAAGCTGACGCTGATTGGCGTGGGCTTCCGTGCCCAGGCCCAAGCTGACGCGGTCAAGCTTCAACTCGGTTTCTCGCACGACATCGTGCACCCGCTGCCTGCTGGTATCAAGGCCGAAACCCCCACGCCGACCGAAATCGTGCTGAAGGGCGCCGACAAGCAGGTGCTGGGCCAGACCGCCGCTAAGATTCGCGCCTATCGCAAGCCGGAACCCTATAAGGGCAAGGGCGTGCGCTACGCTGACGAATACGTGGCGATCAAGGAAACCAAGAAGAAGTAATCGCGCAAGCAAGGAAATATCATGAACAAGAATCTTTCCCGTTTGCGTCGTGCGGTGCCTACCCGCCGGAAAATTGCCGAACTGGGCGCTCATCGCCTGACGGTTTTCCGTTCGAACCTGCACATTTACGCAAACATCATTTCGCCGGAAGGCAATCGCGTGCTGGTCAGCGCTTCCACCCAGGAAGCCGAAGTCCGCAAGCTGCTGGAAGGCAATGGCGGCAACGTCGCCGCTGCGACCCTGGTTGGCAAGCGCGTGGCCGAGAAGGCCAAGGCCGCTGGCATCGAAAGCGTTGCTTTCGACCGCTCGGGTTTCCGTTATCACGGTCGTGTGAAGGCCTTGGCCGAAGCCGCGCGTGAAGCCGGTCTCAAGTTCTAAGCGAGGGATTGTCAAATGGCTAAAGTACAAGGCAAGAACGCCGCTGAGAAGGAAATCGACGACGGCTTCCGCGAGAAGATGATCGCGGTCAACCGCGTCAGCAAGGTCGTCAAGGGTGGCCGCACCATGAGCTTCGCTGCGCTGACCGTGGTTGGCGATGGCGATGGCCGTATCGGCATGGGCAAGGGCAAGGCCCGCGAAGTGCCGGTTTCCGTCCAGAAGGCAATGGAACAGGCCCGTCGCGGTCTGTTCAAGGTGCCCCTGAAGAACGGCACGCTGCATCACACGGTGGTTGGCAAGCACGGCGCCTCGACGGTGCTGATCTCGCCGGCAGCCGAAGGTACCGGCGTCATCGCCGGCGGCCCGATGCGCGCCATCTTCGAAGTGATGGGCGTCCGTAACGTGGTTGCCAAGAGCCTGGGCTCGAGCAACCCCTACAACATGGTTCGCGCCACGCTGAATGGTCTGCGCGCGGCCCAGACGCCGGCGGAAGTTGCTGCCAAGCGCGGCAAGTCCGTCGAAGAAATCCTGGGGTAAGTCATGGCTCAGAAGCAAATCAAGGTTACGCTGGTGCGTTCGGTCATCGGCACCCACAAGTCGCACCGTGATACGGTTCGCGGCCTGGGGCTGCGCGGTTTGAACAGCAGCAAGGTGCTGGTCGATACGCCGGAAGTGCGTGGGATGATCCGCAAGGTCGATTATCTCGTTACCGTCTCGGACGTCTAAGGAAATACGATGTCGGAAATTCAACTCAATAACCTGGCCCCGGCTGAAGGCAGCAAGCACGCCCGCCGCCGCGTTGGTCGTGGTATCGGTTCCGGCCTGGGTAAGACCGCCGGCCGTGGCCACAAGGGTCAGAAATCCCGTACCGGTGGTTTCCACAAGGTCGGTTTTGAAGGCGGCCAAATGCCGCTGCAACGCCGCCTGCCCAAGCGTGGCTTCAAATCCTTGAATCGTCACCTTTATGCTGAAGTCCGCCTGTCCGAGCTGCAAGGCCTGCCCGTCGACGAAGTCGATGTGCAAGTGCTGAAGCAAGCCGGTGTGGTCGGTCAGGCCGTGCGTTTCGCGAAGGTCGTGAAGTCTGGCGAACTGACGCGCAAGCTGGTCCTGAAAGGCATCACGGCGACGGCCGGCGCTCGCGCCGCCATTGAGGCGGCCGGCGGCTCGCTGGCTTGATCACGAGGTGATGTGTGGCTAAAGCGCAGGCACTGGGCAAGACCGGACCCCGATACGGCGATCTGAAGCGTCGGTTGGTGTTCCTGTTGCTCGCGCTGGTTGTATACCGGCTCGGCACGCATATTCCCGTTCCTGGTATCAACCCCGATGCGCTGTCGGACTTGTTCCGTCAGCACTCGGGTGGGATCCTGGGCCTGTTCAACATGTTTTCTGGCGGGGCGCTTGAGCGTTTTTCCGTCTTCGCGCTGGGCATCATGCCCTATATCTCCGCGTCCATCATCATGCAGTTGATGTCCGTGGTGGTTCCGTCGCTGGAAGCGCTGAAGAAGGAAGGCGAAGCAGGGCGCCGCAAGATCACGCAGTACACGCGGTATTTCACCGTGGTGCTGGCACTGGCGCAGGCCATCGGTATCTCGGTGGCCCTGGAATCGCAGCAAGGCCTGATCCTTGCAGGCACCAGTGCGATGCTGTTCCGTTTCACGACCGTCGTGACGCTGGTCACCGGCACCATGTTCATCATGTGGCTGGGCGAGCAGATCACCGAGCGTGGCCTGGGCAACGGCATTTCGATCCTGATCTTCGCCGGTATCGTGGCCGGGCTGCCTTCGGCAGTCGGTGGCTTGTTGGACCTGGTGCGTACCAGTGCTATGTCGGTGCCTGCCGCGTTGTTCATCGTTGCGCTGTCCATCGCCGTCACGGCGTTGGTGGTGTTCGTTGAGCGTGCGCAGCGCAGGATCACCGTCAACTATGCGAAACGCCAGGTGGGCAACAAACTTTATGGTGGCCAGAGCTCGCATCTGCCCCTGAAGCTGAATATGGCTGGTGTGATCCCTCCGATCTTCGCCTCGTCCATCATTCTGTTGCCCGCCACGGTGGCAAGCTGGTTTGCCACTGGCGAGAGCATGCGTTGGCTGAGTGACCTGGCTGCGGCTTTGCAACCGCGTCAGCCGCTGTATGTCACCCTGTACGCCACTGCCATCATCTTTTTCTGCTTCTTCTACACGGCCCTGGTGTTCAACAGCCGTGAAACTGCGGACAATCTCAAGAAGAGCGGTGCTTTTGTGCCGGGGATTCGTCCTGGTGAGCAAACTGCGCGATATATCGACAAGATCCTCATGCGCCTAACTCTGGCAGGCGCGTTGTATATCACGCTGGTGTGCTTGATTCCCGAGTTCTTGGTGATGCGTTGGAATGTCCCGTTCCTGTTTGGCGGAACTTCCCTGCTCATTATGGTGGTCGTGACCATGGATTTCATGGCCCAGGTCCAGGCTTACATGATGTCTCATCAATATGACTCTCTGCTCAAGAAGGCGAACTTCAAGGGCGGGAACCGACCCTTGCGCTAGTAGAGTGGTAGCAGAAAATGGCAAAGGACGATGTCATTCAGATGCAGGGCGAGGTCATAGAAAACCTCCCCAACGCAACTTTCCGCGTCAAGCTGGAAAACGGCCATGTAGTTCTTGGCCACATTTCCGGCAAGATGCGCATGCATTACATCCGGATTCTGCCGGGTGACAAGGTCACAGTGGAGCTCACGCCCTATGATCTTTCACGTGCCAGGATCGTATTCCGGTCCAAGTGATCCGGTCGGGGTACAGGGAAACAGGATTCAGATCGGCTTAGCCGGTCATTAGCAACGGATTTATTCAAGGAACAGTCATGGCCCGTATTGCTGGCATCAATATTCCGCCGCAACAACACGCCGAGATCGGCCTGACCGCCATCTACGGCATTGGTCGTACCCGCGCTCGCAAGATTTGCGAAGCTGCAGGCGTACCTGTCGAAAAGAAGGTTAAGGACCTCACCGACGCCGAGCTGGAGCGCATCCGCGAGCACGTTGGTGTCTTCACGGTCGAAGGTGACCTGCGTCGTGAAGTGCAGCTGTCCATCAAGCGCCTCATCGACCTGGGTACCTATCGTGGTATGCGTCACAAGCGTGGCCTGCCGGTGCGCGGTCAGCGCACTCGCACGAACGCTCGTACCCGCAAGGGTCCGCGTCGCGCCGCAGCGTCTCTGAAGAAATAATCAAGGATAGACATCATGGCCAAAGCTTCGAGCGGCGCCGCGCGCGTCCGTAAAAAGGTCAAGAAGAACGTATCGGACGGTATCGCCCACGTTCACGCTTCTTTCAACAACACGATCATCACGATCACCGACCGTCAGGGCAATGCCCTGGCCTGGGCCACTTCTGGTGGCGCCGGCTTCAAGGGTTCGCGTAAATCGACCCCGTTCGCGGCGCAGGTTGCTGCCGAGAGCGCCGGTCGCGTGGCGATCGAGTACGGCATCAAGACGCTGGAAGTCCGCATCAAGGGACCTGGTCCCGGCCGCGAATCTTCGGTGCGCGCGCTGAACGCGCTGGGCATCAAGATCTCCAGCATTGCTGACATCACGCCGGTGCCGCACAACGGCTGCCGTCCGCCTAAGCGCCGTCGTATTTAAGGGAAAACCAAATGGCACGTTACATTGGCCCCAAGTGCAAGCTCTCGCGTCGCGAGGGTACCGATCTGTTTCTGAAGAGCGCCCGCCGTTCGCTGGAATCCAAGTGCAAGCTGGATTCCAAGCCCGGTCAGCACGGCCGCACCTCCGGTGCCCGTACGTCGGACTACGGCCTGCAACTGCGTGAAAAGCAAAAGCTCAAGCGCATGTACGGCGTTCTGGAAAAACAGTTCCGCAAGTACTTCGAAGAAGCCGATCGCCGTCGTGGCAACACCGGCGAAATCCTGATCCAACTGCTGGAATCGCGTCTGGACAACGTCGTCTACCGCATGGGCTTCGGTTCCACGCGTGCTGAAGCCCGCCAGCTGGTGGCTCACCGCGCCATCGAACTGAACGGCCACACGGCTGACATCCCGTCCATGCTGATCAAGGCAGGTGACGTGATCGGCGTGCGCGAGAAGGCCAAGGGCCAGGCTCGCATCAAGGAAGCCCTGGAACTGGCTGCCAGCCAAGGCATCCCCCAGTGGGTGGAAGTTGACGCCACCAAGCTGGTCGGTACCTTCAAGTCCGTCCCGGATCGTGCTGACGTCGCTCGCGACATCAACGAATCCATGGTCGTGGAACTTTACTCGCGTTAATCGACGCGATTATCGGGTCTGGGCACTGCCATTCCGGTGGCGGTGCGCTATACTTCGATGCTTGTCTGGCAGCCGTGTGCTTTTGCATCCGGCTGCCTGTTGCATGTGCACCGCCAGGCTTGCCCTGGATAGTGCCCATGCAACAGGCAGTCCGCCGTGTCATCCGCCAGGATGGCTGTCGCCCCAGTGGTGGCGGCACCGGTAGCGCCTGGTTTGCAGTCCTCGAGATTCGCAGGTCTATTTCTTTCTTTTTTCCGTCAGCCTTATCGGTGTAACGAGCCGAGGGTATTGATCAAGGAACATTCATGTCCGTCCAAGGTTTTCTGAAGCCGCGTGCGATCGAAGTCGAAACGCTCAGCGCCACCCATGCCAAAATCATCATGGAGCCCTTCGAGCGCGGCTACGGCCACACGCTGGGCAATGCGCTGCGCCGCATCCTGCTGTCGTCCATGACCGGTTATGCGCCGACTGAAGTGCAGATCACCGGTGTGGTGCATGAGTACTCCACGCTGCCAGGCGTCCAGGAAGACGTGGTCGACCTGATCCTGAACCTGAAGGGCGTCGTGTTCAAGCTGCACAGCCGTGAAGAAGTCACCCTGACCCTGCGCAAGCAAGGCCCTGGCGACGTTTTTGCGCGTGACATCGAACTGCCGCATGATGTCGAAATCATCAATCCGGATCACGTGCTGGCCCACCTGAGCGACAACGCCAAGCTGGAAATGCAGATCAAGGTCGAGCAAGGCCGAGGCTATGTGCCCGGCAACGTGCGCGCCCTGGCTGACGACCGTTCGCAATCCATCGGCCGTATCGTGCTGGACGCTTCGTTCAGCCCGGTGCGCCGCGTGAGCTACGCTGTCGAAAACGCCCGCGTCGAGCAGCGTACCGACCTGGACAAGCTGGTGCTGGACATCGAAACCAACGGCGTGATCACGCCCGAGGAAGCGGTGCGCCAATCGGCCCGCATCCTGATGGACCAGATCTCCGTGTTCGCCGCGCTGGAAGGCCCGGGCGAATCCGCCTACGAACAGCCCAGCCGCGCTGGCGCGCCGCAGATCGACCCGGTCCTGCTGCGTCCGGTGGACGACCTGGAGCTGACGGTGCGTTCGGCCAACTGCCTGAAGGCCGAAAACATCTACTACATCGGCGATCTGATCCAACGTACCGAAAACGAGCTGCTCAAGACCCCGAACCTGGGCCGCAAGTCGCTCAACGAAATCAAGGAAGTGCTGGCCGCACGCGGCCTGACCCTGGGCATGAAGCTGGAAAACTGGCCGCCCCTGGGCCTCGAGCGTCCCTGAGTCTGAACCAGGTCCCGGCCGTGTGCCGGGACCTTGCTGATTTCAGCCGCCGTGCCTTGCATGGCGGCCGGTCCCCCGGGTAGCAGCATCGTCCGGCGTACCGTTCCAGGGCAGCTTTTTCGTCCCTGGCCGGAAGCCAGTCTTCCGGAATCCCTGGCAGTACAGGCATGTTTGCATGCCATTCATTCCATCGGACCGCGCCCCGCAAGGGGTGATAGAAGAGCCGGTTAACTTGGTGCCCAGGCACCGTTCATTCAAGATTCAAAGGAAATACCATGCGTCACCGTCACGGCCTGCGTAAGCTGAACCGCACCAGCAGCCACCGCCTTGCCATGTTCCGCAACATGGCTGTCTCGCTGATCACGCACGAAGCGATCAAGACCACCTTGCCGAAAGCCAAGGAACTGCGTCGCGTCATCGAGCCGCTGATCACGCTGGGCAAGAACCCCACCCTGGCCAACAAGCGCCTGGCTTTCGCCCGTCTGCGTGATCGCGACGCCGTGGTCAAGCTGTTTGAAGTCGTTGGCCCGCGCTACGCTGCCCGCAATGGCGGCTACACCCGTGTGCTGAAGATGGGTTTCCGTCAGGGCGATAACGCCCCGATGGCGTTCATGGAACTGGTGGATCGTCCTGAAGTCGAGGCCGACGAGCAAGCTCAAGCTGCCGATCAGGAATAAGACGTACATCAGCTTGCGCTGATGCCAGGCGGCGACCGTTTCTGACGGTCGCCGCCTTTATTTTTGCCCGGCCGCGTCGTGAAAAGAGGACACTCGGCCCGGGGGCTGGCCCAAGGCTCGCCAAACGGCTGGCAAAGGTTCATACTTATTGTGTTGCCCCGTCCGGGAGCACGCCGCGGCATTTGTGGCCGACGTGTTCCCGGGCGGGGTTTTCGCCGTTCTGGCCTGGTTGATAGGATAGGAAATGACGCTCACCAGTCTGCTGTTTTTTGTTCCCACCTGTTTCGCTCTGAACCTGGTGCCGGGGCCGAACAATTTGCTCAGCGTGCACAATGGCGCCTGCTACGGGTTCCGCAAGGCGGTGGGTGCAGGCTTGGGACGAGAGGCTGCTTTCGCCATTCTGATCGTGTTGTCGGCGCTGGGCCTTGCGGCCTTGCTGGCCGCTTCCGCGACGTTTTTCCTGGTGGTGAAGTTCGTCGGGGCTGCCTATCTGCTGTACATCGCCGTCAAGCTGTGGCGCGCCAAGGTGGGTGGCTTTGATCCCGATCTTTCCGGCGTGAAGCATCATGAATCGCTGGGGCAACTGATGCGTACCGAGTTCATGGTGGCGATCAGCAACCCCAAGGCCATTTTGATTTTCGGTGCGTTGCTGCCGCAATTCGTCGATCATACCCAGCCGGTGGCCGAGCAACTGCTGATGCTGGGCGGTGTGTTCCTGGTGCTGGAGTGGGGGGCCATCGCCCTGTACGCCTTTATGGGCGTATATCTCGGCGGCTGGCTCAAGACACCGCGCAATATGGGGCGATTCAACAAGTTCTGCGGCCTGTTCCTGGGCACGGCCGGGCTGGGCCTGCTGTTTTCGCGCTCCTGATCCGCTCTCGGGGCTGCTCAGGAGAGATAGCCAGGTACGGCCAGGCCCTGCGGGCATTCTGCCGCAGGGCCTGTTTCATTTTCTTGGCGCTTGGCGGGAGAGCCCTGGCCAATGCCGCCTGCGCCAGGTTCAACGCAGGCGCTCCAGTACCGCAAGAAATTCTGCAGGCCCCATATAGCCGATGACACGTGCATCTTCCCTAGGCTGTCCGCCTGCATCATGGAACAGCATGGCGGGGGGGCCGAAAATGCGCAATTGCTTCATGAGCGCACGGTCAGCGGCGCTGGCGCGCGTCACGTCCAGGCGCAGCAGCGTGAAGTGTTGCAACGCCGCCTGCACGGCCGGATCGGACAGTGTGTCGCGTTCCATTTCGTGGCAGATCGCGCACCAGTCGGCATAGACGTCCAGCATGACGGGACGGCTGCTGGCTGCCAGCGCGGCGTCCAGTTCGCGGGTGCTGGCGATGTCGGTGAAGACCAGCGGAGCTTCCTGCTGCGCAGCGGGGCGGTTCCAGGCCGCCAGCGGTGCCAGGGGGTCGCGGCCGCCACTGGCCGCACCGAACAGCCAGATCAGAGCCACGCCTGCCAGCAGTAGGCCTGCCGTCTTCAGTGCGGCAGGGCCGGGCTGGATGGGCCGAGGCAGCGCTTCGAAGGCGCCCATGAGCACGGCAGCAAAGCAGGCCAGGGCTGCCCAGCCGGCCAATGCCAGCGCACCCGGCAGCAAGGTACTGGCCAGCCACCAGGCAGTGCCCAGCAGCAGCAGGCCGGTCAATTGGCGGATACGTTCCATCCAGGGACCGGGCCGGGGCCGCCAGCGGCCTGCCAGCAAGCCCAGCAGGAGCAGGGGCAATCCCATGCCCCAGGCCATGGCAAACAGCGACAGGCCGCCGCGCATGACATCACCGCTTTGCGAGAGGTACAACAGCGCGCCGGCCAGCGGGGTAGCGACGCATGGGCCTATCACCAGGGCGGAGACGGCGCCCAGCAGGCCTGCGCGTGGCAGGCTGTTGGCGATTCCACCTTGTCCGATACGGCCCAGGCGGCCTTGCAGCGCACCGGGCATCTGGAAGGTGAAAACGTCGAACTGCGCCAGCGCCAGCAGCGCCAGCGCCAACGAGAACAGGCCGATGAGCCAGGGCATCTGCAGCCAGCTGGAGAGTGCCGCGCCCGTGGCGCCCGCCAGGATGCCCATCAGGGTGTAAATGATCGACATGCCTGCCACATAGGCGGCAGCAAGCGCCAGGCCACGGCCGCGGGTCAGCGTGCCCGCTGGCGAAGACAGCAGCATGGCCGATACGATGGGCAGCATGGGCAGGACGCAGGGGGTCAGCGACAGCAGCAGGCCCAGCCCCAGGAAGCTCAGCAATTGCAGACCCAGCTGGCCGTCAGCGGCCCCAAGGCGCCGGGCCATGTCCAGGTCGCTGCCGCTCAGGGGCGGCGCCGCAGGCGTTGCGGAAGCGGTAGCGGCAGAGGAAGCAGGGCTAGTGCTGGCAGCGCCGGCCGGGCCAGCACTGGTTATTGGGGCTGTATCGCTCTGCGGTGCGCTGCGTACCGATGTGGCGGCCTCGCCAGGGGCGGGCAGGTCTGTCTGGAGGCTGGACAGGGGCGCCAGTGCGTCCTCCAGGGTTTCCTGGGCAGCGATGCGATAGTTGCCTTGGCCGTCGTCTTCGAGTTGCAGGCGCTGGCGCAAAGGCGGGTAGCACAGGCGGTCTTCGGCGCAGCCCTGGCTGTCGGCAATGAAGGCCAGCGGCGGGTGGCCCGGCAGATCAGGAATGGGGACGATGATTTCGAGCCGGTCGCGGTAGACCTCCATGTCGCGCTGGAAGGTCGTATCGAACACTTCGCCGCCGGTGGGCAAGGCTGCGCTGGCGGCTTGCGCGCCGGCAGCCGAGAGCCAGTGCCAGGCCAGCTTTTCGCGATACATGTAGTAGCCGGGCGCGATGGTGTAGTCCAGTACCAGGCGCTGCTGGCCGTCGATCCCAGCGCTTAGCGCAAAGGCTTCTTCTTCGGGCAGCAGGGCGGGCTTGGTCGGGAAGAAACCGGGCAAGGTATTGCCGGGCAGCGCCGAGGTCGGCTGGGCCTGCGCGGGGCGGGCCAGCGACAGGCATAGCAGCAGCGCCAGGGCCAGCAGCAAGCCCAGTTGCAGCCCTGGCCGCCCGGGCCGGTTCTGCGTCATGTGGCTCATGCTTGCGGGCCGGCGGGCGCCGGGGTAGAGCAAGCCGTGATCCATTCCAGGTAGGCGGGCAGGCCCGCGCTGATGGGCAGGCAAATGATTTCCGGGACGGCATAGGGGTGGTGCCGTTGGATGGTGGCGATGGCGCCGGCACGTTGCGCCTGGCTCAACTTGGCCTGGAGCGGGTACTCCGTGGCGTGCTCCAGCTTACCTTCCCATGAATAGGTGGAGTGCACCGGGGCACCAATCTGGACGCAGGCCGCGAAGCCGCCTAGCACCAGCTCGTCGGCAACGGCCTGGGCCAGTGCCAGATCAGGGAAAGTGCTGAGCAGGAGTTCGCAATCGGGGGGCAGGGTGGTCATGGCAGGTCCGTATGGGCGGCCTTGGCACGGCAGGCGCGCGGGAAGGAAATGGTATTGGGCCGGCGGCTTGATATCGGCGCATGCCGGGGGCTTGCATCGGCGCGCGCTTTGTGTGAGTTTAGCCCTTGATGGCGAGGGGGACGAGGCATGAACCGGAAAAGTGGGCAGGTGCCGGCAGGACGACAGGCAGAGAGCGCCGATGCACAGGCAGCGCAGCGCGTGCTGAACCATGTTCGGAGCCTTGAGGACCAGAGCTGCTTGCTGGTCGGTGTGGAGGCAGTGTTTTCCCATGCGGCGCAAGGCATGCAGCACAGCCATGCCCGGATCCAGTTCCTGCAGGTGCTGGAAGGCGCGTTGGCAGTGCGGGTGGGGACGCAGCAGTGGCTGGTGCCGCAGCATCATGCCTTGCTGCTGCCTGCCGGGCTGACGCATGACAACCGCTATTTCGGGCCGGCGCGGGTGCGCAGCCTGTATATCGCGCCCGGGCTCTGGCAGGCCGGCATGCCAGAGGGTTGCCGGCTGGTGGCGGTGCCCCCCTTGCTGCGCGAACTGAGCGCGGCCGTCCTGGCCATTCCCAGGGAACCGTCCACTGACGACCGCCATGCCTTGCTGATGGCTCTGACCGTGCGGGAGATACAGCACCAGCCGGGATTGGCGCTGCGGCTGCCGATGCCGGCGGACCGGCGCCTGCAACGCATGTGTGAAACCTTGTTGCGTGATCCGGGCAACCGTGCGCCGCTGGCGTACTGGACCCGGGTGTCGGGGCTCAGTCAGCGTACGCTGACGCGGCTTTTCCCCCGTGAAACGGGGCTGAGCTACAGCGCCTGGCGCCAGCAGTTGCTGCTGCTGGCAGCGCTGGAACGCCTGGCGTCGGGCCGGACCGTCGGGGCGGTCGCGCTGGACCTGGGCTATGCCTCTGCCAGCGCATTCGGCGCGATGTTTCTGCGGCAGGTAGGCATGACCCCTTCGGCCTATGCCAGATGCCAGGCAGGACACGCCTGAGCGGTCGTGGCAGAGCGGGCCTGTCGACACCCGGACGAAACGCTATGGCCTGATCACGATAGTGAATGGCCTTGATGAGATAGATGCGCTGGAATGGCAGCCGCAAGATAGCGGGGCAGGGCGAGTGGTGCGCCAGTGCTGCCGTCCGTGGCCCGCATGCATGCCGGTATTGCCGGACGCAGGCGTTCTTCACTGTTTTCAGGGGGCAAGTCTTGGAACAAGCTAACCATCCCGTTTACGGGACATATGATCAGTCCGCGCTGGGCGCCCAATACAACATCCTGGGGATGATCCCTGGCTACAAGGACATCTTCACGCGCTGGGATGCGGACAGTGCGGCAGCCCGGCAGCAGGCGCAGGCCGAGGGGCGGTTGCAGGTGCTGAGGTATGGCGCATTCGCCTTGCAGGAAATCGACTTTTTCTCATGCGGTGCCCAGAAAGCACCGGTGGTGTTGTTCATTCATGGCGGCTATTGGCGTTCACAGGACAAGTCGGCATTTGGCTATACCGCGGCGGCCTATCAGGCTCTGGGCTGCCATGTGGCGCTGGTGAATTACCGCCTGGCGCCGGCAGTGAACATGGACCAGATTGTCGATGACCTGCGTGCCAGCGTGGCCTGGCTGGATGGCCAGGCGCAGGCGCTGGGCATTGCGCGTGACCGTATTTATATCGCCGGCAGTTCGGCGGGCGGCCATCTGGTGGCAACCTTGATGGCGACGGATTGGGCAGCGCTGGGCGTGCGCGAGGATATCGTGCGCGGCGGCTGCGCGCTCAGTGGGGTGTATGAACTGGAGCCCATCCGGCTGTGCTTCCTCAATGCCGTGGTGGGCCTGGATACTGTTCAGGCGCGCCGCAACAGTCCCTTGTACCGCCTGCCACGCCAGGGGCTGCCCTTGATCCTGTCGGTAGGCGGGGATGAGTCTCAGGAATTCCAGCGGCAGCAGGATACCTATGCGCAGGCCTGCCGGGAGCGGGGCATGGCGGTGACTGTCGTGCCGCAGCCGGACGGCCATCACTTCGACATGATAGACCGCTGGTGCGACCCCAATCAGGCGCTGTTCCGCGAATTTGCCGCGATGATCCAGGCCGACTGAGTGAGGGCCAAGCCGGTGTTGTATCCGGTGCGCTCCCCCTGGGTGCGACTCATGACGGCCGCTTCAGGCCGGGGTGGCTTCCCGGTGCGCCGACAGGCTTTGCTCGATGATCCGTGCCAGCCGTTCGAAGGCCGGCACGATCTGGCTTTCCTGAACGCCTGCATAGCCCAGCAGCAGGCCCTGACAGGGCGTGGAAGTGCCCGCATAGTGTGAGGACAACGCCCGAGCGACCAGCCCCTGGCGGCGTGCCTCGAGCACGACGGCCTGGTCCGTGCCGGGCGGGCTGTCGGGCGGCAGGTGCAGCACCAGGTGCAGCCCGGCCTCATGGGCGGAAACCGGCCAGTCCGCGCCTAGCCGCCTGGTGATGGCGGCGCGCAGCAGCGTCTGCTTGCGCGCATAGAGCTGGCGCATGCGACGGATGTGGGCGGCATACATGCCTTGCGAGATGAATTCGGCCAGCGCCGCCTGTTGGACCAGTTGTCCGTCGCGGAAAAGTTCGGCGTAGCCGTCGGCGCATTGTGCAGCGATGGCTTCGGGCAGGACCAGATAACCGGTGCGGATGCCGGGGAACAGGGTTTTGGACAGGGATCCCATGTAGATCACGCGGCCATGTTCGTCCAGGCCCTGCAGCGATGCCAGTACCCGGCCTTCGAAGCGGAACTCGCTGTCGTAGTCGTCCTCCAGCACCCAGGCATCGTGCTGGCGCACGTATTCCAGCAGCCGGCGGCGGCGCGCCAGGCTCATCACCATTCCCAGCGGGAATTGGTGCGATGGCGTGACATAGATGAGGCGCGGCGGGTGCAGCATCAGCTCGCCTTGCAGCGTCAGCCCTTCTGCATCCACTGGTACCGGCACCAGCTCCAGGCCCTGTGCCTGCAGCAGGCTGCGAGCCGGGCGATAACCCGGCTCTTCCACCCAGACCCGGTCGCCGGTATCGGCCAGCATCTGGCCGACCAGCGCGATGGATTGCTGGATGCTGGTCGTGATGATGACCTGTTCCGGCGTGCAGTTCACTGAGCGCGACAGGCGCAGGTGTTCGGCGACGGCCTGGCGTAGCGGGTAGTAGCCGCCATGGTGGGCGTAGTTGAGGCGGTCGCGGCGGCAATAGCGCCAGTGACGCCCGATCATGCGGGCCCAGGCCGCGTGCGGGAAATGGTCGGTGTCGGAAATCCCCAGCGCGAAAGCGCCGGAAGGGCTTTCGACGATGGCGGCATCCTTGAGCACCAGCAGCCCGCGCCGTGACAGGCCTGGATCTGGCGCGGGCTGGGCTTCGCCCGCTACCAGCAGGCGGTCGGGGACGTGGCCGGGCAGGGTGTCGGATAAATACGTTCCGCTGCCAGGCCGGCTGATCAGGTAGCCCTCAGCCAGCAATTGATCGAAAGCATGCAGCACGGTATTGCGCGACAGCTTCAGCTCGTCGGCCAGCGCGCGTGTGGACGGCATGCGCGTATTCGGGGGCCACATGCCCTTCAGGATGGCCTGGCGCAGCAGGTCGTAGATCTGCCGGTTGAGCGGCCCGTGGGGCGACAACTTGTCGTAATCCAGGTACTGGAGCAGGTAGTCGGAAAGCAGCACGATAGCGACGTCGAAAGTGGCAGGGTGACAGGGAAAACCCTAGCAAGAATCGTGCCAAGTGGTACCACGAAGAAAGGCTGAAGTGGCGCTTTTTACCGGTCCACATGACGCGTACTGTGTGATGACAGCGTGCGACGGACTGATTTCACATGTGGCCCGGCCGGCGCGCTGCCCTCCCTTCGGGGTGGAGCCAGGCGAGGCATTCATTCTGTAGCCCTGGGCTTTTCCGAATGGTGGCGAGGCATTGCCGATCCTGATGATGGCGTGCTCCGCTTTTCGACAGTGTTGTCATTTATGGACGATGAGACCATGATGAAAAACCTCAATTCCTTTCCACGGAAATTTGTGTGCGGCTTGGCGCTGGCCCTGGTGCCCATGATGATGGCGGGCACGGCAGCGCAGGCGCAGACACGTGGCGGCACGTTGGGCCTGGTTGCCAACCCGGAACCTCCGTCCATCGTCACGGCCATGAATTCCATGGTGGCGGCGCAATACATGGGCAGCAAGGTTTTCCAGGGTTTGCTGACCTACGACGGCGACCTGAAGCCGCGTCCTGAACTGGCCAAATCCTGGACGGTTTCCGACGATGGCCTGAGCTATGTGTTCGAGTTGCAGGAAGGGGTGAAATGGCACGACGGCCAGCCATTTACCGCCGATGATGCGGTATTCACCATTGGCACATTGCTGCCGGCGGTGCATGTGCGCACCGGTTTGGTGCTGAAGAACTATCTTGAGTCAGTGACGGCCAAGGATGCACACACGGTCGAGATCAAGCTGAAGAAGCCTTTCCCGCCGTTCATCTACATGTTCGAGTCCGGCACCATGCCGATGATGCCCAAGCATTTGTACGAGGGTACGGACTTCGCCCGCAATCCGGCCAACCAGAAGCCGGTCGGCACCGGCCCGTTCCGCTTCAAGGAATGGAAGCGCGGTTCCTACCTGCGGCTTGAACGTAACCCGGATTACTGGAAGCCCGGTTTGCCGTACCTGGATGGCGTGGTGTTCTACATGATGCCGGATGCGGCCTCCCGTGTGGTGGCCTTCGAGAATGGCACGGTGCAGGTGTTGCGCAGCGGCGACCTGGAAGTGTCCGACCTCAAGCGCCTGCAGGGCATGGATGGCGTGGACTACACGGCCAAGGGCTGGGAGTTGTTCTCGCCCACTTATCACCTGCAGCTCAACCTGCGCAAGCCGCCCTTCGATAACGTCAAGGTGCGCCAGGCGATCCAGCATGCACTGGACCGGCAGTTCATCGTTGATGTGATTTTCGAAGGCCTGAATTGGCCGGCAACCGGGCCGTTCGCCAAGACGGAACTGTTCTTTGAAAAGGATGTGCAGCAGTATCCCTACGATCTCGACAAGGCCCGGGCATTGATCAAGGAATCGGGCGTGGATGTCGGCGCGCGGCCGGTGAAGCTGCTCAACATGGCGCTCGGCGGCAACTATGACCGCCTGCTGGAATACACCAAGCAGATGCTCGAGCAGATCGGCTTCCGTGTCGAAATCGAAGCCAGCGACGGCGGTACCTGGGCCAGCAAGGTCAGCAACTGGGATTACGACATCACCTTCAACCTGCCTTACCAGTACGGGGACCCGGCCCTGGGCGTGGAGCGGCTGTACGTGACACGCAATATTTCCAAGGGCAGCCCGTTTGCCAACAACCAGGGCTACAGCAACCCCGAGGCCGACGCCCTGTGGGACAAGGCTGGACAGGAACTGGACCCGGCCAAGCGTGCAGCGTACTACAGCGACCTGCAGAAAATCCTGGCGCGGGACGTGGCGAACAACTGGCTGATGGATATCGAATTCGGCACGGTTTCCAAATCGAACGTGAAGAATCCGGTGAGCTCGGGCCATAGCCTGACTGAATCCCTGGATACCGTATCCATCGAGTAGTACGCGCAGCAATAAGCGAGCTGGCGCGGCCAGGGGGGCCGCGCCAGGCAACTGGACGCGAGGTATCCGATGTTTATTTCATTCCTTACGACGCGGTTGTTCAAAGCATTGATGGTGATGCTGGGTGTGGTTGTCATCAATTTTTTCCTGATCCGCATGGCGCCGGGCGACCCTGCTGCCGTGCTGGCCGGGGAGTCGGGTGCGAGTGACCCGGCATTTGTCGAGGCGCTGCGCGCGCAGTTTGGGCTGGACCAGCCCTTGCTGACGCAGTTGTGGGTTTATCTGAAGGGGGCGGTGCAGCTGGACCTGGGCTATTCCTACCGCAACCATGTGCCGGTGTTCGACCTCATCATGGAACGCCTGCCGGCAACGCTGCTGCTGATGGCGGCAGCCTTCGTGATTTCCATTGTGGCCGGCGTGGCGCTGGGCGCACTGGCGGCGCGTTCGCGGTTTCGCAACCGGCACCGCTGGGTCGACAGCCTGGTAATGTCCTCGGCGATGCTGCTGTACGCCACGCCGCTGTTCTGGCTGGCGCTGCTGAGCGTGATCATCTTTTCCGTCATCCTGGGCTGGTTCCCGGCGTTCGGCATGGAAAGCGTGGCCGCCAGCTATGTCGGGTGGGAAAAAGTGCTGGATATCGGCCGCCACCTGGTGCTGCCGGCCTGTTCCCTGGCGGCGTTTTTCATGGCGGTATATGCGCGCCTGATCCGCGCTTCCATGCTGGAAGTCATGGGCATGGACTACGTCAAGACGGCACGCGCCAAGGGCGTGCCGCGCGGACGCGTCCTGCGGGTGCACGTGATGCGCAATGCGCTGATGCCAGTGGTTACCTTCGCTGGCGTGCAACTGGGCCAGCTGGCAGGCGGCGCGGTGCTGACTGAAACCGTATTCGGCTGGCCCGGTGTGGGCAGGCTGATGTTCGATGCCTTGTTGCAACGTGATTATCAACTGTTGCTGGGCGGCTTCCTGGTGACTTCGGCCATGGTGGTGTTCTTCAACTTCATGGCGGACCTGGTGTACCGGGTGCTGGACCCGCGGATAGGCGCCAACGGAGCGAAATCATGAAATCGCTGAGCAAACATTACCTGCGTAATTACGGTGCCGTGGCAGGGCTGGCGTTCTTCGCGCTGGTGGCTTTGGTGGCGCTGCTGGGGCCACTGCTTTATTCGCAGTCGCCATGGATGATCGTGGCGCGGCCCATGCTGCTGCCGTTTACCGACATGGCTCATCCGCTGGGCACGGACATGCTGGGGCGTGACGTGCTGGCAGGCCTGATCTATGGCGCCCGGGTGTCGCTGACAGTAGGCCTGGTGGCGACGGGCGTGGCGCTCAGTGTTGGCGTGCTGGTCGGGGCGGTGGCCGGTTATGCCGGCGGTCTGATCGACGATGCCCTGATGGCGGTCACGGAGTTTTTCCAGACCATTCCGCAGCTGGTGATGGCCGTGCTGGTGGTCGCCATCCTCAACCCTTCGCTCTATTCGGTGGTGGGCGCGATTGCGCTGGTGTCATGGCCGCCGGTGGCGCGGCTGGTGCGTGGCGAATTCATGTCGCTGCGGGAGCGTGAATTCGTGCAGGCGGCGGTGGTGATAGGCCAGCGCCCCAGCCGCATCGTGCTGACGCAGATCCTGCCCAATGCCATGTCGTCCATCATCGTCATGGGCTCCTTCATGGTGGCGACCGCCATCCTGACGGAAGCGGCACTGTCCTTCCTGGGGCTGGGCGACCGCAACCAGATGAGCTGGGGCTTCATGATCGGCGCCGCGCGCAGTGTGATCCGGCAATCCTGGTGGCTGAGCATTGCACCGGGAGTGGCGATCCTGATGACAGTGCTGGCCATCAACCTGATCGGCGAAGGGCTGAATGACGCGCTCAATCCGCACCTGCGCCGGCGTGGCGAGTGAACCGTGCGAGCCAAGGGGAAACACGAAATGAATACGAGCCATACGAGTGCCAACGCGGGTTTGCTGCGACAGATGCAGGGCGGCGCAGACAGGCGCGACCTGCAGTTCTTCGCAGCGCGCAGTCACGCGCCAGCCACCGCGCCTGGCCCGCATGACAGTTCTTCCGCCGCGCTGCCGCAAGCGGCACTGTTGCAGGTGCAGGGCCTCAGCATCGCCTTGCCTGCCAGCGGTAGCGACCGGCCCTATGCGGTGCGGGATGTGTCCTATGACGTCCACGCCGGAGAAATTCTCTGCCTGGTAGGGGAATCCGGTTCGGGAAAATCCATGAGCGCCAATGCCATCATGGGCCTGTTGCCGGATTACCTGCAGCCGGAGGCCGGCCGCATCCTGTTTCGCGGGCGTGATTTGTTGCAGACCGGCGAAGAGGACATGCGCAAGTTGCGTGGCCGAGAAATCGCCATGGTGTTCCAGGAGCCGCTGTCGGCGCTCAATCCGGTCATGACAGTGGGCGACCAGATACTGGAGGTGCTGCGTGTGCACCAGGCCTACCCCGGCCCGCAAGGCGTGCAGCGGGTGCTGGAATTGCTGGAATTCGTCGGTCTGCCAGAGCCTGCCACGCTGTACAAGGCCTATCCGTTCCGGCTTTCCGGCGGCCAGCGTCAGCGGGTGGTGATCGCCATGGCGCTGGCGCTGGAGCCGGGCCTGCTGATTGCAGACGAACCTACGACGGCTCTGGACGTGACGACTCAGGCGCAGATCCTGGCGTTGATCAAGCGCATCCAGCGCGAGAAGGGCATGGGAGTCGTGTTCGTGACCCACGATTTCGGCGTGGTGGCCGAGATCGCCGACCGCGTGGCGGTGATGGAGCGCGGCGTGCTGGTCGAACAGGGCCCGGCCGTCCAGGTGCTGGAGAAGCCCCAGCATCCGTATACACGCAAGCTGATCGCCGCTGTGCCGGGACGGCGCGGTACGGCGTTGCCAGACATGAACGAGGGTTGCGTGATGCGGGTGGATGGCTTGCGCAAGGTCTATGCCAGCGGCAGCCGGCTGCTGGGCACGCGCCGCGAGGTTGTGGCTGCCGATGATGTGAGCTTCGCGGTGCACCAAGGGGAAACACTGGGCATCGTGGGGGAATCCGGGTCGGGCAAATCCACCATCGGCAAGTGCCTGCTGCGCCTGACTCATGTGGATGGCGGCGCCATCCATTTCGGCGGCGTCGATATCACGCGCATGAGCGAGCGCGAATTCCGGCCACTGCGCAAGGATGTGCAGATGATTTTCCAGGACCCTTTTGCTTCGCTCAATCCGCGTCATACAGTCGGCCGCATCATTACCGACGGGCCGCGCGCCAATGGCGTGCCCATGGCCGAGGCCGAGCGGCGCGCTCGTGCGCTGCTGGAACGGGTGGGGCTGGAAGCCTCGGCCTACGACAGGCACCCCGGCCAGTTTTCCGGCGGGCAGCGGCAACGCATCGGAATCGCCCGTGCGTTGGCGCTGGAGCCACGTCTTCTGGTGGCAGACGAATCGGTGTCGGCCCTGGACGTGTCGGTGCAGGAGCAGGTGCTGGCCTTGCTGGCAGACCTGCAACGCAGCCTGAATATCGCGATGATCTTCATCACCCACGATTTGCGCGTGGCGGCCCAGATCTGCCACCGCGTGGCGGTCATGCACAAAGGCAAGGTGGTGGAGTACGGGCCGGCCGCCAGTATTTTCGACGCGCCTTCAGATCCCTATACCCAGCGTCTGGTGCAGGCGATTCCGGGCCAGCAGTGGTACAGCCGCCTGATGGATGAACGCCTGCAGGCCGGCGGTATGCAGGCCACGCCAGGCATGGCGTGATGAGGCTGCAGTGAAATGGGAATGCATGAATTTTTGGATAGAGGAAAGTCGCATCCATGACTGAACGTACGCAAGCATCATCGAACGCTGCGCAAGGTGCCGACACACTGACGGCTGCTTTGCTGAGCCGCTCTTTCGACCTGTCGTTTCTCAAGCCGCAGCTGGAAGCGGCCATTCCCGGCCTGGAGGTCGTCGAGTGGCCTGACCCACGCCATGCGCAGGCCGAACTGGCCGTGTGCTGGGATGTGCCGGATGAGGTCTATGCCGGCATGCCCAGGCTGAAGCTGGTGCACAGCATTGCGGCCGGGGTGGATAACGTGGTGGCAGGCCAGGATCTGCGCGGCCTGCCGGTATGCCGGGTAGTGGACCCGGACCTGGCTGAAGGCATGTTGCAGTACGTGCTGTGGAGCGTGCTGTATTTCCACCGCAGCCTGGACCGGGCATTGGCCCAGCAGCGCCAGGCGCAGTGGCTCCGGCCGTTGCAGACCCATGCCTCCACGTGCCGCGTGGGCATCATGGGGCTGGGCGAAATGGGCGGGCACGTGGCGCAGGGCTTGGTGCAGCGGGGCTATGCCGTGCGCGGCTGGTCACGCACGCCGCGTCAGCTGGAAGGTGTGCAGGCATACAGCGGCGCGGCGCAGTTCGACGAGTTCCTGGCGGGCTGCGACATCCTGGTCTGCCTGTTGCCGCTGACGGACAGCACGCGCGGCATTCTGAACCGGCGCCTGTTCGCTGCATTGCCGCCGGGGGCGGCGCTGATTCATTGCGGCCGGGGCGCGCACCTGGTGGAGCAGGATCTGGTCGATGCATTGGCCAGCGGCCATATGCGCGGCGCGGTGCTGGATGTTTTCGCGCGCGAGCCGCTGCCCGAGGATCATCCGTTCTGGCACATGCCAGGTGTGGTCGTTACGCCGCACATGGCCACCATGGCGTCCTGGGAGGCCGTGATCAGCCAGGTGGCCGACAACGTGGCGCGGCTGCGCGCCGGGCAGGATTTGCTCAATACCGTGGACCCGGTGTTGGGCTATTGACCCCGCAGCCAAGCGGATTGGAAATTCGCATGTTCATTCATTCAAGACAGATTGCCGGGAGCCAGAACTCATGAGTCGCAACGACAGGGATATCAACGATGTCTACCCCGGGCATTTCGCGCCCGTGGACCCCCAGATAGCCACCTTCCTGAGCCGGACGGCGGAAGTGGCGGCGCAGTACCCCCGGCGCGACCGCGTCAGCCTGGCAGAAGGGCGCCGCATCGGCGAACGGGTCAAGGCGCAATGGGTGGCCGGCGGGCCGGAGATGGCGCGCACGGTGGAACGCGACGTGCCGACCCGGCATGGTCCGGTACGCATCCGCGTGCATTATCCGGCGCAGCGCCGGCTACCGGGCGCCTTGATGTATATCCATGGTGGAGGTTTCGTGGTGTTCAGCCTGGATACCCATGACCGGGTCATGCGCGAGTATGCGCAGCGGGCCGGCATCGTGGTAGTCGGCGTGGACTATTCGCTGGCGCCGGAGGCCCGTTTTCCACAGCCGCTGGAAGAATGCACGGATGTCATGCGTTGGCTGCGCGAGCATGCAGATGACCTGGACGTGGACGCAGCAGGATTGTTCATCGGCGGGGATTCGGCTGGCGGCAACCTGTCGCTGGGCACCTGCGTGGCCCTGCGCGATGCCGGCGAACCCTTGCCACGGGGCATGCTGCTCAATTACGGCGGTTTCAGTACGCGCATGTACCGCGATTCCATGGTGCGCTATGGCGGGGGCGAATATGGCCTGTCATTGCACATGATGGCCTGGTTCTACCGGGCTTACCTCGGGCGCCCGGAAGATTTCGAGGACCCGCGCATGTGCCTGGTGAAGGCGCGCTTGGATGGCTTGCCGCCGGCGTTGCTGGTCATTGCGGAATGCGACCCGCTTTACGACGACAGCATCGAGATGGCGGAATGCCTGGAACAGGCCGGGGTCGAGGTAGATGCCAGGGTCTACCCGGGTACTGTGCACAGCTTCCTGGAAGCGGTCGAGATTGCGGATGTGGCGGTTCGGGCCTTTGACGAAAGCTGCGACTGGATGCGCAGGCACGCCGAAGCATGAGATGAGCAAAGCGGCCGCGAGGCCGTAGCCGTGCGCTGTCTTTCCCCTGCCCGCCGGGCCGGGGCCGGGGACATGCACGCCTGCGGATCAGCGGCGGCAGGAGACGACGGATATGTATACCCCGAAAGCGTATGTCGAAAATGATCTTGATGTCCTGCATGAACACATGCGGCTCTGGAGTTTTGCCACCCTGGTGACCTCCGGCGCCAATGGCGTGCAGGCCACGCACCTGCCGTTCCTGCTGGAAGAAGGCGGGCCGGAAGGCCTGGGCATCCTGACCACCCACTTGGCGCGGGCCAATCCGCAGAGCCAGGATCTGCTGGCCGGTGCGCCAGCGCTGGTCATCTTCCAGGGGCCGCATGCCTTCGTGACGCCGAGCTGGTATGTGAACCAGATGACTTTCCCGACCTGGAACTACACCGCCATCCATGCGCGCGGCCAGCCGGAACTGATAGAAGACCCCGAGGACATACACGAACTGCTGCGCGAAACCGTGGCGATCTACGACACGCCGCTGGGTGGCAACTGGCGCTTCGACGTCATGCCCGCCGATATGATCGTGCCGCGTCTGCGCGCCATCATGGGCGTGCGTATCCCCGTGACCAAACTGGAAGGCAAGTTCAAGATCAACCAGGACAAATCACGCGAAGACCAGCTGGGCGTGGTTGCGGCGCTGGAGGCCCAGCCGGATTCCCAGGCGCGTGATATGGCGGCGCTGATGCGGCGTTGTTTGGGGCTGGATGCGGCCGTGGCGGATAAGCCGCAAGACGCTGTGCCAGCCAAAGTGCGGGTATGAAAACAAGCCGCCGTTTTTTCCGCAAAAAAAACAGGCGGCTGTGCCTTCAAGCAGGGCCGTGTGGTGGTGTGCCTGCCGGGCGTCAGTACGGTTTGCGGGCGCGGCGTCCTGCGGCCAACAGCAGCAAGGCCAGTGCCGGCCAGAACGGCAGGGCGCCGCCACCGCCGGTGTACTTGATGGCGTTGCCGTCGGTTTCGCTGGCGACGCTATCGACCCGCAAGGTGGCGATGTTGGAGCCGATGGGCGTCCCGGTGGTGCTGTTTACGCAGGAGAGCGAGTAGGTATAGACGCCGCTGGCGGCTTTGGTGACATCCACACTGCCGTCTTCCGCCTGTGGGCCGTCCCAGTCATGCGCTTTTGACGTGGCCGTGCAGGAGCCTGGCACGACGCCAGAGGCAGTCCAGGTAATGCGGGCGGTTTCGCCACGCTTGATGGAAGCAGGAAAGACGGCAAGGTTGATCGTGGCACCCTGATCCGCACCATAACGCCAGATGGTGCCGGAGTTGGAATAGTCGTATTCCATGACGCCGCCCTGCACGCGGTCGAACCAGCGCTCCGCGCCGCCATGCCGCGTGGACCCATACAAGGCGCCGTCTTGCCCCAGCGTGACGCCAGTGGGTGATTTTCCTGTTGTGCGTTCGGAAAACTCATGACGCACGCTGAAGGCGCTATCCGGGTCGCTGCGCCATTTGTCCATGTCCAGCGCGTACAGCACGCCATCGCTGACCTGGAAGGCGTAGTCGCTCTCTGTTTTGTCCGCGCTCAGGTTGTTGCGCGTCCAACCCAGCGGTATGGGTTTATAGGGGTTGCCGAAATAGAAGTTGTGCAGCGAGCCGCCGGACAGCGTGGTGCCATAAAGCGTATTGCCGATGAAGGCGAGCGGCCCGCGCGGCGTGGCGCCGTTGATGCCGTCGAAACGGTGCAGGGTCTGGAAATTGCTGCCGTCCGTGCCGATGCGAAAGAGGGTGCCATTGCTGTTGAAACCGACATCGTATCGGTTGCTGTCCGCCGGATATTCCCATTTCGTGGTGTAGGGCGTGGCGCCTGTCGTCATGGAGGCGGAACCCTGCACCTGGCCGCACAGCAGGCTGGGCGTGACATAGCGGATCGTCACTTTCTCGTATGCCTGGAGGGCGGGCCGGAACAGCCACCGTGAGGGTGTGGTGTAGATGTTGCAGGCGCTGACAGACGAAGTGCCATAGAGATGGCCGTCAGGGCCTTGCGTCAGCGTGTTCATGCCGGTGTCGGACAGCAGGAAACTGATGGAGGTGCCATCGACGGTATTGCTGGTCTGCCAGATGGCTGCGTTCTCGGTATTGAATTCGCCATCGGCAAGGGTGAATTCGCGCAGGACGGTGTAGCTGGTATCAGGTCGAGCAGGATCGAGTTTGAACAGGATGCCGGTAGGCGTGTTGGCGGCCGTATCGGCGCCGGGGGCGCCGGGGGTTCCGCGGCTATATGCCATCAGTCCATAGAGCCAGCCATCGGCAGCCAGGATGATGTCATTGAGCAATTGGCCGCGCCCTGCTTGCCGCAGCGGGAAGGCGTGGAGGGTGCTTAGTTCGTCGCGCGCGGACAGTTTGTATATGCGGCCGTTGCCATCCGGGCCTTCGTCCATGCCATAGAGCGTGCCATCGCTAGCCTGCGCCAGGCGCCCATAGGGAAAATACAGCTTGTCCAGCGTGCTGGCGATGATGCTGGCGTGAGTGCCGTCGGCATCGGCTCGCACCAGGGCGCCGGTGGTGACCAGGCTGGTGCCATAGTTGTCTGGTACGCCGGTGCGCTGGCCCGGGCGGGGCGCCTGATTTTCCAGCGACCACCGTTCACCGCCGATACGATCGTTATATCTGGCGATGCCGGCGATCAGGTCGCCATTGCGGCGCAACACCGCCTGTGTGCCCATGCCGATCTGGGCCCTGGGCGCGCCAACGATTTCCTGGGAAATCACGGACTTCTGGAATTTTGCCGGTGTGGATGGCACGCGCAGGAACGCTGGGCCCAAGCGGGTGCGGGAGTTGTAGGCGAGCTGATCCCACTCGGTATCGTTGGGGTCTATCACGCTGTCCATCCCTGTCCAGTACAGATAGCTGCCATAGGTGGCGTCGGACACCAGAATGGGTGGGTTCGAAGAGGGTGGCGAGTTATGCAGTGCTTCCAGCGCCGCTACGCCTTCGAGTTGTTCGCCATCGGTATAGTTGCGCGTTGACAGGGTGACCAGGCGCTGCATCTGCAAAGCGGTGGCCTCTTGTGCCGGCACGGGCGTGCTCAGGCCGACCGCGCTGCCCAGCAGGCAGGTGCCGATTAACAGTTTTGTCGTGGCGGAAGATTGGATTGACATGGTTCAGGCCTGGGTTGGGGCGCGTGATCAGGGGAGCCCGCCAGCGTGATGTGTCGTCTGGCGGGCCGGGCGTATTGGTGGGCGGGTAATAGTCACCGGAGAACGGCAGGCAGCTGTGATCGCCCGGGGTGGCTGTGTCACGTACGGCAGGCATGGCGGCCAGGCCTGCGGCGCAGCAGAGCCAGCAATGCCAGTCCGGCCAGGCCTGCCGGCAAGGTTGCGCCGCCACCCACATCCTGCACCTCTGTCGGCGCAACGGGCTGGACGGGTGTGTCGCCTTGTGTGACGGTGATGCTGGCGTCAGAGCGCTGGCTGCCAGCCAGGCCTTCGCAGGTCAGGGAGTAAATGACGGTGCCTGCGGTGGCCAGGGCTGGCATCTGGGCTCTGCCAGAGGCTTGCTGGGTGCCTTGCCAGCCGCCGCTGGCAAGGCATTTCTGGGCGCCGGTGGTGGCCCAGGTCAGCACTGGCCGTTCGCCTGTCGTATAGCTGCTCTTGTCCGCTTTCAGGGGTTCGGTAAAGGCGATGTCCGGCAGGTCGATTTCCAGGGCATAGATGAGGCCGCTGGTATCGCTTTCCGGATTGAGGCTGCCGCCCGTCCGGGTCGTGCCGAGCAGCCAGTGCTTGCCGTTGACGACCGGGCCGGCACGCACGCCAAAAAGACCGCTGCCAAACTCGCTGTCGTTGAAATAGCGGACGGCTTCAATGCGGTCATCGGAGCGGTCCGGGGCTTGGCCGGGCACAAGGCGGAAGAGCGCGCCCTGGCCGTTGGCGCGAATGACACCGCGGCTGTTGGCGGCAGTGATGGACGCATCCTGAGTCGATGTGCCGTAGATATTGCCGTCCAGGCCCAGGGCGATGGGGCCTTGTATCGCGCCAGCCGGGCCGCCCGCCAGGTTGGGGGCGTCGGCAGTGTGAACCGCGCTGAGGTCCGGCGAGAAGGGCAGGAACGCCACGCCACCTTCGATGTCGGCACGATTGAAACGCCACATGCCGGCAGCGCCGCCGCCGTAGAGCCAGGTGCCGTCTTCGATCATGACATTGACGTTTTCACGGGTATTGTTGGCGATGTTGCCTTCCGTGAAATAGTGCAGCACCTCGATATCGTCTGCTGTGACTTTGCCGGCGCGCAGCGCGCGGCCAGGAATCCGGGACAGTGCGCCATAGACGGTGGCGGCTGTGTCCACACCAGGATAATCGCCGGTTTTGTTGGGTTCGTACACGGGCATGCGCGACGCGATGTACAGATGGTCATCCTGCTTGCTCCAGAGCAAGACTGTGGAGTAGCCGCCTTTGAGCAGCGCCTTGCCGGATTGATACTGCAGGAAGTCGACGATCGTGCTGAAAGTACCATCTGCTGCACGTTTGACGAGTGTGGGAGAGAGGCTGGTCGTGCCGTAGTAGGTATTGCCGTCATCGTCGATGGCATGTTGTCCTACTCCTCCCAAGGGGCCGTCGAAGTCGGTGTTGGCGGGTGCCAGGATCTCAGTTTTGCCATCCTGGATGACGACCAGGCGGTTGATCTGGGCGAATGTCGGGGTCATGACATAGTGCGATGCGGAAGCGAGCACTTTGCCTGCGCCTATATCCAACAGGTCGGAATGCACCATGCCGGTGGCGGCCGGGATAGGCGCTTGCTGATAGGCGGCGGGCTTGCCGTCCGCATCAAGGGTCAGCAGGTAGCTCAAGCCGCCTGCATCCATACCGAATGCGGCGGGATCCTGGGCGGGGCGTCCGGTCCATGTGCTTCCTTGCAGCAGGATGCCGTTGTCGGTTTTGTGGGCGATGGGGGCCATGGCCGGGTTGACGCCCTGAAGGTTGCCGTCCTGCGAGAACTTTTCAAAGCGATGCAGAACCTTGGCGTCCAGCCCTTCCTGATTGGCCCATTGCGCCTGGGCGGGTAGCGCAGCGGCCAGCATGACGGCAAGCGTCAGGGGGCGCAGGGGCAGGGTAAAAGTGCGTAGCGGCGAAGGGTTCATCACGGGGGCCTTGTGGTTGGGCATGTCAGGGCAAGAAGCGGTGCCGGTGGCGTCGGGGGAATGGGTGACGGTGAATTAGTCGTTGGGGATGATTGGCAAATGGTCTAGAACTGATAGGTCAGGGTGCCCAGGATCGTGCGTCCGGGCGCAAAGCTCAGGCCGGTACCCGAGCCGGTGATTTCCACATAATTGCGGTCGAGCACGTTATCGACGGCCAGGCCCAGGTGCAGTTGGCGGGTGGCCTGCAGACCGGCCCACAGATCCAGCGTGCGCACGGTCTGATTGGCCCAAACGGATTGCGTGTCTTCTTTCCAGGGGCGTTCCAGGCGCCAGCGTGCGCCGAGTTCCAGGCGTCGGTCGAACAGGCGCACGCCGCCTGAAAGGCCGATCTTCAGGCTGGGCGGGCCGAAATAGAACATGTCTACGAGCGTGCTGCCGGCACCGCCACTGCTACCCATGGATGTCGGCGGGTAGCCCGTCCAGCTGCCCAGCGGGAAAGGGTTGTAGTCTGCCGTGTCCAGCTTGGAGATCACGCGCGTCACGTTCAGGTTGGCGAAGAAGTCGTCGCTGTCGTAATCGACCTGCATATCCAGACCGCGGAAATGGGCAGGTTGGTTCAGGTTGACGTAGGCCGATGGGCAGAGCATCCCGCCGCAGTCGGCGGTGGCGATGGGAGACATGATGGCTCCCATCACGATGTAGTTCCGCACGCGATTTTCGAACCAGGCCGCCTTCACGCGCAGCGCGTCGTTGGGGCGCAGGCCGGGGGTGAAGTTCAGGTTGGTGCCAAACTGCCAGGTGCGGGCGCGCTCTTCCTTCAGGCCCGGGCTGGGGTAATAGGGAAACATGTTGTAGACGTGCATGCCGTACATCATGGTTTCGGTGATGGCGGGTGGCCGCAGGCCTTCGCCATAATTGACGAAGAGCTGCGCCCAGGGCGCGGGTTTGACGGCCAGCGACAGCGTGGGCGCAACCCCATAGGCGGAGCGATCCACTTCAAACCGGGTGTAGAGCGCGGTAGACGACGGCCGCACGCCCATCTCGTTGGGCACCATGCCCATGAACATCTGGCCGTTGCCCTTGAGCCAGAAATGGTCGTAGCGCAAGCCAGCGGCAATGCGCAGCCATTCGTCGTAGTCGAAGGTCAGGGACTGGAAAGCGCTGGCCACGGTACGTTTGCCTTTGGGTGTGGAGCCTTCGTACCAGGCTGGGTCGCGCGAGGAATTGTCGCTGACGTGGTCGTTGTACTTGGGGGAAGTCCAGTCGTGGAAGAACTCGCCGCCGGTACGCGAGGTCAGCTGCCATTTGCCTAGTTCGACGACTGCCGTGTTCTGCAGGGTTCCGCCCAGGGTATTGGTTTCGAAATCCAGGGCGAAGCTATCGGCTGGCCTGGCTTCGTTGGCAATGCGTTCTTCGTGGCGTCTCGTATTGGTGTAGTACAGCGAAGACTCGATGGATATCCATGGGTTGGCAGGCTGGTAGTCGTATTCCAGCTTGATCGTATCGACCCGCACCGAATATTGCGCCGCGCCGCTGACAGCCAGGCGGTCGCCATTGGTGAACTTGGTGTCGTAGCCTACGTAGCTCAATTGCAGCCGGTGGTCGATGGATGGGCGCCAACCCAGCTTGGCCAGGCCGGACCATATGTCCTGGTTCGTGGCACGTGCCGGTTCACCCAGGGGTGTTTCGATGGCGTTCTGGTTGTTCGAGCCTTCATAATGGTCGATCCCACCCTTTCGGCCCAGGCGAAATTCGCCCAGGTGGCGGCGGCTCACGGCAGCCAGGAAATCGGTTTCCTCTCCCATGCGCAGGCCGATGGCGGCGTGGCCCAGAAAATGTGTGGCATTCGTGCCGGTACTGCCCTGAACCCGTCCACCTACGGTTTGTTCAGGCAGCAGCACATCGTCGATCTGCAATGTCCGGAAGTTCACGATGCCGGCGATCATGCCGGCGCCGCCCACGGTGGAGGTCGGGCCTTTTTCGATATCCACGCTTGAGAGCAGTGCCGGGTCGAGATAGACCTGGCCGTTGCTGCCATGCCCGCTTTTCTGGAAATTCTGGCGCGTGCCGTCCACCATGACGTTCACCCGGCCGAAGTCCTGCATGCCCCAGATATTGACGGAGACGCCCGGATCGCTGCGCCCCTGGCTGGTGAAAACCCCGGAGACATTGGCCAGAACGTCGCTGGTGTTGCGTGGCGGCAGGCGGCGTAGATCTTCTGTCGTGACCCTGGCCAGCATTTCTGGTGTGGTGAAGATGTCGGCGCGTGCGTTGATATTGCCGGTCACGAGCACGGGGGCGAGTTCCGTGGCGGGCTTGGCGGATGCCGGGGGTGCGGTAATGGCGACCAGGTTGGCGCTGACCGTCACCCGTAATCCGGTGCCTGCCAGCAGGCGTTCGAAGCCTTGCTGGACGGAATAGCTGCCGTGTAGCGGGGCGGAACGGCGGCCGCCGAGCAAGGACTGATCCGCTGCGACGGAAAGGCCTGCCTGGGCGGCCGCGGCCTTGAGCGCCAGGTCCAGTGTCTGGGCCGGGACGTCGAAATCTACCAGGCGTGCGCTGGCGGTCGCGTCCGCTGCCTCGGCCATCATTACCGGCGCCAGTGACGCCAGGCTGACAGCCAGAGGGAGTGCGAGCGGAATCAGAAGGGAACGCATGAAAACTCCACGGGAGAGCCAGCAAGCCCATGCATGCCGGCAATGCCCGTAAAGACGGTTGGGGACGAGAAATACCCTTGTTTGGATTTGAAACAATATGTAAATTTTGCGGGGCGGCGGCTGCTTGCACGGAGCACTGCTGCTGCTGCTTCGGGCAGGCGGCAGCGCAGCAGGCCACTCATGGCTGCATGGGGGAAAACAGGGGGAACAGGGCGGAAACAGCGGGAGCCGGGGCTAGACCGGCAGCAGTTCAATGTGGTCGGGCAGGGAGCGTACGCGGATGTTGCCCAGCGTGGGGAGGCTGGCGAGGAACTGGGGAATATCCGTTAGGCGCACCGACGCGGCGATGCGCGGCTGGCGCGGGCTGGTGCCATTGCCCAGTGGCGCGCGGACGGGCAGGGCGGCATAGCGCGAAAGCTGCGCAGCAATTTCTTCCAGGCTGGCGTTCGAGAACACCAGCACGCCTACACGCCAGGCATAGGCGTCCGCAGCCGGAATATCCAGATAGCGCGCCTGTCCTGCTTGAATATCCAGCACCTGTCCGGCGCGCAAGGGCCATTGGCCCCGTTCGATGCGGCCCAGGCCCAGCCAGCGTGGCTCGTTCAGGGTGGCAGTCGCCTGGCCGTGTTCCAGGCTGATGCGGATCTGTTCCGGGCGCCAGCGGTCGATGGCGATGCGGCCATCTTGCAGCTGTATGTCCACATTCCGGCTGCGCAGCCGCCAGGGGCGTTGCCCGTCTGCCGCCGCCGCAAGAATGAGCGCGCCTTGCGGCAGCTCGGCCGAACGCAGGTCAGGCCGGAAGCTGGCTTGCAGGCTGGCGTCCGGGCCGAGGTCGAATACTGAGCCGTCCGGCAATGCCTGCCCTAATAGCGGGGCAGCCTGGGCCGTTTGCCATTGGCCGTGCCAATCCGGCCGCTGGCGCTGCCATGCCAGCCCGCCGACTGCCAGGATGGACACCGCCCCGATGGAAAGATGCTTGAGCGTTCTGCGGCGCTGCGCCTGATTCGTGCTGGCGCGCGTGGCGGCGCTGGCCAGACGGCCCAGCGCCTGGTCGGAATCAAAGGCATCCCAGGCGTGACAGACCTCGCGATAGGCGGTGGCGTGCGCCGGGTCCTGCCATATCCAGCGCTCGAAGCGGGCTTGCAGCGAGTCGTCGTCGGGCGACTGCTGCAGGCGCATGAACCACTGCGCGGCCTGTTCCAGCGGTGTCTTCATCCCAGATCCGTTCCGATATGGCGCCGCAGCGCAACCAGCCGCACCAAGGCGCGCGCCACATGGCCTTCCACGGTCTTGCGGCTGATGCCCAGGCGCGTGGCAATTTCCTCATGGCTCATGCCCTCGATGCGCAGCAGCCAGAACACCTCGCGGCACTTGGGCGGCAACGCTTCCAGCACGGCCTGAAGCTGGGCCAGGCGTTGCCGCATGTCGGCGATTTCCTCGGGCGACGGCACCCTGGTTTCGCCCTGCCGGATCAGTGCAGTGTCGCCGTCCTCTTCCGGCAGCGCAATATAGCGTCGCTCCAGGCGGTAATGGTCGGCCAGCGCCGAGCCGACAATGCGGCGCAAGTACAGGTGCGGGGTTTCGATGTGGCTGGCGGAAGCGGCCGTGGCATAGCGCACCAGCGCGTCGTGCAGGATATCGCGCGCGCGATGGCTACAGCGTGTCTGCCGGACGATACCGTCGAGCAGGGTGCCGTAAAGATAAGACAGTTCTATGCCGAACCAGCTTGTATGGGCCACGGTGGAAAGTTCGCGCGATAAGGAACACTAAGACGTAGGAAAACGGCGGGGGATGATGGCGGCAGATAAGCTGCTGTAGGCAATCAGGCAATCTGCTGTCACGTTGGCCAGGCATGGTGCTTATCCTTGCCGGGTGCGTTCTTGCAAATCTATACCATCCGCACGCATGAATATCGAGAATAAGAGTGATTATCGGTATTTGATCTGGGCTGGTCAAGAAGAGGTTCTTACATGGTGGAACAGGCAGGCATGCTACGGCCTGGTGCTGGCGCATATGCCCGCAAGCGGTATTTGCGGTCGGTGGAGCATGTCCAGCGCAAAAAAAAAACGGCGCCTGCTGGCGCCGTTTTCGTACTCTCGTCCTTACGCGAGGGAGATGATCAGGCAGCAGGATCTATCGTGTAGGAGAACTCCTTTTGGCTTGCGGCATCCTTGACGGCGCGGGTTCCTTCCGGGGTGCTGGCAGCCGTATCCGGGAACAGGCGCCGGGGCCTATGCCGGTGCATAGGGCATGTCCCTGGCCATGCCGGTCGGGGGGCAGCCCATGGCCAGGAGGGTTGTGGGCGGCCTAACGTGCCACGCCCAGCAGGGAATCCAGCAGTTCCGCATCGTCCTTCAACGCCTGCGCCGCGCCGCGATGCACGATGCTGCCGCGGTCCAGCACGATGGCGTCGTCGGAAATCGCCAGGATCGCCTGCGGGTGCTGTTCCACGATGATGGCGCTCAGGCCTTCTTCGCGGGTGATGCGGCGGATGGCCTTGAGCAGTTCCTCGACGATGATGGGCGCCAAGCCTTCCAGGGGTTCGTCCAGCAACAGCAGGCGCGGGTTGAGCGCCAGTGCCCGCCCGACGGCCAGCATTTGCTGTTCGCCGCCGGAGAGCTGCGTGCCCATGCTTTCCTTGCGTTCGGCCAGCCTGGGGAACATGGCGTAGATGCGTTCCGGCGTCCACTTGCCGGGGCGTGCCACGGCTGTCAGGTTTTCGTGCACCGTCAGCGATTTGAAAATGTTGCGTTCCTGCGGCACCCAGCCTATCCCGGCCGCCGCCCGTTCGTGCGAGGGCCGGTTGTGTACGGGCACGCCAGCCAGCGTAATGCTGCCGGCATGGCGGCGGGTCGCGCCGACCAGGGTGCTGATCAGCGTGGTTTTGCCCGTGCCGTTACGCCCCAGCAAGGCCAGGGTATGGCCTTCAGCCAGCGTGAAGCTCAGGTTCTGCAGGATGATGGCTTCGCCGTAGCCTGCGCTCAGGTTTTCGACTTGCAGTAATTCAGGCATGTGCTTCATCTCCATGGCCGAGATAGACCGCTTTGACTTCGGGGTCGTTGGCGATTTCCTCGGGCGAGCCTTCGGTGAGAACGGTGCCGTTGACCAGTACCGTCATGCGCTTGGCAAAACTGAACACCAGATCCATGTCGTGTTCGATCAGCAGGACGGAAACGTCCTCGGGCAGTTCCGCCACCGTGCGCAACAGCTCTTCGCGTTCGCCCGCTGGCACCCCTGCCACGGGTTCGTCGAGCAGCAGCACGCGCGGTTCGCAGGCCAGCGCGATGGCAATTTCCAGCAGGCGGCGCTTGCCGTAGGGTAGGGTGCGCGTGCTTTGGTGCATCACGCTGCTCAGGTGGAAGCGTTGCAGCAGTTCTTCGCAGCGTTCCGCGATGCCGGGGTCGCGTCCCAGTTTGCCGAACAGGCGCGCACCCAGGCCACGGTGCTGGCTCAGGGTCATCGCCAGTGTTTGCAGCGGTGTGAACTGGTCGAACAGCTGATTGATCTGGAAGGTGCGCACCAGACCGCGCTGCACGCGCTTGTAGGGCTGCAAGCGGGAGATATCTTCGCCTTCCAGCAGGATACGGCCGCTGGTGGGCGTCAGCACACCCGTCAGCAGGTTGATGAGTGTGGTCTTGCCCGCGCCGTTGGGGCCGATGAGTGCATGGCGGGCGCCGCGGCGCAGGGCCAGCGAGACGTTGTTGGTGGCAACGATGCCGCCGAATTTCTTGGCCAGGCCTTCGGCCTGCAAGACGACGGGGGCGGTGTCCGGAGTGGTATGGCTCATGGCGTTTCTCCCGCAGCGTTCGAGGCGCTGGCGCGCTTGCCAGGGCGGCGCAGCAAGGTCCAGGGGCGCAGCAGGCGGTCACGGCCTACCAGCGTCAGGAGCACCAGGAACAGGCCCAGCCAGAACATCCAGTACTGCGGCGTAATGGCCGAGAGCACATCGTGCATCAGCTTGAAGACGATGGCGCCGAAAATACCGCCGTAGAGCCAGCCCGCGCCGCCTATCACCAGAATCAGGACGACGTCGGCCGAACGCGCGAAGTCGAATACATCCAGCGAAACAAAGGCATTGGTTTGCGCCAGCAGCGAACCCGCCATGCCCGCCATGCCAGCCGAGAGGGTATAGGCCACTGCCAGGCGCGCTGCCACGGGAATGCCGATGGCAGAGGCACGCAAGGGGTTGTCGCGCACGGCTTGCAGGGTGGCGCCAAAGGGCGAATTCACCAGCACGCGCATGAAGGCCAGCATCAATAGCAGGACGGTGATGGAATACCAGGCGGCGGTCTGGCCGTAGAAGTCGAATTCAATGGCGCCGAACAAAGGCCCCATGAAGATGCCTTGCAGGCCATCCGCGCCGCCCGTCAGCCAGGCCATCTGGTTGGCCAGTTCGTACAGGATCAGTGTGACGCCGATGGTGACCATCAGGCGGCTGAGGTCGGTGCCGCGCATGATGGACGGGCTGAACAGCAGGCCCAGCAGCAAGGCGCAAACTGTGCCGAAGGCCAGGCCCAGCAGCGGATCCGGGGACACATGCAGGGCGAACAGGCCAGCGCTATAGGCACCCATGCCAAAGAAGGCGGCGTGGCCCAGCGAGACGATACCGGCATAGCCCAGGATCAGGTCCAGCGAGAGCGCGAACAGCGCAACGATGGCGATCTCATTGATGAGCATGGCATAGTCGCTGGCCAGCCATGGCAGCAGGAATACCGCCAGCCAGAATGGCGCTTCCCAGAGACGCCAGGCACCCTGGCGGCGCAGGGCCAGCGCGGGGGAAAGAGAAGTGGAGGAGTTCATGCTTTTCGGCCTCCTTTGCGGGCAAACAGGCCCTGGGGGCGCCAGATCAGGATGACGATCATGACGCCATAGACAATGAAACCGCCCAGTTGCGGGATGTAGTATTTGCCGGCGATGTCAGCAATCCCCAGCAGCAGTGCGGCCAGCAAGGGCCCGGTGATGGAAGCGGTGCCGCCGACGGCGACCACGATCAGGAAATACACCATGAACTTGAGCGGAAAGCTGGGATCCAGGCCCATGAGGTCAGCCCCCATGGCGCCGCCCAGCCCGGCCAGCCCGGAGCCTGCGGCAAAGGTCAGCAGAAAGACACGGTTGACATTGATGCCCATGCCGGCCGCGACACGCTGATCGTCCACGGCGGCGCGCAGGCGGCTGCCGAAACGGGTGCGGGACAGCAGATACTGCAGGACCAGCGTCAGCGCGGCGCAGACCGCGATGATGAAGATACGGTAGTACCCCATGCCCAGTGTCCAGGGGCCGATGGCGACTTCGGTGCGGCCGCGCAGCCAGTCCGGCATCTGGACGAGCTGCTGGGACGAGCCCATGTAGTAGTCGGCGGCGGCAATCGCCATGAAGGTCAGGCCGATGGAAAACAGCACCTGGTCCAGGTGGGGGCGGCCATACATATGGCGGTAGAGCGTTCGCTCAAGCAGGGCGCCCAGGGTGGCGGCCACAATGAAGGCCACCGGCAGACAGACGAGGAAGGGAATGCCGTGACGCTGCATCAGGATCACGGTGACATAGCCGCCAACCATGGCGAAGGCGCCATGGGCCAGGTTGATGAAATTCATCAGGCCCATGGTGACTGCCAGGCCAACAGCCAATACGAAGAGCAGCATGCCGTAGGCGATGCCGTCGAAAAGTATGGTCAGCATAGGGGGCGGGGCGTAGCGGAGAGAAGCGGAAAGGGCGGGCGGCGCCGTGGGGCGCGCGCCTGGCGGGCAGCGGCGGACGGCAAGGCCCGGCCGCCGCTGAACGCGGATTACTTGTTCTTCTTGGCTTCCTTGTACGGATCCTTCACGGCTTCGGCCACGTCGAATTCGATATTGTAGAGTTCGCCATCGGCCGGGTCGCGCTTCACTTCACGCAGGTAGATGTTCTGAATGATGTCACGCGTTTCCGGGTCGATGGTGACCGGACCGCGTGGGCTTTCATAGCTCAGGCCTTTCATGGCGGCCAGCAGCGCCGGGCCGTCGCCCTTGCCGTCGGTGGCCTTGATGGCTTCGTAGATCACGTGCATGCCGTCATAGGCGCCAATGGCCATGAAGTTGGGGCGCATGCCGTTGTTGGCCTTCTTGAAGGCGTCCACGAATTGTTTGTTGGCTTCCGACGGGTGCGCGGCTGAGTAGTGATAGGCGGTGATGATGCCCAGCGCGTCGTCGCCCATGCCGTTGAGCAGGTCGTCGTCGGTCAGGTCGCCGGTGCCGATCAGGCGGATGCCGGCCTTGTCCATGCCGCGTTCCACGAACTGCTTGACCAGGGCTGCGCCAGCGCCAGAGGGCACGAAGACGAAGACGGCATCGGGCTGGATGTCACGCACTTTCTGCAGGAAGGGAGAGAAGTCCGGATTGCGCAGCGGCACGCGCAGGGTTTCGACGACTTCACCGCCCTTGCTCTTGAATTCTTCGATGAAGGACTGTTCGGCGTCGATACCGGGGCCGTAGTCGCTGACCAGTGTCACGACTTTCTTGATGCCGTTTTCCGGGGCCCACTTGGCCATGGTGGCTGCGCCTTGCGGCAGGGTGACGCTGGTGCGCACGATGTAGGGCGATGCTTCGGTAATGCTGGCAGTGCCTGCCGCCATGACGACTTCAGGTGTTTTGGATTGCGTCGCCAGCGGGGCGGCGGCCAGCGCCAGCGGCGTCAGGCCGAAACCGGCCAGAACGTCTACCTTGTCCTTGACCAGCAACTCCTGGGCCTGGCGGCGCGAGATATCCGGCACGCCGGTGTCGTCCTTGACGATCAGTTCGACCTTGCGGCCGGCGACGACATCGCCATGTTCCTGAACGTACAGTTTGGCGGCCGCTTCGAGCTGGCGGCCCGTGGTGGCGAACTGGCCCGTCATGGGCAGCAACAGGCCCACTTTGAAAGGCTTTTCCTGCGCCATGGCGGAAGGAACGATGCCGGCGAAGGCGGCAGCACCCAGGATGGCACCCAGAAATTGACGTTTTTTCATGTTAGGAAGTCTCCGGCGGAACAGCAGGTGAGTCAGACAAGGATTGTAATTGTCCTAAATATGTAGGGATAACACCAGTTCTTACGCTGGTTTCAAATTGAATTTATATCCAATAATTATGAATATATTTCATATTAGGTGTGAGCTAGGCTGGCATCGGCAAAGTGTCGACCCGATAGGCCGTATCCAGCGAGATACTACCCACCACGCGTGAAACACAGGCGCACAGGCGGGCGTTGCTATGCTTTTCTTCTTCAGACAGGAAGACGTCGCGGTGGTCGATGACACCCTCCACCCCCAGGACATCCATGGCGCACAGGCCGCATTCGCCCCGGCGGCAGTCGGAAATCGTGGCAACGCCTGCGGCTTCCAGTGTGTCCAGCAGACTGGCGCCCACCGGGACGGTCACTTCCATATCGTGGCGCGGGATCCGCACGGTGAATGCCTGGGCCGGGTGGCTGCCGCTGCTGCCGAAGGTTTCGAAACGCAGATTCGCCAGCGGGCGGCCGCTTTCCGCCCAGCAGCGTTTGAGCGCTTCCAGCATGGGGGCGGGGCCACAGGTGTACATCAGGCCATCGGCGGGCAGTTGGCGAATGGCGGCGGCGTAGTCAGGCAGGGCCGCACTGCTGCCGTCATGCAGTTGCAGCGCATCACCCAGCTGCCCGCGCAAGAGCTGGGCATAGGCCAGCTCCTGGGCCGAGCGGGCGCTGTAAATCATCTGCAGGCTGGCGCCGCGCGCTTGCAGCCGTTGCGCCATGAAGACCAGCGGTGTAATGCCTATGCCGCCTGCGGCCAGCAGGTAACTGCCTGCATTGAGATCCAGTGGGAAGTGATTGGCAGGAGAGAAAACGGACAGCCTGTCGCCTGTTTCCAGGCGCCACATGGACAGCGAACCGCCACGGCCGTCATCCTGCCGCTTGACGGCGATGCGGTAGCCAGCGGCGTCGGGTTCGCCGACCAGCGAATAGTGCCGCAGTTGCGGTTGCAGCAGGCCATCGGCATTGGGCACCATGGCCTGCACGGGCAGGTGAGCGCCCGGTTCATGCTCGATGACGGCGCCGTCCTGAGGCTGGATCAGGAATTCGCGGATCGTGGGCGTCAGGTCTGCAATGCCGGCGACGACGGCGGGGATGGGCGTGCTGTCATGGGTTTTCATGGTGGGCTTCCTGCCAGGACGGAAAATCAGGTCTTGCGGCGTATCAGGGGTACGCCTATGGTTTGTGGAGACAGCGCCGGCACGGCGTCGGGGTTGTGCAGCACGCGCTGGAAATTGTGCTGGGCGATGCGGGAGTGTTCACGCATGATGATTTCCGCGCGAGCGCCTTCGCGTGCCTCGATGGCGTCCAGTACCCGCCAGTGCTGGTACTGGGCGACAGCCAGCAGGTCGCGGGCATTGGGCGATTCGGCCTCGGCGATGACAAATCCGGACGGCGAGGCAAACGGCAGGCTGATGACTCGCTCCAGTTGCCGCACGATGGTTGGGCTGTCGGCCATTTCATGCAGCAGGGCGTGGAAGCGTTCGTTCATGACCACGTACTGAGAGAAGGTATCGTCACTCAGCGTAGGCGCACGCAGCCATTCGTCGATATGCACCAGGCAGCGGCGCGCTTCCTGCAGCAAGGTGCCGGATACGCCGCGCTCGGCCGCCAGGCGTGCCAGCAGGCCTTCGAGCATGCCGCGCAGTTCGATGGCATCGGTCACATCGCGTTCAGAGAAAATCTTGACCGCGTAGCCGCCGCTGGGCAGCGTTTCCAGCAGGCCTTCTTGTTCCAGGCGCATCAGCGCGGCGCGGATGGGCGTGCGGGAAATGCCAAGCTTTTCCACAATGGTCAGTTCGGCGATACGACTGCCGCCGGGCAGGGTGCCGGCCAGGATCAGTTCCCGGATCTGGCGCTGCGCCTTGACGGTTTGCGAAGTGCTGGCGGCAGTGTTGTCGCCAGGGTTGCGGAGAGCGGTGGGCATGTTTCATTCCTGCGGTGTAAGGTAAGCCGGTCAGCAGGGTAACCGCCTGGACGTGGCAATTCCATGGGATGGCGCAGCTATTTTGCCTGCGCGTCCTGCCTCACGATACCCGTGCGCATGTGGTGTTCACGCCACCTGGCGGATGGGGACCACGCTGGCGCGTTTGCTGCCCGTGGCTTCCTGCTCGACCAAACCGTCGATCAGGCGCCGCGCCCACATGGAACCGGCGTCGATATTCAGGTTGTAGAACTTGTGGCCGGGGCGGGCGTCGATGGCGCGCTGCTGGGCTTCGAGCACCACTTCATCCTCACGGAAAATCGAAGAAACCCCTTCGCGCATCTGGTGTGTCAGGCGCTGTTCGTCCGTCAGGTAATTGCGCGTGATGGCCCAGAAGTAATGGCAGGTGCCATCCGTTTCCGGCGTAATGGTATTGAGCACGAAGCCATTGACGCCGCAGCTGCGGTCACCGGCATTCGGGTCGCCGGCATTGCCGCCAGGCGGAATGGCGCCGGTGCCAGTCTCGGCAACGCCCACATCAATGGTGACCGTACAGGGCGCTTCGAAGCGGATGATCTGCCAGCGGTCCACCGGGCCGGTGTAGCCGCGCGCCTGCTTGATTTGCCCGGCCCAGAACGGCGGCGCTTCGATGTTTTCCATCCAGCGCGTCACCGTCGCAGTGCGGTCGCCGTGGGTGGCGACAAAGGGCGCTTCCGCGACGGCGCGGTTGCCGATGCTGGAGCCATGCACAAAGGTTTCGTGCGTCAGATCCATCAGGTTGTCGATCACCAGGCGGTAATCGCACTTCACCGAAATGCGCTTGCCGTCGCCAGCCCATTCAGGGTGGTGGTTCCAATGCAGGTCGGGAATC
Organism: Kerstersia gyiorum; assembly: GCF_004216755.1. Taxonomy (GTDB): domain Bacteria; phylum Pseudomonadota; class Gammaproteobacteria; order Burkholderiales; family Burkholderiaceae_B; genus Kerstersia; species Kerstersia gyiorum. Next base: position 513,015 of record NZ_SGWZ01000001.1, read on the forward strand.
AGCGCAGGGTCGGCCTTGGCCGGATCACCGGGCCATACCCAAACAAAACGGTGGCGCTCCACCACTGGGAAAGTGCGCACACAGGCCGAAGGGTTCAGTGTTTCCTGGCTGGGCATATGGGTGCAGCGGCCCGCCGAATTAAACACCAGGCCGTGATAGCCGCAGACCAGCTCATCGCCTTCCAGGCGCCCCATGGACAAGGGCAGCAGCCGGTGCCAACAGGCATCTTCCAGCGCGGCGACCACGCCATCGGTGCGGCGGTAGAACACCATATCCTGCTTGCAGATGGTGCGGGCCAGCAGCGCGTGCGTGATCTCCACGTCATAGGCGGCGGCATACCAGGCATTAAGGGGAAAGGCCGGCTTGCGTTCGCTCATGTTTTGTCTCCCGGAAGGGTATTGGATATGTTGTATACATAATGTATTCATCCTGGGTCGGGAATGACAATGGGGTGAGTGTGAATTCGAGGGTAAGCGAGAGCTAGGGAAAACCTTTATCTTGATGTTTTTGAGTATTTTTTTCCTGGGTATAAGGCGTTTTTGATGAGATGCAATGCAGATTTCCAATAAGTTGAAATCAACTGGTGAGGATCAATGCTTGCCCTGTTGTCTGAGTTTTTAGGAGGTTATGTATACATTATTTGGGCGGTGAGTCAGGCCCAGAACAGGCTGTGCCGTCTGCGGGACGGTGCGAGCGGTGTTAAGAAGGCATTGCTGCCTTCATGTGACGGCGTAGATTTCTAGATAGACGTCTGTTGGCTGGCGGGTGCCGCTGCCTAGAAACAGGCTCTCATTGAGCCAGCGCAGGCTGTTTTGCTGCGTTTCAAAGCGTGGCTGGCAGCGAAAATAAACCTGCGCGGGGTCAACGGCATCGCCCGCCAACAAACGGGCGATGACATCTGGCGGGCCGTGGCGAATGGCGGTGTTGTCAACATAAATCAGGTCGCCCGCATCGGTTTCCAGCAAATAGCGGGCATTCAGGCAGGCAACGCCGTCTTGCCTCAGCAACTGAAAGTCGGCGCCAGCAGGCAAAATCCGCGCCTGCCACTGGCCGCTCGGGTGGACGCAACGGGCATGGCCGCCCAGGATAGGCACGACACGTCTGCGCCCGCTGCCATGAGCGGAGTTCACCCAGCCGACGTCCTGCGCTTCACCGACATCGACAGAAAGCGTCATGGCGGGAATCAGGCCAGGCGACGGCAGATGCAATGTTGTTGTCATTCCGCCAGCCTCCAGGCATTGTGTCCGATGCGGACCAGAACCTGTGTGTCATCACCGGCGCCATTGTGGTCATCAGCCGACATGCTGTAGCTGCCTTCCGGCGTGGTGACACCTTGCATGGTTTCGAGCGCGTCACGAAGGGCGGAACGGAATGCGGGTGTACCGGGTTGCGCGTGCGCCAAGGCCTGGGGCACGGCGTGATCCAGCCACAGCATGGCGGTCCAGGCGCTGGCGCCGAATAAAGAGCGTGACCCAGGGCCATGGGCGGCTTCATAGCGGTTGACGTAATCGACTGCTGTGGCTTTGCTGGAATGGGTGTCTGGCAGTTGCTCTGCAACCAGAACCGGCCCGGCTGTTAACAGCGTTCCTTCCAGGATCTTGCCTCCAACCCGCAGAAAGTCAGCATTGGCGACCCCCTGGGTTTGGTAAATCTGGCCGCGGTAGTTGCGTGCCGCCAGTTCCAGCTGAGGGAGGGCGCCAGGCGTGCCCGCACTGAAGATGTAAATCGCGTCTGGCTTGCCTGCTATGAGTTTCAAGGCCTGGGCCGTAAAGCTGGGATCTGTCTGGTTGTAGCGTTCCACGCCGGTCAGCTGAACGCCATAGTGTGGCGCGGCCTCCGTCAGGGCTTTCAGAAAGCCATCACCATAGCTGGTGGTAATCGCGGCGGCGCCCAGGCGGGTCTGCTGGTTTGCTTGCATATGCGCCAATGTAATGACCCAGTGAAAACCTGCTCAGGTCATAATCGAGGAAAGAAGACATGAGCAAGACGATGGAAGAAGACATCAAACGCTGTACGGCCAAGCGTAAAAGCGCGTTGGTATTGGACATCATCCAGGGCAAAACGACGGTTTCAGAAGCGAGCCGACAGTACGATCTGTCGCCATCGGAAGTCGAGCAATGGGTCGATGATGCCAAACGGGGCATGGAGAATGCCTTGCGTGCCAATCCTTTGGATATCAAGGAACAGTACGAGCGCCAGCTAAAGGATCTGCAGGAAGCGTACGGCGAAGCGATGCTGGAGCTGCGTGCCCGAAAAAAGCTTCAAGCCCTGCTGGACGAGGAAGGGAAATGATCCTTCGCGTGCAGCAGGGCCTGGCTGCTGAGGGTTTCGAGGTGTCGGTGTCGAAGCTCTGCCGCTGGTTTGGTGTGCCGCGTCGAACGGTGATGACCGACCGGTGAAGTCGGCGCCGAAGGTCGATTCAAAGTATGTCGAACCGATCAAAGCGATGATCGAGGAGTCGCCGTCGTTTGGGTACCGGACGGTGGCCTGGCTGCTGGGATTCAACAAGAACACCGTCCAGCGCATCTTCCAGATCAAGGGCTGGCAGGTGAGGTGCGCAAGCGTCCGATTGGCTTCAGGCCACGGATCCAGGCATTACCTTCAGCGGCAAGGCCTGCACGGCGGGCAGTGCCCTGGAACACGCCTTGATCGCCCGGTTCGGTACGCTGGGACGAGTGCCGGTGCCGTTCCTGCTTCGGTCAGATAACGGGCTCGTTTTTACGTCTCGTGACTACACCGCGTTGGTGCGCAGCTATGGCCTGCGCCAGGAGTTCATCACGCCACACTGCCCACAGCAAAATGGCATGGTCGAACGCGTGATCCGCACACTGAAAGAGCAATGTGCACATCGCCACCGCTTCGAAACCCTGCAGCATGCCAGCCGCGTGATTGGTGACTGGATACGCTTTTATAACCATCAACGGCCCCACCAGGCACTGAAGATGAAAACCCCGGCTCAAGCCTACGCTTTAGCCGCATAAGTTGAGCAGGTTCTGCTGGGTCATTACACTGGTGAGTTCGGGGCCGGTTCAGGCGAAGGTTCTCAGGGCGAGATACCTATATTAGATAAAAATGGTTCCGATAATGAAACGCATTAAGATAATGGCGCGGTTTGCAGGACGCGGATGGGGCCAGGGGGGACCGAAACGATGTTTGACCGCGTCATAGGCCTGCCATGGCGCACGGATGGTCTTTCTATCCGGGGAGGGGCGGGCGGGGCGCAAGTGTGCCTTGGGCACGCTTGTGCCGCATCACGTCATGCTAGTGCGGAATGAGGCTGAATCGGGCAGCGGCGTGCCAGAGCAGCCAGGAGATTGGCGGGACACGTGCCTGGGCACGCGCAAGGCCATGCGGGAAGGCGGGCAGGCCTGGCCGGTTTATTTGATGGGTCAGTGTGGGGTCTTGACGGCGGAAGGCGGTTTCAGCGCTGGCGCGTTTGCCGGCGCAACTGCTCGGCAGAGACTTTGACCAGTTTGCCGTGTTCCACCAGAACAATGGCGGTATTGGTTTGTATGGCGAGTTGCCTGGCGGCTTCGGCCGCACGTTGCAAGGCAGCCATGGATGCCCGCAAGTCCGGGTTCTTGGCGGTCGAGATGTCTGCGTGGCTCATGAATTTTCTCCCCATTCCAATAATATAGGATGGCTACCGGAATTATCATACAGCGCCCAGTCATCGACTTGCTGGCGATAGTGCTGGATAAAGTTTTTCATGCCAGCAATAAAGCGTCTGCGAATGACGGGTTCAGGAATATGGTGGCCGCCTTGCCTGACTCTTTCTGCCACACGGGCGACTGCTGTGTCGGCATCGGACAGACTGAGAAAATACAGGCTGACGCGGTAGCCCAGCGTTTGCCAGCGTCGGATGTGGCGCAGATAACCATGGCCCGATAGTGTCGTTTCCAGCGCGAAGCTGGCGCCATCGGCGACGGATTGCTTCACTTCTTCGAGCATGAGACGGCCTGCCTTGATGGCAGCGGCTTCTGGTTCAAAGGGTGAGAGCCCCGCAGCGATAAGATCCGCGTTGATGAAGCGCAACACCCCGGCTTCGGCAGGCAGGAAAGAACGGGCGAAGGTCGTTTTACCTGCCCCATTTGGGCCAGCGATGATGATGATCTTTTTCCCGTTGTTCACGCAGTCCTCTTGATACGAATGCGCGCCCTGCTGTTTTTGCAGGATCTGCATGGACGCGCGCCATGCGGCGCGGAGCCTGCGCGCGGCAAGCATATTGTTGCTGTGGCGTGTGCCGCGGGCCTGCCTGATAAGCACTGCCTCAGCGTGCCGATATTAGGCTGTTCCTGCATTCACGGATAGGGCCACAGGCCCCAGGCGGCGCGATGGCCGCCCGAGGGCCTGATGGGTACCGTATCTATCTATGCGCGTTGCAGCAAGCGCGCGGCATCCAGCGCGAAGTACGTCAGCACGCCATCGGCCCCGGCGCGTTTGAAACCGAGCAGGGATTCCATGACGACTTTGTCGTGGTCTAACCAGCCGTTCTGGGCGGCGGCTTTGATCATGGCGTATTCACCGCTGACCTGATAGGCGAAGGTGGGGACGCGGAAGGCGTCCTTGACGCGGCGCAAGACGTCCAGGTAAGGCATGCCGGGCTTGACCATGACCATGTCCGCGCCTTCGCGCAGGTCGGCGGCGACTTCGCGCAGGGCTTCGTCGATGTTGCCTGGGTCCATCTGGTAGGTTTTTTTGTCGGATTTGCCGAGGTTTCCGGCCGAGCCGACGGCGTCGCGGAAGGGCCCATAGAAGGCGCTGGCGAATTTGGCCGAGTAGGCCATGATGCGGGTGTTGATGTGGCCAGTGTCTTCCAGCGCCTGGCGGATGTTGCCTATGCGGCCGTCCATCATGTCGCTGGGGGCAACAATGTCCACGCCGGCATGAGCCTGGGTGAGGGCCTGGCGCGTGAGCATTTCGACGGTGGGGTCATTGAGGATGTGGCCCTGTTCGTCGATCAGGCCGTCCTGGCCGTGGCTGGTGTAAGGGTCCAGGGCAACGTCGGTCAGGATGCCCAGCTCCGGGAAGCGTTGTTTGAGCGCACGGACGACACGCGGCACCAGGCCGTCAGGGTTGGCAGCTTCCACGCCGTCAGGGGTTTTCAGCGCCGGGTCGATGACGGGAAAGAGCGACAGGACGGGAATGCCGAGTTTGACGCATTCTTCGGCCGTGCGCAGCAGGCTGTCGAGCGTATGGCGGACGACGCCGGGCATGGAGGGCACGGGTTCGTCCGGGCCAGTGCCGTCGGCCACGAAGACGGGATAGATCAGGTCATCGACACTCAGGCTGTGTTCACGGACCAGGCGGCGGGAGAAGTCATCGCGGCGCAGGCGGCGCGGGCGGGACAGGGGAAAGTCGGCGGTGTAGGAGGGGGTGTGCGTCATGGCGGGCTCCAGGTGAGACCATGGGTTCATGGTGGCAGGCTGGGGCACCGGAGAAGCACGGCGGCGGCAGCCTGTGCGGTGTGAGGCAGCCGGTGCGCGGAAACGATGATCGCACCGGCGGGTAAATAGCCGTGTTCAGGGCACGAAGGTCGGGGAAATCCAGTTCTGGATCAGCAGCGTCGCTTCTTCCAGGCCGATGCGTTCGGGGGCGGAAAACGGCACCGTGTGCAGGGCGCCGATGTCGGCCAGATCCTTGCGCGCGGCATAGACGGCCTTGATGCGCTGGCCATAGGGCAGTTTGTCAGCCTTGGTGAGCAGTGCCAGTACCGGCCGGCCAGTCGGGGCGATCCAGTTCACCAGACGCCGGTCCAGTTCGGTGACGCCGCGGCGGATGTCTATCAGCATTACGACGCCCGCCAGCGATGTGCGGGTGTGCAGGTAGCCGCCCAGGACATCGGCCCACTCCTCGCGGGATTTCTTGTCAACGGCGGCATAGCCATAACCCGGCAGGTCAACCAGATAACCCAGCTGGGCGCCGGGTTCCAGCGGGTCGGGGATGCCGAACAGATTGATGAGCCGCGTGCGGCCGGGCGTTTTACTGGAAAAGGCCAGGCGGCGCTGATTGGTCAGCACATTGATGGAAGACGATTTGCCGGAGTTCGAGCGGCCCACGAAACAGACCTCGGGTGGGCCGGGCGGCGGGAGCTGGTCCAGCCGGGCGGCGGAAACCGTAAAGGCGGCACGATGCAATAGGGACACGGGAAAGCCTGGAAAAAGGGATAGTGCGTATTGTAGTCTGGCCAGCGCCTGCCGCCGGATCAGTCGAAGACTTCCTCCAGGGTTTGGGCATCCAGCAAGCGTTCGGACCATCGGCACAGCAATGGGATCGGTGCTTGGCCCAGCTTTGCCACCACGTCCGGCGGCAAGGTTCCGAATTTTCGTTGAAGAAGCCGTTGCAGGATGGCGACGCTTCCTTCGGTCAGGCCTTCGGTGCGGCCCTCAATCCTGCCTTCGGTGTGGCCCTCAATCCTGCCTTCGGCTCGGCCCTCAATCCTTCCTTCGTTTCGGCCCAATGTTCGCCCTTCCAGCCGACCTTCTCGTCGGCCTCGTCGTATGCCCAGCCGGTGGGCTTTCAGTTCCTCGTATTCTTTCCAGGTATAGCGTTTGGTACGCAGCAGGGTGTTCAATTCCATCAGATCCTCGAATGGGGGTATCGCTTGATCCGGCAGGTTGCGGGGCAGTAGCACGTGCTGTAGCCAGGCCAGGATGGCGCGGCGGGCTTCCTGGTACTGGGGGGCCTGCATCAATCGACCTAGCCGGTCGATGATGCGGGTGGTGTCATGCAAGCCATGGTTGTGCTCCAGCCGGAAGATCAGGCGGGCCAGGCTATCAGTGGGTAGTAATTGATTATGCGCTTGGGTACGGGCGTCTATCAACAGGTAGCGCTGGCGCGGCTGATAGGGGGTCAGGGGTGGCGGCACCGGGTCGATGAGCTCGGCCAGGTCGCGGCGCGCATGCCAGGGACGCACACCAGTGTGTATGACCAGCGGCACTACGGCGGGCAGGGTTTGCCGGGCCTTGAGGGGGGTTCTGGCCAGCAGGTCTTCATACAACAGGCTGCGGTAGGTCGTCAGCCGCAAGGCCATGGCGTGGTCGGTGCGCGACTGGAATTCGAGCATGAGTACCAGGAACAGCTCATGCCGGTCTTTGCGCGGAATACGCCAGATCATGTCACCATGGCGGCGCTGCAGGGTGTTGCTGATGAGTTCGCTGCGCACCGGTGTCATGTGTTCCAGGGCCAGGATATCAGTCCAGCCCCCATCCAGCGCCGGGACGATATCGCGCAGCAGGCTGCTGACGATGCAGGGTTGGCTGAACAGTAGTTTGTAGCCGTGGTCGGAGAGGGCCATGTGGGTGTCCCGTGAACAGGGATGCCCACCATAGCCGGGGCGGCGCGGCTGGCGTTGCCGTTGTGAAAGGGTTCGTCCAGGGCGGGTTCTGCGCCTTGCCAGGCTGGTTTTGCCTGGCTGCCGTCGCTAGTTTGTGCCGCCGGATAGCCGGCAGCGCTAGTACAGTTCCCGGTGCAGTCTGCCCGTGCGTCCCAGCAGTTGCCAGCCGGTTTCGTTTTCGCCCAGGCCGGGCAGTCCTTCCATGATGCTGTCCACCGCACCGGCGACGGCCTGTTCCAGGTGCCGCTTGTTGCCGCACAGGTACAGATGGGCGCCCTGGGCCAGCATGTTGCGCAGGTAGCCGCTCTGGTCGGCCATGGCATGCTGGACATAGTATTTGGCGCCGCCATCGCGTGAAAAGGCGGTATAGAGGTCGGACAGCGTGCCGTCATCGAGCATGGCGCGCAGTTCCTGGCGATACAGGAAATCCTTGTCGCTGCATTTTTCGCCGAAGATCAGGCAAGTGTCGCGCCGCTTGCCACTGGTACGTATGTCACGCAGCAGGCCCATCAGGGGCGCGATGCCGGTGCCGGTGCCAACCAGAATCAGTGGAATGCTGGTATCGCGCGGCAGGTGGAAGCCAGGGTTGGCGCGGCAGAAGACACGTATCGGATCGTCGCTGCGCAGCAGCCAGTTGGTGGCGCAGCCACGGTGTGTCCTGCCATTGCGTTCATGGATGACTTCCCGGATGCAAAGATCGACATGATCGCCACCCGCGGAAGCAATGGAATAGGCGCGCGGCAGGCAGGCCGGCAGGGCGCAGTTCAGCAGGGCTGCCAGCGGCACAGTCTGCGGGGTGCAGAAATCCTGCAGCAGATCGAGCAGGTCGGCGCCCCAGAGATAGCTTTCGAGTTCCTTGCGCTGGCTGATTTTCAGCAGGTCCTTCAACTGTTCATTGCCCGACAGCCGGGCCAGTTCGCGCAGCAGGCCTTTGCCGAGCTGGCGCAATTCCTTGCCTGCCAGCGCCTCTGCCGCCTCAGGTGTTCCATACCAATCCGCCAGGCCTTGCAACAGTGCCGGGTCATTCTCCGGCATGACATAAAGATTGTCGCCCGCGCGGTAAACCATGCCGCTGCCGGTGATGTCCAGGCGGATATGCCAGGCGCCGGGCAGGCTTTGGTTGAGCTGGCGGCGTTCGATGATACTGGCGGGAAATGCGGTGTTTGCGCCGTAGGCAGTCACTTGCAGCCGCAGTGCCTGGCCGGCCTGCGCGTTGCCTGCCAGCACTTGCTGCAGCACCGGTGTCCAGCGTTCGAAGAAGTCTTCGTAGCAGGCGTCGGCATCCACGCGCGGAATGCTGGCGTGCGCGCCACGTTCGCTCAGTGCCTGATCCAGCGTTTTGGTGAAGCCGCAGAAATTCGGGTAGGCGGTGTCGCCCAGTCCGAAAATCACGTAGTTCAGGCCATCCAGGCGCTCGGCCTGCTGTACCTGGGCCAGGAAGGTTTCGGCGTTGCCTGGCGGGTCGCCATCACCGAAAGAGCTGGAAATGACTGCCAGCAGGGTGCCGGCAGGGAGACGGGTGGGCTCGATGTCGTTGAGCGCCCGAACCTCAGGCGCATAGGCCTGCAGCGCGGGCAGGTCGCCCAGGCGCCGGGCCAGGGTACGGGCATTGCCGGATTCCGAGCCGTAGCCGATCAGCAGATGTTCGATGATGGCGGGCATGATGCTTACTTGTCGTAGTACTCGTCGAATTGTTCCTTGGAGAATTCTACCGACTCGAAATCCTGCATCAGGTCGTTGATGACGCGGCGGATGCTGATGTAGGAATTGATATTGCCTTGTTCGTCATACAGGGGTTGTACGGTGGTGTCCACAACATAGACGCCGCCGCCCTTGCCGACGTTGGGGATGATGCCGGTCCAGATCTTGCCGGCCTTGATGGTGTCCCACATGTCCTTGTAGACGGCCTTGGGGACGGCAGGATGGCGCACCAGGCTGTGCGGCTGGCCGATCAGTTCCTCGCGGGCATAGCCCGTCAGCTTGCAGAACAGGTCATTGGCGTAGGTAATGTTGCCTTGCAGGTCAGTGGTGGAAATGACGGCTACGTTTTCCAGGGCGGCCAGCAGTTTGGAAGAATCGAGGGTTTGGCTCATGGTAGTTCCTTGCTTGGGGTGGGTGACGGCTGCCACGCCAGGACGGGGTTCAAACCCGCACCGCCGCGGCCGGTGAAAATATCTTTCGGGCACGCTGCATCATAAGATGCATTTTCTATATATCTTATAGCCGATGCATTTTAAGATGCAAGAAAAATACATCTTTTGATGCGAGGCGGCCACAGCCGCGGTGCGGCGCTGGCGCCTGGCGGGTGATTTGAGTACCCTTGGGATTTCCGGCCGTGCCACGGCTGGCCTGCCGGAAGCGATGGAATACCGATGAGATTGACGCTGAAAACGGACTATGCCTTGCGCACGCTGATGTATTTGGGACAGCAGCGTGGCCGCCTGACGTCCATTGCGTCGGTAGCGGAGTTCTATGGCATTTCCGAGAACCATCTGGTCAAGGTCGTGCACGAACTGGGCCGCAAGGGCTTCATCGAAACCTTGCGCGGGAAGGGCGGGGGCATCCGCCTGTTGCGCCAGCCGTCTGACATCATCATCGGCGACGTGGTACGGGCCATGGAAGACGACATGGCGCTGGTTGCCTGCTTTGGTCCGCAGGAGCCCGAGCGCGCTTGCCTGCTGACTGATTCCTGTAGCCTGCAGGGCCTGTTGCATCAGGCCCTGCGAGCCTTCATGGCAACATTGGACGCCCGTAGCCTGGCGGATATGCTGGGCCATGCTTCCGCGCAGCGTGCGGAAGGCATGATTCCCCTGCAGGATGTGATGCGCGAGATCCAGGCGCAACGTCCCGGGAAGACGTCCGCGCCGGCCGTGGTTGACGATGCGTCTGGCAGTACGGTTGTTGGCGCTGCGGGGCAACCCGGCGACACGGCGTAAACGCCGCACCAGCCTTCATGAGCGGCGCGGACGGCGGTAGTGAGCCAAAGGCTCAGGGTGCGGCCACCCAGGGCTCGAACAGTTCCACGATTTCGTCCGTGCCAACTTCGCGATTGCCTTGGCGGGCCGCTTCGGACTGCCAGTACATCTTCCAGATCATGTCCATGCCGTCAATCGGATACAACAGGCGTATGCCGTCGTTCATGTCGGCGCGGCGCTGCCATTCGGCACGGATGCGTTTCCAGTAGTCGCGGCTATTGTCGTTCCAATAGCGGTAGCCACTATTGAAATTGAAGCCTTCAATGCGCTTGTAAGTGTTGACGCCGTGTTCCTGCACCAGCGTGGCGACTTCCTTGCCATGCTCGCGGACGACCTTGCGGTTGTCCTGTTCGTGCAGCCAGCCGTTGCGTGTAATGCGGTGGCGGTTGACCATGCCCACGGCGTTGTAGTCGCTGCGGGTGCTGTATTCGCGGCGCGGCAGTGGCCGCCAGCCGGGGTCGGACGTCCACAGCGGTTCGCCGCTGTCGTAGGTCCATTTGCCGGTGCCGCAATAGCGCGGCGCATCGCTGACTTCATACACGCATTGCGTCCAGGCGCCGGCCGTCAATTCGGCAGGAATGGCTTCCCGGCGCCAGGTCTGGTCATCGGTGAACACCAGACGGGTAGGGGCCTCGTAGTGCCAGTCCTGGCGCCAGTGCTTGATGACGAAGCCCATGGTGCGGTGTACCAGCAGGTGCTGCAGGATGATGTCCTTGCCGTTGTCTTCTTCGACCAGTACCAGTTCGAAGGCGCCGCTGCGCTTGGGGGGCTTGGGTTCATAGCCCGGTGCGGGGTCGGTTTCGTCGAAGGCGAAAGTGACTTCATATTCGCCCTGCATTGCCAGGATGGCCTGACGGTCGCGCTCCAGCCCTTGCTGGGCCGAGATGGCCTGCAACTTGGCGGGGTCGTCGATGGTTTTGATACCGGAGGTGGAAAGACAGCCGCTGAGCGATAGCGCGGCAGCGAGCAGGGAGGCCAGACGTAGCATGCTTCTTGATGTCCAGGTGATGCCAGAAGGAATAGGGCGCCGGCCGGGTGATAATGCCGAGACGTCGCGTCATGGAACGAATCAGGATCACGCTATGAAAAGCGTTCTCATTATTCGGGCCATATGATAAACGGGATCATTCTGTAGGCAATAGCATCCTGTCCGGCCAGGGGTAGTTCATACGCCCCAGGGGAAGCCGGACAAGAAAAAACCGGCAGAGGCTGCCGGTTTCTGAAAGGCCGGGTGTGCGCCCGGCGGGCTCACGCGTGGAGTCAGGCGTCTGGCGGCAGGATTTCGCCGGCGAACAGTTGCGGCACCTGCTCGCGCTCGCGGATCAGATAGGCCTGGGCGCCATCCACCAGCACCTCCGCGGCACGGGGACGGGTGTTGTACTGGCTGCTCATCACGAAGGCATAGGCGCCGGCGGATTCCACTGCAAGCAGGTCGCCCTGGCGCAACGCCAGTTCACGGTCGCGTGCCAGCCAGTCGCCGCTTTCGCAAACCGGGCCGACGATGTCGTACAGCTTGGCGCTACAGCCCGCCGATGGCGCACGCACCGGCAGCACGCCGTGCCAGGCGTCATACAGTGTCGGTCGGATGAGGTCGGTCATGGCGGCATCGACAATGGCGAAGTTCTTGGCTTCGGCATGCTTCAGGTACAGCACCTCAGTGACCAGAATGCCGGCATTGCCGACCAGCGAACGGCCCGGTTCCATGACCAGCTGCAGGCCGCCATGGCCGCGTGCGGCCAGGCGCAGGAAGACTTCATCGAGCAGGTCGCGCAGCGACAGCGGCTGTTCGTCGCGGTAGCGGATGCCCACGCCGCCGCCGATATCCAGGTGGTGCAGGCGGATGCCGTCAGCAGCCAGGGCGTCGATCAGGTTGATCAGCTTGTCCAGCGCATCCAGATAGGGCGAGATTTCCGTCAGCTGGGAGCCGATATGGCAATCCACGCCGACAATCTCGAGGCCCGGCAGCGCGGCAGCCAGGCGATAGGCTTCCTCGGCTTCCTCGATGGCGATGCCGAATTTGTTTTCCTTCAGCCCGGTGGAGATATAGGGGTGGGTATGAGCGTCGACGTCCGGGTTCACGCGCAGCGATACCGGTGCGGTCAGGCCCAGCCGGGTGGCAGTAGCCGACAGATGGCGCAACTCGGCCACTGATTCGACATTGAAGCTGCGCACGCCAGCGCGCAGGGCGGCTTCGATTTCCCAGGTCTGCTTGCCGACGCCGGAGAACACGACCTTGCCGGGATCGCCGCCGGCAGCCTGCACGCGCGCCAGTTCTCCGCCAGAGACAATATCGAAACCCGCGCCCAGGCGTGCGAATTCGCGCAGCACAGCCAGGTTCGAATTCGCCTTCATGCCATAGCACACCAGCGCATTGCGGCCGTCGATGGCATCCTCGAAGCGCTGCCAGGCGGCACGCAGGGCCGCGCGGGAGTACACGTATAGCGGCGAGCCATGCTGGCGCGCCAGGTCGCCGACGGGTACGCCTTCGGCATGGAGCTCGCCGTGCTCATAGTGGAAATAGGGGGCGCCGACGGGTTCGGGCAGGGAGGCGGGAACGCTGGTGGGTTGGCTCATGTTGCAGTGGAAGAGGTGGTCGCAGTCTGGGATTGCGAGGTCGGCAGGGACAGGGGGCCTTTGTAACCGCACGCGAGCAACTGCCCTATCAGGACGATGCTGGCTAAAATGCGGCAGGCCGAGCGTAAGCGGGCCAATGTGAACACTGGAAACTCCGTTAATGCGTGCAAGGTACGATTATGACTGAAACTGAATTCCTGGCGCGAGCCCATGCTGTGCTGGAAACCATAGAACGGCAGGTGGATGACTGGAATTCCACAGCCGATGTCGATATCGAAGCCAGTTTCAGCGGCAATGTGCTGACGCTGGTTTTCGAAAATGGCGAGCAAGTCGTCATCAACAGCCAGGCCGCCATGCGGGAAATATGGGTGGCGGCCCGTAGCGGCGGCTTCCATTATCGCCTGGTGGACGACAAGACCTGGCAGGACACGCGCGGCGGTCCGAATCTGGAAGACGCGCTGTCGCAAATCTGTTCGAATGCCAGCGGCGAAGCCTTGACGCTCAAACTCTGAGCAGCAAGGGCCGGGCATTTGAAACGGGCCACCATGGCGCCATTTCTGGCGTCATGGTGGCCCGTTGTGTTCTGGCGGCAAGGCTGTGCCGCCGCCAGAACAGGTCCGTCATCAGTTGTTGCGTTCCAGGCGGTTCAGCAACTGGCCCAGTTCGTCATTGCTCATCGAGGGCTGGTTCGTATCAGCATGGATGGGAATGGCTTCGCCCTCGGCCGTCGGCAGGTTCATCAGGAACTCGCCCAGGGTGTCCGGCGTCGGCAGGCCGACGCTGGCAATGGATTGCCCTGGCGGGAACTCTGCGAAGTAGATGTCGCCGTTCTCGAAGATCAGGCCATCGGGTTTGGACAGGCGGCTTTCCGGCTTGCCCTTGAGCGCTTGCGACATGAAGCTGACCCAGATCGGCATGGCGACGCCGCCACCGGTTTCACGCGAGCCCAGCGAGCGCGGGTTGTCAAAGCCCATCCAGGCGATGCCGGTCAGGTGGGGCGTATAGCCGGCGAACCACGCGTCGTGGGATTCGTTCGTGGTGCCGGTCTTGCCGCCGACGTCGTTGCGGTGCAGCGCCGCCCGTGCGCGGGCCGCCGTGCCCGACGTGGCGACGCCACGCAGCAGGTCATCCATGACATAGGCTGTGCGGGGGTCTATCACGCGGGCCTGCACATCGCCGGCGACGGCCGGGTTGGCACGCATCAGAATCTTGCCTTCGCTGTCGGTCACGCGTTGAATCAGGTAGGGCTCGACACGGTAGCCGCCATTGGCGAAGACCGAGTAGGCACTGGCCAACTGCAGCGGCGTTACGGCACCGGCGCCCAGCGCCATGGGCAGGACGGCGGGATGGCGGGCCGGGTCGAAACCGAAGCGGGCAATGTATTCCTGCGCGTAAGCCGGGGTAATGGCCTGCAGGATACGGATGGAAACCATGTTCTTGGACTTGTAGAGCCCGGTACGCATGGTCAGCATGTCCTCGTAGCCGCCGCCGTAGTTCTTGGGATTCCACGGGCGTGAGCCGGTCTGGGCGGCCGTCAGCGTGAATGGCTGGTCGGAAACCTGGGTGCCCGGCGTCAGACCGCGTTCCAGCGCGGCGGCATAGATGAAGGGCTTGAAGACCGAGCCCGGTTGGCGCCAGGCTTGCGTCACGCGGTTGAATTTGCCTCGGTCGAAGTCGAAGCCGCCGACCATGGCGCGAATGGCGCCATCATCCGGCGACAGTGCGACGAAAGCCGCCTGCACCGCTGGCATGTTGATCACTTCCCAGCCGTCGCCATTCTTGTGCAGGTGCACGACCGAACCACGGCGCAACTGTTCTTCAGGCTTGGCGGTGCTCGACAGCGCGCGGGCGACGATGGCCAGCGTTTTTTTGTCGGTGATCGTATGGATTTCCGCGGCATTGCGTGCCACGCGGATTTCCGTCGGGCTGGCGGACAGCACCACGCCGGTCAGCAGGTCATCGCTGTCCGGGTACTGTTCGATCACGCCGTCGAGGAATTCGTCGAATGCCGTGGCATTGTCTTCCAGACCTTCCGGCAGGTCCAGTTGGGCTTCGGGGCCGGGGTAGCGCGAGCGGCGGGTGTAATCGAGCACGCCGTTGCGCAAGGCGCGGTAGGCCTGTTCCTGCTCCTGCGAGGTTACCGTGGTGTAGACATTCAGGCCGCGGCCATACAGGTCGTCCTGGTAGATGTCGAACAGCAGTTGGCGGGCCAGTTCGGCCACATACTCACCGTGCACGGCGTAACCGCCGGAACGTGAACCCTGCATGGAGCGCAGCTCAATGGGCTGCGCCATGGCGGTCTGGTATTCGGCCTCGGTGATGTAGCCGAGCTGGCGCATGCGGTTCAGCACGTAATGCTGGCGTGTCGTGGCGCGGGCCAGGTTGGCGATCGGGTTGATGCGCGACGGCGCCTTGGGAATGCCGGCCAGCATGGCGGCTTCCGCCGTCGTGATTTCCGACAGCGGTTTGCCGAAGTAGGTCCGTGCGGCGGCGGCAAAGCCGTAGGAACGGTGGCCCAGATAGATCTGGTTCATGTACAGCTCGAGGATCTGATCCTTGGTCAGGTTGGCCTCGATCTTGAACGTCAGCAGCAGTTCGTAGAATTTGCGCGAATAGGTCTTGTCGGATGACAGATAGAAGTTGCGCGCGACCTGCATCGTGATCGTGCTGGCACCCTGGCTCTTGGACATGCTGAGCATGTTGGTCAGGCCTGCGCGTGCCACGCCGCGCCAGTCAATGCCGCCATGATGGTAGAAGTTGTCATCTTCTGCGGCCAGTACGGCGGATTTCATGACATCCGGGATTTCGTCGATGCGCAGCACATTGCGGCGTTCTTCGCCGAATTCGCCGATCAGGACGTTGTCCGCGGTATAGACGCGCAGTGGCACGCGCGGCCGGTAATCGGTCATCGCGTGCAATTCTGGCAAGTTGGGCCAGGCCAGCGCCAGCGCCAGGCCGACCAGCAGCGCGACAGCCACGCCCAGGCCGGCGCAGAGCACAGCTGTTTTCATCAGGAAACGGCCCAGGGAAAACTTGCGGCGGGGCTTGTCGGGGGATTTCGAAGTGGCGGTTTTACTCATGACCGGGGATTTTAAAGGGCAGGCGACGACAGGACGGGCAAATTTTCGTTACGGCGCCCGGAATATGCTGTCCCGATCGCGCAGTTTAGCCCCCGCGACGCACGCCGCGATGGGATAATGTGCGAATGAATGCAATTTCTTCCTTGCCACCGGATTCGTCACCGGCGGCTTCATCCTTAGATGGCGAACGCGTAACTTGGTTGCATCATGACCTGCCGATTTTTCTGGTAGGCATGATGGGCGCGGGCAAAACCACCATAGGCAAGCGGCTGGCGCGTGCCTGCGGCAGGGATTTTCTCGACCTCGACCATGAACTGGAAGCCCGCTGCGGCGTGCGCGTGCCCGTCATTTTCGAGATTGAAGGTGAAGCTGGTTTCCGGCGGCGCGAAACCGCGGCCCTGGAAGAATGCACGCGTCAGCGTGGCATCATCCTGGCGACGGGCGGTGGCGCGCCGGTTGCGCCGGAAAACCGTGCGCTGCTCAGGCAGCGGGGTATTGTCGTCTATCTGCGCGCATCCGTCGATGAGTTGTGGCGCCGCACCTGCTCGGACCGCAACCGACCGTTGCTGGCGACCAGCGACCCGCGCACGACGCTGCGCGACTTGCTGGCCCGGCGCGAGCCCATCTACGAGGAAGTGGCAGATATCGTCGTCGATACCGGCAGCGTCTCGATTTCCCAGGTTCTGAAGAACCTGGTGCCGCTGTTGCAGAATATCGAAAAGGAAATCAGCCTGGCCCCGCCCGCCAGCGCCCAGGCCGGCCCGGCGCCTGGCCGCGAGTAAAGAACAGAACTGTCATTGAGAAGAGCACATGAACGTCGTTACCGTTGATACCCCTGGGGGCCAATATCCCATCACCATTGCGCCGGGTCGCCTGGACTCCCTGGCGGCGGCGATTCCGGCGGACGCGACGCGCGTGGCGCTGGTGACGAACCCCACCATAGACGCGATTTATGGCGACCGCGTGCGCCAGGCCCTGGCGGCCAGCGGCAAGCCTGTGTTCGATGTGATGTTGCCCGATGGGGAGCAATACAAGACCTGGGAAACGCTGCAACTGATCTTCGACGCCATGCTGCGCCAGAAATGCGATCGGCGCGCCGTCATCGTGGCCCTGGGGGGCGGGGTGACGGGCGATATCGCCGGTTTCGCGGCGGCATCCTACATGCGCGGCATCCGTTTCGTGCAGGTGCCCACCACCTTGCTGGCACAGGTGGACTCCTCGGTGGGTGGCAAGACCGGCATCAATCATCCGCTGGGCAAGAACATGATCGGCGCTTTCTACCAGCCGGTGGCGGTGGAGATCGACACTGACGTGCTGCGCAGCCTGCCAGCCCGGGAAATTTCAGCCGGTCTGGCGGAAGTGGTGAAGTACGGCCTGATCCTGGACCGCGAATTTTTTGACTGGTGCGAGCAGAACGCCCAGGCCCTGCGCGCGCTGGAGCCGCAGGCCATGGGCTACGCCATTCGCCGCTCCTGCGAGCTGAAGGCCTGGGTGGTGTCGCAGGATGAACGGGAATCGGGCCTGCGGGCCATCCTCAACCTGGGGCATACCTTCGGGCACGCGATCGAGGCCGGTCTGGGCTACGGCAAGTGGCTGCACGGCGAGGCTGTGGGCTGCGGGCTGGTGCAGGCGGCCGAGCTGTCTGCCGAGGTGGAAGGGCTGCCGCGTGCGGATGTCGAGCGCGTGCGCCAGGTCGTGGCTGCGCTGGGTTGCCCGGTGCAGGCACCGGACCTGGGCGAGCAGCGCTGGTTCGATCTGATGAAGGTAGACAAGAAGGCGGCGGCCGGTGAAATCCGTTTCGTCCTGACGCCGGAAATCGGGCGGGCCGTTACGCGCACCGCGCCGGACGATGCCGTGCGCGCCGTACTTTCGCGTACCGTGGCCGACGGAGCGTTGGCGTGAGCGCCGAGCGCCTGGCCAGGCTGTTGCCCGCGCCGGGCGCCAACGGCCTGGGCGCCTATGCGTGCGACCCTGGCCGAACGCGTGGCCGGCGGGTGCCCGAGGCCCCGCCATCAAACCGCACCGAGTTCCAGCGTGACCGCGATCGCATTATCCACGCCGGCGCATTTCGCAGGCTTGAATACAAAACCCAGGTTTTCATCAATCACGAGGGTGACCTGTTCCGCACCCGGCTCACGCATAGCCTGGAGGTCGCGCAGATCGCCCGCACGCTGGCGCGCAGCCTGCATCTCAATGAAGACCTGATCGAGGCCATTTCCCTGGCGCACGATCTTGGGCATACGCCCTTCGGCCATGCCGGGCAGGATGAACTCAATGCCTGCATGCGCGAGCTTTCGCCGGAGGCGGGCGGTTTCGAGCACAACCTGCAAAGCCTGCGGGTTGTCGATGAGCTGGAAGAACGCTACGCGGAATTCAAGGGCCTGAACCTCTGCTTCGAAACCCGTGAAGGCATTCTCAAGCATTGCTCGGTGTCGCATGCGCGGCAACTGGGCGAGGTCGGCCAGCGTTTCCTGGACCGAACGCAACCTTCGCTGGAGGCCCAACTGGCGAATCTGGCGGATGAAATCGCCTATAACAACCACGATATCGACGACGGCCTGCGTTCCGGGTTGGTGCAGTTGCCGCAGTTGCGCGAAGTGCCGGTATTCGGACGTCATTATGCCGAAGCCTGCGCGCGCTACCCGGATTTGCCGGAGCGGCGGCTGGTGGCTGAAACCATACGGCAGATGATAGGCACCCTGATCCTGGACCTGACGGTGGCGACGGCCGGGCGCATTGCCGAACATGCGCCGGACTCCATCGAAGCCGTACGCGCCGCGCCCTTGCTGGCGGGCTTTTCACCGGCATTGCGGCGCGATAGCGATGAACTCAAGCGCTTTCTGTTCGAGCACCTTTACCGGCACTACAAGGTCATGCGCATGACGGGCAAGGCGCGCCGCATCGTGCGCGAGCTTTATGCTGCCTTCCTGGATGACCCGCGCCTGTTGCCGCCGGATTACCGGCGCCAGTGCAAGGCAGAGCAGGCCCGCGCCATTGCTGATTACATCGCTGGAATGACGGACCGCTATGCCATGCGCGAGCATGAACGGTTGTTCGATATGCGCAGGGTGGAGTAGCCGGGCAGGGCTGCCCGGCAGCCGCCTGCGGCGTTTCAACCCGTGTTGCGGTTGAATACCGGCATGGGGGCCGATTGCCGCAGCACGGCTTCGCTCAACCAGGCCGCGGCACGGTAGGCGCGGCGCGCCACCAGGTCTGCCGGCAGTTGGCGGTAATCATCATTGAATACTTCGAAACTGTACGGACCGGTGTAGCCGATTTCGTGCAGCCGCATCACGATGTCCGTCAACTGGGCATTGTGCGGGCCTTCGCCGGGAAACACGCGGAAGTGGCGGGCAGCGGCGCGGCGCTCGCTGGCCGTATCGACACTGTGCCAGAGAAAATCGGCCAACTGGACGAGGAAGATTTTTTCCGGGGAAATGTCGCTGATGGCGGCCAGCGGCGTGGCTGTTGCGAGGATATGGTATGAATCCAGCACCAGCCCGAGGTTGGGGCTGTCTGCTGCTTCGACGATATCCCAGGCCAGGCGGTAATCGTTGACGGTGCGCGCCCAGGAAATGGCTTCATAGGCGATACGTATGTTCAGCGGAATGGCCAGCGTGGCCAGTCGCCGCAGGTCAGTGGCGATGATGTCCTGGTCCTGGCTGGCATGGCCTGAGGTAGAGGCGCTGGCAATCAGCACCCGGCAATCCAGCGCCTGGCACAGTTCCAGCAGATGCTTGGCGATGTCCGTCTTGTATTCGCGCAACAGGCCGGGCAGGCCTTCGTAGTCGCGCAGCGCCTGCAGGGCGGTGACTTCCAGGCCGCTGCGGCGTACCAGGCCGATGGCGTCGTCCAGCCCCTGCGGATGCTCGACCAGGTCACGGGCGGACAGGCTGATGCGGGTGAAGCCGCTGGCCTGTGCGGCAGCCAGACGGGCCTGCAGCGGTCCGGCCAGCGAAACGCTGTCTATGCCGAATTGTCCGATGTTCATGACGCCGCTCCCGGGCTGTCTTCCAGCTCTCGCACCAATTCGAAGTGCACGCCATCCAGGTAGGCCTGGGTCAATGCGCCGCGTTCATCGCTGTGCAGCAGCGAGGACTCCACGAAATCCAGGCCGTTGCGGCGCATTTCCGCCACGCTGGCCAGGACGTCTGGCGTGGCGAAGGCCAGGCGGTGCAGCTGTTCCACCGGGTGGGCACTGGCGGCGTCCGGCGTGGGTTCTATCAATTGCAGGAAAAAGCGGCGGCAGGGGCTTTGCAGGACCCGTCCGCTGGGCAGGTTGCCAAAGCGCGTGCCCGGCGGCAGGGCGCTGAAGTCGAGCAGGTTTTCGTAGAAGGCGATCCAGTCGTCCAGGCGGCCGATGCCGACATACTGCACGATGCCGAAGAAACGCAGCGGCGTGGCCAGCGGGCGGCGTGCCGCCGGTACATCGACGGGAACGAAGTCGACGTCGTAGATGGAGAATTCCTCGTAGCGGTCGACGAAATAGATCTTGCTGGCGCCTACGCCCCGAATGGCGGGAATATTCAACTCCATGGCTTCGACCTGGGGGGCGACAGGCCAGGCGCCACGTGCCGTGGCGGCGCGCCAGGCGGCGCCTGCGTCGCGCACGCGGAAGGCGATGGCCGCGATCTCTGGCATGGCGGACGGATAGGCGGTGCTCAGGCCTTCCTGGGTATGGGCGTTGACGATGATGTTCATGCCGCCCTGGCGGTACAGCAGGACTTCACGGGAACGGTGGCGTCCGGCAAGGTGAAAGCCCAGTTTTTCCAGCAGCTGCCCGAAAGCCTGCGGGCGGGTGGTGGCGTATTCGATGAACTCAACGCAATCCAGCCCCAGGGTATTGCGCAGCTCGCCGATGGCTTCACGATCCGAAATACCGTTCATAGGGTAAAACTCCTGTTGCGAATGAGAGGGGGCTGGCGGGTGCGAGCCAGCACTATATTGCCATGGAAAGCACGCGTTGCAGATACGGGGCCGTGGGGCTGTCCGTGGCTGCGATGGCTTCCGGTGTGCCCTGGGCCACAATCCGCCCGCCGCCCTGGCCGCCTTCCGGCCCCATGTCGATCACCCAGTCCGCTGTTTTGATGACATCGAGATTGTGCTCGATCACCAGGACGGTATTGCCTGCCTCGACCAGCTGGTTGAGTACCTGCAGCAGCATCTGTATATCCTGGAAGTGCAGGCCGGTAGTGGGTTCGTCCAGGACGTACAGGGTCTTGCCGGTACCGCGCCGCGCCAGTTCCAGCGAGAGCTTGACGCGCTGGGCTTCGCCGCCCGACAGCGTAGTGGCGCTTTGTCCCAGGCGGATATAGGACAGGCCGACGTCCGCCAGGGTTTGCAGCCGCCGGGCAATCGCCGGGACGGCTTCGAAGTATTCCAGTGCCTGTTCCACGGTCAGGTCCAGCACTTCGCTGATGTTGCGGCCGCGATAGCGGATTTCCAGGGTTTCACGGTTGTAGCGCTTGCCCTGGCAGGTGTCGCAAGGCACGTACATATCCGGCAGGAAGTGCATTTCGACCTTGACCACGCCGTCGCCCTGGCAGGCTTCGCAGCGGCCGCCCTTCACATTGAAGCTGAAGCGGCCGGGGTCGTAGCCCCGTGCCCGCGACTCAGGCACCCCGGCGAACAGTTCGCGCATGGGCGTGAACAGGCCGGTGTAGGTGGCCGGGTTGCTGCGCGGGGTGCGGCCGATCGGGCTCTGGTCGACGGTGATGATCTTGTCGAAGTGCTCCAGGCCGGTGATGGCCGCATAGGGGGCAGGTTCTTCCTGGGCACGGTTCAATGCCATGGCCGCCACGCGGGCCAGGGTGTCGTTGACCAGCGTGGATTTGCCGGAACCGGAAACCCCTGCGACGCAGACGAGCTTGCCCACGGGCAGGCGCAGGTCGACATTCTTCAGGTTGTTGCCGGTGCAGCCCGACAGTTCCAGCCAGCGGGTATCGTCATCCACGGCACGGCGCTGCGGGACAGCCACTGCACGCGTGCCATTGAGATACTGGCCGGTCAGGGAGGCGGGCTGTGTCTGGATGTCGGCGGGCGTGCCCTGGGCCGTGACCGTGCCGCCGTGCTCTCCTGCGCCCGGTCCCATGTCCACGACCCAATCAGCCTCGCGGATCATGTCTTCGTCGTGTTCGACGACGATGACGCTATTGCCCAGGTCGCGCAGGTGCTTGAGCGTACTGATGAGGCGGTCGTTGTCGCGCTGGTGCAGGCCGATGGAGGGTTCGTCCAGCACATACATGACGCCGGTCAGGCCGGAGCCGATTTGGCTGGCCAGACGGATGCGCTGGGCCTCGCCGCCGGAAATCGTGGTGGCGCTGCGATCCAAGGACAGATACCCCAGGCCGACATTATTCAGGAAGCGCAGCCGGGCGCTGATCTCGTTGACGATGCGTGCGGCGATTTCCTGGCGTGCGCCTTCGAGCGCGAGGTTGTCGAACCAGTTCTGGCAGGCGGCCAGCGGCATGGCTTCTACCTCGTAGATGGCCAGGCCGGTTTCCTGGCCCAGGCGTTCGCCTGGCGGCATGTCATGACCGATACGGACATGACGGGCCTCGGCGCGCAGGCGCGAGCCGCCGCATTCCGGACAGGTCTGGATGCTGCGGAATTTTTCCAGCTCTTCACGGACGGCCGATGAATCGGTTTCGCGCCAGCGCCGTTCCAGGTTGGGAATAATGCCTTCGAACGGATGGCGGCGCACAGTGCTGCGGCCTTTCTCGTTAAGATAGGCGAATTCGATTTCTTCGCTGCCGGAACCGTTCAGCACGATCCCGCGGACGTCTTCTGGCAAGGCTTCGAACGGGGTTTCCAGGTCGAAGCCATAATGCGTCGCCAGGCTGTTGAGCATATTGAAGGCAAAGGCATTGCGCCGGTCCCAGCCCTTGATGGCGCCGCTTGCCAGGCTCAGTTCGGGAAAGGCGACGATGCGCTTGGCATCGAACACGCCGACCTGTCCCAGCCCATCGCAGCAGGGGCAGGCACCCATGGGGTTGTTGAAGCTGAACAGGCGCGGTTCCAGTTCTGTCAGCCCGCGGCTGCAGACGGGACAGGCATAGCGGCTGGAAAATACCTGTTCGGCATTGTTGTCCATATCCAGCAACAGGATGCGTCCCTGGGACAGCGCCAGCGCGGTTTCCAGGCTTTCGGCCAGGCGCGAGCGCACGCCTGCGCGTACACGCAGGCGGTCCACCACGACATCCAGGCTGTGGCGGGTGTTGGGGTCCAGCGCCGGCATGGAGTCGATGTCCGTCATCTCGCCGTCCAGACGCAGGCGTACATACCCCTGAGCTTGCAGATTGGCACATTCGGCTTCGAAACTGCCCTTGCGGTCGTGTGCCACGGGCGCGAGAATGGCGATGCGGCTTTCTTCCGGCATGGCGAGCACGGCATCGACCATCTGCGCGACGCTTTGCGCTTCCAGCGGCTCGCCATGTTCGGGGCAATAAGGTGTGCCAACTCTGGCATACAGCAGGCGCAGATAGTCGTGGATTTCTGTTACCGTGCCGACGGTGGAACGCGGGTTGTGGCCTGCGGATTTCTGCTCGATGGCAATGGCGGGCGACAGTCCCTCGATCAGGTCGACGTCCGGCTTGTCCATCAGTTGCAGGAACTGGCGCGCGTAGGCCGACAGGCTTTCGACGTAGCGCCGCTGGCCTTCGGCATACAAGGTGTCGAAAGCCAGGGAAGATTTGCCCGAACCCGAGACGCCCGTCATCACCACAAGCTTGTGGCGAGGCAGGTCCAGGGAAATGTTTTTCAGGTTATGGGTGCGTGCGCCGCGTATGCGAATTTCATCCATCCGGTAGTCACAGATGCGTAGGCCAACTTGGTACTATAGCGCCCTTCAATGTAGTACGTAGAGGAGAACGGCATGGCGTCGGTCAACAAGGTCATTATCGTGGGCAACCTGGGGCGCGACCCCGAAGTCCGCTACAGCGCGGATGGCGCGGCAATCTGCAACGTATCCGTGGCAACGACTTCTCAATGGAAGGACAAGGCAAGCGGCGACCGCCGCGAGGAAACGGAATGGCACCGCGTGGTGTTCTACGGCCGACTGGCCGAAATTGCCGGTGAATACCTGCGCAAGGGGCGTTCCATTTATCTCGAAGGCCGCCTGAAAACCCGCAAGTGGACGGACAAGGACAACATCGAGCGCTACACCACGGAAATCGTGGCGGACCAGATGCAGATGCTGGGTGGCCGTGAAGACGGCGGTGCCGGTGGTGCTGGCGGCAGCTATGGTGGTGGCCGTTCCGGTGGTTCCGATTATGGTGATTCGGCGCCCGCACCGCGCCAGGTGCCGCAACAGCGCCAGGCGCCGCAGCAATCCGCACCGCGTCCCAGCCAGGCGGCGAACCTGGCGGACATGGACGACGATATTCCGTTCTGAGGATGGCCGTGGCGTGCTGCCGGCGGTAGGCTCCTGTAGCGGGAGCCAGACTGCCAGGCGCCGCTGCGGATGTCATGCAGTGCCACGGTCGCAGAAGCGGCCGCTGCAGGCCGGCCTTGTGCCGGCCTGTCTGTTTTTTGCATCAAAGTCTGGGCAGTTGGCGCTCAGAACGTCTTGCGCAGTTTCCGGTCCAGGGAAATCAGGCCGCCGCCGAAGGCTGCGAAGAACAGGCAGCCGAAGGCCCAGAGGCTGGACAGCTGGACGGCCTTGTGTTGCAGCGTCGAAAGCAGGGCGGCACCACCATCGGCCAGGCGCCGCGCACCGTTGGCGGTGACCAGCGTGGCGGTTTCCTTGATGGCGGCGATGCCGTCCGGACTGAGCAGCGGTTCGGCGTCATACGGGAAGTGCAGGTGGTACCAGACTGTCGTGAACAGCATGACGGCATTGGCCAGCGCGAAGGCCCGGGTATAGAACCCGAGCAGGATGGCAATGCCGCCCACGACCTGCACAATGGCCAGGAGCGGTGAAAACAGCCAGCCGGGGTGAAAGCCAATGTTTTCGACAAAGCCCACCTGGCCCAGCGGGTCCAGGATCTTGGGCCAGCCTTCGATCAGCAGCCAGCCGCCCAGCGCGACGCGCAGCAGCAGCCAGCCCAGGGGCTGGGCGAACTGGTTATAGAAACCAGATAGTTTGGGGATAATCAGCTGGTCTGGCGAGGTATTGAAATCCAGCGGTGTTTTCATGGAACTCTCGGTATGAAGGAAGGAATCGACCAGCGGCAGAGTATCCCGCCGTTGTTGCTGCAATTCTTATAATGATTGAGGATCATTTGCCAAAGCGCAAGCTTTAGTTGCGCATGAATACATGCCTGCCGGCAAGGCTGTTGCCGGACAATGGCGGCGTGCAGGCTGCTTCGTCCCGCCACCATCGGCTGGTCCGGGGGCGCAACCGTGCATGCCATGGCCATGGTCGTGACATGCCTACTATATGGTTAAAAATGATAAGTACATTGAGCAGTGCCGATATCGCCGCCCGCGCACCGCGCTTTGCCTTGATTCCGGTAGGCGCCTTCGAGCAGCACGGCCCTCATCTGCCGGTGACGACCGATACCCTGATTGCCCAGGCCATCGGACAGGCGGTCTGCGAGCGCGCCGGCGGCATGCTGGTCAGCCCGGTGACGGTCAGCTGCTCGCATGAACATGCCGGGTTTCCGGGTACGGTTTCGGTGTCGGCGACGACGCTGGCGATGCAGGTCCATGACATGGCCGATTCCTTGGAGCAGGCCGGGTTTGGCCTGGTGGTCGTGCTGAATTGCCATGGCGGCAATTATGTCTTGTCCAATGTGGCGCAGGAACGCAACGTGAGGCGTCCGCGCATGCTGCTGTTGCCAGCGCGCCAGCATTGGGAAGCGGCAGTGGCCCATGCCGGCGTGGAAAGCAGCCCGAGCGCCGACATGCATGGCGGCGAGATCGAAACTTCCCTGCTGCTGCATCTGTGGCCTCAGGCGGTGCGCGTGGATCTGATCCAGGACCATGCCGCGCCGAACCGGCCCTTGCTGACGTTCCATGGCATGCGCCACTATGCCGAGCAGGGCGTGATCGGTTTCCCGTCGAGGGCAACAGCTGGTAAAGGCCGGTTGTTGCTGGAGAAGATGGCGGAGCTGCTGGCAGGCGAGATCCAGGCAGCGCTAGAGAGCATCGGGTGTCCCCTTGACGGCCCAGCCGCCATCGACCGATAGGGTCGTGCCGGTAATGTAGCTGGCCGCTGGCGATACCAGGAAGGCGGCCGCAGCGGCGATTTCCTCGGGTTCGCCTAGGCGACCCAGGGGCGTGCGGCGGGCAATGGCCTGCATATCCAGTGCCCCCTTGTCCTGCAGGGCCAGCGTCAGCGCGGTGGTGACATAGCCAGGGGCAATGGCATTGACGCGTATGCCCTGGTTGCCCCATTCGACTGCCATGGCGCGCGTCATGCCGAGAATCCCGGCCTTGGCGGCGCTATATGCATTGCGGGCGGGAATGCCGACGAAACTGGCAATAGAACCGGTATTGACGATGGCTCCCCGGTTGCCGCGCGCATCCGCTTGCTGGTGCAGCATATGGGCGGCGACGGACTGGCTCATCAAGAAGGCGCCGCCCAGGTGTATCGAAAGCAGGTGGTTGAAGCCGGCGGCGCTTTGTTCCAGCGTGGGCGCGACCTGTTCGCCTATGCCGGCGTTGTTGATCAAGGCATGGATACGCCCGAAATGCGCAATGGCAGCTGCCACGGCGTCGCGCACGCTGTCCTCCTGGCTGACGTCGCAGCCCAGCCCCAGGTGGGCGGGCCCCAGTTCAGCGGCGCATTGGCTGGCCTGGGCGGCGTCCAGGTCGAGTATGCCTACCCGCCAGCCGCTGTCCGCCATATGCCGGGCGGTCGCCCAACCTATGCCTTGGGCCGCGCCGGTGATGAGGATGGCGGCAGGGGAAGAAATCGCTTGCATCGTTGTCTCCTTGGTTTTTTTGCAGGACGGGCGAAATCCGTGATAGAAATAGCATTCCAATATTGAATCATGTTCCAGTTTTGGCGTCGTGGGTAGGGGCAGCCTGGCCGGATGACAGGAAAAGGCCGCGCCGCGATGCGTTCCGGATGGATGGCCAGTGAAACCGAATACGAGCCTGCCGCTGCAGCATGATGAGTCCTTGCCCGACGTTAAATACCTGCGTTTTCTCGATACGCTGTACCGCACCCGGCGCCTGAGCCGCACGGCGGAACTGTTGGGCCAGAGCGCGCCAACCATGAGTATCTGGCTGGCAGCTTTGCGCGAGCAGCTGCGCGATGCCCTGTTCGTGCGCACGCCCGGGGGCATGCAACCGACGCCACGCACCGAATCCCTGATGCCGCTGGTGCGTAATGCGCTGGATTCATTGCGCGGCATCGTGGCCGGCCCGGGCAGCTTCGACCCGCAGACGGCCGAGCGGCAGTTCCGCCTCTGCATGACCGACGGCAGCATGCTGACCTTGCTGCCACGCATTCTGGCGCACCTGCGGCTGCAGGCACCGCAGGTCAAGCTCAAGGCCATCAAGATCAATGCCAGGACGCCCCGGCTGCTGGAAAGCGGCGAGGCCGACCTCGCGCTGGGCTTCGTGCCCACACTGGCCACAGGCTTTTATCAACAGGCGTTGTTCGACCAGGTATGGGTGTGCCTGGTCAATCCGGACCATCCCGTGATCGGCAAGCGGTTGGATCTGGAAACCTACGCGCAGGCGCGCCATATCGAGATTCCCGGCGGCACCGGACATGCCATGCTGGCCGATGCCCTGGCGCGGCACCAGGTCATGCGCCGCGTCGCACTGGAGATCCCGGTCTACCTGGGAATCCCGGCGATCATTTCGAGCAGCGACCTGATCGCCACCGTGCCCAGTCTGACTGGCCATACGCTGGCGCGCCGTTCTGGTCTCAGCATCCATCCCTGCCCGGTACCTGTGCCCCCCTTCACCGTCATGCAGTACTGGCATGAGCGCGTGCACCTGGATGCCGGCCACCGCTGGCTGCGCCAGGCGGTGCACGAGGTTTGCGCCGACCGCACCCGCACGCCTGTTCCGGTCTGATCCGGGGCGTTGCATGGCGCAAGTTTGCCAAAGGCAAACTCGCACTTTGCCTCTGCCCCAGTGCCAGCCATGGCTCAGCTTCCTAGAATTCGCAAAAAAACGAGGAGGCAGCTATGAGGGTATTGGTGACCGGGGGCAGCGGTTTTTTGGGGGCCTGGGTCGTGCGGCAACTGGCGGCGGCAGGCGTGACGCCCGTGGTGTTCGACATGAGCGGCGCGCGCGACAAGGTGGCGCAGGTGGCAGGGGCTGAGCTGGCACGCGACCTGGTCTGGGTTGTGGGTGATATCCGCCGCTCAGATGAAGTCATGCTGGCGGCTGAAGGGTGCAAGGGCGTTATCCATCTGGCCGGTATGCTCACGCCGGAGTGCTCGGCAGACCCGGTGCTGGGTGCCGAGGTCAACCTGATCGGCACCCTCAATGTGTTTGACATGGCACGCCGCTCCGGTATCGGGCATGTGGCCTACGCCAGCAGCGCCGGTGTCTACGGCCCGGAAAGCAGCACGATGCCGCAGCCGGCCACATTCTATGGTGCCTACAAGCTGGCCTGCGAGGGCGCGGCCAGGGCCTATTGGCGCGACTATGGCATTTCCAGTATCGGCTTGCGGCCTTTCGTGGTCTATGGGCCGGGTCGCGAGGGGGGGCTCAGTGCTGGCCCGACATTGGCCTGCCGCGCCGCGGCCCTGGGCGAGGCATACCGCCACCCCTTCACCGGCAGCTGTGGCCTGGTGTATGTCGAGGATGTTGCGGCTGTCTTTGTGCAAGCGGCCTTGCAGGCCACACCGGGCGCGCAGGTGTTCAACATGGGGGGCGAGGACGTAGCTGTTGCAGCCTTGCTGGATGCCATCCGGCAACAGGTGCCGGGTGCCAGCCTCAGTGCGCACGGGCCTGCCCTGCCAATTGCGGCCGGGCAAGGCGCGGCGGGTCTGGACGACTGGTTTCCGGGGCGGCCACGTACGGGGCTGGTGGCTGGGCTGGCGCAGACCATCGCCTATTACCGCACCGCAGCCGCCGTGCCAGCGGCCAACCCGGAGCAACCGGCATGAACATGGAAAAACGTGGGCGCGTCGCGCTGGTGGCTGGTGCGGCTGGCGGTATCGGGGCAGCCGTGGCGCAGCGGCTGGCGCGCGAAGGCGCTGCGCTGGCGCTGCTGGACCGGGATGTGGAGCGGGTGATGGTCCTGGCAGACAGTTTGCCTGGCAGCCTGGCGCTGGCCTGTGACTTGACGGACGAAGCCGAGGTGGCCGCGGCGGTCGGGCAAACCGTGGCGCACTGGGGGCGGCTGGATATCCTGGTGCACAGCGTCGGGCTGATCGGTTCCTCGCTGCCGGTGCATGAACTGCCGGTCTGCGACTGGGACCGCATTATGGCGGTGAATCTGCGCAGCGCATTCCTGTGCACGCGGGCGGTCGTGGCTCCCATGCTTGAGCACGATTATGGCCGCATCGTGCATATCGCCTCGATTGCGGGCAAGGAGGGCAACGCACAGCAATCGGCTTATTCCGCATCCAAGGCGGGGGTCATTGCGCTGGTGAAGTCGCAAGGCAAAGAGTTGGCGCGCACGGGCATACGCGTCAATGGCATTGCGCCTGCAGTGATACAGACCGCGCTGGCCGAACAGATGACACCCGAAGTCAAGGCATCGGTGCTGGCGCGCATTCCCATGGGCCGGCCGGGTGAACCGCAGGAAGTTGCCGGCATGGTGTCCTGGCTGGCGTCGGACGAATGTTCGTTTTCCACTGGCGCGACTTTCGATCTTTCAGGGGGCAGGGCGACGTACTGAGTGCCGGTGCCGGAAGACGGGCCGGGCAGCAAAGGCGCGGCGGCGGGCAGGGTGCCACCGCTGCGCACGATAAAAACCAAAGGAGACAAACATGAAAAAAGACCTTCTTCGCATGGTGCCGGAAGCACCGGCTGGCCGCCGCCAGTTTCTCAAGACCTGCAGCGGCGCCACGGTGGCGGGCCTGGCGGCGGGCTTGTCGCTGCCGGCGCTGGCGCAGGCCAAGCCCATCACGCTCAAGGCCGTGGTGCAGCATCGCAACGGCGAATCCTACAAGAAATGGGCCTGGTTGCAGGAGCAGGTGGCGCAGCGCAGCGATGGCAGACTGGCCATAGAGATCACCACCATCGGTGAACTGGGCCTGGGCGGCTCCGAGATGCTGCGTGTGCTCAAAAGTGGGGTCATCGACATGGCCGAGGTGCTGCCTGGCTACGTCGCCAGCGATTTTCCGATGATAGAAGCCTGCGACCTGCCGGGTATCTCTACCAGCTTCGATCAGTCGCGCCATATGTACGATGTCTGGACCAGCAATGTCGTGGCCAGGCATGAATCGGTATTGGGCGGAAAGGTCATCAGTTCCTTCTGCTGGTCCACCATGTTCATGTACACCAAGTTTCCGCTGGATGCGCTGACGGACTTCAAGGGCCGGAAGATCCGTGTTTTCGCGCCAGCGCAGGCGCGTTTCCTCACGGCATTGGGGGCGGAGCCGGTCAGTATGACAACTGCCGATATGTACCCCGCGTTGCAGCGCGGCATCATCGACGGCGCCATTACCGGTACCGAGCATGTGAAGGCCAGCAGCTTGTGGGAGGTGACGCGCTACATGACCAACATCAATATTCCCCCCATGGGCTCCTACATTGTGCTCGGCGCACGCTCCTGGGCCAGGCTGCCTGCGGATCTGCAGCAGATCTTCATCGACATCGGCCCGGCATTGACGGACCTGGGCTGGAAGCTGGGGCGCGACAACGACGTGCTGGGTTTTGAGTATGCCCGCGAAAAGGACATGGTGCTGACCCTTGAAGCCAAGCCTCAATGGGTGCCGGAACTGACGCGGATTTCCTCCCAGGACATCGTGCCCTGGTGGGCCGGGCGGGCTGGGCCGCAAGCCAGGAAAAACTTCAATGAGTTCCTGGCGCCCATCGTTGGCTACACCTTGAGCTGAGCCATCGCCACCGCACACGCCCGCCAGGGCGTGGCGCCGCCGGCTTTTTCCTCCAACCCCGGTTCCCCGGTACGGCGCGGCCGGCCCAGGGGGATGCCGTTCCTAGGGGATGATTGTGATCGTTTTACGTAATTTCCTGGCCCGCTTGGCCGAAGGCATGGCATGGGTCAGTGGACTGTTGTTCCTGCTGCTGGCGTTCTACATGACGGGCGATGCGCTCAGCCGCACGCTGGGTGGGCCGTTCACTGGTGTGGCTGACCAGGTTGCGTCGCTGACGCTGGCGCTGGGCGCATCCTGGGCGCTGGCCATGGGGGTCAACAACGGTACGCATGTCCGTTCCGACATCCTGCTGCCCTTGTTGCCCGCGCCGCTCAAGCGTCTGTTCGGTATTTTCGCGCTGATCGGACTGACGGTGCTGGCATGGATACTGACTTGCAACTTCTATGTCATGGCGCTGGAATCCTATGAAATTGGCGCCATGCTGCCGCAGTCCATTGTGGAGATGCAGCTGTATATCCCGCAGGCCATTTCCACGTTTGGTTTCCTGGTGTTTGCCCTGACCTCGACACTGGCCTTGTTGATTGCCATTGCGGGTCGCGCGGGTGCAGAAGAAGGAGGTGCATGAAATGGCCGCCGTCGTGACAACTTCCCTGTTGGTGCTGTTTGCCTTCTTCATGCTGAGTTTCCACGTCGCCAGTGCACTGGGGCTGACGGCCGCGATTACCGGTTCGCTGTTCCTGGGGGATATCTGGAGCTTTTTCGCGCAGATCCCCTGGAACAACATCAGCAATAGCGGGCTGATCGTCGTGCCGCTTTTCATCCTGATGGGTGAACTGCTGTTGCGCAGCGGCGTGACCGAGGATCTCTATGAAACGCTGTCCAAATGGATGGGCCGCGTGCCTGGCGGCCTGCTACATTCCAACGTGCTGGCCAGCGGCCTGTTCGCGTCCATTTGCGGCTCCAGCGTAGCGACGACATCTACCATTGGCGCCGTGGCGCTGCCGCAAATGCGCCGGCATGGCTATGACGAGAAACTGGCCATGGGCTCCATTGCGTCCGGTGGCACCCTGGGCATTCTGATTCCGCCCAGCGTCATCATGATCATCTACGCGATCATGGCCGAGGTATCCATCGCGCAGCTTTATATGGCTGGCATCGTGCCAGGCCTGCTGATGATGGTGGCCTTCATGCTGGTCATTTTCATCGCGGCGCTGTTGGTGCCGACCAAGGCGCCACGGCTCCAGGCGCGGGCCAGCTGGCAGGAGCGCATCCGTGGGTTGCGGGCCATCGTGCCGGTGCTGATCCTGATGTTCATGGTGTTGGGCACGATTTATGCAGGCATTGCCACGCCGACCGAGGCGGCGGGCTTTGGCTCCGTGGGGGCATTCTTCCTGGCCTTGCTACGCCGCCGGGTGAACCGCGCCATGTTGCGGGAGGTGTTCCTGGCCACCGCGTCGACGACCAGCATGGTGATGCTGGTCGTCGTGACGGCATTCGTCCTGCAGTTCGTGCTGTCGCTGGGAGGCGTGCCGGCGGCCGTGTCCAACTGGATTGGCGGCCTGGGCCTGAGCCAGCTGGAGCTGATACTGCTGATTGCCGTCATCCTGGTGCTGCTGGGCACTTTCATGGAAAGCATGGCGCTGATCGTTTGCACGATGCCCATCTTGCTGCCTATCCTCAAGATGGCTGGCGTGGACCTGGTGTGGTTCGGCATCATTGCCGTGATCCTGGTGGAAATGTCGCTGATCACGCCGCCGGTGGGCATGAACCTGTTCGTCATGCAAGGGCTGCGCATGCGTCTGGATGGTGCGCATCGCGTCGGCCCGATTACCCAGGTATTCGCGAGTACGGTGCCGTTCGTGGTGGCCATGGCAGTGGTGCTGGGGCTGATCATCGCCTACCCGAACATCGCCATGGGCCTGGTGCACAGCATGCGCTAACGCCGCCGGGGGGCGCCAGGAAAGGGAACGTCTAGCGCCGCTCCAGCAGCACGCCGCTTTCCATGTGGTGCGTCCATGGGAACTGGTCGAACAGCGCGCAGCGCGTGATGCGATGCGTATCGTGCAGCTGCGCAATATTCTGTGCCAGGGTTTCCGGGTTGCAGGATACGTACAGGATGCGGTCGAAGCGGCGGGCCAGTTCGCAGGTGTCGGGGTCCATGCCTGCACGTGGCGGGTCGACGAACAGCGTGCCGAAGTCGTAGCTGTCGAGGTCTATTTCCTTGAGGCGCTGGAAGGCACGAACTTTGTTGAGCGCCTGGGTGAATTCTTCCGCAGACAGCCTGGCAATGACGAGATTGTCGATGCCGTTGGTTGCGATATTGGCTTGTGCCGCCGCCACCGATGTCTTGCTGATTTCGGTGGCCAGCACGCGCCGCACCTGGGTGGCGAAGGGCAAGGTGAAGTTGCCGTTGCCGCAGTACAGCTCCAGCAGGTCGTCATTGCGTTGCCCCAACGCGGCACAGGCCCATTCGATCATCTTGATATTGACCGTGCCGTTAGGCTGGGTGAAAGCGCCTTCCGGCTGCCGGTAGTGGAATTCGCGTCCCAGGACATTCAGGGTTTCTGTGACGTAATCCTGGCCGATGACGCAGCGCTGTCCCCGCGAACGGCCGATGAGGCTCACGCCCAGCTGCTCTGCCAGTGCCGTGGCGGCCTGTGTCCAGGCTTCGTCGAGCCTGCGGTGATAACACAGGGTGACCAGCGCTTCGCCCGACAGTGTGGTGAGGAATTCGACCTGGAACAGACGCTCGCCCAGCACCGGGTTGCTGTTCCAGGCTTGCTTGAGCAGTGGCATCAAGGCGTTGATGTGCTGGCTGGCAGGCGGGAATTGTTCCAGCAGGATAGGCGAACGCTTGCCTTCGCCGGGCGCGAACATGGCGTAGTGGCGCTCGTCGCCGTCACGCCAGAGGTGAAACTCGGCCCGCAGGCGGTAGTGCTGGCGCGGCGAGTCATGGACGTCAGGCGCGGGCGCGCTGAACGGAGCCAGCAGCTGCGCCAGGCGCAGGCGCTTGGCTTCCAGCTGGGTCTGGTATTCGGATTCTTGATAAGTGTGCGACATGGTGCAGGCCGGGCGGTGATCCGGGCGGTATCGTAACCCAGCGCCGGGGTGGCTGGCGGCGTTCCGGCCTATTCGCTTTCGGCGCGCGCCAGGTCGCCAAGCGCAAGCACCGGCGCGGCGTCTATCTCGCTGGCGTTGAGCAGGCTGGTGAGGCGTTGCAGCGAGGCCAGCAGCACGGCCTGTTCCCAGCCTGGCAGGCCATCGAAGCGCTGCACGAACTGTTCCTGCAGGCAGGCGGGTGAGTTCTGCATGAGGGTGATACCGGCGTCGGTCAGTTCAATCCAGACACGGCGCTTGTCGTGTTCGTCGCGGCGTCGGCGCACCAGCCCTTTCTTTTCCAGCCGGTCGAGGATGGTGGTGATGGTGGCTTGCGTCAGGTTCATGGCCTGGGCCAGCTGGCTGCCCTGCATGGGGGCGTGTTCCCGGAGCGCCTGCATGGCGAGCAGCTGCGGCAAGGTCAGGCCATGGCTGCGGCTGAGCTGTTTGTCGGAAAAATCCGTGGCTCGGATGATCTGACGCAACAGGACCAGGGCGGTTTTGCTTTGTTCCATGCTTACCGGGTAGAGAGATAGAGGGGTGGAGGGGGTAAGAGGGATTCGGGGACGGCAAAGAGGGGGCGCCCGGGAAGGGCGGCGCAGGCAAGTTTAACGCCTTTGCCCGGGCCCGGCTCCCGAAGCGGTGTGCGGTGCTGTCGCCTGAAATCATGCATAAATATGATTAGTAATTCAAATTAAATTATTCCGGTCTTGAATCGGTTTTATTTGATTATCCTAGGGTTTTCCCCTTATTTGTATCTAAAAATTAGGTTGTTATCGTTTAAATCATGGTGTTAGGATAAAAAATACATTGAATCACTAAGTATTTTTCCGGGTGGATGACGGGCCATGCAATGGCCTGTTTCTGTCTTGGCAACACATGGGCTGCCGGGAAAAAACAAGGAGGATAGAGATGCAAGCGGTTTTCACACGCCGGCCCTGGCAGAGGCTGGCCGTCGCAGCGGGCCTGGCGCTGCTGGGCGCTTCGGCGCAGGCGCAAACCACGGTCGAGGACTTGCAGTCACGCGGCGCGCGCATTGGCTATGCCAATGAAAAACCATTTGCCTATACCGAGATGGACGGGCATGTCACGGGGGAATCGCCGCAGATCGTCGCGGCCATCTTGCCCGCGCTGGGCATTGCGAAAATCGAACCGGTGCTGACGGAGTGGGGCGCGTTGATCCCGGGCTTGCGCGCCCAGCGTTTCGATCTCATCGCCGCCGGCATGTACATCACGCCCGAGCGCTGCAAGCAGGTGCTTTTCACCGATCCGCACTATCAGTTGCCCGATACGCTGCTGGTGGCCCAAGGCAATCCCAAGAATCTCGATAGCTACGAGTCCATCGCGGCTGATCCGTCGGTGAAACTGGCGATCACCTCCGGCACCGTTAACCTGAAGTATGCGCGTGATGCTGGGATCAGCGACGACCAGATCGTCCAGGTACCCGATACCTCCTCGCAGTTGCAGGCGGTGCTGAGCGGCCGCGCGGACGCGACGATAGGTACGCAGCTCACCATGCAGGGGCTGGAAGAACTATCGCGCGGCCGTGCCGAGGCCCTGAGGGAGTTCAAGGACGACCCGGCGCATATGGGCTACGGTGCGCTGGCATTTCGTCCCGAAGACCGTGCATTGCGCGATGCTGTCAATACGGCCTTGAAACAATGGCTGGGGTCTGAGGCGCATCTGGCCGCAGTCGCGCCGTTCGGTTTCGACGAGCGCAACATTACGCACAAGACGGCCGCCGAGCTTTGCCAGGCGGAGTAATGGCAGCATTTTCAGGCCCAGTCCGTCCGAGGCGGGGCGACGTTCATCCGGGAGGCTCCCGTGCCTGACTGGATGCCACTCTTGCTGCAAGGCGCCTGGCTCACGGTGCAGATCACGTTCTTCGGCGCGCTGGTTGCCATCGTGCTGGCGGTAGCGGGGGCGCTGGGCCGGCTCTCGCCCTGGCGCTTCCTGCGCTGGTTCAGCATTGCCTATATCGAGTTGTTCCGGGGCACGTCGCTGCTGGTGCAATTGTTCTGGCTGTTCTTCGTGTTGCCCCTGCCGCCTTTCAATGTGTCCCTGTCGCCCTATGTGGTGGGCATACTGGGCCTGGGGCTGCACATTGGCGCCTACGGGGCGGAAGTCATGCGTGGCGCTATCCTGTCGGTGCCGCGCGCGCAGTATGAAGCCTGCATTGCGCTCAACATGGGGCGCGGCCGGCGGTTCTTCCGCATTATCCTGCCGCAAGCCTTGCTGGCGGCTATCGGGCCGGGCACCAACCTGCTGATCGAACTGCTGAAGAATACCTCGCTGGTATCACTCATCACGCTGGCAGACCTGACCTTCCGCGCCCGTCAGATCGAACAGGCCACCTTCGAGACCGTCACGGTATTCGGCCTGGTGATGCTGCTGTATTTCGCCATGGCGCAGTGCATCAATGCCGCGATGCGGCTGCTCGAGCGCAGGCTGGCGCGCGGCAGGCTGAAGGGAGGCATGTCGTGAGCGAACTGATCGACTGGAAATATGCCTGGGATATCCTGCCCGCACTGTTGCATGCGTCATTGAAGACGCTGCTGATCACGGTGCTGGGTTTTGCCATAGCCGTGGTGCTGGGGTTATTCCTGGCCGTATGGCGCCGCAGCCGGCACGCCTGGTTGTCCTGGCCTGCCACGGCGCTGATCGAATTCATACGCAGCACGCCACTGCTGATCCAGGTGTATTTTCTGTTCTATGTCGGGCCGTCGATAGGCCTGAATCTGACCGCGATGCAGATCGGCATACTCGGTATTGCCGTGTATTACGCCAGCTATACCGCCGAAGTCTACCGGGCGGGGCTGGACGTCGTGCCGCGCGCACAATGGGAAGCCGTGCGCGCCCTGAACTTCGAGGCAGGCCGCGCCTATCGGCGCATCATCCTGCCGCAGGCGCTGAGGCCGGTCCTGCCGGCATTGGGCAACTACATGATCGCCATGCTCAAGGATACGCCGGTGCTGTCGGCGATTACCGTGGTGGAGATCATGCAGGAAGCCAAGAATCTCGGGGCCGAGCATTTCCGTTATCTGGAACCCATCACCATGGTGGGCCTGTTCTTTCTCGCGCTCAGCCTGGTGCTGGCCTACCTGGTGCGGCGCCTGGAAATTCGCATGGAGCTGCCAAGATGAACCTGTTTCGCATGATCTCTGCCTTCGGGCCCGGCTCGCAGTCCGGCGCGCCGTCGCCTGCCCCGTCGGACTACATGGTGCGCTTCCAGAACGTGGAAAAGCGCTATGGCGATTTCAAGGTGCTCGACGGGCTCAACCTGGATGTCCGTCCCAATGAAAAAATCGCCATTATCGGCCCCAGCGGTTCGGGCAAGTCCACGCTGCTGCGCACACTCATGACGCTGGAAGACATAGACAGCGGCCTGATCGAAGTGGACGGCGAGTGGTTGACGCATATGCCCGGGCCGGACGGCACGCCTGTCCCGGCCAGCGAGCGGCACCTGCGCCAGGTGCGGGGCAAGATAGGCATGGTGTTTCAGAGCTTCAACTTGTTCCCGCACCTCACTGCCTTGCAGAATGTCGTCGAAGCGCCGGTACAGGTGCTGGGGCTGCAAGCCGCAGAAGCGCTGGAGCGGGGGCGGGCGCTGCTGGAACAGGTGGGCCTGGGCGAAAAAATGGATCACTATCCGGCCCAGTTGTCCGGCGGCCAGCAGCAGCGCGTGGCGATTGCGCGGGCGCTGGCGATGCGGCCCAAGGTCATGCTGTTCGATGAAGTGACATCGGCGCTGGACCCTGAATTGTGCGGCGAGGTGTTGTCTGTCATCCAGCAACTGGGCGAGGAGCATGACCTGACCATGCTCATGGTGACTCACCAGATGGGGTTTGCGCGGCAGTTCGCCGATCGCGTGTGCTTCTTCTATGCCGGGCGTATCCACGAGGAAGGCCCGCCTGAAGAAATCTTCTCCGCGCCGCGCGAGCCGCGTACCCAGGCCTTTCTGAGCGCGGTGCAGGAAGCCGCCTGATCGCGCATGCGTCCGCCAGGTTTACAATCGCGCGGTTTCCGCAGCCATGGGGGTTGCGGACAAGGCCCGGTGCCGCAGGCGGCGGGCGGCCGGGACGATCATCATGGATGCAGAAGGAAAAGTGGCGCGGGTTGCCATCGTGGGAGCAGGCCCGGCGGGCCTGATGGCCGCAGAGCGGTTGTCCGCCCAGGGCGTGGCGGTGGATATCTACGAAGCCATGCCTTCTCCGGGCCGGAAATTCCTGCTGGCTGGCCGTGGCGGCCTGAATCTGACCCACACGGAGGCGCACGATGCCTTCGTGCGCCGCTATGGTGAACGTGCCGGCGAGGTCGGCGTCTGGTTGGCGGCATTTGATGCCGAGGCGGTGCGCGCCTGGGCTGCGGGTCTGGGGGTGGAAACGTTCGTGGGGTCGTCCGGCAGGGTCTTTCCGAACGGCATGAAAGCCGCTCCCTTGCTGCGCGCCTGGCTGGCGCGGCTGGCGGCCCAGGGGGCCCACTTGCATGTGCGGCACCGCTGGCAGGGCTGGTCGGAAGACGGCGCACTGCGATTTTCCACACCGGCGGGCGAATGCAAGGTCGTGGCGGATGCTGTGGTGCTGGCGCTGGGCGGCGCCAGCTGGCCCCGCATGGGGACGAATGGCAGCTGGGCGGAATGGCTGCGCGCACGCGGGGTAGCCGTGGCGCCATGGCAGGCGGCAAATGCCGGGTTTCTGCTCGACTGGAGCGAGCACTTCATTGAGCGCCATGCCGGTGAACCCCTGAAAGATATCGCCATAGCGGTGCCCGGGACGGGCGACGGTGCTGGCGACGACAGCGCTGCCCTGGCCTGGCGCCGAGGCGAATGCATGGCAACGCGCTATGGCCTGGAAGGCGGGCTGATCTATGCCTTGGGCGCGGCCTTGCGCCAGCGCCTGGCGCACGAGGAACAGCCGGCGTTCTGGCTGGATTTGCTGCCGCAACGCGATGCGGCCTGGGTGGAGGCTGAAGTCCGGCGGCCGCGCGGGGCGCGTTCCTGGTCATCGCACTTGCAGAGCCGGCTGGGCCTCAAGGGCGTGAAGATGGCTTTGTTGCGGGAATGCCTGCCCGCAGATGTCTTCACTGACCCCCGGCGCCTGGCTGCGGCCATCAAGTGCCTGCCGGTGCGCTTGTCCGGTATGCGTCCGGTGGCCGAAGCCATCAGCAGCGCAGGGGGGGTGGAATTTTCCGAAGTCGATCGGCATGGCCAGTTGCTGCGCCTGCCGGGCGTGTTCTGCGCTGGGGAAATGCTGGATTGGGAAGCGCCTACGGGCGGCTATTTGCTGACCGCCTGCCTGGCAGGCGGCGCCGTGGTGGCCGAGGGCGTGAGCACCTGGCTGCGGGATAGGCAAGGTACGGGTACGCCGGCACCGCGCGACTGAGCGAGCTTCAGTCGGGTTCAATCCGCTCCCGGCGGCTGGACCAGGCCAGCAGGGCGCACAAGGGTATGAACAGCAGGAAGACTGCCTGCTGCCCCAGCCACTGACCGGGAAAGCTGCCCAGCAGGCCGCCCACCAGTGCGCCGGCAGGCCCGGCCATGGCCTGGAAACCCGCAACCCGGCCCAGGCCGACACGCTGGCCCAGCAAGGCGAATTGCGTCAGTGTCTGGATTTGCAACAGCCCCAGGCCGCAGCCCAGCAGTATGCCGCCCAGCCACAAGAGCGGTACCTGGGCGGCCAGTCCCAGTACCAGCGTGCCGCCAGCCAGCAGGGCGGCGCTGAGCAGGCTGGTATCGTGCCCCAGGCGGGCCACCAGCCCGCCACCCAGGAACAGCGCCAGGATAAAGGCGACCCCCTGCACCGAGACCAGGGTAGCCGCAGTCGTTTCGCCCAGCCCCAGGTGTTGGATCGCGATGACCACGATATAGAACGCATAGTACATATGCAGCATCTGTATGAACGCCTCGCGCAAGGCCAGGCGGCGTGCTTGCGGGTGGGCGACCAGCGCACGGGTATCGAAGCGCCGGGATTGTCCTGCCGGTGGCCCCAGCGGTTGTTGCGTGAAAACCAGCGGTGCCAGTAGCGCCGTTATCAGGAACATGGCGGCAATCAGCCAGAAGCCGCCGCGAAAGCCGACGGCTTCGATGACGCTGGCGCCCAGGATGGGGCCCAGCAGGAACATTCCAGCCATATGCGTGGCCCGGTACCAGCCCGCGCGTTCCTGGCCGATGCGGCTGAGGGCGGCCATGAAAACCGTGTTCAGGGAAACGAAGCGCGCCGGCATGATCGCGCTGATGGCGACCGTCACGATCAACAGGAACAAGGCATCGGACACCAGCGGCAGGATCACATACAGCGATCCTGCCGCCAGCGAGCCAGCGATGAACAGCCGTACGGCCCCGTAGCGTTCCACCCAGTAGCCCATGGGCAGGCTGGTGAACAGAATGCCCAGGCTCTGGCCGGCGGCGACCAGCCCGAGCAGCCAGGGGGAGGCCTGGAGGTGCAGGGCGTAGAGCGTGGTGTTGATTTTTGCCAGGCCCACACTGATGCCCATGAACAGGGAAAGAGCGGCGAAAGAGGCCAGGAAACGGTGCCGGGCCAGAAAGGCGAAGGCGGCGCCCAGGGCAGCAGGGCGGCGGCCGGTATCTATGTGCATGTCACGCTCGGGAAAGGCGGCTGCAAGCCGGAAAGACGGAATACCGGAAATATTCCGTCTTTTAATTATCTGCCGCCTGGCGATTTTCATTGCATCTGGTTTTCTATTTGGTTATTCGCGTTTGCTACGGTGGGATTGTTATTAATTCATGCTTGGGGAAGTAAATGAATTAATTGTATTTGACGCTGTTTGGCGGCGGCAAAGATACTGGCAAGGAGGTATCAAAACAATCAAATCTACGCGGGAATTCTCATGGTGCATTTTTGGAAATGGCCTGGCCAGGCCGCAGGAATTATTTTGTCCGCCGCCATGGCGGCAACGCCAATAGCGGCGGCAGCACAGGGGGACGGGCAGCCAGCCGCGCTGGAACAGACGGAAATCCGCTATCAGGGCTGGGCCGGACAGGTGATATGGATAGAATTGGCCGACGACCTGGGGTTCCTTGCGCCATTGCAGGCCAAATGGGTAGGCAATACGATCAGCGGGCCCCAGGACATTCAGGCGGTCGTGACGCGCGACACGGATATTGGCGGGGCATTTAATGGCGCAGTCGTCAAATTGCTGAGCAAGAAAGCACCGGTGACTGCCGTGATTGGTTATTACGGCGTCGACGATCATACCTGGACCGGTTATTACGTAACCGATGACAGTCCGATAAAAAGCGCGCAGGATTTGATTGGCAAGAAAGTGGCGGTCAATACATTGGGCGCGCACCACGAATTCATGGTGCGTGAATACCTGGAGCGTGCGGGTCTCAACGCCCAGGATGCCAAGCAGGTATCGCTGATCGTCACGCCGCCGGTCGCGGCCGAGCAAAGCCTGCGCAGCGCCAATGTCGACGTGGCGCAGCTGGGCGGCGTACTGCGCGATAAGGCGCTGGAGCGCGGCGGCATTCATCCGTTGTTTACCGACCAGGATCTGTTCGGCACCTTCACGGCGGGCAGCTATGTGCTGCGAGATGATTTTATTGCGAAGAACCCCAATACTACGCGCCATCTCGTGACGGCACTGGCCCGGGCGATAGAGTGGGCACGGGAGACACCGCCGGACGAGGTGCGGGCGCGCTATACGCGCATCATCAAGGAACGCCGGCGCGCGGAGAGTGCCGATGCGATTCCCTACTGGAAGAGTACCGGCGTGGCCCAGCCGGGCGGGCTCATCACCGATGACGAATTCCAGATATGGATCAATTGGCTGGTGAAGGATGGCCTGCTGCAGCCGGGCCAGGTCCAGCCGGCCAGCCTGTATACCAACCAGTTCAATCCTTATGCCGGAGCTGCCGGCGCCGGGGCGCAGCCATGAGCGCGCAGGCGGCAGGCCAGGCGCGGCATGGGGCGGTGAAAATCCGTTTCCAGCAGGTACGCAAGGAATTCCTGGTGCGCGCCGAGAACGGCACAAGGGATCAACGGTTCGTCGCGGTCGACGGGCTGGACCTCGAGATACATGCGGGTGAATTCCTGGTGCTGGTCGGGCCCAGCGGCTGCGGCAAGTCGACGTTGCTGGACTTGCTGGCTGGCCTGTCGCTGCCCACCAGCGGTCAGGTGCTGCTCGATGGGGTGCCGATACGTGGCCCGGCGCGTGACCGTGGCGTGGTGTTCCAGCAATATGCCCTGTTCCCCTGGCGCACCGCGCTGGATAACGTGGCGTTCGGCCTGGAGGTGGCTGGCCTGAACCGGCGCCAGCGGCGCGAACAGGCACTGCACTATCTGGACCTGGTTGGGTTGGGAGCCTTTGCCAGCCGTTACCCGCACGAGTTGTCCGGCGGCATGAAGCAGCGCGTGGCGATTGCGCGCAGTCTGGCTTACGACCCCCAGGTGCTGCTGATGGATGAGCCGTTTGCGGCGCTGGATGCGCAGACGCGAGAAACGCTGCAGGAGGAGCTGGTAGACATCTGGCAGCGGACCGGCAAGACCATCGTCTTCATCACGCACGGCATAGACGAAGCCGTGGTGCTGGGGCAGAGAGTGGCGGTCATGACATCTCGGCCAGGCCGCATCAAGCACATCGTTGATATTCCGGATGCTTTGCGGGCCGATGTCGATGATGTGCGGTCGCTGCCATTGTTTGGTGAGCTGCGCCATGAAATCTGGACGCAGCTGCATGACGAAATCAGTACGGCGCGCCAGGCACGCCGCGAGCGTATCGCACGCCAGCCATTGATCAAGGAGCCCAGCCATGTCTGAATCATCTTCTGCCGTCCTGCCGGCGGGCAAGCCCGTCCTGGCATGGCCTTCCTGGCCGCAACTGCAGGTACGCCTGGCCCGGCTGGCCTGGCGTTCGGCGTTGGTGTTGATCCTGATCGCCGTCTGGGAACTGGTGCCCCGCCTGGGCTGGATAGATCGCGTCTTCCTGCCGCCACTCAGCGAGGTGCTGGAAGCGGGCTGGGTGCTGGCGCTCAATGGCCAGCTTTGGGAGCACACCAGCGTTAGCTTGCTGCGCGCAGTCGGGGGGCTTGCTATTTCCGTGGCCTATGCCGTGCCGCTGGGCCTGGCGGTCGGCTGGTACGGGCGGCTGGGGGATTTTCTCAATCCGCTGATCGAGTTGCTGCGCAACACGGCGCCGTTGGCGCTGCTGCCGGTATTCATCCTGTTGCTCGGGATTGGCGAGGTCTCCAAAGTCAGCATGGTGGTATATGCCTGCTCCTGGCCGCTGCTGCTCAATACGATCGCGGCGGTCAAGCAGGTGGATCCCTTGCTGATCAAGTCGGCACGGACCATGGGGGCCACGCCCTGGCAATTGTTCAGCAAGGTCATCCTGCCGGCGTCGGTGCCGACGATTTTCGTCGGCATACGGTTGGCCAGCGCGTCGGCCATGCTGGTGCTGATCGCTACTGAAATGGTGGGGGCCAAGGCCGGCTTGGGCTATCTGATCATCTATGCCCAGTACAGCTTCCTGATACCGGACATGTATTTCGGCATCATCGCCATCACGGTGATCGGTGTCGTCCTGAACTATCTGCTGCAACGCCTGGAGCAGCACTTCACGACCTGGAAAGGGCAACCGGCCTGAGACACGGTCGGAAGGAGAACTGGATATGAGCAAGCAGGGACGCAGGCAATTGAAACTGGGCGCTTTCCTGATGGCACCGGGCCATCATGTGGCCGCCTGGCGCCATCCCGGGGCGCAGGCGGATCTGGGGCGGGATTTCGCCGCGTATGCGCGTATTGCGCAAGAGGCCGAGGCGGCGCGCTTCGATGCGGTATTCCTGGCCGATACCCTGTCTGCCGGCGATACCTCGGCCAGCGCCAGTTCGCGCACGGCGCGGGTGTCTTATTTCGAACCGTTGACGCTGCTGTCGGGCCTGGCGGCGGTGACGCACCGGATCGGCCTGATTGCGACGGTGTCGACATCATTCAACGAGCCATTCAATGTCGCCAGGAAATTTGCCTCGCTGGACCTTATCAGCCAGGGGCGGGCAGGCTGGAATCTGGTGACGTCGAATCATCAGTCCGAGGCGGACAATTTCGGTGCCGGCCGTCACCTGCAGCATGACCTGCGCTATGAGCGCGCCGAGGAGTTTGTCGATGTCGTGCTCAAACTCTGGCAATCCTGGGCGCCGGATGCTTTCCTGTACGACAAGCCTGAGGGTCGCTACTACGACCCGGCCAAGCTGCGTGATACCCGCCACGCTGGCCGGCATTTCCAGGTGCAGGGGCCGTTGCACGTGGCGCCGTCCGCGCAGGGGCATCCGGTCATCGTGCAGGCAGGCTCGTCGGGGCCGGGGATAGAGCTGGCGGCGCGCACGGCGGAAGTCGTGTTTACGGCGCAGCGCACCCTGGAGGAAGCGCAGGCGTTCTACCGAACCTTGAAAAGCCGGGTGCAGGCCTACGGCCGCGATCCGGACGACCTGAAAATCATGCCCGGCATTTTTCCAGTCATCGGCGCCAGCCGCACTGAGGCCCAGGAGAAGTTCGAGGCCTTGCAGGCCCTGATCCATCCGGAAGTGGCGGTACACCTTTTGTCCGACATGATCGGC
Source organism: Kerstersia gyiorum (assembly GCF_004216755.1). Lineage (GTDB taxonomy): Bacteria > Pseudomonadota > Gammaproteobacteria > Burkholderiales > Burkholderiaceae_B > Kerstersia > Kerstersia gyiorum. The sequence continues at coordinate 557,564 of NZ_SGWZ01000001.1, forward strand.
TTCGATCTGACGGGCTATCCGGTGGATGGGCCGTTGCCGACCCTGCCGGTTTCCAATGGCGGGCAAAGCCGCCAGCAACTGCTGCTTGCCCTGGCGCGTGATGAAAACCTGAGCATCCTGCAATTGGCGCGCAAGATCGCCGGGGCGCGTGGCCATTGGCAACTGGTCGGTACGGCCAAGGATGTCGCGGACGAACTGGAGGCATATTTCGTGGGCGGCGGCGCGGACGGTTTCAATATCATGCCGCCCACTTTGCCCGGCGGCCTGACCGAGTTCATCGCCGGCGTACTGCCGGAATTGCGTCGGCGCGGCCTGTTCCGTGAAGAATATGAAGGCGATACCCTGCGCGCCAACCTGGGCCTGCGCGTGCCGGTGGACGTGGAAGCGGGTACCCGCAGCCGGGCTGCGGCCTGAAGACAGCGCCCTGGCCTGGCCGCGATACCGGGCCAGGCCAGGGTGGTGCCGGGTGATCGGGGTTGTCCCGCATTGAGCCGGGCGCAGGGCGAAAATGATGGCGATCCCCTGCGGCGCTATGTAGAATACGCAGCAGGGTGTTAGCCGCATATTGCGGCGAGACAGGTTCATGCGCTGGTCGGGCCGCCGCGCGGAGCCATCGCGTCCATGACTTCCGTCTGCCCGTGCGCCCGCGAACCCTTGCGTTCGTGCTGCCTGTGCCGCCTTCGCCGCCTGCGCCATCTTCACCTCCGTCCCCCTCTTTCCTGCAAGCGTCCGGCGCATGCCTGGCCGCGCCCCTGCGTGGCGCCGCAGGCGCTGCTGCCGTTCCGTCGTGCATGGGGCCGGCTTCCTTTTGTTCCTTCTGCTGCTTGCCTGCTTGGCCCGGCTATCCCGGCCCGGGTTGCCGTGGCGTTTCGGCGTGGCGCCGCGCCAGTCCGACCATGCGCCGAGTGCTGGCGCATGCGGCGCCTGAAGCCACCTGATCGGGTCGCCCGATCCGGCCGCCTGATCCGGGCGGCTGATGCCGGGCTGCCGGTCGCCAGCGGCCACTGCCGCTGAACGAGACTCGAACAACAAGAGACAAACCGCCCGATGCACGGCTCCTGGAAGGCCGTCCGGGCACAGATTACGGATATTCCCCCATGCAGGTTTCAACTCTGGAAATCCTGGCGACCGCCTTGTTCGCCATTGCCATCATCCATACGTTTTCCGTGCCGGTGTTCGCCCGGCTGGCGCACCGCAACGGCCCGCATGCTGGGTTGTGGCACATGTTCGCCGAGGTCGAGGCCGTCTTCGGCCTGTGGGCCTTTGCCTTCCTGGTCGGCATGGCAGCGCTGCAGGGCGCCGGGCCGATGATCGAATACATGGACACGCGCAACTTCACTGAGCCGCTGTTCGTGTTCGTCATTATGGTGGTGGCTTCCAGCCGGCCCATCATCGAACTGGTGGGCGTTGTGGTGCGCGCCCTGGCGCGCCTGCTGCCGGTGCCACGCGAACTGGCGCTGTTCTTCGTCACCATGTCGGCCGTACCCCTGGCCGGGTCGTTCATTACCGAGCCTGCTGCCATGACGCTGGCGGCGCTGCTGTTGCGCGATGCCTATTTCCGGCGTCCGGGCCAGGCCGGCTTCAAGTACCTGACGCTAGGGGTGTTGTTCGTCAATGTCTCCATCGGCGGCGTCCTGACCTCCTATGCCGCGCCGCCTGTCCTGATGGTGGCCTCCACCTTCGGTTGGGATAGTACTTTCATGGCGGCGCATTTCGGTTGGCGTGCCGCGCTGGCCGTGGTGATCAATGCCTCCCTGCTGACCCTGGTCTGCCGCCGGGTGCTGCTGGCCGGGGAAGTGCAGGCCGGCAAGCAGCAAGACGTGCAGGTGCCCTGGATATGCACGCTGGTGCATCTGGCTTTCCTCGTCTGCATTGTCGTGACGGCGCATCACCCAGCGGTTTTCCTGGGTCTCTTCCTGATGTTCATGGGCTATACGCAGGCCTACAAGCGTTTCCAGTCGCCACTGATGCTCAAGGAAGGGCTGATGGTGGGCTTTTTCCTGGCTGGCCTGGTGGTGCTGGGCGGCATGCAGAAATGGTGGTTGCAGGACCTGCTGGGCGGTCTTGCTCCCCAGGTACTGTTCTGGGGCGCGACGCTGCTTACGGCTGTAACGGACAATGCGGCCCTGACCTATCTGGGGTCGCTGGTGGACGGCACCTCGGAGGCCTGGCGCTATATGCTGGTGGCCGGCGCCGTGACGGGCGGGGGGCTGACGGTCATCGCCAATGCTCCCAATCCGGCGGGCTACGCCATCCTCAAGCATGCGTTCCCGGATGGCAGTATTTCCGCCGGGCGCCTGCTGCTGTCGGCGCTGGTGCCGACAGCCGTGGCGGCGGCCATGTTCCTGCTGCCGGTCTGAATCCGGCGCAGGGGCCGGCCGGGCTGGCCAGAGGCACTGCTTTGTCCTGATATCGTGCGCAAACGGACGGTTGTGGCAGGCGGGATGAGGGCGGCCGGCGCAGACTTGTCCATGTCTGTCACGGCCACCTGCACAAAAGAGGCTAAAATCGTGTTTTTCCGGCTGGCCTCTCCTTTGGGCGGGGGCCGGCGCCAGCGTGGCGGCGCCTTGTGTGCCGCATCATGCGCCCGGGCCTGCTGCGCTTACGCCATGCCCGCCCCGGCGGACAGTCCGAACCAAACAAGTTCATACACGGAGTTTCCTCGCATGCGTACCTGCTACACCGGCCAGGTTTGTCGCGACCATCTCGGCCAGACCGTCACCTTGTACGGCTGGGTGCATCGTCGTCGTGATCACGGTGGCGTGATCTTCATCGACCTTCGCGACCGCGAGGGCCTGGCCCAGGTGGTGTTCGACCCCGATGGCGTCGAGTCCTTTGCCATTGCCGAACGCCTGCGCAACGAGTTTTGCGTGCGAGTCACCGGCCTGGTGCGTGCCCGCCCCGAAGGCACGGTCAATAAAGACCTGAAATCCGGCGAAATCGAAATCCTGTGCCGCGAGGTCGAAATCCTCAACGCCTCGGTCACGCCGCCGTTCCAGCTCGATGACGACAATCTGTCCGAAACGACCCGCCTGACGCACCGCGTGCTGGACCTGCGCCGCCCGCAGATGCAGCGCAACCTGATGCTGCGCTACCGCGTGTCCATCGAAGTGCGCAAGTACCTCGACAGCCTGGGCTTCATCGACATCGAAACCCCGATGCTGACCAAGAGCACGCCGGAAGGCGCGCGCGACTACCTGGTGCCCTCGCGTGTGAACGCCGGCCACTTCTTCGCGCTGCCGCAATCGCCGCAGCTCTTCAAGCAGATGCTGATGGTGGCCGGTTTCGACCGTTACTACCAGATCACCAAGTGCTTCCGCGACGAAGACCTGCGCGCCGACCGCCAGCCTGAATTTACCCAGATCGACTGCGAAACCTCCTTCCTCGATGAAGTCGAGATTCGCGCGATCTTCGAAGGCATGATCCGCTCGGTCTTCAAGTCGGTGCAAGGCGTGGACCTGGCCGAAAGCTTCCCCACGATGACCTGGGACGAAGCCATGCGCCGCTATGGCTCGGACAAGCCCGACCTGCGCGTCAAGCTGGAATTCACCGATGTCACCGATGTGATGCGTGACGTGGATTTCAAGGTATTTTCCGCTGCCGCCAATGCGCCGGGCAGCCGTGTCGTGGCGCTGCGCGTGCCGGGCGGCGCGGCCCTGTCGCGCAGCGAAATCGACAGCTACACCCAGTTCGTCGGTATCTATGGCGCCAAGGGCCTGGCCTGGATCAAGGTCAATGAAGTGGCCAAGGGCCGCGAAGGCCTGCAGTCGCCCATCGTCAAGAACCTGCACGATGCCGCGCTGGCCGAACTGGTCAAGCGCAGCGGCGCCCAGGACGGCGACATCATCTTCTTTGGCGCCGACCGCGCCAAGGTCGTGAACGACGCCATTGGCGGCTTGCGCGTCAAGATCGGCCACAGCGAATTCGGCCGCAACAACGGCCTGTTCGAAAGTGGCTGGAAGCCGCTGTGGGTGGTCGATTTCCCGATGTTCGAATACGACGAGGAAGACGATCGCTACGTGGCGGCCCACCATCCCTTCACCAGCCCCAAGGACGGCCACGAGGATCTGCTCGAAACCGATCCGGGCAAGGCGCTGGCCAAGGCCTACGACATGGTGCTGAACGGCTGGGAAATCGGTGGCGGTTCGGTGCGTATCCACCGTGCCGAAGTGCAGAGCAAGGTGTTCAATGCGCTGAAGATCGGCCCGGAAGAAGCCCGCGAGAAATTCGGCTTCCTGCTCGATGCGCTGCAGTATGGCGCGCCGCCCCATGGCGGCCTGGCGTTCGGCCTGGATCGCATCGTCACCATGATGACCGGCGCCGAGTCCATCCGTGACGTGATTGCCTTCCCCAAGACCCAACGTGCGCAGTGCCTGCTGACCCAGGCGCCGTCGGAAGTTGATGAAAAGCAATTGCGCGAGTTGCATATCCGCCTGCGCCAAACGGAAGTGAAGTAAGCTTCCAGTTACCATGAAGCCTCGGGAGGCGCAGGCATGTCAGTGATCCGGGTCGTCAGCTACAACATCCACAAGGGACGTTCGGCGCTGGGCAGTCGGGAATCACTGTATGACTTGCGGCTGGGGCTGCATGGGCTCAGCCCGGACCTGGTCTTCCTGCAGGAAGTCCAGGGCCGCAACGACTTGTCGGGCGTGCTCGATGCGCAGCACGAATCCCTGGCGGCGGGGCTGGATCTCCAGGTCGCGTATGGCCGCAACGCCGTCCGCGACCACTCCGAGCATGGCAATGCACTGTTGTCGCGCTATCCCATCATCGGCCACGAAAACCAGGATATCTCCGACCATAAGCTGGAGCAGCGCGGGCTGCTGCACGTGCGGGTGGAACTGGATGGCCACGAGGTGCATTGCTTCGTGGTGCACCTGGGCCTGTTCGCAGGCAGCCGGGTGCGGCAGATCCAGGCCTTGATGGAGCGCATCAAGACCCAGGTGCCGGGTGATTCCCCGCTGCTGATCGCGGGCGATTTCAACGACTGGCAGAACAGCCTGTCGCCGCTGTTCGTTGAGCAGCTCGGGGTCTATGAAGTCTTTGCGAATGCGCCGCGTGCGCAGGGTGTGGGCCTGCCCAGGCTGCGAGAATCCGTGCGCGCCATCAGCAATACGCTGCGTGGCCAGGGCCGCGGCGCTGGCGAGGTGGAGCACCGCGTCAACCAGCTGGGCATGGGCAGTTCTTCGCGCCTGGTGCCGCCGCCACGCACTTTCCCCGCCGTCTTCCCCTGGTTCCGCCTGGACCGCATTTACCAGCGGGGCTTTGCCGTGCGCAGCGCCCGGGTGTTGCGCGGCCAGCCCTGGGGCAAGTTCTCCGATCATTCCCCTATCCTGACCGAACTCGAACTGCCCTGAGGCTGCTGTCCTGGCGCTGGTCGCGCCCTTGGTGGCAAGGCCCTGGGCAGCGCGGTTCCGGTGTGGCGCAGAGGGCTGTTGCGCCTGGTGGCGAGGCGGCTCGGACTTCCAGGCTGTGTTTCTTCTCGGCCGCTTTTTTTGCCTGGCGTTTTTTTTCGGTACACTGCAAGACATACCTGTTTTCAATTGTTGCCATACTGTCATGTGTGGCTGAATTCCTGTTTTTTGCCGCTAGGCCATTCCGGGGCGCAGGCACCTCCTTGCGGGGCACCTTGCGGACGGCATGGCGAAGAGGCTTTTTTGCACGGCCGGAAACTGCATGAATCGTATTCTTCTAGTGCGCACATCGTCCCTGGGGGACATGATTCACGTGCTGCCGGTAGTTTCAGATATTCAGCGTCATTTCCCTGGCGCCACCATAGATTGGGTGGCGGAAGAGGCGTTCGCCGAAATCCCTGCCTGGCACCCCGGCGTCAACGAGGTCATCAAGGTGGCGCACAGGCGCTGGCGCAAGAGCTGGTGGGCACCCGAGGTCAAGGCGGAACGCGAAGCCTTGAGGGAGCGTCTGGGGCGCTATCACTACGATGTCGTCCTCGACATGCAGGGCATGCTCAAGACCGTATGGGTTGCACGCCAGGCTCAGGGGCGGCGTCATGGGCTGGACTGGAAATCCGCGCGCGAAGCGATTGCGTCGCTGTTCTACGATGTGAAACACCGCATCGAGTTCTGGCAGCCCGGCGTTCTGCGCCAGCGCCAGCTGGGCGCCAAGACATTTGGCTACAACCTGGATGCGCCGCCGGATTTCGGCCTGTCGCGCTTCCTGATCCGGCCAGAGCCGCCTGCGTCCTTTGTCGAAGCCTATGAGCAGCGCGAAGCTCCCTATGCCGTGATCATGCCGTCTGCCAGCCGCCCGGAAAAGCGCTGGGCCGACGCTCATTGGCACCAGGTTTTCGCGCAACTGCGCCAGGCCGGCCTGCAACTGCGCATTGTGTCTGGCAGCCAGGCGGAGTTTGAGTGGGCGCAAGCCCTGGTGCAGGATATGGACGGCGTGACTGTCCTGCCGCGCATGGCCTTGACGGAAGTGGCGCAGCTCCTGGCCGGAGCGCGTGTGATGCTGGGCCTTGACACTGGGCTGACGCATCTGTCTGCAGCCTTGGGACGCCCGACCATAGGCATTTATACCGACTCCACTCCCAGGCGCGGCGGCCTGGTGGGTACTGCTTACACGGCCAGCCTGGGCGACAAAGGCCAGCCGCCCGACTACGAAGCCGTCAGGCGCGCCATCGAGCAGGCCATGGGGCCGACGGTAAGCTTGCCGATTTAATCCGGAGATGTCATGAACACGCGCCCAAGCGCAAGCCCTGGTCAGCAGGCCGAGGGCCAGCGAGGCAGTTCCCCTTCGGAGCCGCCCATTTCTTCAACGAGCGTGGAACGGCTGGCCAGGCTGCTGTACTGCTGTCTACTGTATCTGTTGGCGCCATTGGCATGGTTGATGCTGGCCCGCCGTGGCCGCCGTGCGGGCGGCCGCTGGGAGGTGCTGGGGGCCGGGCGCTTCGGCTACTACGGCCGCCAGCAGGCGCCAGCGCGTACCGGGGCGCAGTGGGTGCATGCCGTCAGTGTCGGGGAGACCCGGGCGGCGCAGCCCCTGGTGCAGCAAATCCTCGCTGCTGGCCATCCGGTATTGCTCACGCACATGACGGCCACTGGCCGCGCCGAGGGCGAGCGCCTGTTTGCCGCTGCCATTGCATCTGGCCAGTTGCAGCAAGCCTGGATTCCCTATGATTTCCCTGGTGCTACGCGTCGTTTCCTGGCGTATCACCAGCCTGCCCAGGGCATATTGATCGAGCGTGAAATCTGGCCGAATTTGCTGGCTGCTGCGCGCCAGCGTGGCTTGCCCGTAGCCCTGGCCAGCGCGCGCTTTTCCGGCAAATCACTGCGCCAGGCGCGCCGTTTTGCCTGGCTCATCCGGCCGGCCCTGCGGGGCTTGGCGCCGGTGCTGGCGCAGACCCAGGCCGACGCCGGACGCCTGACGCTGGCCGGTGCGCGGAACGTGCAGGTCGTGGGAAACCTGAAATTCGACCAGCAGGTGCCGGCACGCCAATTGCAGGCGGGGCGCGGTTGGCGCATCCGTCTGGGGCGGCCGGTTATCCTGATTGCCAGCACGCGGGAAGGGGAAGACGTCCAGATCGCGCAGGCGATTGCCGCCTTGCTGCGTGCGCACCTGGCGGCTGCGGATTGCCTGTTCGTCCTGGTGCCGCGTCACCCGCAAAGGTTTGATTCCGCGGCTGCCGTGCTGGCAGAGCGCGAATTGCCCGCCCGGCGTCGCAGCGAAAGCGAGGAAGTGCCGCTGCCCGGGCTGGAAACGGCCGTGCTGCTGGGCGATTCCATGGGGGAGCTGGCGTTCTTCTATGCGGCGGCGGATGTGGCGATCGTGGCTGGCAGTTTCGAGCCCATGGGGGGCCACAACCTGATAGAAGCCTGTCTGGCCGGTGCGCCGGTCATCGTGGGGCCTCATACCTTCAATTTCAAGGATGCGGTGGAAGATGCCCTGGCACGTGGCGCCTGTTTGCGGGCCGGCGATGCCGACGCTGCCGTGAAACTGGCCTGGGATCTGGTGTGCAATGATGCGCGCCGTACCGCCATGGCAGCGCGCGCACGGCAGTGGGCCGACAGCCATACAGGCGCCACGGCGCGCATGATGACCGCCTTGGGCCTGGACGCGGCACCTGCCGCCTGATTTTTCTGCCTGAGTTTGTTGCCTGAGTTTGCCGCTTGAGTCCGCAGCCTGACACTGTATTTTGAACGGGTTCTTCCTTATGCGCTTGTCTCCAGGCGCATAAGGGGTCGGGCAGAGCTCACGCGGGGGCGTTACCAGCCAGGTGTGCCAGGCCGTCCAGCACGGCATGCGGCACCAGTTGCGGGACAATAGGGGGCAGGTTCGCCAATGCGGCCAGGCTTTGCAGCAGGCTTTCCACTTCGCCGGCCAGTTGCGGCCAGTTGCCGCCGGACACGAAAAGCTGCGGCGCTGCGTCGCAATGCTGACGCAGCGCCAGCCATTGGCGCAGCACGGCCCCGGCCTGAGCGGCGGCCATGCCGCTGGAGATGGCGTCATGCGTATTGGTCGGGAAATTTTGCAGATCGCCGGCAGCCAGCGGCAGGTGGGCCGTGCCCTGGGCCAGGCTGCGTCGCATCATGGCTGCGCCGGGCAGAATCAATCCGCCCAGAAAGCCGCCTTCCGGGCTGATGGCGTCTATCGTCGTGGCCGTGCCGAAGGTGGCCAGCAGCAGGGGCGTGCCGGCCTGGCGGCGCTTGTGCCAGATGCCCAGCAGCGCCGCCCAGCGGTCCGCGCCCAATTGCCCTGGCGCGTCGTAGCCATTGTGCAGTCCGAGGGCGCTGGCAGCCGGCTTGAGCCATTCCAGCGCGCAGCCTGCGGCGGCAAGGATGTCCGCCAGGCGCTGTCCGAGCGCCGTGCCGGCCACATTGACGCCACAGGCTTGCCGGAATGGCGGTTGCTGCGCCGCAAGCCAGCCAGGCAGCACGGTCGGAATGTCTTCATGGGCCAGCGACAACACGTCCGTGGCCCGGCCATCCGGCGCGCTCCAGGCCGCCAGCTTGATCCGGGTGTTGCCGGCATCTATCAATAGTTTCATGCTTGGGCCCTGACGGAAATCTCGCCGACGGTAATTGCATCCATGCCCAGGGCGTGGCGCACTTGCAAACGGCCGAACCCGTCCAGTCCGGCGGCTGTGCCGGACAACAGTACCCGGCCGTCCTCGATGACATTGACCTGCCGGCTGGCCAGCGCGTCCATGCTGGCATGCCGGTCCAGAAAGGGCTGGAAGCCTGCGGTTTCATGCAGGTGCACGGCGGCCTGCCAGGCGCTGGCGACGTCAACGGCCAGTTGCACGGCCATATCCAGCCATTGCTCGGCGCTGCCGGGGGCGGCGCCGCTGACCTGGCTCCAGTCGGCCACGGCGCGGCCGAAATGCTGGCTGACCACCGCGGCGTCGCGCAGGTTTACGCCCATGCCCATGACGACAGCGCGCTGGCCCGTGGCGGGTTGGCGGGCGGTTTCCACCAGGATGCCGGCCAGCTTGGCGTCGCCGTACTGCAAATCGTTGGGCCATTTCATCAGTACCTGGCCGGCATTGTCACCTGCGTGGCGTCGCAACGCTTCGCAGGCGGCAATGCCGGCAACCAGGGACAGGCTGGGCAACAGTGCGGGCGCGGCAGTGGTGGGGAAGGCACAGGAAAGCATCAGTGCCGCGCCTGGCGCGGCATTCCAGGGGCGTCCAGCACGGCCCCGGCCCTGGATCTGCAGGTGCGCGCCCAGCAGCCAGGGCAGGGCGGGTGGGGTGGCCTCGCGGATCAGGGTCATCAGGTCCGCGTTCGTGGAACCGGTTTCCTCAACCCAGCGCAGCATGCCAAAGTCCGCGAGCCTGGGGGCCAGCGCGGACTGCAGCATGGCGGCGGCAGGCAGGGCAAATGGGGCAGTGGGCATACTCATGGCGGCGATTTTATAGGAATTGGCCGCGACCGCCTTTGGCACAGTGGGAAAGCGCTGGCCGGCTGGCTGCCGGGCCTGCATGCGGCCGGCCGCGCCGGTATGATTCGTCCTGTATGTATTCGCCGTGGGCGGCGACAGGAGGACAGACTATGGCAGCAAGAACGGAAACTGAAATCTTCGAGGGCGAAGCCGGCCGCATCGACTGCGCGCTGGACTGGCCCGACGGTGAGGTCAAGGGGTGGGCATTGGTGTTGCACCCCCACCCCCTGCATGGCGGTGCGCGCGGCAACAAGGTAGTGACGACTATCGCGCGTGCGGCCAACCAGCGCGGCCTGCTGGCCGTGCGCCCCGATTTCCGTGGTGTGGGGCAGTCCGAAGGCAGCTTCGACCATGCACGTGGCGAAACCCGCGACATGATTGCGCTGGTCGAGCAGTTCCGTACCCGCTACCCCGATGCTGCCGCAGGCGCGTGGGCGCTGGGTGGATTTTCCTTTGGCACCGCCGTGGCGGCGCATGTCTACGATGCCTATGCGCGCCAGGAGCGCGCGCCGGATGCCTTGCTGCTGGCGGGGCCGGCAGTGGCGCGTTTTCCGCTGGAAGGCCAGGAAGAAGCCCGGCGGGTGCCGCTGGACCGCACGCTGCTGGTGCATGGCGAAGTGGATGACGTCGTGCCCCTGGCGGAAGTGTTCGACTGGCTGCGCGCCGATGGTGTGCCGGTTACTGTCGTGCCCGGGGCTGGCCATTTCTTCCATGGGCATCTGATCACCTTGCGTGGCCTGGCCGAAGCGCACATCGCCAGGCTGTGCGGCTGAATCCCGGGAATGCCGGAACTTGGCAGGAACTTTGCGGGGCGAGTGCCGGTCACAAGGCATTGCTATGTATGCGGTGGCGGTATCGTTACAGAGGGTTTCCGCCGTTGGCTTTCTTGTGCCGGCGGGAAGGTGAGACAATAACCGCTTCCATCCTGAACCCCGTCCGGGGGCCGGGCGGTAATCCGCGCCTCCGGATTCGTCTTTTCTGCTTTTATCCATGACAGCTGCTTCTCACAAGAAATCCCCATGGCGTCCCGTGCGGCGTACCCTGGTGACGCTGGCGCTGGCCGCTGCGCCATTGCTGGCCACCGCCCAGACTACCGCGGCGCAGGCGCCGGGTATGCCGGCCGCAGTCGCCGAGCTGTCGTCCATTCCTGCACCGGTCATCGCGGCACGCGCCTGGATCTCCATCGACGTTACCAGCGGCCAGGTGCTGGCAGGTTCGCAGCCGGACATGCGTGTCGAGCCGGCTTCGCTGACCAAAGTCATGACGGCCTATCTGGCTTTTGCTGCGCTGGATGAAAAGCGCGTGACGGCCGACCAGCAGGTGGCCGTGTCGCAGCATGCCTGGAAGACCGGTGGCTCGCGCATGTTCATCGAACCGCGCAAACCGGTGACCTTCAATGAATTGCTGCAGGGCATGATCGTGCAGTCGGGCAACGACGCATCGGTCGCAGTGGCCGAGACCATTGCCGGTAGCGAAGCCGTGTTCGCCGACCTGATGAACAAGGAAGCGAAGCGACTGGGCATGACCGACAGTCATTTCATGAACGCCACGGGCCTGCCCGACCCGCAGCACACCACGACGGTGCGCGACCTGGCGACCCTGGCGACGGCGCTGATCCGCGACTATCCCCAGTATTTCGGCTTCTACAAGCAGCGCGAATTCACCTATAACAACATTACCCAGCCCAATCGCAATCGTCTGCTCTGGGCCGATCCGTCTGTCGATGGCATGAAGACGGGCTTTACCGACGCCGCAGGCTACTGCCTGATCGCGACGGCCATGCGCGGTGACCGCCGCATCCTGACGGTGGTTGTCGGTACCGACAGCGACGCTGCGCGTGCCGAGGAAAGCCTGAAGCTGCTCAACTGGAGCTTCCAGAACTTCGATACCGTGAAGGTCTTCGCCGATGACAGCGCCAACCTCGTGGTGCCGGTGCGCGAAGGCAAGGAAGATACGGTGCAGCTGGGTACGTCCGAGCCGCTGTGGCTGTCCGTGCCGCGTGGCCGCGCCCAGGACGTCAAGCCCGTGGCCTCGCGCCCGGACCCCTTGCTGGCGCCGCTGCATGTCGGCCAGGAGATCGGTACGGTATCGCTGTCGCTCGACGACAAGGTCCTGACCACTGCGCCGCTCGTCGTCAAGCAGGATGTCGAGCGTGCCGGTTTCTTCGGCCGCCTGGTGGATAACGTCAAGTCCTGGTTTGATTGATCCACGCCGGGTGCGGGGCTGACCCGCGCCCGGGGGCCGTCCCTGTCTTCGGGCAGGGCGGCTACCCGCCTGGCATGGCAGTTTCCTTCGTGGCCTTTTTCCCGTTCCTGCGGTTAAACGCCGCAAGGAGTAGCAATGATTCCAGGCATGGCAGCCGATACGCTGGTCTATCTGAATGGCGCTTATCTTCCGGTAGGCGAAGCGAAGATTTCCGTCCTCGACCGGGGGTTCATCTTCGGCGACGGTATCTATGAAGTGGTGCCTGCCTATCAGGGCCGGCCGTTCCGCATGGACGAGCACCTTGCCCGCCTGGCGCGCAGCCTGGCTGCGATACGTCTGGAATTGCCCATGGGCATGGCAGGGGTGCGGCGCATTGTCGAAACCTTGATCGCACGCCAGGCAGCCGAGAACTGCATTGTTTACTTCCAGGTGACGCGCGGCGTTGCGCGCCGCGATCACCCGTTTCCCGTGCCTGCGCCCGAGCCCACGGTTTTCGCCATGGCGACGGCTTTCCGGCGCCCGGATGCGGCGGCCCGCGAGCGCGGGTTGTCGGTCATCAGCATCACCGACGAGCGCTGGTTGCATTGCGACATCAAGTCCATTTCCCTGCTGGGCAACGTGCTGGCCAAACAGGCGGCCGTGGAGGCCGGTGTCGATGAAGTGCTGCAGTTTCGCGATGGCCTGCTGACGGAAGGCTCGTCCTGCAACGCCTGGGTGGTGCAGGGCGGCAAGTTGCTGGCGCCGCCGCTGGGGCCGAAGATTCTCGAAGGCATACGCTACGGGCTGATGCTCGAACTGGCCAGGGAGGCGGGCATAGAATTCCAGGCCCGCGACATCACGCGGGCGGATGTGGAAACCGCTGACGAGCTGCTGCTGACTTCCGCAAGCAAGGAAGTCCTGCCTGTCCTGCGCCGGGATGGCGCCGCGGTTGGCGCAGGCGTGCCTGGCCCGGTGTTTCGACGCCTGGCGCAGGCGTATGATTCCCGTATTGAAGCCTTAATGGCGCAGCCGCCAGTGACGGCCGCCTGATAGGTGGCTTGATCCTGGCAGCCGATGCCAGGTGTTTGCCGGCGCTGTCCGAGAGGGCGCCGGGCCGTTTTTATTTGGAGCCGCAGTATGACGACCCCGCAACAACCCGCTATCGAGTTCCCGCTGGATTTCCCCATCAAGGTCATGGGGCGCCAGCATCCGGAGCTGGAAGACCTGCTGAGTGCAATCGTGCGCGAACACGCGCCGGATTTCGATTCCGCGAACGTGGAACGGCGCCCCAGCAGCGGCGGCAATTATGTCGGGCTCACCTTCACGGTACGGGCGACGTCGCGCGAGCAGCTCGATAACCTGTATCGCGCGCTGCATGGCCATCCCATGGTGGTCTATCTGCTGTGATGGCCGAAGCCGTGCATTCCGCGCCAGTGGCAACGCCGGCGGATTGCACCCGCTGGCTGGCCGGGCCGGTTGCCTACCTGCCGGTCTGGGAAGCCATGCGCAGCTATACCGAAACGCGTGGCGCCGATTCCGCCGATGAGATCTGGCTGACCGAGCACGCACCGGTCTATACGCTGGGTCAGGCGGGCAAGCCCGAGCATCTGTTGTGTCCAGGCGACATCCCTATCGTGCAATGTGACCGTGGCGGACAAGTGACCTATCACGGTCCGGGGCAGATCATGGCCTATGTCCTGTTCGATTTGCGCCGGGCCGGCATCCATGTGCGCGACTACGTCTACCGTCTGGAGCAGGGCGTACTGGATGTGCTGCATGGCTGGGGGCTGGCAGGCGCCTGCCGGCAGGCGGGCGCGCCGGGTATTTATGTGCCGTTGGACGGCTTGCCGCCGGCACCCGCCATGCCTGGCCAGCCCGCGCCAAATGTGGGAAAGGTCGCGGCGCTGGGCGTCAAGATCCGCAACGGCAGGGCCTACCACGGCGTATCACTCAACCTGGCGATGAACCTGGAACCGTTCGATCGTATCAATCCCTGCGGGTACGCCGGACTGCGTACCGTAGACCTGGCCGGCCTGGGTATCCGCCGTGACTTCCAGGGGGCTGGAGACGAACTTGCCGCCAGCCTGTGGCGTGCGCTGCGCGCCTGACGGTGGCCTGGGCTGGGCCATGGCCAGCCTGCGCGCAGCGCGCGATAACCTTGTGTAACCATCCCTGGGACTGGCGCAGCGGGCCAGGGGTAGTAAACTGGCGCTATTCCTCATTCTTACTGCGCCACACGGCCGAATCCGTGTTGCGCTGCAAAAGATCCTACGCATGAGCCAATCCGCAGAATCCGCCCAAATCGCCGTGCCGGCTGCCACTGGCGCGGTGCAGCCCGCTGCCGCCGCCGCGCAGCCGGCTTATGACCCGACCCAGAAACAGAAGTCGCAGGCCAAGACCGCGCGCATTCCCATCAAGATCGTGCCGGTGGAGCGGCTCAAGAAGCCGGAGTGGATCCGAGTCAAGGCGGCGACGCCCGGTTCGCGCTTCTACGAGATCAAGAAGATCCTGCGCGAACACAATCTGTTTACGGTCTGTGAAGAAGCGTCCTGCCCGAACATCGGTGAATGTTTCGGCAAGGGTACGGCGACCTTCATGATCATGGGTGACAAGTGCACCCGGCGCTGCCCGTTCTGTGACGTCGGTCATGGCCGCCCCGATCCGCTGGATGTCGATGAGCCATTGAATCTGGCGCGTTCCATTGCGGCCATGAAGCTGTCCTACGTGGTCATTACCTCGGTGGACCGCGACGACCTGCGCGACGGTGGTGCCGGGCACTTCGTCGAGTGCATCCAGCGCATCCGCGAGCTGTCGCCCAATACGCGCATCGAAGTGCTCGTGCCGGATTTCCGTGGCCGCCTGGAGCGCGCGCTGGATATCTTCGATATCGCGCCGCCCGACGTCATGAACCACAATCTGGAAACCGTGCCGCGCCTGTATCGCCAGTCGCGTCCGGGCTCCGACTACATGCATTCGCTCAAGCTGCTGGCCCAGTTCAAGGAACGCCAGCCGCATATCCCGACCAAGTCCGGCCTGATGCTGGGCCTGGGGGAGACCGACGAGGAAATCCTGCAGGTCATGCGTGACATGCGTGAGCACAATGTCGACATGCTGACCATCGGCCAGTACCTGCAGCCTTCCGAGCACCACTTGCCCGTGTTGCGCTATGTGCATCCCGATGTCTTTGCCATGTTCGAACGCGAGGCCTACGACATGGGCTTCAGCCATGCCGCCGTCGGCGCCATGGTCCGTTCTTCTTACCATGCTGACCAGCAGGCGAACGCCGCTGGCGTGAATTGATGACTTCCTGTCGTTCCTGATTTCTGGCCGCCGTGGCGGCCAGAAACAGGGTTCCCTTCTTTTTCTGGAATTTCCGCCATGTCGTTCAGGACTCTTGCCGTAGCCCTGTCGTTGCTGGTATTGGCCGCCTGCGATCGCTCGTCCGACACGCAAGCCCCCGCGCCAGCCACTTCCCCGACCGCCGCTTCGGAACAACAGGCGCCTGCCGCTTCGGCGCCGCGAGCGGAACTGAGCGCAGAGGAGCGCGCCGAGCTGGCACGGGTGTACGCTGGGCGCTGGCTGGAAGTGCTCGATATCTCGGAAATTCAGCAGGACGGCGCTGCGACGCTGGCCGTAACATTCTCGGCGCCGCTGGATCCGCAGCAGAAGCTGGATAATTACCTGAGCGTTTCCGACCAGAGCAGTGGCAAGGTCGATGGCGCCTGGCAATTGTCCCGCAACCTGATGACGGCCACGCTGGGGCCGCTGTCGCCGCGCCGGACGCTGGACGTGACGGTTTCTGCCGGCTTGTCCAGCCTGGGCGGCACCCGCCTCCAAAAGGATAACAGGGAGACGATCAAGACCCGTGACGCCGATCCGGTCGTGGGCTTCGCGTCCAGCGGTTCGCTGTTGCCGACGGAATTGGTCGACGGCCTGCCCGTGATGGCGTTGAATGTCGACAAAGTGAATGTCGACTTCTTCCGCGTCCGGCCGGAGAACCTGGTTTCGGTGCTGGAGTACGGCAATATTCGTGGTGGCATGGATCTTTGGGATGCCGACTATCTGACCAGAAGCGCCGATCTGGTGTATTCGGGGCGCTTCGATCTGCATACCAAGCCCAATATCCGCGAGACCGTGCTCCTGCCATTGGGCAGCATCGAGCCACTCAAGCAGCCGGGCGTCTATTTCGCCGTGATGCAGCGGGCGGGCAGCTATCAGTATTCCTTGCCCACCACCCTGTTCAGCCTGAGTGATATCGGCCTTTCGGTGCACCGCTACCATGACCGCATGCTGGTCCTGACACAGGCGCTGACTGGTGGCAAGCCGAAGTCCGGGGTGGAAGTCTCGGTGCATGACAAGGACGGCAAGGTGCTGGCCAGTGGCAGCACCGACAGCCATGGCATGCTGGAATTGCCGCAGAAAGAAGAAGCCCGGCTGGTCATTGCCCAGCAGGATGGCCAGACCACCTTGCTGCGCCTGGCCACATCGGTTCTGGACCTGTCTGAATTCAAGGTGCAGGGGCCGCCATCGGGCAGCCTGAATTTCTTCATGTTCGGCCCGCGCGATCTCTACCGTCCGGGTGAAACCGTGCCTATCAATGCCTTGCTGCGTGACGCCGACGGCAAGCCCGTTGCCGCGCAGCCAGTCGCGGTGGAGGTCATGCAGCCGGATGGCAATGTGCGCTTGCGCTTTACCTGGACGGCAGACAGCGGCGGCCTGTACCAGCGTGATCTGGCCCTGCCATCCGATGTGCAGGCCGGGTTGTGGACGGTGCAGGCTCGAACTGGCAACGGCGATGTGCATACCTACACGTTCCATATCGAGGATTTCATGCCCGAGCGCATGAGCCTGGCGTTGGAAGAGCCCGCCGAGCTGCTGCAGCCGGCGGACGAGGTGGCGTTCGGGATAGAGGCCCGCTATCTTTACGGTGCGCCGGCCGGCGGCAATCGCCTGTCGGGGCAGATCTACGTCGCGCCATTGCGCGAAGCGGTCGCCGCCTTGCCTGGCTATCAGTTCGGCCGGGTGGATGAAACCGGGCTGACCCAGACCATCGAGCTGGAACCTTCGGTGCTGGCCGATGACGGAACTGCAGTGATTTCGCAGCCTTCGCAGTGGCGCGAGGTGCGTTCGCCGGTACAGATCACCTTGCAGGCCAGCGTCCAGGAAACCGGGGGCCGGCCGGTAACGCGCCGCCAGTCGGTGGCCGTCTGGCCGGCAGAGCGTCTGCCGGGCGTGCGCCTGGTCAATGTCGACAGCGATGGCAGCGTGGATGCGGATAGCCTGGCCGAGTTCAATTTTGTCTTGGCTGACCGGGAAGGCAAGCGCCTGGCAAGCAAGGGGCTGATCGTCCGCCTGGTGCGTGAGCGCCGTGATTATTACTGGAGCTACGGCGGTAGCGACGGCTGGGGCTACCGCTACGATGAAAAACATTTTGTCGTGGACGAACGCACGCTTGATGTCGCCGCCGGACAGTCCGCCGAGGCCGGCTTTATGGTGGAGTGGGGCCCTTACCGCGTGGAAGTGGAAGACCCGGTCACCGGCCTGGTTTCCAGCGAACGATTCTGGGCCGGCTATCGCTGGCAGGATACCGGCGAAGGTTCCGGCGTGGTGCGTCCCGACCAGGTTGCCCTGACTTTGGACAAGGCGTCCTACCGTGCTGGCGACGTGGCCAAGGTGACAGTGGCGCCGCCCGTTGCCGGCAGCGGCTATCTCATGGTGGAGTCTGCGGAAGGCCCCTTGTGGTGGCAGGCCATAGACGTGCCCGCCGAAGGCCAGGTATTCGAGATTCCGGTGGCGCGTGACTGGGATCGCCACGATCTGTATATCAGCGCATTGGTCTTGCGCCCCGGTGAGCGCAAAACCGTGCAGACGCCCAAGCGTGCCGTGGGCGTGTTGTATTTGCCGCTGTCTCGCGAAGACCGCAAGCTGAACGTGACGCTGGAAGCACCGGGGCAGATGCGCCCGGAACGCGCCTTGACCACGCGAGTGCAGGTCAAGGACGAGCAGGGCAAGCCGGTGGCCAATGCGCATGTCCTGCTGTCCGCAGTGGATGTGGGCATCCTCAATATCACCGAATTCAAGACCCCTGACCCGTACACCGCCTTCTTCGGCCGCAAGCGTTACGGTGTCGATCAGATGGACATGTATGGCCGCCTGATCGAAGGCGGCAATCTGCGCCAGGCCTCGCTGGCCTTCGGCGGGGATGCCACGTCCACGCCTGGCGGCCTGCCGCCGCTGACCACGGTCAGGCTGGTGTCGCTGCTGGCGGCCCCGGTAAAGACCAGCGAAGAAGGCTATGTGGACGTCAATGTCGACGTGCCGGATTTCAATGGCGAGCTGCGTGTCATGGCGCAAGTCTGGAATGACGCTTCCTACGGCGCCAGCGAAGCTGCCACGGTCGTGTCTGCGCCGTTGGTGGCGGAACTGGCTGCGCCGCGTTTCCTGGCCGGCGGCGACCGCAGCACCCTGGCGCTGGATCTGCATAATCTGTCTGGTGCAGTCCAGGATCTCGATATCAAGTTGGAGTTCAGCGGTTCGCTGGCGGCTGATGGTGAGCGCGCCAAGGGCACCAGGCTCAAGTTGGCCAATGGCGCCAAACGCACGTTGGACATCCCGATCAAGGCCGTGGGTGGCTTCGGCCAGGGCACTGTCGCCGTGAAGATCAGTGGCCTGAAGGTGGACGACGATGCCAGCGGCACCCTGGCGCGCGACTGGCAGATCGGTGTGCGTCCGGCCGTGCCCGCGCAGACACGCAAGTTCCGGGCCGTCCTGCCGGCGGCGGGTGAGGCCTGGACCCTGCCTGCCGATATGGATGGTGGCTGGCAGGAGGGCGGCCTGCAGGCCGTGCTCGACCTGTCATCGCAACCGCCGCTGAATGTCGCCGAACAGGTGCGGGAACTGATTGCCTATCCGTACGGTTGCACCGAGCAGACCGTCAGCGGGCTTTACGCTTCGCTGTACCTGGACCAGGCGGCGCTCATGCGTCTGGGCGTGAAGAGCGAACCGGACGAGCAGCGTCGCAAATCGGTAGATATCGGTATCCAGCGTCTGCTGTCCATGCAGCGTGCCGATGGCGCCTTCGGCTTGTGGAGCCCGGAGTCGCCCGAGGCGCACTGGGTGACGGTGTATGCGACTGATTTCCTGCTGCGCGCCAAGGCGCAGGGACACGAGGTGCCCGCCTTCGCGCTGGAACAGGCAACCCGCAAGCTGCAGTCCTACCTGACTGACGGCAATGTTGGCCTGGACTTTCACTCGGAGCGGCCGGCACATGCGATCTTCGCCGTGCGCGCCTATGCCGGATCGGTGCTGGCGCGCAGCAAGCAGGCGCCGCTGGCCAGCCTGCGCGCGCTGTTCGAGCGCAGGGACGTGGCGCTGTCCGGCCTGCCGCTGGCGCATCTGGGCCTGGCCCTGATCGCCATGGGCGACAGCCAGCGCGGAGAAATTGCGTTGCGCGAGGCACTGGGCAAGCAACGTCCGGAAAACTATTGGCTGAATGATTACGGCAGCCAGCTGCGCGACGGGGCCGCCATCCTGCAACTGATGCTGGAAAGTGACGCCTTGCCGACCGAGCGCAATCAGCTGTTGTTGTCGGTCGCAGACCTGATGCACGATAAGCGCTGGCTCTCGACGCAGGAACGTGCCTCCTTGCTGCTGGCCGCAGTGCGGCTGGATCAATCGACCCAGCCGCGCTGGACCGCCACCTGGGAAGCCGGTGCCAGCAGCGAGACGATTTCTTCCGATCGCGCTCGTGGCGTCATGGTGCCTGCGGCAGACCTGGCAGGCCATGCCCTGACGCTGCGCAATGAGGGCGAGACGGAACTGTACGCAGGCCTGACGCTGCGCGGCTATCCGAAAACCGTGCCACAGGCGCAAAGCAACGGCATCTCCATCCGGCGCCAGTACCTGGATACGGCAGGCAATGCAATCAACCTTGCCGATGTCCGCAGTGGCGAGCTGATTCTGGTATCCATCAGCGTGCGCGCTGATATTTACGTGCCCGATGCGTTGGTCGTGGACCTGTTGCCTGCCGGCCTGGAGCCGGAAAACCAGAACCTGGCAAATGCCTCCGCCAGCTTGGAGCAAGCTGGGGGGCAGGTCAATGATCTGTGGCAGCGGGCGATGCAGACCAACATCATCCACCAGGAATACCGGGATGATCGCTACGTGGCGGCGCTGCCGTTGTCGCCCAACACGAACACCAGCCTGTTGTACCTGGCGCGCGCAGTGACGCCGGGCATCTATCTGGTGCCGCCGCCCTTTGTCGAGTCTATGTACACGCCGTCGCGCAATGGCCTGGGTGCGGCGCCAGGGCGCATGACCATCAAGCCCTGACAGGCCGGATGGCAATGGGCAAGGTGCAACAGGGTGCGGGAGCAGGGCCGCACCCGACAGGAAGGGCCGCACGGCCGTGAGCGCGAAGCGAGCCGGCCATTGGCGCCGCCGGTGCGCCTGGGCGGCGGCAGGCCTGCTGGTGGCCGTGGCGCTGCTCTGGCTGGCAGACCGCTGCTTTCCCTTGCCCATGCCTGCGGCCGCGACGGCTCGGGTCGTGCTGGCCGAAGACGGCACGCCGCTGTGGCGCTTTGCTGATGCCGATGGTGTCTGGCGTTACGAGGCCAGGCGCGAGGATATATCGCCGTACTACATCGAAGCCCTGTTGGCCTATGAGGACCGCTGGTTCTGGCAGCATCCGGGCATCAATCCGGTCGCACTGGGCCGCGCCACCTGGCTTAACCTGCGTTATGGCCGGGTCGTTTCCGGCGGCAGCACGATTTCCATGCAGGTGGCGCGCCTGCTGGACCCGCATCCTCGTACGGTGGCCGGCAAGCTGCGCCAGGTATGGCGTACCTTGCAGTTGGAATGGCACTATTCCAAGGAAGATATTCTCGAGCTCTACCTTAATCGGGCGCCTTTTGGCGGGGTGCTGGAAGGCGTGGCGGCCGCCAGCTGGACATACCTGGGTAAATCCCCGGCGGAGTTGAGCCGTGCCGAGGCGGCGTTGCTGGCAGTGCTGCCGCAGGCTCCCAGCCGGCTGCGGCCAGATCGCCATCCGGAGCTGGCGCAGCAGGCGCGCGACAAGGTATTGGCGCGCATGGCCGAACAGGGCATCTGGAGCGCGGCGGAGGTCGAGGAAGCCCTGATGGAACCGGTGCACCTCTTTACCCTGCCCAGGCCGCAGGCGGCGCCGTTGTTGGCGCGCAGGCTGGTGCAGCAGCAGGGGGCGGCCCCGGTGATACGCACCACCATAGATGGCATGCTGCAATTGCGTATTGAACAGGCCATGCAGCGCTGGAAAGCCACCTTGCCGCCGCGCGTATCCGCAGCGGTGCTGGTGATAGAGCATGACACCATGGCCGTGCGCGCCTACGCCGGGTCGGTGGATTTTCTGGATACTGCCCGCAACGGGCAGGTCGATATGGTGACGGCGATACGCTCGCCTGGTTCCACTCTCAAGCCCTTCCTGTTTTCACTGGCGCTGGACGAAGGCCTGATCCATTCTTCCTCGTTGCTGCAGGATGTGCCGCGCCACTATGGCGAGTACCGGCCACAGAACTTCGCTGCGGATTTTTCCGGGCCGGTGTCGGCAGCCGAGGCGCTGTCGCGTTCGCTGAATCTGCCCTTGGTGCAATTGCTCGAAGCCTATGGCCCGGTGCGCTTCGCCACCGAGTTGCGCGAAGCCGGGCTGCCTTTGCGCCTGCCGCAGCAGGCAGTGCCCAATTTGTCGCTGATCCTGGGCGGTGCCGGTACGTCACTGGAGCAGTTGGTTGCGGCCTATAGCGTCTATGCCCGGGGTGGCAACATGGCGGCGCCGCGCTATGCGGATGACGACCCGCTGCTTGAGCGTCGCCTGATTTCTCCCGGTGCCGCATGGATTACGCGCCAGGTGCTGAGCGGCCGCCTGACGCCGGACCAGCCGGCGGCAGGCGCCAATGCCCTGGCCTGGAAAACCGGCACGAGCTATGGATTCCGTGATGCCTGGGCGGTGGGTGTCGGGCCGCGCTATCTGATCGGTGTCTGGGTCGGCCGTCCCGATGGGGCACCGGTGGCTGGGCAGTTCGGGCAGGCTGCTGCGGCGCCGCTGCTGTTTCAGATACACCGGCTGGCGCATCGCGAGAGTGCCAGCCTGGCCCGGCAGATGGCGGCTGGTGCCCCGGCACAGGTCGGGACGGCGCGCATCTGCTGGCCCTTGGGGCAGCCGATGCCGGAAGGCAGCCCGGATTGCCGCCAGGCGCGCCAGGCATGGGTGCTCGATGGCGTTACGCCGCCGACGCTATTGGCGGGCGACCAGCGTCCTGGCGCCGGCCTGCTGCTGGATTACTGGGTGTCTGCCGCAGGCTTGCGAGTGGCGGCGGCCTGCCCTGGGGCGCGGCCAGCCAGCATGGTGGCCTGGCCGCAGCCGCTGGAACCCTGGTTGCCGCGACAGGAACGCCTGTCCGCGCGCCTGCCCGGTGTCGACCCGGCCTGCCCGCCACCGGTTGTGGATACCGGCACGCCATTGGTGATCCTGGGCGTGCGCGAGGGTGACCGCCTGCGCCGCCCGGCGCGCAGTCAGGCACCGGTGACGCTCAACCTGAGCGCGCTGGGCGGCAGCGGCCAGCGCTGGTGGTACATGAATGGCCGGGCATTGCAGGAACGCGAGCTGGCAGGACTGCTGAAAGTGGCGCTGCGCCAGCCCGGACGCTACCGCATCACCTTGCTGGATGAAGCTGGGCAGACCGCCAGCGTGGGTTTCGAGGTGCTGGAGTAGCATCTTTGCCATGGTCCTGCCTCAGCGGCACTGGGACAGTTCAGGGGCATGCATCGGGCAGGTCGGTGTGGACGCCACGATTGGGAATTAGGAAATAGGGAAAGCGTTGTTCTGATTTCCGCCATGCATGGGTAGCATGACTCTTTCGCCTTGCTGCCCCGGGCTGCCGCTGTCAGGCTGTCCGCGTCGTCCAGGCATCGTTGTGGAATAGGTATCACGCCGTTATGTCTATCATCGCGATAGCGGGCAGCCCGTCGGCCCGCTCACGTTCAAATGCCCTGTTGCGCTATGCCGCGCAGGCGCTTTCGCAGCAACATGGTTCAGTGGACAGCCTGGGAATCCGCGACGTCAGCGCGGAAGACCTGGTCCATGGCAACTATGCCAGTGAAGATGCCGCCAGGCTGCGCCAGCGCGTCACGCCGGCACGTGTCGTCCTGATCGCCACGCCGGTCTACAAGGCATCGTTTGCCGGCGGCCTCAAGGCCTTGCTGGACCTGCTGGACCAGACCGCGCTGGCGGGCAAGATCGTATTGCCCCTGGCGACGGGCGGCAGTGCCGCGCATCTTCTGGCGCTGGAATACAGCCTCAAGCCAGTGCTGTCTGCGCTGGGGGCGCGCCATATCCTGGCAGGTGTTTATGCCACCGAAGCCCAGGTGCAGGTTGACGAACAGGGCAACGCGCAGCTCGACGAAGACATACGGGTAAGGCTCGATGCCGCCATCGAGGCTGTCAGCCAGCTGTTGCCGGCCCGGACTGCCCCGCGTCCCTATGACCTGGGCCGCTTGGCCAGCCAGTTGCAGCTGGCCGTCTGAATCATGCCGGGCCGGTCTGCGGCCTGTCACCTTTATTTTGGTCCCTCTGCCCCGCAGGAGCGAGAACATGACAGTTTCTTCGATTAACGCACGCAATCAGTTCCGTGGCAAAGTGAAAGCCATCATCCTTGGTCCGGTGGTCTCCGAAGTCGAGATCGAAACCCCGGCGGGCATCGTGACCTCGGTCATCACGACCCGTTCGGTCGAAGACCTCGGGCTGGAAATCGGCACCGACGTCCTGGCTTTCGTGAAGGCCACCGAGGTGTCGGTCGCCAAGCTCTAGGCGTTTTGCGCCGACGTGTTCCAGCTGTCGCGCCTGGGGAAACCCGGGTCGCGCTGATTGCGGCCTCGCGCCCATCCTTTTTGCTTTATGCTGAACCCGATCCTGGGGCGCAGGCCAGGCTACCGGGCGGCAGACGAAAGAGATGAGGGTTTTCCCTTGGTTCATGGAAAAGTGCAATGATTGTCCGGAATATTGCATTTCGGATGCATCGTTAACATATTTATAATCTCCTCGTAATCTGCCAGGGATACCTGTTTTTTGGCGGCAAGTCTCCGTCATGCAAGGGTTTTCCATATTCCTGGCTTGCCTGGCTGCGCGTTTTCCGCAGCGGCCATTTATAAGGAGACAGATATGGAAAACACAATTTCCAATCCGATGCTGGAGAAGGTCAAGGCGCTGCTGCCGGAGATCGCTTCGCGTGCGGCCCAGGCTGAACAGGACCGTCAGGTGCCGGCCGAAAACATCGCGCTGCTCAAGGGCATTGGCCTGAATCGCGCCTTCCTGCCCAAGGCCTATGGCGGCCTGGAAATGTCGTTGCCGGATTTCGCGCAATGCATCGTCACCCTGGCCGGCGCATGTGCCAGCACCGCGTGGGCATTCAGCCTGCTGTGCACGCACAATCACCAGCTGGCCATGTTCCCCAAGCAGCTGCAGGATGAAATCTGGGGCGAGAACCCGGATGCCACCGCCAGTAGCAGCATCGCGCCGTTCGGCAAGATCGAAGAAGTCGAAGGCGGTGTGATGTTCAGCGGCCGCATGGGCTGGAGCAGTGGCTGTGACCACGCCGAATGGGCCATTCTGGGCTTCCACCG
This sequence comes from Kerstersia gyiorum, assembly GCF_004216755.1. Classification (GTDB taxonomy): domain Bacteria; phylum Pseudomonadota; class Gammaproteobacteria; order Burkholderiales; family Burkholderiaceae_B; genus Kerstersia; species Kerstersia gyiorum. The sequence goes on from NZ_SGWZ01000001.1 coordinate 582,302, forward strand.
CCTGAACCAGGCGGGCGAAAAGGTCTACTGTTTCGCCGTGTTGCCGCGCCAGGACTATGAAATCCTGGACGACTGGTATGCCATCGGCATGCGTGGCAGTGGCTCCAAGACCCTGGTCGTGGACAAGGCCTTCGTGCCCAACCACCGTATCCAGGCAGCCAAGGACATGATGGAAGGCAAGTCTGCCGGGTTTGGCCTCTACCCGGACAGCAAGATCTACTACACGCCGTACCGTCCGTACTTCGCCAGCGGTTTTTCGGCCATTAGCCTGGGCGTGGCCGAACGCATGCTCGAAGCGTTCAAGGAAAAGACCAAGAACCGCGTGCGTGCCTATACCGGCGCTTCCGTGGGCAACTCCGTGCCGGCGTTGATGCGCCTGGCCGAGTCCACCCACCAGGTCGCCGCTGCGCGCGCGCTGCTGGAAAAGGCCTGGGAAGAGCACCGCGAGCACGGCGAAGCCAAGCGCTACCCGACCCGCGAAACGCTGACGTTCTGGCGTACCAACCAGGCCTATGCCGTGAAGATGTGCATCGAAGCCGTGGATCGCCTGTTCGCTGCCGCTGGCGGCGGCGCCTGGTTCGAAACCAACGAAATGCAACGCCTGTTCCGCGACAGCCACATGACGGGTGCGCACGCGTACACCGACTATGATGTCTGCGCCCAGATCCTGGGCCGTGAACTGATGGGCCTGGATCCCGATCCCAGCCTGACCTGATGTACCGTGAGCCGGCCTGCCGGCCTGCGCTGTCCGGTGGGGCGGCGCCAGGGCGGCAGGCCGGCTCACCTGGACTGCCTGCTGCTGGCGGGCAGTCGTTTTCCATCATGAGGGCGCAGCGCGACAGGCGCCGCATGCCATGGATGGCAAGGAGACGATATGACACAAGCCTCTCAGACGGGTACTTCGATTGACCCGCGAGTCCTGCGCCGCGCGCTGGGCAACTTCGCAACCGGCGTGACGATCGTGACGGCCAGCTCGCCCAGCGGCGAGCGCACCGGCGTGACCGCCAACAGCTTCAACTCGGTATCGCTGGACCCGCCGCTGGTGCTGTGGAGCCTGGACAAGCGTGCCGGCAGTTGCGCCGTATTCGAGCAGGCCAGCCATTTCGCCGTCAACATCCTGGCATCGGACCAGATTCCGCTGTCCAATCAGTTTGCCCGCCCCAGCGCCGATAAGTTTGCCGGGGTGGCTGTGCGTGAAGGCCACGGCGGCAGCTTGCTGCTCGATGGTTGCGCCGCCAGCTTCCAGTGCGAAAAGCACCAGGTGATCGACGCCGGGGACCACTGGATTCTGATCGGCCGCGTGCTGGAATTCGAAGATGGCGGCCAGGCACCGCTGCTGTATCACCAGGGTGCGTATTCCATGGTCTTGCCGCATCCGCATGGTGCGCGCGGCGAGAATGCGGCTCCCCAGCTGCCCAGTGGCTACCAGTCGCGTCTGCGCGACAATTTCTACTACCTGATGACGCAGGCCGTGCGCCGCTACCAGGAAGACTACCAGCCCGAGCAGCTCAAGACTGGCTGGCGTGCCGGGGAAGCGCGCCTGCTGATGGTGCTGGACCCGGTGCAGCCGTTGAGCCTGGGCGCGTTGGTGCGCGAGGCGGACATGCCGATGCGCGAGATCGACGGCGCGCTGGCCTTGTTGCGCGAACGCGGCCTGGTACAGGACAGCGCCGATGGCGTGCTGCTGTCCGACGCTGGCGCGGCGGAGGCCAAGGCGGTCTGGGAAGTGGCCCAGGCGCAGCAGGAGCGTGTATTTGGTAATTTCAGCCCGGCGCAGTTGCATGCCTTCCGCACCGTGCTGTCCGCTGTCATCGACTCGCAGCCTCGTTCCTGAACGCTCCTGGCGGCTGGCCCGCCAGGCGATGGAAAAAGCGGCTGAAATAGGCGGGGTCCTTGAAGCCCAGCAAATGGGCGATCTCCGCGACAGGATGGCTGGTGAAAATCAGCAGCCGCTTTGATTCCTGCAATAGCCGTTCATTGACCAATTGCTTCGATGAGCAGCCGGCGACGCGCCGGCATGTCTCATTCAGGCGTAGGTCGCTGACATTGAGCAGTTCGCAGTAGCGTGCGATGGGCCAATGTTGCAGGAAGTGCTCCTCCAGCAGGGTATTGAAGGCGCGAAACAGTGCCAGATCATCCTTGCGTGCCGGTGGCGCGGGCATGGACGCCGGCGCCAGCCGCAACAGGCTGATGAACGTCAGCTGCGCCAGCAGGCGCAAGGCCTGCGCGCGGGCAGGACGGCGTGACTGGAACTCGGCGCGCAGGCGTTCGAACAGCTGGGTCAGGCCGTGGATTTCCTCGCGGTGGCTGCCGTCCAGCGCTTCAATGGACAGGCAGATGGGCGCGATGGCCTGCCCATGCACCAGCCCTGGTTCCGCATTCAACAGATCGGTGATGATGGGCTGGCGAACGGTCAGCACATGGCCGCTGGCGTTGTCTTCGGTCACGAAGGCGTGGGCGAAGGCTGGCGGCGTCAGGAAGATCATCGGCCCGTCCAGGCGGTACAGGCTTTCGTCCATATGGACACGCACGGCTCCGCTGGCAACGTAATGCACCTGGAAGTAGCGATCGTGCCTGTGCACCGACATGCTGCGGCCCAGCCGGTTGGCCAGGGTGTCCAGCTCGGCGTAGTGGACATCGGCATCGGCATGCTCGGCGCCGGCCAGATGGCCGATGCCGAGATTGGGAATGGGTTGTCCGGTCGGAATGTTCATGGTGGCACAGGAAACCACCGCGCGGCTGGCAGGGTTGGCCTGCGCAGGTGCCGGCGTGGCGGCATGGTGGCCCGCCTCAGGGTTTGACTTGCTTGAGTTCGTCGAGCAGGGCCAGCAATTGGTCCAGCTTGTCCTTGCCGAACTGCTGCTGCAGGCGGTTGTGGTTCTGTTCGACCTCGGCGGTCATGCGCTGGTAGATATTGCTGCCGTTTTCCGTGATGCTGACGTAGATGCGGCGCTGGTCGTGCTCGGCCTTGCGCTTGCTCACCAGGCCATCGCGCTCCATGCGGTTCAGGATGCCGGTCATGCTGGGCTTCAGGATACAGACCAGGTCAGCCAGTTGGTGGCTTTCCATGTCGCCATGCTGCTCTAGCGTGCGCAGGATGCGCCATTGCTGCTCGGTAAGATTGTTGCGGTTGAGCGACGGACGGAAAAACTGCATGGACGCTTCGCGGGCCTGCAGCAGGGAGAGGGTAAGAAAAGGACGGGTGATGATGGACATGGGTTGATCAGCGGAAGGGGAGCCCCTGCCGGAAGCAGGCGGATATGACCAGCCCGGCGCATTGGCCGGGCTGGCGCTGACCCGCAGCGGGGACAGTCTCCTGGGCATTGTTATGCCGTCTGGCCACAAGGTTTCCGCATGAAGCGTTGATGCCGGCCAGGGACGGTGGTTAATGCCTGATTATGACGGATTTTGCGCTGCCGTAGGGAAGTGTTCCGGCAGGTTGGCCACCCTATTTTCAGGGGGCCGCGACAGGCCTGGCCAGTAACGCCCCGGGCTGCTGCCGGAGCGTTGTTGCGGCTCTGCCGTGGTGCCAGGATTCGCTTGCCCGCGCTCAGGCCTGGCGGGGCTGGCGGATGCGGTCCAGGGCGTTGATGTCATTCGAGTTGTGCAGATGGGGCACGGTCCAGCCGTGCTGGTCGTATTCGGACAGGCACTGGTCCACCAAGCCCGTCATCTGCGCCAGTTTGCCGGAGGTTTTGGCATAGCCCAACGTCTGCAGGCGAATGTCGTCCTGGTTGCCGGCGTAGTTGATTTCATACAACTCGTGACGGCCGCCGAATTCACTGCCGATGGCATCCCACATCAGCTTGAGTATCTTGATGCGTTGCACGTGGTCCATGCCGCCCGAGCCTCGGCAGTAGACCGACAGGTATTTGTCCAGTTCCGGGTTGGCGAGATCGCGCGCGCCCGATGGCAGGTAGATGAGGCCGCTGGCCACGGTCTGTTCGATGATCTTCTTGATGGCGGGGTAGGCGGTGGGCGCCATGACGCGGTAGGTCTGCATGGCCTGGTTGCTGGGCAGCAGCGCTGGCGTGCTCCAGCTATCCTGGCGCTCGGCTGCGCCGTACATGGCGTCGGTCAGCGACCAGAACAGGTTGCGCCAGGCAACGACTTCGCCGACCTGGGCGGCGACGCCGCGGAACTCCAGCGTGCCGGTGCATTCCAGCGCCTTGACCAGCAGGCCGCTGATGAAGTCCAGTTTTACCGCCAGGCGGGTGCAGCCCTGCATGGGATAGATGCGGCCGAAGCCGCCCTGACTGGCGAAGTTGCGGCAGCGTTCGTAGTCGCGGTGTACCAGCACGTCTTCCCAGGGCACGAATACCTTGTCGAGGACCAGGATGGCGTCGTTTTCATCGAAACGGCTCGACAGCGGGTACTCGAAGGCGCCGCCGGTCAGGCCGGCCTGCAGCTCATAGGACGGCCGGCAGATCAGCTTGACGCCCCGGGCATTCATGGGCGCCAGGAACATGACGGCGAAATCGGTGTTGTCGCCCATGACCTGCGCCGAGCCGAAGCCGATGAAGTTGTAGTGGGTGAGCGCCGAATTGGTGGCCACCACTTTGGCACCGCTGACCACGATGCCCTTGTCGTTTTCTTCGACGATGCGCATGAACACGTCGCTGACCTGGTCGCTGGGCAGGTTGCGGTCTATGGGTGGGTTGACGATGGCATGGTTGAGGTACAGCACCGATTCCTGGATGCGGCGGTACCAGTGGCGCGCGTTGTCGGCGAAGCGACCGTAGAACTCCGGGTTGGCGCCCAGCGCCTGGCCGAAGGCGGCCTTGTAGTCCGGCGTGCGGCCCATCCAGCCATAGGACAGGCGCGACCAGGCGGCGATGGCATCGCGTTGTTCGCGCAGCTCGTCCTGCGTCCTGGGAATGGTGAAGAACTTGTGGGTATAGCCGCCGCTGCCCGTGTCGGTGTTCCAGCACAGCTCATCCCGAGTGGCTGGGTCGTGCAGCGCGTCATACAGGTGCGCGACCGAGGCGGCGGCATTGCGAAACGCCGGGTGGGTGGTCACATCTTCGACGCGGTCGCCGTAGATATAGATTTCACGGCCATCGCGCAGGCTGGCCAGGTATTCCGCACCGGTCAGGGGGCGGTGGGTGTCGCTGCGGTAGCGTTCAGGGTACATGCGTGCTGTCTCCATTCCTGGATTCTGGTGTCATGGGCATGCCAGGGCGTGGGCCTATGGCTGGGCCGGGAAAGAACCCTGCGGGCCGCCGGTTCGTTACCGGACGGTGCGTGCGTGGAACCCACATGGTAGGAACACAAAGACAGAAGTGGAATGCAGCTTTCGCCGTTAAGCTTGGACTTTTCGCAAGGCGCCGGGCGTGGCGCCCAACTGGCGGAAACGGACTGGCGGCATGCCGGTGCGCAGGCTGAAAAAGCGCGAAAAATACGCAGGGTCCTGGAACCCCAGCGCAAAGCATATCTGGCTGACGGACTGATTGCTGTGCAGCAGCAGGCGCTTGGCTTCCTGCAGCTGGCGTTCAGCGATGATCTGTTTGGAAGACATATCCGCCAGGCGGCGGCAGATCAGGTTCAGGCGTGCCGTCGTCAGCCCCAGCGTATCGGCGTAGCGTTGCAAGGGCCAGTTGTCGACGCAGTGCGCCACGAGCAACTGATTGAAGCGATGGAATAGCTGTAGCTCGGTTGGCGCAACCGGGCGCCGTGCCGGGGCGGCTGTTCCCAGGCGCAGCAGGGACGCGATGATCAGGCGCAATAGCGCCATCAGGTTGCCGTCACGTCCCGGGTGGCTGGCATGGAATTCGGCCTGGGCCTGGTGGAACAGGCGCTGCAGCGTATGGCCGGCGTCCTGTTCGTGCTTCTGGTGCGGCGCCAGCGCCACGCACAGCGGCTGGCCCAGCGCCACGCTGAATTCGGCTTCGTCGTGGAACAGGCTCCAGACGCGTTGCTGCCGGATGGTCAGAGTGATGCCTTCGCTGTCGGCATCCGTGACAAAGGCATGGGGGACGCCCGGCGGGGTGAAAAAGCACACGGGTCCCGGCAGCCGGTATTGCTGGTCGTCGAGGTACAGGTGTACCTGACCATTGAAAATGCAATGGATCTGGAAGAATCGGTCGTGTCGGTGAACCGGCACGCTGCGGCCGAAAAATGAACTCAGCCGGCCATGTTCGTCGCAGTGGAAATCTGCGTCGGCATAGCGCTGGTCATGAACGGGGCCCAGGTCCAGAAAGGGAATGGGCGCGGTTTTCCAGGTCGTGCTCGTCAACGATTGGCTTACCTATATCAATATCCGGGCGGGGGCCACGCAAAGGGGGGCGGACATGCATCGCGGCAGCAGCGGCAATGCACGGGCTGGCGCGATGGTAGCAAGGCCATGGCCTGATTGCTGCTTTTTACTGGTTGTGCGCAGGGTATTTGCCCTGGCCGTGGCGGTCTGCCTGAGGCAGGGAACGCTGCCCGGAGTATCCGGGCAGCGTTTCAGCACGCGGGCGCCATGCAGGCGCAAGGCCGGCGGGCGTGGCCATGCCAGTCTTGCGCTGCGGCGCGGGGGGGCGCCGGGGGCAGGGCGTCAGGCGCCGATGCCGCCCATGCAGACGTACTTCAGTTCGAGGTAGTCTTCGATGCCGTACTTCGAGCCTTCACGGCCCATGCCCGATTCCTTGATGCCGCCGAAAGGCGCGATCTCGGTGGAGATGATGCCTTCGTTGACGCCTACCATGCCATATTCCAGTGCTTCGCTGACGCGCCAGGCGCGGCCCAGGTCGCGGGTAAACAGGTAGGAGGCCAGGCCGAACTCGGTGTCGTTGGCCATGCGGATGGCGTCGGCTTCGGTGCTGAAACGGAAGATGGGAGCCAGCGGGCCGAAAGTTTCGTCGCGCGCCACCAGCATTTCAGGCGTGACATCGCCCAGCACAGTCGGTTCGAAGAAGGTGCCGCCCAGCGCATGCGGTTTGCCGCCAGCCAGGACGCGAGCGCCCTTGCCGATGGCATCGGCAATGTGTTCTTCGACCTTGGCCACGGCCTTGGCGTTGATCAGCGGACCTTGCTCTGCACCGGGCTCCTGGGCCGGAGCCACCTTGAGTGCATTGACGGCCTCGGCCAGCTTGGCGGCGAAGGTGTCATAGATACCGTCTTGTACCAGCACGCGGTTGGTGCAGACGCAGGTCTGGCCGCTATTGCGGAATTTCGAGGCCAGCACGCCCTGGATGGCGGCGTCCAGGTCGGCGTCGTCAAATACGATGAACGGCGCATTGCCGCCCAGTTCCATGCTGACCTTCTTCATGGTGTCTGCGCTTTGCGCCATCAGCAGCTTGCCGATGCCGGTGGAACCGGTGAAGGACAGCTTGCGCACGACCGGGCTGCGCGTCAGCGCGCCGCCGATGGCGCGGGCGTCGCCGGTGACGACGTTGACCACGCCGGCGGGGATGCCGGCGCGCTCGGCCAGTTCAGCCAGCGCCAGCGCGGACAGCGGGGTTTCCGAAGCCGGCTTGATCACGACCGTGCAGCCTGCCGCCAGGGCCGGGCCGGCCTTGCGGGTAATCATCGCATTGGGGAAGTTCCACGGCGTGATGGCCGCGACCACACCGATGGGCTGCTTGACGACCAGCAGGCGGCGACCGGAGCGGTCTTGCGGGATGATGTCGCCGTAAATGCGCTTGGCTTCCTCGGCAAACCATTCGATGAAGCTGGCACCGTAGGCAATTTCGCCACGGCTTTCTGCCAGCGGCTTGCCTTGTTCCAGGCTCAGCAGGCGGGCCAGGTCTTCCTGGTTTTCCATCATCAGCTCGAACCAGCGGCGCAGCAACGCGGAGCGCTGCTTGGCCGTCATTGCGCGCCAGGCCGGCAGGGCCTGCTCGGCGGCCTGGATGGCGCGGTCGGTCTCGGCCTCGCCCAGCGATGGAACGCTGGCGATCTGGCTGAGGTCAGCGGGGTTGGTGACCGGGAAAGTCTTGCCGCTGTCGGCGTTGACCCATTGGCCGTTGATATAGGCTTGCGTACGCAGCAGGCTGGCGTCGTTCAGGGCAAGCGAAGCGGGGGTGTGTTGGGTGCTCATTGTCAGATCCTGATCTCAGTGCCGGATGATGACGGACTTCAGTTCCGTGTAGTCGTCGATGAAGGCCGAACCGAATTCTCGGCCCAGGCCGGACTGCTTGGCGCCGCCGAAAGGCACGGCGGGGTCCAGCAGCGTATGCATGTTGACCCAGACAGTGCCGGCCTGGATGCGCGGCACGTAGTTCAGGGCCTTGCCCAGGTCGTTGGTCCAGAGGCTGGCCGACAGGCCATAGGGCGTATCGTTGAAGAGGTTCAGCAGTTCTTCTTCGTCGTCATAGGCGAGGAAAGTGGCCACGGGGCCGAAGGTTTCCTCGTTGAGCAGCGCAGCCTTGGCATCCTTGGCCACCAGTACGGTGGGCTCGACGAAGTAGCCGGGGCCGTCCACCGGTTTGGCGCCGTGCACGATAGTGCAGCCTTCGGCGCGGGCCTGGGAGAACAGTGACAGCAGCTTGTCGAAGTGAGGTTTGTTGGACAGCGGACCGAATTGCGAGGCGTCGTCCAGCGGGTCGCCGATGCGCAGCGTGCTCAGGGTGGCGGAAAGTTTTTCCAGGATTTCGTCCTGGCGCGAACGGTGCACGAAGAAACGCTCGCCAGCGGCGCAGATCTGGCCCTGGTGCAGAAAGCCTGCTTCCATGATGCCGGCCACGGCCTTGTCGGCATCGACATCCTTGAGGAAACCGACGGAATTCTTGCCGCCCAGCTCCAGCGTGAAGCGCGTCAGCTTGGCCCCCAGCGCGGTGCGGCCCACGGCGATGCCGGTAGGCACGGAGCCGGTAAAGCTGACCTTCGCGGTGCCGTCATGTTCGATGAGCTGGCGGCCGACATCGCCACCGCCGTTGAGCACGTTCAGCACGCCATCCGGCAGGCCGGCTTCGCGAGCCAGTTCGGCCACGCGCAGCAGCGTGAGCGGGGTGAATTCGCTGGGCTTGATAATGCTGGTGCAACCCGTTGCCAGGGCCGAGCCGAACTTCCAGACGGCGATCATGATGGAGAAGTTCCATGGCACGATGCCGGCCACGACGCCCAGGGGCTCGCGGCGCGTGAAAGCGGTGTAGCGCTCGCCATTGAAGGACGGCAGCGACGGGTTGATGGTTTCGCCCGTGATGCGTGTGGCGGCGCCGGCATAGTGGCGCAGGAAGGCGGCCGCCTGGCCGACTTCGAAGGCGCGCGAAATATTGATCAGCTTGCCCGATTGCAGGGTTTCCAGCTGCGCCAGTTCTTCAGTGTGTTCCAGCAGCTTGTCGGCGATGCGCAGCAGCAGTTCACCGCGTTGCGCCGGCGTGGTGTTGGCCCAGGCGCCGCTGAAGGCGCGCTGCGACGATGCGACGGCGGCGTCGATATCCGCCTGTGTGGCGCTGGCGATGCTGGCAACGGTCTGGCCGGTAGCCGGATTGACGATGGCGATACGGGCGCCGCTGCTGGCGACGGCCTGGCCGTCGATGAAATGGCCGTGCTGGCGGGCCAGGAAGGCTTCGACTTCGGGGAGCAGAGTGACTTGGCTCATTTGATATGACTCCGTGTGTTCGGCTTGCCGTGTGCCGTGGTGATCAGAGTGAACGGCCCAGGATCAGGTCGGCGGCTTTTTCCGCGACGGCGATGACCGGCGCGTTGGTGTTGCCGCTGGGGATGTCCGGGAAGATGGAGGAATCGGCGACGCGCAGGCCGTCGATGCCATGCACCCGCAGTTCCGTGTCGACCACGGCGCTGCGGGCATCCGGGCCCATGCGGCAGGTACCGATGGGATGGTAAGTGGTTTTGACGCCGCCCCTGACGAACTGTTCCAGCGCTGCAGGGTCGCTCAGCCAGTCAGGGTTGGGCGAGAAGATATCGCGCAGCAGGGGTTGCATGGTCTGGGTACCCAGGAACTGCAGCCCCAGGCGCACGGCGCGGATCTGGGCCGGCAGGTCGTCCGGGTGCGACAGGAAGTTGGCCTTGATGCGCGGCAATGCCGCCGGGTCGGCGCTGGAAAGCAGGACTTCCCCTTCGGAGCGCGGGCGCAGGTGGCCGACTTTCAGGGTCAGGCCATGGGTGCGGCCCTTGCCGACGCCGTCCGGGTCATCCCAGGTATCCAGAATGGGCAGGAAATGGATCTGCACATCGGGCCGTCCTTCGCCGTGGGTATCGACGAAGGCGCCGCCTTCCAGCACGTTGGAACTGACCGGGCCGGAGCGGAAGGCCAGCCATTCAATGCCGTTGCGGATGGCGTTCAAGCCGCTATCCTGACCATACAGGCTGACGGGTTCGCGGGTTTCGGCGTTGACCGACAGGTGCAGGTGGTCCTTGAAGTGCTGCCCCACCGGCAGGTCCTGCACGGGCGTGATGCCATGCTCCTTGAGGTGTGCCTCCGGGCCGATGCCGGAGAGCATCAGCAGCTTGGGCGAACCGATGGCGCCCGCGCAGACAATCACTTCGCGGCGCGCCTTGACCGTTACCGGGCTACCGTTGCCGCGCCGGTAGGTGACGCCTTCGGCGCGTTTGTTCTGGATATTGATTTTTTCCACCATGGCATCAAGGATCAGTTCGAACTGGCCTTTGCCCTGGATGGATTTCAGGTAGGTGCGCGAGGTGCTGGCGCGTTCGCCGCGCAGGGTGGTGGTCTGGTAATAGCCGACGCCCTGCTGCGATTTGCCATTGAAATCGTTGACGTAATCGAGCCCCAGTTCCTGGCCGGCGCGGATGAATGCCATGGACAGCGGATGCCGGTAGCGGTTTTCGCTTACCGGCAACAGGCCGTCATTGCCATGGTATTCGCCAGTCAGGCTTTCATGCGCTTCGGCGCGCTTGAAATAAGGCAGCAGGTCGTCGAAGCCCCAGCCAGTGCATTGATGCTGCTGCGCCCAGGCGTCGTAATCTTCTCGATGGCCGCGCATGTAGATCATGCCGTTGACCGAACTGCTGCCGCCCAGTACCTTGCCTTGCGCCACGATCATCGGGCGGTTCAGGGTTTCCGGGGCCGGGTCGGTCATGTAGGGCCAGGTTTTCTTGGCGATGATCTTGGCGACGCCCGCGGGCATGCGGATCATCAGGTTGTCGTCGCTGCCGCCCGCCTCCAGCAGCAGCACGCTGCCGCCACCGCGGCGGATGATCTGGGCGGCGATAACGGCGCCGGCGGAACCGGCACCGATAATGACGTAATCGAATTCCTGGCTGGACATGAATGTCTCCTGGGTTTCTCTTGCCGTCTTGTGGCGGCATCAAAGGTTAGCGCTGGGGGCAGCGGCCGAGAAGGCCGCTGCGTGGTGCCATCAGTAGCCTGGGCCTGCGGGTTGTGCCGGTGCGGCGGTTTGGCCATTGCCCTGGAAACGGGCGGCCAGTTGGCCCAGCGCATTGGCGAGCAGGCTGGTATCCACGCCGACCGCAACGAAGGAGCAGCCCAGTTCCAGATAGCGCCGTGCCAGCGCCTCGTTGGCGGACAGAATGCCGGCAGCCTTGCCTGCCTTGACGATGCGGGCGATGCCATCTTCGATGGCGGCCTGCACATCCGGGTGGCCGGGGTTGCCGCGATGGCCCATGGATGCCGACAGATCGGCGGGGCCGATGAAAACGCCATCGACGCCTTCGACGGCAGCGATTTCGTCGAGGTTTTGCAGTGCGGTCGGGGTTTCCACCTGCAGCAGCAGGCAGATTTCTTCATCGGCGCGGTTCAGGTAGTCCGGCACGGTGTTCCAGCGCGATGCGCGGGCCAGGGCAGCGCCGACGCCGCGAATGCCGTGCGGCGGGTAGCGCGTGGCACGCACCAGCTGGCGCGCCTGTTCGGCGTTTTCCACCATGGGTACCAGCAGGGTCTGCGTGCCGATGTCGAGCAGTTGCTTGATCAGTACGGCGTCGCCAGTGGCAGGACGCACGATGGGATGGCTGTGATAAGGCGCGACAGCCTGCAACTGCGCCAGCACGGCGCGCAGGTCGTTGGGGGCATGCTCGCCGTCGAGCAGCAGCCAGTCGAAGCCGGCGGTGGCGGCGATTTCCGCGCCATAGCCTTCTGCCAGCCCGACCCACAGGCCGATCTGCGGGCGGGTCTTGAGGTTCTTCTTGAAAGTATTGATGGGGAGATCCATGCTGCGTACCTCAGACGAAACGGAAGGCGATGGAGCCCAGCAGGTCGTAGTCGACATGGAAGGTATCGCCCGCGCTGCCCGAAACCGGGCGGGTGAAGGAGCCGCCCAGGATGGTCTGGCCCGCTTCCAGCGTAACACCATACGGCGCCAGTTTATTGGCCAGCCAGGCCACGCCTTTGGCAGGGTGGTTGAGCACGGCGGCGGAGACGCCGGATTCCTCGATCACGCCATTGCGGTAGAGGATGGCTGGTACGCGGCGCAGGTCGATATCGTTGGGGCGCACGGGGCGGCCGCCCATCACGATGCCGGCGTTGGCGGCATTGTCGGAAATGGTGTCGAAGACCTTGCGGGTCACCTTGGTTTCCGGGTCGATCTGGTGGATACGCGCGTCGATGATTTCCAGCGCGGGCACCACGTATTCAGTCGCGTCCAGTACGTCGAAAATGGTGCAGCCGGGGCCGCGCAGCGGCTTGCCGAGGATGAAGGCCAGTTCGACTTCCACACGCGGCACGATGAAGCGGCTGATGGGAATGTCGGAACCTTCCTCGAACACCATGTCGTCGAGCAGCGCGCCGTAATCCGGCTCGGTGATGTTGGACGACACCTGCATGGCACGCGAGGTCAGGCCGATTTTGTGGCCGACCAGGCGGCGCCCGTCGGCGATCTTCTTGGCCACCCAGGCGCGCTGGATGGCGTAGGCGTCTTCAATGGTGATGCCGGGATATTCCAGCGAGAACTGGCGGATTTGCTTGCCGCTGCGCTCGGCCTCGTCGAGGCGGGCGGCGGCTTGTTCGATGATGTCGGAAGAGAGCATGGAATGGAAGCGGTAAAAGGGCTAGGCGCGCGGGTCTGGTATCAGCCCTTGGCGAACAGGGGGTGCAGGCTGCTGTGCTTGGCGTCGTAGACCTGGCCGGTGCCTTCGTCTATCTGCAGCGTGACGCCGACGGGGCGTTGCGCCAGGACGCTGTCGAAATGGCGGCGCAATATGGCCAGCAGGGCGTCGCCGACCTGCTTGTGGACCAGGCTGCTGCGGCCGGAACCCATGCGCAGGTTGGCATAGCAGAAGCCGTAGTCACCCTTGCCGTCGGCCACTGCCGAATAGGCAGCCGGGTAGGCCAGCACGCGTGTGCCGCCCTTGGGGAAAACCGCCTTGCCCTGTTCGTCGCGCTGTTCCAGCATGGTGTCGGCCAGGTCGCGGCAGACGGCACCGATATCGGCGTCGCGTTCCAGGTCAGGGGTGAAAAGCAGTACGAGGTGAGGCATGGCGAAATCCGCGCAGAGAGATAAAGGAAGCCGGGAAGCCTGTAGGCTTCCCGGTGCGTGGCATCAGAGGCGGGCGGAGGCCGGCACGTAGGCCTGCTGGTTGGCCTGGGCTTCCGGGATCGAGGCCCCGGTCTGCGGCGTCACGGGGAAAATGGCGTTGATCTGGCCGGTGCCCGAGGACGGGAAGTACGGCGTGACCACTTCGGCATGGCCGTCATACTCGGACCAGCCCAGCGCGCCCAGCAGCATGGCGGTGTCGTGCATGAAGCCTTCGCCATGGCCCTTGGAGGCGTACTCGGGCAGCATGGCGCAGAAGTCCTGCCATTGGCCGCGTTCCCACATGCGGACGACTTCCTCGTCCAGCGTGCCCAGGAAGGGGCTCCAGATCTTGTCCGAGAAATCGGGCGCCAGGCCGTTCTGGGCGAAGCGGTGCGAGAGTGAACCGCTGGCGAAGAAGGCGACGGTGCCGTCATAGTGGTCTTCCACGGCCTTGCGGAAGGCCCAGCCCAGGCGTGCGCTGTCGTTCAGGAAGTGCACGGTACACAGCGCGGACACGGAGATCACCTTGAAGTGCTGGTCCGCGTTCATGTAGCGCATCGGCACCAGCGTGCCGTATTCCGGGCCCAGCGTGGTCTTGTCGTGCGCCAGGGTTTCAATGCCGTACTCGCGGCCGACCTTCGCCAGAATCTGGCCCAGCTCCGGGTTGCCGGGAAACTCGTACTGCATGTTGCTGATGAAGTGCGGCAGTTCGTTGCTGGTGTAGTTGCCCTTGAAGTGGGGCGCGCAGTTGATGTGATAGCCGGCGTTGACCAGCCAGTGCGTATCGAACACCACGATGGTATCCACGCCCAGCTCGCGGCAGCGGCGGCCGATTTCAATGTGGCCGTCGATGGCGGACTGGCGGAAACCCTTGCGGGGGCCGTCCAGCTCGCTCAGATACATGGACGGAACGTGGGTGATTTTTGCAGCCAGTGCGAGTTTGCCCATAACTGTCTCCTTCCTTGCCGGACGGCAAGGCCTGCCCTGTCATCTGTCGGTTCGGCCCGGCCCCGGCAGGGCACAGGGCGGGCCGTTTTCAGCGCTGTGGATACAGCGTATCAGACTCCCCAGCGGGGAATGTGATGGCTGCCCATGGAAATGCACACGTTCTTGATCTCGGTAAAGACTTCGAAGCTATAGTCGCCGCCTTCGCGTCCCGTGCCGGATGCCTTGACTCCGCCGAAGGGCTGGCGCAGGTCGCGTACGTTCTGGCTGTTGATGAAGACCATGCCGGCTTCGATGCCGCGCGCCAGGCGGTGCGCCTTGCCGATATCCTGGGTCCAGATATAGGACGCCAGGCCGTATTCCACGTCGTTGGCCAGGCGCAGGGCCTCGGCTTCGTCCTTGAACTTCATCAGGCAGACCACCGGCCCGAAGATTTCTTCCTGGGCGATGCGCATGCGGTTGTCCACGTCGGCGAATACCGTCGGCTGAATGAACTGGCCGTTCTTCAGGTGCTCGGGCAGGTTGGCCGGGCGCTCCAGGCCGCCGGCCAGCAGGTTGGCGCCTTCTTCGATACCGATGCGGATGTAGCCCGTGACCTTGTCGTAGTGCTGCTTGGTGATCATCGAGCCGACCTGGGTTTTGGGGTCCTGCGGATCGCCGACCAGCAGGCGCTTGGCGCGCGCGGCGAATTCGGCCACGAACTCGTCGTAGACCGATTCCTGAATGAAGATGCGGCTGCCGGCGGTGCAGCGCTCGCCATTGAGCGAGAAAATGGTGAACAGGGCGGCATCCAGCGCGCGGTTCAGGTCGGCGTCGGCGAACACCAGCACCGGCGACTTGCCGCCCAGTTCCATCGAATACTTCTTCAGGCCGGCGTTGCTCATGATGCGGCGGCCGGTGGCCGTGCCGCCGGTAAAGGAGATGGCACGCACGTCGGGGTGCTGCACCAGCGGTTCGCCCGCCTGGGCGCCATAGCCCTGGATGACGTTGAACACGCCCGGAGGAATGCCGGCTTCATGTGCCAGGCGGCCCAGTTCATTGGCGGTCAGCGGCGACAGTTCGCTCATCTTCAGGACAGCGGTGTTGCCCAGCGCCAGACACGGTGCGGTCTTCCAGGTGGCCGTCATGAAGGGCACGTTCCAGGGCGACACCAGCGCGCACACGCCCACCGGCTGGTGCAGCGTGTAGTTCAGCATCTGGTCGTCGACCGGATAGGTATGGCCGTTCACGCGGGTGCACACTTCGGCGAAGAAGTTGAAGTTGTGCGAAGCGCGCGGGATCAGTACGTTGCGGGTCTGGTGGATGGGCAGGCCGGTGTCCAGCGTTTCCAGTTCCGCGATGCGGCCGACGTTTTCGTCGATCAGGTCGCCCAGGCGGCGCATCAGGCGGGCGCGTTCCTTGGCAGGCGTGGCAGCCCAGCCCGGGAAGGCGGCCTTGGCGGCGGCCACGGCGGCATTGACTTCCTCGGCACCGCCACTGGCGACTTCGCCGATGGCTTCGTTGGTGGCCGGGTTGTAGTTGGTGAAGGTTTCCTTGCTTTCGACCTCTTGGCCGTTGATCCAGTGCTTGATCATGCTCATGTCGATATCCTGTGGGGTGGCGGGGGCGCCAGGCTCATGCCGGCGCGCCGTTTGAAAAACGCCGGCTCGGGGCCGGGCTGTTCCAGTACTGCGAGGAGCGCGGGCGCTCCGTTCGGTGCATCGTGTTGCCTGCGGCTTGCCGGGGCTGGCCGCAGGCGGGTGCTGCGGTTCAGCGATTGTGCTTGGCGAAGAAATCGCTTTCGCTGACGATGAAGTTCACCAGGCGGCCCACGCCTTCGACTTCGGTGACGACCTCATCGCCCGGCTTCACGTCCGACAGTCCTTCCGGCGTGCCCGTGGCGATCATGTCGCCCGGCAGCAGGGTCATGAAGCTGGAGAAGTATTCGATCAGCGTCGGGATGTCGAAAATCATATCCGCCGTCGTGCCTTCCTGGCGCAGCTCGCCGTTGACCCAGGTGCGCAGCGTCAGCGCGGCCGGGTTGGGCACATCGGCGGCATCCACGATCCACGGACCCACCGGCGTGGTGGCGTCGCGGTTCTTCACGCGCAGATTGGGACGGTAGTAGTTTTCCAGGTAGTCGCGGATGGCGTAGTCGTTGCAGACGGTATAGCCCGCCAGGTATTCCAGCGCGTCTTCCTTGCGCACGTTGCGCGCCGGCTTGCCGATGACGGCCACCAGTTCGCACTCATAGTGCATGTATTCGACGTTGTCGGGGCGCCAGGTCTGCTGGCGGTGGCCGGTATAGGTATTGGGTGCCTTGACGAAGGCCAGCGGCTCCGTGGGCGGCTTGAAGGCCAGCTCGCGGGCGTGGTCGGCGTAGTTCAGGCCCAGTGCGAACATGCTGCCGCTGGCGGGCGGCAGCCATTCGACGTCCTGTTCTGCCAGGCGCGTGCCGTCCTGCAGCACGGCTTCGATCTTGCCGCCGATATCCTCGACGGTGACATGGACGGGCTGGCCCTGGTGACGGATGATGGCGCGTTTCATGTCAGTGGTTCTCCTGTTCCTGCACGATGACGTTGCGCAGTTTGCCCAGGCCGTCGATCTCGACGATGACTTCGTCACCGGGTTCGACGTCCACGCGGCCTTCCGGCGTGCCGGTGATCAGCACGTCGCCTTCGTTGAGCGTCATGAATTCGCTCAGCGTTTCGATCAGTTCGGGGATGGTGCGCACCCAGTTCGCCGTCGAGTTCTGCTGGCGCAGTTCGCCGTTGACAAACACGCGCAGGCCGAGCTGGTTGACGTCAGCGATGTCGGCGGCAGGCACCAGGGCCGGGCCGATGGCGCAGAAGCCGTCGCGGCATTTCGCCTTGACTGCCGGACGGTAATAGCTGTCCTCGGGCAGGCTGAATTCATTGACGATGACGTAGCCGGCCACGTGCGACATGGCATCGGCGGCCTTGACGCGGCTGGCGCGCTTGCCGATCACCACGCCCAGCGCCGGGCCGGGCTGCAGGCGGGCGTCCGCAGGCTTGGCGACCTGGCCGCCATCCTGGTTGCGCGTATTTGGCGTCTTGATGAACAGCACGGGTTTGACCGGCGGACGCTGATAGGGCGGCTGCTGGAATTCTTCCAGGCGGCTGTCGAGCAGTCCGCGATAGTTCAGGGCGATGCCGAACAGGGTGCCACGCGTGGCGTCGCTGAGCGGGGTATGGGTCGATGATGTCATGGGTGCTCCGAGCCCGGCTTGTCCCGCAGGTTTCCCTGGCTGGTGAGAGGCTGGCAAGCCGCCGGGCATGTGCCTCATTTAATTAACATGTTAATCATTATGGAGACGGCGCGGATGCGTTGTCAACCATGCATGAAAGGGGGGCGGGTTATCCCTTAGGCGGCTAGAATCCTATTGACACCAAAACACCAAGTAATTAACTTGTTAACAAAATTGATTTTCACAATAGACCGGTCAGAGGCGCATGATGCCGTCCCGTCTGCCGGTCAAATCCTTTACGGAGACAAGGCGATGAAACTGTCCAGATTGGCAGCCATCTGCGCGATGGCGGCAGCCGCTAGCACCGCTATGGCAGCGGACAATGTGACCCTCAAAATCGCACACTTCCTGCCTGCCGCGTCGAACGCGCAGGCCAATGTGATCGAACCCTGGTGCGCCAAGCTCAAGACCGAGTCCGAAGGCCGCATCAATTGCCAGATCTATCCTTCCATGCAATTGGGCGGCACGCCGGCGCAGTTGGCCGACATGGCACGCAATGGCGTGGCCGACATCGTCTGGACGGCGCCGGCCTATTCGGCAGGCAAGTTCCCGACCCTGGAAGTTTTGGAACTGCCGTTCATGCTGCCTTATGGCGGCGTGAAGGGTAACGAGCTGATCTGGAAGTTCTACCAGGAGCACGGCACGGATGACTTCAAGGACTACAAGGTCCTGGCCATGTTCGGTGACGGCGGCATGGATATCCATTCGCGTCCCCGCGCCGTGCGTACCCTGGAAGACTTCAAGGGCCTGAAGCTGCGTGCTTCCAGCCGCACGGTGGCCCGTACCCTGGAAGCCCTGGGCGCCACGCCCGTGAGCATGCCGCCGGCGCAGATGACTGAAGCCATTTCCAAGGGCGTGGTCGATGGCGCGCTGGGTGCCTGGGAAGTCGTGCCTTCGACCAAGCTGGAAGAAGTGACGCGCTACCACAGCGCCATTGCCGAGGGCGAGCCCGCCATTGGCTACACCGTGCTGTCCATGCTGATGAACAAGCGCAAGTATGACCAGATGCCTGCCGACCTGAAGGAAATCCTCGATCGCAACAGTGGCGATGCGCTGGTGAACGACTTCGGCGTGGCCTGGGACGAAGCGACCCGCAAGGCCAAGGAACTGGTGACTGCCGAGCAGATCATCGCCATCGAGCCGGCTGACTATGAAGCCATGCGCAAGGCAACGGACGCTGTCGGCCAGGAGTGGGTGGTGGACTACAACAAGCGCGGCAAGAAGGATGGTGCCGAATTGTTCGAAGCCGCCCGTGGCCTGCTGGCCCAGTAATGGATTGCTGGACTGCATACGAGTACAGCTATGAATGAAGCACACCCAACAGGGATGGATCCGTCCACCCTGTCACTGCCCAGCCGCCTGCACAGGCTGCTGGAGCCCGTCTGCCGGGGATTTTCCCTGGCGGGCGGCCTGGTCCTGGTGGCCCTGATCATCATGTCCCTGATTTCCCTGGTGGGCCGCAAGCTGTTTGCGACCCCCATCCGGGGCGACATGGAACTGATGGAAATGGGCGCCGCCATTGCCATCGCCGCCTTCCTGCCGCTGTGTGAATTGCACGGCCGGCATATCAAGGCGGATGCCTTTACCCTTTGGGCGCCTGCCCGAGTCAACCGGCGCCTGGATATCTTCGCGCACCTGTTGATGCTGCTGGCGGCCTCGCTGCTTTTGTGGCGCACGTTCCTGCAAATGCAGGACAACATGGAATACGGCGACGTATCCACGCTGTTGTCCGTTCCCATGTGGATACCGATGATGCTTCTGCTTCCCAGCCTCCTGCTGCTGGCCCTGGCCGCGCTGGCGCGCATCCTTGACCTGCTGAAGATCGGCAGGGAAGAAACGGCGGCAGCCGCGCAACAAGGGGTGCAAGCATGAGCGGCATGACCCTTGGATTGATTGCACTTGGCTTTACGCTGGTGCTGCTGGTACTGCGTGTGCATATCGGCCTGACCATGCTGGCGGGCGGCATCCTGTGCTATTGGGCGGTTAACGACGGCGATTTTTCCGGCCTGCTGTTCACGCTCAATAACCTGGCCTATGCCCGTTTGTCGAACTACGACCTGGCGGTGATTCCGCTGTTCGTGCTGATGGGGCAGTTCGCGACCCACGGCGGCCTGTCGCGTGCCATTTTCCGGTGCGCCTCGGCCTTCGTCGGGCACCAGAAGGGCGGCATCGGCATGTCGGCGATCGGCGCTTGCGCCGGTTTTGGCGCCATCTGCGGCTCCTCGCTGGCAACGGCGGCCACCATGAGCCACGTGATCCTGCCGGAGCTGCGCCGCAATGGCTATCCCGGCCCGCTGGCTTCGGCCACGGTCGCGGTGGGCGGCACGCTGGGCATCCTGATCCCGCCTTCGGTGCCGCTGATCGTCTATGCGGTGCTGACGCAGGAATCCATTGCCAAGCTGTTCGTCGCAGCGGTGATTCCCGGCACGATCGCCATCATCGGCTACCTGATCGTGCTGCGCATCATCGTCAGCCGCCGGAACATCACCACCGAACTGACCAAGGCGCCCCTGATGGAACGCGTCAAGGCCTTCATCGGCATCCTGCCCGTGATCGGCGTGTTCCTGGTGGTCATCGTCGGTATCTACGGCGGCTGGTCCAACCCGACCGAAGCAGCAGCCATTGGCGCATCGGCCTGCGGCATTCTGGCTGTGGTGCAGGGCGGCATGCGCTGGCCCGGCCTGCGCGCCAGCATCATCGGCACGTCGGAGACGACGGCCATGATCTTCCTGGTGCTGCTGGGGGCGGACTTGCTCAACTCGGGCATGGCGCTGACGCAAATGCCGGTGGAACTGGCGACGCGCATCAGCGAGTCCGGCCTGTCGCCCATGCTGGTGATCACTGCCATCCTGCTGATCTACCTGATCCTGGGTTGCCTGATGGATTCGCTGGCCATGCTGCTGCTGACGATCCCCATCTTCTTCCCCATCGTGATGGGGCTGGATATGCCGGGACTGATGGGCGAAAACCGCGCCATCTGGTTCGGTATCCTGGCGCTGATGGTGGTGGAAATCGGCCTGATCGTACCGCCGCATGGCATGAACCTGTTCATTGTGCAGCGCGCTGCGCCTGACGTGCCGTTCATGGCCTCGGCCAAGGCGGTGGTGCCGTTCCTGATCTCGGACTTCATCCGGATCGGCCTGCTGCTGGTATTCCCGGGGCTGGCGCTCTGGCTGCTGCAGTTCTGATCAGCGCGCCGCAGGCCGCATAGGCCGGGCGCATCGCCCAGGCGGCGACATGACGGCCCGAAGAGGTGTTGCGCTTCTTCGGGCCGTTTTCCATGGGTGTTTGATGTGCGCCACGGCTGATGGCGCTTGGTTAAAGGAGAGGCCATGACGACAGGCCAAGGCATCGGTGTGGCGGGCAGCGCAGCCCCGCAGGGCAACGTGGCAGGCAGTGCTGGCCAGCCGCAGTCCGGCAGCGGGCGGCTGATGGTCATCCTGGCCGCGCTGGCGGCGTTCGGGCCGCTGTCCATTGATATGTACCTGCCGGCGCTGCCGGATATTGCCGCCGCCCTGGGTGTGGATACCGGCAGGATACAGTCGACCATAGGCGTGTTCCTGGCGGGCTTCGGCGTGGGCATGTTGTTCTACGGCCCGCTGTCGGACCGCTTCGGACGCCGCAGGCTGCTGCTGGGCGGTGTGGCGCTGTATGTCATTGCCAGCATTGGCTGCCTGCTGGCCCAGTCGGCCGGGCAGCTCATCGGCTGGCGCTTGCTGCAGGCCCTGGGTGGCGCCGGCGCATCGGTATTGGCCAGGGCGGTGGTGCGGGATGCTTTTCCGATAGGCAAGGCCGCCACCGTGCTGTCCTGGATGCACATGATCACCATGGTAGCCACGCTGGTGGCGCCGTTGCTGGGCAGCCTGCTGCTGACGGTGCTGGGCTGGCGCGCCGTGTTTGCGGCACTGGCCGTCCTGGCGGCGCTGGTGTGGCTGGCGGTGCTGCAGCGGGTGCCTGAAACCCTGCCGCCGGCAGAGCGCCGGGATTCGGTCCTGGCGGCGTTCAAATCCTATGGAGACATTCTGCGCCGTTCACGCGCACTGGCCTGCATTTTGGCCATGGGCTTCACCTTTGGCGGCATGTTCGCCTATATCACCGCATCGCCGTTCGTCTATATCGAGTATTTCGGCTTGTCCCCGCGCAGCTATGCCTGGCTCTTCAGCTTGAATATCCTGGGCGTGATGGTCATGACATACGCCAATACCCGGATGCTCAAGCGCATGCGGCCGCAGCAATTGCTGCGCCTGGGGGGCAGTATCGCCGCGCTGGCGGGCATCGCGCTGCTGGTGGCCTGCGTGCTGGGCGGGCCGGGCGGGCTGCCGTGGATCGTCGTGGCCATGCTGGCCTTCTTCAGTGTGACGGGCATGATGGGCGCCAATGCGCTGGCCTGCCTGCTGGCCTGGTATCCGCTGCAGGCCGGTGCAGCCACGGGCCTGGCTGTCGCACTGCAATTCGGCCTGGGAGCGGTATTCAATGCGCTGGTGGCCTGGATGCATGACGGCACGCCGCTGGCCATGGGCAGCGGTGTGGCATTGGCCGGGATGGTTGCGTGCGCGGCAGCCTGGTGGGCAGGAAAACCCGGATCGGCATAGAATGGGGACAAGGGCTGGCGTGATGCATGCCAGCGCTGCAAGCGGTGCAGTGCCCTGGCAAACAGGGCGCCTTTCCTGCCGTTTGCCACAGGAGGACCCATGATGCGCACTTCTGCGATTTCCGCGTTTTTTTCTTTCTCGTTGCGTTGCTCGGCCGTGATGGCTGCAGTGGCCGTGCCGCTGGCCGGCGTGAGCCAGGCGGCCGAGCCTGCCGTGCAGGCCAAGGCGTCTGGCGAAGTCCGGCGGGTCGATGCCGCCAACGGCAAGGTCACCATCAAGCATGGCGCCATTCCGGAACTGGAGCTTGGGGCCATGACGCTGGTGTATCGGATCAGCCCCGAACTGATCGTGCTGGTCAAGCCGGGCGACAACATCCGCTTTACGGCAACCCGCACTGACGGACAGTATTGGGTCATTGCCATCGACTGATCCTGCCCGGGCGAAAAAAAACCTCGCCGCTGGGGCGAGGTCATGTCCGCATGGCCGTGGGCGGCCATGCCGGGTTACAGCACGTAGCGCGCCAGGTCTTCGCTGCCGGCGGTTTCCGCCAGGCGCTGGTTGACATAGGCGGTGTCGATCACGACCTTGCCATGATGGCTGGAGGCATCGAAGGAAATTTCCTCGAGCAGCTTTTCCATGATGGTGTAGAGACGGCGCGCGCCGATGTTCTCGGTGCGTTCATTGACCTCTGAAGCCAGTTCTGCAAGGCGACGGATGCCATCTTCGGTGAATTCCAGTTCCACGCCTTCGGTGGTCAGCAAGGCGGTGTACTGCTTCACCAGCGAAGCATCGGTTTCCTTCAGGATGCGCACGAAATCCTCTGCGCTCAGGGAGTCCAGTTCCACGCGAATGGGCAGGCGGCCCTGCAGCTCGGGGATCAGGTCGGACGGGCGTGCCAGATGGAAGGCGCCCGAAGCGATGAACAGGATGTGATCGGTGCGCACCATGCCGTAGCGCGTATTGACCGTCGTACCCTCGATCAGCGGCAGCAGGTCGCGCTGCACACCCTGGCGCGACACGTCGCCGCCGCTTTGTTCCTGGCGCGTGGCGATCTTGTCGATTTCATCGAGGAAAACGATGCCGTTCTGTTCCACGCTGGAAATGGCGCTGCGACGCAGGTCTTCTTCGTTGATTTTCTTGCCGGCTTCTTCATCGACCAGCAGCTTGAAAGCTTCCTTGACGGTGATCTTGCGGGGCTTGGTGCGTTCCTTGGCCAGGCCAGCGAACATGCCGCGCAACTGCTCGGTCATTTCTTCCATGCCCGCCGGACCCATGATGTCCATCTGCGGCAGGGGCTGGGCCACGTCGATTTCGATCTCGGTGTCGTCCAGCTGGCCTTCGCGCAGGCGCTTGCGGAATACCTGGCGGGCGGTGTTTTCCTCGCGCTGGGGGCTACCGCTGGCATCGCGCGCGGGCGGAATCAGCACGTCCAGGATGCGGTCTTCGGCGGCATCTTCGGCCAGGGTGCGCACACGCTGCATTTCACGCTCGCGCGTCTGCTTGATGGCGTATTCGACCAGATCGCGGATGATGGTGTCGACGTCGCGGCCGACGTAGCCGACTTCGGTGAACTTGGTGGCTTCGATCTTGATGAAGGGCGCACCGGCCAGCTTGGCCAGGCGGCGGGCGATTTCGGTCTTGCCGACGCCGGTCGGTCCTATCATCAGGATGTTCTTGGGGTGGATCTCATGGCGCAGCGGCTCGGCCACCTGCTGGCGGCGCCAGCGGTTGCGCAGCGCCACGGCAACCGCGCGCTTGGCGCGATTCTGGCCGATGATGAATTTGTCGAGTTCGGAGACGATTTCTCCGGGGGTCATGGTCGAAGCGGACATGTGGGCTATCCTGGTGTGGGGGAAGCTGGGCGGTTCGGCGCATCCGGGGCGCGCGGCGCGGCTCAGTCTTCCAGAATTTCGATGACGTGGTTCTGGTTGGTGTAGATGCACAGGTCGCCGGCGATTTCCAGCGATTTCTTGACGATGGTTTCCGGCGCCATATCGGTGTTGTGCAGCAGGGCCAGGGCGGCCGACTGGGCATAGGAACCGCCGGAGCCAATGGCCGCCAGGCTGTGCTCGGGTTCCAGGACATCGCCATTGCCGGTCAGGACCAGGGTGTGGTCCTTGTCTGCCACGATGAGCATGGCTTCCAGGCGGCGCAGCACGCGGTCGGTGCGCCAGTCGCGGGTCAGCTCGACGGCGGCGCGCATCAGGTGGCCCTGGTGCTTTTCCAGCTTGGCTTCGAAACGTTCCTGCAGCGTGAAGGCGTCAGCCGTGGCGCCTGCGAATCCGGCCAGCACCTTGCCGTGGTAGAGACGGCGGATTTTCCGGGCTGTGCCCTTGATGACGACATTGCCCAGCGTGACCTGGCCGTCGCCGCCCAGCGCGACGCGGTTGCCGCGGCGGACACAGAGGATGGTAGTAGCGTGAAATTGTTCCATGGCGTGCCTTGTTTTCCGGTATGCGGATCAAGCATGAAACATGGGGGCAGACAGGGGATTTTCAAGAGCCGGACCTGTCTGACCCGCTTCGGCGGGTACGCAGGCCGGTCAGGCGAGGTGCGCCGGGCAGGGGAGTGGCCATGGCGGAAGATGGCGCCGGCAGTGGCTGCCTGCCGTTTCTGCAGGCGGTGCGCGCATAGGCGCGCTAGCATTTATCCCAGAGGGGCTGCTTGCCATCGCCAGGATGGCAAGCGAGTCCTGTGAGCCGCAGGGCGGTGTGACCGAGCGATCAGTCGCCGAACATTTTCTGCCGCATTTCGCGGCGTTCCTGGGCTTCCAGCGACAGCGTGGCGGTCGGGCGCGCCAGCAGGCGCGGGATGCCGATGGGCTCGCCGGTTTCCTCACACCAGCCGTATTCACCGCTGTCGATACGGGCGATGGATTGCTGCACCTTCTTCAGCAATTTGCGCTCACGATCGCGTGTGCGCAACTCCAGCGCATGCTCTTCCTCGATCGTGGCACGGTCGGCGGGATCAGGGACGAATTGCGTTTCCCTGAGGTTTTCCGTCGTGGCGCCGGCATTGTTCAGGATGTCCTGTTCGATCTGGCGGAGCCGGTTGCGGAAGAAAGCCAGCTGTACGTCGTTCATGTAGTCCGACTCGGGCATGGCCAGCAGCTCTTGTTCCGTGGGCAGGTCGATGACTTCGGCGTTGCCAGCAACCGGGTTCGTTTCTTGGTTTGCAGCCTTGGTAGCCATGAAAAACACTCCGTCTTGATGATGTTACGGCGTCGTGTCGGGGCATATCACTCTGAATGCGCAACCTGCATACTGCCGGTGGACGTTTCCAGGCGTGGCCCGCCCCTTATTTCGCCAGGCACTGCTCCAGCCCTTGGGTAAAGATTTCCTTGGGCAATTTTCGACCGATAAACACCAGTTTGGTGGATTTCTTTTCCTGCGCACCCCAGGGTTTGCCGGGCTCGGCGCCCATCAGCATGTGAACGCCCTGGAACAGCATGCGGCGGTTCACGCCCTTGAGGTACAGGATACCCTTGTAGCGCAGCAGGTCAGGACCATAGACCTCCAGGACGCCACCCAGGAATTCTTCCAGCAGGCCCGGGTCGAAGGGCTTGTCGGAGCGGAAGATGAAAGCGCCGATCTCGTCGTCATGGGCGGGATGGGCATGGTCATGATGATGGCAGTTCGGGCCGCATTCGTGGCCTTCGTCATCGTCATGATCGTGGTGATGATGTTCGTGACCGTGGTCATGGTGATCATGACCGTGGTGGTCATGGTCGTGATGATCGTGGTCATGCGCGGCGTCGGGATGGTTGTCCGACAGGAATTCAGGGTCCAGCTCCAGGATGGAGTCGATATTGAAGCCGCTGATGTCCAGGATCTTGTTCAGATCGGTATCGCCGAAGTTGACCGGCTCGATGGGCGCACGCGGGTTGATGCGCACCAGACGGTGGCGCAGCGCGTCGTAATCGGCCTGGTTTACCAGGTCTTTCTTGGACACCAGGATGCGGTCGGCAAAGCCGATCTGCTTCTGGGCTTCGGGCTGGCGGTCCAGCGTTTCCATGCCGTGCTTGGCATCGACGATGGTGACGACGGCGTCCAGGCGGTAGTAGCCCGCGACTTCGTCGTCCATGAAGAAGGTCTGGCACACAGGGCCGGGATTGGCCAGGCCGGTGGTTTCGATGATGACGCGCTCGAACTGGATGGCGCCGCTGTCACGGCGCTGCTTCAGGTCGATCAGGGCGCGCAGCAGATCGCCGCGCACCGTGCAGCAGACGCAGCCGTTGTTCAGTTCGACGATCTGTTCTTCGCTATCCTGCACCAGCAGGTCGTTATCAATGCTTTCCGGCCCGAATTCGTTTTCGATGACTGCGATGCGGCGGCCGTGATGCTCCGTCAGGATGCGCTTGAGCAGGGTGGTTTTGCCTGCGCCGAGAAAGCCTGTC
The DNA here is from genome assembly GCF_004216755.1 of Kerstersia gyiorum. Classification (GTDB taxonomy): domain Bacteria; phylum Pseudomonadota; class Gammaproteobacteria; order Burkholderiales; family Burkholderiaceae_B; genus Kerstersia; species Kerstersia gyiorum. Next base: position 608,861 of record NZ_SGWZ01000001.1, read on the forward strand.
AGGACAGTGACGGGGACCATTTGTTCGAGTCTGAGCGGTTGATTCATGCTTGGCCGGTTCTTGCCTGGAGTGACGGGATAATCCACCGAAAATACAGGCTGGAACGTCCTCGGTAACGTATAGGGAACGCTGGATTACATCACAGCACGGCGAGTTGGGCAAACTTTTAGCATACCGGCGCGACGTATGGCTGTAACCGCCGGTTATAACGCTCGTGCATCAGCAGGGAAATTCGGCAATGGCGCGGCATGAATGGCCGTGCTTCAGGCTGGCAAGCCGCGCCAGTGCTGGCTGGCGGCATGACACTGCCGGTAGGGATGTGCTTGCGGACAACAAGTGTCAAAGCGACCGGCTGAAGGGGGCAGGCAGCAGCCAGCGGCGCGTCAGCCGTTCACTGCGCGTGCTGCATGCACGCCTCAGTGCGCGTGGGAGTGGCCGTGGCCGCAATCGGCCTGTTTGCCCGCCTGCTGGCAGGCCGGGCACAAGGCCCGGATTTCTATTTCGTGGGTGCTCAGGGCGTAGCCGGTATGGGCCACGCGCTGGGCCAGCGCGCGCGTCATGTCCGGGTCGCTGAGTTCGGCGACGTTGCCGCAGGCGGTGCAGACGATCAGGATGTCATGCGGCGCGCCGCCCGCATCCAGGCAGGCGGTCCAGGCATTGACGGCATCCAGGCGGTGGATCAGCCCTTCTTCCATCAGGAAGTCGAGCGCACGATAGACCGTTGGCGGCGCGGCACCTGGATGGCTGGCGCGCATCGCATCGAGCAGTTCATAAGCCTTCAGGCTGCGGTCGTGGCGCAGCAGCAGCTCCAGGACTTTGCGGCGGATAGGCGTCAGGCGGCGTCCCCGGCTAAGGCACAGGGATTCGGCGACGGCCAGCCTTTCGGCTACCGGGTCCGCCTGGGGCGGGCGAGGTGCTTGGGACATTCTTTGGCCTGTTCACGCTAAGCGGCGGCGCGGGACACTGTTCCGCCGGGAATGATGGAAAGCCGCGCCGGAAGATCCGCTGCGGCCAGGATATATGTCTCTATTCTAACCACTCTCGCGCGTATGGCGCGGCGATCGGCTGCCACGCGGCGATCGGCTGCCATGGATGAAATGTTATGATATAACCCTATTAATGATATATCGTGACAACGCCATGTCTGCCGTGACCTCTGACCAATCCACAACCGACGCCACGCACGCTGCCGCGACCGTGGCGCATGCCTGTCAGCATGCGCCGGCGCGCCGCGAAGCGCAGGGGCTGGCGCCGCGTGCCTGGCTGGATGCCTCGGCGGCGGCGCGCTTGTGGCTGGTTGGCGGCGTGGCGGTTGCGGGCGCCTTGCTGGTTATCTGGGCGACCTTGCCATGACGGCTTTATCCGTGGCGCAGCCTTTGCCGGCTGCGATCAGCCTGCGCGGCCTGTGCGTGGGGTGGCGGGAACGCATTGTGCTGCACGATTTGAATGGCGAAGTGCGCCATGGCAGCCTGACGGCCATCGTCGGGGCCAACGGCAGCGGCAAATCCACGTTGCTGCGCACCATGATGGAGCAGTTGCCGCCGTGTGGCGGCACGGTGTCATGGGCCGAGTGGGCGCGCCAGGCGCGTGCCTGGCTGCCGCAGGCCTGCGCCATCGACCGCTCGATGCCGGTGCGGGTGATAGATCTCGTTGCCCTGGGCGCCTGGCGCCGTGTCGGCCCATGGGGCAGGCTGTCTCGCAGCGAGTGGGAGCGTGCCCACGCCGCCCTGGACGCCGCTGGCCTGGCATTTTGCGCCAACCGTCCGTTGCGCCAGTTGTCGGGCGGGCAGATGCAGCGCGTGCTGTTTGCCAGGCTCATCATGCAGGACGCGCAAGTGCTGCTGCTCGATGAGCCTTTCGCCGCCGTCGACCGTGAAACTACCGAAGACCTGATGCAATTGCTGCACAACTGGCATGACGAAGGCCGCACCATCATTGCGGTGCTGCACGACCTTGAACTGGTGCGGCAGCACTTTCCCGAAACCTTGTTGCTGGGAGCGGGCGGGATGCTGGCCTGGGGGCCTTCGCGTGAAGCGCTGAGCACTGCCAACTTGCAGCGTGCGCGCCAGTCTGGCCACGGAGAGTGGCTATGACCCTCTATGATTTCCTGTTGGCGCCCTTCGTTGATTTCGGCTTCATGCGCCGCGCACTGGCCGGCACCGTGCTGCTGGCACTGGCGGCGGCTCCGCTGGGGGTGTTCCTGATCCTGCGCCGCATGAGTCTGATGGGCGACGCCATGTCCCACGCCCTGCTGCCTGGGGTGGCGGTAGGTTTCCTGGTGGCCGGCCTGTCATGGCCGGCGATGCTGGCCGGCGGTCTGGTGACGGGCCTGCTGGTGGCGTTGCTGTCCGGCATCGTGTCGCGCCTGACGCCCTTGCGGGAAGATGCCAGCATGGCGGCCTTCTACCTGATTTCGTTGAGCCTGGGCGTATTGCTGGTGTCACTCAAGGGAACCAGCGTCGATCTGATGCATGTGCTGTTCGGTACGGTGCTGGGCCTGGACAACTCCGCGCTCTATCTGGTCAGCGGCAGTACGGCCATTACCTTGCTGGCGCTGGCGATGTTCTACCGCATCTGGGTCGCGGAATGCCTGGACAGCGAATTCATCCGCACCGAATACGGCAAGGGCGGCCTGGCGCACATGGTGTTCCTGGGGCTGGTGGTGCTGAACCTGGTTTCCGGGTTCCAGGTGCTGGGCACCTTGATGGCCGTAGGCTTGATGATGCTGCCCGCTGCTGCTGCCCGGTTCTGGGCCGAATTCATTGACGGCCAGATCGCGCTGGCCGCGCTGCTGGGCGTGACGGCCGGACTGATCGGCCTGCTCTGGTCTTTCCATTGGGATATCCCGTCGTCGCCGGCCATCATTCTTTCTGCTGGCGTGATCTACCTGTTTTCCCTGCTGTGCGGCTCCCGTGACGGGTTGCTGCGCGGCCTTTTCCGGACTGAAACGCAAGGAGATAAGTGATGAGTGCAGGGATGTTGTTTGCAGGTGGGCGTGCGCGGCGCGGCTGGGCACGGTTGGGCGCGGCAATGGCCGTGATGGCGGTCTGCGGGGTTGGTGCCGCGCAGGCCGAGCCGCTGAAAGTCGTGGCGAGTTTTTCCATTCTGGCCGATATGGTCAATGAAGTGGGTGGCGACCAGGTGCAGACCGTGGCCCTGATCGGCCCGAACCAGGACGCTCATAGTTTCGAGCCGCGGCCGGGCGACGCGCGCAAGCTGGGCGAAGCCCAGCTGCTGGTCGTCAATGGCCTGGAATTCGAAACCTGGCTGCCCGGTCTGGTCAAGGCGTCCGGCTTCAAGGGCAGTACTGCCGTGGCCAGCGCCGGCGTGAAGGCGCTGCGCAATGCGGAGGACGGGCACGACGACGATGATGATCACGACCACGGACACGATGACGATGATCACGATGATCACGGCCATGACGACCATGGGCATGATGATCAGGCCCATGGCAATGACAGCCACGGCCATGCGGAGGATGCGCACGGCCACCATCATCATGGTGAGTTCGACCCGCATGCCTGGCAGGATGTCAGGAACGGCATCCTGTACGCGCGCAATATCGAGCGTGCGCTGATTGCTGCTGACCCGGAACACGCCGAGGGCTATCGCCAGCGCGCCAACGATTACGTTGCCCGTCTGCAGGCGCTGGACGGACGCCTGCGCGAGGCGTTCGGCGCATTGCCGCAGGATCACCGTAAAGTGGTGGTGGCGCATGCGGCGCTGGATTATTTCGGCCAGGCTTATGGGCTGGTCTTCCTGCCGGTGGCTGGGCAATCCACGGCGGCTGAGCCTTCGGCCGCAGAGATGGCTCGTCTCATCAAGCAGATCCGCGACGAGCATATCAATGCCGTTTTCATCGAAAATGTGTCACGCTCCAGGTTGGCTGACCAGATTGCCCGGGAAACCGGCGCGCAGGTTGGCGGTCTACTCTTTACCGACGCGCTGGCGGCTTCCGGGCAGCGCGGTTCGACCTACCTGGACATGATGGAATGGAACGCGCAGCAGCTTCTCGACGCATTGAAGCCCCAGTCTTGAGCAATCTGGCCGGCCCGGGCTGCAGTACCAGCCCGGCCGGTACCTGCACGGTCTCGCGGCCTTCAGGGTGGCTGGCCAGCCCGGCGCGTTGCCGGGCTTTGGCAAGCCTGGCCGGCATGCTGGCCGTGGTGCTTGCCGGCCTGAGCCCGCTGGCGGCGCAGGCGCATCCGCATATGTGGATAGACGCCAGCGCGGAGTTTGAATTCGATGAGGCCGGGCGTCTGGCCGCGGTGCGCCAGACCTGGCTGTTCGATGAAATGTTCACGGCCTATGCGCTGCTGGGCCTGGAGAAGAAAAAGGACGGCAGCTATTCCCAGGCCACGCTGGCGCCACTGGCGCAGGAGTGGATGGAAGCGCTGGCCGTGCCGCAGACCCATTTTTTCTCTGGGGTCAGGCGTGGCGGCGGTGACGCGCCACGCTTGCCGTTTGGTCCATGGCGCGACGCCAGCATGGCCTGGCATGGCGATTCCGGTCGTATCTCCATGACCTTCTATCTGCCATTGAAACAGCCCGCCGCAGCCGGCGGCCAGCCTTTGCGACTGGATGTGTTCGACCCGACCTATTACGTGGCCTACGATTTCAGCGCGCCCGGCGCCGTGACCTTGAAAAATGCGCCCGCAGGCTGCGCCCATACCTATCATCCGCCGAACGAACTGGACTGGCAGACAGCCGCCAAACTGGCCGAGTTGCCCGCTGATATCGAAACGCTGCCAGAAGAACTGTTCCTCATCACCCGCAGCCTGTCTCATCGTATTGAATTGAGCTGCCCGTAAAAGGTATTTTCCGTCATGCTTACGCGTCCCCGTTCTCGTTTTTCTCTATGGCACGTGGCGCCGGCAGCTCAGGTTTACCGGCCGCGTTCCGGGGAAGGGAGGCTGCCTGCGTGCCTGGCTGTTGTGGTATTGCTGCTGGCATGCGGCTGGGCCTCCGGCGCCTGGGCGCAGGGCATGGCGCATCCCTTTGGCGTGCCGGAGGCCAGTGCGGGCGGAGGGGCGTACAGCCAGGGCTGGATGGCGCAGATATCGGCCTGGCAAAGCGGTTTTTACCGTCAGTTGACAGGCGCGGTGCGTACCTGGCGCGATGGTGGCGGCGCCTGGCTGCTGGTCTGGCTGTCCTTTGCCTACGGCGTGTTTCATGCGTTGGGGCCGGGGCATGGCAAGGCCGTCATTACCGCCTATGTGCTGGCTAACCGCCAGACCGTGCGCAATGGCGCGATATTGTCCCTGGTATCGGCCATGGTGCAGGCACTGGTGGCGGTGGTGCTGGTAGGCCTGGCCGTGAGTGTGCTGCAATGGGGCGGCGCCACGCTCACGCAGGCGACCTGGTGGCTAGAGCTGGCTTCCTTCGGTTGCGTGGCGCTGCTGGGCGCCTGGCTGGTCTGGAAGCATGCGCTTCGTCCGGTCTGGCGCTGGTGGCAGGGACGCACGGCGCGTGCTCGCGGACAGAGGGAGCATTTCGCACCGGGACAGGGCCCTGCCCCGGCTCATGGGCATGCTCATGCATCTCATGGCTCGGACGGTCATGCCGTCCTGGCGCAGGGTCACGCACATCATCATGACCTTCATCGCGATCATGTCCACGAGCACGACGGCCATGTGCATGACGGGAGCTGCAGCTGCGGTCATGTGCATATTCCGCCAGCCAGCAGCGTGGCGGGCGAACTGAACTGGCGCCAGGCCTGGTCGGCCTTGCTGGCCGTAGGCTTGCGGCCTTGCTCGGGCGCCATCATCGTGCTGGTGTTCGCCTATTCGCAGGGCATGTTCATGGCGGGCGTCTGGTCGGCCCTGGCCATGGGCGTGGGCACTGGCCTGACGGTAGCTGCGATGGCGGTGGTCGCGCTGGTGGCAGGCAATCTGGCTACTCACCTGGTGGGGGGCGAGGGGCGCTGGGGCGCCATCCTGTACGGTTGGATACAGGCGCTGGCCGCATGCGCGGTATTTGCCCTGGGCGTACTGTTGTTCGGTGGCGCCTGGATGAGCGCCGCGCCCCTGGGCGGATAAACCCAGGGGGTGTGGGACAGGGATGCCGGGCTCAGCTCAGGGCGGGGCTACGGCGCTTCGTGTAGCCGCTGGCCTGTTCGTAGGCGTGGCCCAGTTGCAAGACGGCCAGATCCGCATGTGCCGGCCCCATCACTTGCAGGCCCATGGGCAGGCCGTTGGGCCCGAAGCCTGCCGGCACGTTGAGTACCGGCAGCCCGCCCAGGGAGCCGCCTATCACAACTTCCATCCAGCGGTGATAGGTGTCCATGTCGCGGCCGCCGACCTGCTTGGGCCAATGCTGCTTGGCATCGAAAGGGAAAATCTGCGCCGAGGGCAGCACCAGGTAATCGTAGTCCTGGAACAGCGTATCGAGCGCCTTGTACCAGGCCGTGCGGTTCGCCGCGGCCGCCTGGACATCCATGGCGCTCAGCTTGAGCCCGTTTTCGATTTCCCAGATGGCTTCCGGCTTGAACAGGGCGCGCTTGGCAGGGTCTTTGTAGAAACCGCCCAGGCCGCCGGCGATGGTGCTGCTGCGCAGCGCCAGCCAGGTCTTCCAGAGCGAGTCCATGTCGAATTCCGGTTGCACGGCTTCCACCTTGCAGCCCAGGGTGCGGAAGTTTTCCAGTGCGGCGACGCAGGTGTCCATGACACCGGGGTCCATGGGCAGATAGCCATTGAAATCACCCAGCCAGCCGATGCGCATGCCCTTGACGTCGCGTTGCAGCGGTTGGGCGAACTGCGCCGGGTCTTCCTTGATGGACAGCGGCGCACGGCGGTCAAACCCGGCCTGGATGGAAAGCAGCATGGCCAGGTCGGAGACATTGCGGCCCATGGGGCCTTCATAGCCGAGCTGCTGCATGAACACATCGCTGGTCGGGCCGAAAGGCACGCGGCCGAAGGACGGGCGGAAACCAAAGATATTGTTCCAGGCCGCCGGGTTGCGCAGCGAACCCATCATGTCGCTGCCATCCGCGACGGGCAGCATGTCAAGGGCCAGTGCCACGGCCGCGCCGCCGCTGGAGCCGCCTGCGCTGCGGGTGGGGTCGAAGGCGTTCACGGTGGTGCCGAACACCGGGTTGTAGGTGTGCGAACCCAGGCCGAATTCCGGCGTGTTGGTTTTGCCGATCAGGATGGCACCAGCCTTGCGGGCACGCTCGACGATGATGGCGTCGTGCTTGGGCACGTATTCCTTGAAGAGCGGCGAACCGTTGGTGGTCAGGATGCCTGCCGTGGCGGCGAGGTCTTTGGGCGCTTGCGGGAAACCGTGCATCCAGCCCAGGCGGGTGCCGGTGCGGCGGGCGGTGACGGCCTGGCGGTCGGCCTCGGTGGCGGCGGCCAGCAACTGTTCGCGCGGCTGCAGCGAAACGATGGCGTTGTAGGTGGGATTCAGGCGGTCGATCTGATCCAGGTATGCCCCCATGACTTCCACGCAGGAGACCTGGCCGCCGTGAATGGCTTTGGACAGCTCGGTCGCGCTCCAGCCGGTGATGGTACCCTCGGGCCGTGCCGGGGCGGCAGCGGCAAACACGGCAGGGCTGGCGCTGCTGGCCAGTGCGGCGGCGCCCAGGGTCTTGAGGAAGTGGCGGCGGCCGTCCTGTGCGGCGGCCTGGCTATCCGTAATGAGGTGGCTCATGAAGTCTCTCCTGTTGTTGCCTGGTACGGCATCTCGTTATTGTTCTGCTGGAACGAAGCGTAAAAAACCGGGGTGGCAGTGCTTGAACGTACAAGAAGCCGCGCAATACTGCCGGAACTGCTATTAGGAGGCAGAAGGGTCGGTCTTGAATAGGAAATGCCTGCCAGATTTTTGTATGGGCCTGTCAGGCAATGTCTGTGTAAGGGGTGAGGCCCGGTCTGTCGTGGCAGGCCGGGCTGTTGGTTCAGGTGTCCAGGGACGCGTTGGCCAGTTTGGCGTAGCGTTGCGGACGGTAGCGGCGCAGCCAGAGTGCAACCAGGATGCCGTAGGCAGCTACCAGAACCAGGCCGATCGGGATGGCGGTATTGAGAAACTCAATGCCGCCGGTCAGCAGTTCCATGTGTGTGGCGATCAGGAATACGCCGGTGCTCATGGCGCTCAGGCTCAGCAACGGCGCGACCAGGCGCTGCCAGATGTTGGTATGGCGTTTGTCGTGCTGGAAGAAGCAGATCACGGCCAACGAGGTCAGCACCTGCACGCTCAGGATACCCAGCGCGGCCGGTGCGCTACCCAGCGGCAGGACGCCCGTCATCGGGTCGATGCTGGCCAGGCCGAAGGCGGCCAGCAGGATGATGTTGACGATGGCCAGGACGAAGCTGGCGACATGCGGTGTCTTGTGGCGCGGGTGCAGGCGGGCGAAGAATGGCAGGAAGACCTGCTCGCGGCCCAGTGCATACAGGTAGCGCGACAGCGTATTCTGCAGGCTGAGGACAATGGAAAACAGGCTGGTGATCAGCAGGGCATTCATCAGCAGCGACAGCCAGTGGCCGGCCACGCGGGCGGCGGTATCGAACCACATGGTGCCGGGGTTCTGCTCGGCGATGGCTATCGCCTGGCTGGGTCCGTAACTGACGATCAGCAGCCAGGACGACAGCACCAGCAGCGCGGTGATCAGGACCACGGAAATATAGGTGGCGCGCGGAATGGTGCGGGTCGGGTCGCGTGCTTCCTCGGCATAGATGGCCGTGGTTTCGATGCCGATGAAAGAACTGGCCACGAAGGCGAACACCGCGCCTACGCCCGGCGACAGGAAGGCATCCACGGTGAAGGATGCCGTGCTGAAGGATTCCGGTCCGCCACCGTCGCCGATGACGGCCAGGTCGAAGACAATCAGGGTGATGACTTCTATGCTCATCAGGATGCCCAGCGTCTTGCCGTTGAGCGCGACATTGCGCGAGCTGAGCGGCTGGACGATGCAGGCAATGACGATGCTGGCGACCCACCAGGCCACATTGATGCCGACTTCGCTGAGTGCCAGTGACAGGAAAAAGCCGATCATGCCGTAGCAGGACATCTGCAGGCCGCCGTAGGCGACGATGGCGAGGAACGCGGCGGCTGTGCCCATGGGGCGTCCCAGGCCGGTGGAGATATAGGCGTAGAACGCGCCAGTGTTGTGGATATAGCGGCTCATCGCTACGAAGCCCACGCAGAACAGCAGGTAAACGATGCCGGCGACCAGGTACGAGCTGGGCAGGCCGATGCCATTGCCCAGCAGGATGGCGGTGGGGGCTACGCCTACCAGCCCGGTCAGCGGGCCGTTGGTGGCCAGGACGAAGAACACCAGGCTCCACAGGCCGATGGCGTTGCGGTTCAGGCCTGTGGCCTGTCCGGTTTCATTGTTTTGCATAGTGTTGTCTCCTGACCCTGGTGCGAGGCCGGGTCCGTCCGACGGTTTGCGGTAGGCCAGCCTGCCGGCGGACGGGGCTGTTTTTCTTATCGGGAGCCTCGGGCTCCTGTGACGCGAGGCCCGGAAGCGGCGCGCTTGCGGGCGCGCTGCTCCTGAGCGGCTTAGTTGAACGACAGGTAGTGCTTGGTGTAGCCGTCGCTCAGCACTTCCCAGACGGTGGAGGTGCCCTTGGTCACGAACCAGCTGTCGCCGGTGCGGTACAGCTTGCTTTCGCCGGTGGATTCGTCGGTGATACGGACTTCGCCTTGCAGGATGGTGGCCTGTTCGTTGAAGGGGTAGACCAGGCGGTACTTGCCCTTGCCGGTGCCGAAGTAGCCGGCGCTGATCGCGTCGGTCGGTGCGCCGTGGGTCATTTTGCCGTAGGCCTGGATGTCGCCGCCTTCGAGGATTTCGCCGCCGATGCCGGTCAGGCTGCCCCAGGAGTCCAGTTCCTTGATGGTGGTGCCTTGTTGGAGGGGGGTCAGTGCCATGGTGGTGTTTCCTTGTGGGTTGAATGGGTGAAAAGAGTGGGCGTGGGGATCAGCGGCGACCTTGCCAGAAGCCGGCGGTCTGGTGCGCGATCTTGCCCAGGGTGCACAGCAGGGCGCGGGAGCGGTCCTTGCCATGGATGGAGGGGCGGCTGATGGCGCTGACGAGCTTGTAGCGCTCGGAGCCGCCAAGAATGCCTTCGGCCAGGATCTTGCAGATGATCTGGCTGGGCGTGACGCCAAAGCCCGAGTAACCCTGCACGAAAAAGACGTTGTCGTGACCGGGCAGGTTGCCGATCTGCGGGAACAGATTGCGCGAGGTGGCCATGGGGCCGCCCCATGCCAGGTCGATGCGCACGTCCTTCAGGTAGGGGAAGACTTCCAGCATCAGCTGTCGGTTCCAGGCCTTCAGGTCATTCGGGATGTAGTCGAAGTAGGAGGTCGCCGCGCCGAACAGCACGCGGTTTTCGGCAGTAACGCGGTAGTAGTTGATGATCGGACGGATGTCGCTGTAGGCGCCCCGGATCGGGCTGATGCGCTCGATCAGCGCATCGGACAGCGGCTCTGTCATCAGCTGGAATGCATAGGTATTGATGGTGCTGCGGTGCAGTTCCGGCTCCAGGCGGTTGATGAAGCCGTCGCAGGCCCAGACCAGGCGCTTGGCGCGCACGCGGCCCTTGGCGGTACGCAGTTCGACGTAGTCGCCATAGGTGACTTCCACCACGGGGCTGTGTTCGAAAATGCGCACGCCATAGATTTCGGTCACAGCCTTGGCTTCGCCCAGCAGCAGGTTGAGCGAGTGCACGTGGCCACCACCACGGTGCAGCAGGCCGGCCTGGTAGACATCCGTGCCGATGAGCTGCTGCACGTCCTTGCCTTCGACGTAGCGGATTTCGTAGGGCGAACCCAGCGACTTGAATTCCTTTTCCCAGGCGCGCAGCGTCTTGGCCTGGCGGCCGTTGTAGGCCATGTAGCCGTAGCCGCTGTGGAAGTCGGCGTCGATGTTGTACTTGGCGATGCGGTCGCGCATGATCTGCGGGCCGATGTCGCTCAGCGCGAAAATGGCCTGTACGCCTTCGTCGCCGACATCCTTGCGCAGCTTGCCGAGGTCATGGCCGATGCCGGCCATGACCTGGCCGCCATTGCGGCCGGAGCCACCGAAGCCGAGGTAGCGGGCTTCCAGGACCACAATGTTCTCGACACCGTTTTCGGACAGTTCCAGCGCGGTATGGATGCCGGAGAAGCCGCCGCCGATGATGGCGACATCCGCCTCGATGACCTCTTCCAGGGAGGGAAAGCTCAGCTCGTATTTTTTGGTGGCGGTATAGTAGGTTGCGGTTTCGTCGATATGCATGGCCTGTCCTTGTGCTCTCTTTCTTGTCGGAAACCGGCACGGCGTGGCGTAAATGACACAAGGTGCCCGGTTTGGGGCCGGAGGCGTGCCGTCGTGGAGCGAAACAGGCAGACCTGCGGCAGGATTCCGGAAAATTCGTTAACTTGTTTATTAACTCGCAAATCGACCCGGTTGATCTGGTACGTGCTTGCCAAATTTTGCCTGTAAGCGCCGCAGCATACTCAGGTAAACCCTAATCGTTGCTTTCGGGGCTTTGGCACAGAATTTGCTGATCTCGTGGTTGAGAGTCGTTGTGTCACAAGCCGTATTGGCTGGTTTCGTGCATGAATGCAAAGGTGCCGTGCTATGGAAATGCTTCCCGTTGCCCATGATCTGAAGTGCTGGAACGAGTTGTTGCGGCAGGCCTGCGGCCAGTTCGAAGCCAGTTTGTCGGAAGACCAGGGCATCTTCATAGGCAGCATCCAGCAGCAGGATATCGACGGGCTGGGGCTGACACGGATACGCACCAATGCGGGGCGCATCGTGTGCCGCCAGATGGCAGCGGCGCAGGATTCTGCCGACGACAGCCATTGCTTCCTGGTGGTGCAGCGCCAGGGCAGTTCCCTGTTGCGCCAGAAAGGCCTGGCGATGGAGCTGCTGCCGGGCGACATGGTGCTGATGGATGCGGTGCAGGGTTGCGAAATCGTGCCCAAGGGACTGATGGAGCACGCGTCGGTACATCTGGACCGCGGCAAGGTGGCACGCCTGCTGCCGGAAAAGCTCAACCAGCTGTGCCGTATCGGCCGCTTCAGTTCCAGCAGCCGGCTGGCACGCATCCTGGTGGAGCAGATCTGCGCGGGCGATATCGGTGAATGCGCAGTGGCGGGCGATGGCGCTGCCATGCAGGAAGCCTTGCTGTCGCTGCTGGCGCAGTCGCTGCGGCAAGGAGAAGGGCGGGCCGCCAGCATTTGGCCGGAAGCTGCACAGGCCGAGGACGCCCTGTTGCCAGTTGCCGCGCGCGGTCGCAACGGCGGCGGGCTGCTGGCAGTGGCGCGCGGCCTGATAGAGCAATCCCTGGCAGACCCCTTGCTGTCGCCGGTGCGTATTGCCGACCGCATGGGGGTATCGGTGCGCCAGCTGTACCGCCTGTTCGAGGAAACCGGTGACAGCGTATGCCGCTATATCCAGCGGGCGCGTCTGCAACAGGCGGCCGTGGCGCTGCGCAGCGTGCTGACCGAAACCCGTTCCATCACGGACATCGCCTTTGCCTGCGGCTTCAATGACGCGGCGCATTTCAGCCGCGCGTTCCGCAAGCAGTTCGGCATGTCGCCACGCGAATATCGCATGGGAGCGCAGTAGGGTCGGGCAGCGTCAGCCGTCGCGGCGCCGGGCCCGAGGGTGGGCCTGGTCATAGACCTTGGCCAAATGCTGGAAATCCAGGCGGGTGTAGATTTGCGTGGTGGAAATATTCGCGTGCCCCAGCATTTCCTGGACAGCACGCAGGTCCTGCGCGGATTGCAGTACGTGGCTGGCGAAACTGTGGCGCAGCATGTGCGGGTGCAGATGCGTGGGCAGGCCTGCGGCGATGGCCAGTTGGGCCAGTTGCTTTTGCACCATGCGTGGTGAAATGCGGCGGCCGCGCGCACCCAGGAACAGCGCGTGGCGGTCTTGGGGCAGGGCCTGCGCCGGGGCCAGCGCGGGCCGTGCCGCCAGCCAGGATTGCAGCGCCTGGCGGGCATGCGAACCGACAGGCACGATACGCCGTTTGCCACCCTTGCCCAGCAGATGGGCTTCATTTTCATCCAGGTCTATCCAGGCCTGTGAGCGGTAGCCATCATCATCGGCATAGCGGATGTCGAGCGCCACCAGCTCGGACAGGCGCAGTCCACTGGAGTAGAACAGTTCCGCCATGGCGTGGTCGCGGGTGGCGGCGCTGTCGTGGCCGGCGCGTGCCGCTGCGTGATTCATCAGCCCCTGGGCCTGCTCCACGGACAAGGCCTTGGGCAGGCCGCGCGCAGCCTTGGGCGGGCGCAGGTCGGTGGTGGGGTTGCCGGGCATGCCGGATTGCGGTGCCCACCAGCGGTAGAAACCGCGCCATGCCGCCAGCATGCGCGCCAGCGCGCGCGGTTGCATGCCTTGGCCGTGCATGCGTGCCAGGTACTGGCGCAGGTGGCCGTTGGCGGCCTGTTCCGGCGCCATGCCGTCCAGGCATGCAGCCAGGCGCGTCAGGTCGGTGCGATAGGCAGCCAGGGTCGGCGGCGCATAGCGGCGCTGGTGCGCCAGGTAATCCAGCCATTGCAGCATGGAGGTCGGCAAGGGCCGGGCCTGGCTGGAGGAGGAAGTCATGGTTCTGGGCGCTGTCAGGCGTTTTGTTCGGGGGGGCAGGTGTCGGCTGTCTCGGCCGGGGCGGGGGCCTGTGCCGGGGCTGAGGCTTCCAGGCGAGTCAGCATGGCGCCCGCCAGTTGCGCGATGCGTTCCAGGAACAGTGTTTCCATGTTCGGCACATAACGTTCCCGGCTGCTGTCGGCGAGGATCAGCAGGCCGGTGGTCAGCGCGCCTTCTTCGGTGCTGCCGTCGTCGTGCTGCTGCAGCGCATGCAGCGGCACGATGGCCAGCGAACCTGCCGGCGGCGCGGCATCGCCGGGCATGGCCGCCAGCAGCGGAGCCAGCGCCTGGTTGGCGGTGCTGCTGGCGCAGCAGGCTGGGCGAGACTGTGCCGTGGCGTACTGGCGCAGGGCCTGCACAGCGGCTTCATCCAGAGCATGCGCGGGAGCTGGCATCACGCCATCCGGGCCTGCCTGCACGTGGAGCTCGGGTTGCCAGGCCAGCAGCGTGACGCTTTGCAGGTCGAATTCGCGTGCCAACCCCAGTACGAAGCGCGGGCCCAGCTGGCTGGCGTCTGCTTCGGCCAGCAGGCCGGCCAGCCAGGCGTGCAGCTGCGCGCTGATGCGTTCGTTGCGCGCCGCCTGCTGGCGCAGTTCGGCCAGGGCCAGTTCCAGCGTACGCACCCGGTCGCGCAGCAGCAGATTCTGGCGTTCTCCTAGCGGAATGACATGTGGCAGGCGCGGGTGCGGCACGGAAACGGCGCTGAAAATCTCTGCATGTTCCGTCAGGAAACCGGGGTTGTGTTCAAGAAAACGGGCAACCTCGGCGGCGTGTAGCGAGTCGTTGGGCATGGCGTCTGGCATTCCTGGAAATGGGCCTGGGTCAGCAACCGGCAGGCAGTTGCTGGGCGACCAGTCGGTCGATGTCGATTTCCCCATGATAGACCGTGACGGCTGGGCCGGTCATGCGCAGTTGTTGGCCGTCCCAGGCGATGGTGAGTACGCCGCCGCGAGTCTGCACGCGCACGGGGGAGATCAGGTCGCCCTGGCGGATGCCGGTCACCACGGCGGCGCAGGCGCCGGAACCGCAGGCCAGGGTTTCCCCGGCGCCGCGTTCGTACACGCGCAGCCGGGCCTCATGCGGGCCGGTCACCTGGAGAAAGCCGACGTTGACGCGGCGGGCGAAGCGCGGATGGCTTTCCAGCACCGGCCCGAGCTGTTCGACGGGCGCGGTCTCTACATCTTCCACGCGTAGCACGGTATGGGGGTTGGACACGCTGACTACCGATAGCCAGGGCTGCTGCCAACCTTGGGGCAGGCCGGGGGCGGAAAGCGGCAATTGCCATTGCGTATCCTCGCCTGACTGGCGTGTTGCCAGGCTGCTGGCATCGAAGGGCAGGCTGCCAGGCAGGAAGGACGTACTGCCCATGTTGACGGTGACTTCCCCATCGGGGCCCTCTTCCAGCAGAATGACGCCGGTACAGATTTCCGCGCGCAGCGGATTGCGCGCCGACAGCCCATGCTCATGGACATAGCGCACGAAGCAACGCGCGCCATTGCCGCAGTGCTCCACTTCACTGCCGTCGGCATTGAAAATGCGGTAGCGGAAATCGGCGTCGGCCCGACTGGCAGGCTCTACCACCAGCACTTGGTCGGCGCCCACGCCCCGATGGCGATCGGCCAGGGCGCGAATGCGCTCCGGCGTGATGTCCAAGGTGGCGCGCACGCCGTCGAGCACGACAAAATCGTTGCCGGCGCCATGCATCTTGCTGAATTTCCAGAGCTTGCTCATGACTTCATTTTCCATCCGGAGGGTGTCGGGGCAGGCTGGGCTGCCCCCGGGATTTCATCCCCATTGTGGCATTTTCGCGCCAGCGGGCGGCGCGTGGGGCAGCCGCCCGTTCAATAGCGGCCAGTCATGCCGGGCGGCGTGGTTTTGAAGCGACGATGCACCCAGTAATACTGGCTCGGGCATTCGCGTACCCAGCCTTCGATGAGCTGGTTGAGACGTACCGTTGCGGCTTCGGGGCCGTCCTCGCCCGGGAAGTCCTCCAGCGGAGGCAGGACACGGATCGTGTAGGTGCCGTCCTCGGGATGCCAGACGGACAGGATGGGCAGCACGGGCAGCGCCCATTTGCCGGCAATCTGTGCCGTCGAGGTCAGCGTTGCGGCGGGGTTGCCGAAGAAGGGGGCGAAGATGGAACCCCGGCTGCCGAAATCCATGTCCGGCAGATAATAGATCGGCCGGCCGTCCCGAACATGCTTGAGCAGGGTACGGATACCGTCGCGGCGGCTGACCAGTTGCACATCGTTGAAGCGTGTACGGCCTTCGCGGATCAGCGCGTCGATTTCCGCATCGCTCTGGGTCGAGTACATGGTGGCGGAACTGGGCACGTCCATGGTCAGGCGGGATGCCGCGGCATCCAGGCCGATGAAGTGGGGCGCCAGCAGCAGCGAGGGCTGCTTGTCGTCCAGGCAGCGTTGCAGGTGTTCGAAGCCTTCCACGCGCACCATGGCGCGCACTGCATCGGGCGTGCCGAACCAAAGCACGCCGCGGTCGAGTACCGATTGTGCCAGCGCATGGAAATGTTGGCGCAGCAGGTGTTCGCGTTCGTCGCCGGTGAGCGCCGGAAAGCAGAGTTCAAGGTTGCGTCGGGCCACGCGCACACGCGGCTTGACGAGCTTGTACGACAGCCATCCCAGTGTCTTGCCCAGGCGCAGGCGCGTGCTTGGGCGCATGCGGCCGAACCAGGCAAACAGCCGGCGCAGGAGGCGGATTTTCAACGAAGGACGGTCCATGGTGTGACAGGGCTAAGGCAGCACCTGCCGGGGGGCAGGCAGGTGCGGGGTGAGGATGAGCTGCCGTGGCAATAACAGGGGCAGTGGTAGTGGCGATCCTGGGGGGCGGGACGCCTGAGGGGGCCCGCAATGGCGGCCCGGCGGTTTCCCGCCAGCATGGCGGTTACTCGCCGGCATCCGGGGCCGTGGCGCCGGGCGGCGGCGCGCCACGCGGAACCTTGTAGCGGTTATAGCCCCACAGGTACTGTTCCGGGAAACGCCGTATCAGTTTTTCCATTTCGACATTGATCAGGGCGGCCTGCTCTTCCGCAGATTCCGGCAGGGGCTCGGGGACGCGGGCGTGGTGGATGCGCCAGCCCTTGCCGCCGGGCAGGCGCTCGGCGGCGGTCAGTATCACGATGGCATTGCTGTTGCGCGCCAGTTTGCCGGGCAGGGTAACGGTATAAGCCAGGCGGCCGAAAAATGGTGCCCAGACGCCTTCACCCTGGCTCGGCGCCTGGTCGGGCAACATGCCCACGGTTTCCTTGTCGCGCAGGATGCGCACGAAAGCCCGCACGCCCTGGCTGGTGGCGGGCACCGTGGAGACCCCGGACGTATTGCGCGCAGCTTCCATGGCCGGGGCCAGCCAGGGCTTGCGCGGCGGCCGGAACATCACGGTGACGGGGCGCTTGCGTGCGAAATAGCGCGCCGTGATCTCGAATGACCCCAGGTGCGGTGTCAGCATCAGCAACGCACGCCCTTCCTGGCGGGCGTCATCGACGACGTACTCATCGTCGCAGACGACCTGTGCCAGACTGGCATCGTTGCGAAACCAGATGCGCGGGGATTCGAGGATCATCGCGCCGGTTTCGGCGGCCGCGCGGCGGGCAAAGGCAGGATCGTCGTAGCCGGCCTGGATGGTATTGGCACGCAGGCGCTCACGATACTTGCCGGGCAGGGCGTAGATCAGGCGGCCGGCGCCACGCCCCAGCATATGCAGGACAGGCAGGGGCAGGCGGGCTAGCAATCGGAGCAGGAACAGCAGCATGGTCGGGGTATGGACAGGGCGAAAGTTCGCGTCGGCAACAGGGTCTATTTGAGATTATCGTTGCATTTTCGCTTAGAATGGCAATCGCTACCGTGTTAACCGACAACTTGCGGGGTGGCGCCGGAATTATCCGGCTGTGGTATTACCGCTAAAGCGTCGCGCCCGATTCCGTCCTGTCACGCCGGCTCCTGGGGGTGCAACGCCTCGTTTCATCTGAGAGCCGGCCCATGCCGGTCTATAAAGGACATAATCGTGGTGCAGAACTCTTTCCTTTTCACCTCCGAGTCCGTATCCGAAGGGCATCCTGACAAGGTTGCCGACCAGATCTCCGATGCGGTGCTGGATGCCATTTTCGAGCAGGACCCCAACGCTCGGGTGGCGGCCGAAACACTGTGCAACACCGGTCTGGTGTTGCTGGCGGGCGAAATTTCCACCACGGCCAATGTCGACTATATCCAGGTAGCGCGGGATACCATCCGCCGCATCGGCTACGACAACACCGATTACGGGATCGACTACAAGGGTTGCGCCGTTCTGGTTGCCTACGACAAGCAGTCTCCCGATATCGCCCAGGGCGTGGATCGCTCCAGCGAGGATTACCTGAACCAGGGCGCGGGCGACCAGGGCCTGATGTTCGGTTATGCCTGCGATGAAACCCCGGACCTCATGCCCGCGCCGATCTGGTATGCGCACCGCCTGGTGCAGCGCCAGAGCGAACTGCGCAAGGACGGCCGCCTGCCGTGGCTGCGTCCGGACGCGAAATCCCAGGTTACCTTCCGCTATGTGGATGGCAAGCCGGCGGAAGTCGATACCGTGGTGCTGTCTACCCAGCATGCGCCCGAAATTTCGCAGGAGACGATCAGGGAAGCAGTGATCGAGGAAATCATTCGTCCTTGCTTTGCCGAGGGCCTACTGACCCCCAAGACACGCTTCCTGGTGAACCCGACCGGCCGTTTCGTCATCGGCGGCCCGCAAGGCGATTGCGGCCTGACCGGGCGCAAGATCATCGTCGATACCTATGGCGGCGCATGCCCGCACGGTGGTGGCGCTTTCTCCGGCAAGGACCCTTCCAAGGTCGACCGCTCGGCCGCCTATGCGGCGCGCTACGTTGCCAAGAACGTCGTGGCTTCCGGCTTGGCGCGCCAGTGCCAGGTGCAGCTGAGCTATGCCATCGGCGTGGCCGAACCCATCAACATCACGATCTACACAGAAGGCACCGGCATCATTCCGGATGACGAAATCGCCAAGCTGGTGCGTGAGCATTTCGACCTGCGTCCGCGCGGCATCGTCAACATGCTCGACCTGCTGCGCCCCATCTATTCCAAGACGGCGGCCTATGGCCACTTCGGCCGTCCCGAGCCGGAGTTCAGCTGGGAAGCCACAGACCGCGCGGCATTGTTGCGCAAGGGCTGAGGGGTTCAACTCGGCAGCTGGCGGCCCAGGCCGCCGGGAATAACGGGGAGCTGCCCATGGCAGGCTCCCCGTTGGTCATTCTGTCCGGGCGCAAACGGCAGGGTGGCGGGCATGGGCGTTTGCATGGGCAGCCTCCGGGCAGGTGTATTGTTGCTGTCATGCACGTCTGGCCCAATGGCGCTATGTTCCACTGCTCCGTGCCGACATGAAAATTCTGCTCGTGACCGATGCCTGGCATCCCCAGGTCAATGGCGTTGTACGGACCTGGACCGTCATGTGCGCATTGCTGACAGCCTGGGGACATGAGGTCCGGGTGATTGAGCCTGGCGGCGCACGCACGATAGGCGCTCCGTCCGAGCCCACCCTGAGGTTGTGCATTAACCCCGGACGCCACTTCCGGCGCCAGCTGGGCGCGTTCCAGCCTGATGCCGTGCACATTGCCACGGAAGGGCCGTTGGGGCTCGCGGCGCGGCGTCATGCGCTCCGGCATGGCTGGCGCTTCACGACGTCGTTCCACACCATGTTTCCCGATTACCTGAAAGTACGCATGGGTGTGCCCGCCCGCTGGTCGTGGGCGTTCATGCGCTGGTTCCACAAACCGTCCCAGCGCGTGCTGGTGCCGACGCGCAATATTGCGGATGTGCTGAGTGCGCGTGGCTTGAAGAACCTGCAGGTATGGGCGCGCGGCGTCGATCTGGCGGCGTTCGCGCCGGATCTGCCGGCACCGCCGGAACTGGCCCATCTGCCGCGTCCGGTCTGGCTGAATGTGGGGCGGGTGGCACGAGAGAAAAACCTGGATGCCTTTCTGGCCCTGAAATTGCCGGGCACCAAGGTGGTGGTCGGCAGCGGCCCGGAAGACAGGCGCCTGCGCGAGCAGTATCCGGATGTCCTGTTCGTGGGGCCGCGCCGGCATGCGGAACTGCCACCGTACTACGCGGCCGCGGATGCATTTGTCTTTCCGAGCCAGACCGACACGTTCGGTCTGGTCATGTTGGAGGCCATGGCCTGCGGTACGCCGGTTGCGGCATTGCCGGCGGATGCGCCTCGCGAGGTTGTGCGGGAAGGGGTGACCGGTTGCCTGGACGCGGATCTGGCGGCCGCCTGCCTGCGCGCGGCGCAATTACCGCGTGGCAGCGTGCGCGAAGGGGTGCAGGCCTTCACCTGGGACGCCATTGCGCAGCAACTGCTGGATGCACTGTGCGGGGTCAGTACGGTACAATTCCGCGCATCCTGAGGAGCGCTGCGACGCACCAGCCGGTTTCGGTGTGCCAGGCTCAGGATAGTTTCGTCACCCACGTGGCCGGCAGGGTCATCTTGCCGTGCGTGGGGCAGCCCGGGCGTTTGCCCAGGCCGCATTGCCTGCGCCTGGGCGCGGGACGAACGGCGCTCGCCAATTCCCTTTCGCACGGGGATGGCGGCGCGTGCTTGCGCAGTCGGCTCCGTGCATGGATACCGGATATCTGGAGCTAGACTGACATGACGACTGTGAATTCTTCCGTTGATTACAAGGTGGCCGACCTGGGCCTGGCAGGCTGGGGCCGCCGTGAAATCGCCATTGCCGAAACTGAAATGCCCGGCCTGATGGCGACCCGGGAAGAATATGCTGCCAGCCAGCCGCTCAAAGGCGCGCGCATCGCCGGCAGCCTGCACATGACGATACAGACAGCCGTGCTGATCGAAACCCTGAAGGCGCTGGGCGCGGAAGTGCGCTGGGCCTCGTGCAACATCTATTCCACACAGGATCATGCTGCGGCGGCGATTGCTGCCGGCGGCACGCCGGTGTATGCCGTCAAGGGCGAATCGCTGGAAGAATACTGGGAGTACACGCACCAGATCTTCTCCTGGCCCAATGGCCAGCATGCCAACATGATCCTGGACGACGGCGGCGATGCTACCCTGCTGCTGCATCTGGGCACGCGCGCCGAGTCCGATCCGTCGGTGCTCGACAATCCCTCCAGCGAAGAAGAGCGCGTGCTGTTCGCCGCCATCCGCAAGCAACTGGCGATCGACCCCAAGTGGTACTCGGTACGCCTGGCGCAGATCAAGGGCGTCACGGAAGAAACCACGACGGGCGTGCACCGCCTATACCAGATGTCGCAGAAGGGCGAACTGGCCTTTGCCGCCATCAACGTCAATGATTCGGTGACCAAGTCCAAGTTCGACAACCTGTATGGCTGCCGCGAATCGCTGGTGGACGGCATCAAGCGCGCGACCGACGTGATGGTGGCCGGCAAGACCGCCGTGGTGATCGGCTACGGTGACGTGGGCAAGGGTTGCGCCCAGGCGCTGGCTGCGCTGCGTGCCCAGGTCTGGGTGGTGGAAATCGACCCGATCTGCGCCCTGCAGGCAGCCATGGAAGGCTACAAGGTCGTGAGCATGGACGAGGTGGCCGACAAGGCCGACATCTTCGTCACGGCGACGGGCAACTACCACGTCATCACGCGTGAGCACCTGTACCGCATGAAGGATCAGGCCATCGTCTGCAACATCGGCCACTTCGACAACGAAATCGACGTCGCCAGCCTGGAAGAGCTGGAGTGGGAAGAAATCAAGCCGCAGGTCGATCACGTCATTTTCCCTGACGGCCGCCGCATCATCCTGCTGGCCAAGGGGCGCCTGGTGAACCTGGGTTGTGCGACCGGCCATCCGTCCTTCGTGATGTCGTCTTCGTTCACCAACCAGACCATTGCGCAGATCGAGCTGTTCACGCGCAACGAAGCCTATACCAAGGGCAAGGTCTACGTGCTGCCCAAGCACCTGGATGAAAAAGTGGCGCGTCTGCACTTGAAGAAGCTGGGCGTGAACCTGAGCGTGTTGCGCCCGGATCAGGCGGCTTATATCGGCGTGCCGGTTGACGGCCCGTTCAAGCCTGATCATTATCGCTATTGAGGCAGGCTGACGCGCCAGGCCCCGCGTCTACAGGACAGGGGTAGCTGGCGCGCCTTCGCCACAGGAACGGCGGGGGCACGGGTTGCAGACTGCTTCGCGCAGGATTTCCATTACTGTCTGTCATAGGAGCTGTGCCATGTTTCTACTGATCTGGATCCTTAATGCTGTTGCGCTGCTGATCGTCGCCTCGATCCTGCCTGGTATTGCCATCTCCAGTTTCTGGTCTGCCCTGGCGGCTGCCGTCGTGCTCGGCCTGCTCAATGCCGTGGTCAAACCTATCCTGGTGTTCCTGACCTTTCCCATCACCATCGTCACGTTGGGACTGTTCCTGTTCGTGATCAACGCACTGGTGTTCTGGCTGGCAGGTTCCCTGTTCCGTGGCTTCACGGTCAACGGCTTCTGGTGGGCCCTGGCGGGCGCCTTGCTGTACAGCCTGATTTCCAGCGCCTTGTCTTCCCTTCTGGTGAAATGACTTCCCTTTCATCCCAATACGCCATCAGCCTGGAATTCTTTCCGCCCAGGGATCTTGCTGCGCAGGAACGCCTGGTCCGGACGGCCAAGCAATTGATGGCATTGAACCCTGGCTACGTCAGCGTCACTTTTGGCGCTGGCGGCGCGACTCGCGATGGTACGGCCGACACGGTGCGCACGTTTGCGAACCTGGGCTGCGAGGTGGCGCCGCACCTGGCTTGCATAGGCACCAGCCGCGCCGACCTGTCAGCCATTCTGGGGGCTTATCGCGAGCAGGGTGTCAGGCGGGTGGTGGCCCTGCGGGGCGATCTGCCGTCGGGCATGGGCAGCCTCTACGGTGAGTTCCGCTATGCCAGCGAACTGGTGGCCTTCATTCGAGAAACCACGGGTGACTGGTTCCACATCGAGGTGGCGGCCTATCCGGAAATGCATCCCCAGGCCGAAAGCCTGGCGCGTGACATGGACCACTTCGTGGAAAAAGTGCAGGCGGGCGCTGACAGCGCCATCACCCAATACTTTTTCAATCCCGATGCCTACTCGGATTTTGTCGAACGCGCACAGGCGCGCGGCGTCGCGATTCCCATCATTCCGGGCATCATGCCCATCGTCAACAATACCCAGCTGACGCGTTTCTCGCAGATGTGCGGGGCGGAAATCCCGCGCTGGTTGCGCTTGCGGCTCAATGATTACGCAGATGATCGCGAGTCGCTGCGCGCCTTTGGCGCGGACGTCGTGGCGCAGTTGTGCCAGACCTTGCTGGAACGCGGCGCACCGGGCCTGCACTTCTATACCCTGAACGGCAGCGAGGCGGTACGCAATATCTGGCGTCGTCTCAGCCCTGGGGAACTGTAGCAGGCCGTGCCAGCTTGCCGGTGGCGGTAGAACATGGCTGCCAGCTTGCAAGGGGGATGGCTTGCCTCAGACTATGAACGCCTAGGGTCAATGAGTCGTGGCCGTGGCGCTGGCGTATACATGGCTGCGCCTACCGTCCAGCGCATGGGCGGGTTCGCCTGCCACAGTGACACGTCGGACGACGCGCGGCTGAGTGCCGTAGTCGTTGATCGCATAGTGTTGTGTTGCACGATTGTCCCAGATGGCGACGTCGCCTGGCTGCCAGGACCAGCGTACAGTGTTTTCCAGACGGTTGGTACGGTTCTGGAGTATGTCGAACAGGACTCTGGATTCAGTGGAGCGCAAGCCGATGATGCGCTTAAGGAAGTGGCCCAGCAGCAGATTGCGCTCGCCGGTTTCGGGATGCACGTGCACCAGAGGGTGTGCCGTCTCGAAGCGTTTGGAGAGAAACACTTCGGTGTAATGGCGCAGCTGTTCGCTGGAGACTTCCTGCCGGTTGGCCGCGTAGTCGTATTCATTGCTGTGTATGGCCCAGGCCTGGTCTACAAATGCCTTGAGCGTGTCTGGCAAGTCTTGATAGGCCGTGGCGGTGTTGGCCCACACGGTATCGCCACCATATTCTGGAATGACGACGCCACGCAGGACCGCAATTTTCGGGTAATCAGGTACGAAGGTGACGTCGGTGTGCCAGGAATCGGCACGACAGCCGCCTTTGGATGCATCCAGTTCCAGGATACTTTCACTTTGTTGGAGCGCGGGCTGAGTGGGGTGTGGAACCAGCGTGCCGAACAATCGTGCAAAGGCTTCGTGACTGGTATCGTCGAGGTGATGCTGGCCCCGGAAGAACAGTACTTTGTGCGTCAATAAGTCGCGATACAGGCGTTGAAACAGCTCGGGCGCGAGCGTGTCGTGCAAGGTGACACCATGGATCTGCGCGCCGATATGGCCGCTCAGTTTTTGCAGGGAGTATTCACTGTGGACTTCGGGCGAGGCAATTTCGGTGACAAAGCTCATGACGGTTCCAGTTGGCGAAAGTGTCGAAGGGCCTGCGCATCGGCGACGGTTTGCCGCTGAGGCGATCTCTTGTTGCGTCCCGATTTTCTCGGGCGGGGCTGCCTTGCTATTTCAATGTCGGGCTGGACTTTCGCCAACGATATTTTGCTGCTTTGCTTATCGGCATTATCAAATGCAGATTATTGAAATTCCTTTTGTTTATTAATGGCTTATTTTCTTCGTTGAGACGATTTCCTACCTGGATGCAAAGGCAGGAACCCGCCGGGGGCGGGTTCCTGGTCGTACATCTTTACTGGCGTAGCGCTGGGGTGCTTGCCCTGCTTGCGTGTCAGGCCGGCATGCGCGGATACCAGCCGCCAGGCGTCAGCACGGCGTCCAGCTTCGCATCGTGGCCGGCGGGCTGGTAGTCCACCGGCAGGCGTCCTTCTTCCCACGAAATGCCCAGCGCAATCAGTGCGGGATTGGCTTGGCGCAGTTGTGCCAGCGTGCGGTCGTAATAGCCGCCGCCGTAGCCCAGGCGGTCGCCTTTGGCGGTCCAGCCCAGGGTAGGGACCAGCACGACATCCAGGCACGCATCGGCAGCTGCCAGGTCCGGGCCATCGACTTCCTGCACGCCATAAGCGCCGGTTTTCATCGGACTATCGGGATGCCATGCGCGGAACACCAGTGGCTGATCCGCGCTGATGACGGCAGGCAGCAGGACTTCCAGTCCGTCTTCCTCTACCCATTTCGCCAGCAGCGGCAGCAGGTCGGGCTCGCCGTCCAGGGCATGGAAAGCGGCAATGCGAGCGGGCGACGCGTGGCCAGCCTTTTCGGCGGTTTCGCGTCGCAGCGCCAGCCAGGTAAAAAGCCGGCCGCGCAACAGCAGCCCGCCGCGGCTGCGGTTGGCGTGATCCATGTTGTTTCGCCGCTCACGCAGCGTAGTCCGCAGCGTGGCTGCGGTATCCTGTATGGTATTAGCGGTTTTCATGCGGAATGCCAGTCATGAGTCATAGTCAAGTATCAGCACGGTATCAGAAATCGGCTGGGAGCGTCCGTCCTGCCTGGCGCGCCTGGTTGGGGGCTTTGTTGTTGGCCGGCACGGCGCCGGTGCTGGCGCAGGAGGGCAGCTTGCGCCTGGCTTCGCTGTCGCCGCAGATGCAGCCGGCGCAGCGCAATGCCGACAGCGCCTTGAGCGCGGCACGGGAAGCGTTCCAGAAAAAGGATTGGAAGGCGCTGCCTGGACTGGTGGAAAGCGCGCGCGACGCGGAACTCGGCATGTATGCCGAATACTGGATGTTGCGCTACCTGTTGACCGAGCAACGCACCATAGACCCGACCCTGCTGCAGGCGTTTGTCGACCGTTATCCCGGCACTTACCTGGCGGACAAGCTCAAGGGCGACTGGGTTCTGGCGGCGGCGCGCGCCGGTGACTTTGCGCAGGTGCGCCGTGTCGGTGACGTACAGGTAGGCAGCCCGCAAGTGAGCTGCGCGCAACTCGATGCGCGCTATCGTGGCGGCGAGACGGTGCGTGATCTCGATGCCGTTACCGTGTTTGCGCCGGGCAATGCCTGTTGGGCGCTATTCGACAAACTGTCCGCTGACAAGGTATTGGACCGCAGCACGCTGGTGCTGATGTGGCGCGACCTGCTCGATGAAAACAAGCTGGCTCACGCGCGCCGCATGGCTTCCTATGTGCTGAATCCGGCCGAACTCAAGGAGTACGACGCGGCGCTGAAGAATCCCATGCAGTGGCTGTCGCGCCAGGAACAACGGCTGCGTACGCCGGCGCAGCGCGATATTGCCACGGTGGCGTTGTCGCGCCTGGCGCGCAAGAACATGGAGGATGGCGACGCCTATCTGCGCCGTGCCTGGAACGGCCGCCTGCCGGAAGAAGACCTGAAATGGGTGCGCAGCCAGTTCGCGCTGGTTGCCGCGCTGAACCTGAACCCGGTTGCCCACCGTTGGTACCAGGAGGCCGATGGCGTGCGTTTGACCGAGTACAACGCCGCCTGGCGGGTCCGGGCCGCGTTGCGCCAACCCGAAATCGACTGGGGCTGGGTGTCGCGTTCCATTGCGCAGATGACGCCGTCGCAGCGTAACGAATCCGTCTGGGTGTACTGGAATGCGCGCAGTCTGAAGGCGCGCGGCCAGGAAACGGCTGCCAATGATGCATTTGCGTCAATTGCCGGAGAATACGGCTTCTATGGCCAGCTGGCTGCCGAGGAGCTGGGATTTGCCATTGCACCGCCACCGGCTCCTGCGCGAGTCACGGCGGCTGAACTGGCGGACGTCGCGGCCAACCCTGGCCTGCGCCGTTCCATCGCGCTGTTCCGTGAAGGCTGGCGGGCCGAAGCCGTACCGGAATGGAATTTCGCGTTGCGCGGCATGAATGACCGGCAGTTGCTGGCGGCGGCTGAATTGGCGCGCCAGGAACATATTTACGACCGCGTGGTGAATACATCCGAACGCACGCGCGACCAGATTGATTTCTCGCAGCGCTATATCGCTCCCTTCGAGGGGCGGGTGAGCGCCCAGGCGCGCGCCATCGACCTGGACCCGGCATGGGTCTATGGCCTGATCCGCCAGGAATCACGTTTCATCACCGATGCACGTTCGACGGTAGGCGCGTCGGGGCTGATGCAGCTCATGCCGGGCACAGCCAAATGGGTGGCTAAAAAAATCGGCATGACGGATTTCCATCCGTCCAGGGTCAACGAGTTCGAGGTCAATACGGTGCTGGGCACCAATTACCTGAACATGGTCCTGCAAGACTTGGATGGTTCACAGGTGCTGGCCAGCGCGGGTTACAACGCCGGGCCCAAGCGGCCGGTGCTGTGGCGTTCGCGCCTGACACACCCGGTTGAAGGCGCAATTTTCGCCGAGACCATCCCCTTTACGGAGACCCGTATCTACGTGAAGAACGTCTTGTCCAACGCGACCTACTATGCCGCCATGTTCACGGGCGAGCCGCAGTCGCTCAAGGCCAGGCTGGGCAATATCGAGCCCAAGGCCAATGCCGCGGTGGACCTGCCGTGAGCCAGGATACCGTTGCCACGCCAGGCAAGCGGGCAGACGACAGCCTGGCTGGCCTGGATGTCTATGAAGTCGGCGGCGCCGTCCGCGACGAACTGCTGGGCCTGCCCGCCGGCGACCATGACTGGGTCGTCGTCGGCGCCAGGCCGGAAGACCTCGCGGCACGCGGCTTTCTGCCGGTGGGCGGCGACTTTCCGGTATTCCTGCATCCCAGGACCAAGGAAGAATATGCCCTGGCGCGCACGGAGCGGAAGTCCGGGCGGGGCTACAAGGGCTTTACGTTCCATACCGGGCCGGAAGTCACGCTGGAAGAAGACCTGGCCCGCCGCGACCTGACCGTCAATGCCATCGCCCGCCGCCCGGATGGTGTGCTGGTGGACCCATATGGCGGCGTGGCCGATGTGCGAGCCCGACTGTTCCGGCACGTAGGGCCGGCGTTTGTCGAAGACCCCGTACGGATACTCAGGCTGGCGCGGTTCAGCGCCCGCTTCACGGATTTCCGCGTGGCCGACGAAACGCTGGCTCTGGCGCGGGAAATGGTGCGAGCGGGCGAGGTAGACGCGCTGGTGCCAGAGCGGGTCTGGAAAGAGTTGTCGCGTGGGCTGATGTCCATGCAGCCTTCCCGTATGTTGCAGGTCTTGCAGGACACCCATGCCCTGGCGCGGATTGCGCCCATGCTGGCGCTTGATGGGGCGCCCGAGAGTTGGGCCGTGCTGGATCGGGCTGCGCAGGCTGGTTTGCCGCTGGCCGGACGCTACGCCTTATTGGGCCGCACCGCCAGTAATGTGGCAGCCTTGTCCAGCTTGTGGAAAGTGCCGTCTGAATGTGCAGATCAGGCACGCCTGTTGCCAGTGGTATTGGCCGCGGCAGCAGAAACCGGCGCTGGCCGCCTGGATGCGCTGGAAACCTGCGACGCCTTGCGCAAGCCCGAACGCTTTTTGGCCTTGCTGGATGCCGCCAGTTTGCTGGTGCCGGTGGATATTCGTGCCTGGCGCCAGGCGCTGGATGCCGTGCGTGGGGTGGATGCGGGCGCAATTGCGGCTGCGCTGCGCGAGCAGCCCCAGGCCATCAGGGCCGCAGTGCGGCAGGCCCGCGCAATGGCGTTGCAGGCCTTGCCGGAATAGAGCAATAGCGGGGGCCCTTCGGGGTAGGCCCATGTCGTGTCGTTGGATGGACTGCACGCCATGCGGCAGGCCGGCGAGCCGTTGGTGCAACCCATGTGGCTAGTGAAACACGGCCTCCAGCGTGGGGGCCTGCAGCAGGCGCTGCGCCCATAGTGACAGGCTGGTGCCGTCCGCGTGCTGCAGTTTGTCGCGAGTGGCGGGAGATAACTCACCGAAACGCAGGCTCAGCAACTGCGCGAGCAAGGCTGCCTGACCTGCAGCCAGCCCTTCTTCATGCCCTTTCTGTTTGGCGTAATCCAGCGCCAGCTGTTCGTCTGCGATTGCCATTTCACGGCGCAGGGCGAGTAGCCGAAAGTCTCTGTCGGCATACATATCTTCCAGATGCTGCAAGGCTTCCCGCACAGGGGCGTGTTCGATGCGGTTCATAGGATTCTCTTCCAGGTTGTGATGCAGGCAGGTCACCCAGTCAGTGAGCGCCGGCGGAAATGCATGCAGGGTTTCCGCCTTGGTGAGTTCGATTATATGGACCTGCATGGCCTGGCCCAATTGCACCGCGGGGAGCCGCGAGTCGCGCAAGGTAAAGTGCCAATCTGCCTGGCCGGGAACGTCCGGGTACAGGTCGTGCTCCAGCAGGCCGATACTGATGGCAGGTTTAAGTGATTGATATTGCTGGCCTGCAGTCAACTGATCCGAGAGCATGCGGGCCAGATAGAACATATTGCACAAGGGCCATTGCGGGTAATGGCGCAGCTGCATTTCGACATTGAACAGGCTGCCGTGCGTATCCTGCGCCAGGATATCCAGAATAATCTGTTTGCTGGAAACGTCAGCCGGCAGAATATTCGGGTTACGTATCTGTACGACTTCTATGGGCGGTTCGCGGTAACGCACCGCATTGATCAGGTCGGTGAGCAGGTGCCGCTGCTGTGAAAACAGGGTCTTGAAGACCAGATCGTTACTGAGCGCCAAGGTCCGGCGCCTGAAGGGCGGCGGGATGGCATGCGTGCCGGTATCCGAGCGGGGAGTCGTCATGATGGTGCTGTGCCTGTATGCGAAAACGGGACAGGAACAGTCTGAAGGAGCGGCGGCAAGCTCGCGGGATGAAACGATCCCGTTCTGGATGGGGAGTTATACCCGCATCCTCAGGCAGCCAGCGGCTCGTGTGTGGGCGGGATGGCCAGCGAGGCACTTTCAGAGCATGTCGCGGCGGTCGCCTCGCAGGAAACCCAGCAGGGGGGCTTCGATGTCGCGCCCGATGACCAGGACTTTGAAGAGCTCGCCCATTTCCGCCTCTGACAGCAGCTTTTGTATCGGGGCCACCTGGCGCGCGTAGGCGAGGCTGTCGCTGCTGTCCAGGGTGGATAGCCATTCCAGCAGGCCGGCATTGGCCAGGAAACGTGCCTGGGAGGTATAGCCCAGAACCTCCAGGCCGCCTGCCAGCGCAGCATCCGCCATGGCGGTGAAGTCGACGTGCGCCGTGATATCCTGGGCGCCGGGCACGACCAGGGGATCGCCGTGCGCATGGTGGCGTAGATGGCACATCAGCGTGCCTTCGGCACGCTGCGGATGGTAGTACTCGTGGCGTGGAAAGCCATAGTCGATCAGCAGCGCGGCACCGCGCAGCAGCCATCGGCCCATATCGTGTATCCAGGCCTCGGCGCGCAGATTGACTTCCGACACATAGCCGGGCAGGGGTGGCATGCGGCTGGCGACGGTGTCGGACAGATCGGCGGAAGCTGGCTGGTCCAGCCAGACAAACTCGCCCTGGTCACCCAGGCCGACATGTCGTTCAAGCAATTGGCCGCTGTCATCCCAGCGGAACAGCTTCACGGGCATGGCATCGAGCACCTCATTGGCAACGACGCAGCCTTGCCAGCCTGCCGGCAGGGTGTCGCGCCATTGCACGCGGTCGCCAAAACGCGCCAGGCGTTGTTGTTGACGCGCCCTCAGGTCGGCAGACAGCTCCAGGATTTCATAGCGTACCGGCAGCCCCAGCGCATCCAGGCTGTCCAGCAGGCCTTCGGCCAGCGCGCCGCTGCCTGCGCCGAATTCCAGCACGTTCAAACTGTCGATCTGTACCAGGACTTCTGCCATCTGGCGCGCCAGGGTCGCTGCAAAGGCTGGCGTGAGTTCGGGCGCGGTAATAAAGTCGCTGCCCGGTTGGGGGGCCGCACTGGCATCAGGATCGGCGGCGAGTTTGACCTGTGCGCCGCTGTAATAGCCCAGGCCCGGTTCATACAACGCCGTTTCCATCCAGGCGTCGAAGGGCAGGGCACCACCAGCCTGTCCAATTGCCGCTGCCAGGCGTTCGCGCAGCTGCTGGCTGACGGCCAGGGTGACGGGGTCCAGGCGTTGAATCAGGGTGTCCAGGGAAGGATGCATGGCAGAGTGGCAAAAAGGCAGCGAGGGAAACGGGGTATTGTCCCATGCCGGGCGGCCGGGTGTGCAGGCCGTGCTGCACGCCAGAAGGGAGGATGGGGGCAGATAGAAAAAGCGGGAAGCGGCCCGGAGGGGCGGCTTCCCGCTTTTTTGCGGTACAGGCACCAGGTGGCGACGCGTCAGGGACGCTGCTGGGTCACCGAGTCAGTGCCGCGAGAGCTTAGCGGCGGAAATCGCCACGGGGAGCGAATTCGCGGCGCTTGTCGCCCTGGCCTTGCGTACGGCCGGCACCGGCGGTCTTGACGTAAGGTTTGCCGGCATGAGCTTCACCACCTTCACGGCGCGCGCGCGGGGCACGGTCACCGAATTCGGCGCGGGCCGGGCGTTCGCCGCGGTCAAAGCCGGGGCGCTCGCTACGTTCCGGACGGGCGGGACGGTCACCGCGGTCAGCGAATGCAGGACGGTCACCACGATCGAAGCCGGGGCGTTCGCTGCGTTCCGGGCGGCTGAAGCGTTCCGGACGTGCCGGGCGGTCACCACGGTCGGCGAACTCGGGGCGGGCCGGACGCTCG
This sequence comes from Kerstersia gyiorum, assembly GCF_004216755.1. Lineage (GTDB taxonomy): Bacteria > Pseudomonadota > Gammaproteobacteria > Burkholderiales > Burkholderiaceae_B > Kerstersia > Kerstersia gyiorum. The sequence goes on from NZ_SGWZ01000001.1 coordinate 639,937, forward strand.
CCGCGATCGAAGGCGGGGCGTTCGCTGCGTTCCGCGCCGTCGGCGTTGTTACCGAAGCGGCTGGGCGACTTGCCGTACTTGCCCTGGCTGAATGACGGGCGCGATTCGCCGGGACGACGGCCACCGGGGCGGCTGCCCGGACGACCCTTGGGGCCACCTGCCGGACGGGCGCGGCGTTGCGGCTCCAGGCCGGGGATTTCGCCCACGTCCAGGGTCTGGCCGATGTAATGCTCGATACGGCGGATCTTGTGGCGCTCGCTGTGCGTAGCCAGCGTGAAAGCCTGGCCGTCGCGGCCGGCACGGCCGGTACGGCCAATGCGGTGCACGTAGTCTTCCGCCTGCATGGGCAGGTCGAAGTTGAAGGCGTGGCTGATGCCTTGCACGTCGATACCGCGAGCGGCAACGTCCGTGGCAACCAGGATCTGCAGCTGACCGCGTTGCAGCATGGACAGGGTACGCGTACGTTGACGCTGGTTCATGTCGCCGTGCAGGGCGGCGGCGCTGAAGCCGTCGTTGCTCAGCACATCAGCCAGGTCATCGGCGCCACGCTTGGTAGCCGTGAAAATGATGGCCTGATCCAGCGCCGTATCACGCAGCATGTGGTCCAGCAGACGCAGCTTGTGGGCGGCATCGTCGGCGTACAGCAGGGTTTGCGTGATGTTCTGGTGCTTGTCGCGGTGGCCGGAGATGTCGATGCGCTTGGGTTCGCGCATCATGCGTTCGGCCAGGCGAGCCACGCTGCCATCCAGCGTCGCGGAGAACAGCAGGGTCTGGCGCGATGCCGGGGTGGCCGCGACGATGGTTTCGATGTCTTCGATGAAGCCCATGTCCAGCATGCGGTCGGCTTCGTCAAGAACCAGCGTGTGGACCGTGGAGAGGTCGACGCGGCGCGATTTCAGGTGGTCGATCAGGCGGCCGGGCGTGGCAACCAGCACGTCCACGCGGCGCGACAGGGCGCGCAGCTGTGCGCCATAGGGCATGCCGCCGACGGCGGTGGTGGTGCGCAGGCCGGGGATGTTCTTGCCGTAGATCTGCGTGGCCTCGTTGACTTGCAGGGCCAGTTCGCGGGTCGGGGCCAGCACCAGGATCTGCACGCCACGGCCTTGGTTGGTGGGCTTGCCGACTACACGCTCGAGCGCGGGCAGCATGAAGGCGGCGGTCTTGCCGCTACCAGTCTGGGCCGAAACCATCAGGTCGTGGCCGGCCAGTGCTTGCGGAATGGCTGCGGCCTGGACGGACGTGGGGGTGGAAAAGCCAGCTTCAGTCAGAGCGGACAGCAGTGCGGGCGATAGCCCCAGGGTATCAAAAGTCATAGGTAAAAAGTTTCCCAGGGACGCACGAAGGCATCCCGATAATGGGTGTACGGCAGCAGGGCGGGAGAGGTGCCTGTGGCGGTACGGTTGAACGGAGCATCGTGCCGACCGGAACAACCGCAGCGCGTGGGTTCCTGGCGGAACCTGAGCGTAGGGAAAGAGGTCAGGGAGCGATGACGGCCATCATGGGCGAAGGTCTTGGACCGGACGACTGCTGGCGCACAGGGCGCGAAATGATGGCACGGACATATGCAGTGCCGCGATTTTAGTGTTAACCCCAGGAAAAATCCAGGGATTTCAATTGGCTGTTGTTTTTTGCCGCGTGATTCGCGCAGTCGAAAGGTGCGCGCTGTGCCTGGACCCAGATCGGACAGCCAATGGAAGAAATACATTTCTTTCGTTCAGACACTTCTGGGGCGCAAGAAAAGATCTATCCATATCGCTTATCGCTCATTCCGGAAACAGCCCTTCCTGCCGGCCTGCTTGGGATGTATCGGTGCGCCAGGCGATGGCTGGCAGGTGCCGTTCGGCCAGCCATTCGTTGACCCGGCGAAAATGCCCGCATCCCAGGAATGGTACCGGCGGGCGGCGGGCCGACAAGGGCGAGGGGTGGTTGGCGCACAGCACCAGATGACCCTGGCCTGCCGGCAGCAGCGCCTGCTTGGCCTGGGCGTGGCCGCCCCATAGCAGGAAGGCGGCAGGTTCTGCCCGGTCGGCAATATGGCGTATCAGTGCATCGGTGACGATTTCCCAGCCGCGTTTGGCATGGGCGGCTGGCTGGCCATCTTCCACTGTCATCACGGTATTGAGCAGCAGCACACCCTGTTCGGCCCAGCGGGTCAAGTCATTGCCCCAGTGGGCGATGGCCGTTGCGGCAGGAATTTCCGGTAGTGCGGCACGCGCGCCATCATCCCGGGCGATTTCCAGGAACATATTGCGCAGGCTGGGCGGGCGCTTCATGGCGTCCGGTACGGAGAAAGCCAGCCCCTGCGCCTGTCCCTGCCCGTGGTAGGGGTCCTGGCCGAGAATGACGACGCGGGTCTGGCGGGCGGGCGTCAGTGCCAGGGCCCGCCATGGATGCGGCGGATAGATCACGGCGCCTTCCGCCAGCCTTCGGGCCAGGAAAGCGGCGACGTCCTGCCGTGCCTGGGCGACAGCGGGTTGCTGCAATACGGCCAGCCACTCAGGGTCCAGGCCGGTAGTCTCGGGGTGCAGGATTTGCTGCGTCAGGGATGCGGGAGCGGGAAGGGAGGCCATGCGGAGCTGCCATGAGAGAACAACGATGGCGGCAAGCATAGCAGGTGGAGCGGCGGGCCTGCCCGGCCCAGGCTCCGGCAGCAGCACGCCGCCGTTGCGGCGGCGCGCCGGACTGGCGGGAGGCTGTTGCCCCGCCGTGGGGAATCAACGGCGGGTGATCAGCGCACCCAGCAGGAAGGAAACCGCTGCGACCACGCCCAGGGCCTGCCAGGGTTTGGCCTGGATGCATTCCTCGGCGGAATCGACGTAGCCGCGTACTGTCTGCGTAGCGGTGGCTGCCTTGTCTTCCACGATGCCGCGGACCTTGTAAATCTGGTCTTCCAGGCGGGCGCGCAGTTCTGCGACGTCGGCGTCCTTGTCCTGCAGGGCAGCTTCCAGGTTGCCGAGCGCTTCCAGAACGTCCTCGCGCAGCGAGTCCTGTACATCCTGGCCGGCGCGTTTACCGACACTCTTGATTTCTTCGTAACCTTGTTCGAGACCACGGCTGGTGCGATTCAGAATGCCCATCATCGTTCTCCTTGAAGATGCGTCCAGGAATAGACGCCATTAGCTTAATTATCGGTGGAAATCCCGATGGCGTCACCCTTGTTTTGTTGCCGGATGCTGCCATGCCTGCCCTGCTGCGCCGAAGATGTTTCCGGAGGTTATCCCTGGGTTGACCGAGATGGATGCTGTTCATATCATTCGTACTGAAATGAATTCTATTGAAGTGATTTCATGGGGAATGATTCTGTGAAAAATAATAGCGGTGTGCAGGACTACGAGCTGCGCATCCTGCGCTCCCTGAGGCGCATCACCCGCGCAATCGCCCTGCATTCCAGGCATCTGGAATCCTGCAGCCACATCACGGCGCCGCAGCTGGTCTGCCTGCGCATCGTGATTGAGGCCGGGCCGCTGACGGCGACGGCCATCAGCAAGGAAATGCACATCAGCCCAAGCACGGTGGTGGGCATCCTGGATCGCCTGGAAGACAAGGCCTTGATCCGGCGCGAGCGCGGCAAGGAAGACCGGCGCATTGTGTTCATCACGGCGACGCCAGCCGGCGTTGCGCTGGCGCGGCAGGCGCCCTTGCCATTGCAGCAGGCGCTGTCGGCCGGCTTGTCCAACCTGCCGGAGATAGAACGGGCGACCATCACGCTGTCGCTCGAACGTATCGTCGGGTTGATGGAGCCGGAATTGCCGGGCGCGCAGGCGGCGCCGGAAAGCGCAGCGGAATTGGCATCGCCCTTGCTGGAAGTGCCGGATGGCGATACGGCGCCTGAATCGGGGCTGGCGGTATGAGCGCCGCGGGCTACCAGATCGCGCGCGGAGGTGCGCCTCCAGGCGCGGCGAATTACGTTCTGGATGCGCCCGTCGTGGCTGACGGCGCGGCCATCCATGCACTGATTGCGGCGAGCCCGCCGCTGGACCTCAATTCCGTCTACGCCTATCTGCTGTTGTGCGAGCATTTCAGCGCTACCTGCGTGGTAGCGCGCCAAGGCGCCGATATCGACGGCTTCGTTTCGGCCTACCTGCCGCCGGGACGCGAAGATACGATTTTCATCTGGCAGGTTGCCGTTCATGAGCGCGCCCGGGGCCAGGGATTGGCCCGGAAGATGCTGGCGCATTTGCTCGCGCGCCCCGCCATGAAGTGGGTGCGCTACCTGGAAACCACCATAGGACCTGACAACCACGCCTCGCGCCGCACGTTTGCGGCACTGGGCGAGGCTCTCGGTGCCCCTTGCACGGAACGTCCGTTGTTTGACGTTGCGTTGTTCGGCGGCGCCTCCCACGAGGACGAGCGTTTGCTGCGCTACGGCCCGTTCCACTTTCCATCGCGTTGATCCTGTTCCCGGGCGCCGGCTGTATGTGCATGGCGCGGCCGGGCGGCGCAATGGTCATCCGGCGCAGTACCGGTTCCCCCCCCTTGGGCATGGCCCCGGGAACCAGGGGGCGGCTGGCGGGATGGGCGATGGATTCATTCAAAGATGAAGCAAGGGAGGAAGCATGATGGATTTGAAAATATTCGACCGGATGGAGTCGGAGGTGCGGGGATATATCCGCTCCTTTCCGGTGATATTCAGCCAGGCCAGGGGATCGCTGCTGGTCGACGAGGAAGGTGGCGAGTATGTAGATTTCTTCAGCGGCGCAGGCACGCTGAACTACGGCCATAACAATCCCGTATTCAAGGAAAAGCTGCTGGAATATCTCGGCGCTGACGGGGTCGTGCACGGGCTGGACATGGCCACCAGTGCGAAGAAGCATTTCCTTGAATCCGTGGAGCAACTGCTGCTTGCGCCGCGCGGCTGGCGCTACACCCTGCAATTCACCGGGCCGACCGGCACCAATGCCGTGGAAGCCGCGCTGAAGATTGCCCGGCAGGTGACGGGACGCAGCAACGTGGTGTCGTTCACGCATGGCTTCCACGGCGTCAGCGGCGGTTCGCTGGCCACGACCGCCAACGAAAAGTTCCGGGAGGCCGCCGGAGTGGCGCTGGGCAATACGGCATTCATGCCCTATGACGGCTACTTCGGGCCGGATGTCGACACCATGGTCTATTTCGAGCGCATGCTGGAAGACCCGTCCAGCGGCCTGGACAAGCCAGCGGCGGTCATCGTGGAGACGGTGCAGGGCGAAGGTGGGGTCAATGTCGCCACGGTGCGCTGGCTCAAGGAGTTGCAGCGCCTGTGCCGCCGCCATGAAGTCCTGCTGATCGTCGATGATATCCAGGTGGGCTGCGGCCGTACCGGAAAGTTCTTCAGTTTCGAAGCCATGGGCTTGCAGCCCGACATCATCACGCTGTCCAAGTCGCTATCCGGTTTCGGCCTGCCCATGTCACTGGTACTGATGCGTCCGGAACTGGATATCTGGAAGCCGGGCGCGCACAGCGGCACGTTCCGCGGTAACAACCTCGCGTTCGTAACAGCAGCACAGGCGTTGGAGAGCTACTGGCGCGACGATGCCTTCAGCCGCGAAATAGCGCGCAAGGAGCGCAAGGTCAGGGACTGGTTGGAAAACCTGGTGCATAGCTACCCGGATGCGGGCCTGGCGGCACGGGGGCGCGGCCTGATACAGGGGCTGGTCTGCCAGGACGATCCGGCGCTTGCAGGCCGTATCGCGGCCCAGGCGTTCAAGCATGGCGTGGTGATCGAAACGTCCGGCGCGCATGACGAAGTGCTCAAGCTGCTGCCGGCGCTGACCATTGAGGACGAACTCTTGGCGCGCGGCCTGGATGTGCTGGAGCGCAGCGTGGCCGAGGTGCTGGCCGTCTCGGGCCGCCGGGCACGGATTCTGAAAATCGGAGGAGTACGCTGATGCTGGTCAAACATGTGAATGACGTCGTGGGGACAAGTGACGAGGTCCGCACCGATACCTGGATGAGTCGCCGCGTCTTGTTGAAGAAAGACGGCATGGGGTTCTCGTTCCACGAGACCACCATTTTCCCCGGGACCGAAACCCATATCCATTACCGCAACCACCTGGAAGCCGTGTGGTGCATCGAAGGCGATGGCGAAATCGAAACCATCGCCGATGGCCGCAAGTATGCGTTGGGGCCCGGCGTGGTCTATGCGCTGGATCAGCATGACGAACATTGGCTGCGCGGCGGCAAAGAGCCGCTGCGTGTGATCTGCGTTTTCAATCCGCCCTTGACCGGCAAGGAAGTGCACGACGCCGAGGGCGTCTATCCGCTGGCGCAGGAGAGCTGAGCCGTGAGCAATGCCGTGCGGTGTCTCGCCGCACGGAAAGGAGAAAACGTCATGATTACCCCTACGCTGGACCCTTACGCATCCCGCACCGACCGCGACGCCGGCATTGTGCAGCGTGTCGAACCGGTCATCCACGGTGGCGGGAGCTATGCCGATGCCTTGAACCTCGGGCAGCAGGAAGCTTATACACGCGATGGTTTCATCGTGCTGGAGGATTTATTGCCCGCTGATGAAGTAGATATCCTGCTGGATGAGGTTGACCGGATGACTCGCGATCCTGCTATCCGGCAGCGCGAGGAGGCCATTACGGAAAAAGGCAGCAATGCCGTCCGTTCCATCTTCCGTGTGCATGAACTGAGCCCCATCATCCAGGCGTTGGCCCAGGATGAGCGGCTGCTGAACGTGGCCCGGCTGATACTGGGGTCGGAAGCCTATATCCATCAATCGCGCGCCAATCTCAAGCCCGGCTTCAAGGGCAAGGATTTCTACTGGCACTCTGATTTCGAAACCTGGCACGTCGAGGATGGCATGCCGGCAATGCGGGCGCTCAGTTGCTCGGTATTGCTGACGGACAACTCGGCGGTAAACGGCCCTCTGATGCTGATGCCCGGCTCGCAGAACCAGTTCATTTCCTGCGTCGGCCGTACGCCTGAGGCTCACTATAAATCCTCGCTCAAGCAACAGGAATATGGCGTGCCGGATCCGGTCAGCCTGCAGTTGCTTGCGGAGAAAGGCGGCGTGGTTCCGGTCATCGCCAGGGCCGGTTCAGTGGTGTTTTTTGATTGCAACACCATGCATGGTTCGAGCAGCAATATTTCGCCCTGGCCGCGAGCCAACGTGTTCATGGTCTACAACAGCGTCGAAAATCGCCTGGGCCCGCCGAAATACGGCCTGTCTCCACGTCCGGAGCACATTGCGGCGCGAGTTGGAGGCGAGCCCCTGGCGGCGCTGCCGGCGGGCACGTTCATGCAACGGGTCCGGGCGTAACAGGCGTGCCGGCGCAGGCGCAGGGCGTAGCGGCGCCGGGTGCTTAGAAGCGCCGTTCCCTGCGCTATTTGTGCATTAGTGAGTGTTCATCATAGCGGCGAAAGCCCGCTGGGCGAACGCGTTGGCGTTGAAGCTGCTGGTGCTTTTGTGAGGAGGAGCCTTGGGGTATGGTTAGAAACGTTTTTCCAGTGTCAGCATCCATTGTCGGGTACGCCGTGTGTACAAAGCGGTGTGGCTGCTGCGAACCCGTTCGTACAGCAGACCTAGCTTGGGTTCAAAACCGGCGAAGGTTAGCTGAGAATGGCCAATACTGAGATTGGTTGTGAACCGGCGATCTTTGCGCCATTCATGTAGCAAGGTATCGACAGCGTCGTAACGACGAAATCCAATTTGTGCGAAAGCGTTTAGATTCAGTCCGTTCTCCAATTGAGTAGCGAAGCCTGCGTTGATGCTCCGCTGCCGGAAGGATTCGCTAGGTGCCGCTAGGCTATCTCGTTGATAGCTCAGACCTGCGAAGAGCGATGCGCGGGGGGTGATCATCCAGAGCAGGCCAGGAGAAATACTGGATGTATCGCCTTCATAGCTGCGTAGGCGCACATCGTAATAATGACGTTTGAGCCAGCGTGCGTATGTTGATACTTGCACGCTGGGCGTGAACCAATGTCCGATGCTGGCGTTCAGTCCCTCACCGTGGGAGTAGCGTTTGCCATCGAGCCACTGCCATTGCAGGGCAGGGCCTAGCGCCAACCAGCTAGATACAGTCTGGTTTTTGTAGTGGAACGCAAGTGCAATGGCGTTCTCGTCATAACCTGATAGGCTGGTGTAACGCAGGCCATCGACGGATGCGTCATAGGCCAGGAAGTGGTTGCCGCCGATATTGGCCTCTTGTTCCAGTATCAGGGCGTAGTTGGTGCCCCAGGACGATTGAGGCATGGCGTCTAAAGGCTTGCGGAGGATGACGTTGCTGAAGATGATGTCGCGTTCGTCACCGCTTTGGTTGACATTGCTATTGTGTATCAGCCGAAGACGCAGGCGCGGCACAACACGCTGTTGCTGGTCGATGGTATTCAGATAGAGCTGCGCGAGCTGGCGCATGCTGGGAGGCAGTGTCTCGTTGCCGGCGGTAGCTTCGAACTGGGTCCGGGCATCCCGGTATTGTTTATTTTCGAACAGCATCGCGGCCAGGTCGAAGCGGACGTAGTCCAGGCTGGCATCCTCATTCAGCATGTCACGGTATTGGGCGATTGCAGCGCTATGGTGCCGTTGCTGGCGGAGGATGGCGCCTTGGCCGTAGCGCACCAATTGTGGATCGTGACCAGGAGATTGTTGGTATAGGTGCAGCACATGAGCCAGTGTTTTCCAATCCTGGCTGTGTAACGAGGCAGTGATGACTATTTCGGCCAATTGCGGGTATTGGCGCAGGTCGTCGTCAGTGACAGAAGGGGGAGGGGCCTCAGCGTCAGCGACATGTCTGGGCGGGGCGGGTTGCTGGCGGCCTGTCGGTTGTAAGCGTTCTTGCCAATCGGAGTCCAGGCGGCGCAGATTTTCGATAGGTTCTTGTCGCGGGGGCTCAACGGTTTGAGCCAGTGTGTTCGTGGCAAGAGTACCCAGTAGACTAAGTAGCAAAGATACCTTGCCTACGTTCCGTAATGTGGAAACGAGGCAGGCTGGTGCGAAAGCAGAAAGCCGAAGTGAACGGAAATAGGCTGGGTTTGCGGATAGGCGGGGCATCGTGGGCAGAAGGCAGCAAACGTCCGGTATGGTGTGGCCGTTAGTGGCGTTTGTTTGACATGAGAGGAAGTCGCACATGTCATGCCAGCGGACGGCCGCTGATGGAAAAGATCAGCTAGGCGTGATGAGAGGCACCAAAGTCATTTGGCGACGGTCCCGCCTTGCGGTGCCGTCGCCAGAGACTCAAGTGACAGTCAGAGTAAGAGAGACTTCGTGAAGTCTCAGCGTTCCCCGATCAGTGCGTAGCCATTGAGTTTGTCCACCAGCTCGGTGCCGCCGAGTTGGCCTGCGACTTCCTCGGCGTTGGGGCCAAAGATACCCAGCGTGTAGGTCGAATTGGCGAGACCGGTGGCATCGAGGGAGGTGCCGCCATTGAGTTCCGTCAATGTAGCGACGCCGGATACGGACAGTTTGCCGCCAGCGGCGCTGATAGCAGCCGCTTGCAGATCACCTTGAATGTTGAATGAGCCCACCCCAGGACGATTGCCGGTGATATTTGCTACGCTGCCCTCACCGACCCAGCCGGCGCCGTCCTGACGGATTTCATAGAAGAAATCGCCATCACCTGCAACGATGTGGTTGAAGGCTTTGCCGGTATATTCGAATTTGTTGCTACCCGTGGGCAGCACGCTGGTCGTCGTCGTTTGGACGCCGACGGCTTCCTTGACGAAACTGCGGTCAGCTCCGCCCTGCAGGATGTTGCCCACTACAGAAGAGTGCGTCAGGCTGTGGACACGGTACACAGCGTTGTAGGTAGTGCTCCCTTCAGTGTGTGTGCCAGTGATACGAGTCGTCGTGTTTTTGAGCGACGGATCAGCGAGGTTGAAAGTGGTGGAAGGGCCGGGGGTATACGGCACACTGTTGTAGGTGAACGAGCCTTTGTAGATGGCATTGTCCAAAACGAAGGCATTCAAGGCACGGTCGTTGATGTTAAAGGCGGAAGCGTTTTGCGCAACGAATGCCAGGGTGATGGCCAGGAAGGGAGCTGTAGTGCGTAGTTTCATGATGTAGTTCCTTTGATGAGGAAGAGGAAAACAAGACAGGCTGTGGCTCTGATCATCACTACACTCCTGGTTATTTCTGAATGAAAAATGAAATCAATATTGTTTTTTCTTTCGTTACGTTAAGAAGACGTTTGAGGCGCTGGTTTTGCCACCTATGGGTTAGATTGGATTTTTATGTATAAATGGATTTTTCATAGAAAAATCCTATCCCCGGCCAGGGTTGACTGGCCGGGTGCACGATTGTGTGTCAGCGGATAGGGCGGGTAAACGTGTGGACGAAGTTTGCTTCAGTGTCTGCCTGCCGTACTGCCTGAGTGCCTGTTGGTGTGCCGTCGGTGAGCCAGTATTGCTGGCGATAGGTTGTGACAGTGGCACTGCTTTCTGTGACTCGAGCCGAAATCAGCAGTTTGTCATTGGCAACGCTCAGCACGCCGGTCAGGCTGCATTGGCCGCTTGCGCAGGCATCCGTGGCGGGGAAGGGGCTTGTCGCTGATACTGCGTTCGAGAACAGACGCTGGGTGCCGGCACTTGTTCCATCCGAAGACCAAAGGTGGCCATCAGTGCCAACGAACACGACGCGCTCTCCGACGGGGTGTAGTGAAGCGATTGTGGTGCGGACGTTGGGGGCGGTCAGGATGATCTGGGGATGGATTTTATCGGCGGCGACGGCGTTCAGCTTGCCGTCGCTACCCAGCCGCCATAAGGTTTCCTGGCTGCCGTTGCTGGCAAGGAAGAACAGTGCGTTAGCCGTGGGCGTCAGGAAACTGAGCGTTTCGCCGTTGGCGAAGGTGCTCAGCGCCAGAGTGCCTGAGGCATCTGCGCTGCCATTGCTGCGCCAGAGTTGCTGCTGGCCGCTTGTGGCGTCCTTGCGTACGAAATGCAGTGCACCGTTAAAAATGGCGGCATTGTCTTCAGGCAGGTAGTTGCCCTTTACCAGTGTCGTGTCGCTGCTGTCGAAAAGGGTGTTGATGGCGTGGGTGTCTGTGTCCACGACGGCCAGATAGGGGCGTGATGCTAGCGAGAGGACAAACAGTTTTTTGCCGATGACGTTCAGGAGGGTGTCGGTAGAACCGTAGCGATTGTTCCAGTCTTTGACGTTCTTAACCAATTTCGCTTCTTCGTCGGTGTCGATATTCTTGACGTAGAGCGTCTCGGTCTTGTTGTTGAAGAAGAACAGCTGGTTGCCTGTAGCGACGGCCGAAGCACGCCTTGGCGCGTTGAACAGCTGTCCCCCATTGATGGTTACCGGAACGGATTCGGTTTCCGGATTGCCGTCATGTCTGACCAGGCTGTCTGACGTTGTCGTGCCGTTACCCGGTCCCTGGATATAAAAATATTTGTTCGCGACATTGGTGAATATCTCCGAGGGCCCATTGGGAGAGTCACTGGTGTCAGCATAGACCTTGGTGCTGCTGGCGGTGCCTGTTGTGGACCACCATTCCCGGCCGTAGTTTTGGTCCAATGCCAGGAAGAACAGTTTGCCTTGGAAGAAGTCTGGGTAGGCTGTGTTGACGGTGTTGAGGTTGAATAGGGTCGTATCTAGGAAATTGCGGTATATAACGGTTTCTCCGGCCGTATCCTTGAGCCAGTCGATGCGGCCATGGTCCACATCCAGTTGCAGCCAGCCTTGCTGAACATAGGCGCGGGTTTGGGTGCCGTTGTTCCAGGTTTGTGTGCCGCCATCCTCCAGCATGTCGTGGATTAACTGAATACGTCCGCACGCTACGGCGATGCGGGTGTCTGTTGCCGGAGGATTGGCGGTCAGCGTCAGGCTGGTGCCGCTCGGGTCGATTGTGCCCAAGTCAGTCGAGGTGAAACGGCACTGCAATAGGTGGGCCTGAGGTTGAGGCGGTGTGACTGTGTTGATACGCAGCACATTGCCACGGTCATACGTGGCAAGCACGCGGCTGCCATTGTCTGTGAAATCGAAGGTCGCCAATGTATCGTTGCCATTGCGATATTCCAGCGCGACGCTGGCACCGGCCGGCAGTTGTTGTACTTGTAGTGATACCTGGCCGGGTTCGGCGGGTTCCGGGGTGGGCGTGGATGGCTGGCTGCTGTCGCTGCTGCCACCACCGCCGCAGGCTGCCAGCGCGACGGTCAAAGTGGTGATCGTCAATGGGTAGGTAATGTGATGTCTTGTCATGTTTTTTTATCTCCGAGGGGAGGCTGAGATAGGGTTTCGTCTCAATCGAGATGGGAGCGTGACGTCGAGAACCGGCAGCGTGGTCGCTCCGGTTCTCGATGCGTGGCCCAGGGCCGGCTGGGTTCAGGAGCCGCGAGGGAACCAGAAGGGGTTACCGTCTTCGCCCATGACTTGTGTGCTACCTTCGGGTGTGCCGTCGCTGATCCAGTAGAAAATCCTGATTTCGTCGCCGTTGGCGGTCTCTACCATGTTCTGTACGCGGTACAGCAGTTTGTTGCCCAAGGGGGTCGGTAGATGGACATGGCAGCTCAAACGGCACTGGCCCGCGGTATGTACAGGGCTGACTTCGGCGTTCGGAAATAGGCGCACGGTGCCTTCACGGGTACCGTCGGTCGTCCAGAGGTGATTGGTGAAGCGGGATCCGTTGGAGCCGTCGTCACCGAACACGACGCGGTTACCGGCGACGAATAGGCCGGTTTGATAGTTCCCGTGAATCTTGCTGAACGCGTCGCGGTTCGACCCGGTGTCGGGCATGAGTGTTTCTGGTTCGATAATCCACTGGGTTCCTGCGGTTGTCCCATCGCTGCGCATCAGGGCGCGGATGGGAACGTTATCGCGCAGGTCCAGTTGGGCGGTGAATACCAGGGTGCTATCCGTCGCGGCCAATTCACCGATGCTGGCGCGGGCATAGCCAGAATGGGTTGTGACGTCATAGATGAGATTCGTGCCCGCCACGGTACCGTCGCTGCGCCAGAGTTGCTGGTCGTTGCGGATGAAGTAAACCAGTTCTTTGAATGTGACGAAGGAGCGAGTCGTGTTGGCACCTGGGCCGGTGAACAAGGGGAATGTGCCCGCAGCTGTGCCGTCACTGCGCCAGAGGCCAGCTTCCGAAATTCCATCGCGTTTCAGGCGTCCGGAGAACAGGAAAATAGTGCCTAGGCGGGCAATTTGGGAGCGATGTGCCGAAGGTGGGATATTTGCATCTAAGCCTGAGAACAGCTGTGTGCTGATGCCTGTGTTGATGTTCTTGCCGTAGAGGGACCACAGATCGCCGTCAAGGTAGCTGAAGTAAATGGTCTCACCGTTTTGCCACTGTCCCATGACCCGGCCGCTGTATCCCTGCGGCAATGGCAGCGCGACATCGCTAGGCACTGTCCCGGCGCCAGTGCCATCGGTTTGCCAGCCATCGCCCACGGCTCCCAAATACGTCGTATTGAAGAATTGCAGTTGGGGGGATGTGCCATTGGTCAGCACAGAGCCAGTGTTGGTGCGGTTTTCGGTAGCGGTGAAGAAGTTGAATGTCCTCACGGTGCCATCGGGTTCCGTGCGTGTCAGCATGCGCGTACCGGCATCGGTACCAGTCGTGCTCCATGTGAGTTTTGTGTTCCTGCCGGGATGCCAGGCGGTGAACAACAAATGTCCACCCGCATAAGCGGACGGAACTTGCTGTGCGATTCCTGTGCCGGATCTATCTGCTTGGACGGTTTGACCGTGCTCGTCTCGTAGCCACGATGCTGAACCACGATCGACATCGACACGTAACCAGCCTAGCCGGGTGGCGTTACCTTGGCCCTGGCTCAGGAATTCGCTGCTGAGATAGACTCGGCCGCAGTGCACGGCTTGCACCGCATTGTCCAGGGCCTTGTCCAAACGCAGCTTGCCATCCGGCTGCAGCGTTCCATGGCTGCCGTAGCTGACGAAACGGCAGTTCACCAGGAACTGTTGCGGCGCGGGAACCTGGATCGTGTCCAGGCTCAAGGTGTCTCCGGGCTGAGCGCTGGGGAGGTTACCAACTGCTGTGCGGGTCGTGTTTCCGGTGATTGAGACCGACGTTGATGTCTCGCCAGAACCGTGCGCGATTTCCAGGCGAGAGCCTTCCGGCAGATCGCAAACTTTGAGCGTCAGGCCTGCGGGCGTTGTTGCGAGAGGGCAATCCCGTTCAACGACAGCAGGCTGTTCTGTATCGTCGCCGGGTTCGATGCGCCAGGCATCGTCACCATCGCCGCTGACGCAGGAGGCCAGTGCGATACTGAGGCACGACAAGGTCAATGAGGGAATGAATAGGGCTGGTTTCACTGGACGGTTTCCTGCAGGAATCAGAATTTCATGCCGAGCGAGGCGGATACGTTGCGTGGCGCACCAAAGTAGCTGGCGGCGTTGTTGGCAAAGTAGGTTTTGTCGAACACGTTGTTGACGTTCACGCCCAGCGTGAGATGCTTGTTCAGTTCATAGCGTGCCATCAGGTCGTAGATCGCATGGCTACCCTGGGAAAAGTCGTAGGTTCTGCCGGTGTAGAAGTTATGGGTGCTTTTGATGGTGCGGCTTTTCCAGCGAACACCGCCGCCTAGAGTCAGGCGATCCCCGAATTTGTGGGTGGTGAATAAGCTGAAGGTGTGTTTGGGACGGTTGAAGTCGTGCTGGACGACCAGGTCGTCCCAGGATGGTGGCGGAAATAGGCTGGTGTCGTAGGGCTTGAGATGCAGATAGGTGTAGCCGGCGTTGATCAGCCAGCTTTGCGTCAACTGGCCTGCGACTGAGAGCTCCAGTCCCGTGACAGTCGGGCCATCGGTGGCTTCCATCGGCGTGCAATCGCTGCTGTAGGAGAAAGGGTTGTAGCAGGCCAGTCGTTGCGGGTCGCCGTTCGACGTTACGGTCGATTGCACGTAGGGCGCGTTACGTTCGCGCATGCGAAATAGGGCCGCTTGGATATTTAGGCTGTCGTCGGCCAGCGCGCTTTTCAGACCGATTTCTACCGTATTGCCCTTTTTAGGTGGCATTAGCCTGAAGCGCATGCCGGCGTTGATTTCCTCTTGCGTGACCCCGCGCACATAGGCTTGGTCTTTATGGATGCCGGTGTAGCTGGCGTAGAGCGATGTCTTGGACGTCAGGTCGAATATGATGCCGGCGTAAGGGATGAAACGCTTGGGATGTTTGAGATCCATCGGGTACTGGTCGCTGATGGTTTGGCTGCGATCGGCGCGCAAGGCAGTCAATTCCAGGTCGTAAGCGTGGTAGCGTGTACCAAGAATCAGCGTGAGGCGTTCCAAGGGCTTGAGTTTCGCGCTTAGGAAGGCGCCGTATTGTTTTTCCCGGTTTTCATAGATAGGGCCATGAATATCGACGATGAAGTCGCGGCCGCACATGGGGATGGGAATGCCGCCATTGTTCCAGTCGTCGAAAGTGATTTGAGAGGGCATGCGGCAGGAGGATGCGGAGTCCTCGGACCACCAACTGGGGCTGACTATGGTGCCCTTGTAGCCATTGAAGCCGGCGGCGATCTGCGCATCGCGACCCCAAAGTTCGAATTTGCCCAGCAGGGTAAGGTCTAGGTTATGCAGGCTATTCTCGGTTTTTATCCGGCCATAGCTCAAGCTGGCCTCGCCGGTGATCGCTTTGTACCAGTCGATTCCCACCATGCCGTACACGCGGTCTGGCGTAGTGTTTGTGTGCTGGTATGCCGCGCTCAGACTCCAGTTATCGTTGAAGTGATGGCGTACATCCACAAACCATTGCGTGGTGTCCTGCTTGGCGTAGGACCACTGCGTGGCGGAGTTGAAATGACGGCCTTTGTCGCCAAATAGTTGGTAAATGCTGTCGGTATCAGTCCGCAGGGCGCTGCCATGTGGCGTTGCATCATCCACGTTACGGCTAAAGCGGGTATAGCTCAGTGCCAGTGTGGTGTTATCGGTAATGTCGGCTTCGGCGATACCATAGAACATGCGGGTTTTTTCATGCACACGTTCCATCCAATGGTTGCCTTCGGAAGCCACTCCCACGATGCGGCCACGCAGAGTGCCAGACTCATTGAAGGGTTGCGACAGGTCGACTTCGGCGCGGCGTTTGGCGTGCGTGCCGTAGCTCAGGCTGACCTGGCGTAGCGGTTCGTAGCCAGGGCGCTTGCGCACGAAGTTGATACTGGCTGACGGATCGCCGGTGCCGGTGGTCAGCCCGGTGGAACCCCGGATAATTTCAACGCGCTCATACAGGGCGGTATCCATGCTGGCCAGCATGTCGGCGCCGCCGAACATGCTCGCAGTGGTCGGCATGCCGTCAATCTGGAAGTTGTTGATGGCGTAGCCACGCGAATAGAAGGTGGCGCGGCCGGCGCCAGGCACGCCGAACTCCTGTACCGAGACACCAGGGGTGTTTTTCAGGATATCCACCACTTGGAACAGGTTCTGGTCCTCGATTTGCTTCTGGGTGAAGATGCTCAGGCTTTGCGGTGTTTCCTTGATGCTCAGGTCCAGCTTGGTGGCATTGCTGGAACGGCGCACGGTGTAGTTGGTGGCGGCCTCTTCCGCTGTGGTCGGGAGGTAGGCACCGGCTACGGTAATCGCCGACAGGGTGCGTGTTTCGTCGGTATCCTGGATGTGCGAGGTGTCCAGCCGCCGGATGAGGATGTTGGTGCCGTCTATGCTGCCGCTCAGGCCGCTGCCGCTCAGGCCGCTGCCGGCCAGTAGTTGATCCAGTGCCTGGCGCAGACTGTAGTTGCCGTGCAGCGCGGGTGCTTGCAGCCCTGACAGCATGTCCGGCGTGTAGATCAGCTGCATGTCCGCTTGCCGTGCAAGTTCATTCAGGGCGCGGTTCAGGGGTTGGGACTCCAGGGCCAGGGCGATGGTGCCGGAGGACGCACTGTTTTGGCTCCAGGCCGGTTGCAGGGCGTCATGGGTATAGGCCAGGGTCAGCGCGACCAGAATCGGGGCCAGGGAAAACCGGAAGGAGGACAAACCCTTCTCCTAAGTGGATCGGAAAGAAAATGAGAACGCCTATGCTTTCTTAAGATGAAGACGCACGAGCGGGTCTTTCGGACACCTGGAGGGGTGATTGTTTTTTTTTATCGAAATTGAATTTCGATTTTTGGCGGGGGTTCCTGATGTACGGTCCGGGTATGCCGGCGTATTTCCGTCAGCGGCTGCGGATTTCCAGGCCCTGGTCGGTCTGCCTCAACTGTACCGGTAGCATGCGTGGCAGCAAGTGCGCAAAGTTGTCGAAATCCTTGCTATTGAAACTGCCGCCGATACGCAACGAAGAGACGGCGGTGCTGGCGACGGTGACCTGGACGGGGGCATAGCGCTGGAATTCTTCGATGGCCTGGGTAAGTGGCGTATCTTCGAAAGTGATCCGGCCATGGCGCCAGTTGGCGATGCTTTCCGGGGCGATGCGCGAGAAGGTGAGGCGGCTTTGACCGGGGGCCAGACTGGCGCGCATGCCAGTCGTCAAGGTATCGCCAGCCGGGGTGATCCAAGGCCAGTCCGGCCACCAGGTTCGAGTGGGGGCGACGGCAACCTTGCCAGTGGCAACGGCAACGCCTGCGCGCCCTGGCGCCACGCCAGTGGTGCTGTAGCGGACGGCGAATTGCGTGCCGAGCACGGTGGCTTGCAGCACCGGGGTCCGAACGGTGAACGGGCGCGCGGGATCAGGAACAACTTCAAACCAGGCCTGGCCATCTTCGAGCACAATTTTTCTGTGCCTGGCGTAGGTGGTAGCGGTGAGGCGCGTTGCGCTGTCCAGCACGATGACGCTGCCATCGGGCAGGACGATGCGCTCCTGCTCGCCGACGCCCGTGGCATAACTGGCCTGAAACTGCGGATATTCATACTGATGCCAGATATAGCCGGCGATGGCAGTGACCAGAAAAGAGAATGCCATACAGGCGAACAGCGGACGCCGGGTGGAGGGCGTGGGCAAGAGCAGCTGGCGCAGGCGACGCATGCAGGCGGGTCGTGTTTTCCGTGGGCGTGGATGCGGTTGCGCCTGCGTGTCGGGCTCCAGATGTGCGCGGGGAATCCGGCGCAGATCCTGCATCAGGGCGGCAAGGTTGTCGTAGGCTGCCCGATGCGCGGGGGCGGCGTCCAGCCAGTCAGCCAATGCCTGCGCCTGGGCAGGGCTGAAATCCGGTTGGCTGCTTTGCAGCAGCCAGTCGGCGGCGACATCGTCGATAGCGCCAGCCTCGGGAAGTGTCGGGCCAGGGTTACGGCTCATGCTGATCTCTGCATGCTTTGCAAGCCATCATGGCGCGCAAGATGTGTTTTTTTACCATGCTGCTGGAGATACCCATGCGTTGCGCGATCTCGTCATTGGAAAGACCGTCGTACAAGTGCATCCGGAAGGCCTCCTGGCAGCGTGGCGGTAGCGACCGGATGGTATTGACATAGATCTCGGCCGCACGTTTGCGTTCCAGTATCGCTGCAGGCTCTTCCTGCTGCGTCTCGCTCGCCTGCAGGTCGTCGGCCTGCCAGTTTTCCAGCGGCTCTTCCGCGCGGATCTGGCGGCGGCGGGAGGCATCTGCCAGCAGGTTGCGAGCGACCTGGTACAGGAGACCACGGGGGTTGCGGACTTCGGTGCCAGCCTGAGAGGCATGCAGGATGCGGGTGATGCTTTCCTGGGCAATATCGTCGACGGTATGGACGTCTTCGCCTTGGCGCAGCAGAAATCGCCGCAGCTCTTGATAATAACGAAGTACAACATCAACCATGAGATTTATGGCACCGTGACACGTGACAGACTTCAGGCTTGATGACGAGATACTGCTGCCGCCCAAGAATGAAAAGAAGAATCAATTCTGTTGACGGCGATTATATGCCATTAATCTAAATAGATTTTTCCGCTACCGGGATGGGGAAAAGGCGCCCGGAGCGGGTGCTGCTAGCGGGCCAGCGCCTCAAGCAGCGCTTGGTGGCAGGTGGCCAGTTTCGCGCGCCTGGCGGATTCCTGTTGCGGGTCGGGCTCGCGGTGTGGCGCGGCCCAGATGGCGTCGGGAAAGTGGGGGTCGTCGCGCCAGCGCGGAATGATGTGCCAATGCAAGTGCGGCACCATGTTACCCAGTGCCGCCAGGTTGATCTTGTCCGGTGCGAGGCTGTCGCGCAGTGCGGTTTCGGTACGCATGACGACGTCCATCAGGCGCGCCCGCTGTGCAGCGGACAGGTCGCTCATTTCTGCAATATGTCCGTTCCAGACGACGCGCAGGTAGCCGGGGTAGCCGGGCATGTCGACTTCGATGACACGCAGCTCATCGTCTTGCCAGAGCAGGGTGCCGCCTGCGGATTGGCATAGCGGGCAGGCAGAAGCGGAGAGGGTCGGGTTCATATCGGGCAGGCAGGGGCAGTTCAGCTTTTGAGCGCTTTTTCGAGCACGGTGACAATGTGCTGCAGCAGCGCGACGCGCGCCTGGCGCTTGTCGTTGGCGGGCAGCACGCACCAGGGCGCATGTTCAGTGTGCGTGAGTTGTAGCATGTCCCTGGCGGCTTTTTCATATTGCGGCCAGCGTTTGCGGTTGCGCCAGTCGTCAGGCGTGATTTTGTAGCGTTTGGCGGGGTTGTGCTCGCGTTCGTGGAAGCGGCGCAGCTGCTCGTCGCGATTGATGGACAGCCAGACCTTCACGACGATGGTGCCGTGTTCATGCAACTGGCGCTCGAAGTCGTTGATTTCCGCATAGGCGCGCCGCCTGGCGGATTCATTGATCAGGCCTTCGACACGCTCGACCAGGACGCGGCCATACCAGGTGCGATCGAACACGGTTGTGCGGCCGTTGCCGGGAATATGGCGCCAGAAACGCCACAGGTAGGGGTGCGCCAGTTCTTCGTCGGTAGGTGCGCTGATGGGGACGACTTCATAGCTGCGGGCATCCAGGGCGCGTGTGACGCGGCGGATGGAACCGCCTTTGCCGGAGGCATCCATGCCCTCCAGCGCAAGCACGAGGCTGCGCTTGCCGAACGCCGCTTCGCGGACCAGCCGGCCCAGGCGTGCCTGCCATTTGAGCAGGGTTTTTTTGTACTGTTTGCGTGACAGGCGCGGCGTGTCGGCAGGCAGGTCCAGCGTGACCGGCCGCTTGCAGGGCACGGAGGAATCGGCCGGCGGCGTGATGCGCTTGCGTGGCGGCGCCTGCAGCGCCTTGAGCACGATGCTGGCGGTTTCGATGGCGCGCACGCGTTCGTCCGCACTGGGGATCACATGCCAGGGGGCATAAGGCGTCTGGGTTGCTTCGATAGCGGCGGCGCCAATGTCGCGGATGGCCTTGAAGTTTTCGGCCACCTGCTTGTCGGTGTCCGTGACTTGCCATGCGGTCATCTTGTTGGACAACAACTCCAGGGTGCGTGCGCTCTGGGCTTCGCGCGACATATGGAACCAGAGTTTGATGATCTGCACCCCTTCGGCAGCCAGCAGGGCTTCGAAGGCGCGAATTTCGCGGATGCCGCGCAGCAGGTCCGTTGAGGTCATGTCGCTGTGGGCATACTGGCGCAGATGCGCTTCGTACCATGAACCAAAGACGATGCCGGTGCGACCGCGCGCGGGCAGGGCATTCCAGTAGCGCCACAGCGGGGGGCGCATGGCCTGTTCCTGCGTCGGCTCGCCAAAGGCGATGGTGTTGATGTGGCGCGGGTCCATCCATTCGTTGAGCTGGTTGATGGCCGCGCCCTTGCCCACCCCATCGAGCCCCGTCACGACGATCAGCAGCGAGCGCTGGTTTTCCTGCAGCCGGTCGTACTGGGCCTGGATCAGGCTGGTACGCAGCCGGGCTTCGCGTTCCTTGGCGAGCGCCTTGGGCAACGCTGGGTCGGCTTCGGCGGCGGAAAACAGATCGTCCGCACCGCGCGTATAGGCGCGCGGCACGTTTTCCAGCAGTTCGGCTGCGCTCGGCAGGCCATCGTTTTTCTGGTTGTTGCTGCCCATGGAGGCTCCCCGGGTTTGTTTAGTTTTCAGGCTAACAGACCCGGGGCAAGCATGCCAGAGTCCTGGACGGCCGGCAGGGCGTAAAGGGGTAACGGCGTCAGGGTTGTCAGGGCGTGGGCTTCCCTTATGGGCGTGCCGCGCGCGGGCGAGATGCCATCAGTCCTGGCCGCACATCAGGCGTACCATGCGGGCGTAGATGGCGGTGGCGCCGTGCAACTGTTCCACGGCGATGGATTCGTCGATGATGTGCGCGTCCTCTTCGTTGCCGGGGCCCAGGCCGATGGTGGGGATGCCGCGCCTGCCGGCAGATTCCGAGCCATTGGTGCAGAACGGCCAACTGCCCACGATGGGTTCCCGGCCGGTCTGGCGGACGGCTTCGCGCGTCAGCCGCAACAGGCTGGAATCGGCTTCGCAACGCCAGGCGGGTAGCCAGCGGGGCGGGTTGGCGTGACAGCCGGTGAAGGTGGAGACGCTGTCTTCGCTGACCTGTAGCGTGAAACCGTCCAGGCCGTGCCGCTGCAGGTGGTGGCGGATCTGCCCGAGGACGTCGTCCAGGCTTTCGCCCACGATGGTGCGCCGGTCGAAACGGAGGGTGGCGCTCAACGGAATCATGGAAATCGACGGATACGGGTCGGAAATGATGTCTGTGGGAACCAGCAGTGCCGGGCCCAGCACCGGATCCTGCGGCAGCGGCAGACTTTCCAGCGCAGTCAGCGCCCGGGCGGCCGCGTGCAGCGGGTTGACGCCCATGTGGGGGTTGGCCGCGTGGGCGGGTTTGCCATGAAAACGCAGCAGGATTTCCACGCGGCCTTTCTGGCCGGCGCGTATCTGTAATTTCGACGGTTCGCAGATCACGACGGCGCCTGGCTGGCAGACATCCAGCACCGGCGCCAGGGCATGCCCTTCGATCACTTCTTCCAGCACACTGGCGGATACCGCCACGCGTTGCCTAAGCCCCTGGCGTGCTGCCTGGGCGACGCCGCAGATGGCGGCGGCGACACCGCCCTTCATGTCGGTACTGCCGCGCCCGTACAGGCGGCCGTCATGGATTTCTCCCCCGAAGGGATCGAAGCGCCAATTGCCGGTGACCGGCACGACATCCATGTGGCCATCGAACAGCAAGGCGATGTCGGTGCCTGCGGGGCCGACGATGCCCAGCACGGAGCCGTTGGCATCGGTGCGTACTTCATCGAAGCCGGCGGCTCGCATGGTGTCGGCCATCAAGCGTGCCATGCCGGCCTCCTGGCCGGACAGACTGGGAATTCTGACCATGGCTTGGGTCAGGGCTACGACGTCCATGTCCATTTTTGTGTCCATTGTTGCAAGGGGTGCGGACGGTGCCGCCCGCGCCCGGGTTAAAGGAATCAGCGGAAATCAGCGGTTCACCAGCTCGCGCGGCACGCGGTAGACCAGAATGGCGCCCAGGACCGTGAAGCTGGCAAGGAAGTACATGCCGCCATCGGTGGAGCCGGTCAGCTCCTTGATCCAGCCGATGGCGTACGGGCTGACGAAGGCGGCCAGGCCCGCAAAGGAGTTGATGCCGGCAATCCCCGCCGCAGCGCTCTTGCCATCCAGAAAGGCGGTGGGCAGGCTCCAGAACAGGGGCGAGCAGACCATGCAGCCAGCGGCAGCCACGGACAGCATGGCGACGGCCAGCATCGGGTTGTGGCTGAACAGCGTGCTGAGCGCCAGCCCGGTGCCGCCGACCAGGAACGGAATGATCATGTGCCAGCGGCGTTCGCGGCTGCGGTCGGAGTGGCGGCACACCAGGATCATCGAAATGACGGCGCAGATGTTGGGGATGGCGGTCAGCAGGCCGACATCCAGCAGGGAACTGACGCCGGTGGACCGGATGACGGACGGAATCCAGAAGGCGAGGCCTGACAGGCTGGAGACGGTGCAGTAGCAGATGAGCGCCATGTGCACCACGCGACGGTCGCGGAATAACCGCAGCAGCGAGACATGTTCGGTCTTGGTGGCGCGTTCGGCGCTCAGGTTGCCATTGAGCCGCGCCTTTTCCTCGGGGCTGAGCCAGCGGGCGTCGTCGATGCGGTCATCCAGGTACCAGAGCACAGCCACGCCAAGCAGCAGTGAAGGCACGGCTTCGATAAGGAACATCCATTGCCAGCCGGCCAGGTTGTGTGTCTCGTGGAACGCTTCCATGATCCAGCCCGACAGCGGCCCGCCCAGGATGCCGGCGAAAGGCACGGCGGTCATGAAGACGGCAACGATCTGGCCGCGGCGGTGGGAAGGGAACCAGTAAGTCAGGTAGAGGATGATGCCGGGATAGAAACCAGCTTCGGCTGCGCCCAGCAGGAAGCGCAGGATATAGAACTGGGTGGGCGTCTGGGTGAGCGCCATGGCGGCGGAAATCAGCCCCCAGAGCACCATGATCCGGGCCAGGGTTTTCTTGGCGCCTATCCGGTGCATCAGGACATTGCTGGGAACCTCGAAAAGAAAGTAGCCGATGAAGAAGATCCCGGCGCCCAGGCCATACACGGCTTCGCTGAATTGCAGGTCGTCGAGCATTTGCAGCTTGGCGAAGCCGACATTGACCCGGTCGAGAAAGGCCGCGATGTAGCAGGCCATCAGGAAGGGCAGCAGGCGCCAGGCGACTTTGCGGTACAGCGTGTTGTCAGTGGCGGCCGAGGTGGCTGAGGCAGCGGCAATGCCAGGCGTCGCGACGCCTCCTAGTGATTGATTCATGTGGTCTCCTTTGGTGGTGTATGTTTTTTCAGGCAAAGCGTCCCCCTGCGTGCCGAGATGGCCGCATGCCTTGTTTGTTGTTGGGGGAAGACTGGCCTGCCCGGGCGGCTCTCCTCAAAACCGTCCGGGCCGGGGGTCAGGCGTCAGTCATGTGGGCAGGGCCTCCGGTTCGATGGCGCCGCGCCGTTCGGTGATCAGGCCATAGGCCTCGGGGCGGCGGTGGCGCTCGAAGTTGAAGGTGGTGGTTTTGTAGGAACGGCACAGGTCCAGGTCGCAGCGCGCGATGGCCAGTTCGTCGCCCTTGGTGGAGCAGGCGGCAACGATCTCCCCGGAAGGGGCGATGATGCAGCTGCCGCCTATCATTTCGCAGCCTTCTTCATTGCCGGCCTTGGCCACGCCCACGACCCATGTGCCGTTCTGGTAGGCGCCGGCCTGCATCACGAGCTGGTTGTGGAACATGGAAAGGTCGTCGTGTTCCGGCGCTGGCGGATTGTGCACCGGGGTGTTGTAGCCCATCATGATCATTTCCACACCTTGCAGGCCCATGACACGGTAGGTTTCGGACCAGCGCCTGTCGTTGCAAAGCGCCATGCCCATGATGCCGTCGAAGCCGCGCCAGACATCAAAAGACGAACCCGGTTCGAAGTAGTATTTTTCCAGGTGCTGAAAGGCGCGCCAGGGCTCGTTCTGGGCATGGCCAGGCAGGTGAACCTTGCGGTATTTGCCGATGATCTTGCCGCTCTGGTCGACCAGGATGGAGGTGTTGTAGCGACGCTTGACGCCATTTTCCACTGCCAGCTCGGCATAGCCGATATAGAAGCCGACGCGCAGCTGCGCAGCGGTTTCGAACAGGATGCGAGTTTCCGGGCCGGGCATTTCGGCTTCGTAGTAGGCGTCCATTTCGGCCTGGTCCTCCACATACCAGCGCGGAAAGAAGGTGGTCAGCGCCAGTTCGGGAAAGACGACGAGCTGGCAGCCCATGGCGTGCGCGTTGCGCAAGTGTTCGAGGAGCCGTGCGACGACGGCGCGGCGGCTGTCGGTACGGTGGATGGGGCCAAGCTGGGCGGCGGCGACATTGACGATGCGGGACATGGTGGAAGCTCCTTGCGGTTGTTTTTTTCGGTAGGTGTCAGGCTTGCGCCAGTTCAAGCAGCAGGTCGAGCAGGATGGCCGCGCCTGCGCCGATGTCCTGGTCCTGCGTGAATTCGGCGACGTTGTGCGACAGGCCGCCAACGCTGGGGACGAAAATCATGCCGGTCGGGCACATGCGCGCCAGCATCTGCGCGTCATGGCCGGCGCCGCTGGGCATGCGGCGCACGCTGTGGCCGTGGGCACGGGCGAGCGCCTCGACACGGCCGACAATCCGTTCGTCGAAGGCGACCGGTTCGAAGTCCGCCAGCACCCGGTGCGAAATGCGGATACCCTCCTGGCTTGCCAGTTCCCCGGCATAGGCCAGGCAGTCGGCGACGGCCTGGCGCAGTGCAGCGCCGTCTGTGTTGCGCAGGTCCAGCGTGAAAGTGGCGCGGTTGGCAATGACGTTGATCAGGCTGGGGTGCAACTGCATGTGGCCGACGGTGGCCAGTTGCCCGCCACCCATGCGGCTGGCCAGATCGCGGGCGAAGCAGGCCATGCGCGCGGCCGCCAGGCCGGCATCATGGCGCAGTGCCATGGGCGTGGTGCCAGCATGGTTGGACGTTCCTTCGATGCTGAACTCCAGCCAGTGGATACCCTGCACGCCGGTGACCGCACCGATGGTGATGCCTTCGTGTTCCAGCAGCGGGCCTTGTTCGATATGCAGCTCGACGAAGGCGTGGACCCGGTTGCTGCCAACCGGGGCCGGGCCGTCATAGCCGATGCGGCGTAGGTTTTCGCCGACTGTCGTGCCGTCTATGCCCACGGTATCGAGCGCCTGTTGCAGGGGCAGGCCGCCCTGGTAGACCAGGCTGCCCATCATGTCAGGGGCAAAGCGTGAGCCTTCTTCGTTGGTGAAGAAGGTCACTGCCAGCGGCCGACGTGTCCGTATGCCCGCGTCATTGAGTGCGGCGATGACTTCCAGGCCGGCCAGCACGCCCAGGTTGCCGTCATAGCGGCCCCCGGTGCGGACCGTATCTATGTGTGAGCCGGTCATGACAGGCGGGCCGTCCTCCCGCCCGCGGCGCAGGCCGGTGACGTTGCCGATGGCGTCCACCGTGATTTCCAGGCCCAGTTCGCGCATCCAGCCGGTAACCAGGTCGCGGCCCTGGCGGTCTTCCTCCGTCAGAGCGAGGCGGCACACGCCGCCACCCTCGATGGCGCCGACCTGGCCCAGCGCGGCAATGCGTGCCAGCAGGCGGGGCAGGTTGATGCGGGCTTGTGTCATGCAGGTTCTCCGATTTCCGCTGGCTTGCGGCCGACGATCTGTTCATACAGCACGGGGTCGGTAGCGCCTTCGCTGCCGAACAGCAGCACCCGGCTGTTCGCATCCAGGCCCAGCGCCTGGCGGGCGGCGGGGTCGGCCAGTGCCGCCAGCGCGCCAGCCAGTCCGGCGACAGCCGATTCACCTGCGACCAGTGGCGCGTCGCCATAGGGGCTGTCGGCCAGCAGGCGCACGGTGTCCAGCGCGGCTTCGTCATCGACGGTGAGGAAGGCCTGGACGCCTGGATGAAGGATTTCCCAGGCCAGCAGCGACACTTCGCCGCAGGCCAGGCCAGCCATGACGGTATCCAGTTCACCATGCACCGCCACGGGCTTGCCCGCCTTGGCGCTCTCGTACAGGCAGGCTGCCTTGTCGGGTTCGACGACGATGAACCGGGGTCGGCGCGCGCCGAGCTGTTCCCAGAAGTGGGCGCAGACTGCCGCAGCCAGGCCACCGACACCGCCTTGCAGGAAGACATGGGTGGGCAGGCCGCCATCTCCGCTTTGCGTCAGTTGCTGCAAGGCTTCGTCGGCCATGACGCCATAGCCCTGCATGACATCCTTGGGCACTTCCATATAGCCGGGGTAGGAGGTGTCGGAAACGACGAAGCGGCCCAGGCGTGCGGCATCTTCGGCCGCCTGGCGCACGGAGTCGTCATAGTTGCCGGGTGTGCGTACTACCTGCGCGCCATAGCTTTCGATAGCAGTCTTGCGGCCTTCGCTGACGGTGGCATGGATATAGATGACGCACTGGCAGCCGAAGCGCTCCGCGCCCCAGGCGACGGAACGGCCATGGTTGCCGTCAGTGGCGCAGGTGACGGTAATGTCCTGGGTGGTTTCGCGATATTTTCCGGACAGCAGGTCGTCGATGCCGAGGTCGTCACGGCCCAGGCGTTGCCCGAGTTCGCGCAGCAGCAGGCGGCTGACGGCATAGGCGCCGCCCAGCGCCTTGAAGCTGCCCAGGCCGAATCGGTGGGCTTCCTGTTTGTAGAGGATCTGGCGCACGCCGGCGGCTTGCGCCAGCCCGGCGAGATCGCGCAGCGGCGTCGGGCAGTAGCCGGGCCAGCGGCGTATCTGAGCATCGGCGCGGCGGAACGCTTCGCCGCCGAGGATGGCTTGCTGCCTGGGGCCATAGGGCGCATCGGCGTCGAAGGCGGGGTTGAGGGTCCAGTGCAGGCGGACATCGGGCAGGATGGTGGACAAGGGAAACTCCTTTTTTATAGGTATGGTCGGGATCAGCGATGCAGGTCGCCGTAAAGGTCGTGCAGGGATTCGATGTGCTTGAGGCGCTGTCGGGCGGCGTCGCCCAGTGTGCGCGCGAGCACGGAGCACAGGTGGTTGATCAGGCTCATGGCTGCAATGTAGGAGTCGAAGACGGCTGGGCTGCGGTTCACGCAGCGCAACACGACATCGGCGCGTGCGGGCAATTCGGTGGCGGTGGGGTCGGTCAGCACCACGACCCTGGCGCCGATGCGGCTGGCGTGTTCCACCACGGGCTTGAGCAGTGTGACGCGGCGGCGGAAGTCCATGACCAGCAGGACATCGTCGGGCCCCATGTCGGCCAGATCTTCGGCCAGGTTCAGGCCGGCACCAGGGGCCAGCGTCACGCCGTCACGCAATTGGGTGAGCAGCGCCCAGGCGTATTGCGCCAGCACGCGCCCGTTGCGAAAGCCGGCGATCCAGACGCGGCGCGACTGGGCCAGCAATGAAACCGTGGTTTCAACATCGCGGCTGTCCAGGCGTTCGAAGGTTTGCGCCAGGTTCTGCAGGTCGGTAGACAGGTGGGCGGCCAGCGCATCGCCCGATGCATCGGGCGGCCGGACGCCGGCCATTTCATAAAGAGGGGAGCCGCGTTCGGCATCATCGCGGGCCTGGGCGCGGATTTCATTGAAGTTGTCGTAGCCCAGGCGGCGGAAAAAGCGGCTGGCAGTGGCCTTGGACACGCCAGCTTTCTTGGCCAGGTCAGCGCCGGACCAGGCTGCGATATTGCCCAGGCACTCCAGCGTGACATGGGCCAGGCGCTGCTCGCTATCGGTAAAGGTGTCCTGGAGGGACAGGATGCGTTCCTGCAAAGTGGAAGTCATGATCGCCATGCCCTAATGAAACTGTAGTTTCAGTAGAATAGTTTTGTGAAACTATAGTGTCAATAAAAATTGAGCAGGCGCGACTAGGGAGTTATCCCAGGGGGCGCAAGGGGGAATCAGGCGGGAAAGTGTCTCGCAAGGCCCGGGGTGGACGCGGGCCTTGCCGTGTTGGCAGGAGACTGGGAGGACTGAAAAGAAAGGAAACGGGGTTGGCCGGGTGTGCGAGTGGCCGGCAGGTCGTCAGGCGACCAGGCGCGCCAGCTCCGCGCCCGGCTCGGCGGCGCGCATGAAGGTTTCGCCGATCAGGAAGGCTTGGACGCCGTGTTCGCGCATGCGGCGGATATCCTCGGCGCTGGCAATGCCGCTTTCAGTGACGACGCGCCTGCCTTCGGGAATGCGCGGCAGCAGGTCCAGCGTGGTCTGCAGGCTGGTTTCGAAGGTGCGCAGGTTGCGGTTATTGATACCCAGCAGGGGCGTGTGCAGTTTCAGCGCGCGCTCCAGTTCCTCGGCATCATGCACTTCGACCAGGACATCGAGGTCGAGCGCACGGGCGCAATCTTCCAGGTCGCGCATCTGCGCATCGCTGAGGGCGGCGGCGATCAGCAGCACGCAGTCGGCGCCCATGGCGCGGGCGGCAACGACCTGATAGCTGTCGATGACGAAGTCCTTGCGCAAGACGGGCAGGCTGCAAGCGGCGCGGGCCTGGCGCAGGTGGTCGTGCGAGCCCTGGAAGAATTGCACGTCGGTCAGCACCGACAGGCAGGCGGCGCCATGGGCCGCGTAGGAGCCGGCGATTTCGGCCGGGGAAAAGTTCTCGCGGATGATGCCCTTGGAGGGGGATGCCTTCTTGATTTCCGCGATGACGCCAGGCCGGCCGACCGCAATGGCGTCCTCGATGGCGCGGGCGAAGCCGCGCACGTCCTTGCGCGCCTGGGCTTCGCGCAGCAGTTCGGCTTCGCTGCGCAGTTGGCGCGAGGCGGTGACTTCTTCTTTCTTTACTTCCAGGATACGGGTAAGGATGTCGTTCATTCCTGTCGTCCTTTGCGCGTGAATGCGCAGAATTCTTCCAGTTTGGCGCGGGCCGCGCCGCTGTCCAGCACCGAACCGGCCAGGCGCAGGCCGTCCTCGATAGAGGTGGCGCGGTTGCCGGCGTAAATGGCGAGGCCGGCATTGAAGGCGACGATGTCGCGCGCGGTGCCGGGTTCATTATTCAGGGCGGACAGTACCATGTCGCGGGATTCTTCGCGGCTGGAGACGCGGATGCTGCGGTTGGACACCATGTTCAGACCGAAGTCTTCCGGGTGTATCTGGTATTCGGTCACGATATCGTCCTTGAGTTCCCCGACCAGGGTAGAAGCCCCAAGGGATGCTTCGTCCATGCCGTCCATGCCATGGACGATCAGGACGTGACGCGAGCCCAGCCGTTGCAGCACGCGGACCAGGATGCCGACCAGGTCGGGGTGGAACACGCCCATCAGCTGGTTGGCGGCCTTGGCCGGATTGGTCAGCGGCCCCAGGATATTGAAGATGGTACGCACGCCCAGTTCTTTGCGGATGGGCGCGACATTCTTCATGGCGCTATGGTGATTGGGGGCATACATGAAGCCGATGCCGGTCGCGGCCAGGCATTCGGCGACGGCAGGCGGCGGCAGGTCGATGCGAGCGCCCAGGGCTTCCAGCACGTCGGCGCTGCCTGAGGATGACGAGGCGCTGCGCCCGCCATGCTTGGCGATGGGCACGCCGGCAGCGGCGGCGACGAACATGGCCGCAGTGGAAATATTGAAGGTATTGCTGCCGTCCCCGCCGGTGCCGCACATGTCCAGCAGGTCTTGTGTG
This sequence comes from Kerstersia gyiorum, assembly GCF_004216755.1. Lineage (GTDB taxonomy): Bacteria > Pseudomonadota > Gammaproteobacteria > Burkholderiales > Burkholderiaceae_B > Kerstersia > Kerstersia gyiorum. The sequence goes on from NZ_SGWZ01000001.1 coordinate 669,750, forward strand.
TCGGGGGCGGTGACGGGGGTGGCGAATTCGCGCATGACCTGCGCGGCAGCCGTGATTTCGCCGACGGTTTCCTTCTTCACGCGCAGGCCCATCAGCAGGGCGGCCATCATGGGCGGTGAAATTTCGCCGCGCATCAGGCTGCGCATGAGCGTGAGCATTTCATCGTGGAAGATCTCGCGGTGCTCGATGCAGCGGACCAGGGCTTCTGTCGGAGTAATGGGCATGGGTTGGCTGGCTGGCTGGTTCATGGCGGTCAGTCCTGCGTCAGGAAGTTGCGCAGCAGGGCATGGCCGTGTTCACTCAGAACCGATTCGGGATGGAACTGTACTCCGTATATCGCTAATTCTTTATGTCGGATACCCATGATTTCCCCATCTTCCGTTTCCGCCGTGATTTGCAGGCAGTCCGGCAGTGATTCGCGCTCGATGGCCAGGGAGTGATAGCGGGTGACGGTGTAGGGCGAGGGCAGGTCGCGGAAAATGTCAGTGCCGGTGTGGGTGATAGGCGAGGTCTTGCCATGCATGATCTGCTTGGCGCGGATGATCTTGCCGCCGTAGGCTGCGCCTATGGATTGATGCCCCAGGCAGACGCCCAGGATGGGAATGCGGCCGGCGAAGCGCTGGATGGCGGCAATGGAGATGCCAGCCTCGGCCGGGGAGCATGGGCCGGGCGACACGCAGATGCGTGCGGGCGCCAGGGCTTCGATTTCATCGAGCGTGATTTCGTCGTTGCGGGCGACTTTCACTTCCTCGCCCAGCTCACCGAAGTACTGGACCAGGTTGTAGGTGAACGAGTCGTAGTTGTCTATCATCAGCAGGGCCATGATGGCGATCCTTGTATCTTTGCGGTATTCGGTTGCCGGCCGGTTGCCGGAACTGGCATGGCCGGGAATGTCTGTGCAAGGTTCAGTGCTTGCCTGGGGTGGGCAAGCTTCGCCATCGGGGGACCAACGCGGGATATGCGCGCGCGCAGCCATCCTGCCGGTAAAGGCCGGGGAGGTATTGGGCTGTGGGGGCGTGTGGCACTGGGCAATCTCCTGAGCGTTGGAGCCGCCGTACCGGGAATCAGAATAAAAAAACGCCTTGTATCCACCCGAAACGGCGGCAAGGCGTGGTGTGAAACCGTAACGTCGAGCCGCTTCCTATTGGAAGCGCCACCACTGGCAAGTGAGGGACGTTGCGTAACGGTTCATGGATTCAGTCTGTTGCTTGATGAAAACCGGGCGCGGGGGCCAGCAAGGCCGCAGGCAACCCGGATAATGCGTCGATTGTAGCGGCAGCCTTGGCCGCTGTCGAGCGTGGTGGCCAAGGCTGCTGGCGGCCGTTGCCGGCAGGCCGCACTTGCTGCCTGGGCGGGCAAGTGCGGCGCCGGCCTCAGGGTTGCAGGGCCTCGGCGCGGATGCGCCAGTCGCGCAAGGCCAGCAGGGCGCGCTGCTTCTGCCATTGCACCTGCAGGGGTTGCGATGGCGTGGCGGCAGGCAGCAGCCGGCCGTCGCTGTTCCAGTGGTAGAACTGGGGATGCGTCATGCCCACCACTGCGCCTTCGGCGCTGATGAAAATGCCGGGGCCGGCGCCGGACTCGTCGCCGATGAAGGACAGGGCAATGGGGGCAGTGGTATCGGCATACAGGTCGCGGCCGCGCTTGGCAACGCTGGTGTCTTGCAGCGAATGCGCCATCAGCGTGGCGAAAATGTCCTGGTGGCTGGCCCATTCACCGGTGTGGGGGATGCCACCCAGGCGATAGGGCTCAGGGACCCACATGATGATGGGCACGCCGTACTTGAAATTCAGCTGGCTTGCGTCGGGATAGGTGAATATCTGGCGCGTGTTGTGGTCACCGGTGGCAGCGAACAGGGTATGTTCCATGACGCCGTCGCGTTCCAGGTTGTCCAGGAACTGCCCCAGGGCATTGTTGGCGTACTGGTAGGTAGAGAGGATGGTCCGGCCATGCTCGGCATCCACTGCCATGGCAGTTCCCAGGGTATCAGGGTCCAGGACGGCCGGCTGGTAGCCCGGCGGCGAACGGAACGGCGGATGGTTGGTGGTGGTCAGCATGACCAGCATGAGCGGTTGGCCGGCTGCTTCCGCCTCGGCCACGATATCCTGCGCGTAGCGGAACATCCACTCATCATCCACGCCCCAGGTATGGGTGGTGGCCTCGGGATAGCGCTCCGTGATCGCGCTTTCGCCCAGCACCTGGTCGAAGCCCTGCTGCAATAGCGCGGTATCCAGCTTGCGCCAGCTATCCTGGCCGGCGCTCAGGAACACGGTGCGGTAGCCTGCGTCACGGTAGGCCTGGGCCACCGAGGTGGAGTAGCCGCGATAGCCGTAGCGGCTCTGCATCAGGGGGGTGACCGGGCTGTCCAGCAGCAGGCCTTCCAGGCTCTGGTAGGTGCCATGCTGGTAGGACAGCGCCTTGTCGAAGTAATCCGCCTTGCCGTGCAGCCAGGGGCGCAGGTGGCCCAGCAGGTCGTTGCGTTCCGGGTCGTCGTATTCCAGCAGGTGCCGGCCCCAGCCTTCCATGACAGCCACCAGCACATTCGGCTTGCGCGCCTGTTGCCAGGCGGCTTGCGCCGGCAGCGGCTGCAGCAGCGCCTGGTGGGCGCGTTCGGCCGCCTGTTCCGCGCCCAGGGACTCGCCTGGGGATTGCAGGCCGGCCTGTTGCAGCGCGTCTTCGAGGGATTGCAGGCCATAGAGCTTCATGCCGGCCTCGGGCGTACTGCCCATGTCCGAGGCATTGCGCTCCTTCCAGGCCATTTGCAGCGCCACCCAGCCATTGGGCACCAGGTTGTTTACCAAGGCGTCGGTGGACACGGCCATGTGCATGGTACGCAAGGGGAACGTGCCCAGGCTGCCGCGCGCCAGGCCTGCCGTCAGCAGCAGGCTGGCAATGGCCAGCGCTGCCAGGCGCCAGCCCGTGGGGCCGCCAGGCTGGCGCCTGGCCCACCAACGGGCGATGGCGACTTGCACGAAGGTCAGCAACAGAATGCCGATGACCAGCCGGATGACAGGCAGGTCGTTCCACAGTGTGCGGGAAATCGCGGCCGTGTCATCCTCGGCAAAGCCAAAGACCAGGCCGTTGATGGGGCCGTTGTAGAACTGGAAGTAGTAATAGTTGACCACCATCAGCAGGTTGATCAACAGCATGACCAGCACTTGCCAGCCGGCCAGCAGCTTTTGCCAGAAGTTGCGCAGCCGGGCTGGCATGAGGAAGGCCAGGAACAGTGGCAGGCCGAGCAGGACTGCCAGGTTCTTGACGTCGAAGCGGGCGCCCATCCAAAAGGCGCGGGTAAGGTCCTGCCCGGCAGGGTGCCATTGCACCGGCGCCTGGATCATGATCACGGCCATGCGTCCCAGCGCCAGGCCGATGACGGCCAGCACCAGCAGCATCCAGTACTGGCGGTGCAGCCGCAGCCAGGGGGTCCAGGTTTGATTTTCTTTTTTTGCGGCACGCTTGGGTGCCCTGGTGCCGGGTGATGCACTCATGCTTCAGTTTGATGACAAGTCTCGAACGGAAGCTGATTCTACCCCTTGCCCAGCACGGCGCCAGCACTGGTTTGCAACAGAAAAAGAAACCGGCGGCCTCAGTCGGCGTTGTCCAGCCCTTCCTGTACTTGTTCTGCCGCGCGCAGTACGGCGCGCGCCTTGGCTTCAGTTTCCCTCCATTCCATTTCAGGATCGGAGTCGGCAACGATGCCGGCGGCGGCCTGGACATACAGGGTGCCGTTCTTGATCACGCCGGTGCGGATGGCGATGGCGAGGTCCATTTCGCCGCCGTAGCTCAGGTAGCCGGCTGCGCCGCCATAGATGCCACGGCGCACCGGTTCCAGCTCGTCGATCAGTTCCATGGCGCGCACTTTGGGAGCGCCGGTCAGGGTGCCTGCCGGGAAGCTGGCGCGCAGCACATCCATGTTGCCTATGCCGGGGCGCAGCGTGCCGGCGACGTTGGAGACCAGGTGCATCACGTGGGAGTAGCGCTCGATGGTCATGGTGTCGGTGACGACCACGCTGCCCGGCTCGGCCACGCGGCCGATGTCATTGCGCGCGAGGTCGATGAGCATGACGTGTTCGGCGCGTTCCTTGGCATCGGCCTGCAGTTCGACGGCCAGTTCAGCATCTTCTTCGGGCGTATTGCCGCGGCGGCGGGTGCCGGCCAGCGGACGGATGGTGATGCGGCTGCCAGCCTCCAGTGGCGTAGCGGGGGGAGCGCTGGAGAAGGCGGGCACAGGCCCGGCGGACTGCGGCAGGTTTTCCTGGCGCACCAGGATTTCCGGCGAGGCGCCAACCACGTGGAAGTCGCCAAAATTCCAGAAGTACATGTATGGCGACGGATTGAGCGAGCGCAGGGCGCGGTACAGCGAAAGCGGCGCGTCGCGGAAAGGCTTGGCGATAACCTGGCCGACCTGTACCTGCATCAGGTCGCCAGCCGCGATGTATTCCTTGGCCTGGAGCACGGCCTTGAGGTAATCGGGCTTGTCGAAATCACGGCGTTCCTGGGTGCGCGTGCTGGCGTGGCTGTAGGGCACTTCGACGGGGCGGCGCAACTGGGCGCGCAGGGTCTTGAGCCGTTGCTGGGCGCGGGCGTAGGCTTCCGGCTGGGCCGGGTCGGCATAGACGATCAGATACAGTTTGCCGCTGAGGTTGTCCACGATGGCCAGTTCATCGACATGCAGCAGCATGATGTCCGGCACGCCTTCTTCCATGCCCGCCGGGAAGGGCTTGACTGCCGGGCCCAGGCGCTTTTCGATGTGGCGGATGGTGTCGTAGCCGAAATAGCCCGCCAGGCCGCCTGCGAAACGGGGCAGGCCGGGGCGCAGGGCAACCTTGAAGCGTTTCTGGTAGTCCTCGATGAATGCCAGCGGGTCGCCGGTATGGCGTTCGATGACCTGGCCGTCGCGCAGGACTTCCACCTGCTCGCCGCTGGCGCGCAGCACGGTGCGTGCCGGCAGGCCGATGAAGGAGTAGCGGCCGAAGCGCTCGCCGCCGACGACGGATTCGAGCAGGCAGCTCATGCGGCCCTGCGTGCCGCCCTGGTGCGCCAGCTTCAGGTAGAGCGATAGTGGCGTATCCAGATCGGCATGGCTTTCGGCGATCAGCGGGATGCGGTTGTAGCCTTGTGCGGCCAGGGCTTGGAATTCAATCTCGGTCATGGGGACTCTCCGTGGGATGCTGGGGAGGCCGGGCGCGCACAAAAAAGCCCGGCCTGAAGGTGGGCCGGGCGTGTGATCTTTTGCTGCGTAGGGCTGGCATACAGGAGCGCCAGCCGAGAGGTCGTCACCAACACCCGGACATGCTGCGCCACCAGCGCCAGCTGGCGCGTGCGGAACGGGATGCGGGTGCGATGAACATGGAATTCGGGTCTGGTCTTTTCTGTGGTCAGGGCTGGTTGCGGCGGGCAATCCACCCGGCGGCTTCCAGCAACGTGTCAACTATACCATCGACATCCAGCGTCTGCACATCCAGCCCTTCGTTGTAGCCGTAGCTGACGGCCAGCGCGGCGCAGCCTGCGGCGCGCGCCGCCTGGGTGTCGTTGATGGAGTCGCCGATCATGAGCGCCTCGGCCGGTGCCACGCCTGCCAGCCCGCAGGCATGCAGCAGCGGTTCGGCTTCCGGTTTCTTGCGTGCGCAGGTGTCGCCGCATACCACGATGGGGAAGTACCCATCCAGGCCCATTCGAGCCAGCAGCGGCGGGGTATAGGCCTGGGGCTTGTTGGTGACCACGGCCAGCGGCAGGCCCTGGGCGCGCATGGCATCCAGGCCGGCGATGACGCCGGGGTAGACACGGGTATCGGCGCCGTTGAGTTCGCGGTAATGCCGTTGGAAACACGCCAGCGCATGCTCGAACCCGTCGGGCAGGGGGCCTTCAAGACTGGCGTCGCCGGTCATGGCCCGCCGCACCAGGACCTGCATGCCCTTGCCGACGAAAGTCGCCAGCAGCGCCAGGGGCAGCGGCGGCAGGCCGAGGTCGGCACGCATGCCGTTGGCGGCGTTGGCGAGGTCTGGAATGGTGTCCAGCAGGGTGCCGTCCAGATCCAGCAGGACCAGCTTGATGGCGCTCATGTCAGCTTCCGGCTCAACAGGTTTGCAGGCTGCCGTCCACGCGTGCCATTTCGGCGCGCATGGCGTTGATCACGGCGGCGTAGTCGGGCTTGCCGAAAATGGCCGAGCCTGCGACGAAGGTGTCGGCACCGGCTGCGCGGATGGCGCCGATGTTGTCGACCTTGACCCCGCCGTCGATTTCCAGGGCGATTTCCTGGCCGCCCTGCGCCGTCCAGGCGTCAATGCGGGCACGCGCCTGGCGCAGCTTGGGCAGGCTGGACGGCAGGAAGGCCTGGCCGCCGAAGCCGGGGTTGACCGACATCAGCAGGACGAGGTCGAGCTTGTCCATGACATGGTCCATCCAGTCCAGCGGCGTGGCAGGGTTGAAGACCAGGCCGGCCTTGCAGCCGTGGTCGCGGATCAGCGACAAGGTGCGGTCCACGTGGCGCGAACCCTCGGGGTGGAAGCTGATGATATCGGCGCCAGCCTTGGCGAACATCGGGATCAGGGCATCCACCGGTTCGACCATCAGGTGCACGTCGATCGGCGCCTTGACGTGTGGGCGGATCGCTTCACAGACCAGCGGGCCGATAGTCAGGTTGGGAACGAAATGGTTGTCCATGACGTCGAAGTGGATCCAGTCCGCGCCAGCGAGCAGGACGTTGCGCACTTCTTCGCCCAGGCGGGCGAAATCGGCGGACAGAATGCTGGGAGCGATGCGGGCGGGCGGCAGGGACGTTTGTTCTGGCATGATAGCGGCCTGGAAGGCAATGAATGGCGGTGCAGTGCGCCGCGCTGTAATGGCGATCAGATCTGGCGGACGGCGGCCCACTGGCCGCGATCCTGCAGTATTGCCGCCGGGCATGGCTGGGCACCGGTAGGACCGGTGACGCCAGATGGCCAGGCAGGCTGCCGACATTATTGCAGTTTTGGGGGGCAGAGGTCGCGTTTTGCGCCGTTCGCAGGGCGGCCGCGGCCATGTGAGGGACTAGGGGGAAGATTTTCATGCGAGACAAAACATATGACCTGACGGTGACCGTCGTGCCGCGCTATGTGCCCGAGCAATCGCAGCCGTCGGCGGACGAGTATCTGTTTGCGTATACCGTGACGATCGCCAATACCGGTACGCGCCCGGCGCAGGTGATCGCGCGCCATTGGGTGATTACCGATGCGCAGCAGCACCAGCACGAAGTGCGCGGCCTGGGCGTGGTGGGCAAGCAGCCACTGCTGGCACCGGGGGAGTCCTTCGAGTACACCAGTGCCTGCCCCTTGCGGACTCCTGCGGGAACCATGCGTGGCACGTATCATTGCGTAGGTGAGAACGGCATCCCCTTCGATGTCGCGATACCGGAATTCATGCTGGCAGTGCCCAGTACGTTACATTGACCCTGAGCCACGGCACGCGGAAAAACTTCGCGCGCCGCTGTTATGGCGGTCCTATAATTGTTCAAGAACTTACCGGGCGGTTCATGAAGCTGACGCGTTTACTTCCATTTTTGATAGGTGGCGCCGCATTGCTGGCGTCTTGTAGCACGACGGGGCCTGTGCCCGAGGGCGGCCAGCCCCCGGTGCAGTCGGCGACCGATGTGGTGACGGGCGAGGCAGCGCCTGAGGCGCGTAGCCTGTTGCCCTTGCGGGTGCCCCCCTTGTCCAGCCTGCGCGATACCACGGCACGCCGTCTCGATGGCGGCTGGACGCGCGCCGAGTGGTCGGAAATGCCTGACTGGAGCACCGAGCCCATGGACCAGGCCTGGGTGGCCTTCCTGCGCAACTGCGCCGGCCTGATGCGGCCCACCGGCGGTTCGCTGACGGCGCCAGCGCGTGCCGCGCCGCGCCCCTGGCATGCGGTGTGCGCTGCCGCCGCTGATGCTTCCAAGGCGCCGGACGCCAACGACCCCGCCTCCATTCGCCGCTTCCTGCAACAGCATTTGCAGCCCTGGCGCCTGGACGAAGGCAAGGGCGCTGCCGCCAATACCGTGACGGGCTATTACGAGCCGCTGGTGCGCGGTTCGCGCGAGCGCGGCGGCGTTTACCAATGGCCGCTGTATGCCGTGCCGGCCGATCTGCTGACGATAGACCTGGGCGCGGTCTATCCCGAACTGGCAGGTAAGCGCGTGCGCGGCAAGCTCGTCGATGGCCGCCGTGTGGTGCCCTATGACACCCGCGCCGAGATCGCCGCCGACAGCGCGCGCCAGCCGGCTGCAATTGTCTGGGTGGATGATCCTGTCGATGCCTTCTTCTTGCAGATTCAAGGCTCGGGCCGGGTGCTGCTGACCGACGGTCCGGACAAAGGCAAGACCTTGCGCCTGGCCTATGCGGATCACAACGGGCGGCCATATGCGTCGATAGGCCGCTGGCTGGCGGATCAGGGTGAGCTGACGCTGGCCCAGGCTTCGATGCAGAATATCCGGGCCTGGGCGCGCCGCAATCCGGCGCGTGTGCAGGAAATGCTCAATGCCAACCCCGCCATGGTCTTCTTCCGCGAGGAAACCATCGTCGATCCGTCCGAGGGCCCCAAGGGTGCCTATGGCATTCCGCTGACGGGGCAGCGCTCCATCGCAGTGGATACCCGCTATGTGCCGTTGGGTGCGCCGGTGTATCTTGCCACCACGCTGCCGTCGTCCAACCAGCCGCTCAACCGCCTGGTCTTCGCGCAGGATACCGGCGCGGCGATCAAGGGTGCGGCGCGGGCGGACTTCTATTGGGGCTTTGGCGACGAAGCGGGTGAACAGGCCGGCCGCATGAAGCAGCGCGGCCGCATGTGGGTGCTTTGGCCCAAGACGGCCGGGCAGCCGGCAGCACGATGATGGGCGGCATTGTTATCTGCGGCGCCGGCAATGCCGGGCTGGCAACAGCCCTGGCCCTGGCGCGCCAGGGCCAGCGTCCGGTGATTCTGGCGCCACGCCGGCCCGTGCCGCCGCCCCAGGCGGACGTCTATCATGCACGTGTCTATGCCATTTCTCCCGCCAGCCAGGCATTCCTGCAGGAATTGGGGGTCTGGGAGGCGATGGAACCCGGGCGCGTGGCACCCGTGGCCGGTATGGACATCCATGGTGATGCCGATGGCCGCCTGGACCTGCACGCCTGGCAGGCGGCACGCGACGCATTGGCCTGGATCGTCGAATCCAGCGAAATAGAGCGTGCGTTGCAGCAGGCCGTGAGAGTGTTCGGCCTGGAATGGCGCGACGAGGAAGCCGTGCGCTATGACGCCGGGGTGCTGCATACCAGCAAGGGCGCTGCCTTGCAGCCGGATCTGCTGATCGGTGCGGACGGCGCGCGCTCGCTGCTGCGGGCGCATGTTCCCGACGTCAGTTCGCGGGCCTATGGCGCCACCGGCCTGGTGGCGCACCTGGATGCCGAGTTGCCGCACGGCGGTATCGCCCGGCAGTGGTTCCGCGATGATGGCGTGCTGGCCTTGCTGCCCATGCCGGATACCGCGCAGGGGCCGCAGGTTTCGATGGTCTGGTCGATGAAGGATGAACACGCGCGGGCCATGAAAGCCTTGCCGGCGGACGAGGCCGCGCAGGCCTGGTCGCGCCGCCTGGCGCAGGCCACCGAAGGGTGCCTGGGCAACCTGGCCCTGCGCAGCGCCGTGCACGGCTTCCCTCTGACGCTGGATCGCACCGGCATGATCGGCGAGCGCCTGGCGCTGGTGGGCGATGCTGCACATCGGGTGCATCCGTTGGCCGGGCAGGGCTTGAACCTGGGCCTGGGCGATGCGCGTGAACTGGCGGCCATTGTTGGCGGCAGGGAAGATTTTCGCACCGCTGGCGACCCGCTGCTGTTGCGGCGTTATCGTCGCAGGCGGGCTGAGGCCGTGGGCGCGATGGCGCTGGCGACCGACGGCCTGCAACGCCTGTTCGATGCGCAGCCAGCGCCGCTGGCGTGGCTGCGCAACACCGGCATGTCGCTGGCAGGGCGCCTGCCAGGGGTGCAGCGCTTGTTGATCGAACAGGCGTCGCGCTAGGAATAACAGGGATGCGTCCCGGGAAGTCTCAGGAGAAACCCGTTCATGTCAGTCAATTCAATCCGGCGCTGGCGCGCCGCTGCCGCAGCCGCTTTCGTGGTCTGCATGATGGGCGTGCTGGCGCCGGCGGCCCAGGCGGCGAAGGCCACCGAGCCTGCGGTTGCCGAAGCGGCCACGATCAGCCGCCTGTTCGCGCAGCGTTTCGACGGCGTGCAGCCGGACGAAGTGCGCAGCGTCGGCTATGGGCTCTATGAGGTGCGGATTGACGACAGCCTGTTCTATACCGATGCCGGCGTCAGTTACTTGATGCAGGGCTACCTGGTGGATGCGGCGACGCGCCGCAACCTGACCCAGGAACGCATGGACCAATTGTCCGCCATTGACTTCGACCAGCTGCCGCTGGACCTGGCGATCAAGCAGGTGCATGGAGACGGCTCGCGCCGCCTGGCCGTGTTCGAAGATCCGAACTGCCGTTTTTGCAAGCAATTGCGCCAGACGCTGGCGGATATCGACAATGTGACGGTCTATGCTTTCCTGTTCCCCATTCTGTCCCAGGATTCGCATGACAAGTCGCGTGCGGTGCTGTGCGCCAAAGATCCTGGGGCGACCTGGGACGCCTGGATGCTGAAGGGAATCGCGCCCCGGGCCGAAAACTGCGATGCGCCGCTGGATCAGTTGCTGGCGCTGGGAAAGCGCCTTAATGTGCGCGGTACGCCCGCCGTTTTCTTCGAGGACGGAACGCGCGCGCCCGGTGCGCTGCCCGCCGATGAATTGCGGGCGCGTCTGGATCGCGCCCAGCAAGCCACACGCTGAACCTTCAGCTGCCCCCGCCAGATATCAGGAAGCCGAATATGTCTTTGCCACCAGTTTTTCCCGCGCAAGTCATCGCGCGATGGCTCTTGATACTGGTGTTGGTTGCCGGCGTCTATTTCTTCGGCAGCTTCCTGGTGCCGGCGCTGGCCGCGCTGATCATAGGCATCGCTTCCTGGCCCTTGTATTCACGCTGGGTGCGGGTTTGCAATGGGCGCACTGCGCTGGCGGCGACCTGCGCGCTGCTGGTCGTTATCCTGGTGTTGATCGTGCCGCTGTCGCTGGCGCTGTCCTACGCCATCCAGGAGGCAGGTAATGTCCTGGGCTGGCTGCAGGGTGCCAACCGCAACGGCCTGCCCGTGCCGGAGTGGCTGCCGGCCCTGCCGGTGGTCGGCGAGCGCTGGGCGGGCTATTGGCAGGAACACCTGGGCGAACCGCATGCGCTGGGCTACTGGGTGCAGGTTCTGAGCGGGCAGCATCTGGGCAACATCTACCGCTGGGTGCTGTCGGCCACCGGCAACCTGTTCCATCTGGCGCTGACGGTACTGTTCATGCTGATCACGCTGTTTTTCGTTTACAAGGACGGGACCGCTGTCGTGGCGCAGCTGGACCTGGCCGGCGAGCGGATTTTCCCGGCGCGCTGGCAACAGTTTTCGCGCATGGTGCCGGCGACCATCGGTTCGACTGTGACCGGCATGGGGGTGATCGCCATTGGCGAAGGCGTGGTGCTGGGTATCGCGTACTGGGTGGCGGGCGTGCCGTCGCCGGTGCTGCTTGGCGTGATCACCGGTTTCATGGCCTTGATTCCTGGCGGCGCCCCGTTGTCCTTCACCTTGGTCTCGCTCTACTTGATGGCGTCTGGCGACATCGTTGCCGGCGTGGGTCTGCTGGCCTGGGGTAGTATCGAGCTGTTCATCGTGGACAAAACGTTGCGGCCGCGCCTGGTGGGCGGCCCGGTCAAGCTGCCGTTCCTGCCAACCTTTTTCGGCCTGGTGGGCGGGGTCAAGACCATGGGTTTCGTCGGCCTGTTCGTCGGGCCGGTACTGATGGCGTTGCTGGTGGCGATGTGGCGCGAATGGCTGCGCAATATCCGCGCTGAGCGCGCGCGCAAGCAACAGGGCCGGCTGACGCAGGAGCGCGGCAAGGTCCAGGCGGAAGGGCAGGACGACGGGATTTGACCTGTTCCGGTGTCGGGGCGGGAATTTTTCACATCGCGAGGACAGCATGAGTATCAGCATTCGCCAGAACGACAAGGACGCGCTGCGCCTGACCGCAGTCGCGGCAGGGCACGAGTTGGCGCTGGATATGCCCGCACCCCAGGGCGAGGGGCCGGATCCGCATGATTACTTCGATACCGCGCTGGGTGGCTGCAAGGCCATGACGGTGCTGCTGTATGCGCGCCGCAAGGGCTACCCGCTGGAACATGTCGCCGTGAATGTCGAGCGCGACGCCAGCCGCGAACGGGAAGGAGTCTATGGCCTGTCCGTGACCCTGACGCTGCAGGGGGCGCTCGACGAGGCGCAACGGCAGGACCTGCTGGCCATAGCGGACCGCTGTCCCATTCATCGCCTCATGACCCAGGCCGACATCGAAGTCAGCACCCGCCTGGGCTGAACCCCGCAGGGTTGGCTGCGCCCGGACGCGGCCCCGCAAGGCGGCCAGGCGCTTGTCTGGCCTTCATGAAAAATGGCGCAGGAGCTGCATGCTCCTGCGCCATTTTTCTATTGTTGCAAGACTGGCTGTCAGCCCTGCATGCCCGGCACTACCGTGGAGAAGCCTGCATCGACGTGGGTGATTTCACCTGTGATGCCGGCCGCCAGGTCGGACAACAGGAAGGCGGCGGCGTTGCCGACGTCTTCGATGGTCACGTTGCGGCGCAGCGGCGCGGTCTGTTCGACGAACTTCAGGATCGAGGAGAAGTCCTTGATGCCGCTGGCTGCCAGGGTCTTGATCGGGCCGGCGGAAATACCGTTGGCGCGGATGCCCAGCGGGCCGAGGTTGTTGGCGAGGTAGCGCACACTGGCTTCCAGCGATGCCTTGGCCAGGCCCATGGTGTTGTAGTTCGGCACGACGCGCTCGGAACCCAGATAGGTCAGGGTGAGCAGCGAGCCGCGACGGGCTTGCAACAAGGGCAGTGCGGCCTTGGCCAGTGCCGGGAAGCTGTAGGCGGAGATGTCGTGCGCGATGCGGAAACCTTCGCGCGACAGGCCGTCAAGGAATTCGCCGGCGATGGCTTCGCGCGGCGCAAAACCGATGGAATGCACCAGACCGTCCAGGCCGTCCCAGCGCTCGCTCAGTGCCGCGATGGCGCCGTCGATGCTGGCATCCTCGGCGACGTCGCAAGGCAGCACGATATCGCTGCCGAAATCGGCGGCGAATTCCTTGACGCGGTCGGCGAAGCGGTCGCCGACATAGGTGAAGGCCAGTTCCGCGCCTTGCTGATGGCAAGCCTTGGCAATGCCGTAGGCGATGGAGCGGTTGGACAGGACGCCGGTAACGAGAATGCGCTTGCCGCTAAGAAAACCCATGTGTGTCTATCCTGAAAATTAACGAAGGCAGAAGGGCCGGGCAGGGCCGGCCGCATGGCAATCATACCGCCCGGCTTGCGCCGGGGGCGGGAAAGGCGCGCTCAACCGCGCGAATTGGTGCCGGGGATGCGCAGCTTGCGGCCGACGGCCAGGTTGCTGCCCTTGAGGTTGTTGAGGCGGCGCAGCGTGCTGACATCAGTGCCGTAGCGGCGTGCAATGGCGGACAGGGTGTCGCCCCGGCGTACCGTGTGCGAGCGCACGGTCGCAGCGCGGGAGTTGCTGGCAGCCACCGGTGCGACCGGCGCCAGCGAGGCGAACTTCACCTGGTTGCCCGGCTTGGCAGGCAGCAGCAGCGGCTGGCCGCTGGCCGTGCGCTGGCGTGCGCCCAGGCCATTGAGGCGGCGCAACTCGGCTTCGGAGATGCCGTGTTCGCGGGCGATGTCGCGCAGGGTTTCGCCGCGTTTGGGGTGGTAGGTCTTCCAGGCGCTCAGTTCACCTTTGTAGGTGTTGAGATTGGCATAGAACACCTCGACCCGGTCCAGCGGCAGGATCAGCGTCGTGCTGTCCGAGCCCGGAATGATAGGCAGGTTGTAGGACGGGTTCAGCGCACGGAATTCGTCCAGCGGCATTTCCGCCAGCTTGGCGGCGATGTCGATGTCGATATCGCGCGTTTTGGCGATGGTCGTGAAATACGGCGAATTGGGGACTTCCGGCAAGGCGATGGCGTACTGCTGGGGCATGGCCACGATGTTCTTGATGGCCTGCAGCTTGGGCAGATAGTTGCGCGTCTCGTCCGGCATGTTCAGCGACAGGTAGTCCGTCGGCTTGTTGTCGGCTTCGTTGCGGGCCATGGCGCGGCGTACCGAGCCTTCTCCCCAGTTGTACGAGGCCAGCGCCAGGTGCCAGTCGCCCTGCAGTTCGAACAGGTATTCCAGGTAATCCAGCGCTGCCCGAGTGGAGGCGATGGGGTCGCGGCGTTCGTCACGCCACCAGTCCTGTTTCAGGTTGAAGTTCTGGCCGGTGGCCGGAACGAATTGCCACAGCCCGGAGGCATGTGCGCGGGAATAGGCGTCCGGGTTGTAGGCGCTTTCGACGAACGGCAGCAGCGCCAGTTCGGTCGGCAGGCCGCGGCGGTCGATTTCATCGAGGATGTGGTACAGGTACTTGCCGGCGCGGTCTGCCATGCGCTGCACATATTCGGGGTGGGCGGCGTAGTAGTCCGTCCACTTCTGGACCAGCGGCGTATCCAGGTTGGGGATCGCGAAGCCCAGGCGGATGCGTTCCCAGGCGTCGGAGGCCGGGCGCGTCAGGTCGATGATGCGCGAGCTGTCGGCCATGCGTGCCTGGAGCAGCGTGGCGCGGTTGGATCTCTGCGGGGGCGGGGAAGAACGGGCGATCAGCAACGATACCGGGTCGTTGTCCTGGGCAGCCTGTTGTTGGGGGGCGCTGGCGCAACCGGCCAGGACTGCCAGGCACAACGGTAGGATGAATTTGATCAGGTTCATGCAGATAAGTGGCGAATTCGTTAGGCGCAGCAGGTACGGCCAAGGCCGCGCTCAGGCTGCATTCTTCCATTCACGCAAGGCGGCGAAGATGTCCACACTGTTGGAAAGCGAGCGCTGCGCCCATTGTTGGGCAGCCTGCATGACCTGGGGATCGCCAAGGCGGAGGAAGGGATTAATCCCGTATTCTAGTGCGAGCTGTGTGGGTAATGTTGGAATTCCGTGTTTTCTGAGCTCGGATGCACGATTTTTCCATTCTTTTAACGTCTGATTACCAGGATCGACGCTGGCCGCCCAGGCCAGGTTGGATAGCGTATATTCATGGGCACAGCAAACCAGGGTCTCTGGCGGCAGGCCGCTGAACTTCGCCAGAGAGTCATGCATATGGCGTGGTGTGCCTTCGAACAGACGGCCGCAGCCGGCGGAAAACAGGGTGTCGCCACAGAACAGCAGCGGCTGTCCTGCCAGTTCTCCGGCATAGGCGATATGCCCGGCGGTATGGCCGGGAACGTCCAGCACGCGCAGCGCCAGGGCCGGGTCCTCGAACACGACGCTATCGTTCTCGCGCAGCAGCACGTCACAGTGCGGCAGTTGTTCCGTTGCCGGGCCATAGACCCGGGCACCGGTGGCCTGAACCAGTTCCAGCACGCCTCCGACATGATCCGCATGGTGATGGGTGAGTAGAATGGCAGCTAGCTGAAAAGGGTGGCGTTCCAGGAAATCGAGCACAGGACGTGCTTCGCCCGGGTCCACCACGACGGCCTGGCTTGAACCGGCGGCCAGCCAGATATAGTTATCCCGCAGTGCGGGCAGCGGGATCAGCGCGCCGGGAGCGACAGCGTCGGCGGTAGGGGGCGTTGTCTGAAGAATCATGGGGATATGTTCCAGTGACTGACGAAAGCACAATCAGTAAATTGGGCGAGTGGCTGGCCACGCCGCCAGGGGAATATGTCCGCGCCTGGGAGCAGGCCCAGTTCGATGCCATGGTAGCCGATGTTTTTGGCTATCAGGCCTGGCAAGTCGGTATGCCGCAACTGGATGCGCTCAAGGATAATCGCATGCCTTTCAAGGCCTATGCCGGCCTGGTGCTGCCGAGCAAGGGAACAGGCGCATGGCAGGCGCAAATCCAGGCCGATCCGGAGGCCTTGCCATTCGATGCGCAAAGCATAGACCTGCTGGTGCTGCCGCACGTGCTTGAATTCGCCAGCCGTCCGCACGAGGTGCTGCGCGAGGTCGATCGCGTGCTGGTGCCGGAAGGGCGGGTCGTGATTTCAGGTTTCAATCCGTGGAGTCTCTGGGGATTGCGGGAGTCCATTCCCGGTATCGACCCGTGGCTGCCGCATGCCCAGGCCGCGCAGGTGTCGCTGGTGCGCCTGCGGGATTGGTTCAAGTTGCTGGGCTTCGAGGTGGAACGCGGCCGCTACGGCTGCTACGCGCCGCCGTGCCGGACGGAAACCTGGTTGCAGCGCTGGCACTTCATGGAATCGGCGGGTGAGCGCTGGTGGCCGTTCTGCGGTGCGGTCTATGCGGTATCGGCAGTCAAGAAGGTGCAGGGCGTGCGTCTGATCGGCCAGCCCTGGAAGAAAAAAAAGCGGCGTATGCCGCGTGGCGCCCGGGTAGCCGGGGCCGCCAGCATGGAGCAGGCGGTTGCGCCGCAGGCACTGCCTGCGCGTGACATGCCGGTGGACAAGGATAATCGGTGAAGGTAATGGCAGGAAATACGGCAGCATCGGCCCAGACGGCCAAGCAGGTGGAAATCTGGACCGACGGGGCCTGCAAGGGCAATCCCGGCCTGGGCGGCTGGGGTGCGCTGTTGCGCTATGGCCGGCACGAAAAGCCCATGTGCGGGGGCGAGCGGGAAACGACCAACAACCGCATGGAAATGATGGCCGTGATCCGGGCGCTGCAGGCGTTGCGCGAACCGTGCCAGGTGACCTTGCATACCGATTCGCAGTACGTCATGAAGGGCATCACGGAGTGGATGCCCAACTGGAAGCGCCGGGACTGGCGTACTGCGGACAAAAAGCCGGTCAAGAATGCAGACCTCTGGAAAATGCTCGACGAGGAAGTCGGCCGCCATGATGTGACCTGGCGTTGGGTCAAGGGGCACGCCGGGGACCCGGGTAACGAGCGTGCCGACCAGCTGGCCAACCAGGGCGTGGATTCGGTGCGCGGCACTGCCGGGCAGGCTGCTGCCGAGGCGGCGCCGGCAGCCGGGGACTAGCCTGGTTGTTGGCCCAGGTGCGGCGGCGGGCAATCAGCGCGGCGCCCGGCTTGTTTTACACTGATGTCTTTCCGGCAGTGCCCTGCCTGTTTCTATGAGTGAGGAGTCTTGCCCGCATGCGACTGATCGTACTGGATACCGAAACCACCGGCCTGGAACCGGCGCAAGGGCATCGCATCGTTGAAATCGGTGCCGTGGAGGTCGATAACCGCATGGTTACCGACAACTACTACCATCAATATCTGAATCCCGACCGCGACAGCGACCCCGAGGCCCTGGCGGTGCACGGCTTGACCACGGAGTTCCTGTCCGGCCATCCCCGTTTCGAGGAAGTGGCCAGGGATTTCGTGGAGTTCATCCGCGACGGCGAGCTGTTGATCCATAACGCGGCCTTTGACATCAAGTTCCTCGATGCCGAACTGCAACGGGTAGGCCTGGGCAAGGTGCGGGATTACTGCGCCAAGGTGACGGACAGCCTCATGGTGGCGCGCGAGATGCATCCGGGCAAGCGCAATTCGCTGGATGCGCTATGCGACCGCTACGGCATTTCCAATGCGCACCGTACGCTGCACGGCGCCTTGCTGGATACGCGCCTGCTGGCGGAAGTCTGGCTGGCCATGACGCGTGGCCAGGAGTCGCTGCTGGGTGATGTCGATGCTGCGGATAACCAAGCCAGCGGCAACGCGATCCAGTTCCGCAGCGGCAGCGACGATTTCGACCCGTCCAGGCTGGCTGTCCTGCCAGCGGGCGCCGACGAGATACAGGCGCACGCGGATTACCTGGCGGCGCTGGACAAGGCGGTCAAGGGGGAGTGCGTCTGGCGGCGCTATGAACCGCAGTCCGAAGCTGCGCAGTCCTGACAGGCCGATGTGAGACCAGTGCCGATTTGTGTTTCTCTGTGCTGGCCGTCCTGTGGCGCAGGCTGGTTTGTCGGCCATGCAAGAAAAAACTTGCTGCTTCGGTGATTACGATGCTATTATTTCTTTCTGTTCGAGGTTTGAAGAAATCTGGGCGGTTAGCTCAGTGGTAGAGCACTGCCTTCACACGGCAGGGGTCACAGGTTCGAACCCTGTACCGCCCACCAGATTCATGTACGGAAACGTACGGCAGAAACCTGTATGGCATAGCCATGCAGGTTTTTTTGCGTCTGCGGCACTGTATCGGGCCATGAAGCATGGGCACGATGGTCGCGCCTGTCGAAGATACCAAAGGGATGAGCCCGTAATCGCAGCGGTTCGGCATGGAGTGGCCCAAGTGGCTGCGTTTCGCACTGGTGCTGGCCGGAAGCGGTATCCTGGCCTGTGTGCTGGTCAGATTCGCCGAGCTGCTGTGGAAGTTCGTTCTGTGCCTGATTGTGATCGGCGTGGCTTGGGTCATCGGCACGGTCATCTGGCGCATTGTGTAAGGGCGCATCGTCTAAGCGTCTTGCCTCGGCAGGCAGGCGGAGCCTGCCCGGCTGCGCGAGGCAAGACGCCGGGCATGGTGTCGCTGTTTGACTGGTGCGTGCCGGTTGGTGGTGGATAGGTGCCGGGATAGATCCAACCTTGGCCAGGCTCTATCAGCCTCTACCGCCCTTTAGTAACCTTTACACGGCCTGAGCGCCGCCATCCACGGGCAGGGCGATACCGGTCACGTAATCGGAGGCCCTGGATGCCAGGAAGATCACGGCGCCATCCAGGTCTTGGGGATCGCCGGGCCGACCGGCGGGAATGCGGCGCTGGGTGCGTTCCAGCCAGGCCGGATCGCTGAACATGGCCGATGTCATTTCGGTCTTGAACCAGCCGGGCTCGATGGCATTGACCTGGATGCCCGCCGGTGCGAATTCGATGGCCAGGCTTTTGGTCATCTGTCGCAGGCCGCCCTTGCTGGAAGCATAAGCGACGCTTTCGGGCAGGCCGTTGGCGCTGCCATATGAACAGAAATTGATGATCTTGCCGTGTCCGGCCGTGCGCATGTGGCGCAGCGCTTCGGTGGCGCAGATGAAGCTGCCATGCGTGTTGACAGCATGGACGGCAATCCATTCCTCATCCGGGAAATCCAGCGACGGGCACTTGCGGTGGATGCCCGCCGCATTCACCAGAATATCCAGGCGGCCGTGGCGGGCGAGTACTTCCTGCATCACGGCGCTGACCTGCGTGCGTTCGCGCGTGTCGCAGCGCATGGCTTGCGCACCCAGGCGGTCAGCCTGTTCCTGCAGTACGTCTGCGCGCCGGCCCAGGATGATGACAGTCGCGCCGGCGTTGCGCAGCGCGCGAGCGGCGGCTGCGCCCAGGCCGGAGCCGCCGCCGGTCACGACCGCGACCTGGCCGCTCAAATCAAAAAGTTGCTGTGCCGGGTTTGCCATGGTGATGATGTCTCCTTGTCAATGGCGCCAGTGCTGGCAGCGGGGGAAATCCACAGCCCAGACTGGTTCTGGAATGGTATTCCATTTTTGGGTGGCAAGGGGACGGGTGCCCCGGTCGCGGTGGCGGGCAGGCACGGGCAATGGCGTTGCCGCGGGAGCGTCGCTGTTGGTCCTGGCGCTGCCGGCTGGCCGCGCTGGCCGGGTTCAGTCAGGCGTGTGCAGCAGGCCGTCGATACCCATGGTGAGGCTCAGCAGCACGACCAGCAGGATGGAGAAAAGGAAGAGCTTGCGTGCCCAGGGGCCGGGGTTGCCTGGGTCGCAGGGCGCCAGCGTCAGCCTGAGCCAGTAGAGCCCGCCAGCCAGGGCCGTGACCAGGTAGAGCCAGCTGGCGGCGCTGAAAAGCGGCAGCATCAGGCTGCAGGCGGCGAAGGCGGCGGTATAGCCGATGATCTGGCTGCGGGCCGAAGCGAGCCCGTATTGCAGCGGCAGCACCGGGATTCGAGCGGCGCGATAGTCTTGCGCCCGGAAGATGGCGATGGCGTAGGAGTGCGGCATTTGCCACAGGCAGAACATCAGCAGCAGCATCAGCGCACCCATGTCGAAACAGCCGCTGGCCGCACAATAGCCGATCACGGGCGGCATGGCGCCCGACAGGCTGCCGATCAGCGTGCCGTGCACGGTATTGCGCTTGCCGTAGAGGCTGTAGGCGCCGACATAGACGGCAAAACCCAGCAGTCCCAGCAGGGCGGCGAGCGTACCGCCGCCCTGGGTGCCCAGCAGCAGCAGGCCGGCCAGCCCCAGCAATGTGCCGTAGAGCAGGGCGTGGCGGGGGGCGATGAGGCCGGTGACCAGGCTGCGTTGGCGCGTGCGCGTCATCGCGGCGTCGATGTCGCGGTCGATATAGTTGTTGAAGACGCAGCCCGAGGCGATCACCAGGGCCACGCCGGCCGCAGCCGCCAGCAGGGTGGCGAGGCTGGCGTGGCCGGCGGTTCCCAGGAGGAAGCCGCCGACAAAGCTGACCAGGTTGCCGGCGATGATGCCGGGTTTGGTCAACAGCAGGTATTGCCTGAACATGCGCACGGCGGGCCTTGCCTTTACATCATCATGTGGTCGTTCATGCTCCAGATGATCCAGAGCGACAGGCCGACCACGATCAGCAGAATGACTATCGTGAAGACAAAACTGGACAGGTTCCAGCCGCCTTCCGAGTGCCGGTTCATGTGCAGGAAGTACACCAGTTGCACGATGGTCTGCACGATGGCGAAACCGAAAATCAGCAGCAAGGTGGTGGAACGTTCCAGGCCGGTGGGGTACATCACCAGCGCGAACGGAATCAGCGTCAGGATGACCGCCAGGATGAAGCCGGTGTTGTACGAGCGCAGCGTGCCGTAGCTGGCGCCAGCGCTATCGGTATCAGTGTGGCCGTGTTGGGACATGATTACAGGGCTCCCGTCAGATAGACAACAGTGAAGACGCAAATCCAGACCAGGTCCAGGAAGTGCCAGAACAGGCCCAGGCAGGCCAGGCGGGTCTGGTTGCGCGGCGTCAGGCCATCCATCGAGGTCTGGTGGATCAGCACTGCCAGCCAGATCAGGCCGGCGGTGACGTGCAGGCCGTGCGTGCCGACCAGACCGTAGAAAGCGCCCAGGAAGGCGCTGCGGCTGGGGCCGGCGCCTATGCTGGCCAGGTGCTGGAATTCATAGATTTCCATGGCGATGAACAGCGCGCCCAGCACGAAAGTCACGCACAGCCAGCGCAAGGCGTTGCTCTTGTCGCCACGGTGGATGGCCAGCGAGGCATAGCCGAAGGTGATGCTGGAGAACAGCAGCACGAAGGTTTCGCCCAGGACAAACTTCAGGTTGAAGATTTCCTGGCCGGTCGGGCCGCCGGCATAGGCGTTCATGAGCACGACGTAGGTGGCGAACAGGCTGCCGAACAGTACGACGTCGGACATGAGGTAGATCCACAGGCCGAAGACGGTGTTGTCGCCGTGTGCTTCGTGCCCGTGGTGGTCATGGCTGTGGCCGTGGCCTGTGTGCGGCTTGGCGTGCGCGCCGGTACTCGGGTTCAAGGTATGAGTGGACATATTCAGGCCTGGCTCGCTTGGACTTGGGATTGGGCAGCTTGGGAGTGGGCAGCTTGGTAATGGGCGTTCTCGATGCGCTCGATTTCCTTGACCGGCACGTAGTAGTCCGTGTCCTTGTCATAGGTGCGCCAGATGAAGGTGATGATCGTGCCTGCCAGCCCGGCAATGGCCATCCACCAGATATGCCAGATCAATGCGAAGCACAGCGCCAGCACGAAGGCCGACATGATGAAGGGCAGGCCGCTGTTGCGGGGCATATGGATGGGCTCGTAGTGCGCAGGGCGCGCAATGCCGCCATGCTTCTTGGCTTCATGGAAGGCATCGAGCGTATCGGCGCGCGGCGTGACGGCGAAGTTGTAGAACGGCGGCGGCGAGGAAGTCGCCCATTCCAGCGTGCGTGCATTCCAGGGGTCGCCCGTCAGGTCGCGGTTCTTGTTGCGGTCGCGGATGCTGACCACCAGCTGCAGCACCATGAAGAAGATGCCCAGCGCCACGAAGCACGCGCCCACGAAGGCCACGTACAGGTAGGGTACCCAGGCGGGGTTGTCGTAGTGGTTCAGGCGGCGCGTCATGCCCATGAAGCCCAGCATGTAGAGCGGCATGAAGGCCAGGTAGAAACCGATGATCCAGCACCAGAAGGAGTAGCGGCCCAGGCGCTCGTTGAGCTTGAAGCCGAAGACCTTGGGGAACCAGTAGGCGTAGCCGGCGAAGTAGCCGAACAGCGCGCCACCGATGATGGTGTTGTGGAAGTGGGCGATCAGGAACAGGCTGTTGTGCAGCAGGAAGTCGGCGCCGGGGATGGCCAGCAGCACGCCGGTCATGCCCCCGATGGCGAAGGTGACCAGAAAGCCGATGGTCCACAGGATGGGCGTGGTGAATTCCAGCCGGCCGCGGTAGATCGTGAACAGCCAGGTGAAGATCTTCACGCCTGTCGGGACGGCGATGATCATCGTCATGATGCCGAAGAAGGCATTGACGTTGGCGCCGGACCCCATGGTGAAGAAGTGGTGCAGCCAGACGATGAACGACAGAATGCCGATGGCAACGGTCGCGCCCACCATGGACTTGTAGCCGAACAGCTTCTTGCGGGCGAAGGTTGCGGTAACTTCGGAGAACACGCCGAAGGCCGGCAGCACCAGGATATATACCTCGGGGTGGCCCCAGGCCCACACCAGGTTCGCGTACATCATGGCGTTGCCGCCAAGATCATTGGTGAAGTAGTGGGTGTCCAGATAGCGGTCCAGCGTCAGCATGGCCAGCGTTCCGGTCAGAATGGGGAAGGAGGCGATGATGATGACGCAGGTGACGAGCACGGTCCAGGTGAACACGGGCATTTTCATCAGCGTCATGCCGGGGGCGCGCATCTTGATGATGGTCACGAACAGGTTGACCCCGGTGAGCAGAGTGCCCAGACCGGATGCCTGTAGCGCCCAGATGTAGTAATCCACCCCCACGCCCGGACTGAGCTCGATGCCGGACAACGGCGGATAGGCGACCCAGCCGGTCATGGCGAATTCGCCTATGCCCAGCGACAGCATGACCAGCACCACGCCCACCACGAACAGCCAGAAGCTGAATGCGTTGAGGAAGGGGTAGGCCATGTCGCGCGCGCCAATCTGCAGCGGCACGACGATATTCATCAGGCCCACGACAAATGGCGTGGCCACGAAGAAGATCATGATCACGCCGTGGGCGGTGAAGATCTGGTCGTAGTGGTCGGGGTGCAGGAAACCTTCGCTGCCGCCATTGGCCACAGCCAGCTGGGCACGCATCATGATGGCGTCGGCAAAGCCGCGCACCAGCATGACCAGCGCCACGAAGATATACATGATGCCGATCTTCTTGTGATCGACGGAGGTGATCCATTCAGACCAGAGATAGCTCCACTTGCGCAGGTAGGTGATGCCGCCGACCACCGCCAGGCCGCCAATCAGGATGGCGATCAGGGTGATGACGACGATGGGTTCGTGTAGCGGTATATCCGCCAGGCTGAGTTTTCCTAACATGTCCGGTCTCGGTTACAGGGCATTCGGGTGCGTTTCCGGGGCGGCATGTCCGCCCTGGAGGCTATCGTGGCTGGGGGCGTCGTCCTGGGCATGGCCGTGCCCGTCTGCCGGTGCGGCGGCGTGGTGGCTCATATCGACGAACTGGCCGATGATGCGTTCGAACAGCTTGGGCTCGAGGCTGGCGTACTGCTCGATCGGGTAGCGGTAGGGCGGGTTTTCCGGGCGCTTGGCAACTTGCAGGAAACGCTCGAAATCGAAGTCTCCGCTGCCGGCGCGGGTGTGCTGCACCCACTGTTCGAATTGCTCTGGCGGCAGCGCGTGGGCGACGAAGTGCATGTCGGAGAAGCCATTGCCGCTGTAGTTGCCGGAAAATCCGCGATAGTCGCCCGGTTCGTTGGCGATCAGGTGAAGCATGGTGCGCATGCCGCCCATGGCATAAATCTGGCCGCCCAGCTGCGGGATGAAAAAGGTATTCATCGAGCTGTTGGAGGTGATTTCGAAGGCGACGGGGGTATTGGCCGGGATATACAGTTCGTTGACGGTGGCGACGCCCTGTTCCGGATAGAGGAAGATCCACTTCCAGTCCGCCGAAATGGCCTGCACGGTGATGGGCGGCACCTCCGAGTCCAGCGGCCTGTATGGATCAAGTTTGTGTGTACTTTTCCATACAACTACTGAGAGTATGCAAATAATAATGATGGGGAAGCCCCATACAACCACTTCGACTGCGGTGGAGTGTGACCATTCCGGCATATAGCGGGCCTTGGCCGAGGCGCGGTATCTCCACGCGAAGACCAGGCTGAGGATGATGGCAGGCAGGACCACGATCAGCATCAGGCCGACAGCCGTGAAGATCAGGTTGCGCTCCTCTATGCCGACCTGGCCCTTGGAGTTGATCAGTTCCCAGTCACAGCCTGACAGGCCGGCCAGCGCCAGCAAGGCTGGAAGCATGCATAGGTGTCGTATTTTCAACGGTTTCATCGTCATTTCTTGGACATGGGCGGGGACGCCGGATGAGGAGTCGCAGGCGGGGGGCCGGACGCGGACGCCGAGAGGGCGTGTCCTGGCGTGACATGCTCTATGATTGGGGCAGGCTGCAGGACCGGGCCGGACGAGGCTTGCGAGATTTGTATGTATTTATACATATAATGTATGCATACAATATTCTGCAGGATCGGAATATATCACAAACAATCACCATACGATTCGCATGAATGACAAAAGCGATGCGTCGATGGCTGCGCCTGCCTGGCTGGATGCGCTGGTCGACGGCGGCGGACCGCGCTACCTGCAGATTGCCGATGCCATTGGCACGGCGGTGGATGAAGGACGCCTGCGGCCCGGGGATCGGCTGCCACCGCAGCGGCACCTGGCCCGGCAACTCGGGCTGGATCTGACGACAGTGACGCGTGCCTATGCGGAGGCTCGCCGCCGTGGCCTGCTGGACGCGCGTGTCGGGCAGGGGTCGTTTGTGTCCCATGGCCCCGCCGACGACGGCCGGGTGGCCGACCTCAGCATGAATATTCCGCCGCCGCCGCCGGGCGACAAGCTGGAGCGCATGTTGCGCCAGGGCATGAACGACGTACTGGCGCGTGCCGATGTCGACACACTGATGACTTACCACTGGGGGGCGGGCAGCCTGGCCGACCGCGAAGCGGCGGCGGCATGGCTGGAAGCCAGCCTGGGCCGGGTGGACCCGGCGCGTATTGCGGTGGTGCCGGGGGCCCAGGTGGCGCTGGCAGGACTGGTGCTGGCGCACAGCGCCCCGGGCGATGCCGTGGCAGCCGAGGTATTGAGTTACCCCGGCCTGATGCAGGCGGTGCGGCAAAGCGGCAGGCGCATGGTGGCGGTGGCGACCGACGAGTGCGGCATGCTGCCGGACGAGCTGGAACGCGCTTGCCGCACCCAGCGTGTGCGCCTGTTGTATCTCAACCCGACGATTCAGAACCCGACCGCCATGACCATGCCGGCCGGGCGCCGCCAGGACATCCTGGCCGTGGCGCGCGCACATGGGGTCCATGTCATCGAAGACGACCCCTACAGTTTCCTGGCAACGGAACGCCCGCCTGCGCTGGCGCAGCTCGCGCCGGATATCGTGAGCCATGTGGCGACGCTGTCGAAATCATTGACGCCGGGCTTGCGCACTGCTTTCGTCGCTTTGCCGGATGCCGCCACCCAGGACGGGTTTGCGCTGGCCATGCGGGCGCTCACGCTGATGGGCGCACCGCTGATGGCGGCGTTGGCGACGCAATGGATACGCAGCGGCGTGGCGGATGCTTTCCGCGATGCCGTTGCCGCGGAAGCACGCATACGCTATGAGCTGGCGGAAGCCGTGCTGCCCTTCGCGCACCGTGAAGGACCGCGTGGCTTTCATATCTGGCAAGCTGTGCCGGCGCAATGGAGCCTGAACGGTCTGCTGGCGGCGGCCAGCGCCCATGGACTGGGCATTTGCACTTCCGAGTTTTTCACGGTGGAAGGCGTGGCGCCCAAGGCCATACGGATTTCGCTGGGTGCGGTGCCGGACCGGCGCCGACTGGAACGCGCACTCAAGGTGCTGGCGGATCTGCTGGCGCAGCAGCGCCCGGCCTTGCCAGCCGTGGTGGTGTAGGGGGGGGGCGGTGCAGACGGAGGGGCGGGCCGTGCGCCCGCCGGATTGTGCTCAGGGCCGTTTGACAGCGGTGACTTCGATTTCAACCAGCCAGCCGGGGTTCACCAGGCCGGCCACCTGCATGGTGGAGCGGGCATTCAGGATGGCCGGGCTGCCGCCGAAGAATTCGGCATAGCCGGCGCTGAATCCGGCGAAATCCATTTTGCCGGTCGCCGGGTCGGCAACCAGATAGGCCTGGACCTTGACGACATCCTCCAGCCCCAGTCCCAGCGCGGCAAGCTGGCTCTTGATCTTGCCCAGGACGCTGATGGTCTGGGTTTTCGTGTCGCCGAACGCAGCGGCGCTGGTAGGCGGCGCGTCCTGGTTCTGCACCGATGGCACCTGGCCGCTGAGATAGACGGTTGCCAGGCCGGGTGCGACTTCCGTGGCGGCGGCGATGGGAGATTGCGGATTGCCGGAGGCATGGCGCGTAATGCCAGTGGCGTTGGCAGGCGTATGAACCAGCGCGGCGGCAATGAGGGCGGCGGGAATCAGCTGGCGGCGGAAGTGGGCTTGCATGGATAGACCTCGTCTGAGTGGCAGGGGAAAGGGTCGGCAGCGCGCCGGCCTGCGGGCCGGCGTGCTGGGATGGGTTCAGGCCGCTTGCGCGTGGGCGTGCAGCTTGGCGATCTGTTGCCAGGCGGATTCGATGGCACCGGAGAGCCAGCCGGTCTGGTAGCTCAGGTGTTCGCCGGCAAGATAGACCCGGCCTTCCGGCTCCAGGAGCAGGGGATAGGTGGTGCGGCGTCCTTCTTCGCTCCAGTGGGCCCAGCCGCCCCGGTTGTAGGGTACGTTTTGCCAGGCAATGGAAAAGCTGTTGCGGAAGCTTTCCTGGTATTGCGGGAATATCTTCTGGCCGTTGGTCAGCGCGAAGGTGGTGCGTTCGGCCGGGTCAAGCTTGCCGATGGTTTCGGCGTTGCCGCCGAAGTTGTAGTAGCCCAGGATGATGCCTGCCGCACCCTGCCAGTTGTTCGAGGGCAGTGTAATGTTGCCTATGCCCTTGATATCGGTGCGGACGTGGCCGCCATAGATGGCGTCATCCACTTCCCAGAACCGGTTTTTCATCTGCAGGCCGATTTTGCCGGCGGGCATGTAGGGCACCGAGGCGATGGCGGCCTTGAAGGCGGCGGAAAAATCGGTGTCCAGGTCTTTCAGCACGGGCAGCGGGATCGTGCAAATGCAGTAATCGGCCTGCAGCGTTTCGGCCGTGCCGGAGCGGGTGTCCTTGACGACCACGGTGACGCCCGCATCGTTCTGGCGCAGCGATTGCACTTCCGCCTGGTAGCGGATCAGGCCGTTGAGCTGCCGTGCAAAGGCGGCGGGAATCTGGTCCATGCCCTCCAGCGGATGGAACATGGTGATCTGCTGGTTGAAGCTCTGCACCGATTGGTAGATATGCCCCAGCCTGGAACCCAGTAGTTCTGCGAAGCCCAGCGGGTCGGATGGCGTGCCAGGGCCGGGTTCGGTGCCCGCGCCCGGATTGACGGCGTAGCCACGGCCATTGGTGCCGTGATAGCGCAGGTCGTCCTTGCCCAGATAACCTTCCTGCGCCAGGTAGTCCAGCAACAACGCCTTGTCGGCGGCGGTGATTTGCTCGTCCAGCTTGCCGTCCACGATGCTTTTGGCCAGCAGTTCATTGACGTAGCCACGCATGTCCGCCTTGACCTCGCCCTGCCGCAGGCGCTGGCCTGAAAGCGCACCTGCGTTTTCATGGTAGACATAGGCAGCGTCGTTGTCGTTGACGAAAATGCCCAGCGGCACCTTGAATTCGCGCGTGTAGTACAGCGTGGAACGATGGTGGTAGGGGATGCGCATCGGCCCCAGATTGAAGAAATCTCCGCTGTCGAAGTCGCAGACAGAGGGATTGCCGGGTTCTTCGCTGCGCGTCCCTTTGCGGGCGGTGCGCGCCCGGCCGCCAGCGATGGGCCGGGCTTCCACGATCATGCAGTCATAGCCCGCCTTGCGCAGTTCGTAGGCGCTGGTCAGCCCGGCGATGCCGGCGCCCAGTATCAGCACGCGCTTGCCCTTGCCGCTGCCTTGCAGCCTGGGGGGCTGGTCGCTCTGCGATGCCAGCGTCAGGCCCCAGGCGTTCATCGTTGCCATGGCCAGGCCCAGGCCGCCCAGTGCGGCGGCACGGTAAAGAAATTCCCGGCGGGTGGGGATAGCGGAAGAAGGGGTGCGGATGCTGTCTGACATGGATTTCTGCCTTGCGGGTGGGTGAGAACTCCACATGCAAAGCAATATCCATGCCATCTTCCGGTCACTGTGGGCAGGCCCAGGGCAGGCACCAGAATGACGCAACCCGCACTGTGACGAGGCCTTGCGGCAGTGCGGGCGCGCCGCCAGGCGGCCCTGGGGTCAGGCTGCGCGCAGTAACGCCATGGGCGGGGTATTCAGGATGCGCCGTGTCCCGGCCAGGCCCAGCAAGGTGATGACCAGCGCCGCCAGCAGGGCGGTGCCGGCCAATTGCGCCCAGGGCAGCGGTACTGCCGCCATGCGGAACACGCTTTGCCCCAGCCAGCTTCCGGCACCTGCGGCGCCCATCGTGGCGGTCAGTGCGGCAATCAGTCCCAGGACCAGGAATTCGCATAGCGCGGCCAGGCGCAGTTGGCGCCGCTGGGCCCCCAGGGTACGCAGCAGCGCGGCTTCGTGGCGGCGTTGCTGCGCGCTGGCGGCCAGCGCGGCAGCCAGCACCAGTGCGCCGGCCAGCAGGCTGAAGGAAAGCACCCAGCTCACTGCGCTGCTGACACGCTCGATGATGCTGCGCACGCGTTCCAGCAGGTCATTGACGTCCAGCATGCTGACGTTGGGGAATTGTCGGGCCATGTCCGCCAAATGGTTGTTCTGCGCTGGCGGCAGGTAATAGCTGGCGATCCAGGTATGCGGCATGCCGTCCGCGTGGGCCGGGTCCAGCAGCAGGAAGAAATTGACGCGGAAGGAGCTCCAGTCGACTTCCCGCACGCTGTCTATGGTGGCGGTGACGCTGCGCCCGCCGCTCTCCAGTGTCAGGCTGTCGCCCAGCTTCAGGCCAAAGCGTTCCATCCAGCCCTTTTCCACCGACAGGCCGGCCGCTCCGGCCTCAGGCGCCTGCCAGGCGCCGGCGACCAGCCGATTGGCCGAGGGCAGCGTGGCGCTCCAGGAAAAACGCAGTTGCTCGGCGGCGCGCTCGCGCTGTTCCGGGGTCTGGTAGAAGCTCTCAGCAGGCTCGCCGTTGATGGCAGTCAGTTTGCCTACGGCCAGCGGCAGCATTGCGGCCTGGGAGGCACTGGCCTGTTCCAGGGCGGCCCGGTAATCGGGCACTTGTTCCTCCAGGACATTCAGGGCGAACCAGTTCGGTGTTTCATCCGGCAGTTCCGAACGCCATTCCTGCAACAGGGCCGGGGCGGCCACGGCCAGTATCAGCAGCGCGCACAGACCCAGGCTCAGCGCCACGGCCTGGACGGCGCTGGTGAAGCGGCGGCGGGCCAGCGACGCCAGGCCCAGGCGCAGGGCGGGGTGGATGCCGGCGGCGACACGGCGCGCCAGCCACAGGGCCAGCAGCGCCAGGATGGCAGCCACCAGGGCTACGACCGCAAGGCTGATGGCAAGGATGATGGCCAGCCTGGCGCTGCCGGCCTGCATCCAGATCAGTCCCAGCGCGGTAGCCAGTGGCAGCAGGTAGAACAGGTCGAAACGGCGCACGCGGGGTGCCACGCTGCGGCGGAACACCGCCGCTGGCGGGACGTCTGCCAGCCGGGCCAGCGGCGGCAGGGCGAATCCGGCCAGGATGGCCAGGCCCATGGCGGCAGCGGCCAGCGACGGCAGGACAGGTTGTACGGTTGGCAGGGCGCCGCTGAACAGCTTGCCTGCGACTTGCCAGGCCAGGGCGGACAGCCCTTGTGTCAGTGCGATACCCAGCAGGGCGGCGGGCAGGGCCAGTGCGGCCAGCGTGCCAGCCAAGAGCTTCAGCACGTCGGCGCGCGGGGCGCCCAGTGCGCGTAGCAGCGCCACTTCATCGGTCTTGCGTTGCGCATAGCGCTGAGATGCCAGTGCGATGGCGACGCCGGCCAGCAGTGCTGCGAGCAATGCGCACAGGCGCAGGAAGGCGTTGGCGCGCTCGAAGGCGCCGCCCAGGTTTTGTTGCGCGTCTTCCAGTTCAATGAGGCGAGCGTTGTCTGGCAAGGCCTGGCTGGCCGCCCATTGCTTCCAGTCCTGCACGGCGCCGGGCGCGCCGGCCAGCAGCAGGCTGTAGCGGGCGCGGCTGCCGGGCCCCAGCAGGCCGGCGCGTTCGATGTCGGCAAGCGGGGCCAGGGCCGTGGGGGCCAGTGCGAAGACGTTGCCGCCGTCGGGCTGGCGCAGCAGTTCACCGGCAATCCGCAGATTGGCGTCGCCGATCTGCACGGTGGCGCCTATGTCGACGCCCAGTGCGGCAAGCGCGCGCGCATCCAGGTAAATTTCACCGGGCTGGGGAGCGGGGGCGGTGTGTTGCCTGCCGTCCGCGTCGCGCAGCGTGATTTCCCCGCGCAGGGGCCATTCGGGCGAGACGGCAGCCAGGTTCAGCAACTGGGCCTGTTCCTGGGCGAAGGCCATGCTGGGAAAACGCACGGCATGGGCCGTGGCGAGCGCCATTTCCCGGGCCTGGATTTCGTATTCGGCAGGGATAGGGCTGGGGGCGTTGATGCCGCCATCGCCGCCGACCAGCTCGGCGGAACCTGCGGCAATGCTGTGTTCAACCCGTAGTGCCAGGGTGGCGACCACTCCCAGCGCAACAATCGAAAGCACCAGCGCGAGCGCCAGGGTGCGCAATTCCGCCAGGCGCCATTCACGCCGGACGGTACGGAAAGCCAGGGGGAGGATATTCATGGATGTCGGGCAACAGCGGGAGTGGGACGACACGGGAAGCAGGGAACAGGCACGGCGGCGGCCTCAGGCGGCATCGACCAGGCGGCCGGCTGTAATGTGCAGGGTCTGCTGGCAGCGCTGCGCCAGTGTCAGGTCGTGTGTGACCAGCACCAGCGTCGTGCCATGCTCCTGGTTGAGACGGAACAACAGGTCGCTGACGGCGCCGCCGGTGCGGGCATCCAGGTTGCCGGTCGGTTCATCGGCAAACAGGATGCGCGGTTCGTTGACGAAGGCGCGAGCTATGGCAACGCGCTGCTGTTCTCCACCGGACAACTGTGCCGGATAGTGCCCGCGGCGGTGCGACAGGC
Source organism: Kerstersia gyiorum (assembly GCF_004216755.1). Lineage (GTDB taxonomy): Bacteria > Pseudomonadota > Gammaproteobacteria > Burkholderiales > Burkholderiaceae_B > Kerstersia > Kerstersia gyiorum. The sequence continues at coordinate 701,091 of NZ_SGWZ01000001.1, forward strand.
CGACGGCATCGAGTGCGGCCTGGGCGCGTTCACGCGCGCGCGCGGCACCTTCCAGTTCCAGCGGCAGCATGACGTTTTCCTCGGCACTGAGCGCCGGCAGCAGATGGAACGATTGGAAGACGAAACCGACCAGGCGGCGGCGCAATCCCGCTCGGGCCTCTTCATCCAGGGTTTCCAGCGCGTGGCCGTCCAGGCGTATGCTGCCGCTGCTGGGAACATCCAGCCCGGCCAGCAGTCCCAGCAGGGTCGTCTTGCCGGAACCGGATGCGCCGATGATGGCGGCGCTTTCTCCGGCATGGATGCGCAGCGAGATATCCTCCAGGATATCGAGTCTGCCGGTGGGGCCTGTCACCGACTTGCTAACATTCAGGCTTTCCAAAAGTACCTGTTCCTGGGATGAACCGCTCATGCGTCGTTTCCTTTGCTTGCTGTGCCTGTGGATGGCCGCGCCTTTCGCGCATGCGGCTGATCCGGTGATTCTGGTAATGGGGGATTCCCTATCTGCTGCGCATAACATTCCTGCGGAGCAGGGCTGGGTCAGCCTGCTGTCCCAACGCCTGGCCACCGAGGCGCCGGATTGGAAGGTCGTCAATGCCAGTGTCAGCGGCGCGACCAGCGCCAATGGCAAGGCGGCATTGCCCGCGTTGCTCGAAGAGCACCACCCCGAGATACTCGTGCTGGAACTGGGCGCCAATGACGGATTGCGCGGCCAACCGTTGGCCGCGCTGGAAGGTAACCTGGCCGACATGATAGAAGATGCGCGTACGGCCGGGGCCGAAGTCCTGCTCATCGGTATCGAACTGCCGGTGAATTATGGGCCGCGCTACCGCGATGGCTTGCGCCAGGTGTATGCCGGGTTGGCGCAGCGCTACCAGACCGGCCTGGTGCCGTTCCTGCTTGAAGGGGTGGCGCTGGACCCGGCGCTGATGCAAAGCGATGGCCTGCATCCGGTGGCGGCGGCCCAGCCGCAGGTGCTGGAAAACGTGTGGCCGGCGCTGCGTGAATTGCTGCCCTGATGCTTGTACCGGCTCGCAGCGGCGCCATTCCAAACCGGATGGTAGGCGGCTGCGGGGCCTGGCCCCGGCCATGAGGCCAGCCACCATGGCGCCTGTGGGCAGGCGCCATGCCGGTAATGCCGGCGGAAATGGCGGTGTGTCCATGGTTTGTTAGGGACGCTCGGAAGCAGGCAGTATAACGGGCGGCTGGCGGGCAGCCAGCGGCCTTTTCAGGTGCTGCATTCCGCCGGATTTCAACGAATTTCAGGCCCGCTGCCGCAGCCGCCAGCCCAGCCAGGCACCGACCAGGCAGAAGAGGGCGAAAATCCAGCCGGATGCGGCTCCCGCCATGATGCCTGACAACAGGGTGCCTATCGTGCAGCCCAGCGCCAGCATGCCGCCCCAACCCATCAGCAGGCCGCCCAGCGCATGGCGCAGTGCCGTGCCGGGGTGCAGTCGCACCGGCAGGAAATCTCCTGCCAGAATGGCGCTGGCAAAAGACGCCATTACCAGGGCCGCGACAAATACCCCGTTGTTGGACAGCAGGCTTTGCTTGATGACCGTGGCGCAGCCTGCGAAGCCATCCAGGCCTTCCAGCCTGGCGGGTAGCGCACCCAGACTGTCGGCCAGTGTGCGGGCGATGCTGCCCAGTTCGGCCGTGACGCCCAGCGGCGCAACGCGGAAGTAGGCCATGGCGCCCAGGCCGGCAATCAACAGGCCGCCGGCATAGGTCGGCCAGCGCTGGCTGAACAATAGGGCCAGCAGGCTTACCGGTGCGGCTGTGCCGCTGGCGGCGGCGTGATGGCGGCCCTGATTGCGCAGCAGCCAGGCGGCCAATGCGGCCAGCAGTGTCAGTTGCAGGGCCAGCGAACCGCCGTAGCCCAGGTGATGGGGCAGCCAGATGACGGGGGCGTCGCGGATGACAGCCGTATAAAGCGGGTTCCAGGTGACGAAGCCCAGGCCGAAGCCAGCCAGCGCGCCCAGCAGGGCGAACAGTGAATGGAACGCGCCTTCGCCCAGGCGGTAAAGGTGTGCGCTGATGCAGGAGCCCGAAATGGCCATGCCCAGTCCGAAGGTTGCCGCGCCCAGCGCCAGCACCCAGCTTACCGGCCCGATATGGGCGCCCGGCGGCAGCCGTCCGGGCGCAGGCACCGGCAGGAAAGCGCCGAACACGGCGTAATAGCCCAGCAGCCCCAGTGCCAGCGCCGCAATCAGGCCCAGCAACCCGCGTGCGTCACGATGGGCCAGGTAGTCGCGCGTGATGCAATAAAAACAGAAGCGCGAGCGTTGCAGCGCGAAGCCGAAAAATGCACCAGCCAGCAGCGAGAACGCCAGCCCCCGGCCGGTGCCGGGAATGCCCTGTAACTGCCAGGCCCACCAGGCCAGCCCGCAGGCAACCAGCGTGGCCGCAGCGAGTGCCGGCAGCCGGGGGCGACGCCAGGCGGCAGGTTCCTCTGCCGTCTGGGTAGCGCCGCTGGCAGGCGGGGGATGCGTGGCCGCCGGCAGCAGGGCGGCGGGCGGCTGGGATAACACGGTCATGCTCAGGTCTGGCCCCAGATGGTGCCTGCCGGGTTCTCGATAGGTGCGCCGACGCTGTTGCCGTACTCGGTCCACGAGCCATCGTAGTTGCGCACGTCATAGCCCAGCAGCTTGCTCAGCGCAAACCAGGAATGGCTGGAGCGTTCGCCGATGCGGCAGTAGGTGATGATGGGCTTGTTGCCGTCGATGCCGACGGCGCTGTAGATCGCCTTGAGCTCCTCGACCGGCTTGAAGCTGCCGTCTTCGGCCACCAGCTTGCTCCAGGTGACATTCACGGCGCCGGGGACATGACCGGCGCGCACGGCCAGCTCGGGCACGCCGTTGGGGGCGAATATTTTGCCGCTGTACTCATCGGCGGAACGGATATCCACCAGGGCCACGTCTGCTTCCTGGCGGGCAGCGGCCAGCACATCGGCCAGGCGGGCCCGCAGGGCTGTATTGGCGGGTTTCACGCTGACGGTGCCGGCGGACGGGGTGGCGGCAGCCGTGCTCAGCGGGCGGCCTTCAGCTTCCCACTTCTTGCGGCCGCCATCAAGCAACTTGACGTTGTCGATGCCGTAGATGTCGAAGACCCACGCGCCCCAGGCGGCGAACCAGTTGTTGTTGTCGCCATAGAGGATGGTGGTGGTGTCCGGGTTGATGCCGGCCTGGCGCAGCAGTGTCTGGAATTTCTCGGGGGAAGCGATATCGCGTTGCACCGTGTCGACCAGGTCAGTGTGCCAGTTGAAGTTGACGGCGCCAGGCACGTGGCCGCGTTCGTAGAGGCCGGGGTTTACGCTGACTTCCACCACGCGTACTGCGGGGTCGTTCAGGTTCTGTTCCAGCCAATCGGTGGAGACCAGATAGGGGTTGCTGGCCAGCGCAGGGGCAGAGGAAAGGGCCAGCGCAGCCAGGGCGCTGGTCCACAAGGTACGAAGTGACATGGACATCTCCGGTTGCAGTGCTAGGAAGCCAGACAGTAACTTTCTGCTTCGCGAGCCGGAAATATCTATTGGTGATGAGCAGATAACCTATTCAGGAATTCGTCAGCTTTTGGCTGCCAGCCGGCGCAGCCTGGGCAGCAGCGCCGGCCGGTGCGCGTTCAGCGTGGCGCAGAGACGGCGCGGCGTCGCATCCAGGCCAGGGCGGCCAGCAGGCCCAGCCCCAGCGCGCCGCCGCCGCTTTTGTCATCGGAACCGGGCGACGGTTCCGGGGTTTCCGTTTCACCGCCACCGTTGTCGTCGGGTTTGGACAACGCCAGGTCGATCACGACCGGGTCGTGGTCGGAGGAACTGTAGGGATCGGCGGCATAGAACGATGCCTGCTGCTGCGTGCTTTTGTATTGCAGCGAATACTGCAGTGCCGGCGGTTCATCGGCATTGATGTGCCAGGCCTGGGCTTTCAGCGCCTTGGCCGCCAGGGTCTTGTCGGCCAGCGCATGATCCAGGTAGCCCGACATGCCATTGAAGACGTAGCTGTACTCGGCGCCGTCGCCGTCACGTGCCAGCAGGTCGGCATAGCCGGCGTTGGCCAGCGCCACGATGGGGTCTTCCTTGGCGTAGCTGTTCAGGTCGCCGATGATCAGCTGGCCCGCAGTGTTGATGCCCGTGGGCTGGGTCGCGAGCCAGTCGCTCAGTGCCTTGGCGGCCTTGAGGCGTGTCGGGTTCCAGCAGCTCTGGCCATCGTTCTGGTCGGCATCGCCGTCCGTGGCATTGTTGCAGCCCTTGGACTTGAAGTGGTTCACCGCAACCGTAACCGGCAGCCCGCCGCGCACCGATTCAAAGGTTTGGGCCAGCGGCATGCGGTTCTTGTCGTCGATTTCCAGCGTGGCAACCTTGCCCGTCTCGCGAACCGTGTCATTGCGGTACATCATCGCGACTGTGATTTCGTCGGTGCCGAGGCGTTCGCTGCCGGGCTGGATGTAGCTCCAGTTGCTGCCCATGCGGCGCGTCAGCTGGCTGATGGCGCTGGTATCGTCATAGCCGTCGTTCTCGATTTCCATCAGGCCGATGATGTCGGCATCAAGCTGCTTGAGCGCAGCCACGATCTTGTCTTCCTGCCGCTGCAGTTCTTCGGCGCTCTGGGCGCCACGCGACGTGGGGAAGCCGCCGCCCTTGCCGTCGCCATTGAAGTAGTTCAGAACGTTGAAGGAAGCCACGCGCACGTCGGTGTCGCCAGCGCGCGCCGGGGCTTCGGGGCGCGGATTGCCTGCGCTGCTGAAGGAGGGCGCCTCGGCGCCCGGAATCGGCTGGATGCGCCAGGCGCTGAAGCGTTTTTCCACCACGCCGCGTACCGGGGAAGTCGTGGTGTAGCCGCGCCGCAGTGTATTGGCCGCCGAGAGTTCCGGGGCCGGGTAGGGGACGGAGGCCGGATTCTGGTGGTTGTAGCCGTCATCCAGAATGATGCTGTTGCGGGTATTGGCGTCCAGCAGCGCTTGCGCGCCAGTGCCGGGAGCGACGGCGTGCGTAGGGGTTTGCAGCAGGCCGTTGCCCAGCAGGATGCTGCCATAGCGGCCCAGTTCGTAGACATTATTGACAGTCAGGCCGGGCGCCAGCTCCACCAGCATGCCTTCGTATTGGGAGTGGTCGCTGCCTTCGGGCAGCGGCAGGGCCAGCGTTTCGGCCTGGACGGCCTGGCCGGTGGCGCACACGGCGATGTCGCTGGCCAGTGTCAACTGCGTCTGTTCGTACTTTTCCTCGATCCTGCCGACCAGATGCACGCGCTGGCCTGCTGCAACCGTCTTGCCCGGGGCATAGACGAACAGCCCTTCGGAAACCCCGGGGCGGCGCAGCCGTTCGGCGTCGGCCGTCTGGATGAAGAAACCGGAAAAGCCGTTGCTGTAGGTGTAGCTTGCCGTGACGATGGCTTCTACATGGACTTTTTCCAGCGTGGCGCCGTCGGCGCGGCCTTGCAGGTCAGCAATGGCGGTGGCGGGTGCGCCGCACTGGGCCGTGGCGCCGCCGCCGGTTTCCGCCAGGCCAGGGTGCGCGCCCAGGCCGTCGAAACTGTCGACCGGGAAGGCATCCCATTGCTGGTCAACGTCGAAAACGGTGTCTGCGGCGGCATCGCCCGTCTTGATGCTGGCCTTGCGGCGCAGCGTGTTGTCTTTCGTCGATGCGCCGCTGGCGCCGGTCCAGGCGTCGGCAGGACGGAATCCGACCTGGCCGATGCGGTCGACGATATTGCCCTGGTGACTCAGGATGACGGCATCGTCGCCGTTGTAGTTCAGGCCGGCGGTCAGGTTGATGCGGCTGCCGAGGGTGTCGGCCATGTACGAGTGGGCGATGACATAAGTCGCTCCCGCTGCCAGGTTGCCGGTGGGCTTGAAGGTGGATGACACCGTCTTGGAACCGTTGGCATACACATGAACTTCATACTGGCTCAGGTCCACCACGCTGTCGCCTGAGTTGTGCAGTTCCAGCGCCTTGTTGTTGGACGAGCCTTCGACATATTCGCTGAATATCACGTCAGCGGCAGCGGGCGCGGCCATAAAGGCGGTCAGCAGGGCGGCATAGCAAGGGGCAAGGCGTCTGTGGCTCGTCATGATGGAGGGTTCCATGGCATCCTGGGAACCCGCAAAGTAAACGCCATCGGTGACAAGGACATTAAATCGCCGCAGCCCGTGGCGGCCGCATGGCGTTAACATGCTGGCACGTACCCTGGGTAGCGGGCGCCGCGCCTGGAAGCCCGCCGTGTGGCGGCCACCTGGGCCTTATCTGGAATGTTTTGATTATGCTGACCTTTTTGCTTTACCTTGTGCTCGGGGTGTTCTCCGGCGTGCTGGCCGGCCTGTTCGGCATCGGCGGTGGCCTGATTATCGTCCCGGTGCTTGTCTATAGCTTTACCGCCCAGGGGCTGGACCCGAACGTCCTGACTCACATGGCAGTCGGTACATCGCTTGCTACCATCGTATTCACCTCCATCAATTCCATCGCCGGGCACCAGAAGCGCGGCGCGATCAACTGGTACCTGGTGCGCTGGATGACAGTAGGCCTGCTGGTGGGCGCCATCCTGGGTGGCCGGGTGGCGTCGCTGCTGCCAGGAACCGACCTGCAAGTGATCATCGGGGTCTTTGCCATCTGCATGGCTATCCAGCTTTATTTTGGCCTGGGCACCAAGAACGCGGCGGGCGAGCCTTTCCGTCAGCCCAGCAAATTGTGGCTGGGCATCAGCGGTGCGGTGGTGGGTTGCGCGTCCTCGATTTTTGGCATTGGCGGCGGGTCGCTGACCGTGCCCCTGTTGTCCTGGCGTCGCCTGCCTATGCAGCAGGCGGTGGGAACATCGGCAGCCTGCGGCCTGCCCATTGCCATTTTTGGCGCCTTGTCGTTCATCTACTTCGGCTGGAGCGAGCCCAACCGGCCGCCGCACAGCTTCGGCTATATCTATCTGCCGGCCTTGGTCGGCATTGCCGTGACCAGCATGTTCTCAGCCGGTCTGGGCGTGAAGCTGGCGCACAAGCTTTCCCCGGTCATGCTGAAAAAGCTGTTCGCCGTCTTGCTGCTGTGCGTGGGCCTGAACTTCATTCTTTAAGGCGCCTGGTTGTCGCGCAGCCAGAGATCGTTCCGGAGGTATTCATTCATGCCGCATCATCCGTCACATGACACGTCGGCCCGCATGGGCGAGCCGGCGCACCGGCCCGATGGCCTGAGGCTGAGGCCGCGCCGGTCCGTGCTCTATATTTCCGGCGCCAACGAACGCGCACTGGAAAAGGCGCGTGGCCTCGATGCAGATACGCTGATATTCGACCTGGAAGACGCCGTCGCGCCTGAAACCAAGGCGCTGGCGCGCCAACGCATCGGCACGGCCTTGGCTCAGCCGCAGGGTTATGGCCATCGCGAGCGTATCGTGCGCATCAATGGCCTGGCGACGGCATGGGGCGTGGCGGATATCGAATGGCTGGCCAGCCAGGATATCGACGGTGTGCTGTTGCCCAAGGTGGAAAGCGCGGCCGCCGTGCGTGAGGCCCGCCAGGCCCTGCATGCAGCGGGTTGCCGGCAAGACCTGCCACTGTGGGCCATGGTGGAAACGCCGCTGGGCGTGTTGCGTGCCGATGCCATCGCGGAGCAGGGCGTGGCCGCGCTGGTGGCCGGAACGTCGGACCTGGCCAAGGCGCTGGATGCGCGTCCGGCGGCAGACCGCCTGCCCTTGCTGTTTGCGCTGTCGCAGATCGTGCTGGCGGCTCGAGCCTGGGGCTGTGTCGCCCTGGATGGCGTGCATGGTGACCTGGAAGACGACGCCGGGTTGGCCCTGGTCTGCCGGCAGGGCCGGGATCTTGGCTTTGATGGCAAAACCTTGATCCACCCCCGCCAGCTGGCGGCGGCCAACGAGGCCTTCAGCCCTTCGGACGAAGACGTGGCGCAGGCGCGCAAACGCGTGGCCGCCTGGGCCGAGGCCCAGGCACAAGGTTTGGGCGTGGTGGTCGTCGATGGCGTGCTGGTGGAACAGCTGCATGTGGATGCCGCTGAAATGCTGATGGCGCGCGCTGACAAGATTGCCGGGCGAGGCCCCGGCTGAACGGCATGGCGCCATCATCTGGCGCAGGCTATGAAAAAACCCCGTTCACGACCGGTGGGGCGTGAACGGGGTTTTTACTGGCTGCCCATCCTCGGCCGGCGGGCCGGATCAGGGCAGGGTAGCGGTGTATTGCCTTAGTTGACGGACACGCGCTCGACGCGGATCGTGGCCGGGTGGCTGCGCAGCAGTTCCAGCACGTCGTCGCCCACGGGGCCGTCGACGTCGGTCACGACATAGCCCAGCTGGCCCTTGGTTTGCAGCGTCTGGCTGACGATGTTCAGGCCCTTTTCCGCCAGCGTGTTGTTGAGCGCGCTGACGGCGCCCGGCGCATTGCGGTGAATGTGCAGGACGCGTGTTTCGCCGTTGGCTTCCAGGTAAGGCAGTTCGGGGAAGTTGACGGCGCCCTTGGTGGTGCCGCTGAGCCAGTAGCGCACCAGCTTTTCCGCTACTTCACGGCCGATGTTTTCCTGGGATTCCTGGGTGCTGCCGCCGATGTGCGGCGTCAGGATCACGTTGGGCAGGCCGACCAGCGGGCTTTGCAGCGGTTCGTTCGGACCCTTGGGCTCCGTCGGGAACACGTCCAGCGCCGCACCAGCGATGTGGCCGCTGACGATGGCGTCGCGCAGGGCCTGGATATCCACCACCGTGCCGCGTGAGGCGTTGATGATGATCGCGCCCTTCTTCGTGCGCGCCAGGCGCTCGGCATTGATGATGTTGGCCGTACCCGAACCGCCGGGAACGTGCAGCGTCACGACGTCCGATTCTTCCAGCAGCTGATCCAGTGACAGCGCGGCGCGGGCATTGCCCAGCGGCAGCTTGGCTTCGATGTCATGGTAGATGACGCGCATGCCCAGGCCTTCGGCCAGCGTGCTGACTTGAGAGCCGATGTTGCCGTAGCCGACGATACCCAGCGTCTTGCCCCGGGCCTCGAAGGCACCGGTTGCCGTCTTGTCCCAGTGGCCGCCATGCACGCGATCATTCTTTTCGGGAATGCGGCGCAGCAGCAGGATGGCCTCGGCCAGCACCAGTTCGGCGACCGAGCGGGTGTTGGAGAAGGGGGCGTTGAACACCGGGATGCCACGTTGGGCCGCTACATCCAGGGCGACCTGGTTGGTGCCGATGCAGAAGCAGCCGATCACGCGGATGTTGGGGAACTCGTTGAGCAGGCCTGCATCGAGGTTGGTGCGGGAGCGGATGCCGACGATGTCGGCAGTCTTCAGGGCCGCACGCAGCTCATCGGGCGGGAGCGCGATGGCATGCGAGACGATGTTGGTCAGGCCGGCCTGCTTGAACACTTCGCGGGCGCTGGGATGGATGTTTTCGAAGAGAACGATATTTGCCATGACAGACAAGAGCCTAATTGAGGAAGTGGCGGCGCGTCGGCTGGGCGCGTCGGGAAGCGATCCATTGTAATCGCTTTGCCGGCCGCATAAGGGATTCCCCTGTCGCGGGGCAAGGCCCGCGGACGTTTACTTCACGCCAGATTCCCTGCTGCACCAAGGATGTGCGGCTGCCGGCCACAGGCGGCGGCTGTTGTTTTCCTGTCGGCTCAGCGCCTGGCGACGATGCGGTCGGACGGGAAAACCAGGGAAAAAGTGCTGCCTTGGCCAGGTTTGCTTTCAATCTGGAGTTCGGCGTCGTGGCGCATGGCGATGTGCTTGGTGATGGCCAGCCCCAGTCCGGTGCCGCCGACCGCGCGCGAGCGGCCGCGGTCCACCCGGTAGAAGCGCTCGGTCAGGCGCGGGATGTGCACGGCGGCGATGCCGATGCCGGAATCGCGTACGCTGTAGCGTGCGCCGCCATCGGGCAACTGGCGCCAGGCGACATCTATGGTGCCACCGTCCGGTGTATAGCGCACGGCGTTGGTCAGCAGGTTGGTGAAGGCAGAACTCAGTTCGGTTTCCGATCCCAAAAGCGCCAGGCTGTCGTCTATCTGCCAGGAGAAGGTATGGCGGCCCGCCGATAGCCCTTCGGCCTGCAGCCTGGCGGCCTGCACCAGTTCGCTGACGGAGATCTCCTGCGGGTCTGCCGAGGGCGATGATTCCAGCGCAGACAGTGTCAGCAGATCGGCGACGATGGTTTGCATGCGCTGCGCCTGTTCGTGCATCAGGGACAGGTAGTAGTCGTGCTGCTCCGGCGGAATTGCTTCGGCCGGCAGCTCGCGCAGCGTTTCCAGGAAGCCGCTCAGCACGGTGAGCGGGGTGCGCAGTTCGTGCGAGACGTTGGCGACGAAGTCGCGCCGCGTGGTCTCGAGCTTTTCTATCTGGGTGACGTCGCGGGTGATCAGCAGGCGCTGGTCGCTCGCATAGGCCGTCAGTTGCATCATCATCAGCCGTTCCTGGCCTTCCCGCACCAGGCGCACCAGAATGGGCTCAGGCCATTCTTCCTGCTGGGCATAGGCGACGAATTCGGGTTCGCGCAGCAGGTTCAGCAGGTATTGTCCGCGGTCGGCCGGCAGGCGCAGCCCCAGGTGGCGGCGCGCCATGCGGTTGCACCACTCGATGTGCAGGGTTTCGTTGAGCGTGACGGCGCCATCGGGCAATGCTTGGGCGGCGGCGATCATGCCTTGCAGCATGCGCTGGTTTTCTTCGAATTCACGGATGCGGCGGCGCTGGTAGCGGTATAGCATGGCCGCGCTGTCGTCGAGCACGCCCAGCGCATAGGGCGGCGCGCTTTCCGGGGTCTTGAGCCACTGTGAAAAGCGCTGAATCTGGCGCGCCTGGCGGAAGGTCTGCAAGCCGGCGCCGCAGGCGAACACCAGCATGCCGCTGCTGCCGCCCAGGCGCCAATGCACCAGTGCGGCAACGACAGCCCAGGCGAGCAGGGTGGCGAGCGTGCGTATCCAGATCATAGTGGCATCCATTGTCGCATTGCCGCAGCGCTGCGGGGCGCGTCAGCCCGCCGCCTGTGGCAGGCCGGGCCGGCGCTCGCCAAGGGGGGGCGGGCTCAGTTGCTGGTGATCTGGTTGGTGAAGCGGTAGCCGCTGCCGCGTACTGTTTCCACGTGCGCGTCATGGCTGGTGGGTTCAAGCGCCTTGCGCAGGCGGCGGATATGAACGTCCACCGTGCGCTCTTCGACGAACACGTGGTCGCCCCATACCTGGTCCAGCAGTTGGGCGCGTGAAAAGACGCGCTCCGGATGGGTCATGAAGAAGTGCAGCAGGCGGAATTCCGTCGGCCCGATATGCAGCGCCTTACCGTTGCCGGTCAGGCGGTGGGTGACGGGGTCCAGGCGCAGGCCGGACACGTCGATGACGTCATCGGTCAGCTGCGGTGCGCGGCGGCGCAGGACTGCCTTGATGCGCGCCATCAGTTCCTTGGGCGAGAAGGGCTTGGTGATGTAGTCGTCGGCACCGGCTTCCAGGCCGTCCACCTTGTCCTGCTCTGAGCCCTTGGCCGTCAGCATGATGATGGGCACGCTGCGGGTACGCTCGTCGGCACGCAGGCTGCGCGCCATGTTCAGCCCGGATGCGCCGGGCAGCATCCAGTCGAGCAGGATCAGGTCTGGCAGTTCGGCGCGGATCAGGGTGTGCGCCTGTTCCACATTGAAAGCGCGCAGGACCTTGTGTCCGGCGAAGGACAGATTGACGGCGATAAGCTCCTGGATGGCGGGTTCGTCTTCAACCACGAGAATAGTGCTGGACATGGCGATCAGGCAGTAGGGAAAAGGCGCCGTATGGCGCGGACGTTGCCATAATATGGCGGCAATGTTTCAGGTCTGTGACTGTCTTGTGCTTTCCTTGGGAGGCATGGCGAGAAAATCGTGTCCTGAGGTGTCAATTTGCGCCACGCTGATACTTCCGGCTGCCATGGAATCGGCTACGATATCGGGATGAGCGAAAAACAGATTTCCCCCGCACAAACGGACGCTGGCACGGCCCCGGGCGCAGCGGACCAGACCACCCACTTCGGCTTCCAGACCGTCGCCGAGCATGACAAGGCGCGGCGTGTGGCCGGCGTGTTCCATTCGGTGGCCAAGCGCTACGACATCATGAACGACATGATGTCAGTCGGCCTGCACCGTGTCTGGAAAACCTTTACCGTCGGTCGCGCTGCCATTCGTCCTGGCATGAAGGTGCTGGATATCGCGGGCGGTACTGGTGATTTGGCCCGGGCCTTCGCGCGTCGGGCGGGCCCGCAGGGCGAAGTCTGGCTGACGGACATCAATGATTCCATGCTGTCGGTCGGCCGCGACCGCATGATGGATAGCGGCCTGGTACTGCCGGTGGCGGTGTGCGACGCTGAAAAGCTGCCGTTCCCCGATGCCTATTTCGACCGCGTGAGCGTGGCCTTCGGCCTGCGCAACATGACGCACAAGGATGCGGCCCTGGCGGAAATGCACCGGGTGCTCAAACCAGGCGGCAAGCTGCTGGTGCTGGAGTTCTCGCGCGTGGCCAAACCGCTGGAACCGGCTTACGACTGGTATTCCTTCAACGTGCTGCCGCGCCTGGGCAAGGTGATTGCCAAGGACGAGGAAAGCTACCGCTATCTGGCTGAATCCATCCGCATGCACCCTGACCAGGAAACCCTGGCCCAGATGATGCGCGATGTCGGCCTGTCGCGGGTGCGCTACTTCAATCTGACCGCCGGCATCGCGGCGCTGCACGAAGGCGTGCGTCTGGACGGCTGAGTCCTGCTACCGCCTGCGCGCAGGCCTGTAACACGGTAAAACCACTTTCTGCACCCTGCCCGCAGGGGCAGCGCCAGCTTCGTTTACGCTGGAACTGCCCGCTGCTGCTGCGGCAGCGCCTGGTTGCCGGCCCCTGTTCATTGGCGCCGCCGATATGCGGGTTGGCCAGAATCAACACAGGTCTGGCAAAAAAATTAAGCTTCTAGTAAGCTTTGTCCATGTCCCCCAAAAAAACGGGGGGCGGAACCGTTGCCGGCAGGCGTCGCTATGCATGACGCCTGGATTCATCCGCTGCCGGCGCACGCCGGGTTCCGCCAGGTCGCTCGTAGGCAGCGTCTCCTTTTCAGGGGCGTGGTGGCCGGACGCAGCGTGGGGGTGTTTTAGGGGCGGCTGCCTTGCGTGCGGCGCTCCAATACGGGGAAAATTGTCCATGTCTCGACGTTTTACGAAATTCTGTGCTGCCGCTGTGATCGCCCTGACCGGCGTTGCCATGGTGGGCGCTTCCTTTGACGCCGATGCGCGCCGCATGGGTGGTGGCGGCAGTTTCGGCCGCCAATCCAGCAATGTGATGAAGCAGCGCCAGGCCGTTACGCCTCCGGCAGCCAATACCGGCGCCAACAGCGCCCGTTCGGCCGCCGCACCTGCTGCCGCTGGCGCCGCAGCAGGTGCCGCCGCCACGCGCAGCGGCATGTCGCGCTTCCTGGGCCCCATCGCTGGTATCGCGGCCGGCCTGGGCCTGGCAGCCTTGCTGTCCAGCATGGGCCTGTCCGGCGCCTTGCTTGAATTCCTCTCCAGCGCCCTGCTGATCGGTCTGGTCGTGTTCGCCATCATGTTCATCGTGCGCCGCCTGCGTGGCGCCGGTGCGCGTCCGGCGATGCAAGGCGCGAGCGCCGGCGCGGGTGCCGGTACCGGCGGCCGTGGCGCCCAGCCCGCCGCGCCGATGTGGCGTGAATCCGCACAGCCCGCCGCTGCACCGGCAGCGGCTCCGGTGGCTGCCGCAGCGCCTGCTGCCGCTGCTGCTCCCGTGGACCCCAGCTGGTTCATTCCGGCGGATTTCGACACTCACGCCTTCCTGCAAAATGCCAAATCGCAGTTTGTCGCCATCCAGAAACTGTGGGACAGCGGTGACGTCGAGTCGCTGCGCGAATACCTGACGGACGATCTGCTGGCCGAACTGCGTTCGCAGATCACCGCCAATGCCGGCGGCGAAACCTCGGTGGTGCTGCTGAACGCGGAGCTGCTGGGGGTCGAGCAGGTGTCCGGCGGCCACCTGGCCAGCGTGCGTTTCTCCGGCATGCTGCGCGAGGAAGCGGGCGCCGAAGCATTCCGTTTCGAAGAGGTCTGGAACCTGTTCAAGAGCGCGGACGGCGGCTGGATGCTGGCAGGTATCCAGCAGATGAACGTCGATCAGCAATCCTGATGCCGGCCTGACGCCTGCCTGCTGCCTCTTCCTGCTGGCAGTGGCGCGGCGGCAGGGCGGGTCATGAAAAGCCCTGGCCGGGTGATGCCTGCCAGGGCTTTTTGCCGCCTGCGCTGGGCAGGAGTGAAAGCGGGCCGGCCGCCGGTGCAGGCATGTGCAGTCAGGCCAAAGCCGTTAAACTGCTCGCTGTACCGGGATTCCCCATCAACTTCTTTCAGATTCATTCGGGCGGCAAGCCCAGGATTGTCTTCATGTTGCCAGCATTTTTGCCTCATCCTGTCGATCTGGCCGTTCGGGCGTTCAATGCCTTGACGGAGCAGGAGCCCTGGGCCCGGGAAAAACTGGCGCGTCATGCAGGCAAGCGCATTACGCTGGTTGTTGGCGGCATGCGTGTGGTATTCCTGGTGGCGCCGGACGCATGCCTGGAGTTTCTCGAAGGCGAAGATGGCGTTGCATCCGACGTCATCCTGACGCTGCCGCTCGAGCGCATGGCCTTGCCCCGCCCGGGTGTTGTCAACCCGCCGCTGGCGGAGATCATGCATATCTCGGGCGAAGCCGGTCTGGCACAGACGCTGGCCGAACTGGCCCGGGGCCTGCGTTGGGACGCCGAGGACACACTGGCGCGCTGGATCGGCGATGTGCCGGCTGTCCGCCTGGTTGCCGGGGCGCGCCAGCTGCATCACGGCATGAGGGAGTTCATGTTGCGCCTGGCGGGCAATACCGCCGAATATCTTTCCGAAGAAACAGAAACCGTGCTGGGTGCTTCGCAGTGGAGGCAATGGCAGCTGGACCGCCTGCAGGCAGAGCAACAGCTCGATAGCCTGGGGGCGCGCGCCGATGCCGCATTGCGCCGCCTGGAGCGCCTGGAAGCCGCTGCCAAGCGGGGAGGCCGTCCGTGAATTCGATGTTCCGCCTCTGGCGTATCCTGTTTGTCTGCCTGCGTTACCGGCTGGATGAAATCGTATTGTCCGGCCTGCAGTTCCGCTGGGCGCGGATAGCCTTGCGCTGCGTGCGTTTCGGGCGACCGCCGCGTCAGCCCCGGGCGGTGCGCCTGCGCCTGGCGCTGGAGTCCCTGGGCCCGATTTTCGTCAAGTTCGGGCAGGTGTTGTCGACTCGCCGGGATTTGATTTCTCCGGATTTCGCCGAGGAACTGGCGCGCCTGCAGGACAACGTGCCGCCATTTCCTTCCGAGCAGGCCGTGGCTTCCATCGAAAAGGCGCTGGGCGCGCCGCCGTCGCAGCTGTTCGCGCAGTTCGAGATGACACCGGTGGCGTCGGCTTCGGTGGCGCAGGTGCACTTCGCCGTCCTGCACAATGGACGGGAAGTCGCGGTGAAGGTGTTGCGGCCAGGCATGCGCAAGGTCATAGACCAGGATCTGGGCCTGATGCGCCGCCTGGCGACGCTGCTCGAGCGCATGTCGGCCGATGCGCGCCGGCTCAAGGCGCGCGAAGTCGTGGGGGAATTCGACAAATACCTGCACGACGAGCTCGATCTGTTGCGCGAAGCCTCGAATTGCAGCCAGCTGCGCCGCAACTTCTCCGTCGATAGCGTGCGTGCCAGCCAGTTGATCGTGCCTGAGGTTTTCTGGGACTACACCTCGTCGACCGTGTTCACGATGGAGCGCATGCGCGGCATTCAGGTCAGCAAGGTCGAGGCCCTGAAGGCGGCAGGCGTGGATTTGCCGACGCTGGCCCGCACCGGCGTGGAGATTTTCTTCGCACAGGTGTTCGACGACGGCTTTTTCCATGCCGACATGCACCCGGGCAATATCTATGTTTCCGACCAGCCGGAAACCCTGGGGCGCTATATTGCGCTGGATTTCGGTATCGTCGGTTCGTTGTCCGATTTCGACAAGAACTATCTGGCGCTGAACTTCCTGGCGTTCTTCCAGCGGGATTACCGCCAGGTCGCCAAGCTGCATATCGAATCGGGCTGGGTACCGGCCGACACGCGTGAAGAAGAGCTGGAAGGCGCGGTCCGGGCGGTTTGTGAACCGCACTTCGACCGTCCGCTTGCTGAAATCTCGCTGGGGCAGGTGCTGCTGCGCCTGTTCCAGACTTCGCGGCGCTTCAACATGGAAGTGCAGCCGCAATTGGTGCTATTGCAGAAGACCTTGCTGAACGTCGAGGGCATGGGGCGCGAACTGGACCCCAACCTGGACCTCTGGAAGACGGCCAAGCCCTACCTGGAGCGCTGGATGCACCGGCGCATGGGGTGGCGCGGGCTGCGCGAGAAACTGCACCAGGAAGCCGGGCGCTGGGCACAGACGTTGCCGGAGTTGCCGCGCCTGCTGCACGAGAACCTGGCGCGCCAGAACCTGATGCCCGAGCTGCTCGACGAAACCCAACGCCTGCGCAAGGCCAAGGAAACCGGCAACCGCCTGCTGGCGGTACTGACCGGCGTGCTGGCCGCGGCGCTGGCAGTCGGGCTGTGGGCGTTGACCCGCTAGGCACGACGGCACCGACACGATACGCATAGGGCTGCGGGCGCGTCTGCCCCGGCCGAACTGGACGCAAAGCATGACCATCCGTTTCGAAGCGAAAATCCTGACCCGCGAAGCCTGCATCCAGGCGGCCGGCCGTGGCGAGCTGCCCCGGCCGCTGGTCTTCACCAACGGCGTGTTCGATATCCTGCACCGTGGGCATGTCAGCTATCTGGACGAAGCCGCGCAGCTGGGCGCTACCCTGCTGGTCGCGGTGAACAGCGATGCGTCCGTGCGCATGTTGGGCAAGGGCGAGGAACGGCCGCTCAACAATCAGGACGACCGCATGGCCATGCTGGCCGCGCTGGCCAGCGTGGATCAGGTGACCTGCTTCGAGGAAAGCACGCCGCTGGCGCTGATCCAGGCTTTGCGCCCGGATATCATCGTCAAGGGGGGAGACTATGACATGGAAGTGCTGCCGGAGACGGCTGCGGTGCGCAGCTGGGGCGGCAAGGCCGTGGCGATTCCCTTTGCCCATGACCGTTCCACCACAAGGCTGGTGCAGAAAATCATGGCGGCGGCCAACAAGGGCTAGGTACGCTGTTCCCGGTCGGGACGCTTGCCATACGCCCGGCAGCCGGAAGGCAGAAAGACAAAACGCCAGCCTGGCAACAGGTTGGCGTTTTCTGGTAGGGGCTGGGGCTTGCCGTGGCGCGGCAAGCCTGGCCTCAAGGCATGGTGGTGTTCAGAACTTGAACTTGGATACCGTTGCGCCACGCAAGGGCTTGATGATGGTTTCGAACAGCGGTTCGGTTTCGAAGGTCGCTGCCGTGGTGCGCGTGATGCGACAGGCTGTCATGACCGGATGCTGGCCGACGACAGCCACCAGGCGGCCGCCGATGCGCAGTTGATACTTCAACGCGTCGGGCACGACGGGCACGGAGCCCGTCAGCAGGATGGCATCATATTCCGTGGAACCCCAGCCGGAACGGCCGTCGCCGGTTTCAACCTTGACGTTGCCGACCTGGTTCTGTTGCAGGTTCTGCTGTGCGAAGGCAGCCAGGCGCGGGTCGATTTCCACTGACAGGACTTGTTGGCCGAGACGGCCCAGCAGTGCGGCCTGGAAGCCGGAGCCGGTGCCGATCTCGAGAATACAGTCCGTGGGCTTGAGATCCAGCGCCAGCGCCAGGCGGGCTTCGATCTTGGGGGCCAGCATGACCTGGTTGCTGTCGATGCCGTCGATGACCAGCGGAATCTCCAGGTCGGAGAAGGCCAGCGCACGCTGGGCGGCGGGCACGAACTGTTCACGGCGCAGCGCGTAGAGTGCGTCCGACAGGGTTTCGTTCAGCGCTACCCAGGGACGGATCTGCTGTTCGATCATGTTGAAGCGAGCTTGCTCGAGGGCAGGCAGGTTTGCAGCGTTCATGGCGTGATTGCGTCCAATGCAGGCGGCACGGGGTCAGCCGCGCCAGTGCGGGGAATGTGAGATACCTCCCGATTGTACCGGTTGGGATGGTGCAATGGGGAGGGCTCGTGCCTGGCCGCCGGTGTTACCACCAGGCGTGGAAGTGATGCACCGGCCCCTGGCCGTTGCCGATGCGAAGGCGGTCGGCCTGTTCCAGTGCCGTCATCAGATAGGCCTTGGCCCGGCGCGCCGCTTCGGGCACGTCGCTTGATTGCGGCAGCAATGCGGCCAGCGCGGCCGAGAGCGTGCAGCCGGTGCCGTGCGTATTGCGGGTGGCAATGCGCCGGCCGGGCAGCTCCAGCATGACGTCGCCGTCGTGCAACAGGTCCACGGTATCGTCGCCCGGCAGGTGGCCGCCCTTGAGCAGCACCCAGCGGTGGCTGCTGGTGTCCATCAGGTTGCGCAGCTTTTCCGCCACGCGGCGCATGTCACGGACATTCTCGACTGCGCTTTGCTCCAGCAGCACCCCGGCTTCCGGCAGGTTGGGGGTGATGATGGTCGCCAGCGGCAACAAGGTCTCGCGCAATGCCCCCACCGCTTCCGTTTCCAGCAGCATGTCGCCACTCTTGGCAACCATGACCGGGTCCAGCACCAGGTGCGGCACCGGGCGCGCCGCCAGTTTTTCCGCGACGGTTTCCGTCACGCGGCGCTGGCCCAGCATGCCGATCTTGGCGGCGTCGATGCGCACATCGTCGAACAAGGTGTCGAGCTGTTGCCCGACGAAGGCGGGGTCCACCGGCAGAATGCCGGTGACGCCTTGCGTATTCTGCGCCGTCAGCGCGGCAATGACACCGCAGCCATAGGCGCCCAGCGCGCTCATGGCCTTGATATCGGCCAGGACGCCGGCACCGCCGGACGGATCGACGCCGGCGATGGTGAGCGCATGCGGCGCGGAACCGGGCTGACGGGCGGGCGGGGCAGTGCGTACCATGGCGTTCAGCCTCCCTTGCGCGGCGTCAGCAGGCCTTCCGTGGGCGAGCTCGGGTCGGCGCTGTAGAACTTGCGTGGCATGCGGCCGGCCAGGTAGGCGTTGCGGCCAGCCTCGACGGCCAGCTGCATGGCGCGGGCCATGCGTACGGGTTCGCGTGCGCCAGCGATGGCGGTATTCATCAGGACGGCATCGCAGCCCAGTTCCATGGCCACTGTCGCATCCGAGGCCGTACCCACGCCTGCATCGACGATGACGGGAACGCGCGACTGGTCGATGATGAGGCGCAGGTTCCAGGGGTTGAGGATGCCCATGCCGGAGCCGATCAGCGAGGCCAGCGGCATGATGGCGACGCAGCCGATATCTTCCAGCATGCGTGCCTGGATGGGGTCGTCAGAACAGTAGACCATCACCTTGAAGCCATCCTTGACCAGGGTTTCGGCGGCCTTCAGGGTTTCGGGCATGTTGGGGAACAGGTTCTGCGCGTCACCCAGGACTTCCAGCTTGACCAGGTCATGGCCGTCCAGCAGTTCACGCGCCAGGCGCAGCGTGCGCACGGCATCGTCGGCGGTGTAGCAGCCGGCGGTATTGGGCAGCAGCGTGAATTGCGAAGGCGGCAGGTAGTCCAGCAGGTTGGGGGCGGATGGGTCCTGGCCGATATTGATGCGGCGGATGGCCAGGGTCACGATCTGCGCGCCACTGGCGTCGATGGCCTCGCGGGTCTGTTGGAAGTCGGCGTACTTGCCGGTGCCCACCAGCAGGCGGGAGCTGAATTCGCGTTCGCCGATGCGCAGGATGTCTTGTTCTTGCTTGCTCATGGTCGTCAGAGTGTGGTGTTTTGTCGTTGAAAGGAATAGGGAGCGCCGCCGGCTGGCCAGGGCAGGCACGGCCTCAGGCCGGCGTGATCTCCACGGTGGCTTCGCCGGCTTCGGCTGAAACCCAGGCGGCACCGTCCTGGATATTGATGTTGAGCGTCATGCCCCGGCGCGCCAGGGTTGCCAGGCTGGCAGTGGCGTCGGCGGGCAGCAGGTAAACGCGCAGCTTGCCTTCGGCCTTGCGCAACTTGTTGCGCACGCCGCTCCACCAGAGCGGCGCATTGCGCCCGTAGGCATAGATGATGACCTCGTCGGCGCGGCCGCAGGCCTTCAGTATCCGGCGTTCGTCGGGTGTGCCGACTTCGATCCAGGCCTGGACGGCGCCGGTCAGGTCCAGGCGCCAGAGTTCGGGCTCGTCGGCTTCGCTCAGGCCCCGCGTGAAACGCAGGTTCTCGTCGGTGTCGGCGTTCAGCGCATAGGCCAGAAGCCGGACCATCAGGCGCTCGTCGGTTTCTGATGGGTGCCGGGCCAGGGTCAGCGAATGGCTGCCGTAGTAGGCACGGTCATTGTCGGCGACGTTGACGTCGACTTTGTAGATGGTTGCGGACAGGGCCATGTAGGAAGCTGCGTGGAAAGTGGAAGCCGGCGCCGCGCACTGGGTACGCGGCGCGGCCAAACAGGCATTGTAGGCACAGGTGACAGGCCACGCTCGCTGCAATGCAGCAAGCGTGGCCTGGCGGGTACGCGGCAAGGCCTGCATCTGCGGCTTCCCGGGCCAGGGTGTCAGACGGTCTGGTAGATTTCTGCGCCACGTGCGCGGAATTCGACCGCCTTTTCCTGCATGCCGACCGCCAGCGCCTCCTTGCCGGCTTCCAGTCCCTGGCGCTGCGCATATTCGCGCACATCCTGGGTGATCTTCATGCTGCAGAAGTGCGGCCCGCACATGGAGCAGAAGTGTGCCACCTTCATGGAGTCCTTGGGCAGGGTTTCGTCGTGGAATTCCCGTGCGGTGTCCGGGTCCAGCCCCAGGTTGAACTGATCCTCCCAGCGGAACTCGAAGCGTGCCTTGGACAGTGCGTTGTCGCGGATGGCCGCGCCAGGGTGGCCCTTGGCGAGGTCGGCGGCGTGGGCGGCGATCTTGTAGGTGATGATGCCGTCCTTCACATCCTTCTTGTTGGGCAGGCCCAGGTGTTCCTTGGGCGTGACATAGCACAGCATGGCCGTGCCATACCAGCCGATGAGTGCCGCGCCGATTCCGGAAGTGATGTGGTCGTAGCCCGGCGCGATATCTGTCGTCAGCGGCCCCAGCGTATAGAAGGGGGCTTCATGACAGTGCTCCAGCTGCAGCTCCATGTTTTCGCGGATCATCTGCATGGGCACGTGGCCAGGGCCTTCGATCATCACCTGGACATCGTGCTTCCAGGCGATCTGCGTCAGTTCGCCCAGGGTTTTCAGTTCGGCGAACTGGGCTTCGTCATTGGCATCATAGGCCGAGCCGGGCCGCAGGCCGTCGCCCAGCGAGAAGCTGACGTCATAGGCCTTCATGATGTCGCAGATATCCTCGAAGTGTGTGTAGAGGAAGCTTTCCTTGTGGTGCGCCAGACACCATTTGGCCATGATGGAACCGCCGCGCGACACGATGCCCGTCATGCGGTCGGCCGTCATGGGGATGAACGGCAGGCGCACGCCAGCGTGGATGGTGAAGTAGTCCACGCCCTGTTCGGCCTGTTCGATCAGCGTATCGCGGAAGATTTCCCAGGTCAGGTCTTCCGCCTTGCCGTTGACCTTCTCCAGCGCCTGGTAAATGGGCACGGTGCCGATGGGTACGGGCGAATTGCGGATGATCCATTCCCGCGTTTCGTGGATATTCTTGCCCGTGGACAAGTCCATGACCGTATCCGCACCCCAGCGGATCGCCCAGGTCATTTTCTCGACCTCCTCGCTGATGCCGGAGCTGACCGCCGAGTTGCCGATATTGGCGTTGATCTTCACCAGGAAATTGCGGCCGATGAGCATCGGTTCGATTTCGGGGTGATTGATGTTGAGCGGCAGGATGGCGCGGCCCCGGGCGATTTCGTCGCGGACGAATTCCGGCGTGATGCTCGCCGGAATGCTGGCGCCAAAACTTTGGCCGGGGTGCTGGCGCAGCAGGCGGCGGACCATTTTTTCGCCTTCCGGGCCGCTGGCGCGCAAGGTTTCGATGGTTTGTTCACGCCGCAGGTTTTCGCGGATGGCCGCAAATTCCATTTCCGGCGTGACAATGCCGCGCCGCGCGTAGTGCATCTGCGTGACGTTGGCGCCAGCCAGTGCCCGCCGGGGCGGACGTTGCAGGCCGAAGCGCATGGACGCCAGCTTGGGGTCGCGCAGGCGCTCCTGGCCGTAGGCGCTACCGGGGCCGTCGAGCTGTTCGGTGTCGCCTCGTTCGGCGATCCAGCCTGCACGCAGGGCCGGCAGGCCCTGGCGGATGTCGATCTGCACATCTGGGTCGGTATAGGGGCCGCTGGTGTCATACACCGTCAGGGGCGGATTTTCCTCTCCGCCGAAGAGCGTCGGGGTGCGCTCCTGGGTGATTTCCCGGAACGGGACGCGGATGTCGGGCCGCGAGCCGGTCTGGTAGATCTTGCGGGATTGGGGAAGCGGTGCGATGGCTGCCGCGTCGACCTGGGCCGTGGCGGCCAGGAAGTTGGCTTTTTGATTCAAGGTGAAGCTCCATGAAGAAGGAATCGTGGAGCCGAGAGGGAAAGGATACCGGGCGCGCAGAGACGCCCGGCATACGCTCCCAGCGTCGGCATTATCCGTACTGGTACGAAGGGACTCTCTCAACAATCACGCCGCGATAAGCGGCGGGATGTACCCCTGCGTGGCGCCCAGTATAAGCGCAGCTGGCGAATCAGGGGAACCTGCATGTGCCGAAAGGCGACGTACGGATTTCCGTACGAAAAAAAACAGGTTTGTCCGGTTTTTCGGATAGTGCGCTGATGGGTAAACGGCTTTTATTATTTTTTTCAATGGGTTGGGTTTTTTTGTCAGGTCCTGGAAGTTGGCATGAAGCTTGCTAGATATCTGCGTCCGGTCACGGCCGGTATCTACAGGTGGAGAGAAAACAATGACGACACGCCATAGCGCAACCCCCACTGCCCAGCATGCAGCCGAATTGACGGGTTCCAGGAAGGAATTCGGTGCCGCGCAGCAGGGCGGCGGGGCTTCCATGCCGCCCGCACCGCCTGCCCTGGGCAAGAAACCCAAGATGAACCGGCTGACCCAGTGGATACTTATTGCCCTGGTCGTGGGTATCGTTGTCGGCTATGCCTGCCATTTGTGGGCGGGCAGCGCAGCGCAGGCCAAGGAAATTGCGGGCTACTTCGCGTTGCTGACCGAGCTGTTCATGCGCATGATCAAGATGATCATCGCCCCGCTGATTTTCGCTACCCTGGTGGCGGGCCTGGCCAGCATGGGCGACGGCCGGGCGGTGGGTCGCATCGGTGGCAAGGCGGTCGGCTGGTTCATGATGGCATCGTTCATTTCGCTGCTGCTGGGCCTGTTGTTCGCCAATTTGCTGCAGCCTGGCGCCAATGTCGGCGTGCCCTTGCCCGACGTTCACGCCAGCTCCGGGCTCAGCACCGGTTCGCTGAATCTGCATGATTTCCTGCTGCACGTGGTGCCGCGCAACTTCATCGAAGCCATGGCAAACAACGAGATCCTGCAGATCCTGGTGTTCGCCGTCTTCTTTGGCCTGGCGCTGGGCCATTTGCGCGACAAGACCTCGCTGGTGCTGGCGCAATCCATCGAAGGGCTGGTGCCTGTGATGCTGCGCGTGACGAACTATGTCATGCGCTTTGCGCCGCTGGGTGTGTTTGGCGCGGTCGCCAACATCATTACCACCGAAGGGCTGGGTATCCTGCTGGTCTACGGCCGTTTCATGCTGTGCTTTGCGATTGCGCTGGTGGCCTTGTGGATCGTGTTGATCGGCGCGGGTTTCATGGTGCTGGGCCGCGATGTCTTCCGCCTGGTGCGCGCCGTGCGCGAGCCCATGCTGCTGGGCTTTTCCACGGCATCCAGCGAAGCGGCCTACCCGCTGGTCATGGAAAAGCTGGAGGCCTTCGGGGTGCGCAAGCGCCTGATCGGCTTCGTTCTGCCGCTGGGCTATTCCTTCAACCTCGATGGTTCGATGATCTACACCACCTTCGTGGCGCTGTTCATCTCGCAGGCCTACGATATTCCGCTGTCCCTGCAGCAGCAGTTCCTGATGCTGCTGGTGCTGATGGTTTCCAGCAAGGGTATCGCCGGCGTGCCGCGCGCTTCCCTGGTGGTGGTGGCCGCCGTGCTGCCCATGTTCGGTTTGCCGGAAGCCGGAATCCTGCTGATTCTGGGGATAGACCACTTCCTGGATATGGGACGCAGTGCTACCAATGTGCTGGGCAATACGATTGCAACGGCAGTCGTGGCCAAATGGGAGCGGGGGCTGGGCGGGCCCGATGAAGCGCTGGCGGATGGCCTGGAGGATGAGGTGGCTGCCGAAGGGCTGGCGCCAGCCGGCGCGGCGGCTTCCGCCGTTGCCCACGGCGAGAGCCGGGCTGCGTGATCCGCATGCGTATGCCGGCTGTGCGTCGGCATACGTCCGATCCCGGGCTTGCGTTGGGGGCCGGCTGCGCGCTGGCCGGCAGGCCCAGGGAAGGCCAGGCATGTCCGCCGCCAGGGGCGGGTGGGAAGGCTCTGCTATGATGCCCGGAGCGTTTCCTTTCTGGATCAACCTGATGCCCGTATCCCGTTTTTTCCGCAGACTGGGGCTGTTGTTGCCGGGGATCGCGCTGTTGGCCGCGTTGGCGGGCTGGGCCGGTTATCGCCATAGCCTGGGCGTCGATCTCGATGCGTTGCAGCGCGCCGGCCAGGGCCGTCTGGCCCTGTATGCCGCCAGCCTGGAGCGGCAAATCGACAAATATGCCTTCCTGCCCGCGACACTGGCGCTAGAGCGGGATGTGAGTCTGTTGGTCGCACGCCGGCCGGTGGATACCCACGACCCCATCCTGGGGCTGGACCCTGAACCCGGTCCCGGCCCCGAACTGGCACATGCGGTCAACCGCTTCCTGGAACGCTTGAATCAACTGGCTGGTACGCGGGTCATCTATATCCTGGACAAGCAGGGGCAGGTGCAGGCCACCAGCAATTGGCAGCAAGCCGACAGTTTCCTGGGCGAAGACCTCTCCTATCGCGATTATTTCCGCGAGGCTGCCGCCGGCCGTGCCGGCCGGTTTTTCGGTGTCGGCACGACTCGTGGCGACCCCGGCTATTACCTGTCTTCCCCGCTCTATGAAGATGGCGAGGTGGCCGGCGTAGCCGTGGTCAAGGTCGGGCTGGAACAGCTGGAACAGTCCTGGAGCAAGGCAGAGGTGCCGGTGCTGGTGAGCGATGCCAACGGCATCGTCATTCTGGCCTCGACGCCAGAATGGAAATTCACGGCCTTGCGGCCGCTGTCCGATGCGGACCGCGAGCGCTTGCGCGCCAGCCTGCAGTACTTCGACCAGCCCCTGGACCCGCTGGGGCTGGGCGACGCCGGAGGGCTGCCTGGCGGCACCCACCTGGTCAGCCTGCCTGCAGCGGAACCCCGCCAGGGCGGCGCCCGGCGCGTGCCGCCCTACCTGGCCCAGGAACAGGCGCTGGACGGAACCGGCTGGACCCTGACAGTGCTGTCACCGGCTGGGCAACTGGCCTGGATGGCATGGACACGGGCGGCGCTGGCTGCCGCCGCGACCGCCCTGGTGTGCATTTTGTTGCTGCTGTGGCAGCAGCGTCGCGCCTACCTGCGCGAACGCCTGCAGGCGCGCGAGGCCCTGCAGCGTGCCCATGACGAACTGGAACTAAAGGTCGAGGAGCGCACGCGCAATCTGCGTGCGGCCCAGGATGAGTTGGTACATGCCGGCAAGATGGCGGTGATCGGCCAGTTGTCGGCGGAGCTGGCGCATGAACTGAGCCAGCCGCTGGCGGCCTTGCGCACGCTGTCGGGCAATGCGGGCCGCTTCATGGAACGGGGCGATCTGGACGCCGCGCGCGGCAACCTGGACCGTATCGGCACGCTGGTCGATACCATGGGCGGGTTGACGAGCCGGCTCAAGTTGTTTGCGCGCAAGTCCGATGGCGCGCCGCAGCCGGTGGACGTGCGCCGTACCATCGACAATGCGCTGTTCCTGCTGGAGCCGCGCCTGCGCCAGGTAGGCGCAGGCATGCGCATGATGGTCGCCGGGGGAGTGACAGCGCTGTGTGATGCCAACCGCCTGGAACAGGTGCTGGTCAACCTGATAGGCAACGCGCTGGATGCGGTTGAAGGCCATGCGTCGCCGGCGGTACGGATCAGTGCCAGGCGCGACGGCGAGCGCGTGCGCATCGAAGTGGCGGATAACGGCCCCGGCCTGCCCGAGGAAGTGCTGGCGCACCTGTTCGAACCCTTTTTTACGACCAAAGAAGCTGGGCGCGGGTTGGGCCTGGGGCTGGCGATTTCCGCCGGCATCGTGCGTGATTTCGGCGGAACGCTCAGTGCGGCCGCAGCGGCGTCCGGCGGCGCGATGTTTGTCGTGGACCTGCCTGCGGCGCAGGCGATTGCAGCAAAGGAAGGCGCGCTATGAAAAGCGATCTCGCGAGCGGTTCGGGCCTGGGTGTCCTGTTGGTCGAGGATGACGAGAACGTCCGCCTGGGATGCGTCCAGACGCTGCAATTGGCCGATATTGAAGTGGAGGCTGTCGCCAGTGCCGAACAGGCGCTGCGGCGCCTGGAGGCTGGCGCGACGCCTGGCCTGGTGGTGACGGACATGCGCCTGCCTGGCATGGACGGCATGGCCTTGCTGCGCCAGCTGCGCGCGCAGGACCCGGAGCTGCCGGTCATCCTGATGACCGGCCATGGCGACGTGGCCCTGGCAGTGCAGGCCATGAAGGATGGCGCGCACGACTTCATCGAGAAGCCGTTTTCGCCCGACTACCTGGTGGAGCTGGTGCGCCGTGCGCAGGAGCACCGGCGGCTGTCGTTGGAAGTGCGTGCATTGCGGGCCACGCTGCAGAATCGCGACACCATCGAGGCACGCATCCTGGGGGAATCGGAACCCATGCGACGTGTGCGCCGATTGGTGGGAGAACTGGGTGACAGCGAGGCAGACGTCCTGATCCACGGAGAAACCGGCACCGGCAAGGAACTGGTGGCGCGCTGCCTGCATGATGCCAGCGCGCGGCGACATGGTAATTTCGTTGCGATCAATTGCGGCGGCCTGCCCGAGCACCTGTTCGAAAGCGAAATCTTCGGCCATGAGGCCGGCGCCTTCACCGGGGCCGGCCGGCGCCGTATTGGCCGGATCGAACACGCCAGCGGCGGCACGCTGTTCCTCGATGAAATCGAGAGCATGCCGATGTCCATGCAGGTCAAGCTGCTGCGCGTTCTGCAGGAGCGCACGCTGGAACGGCTGGGCTCGAATACGCCGGTATTGGTGGATTGCCGGGTCATCGCCGCAACCAAGGTGGATCTGCTGGCGCTGGCGGAAAGCGGTGGCTTTCGCGCCGACCTTTATTACCGCCTGAGTGTGGCGACGCTGCCCCTGCCTCCCTTGCGCGAACGGCGCGAAGACATCAGCATTCTGTTCGAGCACTTCGCGCTGCAGGCCGCGACGCGGCATGGACGCACGCCGCTGGCGCAGGACCCGGGCCGGCTGCGCAGCATGATGGCCTATCACTGGCCGGGCAATGTGCGCGAGCTGCGCAATGCTGCCGAACGTTGCGTACTGGGCATTGCTGCCGGTTTTCCGCCGTTTTCCGCCGATGGCGGCGCGGACGATGGCAGTACCCAGGAGCGTCCACTGGCCCAGGCCGTGGCGGAGTTCGAGCGTGCGCTGATCGTCGAGGCGCTGCGTCGGCATGACAACAACCTGACGCGCGCCAGCGCGGCCTTGCAGGTTCCCAAGACCACCCTGCACGACAAGGTACGCAAGTACGGGCTCAATCTGTCCTGATGGCTGTGGCCGGCGTTAGTTGCGGCCGGGCAGGATCAGCAAGGCGCGGAAATCATTCACGTTGGTCAGTGTCGGGCCGGTAATGACGCCATCACCCAGGCGCTCGAAGAAGCCATGGCCGTCGTTGTCGGCCAGGCAGGCCGCCGGGTCCAGGCCCAGCGTACGGGCGCGTGCCAGCGTGGCGGGCGTGATGATGGCACCCGCCACGGGTTCCTGGCCGTCTACGCCGTCGGTATCGGCAGCCAGCGCATGGATGCCGGCTTGCCCGCGCAAGGCCAGGGCAAGCGCCAGCAGGAATTCGACATTGCGGCCACCGCGTCCCTGGCCACGCAGCGTGACGGTGGTTTCGCCGCCGGACAACAGCACGCAGGGCGCGGCAAAGGGTTCCCCGTACCGGGCGCAGGACAGCGCAATCCCCGCCATGGCGCGGGCCACTTCGCGGGCTTCGCCCTCGATGGCGTCACCCAGTATCCAGGCTGGTATGCCGGCTTCCCGGGCGGCCGCTGCTGCCGCCAGCAAGGCCATGCGTGGCGTGGCGACCAGGTGGGTGCTGATGGCGGGCAGGGCCGGATCGCCGGGTTTGCAGGATTCCGCGGCCTGGGATGACAGCACGTGCTGCACCGGGGCGGGAGGCTCGATGCCATAGCGCTGCAGGATGGCCTGCGCCTGTTCACAGGTGCTGGCGTCGGCAACCGTCGGGCCGGAAGCGACATCGGCAGGATCGTCGCCTGGTACGTCGGAAATCAGCAGGTTGATGATCGGCGCGGGGTGGCAGGCGGCAGCCAGGCGTCCGCCCTTGATGGCGGACAGGTGACGCCGCACGCAGTTGATTTCCGAAATCGAAGCGCCGCTGGCCAGCAGCGCCCGGCTGAGCGCCTGTTTGTCTGCCAGGCTGATGCCGGCCAGGGGCGCTGCCAGCAGTGCGGAACCGCCGCCCGAAAACAGACCGATGACCAGGTCGTCAGGCCCGAGTCCTGCGACCTGTGCCAGCATGCGCTGTGCAGCGGCAGCGCCGGCGTCGTCGGGAACGGGGTGGGCGGCCTCGATGATTTCTATCTGGCGGCAAGGCACGGCGTGGCCATAGCGCGTGACCACCAGGCCTGAGAGCGGGCCATCCCAGGCCTGTTCCAGCGCGGCAGCCATGGCCGCCGAGGCTTTGCCGGCGCCGATGACCACGACGCGTCCGCCCGTGGCGCAGGCGCGCAGCCGGGCGACCAGCGGAGGGAGGCAACGTGCCGGATCGGCGGCATCGACGGCTGCGTCGAACAGCCTGCGCAGCAAATGTTCTGGCAGGTGTTCGGACAGAAACTCGGGCGGGTCGTGGCGGGTCGTCATGGCAGCGGGCCGGGCAGGCTGCCACCGCAGACCGGCTTGCCTGCGCCGGTCGGCGGCAGGCGGCGGGTTAAAGGAACAGGCGGTAGGCCGGGTTATCCGTTTCGTTGGCGTGGGGATAGTCCAGCGCTTTCAGGAATTCACGGAAGGCCTTGCGGTCGGCGCTGGGTACCTGGATACCGACCAGCACGCTGGCGGCGTCGCCGCCCTGGTTGCGGTAGTGGAACAGGCTGATGTTCCAGTCGGGTTGCATGGCGGCCAGGAATCGCATCAGGGCGCCTGGACGTTCCGGGAAGTCGAAGCGATACAGCAGTTCATCAGTGGCCTGGGTGGATTTGCCGCCCACCATGTGCCGCAAATGGGTCTTGGCCAGTTCGTTCTGGGTCAGGTCCAGGATCTCGAAGTCATGCTTGCCCAGGTTGACGGCCAGCTTCTCCGCTTCGGCGGGCGAGCTGACCTGCAGGCCGACGAACACGTGGGCGCGGTCGCTGTCTTCCATCCGGTATTTGAACTCGGTCACGGCGCGGTCACCCAGCAGCGCACAGAAGCGGCGGAAACTGCCGCGCTGCTCCGGCATGCTGACAGCGAACAGTGCTTCGCGCTGTTCGCCTATGGCGGTGCGTTCGGCAACGAAGCGCAGCCGGTCGAAGTTCATGTTCGCGCCACAGGCAATCGTGATCAGCGTTTTGTTCTTCAGCTTGTTGTCGGCCGCATACTTCTTCGCGGCAGCCAGGGCCATGGCGCCGGCGGGTTCCAGCACGCTGCGGGTTTCCGTGAAAACGTCCTTGAGCGCGGCGCAGATTTCGTCGGTATCGACGACCACGAATTCATCCACGACTTCCCGCGCAATGCGGAAGGTTTCCTGGCCCACCTGCTTGACGGCGGTGCCATCCGAGAACAGGCCGACGTCGGTCAGGTTGACCCGCTTGCCTGCCTGCACACTGCGCAGCATGGCGTCGGAATCCACGGTTTGCACGCCGATGACCTTGATCTCCGGCCGCAGCGCCTTGATATAGGCGCCTACGCCGGAAACCAGGCCGCCGCCGCCGATGGCGACGAATACCGCGTCGATGGGGCCGGGGTGCTGGTGCAGGATTTCCATCGCAACGGTGCCCTGGCCGGCGATGACGTCCGGGTCATCGAACGGGTGCACGAAGGTCAGCTTCTGTTCCTTCTCCAGCGTCAGGGCATGCTGGTAGGCGTCGGAATAGCTTTCGCCTGCCAGGACGACCTCCGCGCCATGCGCCAGGACAGCATCCACCTTGATGCGCGGCGTGGTCACCGGCATCACGATGACGGCGCGGCAGCCCAGCTTGCGCGCCGACAGTGCCACGCCCTGGGCATGGTTGCCGGCGGATGCAGCGATCACGCCACGCGACAGTGCCGCTGGCGATAGATTGGCGATCTTGTTGTAGGCGCCGCGCAGCTTGAAGCTGAAGACTTCCTGCATGTCTTCGCGCTTGAACCAGACCTTGTTCTGAATTCGCTCTGAAATCAACGGGGCATATTCCAGCGGCGTTTCGACCGCGACGTCATAGACCTTGGATGTCAGGATGCGTTTCAGATAATCGGTGTTCATGGTTTTCGGCGCTTGGGCCTGGGTGGGTTGAGAAAAATGGAATCAGGAAACCGTCCAGAGTAGCACAGCGTCCTATAAACTTCGGCTATGGAAAGCACCTTGATGTCCGCGATCAATAGCCTGTTGGAAATGTTCGCATTGCCACAGGTCGGGCTGAGCGCGATTTTCATTGTCAGCCTGGTTTCGGCGACCTTGCTGCCACTGGGGTCCGAGCCAGTCGTGTTCGGCTACCTGAGCCTGACCCCACATATGTTCTGGCCCGCGATGCTGGTGGCGACGGCCGGCAATACCATTGGTGGCGGCATTTCCTATGCCATGGGGCTGGGCGCGCGCAGGGCTTTTGTGCTCTGGCGCCGGCGCAAGCGCCTGGCGGCTGCGCAGGAAGGCCTGCCGCGAGACGGTGACAGTGATGACACCGGGGACGACGCCCAGGCGGCCGATGGCGTGGGGCAGGGCAAGGCGGGGCGCTGGGATGTGCGCGCCCGCAACTGGATGCGCCGCATCGGCCCGCCCGCCTTGCTGCTGTCCTGGCTGCCGGCTGTGGGCGACCCCCTGTGCGCCGCCGCCGGCTGGCTGCGCTTTTCCTTCTGGCCGTGCATGTTCTATATGGCGATCGGCAAGTTCCTGCGCTACGTCCTGATGACGGCCTTCCTGATGTGGGTATCGGGGCAGGCGCTGCCAGGCCTCTGATTCTGGGGGCGTGCTGGCGCCGCCTGCGCGCCGCCGAGGTTCGTGCCGGCGCGGTGCCGGGTGCGTTTGTTGCCTTGCTGCTTGTTTTCGGAGCTGCGCGGCCGTCAATCCGCCGGCAAAGGCGTATGATGAATATTTCTCCTGGTTACAGTGGCCGTGTCCGGCCGGGCTTGATTGCACCCCGCACGCCCTGACCGTCCGCTTGCCTGTCAGTGCCTTTTCGCCCATCCTGCCACTACGCTGCTTTCCATGAAAACTGTCGTTTCCATACAGTCGCAATTGGTGTTCGGCTATGCCGGCAACAGTGCGGCAGTGCCTGTTTTGCAGTCTGCCGGACTGACCGTGTATCCGGTGCCGACTACCTTGCTGTCCAATACCCCGCATTACCCGGAATGGGCTTGTCTGCCGGTCCGGGCGGAAGACGTTCGTGCCCTGTGCGCGGGCTTGTCGCAGCGGGTGGCGGCGCAGGAACTGGACGTGGTCCTGACCGGCTGGATGGGCAGCGCCGCCATCGTGCGCGAAGTGGCGCAGTGGCTGAAGGAGCTCAAGCGTCTTCATCCCGGCCTGCTGTATGTCTGCGATCCCGTCATGGGGGATGCCCAGAAAGGCCTGTATGTCGATGCAGCCTGTGCCCAGGCCATCGCGGACGAACTGGTGCCGCTGGCGGATGTCCTCACGCCCAACACCTTTGAATTGCAGCGGCTGGTGCCCGAGCCGGCAGGCCTGGCCGGACGCATGGCGGTGCTCAGCGGTGAGCGCCAGCGCGTGGTCGTCGTCAGCAGCGTGGAAGATGACCAGGGCGGCATCATCAATGTGGTGGGCCGGGGCGGCCAGGCCTGGCAGGTACGTACGCCGCGCCTGGCGGTGGATCTCAGCGGGACGGGTGATGTCATGACGGCACGTTTCCTGGTGTCGCTGCTGCGCGGGGCGGAATTGGACCGGGCCCTGGCCGACGCTGTCAGCGGGGTATATGCCGTCATTGAACTGGCAGCGGCGACAGATGCCCATGAAATGCCCCTGACACAGGCGATGCCGGCGATTCAGACGCCGACGCGGCGCTTTCCGGCAACACCCCGGCCGTCCTGAGGCCGGGAGCGCCTGTCTGGTTATTGCGCCAGGGATGTCAGGATGGGGTAAAGCGATAGCACCAGCAGCAGTGCCATGGCCACGTTGAAACAGCGCACGGCCAAGGGGGCAGTCAGTACGGTGCGCAAGGCTGTGCCGCACCAGGCCCAGACACTGATGCAGGGCAGGTTGACCACGCCGGACAGCAAGGTGGCCTGGGCCAGGTTGACGAAGAAATTCTGCTGCGGCACATAAGTGGCGATCGCGCCCACGACCATGATCCAGGCCTTTGGGTTGACCCACTGGAACAGCAGGGCCTCAAGCAGTGTCATGGGGCGGCCGCGCTGGTCGGCGTCGTCCATGCCGCCGGCCGTGGCGATACGCCAGGCCAGATAAAGCAGATAGGCAGCACCTGCATAGCGCAGTACGTCATAGAACCACGGAAACCTGAGGAAGACGCTGCCCATGCCGGCGCCGACCAGGATCAGCATGCTCATCATCCCCAGGCTGATGCCCAGCATGTGCGGGATGGAGCGGCGGAAACCGAAGTTCAGGCCCGAGGCCGCCAGCATGACATTGTTGGGCCCGGGGGTAATGGATGAGGCGAACATGAACAGCGCCAGGGAGCCGGCCAGGGCCGGGGTCATCAAATCAGTGGGAAGCATGGTGTCCATGGTCAGTTTCCTGCGGGAATCTCGGAAAATCGGAAAACGGCCCAGCGGAAAAAATTCCGGCAGATGCAGCGGGCATGGCTTCCACTGTAAGCATCAATGGCGGTACAGTACCTGTACAGTTGATCAAACAGTTATCTGAACTGGCCTGGTGATATGACCATGACACTTGAGCAAGCCGAAACGCCCGTTTTTTCCTGGCGCCTGGCGCGCAACAGCAGCGTGCCGCTGGCGCAGCAGTTGGCCGACAAGGTGGCCGAACAGATCGGGCAGCGCGCCCTGCGCGTCGGGGCGCGCCTGCCGTCGATTCGCGACATGGCAGCGCTGGCGGCGGTCAGTCGTTTCACCGTGGTCGAAGCCTATGAGTTGCTGGTTGCCCATGGCTTGATTCAGTCCCGCCGAGGGGCGGGGTTCTATGTGCAGGCGCCGGCTTTGTCGGCCGATAGCGCCCAGGCGCCGGCGATGCCGTCAGCCCGCGCCGGGCTGGATGTCAGCTGGCTGTTGCGCAGCATGTTCCAGGAAGCGCCCGCAGGCGACGTGCTGCCCGGCAGCAGCGGCATGCTGCCGCCCGCATGGACCGACCCGGATATGCTGTCTGCTGCCATGCGCCGACTGGGCCGCCTGCCGACCGGCTATCTGCTGCACTATGGCGTGCCGGAGGGCTATTTGCCGTTGCGTCAGCAGGTGGCGCGCATATTGCAGCGCGACGGCGTCGAACTCAATCCCGCCAGCAACCTGATGACGACTGGCGGTGTCACCCATGCCTTGGGGCTGGTGACGCGCTACCTGGCCCGGCCTGGTGACACCGTGCTGGTCGAGGACCCTTCCTGGTTCGTCGGCTTTGCCAACATTGCGGCCCAGGGCATCCGCCCCATCGGTGTACCGCGCAGCGTGCGCGGACTGGACCTGGCTCGGCTGGAAGAATTGGCGCAGGTGCACAAGCCGCGTTTCTTCCTGTGCAATTCCGTCGTCCACAACCCGACGGGCAACGTCATGACGGCCAGGATGGCGCATGAAATCCTGCGTTTGGCCGAGCGCTACGATTTCATGGTGGTAGAGGACGACACCTATGGCGACCTGTCCAGCGGTACGCCGGTGCGCCTGGCCGCGCTGGACAGCTTCAAGCGCGTCATTCTGGTGGGCGGTTTTTCCAAGCTCATGGCGGCCAATTTGCGGGTGGGCTATCTGGCGGCGGCGCCCGAACATGTTGCTGCACTGTGCGACTTGAAAATGCTGAGCGGCCTGAGCTCGCCGGAAATGGGTGAACGCCTGGTCTATTCGGTATTGGCCGGCGGACAATACCGGCGCCACGTCCTGCGTGCACGGGAGAAGACGGATACCGCCAGGCGCGTCAGCCATGAGCGCTTGCGTGCGCTCGGGCTGGGCCCTGGCGACCTGCCGGATGCCGGCCTGTTTCTGTGGACGGATTGCGGCGTGGACGCAGAGCGGCTGGCCATGGCAGCCGCCGACCAGGGCCTGCTGCTGGCGCCAGGTTCCCTGTTCTCCCCAGCGCAGCAGCCATCTACCCATATCCGTTTTTCCATTTCGCTGATGCAGGATGAAAAGGCCTGGCCGCGGCTCAGCCATGCGCTGGCCGTGGCCAGGGGCTGACAGGGAAAAGGGGGCGTGCGGGCCGGGAAAGTGGCTTCGGAAAGCCAAGGACTGTGCTACTGTGCGACTGAGGAATTTATTTAATTGATTGCGGGATGATTCGCCTTCCTGCCTGCTGGAGTTTCAGTATGTCTGTACCCATCAACGCCCTGTCCGACAACTTTTCCGTCGCCCCGCAACTGCAGCCTGAGGACATGGCTGCGGTGGCTGCAGCCGGTTATCGCAGCGTTATCATCAACCGCCCGGATTTCGAGGCCGGCCCCGAGCAGCCGACAGCCGAGGCCGTTGCCGCTGCCGCCCAGGCCGCTGGCCTGCAGTGCGTGTATCAGCCGGTCGTGAGCGGCGCCATGACGGCAGCGGACGTTGCCCGCTTTGCCGAATTGCTCCAGACGCTGCCGGCGCCGGTCCTGGCGTATTGCCGTACCGGCACCCGCTGTAGCGTGCTGTACCGTGCCGCCGTGGGCAATTGATTTGCGCTGGCTCAAAGAAAACTGAACAAAATCGCTTCGGACCGGATGGAATTGCCGTGCGGTGGCTGGTTTTCCGCTAGCATGAAACAGTATGATTCTCAGCTGCGCGGGCTCGCGCAACCGGGTTGCACCTTTCAATCAATACAGAACAAGGAGTAGGGTTATGTTCAAAAAGATTCTGATCCCGACCGACGGTTCCCCGCTGTCCATCCAGGCAGTCAATGCCGGTATTGCGTTTGCCCGTTCCGTCGGCGCCGAAGTTCTCGGCCTGTATGTGACGCAACCGTTCGCTGCCACGATCGGCTTCGATGGCATGGCCGCAGCCTATGCGCTGACGGATGAAAACTACGAGAAGGCCGCTGCCGAGCAGGCCGACAAGTACCTGAAGCAGATCGGTGAAGCCGCACAGGCTGCTGGCGTGCCGGTGCAACTGAAGGCCGTGACTCACTTCAACGTCGCCGAAGGCATCGCCGAAGCCGCCAAGGAACACGGCGCAGACCTGATCTTCATCGGCAGCCATGGCCGCAGCGGCCTGTCGCGCCTGTTGTTGGGCAGCGTGACCTCCAAGGTCCTGTCGCTGTCCTCGACCGCCGTGCTGGTGTACCGCGTCAAGGACGAAGACTGATCTTTCCGGTTCGGGCATGTCCGGTGACGGGCATGAGTCAAAAAAAATCCCCGGCTGGGTTCAGCCGGGGATTTTTTTTGCTGCAACGGTTTGTCATGGGTTCTTCGCTGCCCGCGCGGTTGCGAGCAAGGGCTGCCGCCAGCGACAGGGTGGCGGTCGGCCGGCAACTCGGGCCATAATGCTTGCAGGCGGGGCAGCCGAGCATGGCGCCCCGGTTTCTGGGACGCCCATTGCCAGGAAGCAACTGTCCGTGGCTGGCAGAATGGACTGGGCGGACTGCTGGCCTGGGTCCTGCACGGACCGTCTCACGCCTGAGGAGCGCGCCTTTCATGTTGTCCACCCTGACGTCCTTCTCTGCCCTGTATGTCGCCACCCTGCTGATGCTCCTGGGCACCGGCATGTTCAATACCTACATGGCGTTGCGCCTGACGGCCCAGTCTGTCAGTGAAATCTGGGTTGGTGCCTTGATCGCGGCGTATTACCTGGGCCTGGTTGGCGGTGCGCGCCTGGGCCATAAACTGATCATCCGGGTGGGGCACGTGCGGGCCTATGTGGCGTGCGCGGCAATCGCCACCGTCATGGTGCTGGCGCAAAGCCTGGGCGATTCGCTCTGGCTGTGGCTGCTGTTTCGCCTGATTTCCGGGCTTGCCATGGTGACGCAGTTCATGGCGATCGAAAGCTGGCTCAACGAACAGACGGAAAACCATCAGCGCGGCCGAGTATTCGCTTTCTACATGCTGGTGTCCGGGCTGGGCACGGTGCTGGGCCAGGTGGCCTTGAGCGCTTATCCGGTGCTGGACCTGCGG
Source organism: Kerstersia gyiorum (assembly GCF_004216755.1). Classification (GTDB taxonomy): domain Bacteria; phylum Pseudomonadota; class Gammaproteobacteria; order Burkholderiales; family Burkholderiaceae_B; genus Kerstersia; species Kerstersia gyiorum. Next base: position 737,630 of record NZ_SGWZ01000001.1, read on the forward strand.
CCGCTGACATTCGTGGCCATCTGCCTGTCCATTTGCCTGGTCCCGATCGCTCTCACAGCTCGTTCGCATCCGGCGGCGCAATTGCCCGCACCGCTCGATGTTCCTTATTTCGTGCGCAAGGTGCCCCAGGCGCTGGCTGCCATCCTGGTGTCGGGTAACCTGACGGGCGCGTTCTATGGCCTGGCGCCGGTCTACGCCGCCAAGCAGGGTATGGATACATCGCAGGCGGCGATTTTCGTGGCCATCGCCGTGGCCGCTGGCGTGCTGTTCCAGTGGCCCATGGGCTGGCTGTCCGATCGCGTTAACCGCGTGGCGCTGATCCGTGTCAATTCGATCCTGCTGACGGTCATTGTGGTGCCCATGTGGTGGGGCAGTTACCTGCCGACCATGGCGCTGATGATTCTTGCCGGCCTGGCGGGCATCCTGATGTTCACGTTGTATTCTCTCAGCACCGCGTTTGCCAATGACCACGTTGACCAGGAGCGGCGCGTGGGCCTGAGCGCGGTACTGCTCATGGTCTACGGGCTGGGCGCCTGTATCGGCCCCTTGCTGGCCGGCGTGCTGATGGATAAGGTCGGGCCGTCCTGGTTCTTCGTGTTTGTGTCGGCATGCAGCGTATTGCTGGTGTTCATCATGAACCCGCGCCGGGTGACCAGCATGCGTCCGGCAGGCGATGCGCCGGTGCAGTTCGTGGCGACGCCTGACATTTCGCATGGTTCGCCGCTGGCCACCGCGCTGGACCCGCGCAGTACGCCCGAAGACGATGTCTATATCGAGACCGTTGCGGTGGACAATACACCGGTGACCGAGCAGGCGGGCCCGCAGCCCCAGCCTGCGGCTGAGCAAGAGGACGATGCGGCGCGGGCTGAGCCCGTGGCGGCACCTCAAGCCGAGGCTGCCAGCGATGCGTCGTCTGCTGTATCGCTGGCCGTATCTCCTGCTGCCGCGCCCGCTGCAGGTGCCGGGCAGGCTGCATCAGCGCGGCCAGAGCGCGACGATGGCGAGGGCCGCAAGGGCGACACCGGCCCAGCCGCGTAACCCTGGACGTTCGTGGAACAGCCAGGCGCCAGCCAGGGCGCCAGTGGCAATCACGCCGATATTCATGGCGGTGAAGATCAGCGCCGGGTTGTCCGGATAGGCGCGGTGGGCGCGCAGGTAGAACACAATATTGCTGAAGTTCAGCAGTCCCAGCGCCAGGCCCCAGGAGAGGTCACGTGTTTGCAGGCGTTTGCCGCGCCAGCACAGGTAGCCTGCCATGATGATGCCTGCCAGGACGAAGCAGGCCAGCAGTACCGTGGCAAAGTGGTCGTGGTGGCGCGCAACCTGCTTGAACAGTGTATCTACGCTGCCATAGGCCAGCCAGACGGCCAGCAGCAGGGCCCAACTGCCCGGCGCGTTCGCGCCTGAACGGATTGCCGTCAGGTCGGCCGCAGCAGCGCCGCGAGCCGGCTGCATCAGGAGCAGCAAGGCCAGCAGGGCCAGCGTGATGCCCAGCATCAGGCCGGGCGTCAGGGGTTGGCCGAATAGCAGGAATGCCGCCAGCAATGGCAGGCAGACAGATAAGCGCTGGGCGGCATCGCAGCGCACGACGCCTGCATGCTTGACGGCCGCGCCCATGACCAGGAAGCCTGCGGGAAGCAGCAACCCCAGGGCCAGTAGAATGCCCCAGGGTGTCTGCAAGTTCTGCCAGCCCGACAGGCTGGGGGGCAGCCAGATGAAACACAGCAGGGATGCCAGCAGGTAGTTCACTGCAATCATCGTGGCGTGGTCACGGCCACGCCGTGCAGACACCTTGAGCAGCAGCGTGACGGCCACGCTGCTGCAAACGGCCAGGATCAGCGCGAGCATGTGGTGTGGCAGGCTTCTCGTGCCGGGGCTGGCTGCCCATTCGTGGCGCTGCCGGCGTCTTCGTGCGCATGTACGGCTCCCGGCAGTTGCGCGCTGGTACGCATGCCCAGGCGGTCGAGCAACCTGCGGTCGACATCCGTCTGCGGGTTGGGCGTGGTCAGCATCATGTCGCCGTAGAAAATGGAATTGGCACCGGCCAGGAAACACAGCGCCTGGATGCCTTCCGGCATTTTTTCCCGGCCGGCGGACAGGCGTACGCGAGTCTTGGGCATGGTAATGCGGGCTACGGCGATCGTGCGGACGAACTCGAAGGGGTCCAGTTCATCCAGGCCAGACAGCGGCGTGCCGGCAACCTGCACCAGATTGTTGATGGGCACGGATTCCGGATAGGGCGACATATTGGCCAACTGGGCGATCAGGCCGGCGCGCTCGCGGCGCGATTCGCCCAGCCCGACAATGCCGCCACAGCAGATCTTGATGCCGGCGTCGCGGACGTGCTGCAGTGTATCCAGGCGGTCCTGGTAGGTGCGCGTGGTGATGATGCGGCCATAGAACTCGGGCGCGGTATCCAGGTTGTGGTTGTAGTAATCCAGCCCGGCTTCGCTCAGTTCCTGGGCCTGTTCGGCTTCCAGCATGCCCAGGGTCATGCAGGTTTCCAGGCCCAGTCCGCGTACCGCCCGCACGATGCCGGTCAGGGCGTCCATGTGACGGGGCTTCGGCCGGCTCCAGGCCGCACCCATGCAGAAGCGGGTGGCGCCTGAGTCCTTGGCGCGCTGTGCGGCCGCGATGACGGCGTTCACGTCCATGAGTTTGTCGGCCTGCACCGGGGTGTCATAGTGGGACGATTGCGGGCAGTACGAGCAATCCTCGGCACAGCCTCCGGTTTTGATGGAGAGCAGGGTGGCCAGCTCTATCCTGGCGGGATCGAAATGTTCGCGGTGTGCTTCCTGGGCGCGGAACAGCAATTCGGGGAAAGGCAGGTCGTAGAGGGACAGAATGGCTTCCCGGCTCCAATTGCGTGCCGGCGCCAGCGCGTCGGCCTGGCGCGGCGTCAGGGGAAGGGGAACGGCAGCCGTCGTGGCCGGGGTCTGTTGGGATAGGGACATGATGACCTCCTGTAATCAGCAGATCGTAGGAGTTCGCCAAATTAAATCTCAAGCTGGGTTTTTAGAGGTTTTTGGCTGCATGTTGCCGTCAATAGAATGGTTTTTGTCTTCTTATTGGTCAATTGCAGCTATCTTCGTTTATATTTTTCTCGTTGATGGCCTGGGTATTTTGTGACAAATTGTGATAAATGGCTGCTTTTTTGCGGTATTTCAGCGCTGGATCGACGGCAAAGCCTTTCGATGCAGGACGCATGGGGCTGTCTGCCTGGGGCCGGGGCGTATAATCCCGCCATGGGCATTGTCAACATATTCGAACCTATGCACGCCAGTCTGCGTGCCGCAGGCGCTGCGCTCCGCCGGGCCACACATGCGCAGGAAACAACACCCATTCAGGGCGCCATGGTTCAGGGAGCAGGCTTGTGAGCAGGAAAATCGTCATCAATACCGAAGCAGATCTTGAAAAACTGCGCATCTCAGGGCGTCTGGCCGCTTCCGTTCTGGAAATGATCACGCCTCATGTGAAGCCTGGCGTTTCCACGGAAGCGCTGGATGATATCTGCCGTGAATACATCATCAACGAATTGCAGGCAACGCCGGCCAATATCGGCTACCACGGCTATACCAAGACGTCCTGCACCTCGGTGAACCACGTGGTTTGCCATGGCATTCCGTCGCCCACGAAGATCCTCAAGGACGGCGACATCGTCAATATCGACGTCGCGCTGATCAAGGACGGCTACTACGGCGATACCAGCCGTATGTACTTCGTTGGCAAGGTCGGCCCGCTGGGCCGCCGCCTGGTGAACGTGACCTACGAGGCAATGCGTGCTGGCATCATGGTGGTCCGTCCGGGCGCGACCCTGGGCGACGTGGGCCATGCCATCCAGACCGTGGCGCATCGCGAGGGCTTTTCCGTGGTGCGCGAGTATTGCGGGCACGGCATCGGCCGCGTCTATCACGACGAACCGCAGGTGCTGCACTATGGCAGCAAGGGCCAGGGCCTGAAACTGGTCGAGGGCATGGTGTTCACCATCGAACCGATGATCAATGCCGGCCGCGCTGGCGTGAAGGTGCTGGGCGATGGCTGGACGGTCGTGACCAAGGACCATTCGCTGTCGGCGCAGTGGGAACACATGGTGGCCGTCACCGCCGATGGCTACGAACTCTTGACCCCGTGGCCCGAAGGCACCGGCGATTATCCCGAGATTCCCCTGGTGCATACCGTCGCGGCCTGAGGCTGGCTGCGGGCGCCGAATTCTTGTCTGAGGAGACTCTTCGACGTGGCTTACGATAACAATAATGTGTTTGCGCGCATTCTGCGCGATGAATTGCCCAGCATCCGTGTCTATGAAGACGAGTACACGGTTGCATTCATGGACATCATGCCGCAGGCGCCCGGGCACGTGCTCGTGATCCCCAAGGAAGCCGCCGAGACACTGCTCGACTTGTCCGACGACGGCGCGCGCGCCGTGATCAGCACCACGCGCCACCTGGCCATTGCGGCCAAGCAGGCATTCGCACCGCAGGGCATCCTGGTGGCGCAGATGAATGGCGCCGCAGCCGGGCAAACCGTGCCGCACATCCATTTCCACGTCATTCCACGCAACGCAGGGCAAGAAGTGCTGGCCCATGCCGCCGAGAAAGGCGATATGGCGGAATTGGTGGCCAACGCGGAAAAGTTGCGCAAGGTGCTGGCCGAAATGGCCAAGGACGAGGCCTGACTTTTCGCCTGCGGCGCATGCCGCAGGCAAGGGTAAGCCGCTGCCGGTGTTTCGCCGGCAGCGGCTTTTTCATTTCAGTCCGGCTGCACGGCCTGGTACAGCGCCTGCAGCAGGTCGGATTGGGTGACGATGCCCGTGAGTTGGCCGCTGGCGTCCAGTACCGGAATATGGCGCAGACGCTGCTGGGCGAAGAGCGGTATCAGGCTGCTGATCGGGGCATCTTCGCTGGCATGGGTGACGGGCGAGGTCATGATGTCGGCGACAGTGGGGGCGTCCGGTGTCTTGGGTTTGCGCCGTCCCAGCAAGGCGCGCAGGCCGCGCGGGCCGGGCGCTGGCGTGGCGGATGCCAGCGATGAATCGGCAAAATCCGAGGCGGTGGCGATGCCCAGCAGGTGATGTCTGTCGTCAACGATAGGCAGCGCCTTGAGCTTGTTGCTGCGGATGATTTCCCAGGCTTGCGGCTGGGGGGTGTCCGGCGAAACGGCGATGGGGTCGCGGCTCATGATGTCGCGGCACAGCGTGGCGCCCAGGATGCGCTCGTAGGTGGCGTTCTCGGTGTACTCCAGTACCTGTGCCAGTTCGCTGCGGCTGATATTGAGGGCCTGGTTGTAGCGCGCCAGTGCCCGGTCCAGGTCTTCGTCGGTAAAGCGGCTGGAAGCAGGCTTGGCTGGCGAGGCAGGTTTTTTCGGCTCCATGTGGGGGTAGGCCTTGCCCGTCAGGTTGTTATAGATGGCGGCAAGGATGACCAGCAGCAGGGTGTCCGTGAAGATGGGCACCAGGGCAAACGAAATATCGGTAATGTGCGTCAGCGAGGCAAATAGCGCCACTGCTACGCCTGGCGGGTGCACGCAGCGCAGGATGAACATGGCGGCCATGGCGCCGGATACCGCCAGCGCGGTGCTGGGTACTGGCGGCAGGCCTGCATGGGCACACAGCACGCCGATGCAGGCGCCGGCCGTATTGCCCAGCACGGCGGCATAAGGTTGGGCCAGCGGGCTGCCGGGCAGCAGGAATACCAGCAGGGAGGTTGCCCCCAGCGAACCGACCATCCAATAGGTGTGCAGGTCGTCGCCAATCATCCATTGGCTGAGCTGGGAGGTGATCAGAATTGCCAGGCCGGCGCCGATGAGGGCGCGCAGACGTTCACGATTGTTGATCTGGAAGGGGGCGGGCTTGAGTGCCAGCAGCAGGCGATGCATTAAACCGGACATGATGATAAATAATAGACCGCTTCGACCCCCGCCGTGAAGAAATTCAGGCCGGGCCCGAGCCGGACAGGCGCCGGATGCCGCACTAAATATCCCACCCGGGCACCGTGGTATTCATGCAGCAGTTTTCAAGGGCATGTTAAATTCTTTGAGTAATAAGAATAATTCTCATACAATTCTTGCGTTCACCTATCTTTGACCGAATGGCCAATCCCCGCTGTTGCCCCAGGGATCTGGTCGCCGGAGCCCGCCTGTGTCAGTCAAAGCCCTTACGCCCGCCGATCCTGTAGATGCCCTGTACCAAGACCACCAGGGGTGGTTGCATGGCTGGCTGCGCCGTCGTCTGGGCAATGATGCCGATGCGGCAGATCTGGTGCAGGACACCTTCCTCAGTGTGATCTGCTCAGGCAAGGCGGGGGAGATCATCGAGCCGCGCCCCTACCTCACCACGATTGCCCGTTGCCTGGTGGCGCACCGGCACCGGCGCAGGCAGCTCGAAGAGGCCTACCTGGCCGCTTTGGCCGCTTTGCCTGAAGAGATGGAAATGTCGCCGGAAACCCGGGCGCTGGCGCTGGAAACCCTGCTGCGCCTGGACCAGATGCTCGACGGCCTGCCGACCAAGGTGCGCGAGGCATTCATGCTCGTGCACCTGCAAGGGGCCTCCTACCAAGACGTGGCGCAGGCGCTGGGCGTGTCGACCAGCTCGGTCAAGCAATACCTGATGCGAGCCAACCAGCAGGCTTTCCTGGTCTTGCTGGGATGAGCGGCATGGTGTCTTCCTGGCTCACTGGTGTCGATGGCGGGCGCGAGGAAATTGCGCGTGCCGCCGCCTACTGGATGACTGAACTGATGGCCGACGATGTTTCCGCCGATACCCGGCGGCGCTGGCGGCAATGGCTGGAGGCCGATCCGGCGCATCGTGAAGCCTGGGCGCGTTTCGAGAGCCTGGGGGTCGGCTTGCGCACCCTGAATCCGGCCGCGGCGCGCCAGGGTTTGTCGACCCTGCGCGATGCCGGGCGCCGGCGGGCGTTCAAGCGTGCCGCTGTTGTGGCGGTCGGTGGCGCCAGCCTGGGTACGCTGATGCAGGTTCATGGCTGGCAAAGCCTGGTGGCGGATTACAGCACCGGTGTTGGCGAACAGCGGGTGCTGACGTTGAGCGATGGCACCCGGCTGTTGCTCAATACCGATAGTGCTGTGGACGTTGATTTCACCGCCGGGCTGCGCCTGATCCGGCTGCGTCAGGGCGAAGTGCTGATAGAAACCGGCAAGGACACGCTGGACCGCCCCATGCGGGTGGAAACGGCGCAGGGTTGGGTAGCCCCGTTGGGCACGCGGTTCATCGTCAGGCAACGCGAGGCCGATACGGTGGTAAGCGTGTTCGAGCATCGCGTCGTGTTGATGGCAGATGGCTGGTTGCGTTCCTATGTGCTGGAAGCCGGGCAGCGTGCCGTGATCCAGCCTGGCACCGGGCCGCAAGCCCGTCCGCTGAAGGACGAGGACGGTGCCTGGGCGCGCGGCGAGCTCGTGGCCGACAATGTTCGCCTGGCCGATTTCGTCGCTGAGCTGGGCCGCTACCGTCGCGGTTGGCTGCTGTGCGATCCGGCGGTCGCCGACCTGCGCCTGACCGGGCTCTTTCCCTATATGGATACGGAAAGGGTACTGACCGCCATTACCCAGGCGCTTCCCATCCGGGTACAGCGCCGCAGCCGCTACTGGCTCAAGCTGGTGCCTGCCTGATTCCTCGCGCCTGGCGTGAAGGGCCACTAGGGCGGGGTCCGGTGCTGATCGACGGTTCGCGCCAGGAAACCACGGTATACCGGGCTACGCCGGCGTCTCGTCGCGCACCTATGTTGATCCCGACCTGATTGGTGGCGTGCGCATAGACAAGGGCTCTGACATGGCTGCGGGCGGTACGGGCGCGGTCGGCGGCCTGGTCGGCATGCGCCCGCTCGGGCGGCAGTCGGCCCGCCTGGACTGTGGTCAGGTGGGTAGCCGTTGTCCTCGACAGGAAAAAAAAAGCCAGGGCAAGTCCTGCAAGCGTGAAAACAAAAAATGTTGTATTTGTGCAAATATGAAAAATATTCGACACGGCGCTTGCATACGGATTTTAGTTCGTGCATAATTCAATTCTTCGCTGCTGACACAGAGCAACCAACGAAAGAAACGACGCGAAAGCCGAGTGGAAACGTTGGTAGAATGTAGAGGCAAATGGGGGTATAGCTCAGCTGGGAGAGCGCTTGCATGGCATGCAAGAGGTCAGCGGTTCGATCCCGCTTACCTCCACCAAAAAGCGAAGAGGTTCTTGAAAAAGAACTTGCAGTAAATCGAAGAAATGCCATATAATCTTCGATCTGTTGTTTGGTCCTGTCCCCTTCGTCTAGAGGCCTAGGACATCACCCTTTCACGGTGAGTACAGGGGTTCGAATCCCCTAGGGGACGCCACTAATTTTGTGGTACCGCTGCGGAGCGGTAGTTCAGTTGGTTAGAATACCGGCCTGTCACGCCGGGGGTCGCGGGTTCGAGCCCCGTCCGCTCCGCCAAAAGATTCCAGAAAAAAGCACCTTGAAAAAGGTGCTTTTTTCGTTCTGATGCTCGTAATTCCCCATATTTCCATGGCGCAGCAGCAACGGATTCATAATCTGTCAGGTCGTCTGGCGATGGTGCTGGGTTTTTCGCTGGGTGGTTTTATTTTTCCGTGGCTGTTGCTGATTGCCGCGTTGATTGCCTGGTCTTTGATTGCAGACTGGCGCAGGCCTGCGCCGGATCCCGAATCCATCGCGCCCTTATTCAGGGCAACCGCGCAGACGCCGGGTTGGCAGAAAATATTCCTGGATCTGTGTGAGTCTCCTGCCGAAGAGGCATTCCTGAAAGCCATGATACTGGCGCATCACCTGCAGCCGCAGAATGGCCAGTTGCATGGCAAGGCGTTGACATTGGCGCTGCAAGTCAAAATGCCGCCTTACCGGGTGGATTTTCTTGTCAATGATCGCTTGGTCGTGGAGATCGACGGAGAGACTTATCATTCTTCGCCTGAGGCGATGGCAAGAGACCGCCAGCGGGACGAGTATCTGCGTACCCAGGGCTACATTACCTTGCGGATTCCTGCCAGGCTTGTATTCGACAGGCCCGAACAGGCGGTGGAACAGGTCAATGCAGCCTTGGCTGCCATGCCTGTGTCGTCTTCCTCTGCGTCGGTGGATACCCAATGGGGGCAGGCCTCTGCGCAGCTGGCCTCTGGATTCAAGACCATAGCAATGAAGTTTGGCGACGCGCTGGAGATGCTGGATGCAGCAAAGGAGCAGCAGCGTGTCGCGGATGTTCTGCGTGGTCCCCGGGATATCTTCGACGAGGAATGCGTGGTGATCGAGAAGGCCTTCGAACTGGCACAAGTGCGTCAGGAGATTGAGAGTTGGATTGGACAGAAAGAAGGGCGCAGGGAGCAGTTCCAGACGAATCTGGACAATCTGAGGGCTCAGATCGTCGCGTTACGCGAGCGGCGTGGCGAGTCTGATCGTACGGTGACGTTCACACCTATTGCGCCGTTCAGGGCGCCAGCGTCCGGCGCATCGCCGCAATTCAACTTGGCGGTGGAGGAAGCGTTCCGGCATTTGGCTGCTCGTCGTGCAGAATATTTCGAGCAGGTTAGGTTGCGCCTTCAGGGAAATGAGCGGATGCGAGACGCCGTGCGCCAGGCCTTGCTCGAATTCAATGCTGAAGGTTGCTGGCGGCTCATTGCCTGAGTGTGTGTTCAGTTGTCTGTGACCGGCTAAGGTGCCTGGGCATCGCGCCGGCTGACTATCGGCATCATGGCAAGCCGCTCCGGGGGATGTTGTTTCCCTCACCGCGCAGGTATTCTGTGCATCATCCCTGTCTGCACCCGCTGGCAGGGCGGACGGACGCAAGGAAATCATGCACTTTCATCCCGGCATCAGCCTGTCTGCCAGATTGGCGGGCCTGTTCCTGGCCATGGCCATTGTCAATCCTGCCACAGCGCAGCAAGGGCAATACCTGGTCAAGACGGATGAAGCGACCCGCGCCCGGGTGAAGGCGATTATTGCCATGCCTGCGCTGTCCGAACCTGGCTTGGACCATGGCGCAAGGCTGGCCCAGGTGTCCTCCCTGTTTCTGGGTGTTCCATACCGGGCCAATACGCTGGTGGGATCGCGTGATACCAATGAAATGCTGGTTGCGGATTTCAACCGGGTCGATTGCTTTACGTTCATTGATTACGTTGAGGCCCTGAGCCGCGCCACGGACGGCAATGACTTCCTGACCCGGCTGGCTGCTGTCCGCTACGCGGATGGCAATGTTGATTTCCGGCATCGCCGCCACTTTTTCTCCGACTGGGCGGCCGTCGAACCGAGGAATGCCACGGACGTCACGCGTGAGGTCGGTGGCATCTATGTTTCGGTGGACAAGGTGTTGAACCGCAAGGCCGACGGCACGGAGTATCTGCCCGGCCTGGGCGAGACGCCGCGCACGATAGATTACATTCCGGCGTTTGCCATTGACGAACAGGTGCTGGCCAAGCTGCAGACTGGCGATTATGTCGGTGCCTATACCCCGCTCGATGGCCTGGATGTGACGCATGTGGGCATCGTGGTCAAGGCCGCCGGCCAGGTCTGGTTCCGCAACGCTTCGTCCGTGCAGGCCAATATGAAAGTGGTCGATGTGCCCCTGCGGGACTATATGGCGGCCAAAACCGGCATGGTGGTTCTGCGCGCGCCCTGAGTTTTATGAGTGGGGGGCTTATGGCGGTCACAGGTGGTCCATATGGACCACAGCAGGCAACGAACGGCATGAACTCGCGCTTATGTGGAGCGCAGCACCGGGCTAATTGATATAGCCTCTTCAATGTATTCATTATCCGTATAGTTGGCATTCAGTATCTGCATGATATGGCATCCGGCGTCAGTGTATAGTCCTTGCGAATCCAGCCGCGCCTGGCTGGGCCTGTGCATCTGCTCCGTATCGAGACCGCATGTCGACGAATTTCTCCTATACCATTCATCCCGAAATCTTCCAGGACTATCCGGAATACCGGCGGGGCGTGGTCGTATTCACGGACCTGGACAATTCGCAGCCCGACGCCGGATTGACGGCCTTGCTGCGTGCCAGCGAAGCGGCATTGCGCGAGCGCATCACCGGTAATCCGGCCGAGTATCCGCAGATCGCCGCCTGGCGGGATGCCTATCGCCGGTTTGGCGCCAAGCCCTCCGAACATCGCAGCGCCATCGAAGCGCTGAGCCGCCGCGTGCTCAAGCCGGATACCTTGCCGGATATCAATCCGTTGGTGGATATCGGCAACTTGCTGTCTTTGCGTTATGTGCTGCCGGCCGGGGTGCATCCCATCGGAGCGCAATCGCAGGAGATCTGCCTGCGCAAGGCTGCGGAGGCTGACGGTTTTCTGGCCGACCCCGGCAAGGCGCCTGAAAGCATCGCCGCCGGCGAAATCGTGCTGGCTGCCGGCCAGCGCGTGCTGACGCGGCGCTGGACCTGGCGCCAGGCTGCCGATACGCGGACGCTGGCAGATACCTCATGCGTGTTTTTCGATATCGACGGTTTGCCGCCGACCAGCCGAGCTGACGTCGAAAGTGCCGTGGCGGATGTCGTGGCCCTGGTCGGCCGTTATTGTGGCGGACGTTGCGTGGGGCAAGCCGTGCTGGATGCAGCACAGCCCGCCATGCAGATAGCGCTGGACTGAGCGCGCGGCCATGAATCTGGCCTTCAATCACCTGAGCGTGTCTCAGTTGATGGCGTTGGCGGCCATACTAGAAGTGCGTAACCTGAGTCGGGCAGCAAGGCTGCTGGGCACGAGCCAGCCTGCCCTGAGCCGCCACCTGGCGCAGTTCCGCGAGGCCTTGGGCGACCCATTGATGGTTCGGCGCGGGCGCGAGTATGTACTGACTGAACGCGGGCAGGCCTTGCTGGACCCGCTGCGTGACGTCCTGGCCGGACTGGAGCGCCTGAGCTCTCCTGCCGAGTTTTCCCCTGCGCGCTGCGAGCGGCGTTTTTGCCTGGCAGGTTCCGATTATGTCGCGCAATACATCCTGCCCGGCTTGCTGCATGACCTGGCCTTGCAGGCGCCCGGCGTCAGCGTGGAGTTCCGCATCTGGCAGGCCGACCGCTATGACTGGCTTGAGGACGGCAAAGTCGATCTGGTGACGACCATGCTGGAAGACACGCCGGCCGATTATCACGGCCGGGTGCTGGGCGAGGATACTCCGGTTTGCTGCATGCGCAAGGGCCATGCGTTGGCCCGGCAGGCGCGGATATCCCAGGCGCAGTACCTTTCCTGGCCGCATGCCACGATCAGCATGGGGGGCGACAAGGACAGTTTCATCGACGCGCACCTGCGCCGCCAGCACCTGCGGCGCGACCTGAAACTGGCGGTGCCGTTCTACAGCGCCGCGCTCAGCGTCATTCAGCAAAGCGATATGTTGCTGACGCTGCCCGAACACATTGCCCGCCAATGGGCGCAGCAGGCGGATGTCTGTGCCCGGCCCCTGTCTTTCATCGAACACCGTTTCCGCTACTGGGTGGTCTGGCACAGTCGCATCCAGAGTTCACCCGAGCAGCAGTGGTTCCGGCAATTCGTGTTCGATCATTGCCGCAGTTCGCGTTTCCTCAGCCCTGGCGATGCCTGGCCGCCGAACCATACTGCCTGAATATTTTTCCCGCAGCCGGGGTATGCCTGGCTGCGGCATCCATCCCGGAATTCACCGAAAAGACCACCGTAATTGGCCAGGAGGCAAATGACATGCAAAAAGACCCGAACACCGCGTACCCCATGACAGGGGGGGATGCCCTGGTGCATAGCCTGCAAACCCATGGCGTCGATACCGTATTCGCGCTGCCCGGTGCGCAGATTTATGGCTTTACGGACGCGTTGGCGCGCAACCAGGACAGCGTGCGCACCATCGGAGCGCGTCATGAACAGACCAGCGCCTACATGGCCTTCGGTTATGCGCGCTCCAGTGGTAAGCCGGGGGTTTTCGCAGTCGTGCCCGGCCCCGGAATTCTCAACGCCAGCGCGGCGATGCTGACGGCACATGGCTGCAATGCGCCGGTGTTGGCCATCACGGGTGACGTCATGAGCGGCTTCAAGGACCGTGGCCGGGGGCAGCTGCACGAACTGCCCCGGCAGCTGGAAATCCTGCGCGACCTGGGCAAGTGGGCCGCTCATATCGAGCAACCCGCCGATACGCCCTGGCAGGTCGCGCGTGCCTTTCAGGAAATGCAGTCGGGGCGGCCTGGCGTAGTGTCGCTGCAGGCTTCATGGGATTTCTTTACCCAGCCAGGGCGGGTGCGTACCCAGGCGCCGTTGCCGCTGCAGCCCAAGCCGCCGGTGGACACCGATGCCATTGCACGTGCGGCAAAGCTGCTGGGCCAGGCCAAGGCCCCCATGATTTTCGTCGGGTCTGGCGCGCTGGAAGCCAGCGCCGAAGTGCGCGAGCTGGCGGAAACGCTGGGCGCGCCCGTCGTGAGTTTCCGTGGCGGCCGTGGCGTGGTGGGGGACGATCATCCGCTGGGTTTCACAGTGGCTTCCGGTGCTCGGCTCTGGCCGCAGACAGACGTGGCCGTTGTGATCGGCTCGCGCTTCGAGCTGTTCGATATCCGCTGGCGTCACCGCCCGGCAGGCCTGAAGCTGATCCGCATCGACATAGATCCGGCGGAAGTGCGGCGCATCAGCGCGGATGTCAGCGTGCTGGCCGATGCCGCCGAAGGGGCGGCGGCGTTGGCGGCTGAAGTGAAGCGCACCGGCACGCCGCCGCGCCGCGATGCCGAGCTGGCCGCCGCGAAGGCGGCGGCGGAACAGGATATCCAGTGCATCCAGCCGCAGCTGGATTACCTGCGCGTGATCCGCGATGTGCTGCCGCGCGACGGTTTCTTTGTCGAGGAAATTTCACAGGTCGGTTTTACGTCCATTTTCGGCTTTCCGGTCTATGAACCGCGTACCCTGGTGACATCTGGCCAGCAGGGCACGCTGGGCTTTGGTTTCCCGACGGCGCTGGGCGTGAAGGTGGCCAATCCGGGCAAGGCGGTGGTCTCCATCTGCGGGGATGGTGGTTTCATGTTCGCGGCCCAGGAACTGGCGACCGCCGTGCAGTACGGCATCAATGTCGTGACGATCGTGTTCAACAACAGTGCATTCGGTAATGTCTACCGTGACCAGCAGGAAGCTTTTGGCGGCCGTTTGCTGGGTTCGGAACTGGTGAACCCGGACTTCATGAAGTTCGCCGAATCGTTCGGCGTGCAGGCGCACCGGGTGCATGCGCCCGACGCCTTGCGTGGCGTGCTGGAACATGCATTTGCCGCTGAACGGCCGGTCCTCATTGAAGTGGTGGTGCCGCGTGGCAGTGATGCCAGCCCATGGAAATTCCTGCACCCGGACTTTTCCAAGGCAGCCATATAAAGCCATAGGCGGATTCTGGTTGTGCGGTGCGCTATCGCCGGCGGGCCGCTCAATGTACAAAGCCCTGCCAGCACAAGCTGGCAGGGCTTTGTTTTTTGCTTGTAGCCCCCGTCACGGTGTAGGCAACGGAGGCTGCAAGTCTGGCCTTACTGGGCCTGTTGCACCCAGTTCGTGACGTAGTTGTCGCAGCCGCCGGCCATGAACTGGTCCGGGGTCGTCAGGTTCTGCACCTTGAACGACTTGATGACGCCTTGTTCAGCCGTCAGCGAAACCTTGCACTTGACCAGGCGGCGTTCCGCCACATAGTTCAGGCCGCTTTCCGGATAGGGGTAGGGGCCGTCGAATTCGGGATTGCCGAAGGCTGCCAGGGGCGGGTAGTAGTCAGGGCCTTCGAATTGGTCGAAGGGCGGCTGGTAGTAGCCCGGGTCCATGAAGTAGCCCAGCGGACGGTCGTAGGTGCGGTCATACAGGCCGTACCAGGCGTAGTCGGTCGCGCCATTGGGCAGCGCCTTGGTTGCGGAAGGCTGGCCGAAGACCTTGGTGGCCGTCGCCACGGGCTTGCCTACCCAGGCTTGCGCAGAATAAGGCTCGGGGCCGCCCAGCGAAGCGCAGCCGGCGGCGAGCACGCAAACCGTGGCGGCGCCCGCGAGCTGCAGGCGTTTCTTTGCTTGATTCAGCGTATTTCCGATCATGATGAAGACTCGTGAAAGTGAATGAACAGGCTTCCGGGCGCGGCGCTCGGCCGGGCATCGGGATGGGTACGACGACACCGTCCGCAAGGACGGCGTGATGACTGCATTAGAACTGTTGCGGAAAGAATTAACTTCCATGATTTGTAAAGGATTGTGCGTCAGGATTAGCACATTTGCAAATAGGATTGCGACGCAATATTGATTTGTCGCATCTTCAGCGGGAATACCGCACTGCAGCAGGCTGTCCGCCCGTTTTCCAGTTGTTCACGAGGCTATCTCGGCAGGCCGTTTTCTCTTTTGTGCAACCAAATGGAATCAGATTCCATTTATGAATATAATTCCATAAAATTATCTGGACGCCTGCCGTGCGTGTCATTTTCCTTTCCGGCAGGAAGCAAAAAAAGGGATGGAGGCTGCATGACGGATCAAGGCAAGGCGGGGTTTGACCAGGAGGTCGACCTGCTGGTTTTCGGCGCGGGTGCGGGCGGAATGACCGCTGCGCTGGTGGGGGCACTGAGCGGGTTGGATGTCCTGCTGTGTGAAAAGACTACGCAGGTAGGGGGCAATACTTCTACCTCCGGCGGCACCACGTGGGTGCCTGGCAATTCGCAGGGCGGGCGCGTCGGGGCGCAGGACTCTCTGGAAGATGCCGCGGCCTTTCTGCGTGCCATCGTGGGGGACCGTGGCGGCGATGATGTCAGGGCCGCGTTCCTGGAAGCCGGGCGCCAGGCCATCGACGAGCTGGAGCAGAAAACCGAAGTGAAGTTCGCCGCCGCCGCCGCGCATCCGGATTACCTGGATGGGCCGGGTTCTGCCTTTGGTGGGCGTGCGCTCGGGCCCTTGCCCTTCGATGGCCGTCTGCTGGGCGCGGATTTCGATCGTGTCCGGCCGCCGCGCCCCGAGTTCATGGGCCTGGGTGGCATGATGGTGGGGCGCGCCGAACTGGCGCCGCTGCTGCAGCCGTTCGCATCACTGGGCAATCTGAAACTGACCCTGGGCATTGTCGGCCGCTATGCGCTGGACCGCCTGCGCTACCGGCGTGGCACACGGCTGCTGATGGGCAATGCCCTGGTGGCGCGGCTGTTCTATAGCCTGCGCCAGCGCAAGGTGCCCGTGTTGTTCGAGACCCCCTTGCGCGAGCTGCTGCTCGAGCAGGGTAAGGTTGTGGGGGCCGTGGTGGATACGCCGCAAGGCCAGAAACGCATACGTGCCCGCCGTGGCGTGGTGCTGGCCACCGGCGGCGTGGCCTGGAACGAAGCGCTGCGCAAACAGTATTTTCCGCCGGAAGTCAGCCTGGAATCCCAGGCGCCGGAAACCAATACGGGCGACGGGATTGTGCGCGCCATGCAGGCCGGGGCGGCATTTGATGATGGCCATGACAGCCCGGCCCTGTGGATGCCATGTTCCTTTATCCAGCGTGCCGATGGCACGCGTGGCATCTGGCCGCACATCCTGCTGGATCGCGCCAAGCCAGGTTTGATTGCCGTGGGTCGGGATGGCAGGCGTTTCGTCAATGAATCGGACTCCTACCATGACTTCTGCATGGGCATGCTGCGCCATGGCCTGAGCGAGGCATGGCTGGTCTGCGACGCAGATTTCATCAAGTCCTATGGGCTCGGGCTGGTCATGCCCGGTGGACGCGGGCTGGCGGAAAAGCTGCGCAAGGGCTACCTGACGGAAGCCCCGACACTGGAAGCACTGGCGGCCAAGGTTGGCCTGGATGCGGACGCTTTCCGGCAGACGGTCAAGCGCTATAACGAGCAGGCGCAAACTGGGGTGGATGCCGATTTCGGTCGAGGGACCAGTGTCATGAACCGCTTCAATGGCGACGAGACGCAGCAGCCCAATCCTTGCCTGCGCCCGATCCGGGAACAGGGGCCGTACTATGCATTGCGCGTCGTCCCCATGGACCTGGCTTGCAGTGCCGGCTTGCGGGGCGATGTGAACGGCCAGGTATTGGATCAGCAGGGGCGGCCCATCGAGGGCCTGTATGCCTGCGGCAATGACCTGACTTCGCTGTTCAGGGGCACTTACCCCGGCCCCGGCACCACGATAGGTCCGGCCATGGTGTTTGCCTGGCGTATTGCCAAGCACGCCGCGCGGAAGACCTGATCATCCGGGTGCTTGCCCGTGAGCAGTAAAAAGAACCGCCAGGTTGCCTGGCGGTTCTTGGATTCAGGCCGCGTCGTGCTGCTTGCGATGAGGGCGTTGCAGATTGGCGTGGTAGCGCGCCACGTATTCGTCGAAGCTTTCCTTGCGGTCAGCTTCCAGTGCATGCTGCTCGGCCAGTGATCGGGCGGCCAGTTCCTGGTAACGCGCCTGGGTGGCGGCATCCAGCGCCTGGCTGCGCAGGGCGTCGGCGTGGGCGCGGCTGGTGCTCAGGCCATATTCGAAGAACGATGTCTGGGTGTCGCGCATGCCTGCCAGCAGGCGGGCCGATGGCGTGAGCGCCGGGTCTTCCAGCTTGGCACGCTGCATGGCGACGGCCTGGCGGTGCAACGTACTGCCGTGAACGCGGTCCAGCAGTTCTGCACACGCCTCGACGCGGTCCAGGATGTCCTTGCCCCACTGCTGCAGGGAAACGGCTTCGCAGTTGCGTTCCAGCATCAGGCCGGGTTCGCGGCCCTGGCGCACGACCTTGGCGAAGTTCTGGCTGCTGCGCTCGCAATAACCCTGCGGCGCGAATGCCGGGCTTTCGTCCAGCGTGCAATACAGCAGGAAGGCATCCATGAATCGCATGGTGTCGGCGCTGATGCCGGCGGGCTCAAAGGGGTCAATATCCAGGCAGCGCACTTCCACATATTGCACACCGCGCTCGTCCAGGGCGGTCAGCGGTCGTTCGCAGCGTTTGGTGCTGCGCTTGAGACGGATATTCGAGTAGTACTCGTTCTCTATTTGCAGGACATTGGTGTTGAGCTGGATCCACTCGCCGTCGCGCTTGGTGCCGAAGGCCTCGTAGGCCGGCCAGGGAGTGGTCACGGCGTTGTAGAGGCGGTCCAGAAAGGTTTCCAGGTCGTTGTAGTTCAGCTTCAGCTGAGACTGGGCCTTGTTCTGGTAGCCCAGGTCGCTCATGCGCAGGCTGGTGGCATGGGGCAGGAAGCAGGTATCGGCGTCCCAGCGTTCCAGCCCGCCGTTTTGCACGGCGGGGAAGTTGCTGGCGATGGCGGGCGAGGCGCCGAACAGGTACATCAGCAGCCAGCTGGCTCGCGTAAAGTTGCGCACCAGCGCGATATAGCCTGCGTCACGTTGCTCGCGCAGGTTGGCGCCGGGCAGGTCCAGCAAGGGCCAGATCGCGTCGTCCAGCGAAAAATTGTAGTGAATGCCTGCGATGCACTGCATGGAACGGCCATAGCGCACCGCCAGGCCACGACGATAGACATGCTTGAGCATGCCGCTGTTCGAGGTGCCGTACCAGGCGATGGGAATTTCCTGGTCGGCTGGCAGGCGGGCCGGCATCGAGTGATTCCAGATCAACTCGTCGCCCAGGGCGGCATAGGTGGCGCGATGGGTGTCCAGCAACGCAGACAGGACATCGTCCGTGCGGGGGAAGGGATCGGTGATGAGTTCCAGCAGGGCTTCGGAATAATCGGTCGTGATATGCGGATGCGTCAGCGCGGCACCCAGCGCAGCAGGGTGGGGTGCCTGCGACAACTGGCCCTGTGCATTGACGCGCAAGCCTTCCTTCTCGATGCCACGTTGCGTGTTCTCAAGAATATTGCGGTGATTGTCCAGGCGTTGCAGGCGGGATAGCAGAAGATCGGTCACATCGACTCTTTTTATCGTATTCACAGGGAGCCGATTTTACGGGTTTGCTGGCCGCACGGTGCTTAATCCCTATCAGTTGAGGGTAAAAAAGCAAGGTTTGTCCGGCATGGCATGACGCAAACCGGCGGCTGATCAGTGCCGACGTGCTTGTTTCAGGCCGGCATGGCGCTATGATGCCGGGAGGCAGGCATATCGGCGCCGTGCCAGGGCGGAAGCGGATGGATCAGCCGTCTGTGCATGGCCAGCAGAATGGCAGCGCGTCTGCCATTGACGCGCAGTTTCCGGCAGGCGTTCTGCAGGTGGAAATTGACCGTGCGTTCGCTGATTCCTAGGATGACGCCGGTTTCCCAACTGGTTTTTCCATGCGCCGCCCATACCAGACACTCCTGTTCCCTGGCCGACAGGATGTTGTGTGTGACGAGTGTCATATGCCTATGTTTCCAACCTGCCGCATGACAGGAGGCGGCAGTGAGAAAGATTATTGTTACGTTGAAATGACGGGGCAAGGGATCATGCACGCATGCATAAATCCTTGCTGCCAAGGATACGCATGGCACCTTCCTCGATGATGCAGTTCTACCTGAACGCGCTGGCCCTGCTGGCGCCGACCATGGTCGTGGTGGGCGCCGGTTTTGTCTGGGGGCGGCGCAGCCTGCCGTTCGCAGGTCAGTTCATCTCCCAGCTGGTGACGCAGGTGGCGACGCCTGCGCTGGTATTCCATACGCTGATGACCAGCACGCTGGATAACGCCCTGCTGGCCGATGTCGTCTTGCTTACGCTGGCCTGTATGGCGGCCGTGACACTGGTGTCCGCTGCCGGGCTGAAACTGGCCGGGCTGCCGGTGCGCAAGCTGCTGCCGACCACCAGCATGCCGAATGCGGGCAATATCGGCCTGCCGGTGTCCTACATGGCTTTTGGCGAAACCGGGCTGGCCGTGGCGGTGGCGATCTTCACCGTGTCGTCTTTCCTGCAACATACCGTCGGTTTGCGTATCTTGCCGGGGGGCGTGGCGCGTGGCGGCGCCTGGCGCAATCCGACGATGGCGCTGTGCGTGCTGGCTGTACTGCTGCGCGCGCTGGGCCTGGGCCTGCCGGACTGGTCACTGGAATCGGCGCGCCTGCTGGGCAGCCTGGCGGTACCGCTGATGCTGCTAAGCCTGGGCCATGCGTTGTCGCAGATTCCAGCTTCGGGCCTGCGTGCGGGGTCGTTGATGGCAGGCATGCGCCTGATCGGCGGCTGCGCCACGGCGCTGCTGGTGACCTGGGCCATGGGCGCGCCGCCGCTGATCGCCAATGCCGTGGTCCTGCAGATGTCCATGCCCTGCGCCGTGATGAGCTACATGTACGCACGTACTTACACGGACCGCGGTGACGAGGCCGCTGGCGCGGTTCTGGTGTCCACCGGCATATTCCTGGTATTTGCACCTATTCTGCTGTGGTTCCTGAGGGTGTAGGCCGGACGTTCTGCTATGGGCCATTCTTTTGTCGGGGAAGCGGGGCGGGAAAGTGATGCCGCGCGACAGGCTCTGCGCCAGTGGTGGTTCGTGTTCCCGTTCATACCGAATGCCCTCGTACCGTCGTAACCCTGCTTGCGGCGTGGCCGATACACCCCGTTCCGGGATGTCGGTGTTAGAATTCTTTCTCATCTTCATGGCGCCGATTTGCTTGATCTGCTTGCGGGCGCCCGATAAATCCCGCTAAAGAGGTCCATGTGACTCCTTCATCCGTATCTTCAAACGCCACCGGCATTGGGTCGTGCGTGGCTCAGGACCCATTGCAGGCTGCCATTCCGGCGGGTTCCGTCGGCGTGGTCCGGGCACAGAAAATCGCTTTCGATGAACCGCTGCAACTGGTCAGCGGCCAGGTGCTGCCCAGCTACGAGCTGGCCATCGAAACCTATGGCGAGCTCAATGCCGACCGTTCCAATGCTGTCCTGATCTGCCATGCGCTGAACGCCTCGCACCATGTGGCCGGCATCAATGCCGACAACCCCAAGGACGTGGGGTGGTGGGACAACATGGTAGGCCCCGGCAAGCCGGTGGATACCAACCGTTTCTTTGTCATTGGCATCAACAACCTGGGTTCCTGCTTCGGTTCCACCGGGCCTGCCAGCATCAATCCGGCGACTGGCAAGCCCTGGGGCGCGGCCTTCCCGGTGGTGACTGTCGAGGACTGGGTGCACGCGCAGGCTCGCGTGGCCGATTATCTGGGTATAGAACGCTTTGCTGCCGTGATGGGGGGCTCGCTGGGTGGCATGCAGGCGCTCAGCTGGGCCGTTACCTGCCCGGAACGGGTGGCCCATTGCGTGGTGATCGCCAGCACGCCGCGCCTGTCGGCGCAGAATATCGGCTTCAATGAAGTAGCGCGGCGCGCCATCATCACCGACCCTGATTTCCATGGCGGTGATTACTATGCCCATGGCACGGTGCCAGCGCGGGGCCTGTCGGTTGCGCGCATGGTGGGGCACATTACCTATCTGTCGGACGACGACATGGCCGAAAAATTCGGTCGGGTCCAGCGCGAGCCGGCGGCCAATGGCGATTACCACTACGGCTATGACGTGGAATTCGAGGTGGAATCCTACCTGCGCTACCAGGGCGAAAAATTCTCGCGTACCTTCGACGCGAATACCTATCTGCTGATTACCCGAGCGCTGGATTATTTCGATCCGGCGCGGCGTACCGGGGGCGACCTGGCGCGTGCGCTGGCGCCTGCCACGGCGGATTTTTTGCTGGTGTCGTTCACGACTGACTGGCGTTTCCCGCCCGAGCGTTCACGCGAGATCGTCGGCGCCTTGCTGCAGAACGACCGCTCCGTGACCTACGGTGAAATCAATGCGCCGCATGGCCATGATGCGTTCTTGCTGACGGATTCGCGCTATCACGCGCTGGTATCGGCCTATTTCGACAGGGTGGCGCGGGCATGCCGCCTGGGTGAACGCCAGGCGCCGGCGCAGGCAGGAGAACAGGCATGAGTGAAATTGTCGGCGTCAATGGCATGATCGTGCGTGGCGGCACGGCGCTGCGTCCCGATCTGGCGCGTATCGCCAGCTGGATCGAATCAGGCAGCCGCGTGCTGGACCTGGGTTGCGGGGATGGCACGCTACTGGCGGAATTGCGTGATCGCCGCCAGGTGCGCGGCCGTGGTGTGGAACTGAGCGACCAGTGCGTGATTGCTTGCGCCCGCCGTGGCGTGGACGTGATCCAGCAGAACCTGGAGGACGGCCTGGCATTGTTCGGCGACCAGGCTTTCGATACCGTGGTGCTGTCCAAGACCTTGCAGGCCATGCACAATACCGAGCATATCCTCAAGGAAATGGCGCGGGTGGCGCGCTATGGCGTGGTGTCCTTCCCCAATTTTGGCTATTGGCCCCATGGCTGGTCCATTCTGCGCGGCCGTATGCCGGTGACGGGTGAAATGCCCTACCAGTGGTACAACACGCCGAATATCCATCTTTGCACCCTGAGCGATTTCGAGGATCTGGCGCAACAGTGCGGATTGCGCATCCTGGAACGCGCCAC
Organism: Kerstersia gyiorum; assembly: GCF_004216755.1. GTDB lineage: Bacteria > Pseudomonadota > Gammaproteobacteria > Burkholderiales > Burkholderiaceae_B > Kerstersia > Kerstersia gyiorum. The sequence goes on from NZ_SGWZ01000001.1 coordinate 759,906, forward strand.
CTTCGACCACAACCGCGAAGTACGCTGGTTGCCGAGCTGGCGCAGCACGCTGGCGGTCTATCGTTTCAGTTCGGCCGGCGCCTGAGGCGTGCGGCGGCCGGCACCAGGAGATTCCCATTCGTTTTGCCCGCCTGTTCACCAGCCGCCGAGTCGCTCCTCTTTTCCTGCTGGGCATGGCCAGCGGCCTGCCGCTGGAGCTGACCAGCAATACCCTGCAAGTCTGGCTGACGGTCGCGGGTGTATCGCTGCAGGAAATCGGCCTACTGACGCTGGCCGGTGCTGCCTACACCCTGAAGTTTCTGTGGTCACCGCTGGTGGACCGCTATGCGCCGCCCGGCCTGGGCCGCCGCCGTGGCTGGATTTTCCTGACGCAATGGTTGCTGGCGTTGGCGCTGGTCGGCATGGGCCTGCTGTCGCCCAGGGAGTCGCTGGGCACGCTGGCCCTGCTGGCCGTGATGGTGGCTTTTTTTTCCGCGACGCAGGATATCGCCTTTGATGCCTACCGGGCCGACCTGCTGCAACCCTATGAGCGTGGCGCCGGTGTGGCCCTGTCCGTTCTGGGGTACCGCCTGGCCAAGGTGGTCTCTGGCGGCCTGGCGGTGGTTGCCGCCGAAAAATGGCTGGGCTGGAACAACGTTTACATCCTGATGGGTGTTTGCATGGCGGCGCTGTCTGCCGTCACGCTGTTCGCGGTGGAACCGCAGCGCGATGTGCAGGCACCGGTATCGCTGCGCGCGGCCGTGATGGAGCCATTCCGCGAGTTTTTCGGACGCAACGGCGCCTGGGAAATGGTGTTGTTCATCATCATCTACAAGCTGGGTGATGCCTTTGCCTCGGCGCTGTCCAATACTTTCCTGATTCGCCATGGCCAGTTCAATGCCGAGACGGTCGGGTGGGTCAACAACGTCCTGGGCATTGCTGCGACGGTGGTCGGGGCGGTGCTGGGCGGTGCCTTGCTGGCGCGGCTGCGGTTGTTCCGTGCGCTGCTGCTGTTCGGCGCCCTGCAAGGCGCATCCAACCTGGGCTATGCATTGATTGCCTGGTATCCGGGCGAGCTTGCGCTGATGGTGCCGGTCGTGGCGTTCGAGAATGTCTGCAGCGGGTTGGGTACGGCGGCATTCGTGGCTTTGCTGCTGGCCGTATGCGACGCTCGCTATTCCGCCACGCAGTTTGCGCTGCTATCGGCACTGGCCGCGATCGGACGTACTTATATTGCCGGACCCTTGACGCCGCCGCTGGTAGGCTGGTTGGGCTGGCCGGGGTTTTTCCTGCTGTCCGTGGCGGTGGCGGTTCCAGGCCTGTGGCTGCTCTGGCGGCGCAAGACCGAAATAGAGCACCTGGATACGCGGCAGGACCCGGAGTCGGGTGATCCGTCCTGAGATGAAAAAATCGCCGCCAGGCCTTGTAGCCCGGCGGCGATGTTACGCATGGCGCGTTATCCGGATGGGATCAGATTTCGTCGTCAGCGTCGTGGGGCTGGCGTACCACCAGTACGTCGCAAGAGAGATTTTCCAGCAGGCTGGCGGCGATGCTGCCGATGGCCGTGCGCAGGATGCCAGTCAGGCCGTGGGTGCCGACGGCAACCAGATCCACATGGTTCTTGTAGGCGTATTCGGACAGCAGCGAGACGGAGTCGCCGATTTCAATCAGGATTTCCGGACGCTGGCCGTCCTGCAGGCCGGCCGTGTCGTCCAGGAATTCCTCGCCGGTCTGCTTGGCAGCCTGGCGGAAACCATTGATGAGCGTCTGGGTGTGCAGTACGCCGGTCGCGGTGGGCAGTTCAAGGGCGTGATAGAGCTTGAAAGGCGTGCCTGGTAACAGGTTCACCACGGCATCGACGGCGTGGCGCGATCCTTCGGAGAAGTCGGTGGCAACCAGCACGTTGCGGTAGGGGTGACGCGGACGTTCCTTGACCACCAGCACCGGAACGGGAATGTGGCGCACCAGCTTTTCCACCGTGGTGCCCAGCAGCAGGCGGCCCAGGGTTTCATCCCGGGCGACACCGGCCACGACCAGTTCGGCCTGGGTTTCTTCTGCCACTTGCAGGATGACATCCAGCGCCTTGCCCTGTTCCACGCGGACTTCGATGTCCACTCCGCTTTCTGCCAGGTCATCAAGCAGGCGGCGCTCGGCCAGGCTGCGGTGATCCGGCGCCAGCTTGCGCCAGGTGGGCGTGATCAGTTGCGCCGTCAGGGACGGTTCGATGACATGCAGGGCGACCAGGCGTGCCTGGCGGGACCGGGCCAGCTGGACGGCGCGGTCCAGGGCTCGGTCACAGCGGGCGCTGAGGTCGGTGGTCAGAAGGATGGTGCGCTGCGGTGCAGCGTCGGAATGGGGCATGGAATTGTCTCCGGCAAGGGGGCCAAGCTGAACACGGGCTCTTGACGATATCATGCCGCGTCGGCGCAATCCGTGTTTTGACGTGTATCAAGCGCCAGGAACGCAGGGCGCAGTTCCGGCCCTGCCGGGCGTGAAAAATGGCCGGTAGCAGGCGTGGCTTTAGTTGCCAGATAAGTGAAACAGCCCCGCACCGGTAGTTCCGGTGCGGGGCTGTCTTGGTGCTATCCAGGGTGGGAACATGATGGCGGCGCGATGGCTCTGCCCCTGTCCCTATTTCATGATGCCTGATCGGCGCGCCCGGCGATATGCCAGGCTTGGTGTGGCAAGGCCGGCAGGGCCTTGCCGGGCCAGGATCAATACAGGCCTTGCTGCAACATGGCGTCGGCGACTTTGACGAAGCCGGCGATGTTGGCGCCATCCAGGTAGTTGACCTTGCCGGTCGTGTCGCTGGTGCCGTAGCGCACGCAGTTGGCGTGGATGTCGCTCATGATGGCTTGCAGGCGGGCATCGACTTCGTCGCGGGTCCAGGCCAGGCGCATGGCGTTCTGGCTCATTTCCAGGCCGGACACAGCCACGCCGCCGGCATTGCTGGCCTTGCCGGGTGCGTACAGCACGCCAGCTTCGATGAAGGCATGGGCGGCTTCCAGCGTCGAAGGCATGTTGGCGCCTTCGGCAACGCAGATCACGCCGTTCTTGATGAGCGTGCGGGCGTCTTCGATTTCCAGCTCGTTCTGCGTGGCGCAGGGCAGAGCCACGTCGACGACCACGCCCCAGGGGCGCTGGCCGGAGTGGAAGGGCAGGCCGAAGCGTTCGGCATACACCTTCAGCGGCTGGCGTTCGACGTTCTTGATGTGCATCAGCGCCTGCAGTTTTTCCGGCGTGAAGCCTTCGGCATCGAACACGAAGCCCTGGGAATCGGAAACCGTCAGTACCCGGGCGCCGAGCTGCATGGCTTTTTCCACAGCGTACTGGGCCACGTTGCCCGAACCGGAGACCGCGACGCGCAGGCCGTCGAATGACTTGCCCTGGGCTTGCAGCATGTGCTGGGCGAAGTAGACCGTGCCGTAGCCGGTGGCTTCCGGGCGGATCAGGCTGCCGCCGAAGCTCAGGCCCTTGCCGGTGAAGACCGCGCCGGTCTGGTTGGAAAGCTTTTTCATCATGCCGGCCATGAAGCCGACCTCGCGAGCGCCCACGCCCATATCGCCTGCCGGTACGTCGGTATCGGGGCCGATGTGGCGGAACAGTTCGATGACCAGGGCCTGGCAGAAGCGCATGATTTCAGCGTCCGAGCGGCCCTTGGGGTCGAAATCGGAACCGCCCTTGGCGCCACCCATCGGCAGCGTGGTCAGTGCATTCTTGAAGGTTTGCTCGAAGGCCAGGAACTTCAGGATGGAGAGGTTCACCGACGGGTGGAAGCGCATGCCGCCCTTGAAGGGGCCGACAGCGGAGCTGTGCTGGATGCGGAAACCGCGGTTCACATGGACTTCACCCTTATCGTCGGTCCAGGAGATGCGGAACTGGATGGCGCGCTCGGGTTCGACCAGGCGTTCCAGCAGGCCTTGTTCGGCGTAACGAGGGTTGGCTTGCAGGAAGGGCCAGAGACTGGAGGTTACTTCTTGCACGGCTTGCAGGAATTCCGGCTGGTGCGGATCACGACGGGCGACTTGTGCCAGAAAATCGTCCAGGCTCTTCAAGGTCTTCAAAATGCGAGCTCCCTCTTGGGTAGGCGCAACAATTTGGTGCGCAAAATGGTGCAAAACGGTGCGAGAGACGCATTCTATTACCAAAAAAGGCTTTTGCGTGAATGACTTACGATAAAAATAAATGGGGACGGATTGAAATCAAAATGCCTGTTTTGCTAAAAACAGGGACAGTCTTTTGATAAAGACTGGCGCTGCTTGTTGCTGTTCGTTTGGAAATACGGAAAACCCTGTCATGACAATGCGTTGCGGGATTTCCCGGGGGGCGTTTGCCGTGTCTGAGCGCTGGCTGGCAAGAGCACGCAGGTGCTGGCGGAGCGGGAACGGACGGGAATGGGAGGGTTTGGGGCGGGCCAGCAGCCCGGAGACGCGCCGGCGCATGCAAGCGCCGGCGGAAAAGATGGCATCAGACCAGCGAAAAGTCGTAGTCGATGGTCAAGGGAGCGTGATCGGAGAAGCGTTCGTCCTTGTAAATGGACGCGGAACGGGCTTTTGCAGCGATGCCAGGGGTTGCGACATGGTAGTCGATACGCCATCCGACATTTTTGGCCCAAGCCTGTCCCCTATTGCTCCACCAGGTGTAGCATTCATCGGTTGTCTCTGGATGCAGACGCCGGTAGACATCGACAAATCCTTTTTCATCAATGACTTGTGTCATCCACTCGCGCTCTTCCGGCAGGAAGCCGGAGTTCTTGCGGTTGCCTTTCCAGTTCTTCAGGTCGATCTCATGGTGGGCGATATTCCAGTCGCCGCAGATGATGAACTCGCGGCCGTCTGCACGGTTTTCGTGCATGAGGGCATCTAGCCATGCACCGAAATGATCCAGGAACCGGTATTTGGCCTGCTGGCGTTCGTCGCCGCTGGAACCGGAGGGCAGATAGGCGCTGATGACGCTGAATCCGGGCCAGTCGGCGCGGATGATGCGGCCTTCACGGTCGAATTCCGGCGATTCCATGCCGGCCACCACCAGTTCCGCAGGACGCGACAAATACAGGCCGACACCGCTATAGCCTTTTTTCTCGGCGGCGTGGAAATGTCCGGAGTAGCCCGAGGGATGGCGCAGTTCATCCGTCAGGTCGGCATCCTGGGCCTTGATTTCCTGCAGGCAGACGATATCGGCGCTTTGCCGGGCGAGCCAGTCGGGCAGGCCTTTGCGGAAGGCGGAGCGTATGCCGTTCAGGTTGAGCGAGGTAATGCGTAGCAAGCCGTTATCCTTTTGTGCGGGTTGAGGGGAGAGGGCATCATTGGCCCCGGGTGGGGCAGGCAAGGGTGAAGAACTTCGGCCTAAAGGCCGAAGCTTCTCCGCCACGATATAGGGGCGCCTGCGGCGCCGTATGGATATTGCCTCGCTCGACCCCGGCCTGAAGTCCGGGGCTTGCGCTTAGGCACGTGGTCAATTTAACCGATGTCGTCACGCCAGCATGGGGTTTCCCGGTGCGCCGTCATGGCATGGAAAGCGCATCCGGTCGTTGGCAAGGCCGCTGGTTGGCCGGCAAATAGGGGATAATTGCGGTTTTCATCGCCTATCGCCGGTTTTTCTATCATGAGCACGACTTTTCGCACTGATTTCGTCCGTTTCGCCCTGGAAGAGGGTGTCTTGCGCTTTGGCAGCTTTGTCACGAAGTCGGGGCGGGTCAGCCCGTATTTCTTCAATGCGGGCCTGTTCAACACCGGCCGCAGTGTGGGCCGCCTGGCGGATTTCTATGCGCAGGCGCTGGAAGCGTCGGGCCTGGGCTATGACATGCTGTTTGGCCCGGCCTACAAGGGTATTCCGCTGGCGACCGCAACTTCCGTGGCGCTGGCCAGCCGTTCGGCTGCGCGTGGCGGCGACCTGGAAGTGCCCTTCGCCTACAACCGCAAGGAAGCCAAGGACCATGGCGAAGGCGGCGTGCTGGTAGGTGCGCCCCTGGCCGGCAAGGTGGTCATCATCGACGACGTCATTACGGCGGGCACTTCGGTGCGCGAATCCGTGGCCATGATCCGTGATGCCGGTGCAGAACCGTGCGCCGTGCTGATCGCGATGGATCGTATGGAGCGCGCCGGCAGTGATGATTCCCTGGCGCCGCATTCGGCGGTAGAGGAAGTACAGCAGCGCTATGGCCTGCCCGTCATCAGCATTGCGTCGCTGGAAGATATCCTGTCGGTGCTGGCCGAGCGTGGCGAGATGGAAGCTTATCGTGCCGATGTGCTGGCCTACCGTGCCCGCTATGGCGTGACGGTCTGACGCCTGCCCGGGGTGAGGGCACGGGCGGATATCCATTCCCGCGGCCGCCATACCGGCGGGCCGGATTTTTTGCCGCCGCCCATGGTTCACCCATCAGGCGAGCCGGGTAGATTGCAGTGCAGTGGCACAGAGGCCATGGCTATCGCGGTGTTCGCGCCGCAGCCATGGCTTTTTGCATTGCGTCTCCGGCAGATAAGTGTGGCGTAGATGCGATAGGCGAGAGTTGCAAGCGTTCTTCAACATATAATTGAGACTGATTTACATTCGTTAACACGAATATCAGGAGCTTTACGTGCCCACGCCCGATCTGTCCATGCAGGCCTTGTACCGTGAACACCACCAGTGGCTGGTGGCGTTGTTGCGGCGCAAGCTGGGGGGCAACGTGGAAAACGCGGCGGATCTCGCCCAGGATACGTTCGAGCGGCTGTTGCGCGCACCGTCGCCGTCACTGATGCAAATCAAGGAACCGCGAGCCTACCTGACGACCGTGGCGTCGCGTCTGGCGGCTCAGTACTTCCGGCGCCAGGCGCTGGAGCTGGCCTACATGGAAGCCCTGGCTGCCCAGCCGGAGCCCAGCATGCCTTCGGTGGAAGAGCAGGCGCTGGTGCTGGAAGCCCTGGTCCAGGTCAGCCGGGTTCTGGAGGGCTTGCCCGAGCGCTCCCGCGCGGTATTCCTGCTGTCGCAGCTGGATGGCTTGAGCTACCCGCAGATAGCGGAGTCCATGGGTATCAGCATCAATATCGTGCAGAAGGCGATGTCCCAGGCGCTGCGCCATTGCTATCTGGCTGTCTATGGCTGAGCGCGCGCTGTTCGACCCCAGCGATGACCGCCGCGAAGTGCCGGAAGCCGTGCTCGATCAGGCTATCCACTGGGTGACCATTCTGCAATCCGGCACGGCTGGCGAACCGGAGCGCGAGGCCTGTAGGCGCTGGCGTGCAATGAGCGCGGACCACGAATTGGCATGGCGGCGCCTGGAAGGCTTGCGTGGAGACGTACAGCGCAGCGCCGCCGGCACGCCGGCACCCATGGCGCGCCAGGTGCTGGCCGGCGGCGCGCGTGCCAATGGCCGGCGCAAGGCAGTGAAATGGATGCTGGGCTCGGCCGGTACCGGCGTGTTGGCCTGGAGCGCACTCTGGCGCATGGATGCTGGCGTGACGACCTTGATGGCGGATTACCGTACCGGCACAGGCGAGCGCGAACACATTACCTTGCCGGACGGCAGCCGCCTGGTACTCAATACCGACAGCGCTGTCGATATCGACTTCGATGGCAGTCAGCGCATGCTGTCTTTGTTGCGCGGTGAATTGCTGCTGGAGACTGCCGCGGACAACCTGGGGCGGCCGATGCTGGTGCGCACCGGGCAGATGGATATCCAGCCGTTGGGCACGCGCTTTGCCGTGCGCCGGTTCAACAGCGGCGATGTCAGGGTGGCTGTCCGTGAAGGCGCCGTGGCGTTGCGCCATGCCACACTGGCCCAGGCCCAAGTGGTGCACGCAGGGGAGCAGGGCAGGGGGCGCCCGGCGGGCTGGGATGCGATCCGGCCGTTTGAGGATATCTGCGACTCCTGGGAAGCGGGCATGTTGGTGGTCGAGCGCATGCCGCTGGGCGAATTCGTGGATGAACTCGGACGCTATCGTCCCGGCCGGTTGCGGTGTGATCCGGCAGTGGCCGGTTTGCAGATTTCCGGGGCATTCCCCCTGGCTGATACCGATGCGGTGCTGGCCAGCGTGGCCGCCATCCTGCCGGTGTCGGTACGCAGCATGACGCCTTATTGGGTCACGCTGGTGCCGCCGTGAACGACGTCAGAGTCATTCTCGTTTGTAACTCGGTGTAAATAAGCGGCAGGTTTTCTTCTTTCGCGCATCAAGCCCATCAGAAGCAGCTCCTGTGAGCTGCCACAGGGCTGATACAGAAAGGGAAGACGCAGGCATGGCGCAGAAAATTTTGCCACCGGTGATGGCGCGGGCGGTGCTGTGGGCAGCATTGGTGCCGATGCTGGGCCTGGCCAGCGGGTTTGCGCTGGCCGATCAATCGGCGGGCGCTGCGGTGGCTGTGCGGCACTATGACATCGCGCCAGGGTCGCTAGACCAGGTGCTGGGCCGTTTCGGACGTGACAGTGGCGTGCTGGTGGCGATAGATCCGGCATTGACGCAGGGCTTGAACAGCCAGGGCCTGAATGGCGAGTATGGCGAACGTGCTGCGCTGGAGCGGCTCCTGACTGGCAGCGGCCTGGAGGCCGTGGCGGCACCCCAGGGCGGCTACCGTCTGCAACGCGTGCCCATGGGCAGGAATGATGGCGTTTCAGCGCTGGCCCCCGTGCTGGTGACGGCTGAACTGGACCGCGCCGCTGCCGTCTATGAAACCCCTGGGTCCGTGGCGGTGGTCACGCGCGAACAGATGGATCGCATCCCGGCGCGCAGCATTGGCGATGTGCTGGCCGATGTACCCGGTGTTTACTCAGTAGGCTCCCGCCAGGGCGGCGGGCTGTCGGTCAACATCCGCGGCATGCAGGACTTCGGCCGTGTCAATGTCATGATAGATGGCGCCCGCCAGAATTATCAGCAGAGCGGCCATGGCAGCAATGGCTCTGCCTATATAGACCCGGAATTGCTCGCCGGCGTGGACGTGTCCAAAGGCCCCAGTTCCACCACTGGCGGCGCTGCCGTCATTGGCGGGGTCGTGAATTTCCGCACGCTGGAAGCCAATGATCTCATGGCAGCGGACGAGAGTTACGGTGGCCAGGTCACGGCGACCACCGGCAACAATGCTTTTCATTTTTCCGGCAGCGCGGCTGTCGCGGCGCGGCTGGGCGAGGATGTTGATCTGATTGCGGCAGTCAGCCGCCGCAAGCTTGGCAGCTTCGAGCCGGGCAAGCACGGCGGGCTGGCCGACGATGCCTATGCGCAGCTGATCTGGCCGGGCTATATCCTGTCGCAGGAATACTGGTCGGGCCTGGCCAAGCTGGGTTGGCAGGTGGCGCCCGGCCATCACCTGAAACTCAGCTACCTGGGTTTTGAATCGCGTCGCGACCTGAGCCGGGAAAGCAGTGCGAACAGCCGCGTGCGCCGCGATACGCTGATCGGCAATTACCGCTGGACACCGGACAATCCGCATGTCGACCTGGCCGCCGCGCTGTACTACACCCGTACCCGGAACTCGGAACAGCGCGATGGCAGTGAACAGCTGGGCTATGGCGCCTACAACGTCCGCTATCAAACCAGCACGGTGGGCGGTTCGCTGGAAAATACCGCACGCTACGACCTGGGCGATTACGCGCTGTCCTGGCGGTTGGGCAGCGAATTCTTCCATGACTGGACCGATCCCGAGGCCCAGAGCAGCGATACCTCCCTGAGCGGGCAGCAGAACTACAACTCGGTCTGGTTTACCGGCAGTACGCCGGAAGGCAAGCGCACGGTGGCCAGCCTGTTCAGCGAAGCCACGCTGTCCTACCGCGAATGGCTGGAATTGACGGCCGGCCTGCGCTATGACTGGTATGGCCTGGAAGGCAATGGCAAGATCATGATCGGTGACATTGCCAACCCGCCGGGCGTGCGGCCGGGAACCACCTACGTGTGGACGGCCTTTGGCGTGAACCGTCATGCCAGCGCGGTGTCACCCCGGTTTTCCGCTGCGTTCAAGCCCTGGGAGCCCGTGCAATTGTTCGCGAGCTTTGGCAAGGGCATGCGTCCGCCGGCGATCACCGAAACCCTCATCGGTGGCGCACACCCCGGCAACATGATGCTTTATTACCCCAATCCCGGCCTGCTCGAAGAGCGGGCGACCAACTGGGAACTGGGCAGCAACCTGATCCTGGATGGCCTGCTCACGCCGCACGATAGCTTCAAACTGAAGGCGGCCTGGTTCGAGAACAAGGTGCGCAACTACATGGCCATGGCCGTGGTGAAGTCGCCGGATGGCAAATCCGGCGAGGGCACGTTCGCGCCGCGCGCCTATGTCAACCTGGACGACCCGTTCCGTTCGCGTGGGCTGGAACTGCAAGCGGATTACGACGCCGGTGTCGTGTTCGCCGGGGTGTCCTATACCCACATGCTTGTCTATCCCGGTGATGGCGGCTATGACCCGTTCCCGCTGGGCAGCATGGTGGGTGAAGGCAGCACCTCGCTGGGCAAGCCTGGCGACGGCAATATCGGCTACATGCTGCCGCCCAGGAAGATGGCGTCGCTGACCATTGGCACCCGCTTGTTCGAGCGCCGCCTGACGCTGGGCAGCCGGATGCGCTGGCGTTCGCCGCAACGCTACCAGATTTCCGAGCAGTTCCAGGAAATCAGCGTGGCCAATGCTGCCAACGCGCAGATCGTCGATCTGTGGGCCAGCTATGAATTCAGCAAGGCGCTGACGCTGCGCATGGCGGTGGACAACCTGACCGACCGCAACTATTCCGAGATGAGCGGTGGTTCTTATTTCCTGGCACCGGGCCGCACGATCAGCGGCACCGTGTCCGTGCGTTTCTGAGCTTGCATTGCCGCGTTCCCTGGGGCGGGCAGGCCGTGATTTCTACCGGCACCAGCCAACCCATGCAGGTTCGCAGCGCTGCCGTGTTTGCCGCTGTGCCCGGCTATGCCGCCAGCGCATCCCAATCCTTTTCCGAGAGACTGATCTGATGCCGCGACTTTCCCTAATGAGTGCAGTTCTCGTGCCGGCACTGGCCATGGCCGGCGTGGCGTATGGCAGTACCAGCCCCGCTGTCAGCGTGACGCACCTGACGTCCTTCCACTCCTCGGGCGAGGACACGACCACCGGCGACAACCCCAAGGGCTGGCCTGCCGTGGCCTATCCTTCCGCGCCTCCGGTCCTGAGCCTGGACCCGGTGCGCAAGCGCAGCTATCTGTTTGGCGGCTTCAAGGGCATGGGGCCGCTGCGCGGCCTCGAAGGGGAAATACGGAACACGATCTTCACTGCAGCCGGCCTGTACTGGCTGCAACCGTCGCCTGGCCTGTATGAGCGCCTGGAACTGGAGGCCGACCGGTTGTATGGCCTGATTCCCGGCACGCCCGTGCGTGCGCCCGACGGCAAGAGCCTGTATGGCGTCATGACCAGCGTGAAGGGCGAGGAATATGCAAACAAACCGGATCTGCTGGATGCCGACGGCAACGTGACCACGTACTACATCCTGAACTACAGCAAGGGCGTGGGCCAGGGCATCGTTTTCCAGGCGGATCCTGATGGCACGCATTTGCGAGCGGTCGAGTCCACGGTGGGGCAATTGCATACCCCCAACGGCGCACTGGTCATGGACGCAGCCGGCAATCTCTATGGCGTGGATAAAGGGCCCAAGGGCCATGGACGGATATTTTCCGTGCGCGCGGACGGCAGCTTCGGCGTGATCCATGAGTTCGGCCCCGGCCCGGATGGCAGGCGCCAGGTTGCCAATGAACTCACGCTGGGCAGTGACGGGTTGCTGTACGGCGTGACGGGCTACGACCGAGGCATGCCGTTCGATGCCGGCACGCTGGTGGCGCCCGATACGCAGGTCGGTTCGTTGTACCGCATAGACCCGGCCCGGCCGGCATCCTTCACGGTGCTGCACACCTTTACGCTGGCGGAAGGTGAAATCAATGTCGAAGACAACGTCACCAGTCACGGCAACCGCGATTATCCTTCACGGGAACCGACGCAATCCTTGTACGGCAAGCAGGTGTTCACCAGTTACGACGAAACGAGCGTCGGCCTGTCGGCCTTGATCGAAGGGCCGGATGGTTGGTTGTATGGCACGACTTCCGTGTCGCAATGCCAGTTGTATTCGCCGGCCCTGATTCCCGCAGGCACCTTCACCGTCGTCAATGCCGCGTCGCCCCTGTGCGGCCGCGCGCATAATGCGGCGCGCCAGTATGGCGCGCTGAGCTATCCCTACTATGACGGCCCCTTGCCTCATGGCGCGATCTATCGCATGCGCAAGGACGGCACCGGCTTCGAACTATTGCACCGCTTCAGCGGTACCGACGGCAGCACGCCGCGCGGCAGCCTGGCGATTGGCCAGGATGGTGCCATTTACGGCACCACGGCCAGCGGCGGAGCCAACCGGCACTGGGGCTTCTCCTATGCCGCCGATGGCCGCCTGCGACTGGATCGCAAGCCGACCTGCGAAGATTTTTGGATGGATACCTTTCGTCGGCGTTGCCTGGAAGCGGGCGCGGAAAACTATGTCTCGCTACAGCAAAGCGGCCAGGATGTCAGCAATGGCGTGCTGTACCGCATCGTGCCGGCACGCATCGGTACCGAGGCCGGGCCATTCGAGTTGCTGCACTCCTTCAAGCATGACATCGAAGGCTATCACCCGCTGGGCGTGAAGGCAGCCTCGGACGGCCGCCTGTACGGCGTGACCGGCCTGGGCGGGCAGGGCTACCAGTCGCGCAATGGCATCAATTTCCTGGCGGACGACAAAGGGGCGGTGTTCACGGTGGACCTGAACGGCAATACGCCTTCGGGCGCAGTCACGCTGGTGGCAGCCCCTGGGCAGGTAGCAGTGGGCCAGAAGGCCGAGCTGACCTGGACCAGCTTCCAGGCCAAGGACTGCCAGGCCTCCTCGTCGGATGGCAGCTGGAGCGGGCCGGTAGAGCCGCAGGGCAGCATTGACCTGGAGAAGCCGGCGGGCACGTACCGCTACCGCCTGAGCTGCACCGACAGCGTCAAGCTGACGGAAGTCTCAGCCACTGCCGTGCTTTACGTGGATACCGCTGCCAATGTGGACGACGGCAACAGCGTGGAATACGGCAATGGCGGCGCTGGCGGGATGCCGCTGGGCCTGCTGGCGCTATTACCGGTGGCCTGGGCCTGGCGCCGCCAGCGCCACACGTACTGAATTCAAACTTTCTATGTGATCCATCTCGAGGAGAGGACATGAGCTATAGCATTTCAGCGCGTCAGACCGCGCGCTTGGCCGGCGGTGCTGCCGGGCTTTTGATCGCGCTGGGCGTTTCGGCCCAGGAGCAGGCTGTCCAGCCGCATGCCATCGTCGTCTTCAGCGGCGTGGGGGTGGCGGGCGAGGCCGATCCGGGCGACAAGCCCGGCCGCTGGATGCGGATGCCGCCGACGCTGGGCCCGGATGGCAAGCTGCACGGCATGACGGCGGGCTCGAGTTATTTCAAGGACAGCCGCTGGTTCAGCGTGGCGGCCGACGGGCAGGGCTATACTGTCCGTCAGCCGGATGATGTGATCGCGATGGTGGCAGGACCGCTGGTCAGCACGGGCCAGGGGAGTGCGGGCAAATTGTTTGGCAGTACTGGTACGGCTGCATTCGAAATGGTGCCCGGCCAGGCTGCCGTCAAGCTTGAGCCTGCCACGCCGGCTGGCGAGGCATTGAAGATTTCCTCGTTATCTTCGGCCATGGCTGCCGGGGCCGATGGCTCGGTGTTCTTTGGCGGCCGTACGAGCAACACCAATCCGCAGGTGTGGCGCCGTCTTGCCGCTGGCGGCTTTGAACTGGTAGCGGACTTCGGCCGCCCGGAATATGTCGTCAGCAAGGAAATCATTCCTGGCATTTCGATGGTGGACAAGTACCTGAAGGGCGACAGCACGATTGCCCTGGTCTGGAGCGAGGCCGACCAGGCCCTGTACGGCGTGACGGAGGATGTGTCTTCCACCGGCAAGAACGGCGATGCGCAGACGGTACCGGGTGACAAGCCGGCGGGGACGATCTATCGCATCAAGGCCTCCGGATTCAAGGCAGACGGCAGCAGCCCGATAGAGATCCTGCATACTTTCGCCGCCAGTCGCGACGGCGCCGCCAAGAGCTTGACCTATCGCGCGCCTGCGCTGCTGGAAGTCGGCGAGTGGCTATACGGCACGACGACGGCCGGCACCAAGGTTGGCAATGCCAACGACAAGCAGGATGGCCGCATTTGGCGCATGCGCAAGGATTGCGTCAGCACGGCAGAGAGCAGCTGCCTGGAAATCGTGTACCGCTTCGATACGGCAGGCGTGCTGACGGCCGCCAATGGTGGCGCGCTGCCCTTGGGGCCGTTGGTCTATGCGGCTGACGGCAATGTTTACGGCACCACTTTCCAGGGCGGCAAGGATGCCACCAGCGAGCAGAATGGCCAGGGTACCCTGTTCCGCATCGTAAACCCCACCGCAGCGAAACTGGAAGATGTCGAGTTCGCCCAGTTGCATGCCTTCGACGCCAGTTCGACAGGCAGCCGGCCCAGCGGCCTGGCATTGGCGACCAAGGCAGATGGCAAGCAGACCATCGTCGGCGTGACGGAGTTCGGCGGCAACGCGTCGGATACCTATAACGCGGTGGACAATATCGGTACCGGTTTTGGCACGGTGTTTGCTTTCGAGGTCGCACTGCCTGCTGCCGCCATTACGCGCTTCCAGGCCGATGGCAGCCAGGCCGCCAAGGTGGCAGAGGGCAGCAAGGTGACGCTGGCCTGGGCTTCTTCCGGCGCCTCGGTTTGCGAGGCCGGTGGTGATTGGAGTGGTGCCCAGCAGACCGAAGGCAGTGCGCAAGTCGGGCCGCTGGCCTATCGTGCCGAGCCTTACCGTTACACGCTGGTGTGCCAGAGCGCCGATGGCGCGGCATCGCAGGAACAGGCCGTGACTGTCAGTGTCGAGCAAAAGGCTGTCACACCGGAACCTGGCGAGGAAAGTGGCGCGGGCAATGAAGGCAAGGGGGGCGGTGGCGGTTCGCTGCCATGGCAGGCCCTGGCCCTGTTGCCGCTGGCCCTGCTGCGCCAACGCCTGCGTGCTGCACGCAAGGGGACGGTGTTGCTGTAAAAGGCTGCAATCCCGTACCCGGTGACGCCGCGGCGTCACCGGGCCGCTTGTCCCACAGCAAAAAAACTCCCCGCTGGTTCAGCGGGGAGTTTTTTCATGGCGATTCAGGCCTGATCGTGTCGCGGATCGTCCAGCAGGTCTTCGCGGAACAGTTCGTACTGGCTGTCCAGGTCGCTGCGCAGGCCGCAATCCACCGTGACGGGGGTTTCCAGCGTGCAGCAGCAGGGCAGAACCTCACTGGGGCCGACGAAGGCCAGGGGCAGCGACTCATAGGTCACGTTCCCCTGAATCAGCGTCATGCGGCACATGCCGCAATAACCGCTGCGGCACTGGTATTCAACCTCGTGACCTGTCCGTTCCAGGCCTTCCAGCAGGGTTTCTCCCTCTAGCAGATGAAAGTGCTTGTCGCGCGTAGACACCGAGGTGACGCGCGTTTTGGTACTGCTCATAGTTCAAAGTCGTTCAGGTCGTCGGCAGACACTTCGGCGTCGATCTGGCCCACCAGGTAGGAGCTCAGTTCGACTTCCTGCGGCGCCACCTGCACCGTATCGGATGCCAGCCAGGTGTTGATCCAGGGAATGGGGTTGTTCTTGGCATTCGGGAAGGCCGGCTTCAGGCCCACCGCGCTCATGCGGATATTGGTGATGTATTCCACATATTGCGCCAGGATGTCCTTGTTCAGGCCGATCATGGAACCGTCCTTGAACAGGTAATCGGCCCAGCGTTTCTCCTGTTCCGCGGCATCGCGGAACATGTCGAAGCATTGCTGCTCGACTTCACGGGCGATGGTGGCGAATTCCGGGTCGTCGTGGCCGGAGCGCATGATGTTCAGGATATGCTGCGTGCCGGTCAGGTGCAGCGCCTCGTCGCGGGCGATCAGGCGGATGATCTTGGCATTGCCTTCCATCAGCTTGCGTTCGGCGAAAGCAAAGGAACAGGCGAAACTGACGTAGAAGCGGATGGCTTCCAGGATATTGACGTTCATCAGGCACAGATAAAGCGTCTTCTTCAGCTCGCGCAGATCCACGCGCTGGGTTTCGCCATTGATGACATGTTCGCCGGCGCCCAGCTGCGAATACAGCATGGTCTGGTGGATCAGGTTGTCGTAGTAGGACGAGATATCGTTGGCCCGCAGCTTGATGTTCTCGTTGCGCACGATGTCGTCGAAGATGATCGAAGGATCATTGACGATGTTGCGGATGATGTGCGTGTACGAGCGCGAGTGGATGGTCTCGGAAAAGGCCCAGGTCTCGATCCAGGTTTCCAGCTCGGGCAGGGATACCAGCGGCAGCAGCGCGACGTTGGGGCTGCGGCCCTGGATCGAATCCAGCAGCGTCTGGTATTTCAGGTTGCTGATGAAAATGTGCTTTTCGTGCTCTGGCAGGTTCTGGTAGTCGATGCGGTCCTGCGAGATATCGACTTCTTCGGGGCGCCAGAAGAAGGACAGCTGCTTTTCGATCAATTTTTCGAAAATCGGGTACTTCTGCTGGTCATAGCGTGCGACGTTGACGGGCTGGCCGAAGAACATCGGTTCTTTCAGCTGGTCGTTATCGGTGCGGGAAAAAATACTGTAAGCCATGATGGTCAGTGTTGCTTCGGCAATACGGCGGCAGTGGCCGCGGCGCGCTGCCTGAGGGCAGCGCGAGCTGTGGGCGCGCGTCAGGCTGGCGGACGGCGCGCGACGGGCGGGCAATGGTGACAGCACCGCCCGGATGATGGCCGTCCCGGGCCGGACGGCCATCGGCTGCCGCCGCTTTGCAGGCCGGCAGCCCGGAATTTCTTGTCAGGCGGCTGGTACCAGTGTCCAGCCGCCCGGGGCCTGAAACCGGTGGTGTGCCGCCCGGCAGCATAGGTCATGCTGCCGGGCGCCGCACCCCGCTCGGCGTCAGATCTTGCAGGCGCCACCCGCGCAGGAATCGTCCTCGGCTTCTGCCTGGGCATCTGCCGCGCCGTCGCGGGTGTTGTGGTAGTACAGCGTCTTGAGACCGTACTTGTAGGCTTGCAACAGGTCCTTGAGCAGCTGCTTCATCGGCACGCGGCCGCCTTCGAAGCGTTGCGGGTCGTAGTTCGTGTTGGCCGAAATCGACTGGTCCACGAACTTCTGCATGACGCCCACGAGCTTCAGGTAGCCCTCATTGCTGGGCATCTGCCACAGCAGTTCGTACTGGTTGCGCAGGCGCGGGAAGTCCGGCACCACCTGGCGCAGGATGCCATCCTTGGATTGTTTCACCGACACCAGGCCGCGCGGCGGCTCGATGCCGTTGGTGGCATTGGCGATCTGGCTGGAAGTCTCGGAGG
Source organism: Kerstersia gyiorum (assembly GCF_004216755.1). Classification (GTDB taxonomy): domain Bacteria; phylum Pseudomonadota; class Gammaproteobacteria; order Burkholderiales; family Burkholderiaceae_B; genus Kerstersia; species Kerstersia gyiorum. Next base: position 777,204 of record NZ_SGWZ01000001.1, read on the forward strand.
GCATCAGTGCGGTCAGCGTCGAATTGCGCAGGCCATACTGCTGGATGTCGCGGCGCAGCGATTCCCAGTCCAGGTGCAGCGGCTCGGTGCAGAAGGCATCCAGGTCGCGCTTGTAGGTGTCGATCGGCAGGATGCCCTTGGCATAGGTCGTTTCGTCGAACGCCTTGCAGGGGCCGTACTCGCGCGACAGTTGCATCGACGCCTTCAGCAGATAGTACTGAATGGCTTCGAAGGTGCGGTGCGTCAGGCCGATGGCGGCGGCGTCGGAATAACGCGTGCCGTTCTTGGCCAGGTAATAGGCGTAGTTGATGACGCCGACGCCCAGCGAACGGCGTTTTTCCGTGGCGTTCAGGGCTGCCTTGACCGGGTAGTCCTGGTAATCCAGCAGCGCATCCAGCGCGCGTACGGCGAGGTCGGCCAGGCCTTCCAGTTCGTCCAGCGATTCCAGGGCGCCCAGGTTGAAGGCCGACAGCGTGCACAGCGCGATTTCGCCGTCCGGGTCGTTGATGTCGTCGAGCTCACGGGTAGGCAGCGCGATTTCCATGCACAGATTGGATTGGCGCACCGGTGCCACAGCCGGATCGAAGGGGCTGTGGGTGTTGCAGTGATCGACGTTCTGGATGTAGATACGGCCGGTACCGGCGCGTTCCTGCATGACCAGCGAGAACAGTTCGGTGGCAGGCAGGCTGCGCTTGCGGATGGACGGGTCGGCTTCGTATTTCAGGTACAGGCGCTCGAATTCATCCTGGTCGGCGAAGAAGGCGTCGTACATGCCCGGCACGTCATGCGGCGAGAACAGCGTGATGTTCTGGCCCTTGATCAGGCGCTGGTACAGCAGGCGGTTGATCTGCACGCCGTAGTCCAGGTGGCGGATACGGTTTTCCTCGACGCCACGGTTGTTCTTCAATACCAGCAGCGACTCCACTTCCAGGTGCCACAGCGGGTAGAACAGGGTGGCGGCGCCACCGCGCACTCCACCCTGCGAGCAGGATTTCACCGCTGCCTGGAACATCTTGTAGAACGGGATGCAGCCGGTATGCTGGGCTTCGCCGCCACGGATCTCGCTGCCGAGCGCGCGGATGCGGCCACCGTTGATGCCGATGCCGGCGCGTTGCGACACATAGCGCACGATGGCGCTGGTCGTGGCGTTGATGCTGTCCAGGCTGTCGCCGCATTCGATCAGCACGCAGGAACTGAACTGGCGGGTCGGCGTGCGCACGCCGGACATGATGGGCGTGGGCAGGGAAATCTTGAAGCGCGACACGGCGTCGTAGAAGCGCTTGACGTAATCCAGGCGGGTCTCCTTGGGATACTTGGAGAACAGGCACATGGCCACCAGGATATACAGGAACTGTGGGCTCTCGTAGAGCTGCTTGGTCACGCGGTTCTGCACCAGGTACTTGCCTTCCAGCTGCTTCACGGCGGCATAGGCAAAATCCATGTCGCGCCAGTGGTCGATGTACTGGTTGAGTTCATCGAACTCGGCTTCGTCGTAATCCTTCAGCAGGTGCTCGTCGTACTTGCCCAGCGCCGTCAGCTTGCGCACGTGTTCGAGCAGGTGCGGCGGCTCGAACTGGCCGAAAGCGATCTTGCGCAGGTGGAAAATCGCCAGACGGGCGGCGAGGTACTGGTAATCGGGCGTGTCTTCCGAAATCAGGTCGGCAGCCGACTTGATGATGGTTTCATGGATATCGTCGGTGCGGATCCCGTCGTAGAACTGGATGTGGGATTTCAGCTCCACTTGCGAAACCGAGACATTGTCCAGGCCTTCGGCGGCCCAGGTAATGACACGATGAATCTTGTCGAGGTTGATTGACTCCTGGCGCCCGTCGCGCTTGGTCACTTTCATCGTCTCGTATTTCGTCATCAGGAAAACCTTTCGTCGGTAGAACAGCCCCGGCCTGCGAAGCAGCGGCAGGCGGAGCGCAATAGTTCGTCAAAATATCTGTGTTGCAGCTAACAGTGTTGCCGTGGCACCGGTGCGGTGCCTTATGTACCTGTCCACAAAAAAAAGCCCCCCTCGTTGCGCTGGCCTGCCGTTCCGGCAGCAGGCTGCCTGGTCATGGGGAAACGGCGGTACGACATCAACGGAGAGAGTCCCTTTGTTATAGACAGGCCGCATCCAACTCGCCTGAACGCCGGGTGGGGAACATGGCTCTGTCATCAGTTCACGGGAAGCGTACTCTGCCGGAAAACACAGCGCTGCGGCGTAGGTGGTGAACAGAGTCGAAGCGAGTTTATCGCGTGGCTCGGTAACTTTAAAGACTGGTGTTTCCGTGCCAAAAGATGTAGGCGAACACGGGCATGACTCGTCGAAAACCGCGTAAGCCCCATGGGTGCTGGGATTGCGCCTGGTCAGACCATTTCCTTGGCTGGGAAAATGCTCAAAGAAGGAGCAAAAAAATAATCAAAAAATAAATGGGGGCTGTGATGAAAATGACGACATCTAGGGTTTTTTCTATAGAAAAGCCCATATGTAGTATTTCTTAACAGGGGCTGACGGCATTTCAATATATGAAAAATTGGGCGAAATCCGTCGGCGAACTCCTTGAGGAATGGCCTCAGCCTCGCTCTCGTTCCGACCGGCAAGCGCTGTGTTTTCGGGTCGTCAAAAGGCTGGCCAGGCCAATCGAAATGCCGGGTTTTTTTTCCGTCTTTTCAGTGCCTTGAATACCGGTCGTGCTTGCATCATTACCAGACTCGGATGGCGATGGAAAACGGCCATGAATCCAGGCCAAGTTGCCAGCCGTATCGGTTGCCTCTATTCCGCCAGTACAAGGCCTTGCCGAAGCCGGGCGCGACTCGATCGTTCAGTGCGGTGGGGGATGAATCAGCGGCCAGAGGTGACAAGCCTGGGCCGGGGCGTGGAGCATGTCGCCATCCCGCAGGCAAACGGGGAGAAGAGGTTGCGCATGTCTGAGCGAGTGCATGTCAGCAGTCCGGGGGACTGCTGACCTCGCGAGTTGCGCGACCGCCCCGTTTGCCTGCGGGATGGCGGGAAGTTCTGGCGCAGCCAGAACCATGCGATCGGCCTGGCCCAGGCTTGTCACCTCTGGTTGCGGCTTGGCAAGGGCAGGCGCATGATTGCCCATGCGCCTGCCCCTTCGCTCTTGCCGCCAGGTGACCACCGCTGGTCGCCTGGCGGTCGCGCTTTTAGCTCTCGAGCTTTTCTTTCAACAGACTATTGACCTGCTGCGGGTTCGCCTTGCCCTTGGCGGCCTTCATGATCTGGCCTACCAGCGAGTTGAACGCCTTCTGCTTCCCGGCGCGATACTCCTCGACAATCGCCGGATTGGTCGCCAGCACTTCGTCGATCATCGCGCCGATCGCGCCAGAATCGCTGATCTGCTTCAGGCCGCGAGACTCGATGATCGCATCGGCATCGCCATTGCCTTCGCCGGCCCACAGCGCCGCGAATATCTCGCGGGCGATCTTGTTGGATACCGTGCCGTCGGCAATACGGGTTACCAGCTTGGCCAGGCTCGCGGCGCTGATCGGGCTGTCCGCAATCGTCTTCTCCTCGCGGTTCAGCGCAGCTGCCAGTTCGCCCATGATCCAGTTGGCTAGCGTCTTGGCATGGCCTTCCGGCACGGCTGCAGCGGCCTGCTCGAAATAGGCGGCGGTGTCGCGGTCTGCGCCCAGTTGGGATGCATCATAGGCCGTCACGCCATACTGCTCCTGCAGGCGGGCCTGCAGGGCGGCGGGCAGCTCGGGCATGGCCGAGCGCACTGCCTCGATCCATTCCGGTGAAATCGCGATCGGAGGCAGGTCGGGATCGGGGAAGTAGCGGTAATCGTGCGCATCTTCCTTGCTGCGCATGCTGCGCGTTTCGTCGCGGTCGGCATCGTACAGGCGGGTTTCCTGCACCACGGTGCCGCCGTCCTCGATCAGCTCGATCTGGCGGCGCGCCTCGTAGAGGATGGCGCGTTCCAGGAAACGGAACGAGTTCACGTTCTTGATTTCCGTACGGGTGCCGAACTCCTTCTGGCCAACCGGACGCACCGACACGTTGGCGTCCACGCGGAACGAACCTTCCTGCATGTTGCCGTCGCAGATGCCCAGCCAAACTACCAGGCTATGCAGGGCGCGGGCGTAGCCCACGGCCTCGGCTGCCGAACGCATTTCTGGTTCGGAAACAATTTCCAGCAGCGGCGTACCGGCGCGGTTCAGGTCGATGCCGGTTGCAGGCGTGCCATTGGCAAACGCGAAATCATCATGCAGCGACTTGCCGGCGTCTTCTTCCAGGTGGGCGCGGGTCAGGTTGACCGTCCTGCGCTCCTCGCCCACGAAAAAGCTCAGGCTGCCGCCCTGCACCACCGGGATCTCAAACTGCGAAATCTGATAACCCTTGGGCAAGTCCGCGTAGAAATAATTCTTCCGGGCAAACACCGACAGCGGCGCGATATGCGCGCCAACGGCCAGGCCGAAACGGATGGCACGCTCCACGGCGCCATAGTTGGGCACGGGTAGGCTGCCGGGCAGCGCCATATCCACCAGGTTGGCCTGGGTATTGGGCGCGGCGCCGAAGCGGGTGCTGCTGCCAGAGAAAATTTTGGAATGGGTGGAAAGCTGGGTATGGGTTTCCAATCCGATGACGATTTCCCAGGCCATTAGAGCGACTCCGGTTTACGTTGATGCCAATCGGTGACTTGCTGATAACGCTCGGCGATGGCCAGCAAGCGGCCGTCCTGGAAATGGTTGCCGATCAGCTGCATGCCCACGGGCAGCGGCTTGGCGCGGGTGGTATCGAAACCGCAGGGAATGGCGACGGACGGCAGGCCGGCCAGGTTCACGCCCAGCGTATAGATATCCGACAGCCAGTCGGCGCGCGGGTCATCGCTGTTCTCGCCGATGCGGCGGGCAGCCTGGGGCGAGACTGGGCCGAGGATCACATCGCACTCTTCGCGCAAGGCCTTCTGGAAGTCTTCCGCGATCAGGCGGCGCAGGCGCTGGGCCTGCAGGTAATAGGCATCGTAATAACCATGCGACAGCACATAGGTGCCCAGCAGGATGCGGCGCTGGGTTTCGGTGCCGAAACCCTCGGCGCGCGAGCGGCTGATCATGTCGTTCAGGTCGGTGAACTGCTCGGCACGGTGACCGTAGCGCACGCCGTCATAGCGGGCCAGGTTGCTGGAGGCTTCTGCCGGGGCGATCACGTAGTAGGCCGGAATGGCCAGTTCGGTGCGCGGCAATGAAATGTCCACGCGGCGGGCGCCCAGCGCTTCGAATTCGCGCAAGGCGGCTTCGATGGCATCCGCCACCTGGGGGTCCAGCCCGTCGCTGAAGTATTCGCGCGGCAGGCCGATACGCAGGCCTTCCAGCGGGCGGGCACCAGCAGCGGCCTGGGCCGCCTGGCTGGCATCGTAGTCACGCGACAGCCAGCCATCCGGGATGTCGTGGCTGGTGGCATCCTTGGCATCGAAACCGGCAATGGCGTCCAGCATCAGGTAGACGTCACGGGCGCTGCGCGCCAGCGGGCCGGCCTGATCCAGGCTGGAGCCGTAGGCGATGATGCCGAAGCGCGATACCGCGCCATAGGTCGGCTTGATGCCGCTGACGCCGCACAGCGCGGCCGGCTGGCGTACTGAGCCGCCGGTATCCGTGCCGGTGGCGGCAGGCACCAGGCCCGCCGCCACGGCGGCGGCCGAACCACCCGACGAACCGCCGGGGACGGCATCCTGATCCCAGGGGTTGCGTACCGGGCCGAAGGCCGAGTTCTCGTTGGCCGAGCCCATGGCGAATTCGTCGCAGTTGAGCTTGCCCAGCGAGACTGTGCCGGCTGCCAGCAGCTTCTCGACCACGGTGGCGTCGAAGGGGCTGACGTAATTGGCCAGCATGCGGCTGCCGGCTGTCGTGCGCCAGCCCTGGGTGACGAAAGTATCCTTGTGGGCGATGGGCACACCGGTCAGCGGGCCGGCCTGGCCGGCGGCGATGCGGGCATCGGCGGCACGGGCCTGGGCCAGGGTCAGGTCGGCATCGACATGCAGGAAAGCGTTGAGGGTGTCGGTGCGGCCGATGGCGTCCAGCGCACTCTGGGCCAGTTCGGCGGCGCTGACCTGGCGCTGGTCCAGGGCCAGGCGCAGGCCGGCAATGCCGTCGAACCCGGCATGGAGGGGAGATTGGGACATGATTATTCGATCACCTTGGGAACCAGGAACAGGCCGTCGGCCGCTGCGGGAGCGTTGGCCATCAGGGCGTCGCGCTCCGCCGGCGTGGCCGGGGCTGCGGTGACGGCATCTTCGCGCAGGCGGGCCACGACTTCGCCATTCACCGCCAGCGGGTGGGCCAGCGGTTCCACGCCGCTGGTATCGGCCTGGCCGAGCTGCGTATAGATATCCAGCAGACGGTTGAGTTCATCCTGGGTGCGGGCAGTTTGCTCCGGGGTCAGGGCGATGCGGGCCAGCCGGGCGATGCGTGCCACGTCTTGTTGATTGAGCGCCATAATTCTCTGCAGCGACGGGGGGGCGAAAAACGCCGGCCCGGACTGTCTGTCAAGGAAGTTGGAAGAAAATGAGCCCGACAAGAAGTAAGAAAGTCGCAAAACTCTTTGCTTCTTAAAGGGCGTGCGAAAATTATAAGTTATGATTCATGATCCATTCGGCCTGGCCAGGATGGCGTGCCCGTGTGCGTGTCCGCCCGACGCCGATCTGGTCTCCTTGCGGCGCCATGACTGACAGCTGGCGTCCGTTTCCCGTTTTCCCCCGCAATCCTGCTAGCTGAGTTCCCATGTTCGGATTCTTGCGCAGTTATTTTTCCAGCGATATGGCGATCGACCTGGGTACCGCCAACACGCTGATTTATGTTCGTGGCAAAGGTATCGTGCTCGATGAGCCTTCCGTTGTCGCCATCCGCCATGAGGGCGGCCCTCACGGCAAGAAGATTATCCAGGCAGTGGGCCAGGAAGCCAAGCAGATGCTGGGCCGTGTGCCCGGCAACATCGAGGCGATCCGGCCCATGAAGGACGGCGTGATTGCCGACTTCACCGTTACCGAGCAAATGCTCAAGCAGTTCATTCGCATGGTGCATCCCCGCAACATGCTGGCGCCCAGCCCGCGTATCATCGTGTGCGTTCCCTGCGGTTCCACGCAGGTCGAGCGCCGCGCGATCCGCGAGTCTGCCCAGGGCGCAGGCGCAAGCCAGGTGTTCCTCATCGAGGAACCCATGGCTGCCGCCATCGGCGCGGGCCTGAATGTGTCCGATGCCAGCGGCTCCATGGTCGTTGACATCGGCGGCGGCACCACCGAGGTAACCGTGATCTCGCTGGGCGGCATGGTCTACAAGGGCTCCGTGCGCGTCGGCGGCGACAAGTTCGATGAAGCCATCGTGACTTACATCCGCCGCAACTACGGCATGCTGATCGGCGACCCGACGGCCGAGCTGATCAAAAAAGAAATCGGTTCTGCTTTCCCTGGCTCCGAAGTCCGCGAAATCGAGGTCAAGGGCCGCAATCTGGCCGAAGGCGTGCCGCGCAGTTTCACGGTATCTTCCAACGAGATCCTTGAATCGCTGACCGACCCGCTCAACCAGATCGTATCGGCCGTCAAGGTGGCGCTGGAAAACACGCCTCCGGAACTTGGCGCCGATATTACCGACAAAGGTATCGTGCTGACTGGCGGCGGGGCTCTGTTGCGCGATCTGGATCGCTTGCTGCAGGAAGAAACCGGCCTGCCGGTCGTGGTGGCCGAGGACCCGCTGACTTGCGTGGTGCGTGGCTGCGGCGATGCGCTGGAGCACCTTGAAAAGCTCGGCGCGATCTTCGTTAACGAATAATCCTGGCCTGACGTGCGGGCCGGGTCGGTTTCTGGCCTGATATGCAACACGCTCCTGCACCGCGCCTGTTCAAGCATGCGCCGTCGCTCGAAACCCGGATGATAGCCCTGGCGCTGTTGGCGCTGGCGCTGCTGGTGGCGGACGCCCAATGGCGTCCGGCGCTCGAACCGGTGCGCCAGGGCCTGAGCCTGGCCATCTATCCTTTCCAGCGTGCGGTACTGTTGCCGCGCGACCTGGTGCGTTCGGTCAATGATTGGCTCAATGCGGCGGCACTGGTACGTTCCGAGAACGAGTTGCTGCAGCGCCAGCGCATCGAACTGGCTCAGATTTCCACGCATGCGGCCCAGCTCGCGGCGGAAAATGCGCAGTTGCGGCGCCTTTTGGGCGTTGGCGACCGCCCGGCAGGGCGGGGCGCTGTGGTCGTGCAGGTCATGTACGAGCCCTTGAGCGTCTACAACCGCCGGCTGGTATTCGATAAAGGCGCCTCCAGCGGCATTGCTGCCGGCATGCCTGTCATCGACGAAGGCGGCGTGGTTGGGCAGATCGTTCGCACCACGCCCATGACCTCCGAGGCCGCGTTGCTTACCGACGAAGGGGTGTCCATTCCCGTGCAGTCTCTGCGCAATGGCTTGCGCCTGATTGCATTTGGCGGCAAATCGCCTGGCAAGGTGGAAGTCCGCTACCTGTCCGCTGATGACGACATTACCGAAGGCGACATCCTTGTCACCAGCGGCCTGGGGGGCTTTTTCCCGGCGGGCCTGCCAGTGGCGCGCATCGAACGGGTGGAGCGGGATACCGAGTCTGGCTTTGCCAGCGCCGTTGGCGAACCCTTGTCGCATCCCGAGCGCTACCGGCACTTCCTGGTGCTGCTCGATGGCGAGGCGGCGTCCCAGCCGGATGGCGCGACACCTGAGGAGACGCCATGAGCACCCGGCGCGAAGAGGCTGCGCTGCGCTCGCGGGCGCGCTCCGGCAAACCGCCAGTGCCGCGTTCGCGGATTGTCGAGGACGACATCCTGGTGCCGGCGCGGGGCTGGTTTGTCTGGGTGACGCTTATTGGCTTCTGGCTGCTGTCCCTGTTGCCCTGGCGCGCCTGGCCAAGTTCGCCGGACTTGCTGCTGCTTGCCCTGGCCTTCTGGGCCGTGCACGAGCCTGCGCGGGTAGGGATGCTGGTCGCCTTCGTCTTTGGCATCCTGATGGATGTGCACGATACCGTGCTGCTGGGGCAGCATGCCCTGATCTATGTGCTGGTAGTCTATGGCGCGCAGGCCCTGCATCGCCGCCTGCAACGGTTCGACCTGTTGCGGCAGGCGCTGCATATGCTGCCCATTTTCGTGGCCGCCACATTGCTGGGGCTGATGGTTTCCGCCTGGCTGATGGGCGCCTGGCCGGGCTGGGTCTGGCTGCAGGGCGCCGTGCTGACCGGCGTATTGTGGCCGGTGCTGGGTTGGGTGCTGCTGTTGCCGCAGCGCCGTATTGACGATACCGACGGTACGGTGCGCTGACCCCCGCCATGTTCGAGTTCAAGCACACATCCAAGCAGCTGAAAGAGCGCTTCGGCCTGCGCGTGCTGGTGGCAGGCGTCTTCATCCTGGTGCTGTTCGGCATTCTGGTCTGGCGTTTCTATTACCTCCAGGTGGTGCGCTATGACAATCTGTCGGCACGCGCCGAAAGCAACCGTATCTCGGTGGCGCCGATTACACCCAGGCGCGGCGAAATACGTGACCGCAATGGCGAGGTGCTGGCGCGCAACTACCGCAGCTACACGCTGGAGGTCGTGCCTGCCCACGCCGGGGATATCGACAAGATGCTCGATGACCTGGGGGCCGTGGTGCATATCGGTGAATCGGAGCGGCGGCGTTTCAAACGCCGCGTCGGCGAAAGCGGGCGCTATACCAGCATTGTCCTGCGCAATAACCTGAACGATACCGAGGCTGCCTGGTTTGCCGCGCAGTCCTTCCGTTTTCCTGGCGTGGAAATCAAGGCGCGCTGGGTGCGCGAGTATCCCTTTGGTGAAGTGGCGGCCCATGTGATCGGTTATGTCGGCCGGCTGTCGGAGCAGGATTTTGCCAACCTCGAAGAGCGCGGCCAGTTGGGCAACTACCGCGGTACAGATGTCATCGGCAAAAAAGGCCTGGAAAAAACCTGGGAAGAAGCACTGCACGGCCGTACCGGGATAGAGGAAGTGGAAGTCACGGCGCGCGGCCGGCCGGTACGGGTGCTGCGCCGGACCATGCCCGAGCCGGGACGCAATTTGTATCTGTCCCTGGACATCCACCTGCAGAAGGTGGCCGAAGATGCATTCGAAGGCCGTCGGGGCGCGCTGGTGGCGATAGAACCCGAGACCGGCGACGTGCTGGCATTTGTCTCGCAGCCTTCTTTCGACCCGAACCTGTTCATCGACGGAATAGACGTGGCCAACTGGCGCCGCCTGAACGAGTCGCCGGATCGGCCGCTCATCAATCGCCCGCTGTTCGGCACCTATCCCATCGGTTCGACCTATAAGCCGTTCGTGGCGCTTGCGGCGCTGGAAATGGGCAAGCGCAAGGCTTCGGACCGCATGTTCGACCCCGGCTACTACGAATTCGGCGGCCAGCGCTTCCGCAATGCCGGTTCGGCCGCCTATGGCTCTATCGACATGACGCGCGCGCTGATTGTGTCCTCGGATACCTACTTCTATTCGCTGGGGCCGGAGATCGGCGTGGATGCCTTGCATGATTTCATGCAGCCCTTCGGTTTTGGCCGCCTGACCGGCATTGACCTGGATGGAGAAAAAGCCGGGGTGTTGCCGTCACGCGAGTGGAAGCGGCGCGCCTACCGCGACCCGGCTCAGCAGCGCTGGTACGCTGGCGAAACCGTGTCCATCGCAGTGGGGCAGGGCTATAACTCCTTCACCCTGCTGCAACTGGCGCAGGCCACGGCCGTGCTGGCCAATGGCGGCAAGTACATGACGCCCAGGCTGGTGCAGGCGCTGCAGAATGCAGCCACCGGCCTGTTGCAGCAATTGCCCAACAAGCCGGAACACGAACTCGGCCTGAAGCCCGAAAACGTGGACGTCATACGCAAGGCCATGGTCGAGACGGTACGGGCCGGCACGGCGCGTTCGGCATTCGCCAATACTCCCTACCAGGCTGGCGGCAAGACCGGGACGGCGCAGGTATTCAGCCTGCGCGGCACCAAGTACCGTGCCGAAGCCATTGACGAGCGCTTGCGCGACCACGGGGTCTTCATTGCCTTTGCGCCGGCGGAAAAGCCAGCCATCGCAGTGGCCGTCCTGGTGGAAAACGGCGGCTGGGGCGGACGTTCTGCGGCGCCCATTGCCCGCAAGGTGCTGGATTACTGGTTGGTGGAGCGCCCGGCGCTGGAGCGCGAGGCCGCCGAAGCCCAGGCCCGGACGGTGCAGTCTGCCGATGTGGCTGCGCCGTCAGCTTCTGCTGGCGACGCTGCCGGGGCGGCTGCTGTTTCCCCGGCCGGCGGCAAGACGCAAGGACAAGGGAGCCGCGGATGAAACGTTTCCTGGCCGGTGTCCGGTATATGTTCAGCGTGCTGGATTGGCCGTTGCTGATGATCCTGTGCATGATGGCGGCGCTGGGCCTGATTGTCATGCATTCGGCGGTGGGTAGCACGGATTGGCGTTTTGCCGACCAGGCGCGCAACTTCCTGATCGCTTTTTGCGCGATGTGGGTGGTTGCCATGGTGCCCCCGCCACAGCTGATGCGTTTTGCGGTGCCGGCCTATATGGTTGGCGTGGCGCTGCTGATGGCGGTCGAACTGTTCGGCGAAACCAGCCTGGGAGCGCAGCGCTGGCTGAATCTCGGTTTCATCCGGGTGCAGCCGTCGGAAATGATGAAAATCGCCGTGCCGCTGATGCTGGCCTGGCATTTCCACCGTGGCGATGGCGTCCTGCGGGCGCGCGACATGTTGCTGGCAGGCTTGCTGCTGCTGGTGCCGTTCCTGCTGATCGTGAAGCAGCCCGACCTGGGCACGGCGCTGCTGGTCTTTGCCGCCGGTTTCTGCGCCATCTATTTTGCCGGGCTCTCGTTCCGCCTGCTGGCCCCTGTGCTGATCGTCGGTGTGCTGGCGCTGGGAGCGCTGATCTACAACGAACCCTATCTGTGCGAGCCGGAAGTCGATTGGGTGGTTCTGCATGATTACCAGAAGCACCGGGTCTGCACCCTGCTCAATCCCGGCTCAGATCCGCTGGGCCGGGGCTTCCATACCATTCAGTCCATGGTCGCGGTGGGCTCGGGCGGCTTGTATGGCAAAGGTTATATGCGCGGTACGCAGACCCACCTGGATTTCATTCCGGAACGGACGACGGACTTCGTCTTTGCGGTTTATGCCGAAGAATTCGGCATGTACGGCGGCATCCTGCTGCTGGTGCTGTACGGCTTGCTGATTGCGCGCTGCCTGGTGATCGCAAGCGGCGCCGCCACGCACTTCGGCCGCCTGATGGCGGGGGCGCTGGCGATGATGTTTTGCGCCTATGTCTTCGTCAATATCGGCATGGTGACGGGGATACTGCCCGTGGTGGGTGTTCCCTTGCCCTTCATGAGCTATGGCGGAACGGCACTGGTTACGCTGGGTGTGGCCTGCGGCATCATGATGAGTATTGCGCGCTACCGGCCGCCCAGGGATTAGCGGCGGCAGGCGGGGGATGCGTCAGGCGGGCAACAGGCTGGGGGTATTGCCGTAAAGGCCCAGCAATAGTTTCTCGACCGGGCGCGGCAGCGCCAGCTGTTCCAGCGTGCTGATATCGAACCAGCGGCAATCGGCAGGCGCGTCGCAGGGCTGCGCCAATTCGGCCAGGCAGGGTTGCGCCAGCAGCCGGTAATGGGTGAAGACATGTGAAAAGGGTGCCAAGGTTACGAAGTCGGCCGGCACGGCGCCGCACAGGGCTTGCAGCGCGTGTACCGGGGCTTCGCCGCTGCCGAATTCAGGCAGGCTCCACAGGCCGCCCCAGATGCCGTGCTGCGGCCGCTGCTGCAGAAGCAAGCGATCACCGCAACGAATAAGCAGCATGGACGTGCTTTTCTCGGGAATGGCCTTGCGCGCCTTGGGGGTGGGCAGCTCCAGCTGGCGCCCGGTTTTCAGGGCGATGCAGCCGCTTGCCAGCGGACATTGGCTACAGGAGGGCGTGCCGCGCGTACAGACGGTGGCGCCGAGATCCATCAGCCCCTGGGTGTAGGCCGGCATGCCGGCATCATGCATGCCGGTGCCGGGCAGTGCGGCATCGGCAAGGTCCCAGAGCCGCGTTTCCGTTTCGCGTTTCGACGGGTCGCCATCAATACCGAAATAGCGGGCAAAGACGCGCTTGACGTTGCCGTCGAGGATGGCGGCACGGCGGTCCCAGGAAAAGGCGGCAATGGCCGCCGCCGTCGAACGCCCGATGCCTGGCAGGGTTTTAATATCGGCAGGGTCCTGCGGGAATTGCCCGTTCCATTCGGTAGCAATGGTCTGGGCGCAGCGATGCAGGTTGCGGGCACGGGCGTAATAACCCAGCCCCGCCCAGTAGGGCATGACTTCTTCCTGGTCGGCGGCGGCAAGCGCGGCAATATCGGGAAAGCGGGAGAGAAAACGCACGTAGTAGCCCAGGACAGTACTGACCTGGGTTTGCTGCAGCATGATTTCGGAGAGCCAGACCCGGTACGGGTCGCGGGTCTGCTGCCAGGGCAGGCCGTGGCGGCCGGCCCTGGCCTGCCAGTCGATGATGCGGGGCGCGATATCCATGGCTTGGATTATCGCACCGGCCCGGGCTGGCTGGATACTGCTGCCAGCCCGGACTCCCGCTCAGGCCTGGGCCTGGGCTTCGGGGAAGGTGCCGACCAGGCCACCGTCCTTGCGCCAGATCACCACTGTCGCGGGGCGCGGGCGCGTGGCCTTGGCGCCGTCCGGCCAGGTGGAAATGGCGGTGGGAGCGGCTTGCGACTCGGCAACGCCAGCGCCTTCGCCGGGGTGCTGGATATTGATGAACAGATACTTCATGTCCGGCGTCCAGGTCACGCCTGTGACCTCGCAGCCCTTGGGGCCGACCATGAAGCGGCGGATTTCCTTGGAGACCGGGTCGGCCACCAGCATCTGGTTGTTGCCCTGGCCTTCGTAGTCGCCGCTATTGTCATAGCTGCCGTCCGTCTGGATCCACAGCAGGCCGCGCGGGTCGAATGCCAGGCCGTCCGGGCTGTTGAAGGTGTTGTCCTTGGTAATGTTGGCCGAACCGGCGCGCAGATCACCTTCCGGATAGACATTGGGGTTGCCGGCCAGTACGAAAATGTCCCATTCGAAGCTCAGGTTGGCGGGGTCGCCGCCGGCTTCGCGCCAGCGCACGATCTGGCCGTACTTGTTGCCGTTGCGCGGGTTGGCGTCGTTGGCTTCCGGGTGCAGCGGGCCGCCTGGATAGCGTTCCTTGCCATTGCCGCGCGAGCTGTTGTTGGTCAGCGTGACATAGGCCTCGCGGGTGTCGGGGTGCACAGCCACCCACTCGGGTCGGTCCATGGGGGTGGCGCCTACGGCGTCGGCGGCCTGGCGCGTCTTGATCAGCAGTTCTCCCATGTCGTTGTTGAACAGGTCGCCCAGGCGTTTGCCGTCGAGTGTCGGGGTGTCCAGCGTCAGCGGAATCCAGCGGCCCACACCGGCGAAGTCGCCGCTGGTGTCGCCGTTGTCGAAGATCGCCACGTACAGCGTGCCTTCGTGCAGCAGCCGGTGGTTCAGTTCCGGCGTGGCGGGGTCGTACTTGCCGCTTGAGACGAACTTGTAGATGTATTCGCTGACTTGGTCATCGCCCATATAGACGACGACGCGCTTGTCGTCCGCCAGGGTGATGGCGGCGTTTTCATGCTTGAAGCGGCCCAGTGCGGTCAGCTTCTTGGGAGCGGAAGAGGGGTCGAAGGGGTTGATTTCCACCACCCAGCCGAAGCGGTTGGCTTCGTTGGGTTCTGCGCTCCAGTCGAAGCGCGAATCATGCGTGTCCCATTTGTAGGAGCTGCTGGAGGTCTTGCCACTGCCCTTGTAGCGCTGCAGGTGGGATTTCTGTTCTGCATCGACGTAATCGACGGCGTTGGCGTCCTTGTTTCCCACGCCGAAGTAGTCGGTGAAGTTTTCCTCACAGGTCAGGTAGGTGTTCCAGAACGTATGGCCGTTGCCGCAGTTGCCGTAGGTGCCGTAGGCGTAGCGGCCTTCCGGGTCGGCGTTGGTCTTGGCCAGACGGCTGCCGGCGGCGGGGCCGACCAGCTGCATCAGCGTGGTGGCATTGACACTGCGGTTGTAGCGCGAATCCAGCACCATTTCCCAGTTGCCCTGGCCATTGAGGCGGATGTGCTTGACCGAGGCGCCCTGGGCATGTTGCGATTTGCGCACCCAGTCCAGGTTCCAGCCAGCCTTGCCTGGCTCTATGCCTTTGGGGAAGAAGAAGTGCGGGGTGATGTATTCGTGGTTGGTGACCAGCAGGCCTTCCGTACTGCTACCCGAAATGCTGTTGCTGCCGTCGATCGGGAAGAAGTGCATGCCATCATGGTTGTAGCCGATCTGCAGTGACTGCGCGGTGCCGCCGTCGCTGGCATCACCCTTGAATGTGGGCGAGTAGACGTGCAGGGGATCGCCCCAGCGCGTGATGACGGCGCTGGCGTAGCCGTCCGGCAGGGTGATGGCGTCGGCGGTGTTGTGGGGAATGCCCTTGAACGCCTTGATTTGTTCGGCATCCAGCTTGGGCAGGGTCGAGCCGTCCGTGTCGCCGCCGCCATGATTGTCGTCGTCTTTGTCGCCGCTGCTGCCACAGGCTGCCAGGGTGCTGCCGAAAAAGCCGACGGCACCCATGCCCAGGCCGGTTTTCAGGAAGCCACGGCGAGCTTGGGCGATGCTGACTACCTCGTTGAATGAGCGGGCTTTGGAAGGGTTGGACGGGATATCGTCGAGATCGAGTTCGTTCATTCGGAAATCATCCTTGGCGTGCGGGTGGAGAACAGTGGCAAGTGAAATGCCGCGCAGGCCGCATGATGCGTGTCCGATATGACTCGTCAGTGACGAAGCGTTATCTGATTGTCATGTCTAGCAATGAGAATGATTTGTTTATTTGATTGGGTGGGCAGCGTCAGGCGGGGCCGGGTGCGACTGCCGCAGGGTGACAGGCTGCGGAAGGTGGGCGGCGGGCCGGAGCCGGGCCGCCGCCGGCGCTTCAGAACCGGGTGCTGCGGGTGACCGACCAGCGTGCCGCCAGGGCGCATAGCGCAGCGGTGATGACGATGGCCGGCAGAAGATCCGCCGCGGCGGGCAGCTGCAGGGTAATGGTGGTGTTGTAGCTTTGCGCCAGGCGCGTCAAGGCGCCGTTCATCGGGTGCAGGGCAAACACGGCGAAGACGATCGCCAGCAGCGAAGCCAGCAGGCCGCTCAGTGCACCCTGGTACAGGAATGGCCGCCGCACGAAGGATTCCGTGGCGCCGACCAGCCTGGCCACGGCGATTTCCTCGCGCTGGGTCAGGGCCTGCATGCGAACGGTATTGAACACGGTGGCCAGCACTACCAGGCCAACGGCGATGGCCAGCAGCAGCAAGGCGATGCGGGCAGTGCTGGCCAGGGCCTCCAGTCGTTGCATCCAGTCGCTGTCGAGCTGGACGCGGTCCACGCCAGGCCAGGACTGCCACTGCTGTGCCAGCTGCGTGGCCGTTTCGGTGGCCTGCGGGCCAGCGGCAAAGGTGACCGTGATGGCATCCGGCAAGGGGTTGTCGGGCAGTACCGCCAGCGCATCGCGCCAGCCAGGGGTACGCTGCAGCGCAGCCAGTGCATTTTCCTTGGGCACCAGCCGTGCAGACTGGATCTCGGCACCGTTTTCTCTGCGCACGCGTTCCAGCGTTTTGGTGCTGGCATCGCGTGGCGTGCCTACCTGCATGAAGACAGTGACTTCCGGTGTGACGGAAAGATCACGGGTAACTGGTCGGGCAGCGTCGAGGATGGCCGCGCCCAGCAAGGGCAGGCACAGTGCCAGCGCCATGATGCACAGATTGGCCAGCGACGAGAAAGGTTGGCGCGCCAGCCGTTGCAAGGCAATGCCCAGGGCATAGCGGTGTTGTCGCAACAGGCTTTTCATGAGCGGGCCTCCATGCGGCCGGCGTCGCGGAAGCGTCCCCCGGCTTCCAGCACCAGCTTGCGGCTGGCATAGTGCGCCATCAGGGCTTCGTCATGGGAGGCGATCAACAGGGTCACGCCGACACGATTGAAATCCCGGAAGACATTCATGATGCGGCGCGCATTGTCCTGGTCGAGGTTGGCAGTGGGTTCGTCTGCGATCAGGATGGCGGGCCGGTTGACGATGGCGCGCGCAATGGCCAGGCGCTGCTGCTCGCCACCGGACAGTGCGATGGGATTGAGCATTTCCTTGCTGGACAGGCCGACCTTCTCCATTGCGGCGCGGGCTCGTGCGGCAGCCTGCGTACGCGGCAGCCCCATGACAGCCAGCGGCAGCATGACGTTTTCGAAGGCGCTGCGGTCGTACAGCAAGTGGGTGTCCTGCAGGATCACTCCGACGGCGCGGCGCAGGTAGGGGCGCGCGCGGGCCGGCAATGATTGCAACTGCTGTCCGCTGACGATGATGCGCCCGCGGCTGGCGTCTTCCAGTCCGCCCACCAGTTTCAGCAGTGTCGATTTGCCCGCGCCGGACGGGCCGGACACAAAGACGAATTCACCCGCCGTGACGTGAAAGCTGACGTCGGCCAGGATATTGGCGCCTTGTCCGTAGGATTTGAATACGTGCTGGAATTCGATCATGTCATGCCTGGTGCAGGCGGACGCGTAATAAAGCGGACGCAGGGTTGATTAATGATTCTACTCACAGCCGCGCCAGAGTTAAAGGTGCGCCGCAGGAGGGCAGGCTGCGCCGGAAGGGGGCGGACAGTGCGGTTCGGACTGCCCGGCGGCCGCTGGCGTGCAATGGCCTGCCGAGCGATTTGCCTGGCGGCCTTGCAGGTCCTTGAAATGATGGGGAATCCACGCAGCGCCGGGTGATTGCCAATATGTCCGTATCGGGCCGTGCAGGCCATCAGGGGGAAATTTGATATGGAACAAATGGTATCAGCGCAGCCGTTCGTATGATGCCACTGTTGCCGGAATGCCGCGTCCGGAAAAAGAGTTGCGCCGCCAGTGCTTCGCGGCCCGTCTGGCCGATATGCCGGTGCTGTTCCCGTTGCGGTCTGTAGCCTGCCTGGAATCCTTGTTCCATGGAACGGCCTGGTGGCAAAGAATTGTTGCAACCGCACATCGCTGCCCTGGCGTCTTGATGTGAGTCAAGGCTCAGGTTTGCGTTCCATGATCGAATGTTCGATAATTTCAGTAAATACAGAAATCATCGTAACAAGAGATTAAAAAGGACCTCCGTATGCAGGAGCTCAGCCCGCAGATTCAACGCTTCATTCTCCACTTTGGTGAGATGGGCAGCCGCTGGGGGGTCAACCGCACCGTCGGCCAGATTTACGCATTGCTGTTCCTGGCGCCCGACCCGTTGTGCGCGGACGACATTGGTGATGCGCTGGGTTTTTCCCGTTCCAACGTCAGCATGGGCTTGAAAGAGCTGCAGTCCTGGCGGCTGGTGAAACTGGTGCACAAAGTAGGAGACAGGCGCGATTTCTTCGAGTCGCCCAAGGATGTCTGGGAAATTTTCCGCATCCTGGTGGAGGAAAAGCGCAAACGCGAAATTGATCCGACCATGTCATTGCTGCGCGATGCTTTGCTGGAACCGCCTGCGGACGGCAAAGAAGCCTACGCGCAGCAGCGCATGACGGAAATGCTGGAACTTATCGAACTGTCTACCGGCTGGTTCGATGAGGTCCACCGGCTGCCGCCGGAAACTCTTGAGAGCCTGATGCGCCTGGGAAGCCGGGTGCAGAAGGTTCTCGGCCTTGCCGGAAAACTGAGTGGAAAAGCACGCGCGAGTTGACATCATGCACACCCTTTTAATTACGGCTGCCCCGCAGGCGACCCGGACCCGGGCCTCGGCAGCTACCTGTAGCCGGGCCCGCATGCAAGAAGAGGCCGGCCATGTTTGAATTCGACGTCGTAGGTCTGTCGCGCCTGCAGTTCGCCGCGACGGCGCTTTTCCACTTCATCTTTGTGCCATTGACGCTCGGGCTGTCGTTCCTGCTCGCCATCATGGAAACGATCTACTTCGTTTCCGGCAAGGATATCTGGCGTCGCATGACTCTGTTCTGGGGCACGCTGTTCGGTATCAACTTCGCCATTGGCGTCGGCACCGGCGTGGTCATGGAATTCCAGTTCGGCATGAACTGGTCCTACTACAGCCACTACGTGGGCGATATCTTCGGGGCGCCGCTGGCGATCGAAGGCCTGATGGCATTCTTCCTTGAAGCGACCTTCATCGGCCTGTTCTTCTTCGGCTGGAACCGCATGTCGAAGCGCGCCCACTTGATCGTGACCTGGCTGGTCGCGCTGGGCACGAACTTCTCCGCATTGTGGATTCTGGTGGCCAACGGCTGGATGCAGTATCCGGTGGGCGCCATCTTCAATCCCGACACCATGCGCATGGAGATGACCAGCTTCGTCGAGGTCATCCTCAATCCGGTGGCACAGGCCAAGTTCCTGCACACGGTCATTGCCGGCTACATCACCGGTTCCATGTTCCTCGTGGCCGTCAGCGCCTGGTATCTGCTGCGCCGCCGCAACGTCGACCTGGCCAAACGTTCCATCCTGGTCGGTTCGGCCTTCGGCATGCTGGTGTCGCTGGGTTCCATCACGCTGGGCGACGAAAGCGGCTATCTGATCGGCGAACACCAGCAAATGAAGATTGCTGCGCTGGAAGCCATGTGGGAAACCGAACCCGCGCCTGCGCCCTTCAATGTGATTGCCATCCCCAACCAGGCGGAAATGAAGAACGACTTCGCCATTCAGATTCCCTGGGTCATGGGCCTGATCGGCACGCGTTCGTTCACCGAAGTCATGCCTGGCATCCATGAGCTGATCGAGCGCGCCGAAGGCCGCGTGGCAGAGGGCATCAAGGCCTACTCCGCGCTGGAAGCCGTGCGTGCCAATCCTGCTGATATCGAAGCCAAGACCTACTTCACCGAGAACTGGCGCAACCTGGGCTATGGCCTGTTGCTGAAGAAGTACCGCGACGACATCGCCAACGCCACGCCTGAAGAAGTCGCCATGGCTGCCCGCGATACCCTGCCGGATGTCTGGCCGCTGTTCTACGGCTTCCGCATCATGGTTGCGCTGGGCTTCTACTTCCTGATCTTCTTCTCGATCATGTTCTGGCTGAGCGTGAAGAACCGGGTTGGCGCCATGACGCCGGGCCGCCTGAAGTTCCTGATGTGGAACATCTTCACCCCCTGGGTGGCGATTGAGTGCGGCTGGTTCGTGGCCGAGTATGGCCGCCAGCCCTGGGTGATCGACGGCATCCTGCCGACCGCCTACGCCGCCTCGGCGCTGAGCGTGACGCAGCTGTCCATCAGCCTGGCGATCTACGTGACGCTGTATGTAACGCTGTTCATCATTGGCACCAAGGTCATGTTGCACGCGATCCGCAAGGGCCCGGATTACTACGCGCCCGTCATCGCCAACAGCAAGCCTGACACGGCAGCCGGACGGGGCGTCAAGCCCGCGGTCCAGCATTGAACTCGGAGCACGGAAATGGAAAACTCCCTGATACTGCTTGACTATCCAACCCTGCGTGTCATCTGGTGGCTGCTGCTGGGCATCCTGCTGATCGGCTTCACCATCATGGACGGGTTCGACCTCGGGGTGGCATCGCTGCTGCCCGTCATCGGCCGCACTGACGAAGAGCGCCGCATCATGATCAACCTGGTCGGCCCGGTCTGGGAAGGCAACCAGGTGTGGCTGATCACCGGGGGCGGCGCGATCTTCGCCGCCTGGCCGGCGCTGTATGCAGCCTCGTTCTCGGGGCTGTACCTGGCCATGATGCTGTTGCTGCTGGCGCTGATCACGCGTCCGGCCGGCTTCAAGTACCGCAGCAAGTTCGAAAACACCAAGTGGCGCAACACCTGGGACGGCGTGCTGACGTTCTCGGGCGTCGTGGCGCCGGTGGTGTTCGGCGTCGCCTTCGGCAACGTCATCCTGGGCCTGCCGTTTGCCATCGAACCCAATACCCTGCGCCCGCTGTACCACGGCAGCTTCTTCGCGCTGTTCTCGCCGTTCGCACTGATGTGCGGTGTGCTCAGCCTGATGATGCACGTGACCCATGGCGCCGCGCTGCTGGCCTGGCGTACCGTGGACCCGGTGGCCTCGCGTGCCCGCAAGCTGGGCATCTGGACCGGCGTGCTGGTGGCCGTGCTGTTCGTGGTTGGCGGCTTCTGGGTGGCTAACATGGATGGCCATATCGTGACCTCCGCGCTGAGCGTCGACGGCCCGTCCAACCCTGCCGGCAAGACGGTGGCGCTGGAGCAAGGCGCCTGGCTGCAGAACTTCGAAACCTGGCCCCTGATGTGGATTGCTCCCGTGGTGGGCGTGGCGGCTGCGCTGCTGGCCAGTCTGCTGCTGGCGGTGCGTCGTCCGATGCTGGCCTTCCTGTCGTCGTGCGCCAGTATTGCCGGTATCATCCTGACTGTCGGCTTTGCGCTGTTCCCCTTCCTGCTGCCTTCGTCCGTGCAACCGGGCATCGGCCTGACGGTCTGGGATGCATCGTCCAGCCATCTGACGCTGTGGGTCATGCTGATCGCCACGATTATTTTCCTGCCCATGGTGCTGGCCTACACGTCCTACGTGTACCGTGTCATGCGTGGCAAGGTGTCGGCAGCGACGCTGTCCGAAACCACCAATACCTATTAAAGGAGTCTGTCCATGTGGTATCTCACCTGGTTACTCGGATTGGCGCTGGCATGCGCGTTTACAGTCGGTTGCGGCCTCTGGTACGAAGTGCACCAGAAGGACCTGGATGGCGCCGACCCCGGCGGCGTCGGACCTGCCGTCAAGCGTAGCTGAACATGGCGGGCGTCGAGCACGATCCTTCGGCAGTCCTGCTGAAGCTGCCGCGCGAGCAATCGCGCTGGCTTTCGGGCTTGGCGCGCCAAGCCCGCGGCGCCCTCGGGCTGGCAGTGGCTGCGCCACTGCTTGCCGGGGCGCTGTTGGTTTTCCAGGCCTGGCTGTTGGCCAGCGTGCTGGACAAGGCGATAGTCCAGGGGGCGGGGCGTGAAGCCCTGTTGCCGGGCATCGCTGCCATCGCCGCGTTGATTGTCGTGCGCGCCATCCTGACATGGGTCGGTGAGCGCGCCGGCATACGCGCTGCAGAACGCATCAAGGTACTGGTACGCCAGTCCCTGTTTGCCGATATGTTGTCCCGTGGTCCGCAATGGACGCGCGGGCAGGCTTCAGGCTCGCTGGCCAGCGTGATGGTCGAGCAGGTCGAGGCCTTTGACGGCTTTTTCTCCCGTTATCTGCCGACCATGGTGTCGGGAACCTTCCTGCCGGTGGCTTTTGCCATCGTCGTGCTGCCGGTCGATTACGTCGCCGGACTGCTGCTGTTGCTGACTGCGCCGCTGATCCCCGTGTTCATGGCTCTGGTGGGCTGGGGCGCGGAAGCCGCGAGCCGCCGTCACCTGGAAGCATTCGCACGCCTGTCCGGCTTCTTCGCCGACCGCCTGCGCGGCCTGTCCACCCTGAAGCTGTATGGCAGGGCGCGCGCGGAGGCCGAAGCGGTACAGGAAGCCAGCGAAACCCTGCGTGGCAAGACCATGTCGGTGCTGCGCATTGCGTTCCTTTCGTCCGCCACGCTGGAGTTCTTCGCTGCGCTGGGCGTGGCGGGCGTGGCGCTTTATGTCGGCCTGACCTATCTGGGTTTCGTGACAATCCGCTCGGATATCCTGACCCTGCAGGCTGGCATGTTCTGCCTGCTGATGGCGCCGGAAGTCTATAACCCGCTGCGCCAGTTTGCCGCGCATTACCATGACCGTGCCGCTGCGCGTGCGGCAGTGGCGGAAATCGCGGCCATCTATGAAAACCTGCCGGCTGTCAGCGCGGACAGCGCCGCCACGCCGGGGGCCGGCCAGGGTGGCGTGCCTGAGTCCGCTCCCGGCCAACCAGCCCAGGGGGCGGCCGGCCTGACCATGCGGCAACTGGAGGTCCGTGCGCCGGGCCGTGAAGCGCCGTTGCTGCAGGGCTGTGACCTGAGCGTAGCCCCGGGGGAACGCATTGCCCTGATGGGCGACAGCGGCATTGGCAAATCCTCGCTGCTGGAAACACTGGCCGGGCTGCGTCCGGCTGCGGCAGGCGACATTCTGCTGGATGGCCAGATGCTGGCGCAATGGCAGCCAGCGGCGCTGCGCCGCCGCATCGCCCTGATCGGCCAGCATCCCTACCTGCACCAGGACAGCATTGCCGGCAACCTGCGCCTGGCTGCGCCCCAGGCCAGCCACAGCGAACTGCTGGCGGCGGCGGCCCAGGCCGGCATGGACGATTTCCTGGCGGAGCTGCCCCAAGGGCTGGATACCCGCCTGGGCCAGCGCGGCTATGGCCTGTCGGGCGGCCAGGCCCAGCGCGTGGCCCTGGCCCGCCTGTTCCTGCGCGATCCCGGCCTGATCCTGCTGGATGAGCCCACCGCGCACCTGGATGGCGTCACCCGTGACCGGGTCATGGATGCCATCCTGGCGTTTGCTCGCGGCCGCACCTTGTTGGTTGCCACGCACGATATCGACGTCGCCCGGCGTCTGGACCGCATCTGGCGGTTCGGCACTGACGGCCGTCTGCAGGAAGTCTCGCCGGAGGCGCTGGCATCCCTGCAGGGCGAGATGACGGAATCCCTGGAGGTGCGCTCATGAAGTCCCTGTGGCGCCTGCTTAGTCCCATGTATCGCCAGCGCCGCGACGGCCTGCTGGTGGCGCTGTTGCTGACCATCGTCGCGCTGCTTGCCGGCGTCGGCCTGTTGGGTGTGTCCGGTTGGTTCCTCACTGGCGCCGCCCTGGCGGGCGCTGGCGCGGCGTTCAATCTGTTCGCGCCCTCGGCGTTGGTGCGAGGCTTTTCCTTTATCCGCATTCTGGCGCGCTATGGCGAACGGCTGACCGGCCACGACGCGACGCTCAAATTACTGGCGGACCTGCGCGGCAACATCTTTCGCCGCCTGCTGAAGCTGGACCCGGCGCAACTGGCGCGCTATCGCGATGGCGACCTGGTGGCGCGTCTGACCGGCGACGTCGACGCGCTGGATACCGTCTATCTGTTTGCAATCGCGCCCATCATCACCGCCTTGTGCGTGGGCGGCATCCTGGTTGCCGTTCTCGGCGCCTGGGTGCCTGCGGCTGCGCTGGTGCTGCTGGCCGGCATTCTGCTTGCCACGCTGGTGGTGCCGGCTTGGCTGGCGCGCAGTGCCAGGCGTCCGGGCGCCGTCGTGCAACAGACCTCAGCCGCGTTGCGGGATGGCGTGCTGGAAGCCGTGCAGGCGCACGCCGACCTGCTGGCGCTGGATGCCGCTGAAGAGGCGCGCAAGGCCTTTGCCGCCAATTGCCTGGAGGCGGCCGTGGCGCGTGAGCGCCAGGCTGCCATTGGCTCGGCGGGCCAGCTGGTGTTGCAGGCCGTGGCCGGACTATGCGTTGTGGCAGTGCTTTATTTTGGTATCGAACCCCTGCGAGCCGGTACGGTAAGCGGCCCGGTGTTGGCCGGTATGGTGCTGGCCGTATTGGGCGTGTTCGAGGTCATTGGCCCCATCATGCGCGGGGCCTCGCGCCTGGGCGCTGCCGCCGCTGCCGCGCGCCGCATCGAGGCGCTGGCGGAAGAGCCGCCACAGATCGTCGACCCCGCTCATCCGGTGGCCTTGCCGCAACAGGGCGAGGTTGTCTTCGACAAGGTATTTTATGCCTATGGCAAGGCCGGCGACGAACGTGGTGGCGACGTCCTGCGCGGGCTGGACTTGCGCCTGAGGCCTGGCGAATTGGTGGCGGTGGTTGGCGCCAGCGGCGCCGGGAAATCGACCTTGCTGAGCTTGCTGCTGCGCCTGGCCGACCCGCGCCAGGGCACCGTGAGTTTTGGCGGCGTGGCGCTGAGCGATACCCGTCAGGAAGAGGTGCACGCCAGGGTGGCCTTGCTGTCGCAGAACGAACCGGTATTCCTGGGCACCATACGCAGCAATCTGCAGATCGGTGCGCCAGAGGCGGACGATGACACGCTGTGGCGTGCGCTGGACGATGCGCGGCTGGGCGATTTCGTGCGTACGCTGCCCGATGGCCTGGATACCTGGACGGGCGAAACTGGCCGTACCCTTTCGGCAGGGCAGGCACGCCGGTTGTGCCTGGCGCGTGCCTTGCTTTCGCCCGCACAGGTGCTGGCGCTGGATGAACCGACGCAGGGCCTGGACGCCGAAGCCGAACGCGCCTTCCTGTCGGACCTGGCCAGCGCGGCCAGGGGGCGAGCCGTGCTGCTCGTGACCCATGCGCGCCTGCCCGAAGGCGCGGCAGACCGTGTCCTGGAACTGCGCGATGGTGTCCTGCATCCGCTGATGCCGCGCTGATCTTGCCGGACGGCCAGCCGGCAGGTGGCCGCCATGCTGCCGGCATCTCTGCGGCCTGCGCACCACTGTTGCTAAGTGGTACGGCGCCGGTAGTCATGTCATGTCCAGAGGGTTATAGTGGCGCAGTCCTGAGTTTTTCTATCAGTTTTTCCTTTTGTGACAGCAACATGCAAACCGATCTTGAGATCCTGATTCGTCGGACGATACGCAGCGTGCCGAACTGGCCCAAACCCGGCGTGACGTTCAGGGATATCACGCCGGTCCTGCAGGATCCGCGCACCTTTCGTATCCTGATCGACCTCTTCGTATACCGCTACATGCGCCAGCGTCTGGATCTGGTGGCAGGGGTGGATGCGCGTGGCTTTATCGTGGGCAGCGTGCTGGCCTATGAACTGAATCTGGGTTTCGTGCCGGTGCGCAAGAAAGGCAAGCTGCCTTTCGAAACACTGTCGGAAGACTATTCGCTGGAATACGGCAATGCCACTGTCGAAATCCACGCAGATGCGGTCAAGACAGGGCAGCGCGTGTTGCTGGTGGACGACCTGATCGCCACGGGCGGCACCATGCTGGCTGCGATCAAGCTGCTGCAACGCATGGGCGCGAACGTGGTCGAAGCCGCTGGCATCATCGACCTGCCGGAGTTGGGCGGTTCGCGTTCCATTGCCGGGACCGGTACGCCGCTCTATACGGTCTGTTCGTTCAACGAAGATTCGGTCTGACGAAGTTCTGTCTGACCAAGACCGGGCACGCGTTGTGCGTGCCCTTGTCCTGAGGCAGCAGCGCCGCGCTACAAGAAGAAGATATCCGATACCGAGCGCTTGCTGCCCGGTGCATCGTTGCCATCTGGGTTCAGTGCCTGTTGCAGGAAGGTGAGGAACGCCTTGGTTTTGGCGGGCAGTACCCGGGAAGGCAGCAGCGCGTAGAGCGGCAGTTTGTCCATTTCCCAGTCCGGCAGGATGCGCACCAGATGCTTGGCCTCCAGGCGCTGTGACAGGTTCAGGTGTGGCAGTTGCAACACCGGCAGGCGCGTGATGCCCAGGCCGCATTCGGCCAGGCGCAGCAGCATCGCGATATTGTTGACGGCGATGGGGCCGTGCACTTCCACCTGTTCCTGCTCCTCCCCGCGTGACAGGTGCCAGACGGCCTTGTCGGGGTTCTGGTCGGGCCGCAGGCACACATGCTTGCTGAGGTCGGACGGATGGCGCGGATAGCCATGGCGGGCCAGGTATTCCGCTGACGCGTAGAGCTGGTGCGGCATCGAATGGATGTGATGCAGAACCAGGTCGGAGTCAGGCTGCGGGCCCATGCGCAGGATCAGGTCATAGGGATTGCTGATGCTGTCGACCGAGACGATGTTCATGTCGAACTCGAATTCCAGGCGCGGATAGGCCTGACGCAGCGAGGGCAGCAGGTCGGGTAGTAGCAGCGTTCCCAGGCTGACCGGCATGGAAATATGCAGCAGGCCTTGGGGTTGCGACAGCTGGCCGAGGATCTGCTCATGCGCGATGCGCGCTTCGTCGATCAGGTAGCGGCAGCGCTGGTAATACAGGTCGCCGGCTTCGGTCAGCTCGATGCGGCGCGTGCTGCGGTTGAGCAGCTTCAGGCCCAGGACCTTTTCCAACTCGGTAATGCGGCGCGACAGCGTGGATGTCGGGATGCCCAGGGCCTCGCCGGCGCGGGAAAAGCTTTTGCGCCGGGCGACCTCGACGAACAGCGCGATGTCATTGAGCGGGATGTTCGGCAGGTCGGCAGGGCGTTCCATATCTTTCTGGGAGACCGGTGCGTCAGAAAATCCTAATTGACGAGCACCATGTTGTCGCGGTGTATCAATTCGGGTGAAGTGGCTTCTTCTCCCAGGATATCAGCAATGCGGGAGGACGGCTGGCGTAGCAGGCGCCGCGCGTCGGAGGCATTGTAGTTGACCAGGCCGCGAGCGATTTCGCGGCCGGACTCATCGACGCAGGCCACTGCATCGCCACGTTCGAACTCGCCTTGCGCGCGGATGACGCCGATGGGCAGCAGGCTTTTGCCTTCCTGCTCGACGGCGCGGGCGGCGCCGCGGTCCAGCACCAGCCGGCCGCGCAGGCGCAGGTGGTCGGCCAGCCATTGCTTGCGCGACGAGAGCGACTGCGCGCTGGCATGCAGTTCGGTGCCTATGCATTCCCCGCTGGCCAGGCGGATCAGCACATCGTTTTCCCGGCCGGAGGCAATCAAGGTATGGGCGCCGCTGTGGGCGGCGCGCTTGGCCGCCAGGATTTTAGTCAGCATGCCGCCGGTGCCGACGTTGCTGCCCGCGCCCCCGGCCATGGCCTCAAGTTCGGGCGAACCGGCTTCCGCATGGGAAATGAAGCGTGCGTCGGGGTTCTTGCGTGGGTCGGCGGAATACAGGCCGCGCTGGTCCGTCAGGATGATCAGCGCATCCGCGTCGATCAGGTGGGTCACGAGCGCGCCCAGCGTATCGTTGTCGCCCACGCGGATTTCATCGGTCACGACGGTGTCGTTTTCGTTGATGATGGGAACGACGCCCAGGCGCAGCAGTTCGAACAGGGTGGAGCGCGCATTCAGGTAGCGGGTGCGGTCCGCCAGGTCTTCGTGGGTCAGCAGAATCTGCGCCGTCCGCAGCCCATGGCGGGCAAATGCCGCTTCATAGGCTTGGGCCAGGCCCATCTGTCCCACAGCCGCCGCTGCTTGCAGTTCATGCATGACTTTGGGACGCTGCAGCCAGCCCAGCCGTGCCAGGCCTTCCGCAATGGCGCCGCTGGACACCAGCACCACCTGCTTGCCGGCAGCATGCAGCGCGGCGATCTGGCGGGCCCAATTGCCCAGCGCGGTCAGGTCGAGGCCGCGGCCTTCGTTGGTGACCAGTGACGAACCCACCTTGACCACCAGGCGGTCGGCGGAGGCAATAACGGAAACAGGAGCGGAAGCCATGGAAGCAGCAGCGCAACAGCGTAGAAGATGGATGGCGGAAAACCCCGGCGTGTATTCACAGGCCGGGGAGGGCAAGCAATGATTATGACTTATCGTGGCGTGGCCGGGGGCTCGTCAGTGCTGGCGCTGTCGTCGGCGGGCGACGGCGTGTCGGACAGCTGGCGGGCTTCGTCAAAGCGCGGGTCGGATTCGACATAGGTGCCTTCCGCACGGGCCTGGGCTTCGTCAGCCTCGCGGCGCGTCTGGTCGACGTAGTCCTGCAGTGCCCACAGCAGTGCCTGCACGCCATCGCCAGTCAGCGCGGAAATGCCGTAGACCGGGCCTTCCCAACCCAGCTCGCGCACGAACGCGTCGCGCAGCGCATCCGGGTCGGCATGCATGTCCAGCTTGTTGAGCACCAGCCAGCGCGGCTTGGCATACAGTTCGGGGTCGTAGCGGCGCAGTTCTTCCACGATGGCGCGGGCGTCGGCCACGGCCTGGGGCAGCGGGTCGATGTCCGGATCGGGGGAGGACACATCCACCAGATGCAGCAGCACGCGCGTGCGGGCCAGGTGACGCAGGAAGCGGTGGCCCAGGCCGGCGCCTTCCGAAGCCCCTTCGATCAGGCCGGGAATATCGGCCACGACGAAGCTGCGCGATTCAGAGGTGCGCACGACCCCCAGATTGGGGTGCAGCGTGGTGAACGGGTAATCCGCGATCTTCGGGCGGGCGTTGGAAACGCGCGTAATGAAGGTGGATTTACCGGCATTGGGCAGGCCCAGCAGGCCGACGTCGGCCAGCACCTTCAGTTCCAGGCGCAGGCGGCGTTGTTCGCCTTCCTTGCCATAGGTGAACTGGCGCGGTGCGCGGTTCACGCTGGACTTGAAGTGCAGGTTGCCCAGGCCGCCCTGGCCGCCTTCGGCCAGCGTGACGCGCTTGTCATGGTGGTCCAGGTCGAAGAGCTGTTCACCGGTATCGGCATCGTAGAACACCGTGCCGACCGGCACGCGCAGCACGATGTCTGGCGCAGCGGCGCCATACTGGTCGGAGCCACGGCCGTTCTCGCCGTTCTTGGCGCGGTGCAGGCGGCTGTAGCGGTAATCTATCAGTGTATTGATATTGCGGTCGGCGATGGCATAAATGCTGCCGCCGCGTCCCCCATCGCCGCCGTTGGGGCCGCCGAAGGGGATGAATTTTTCACGGCGGAAACTGGCCACGCCGTTGCCGCCTTTGCCGGCGATGACCTCAATGGTCGCTTCATCTACGAATTTCATGATTGCGGGGCCTTGGAGAGGCGATAGTGGGGAAAATTCCCAGAGAAGAAATGCAAAGTCCCCGCCAGCGACGAGCGCTGCGCAGGGACCGGACCCGTGGCTGGCACGGGAAGCGCTGGCGGTTCACACCGCCAAGCGCCGGCATCCGTCGATGCGTCGTGGCTTATTCAGCCGCGACGATGGAGACGGTAGCCTTGTTCAGCTTGCCCTTGACGCCGAATTCGACAACGCCGTCGGCCAGTGCGAACAGGGTGTGATCCTTGCCCAGGCCCACGTTGACGCCCGGGTGGAAGCGGGTGCCGCGCTGGCGCACGATGATGGCGCCGGCGGAGATGGCTTGACCGCCATAAACCTTGACGCCAAGTCGTTTAGCTTCTGAGTCGCGGCCGTTGCGAGTTGAGCCGCCGCCCTTTTTCTGTGCCATGTCTGGCTCCTGATATTCAAATTCCCGCCGCAAGCGCCTGGCTGCGCCGGGAATGGGTTGCTTGCAAGAAACGTGACCTTACCGGAGAGCCTGTATGGCTCAGGCGGAGATCGTCTCGATGCGGATCTCGGTGTAGTTCTGGCGATGGCCTTGATGCTTCTGGTAGTGCTTGCGGCGACGCAGCTTGAAGATCTTGACCTTGTCGTGACGACCGTGCGCAAGAACCGTTGCCTTGACCACTGCACCAGCGACGACCGGCGTGCCAACCTTCAGCGACTCGCCTTCGCCCACGGACAGAACTTGATCCAGGGTGATTTCTTGCCCGATGTCTGCAGGTATCTGTTCTACCTTGAGTTTTTCGCCAGCAGCAACACGATATTGCTTGCCGCCGGTTTTTATGACCGCGTACATGGGATGAACCTCGTAAAAATGGAACGACAGAATGTCGAACTCCCGATTATATCTTGCTAATTGTTTGATCGTCAAAGGGAAAGTCGGGAAAGCCCTGGGTCGGCGAGTGTGGATGCAGGTATGGAAGCGGCATCTCGCGTACTTTCCGTGGAAAGCAGCGGGGTATGACTGTGTTCATCCCTTGCCTCGGCAAGGAGGTGTTGTCGCATCCACGCGACGGCAGGTATCCTGCCAGGCACAATGGGGCAGGGCCAGGAGGATGCCGTCTGGCGTGTCTATCGGGCGCTGCGCTCCAGGCCGGCTGGCATGGCTAATGCCAGACATGTTCCAGCGTCTGGGCTTCCAGCAGACGTTGGGCCCAGCGGTGCAGGCGGGTCTGGTCGGCTTGTTGCAGGCGCGCCAGGTCTGCGTCAGACAATGGGCCGAAGCGTGTTTCCAGTAGGGCACGCAACAAACCCGCCATGCCTTCGTTGCGTCCTTGTTTCAGTCCTTGCTGCAACCCTTTGCGGATGCCGATGCGTTCGACGCTGCTGATGTAAGCCATGTTTCGTTCTTCCTCGAAGCTTGCCAGGGATTGCCAGAAATCATCGTCCAGCTCGGGCGGCAGGGCCAGGATGCCGTCGATGAACAGGAACAGTTGGCGGATGCGCCGGGCCTGCCAGCCATA
The DNA here is from genome assembly GCF_004216755.1 of Kerstersia gyiorum. GTDB lineage: Bacteria > Pseudomonadota > Gammaproteobacteria > Burkholderiales > Burkholderiaceae_B > Kerstersia > Kerstersia gyiorum. The sequence continues at coordinate 808,108 of NZ_SGWZ01000001.1, forward strand.
TTGGTACAGCTGGCGCACCAACTGCTTTTTTTCTTTCAGCAGCGTCTGCGGCGTCGAACGCCTGGCGGCGGCGAGTTCGGCAAGGACGACGAGGGCAAACGGGTTGTCTGGCGCCAGCGCCAGCAGTGCCTGCTCTCGCCCGGCCCAGTCCTGCAAATGTACCACCGGTACCCGGTAGCTCAGACTCAGAAAATCCTGACCTTCCTGGGCGTAACCCTGCGGCGCGTAGTGATAGTGCAGGTAGGACGTTTGCCGCGGGCTACGGGTGACGATGGCAAATTGCAGGATGAGGCTATCGGGGAATGTCTCCTGAAGCCGGGCGAAGTAGGTGTACATGCGCCGGGCAAAGTGGCTGGCCAGGCGTTGTTGGATTTCCAGGTGCAGCAGCATCAGCGCGGGAGCGCCGCTACGCAGGCGGACACGCACGAGTTTGTCCAGGTAGCGGCGGTAGCGACGGCGGCCAGGAGCCAGGGCGCGCAATTCCTTGTCAAGGAAGTCCGGCGGGCAGGACCAGTCGATAGCCGCATGCAGGCGCGGCCAGAAAAGGGCAACGCACGGAGCCAGCAGGGCTTCGAGGGCGTCTTTCCAGTGTCCATCGAAATCGGTGGCTTGGGTATCGTCTGCCGACATGACGGGCATGGCTGTTTCATGGCCGTATGGCGTCTCGGGAGCCCGTAGCATCAGGTTGGGAAAAGGTAGCACCTGGTAGCGCAAGAGCGGCCGTCGTGGCGGGGTTGCCTGTGCCGGATGGTGGTCTGTCGAGTGAGCAGGCGGCAGCTCGGGCAGCGCTTGCCGGAGGGGCGAAGTGCACGAGGGGAAGAGGGGGGACATGGCTGAGATCATGCGCTCTCCTGGCTGGACGAACAGGCATAGCCTACGCCCGGGCGCGGATGAGTGGCGTCATGGCGGGCTCAAAAGAGCACACCCTCAGACCTGCACCGGCCCGTTGTTTCTCCTGATCCCTGGCCAGCGGCGGACGGCTTGGCCAAATTGCGCCAGCTCGCGGCGGCGGGCAGGATACCGTGGGCATGCTGGATTTTCGGCCCGGTGGGAGGCGCCGTACCCCTGGAGGGCCAAGGGTATTCAGCAGGCTCGGAGTGACAGGGCAGCCATCAAATGATAGCTATAATTGTTCTCGATTTTGTTTGGTGCGGGCCGTGCGGGCAGGCGCTGGATTTCCTTTTTTTGCTCACGAGATAGCTATGTCTGCGGGTCGCTGCTTTTCAATCTATGGTGCCAGGGTGTTGCTTGGCGGTTTGCTGGGTGGTCTGGCGGGAAGTGCTTGGGCGCAATCGGCGGCAGTGCAAAATCCGGCCCCAGCACCGCTTCCGGCCTTGGCCGTCCGTGCCCTGGAGGCCGTCGAAGTGCTGGGCACGGCAGAGGAAACGCTCAAGCAGGCGCCGGGGGTATCCATCATCACCGCCGAGGATATCGCCGAGAACCCGCCCAGCAATGACCTGGCGGATATCATCCGCCGCCAGCCAGGCGTCAATCTGACCGGCAACTCCACCAGCGGCCAGCGCGGCAATAGCCGCCAGATCGACATCCGTGGCATGGGGCCGGAAAACACGCTCATTCTGATCGACGGCAGGCCCGTCAGCAGCCGCACCTCGGTGCGCTATGGCTGGCGTGGCGAACGCGACACGCGCGGCGACACCAATTGGGTGCCGGTCGATGCCGTCGAACGCATTGAAGTGCTGCGCGGCCCGGCCGCAGCGCGCTATGGCAATGGGGCGGCAGGCGGTGTGGTGAACATCATTACCAAGGGCATCCCGGAAACCCTGCAAGGTTCGCTGACGCTGTACGCCAACCAGCCGGAAGCCTCCAAGGACGGCGACACGCGCCGGGCCAGCTTCGGCTTGGCCGGGCCGATTTCCGAGACCCTGGGCTTTCGCCTGAACGGCAACATCGCCAAGACCGATTCCGATGCCTGGGATATCAACCGTGGCCATGCGTCCACGCGTACCGGTTTCCATGAAAATACCTTCCCGGCCGGGCGCGAAGGCGTGCGCAACCGCGACGCCGCCGGCCGCCTGACCTGGAAACCGGTGCAGGGCCACACCATCGAGTTCGATGCGGCCTTCAGCCGCCAGGGCAATATCTATACCGGCGACACGCAGAACACCAACAACTACATGCATGGCAACCCGACCCTGGAAGACCTGACCAAGCTGGTCGAGGAAAACCTGGGGGCGGAAACCAATATCCTGTACCGCGAGACCTATGCGCTGACGCATCGGGGCGATTACGATTTCGGCACCTCGCACGTCTACGCGCAGTATGAAAAAACGCGCAACAAGCGCCTGAAGGAAGGTCTGGCCGGAGGTACCGAAGGCTTGTTCTCTTCTGGTGAATTCGGCCAGGCCGTGCTGCGCGCCTATAGCCTGCATGGCGAAACCAGCCTGCCGGGGCATGTGCTCGGCCGCCAGCAGGTACTCACCCTGGGGATGGAATGGGTACGTAACGAACTGGACGACGCCAACTCCATGACGCAGGGCTTCATGGGTGGCGCCCAGGTGCCCGGTGCTGTGTCCATGGGGCGCGCCAGCAAGACGGCAGCCAATACGTTCTCAGTGTTTGCCGAGGACAATATCGAATTGACGGCGGACACCATCCTGACGCCGGGTGTGCGCTACGACCATCACAGCGTGACGGGCAGCAACTGGAGCCCGTCGCTGAACCTGTCGCACCTGATCACCGATCGCTTCACCATCAAGGCTGGCATCGCACGCGCCTACAAGACGCCGAACCTGTACCAGACCAATGACAATTATCTGCTCTACAGCAATGGTAATGGGTGCTGGGGCGCCGGCGGCCCCTGCTATCTGCAGGGCAATCCCGACCTGAAGGCGGAAACCAGCGTCAACAAGGAACTGGGGGTGGAGTACCAGGGCGATGCCCTGCAGGCCGGGCTGACCTACTTCCGCAACGATTACCGCGACAAGATCGAAGCAGGCATGGTGCCCGCAGGTGGCACGCAGGGAACGTCGGCGAACATCTTCCGCTGGGAAAATGTGCCCAAGGCGGTAGTCGAGGGCCTGGAAGGCAATTTGGGCTACACCTTCACGCCGTCCGTATCGCTGAGCAACAACTTTACCGTCATGTTGACGAGCAAGAACAAAACCACGGGCGAAGTGTTGTCCGTCATTCCGAAGTACACCTTGAATTCACGCCTGGACTGGCGCGTGAGTGACAGCCTGGGGCTTAATGCCACGCTGACCTGGTACGGCAAGCAAAAGCCCAAGAAATACGATTACCACGGCAAGCCGCTGACGGGCGAAGCCACGGAGTCGCTGTCGCCCTATGCGCTGTTTGGCCTGGGGGCGAACTATCGCGTGTCGCGCCATCTGTCCGTGACGGCGGGCGTCAGCAACCTGTTTGACAAGCGCCTGTACCGGCGCGGCAATGCCGTTACGGTGAACTCCCCGGTGGGTAATCTCACGGGCGCCGGGGCGGCCACGTATAACGAACCCGGGCGGGCATACTACCTGTCGGTAACGTCTTCGTTCTGATGCCTTGAGCACGGCCAAAGCGCCAGCCTCGGCCTTCAGGCCGAGGCTGGCGAGGCATTCCCCAGACGGGCTCAGCCTGGGCCGGCGGTTTGCCTGCCTTGCAGGCGCATGCCCAGCAGCATCAGGCTCAGGCTGATCGCAGCAGCAACCACAGCCATGGCCATGCCTTGGCCGATGGTGCCCTGTTCAAACTGACGCCAGACGAAGATGGATACGGTCTGCACCCCGGCGGGAGCCAGCAGCAAGGAGGTCACCAGTTCCCGCGATGCCACGGCGAACACCATCAGCATGGCCGCCACCAGACTGGGCAGCGCCAGCGGCAGCGTGACATGCCGCAAACTGCGCATGACCCCGGCGCCGTGCACGCGCGCGGCGGCTTCCAGGCTGGCGTCTATCTGTGCCAGGGCCGCAGACACATAGCGCACGGGGTAGGGCAGCAGCAGGCAGGTGTAGGACAGCAGCAGAATCACCCAGGTGCCGTAGGGCGTGACTGGCCAGAAAGATTGGTTCCAGGCCAGGATCAGGCCGACACCGACCACCACGCCAGGCAGTGAAGCGGGCAGCAGCGACAGCGCGTCTATCCAGCCGGCGGTGCGTATGCGCTGGCCGTGCACGCACCAGGCCGAGGCAAAACCGACCAGGCCTGCCAGCAGCGCTGTGCCGACTGCCAGCGACAGGCTGGTGGACAAGGCTTGCAGCGGTTCTCCGCCTTGCTCCAGCAGGGCGCTGAAGTGGTCCAGGCTGAAGTTTTGCAGGCTGAGCCCGCCGGATAGCGTGCGTGTCAGCGCAGAGGCCAGCATGGAAGCAATGGGCACGGCGACCGCCAGCAAACTGATCAGCGTGAACAGCAGCAGCACTGGCACGCGCCATGGCCCGAGCTCGCGGCGCGCGGATTCCACCGGTTTGCCGTTGGTCGTTTCGAAACGCCGGCCCGCCAGCATGGCGCGCTGCAAAGCGTAGGCCAGCAGCGCCAGGGAAACCAGCAGCAGCGCCAGCATGGCCGCGCCCGACAAGTCTATGGGCCAGTCCGACAGGCGCCTTTCGATGGCAGTGGTCAGCACCAGAAAACCTGCCTGGCTGCCCAAGGCCGCCGGGACACCGTATTCCTCGATGGCCAGCGTGAACGTCAGCAGCATGCAGGCGGCCAGCGCGGGTAGCGCCAGCGGCAGCGTGATGCGGAAGAATGCGCGCCAGGGCGTGGCGCCACAGACGCGGCCGACATCGGCCAGCCGGCCGCCCGCTGCCGCGAGGCTGCGGGACACCGCGAAATACACCACTGGAAACGTGCCCAGCGCCATGATGAGGATGATCCCCGTTGGCGAAAACAGCAGGGCGCCCAGATGCAGGCCAGTCAGTTGCATGAGATAGCCGCCGGGCTGTAGTGCCATCATCCAGGATAGCGCGGCAATATAGGGCGGCAGCAGGAAAGGCACGAGGAACAGCAGGTCCCAGACAGGGGCGCCGGGCAGACGGAACAGGCCGCGCAGCGCGCCTAGCGGGGCGCCGATCAGCGTGCTGGCCAGCATGACACCCACACCCAGTTGCAGGGTGTTGCCCAGCAGGGGCGTGACATTTTCCTGGCTTAGTACCGGCAGAATATTGCTGAACGCGCCACTCAGCGAGGCTGCGCCCAGATGTGGAAATATCGCCTGCAGAACGATAAAACAGATAGGCAATGCCACCAGCACGGCCAGGGCCGCGAGAGTGAGCATTGCCAGCATGGACATGCCGCGCATGATCTCTCCAGTTCCGGCGCGGCCAGCGGCCGCTGCCGGAGACGACAATCAGAAATCAGCGTTGGCCGAACAGGGTGCTGAAGCGTTGCAGCACATCGGCGCGCAAGGTGCTCGAGCCGCCGTCAGCGGCAGCGGGCAGCAGCGTCAGCTCCTGGAACAGCGGGCGGCTGGCGGCCACATCCTGACGGGCCGGCATGAGCCAGGCCTCGGCCACGGCAGCCTGGCCTTCCGGCGATAGCACGTAGTCGATGAACTGGCGCGCAGCTTCGGGGCGCTTGCTTTCCTTCAGGATCATCATCGGGCGCGGCGCGATCACCGTACCGCTGGCGGGGAAAATCACCTTGATGGATTCGCCCTTGGTGATGCCGGCATAGGACACGTAATCCACGCCGCCGAACACGGCGGCCTTGGCGCCTTGCAGCACCGGCGTGAGCGCCTGGGCGTTGGGGCCGGAGACGGTCATGCCGTTGTCGCGCAGCGAAGCCAGCAGCTCCCAGGCCTGGTCGCCACGGGCGGCGTACAGGCCCAGGATCAGATCCAGCGTGGCGCCGGACAGGGCCGGGTCAGGCATGGTGACCAGATCCTTGTACTCTGGTGTGGCCAGATCACTCCAATCCTTGGGTTCGGGCTTGCCGCTCTGGGTATTCCAGACAATGCCCAGCGCCGAAATGCCTTGAGCCACGTAGTAGGGCGTCTTGAAGGCGGCGGGTACTTCCGCGGCGTTCGGGCTTTCATAGGCCTGCAGCCAGCCACGTTGTTCCAGGTCTTGGGCAGTATCCCAGGAAGCGGAAATCAGTACGTCGGCACGCGGGTTGGCGGCTTCGGCCTCCAGTCGTGCCATGACCTTGCCGGTTGTTGCCTGGAAAACATCGACCTTGATGCCGCTTTGCTGCTCGAAGCCGGCAGCAAGTTTCTTGATCAGGCTGCCGGGCCCGGCGGTATAGACCGTCAGGCTGCGTTCGCCTTGCTGGGCGTGGGCCGTCGAAACAAATGCGGGCATGATGGAAAGGGCCAGGATAGGCAGTAGCAAACGGGAAACAATAGAGTGTGTCATGGGTATCTTGCAATCAGGTTACAGGAGGATGTCTTCGTGGACATTGCCGGCCGACAGGCGCACGATGCGGTGCGCCAGCGTGTGGGCTTCCTGTGGGTCATGGGTGACATAGACGGCTGTGGTTCCCAGGCGCCGCAACAGCGTCGCCAGCTCGGCGGACAGGCTTTCGCGCAAGTCGCGGTCCAGGTTGGAGAGCGGCTCATCAAAAAGCAGCACCTGGGGGCGCGCCACGATGGCGCGCGCCAGGGCGACACGCTGTTGCTGGCCGCCGGACAGATCGGCGGGGCGGCGCTTGCCGTAGCCTTGCAGGCCAACAAGTTGCAGCGCTTCTTCCACGCGCCCGCGCTGTTCGGCCTTGGGCACGCCGCGCATTTGCAGCGGAAAGGCAATATTGCCCGCGACCGTCATGTGCGGCCAGAGCGCGTAATCCTGGAATACCATGCCCAGGTCGCGCTGCTCCGGGGGCAGCGTCCGGCGGGTTTCATGGACGGCGCGTTCACCGAAGTGGATGCTGCCCGCATCGGGCCGCAACAGCCCTGCCAGGGATTTGAGCAAGGTGCTCTTGCCGCAGCCTGATGGCCCGAGCAGGGCCAGGATGGTTCCCGCGGGAATGTCCAGGTCTATACCGTTGAGCACCGTGTTGCCGCCGAAAGCATGGCGCAACTGGCGGATGCCGATGGCGACGCCGTGGCGCGGCGCGCTGGCGTGGGAAGCGTGGGGGGCGTGGGAAGGGGACATCAGAAGCTGTGGCGCATGCCGATATTCAGGCCGAACTGGTTCGCCCCTGGGTTGACGTTTTCGCCGAATTTGCCGCCGATCACGCTCAGCGACGAGTCATGGCGGTTCAGGGCATAGGCGCCGGTTGCGTAAAACGTCGTGCGTTTGGACGCCTGATAATCGGCGCCCAGCACGAACAGCCAGGGCTTTTGATCCTTGCCCGCCTGTTGCGCGGCAGGGCAGGCGGCGGCATTCAGGTTGTCGCAGGTCGTGCCATCCAGGTAGTACAGCGCCAGCGACAGCGTGGCCGGCTTGCTCACCTGATAGCTGGCGCCGGCCCAGTACATATTGCTGGTGTAGTTCTGCGTGGTGAGTTCCTGCTTCAGCCAGCGGTAGCCGCCGTAAACCTGGAAGGCGCCGGTCTTGTACGACAGGCCGGCGGCAATGCGCTGTTCGCGGTTATTGCTGTCGGCATTGAGGCCGGGTTTGTTGGCGTGTTTGACGTGATACAGCACGGCGGCATCCAGGCCGTCCTGCTGATACCGCACCCCGGCGCTATACATGCGGCCGACCTTGGAATCTTCAGCGTCCTGATCGTTATTCCAGCCGAAGCTGTAGAGCGCGCCCAGACTGAATGCGCCGAATTTGCCGGTGTATTTCAGGGCGTTGTCGGCGCGATCCGAGAAGGCGCCATCGACACGCTTGGCGGAGTAATTGCCATTGCCGAAAGGGTTGTACTTGCTGATCCAGTCGATCATCAAGGTATTCTGGCGGCCGGCCATCAATTGCCCCCAGGATTTGTCGGATAGCCCGATATAGGCCTGGCGTCCGAACAGGCGGCCGCCTTGCAGCAGGGTGCCGTCGGAGACGTCGAAGCCGCTTTCCAGCGTATAAATGGCATTCAGCCCGCCGCCCAGATCTTCGCTGCCCTTGATGCCCCAGCGTGACCCGCTCAGGCCGCCGGAAATCATATTGGGCTTGTTGGTTGGCCCAGGGCCGTTGGACAGCTTTTCCACGGCCACATCAATCGTGCCGTAAAGCGTGACGGAAGAAGGGGAGGCCTGTGCGGAAGCAGAGCCGAAAGGCAGCGCGCAAAGCGGCAGGGCGCAACAAAGCAGACCCGCGCGCAGGCGGGGGAACGGCATCGACATATTGTTATCCTCTTTGGGACTTGAATAAGAGACGCCAGCGTAAGGGGCGGGCATGACAGCGCCATGACCAAGAGAAAAGTCGGGCGGCGCGCAGAGTGAACGCAGCCTGGCGGCAACAAATACGGGAAAAAGACACACTGCCGCACGAATGCGCCGCCTTCTGCTAGAATTATTGTCTTCTTTCCTGCTGCGGTACGTTGGCAGCACGGTCAAATGCGGGTGTAGTTCAATGGTAGAACGGCAGCTTCCCAAGCTGCATACGAGGGTTCGATTCCCTTCACCCGCTCCAAGTAGTTTCAAAACTCCAGCACCAAATTGCTTGCGCATCCTCTGCGCTTGTTTCCATGGCCTTCATGCGCTCACCGACTGATGGCAATGCCGGTCTGCCGTGGCAGCAGGGACGATACGGTAAAGGTCAAAAGGGGCAGAAGAGGCACGTGTCACCGAGGCTCAGGCCAAGTGCTTGGGATTGAATGAATCGTAACGCTGGTGTCAGCAACCGGTCCGTCTCTGGGCGGCATGCGCTACATGCTCGGGCGGTGCATATCGGTGGGCCGTTGGCAATGAGGCGCCAAGAATGTACTGTAGGGAATAAATACTTGATATTTTTAACTAATTGATCAGATATGGTAGTTTATATAAAATTAAATATCATATCTGAGTGGTAAATTTTATGCGGCCCTCTACACAGAAACGCTCTGGCGCACAGGTTGCCTTGCCTCTGCCTGTCGAACGCGCACTGCAGCGTATGGGGCAGGACATCTCCATGGCACGTCGCCTGCGACGCTTGAGCCAAGAGGACTTGGCACTGCGCATCGGCACATCGTTGAGCACAGTCAGGCGCATGGAGAATGGCTATCCTGGCACAGCCCTGCACACTTTTCTACGCGCCTTGCAGGTGCTTGGCCGCCTGGATGCTGTGGTCAAGGCAATGTCCATGGAGAACGATGCGCTGGGTATGGATCTGGTGCGCGAGCAATTGCCGCAAAGGGTCAGAACATCTTCAGGAAACAAGCGGCAAGCCAGCCAGTCTGTCGCGGCCAGCGAAGGCAGCACCCGTGTTGGCTCCGATGATCTGGAGGGCTTCTGATGGCAATGAACCATTCATCCAGACGCGGTGATCTGGAAGTGCATCTAGGGTCCGGTGGACAGATTGTGAGGCTATTTCAGGCGGGACGCCGAACAGGCGAGGGCGATCTGGATTGAGGTGGCGCAGGCCGTGGCGAATTGGCGGGCAGTGGCACGGGGATTGGGCATGCGTGCTACAGACTTGTTGGACTTCGAATCGGCCTTTTTCCTGGACAGCGGCACAGGGACATAAGACGGCGCGGGTTGCGTAGCAAGTACTGAGTAAGCCGGGTATAAAAAAAATTTCAGTTTGGCCTCGAGTCGGTCAGGATCTCAAGAGAGACGCTGGCGACGTTTGCATCGCCCCGGAATGATGGCATCATGAATACCGGAGAGTGTTCATGCCACCCCTCACCGCCATTCCCCACCCTTTCTTTCCAGCGCACGCAACACGCTCGCCAGCTTCTTGACGGCGATTTCCATTTCGCCCGGCGTATGCGCCGCAAACCCGGTCAGGAACCCGGCCTGGTGCTGTGCGGACGCATGCAGGGCGGTCAGGCCCAGCAGGTCTATGCCAGCCCGGCGTGCGGTGGCGACGGCCTCGGCTTCCGGGATGTCCTGGGTCAGCAGGCACGGCATTTGCATGCCGCCGTCGGGGATGCGGGGTTCCAGGAAGCTGCCAAGGTGTTCGCGCACCAGCCGCGCCAGGACATCGCGCCGCTCGGCATAGACGGCCCGCATCGTGCGGACATGGGCGCCGAAATGCCCGCCGTCTATGAAACGCGCCAGGGTCAGTTGGGGGATGGGGGCGCTGTGCCCGTCCAGCAGGGTGCGGGCCACGCTCATGGGGGCGACGAGCTGCGGCGGCAGGACCATGTAGCCGATGCGCAGGCCGGGAAACAGTGATTTGCTGAAGGTGCCGATGTAGATCGTGCGTTCATGCGGGTCCAGTCCTTGCACGCAGGCCGTGGGTTTGCCGACGTAATGGAATTCGCTGTCGTAGTCGTCTTCGATGATCCAGGCCTGTTCGCGCTGAGCCCAGTCGATGATGGACAGGCGCCGTTCCAGTGCCAGTGTCGTGCCGGTAGGAAACTGGTGTGAGGGCGTGAGGAATACCGCCAGGGCCGGTGCTTCCGCCGACGCGGCTGGTTTCAGGTATTCCGTCCGCATGCCTTCGGCATCCAGGGGCACAGGTATGCAGGTCAGGCCCGCAGCATCGAAGGCCTTGCGGGCGCCGTGGTAGACCGGGTCTTCAATGTAGATGCGGTCACCGGCATCGAGCAGAACATTGGCGCATAGGGTCAGGGCCTGTTGGGAGCTGGTCAGTACCAGCACGCGGTCCGCCGAGGCGTGCGCCCCGCGTTCAAGATTGACGTAGTCGGCAATGGCCTGGCGCAGTGCTTCCATGCCTTGCGGCGGGCTGTGCAGCAGGATGCTGGTGCCATATTCCTTGATGACCTGACGCTGCAGGCGTTCCCAGGTATGCAGCGGAAAGTTGCGTGTTTCCGGTACGCCGGGGGCAAATGCTCGCGGCGCGACGAAATCGCGCAGGCCGCCGCCTTCCAGCATGGCACAGCCGCGCCGGCTTAGGCGCAGCAAGGGGCTGTGCACGGCAGCCTGCTGCGTACGCTGGCGGCCGGGCCGGCGTTGTATCTGCGCCGAGACGAAGGTGCCGCTGCCCACTCGCCGTTCGATGAAGCCCTCGGTTTGCAGCTGGCTATAGGCTTCCTCCACCGTGCCGCGTGAAACGCCCAGCGAACGGGCCAGCAGGCGCGATGCGGGCAGGGGGCGGCCGGCTTCCAGCGCACCGTCGAGTATCAGCTGCCGTATCGCCCGACGGATGCGGGCATGCAGCGGCAGGGCGTAGTGCGCAGGGTCGGCGATCCACGCTTTGACGGATTCGAGTTGGGCGTGCTTGAACAATTGGTCTATATGTCTTTGAAAAAGTGGTCAGGTTTTATGGGCCATTTCAGATATATAAATCAGTCATGAGTCTGGAGCAATCGCATGTACCTCAGGAGCCACAGTCAAGCCATGTCGGAATCAACAGGAACTCAAACTCGGCACGATCAGCATGGCCGCTATCCGCAGGCCGCCACCGTCGAAGACTTTCGCCAGAATATCGCTGACGTGCAGGCCCGTATTGCGGCCGCCTGCCGACGCGCGGGACGTGATCCCGCCAGCGTCCGCCTGCTGCCGGTCAGCAAAACCAAGCCCGAATCCAGCCTGCGCCTGGCCTATGCCGCCGGTTGCCGCCTGCTGGGGGAAAACAAGGTCCAGGAGGCCTACGGCAAGTGGGAAGCCATGCAGGATCTGACCGACCTGCGCTGGTCGGTGATCGGCCACCTGCAAACCAACAAGGCCAGGCTGGTGGCACGCTTTGCAAGCGAGTTCCAGGCCCTGGACAGCCTGCGCCTGGCGGAAGCGCTGGACAAGCGTTTGCAGGCAGAAGGACGGTCGCTGGATGTGTTTGTCCAGGTGAATACCTCCGGCGAGGAAAGCAAGTACGGCCTGGCGCCGGAAGATGTCGAAGGTTTCGTCAAACAGTTGCCTGCGTTTTCCGCGTTGCGGGTGCGTGGCCTGATGACCCTGGCACTGTTTTCCGCCGAAGCCGAGCGCGTGCGCCAATGCTTCATCCTGTTGCGCAATCTGCGCGACAGGCTGCGGCAGGACGCACCGGCAGGGATAGACCTGGCGGAACTGTCCATGGGCATGTCAGGCGACTTCGAAATCGCCATCGAGGAGGGCGCCACGGTGGTGCGTGTGGGCCAGGCCATCTTCGGTGCCCGTCCCTTGCCGGACAGCTATTACTGGCCGTCGGCCAATGCCGCTGCCGATGGCACGGCCCAGGCCGCAGCAGGGGATCCCTCATGAAAACCGTCATTGCCATTCGTCACGTCCATTTCGAGGACCTGGGCACGCTGGAGCCCGTGTTGCGGTCCCGGGGGTATGCCATCCGCTATGTCGATGCCGCACGCGATGACCTGAGCCTGCTGGAGGGCGAAACCTCGGATCTGCTGGTGTTGCTGGGCGGCCCGATTGGCGCCTTTGATGAACTGATGTATCCGTGCATCAGCCAGGAACTGGCGCTGGTGCGTGCGCGCCTGACGTCGGGTCGGCCGCTGCTGGGTATCTGCCTGGGGGCGCAACTGATCGCCCGCGCCTTGGGGGTGGATGTCGTGTCCATGGGTGCGAAGGAGATCGGCTTCGCACCGCTGAGCCTGACTTCCGAAGGGGAAGATTCGCCGCTGGCAGCGCTGGCGGGCGTGCCCGTGCTGCATTGGCATGGCGACCGTTTTGATATTCCTGCCGGTGCTGTCCGATTGGCGGAAACTGGCACCTGCGCCAACCAGGCATTTGCGTGGGGGAGTAATGTGCTGGCGCTGCAATGCCATCTGGAGGCCGATCCGCGCCGGCTTGAATCCTGGCTGCTCGGGCACGCTTGTGAACTGGCTCAGGCGGGCGTGGACCCCCGCCGCTTGCGCGCCGATGCACAGGCATTGCTGACACGCCTGCCGCAAGCCGCGACTGCCGTGTTCCGGCGCTGGCTGGATGACATCGCCACCGGGCCGGAGCGCGAACCGTCATGAATCCACTGCCGATAGATGTGGTCTCCGTACAATCCCAGGTGGTCTATGGCCGCGTGGGCAATAGTGTGGCCGTTCCCACCCTTGAAGCCCTGGGGCTGTCCGTGGCGGCGGTGCCGACCGTGCTGTTTAGCAATACGCCGCATTATCCGAGCATGCATGGCGGTGCGGTGCCGGTGGAATGGTTCACAGGCTATCTGCACGATCTTGCGGCGCGTGGCGCGCTGCATGCCTTGCGCGCGGTGCTGGTTGGCTATCTGGGCGGGCCGGCACAGGCCGGCGCGCTGGTGGGCTGGCTGGCAGAACGGCTGCGCCAGCAGCCGGGCGTGCGCATTGTGGTAGACCCGGTGCTTGGCGACCACGACCATGGTATCTATGTCGATACCGGTCTGGTGGAAGCGTACCGCCGCGACATCTTGCCGCTGGCCGACGGGCTGACGCCGAACGGATTTGAACTGGCCCAGCTGACCGGCCTGCCCGTGAGCAATACCGATGATGTCATCGCTGCCGCGCGTACCCTGTTGACAGGGCGGACCGAATGGGTTGCCGTGACCAGTGCTGCACCTGATTCCTGCGCCAGCGATGAGATGCAGGTGGTATTGGTGACCCGCGCGCAGGCCGAAGTCATCACGCATCCGCGCGTAGCGCTTGCGCCCAAGGGAACCGGCGATATGTTCTGTGCTGCCCTGACCGGCCATTGGCTCAATGGTGCCAGCCTGCCTGAAGCCGCGGCCATGGCGTGTGCTCAATTGGTCCAGGTTTTGCGCCGTACCAGCCGTGCGCAGTGCGACGAACTGCTGTTGCCGCCGGTCTGCCGCCAGGGTGCGGCGCATGGTTTGGGGCAGGGGCCCGAGCAGGGTTCGGCACATTGTTCGATGCATGAGGTGGCGCAAGAATCGACACATGAAGCGGCGCATGATTCAGCGCAGGAAGCGCCCGCGCCGGCGTTTCTGCGCCACTTCACCTATCAGATCTGCGACTGAGCCGGAGGCAAGGCCATGGAGCGGATAGCAGCCACGTTCGAGCGTTTGCGCGCGCAGTCCCGCAAGGCTCTGATTTCCTCAGTCACGGCAGGTTATCCGCATGCCGATATCACGCCGGCGCTGATGCATGTATTGGTCGAGGCCGGTGCGGACATTATCGAGTTGGGCATGCCGTCATCGGCACTGCCGGCCCGTGGTGCGTCTTTGCATGCTCTCTCGCCTCATTCCGCGGGAAATGGCGGCCCGGCCCGGCCGCAGGCTGCCGGGCTACAGCAGTTGTTGGAGCAGGTCGCACAGTTTCGGCTGTCCGATAGCTCTACGCCGGTCGTGCTGTCAGGCACTGCGCAGAGCATCGAAGGTGGCGGGGGCTTGCGCCATCCGGTGGCGTTTGCAGAATCGGCGGCCGTTGCCGGGTTGGACGGCGTGCTGGCCTTCGACCCGTCGCCCGCCTTGTCGCACGCCCTGGCGCGGCCCTTGCGGCGCTGCGGCTTGGACTGGCTTGCCAGCCTGGCGCCTACGGTAACGGATGATGACATCCGCCAGCTGGCAGCTTGCACCAGCGGCTATGTCCATGGACGCTTCTTTCCGGACGGGATAGATGCTCAACCTGCTGGCCAGGCACGGGACTGCATATGGCGCATCCGCCGCCATATTGCCATTCCCCTCGGGCTGGCCGCCGGTATCGGGGATATGCATACAGCCCGCCGGGCCGCCAGCATGGCCGATGCGTTGATTGTCGGCCCATGGCTGGCCGCACGCCTGGCGGACAAACCCGCTGCTGCCGCGCTGGCCGCGGCCAGTGATCTTTTTCGGGAGCTTCGCGGCCAGCTGGATCAGGACATTCCCAGCGTGCCACGTATCTCCAAACATGCACCTTTCCGACGATAGGACTTTCATCATGTACGACCCATCCCTGATTCTTGCCGAATTCGACCCCGAACTTGCCGCCGCCGTGCAGCGCGAAGAGCGCCGCCAGGAGGACCATGTCGAGCTGATTGCTTCCGAAAACTATGCCAGCCCGCTGGTCATGGCGATCCAGAATTCAGTGTTTACCAACAAATATGCCGAGGGCTACCCTGGCAAGCGCTACTACAGTGGCTGTGAGAACGTGGATGTGGCTGAGAGCCTGGCCATTGAGCGCCTCAAGTTGCTGTTCGACTGTGATTACGCCAACGTCCAGCCTCATGCCGGCGCGCAGGCCAATGCCGCTGTGTTCCTGGCGCTGGCACAGCCCGGTGATACGGTCATGGGCATGAATCTGGCCCAGGGCGGCCACCTGACCCATGGCAATCCGTCGAATTTTTCCGGCCGGCATTACAAGATCGTGCCTTATGGCCTGGATACGGAAACTGGCTTGATCGACTATGACGAGATGGAACGCATTGCGCTGGCTACCCGGCCCAAAATGCTGATCGGGGGCTTTTCTGCCTATTCGCGCTACAAGGATTGGGCGCGCATGCGCGCTATTGCCGACAAGGTGGGGGCTATCTTCTGGGTGGACATGGCACACGTTGCCGGCCTGGTTGCTGCAGGCGAATATCCGAACCCGCTGCCGCACGCCCATGTGGTGACCAGCACCACTCACAAAACCATGCGCGGCCCGCGCGGAGGCATTATTCTTGCCAAAGGCCAGGATGAAGAGTTCTGCCGCAAGCTCAATGCCGCCGTCTTCCCCGGTGTTCAAGGCGGCCCGCTGATGCACGTGATCGCAGCCAAGGCCATCGCCTTCAAGGAAGCCCTGCAACCGGCGTTCAAGACCTATCAGCGCCAGGTCGTAACCAACGCCCGCGCCATGGCAGCGGTGCTGATGCAGCGCGGCTACCGCATTGTTTCTGGCGGTACCGACAACCACCTGATGCTGATCGACCTGTCGAGCAAACCCTACACCGGCAAGGACGCCGATACCGCCCTGAGCGATGCCTACATCACGGCGAACAAGAACTCAGTGCCCAATGATCCGCGCTCGCCTTTTGTGACGTCGGGGCTGCGCATCGGCACTCCGGCAGTGACGACGCGCGGTTTCGGCGAGGCCGAATGTGAGCAGCTTGCAGGTTGGTTGTGCGATGTGCTGGATGCCCTGGAAACAGGGCGCCTGGATTCGGTGGTGGCGCAGGTGCGCGAGCAAGTCGTGGCGCTCTGCCGCAGGCATCCCGTGTATCGCTGATACGGCGCCAGGCAGTACTGGCGCGGCGCCTGCAGATCAGGCAAACGCCGCGCCGGTGTTCCACTGGTGTTTCTAATCCAGGCTGCGCCGGATATCCCGGGCCAGCTGCGCGCATTGCACCGGGTTGATGCTTGAAATGGTGATGCGCAGCCCCTGGACGGGATCATCCACCGAGAAACTCCTGCCTTGGCGTACCAGCCAGCCCCGGCGGGCCAGGTCCAGCGCAACCGCCTGGTCGTCCGTCTCCAGAGGGAGCCAGAGGTTGAGGCCGTCGCCGCCGGGCAGGAATGCCACGCCTTCCTTGTGCAAGGCCTGTTCCAGCGCCTGGCGTCGCTGGCGGTAGTCCGCCCGAGCGCAGGCCAGCAGGCTGGCGGTTTCAGCTTGTGTGATGATGGTTTCGACGATGTCCTGCAACAGATGGCTGACCCAGTTCGTGCCGGAAGTCAGCCGCAGGCGCAATTGTCGTGAGGTGGCGCTGTCGCTGGCGATGGCCGCCATGCGGATATCCGGCCCCAGCGCTTTGGTGAATGAACGGATCACGGCCCAGCGCGCCGCATCCTTCGGAATGACGGAGTGATAGGCGGCATCGGACAATAGTGCAAAGTGATCGTCCACAATGACCAGCACGTTGGGATGCCGGGCCAGTACACGGGAGATGGCGCGGGCGCGCTTTTCGCTCAGGCTGCAACCGGTGGGGTTGTGCGCCCGCGGAGTCAGAATGACCGCCCGTGCGCCTTTTTCCAGGGCGGTTTCCAGTTCGCCGGCCATCATGCCTTCGGTATCGACGGGAACGCCGGTTGGCTGGAGTCCCAGGGTGCGCAAGGTATGGATGCTGCTCAGGAAGCAGGGGTTTTCGACAGCGACCTTGTCGCCAGCGACCAGATAGGAAATCAGCAGTCTTTCAATGGCGTCGACGGCGCCATGCGCCAGGTCGATCTCGAAGCCCTGTGGCGGGCAATCCGGCGCCATCCACTGCTGTAAGTGTTGTTTCAGGCCAGGGTTGACGGAAGGTTCTCCATAGAGCCTGGGCTGGTAGGGCTTGCGCTGCAAGGCTGCGGCGACATCAGGCAGCCAGTCGAGATTGGGGTTGCCACTGGCCAGGTCGGTCAGCGGAGAGCCTGCCAGTGTGCCTTCCTGTTCTCCAGGGTCGTACTGGTTGCGGATGATCGTGCCGAGACGGCCATGGGTGGATGCGATACCTGCCACGACCAGCCGGCGGTAGGCCGCAGCCACCGTATTTCTGCCTATGCCCAGCTCCGCTGCCAGATCCCGGACCGGCGGCAGGGAATCACCGGGGCGCAGTTGTTGCGATTGCGCCAGGGCGCGCACGCAGTCGAAGAGTTCCGCGGCGGTCTTGCCTTGTATAGCCATATCGTTCCGTGACAAAGATCTGTTCCAGACAGGCCAGAACTCATATTGGCCCGCCAGGCTGAAAGACTGGATTTTGCCATAGCCCGGTCTGGGGCAATGGCTCAGGGAACTGGCTTGTGGAGGCGCGGGTTGGAATCGAACCAACCTGAATGGATTTGCAATCCATCGCATGGCCACTTTGCTACCGCGCCGTGTTTTGTCATGGTACAAAACATATTATGATCCGTGTCAAAGATTTGGGCAAGCGTTTTTTCAACATCATCGCGGCCAGCAGGCGACGGAACACAGCGCTTTCCCGTTTTAGAACCCTTTCCCCTCGACAGGACATGTCATGCCGTTCCACTTTCCCATCGTCATCATCGACGAAGACTTCCGTTCAGAAAACACCTCGGGCCTGGGCATACGCGCACTGGCGCAGGCGATCCAGTCCGAAGGGTTCGATGCCCTTGGCGTCACCAGCTACCATGACCTCAGCCAGTTCGCCCAGCAACAGAGCCGGGCCAGTACGTTCATCCTGTCCATAGATGATGAAGAATTCACACAGGACGCTGAAACCGCCCCGGCGCTGCAGAACATCCGTACATTCATTCGCGAAGTGCGGCGGCGCAATGTGGATGTGCCGATCTATGTGTACGGAGAAACGAAAACAGCGCGCCACATGCCGAACGACATCCTGCGCGAACTGCACGGTGTCTTGCACATGTTCGAGGACACGCCGGAATTCGTTGCACGCCATCTGATCCGCGAGGCGAAAAACTATCTCAACGGCATCAAGCCGCCATTCCTGAAGGCCTTGCTGGACTATGCGGAAGACGGCTCCTATTCCTGGCACTGCCCCGGACACTCCGGTGGCGTGGCCTTCTTGAAGAGTCCGGTGGGGCAGGTGTTCCATCAGTTTTTCGGGGAGAACATGCTGCGTGCGGATGTTTGCAATGCCGTGGAGGAACTGGGCCAGTTGCTCGATCACAATGGTGCCATCGGCGCCAGTGAGCGCAATGCGGCGCGCATCTTCAACGCCGACCACTGCTTTTTTGTGACCAACGGCACCAGTACGAGCAACAAGATTGTCTGGCAGCATGCGGTGGCGCCTGGCGATGTCGTGGTCGTGGACAGGAATTGCCATAAGTCCATCCTGCACAGCATTGTGCTGACCGGCGCGATTCCGGTTTTCCTGCGTCCCACGCGCAACCATCTGGGCATCATCGGCCCGATTCCGCGCGAGGCGTTCTCCCCGGCAGCCATCAAGGCCAGGATGCGTGCGCATCCCTTGCTGGCCGGCATGGACACGGATGCGGTCACGCCGCGTGTGCTGGTGCTGACGCAGTCCACCTATGACGGCATCATGTACGACACCGAGGTCATCAAGTCCGCGCTGGATGGCTATGTCGAGGCATTGCATTTCGACGAGGCCTGGATTCCCCATGCGGCCTTTCATCCGTTCTACAGCACGTATCACGCCATGGGCAAGAAACGCGCACGGCCGGTCAGTTCCGTGGTGTATTCCACGCAATCGACTCACAAGCTCCTGGCCGGCATCAGCCAGGCCAGCCATATCCTGGTGCAGGATGCGGCGAATCCGCGTTTTGACCGACACCTGTTCAACGAGGCGTATCTCATGCATACGTCCACATCGCCGCAGTACGCCATCATTGCCAGCTGCGACGTGGCTGCGGCCATGATGGAGCCGCCGGGCGGCCAGACGCTCGTCGAGGAAAGTATCGCCGAAGCGCTGGATTTTCGTCGTGCCATGCGCCAGGTGGGCGAGCAGTTTGCTGCCGGGGACTGGTGGTTCAAGGTGTGGGGACCGGCGACGCTGGAAATGGAGGGCATGGGCAGCGCGCAGGACTGGGTATTGTCCAGCGACGGCCAGGAAGCGCCGTGGCACGGTTTTGGCGGGATAGCGGCGGGCTTCAATATGCTCGACCCGATCAAGGCTACCATCGTGACGCCGGGACTGAGTCTGGACGGGCGTTTTGACACCACCGGGATACCTGCGCCCATCGTGACCAAGTTCCTGGCAGAGCACGGCGTGATCATCGAAAAGACCGGGCTCTACAGCTTCTTCATCATGTTCACCATCGGCATTACCAAAGGCCGCTGGAATTCCCTGGTAACGGCCTTGCAGCAGTTCAAGGACGACTATGCCCGCAATGTGCCGATGTGGCGCATCTTGCCGGATTTCTGCCAGAAATATCCTTGCTACGAAGAAATGGGTTTGCGCGACCTCTGCGAACATGTCCATGCCATTTATGCGAGCCACGATATTGCGCGTCTGACGACCGGCATGTACCTGGAAGAAGCGGTTCCGGCGATGAAGCCCAGCGAAGCCTATGCGCATATCGCCACGCACCGGACAGAACGGGTGGAAATCGACCAGCTGGAAGGCCGCATCACGACCAGCCTGATTACGCCTTACCCGCCAGGAATCCCCTTGTTGATTCCTGGCGAGGTTTTCAATCGGACGATTGTCGAGTATCTACGGTTCTCTCGCGAACTGCACCGTCTGGCGCCGGGCTTTGGCACCGATATCCACGGTTTTGTGGAAGTGAAGGATGCTGCTGGCCAGATGCGTTATTTCGTGGATTGCGTGGCCTGAGCGCAGAGGCAGCAAGGGGCGGTGGGCGTTGGCAAGCCTCACCGCCTGGCGGCGCGTCCGCCCAGAATGCCAGCAAGCACACTCAGCAGTCGCGCTGACTGCTGATCCGTGCCGACAGTGATACGCAGGAATTGCCCTATCCGTTCCTGGGGGAAATGGCGCACCAGGATTCTTGCCTCGCGCAACTGGCCGGCCAGCCAGGCGGCATCGTGCTTCGGATGCCGGACAAACAGGAAGTTCGTACAGGAAGGCAGCACGTCGAAGCCCAGGCCGGCGAGCTGCCTCGCCAATTTTTCCCGGGTGGCGATGACGGCTTTGCGTGTTTGTTCGAAATAGGTCAGGTCTTCGAAGGCGGCAATGGCTCCCTGCTGGGCCAGACGTCCCAACGGATAGGAATTGAAGCTGTCCTTCACGCTTTTCAAGGCGCTGATCAAGCCTTCCTGGCCGATGGCAAAACCCACGCGCAGGCCTGCGAGCGCGCGCGATTTCGACAGGGTCTGGACGATCAGCAGGTTGGGGTGCTGCGCCACCAGGCCGACTGCCGAATGGCCACCGAAATCGACATAGGCTTCATCCACCAGCACCACACGCATGGGGTTGATGGCGAGCAGATACCGGATCGCGTCCAGCGTGAGGCCCTCCCCGGTCGGGGCATTGGGGTTGGCAATCACGATGCCTGCGATAGTGCCATCGGCACGGGCCTGTACGGCAAAGTTCTCCAGGCTGATGCGCAGCGACGGGTCGACCGCCACCAAGCCGGGTGGAATGCCGAACAACTGGCAATAGACTTTATAGAAGCCATAGGTGATGTCCGGGATCAGCAGCCTGGCGTTGCCGTGGCGGAAAAAGGCGTTGAACGCGTGGGCCAGGATCTCATCTGAACCATTGCCAACGAAAACCTGGCCTCGCGCAACGCCGTAAAAAGAGGCGATCGTGGCGCACAGCATCTCGGATTCCGGGTCCGGGTAGCGCGCCAGGTTGCGGTTCGCTTCATCGCAGATGCTGTCTATGACGCGGGGTGAGGGCGGGTACGGGTTCTCGTTGGTATTGAGCTTGAGGAACCCGCTGTCCAGCGGCTGCTCGCCGGGTTGGTAGGGACGCAAATCACGGATCAGCGGGCTGATGAAAGACGAGTTTTCCATGCTCATGCCTGCCTGCGTTCGAAATCCTGGAGATAGGCGATCAGGGCATCGACACCCTCATCGGTCATGGCGTTGTAGAGGCTGGCGCGCATGCCGCCTACCGAGTTGTGCCCCCTGAGCTGAAGCAGTCCGCGCCGGGCGGCGCCATCGAGAAACGCCTCGTCGCGCCGTGCGTCGGCCAGCGTAAAGGGGACGTTCATCCACGAGCGCACAGCTGGATCGACCCGATTGATATAGAAATCGCTGGCGTCCAGGGCAGCATACAGCTTGGCTGCCTGCCGCTGATTGCGTACTTCCAGCGCCGCCAGGCCGCTCAGGTCTCCTTCACGCTGACGCAGCATCCAGTCCACCATCAGGCCGACCAGATAAATGCCCCATGTCGGCGGGGTGTTGTACATGGATTGGTTGCGCGCCACCAGCTCGTAATTGAACGCGCTGGGACAAATGGGCAAGGCCCGGCCGAGCAAGGCCTCGCGCACGAAGACCAGTGTCAGGCCCGCCGGCCCCAGGTTCTTTTGCGCCCCGGCAAACGCCATGCCTATCCGGCGCCAGTCAAAGCGCCTGGAAGCAATATCGGAGGAGCAGTCCACGACCAGCGGCACGTCGGCGCCCAGCGCGGCCAGATCCGGCAGTTCCTGGAACTGCACGCCCTGGATGGTCTCGTTGCTGCACAGGTGCACATAAGCCGCGTCAGGGCTGATATTCCAGCTTGCCGCTGGTGGAATGCCCGTATGGCCAGAGGCTTTGCCGTTGGCGGCGATACGTGCGGCGCTGGCGTAGCGGCCGGCTTCTTCATAGGACTTTCTGCTCCAGCTGCCGGTCAATATGAAATCGAGAACGCCGCCTTGCGAAAGGTTCAGCGGTGCAATGGCGTTCTCGCCGATGCCGCCGCCTTGCAGGAACAGGATGTGAAAGTCGGGCGGTACATCCAGCAGCGTGCGCAGCCCGGAGACCGCATGCTCGTAGATGGCGATGAACTCCGGGCCGCGATGGCTCATTTCCATCACGCTCATGCCACTGCCGTGCCAATTCGGCAATTCGTCCGCAGCCTGCTGGAGGACTTCTGCGGGCAGTGTTGCCGGGCCGGGGCCGAAATTGAAGGGGCGCTGCTGTGTTGTCATGGTTTCCGCTCAAAGGGTGTCACCCGTCGGGGTGGTGGGCAGGCGCGGACCGGATCAAGGCGACGTGCCTGTGTAAAAAGAAGGTGCTGCCAGAGCCGCTGTGCGGCGCGCCTGGCGCTGCGCACGGCCGATGATGTGTGCTGATGGGATGGCATTTTTCAGGCCGCCATTTTGTCACGTGTCATTATATATTATGTACCGGTACAATAATGATTGTCTGAAAATCTGCCTGTGTCGTCCATGCCATGTCCGTTTCCGTCCTTTTGCAGCATCTCCTGCCTTTGCGCCTGTTGACGCGCGTGGTCGGCCGCCTGGCGCAGAATCGCCATCCCCTGGTCGCGCAGGCGCTGATCCGGTCTTTCATGTGGCGGCATAGCGTCAGCCTGAAAGAGGCTTGCCGCCATGCGCCGGCCGACTACCCGAGCTTCAACGATTTCTTCGCCAGGAAATTGCGTCCTGGCGCACGTCCTGTTGCCAGGGCCAGCTGGGTCAGTCCCGCCGACGGCACGGTGAGTCAGCTGGGCTGGATAGGTGCCGGGCGAATGATCCTCGCCAAGCAGCGGGCCTATGGTGTCGGTGAACTGCTGGCCGATGCGGCATTGGCTCGTCATTTCGAAGGCGGACGCTTTACCACTGTGTACCTGAGCCCGCGTGATTACCACCGTGTCCACATGCCATGTGCCGGGCGCTTGTTGGGCATGCGCCATGTGCCTGGTACGCTCTTTTCAGTGCGGCCGGATATCGTGCGCGGCATGGATGGCCTGTTGGCCCGCAATGAACGGCTCATCTGCTGGTTCGAGCATCCGCAGCATGGAATATTCGCCATGGTGCTGGTCGGCGCAGCCATCGTCGGCAGCATCTCCACCGTTTGGCACGGCTTGGTCACCCAGCCGGGCCGGGGGCCGATACGCCAATGGGATTACCAGGATGGCGAGCCTGCGCTCAAGTTGGTGCAAGGTGCGGAAATGGGGCATTTCCAGTTGGGTTCGACGGTTGTCGTATTGATGCCGCAGACTGCGCTGGGCTTTCATCCGGGCTGGCAGGAAGGACAAAAAGTGCGCCAGGGCCAGGCCATGAGCAATATGTAAAACGCAGCGGGCCTGCCGCACGGGTTCCGACAATTGCCGGTGCCGGGCTATGCTTGGTTCCCCTCTCATGACGAGTCATCGCTATGTCTGAACACCACCAGTTCCTGTGTCCGCGCGACATGCACCTGCCACCGCCGGACTGGCGCGCGCTGCAAGCCTGCTTGCTGGCGGGCGGGTATGTGCTGGAGCCGCGTGGCGCGATGATTCCCCGTCCTGCTCTGTTGAACCTGAGTTTCGCGCTGGCGGCCCTGAATGCCGGGTCGTACCAGTATGACGAGCGCCAGCGCACGACCGGCGATGTGCTGGCGCAGTATGTGCGGGCCGGCTATCTGCCGGCGGACCTGCCGATTCGGCATGACGCGACGATAGAAGAAACGCAGGCCTTGCTGGCCAGCCGGGGCATCGAGTTGGCACACCTGTATTCGGATGATGAAGGCAGTGACTGGCACAGCGCGCAGTATTGCCTGGGGCCGGCAGCCCGGCCCTGGCTCAGTCAGGAAGTGCAGGCTGCCCATGATGCGCAGCCCGCCGATTTCCCCTTGATGCTTTTGGCTTACGACGGCCCGGCACCCGCAGTGGCCGTTGGCGAAAACCTGGACAATCCCTGTTTGCCCGGCACGCAGGAAGCATTGGCTAGCCTGCCTCCGTTCGATTCGCCGGCCGATTTCATCGGTGCAGCCTACGATGATCCTGCGGCGCAGTGGTATTGCACGGCCAACGGACGCAGCTATCGCATCCTGGAGCTGGATTGGCAATACAGCCTGGCGATGGGGTTTCGCATGGTGCGGCTGGCAGGGCTGGATCAGTCCAGCGCCGAGGGGATGGCGGCCATGATCGGCCAGCTGGCGGGCGTGCCGATGGTATGCAGCCATCGGCATTTGTAATCATGAATGAAGAAAAGGCGGCGGCTGGCCCGGATGCCGTCGATGGTATCCGGGCCGGCTTGCGTCAAGGCTGTATCGGCGGGAAGTAGGTCAGGGTCTGGCCCAGCCCCCAGAGCAGTAGCAGAACCAGCGGAATGTGGACCAGCAACTGCACGAAGGTGAAACCGATCAGGTCGCGGGCCTTCAGGCCGAGCACGCCCAGCAATGGCAGCATGTAGAACGGATTGATGAGGTTGGGCAGCGCTTCGGCGGCGTTGTAGATCTGTACTGTCCAGCCCAGGTGGTACTGGAGCTCGTTGGCGACCTGCATGACGTAGGGCGCTTCGATAATCCATTTTCCACCACCCGATGGAATGAAGAAGCCCAGCACGGCGGAGTATGCGCTCATCAACACCGCAAAGGTGTCATGCGAAGCGATCTTCATGAAAAAGGCGGAGATGTGGTGGGCGATGGTTTCGCCACCGCTGCCGGGCACCTGCGTCATGATCGCTGCAATGGAGCCATAGAGCGGGAACTGGATCAGCACGCCGGTGGTGGTGGGTACGGCGCGGGCCACTGCATCCAGGAAGCTGCGCGGCCGCCAGTGCAGCAGGGCGCCGGCCATGATGAACATGAGGTTATAGGTATTCAACCCGGATATCGCCAGGATGGCGGGCTTTGACGCGAATTCCTGCAGCAGCCAGCCGGCGGCCAGGGCGACTAGCAGGATGATGAGCAGCGGGCTGTGCTCCAGCCATTCGCCCGGGCGCGTGGGCTTGTGCGCCTCGGGCATCGAGAAGGCCGGGTCTATGCCGCAGTCCTGCGCGCTGCGCGCCGAGGCGGCGCTGGGAGCGGTGAGATAGGCAATGATGAGCGACGCGATGATGAGCACTAGCAGCATCAGGCCCGATTGCCACAGGAAAATGGTTTCCGTGAAGGGGATGACGCCGGTGATGGCCAGGATGGACGGCGGCAGGCTGCCAGGGTTGGCCTGCAACTGGGCGGCGGATGAGGAGATGCCCAGCGCCCAGACGGCGCCCAGCCCGAGATAGGCGGCAGCACCAGCAGCACGGTAATCCATCTTCAGGTCGGCGCGCCTAGCCATGGCACGGACCAGCAGGCCGCCGAATACCAGGCTCAGGCCCCAGTTGAGCAGCGAGGCCAGCATGGAAATCAGCGCTACCCAGCCGACGGCCGAACGGCCATTGCGCGGCAGCTTGGCCAGCATGTCGATCAGGCGCGACGCCGGGCTCGATGTGGCGACCACATAGCCGCCAATGACGACAAAGGCCATTTGCATGGTAAACGGGATCAGGCTCCAGTAGCCGTCGCCAAAGGCCTTGGCGGTGGCAGCCGGCGTGGCGCCTATGGCCAGTGCGGCGATGGCGACCAGCAGAACGCCTATGGTTGCGAACACCCACGAGTCTGGAAACCATCGTTCCGCCCAGGCCGCGCAGCGCATGGCGAAACGTGCCGAGCGGCTTTCCTGCAGAGTGCTTGTTGTCATCTCCTGCTACCCCTATTGATTTGTGGTCTTGATTTTGAGGAATGCTGCCCGGCCATCAGCCTGGTGGGCGCCAGCCAGGGCAGTGCAGGATAGTCTAGCCGCAGGATACGGCGCCGCACAGACGGAATATGCATAAATACTGCATTACTGCGGGTATATAGGGATATGGCGCCTGCCAATGGGGCATGTGACGCCTGGGATGGCCGGGTTCAGCGCGGGCTTTGCCCGTCGTTGGAGAGGGTGGTCAGGAAGTGTTCGACCAGCAGGTTGGAACGCCGGCCCTTGCGGGTGGCGATGGCCAGCGGAACGGTGAATTGCATGCGTTCTGGCTGCAGAGCCACCATCAGGCCTTTTTCGACCCAGGTGGCGGCATAGTGGCAGGGCAAAAAGCCGATGTATTCGCCCGTGAGGATCAGGAAGGCGATACCTTCGCGGTCGGTAGCGCGGGCGACGCAATTGAGATCCTGGTGCAGCCGCAAGGCTTCGGCGGTCATGCGATAGCCCGGGGCCACGGTCCCAGCCTGCTGGATCTGCGCCAGCGTCGCCTGGCCGCCGGTTTGCGCCAATGGATGCAGATGGCTGCAGTAGAGCAGGGAAATTTCGTCATAGAGCGGCAAGTACTCCAGTCCGGAAAGTGGCGTGATATCGGGCAGGGCGCCGATGTGCAGACGTCCGTCTAGCAGGCCGCGCTCGATGTCGCCGGGCGTGCTCATGCTGATGTTGATGCGGATGCCGTCGCTCTGGCGACGCAGGTCGCGCAGTGTGTTGGTGATGCGGGTGCGGGTCTGGGTCACGAGGTTGTTCATCAATCCCAGGTTCAGTTCGCCGCGCAGATGGTTGTGCAGCTGGTTGACTTCGCGCCGGAAGTCTTCGATGGATGCCAGCAGGGCCTCGCTGGCCCTAAGGATTTCCCTACCCTGGTCAGTCAGGGCAAACCCGGCACGGCCGCGTTGGCACAAGCGCATGCCCAGGCGCTTTTCCAAGTCTGACATATGCTGGCTGATGGCCGAGCGAGTGATGCCCAGCGCGCTTTCTGCGGCGGCGAAGCCTCCATATTCGGCCACGGTACGGAAAACCAGCAGCATGCGCAGATCGAAATCCGTGACCTGGGCCAAAAAGTTCTTTTCCATTCAGGTTAGAAAACCGATAAGTATTGTTGAGAACATTTGTATTTTACTCATCTAATCTGCTGGGCATAATGAGTCGCATCCTTCCTTACAACAAAGGGGTATCGCGATGAATTTGCAGACATTTTCCCCATCCGAGACGGAGACGGGCCTGAACTTGAAGGCGCATTGGATGCCGTTCAGTTCCAACAGGAATTTCCAGAAGGACCCGCGCCTGATCATTGCGGCATCCGGCCATTGGCTGATCGACGCCACGGGCCGCAAGGTGTTCGATGGCCTGTCCGGCCTCTGGACTTGCGGCGCCGGCCATAGTCGGACGGAAATCCAGGAAGCGGTCGCCCAGCAACTGGGCACGCTGGATTATGCGCCGGCCTTTCAGTTCAGCCATCCGCTGGCTTTTCAGCTGGCGGAGAAAGTGGCCGAGCTGACACCGGGCCAGCTGAACCATGTGTTCTTCACCAATTCGGGTTCCGAATGTGCGGATACTGCCGTGAAACTGGCACGTGCCTATTGGCGTATTCGTGGCCAGGCTTCCAAGACGAAAATGATAGGCCGTGCGCGCGGATACCACGGGGTGAACGTCGCAGGCACCAGCCTGGGGGGCATAGGTGGCAATCGCAAGATGTTCGGTGTGTTGATGGATGCGGACCACCTGCCGCACACCTTGCAGGCCGGTTGCGAATTCACGCGCGGTCAGGCCGAGACTGGCGGTGTGGCATTGGCCAACGATTTGCTGCGCCTGATCGAGCTGCATGATGCGTCGAATATCGCCGCCGTGATAGTCGAGCCTATGTCCGGGTCGGCCGGCGTGCTGGTTCCGCCGCAAGGCTATCTGCAACGCCTGCGCGAAATCTGCGATCAGCACAATATCCTGCTGATTTTCGACGAAGTGATCACCGGTTTCGGCCGCATGGGCCGCACGACTGGTGCGGAATACTTCGGCGTGACGCCAGACATCATGACGGTCGCCAAGCAACTGACCAATGGCGCCATCCCGATGGGTGCCGTGATCGCCAGCGATGCTATCTATGACACTTTCATGGGGCAGGACATCGGCGAGCATCTGGTCGAGTTCGGCCATGGCTACACCTACTCTGCGCATCCGGTGGCTTGCGCGGCGGGGCTGGCCACGCTGGAACTGCTGGAACGCGAAAGCCTGATCGAACGCGCTGCCGCGCTGGCGCCGCACTTCGAACAGGCGCTGCATGGCCTTAGGGGCACCCGTCATGTGATAGACATCCGCAATTGCGGATTGGCTGGCGCCTTGCAACTGGCGCCCCGCGACGGCGATCCCGCCATCCGTCCGTTCGAGGCCGGGCTGGCGCTGTGGCGCAAAGGGTTTTATGTGCGCTTCGGTGGCGACACCCTGCAGTTCGGGCCGCCCTTTAGCGCCACGCCTGCCGAGCTCGACAGCCTGTTCAATGCTGTGGGTGAAGTCCTCAACCAGGTGCCTTGAACTTCTTGGGGCCCCTGGGCTTTTACCAGGCGCTTACGCAGCAAGACCATGCGCGGACGGGCCAGGCCCGCCTGCGCGACCGGGCAGCCTGGGCCATCGGCCATTCAGGGGCGGCTCGGACACAACAACGCAATAACAAGCAATTTCCAAGATTCAGCCTAGGAGACAAGAGTATGTCGATCATTCCGCATCTGATTGATGGCGTTCGGGTTCAGGGGGGCGGCCGCCAGGCGGATGTCTATAATCCTTCGACAGGCGAGGTCACCGGGCAGGTGGCGCTGGCCGACGCCGCAACGCTGCAGCAGGCCATTGCTTCGGCCAGCGCCGCTTTTCCCGCATGGCGCAATACGCCGCCGGCGCGCCGGGCCCAGGTGCTGTTTCGTTTCAAGCAACTGCTGGAGCAGCACCAGGACGAAATCTCGCTGCTGATCAGCCAGGAGCATGGCAAGACGATCGAAGACGCGGCAGGCGAGCTCAAGCGTGGCATAGAAAACGTTGAATATGCCTGCGCCGCGCCGGAATTGCTCAAGGGCGAATACAACCGCAATGTCGGTCCCGCCATCGACGCATGGAGCGATTTCCAGCCGCTGGGTGTCGTGGCCGGCATCACACCATTCAACTTCCCGGCCATGGTGCCGCTTTGGATGTATCCGCTGGCCATCGCCTGCGGCAATACCTTCATTCTCAAACCGTCGGAGCGTGATCCCAGCTCGACATTGCGCATTGCCGAACTGTTCCTGGAAGCGGGCTTGCCCAAGGGGGTGCTCAATGTGGTGAACGGCGACAAGGAAGCCGTGGACGGGCTGATCGCCGCGCCCGAGGTCAAGGCCCTGAGCTTTGTCGGTTCCACGCCGATTGCCGAGTACATCTATGCCGAAGGCTGCCGCCATGGCAAACGGGTGCAGGCGCTGGGTGGCGCGAAGAATCACGCCGTGCTGCTGCCGGACGCGGATCTCGACAACGCCGTCAATGCCCTGATGGGCGCCGCCTACGGTTCCTGCGGCGAGCGTTGCATGGCGATATCGGTCGCCGTGTGCGTGGGCGATGCGGTCGCGGATGCGCTGGTGGAAAAACTGGTGCCCAAGATCCAGGCGCTCAGGATAGGGGCAGGGACGACCTGCGGGCTGGACATGGGACCGCTGGTGACGGCGGCAGCGCGCGACCGGGTGCGAGGCTATATCGACGCCGGGGTACAGGCTGGGGCGAAGCTGGTGGTGGATGGCCGCAATCTGAAGGTGGGAGGTTATGAGTCGGGTTTCTTTGTTGGCGGCACGCTGTTTGATCACGTCAGGCCAGACATGAGCATCTATACCGATGAAATTTTCGGGCCGGTGCTGTGCATTGTGCGGGTCGATAGCCTGGAAGCCGCCATGCAGCTCATCAATGAGCATGAGTATGGCAATGGCACCTGCATCTTCACGCGCGACGGCGAAGCGGCGCGTTTGTTCTGCGACGAAATCGAGGTCGGGATGGTTGGGGTCAACGTGCCCTTGCCCGTACCGGTTGCGTATCACAGCTTCGGCGGCTGGAAGCGTTCGCTCTTTGGCGATCTGCATGCCTATGGCCCCGATGGCGTGCGCTTTTATACGCGCCGCAAGGCCATTACCCAGCGCTGGCCGCAGCGCGCCACCCACGAGGCCTCACAGTTTGCATTCCCCAGCCTCTAGGAAAAACCAAAAACAGGCATGGCCCGCAGGTCATGCCTGTTTTCGTTATGGGAGGTGCACCGGAACACACGGTAGTGCAGTCGCAGTGAACAAAAGGAGAAAAGGCCTGCAAGGCCTTGGCGAGACAACAAATGATGGCGGCAATCCACCTTATCAATCATGCGCCGCCGCACGGCGGGCAGCGTTCCGGCGGTATTACCGTACCGTTGCCGTATTCACGCGGGACGTGGCCCTGTCGATGCACACAGGAGACAAGAATATGTCAAAAGTCATTTTGGCTTCGCAGCTCAACAAGGGAGGCAATGCGTCCCTGGCGCCAGGACTGAAGCAGCGCCACGTCACGATGCTGTCCATTGCCGGCGTGATCGGTGCCGGCTTGTTCGTCGGTTCTGGCCATGCCATCGCGTCCGCCGGGCCGGCGGTGCTGCTGGCCTATCTGATTGCCGGTACTCTGGTGGTTCTGGTGATGCGCATGCTCGGCGAAATGGCGGTCGCCGCGCCGGATACTGGCTCGTTTTCCACCTACGCCGATCGCTCCATCGGGCGCTGGGCCGGCTTTACCATTGGTTGGCTGTACTGGTGGTTCTGGGTGCTGGTGATTCCGCTGGAGGCCATCGCGGCGGCAGCCATCCTGCATGCCTGGTTCCCGGTAGTTGATACCTGGGTGTTCGCCCTGGCCGTGACCACCTTGCTGACGGTGACAAACCTGTTCAGCGTGGCGCGCTATGGCGAGTTCGAATTCTGGTTTGCGCTGCTCAAGGTGCTGGCCATCATCGCCTTTATCGTGCTGGGCGCCATGGCGCTGGCAGGCGGATTGCCGGATCACCGCGCCAGCGGGCTGGCCACGCTGATGGCGACTACCGGCGGCTTCATGCCCAACGGCGCGGCGGCTGTGCTGGGCGCTTTGCTGACGACCATGTTCAGTTTCATGGGCACGGAAATCGTGACCATTGCCGCAGCCGAGTCTCGCGACCCGGCGCGCCAGATCACGCGTGCGACCAATTCGGTGATCTGGCGCATTGGCCTGTTCTACCTGGTGTCCATCTTCATTGTGGTTTCCATCGTGCCCTGGAACGACCCGACGCTGCTGCAGGTCGGGTCCTATCAGCGTGCCCTGGAACTGCTCAACATCCCGCATGCCAAACTGATTGTGGACCTGGTGGTGCTGGTGGCCGTGGCCAGTTGCCTGAACTCCGCCATCTACACCTCGTCGCGCATGGTGTTTTCGCTGGCGCGCCGTGGCGATGCGCCGGAAGCGCTGCAAAGGACCAGCGTGAACCATGTGCCCCGGGCGGCGGTGCTGGCGAGCACGGCGGTCGGTTTTCTGACGACCATTGTCAATTACTTCATGCCTGAGAAAGTCTTCACGTTCCTGCTGGCTTCGTCTGGCGCTGTCGCCTTGCTGGTCTATCTGGTCATTGCGGTTTCACAGTTGCGGATGCGGCGTCAGTTGATCGCCGGCGGCCATCCGATCGAATTCCGCATGTGGCTGTATCCCTGGCTGACCTGGGCGGTGATTGGTTTCATCGTGCTGGCGCTGGGCATCATGCTGACCCTCGAAAAACATCGCAATGAGGTGCTGGCGACGGCATTGCTGACGGCCATGATCGTGGCATTGGGTGTTTGGAACGCCCGCCGCAGCAGGGCAAGGGATGCCCACCACGGCGTCACGGCAGCACGACCCGCAGGATCGGTGGTGTAACGCTGGCCGCTGGCGCTGTCAGGCCTGCTAGGCGGGTGCCAGCCTACCACTCGGGCCGGTCCGTTCCAGGCGGAACGGAGGGCCTGTCATAACCGGCAGGCGTGCGCAACAGTTGCGCGCTGGGACGTATGGCGCGCAGCAGCCCGAAACCGGAGGGCACGCTGTCCAGCCACGGGGTGTCGTCTGGTTTTTCCGCCGCCAGTCCATGTTCGACACGCCCCAGGCTGCGCAGCCATTGGCCGGTCTGGGCCAGGGATACCTCGACATGCCAGCTGCCGCCTTCCTGTTGCTGGCGCCATAGCGCGCAAGCCGCGCCGAAGGCCATCAGGAAGCCGCTGGCCTGGTCAAGAATCTGCATGGGAAGCGCGCGCGGTTTGCCGTCGCCCGCAGCGGCGCCTTCTGCGTGGTTGAAACCCATGGCGGTCTGGACCAGCGAATCAAAGCCGCGCCGCTGGCTCCAAGGGCCCTGGGAGCCATAGGCAGTCAGCGACACCGCCACAATGCCGGGACGGCGGTGCGCCAGCGCTGCCGGTGAAAAGCCGAGAGCCGCCAGCCCGCCGGGCCGGTAGCCCTGCGAGAAAACGTGCGCGTCACCGATGAGCCGCCACAAGGCGTCGCGTCCGTCTTCGGTGCGCAGGTCGAGGTGGACAGAGCGCTTGCCACGGCTGGTCTCGGCGATGGCTGCGATATTCGGTAGCTGCGGCGAATTGACCAGCATCACGTCAGCGCCAAAGGACGCCAGCGCGCGTCCACCAACTGGGCCGGCCAGGATGCGTGTCAGGTCCAGCGTACGCACGCCTGATAGCGGACGCTCATTCTGGGCCAGCGCCGGCAGCGTCCGGGGTGGTGCATCGCCAATGCGGGTGATGCTCAGCAGCGGCTGGGCGCTGATGGCCTGGCCTTGCGGCGAAGCGTCCCATTGGTCGAAGCTGCGCAGCGCCGTCGCCACCAGCCCGCGTTCAGCGGTGGCACGTTCGAAGTCCAGCGCGCGCCAGTTCAACATGGCGCGTTCGGCGTCCGCGCGCGTGGCCGTGTCCGGGGCCAGGCCCAGCAGGCGCAGGGCGCCATCGCGATGATGGCGGAAGTTGGTATGCACGCGGACATGGCCATCGGCGCAGCGGTACAGGCCGGCGAAGGGGTCCCACAGGTCTGGCGCGGTGCCGTCCAGTGAAAACCAGCCGGTGCACTCCACGGCGGCATGCGTCATGTCTACCGCAACGTTCTGCCGGGGGACGCCTCGCGCATGCCCCAGTTCACAGGCGGCAAGCGCGGCGGCTGCAATACTGGCCTGGGCGGCAGCGCCTACAGCGAAAGAGGACGGGAAAACCGGGTCGCGGCCGGTCAGGGAAATGTGCTCCAGTGCGTCGGGTGGCAGACCACTCAATTGCCACAGTGCGTCCAAGGCGGCTCGGGAATTCATGGGCAGACTCCTGGCGGATGGTTGTCCGGCAACAGTAAGCAAGCCTGGCCGGCGCTGGTTGGGAAACGGCGCCACGGGCAGGAAAACAAACGCGCCACGTGGCTGCGCCGTTTAATTTACCAGGGGTGGTTGCGCCGAAGGGCGGCGTGGTCGGCCATCCTGCTGTGAGGCCATCTGCAGTGCACCAATGATCAGCGCTTGCATGCTGAGATCGAATTCCTCATGCAGGGCGGCATCACTGGCCAGCAGCCCAGTGCCGGAGCCTGCCGGGCAGGCGTAGACGGTGTCGGCCAGCGCGATGCAGTGGTAGGCCACGGTGGACAGCAGCCACCCTGCGGTTTCGGTAGGGATGGCGTAGGCGCTGGCGACCTGGGCGTGGTGATCCAGGATACGGGCCAGCATGGCTGGTGTTTTCTGGTCATGGCGGGTCAGGTAGCCCGCCAGGCCGGGGTTCTGGTGCACGAGTTGGCGCAGGGAGCGCGCAAATTCGGCCAGATAGTCAGCCAGGCCGGCGGTATTTGCCATGCAGGGAGCAGGCATGCGCCACTGGCCGAAGATGGCATCGGCGACAACCTGCTTGAGCACGTCGAGGTTGGCGACGTATTTGTACAGGGCCACGTGGCTGACGCCAAGACGTGCGGCCACACCGGTGAAGGTG
The DNA here is from genome assembly GCF_004216755.1 of Kerstersia gyiorum. GTDB lineage: Bacteria > Pseudomonadota > Gammaproteobacteria > Burkholderiales > Burkholderiaceae_B > Kerstersia > Kerstersia gyiorum. The sequence continues at coordinate 841,798 of NZ_SGWZ01000001.1, forward strand.
ATCAGCGGCAGCGTCATTTCCATGCCGGCTTGGGCAATGCGTGCCAGGGTGATCGTGGGCGGCCGGCCGCGTGGTGGGGAAGCACTGGTCATGGGTGTCTTGAGTGGAGAAAGGCCCGCGGTAGCGGCATGGTAAGCCAGCAGCGAAATATTTTCATTTCCATTGCGCAGTACAATTAGTTTACTATGGTGTAACTAATTATCGAATCCCTGCAAGGAAAGCGGTCATGACGACATTGAATCAGACGCCCGGGAAAGCGTCGGGCATGCTCAGCACACCGGACCACGACCGTGGTTTGATCCATACGACAGCGCGGGTCGAGGCGCTGGAGCGCCCTACGCCAGGCGTGGTGCGCATCCGTGCGCGACTGGAAGAATCCCGGCTCAGTCCTGAGTGGCAATTGCCCAATGTCGCGATCCGGTTGAGGCTGGGCAGCGATTATGACGATGCGTCGCGAGTCTATACCTTGCGCACTTTCGCTGCGGATAGCGCCACGATGGTGTTTGACGTAGTGGTGCACGGCTACAGCAGTCCGATGATGCGCTGGGTGGCGGATTTGCAGCCTGGCAGTTGCTTCGCGCTCAGCGGCCCGCGGCCGCACTTCCTGATTCCGGCGGTGGATGGCCGTCCGGTCGCCTTGTTCCTGGATGCCACCGCCATTCCCGCGCTGTATGCGCTGTTGAGCCAGCGCCCGACGGGCTTGCACGGTGTGGGCTGGGTGGCTACGCCGGATGTCGCCGCCTTTGCCGAGCTGCCTGTCATTGCGGGACTGGACCTGCAACATGTGAATGAACAGGGGGTTGGCGCGGGGGGCGTGCTGGCTCGGCGTGCCCGTGAATTGCCAGACCCCGGACGCTATGTTGTGTGGGGAGCAGGCGAGCGTGACGAAATGCGGGCCATCCGCCAGCATTTCAGCGCGGCCGGTCTGAGCAAGAGCGAGATAGCCATTGCCGGGTACTGGACGCGTGGCGTCAGCAATACGGAACTGGACGAGCAGCGCCGGCGCAACTATGAAAAAATCGTGGCGGCGGGTGGCAGCCTGGCGGACGTGGATGATCTTGCCGTAGGGGCCTGAGGGCCGACTGCAAGCCGCAGGGCAGCCGTCGGGATTGTGCGCAGTGGGCCGGGTTCGGTAGCATGGCGGTTTTCGTGCGTAAGGGCTGCCGTGTTGCTGCCGTGATGCGGTGGCGCTCCGGGCGCGGGCCGCCAGGGTGGCGGGCAGGCCAGGGAACAGGACCATGAATGAAGTGACCGCCAGCAACGGGCTGGTGACTCGGTGCTTGATGCGCACCGAATTGCCGGCGCTCTGGACCATAGACCGCCGCGAACGGGTCGATGAGGTATATGCCGTGGTGGATGGGCAATTGACGCTGCGCCGCGAGTTTTACGATACGCGGGGTTGGCCGGAAGGCGAACCGGAAAGCCAGGCGCCGCTGCTATTGGCTTGCTTTGACCGTGGCGGGATATTCCGTGGCGTGTTCGATGGGGGGCGCCTGGTGGCCGCCAGCGTGCTCGATAGCGCACCAGTGGCGGATTGGCCGTCGCTGCGGCAGATGGCTTTTCTGCATGTCAGCCATGACAGGCGCGGGCTGGGGCTGGCCTCTATGCTGTATGACCGTTGTATGGAAGATGTCCATTCACTTGGCGGGTCAGGCCTGTATATCTCGGCAACCTCCACGCGCCGGACGGTGGATTTCTACCGTGCCAAGGGTGCTCGGCTGGCTGCTCGCCCGGACCGGCATCTGCATGGCCTGGAGCCGGACGATATTCATTTGATCCATGACCTGGCGGCCATGCCGCCACGGTCGTGAATTGACACGCTGCGCGGACGGTTGCCCATGAACCGGACTTTCGAGCTGGAAACCTTGCGCATGCAGCTGGCGCAGCCCGGCCAGCAGCGGCAGGCCCTGCATTTGCGCCTGCAGCGCGCTTTGCGCGCGCTGATCCTGGATGGCGCCCTGGCACCTGGGGTGAAGTTGCCGGCCACGCGGGTGCTGGCGGAGTCCCTGGGCGTGTCGCGCGAGACGGTGGAAAACGCCTATGTCCAGCTACAGCGTGATGGCTTCATTGCGCGACGCGGCGGTTCGGGAAGCTATGTGTCTGCAACGCTGGGTACCGAATTGCGTGGCGCGGCGCCGCGTCGGACGCGGCGGTCGGGGGCGTTGGCATCCGGTGCCGCAGGCGTGGCGGGGCTGAGCCGGCGGGGCCAGGACTTTCTGCAGGGCGGCGGCGTGCAGGATACGCGCGCCATCCAGGCGTTTGCCACGGGCTTGCCGGAAACGCGCAGTTTCCCGACCTCAACCTGGGAACGCCTGCAGCGCCAGGCCTTGCGTGAACATCGCGGCAGCCTCTTGCTGCATGGTGATCCGCAAGGTGAAGCGCCGCTGCGCGAAGCGATCGCGGCTTACCTGAACCTGGAGCGCGGAGCCAGGGTAACGCCGGCGCAGATCATCGTGCTGAGCAGCACGCGGCAGGCGCTTTACCTTTGCGCGCAGGTGCTGGCCGACGCGGGGCAGTCCATCCTGATGGAAGACCCGGGCTATTTTGGCGCCCGCCAGGCCTTTGTTGCCGCACAGACCCGGGTCGTTCCCATTGCGGTGGATGGGCAGGGGCTTCGGACAGACCTGCTGCACGCGGACAGCAGTGGCGCCAATGCCGTGTACGTGACGCCGTCTCACCAGTACCCGACTGGTGCCACCTTGCCACTGGAACGCCGGCTGGACCTGATCAATTGGGCGGCCGGTAATGGCAAGTGGATCATCGAGGATGACTACGACAGCGAATTCCATTACGACGGGCTGCCTACCGCCTGCGTGCAGGGGCTGGACCGCCATGACCGCACCTTGTATGTCGGTACGTTCAGCAAGACGCTGTACCCGGGATTGCGCATGGGCTACATGGCCGTGCCCGAGGCGCTGGTCGGCGCATTTGTGAATGCGCGCAGCATCATGGACGGCCATACGCCGCAAATCCTGCAGCTGACGCTGGCGCGTTTCATGGAAGATGGTTACTACAACACGCATGTGCGGGCCATGCGCAAGCTCTATGCGGCACGGCGGGAAGTCATGCTGGAGGCCATAGGCAGGCACCTGGGCGATGTGGCCGTGGCGGCGCGGCCAGCTGGCGGCCTGCAGGTGCCCTGCTTCCTGTTGCCGGACTGGCAGGAGGCCGAGACTATCCGGCGCGCGGCCGAGGCCGGCATCCGCCTGCCCGGACTCAGCCGTCTGTACCGGGGACAGGCGCCGCGCGAAGGATGGTTGCTGGGCTATGCCGCGCTGACCGACAACGAAATCCGCGAGGCTATGGGAAGGCTGGCCGCAGCGCTGCGGCCTGTGCGGGGGTAGTCTGAGTCAGCCGGATGATCAATGGGTCGGGCTGGTCGCACGGGGGCGCAGCCGGCCGTGGATCAAGGCATGGGCGCCCAGCCCCGCCAGCAGTCCCCAGAAGGCGCCGCCCACGCCCAGCAGCGTGATGTTGGCGGCTGTCGCCAGGAAGGTAATCAGCGCGGTTTCGCGGGTCCGGGCATCAGACATGGCATGCGCGAGGCTGCCACCTATGGTTCCCAGCAGCGCCAGCCCTGCCAGCGTAGTGATGAACGCCTTGGGCAGAATCATGAAGAGCGTGGCCAGTGTTACGCCGAAGGTTCCGACCAGGATGTAGAACACTCCGCAGGCCAGGCCGGCGATATAGCGCTTGCGCGGGTCGGGATGGGCATCGGGGCCGGTACAGATGGCGGCGGTAATGGCGGCTACATTGAAGGCGTGGGCGCCGAAGGGAGCCATCAGCAGCGAACCCAGGCCGGTCACGCCGAGGATGGGATTGGCGCTGGTCTTGAAGCCGTCATTGCGCAGTACCAGCATGCCGGGCATATATTGTCCGGTCAACGTGATGGTGAACAGAGGCAGGGCCACGCCCAGCAGCGCATGCAGCGAAAACTGCGGGGTTTGGAAGACCGGCATGGCCAGGCTCAGGTGGATCGCAGAGAAATCCACGCGTTGTTGTGCGATCAGCATGGCCAGACCGACCAGCAGGATGCCCACGACCGCGAAGCGCGAGGTATAGCGCTTGAGTATGGCATAGGCGATGACCATGGTGATGACCAGCAGCGGGTCGGCGCTGGCGCCGCCAAAAGCATTCACACCGAATTGCAGCAGGATGCCGGCCAGCAGCCCGGCGGCGATGCCGGCGGGAATCATGCGGACCAGCTTTTCGAAAGCGCCTGAGAGGCCCAGCAACATGAAGCCCAGCGCCGACAACATGTAGGCGCCTATGACTTCGCCGTAAGGGGTGAAGGGCATGACGGTGGCCAGGAACGCGGCGCCGGGGGTAGACCAGGCCGTAATGATGGGTTCGCGGTAGCGCCAGCTGAGCAGAATGCCCGTGACGCCGACGCCGATGGACACGGCCCATACCCAGGATGCGGTCTGTGCGGGCGTAAGGCCGGCCAAGCCCGCGGCCTGGAACACCAGCACGAAGGTGCCGCCATAGTTCACGAGGACGGATACCAGGGCGGCGATGCAAAGCGGAAAGAAATCAGCAGTTCGGAGACTGGCGGACGGTGTATTCATGGGCGATACCCAAAGCAGTAGGAGATGTTGCAGAGGCGGTGGCAGGCGGCCTGCACGGTGGCGGCCAGGTGGCCGGCGGCAGGTTTGCTGCTGGCGGAACTCGCATTCTAGGAGGGCAATGGCCTGTATTTACGTACCACATCCAACTCAATTTTCAGTCCACTTTTCCCATCCTTGCCGCGCCGTTCAGGGTAAGGACTGTGGCGCCCGGGACGCCAGGCTCTGCTGCGCTCAGGCACGGCTGGCGGGCCGCGGCAGCGGAGAGGTGTTGCAAGGGCAGTGCGCAGGCATTTCCGTGCGCCCACGGCGCCGGAGTGGGCATATACTTAGTCGGATAAGGATGGATCAGCGTGGCGCAGGTATTTCTGGCGCCGGGTGCTGACTGCCCATGACGTATCCGTTCCGCCCCTGTTCAATTCCGCATGCCTTCGTTGCAACGGCTCAGGCCGCATTGCCGATCCGCCTGCAGATTTCCTGATGCGCCGCAACCATGAAACCGATCAATAAATCCCACAAGCTTGCTCACGTTCTCTACGACATCCGCGGCCCCATCATGGAACGAGCCCGGCAGATGGAAGACGAAGGGCAGAAGATCATCAAGCTGAATATCGGCAACCTGGCCGTGTTCGGTTTCGATGCCCCCGAAGAGGTGCAGCAGGACATGATCCGCAATCTGCCCAATTCGGCCGGCTATTCGGACAGCAAGGGGATTTTCGCCGCCCGCAAGGCGGTGATGCACTATACCCAGCAACAGGGCATCAAAGGCGTGACGCTGGAAGATGTCTACCTGGGCAATGGTGCATCGGACCTGATCGCGATGGCGACCAATGCCTTGCTCGACGATGGCGATGAATTGCTGTTGCCCGCGCCGGATTACCCGCTGTGGACGGCAGTGACCAGCCTGTCGGGCGGCACCCCCGTGCATTATCTCTGTGATGAAAGCAAGGGCTGGATTCCCGATCTGAACGATATCCGCAGCAAGATCACGCCGCGCACCAAGGGCATCGTCGTCATCAATCCGAACAACCCGACCGGCGTGCTGTACCCGGACTACGTGCTGCAAGCCATTGTCGAGCTGGCGCGCGAGCATGGCCTGGTAATCCTGGCGGATGAGGTCTATGACAAGGTACTGTATGACGACAACAAGCATACGGCGCTGGCCAGCCTGTCCACCGATGTCCTGACGCTGACCTTCAACTCCTTGTCCAAGAGCTACCGCGCCTGCGGTTATCGTGCCGGCTGGATGGTTGTTTCGGGCGACAAGCAGAACGCCCGCGATTACATCGAAGGGCTGAACATGTTGGCCAATATGCGGTTGTGCTCGAATGTGCCGGGACAGTGGGCCATCCAGACGGCGTTGGGCGGCTATCAGAGCATCAACGATCTGGTGTGCGAAGGCGGGCGCCTGCGCCGCCAGCGCGACCTGGCCTATGAAATGCTGACCGCGATTCCCGGCGTGAGCTGCGTCAAGCCACAGGCGGCACTGTATATGTTCCCGCGCCTGGACCCGGACATTTATCCGATCAAGGACGACAGGCAGTTCTTCCTGGAGCTGCTGGAAGCCACACGCGTCATGCTGGTTCAGGGCACGGGTTTCAACTGGCCGGCGCCGGATCACTTCCGCATGGTTTTCCTGCCGCATGAGCCGGACCTGAAGGAAGCCATTACTCGCATTGCGGATTTCCTGGGCAAGTATCGCGCCCGGGTGGCGCAGCAGAAAGTCCAGGCAACGGGAGGCGCAGTGGCACCGTCCGGCAAGAAAAAGGCCGCCGAAGTGGCGCCTGCAGTGACCGAAGCCAGCGCCTGAGCCGCCTGGCGCCAGGGCAGCATAGCGGCGGAAGCGGGTTGCCGCGCTGCCCTCAGCCTGTCGTGGCAGGGTTCAGCGTAGCGTGAGGAAATGCTGCCCGAACGCGTCCACGCTGGCCCAGTCGGTGAAGACGACGGGGGCTGACGCGGATGTCGGCCCTTGGGTCAGCCACATGATGAAGCGGATCATGGTCCGGTCCAGCGGGCCGTAGCTGGCGTAATCGAGACGGCCGGCGAATACGCCGGCCAGCGGTGGCTGCCAGCCGGAACGCTCGATGAACTTGCGCATATAGGGGCTGCCTTCCGGCGTATCCTTGCCCGGCTTGCGCGCGACCAGATTGACGGTGAAAAACGCAGCAGGCCGGCTTTCCAGCAGCGCGCGATGCTGCTCGATGAAACGGAATACGGGTGGGCGATGCTTGCCGTAGCGGATGCTGGCACCAATGAGCAGACGGTCGAAATTCTGGACGTGCGCAAACGCCGGGTCATCCGGCTGGTCCAGCGAAGCCAGCGTGACTTCATGCCCGGCCGCCTCCATGGCAGCCTGCAGGCGGGCACATATCGTGCGGGTATGACCGTCGACGGTCGAATAGAAAATGGCGATGCGTTCCATGGCGGCAATGTACTGCATCCGCCGCCATGCGTGGCCCCGCAGGGCTCAGATGACGCGATCGGTGCGCACGATTTCACGCAGGGCGCTGCTATCGAGCACATAGAGCGAGGCGCGCTGGCTGCGGATGAAACCCTGGCGTCGCCACTTGGCCAGTAGCCGGCTCAGTGTTTCGGGGCGCATGCCCAGTTTGGTGGCGATTTGCGCCCAGGACAGCGGCAGTTGGATGCGGGCGTCGTCGCTTTGCGGTTTGCCGAAACGCAGGATGTAATCCGCCAGGCGCTGTTCCGCGGTGCTGGACGTCAGCCAGTCGATCTGCTCCGTGTGGTGACGCAGGAGCCGGGCGCCGTGCTCGATGACGCTGAGTGCCAGCGCTGGTGCGGCAAGACAGGCTTTGCGCAGCGCGCCGGCTTCCAGCAGGCAGCCGTTGCCGGTGGTCACGGCACGGATGGTATGCCAGTGCAGGGGGGGCTGGGCAAACAGCGAGTGCAGGCCGATGAAGGCCCCGGGCGAGATGTGTCCGAAGATTTTTTCCTCGCCTTCCTGGGTATAGCGCAAGCCTTGCAACTGGCCTTCGAAGACCAGCATGCATGTGTTGCAGGGGTCGCCATGGCTGAAGATTTCCTGCCCGGGCTGGAAGTTCAGGTCGCGGCAATGGCTGGCCAGGGCCTTGAAAGTGTTCTCGTCCAGGGCGAGAAACCATGGATGCTGGCGCAATCGTGCCGCCATGGCGGGTGCCGCAGCCTGGCACTTGACAAACGTCATTTCAGAAATCGGGTCCGGTTGGTTAACATTAAAAGCACTGATTCTTATTTCTGATTTTACGACTGGAATCGCTCGCGGGTGGCATGGCCAGGTCATCAGCGCGGGGTTCTTTCCCAGGAAACACAGCAAACAGTTCCGGCAGCCAGATTGTCTGCCGGGCCGGACGCGCACGGGGTGATCCTTCGGCGTCCAGGCCCGGCCGCCGGCCTGGCGCGGCGGAGCCGTGCGCCCGGATTTTTTCAGTACTCACCGCATTCATCGACGATCATGATACAGACACCCTTGAAATCACCGCTGCGCGAGGCGCTGTGCGCCGCCATCGCGGCTGGCGCGGCAATTTACTGGCCTGCCGCGCAGGCGCAGGTCAGCACCTTGGAAGCCGTTACCGTGCAGGGCGACGCAGGCGATCCGAACTGGCAGAAGCTGCGTCGCAGCGAATCACGGGTACGTGCGATCGGCAGCGAACCGGAAACGGTGACGCTGGAAACGCTGCCGTCGCAGCATACCTCCGTGGTGACACGCGATGAACTGGATATGGTGAGCGCGATGAACACGCTGGACGTGCTTGAGCGCGTGCCTGGCGTCACGATTTCCAGGACCGGCAGCCTGGACGGCACCATTGTGCTGCGCGGCATGGACAGCAGCGGCTTCCGGGTCCCCATGTTCATCAATGGCGATCGTTTCCGCGGGCGGCCGGCCTTCCAGTTCATGATGGTGGAGCCGACGGAACTCGAACGGGTGGAAGTCATCCGTGGCCCGGCTTCCATCCGCTATGGCAGCGACGGCCTGTCGGGCATGGTGAACTTCGTGACGCGCAAACCCAAGGGGACGCTGGGCGATACCTTTACCTTCCAGGGCGGGCAGGCTGAAGCGACCTACCGTTCCAACGGCAACGGGCTGCAGGGCAGCGTCAGCCTGGAAGCGGCGGGCAACAATTTCGACTTCATGGCCTACGTGACGGGCCGGCGCGCGCAGGACTACAAGACGCCGGCGGGTGATATCGCCAACAGTCACTACAAGACGGCCGGCGGCGGGTTTGTCGCGGGCTACATGCCCAATGCGCGCGAGCGCTATGAGTTCGGTTACCGCTACGGCGAAATCCGCGATGGCACGTCCAATGCCAGCACGACGGAAACGGCCTGGAGCCGCCGTGATCCGCTCAGCATCCATCAGTTGCGGCTGGGCTACGAGGGCACTTATGACGACTGGCTGTTCAGCCGTATGGATGCCAGCCTGTACCTGAATTTCTTCGAGTCCAAATTGCCGGCTACCACGGTCAGCAACAACGGCAACACCATCCGCACCCAGACCAGCAACGTGCGCGGGCCGAATATTTTTGGTGGCCACATCACCTTCGAAACACCGAAGAATGCCTACGGCATGGATGCAGCCTTTGGCGTGGATTTCGCGCATGATCACTGGCTGGGCAACAAAACCCGGGTGCAGGTGACAGACGTGGCTGCAGGCACGACGACGGACACTGGCTATCAGCTGACGGGCCGCTCCATGACCCAGAGCAACGTCGGGATGTTCGTGCTGGGCAACTGGGAAGCGCGTCAGGGCTGGACCTTGAATGCCGGCGGCCGTTTCGATTACTACCGTTCCGACGTGGAGATCGCCTTCCTGGAAAACGAAGCGCTGCGCCCTTTGTTCGAAGATGCGAAGAACAGCAGTACGCACGCCTGGACCGGCAGTGTGGGAACCTCGTACTTTCTGACGGACGTGGTGGAATTGACCGCCAGCTACGGGTCGGGGTTCCGCATGCCCTGGCACTCGCAGATGTTCAGTTCGGGCTGGAACGCCAACACCGACACCTACACGATTCCGAATCCGGGCCTGAAACCTGAGTATTCCAATACCGGTGAAATCGGCCTGCGCCTGCATATGGCCAAGGCATTCGTGGATTTCGCCGCCTTCGATGCCCGCTATCGCAACTTCCTGGAGACAGTGCAGACCACCTACGAAGGTTCGCTGGCCAACCAGACCCGCAACGTGGGCAGGGCGCGTATCAAGGGTTTCGAACTGGCCGGCAAATGGCAGATCGACCCGCAGGTCAACCTGCATGGCAGCGTGGCCTACGTGCACGGCACCAACCGCCGTACGGACGTTCCGCTGGCTGGCCTGGCGCCCTGGAGCGGTTCAGCCGGCGTGCAGTACGTCGGCGCCAACGAGGCATGGGCGGTCACGGGTGAAGTGCAGTACGCCAAGGGCCAGAACCGCTGGAATCCGGCCAGCGAATACCGCACGGCAGGCTACGCGCTGGTCAATCTGTACGCACAGCTGCAGCTGGACCGTCTGGGGCTCAGCCCGGCGCGCAATACCCAGCTGGTGTTCGGCATCACCAACCTGTTCGACAAGGAATACCGTTCGGCCAGTACCAGCTCTGTCGTGAGCCGGCCGATGTCTGCACTCAATCCGCTGGTGTCGCCGGGCCGCAGTTTCAACCTCACGCTGCGTACCAGCTTCTGATCGCGATGAACGTCATCATGCCAGGCATCCTTCCGTGTGCGAGTCGTGCCAAGATCGGCCGGCAGGTGCTGGCCTGGCTGGCGCTGGCCCTGCTGCCCCTGCCGCCGGTCCTGGCCGGCACCGGGGCGGGGCCTGGCCAGGCAGGCATCGACCTGCAGGATATGCTGGGCCAGCCGGTGGCGTTGGCGGGGCCGGTGCAGCGTGCCGTTACCCTGCCCATGCCTGCGGGGTCCATGTTTCTGTCGCTGGCGGGTGACGCTCGCCGGTTGGCCGGCATGCATCCAGATGCGCATGCGTTCATGCAGCAAGGCCTGCTGGCACGGATATTCCCGGATAGCGGCCGGATTCGCGCAGATGTGACGCGTTCAGGTTTCGTGCCGAATGTAGAAACCCTGCTGCAGATTGAACCCGATCTGGTCTGGCAATGGGGCCATATGGGCGACGACCTGATTGCCCCATTGCGCAATGCCGGCTTGCCGGTGGCTGCGCTGTTGTATGGCGACGAAGCCCGCACGCGGGAATGGATCCGATTGATGGGGCAGGCGCTGGGCCAGGAGGATCGTGCCGCCGCGCAACTGGCCTGGCGCGCGGCGGTCGAACACGGCATCCGTGCCGTGACTGCCGCCATCGCACCGGCGCAGCGGCCGCGCGTCATGATGTTTTCGCGCTATGCACCGCAGTATGCGGTGGGCGGCGGCAGTGGCAATTTTCAGTTCGATGTCGAACTGGCCGGCGGCCGCAATGTCGCAGCCGGTATCGGCAATGCCAACATCGTCAACGTGGAGCAGATTCTGGCATGGAACCCGGAGGTCATTCTGCTCAACAATTTCGAACCGGGGCTGACGCCCGATACCATTTATGCCGATCCCATGCTGGCCGAACTAGAGGCGGTACGGCAGCGACGGGTCTACAAGATACCGGCGGCGGGATACCGCTGGGACCCGCCCAGCCAGGAGTCGCCGCTGTACTGGCAATGGCTCAGCCTGATCCTGCAGCCGGCGCATTTCGACTGGCCCTTGCGCGCGAATATCCGCACTCAGTTGCAGCAGTTGTATGGCTATGACGCGACGGAGGACGATCTCGATGCCGTGTTGCATCTGGCGGAGAACCGCGGTTCGCAGGGCTATGAAAGGTTCTCAAGATGAAGCATGAAAGAGCGTCAGGTGTTGCTGGCCTGTGGGCCTGGCTGCTGCTGTCCGGCCTGTTGCTGGCCATGGTGATGCTGGCGCTGGCAACCGGCCGCTATGCGCTGTCGCTGGACCAGATTGCGACCATGCTGGCCGAGCCGGTCCTGCCGGAAAAATGGTTGCCGCTGTTGCCGGACATTACCGATATGCAGCGCCGCGTCCTGTGGCAGGTGCGCCTGCCACGCATCCTGATGGCGGTGCTGGTCGGGGGCAGCCTGGCATTGTGCGGCGCGGCCCTGCAGGGGGCTTTCCGCAACCCGCTGGTCGGGCCGCAGGTGCTGGGTATTTCTTCGGGGGCGGCGCTGGGCGGCTGCCTGGCGATACTCCTGTTCACGTCTTTGCCGCTCATCATGGGGGGCGCATTTGCCGGAGGGCTGCTGGCGGTTGCGGCGGTCTACTACATGGGGCGTTCGCAGGGGCGCACGACGATGCTGATGCTGGTGCTGTCCGGTGTGGTCTGCAGCGCGTTCTTCGCTGCGCTGATCTCGCTGGCGACTTACTTCGCCGATCCCAACGATTCCCTGCCGGCCATTGTGTTCTGGCTGATGGGCAGTTTCGCCACGGCATCCTACTTCAAGCTTGGCGTCATTCTGCTGCCGGTGCTGGCAGGCAGCCTGCTGCTGTATGCCTTGCGTTTTCGCATCAATGTCCTGTCGCTGGGCGACGAGCAGGCCAGTGCGCAGGGGGTGGCGGTGGAACCCTTGCGCTGGGGCCTGCTGGCCTGTGTCACCTTGGTGGTGTCGGCCAGCGTCGCGGTGTCCGGAACAGTGGGCTGGGTCGGTCTGGTGGTGCCGCATTTCGCGCGCATGCTGGTCGGCCCGGATCATCGGGTACTGCTGCCGGCATCCGCGCTGGTCGGCGCCGTCTATATGGTGGCCGTGGATACCCTGGCACGCAGCATCAGCAGCGCGGAAATTCCGCTGGGCGTGATGACGGCCTTGATCGGTGCACCGGTATTTGCATGGCTGCTGCGCCGCACGCACGCACGAGGATGGCGTCATGATTGAAGTCCGAGATCTCGATGTCAGGGCAGGCGGCAACGGCCGCTGCCTGTTGAGCGGCCTAAGCCTGGACGTTGCGGCCGGGCAGGTAATGGCGGTGCTGGGCCCCAACGGGCGCGGCAAGACCACTTTGCTGCGCACGTTGCTCGGGCTGTTGCCTGCGGCTGTGGGCAAGGTGCGCCTGGGCGGCCATGCCGCCTACGTTCCCCAGCAGGGTGAATCCACGTTCCCCTATCCGGTGCTCAGCATGGTGGCCATGGGGCGGGCGCGTCATCTGCGCTGGTGGCAGTCGCCGGGCCGGGAAGATATGAGCGTGGCACAGGCCTGCCTGGAAGCCGTGGGGCTGGGCGGGCTGGCAGGGCGCAGCTTCCATGAGCTGAGCGGCGGGCAGAAGCAGCTGGTGCACATTGCGCGCGCGATGGCGAGCGCCAGCCCTATCGTCGTGCTCGACGAACCCATGGCGGCGCTGGACCTGCGCAATCAGGACCTGGTGCTGGGCATCCTGGCGCGGCTGGCGCGCGAGCAGCGCTTGTGCATTGTTTTTTCCACCCACAGCCCACAGCATGCCCTGCATATCGCCGACCAGACCTTGCTGCTTTATCCGGACGCCTGCGAGGCCGGGCCGACGCAACAGGTGTGCGAGGCCGAGCGGCTGGGGCGTGTCTACCAGATGCCGGTGGCGCTGGGCGAGGCGCAGGATGCCTCGGGGCGTCCGGTACGGGGAGTGATCCCCTTGTTCCAGGGAGCATGAACATGAAACGCGTGGCTTATCTCAACAGCCGGCAGGGCAGCGGGCCGGAAGCGCTGACCGGAGGGGACGCTCCGCAGGCGGCCAATGTCTATCTGTATGACCTCGAAGTGGAGCCGGACCGGCAACTGGCGGACTGGGATGCGCTGTTGTTGCCCGCCCATGCCGACCAGCGTTTCCTGGCGACCCTGCGGCGGCCCCTGGAACGATGGTTGCTGGCAGGCGGCACGATGGTCATCAACGGCCATATCGGCCATCCGTTCCTGCGCTGGTTGCAGCCTTTCGAAGTTCAGCCCTGTCCCGGGCTGGCCGGTTTGCAGGTGCATCGCCACGCCATGCATCCGGTTTTCGAGGGTGTCGAGGCCGAGCATCTGACCTACCGCCGTGGCGTGGCCGGCTTCTATGCCCGGGGGGCCAATCCGCCGCCGCCGGATGCTCGGGTGATCAATACCCTGGGGCCGGATCACCAGCCCATAGACTGGTTGCTGCAACTGCCTGGCGGCGGGAGGCTGCTGGTGCATTCGGGCAATGACCTCTGGATGTATGCCCATGGGCAGGATTCGGCAGCGCGTATCGTGCCGCAGCTGTTCGCCTGGCTGAATCAAGGAGACGCTGCATGAGCGCGCCTGTCATTGCGGCACTGGATGCCGGCACCTACTACCACCACCGCACGTTCCAGACGCCCGGCTTGGCCGCTTGCCTGGATTACACCGTATATGTCCGTGAACTGGACGCCGCAGCGCTGGCGGGTTGCGACACTTTTATCGTTTCCTGCGCATCGCCGGTTGACCAGCTGGTGAGCCGGCGCAGCCTGTTCCGGGATTTCCTGCAGCAGGGGCGCACACTGGTGGTGATGGGAGGCAACGGCGCGGAGCAATGGCTCGATGGCGTGCGGCACGTGCCCAGCCCGGTCAATTTCTGGTGGTGGAAAGAGCCTGGGGCTGACTCCGGACTGCGCCTGGTGGCGCCGGAACATGATCTTTTCCAGTGCCTCACCCTGGCCGATGCCACCTGGCACCAGCATGGCGCCTATGAGCCGCCGCCAGGGGTTCGGTCACTCATAGACAAGGTGGGTGCGGGGTCAGTGCTGTATGACGACCGGCAGTCTACGCCTGGCCGCCTGATCCTGACATCGCTGGACCCGATGTACCACCACGGCAGCCATTTCATGCCGGCGACCACGCGCTTTCTGCATGCTTTCCTGCCCTGGCTCAAGCGCCAGCAGCCTGCCGGGCGCATCTGAATTTCCCTGTGGATTGTTTGCCCTGTCGGGCCCGGGCAGACCGTTGGCGCGTTGATTCGCAGCCTGGACCGCCTTGCGTCCGACGCTGGGCGGCAGCAGTCTGACGCCGGCGTTGTGCCTACTGCCATTCGTAATTTTCCCTCGTTTCCCTTCTCTGTTTTTTTCTGGATTTTCCATGCAGACCACTTCTCCGTTTTCCGATACTTTTCCCTGCCGCCACACCGTACAGGTGCAAGGCGAAGAAGGCGTCATCAACATTCCATTTGATGCGGTCGCTGCCTATCACGGCCATGGTGCGTTGGCGATGCTGGCAGTGACCTACATGGGCATGCATGGCGCGCTGGCACGGCTGCCGGGCGACCTGCCTCGGCGCAATGAACTGAGCGTGCTGAGCGGCCATCCCGGCCCTGGCGTGCGGGATGCTTTCGAGTTCATCACGCGTGCCGCGACGCGCGGCTGTTATCAGGTCGATACTGCCTTGCCCTGGGCACGTTACAGCCAGGATGGTTCGCGTTCCTACAGTTTCGTGTTGACCTGCCGCGAGCAGTCGGTACGCGCCGTTCTCCGCGCTGGCGTGCTGCCGCCGGCCTTCTTCCAACTGCTGTCCTCACGGCGCCAGGAGGATGCCGAGCCATTTCGCCTGTTGCGCCGGCAACTGGCACACCAAATGCTGGATGCCGAGCCTGAGGCGCTGTTCGACTACACCGTCTCTGACGTGGAGGTGCCGCTGCCAGCTTGATGGGGCCTTGTTTTCGCCTGATCCGACAGGCTCGGACACGCCGGACGCGTTTGCAGGAATATGCTGGGTTTTGTTTCATATGGTTTCATGTTGGTCAAAAGCTGATATACCCGTTGAACCATAATGAAGCTGCTTTGGCGGCTAGGCGGCTGCCAGGCGCATCATGTTTTTTCGCTTTCGCCCACAGCGGTGGAAGGTTGCCATGCCGTATCGAACGGGTGCCCAGGCGCCCGTTCCCGCATCAATGTTCGTCCTTCGCCATTGCGCCCGCAGGCCGGCCGCAAAGGTGAAGTCAACCGCATGTTCCGAGGACCTGCGGCAGCGTTCCATGCCTACTATCCGGTGAGTCGACCATGACTGATGTGAAAAAGACAGGTGTTTCGGCCAAGCAGCTTTCCTTGCTGGGCTTCTTCTCCATCACCGCCTCCATGGTGATGGCTCCGTATGAATATCCAACCTTCGCGACTTCCGGCTTCAGCCTGGTATTTTTCCTGGTGCTGGGTGGCTTGCTGTGGTTCATTCCGGTCGGGCTGTGTTCGGCCGAAATGGCGACAGTCAAGGGCTGGGAAGAGGGCGGGGTCTTCACCTGGGTTTCCAACACCCTGGGTGAGAAATGGGGCTTTGCGGCAATCGTGTTCGGCTATTTGCAGATAGCGGTCGGCTTTGTGACGATGCTGTATTTCGTCCTGGGCGCCCTGTCATATATTCTGGCCTGGCCGGCCCTGAACCAGGACCCGGTAACCAAGACCATCGGTGCGCTGGTGATCCTTTGGGTATTGGCCATCACGCAGTTTGGCGGCACCAAGTACACGGCGACCATCGCCAAGGTGGGTTTCTTTGGTGGGATATTGCTGCCGGTATTCATCCTGGTGTGCCTGGCGATCAGCTACCTGATGAGTGGCGCGCCACTGCAGATCGAGTTCACCGCCAAGACCTTCTTTCCCGACCTGACCAAGATCGGAACGCTGGTGGTGTTCGTCGCCTTCATCCTGAGCTACATGGGCGTCGAGGCTTCCGCCACGCACGTCAATGAAATGGCCAATCCCGGCCGTGACTACCCGCTGGCCATCTTCGTCCTGATGATCGCGGCCATCCTGTTGAGCTCTATCGGTGGCCTTGCCGTGGCGGCCGTGATCCCGCTGGACAAGATCAATCTGTCGGCTGGCGTGGTCCAGACGTTCGAGGTTCTGATCCTGCACCATGGCCCGAACCTGGAGTGGGCGGTGCGCGGGGTGTCCGCCTTGCTGGTGCTGGGTGTGCTGGCGGAAATTGCTTCCTGGATCGTTGGGCCGTCGCGTGGCCTGTTCGTTGCGGCGCAACGAGGCATCCTGCCGTCTGTGCTGGCCAAGGTGAACAAGAACCAGGTGCCGGTCAATCTGGTGATTGCGCAGCTGTTGATCTCCACGGTGGCGGTGATCGTGCTGACCAACGTCGGCGGTGGCAACAACATGTCCTTCCTGGTGGCAATGGCCTTGACGGTGGTGATCTACCTCAGCAGCTATTTCATGCTGTTCCTTGCCTATATCCACCTGGTGCGCAAGCAGGAAGACCTGCCACGTGGCTTCTCCATTCCGGGCAGCAAGGGCTTGAAGCTGGCCATTGCCGTTGTCGGTTTCCTGGTGTCGGCCTTTGCCTTCGTGATCTCCTTCGTGCCGCCCAGCACGCTGCCGACGGCAGAAGATGGCCGGGTCTACGTCTGGCTGCTCGCGGTCAGCTTCATCGTGGTGTTCCTGGTTCCCTTCATCATCTACGCCCTGCATGACAAGCGCGGCAAGAAGCTCAATGTGAGACTGGTGCCGGTCACGACCGAGAACGCGCCGTCCGGGCACTTCTTCATTCGCCCGCGCGCTCGCGCTACCCACCATCTGGTCGTGGACAATACGCAGCATAGCGATCCGAAGGCTTGACCGGTGGGGGTCCGAGCGGTCTCAACCGCACGGAAATGAACGCAGCCACTGCTTCCCGTCAGGGTGGCAGTGGCTGTTTTTCATGGGCGGTTCACCGGTAAGTTCGGCCTGCGTGTGAATGGCTGCTCCTGGCGCTTCGCCCGCTCAGCTTTCCGCCAGGGCGGGTTGTTGCCAGCTGGCGGGCTTGAAGATGGGTTCGCGGGCCAGCAGGCGCACGCCTTCCGGGGTGCTTTCCAGCAGGCGGCGTTCGCCGTCTTCGGCCAGCAGTTCCAGCTGGTAGCCCGCCGTGGCTGGCAGGCGGCTGGCGATTTCCTCGATCGCGGCACGTGACCAGGAGGCGGAAGATTCAAAATGCCCCAGCAGCTTGCCGTGCTGCTGAATGATGAGGCGGTAGGTTGGCATATCGGCTCCTGGAAGCGGTTTATCGGCGAGAGTGGGAGGACTGCCCAGGTGATCCAGGGGGCCGGACGCGATCGCCGGCCTCGGTGGATGCCGCTATGGCCATTCCGCTGCATGGGCAGGCCTGCCTGCGGGAACGCATGGTCGCGTGGGCAACGCGATCTTCAGGCATTGTTAAGAACCGTTATTCCGTCTAAGGACGGCACAAGGGTTCCTATAAAATCATCTTGTGCCAAATTATATATTGTCATAGGTCAAAATGAATATTACGGGCAACACCGTCACCAGCATTTTCGAAAGCATACGTCTGCAGGTGCTGGCCGGCGATTTGCCCCCCGGACAGGTGCTGCCGCCGGTACGTGACCTGGCCGTGACGCTGGGCGTCAACCGCAATACCGTCGCTGCGGTCTACAAGCGGCTTGCCGCCGCTGGCCTGGCCACGGCGCATGGGCGGCGCGGCACGGTGATACGCGGGCAACTCGATGCCGGCGAGCAGGAAGGCTGGATGGCAGGCACACCGCTGGTCGATTTCGCCAGCGGCAATCCCAACCCGGCATGGTTGCCGGACATCAATCAAGCCCTGGCTCGCCGCCCCTATGTGCCTCAGCTTTATGGGGCAGCGCCGATACAGGCTGATCTGGCGGCTTATGGCCGGAAATGGCTGGGGCCGGATTGCCCCGGCGAATACGCCCTGGATGTGACTCATGGCGCCGTTGATGCGATAGAGCGTTTGCTGGCGGCCTATCTGGTGCCGGGCGATAAAGTCGCAGTGGAAGACCCCTGTTTCCTCAGCAGTATCAATACGCTGCGCATCGCCGGTTTTCAGGCCATGGGGGTCGGGATGGATAGCGAGGGCATGTCCCCGGCCGCGCTGGAACATGCCCTGGAGCAGGGGGCACAGGCTGTCATCGTGACGCCGCGCGCGCACAACCCCACTGGGTGCAGCCTGACGTGCGGCAGGGCGCAGGCCCTGCGCAGCGTGCTGGAGCGCTACCCTCATGTCCTGGTCATCGTAGACGATCATTTCGCCTTGCTGGCGTATACCCGTTACCGGCAGCTGATTCCGGCCAGCAGCATGCATTGGGCGCTGGTGCGGTCGGTATCGAAGGCGCTGGGGCCGGACCTGAGGCTGGCGCTGGTGGCCAGTGACCTGCAGACCTCGCAACGTCTGCGACTGCGCCTGGCGCCGGGCACGGGTTGGGTCAGTCATCTGCTGCAGGAGGCGGCCAGCGCCTGCCTGCAAGTGCCGGCACTGGCAGGCCGCATGGGCCTGGCGACGCAGGAATACTGCTACCGCCGCAATATCCTCAAGCAGGCGCTGGAAGCTCAGGGCGTGGCCGTGGCGCAACCGGTGGATGGCCTGAATCTCTGGCTGCCCCTGCCGGGCGAGGCTGCCCAGCCATATGCGTCGCGGCTGGCCTGCCGCGGTTGGCTGGTGCGCAGCGGCGAGGTATTTGGCGTGCAGGCCCCGGCCTGTGGCCTGCGGGTGACGATTTCAACGCTGAGGGACGATCAGGTCGAGCGCTTCGCCGCTGATGTCGGCAAGGTGCTGCAAGGTCGCCACTGACCGGCGGGCCGCCGGCGTGGCGGGCTTCCTGCGCCTAGGCCGGCGCGATCATGTCGTGCAGGCGGCGGCACAGACTTGCCAGTTCCGCTGCCGGGGCGTCGGCGAGTCCCTGGTTGCGCAGTTGTTCCTGCAGGGCCACGCTGGCCTCAGCCAGTGCCTGGTTATCGACCACTGCCAGTCCGCCACTGATCCGGTGCAGGTTTTGCAGCACCTGAGGCAGATCCTGCGCCTGTATATTGTGCTCCAGTTTGCTCAGGTCCGCTGCCATGGTGTCGCGGAACAGGGCACGGTATTTTTCCGGAACCGGTGCGATAGCGACATCATCCATGGCCGGCGTGCATGCGCTGGCCGGCGGCGAAGCCGGAGGGGACGGCTGGGTAGGCGTCGGAGGGGCCGCTGGAGCGGCGGTGCCGACCGCAGCGGGGCAAAGCCGGGCCAGTTGCTGATAGAGCGCATCCAGCGCAATGGGCTTGACCAGCCAGGTGTTCATGCCGCTTTGCATGCAGTTCCTGCCGTCGTTGCGGGTGGCGTTGGCGGTGATGCCGATGATGGGTTGCTGCACGCCCATGGCACGCAGCGCCCGGCTCAGTTCATAGCCGTTCATGCGCGGCATATTGACGTCCGTGAGAACGACATCGTGCGCTTGCCGGCGCCAGAGTTCCAGTGCCGCAGCGCCATCATCCGCCATACTGACACGACAGCCCAGTTGTTCCAGCTGATTGGCCAGCGTGGCCTGGTTGATGGGGTTGTCGTCGGCGATCAGGACGTGCAGCGCCAGCTGGCGCGATGGTTGGGCTGGCGTGTCTTCCGCCAGATGCCCGCCTAGCCGGGCCAGGCCCATGGCAATATCGTCTACGCTGCAGGCGTCGATGGCAGGATGGGTGCCGTTGCCATCGGCAGGCGCCAGGCTCATATAGCGCTGTTCCCAGCCGGGCGGGCATTCCTGTGCAGGCATCTGTACTTCGAGTAGCCAGGTATGCTCATCGGGCGGCGGCAATGGTGTGCCAGCTGCGCTGGCCTGCGCGCCCCAGCGTTCCAGCCAGCACGCCAGATTGTGCGTCAATTCCGGGCGCGCAGTGCGCAGCAGTATGCGCAGGCCGTCGAGTGCCGGCACGGCGGGTGGTGTGGCGTCGCAACGCTGCAGGGGCAGCGTCAATGAGAACTGGCTGCCCAGTCCGGGCTCGCTGGTCACATGGATGTGGCCATCCATCAGGTGTACCAGCCTTTCGCAGATCGACAGGCCCAGGCCGGCGCCACGTATGGTGTGCCGGTTGGTCTCGGCCATGTAGAACGGGGTGAACAGTTGGGGCAGGGCTTCTGGCGGGATGCCTATGCCGGTATCTGCGACCTGGAATCGGACGGTGCAGTGGCTTTCGTCCTGGCTGGCCAGGCCCAGGCGCACAATGATCTGGCCGGCAGCGGTGAACTTGATGGCGTTGCTGACCAGGTTGGAAAGTACCTGGCGGATGCGGATGGCATCGCCTTCCAGCATATCCGGCACCTGGGGATCAATCAGGCAGAACAGCAGCAGCTGCTTCTGTTGCGCCATGCCGGCATAGGAGCCGACGCATTCCTGCACCAGGCGGCGCGGGCAGAAGGGGGATGGTTCCAGTTGCAGCTGATTGGCCTCGATTTTGCTGATATCCAGGATATCGCTGATCTGCTCCATCAGTAGCTGAGACGCCTTCTGAATGCGTGCCACATGTTGCCGTTGCACCGTATCGAGTGAGGTCAGGGATAATAGTTCCAGTGTGCCGAGCACGCCGTAGAGCGGCGTGCGGATTTCATGGCTCATGGTCGACAGAAAGACGGTTTTTGCCTCGCTGGCTTCATCTGCCGCCTGTTTGGCGCGCTCCAGTGCCCGTTGTTCCTCAGCGCGGGCCGTAATATCGGTGAAGGCGCACAACACGACATCCTGTTGACGGTAACGCGTAGGCGTATAGGAAACATGCAGGCTGCGGCCGCTGGGCAGTTCCACCTGTTCGATTTCGCCTGGTTTGCGGGCTTCCAGTACCTGATGCCGTTCGGCCTGGCTGGTCCACTTCGGATGGGTGGCATCGGGCTCCAGCTCTAGCCATTGCAGCGCTGCCTTCGAGGCGAAGACAATGCTGCCGTCTGACTGGCTGAGCAGGCACAGGGCGACCGGTGCGGTCGCCACCAGTTCGCGGTTGAACTTTTCGCTTTCTTCAAGCGCATTCTGGGCTTGCTGCGCCGGGTCGATGATGCTGCGCTGATACCAGCGCAGGTAGCCTATCGCCCATAGCAGGCACAGCAGTAGAAGCAGACTGGCAGTCACCGGCATCCACATGTTTTCGGCGACGAAACTGCCGTATTCGATCCGGAAGCAACCCGTCCAGTCGCCGGGCTGGCTGTGCAAGCACAGCACCAGCCCTTCGGCGGTCAGCTGGAAGCCGTCATGGTCCATGGGAGGCGGTTCGCCGCTGCCCAGCAGAATACCTTGCCTGGCATTGGACAGCCAGAACAGATATGGCGGTGTTTCATGGTGTGCGCTGCTGGCAGTCAACAGCCGCTGGTGATTCCAGAGAGACACCATGTAGTGTTCGCCAGGGCCAGCTGAGCCGCCGGGCCAGGCGGCGCTAGGCAGCCCAGCCGGCAGGAATGCGAGCATTTTATGGGGCGCGCCGGGGAAGGGAAACCAGCGCACGCCGGAACTGGTCGGCGGCGAGCCTCGCAGTCGCTCTGCCTGCGGGTTCGACAGGTACTGCTGGGCAACCTGGCGGATTTGCTCGAGCTGCCGAGGCGAAAGCGGTTCCGGCGCATTGGCGGCATCGACGGCAGGAACGGTGATCAGCGCCCGGCCGCTGGCATCGAGTAGCAGCAGGTTGGTCGAGGGATAGTAGGAAAATGTCCAGAACGAGCTGTAGTTCGAGGCCAGGTGGGATGCCAGCGCGGTATAGGCCTGGCGTAGCCTGGCGTCCGCCTGGTCGGGCAGGTTGCCGCGCAACAGGGAAAAGGCCGGTCCGGCTTCCGGCAGGTATTCCATGTGCATCGGCGTGGCGGGGCGCCTGAGCGAGGGTTGCGGGTCCAGCAGGGACAGGACCCGCGTGTTTTCATCCTGTAGCTGACGCAGGAATTGTTCCTGCTCGCGCACGTAGGAGATGGTCGTGGTGAAGTCCGACGTCAGGGCTGCGCGTTCCTGCTCCAGAACCAGTTGCGATCCCATGGCGAGTACGCAGCTCAGGATCAGCACCAGCATGCTGGCGCCAAAAATCGCGGTGCTTTGGCGCAGGAATAGCCTGCGGATGGTATGGAGAGACGGCTGGGACATGAATGATCAGGCCAAGGAGGTGACCGGCTTCCCCGGCGGCAGGCCCGTATGCAGGCAGCCGGCAGCTGTCACGCCGTCCGCGCCAGGGTAATGTCATCAAATAAAAGAAAATTCTGATGCAATCACAGCCTATCTGGCAGGCGAAGTCAAGGACGCGCTGTCGCAGAACGCCCGCAGCGCACCGGTGTAGCCATTGTGCGGCAGGGGCTGCCCCAAGGGCGCGGTTTCAACGGAACAGGCCAGCGTGGACGCAGAACTCGATGAGCGCCTGGTCGCTGGGCATATCCAGTTTCCGCATGGCCGAGCGCTTCTGGTTGCTGATTGTCTTGATGCTGCGGTTGAGCTTGTGGGCGATGGTAGTCAGCGAATGCCCGGCGATGAACAGGCGCAGAACCTCAAGCTCCTTGGGGGACAGCAGGGTGGTGGCGCGGGTGCGGAGTGTGGCGACGGAGGTATCTTCGCTGGCAGCCTGCTCCGCTTCCGGTGTGGCAGCGTGGCCATCGCGCAGGTAGCGCTTCCCCAGGTAGAGGCAATCCAGGGCTTCGAGCAGGTCGTGCGGTTGATCGGATTTCAGGATGACGCCGCTGACGCCGGCACGGTATAGCGACGCGATGATAGGGGGGCTGGATATCATCGTGACCACGAGCAGACGAGTGGAGGGGAAGTTGCGCACCAGGTAACCGATGAAGCTCAGGCCATCGCCATAATGCGCATCTCCGGGCATGGAGAAATCGGTAACCACGATATCCGGGCGGGACTGGGTCATATGCTGCACCAGCGCCGTCGGGGTTTCCAGACAGCCGGAAAGTTCAAACCGGGGATCGTCCGCAATCAGATTGCTGAGGCCCGCCAGGACGAGAGGATGATCATCTGCAAAGGCAATGCTTAGTTTTTTCATCGCGGTTTCCCTTGTCCTGCTGGTTCTGGTTCATTGGCGCAGCAGTGCTCTTCAATCTTTCAGGCGCTCGTCCATGAGTGCCTGGGTTTCGGCTACCAGGCTGCCCAGGTTGGTGCGGGTGCCGGGGGTGAGCCCGAGCTGCCTGATGGCGGTTTCATGGGCCTGGAACAACTGTGCAAGCCCGTTCTGGCGCAGCGCAATCAAAATGCCGTGAACTCGGTGCAGCAACCAGGTGACCCGGGTTGCATCACCGGCAGTGCAGGCCTGGGATAGCGCCAGGGTGTCTTCAGACATGGTATCGCGGAACAGGGATTGGTAATTGCCGGGGATCAGGCTCAATTCACTCAGAATGGTTTTCTGGCTGTCCGGTGTCAGCGTGGCTGGTGCTGTCGTTGCGAGAATTCCCGGCGCCGGGCCGTCCACTCCGGGCGTTGCGGCACGCTGCAGGCCATCTGCAATGGCCATCGGATCAGCCGTTGGCAGACTCAGATTGACCGCTGCGCCGGCTGCGTCCGGCATGCCTGCCGTGGCGTAGGTGCCGGCGAATTCTGCCGGACGGTGCGCGCGTGGCATGAGCACATCCAGCAGAATGCCGTGGCTCCGCGTGGCCTCAGGCAGCGGGGTGCCCTGTGCCGGTCGGGCCTGGGCGCCGAATTTATCCAGCCATGCGCTGATGTTGGCGCTCAGTTCCGCGTGAGGGCTGCGCACGCAGACCTGCAGGCCATCCAGTCTGGGGGCTGCCCTGATTGCTGCCGCAGCGGTGGGCGCAGGGGCCAGCGGCAGGGTGAGCGTCAAGACAAAGCTGCTGCCGAGGCCCGCTTCGCTGGTCACGCGGATGTCCGCCTGCATGAGCCGGGCCAGACGGGCGTTGACGGCCAGGTTCAGGCTACTGCCGTGGACAGGCAGGGGGTGGTCGGCGGGGGCCTGGAAGGTAGATGCCAATTCCTGCAAGGCATCGGGCGGGATGCCTGCTCCGCTGTCGCTGATTTGCAGTACCAGCGTTGCATGATCCGTGTCGGCAGGGCGCGCATGCAGGCGGGCGATGATATGGCCGGCAGGGGTGAGCTGCATCGCGTTGTGCAGAAAGTTGTGGATGATCTGCTGCAAGCGGGTGGCATCGCCCTTGACGCCTGGGGGCACGGCAATATCCACATGGGCAAACAGCAGCACGCCTTTCTGCCGGGCTTGCGGCTGATGTTCAGCGATGCAGTCCTGCAGTAGCCGGTGAGGGTCCAGAGGCGCATTCGCCAGGGACACCGCACCGCTATCCATCCGGTGAATTTCCTGCAGGTTGCAGAGAAAGCGCGATAGCTCGTCCGTGGTTTGCCTGATGCATGCTACGGATTGCCGCAAGGCGTCGGGCCGGACCAGGGAGAGAATAGCCAGCGCTTCATTCAGGTTGTGTAGCGGGGCGTCCAGTTCGTTGCGGATGGCAGCCAGGAAGCGCCTGTGGGTTTGCAGGGCCACCCCTGCCTGGTGGCGCGCTGCACGCAAGTTGTCCTGGCAGCGCAGCAGCGGCGCCTGGTCGTGCAGCACGCATAGCCAGGCTTCCTGGCCGGCGTGCCGGATTGGCATATAGCTGGCCTGCAGGCGCCGGCCGCACCAGTCCACCTGTTGGATAGGCAGCAGTCCGGCGGCGTCCAACGGAAGGCCGGGGTCATCGGGCAGCGGCAAGGGCGGAGGCAAGGGTGAGGGCAGGGAGGCAGGCAGGCCCTGTTGCAGCCAGGCCTGAGCCAGCGGATTGGCGTAAAGCAGGCGGCCATGATGGCGGTTGGCGATGCAGATGGCAGCCTGTGGTTGGGCCAGCAGCGCCTGGTTCAGTTGCGCGTGCTCACTGGCCTGGACGGCGGCATGCCGGGCAGGCGTGAGGACCCGCCGCTGATGCCAGCGCAAGGCAAGCCAGGTGGCAATAAGCGCCAGGACCAATAGCGCGGCCAGCGAGTAGCCCAGCCAGCCGTGTCCGCGCAGCAGTTCACGGTATGGAACCAGGACGGCGGCATGGCTGGTGCCATGGCGGCCCAGCGAAAAGACGGCACCCCTGGCGCTCAGGCGGAAACCCGGCGCAGCGGCTTCGGGCAGCGGCGCTGCGTCGTTGGCCAGCGTTTGCCCTTGCAGTGTCAGCGACAAGATGCCTGCTGTGGTTTCTGCGGAAAGGAAGCGGCTGATCCTGGACAGGGGCGCGGCAAAAAAACGGGGCGGCGTCTTACTGTCTGGCCAGAGATGTGGCGGCAGGTTGATGCGGGCCAGTCCGGCGATGAGGTCCGGGGATTCCGGCAGCCGGAACCAGAGCACGCCTGCCGCAGGCGACGCCGGGATGGTGGCGGCGTCGATGCCGGTGACGAAGGTCAGCACGGCGGCCCGCTGCGACGCCGGCAGGGTGCGCGATATGCCCTGGGGCTGGCTGCTGGTGGGCAGCCCCAGACTGTTGCCCGTTGTCCTGTCATTGAAGAGCAGGTAGGGGCCGGCTTCACTCATGCCCGACCAGTAGGCAGCATAGAAATCCGTCAGGAAATTGCCGATGGCGTACCACTGGTTGCCAGCGGGTTCGCCATTTTCCTCGCAGGTGCTGGCCGTGCCGCAGATGAGCGCATACGGCAGGTCGGCTGTATTCTGCCGGGCCTGGTAGACGCGCACGGAACTGTCCGGTGGCGATATCTGCGTGCCAGCTTCGGACAGGTGGCTGAAAGGCAGCCTGGACAGCCTTCGGCTGCTGGCGTCCAGCGCGAGCAAAAACTGCTTCTGGGCATCAAAATAGCGCGCCAGGCGGGCAAACTCGGCGTCCAGCTGCTGTTGCCGTGCACCCAGAGCGTGCTGGGCGCTCCAGGCCAGCAACAACGTCGCCAGCACGATGAACGGTGCCAGCACGGCCAGCACGATAGTCAGCCGGGAAGGGGCGGGTGGATGGCCGGTCATATCGGGCACGCGTGGCGAAGTCATGGGCGCTTGATATGGCGGGTGCCGTTTAGAGTTGGAATTCCTGATCCTGGCGGGGAACGCAGGCGTTCCAGCCGAGCTCGCGTTCTATGCGGACTCGCAGGGCATCGGCGGCCTCCGGTTCGCCATGGACGATGAAAACGCGTTGCGGCGCTCTGCGGAAACCGGACAGCCAGCGCATCAGCTCATTGCTGTCCGCATGCGCCGACAGCATGGGCAATTCGGCGACTTCCGCCCGTACCGGTACCCAATTGCCGTGTATCTTCACTTCCCGCGCCCCTTGCAGCAGTTTGCGGCCGCGCGTGCCGGCGGCCTGGAAGCCGGAAAAGAGTATGGTGTTGCGGTGGTCGTGGGCAAAGGCTGCCAGGTGGTGCAGGACACGGCCGCCGGTGGCCATGCCGCTGGCCGAAATAATGACCTTGGGATAGCGGTTGGCGGACAGCGCCTTGGATTCTTCCACGTCGCGTACATAGGCAATGGCCTGGCAGGCGGCTTCATACTCGCCATCGTCCAGCTTGTGTTCGGCAGGATGGGCGTGCAGCAATTGCGTGGCGTTGCCTGCCATCGGGCTGTCCAGGTAGGCGGGAATGTTCTGCAGCCGCCCCGCCTGCCGCAATTGCCATAGGTAGTAGATCAGCGACTGGGCGCGGCCGACGGCGAACGCCGGGATCACTACCGTGCCGCCCCGTTTCGCCGTGCGTTCGATGATGTCGCCCAGCAGGGCGACGGGGTCTGCCTCATCATGGACACGGTCGCCATAGGTGGATTCAATGACGATATAGTCTGCAGCCGGCACGGGTTCGGGGTCATGCAGGACCGGATCGTCGTAGCGCCCGAGGTCACCGGAAAAAACGATGCTGCGCCCGCCTATGTCGATCTGCGCGCTGGCCGCGCCCAGGATGTGGCCGGCGCGGCGCATCAGCAGCGTGGCGCCGCCGGGCAGATCCACCGGGCTGTGCCAGGCGACGGACTGCATGGCGGTGATGGCACGGTCCGCATCGCGCACGCGATAGAGTGGCTCTGCCACGGCATGGCGCGAAAAGCCTTTGCGATTGGCATATTCCGCATCCTTTTCCTGCAGGTGGGCGCTGTCGCGCAGGATCAGGGCAGCGACATCACGCGTGGCGTCGGTAGCATAGATGGGGCCGCGAAACCCTTCGCGAACCAGGCGGGGCAGATAGCCAGAATGATCCAGGTGCGCGTGGGTCAGTACGACAGCATTGATATCACTGGCCGCGATGGGCAGTCCTTCCCAGTTCAGCTCGCGCAGATTCTTCAGCCCCTGGAACAGTCCGCAGTCAATTAGCAAGCGGGTATTGCCATGCGTGAGCAGATGTTTCGAGCCCGTGACGGTGCCTGCGCCGCCCAGAGAAGTCAATGAAAGCATGATTGCGGCCCCTGTCATTGAACGTATGAGCTTATGGCTGCACTGAAAAACAGCCGGCTTGCCTGTCATGATACTCTGCCGCGCATGGAACCCGCCTGGCCGGACGAGCAGCGGCAGGGCCCCGTCGGCCGCCCGCAGGCGCGCTGATGCGGGCTATCCGGGGGGCAAGGCGCGGTGTGCTTGGACATATAATCAATGCATGCCTGTTATCCGGGTTCCAGATTTTTCCGAACGCCTGCGCGTGTTGCGGGCGGAGTCAAACAGGCGAATCTCCAGGAGATTGCGTTGAGGCGCATGGGTATTACGATGAAGTGTCTGACCGGGGCGGCGTTGAGCGCCAGCCTGGCTGCGTGTGGAACGCTGTCATCCGGGGACGACGCGGCATCTTCAAAGCAAGCAACAACTGTCTCGTACCAGAGTCCTTATGACGGCACGAGCTGGGAATTGGTGCGCTGGGCATCTGCGGATGGCAAAGTGCGCGATATCCCCGTGCGCGTTGGGATGAACCGGGCACTGACGCTCGAATTCGCACGCGATGATATCTCGCAGGCCGGCCGCGTGAGCGGCTTTGCGGGTTGCAATCGCTATTTCGGCAGCTATCGCTACGATGGCCTGTCTGCGCTCAGCATAGATGAGCTCGGTTCCACCCGCATGGCCTGCAACCCCGAGGCCATGGTGCTGGAAGCCGATTTCCTGCATGGCCTGGCATCCATCGTATCGGCGGCGCCCGAACCCGTCGCGCAACCGCGCCATCTGGTGCTGGTGCTCGATGATGGCGATGTGCTGTCCTTCTCGCGGCGTTCCGGCAACATGCAGGAAACCGGCAATAAGCGGCAGATCTACCTGGACGACCGCAAGGTGCCTTGTACCGGTGTTGCGCCGCAGACTTGCTACCGGGTACGCGACAGCAAGGATTCGCCCTGGCAGCTTTTCTATGGCGAGATCGCCGGTTTTGATTTCCAGCCAGGCACGTCTTACCTGCTGCGCATCACTGAAATCCAGGTCGACCAGCCGCCTGCGGACGCGCCGTCTGTGCGCTGGGTGCTCGATGGCGTGCTGGAACAGCGCTCCGTCGTTGAGTAAAGTTATTTCCACCTGCTGGTGCGGCGCCTGCCGGGCCAGCAGGCTTGTCCCGCAGTCCTGAAGTCCTGAATGCCGCCATGTCTGCAGCCGTCACCAATATTGCCGCCTACCTGTTTGTTTCCCTCAATGATCTGCCCAGCCTGCGCGAACGGCTGTTGCAGCAGGCGGTCGCCCTGTCGCTCAAGGGCACGGTGCTGCTGGCCGAAGAAGGGATCAACCTTTTCCTGGCCGGCCAGGCGGAGGACATCGAAAGCTGGCTGGCCGCCTTGCGCGCCGACCCGCGCTTTGCGCCGCTGGAAGTTAAATACAGCCTGTCCGAAGACGTGCCGTTCAAGCGCATGAAGGTGCGCATCAAACGGGAAATCATCCGCATGGACGAGCCGGCCATCCGGCCTGAAGGCGGGCGGGCGCCGGCGGTTGCGCCGCGTACCCTGGCACGCTGGCTGGAGCAGGGCAGCGACGATGCTGGACGCCCGGTCGTCATGTTGGATACGCGCAATGCATTTGAAGTTGATGCGGGTACCTTCGAGGGCGCGCTGGATTGGCGCATAGACCGCTTTACCCAGTTTCCCCAGGCCGTCCAGGCGCACAAGGACGAGCTGAAAGGCAAGACCGTGGTGAGTTTCTGCACGGGTGGCATTCGCTGCGAAAAAGCGGCGATCTACATGGCCGAGCAAGGTGTGGAGAATATCTTTCAGCTTGACGGCGGTATCCTCAAATACTTCGAGGACACCGGGGGCGTGGGCTATCGCGGTACCTGTTTCGTCTTTGACGAACGCGAAACGCTGGACCCCGCGTTGCAGCCCAGCCCGCTGGTGCATCACGCAAGCAACTGAACGAAGACGGCTGAACGCAACCGACCGGGTTTGTGATTTCGCAGCCAGCTTCCGCAACAACGAACAAGCCCCGCAGCATGGCAATGCTGCGGGGCTTGTCTGCTTCCTCTGGCACGCTGGCCGCGCAAGCGGCCAGTGGGACATCAGCCTACACGCATGCCGGGCTGCGCACCGGGCCAGGGCTCGAGGATGTAGAGTCCGGCATCCACCTTGTCGTCGGCGTGGCTGGCTGCCAGCACCATGCCTTCCGACACGCCGAACTTCATCTTGCGCGGCGCCAGGTTGGCAACCAGTACGGTTAGCTTGCCGACCAGCTGTTCAGGTTCGTAGGCCGACTGAATGCCGGAGAATACGTTGCGATGGCGCCCTTCGCCCGCGTCCAGCGTCAGCTGTAGCAGCTTGGTGGAGCCTTCGACGCGCTTGCATTCGACGATACGCGCAATGCGCAGGTCTATCTTGGCGAAATCGTCGATCTTGATGGTGTCGGCAATGGGTTCGCCGCCTGGCACGACCACCGGCGCTGCGGGCGGTTCGAACAGCTGGTCCAGCATTTCAGGCGCGACGCGCTGCATCAGGTGCTTGAACGGGGCCACGTTGCGCGGCAGCTCGCCGGCGTCCGTCCAGACAAAACCGCGATCCAGGCCGAACAGCTCGCTGGCCACGCGTTGCGACAGTTCCGGGAGGATGGGGCTCAGCATGACAGTCAGGGCCTTGAAGCCGGCCAGGGCGCGCGAGCAGATATCCTGCAGGGCGGCCTGGCGTTCGGCATCGGCTTCTTGCCAGTTCTTGGCCAGCACCCAGGGCTGGGCGGTATCGAATTCCTGGTTGATGCGGTCGGCCAGTGCCATGGCTTCGCGGATGGCGCGGCCATACTCGCGCACCTCCAGGTCGGCGCGCATCTGTTCGGCTGCCGCCTGCAGGCTGGCGGACAGTTCGGCCTCGTCGCCACGGTAGGCCAGCTGGCCGTCGAAATGGCGGGCGATGAAGTTGGCGGCGCGGCTGGCGATATTGATGTATTTGCCGATCAGGTCGCTGTTGACGCGGGCGATGAAGTCTTCGGGATTGAAGTCTATGTCTTCGACCTTGCTGTTCAGCTTGGCGGCAATGTAATAGCGCAGCCATTCGGCATTCATGCCGATCTGCAGGTAGCGCAGCGGGGAAATGCCGGTGCCGCGGCTCTTGGACATCTTTTCGCCGCTGACGGTTATGAAACCGTGCACGTTCAGTTGATCCGGCGTCTTGCGGCCGGCGAACTTCAACATGGCCGGCCAGAACAGCGCGTGGAAATAAACAATGTCCTTGCCGATGAAGTGGATCTGTTCAGTGTTGCCGGCAGGGTCCAGCAGCGCGTCGAAATCCAGGCCCTGCTTGGCGCAATAGGCCTTGAGCGACGCCAGGTAGCCCACTGGCGCATCCAGCCAGACATAGAAGTACTTGCCCGGCGCATCGGGAATCTCGATACCGAAGTAGGGGGCGTCGCGGGAAATATCCCAGTCGGCCAGGCCGCTTTCTTCTTCGCCGCTGCCGCCCAGCCATTCACGCGTCTTGGCCAGCACTTCGGCCTGCAGGTGGCGTGCGCCGTGGGCATTGCTGCCGGTGGTCCATTGCTTGAGGAATTCCACGCAGCGCGGGTCGGAGAGCTTGAAGAAGAAATGTTCGGATTGCTTGAGCACCGGGCGGGCACCGCTCAGTGTCGAATACGGGTCGATGAGTTCGGTCGGGCTGTAGACGGCGCTACAGACTTCGCAGGCATCGCCATATTGGTCTGGCGCCTTGCAGCGCGGGCAGCCGCCCTTGATGTAGCGGTCCGGCAGGAACATGCCTTTGACCGGGTCGTAGAATTGTTCGATGGTGCGCGTCTCTACCAGGCCGGCGTCACGCAGGCTGCGGTATATCTGTTGCGACAGTTCGACGTTCTCACGCGAATCCGTGCTGTGCCAGTGGTCGAAACGGATATGGAAGCCGTTCAGGTACATCGGACGCTCGGCGGCATAGCGCGCCACCAGTTCCTGCGGTGTGATGCCTTCGCTTTCAGCCTTCAGCATGATGGGCGCGCCGTGGACGTCGTCAGCGCCGACGAAGTGCACCGTGTGTCCCGACATTCGCATCGCCCGCACCCAGATATCGGCCTGGATGTATTCCATGATGTGGCCCACGTGGAAGGAGCCGTTGGCGTAGGGCAGGGCAGTCGTAACGAACAGTGTGCGAGACATGGCAACTATAGAAAGGTTGTAGGAAGGCCGATTGCGAGGAACCGGTCAGGCCATTTTAGGGCCTGGCGGCGCTTTGTGCCGCGACGTCCCCCAAAGCATGCGGTCATTCCCCTGTCATTGAAAAAATCAATCAGTGGGATAGAATTAATTCACTTTTCATATCTGAAAAGAAAAGGCACTATATGCCTGCAAGAGCGGTACCGGCAACGGTGCCGACGTGTTCAACCCAGACAACAGGATTATCACCATGTCTCTTATCAATACCCAGATCAAACCGTTCAAGGCTCAGGCGTACCAAAATGGCAAGTTCATCGAAGTCAGCGACGCATCGCTGACCGGCAAGTGGTCGGTCGTGGTGTTCTATCCTGCCGACTTCACCTTTGTGTGCCCGACCGAGCTGGAAGACCTGGCCGATCATTACGAAGAATTCAAGAAGCTGGGCGTTGAAGTCTACAGCGTGTCGACCGATACCCACTTCGCGCACAAGGCATGGCACGACACCTCGGACGCCATCAAGAAAGTGCAATACGTGATGGTCGGTGACCCCACCGCCACCCTGGCCCGCAACTTCGACGTGCTGATCGAAGAAGAAGGCCTGGCGCTGCGCGGCACCTTCCTGATCAACCCGGAAGGCCAGATCAAACTGTGCGAAATCCATGACAACGGCATCGGCCGCGACGCCAGCGAGCTGCTGCGCAAGGTCAAGGCTGCCCAGTACGTCGCCTCGCACCCGGGCGAAGTCTGCCCCGCCAAGTGGAAGGAAGGCGAAGCCACGCTGACCCCCTCGCTGGATCTGGTCGGCAAGATCTAATCTCCACGCCAAGAGCCGGAGATAAAACCGGTGCGTGTCCGATTGCGGACGCGCACTGCGGGGGCAGGCCTGGTGGCCGGCCCCCGGCCAGGACCGCCGCGCCGCGCTGTCCCGGCAACAGAGGTGTCATGCCCACAAGGCATGCTGCCACGAATACACATCACTGAATACCGGAGCTTCTCATGTCGTTGGATGCCAACCTCAAGAATCAATTGAAAGCCTATCTGGAACGTGTCACGCAGCCGGTAGAGCTCGTTGCGTCGCTTGACGATGGCGCCAAGTCCAAGGAGCTGCGTGAACTGCTGCAGGAAATCGCAGCGCTGTCCGATCGCGTGAGCTTTGTCGAGCGCGACGAGGCCGGTGTGCGCAAACCGTCCTTCAGCGTCAATCGCCCTGGCGAGAATATCGGCATTCGTTTCGCCGCTATCCCCATGGGTCACGAATTCACCTCGCTGGTGCTTGCCCTGTTGCAGGTCGGCGGCCATCCGATCAAATTCGAGCCGGAAGTCGTCGAGCAGATCCGCAACCTCGATGGCGAGTACCTGTTTGAAACCTATATGTCGCTGAGCTGCCAGAACTGCCCGGACGTGGTCCAGGCGCTCAACGCGATGGCAGTCATCAACCCGCGCATCCGCAACGTTGTCATCGACGGCGCGCTGTTCCAGGATGAAGTCGAGCAGCGCCAGATCATGGCCGTGCCGACCGTCTACCTGAATGGCGAAGTGTTCGGCCAGGGCCGTTCCTCGGTCGAGGAAATCCTGGCCAAGCTCGATAGCGGCGCGGCGGCCCGCAAGGCTGCCCAGCTTGACGCCAAGGATGCATTCGACGTGCTGGTCGTCGGCGGTGGCCCGGCCGGTGCTGCGGCAGCGGTCTATGCGGCTCGCAAGGGTATCCGCACGGGCGTGGTGGCCGAGCGTTTCGGCGGCCAGGTGCTCGACACCATGGCAATCGAGAACTTCATCTCGGTGCCTCACACCGAAGGCCCGCGCTTTGCCGCGGCGCTGGAAGAGCACGTCAAGTCGTATGACGTGGACATCATGAACCTGCAGCGCGTCGTTGCGCTGGAGGAAGGCGACGGCCTGCTGTCGGTCAAGCTGGAAAGTGGCGCGGAACTGCGCAGCCGTTCGGTCATTCTGGCGACGGGCGCGCGCTGGCGCGAAATCAACGTGCCGGGTGAGCGCGAATACCGCAACCATGGCGTGGCCTACTGCCCGCACTGCGACGGCCCGCTGTTCAAGGGCAAGCGCGTCGCGGTGATTGGCGGCGGCAACTCCGGCGTGGAAGCGGCCATCGACCTGGCCGGTGTGGTCGGCCACGTCACGCTGATCGAATTCGGCGAAGCGCTGCGTGCCGATGCCGTGCTGCAACGCAAGCTCTACAGCCTGCCGAACGTCGAAGTCATCCTGCATGCGCAGACCACGGAAATCGTGGGTGACGGCCAGAAGGTCAACGGCCTGGTCTATACCGATCGCAAGAGCGGAGAAAGCCGCAAGGTCGAGCTGGCTGGTGTGTTTATCCAGATCGGCCTGGTGCCCAACAGCGAATGGCTCAAGGGCACGCTGAATCTCTCCAAGCATGGCGAGATCGAAGTGGATACGCGTGGCGCAACCTCGCTGCCCGGCGTATTCGCTGCCGGCGACGTGACGACGGTGCCCTACAAGCAGATCATCATCGCTGCGGGTGAAGGCGCCAAGGCAGCTCTGGGCGCATTCGACTACCTGATCCGCCAGCCGGCGGCAGGCGAGGCGGAAGTGACTGCCTGAGCCGTTACGATGGCAACGGGATAACGTCGCCAGATTCAAACGCCGCAGTTGTGGCGTTCCCGCACAAGCCAGCGCATTGTTTTGCGCTGGCTTGTGTCATTTTTGCCATGGTTTTTGCATTCCTTGACCTGTGCTGCGCCCTGGCTGCAAGCGTCTTGATCAGCGCCTGACTTGTTGAAAGAGCGTATCATTCCTATTTGTGCCCGGGATGGGCGACAGGCAGGCTGGTTTGCATGCATGAGGCATAGATGGAACTCAGGGATTTGACGCGCTCCACGCGCTGGATACGCCGTCTGCTGCTGGCCAATATCGCATTGTCCGCAGTGGCCTGGTTATCGGGTATGGTGGAGTACGGGTTGCTGACAGACCTGGATAATCAGGTTTTTGCCAGCCATGCCCAGGCCCTTGACGCGGCCACAGCCAATGCAATGCGGCAGGGAACCGTAGGCCTGTTGCAGATTGGCCTGTTTATTGCACTGATAGTGATGATCGGCAGCTGGATCTATTTCGCCAACCGCAATGCGAATGCGCTGACAGCAGAAAACCTGCGCTATTCGCCAGCATGGGCGGTGGGGTGCTATTTCGTGCCTATCGTCAATCTCTGGAAGCCCTATCAGGCCATGAAGGAGATCTGGCAGGCCAGCGCGGTGCCAGACGCCTGGCAGACAGCGCGTGTGCCTGCGGTATTGCACTGGTGGTGGCTGTTCTGGCTGCTGGCCTGCGTGCTGGGCAATGCCGCGTATCAATTGGGGCAGCGTGCGGAAACGCTGCCCGCCTTGATGCAGGCAAACCTGGTGATGCAGGTTGCAGACCTGATGGACATCCCGTTGTGTATTGCCGGATTGATCCTGATTCAGCGCATTGCGGGCCTGCAACAGGCACGGATGCCTGCTCGCACAAGGGGTGCGCCAGGGATAGTCTGAGTGGCGTACCAGACATCGGTCAGCGCGGCGATGTCCGGCTGGCAATGTTGCACTGGAAGCAGGCCACCATCCCATATGCGCGGGTAGCTATCGGGCAGCTATCGAAAGGCAGCGCATGCGGCGCTGGGTGGCAGGAAGGGTAGAAGCGAGCTTACTAGGGCAAGCTCACGTTGGTCATGCTGTCAGGGCAGGTCGCGGACCTGCACGTCGATGATGTCGTCCTTGCCGGACTTGTTGCCGTAGGGGCGGCGGGGCTGTTGCCAGGCCTGCGCTTGCGGGCTGCGGCCGGCACTGCGTTGCTGCCAGTAGGCTTTCACGCCGAAGGGGCGGCCGCGCAGGCGGGCCCAGACGTAAAGGATGCCTACGGCAATGGCGCTGGAGATCATGAACACCAACGCCATGAACAGGCCAACCAGTCCCAGTGTGAACAGGAGGACGTAGCGGAAGAAGCGTGCGATAGTATCGGTCATGGTATAGGACTGAGGGCTGGCGTGGCGGAAAGTTCCCGTTGCAAGGTAAATCGGCGTAAACGCTGGCCGATCCGCTATTCTTTAGGGTACGTACCGGATTTTTCCGGCAGCATCTGAAGTTACACCACTAAGAGCCATAGTGACATGAGTTTGACGATACAGCAAATCCGCGCCGCGTTGCATGAAGTTGTTGATCCGGCGACGGAATTGCCCCTTGATCATGAATTGAAAGACCAGGCCGTGCAGGTCGAGGGTGAGCGCGTATCCGTCAGTCTGGAATTGGGATATCCGGCGCCTGGCGCCAATGAACTGTTGCGCGCCGAGGCGCAAGCTGCGCTGCGTCGCGCTGGTGCGGCAGAGGCGCAGGTGACCCTGGGCTGGCGCGTACGTACTCATATGGTGCATCGAGGCCTGAAGCCCCTGCCCAATGTGCGCAACATCATTGCGGTGGCGTCGGGCAAGGGGGGGGTCGGTAAAAGCACCACGACTGTCAATATCGCGTTGGCGCTGGCCGCCCAGGGCGCGCGTGTCGGCGTGTTGGATGCGGATATCTATGGCCCCAGTGTGCCGGCGCTGCTGGCGCTGGAAGGCAAGCCCGGCAGCAGCGACGGCAAGACCATGGACCCCTTGATCGGTTATGGCGTGCAGGCCAATTCGATCGGCCTGCTGATTGCCGCCGATGCGCCGGCCATCTGGCGCGGCGCGATGGTGGTGCAGGCGCTGGATCAACTGCTGAACCAGACCAACTGGTCAGACCTGGATTATCTTTTTGTCGATATGCCGCCTGGCACCGGCGATATCGCGCTCAGCATGGCGCAGAAAATGCCGGTGACGGGCGCGGTGGTTGTCACCACGCCGCAGGATCTGGCCTTGCTGGATGTGCGCCGTGGCGTGCGCATGTTTGAAAAGGTCGACGTGCCAGTCCTGGGCGTGGTGGAAAACATGTCCGTGCACATCTGCTCCAAATGCGGCCACGCCGAGCACATTTTCGGCGAAGGCGGCGGCCAGGCGCTGGCGGAACAATTCGAACTGCCGTTCCTGGGCAGCCTGCCGCTGGCCCTGGATATACGCCAGGACGCCGATGCCGGGCGCCCCAGCGTGGTGGCCGCGCCGCAGGGGCCTGCCGCTGTCATTTACCAACAGATCGCCCAACGTATCGCCGCGAGCATTGCCAGGCTGCCGCGAGACCGTTCCATGAAAATTCCTACTGTCGTGGTCAAGGGAGCTTGAGCGATGCGTTTTGCGGCCAGACTGACGTGTGCCAGCCTGTTCTCCCTGCTTTGTACCCAGGCCTGGGCCAGGCCCGAGGTGACCATAGATCCCGGCGGTCTGCCGCCAACGGTACTGGGCATTATTCATGAAGCCGTCGATGCGATTGCGCGCCTGGATGATGACGAAGATGGCGGCGAGGCTTCACGCCTGCGGCGCCGAGCACGTGAAGCTGTTCTGTCGGCACTGGCCACACAGGGGTATTTCAGTCCGGTGGTAACGCTGGAAGCAGGGCAGGACGTTGTCGGGGAAACCTGGGACATTGTGATCCAGCCGGGCAAGCGTGCGACAGTGGCCAGCGTGGACATCCGCTTCGAAGGCCGCATCCTGGGTGAAGACTACGAAGATCGCCGGGCCGCTCTGACGGACGCCTGGAAACTGCCGGAAGGCCAGGTGTTCATCAATAACGACTGGAGCAAGGCCAAGACCTCATTGCTGGAAAGTGTGTCGGCCAAGGATTTCTATCGTGCGCGCCTGGCACACACGAGCGCGGACGTCGATCCCCTGACCGCCCGCGTGGCGCTGAATGTGCTGGTGGACAGCGGCCCCCGGGTGCGCCTGGGCGAGCTGCACATCGAGGGTCTCAAGCGCGTACCGGAGCGCCTGGTGACGCGTTATGTGGAATATCCGCCGCTTGCGCTCTATGAGCGGGCGGAGTTTGAGAACTGGCAACAGGAATTGCAGGAAACCAATCTGTTCCGTGGCGCGTTCGTGATGCCGGGGCAGGATGGCGAAACCGATACGCTTGCAGAAGATGCACCGCCTTCGGGCTTGCCCGAGGATGTCATTGTTCCGGTGAACGTCTCGGTGGCCGAGGCAGCTGCGCGGCAAGTGGCTGTCGGGCTGGGCCTGGATGATGATGTGGGCCTGCGCTTCGAGACACTGTACAAGCAGAATGTCGTGCTTGGCCATCCCGTCAGCATGGAAACCGGCATCGGCCTGGACCGCAAGCGTCAGCGTGCCTTTCTGGACTTCTATCTGCCGCCGACGGCGCAGGGCCAGAAAGACAGTATCGGGCTGCTGGTGAAGCACTCGGATATCGAAGGCCTGGACGTGACCCGTTATGCACTGGGTGCGACGCGTACCCGCACACGTTTTGGCAAGGGCGATAATCCGGTCGAATACGAAACGCGCTTCGGCATGTTGCTGGCGCATGACCGGGTGAAGATCGGCGATACCGAGGCGGAAGATCTGCCGACCTTCACTGGTACGGCGGGCTGGACTCGCATAGACGTCAATGACAAATATGATCCGCGCAAGGGTAATGTCATCGACCTTCAAGGCGGTGTGGGCCTGACACTGGATGATGCCAAACCTTATACACGGGCGTCCATGCGTCTGCAGCAGTGGTGGCCGATCGGGCCGCGTGATGTGCTGACTGTCCGTGGAGAAGCGGGCAAGGTCTGGTCTCAGCGTCGTACCCGGGTTCCGGATGATTTCGGTTTCCGTACGGGTGGCGCGCGTACTGTGCGTGGCTACCGCTACATGTCTATCGGCGCAGAGTCGCATGGCGCGACCGTGGGCGGTGCCGCGATGGCGGTGGCAAGTATCGAGTACATGCACTTTTTTACCGACATTTTGGGCATGAGCGTGTTTTTCGACGCGGGTGACGTGAGCGATTCCTTCCGCGACATGAACATGAAACTGGGGTATGGCGTGGGCGGCGTGGTGCGCACGCCCGCCGGTCCGATTTCCCTGGACCTGGCCTATGGCCAGGAAGATCGTGACCTGAGGCTGCACTTTTCGCTGGGGATAGCATTTTGAAGAAGCGACGTTCCTTCCTGCGCCGCCTGTTGTGGTGGGGGCTGCCCACCGTGGTGTTGCTGGTCGCGCTGGCGACTTCGCTGGTTGCCTGGGTACTGCTGACCCAGGCAGGCACGCGCGCGGCCTTGCGCATGGTGGCGTCGCAGCTGGATGGCAAGGTGGAAGCGATTGAGGGCGACATCTGGCACGGTGTGAAGATTGGACGGCTGGTCTTGAGCCTGCCGGGCGTCGATGTGGATGCCAGCGACCTGGTCTTGCGTGGTGAATGGCGCTTCCTGATGGAAAAGCAGGTCTGGGTGCGCGAACTGTCTGCCAGCAAATTGAGCGTGGCCTTGTCGGATACCGGGGAAGAAGAACCGCCCAAGGAAGGGCCGGTGGTGGTGGACCTGCCGGTAGGTATACGCGTGGATAAACTGGCCCTGGGTGAGTTCGTGCTGACCCAGGACGGCACGCCCTTGCCCGTAACGGTCAAGGGGTTGCAGGCCAGCATTGCAGCTGCTGATGAGGCGCAGTTGCGCCTGGGCAACGTGGAAATCGGCCATGACATGGCGGACGCCTGGATTTCCGGCGAAGTCCGCCTGGAGAAACTGGCAGAGCCCTGGCCCATGGACGTGGCGCTGAGCGTGCATGCCAAAGGACGAGGGGAAGACTCCCCTGTGTGTCTGAAGGCATTGCCAGGCCGTCCGGCCGACGCGGCTTGCGAAGCTCAGGCCAGCCTGCAGTTGCACGGTTCGCTGGAACAGCTGGCGGTGGCATTGCAAGGCAATGCGCCGGGCCTGGCAATGGACGCCAAGACAGAACTGGCCTTGCAGGCGGCGTTCCCGTTGCGCGATGCCGCCGTGGCGCTGACACTGGCCGACGGGTCGTCCGCCACCCTGAATGTCGAGCTGGACAGGGATGCCGGCAACGCGGTGCAGCGTGATCGTTTGCGCGGCGAGTTACAGGCACGCCGCCTGGATCTCGGTCTGCTGTCGGGGGGCGCAGTGCCGCCGGGCGTGCTCACCATGAACGGCAGTTTCGACGTGATGCTGCGCGACCAGAGCTGGCCGGAATGGCTGGACCTGAAATTGGATATCGCCGATGCCAGCCGCTGGAATGGCCAGCCCTTGAGCGGGAAAGTCGTGGCACGGGCGGAGTTTCCGTGGTCCGAGGCACAACAGGCGCCGGACTGGATGCAGGCGCGAGCCAGCGGCGTGGATATTGCGCTGGCACTGGGCACGGACCGGCTGAGCCTGGCCGGCGGCTGGGGCACGCCGCAGGCGGAAATGAAGCTGGATGCGGCGTTGTCGCAACTGGCCAATTGGTGGCCGAGCCTGCCGGGTGCAGTACAGGCCAAAGGGACAGTTGGCGGAACGGTGGGCGCACATCGCGCCCGGCTGGAGGCCAACTACGCCTTGGGCGACCGCAAGAGCACGACGCTGGGTGAAGCGCCGGTCCAGGCCAAGGTGGACCTGGAGGGCGGTTGGGGCAGCGGGCGCGGTTTTCAGCCGACGTTGACGGGCTGGCGCGGCACCTTGCGCAGCCTGGACGTCAGCCATGCCGGTCTGGGGGCTGCGCTGCAGCGCCCCATGGACGTGGCATTCATGCCGGATGCCAGCGCCAGCCAGTGGCAGTGGCAGGTCGGCGCGACCGCGCTGCGCCTGGGCCTGCCGCGCCGGCAGGCGCTGGAACTGGAAAGCCTGGGCGCACGTGGTGGTGGCGCTCGCTGGCAGACAGCGGGCCGTATCAATGCCCTGGCGCTGAATCGCGACTGGATCATGTCGGTGCTCAGCCTGGCCGAGGTCAAGGACGAGCCGGAAGCCCTGGGGCTGCTGCGCAACCTGGTGTTGGACGGCGCCTGGGATCTGCGCTTCGACCGTGCCCTGGGCGGGCATGTGTCCATTAACCGCCGTTCCGGGGATATTGCTCTGCCCGGTGGTGGCGGCAAGACCGTGGGCCTGGAGGCCCTGGGTGTGACCGTGGACCTGGTACCGGGGCGCGGTCATGACAGCCAGGCGCGCGCCAGTCTGGTGCTCGGCAGCAAGCTGCTGGGTGGTGTGCAGGCTGATGCCGACACGACCCTCAGCGCGCGTAACGGCGTGCCCGGCCTGGACCCGGAAGCGCGCATCAATGCTGCGCTGCGCACCGACAAACTCGACCTGTCGTGGGTCAATATGTTTGCCGGTGATGCTCAGGAAGTGCATGGCGAACTGACGGCCAACCTGACGGCGCAAGGCTCGCTGGCGGGCCCCTGGAATTTACAGGGGGGCGTGAATGGCCAGAAGCTGCGCATCGTGCGTATCGACGATGGCATCCGGCTGCTGGACGGCACCTTGTCGCTGCGCATCGAAAACGACGTGGTCATTCTGGATAGCCTGCGCTTCCCGGCTGTGCTGCGCGTGACGCCGCCCGAGTGGCGCACACGTACCTGGATCACCGAAGAGGCTGACGCACAGAACGGTTTCCTCAATGTATCCGGACGCTGGCGCCTGACGGATTCGTCCGGCAAGCTGCAGGTCGAGCTGCATCGCTACCCGATCGTGCAGCGTAATGACCGCTATGCCATGTTCTCAGGCAAGATCGACGTCGAGGCGGCCTTGCCCAAGGTGGATATCACGGGCAAGATCGTGGCCGACGCGGGCTGGGTCAGCGCCGATATGCTGTCGGCCGTGCCCACGCTGGATGACGATGTGCACGTCATGACGACGCAGGCGGCGCCGCATGTGGAAAGCGAAGATGGGCTGGACATGTCCATGGACCTGGTCGTGGACCTGGGGCCGCGCTTCTACCTGACGGGCATGGGCATAGACTCCGGCCTGACGGGTTCGCTGCGCCTGATGATGAAAAATGGCCAGCTGTCGGCTGCCGGTACCTTGCGCACCCGCGGGGGGCGTTTCGAGGCCTATGGCCAGAGACTGCAACTGACGCGCGGCAACATCACGTTCCAGGGCATGCTGGACAATCCGCTGCTGGATATCGAGGCCTTGCGGCGCGGCGAAACGGTGGAGGCCGGCGTGAAGGTGACCGGTACCGCGCAGCGGCCGCGCATCACCCTGGTGTCCTATCCGAACGTCAGCGAGGTTGAAAAGCTGTCATGGCTGATCCTGGGACGCGGCCCGGACCAGAGCGGCAACGATACGGCCTTGCTGCTGGCCGTCGGCGCCTCGCTATTCAGTGGCGGAACGCCCATGTACAAGCAGCTGGGTCTGGATGACGTCGGCATCAAATCGGGCGCCATGGGGACGGCCGGTAGCCTGCTGCCGGATACCACTGTCGCCAGCCAGGCTTCGGGTAACGACGATAGCGTCGAGAACCAGTTTCTGGTCGCCAGCAAGCGCTTCTCGGATGGATTGACACTGACGGTCGAGCAGGCTCTGTCCGGTTCGGGGTTGGTGGCGCGCTTGAGCTACTGGATTTCCCGCCGCCTGTCGGCTGACCTGCGGGCCGGTGAAGTCAATGGCCTGGGCCTGACCTACCGCCGCATCTACCAGGAATGAGCATAGGGGCGCCGGTGAACCGACTGGCGCCCGCCCGTTCCCTTGCATTGCGTCCAGCAGAGGCAGCTGCAGGATGAGCCGGCCGTTTGCATAAAAGGGATGTTTCCGGGCTGCCGGCGCGGTCGGCAGTCGCTACAATGCGAGGTTCATCAAGGAGCACGACAGAATGAGCATCAAGAGCGACCGCTGGATTCGCGAACAGGCCACGCAGGGGATGATCGAACCCTACGAGCCGGGCCAGGTACGCGAGCAGGATGGCAAGCGTATCGTGAGCTACGGGACCAGCAGCTATGGCTATGATGTGCGCTGTGCCAACGAGTTCAAGATATTTACCAATATCAATTCCACGATCGTCGACCCCAAGTCGTTCGACGAACGTTCGCTGGTGGACTTCAAGGGAGATGTCTGCATCATTCCGCCGAATTCCTTTGCGCTGGCCCGTACCATGGAGTATTTCCGCATTCCGCGCAATGTGCTGACCATCTGCCTGGGCAAGAGCACCTATGCGCGTTGCGGCATCATCGTCAACGTGACGCCGCTGGAACCCGAGTGGGAAGGTCACGTGACGCTGGAATTCTCCAACACCACGCCGCTGCCAGCCAAGATTTATGCCGGCGAGGGCTGCG
This sequence comes from Kerstersia gyiorum, assembly GCF_004216755.1. GTDB lineage: Bacteria > Pseudomonadota > Gammaproteobacteria > Burkholderiales > Burkholderiaceae_B > Kerstersia > Kerstersia gyiorum. The sequence goes on from NZ_SGWZ01000001.1 coordinate 884,549, forward strand.
CGCAGTTCCTGTTCCTGGAAAGCGACGAAGTCTGTGAAGTGTCCTATCGCGACCGCGGCGGCAAGTATCTGGGCCAGCGTGGTGTGACCCTGCCGCGTACTTGAGCGCAGGTTTGCCGGGGTGTCAAGGCGCAGAGCGACTTTCTCCCCGTTGACGGACGCCTGCCTGGCGCCCGTTATCGTGCCTGATTCCCCGCCGGGGCAGGCCGTACCGTTTCCCGCCGCCATCGTCTCCCGAAAGAGGCGATGGCATTTTTCCAAAGAGTGTGTCGGTAACATGCGACGCCTGGGATGAAATCCCGGCGGGCTTCATCCGCCAGCCGTCTTGAAGCTGTACACTCGCCCCGTTTTTTCCTGTGGCCGGGAGCGCCCGATGAAATTCCGTTTTCCCATTTTCATCATTGATGAAGACTATCGCTCCGAGAATGTTTCGGGGCTTGGTGTGCGAGCCCTTGCCGAAGCCATAGAGGCTGAAGGCGTCGAGGTCATCGGCGTGACCAGCTACGGCGATCTGAGTTCGTTTGCCCAGCAGCAGAGCCGCGCCAGCGCATTCATTCTGTCCATCGACGATGAGGAATTCGACGTCGATTCTCCCGAGGATGTTGCCAGCGCCATCAAGAATCTGCGCTCGTTCATCGGCGAGCTGCGCTTTCGCAATGCCGAGATTCCCATTTATCTCTACGGCGAAACGCGTACTTCCGAACACATCCCGAACGATATCCTGCGGGAACTGCACGGCTTCATCCACATGTTCGAGGATACGCCGGAGTTCGTGGCGCGCCACATCATTCGCGAAGCCCGCTCCTATGTCGAGAGCCTGGCGCCGCCGTTCTTCCGCGAACTGGTGGATTACGCCCAGGACGGCTCCTATTCCTGGCACTGTCCCGGGCACTCCGGCGGCGTGGCTTTCCTGAAGAGCCCGGTGGGTCAAATGTTCCACCAGTTCTTCGGCGAGAACATGCTGCGCGCCGACGTCTGCAACGCCGTGGACGAACTGGGCCAGTTGCTGGACCACACCGGGCCGATCGCGGAGTCCGAGCGCAATGCGGCGCGGATATTTCATGCCGATCACTGTTTCTTCATCACCAACGGCACTTCCACTTCCAACAAGGTGGTGTGGCACGCAAATGTGGCGGCCGGCGACGTGGTGGTGGTGGACCGCAACTGTCACAAGTCCATCCTGCACGCCATTACGATGACGGGCGCGATTCCCGTGTTCCTGCGGCCCTCGCGCAATCACCTTGGCATCATCGGGCCCATCCCGCTGGAAGAGTTCCACCCCGACAACATCCGCAGGAAAATCGAGGCCAATCCCTTTGCCCGAGAAGCGGTCAACAAGCGCCCGCGCATCCTGACGCTGACGCAGAGCACCTATGACGGGGTGATCTATAACGTCGAAATGATCAAGGAAGTGCTGGGCAACGAAATCGACACGCTGCATTTCGACGAAGCCTGGCTGCCACATGCCGCCTTCCACGAGTTCTACCGCGACATGCACGCCATTGGCCCGGATCGTCCGCGTACCGAGAACGCCATGGTGTATGCCACGCACTCCACGCACAAGCTGCTGGCAGGCCTGTCGCAGGCCTCGCAGATCATCGTGCAGGAGTCGCAGACCCGCACGCTGGACCGCAACCTGTTCAACGAGGCCTACCTGATGCACACCTCGACCTCGCCGCAGTACGCGATCATCGCGTCCTGCGACGTGGCGGCGGCAATGATGGAGCCGCCCGGGGGCACTGCTCTGGTCGAGGAAAGCATTCGCGAAGCGATGGATTTCCGCCGCGCCATGCGCAAGGTGGCATCCGAATATGGCAAGAACGACTGGTGGTTCAAGGTCTGGGGACCCAACCGCCTGGCCTCCGAAGGCATGGGCAACCGCGACGACTGGATACTGGAATCCGGCGCCGCATGGCACGGTTTCGGCGATCTGGCGCCGGGCTTCAATATGCTCGACCCCATCAAGGCCACCATCGTTACGCCGGGCCTGGATATTTCCGGCCGTTTTGATGAAACCGGCATCCCGGCGGTCATCGTGTCGCGCTATCTGGCCGAGCACGGCGTGGTGGTCGAGAAGACGGGCCTGTACTCGTTCTTCATCCTGTTCACCATCGGCATTACCAAGGGCCGCTGGAATACGCTGCTGACCGCGTTGCAACAGTTCAAGGACGATTACGACCGCAACCAGCCGCTGTGGCGCGCCATGCCGGACTTCTGCCGCAACCATCCGCGCTACGAGCGCCTGGGCGTGCGCGACCTGTGCCAGCAGATCCACGTGGCCTATCGTGCGGGCGACATCGCCCGCCTGACCACGGAAGTCTATCTGAGCGACATGGAACCCGCGCTCAAGCCGTCTGACGCCTTTGCCCGCATGGCACACCGCGAGATCGAGCGCGTGGAGCTGAGCGAGCTGGAAGGCCGTGTCACAGGCGTGCTGCTGACGCCGTATCCGCCGGGCATCCCTCTGTTGATCCCGGGCGAGCGCTTCAACCGTACCATTGTTGATTACCTGTTCTTTTCGCAGGAATTCAATGCCCGCTTCCCTGGCTTCGGCGTCGATATCCACGGCCTGGGTTCCGAAGTGCGTGAAGACGGCTCGGTGCGTTATTACGTGGATTGCATCCGGGAACGCGAGTGACGGCAAACAGTGGCACGGCCCAGGCCGGCGCTGGCCTGGGCCGGCTGCAGTACGACGTAGCAGTACTGGGTGCCGGCGCGGCCGGCATGATGTGTGCGGCCGTGGCGGCGCAGCGCGGCCGGCGTGTGGTCCTGATCGACCATGCTGCCCGGCTTGCCGAGAAAATACGCATCTCCGGCGGCGGGCGCTGCAACTTCACCAACCTGGGGGCTGGGCCGTCCAATTATCTGTCGGCCAACCCGGCATTCTGCCGTTCCGCCCTGGCCGGTTATACCCCGCAGGATTTCCTGGGCTTGTTGCGGCAGCACCGGATCAGTTGGCATGAGAAGCACAAGGGCCAGCTGTTCTGCGACGATAGCAGTGAAGACATCATCCGCATGCTGCGCGCCGAGTGCGATAAAGGCGGCGTGCGCTGGCGCATGGAAACCCGCGTCGATGCGGTGCGTGCCGATGGCGAGGGCTATGCCCTGGATACCAGCGCCGGGGTGATTACCGCGCACAGGGTGGTCGTGGCGACCGGCGGCATGGCCATTCCCCAGCTTGGCGCCACGGATTTCGGCCTGAAACTGGCGCGCCAGTGGGGCCTGAAGATCATCGAGCCGCGTCCGGCGCTGGTGCCGCTGGTGTTCGACGCCGCAGATTGGAAGCCTTATGCCGCACTGTCCGGTGTTGCGGTGGAGGTCGGCATTGCCACGGGTGCAGCGAAGCGGGGCGGTGGGGCGTTCCTGGGGGACCTGTTGTTTACGCATCGGGGCCTGTCGGGACCGGCCGTGCTGCAGATTTCCAGCTTCTGGGAACCGGGCCAGCCCATTTGTATCGACCTGGCGCCTGCCCTGGATATGGAGGCAGAGCTGTTGCGTGCCAAGCCGGGCAGCCGCCAGCAACTGGGGACGGTGCTGGCGCAGCTCTGGCCACGGCGCCTGGCCGAACACTGGTTGTCGGCGCAAGGCAATATGCCTGACGCGTTCTCGGCACGCCTGGCGGATGTGCCTGATCGCCTATTGCGCCAGCTGGCGCAGACTATTCAGGCGTGGCAGCTGGTGCCCTCCGGGACGGCAGGCTACAAGAAAGCCGAAGTGATGCGCGGCGGCGTGGATACCCGGGAGCTGAACCAGAAGACCATGGAAGCCCGGCGCGCGCCGGGGCTGCATTTCATCGGTGAAGCCGTCGATGTCACCGGCTGGCTGGGCGGCTACAACTTCCAATGGGCCTGGGCCTCCGGCGTGGCCTGCGGCAAGGCAGTTTGAACCTGGGTGCGCAGCCTGGCTGCGCACCCAGCGGGTAGCTTTATGCATGTGACGCATGCGCGGCGGCATCTGGGCACCTGCGTCGGTTCACCCTCTCCACCTCCCCACAGTTCATATCTCCGTATGTACGTGTCGCTGCATCCGCATGCGTGCGGCAGGCCTGTGTTTCGGCGAGTACGGCGGGTGGCGACAGGTGGGAGCAGGGCGGCAGGGATCGGCAGACCGGGCAGGGCGTAACCCCCAACAGGGCGCATGCGGGTGCCCGAAGGCAAAGACATGTCAGGACTGGCCATGCTTGAATTTCTAAATGAAAAATATTATTATTAGCAAACAGCTTTCCGATAGCCAATCCGTTCTTGCAGGAATGCCCATGTTGCCAGATTTCATTGCCTTTGAGCCTAGCCGTACCGAGCGCTGTCCGCTCGATCCCTGGCGCCGCCTGACGGAGCGGGGCGACCGGGCACTGGCGCGTGGCGATGGCCATTCGGCCATGACGCAATACCGAGCGGCGCTCAGTCTGGCCGATGCATGTTTCCCCCATATTGCAGACGCAGAGGCGGGCGCATCGGCGTTGTTTGCTTCCCACCGCAATTTGGCCCGCCTGTATGAAACACTGGGCCACATGGACATGCAGATCGAACACGTCTGCGTCGCCTATGAAATCCTGGCGCAGGCCGCACATGATGGCGCGCTGGCGCCCGGCTGGCGTGAAGCCTCGGGGCGCTGGGGGCGGCATGCCAGGGGCGTGCTGGCAGAACTGCTGGGCCGGTTTCCCGGGCACGAGCGCCTGCAGGCCTTGACCCTGCACTGATTAGGGCCGTCTAGGCCAATTTCCTGTTGATCGCGTATGCTTAGAGGGTATGCGGATGCCCTCCCGCAGGTTGGGGAGGGTGGACGTTATGCCCCGGATTCTGCCATCATTGCGGTGGCAAGAAGAGCAACGTTGCTGTAGTCCTGGAAGGGCGCGCTGCGCCTGTCCGTCCGGCTGCAACAGTACAACAGGAGAATTCAATGGCTTATACCCTTCCCCCCCTTCCCTATGCCTATGATGCGCTGGAGCCGCACATCGACACGGAAACGATGCAGATCCACCATACCAAGCATCACCAGACCTACATTAACAACGTGAATGCTGCGCTGGAAGGGGCCGGCATCGCCGAGCAACCCGTGGAAGACCTGCTGCGCAACTTCGCCAGCCTGCCGCAAGCCGTGCAGGGTGCCGTGCGCAACAACGGTGGCGGCCATGCCAACCACTCGCTGTTCTGGACCGTCATGTCCCCGAACGGTGGTGGCGAGCCGACGGGCAAGCTGGCTGACGCGATCAAGAACGAACTGGGCGGCTTCGAAGCCTTCAAGGAGGCCTTCATCAAGGCTGCACTGACCCGCTTCGGCAGCGGCTGGGCCTGGCTGACCGTGGACAAGGCCGGCAAGCTGGCAGTCGAAAGCAGCGCCAACCAGGATAGCCCTCTGATCGACGGCCGTACTCCCATCCTGGGCCTGGACGTTTGGGAGCACGCTTATTACCTGAAGTACCAGAACCGTCGTCCCGAGTACATCGGCGCGTTCTTCAACGTGGTGAACTGGGCCGAAGTGTCCCGCCGCTACGAAGCCGCACTGGCTGGCTGATAGGCAAGGCACGCGCCAGCGCCCGCGTGGCGCTGGCGCAGCCGGGAATGCATTCCCAACGCCATGCCCGGCTGCCATGCCGGGCATGGCTTTTTCTTGCCGGCGCGGCAGACCTATCCTGTATGATCGCGGCTTGTTTGCACGATTTCCGCCGAGAGGTCACTAACCATGAACATACCTGACGACAGGCGCTATGCCGCCACCCATGAATGGATTCTGCGCGATGGCGATAGCTGTATCGTGGGGATTTCCGATCCCGCGCAAGACCAGCTGGGCGATGTGGTGTATGTGGGCGATGTGCCGGTAGGGCAGACGCTGCAGGCCGGTCAGGTGGCTGGCGTGGTGGAGTCAGTAAAGGCTGCTTCCGATATCCATGCCCCGGTCGCGGGCCGTGTCGTGGCCTTCAATGAAGACCTGGCTGACGATCCCTCGGGGCTCAACAGCGATCCTTATACGACTTGGATTTTCCGTATCGTACCGGATGCCTTCGACGATATTGACACCCTGCTGGATGCAGGCGCCTATTCGAGCGTGGCCAACGGCTGAACCCGGTTTCGGGCCGGGCCGCGGCCAGCGGCCACGCTGGCGCGGTATAAAAAAGCCCGATCACAACATGATCGGGCTTTTTGCATGATGCCGTCATGGACGGCAACGCATGGCTTTACTGTTGCGGAACGACCTGCTCTTCCTCGAAGCGGAATTCTTCCAGTTCGGGAGCGCTGCCCTGGGAAATCTCGGGCGAATCGAAGCCGCTGGCCAGCATGCCGAACAACAGCGGGATCATGAAGGGCGGGACTTCATCGCCGTTGATGACCAGGCTGCCGTTCTCGAAGGTAATGTAGCCGGTGTATTTGCCGTCGTCGGTCAACGTCAGGGCGCCCTCCTCGACCAGGCTTTCCATGGTGGCCGGCAGCGTGGCTTCCACGTGTTCCTTGGCGGTATCAGCAGGCATGCCGTCGATCATCAGGAAGCGCTGATAGCTCTCGGCCACCATGTTCTTGTCCAGCGTCAGCGTTGCGTGAACGCGCTTGATGATTTCCGGGCCAGGCTGGTTCAGCTTGGCAGGCGCAGCCGTGTCCACAGCCAGGTCCAGCGTGGATTTGCCTGCGGTATTGGTGGTGTCCAGCGTGACGAGCAATTGCGGCGCCTGGCTGAGCAAGCCGATCAGGTTGTCCTGGATGCCAGGCATGGCCAGGATTTGGCTCGGGTCGCTGATGGTACGCAGCTTGCCACTTTCCATCAGGTCTTCGTAGGCCTTGTAGAGGCCTTGCAGGGCAGCGCCGTCCAGGCGGTTGAGACGAGCGTCCAGCACCACGTCGCCGAAGTCCTGCTGGCCGATGTTGATGCCGTTGACGGAATAGACGGCATTGGCGTTGAAGGCGGTCTTGCCTTCTTCGGCAACACCGGAAGTCACGCCGATGCGCTTGATCGAGATCTTGCGGTCAGAGTTGTTGTCGATATTGTCGATGAGGAAGTCGTCGATCGACAGGGAGCTGGTGCCCACGCCGATGTCAAAGGCGCTGCGCTCGGTCTTGGCAACGAAGTCCATTTTGCCGAACGACAGGCGGAAGGGGTTCTCGCTTTCGAGATCATTGACGGTCAGGCCAGCGCTGCCGCCCTTGGCATCCCATTCCTGGCCGTCGGTCGAGGCCGTGCCTTCGAGGTTGAGGCCAGCGAAGTCAATCGAGACTTCTTCGGTACTGTGCTTGGCCGGGGAGATCTTCCAGTCGAAGGCGATGGTCTGGCCGAAACCGATGCGGGTGTAGCCGATGAACGGTTCCTTGTCGCCGAAGAATGCCTTGGCCTTGGCGGCGTTGGGATCATTGGCATCCACGGTGGTTTTGCTGAAGGCCAGCGCCGGCGCGAACATGCCGTGGCTCAGGGCCGCCCAGGGCAGCGGGCCGTGGCTGATGGCGTCGTGCAGGACCAGAGAACCTTCTTCGCCACGAATGCCGACGCGGTAGCGCGCTTCGCTGGAGAAGATGCCACGTTCGTAGCTGACCTTCTCGAGGTAGGGCGGCGTGTCGATGCCATTGAGCGCAAACTCCGATGCCAGGCGGCTATTCAGGCGCGTGATCTGGGTATCCACCATCTTTTCGATCTTGGTGCCGAGATACCAGGAGCTGCCGACATAGGCGACAGCCAGTACGCCGACAACGGCGATGGCAATGGGGGTTTTCTTCATGGTCGAAGGGATTCCTAGTTGCGAGGTTTGATGACTGGGTGGCTGTCAGGCGGCTGCCGGTGATGTCTTGCGCTCGTAAACGACAAAGTCGTATTCATAGCCATTTTCAGTTTGCCGTTCACTGCGAGATGTTTCCATCCACTCATCCCCAGGCAGTTGAGGAAAGTAGGCATCGCCTTCGATGCTGGCATGAACTTCTGTGGCGACAACGCGTCGGGCAAGGGGCAGGGCTAACCGATAGATTTGTGCGCCGCCGATGATATAGGGCGATGCCTCGGCAGTGCAAGCCGCCAGGGCCGCTTCTAGTGACGGATAGACGCTGGCGCCGGCCGCTTCGTAACAAGAGTTACGGCTTATCACAATATTCAGCCTGCCGGGCAGGGGCCGCCCCAGGGATTCCCAGGTATTGCGTCCCATGATGACCGGGTGGCCCAGCGTGGAACGCTTGAAGTGCGCCAGGTCGCCCGGTAGCCGCCACGGCAGTGTGTTGTCGTGGCCTATTACACGATTGGCGGCATAGGCGACGATCAGATCGGGGGCAGCGAGCTTGGCGGACATCAGTACGTCTCGTTGGGGTAGTGGAAGGGCGCGGTGCTGGGCGGATGTGGCTGGTGGGCAGCATGTGCTGCCCGCCAGCGCTGCGAAGGCAGGAGCGCCGTGCTCAGACGGCAACGGCGCCCTTGATGTGCGGGTGGCTCTGGTAATCGACGATGCTGAAGTCTTCCAGCGCATAGTCGAACAGGCTATCGGGCTTGCGCAGGATTTCCAGGCGCGGGTACGGGTAGGGTTCGCGCGACAGTTGCAGCGCGACCTGCTCTTCGTGATTACTGTAGATATGGCAATCGCCGCCAGTCCAGATGAAATCTCCGGGTTGCAGGCCGGTCTGCTGGGCCACCATATGGGTGAGTAGCGCGTAGCTGGCGATATTGAACGGCACGCCCAGGAAAATATCCGCGCTGCGCTGGTAAAGCTGGCAAGACAGGCGTCCGTCGGCGACATAGAACTGGAACAGTGCGTGGCAGGGCGGCAGCGCCATGTTCTGGATTTCCGCGACGTTCCAGGCAGAGACGATCATGCGCCGTGAATCGGGCGTGGAACGGATTTGCTCGAGCACCTGGCTGATCTGGTCGATGTGGCCGCCGTCCGGCGTGGGCCAAGAACGCCACTGTACGCCGTAGATCGGGCCGAGGTTGCCATCGGCGTCGGCCCATTCATTCCAGATGCTGACCCCACGTTCTTGCAGCCAGCGGACATTGTTGTCGCCGCGCAGGAACCAGAGCAGCTCAAGAATGATGCTCTTGGTGTGAAGCTTCTTGGTGGTGATCAGGGGAAAGCCCTGCGACAGGTCGAAGCGCATCTGATAGCCGAAGACCGAACGCGTGCCGGTACCGGTACGATCGGTTTTGATCGTGCCATTTTCATGGACGTGGCGCAGGAAGTCTTCGTACTGGCGCATGATCTCAATTGTCCTCGGGATGGGTTTCGACGATATCCAGCGACCAGCTCAATTCGGCGGTCTTGCCAAGCATGGCGGAGGCCGAGCAATACTTGTCATGTGACAGGCTGACGGCACGCTCCACCGCTGTGCGCGGCAAATTGCGGCCGGTCACGGTGAAATGGAAGTTGATGCGGGTGAACACCTTGGGGTCGGTGTCAGCGCGGTCGGCCTGCAGCGCAACCCGGCAGCCGCTGATGGCATGGCGGCCCCGCTTGAGAATCAGCACGACGTCATAGGATGCGCAGCCGCCGGCACCCGCCAGCAGCAGCTCCATGGGACGCGGAGCCAGATTGTTGCCGCCGCCTTCGGGCGCGCCATCCATGGTGGTGACGTGGCCGCTACCCGTGCGCGCCACAAAAAGCATGCCGTCGGGGCCGCCCCAGTCGATGGTGCATTCCATGATGATGAACCTTGTCAGCGAGTGTGGTGTGATGGCGACATCATAACCTTGGGGCGATGTCTGGTATAGATACGGATCTTGATGCAACGCGCAAGCCGGGAAAACCCGGCAGGGATGTTGACTGGAAAGTGAGTGGCCCGGATGCTGCAATTCACGTCCGGGAAAGCACCGGTGCGGGTTTTCAGGGTTATCCCTCTTGTGGTTTCGGCGTGGGACACAAAATTTTTTTCGAGGAAAAATGCTGCATTGCAGCGAATTTTGGAAATAAGCTTTTGCAATCAAACGTTAGTGGGCTGGATAGAGTTCTTGCGTTGCACCAAAAACTGTTTTAATATTCAACCCATGGATGCCACAGATGAAGCGGCGCGGTGAAAACCCCGGTTCATTCAGGGCAGGTGCTACAGGGAAAGTCCCTAGTGCTTGCAAGGCCTGAAAGGCATGCCACGGTTGTCTCCTCCACCCTCCTCCTTTGGTGGATTTGGCCCGAGATTGCAAAATCTCGGGCCTTTTTTTTGTTTTTTCAGCGCAGGGCATATCACTTATGGCCGCTCAGCGCTGACCCGGGCCCGGCCTGGTTGCAATCAGGCCGGGGTGCGGCAGGGGCAGGCTTACATGCGTTTGCCAAAAACCGGCCGAATAGCGGCTTTTTTGCTCATATTGATGATGTATGCCCTGGACAGGCGCAGTAGAATGAGCCGCCATCGTCACTCCTCATCAAGGGGGGATGACTTTGATACGCTGGCGCCGGAAGGCGTCTGCGGACATGGGCTTCTGTGTCTATTTGTGCGTGATGTTGCGCAAATGCAACTTCGCGGGAACCAGTTTGCGGCATTACCTTCAAATGTTGCTCTGGGTGCTTATCGGGGGACTGTGTGACCTGGCTATCCATTTGTGTCGTGGCATTCGTGGTCGGAGGGCTGATCGTAGCTTCCGAGCGCTGGCATGGCGCATTTACCGGTGATGCGGATCTCAACAAGCCGCAAGCTTCCCACAGCCGTGCCACGCCGCGGGTTGGCGGCCTGGCGGTGCTGGCAGGTTCTTTGGCGGGTCTGCTGGTGTTGGGGCCGGGCAACATGACCTTAGGCTGGCTCTGGCCGGCGCTGTTTGTCTCCGCGTTGCCGGTTTTTGTCGCCGGCCTGCTGGAAGACATCACCAAGGATATCGGCGCCAGCAAGCGCTTGCTGGCAGCGTTTCTGTCGGCGGCCATCGCCTGGTGGCTGCTGGGCGGCGTCAGCCGCGTCGGTATCGGCTGGGCCGACGTCATTCTTTCTTATTGGCCGGTATCGCTGGTGTTCACCATGTTTGCCGTCGGGGGCTGCACGCATGCGCTCAATATCGTCGACGGCATGAACGGCTTGGCAGGCATGGTCGCGACACTGATCGCAGTGTCGCTGGCACTGGTGGCGCTGCAGGTGGGCGATATGCCCATTTCGATGATCGCGGCGGCGCTGGCTTCCGCCACGCTGGGCTTTCTGGTCTGGAATTTCCCGTTCGGCCGAGTCTTCCTGGGGGATGGCGGCGCCTATTTCCTGGGTTTCATGCTGGCCGAATTGGCCGTCCTGCTGGTGGTTCGCAATCCGTCCGTGTCGCCGTTCTATGCGCTGGCCGTGTTGTTCTATCCCATTTTCGAGACAATTTTCTCGATCTGGCGCCGCCGCTTCAAGCGCGGCGTCCCGGTGGACCAGCCGGATGCCCTGCACTTGCACCAGCTGGTGTTCCGCAGGCTGGTGCGCTCCACCTTTAGCCGGCACCGTCGCCAGGAAGTGCCGGCTTTTTGCAACGCCATGACTTCACCCTATCTGTGGGTGCTGACACTGGTGGTGCTGGCGCCTGCCACGCTCTGGTGGGATAACGCCTGGGCCTTGTGCGGCGGGATGCTGGCATTTGCGGGTGCGTATATCTGGCTGTATTCCCGCCTGGTGTCCTGGCGCCGTCCGCGCTGGCTGCTGTTGCCCTCGGCTTCGCGCCAGCGGCGTTGAATCACATATTGAAAAGCTTGCCGCATGCGCGGCAGGGAGGATGATCTTGGTACTGAATGAAGTGAAGTTGGCCGTTGTCGGCCTGGGTTACGTTGGTCTGCCGCTGGCCGTCGAATTCGGCAAGAAGCGCCCGGTCATTGGTTTTGATATCAATGCGGCGCGCATTGCCGAACTGAAGCAGGGCAAGGACCACACGCTGGAAGTCAGCGATGCGGAACTGGCCGAGGCTGCCCAGCTGCGTTTTTCCGCTGATAAGTCGGAACTGGCCCAGGCCAACGTCTACATCGTGACGGTGCCGACGCCGATCGACGATTACAAGCGCCCGGACCTGACGCCGCTGATCAAGGCGAGCGAAACGATAGGCGGGGTGCTCAAGCGCGGCGATATCGTGATCTATGAATCGACGGTCTATCCTGGCGCGACGGAAGAAGACTGCGTGCCGGTGCTGGAACGGGTATCGGGCCTGAAGTTCGGCACGGACTTCCATGCCGGTTACAGCCCTGAGCGCATCAACCCGGGTGATAAACAGCACCGTGTCAGCACCATCAAGAAAGTGACCTCCGGCTCGAACCCGGAAGTGGCGGAGCTGGTGGACCAGCTGTATGGCTCGATCATCGTGGCGGGCACGCACAAGGCGCCGAGCATCCGCGTGGCGGAAGCGGCCAAGGTCATCGAAAACACGCAGCGCGACGTGAACATCGCGCTGATCAACGAACTGGCGCTGATCTTCAACCGCATGGGTATTGATACCGAAGCGGTGCTGCAGGCGGCGGGCACGAAGTGGAATTTCCTGCCGTTCCGTCCGGGCCTGGTGGGCGGCCACTGCATAGGCGTGGACCCTTACTACCTGACGCACAAGGCGCAGGCCATCGGCTATCACCCGGAAATCATCCTGGCTGGCCGTCGCCTGAACGACGACATGGGCCGCTATGTGGTGTCGCAACTGGTCAAGGCGATGATGAAGCGCCGCATCCAGGTGCAGGGTGCACGCGTACTGATCATGGGCCTGACCTTCAAGGAAAACTGCCCGGACCTGCGCAACACGCGCGTGGTGGACATCGTCAAGGAACTCAAGGACTACAACGTCGACGTGGACGTGTACGATCCCTGGGTGGACCCGGCCGAAGCGCAGCACGAATACGGCATCACGCCGGTGGCGCAGCCGGCTGCCGGCGAATACGATGGCATCATCCTGGCCGTGTCGCATCACCAGTTCGTGGAAATGGGCGCCGCCGCCATCCGCAAGCTGGGCAAGCCCGAACATGTTCTGTATGACTTGAAGTACGTGTTGTCCGCGGACGACTCCGATCTTCGCTTGTAAGAGGTATTCATGACCCGTTTCGAATCCGTACAGGCAGCGCTGAAGCAGTCGCCCCGTACCTGGCTGGTGACCGGCTCTGCCGGCTTCATTGGTTCCAACCTGCTGGAAAAACTCCTGAAGCTCGACCAGACCGTGGTCGGGCTGGACAACTTTTCCACTGGCTACCAACGCAACCTGGACGAAGTCCAATCACGCGTGACGCCGGAACAGTGGGCACGTTTCCAGTTCATTGAGGGCGATATCCGCGACCTCGAAACCTGCCAGCGCGCCATGGCTGGCGTCAACCACGTCCTGCACCAGGCTGCCCTGGGCTCGGTGCCGCGTTCGTTGGTTGACCCGGCAACGACCAATGCGGTGAATATCTCGGGTTTCCTGAATATGCTGATCGCAGCCAAGGAAGCGGGCGTGGCCAGCTTCGTCTACGCGGCTTCCAGCTCAACCTACGGCGACCATCCGGGCTTGCCGAAGGTTGAAGACCTGATCGGGCGCCCCTTGTCGCCCTACGCGGTGACCAAGTACGTCAATGAGCTGTACGCCGATGTCTTTGGCCGCGCCTATGGCGTGAAGAGCGTGGGCCTGCGTTATTTCAACGTCTTCGGCCCGCGCCAGGATCCGGACGGCGCCTATGCCGCAGTGATTCCGAAGTGGGTGGCCTCGATGATCCGCGACGAAGATCTGTTCATCAACGGCGACGGTGAAACCAGCCGCGATTTCTGTTTTGTGGACAATGCGGTCCAGGCCAACATCCTGGCGGCGGTCGCCGAAGGTGACAGCCTGAACCAGGTCTACAACGTGGCCGTCAATGCACGGACCTCGCTTAACGAACTGGTGGAAATCCTGCGCGGTGCGCTGCAGCGCAATGGCGTGGAATACACCAAGGCGCCGGTGCACCGGGATTTCCGTGCGGGCGACGTGCGGCATTCACAGGCAGATATCGGCAAGGCGCAGCGCCTGCTGGGCTACGAGCCCACGGCAACCATCCGCGAAGGCGTGGAGCTTGCCATGCCCTGGTACATCGGCTTTCTCAGCTGATCCAGGCGCGGTAGCGGGGAATCCCCATTTTGCCTCGGCTCCGTCATCGCTTGCACCCGGATCATCTCCGGGTGCTCAAAGGCGCCTCCCGGGTAGCGTTCTTTCTGCTCCTGGGCAAGGCCATGGGCGCCTTCAAGGAAATGGCCGTCGCCTATCGCTATGGCGTCAGCGCGGCAGTCGATGCCTATCAGTTCACCATGACCATGGCGACATGGCTGCCGGTGACACTCGTGGGCGTGCTGTCCGTCGTCCTGATTCCCGTACTGGTGCAGGGCAGGCGAGGTAGTCTGGAAGAGCGGCGCCTGTTTATCCGGGAAATGTCGGGTTGGGGCGCCATGCTGGGCCTGATTCTGGCGGCGTTGACCTGGGTGCTGTGGCCCTGGGTGATGTCAGTGGCGGGGCAGGGGCTGTCGGCGTCGACGCGGGCGCTTTCCGAAGATTTGATCGTGGGTTTTGCCCCCATTGCTGCGCTGACGGTCTGGTCAGGCCTGAGCGCGGCGCGCCTGCGGGCCTACGAACGGCACGTCAACACCCTGCTGGATGGCGTTCCTGCCATGCTGCTGCTGGCGTGCGTGCTCATACTGGCACCGGCTGTCGATGACGTGCGCCCTCTGATGTGGGGCTCGTTGCTGGGTTTCATCCTGCAGGCCGTTTGGCTGTCCTGGCTGGCGACGCGTGCGGATGGCGTCCGGGCCTTGCCCTTGCTGGGGCGCTCCTCGCCGCGCTGGCATGGCATCATGGAGGCGGCTGGCGTGATGCTGGTCGGCCAGGTGGCGATGAGCTTCGTCGGTCCGATAGACCAGTACACGGCGGCCAACCTGGGGCAGAATGCCAATGCCACCCTGGGCTATGCCGCCCGGCTGCTGGCCTTGATATTGGGCATAGGCGCGGTTTCCGTGGGGCGTGCGGCGCTGCCGGTGCTGGCGGATATCCAGAACCGGGGCGACGGCGCGCAAGCCCGGACGATGGCGCTGAAATGGTCCCTGGCCATGATCGCCGCCGGCCTGGTGGCCGTGCTGCTGGGCTGGCTGCTGGCTCCCTGGGGAGTGCGCCTGTTGTTCGAGCGCGGCGCGTTTACCGCCGAAGACACTGTTATCGTGACGGAAGTCTTCCGCTGGGGCCTGCTGCAGCTGCCATTCTATTTTGGCGTGCTGGTCCTGGTGCAGCTCCTGGCCAGCCAGCGCCGCTATCGCATCATGGCGGCCATTGCCGTTGCCAATTTTGCGGTCAAGGCGGTGATGAATACCGTGCTGGCGCCAGTCATGGGAGTGGCCGGCATCATGCTGGCCACGGTCATGATGTATGCCAGTTCCTTTACCTGTTATGCCATAGTCGCCTGGCGTAGCTCTCCGTCCTCAGGGACGGCAGGGCAGGCCGGGCCGCCACGGAGTCGTCCATGAACCGGAACGCGAACGATACGCTGACGGCGGGCGGCGCGAGCCAAGCGCGTCGCCTGCTGATCTTCATTCATTCCCTGCGCGGCGGTGGCGCCGAACGGGTTGCCGCCGACCTTGCCGCCCAATGGGCCCGGCGCGGCTGGCAGGTGACGGTCGTTACCCAGACCGATACCGTGGATGACGCCTATCCGCTGCAGTTGGGCGTCAGGCGCGAAGTCCTGGGAACGGCAGGCATGAGCGGCGGCGGCTGGAACGGCATGGTGGCCAACGTGCGCCGCCTGCGCCGCCTGCGCCGCCTGTTGCAAGACCGCAAGCCGGACATCGTGCTGGGCATGATGCGCACTTCTTCCATTCTCGCGATCCTGGCTGCTCGTGGCCTGCCGTGCCGGGTCGTGGCAACCGAGCATACGCATCCGCCGGCTCAGCCCATCAGCCGCTTCTGGCGCTGGCTGCGGCGGCGCAGCTATCCCCAGGCCAGCCGGGTGGTGGCCTTGACCCGCACCACGGCGAATTGGCTGGAAGGCAATATTCCCGGCACCCGGACTGCCGTCATCCCCAACCCGGTGCAATGGCCGCTGACAGATATGTCGCCCTGGGTGGAGCCGCCTGCTGCCGGGCGCAAGGTCCTGCTGGCCGTGGGGCGCCTGCACTACCTGAAAGGTTTTGATCTCCTGCTGGAGGCGTTTGCGCGTGTGGCAGTCCGGCACCCTGATTGGGACCTCTGGATCGCAGGCGAAGGTTCCGAGCGCACGGCGCTGGATCTGGCCATCGAGAAGCATGGCTTGCAGGGCCGGGTACAACTGCCCGGCCGGGTCGGCAATATCGGCGACTGGTACCAGCGTGCCGATCTCTATGTGCTGAGTTCGCGCGTGGAGGGCCTGTCCAACACGCTGCTGGAGGCCATGGCCAGCGGCTGCCCGGTCGTGGCATGCGATTGCGACACGGGGCCGCGTGAAATTATCGAGAACGATGTCGATGGCGTACTGGTGCAGCCTGCGGGCGACAGCGCCGCCCTGGCGGCCGCGCTCGATACCCTGATGCCGGATGAGGCGCGCCGGGCGCGGTTGGCCCAGGCGGGCCTGGCGGTGCGCGAGCGCTTCTCCGTGGAAAGCGTGTTGGGTCGTTGGGAACACCTGTTCGAAGAGATCAGCGCCGAGCCGCTGCGGCCGCCACGATGAAAATCCTGTTTCTGCTGAGTTCCATGCATGGCGGCGGTGCCGAGCGTGTCGCGGCCACGCTGGCCAATGCCTGGGCCGCCAGGGGCGATGATGTCGTTCTGATGCCAACCTATTCCGGGCGCGGCGAATGTGTGTATGAAGTAGCCGGCAATGTGCGCATGGTCTGGCTGGCGGATTTGCGCGGTGCGTCCAGCGGACCGCTGCGCAGCCTGAAGCGCCTGTGCGCGTTGCGGCGTTTCATCCGCCGCGAGCGGCCGGATGTCATTGTGTCTTTCCTGACCAACGTCAACATAGCCGCCGTCCTGGCCAATTTTGGCCGGCGGATTCCGCTGATTGTGTGCGAGCGCACGCATCCCGCTGCCGGACACAATATCGGCAAGATGCTGGCGCGGGCGCGGCGCTGGTGCTACCCGCGTGCCAGTGCCGTTGCGGTGCAGACCGAGGCGGCGGCGCAGTGGGTGCGCGACAGCCTGCCCGGCGTGCGGCGCCTGGCCATCATGCCGAACCCCTTGCCGGACGCGTTGTTGCGTCGTCCGTTGCCCCTGCATCCTGAAACCCGCACAACGGAAGTGCATACCCTGATGGCCATGGGCCGCCTGACTCGCGCCAAGCGTTTCGATCTCCTGATCGACGCCTTCGCACGGCTGGCGCCGCGCTATCCGGACTGGCGTTTGCGTATCTGGGGCGAAGGGCCGTTGCGGCCTGCGCTGCAGGAGCAGGTGGAGCGCCTGGGTCTGGCAGCGCGTGTCGAACTGGCCGGGCGTACGGCACAGCCCTGGGATGCTCTCGCCGATGGCGATGCCTTCGTCCTCAGTTCGGAGGTGGAAGGTTTCCCCAATGCCCTGCTGGAAGCCATGGCGCTGGGCTTGCCCTGTGTCGCCTTTGATTGCCCGGCAGGGCCTGCGGAAATGACGCGGCAGGGCGAAGATGGGCTGCTGGTGCCGGCGGGCGATGAAGTCGCGTTGGAAGAGGCGCTGGCACGCGTCATGGCGGATGCCGCGCTCAGGGATGAGCTGGGCCTGCGCGGCGCGCGCCAGGTGCGCGAACGCTACAGCCTGGAGGCGGTGCTGTCCCGCTGGGATGCGCTGTTCGCCGAGCTGGGTGTCGTGGCGCAACCCTAGGGGCGCAGGCGTCCGCATGCAGCCAGTCGGACGACAAGGAGTGAAATCAATGAGTGAACGAAGCGAAGGCGCGACAGTGCATGGCGCCGCTGCAGATGGAAAATTGCGTGTCACGCACATCATCGGCGGCCTGGGCCAGGGCGGCGCCGAAGCGGTACTGTTGCGCCTGGTGGCGGCCAGTGCGTCGCGTTGCCAGCATACCGTGATCTCCCTGTCCGATGAGGGTGTCTATGGCGCGCCCTTGCGTGAGGCCGGCGCCGAGGTGATCGCGCTGGGTGCATCGCGTGGCGGCGGCATGTGGCGAGCTTTCCGGCAATTGCGCCAGCTGTTGCGCAACCTGCGCCCGGATGCGGTGCAGACCTGGATGTATCACGGCAATGTCATCGGTGGCCTGGCGGCACGCAGCGTGGGCCTGAACAATGTTGCCTGGGGCATACGCAACGCGGGCGTCAGCCTGGAAAAAAGCAGCCGCCTGGCGCGCCTGACATTCCGGCTGGGCGCGTGGTGCTCGGGCTGGTTGCCGCGCTTGATCGTATGTTGCGCGCAGGATGCACGCGTGCGCCATGAACAGGCGGGATATGTCGCTGAAAAGCTGGTGACCGTCCCCAACGGTTACGATCTGGCAAGATTCACGCGTGATCCGGCGGGGCGTGAGCGCCTGCGGCGCGAATGGAAGGTGGACGCGGATACCTGGCTGTTCGGATGCGTGGCTCGCTGGGACCCGCTCAAGGACCACACCAATCTGCTGGAAGCTTTTGCCCGGTTGCGGCGTGACCACCCGGAGGCGCCCTTGCGCTGCGTGCTGGTGGGGCGCGACATGGATGCCGCCAATACCGCGCTGGCGTCGCTGTTGCAACGCCTGCAACTGACGGACAGCGTGATTCTTGCCGGCCCGAGCCAGGATATTCCAGCGGTGATGAGCGCCCTGGATACGCATGTGCTGTCCAGCCTGGCAGAAGGATTTCCCAATGTGGTGGCGGAAGCCATGGCTTGCGGTACGTTGGTGGTAGCCACGGATGTGGGGGATGCCGCCGATATCGTCGGGGACGCAGGCTGGATCGTGCCGGCCAGGGATGCCGATGCGTTGGCTCAGGGCATGGCGCAGGCCTGGCAAACTGATGGCGAAGGGCGGGCGGAGCGCGGGCGTGCCAGTGTGACGGCGCGCTTTGGCCTGGAGCGCATGGCGCAGCGCTATGAAGCGATCTGGGAGGGCCTGCGCGCCCGCCTGGGGCTGTCGGCATTGCGGTGCCAGGCGCTGGGGCAGCCTGTGCCTGCACGGCGGCCGCGCCGCCTGATGTATGTGGTCAATAATCCGGCATTCTTCCTGTCGCACCGCCTGCCGCTGGCGCAGGCCGCACTGGCCAATGGCGACGAAGTGCACCTGGCCACCATGCCCGGGACTAGCGTATCGGAAGTGCTGTCCCATGGGTTGGTGCACCATAGCCTGCCCATGACGCGCAGCGGTGGCAACCCCTTGCAGGAACTCCGCACCCTATGGTCGCTGTGGCGGCTGTTTCTGCGCGTGCGTCCGGACGTTGTTCACCTGGTCACCATCAAGCCCGTGCTGTACGGCGGCATCGCCGCCAGGTTCGCCGGAGTGCCCGGCGTGGTTGCGGCGATTTCCGGCCTGGGTTTCCTGTTTACCGGGCAGGCCTCGCAGCGCAGCTGGATGCGGCGCGTGGCCTTGCAGCTTTATCGCTGGGCGTTGGGCCACCGCAATAGCCGCGTGATCTTCCAGAACGAAGAAGACCGCGACGCCTTGCTGCGGGCGGGAGCCGTGCGGCCGGAACAAGTGGTGATGATCCGAGGTTCCGGTGTCGACCTGGACCGTTACCCAGCCTTGCCTGAACCTCCGGCCCCGGTGCGGGTCGTGATGGCGGCGCGCCTGCTGCGTGATAAGGGGGTAGAGGAATATGTTGCCGCCGCCAGGCAATCGAAGGCAGCGGGGGGGACGGTGCAATGGTTGCTGGCGGGCCAGCCCGATCCAGGCAATCCGGCTTCGGCCACCGAAACCGATGTCGCGGCCTGGCGGGCCGAAGGCGCGGTGGAAGTACTGGGCGAGCGCCACGATATCGCAGCCTTGTATGCGTCGGCACATATCGTGGCCCTGCCGTCCTACCGGGAGGGCTTGCCCAAGTCGCTGGTAGAGGCTGCGGCCTGCGGCCGGGCGGTGGTGACCACCGATGTGGCGGGTTGTCGGGATGCCATTACGCCGGGAGTGACGGGTGTGCTGGTCCCTGTGCGCGACGCCGGTGCGTTGATGCAGGCCGTGCAGGCACTTGCCGCCGATGATGCCCGCCGTCAGGAAATGGGCCGGCAGGGCCGCCTGCTGGCGCAAGCCGAATTCGATATCCGCAAGGTGATCCAGGCGCACTTGGCGATTTATGATGCCGTGTCGCCCCGCCGCCTGGTGACGCCCGCTGCCTAGACGGGCATGGAGGGGGCCCGGCTGCCGGGCCCCATATCCGTACTTACTGAGCCTTGCTGAAGAACAGGCGGTAGATCAGGCCGCCGATGACACCACCGGCCAGTGGCACCAGCCAGAAGACCCACAGTTGCTCTATGGCCCAGGTGCCCTGGAACAGGGCGACGCCGGTGCTGCGTGCGGGGTTCACGGAGGTGTTGCTGACAGGCACGCTGATCAGGTGGATCAGTGTCAGGGCCAGGCCGATGGCCAGCGGCGCGAAGCCGGCGGCAGCGGCCTTGTCCGTAACGCCCATGATGATCAGCAGGAAGAACGCAGTCAGGATCAGCTCAGCGATCACGACGGCCTGCAGCGAGTAGTGGTCGGGTGAATGATCGCCATAGCCGTTGGATGCGAAACCGCTGGCGGTGGCGTCGAAGCCTGCCTTGCCGCTGGCGATCAGGTACAGCGCCGCGCCGGCCAGCAGGCCGCCGATGACCTGGGCGATGATGTAGGGAATGACTTCGCCGCACTTGAAGCGGCCGCCGGCCCAGAGGCCCAGGGTGACGGCGGGGTTGAAGTGGCCGCCGGAAATGTGGCCGACGGCGTAGGCCATGGTCAGCACGGTCAGGCCAAAGGCCAGGGCGACGCCGGCAAAACCGATGCCGAGTTCAGGGTAGGCTGCCGCGAGGATGGCGCTGCCGCAACCACCGAAAACCAGCCAGAAAGTGCCGAAGAGTTCGGCACCCAGACGCTTGAACATAGTTGACTCCTGCAAGGAAGAATATCGAAGAACTTCGATGCAGATGATAGGGATGTGCGTTAGCTGGTGGATGCAGGCAGGTGTCAACGACTGAAAAGAAAAACGCAAAAAATGTCAGGAATTACGCGTAATTTCCTTTAATGCACCATGGGTGGGCGAAATGCGTACGGCAGGCGGCCTGGACCGCCTGCCTGGGGATCAGTGTCCGGTTCGGGCTTGGCGGCGACGCAGGCGAGCAATACCCAGCCCGACCAGCAGCAAGGCGATGATGGCCAGAATGGGCGTGTTGCCGGCGCGGACATAGGGCGTCAGGCCACTGCGGCCCTGGACCGAGCCATACAGGGTGCCGACAGCAGCGGTAGGCAGGCTGGTTTGCACTTGGCCGTGTTCGTCGACGATGGCTGTGGCGCCGGTGTTGGTGGCACGCAGCATGGGCCTGGCGGTTTCCTGGGCGCGCAGGCGCGACATCTGCAGGTGCTGGCGCAGGGCCCAACTGCTGCCGAACCAGCCGAGATTACTGAAGTTCGCCAGCAGCGTGGCGCCGCCGCGTACGGCAGGCAGCAGTTCTTCGCCGAAAACGTCTTCGTAGCAGATATTGGCGGCGACGAACTGGTCGTGCGCCGGAAAGGGCGGCTGGGAAATATCACCGCGATTGAAGTCGCCCAAGGGCATTTCCATCATGTCGACGAACCAGCGGAACCCGGAAGGAATGAACTCCCCGAAGGGTACCAAATGCTGCTTGTCGTAGTGTTCGTCCGGCGTACCGGCATAAAGGGCCTGGAGGTCGGTGCCGCCATGCAGCGCGATGATGCTATTAGTGTAGCGGTCAGGCGGCCCGGAATATAACGGAACGCCCATCAGCACCACGGCATTGTGGCTATCGGCCAGGTCGCGCCATTGCTCCCAGAAGGCCATGGGCAACTGGTGCTGGAACAGCGGGATCATGGTTTCCGGCAGCAATACCAGGTCTGCGCCTTGCTCGCTTTCGAGTGCGGCGGTACTCATCTGCAAGTGGGTTTGCAGCGCATTGACGATATGGATGGGATCGAACTTGATGTCCTGTCCGATATTGCCTTGTACCAGGGCAACGCGCAATGGCTCGCCTTCGGCGACGCTCCAGTCGGTGCGTGCCAGCAGCACGCCTGCCAGGGCGGCGGTCAGCGCCAGCCCCAGCGCCGGCAGGCGCCGCGCAGTGGTCTGGATACCGGTGGGTAGCCAGACCAGCAGGGCGGCGCTGGAAAATGCCGCCCAGAATGCAACGGTGTAGGCACCCCCGAGGATGGCCCAACCAGCATAGGGACCGTCCACTTGTGCGTAGGCGGCATTTAGCCAGGGAAAGCCGGTGAACAACGTGCCGCGCAGCCATTCCGCACCCGTCCAGGCGGCGCTCCAGGCCAGGATCGCGGGCAAGCCGAGGCCTGCAGGTGCGAGCCAGCGCGCAACGAGTGCGGCCAGGCCAAAGTAGAGCGCCATGACCGCTGCCAGTGCGACGACGGCAATGACGGCCAGCGCCGCAGGTATGCCGCCATAGGTATGCAGGCTGATGAAGATCCAGTAGGTGCCCAGCGCGAAAAAGAAAATGCCGAACAGCCAGGCGTCGCGAGCGGCGCGCCATGGGCTTGGGGCAAGCAGCGTGTGTCGCGCCAGCAGACCCAGGCCCAGCCATTGGGCGCCTGGCAGCAACCACGCTGGCAGGGGGCCGGGGGCGAAGGCCAGGGCATAGAGCAGGGCGCCGGCCAGGAGCCAGGGCAGGCGGTTCAGAGGAGCGTCCGGGTGCCGGGAACGGTTCATCGTGGTCAGCAATGGATAATCAGGGTACGGGCAAGCACAGGGCGCGGTGCCATCAGCAGGGTTGCAGCGGATGCCGGCAGCGGTTGGGGCGCGCTGCTGGCAGGAAAGCCTGGCCGGAAGTGTAGCCTGCTGGCGCTGCGCTGACGCACACGAAAACGGCTGCCGGACAGACGTTCGGCAGCCGTGGCGGGTACCGCCGGGCAGGCGCCGGGCGCTGCCTCAGCGTGCTTCCTTGTTTTCGGGGGCGACCGGCGGCGCGGCCTGGCGCGACACGCGCAGCCACAGGGCGCGGCGGGCATCGGCGCGCAGCACCTCGAACAGCAGGTCCCCGTGGCTGTGGCGGTCGCCACGGCGGGGAATGCGGTCCAGTTCGTCGGCCAGCCAGCCGCCGACGGTGTCATAGTCATCGGTAGGCAGGTCGGCATGGAGGGCTTCGTTGAAATCCTCGATTTCCGTCGTGGCCTCGATGCGCCAGGAGCTGGCGCTTTCCGGGAAGATGGTGGGCGTATCGGCATCGAATTCGTCTTCGATATTGCCGACGATTTCTTCCAGCACGTCTTCCATGGTGACCAGGCCGGAGATTCCGCCATGTTCGTCGATGATCAGCGCCAGGTGGCTGCGCTTGTTGCGGAAATCCCGCAGCAGCACGGTCAGGGGCTTGGATTCGGGAATGAAGATGGCCGGGCGCAGCAGGCTGCGCACATCCAGTTCCGGTTCGCGGATCCAGCGCAGCAAGTCCTTGGCCATCAGGATACCGATGATGTTTTCCTTGTCGTCTTCATAGACGGGAAAACGGGAGTGGGTCGTTTCCTGGACAGCGCTCAGCATTGCCGGGATGGGCGTGGCAATGTCCAGCATGTCGATGCGCGAGCGCGGCACCATGACATCACCAGCCGTCAACTCGGAGACTTCCAGCACGCCATTGAGCATGGAAAGCGTGTCGGGGTCCAGCAGCTGGTGTTCTTGTGCGGCGGCGATCAGCGCCTTGACGTCCTCCAGGCTGTCCAGCTCGATATGCTGGCGCGAAAACAGCCTGTGGAACAGGGATTTTGAGGAGGTGGATTTGCGTTCCGAATGGTCGGAACTGGTTGCAGGATAAGGGTCTGACATCGTCCTGAGGACTGATTATGGGAAAACCAGCATAACCCAATAAAAGCGGGGATATGTGGCGATTTAAGGGTAAATACGAGGTAACACTAAAATATTTACCAGAAATTGCAGCTTTGCGCCAGACGCGGCTGGCAGCAGGGACGGCGCCCCGTCAGGGGACGCCGGGCCGTTTTCAGCGCGGTGCGTAGGGATCTGGCAGGCCCATGCGGCCGAGGATACGGGTTTCCAGCGCTTCCATGCGCTCGGCCTCGTCCTCGTCGATATGGTCATAGCCCAGCGCGTGCAAGGCGCCGTGCACGGTCAGGTGGGCGGCGTGGGCCAGGAAGGGCTTGCCTTGTTCCGCCGCCTCGCGGTCCAGCACTTCCAGGCAGATGACGATGTCGCCGTGCGCCGTCCCTTCGGGGTCGGTGCCATATTCGAAGGTCAGCACATTCGTGGCGTAATCGCGCTGGCGAAACTCGAGGTTGAGGGCATGGCCTTCTTCCGCGTCGACAAAGCGCAAGGTCAGGCTGGCGGCCTGGAACTCGGGCGCACCGATTTCGCCAGCGGCGCCAGCGGCAGCGGCTTCCTGCAGGGCCATCTGCAACCAGCGCCGCAGCCGCCAGCGCGGCAGGCGGGATTCAGGAACGGCGTATTGCACGGCCAGGGACAGCGCTGGCGTCGCCGCACGGCTGGGGGAGGGAGTGGCGGAACGCGTCATGGCAGCTTCAGGCGTTTTCCGCGTCATGGCGTTCATAGGCGTCGACGATGCGGGCCACCAGCGGGTGGCGCACGACGTCGCGGCTGGTGAACTGGGTGGTGGCGATGCCCTTGACCTCCGACAGCACACCGACAGCGTGAGCCAGCCCGCTGCGCTGCCCCTTGGGCAGATCGACCTGGCTCGGGTCGCCGGTAATGACGGCCTTGCTGCCGAAACCTATACGCGTCAGGAACATCTTCATCTGTTCCGGCGTTGTGTTCTGGGCTTCATCGAGGATCACGAAGGCATGGTTGAGCGTGCGCCCGCGCATATAGGCCAGCGGTGCAATTTCGATGGTGTGCTTTTCGAACAGGCGCTGCACTTTCTCGAAGCCCATCAGGTCGTAGAGCGCGTCATATAGCGGTCGCAGGTAGGGGTCGACCTTCTGTGTCAGGTCGCCGGGCAGAAAGCCCAGGCGCTCGCCGGCCTCGACGGCAGGACGAGTCAGGATCAGGCGCTGCACGGTATCGCGCTCCAGCGCGTCGATGGCGCAGGCCACGGCCAGCCAGGTCTTGCCTGTTCCTGCCGGGCCGATGCCGAACGTGATGTCGTGCTTGAGGATGTTATCCAGGTATTCGCGCTGGCGCGGCGTGCGCGGGCGCAGGTCGGTGCGCCGGGTGCGCAGTGCGATGCTGCCGCTGGCGTCATCCACCGGGGGCAGGTCGGCCGGGTCGAAGTCCTGGCTGGCGCTGGCGCGGCTGGCACCCAGCTCGACCAGTTCCAGTTGCACGTCATCGACCGTCAGCGCCTGCTGCGCGGCACGCTGGTGCAGGCGCTGCAGCGCCTGGGCGGCGATGCCGGCATCCTTGCCGCTGATGCTGACGCGATTGCCGCGCCGCGAAAGTGTGGCATCCAGACCATTGGCGATCTGCTTCAGGTTCTCGTCCAGCGGGCCCAGCAGGTTGGCCAGGTGCGTGTTGTCGCCTCCCAGAACGATATCGGTGACGGCGTGCTTGGTGTTGTGTTGTTCACTCATTAATGGATTCTGCCATGACTGCAGGCTGGATGTCCGAATCGCGCAGCGCGATGCGGCCACGCAGGGAGTTGGTATTGGCGTGGGTGATGAGTACATCGACCATCTGCCCGATGAGGCGTTGCGGCGCGGGGAAGTTGACGGTACGGTTGTTTTCCGTGCGCGCCATCAGCTCATTCGGATCGCGTCGGGACACGCCTTCGACCAGCACGCGCTGGGTTGTGCCAACCATGGCGGCACTGATGGCGCCAGCCTGTTCGTTGATCAAGGCCTGCAGGCGTTGCAGCCGCTTGAGCTTGACGTCCTGCGGCGTATCGTCGCTGAGGTCGGCGGCCGGGGTGCCGGGACGCCGCGAATAGACGAAGGAAAATGAGGTGTCGAAACCGACGTCGGCGATCAGCTTCATGGTTTTCTCGAAATCTTCTTCGGTCTCGCCAGGGAAGCCGACGATGAAGTCCGACGACAGCGTCAACCCCGGACGGGCGGCGCGCAGCCGGCGCACGATGGACTTGAATTCCAGCGAGGTATAGCCGCGTTTCATGGCCGCCAGCACCCGGTCGCTACCCGCCTGCACCGGGAGGTGCAGGAAGGGCACCAGCTTGGGCAGGTTGCCGTGCGCTGCGATCAGGCGGGGCGTCATTTCCTTGGGGTGCGAGGTGGTGTAGCGGATGCGCTCGATGCCGGGGATTTCGTGCACGTATTCCAGCAGCAGTGCGAAATCGGCGATTTCATCGGTATCGCCCATGGCGCCACGGTAGGCGTTCACGTTCTGCCCCAGCAAGGTGACTTCGCGTACACCCTGGTCGGCCAGGTCGGCGATTTCCACCAGCACGTCATCGAAGGGACGAGAGACCTCTGCGCCGCGCGTATAAGGCACGACGCAGAAGCTACAGTACTTGCTACAGCCTTCCATGATGGAGACGAAGGCGGTCGGGCCGTCGATGCGGGCGGGCGGCATGGAATCGAATTTTTCGATTTCCGGGAAGCTGATGTCCACCTGCGAACGGCCTTCCTCGCGCCGGCGCGCGATCAGGTCAGGCAGGCGATGCAGCGTTTGCGGGCCGAACACGACATCGACATAGGGCGCGCGCGCCACGATGGCGTCGCCTTCCTGGCTGGCGACACAGCCTCCCACGCCGATGATGAGTTCCGGCTTGGTTTGCTTCAGGTGTTTGACGCGGCCCAGGTCGGAAAAGACTTTTTCCTGCGCCTTTTCGCGCACCGAACAGGTATTGAACAGGATGACATCAGCCTGTTCCGGGTCGTCGGTCAGTTCCAGGCCTTCGTTTTCACGCAGAACATCGGCCATCTTGTCCGAGTCGTACTCGTTCATTTGACAGCCGAAGGTGCGGATGTACAGCTTGCGCGTCGAGCCATCCGTGGCAGCGAACTGGGCCAGGGTCTGGGCGGTATCGGGAATGGGAGCAGGCGCGGCCGGCTCGATGCCGGTGCGACGGAGTGTGGTTTCTTTCATGGGCGGTGCCGTGACGGGTGTTTATCCCGGGGGCAAGAGAAAAATGGAGGGTAGCCGGGGATTTTAACTTGCCGGGCAAGGGGTGATTGGCAAGTGTGGCAAAAAGGGGAGTTTTTGCTGTATGAGCCTGCGCCTGTCCAAACCGGCCTTGCTGCGCATCGCGCGGATGATCCGCCGGGCAGAACAGCGCCGGCGTGCCGGTAATGCTTGCGTGGGGGCGCAGGAAAATACCGGTTCCGCCGGGATAGGCTGCGACAGCCTCGGGAAAGGTTGTCGCAGCCAGCCTGGAATCAGGCGGCCTTGGGGCGCCAGCCGAAGCGGGCCAGCGGCATCATGGCGATGATGATGGCCACGACAGCCGTGACGGCAACGTAGTGCGCCGGGGCCAGCGGGTCTTTTTGCAGCCACAGCTGGGTCAGCACCGGGGTGAGGCCGCCGAAGATGGCATAGGCCACGTTATAGGCGAAGCTCAGGCCCGAGAAACGGATGGCCGGCGGGAAGGTATGAGTGGAGGCGATGGGCGTCGTGGCAATGGCGCCGCAGAACAGGCCCATGAGGCCGTACAGCAGGATCAGGCTGGTGGCGTCGATACCCGGCAGGCTAAGGTAGAACCAGTACGAGGTGATGATCAGGCCACCCCAGCTGATGATCATGCTGGCACGAATACTGACGCGGTCGCACAGCCAGCCGAAGAACACGCAGCCCAGCGTGAGCATCAGCGTGGCGACGCAGTTGGCCTGCAGGGCCAGCGGGCGTGGAATTTGATAGCGCGCCTGCAGCAGCGTGGGCGTCATCAGGATCAGTACGACGACAGCGGTCGACAGCGACCACGTCAGGCCCGCGGTGATCATGCAGGCCTTGCGGTGTTCGCGCATCACGGTCTTGACCGGCATTTCAGTCGCCAGCATGCGCTTGGCGGCCAGTTCCTTGAAAATCGGCGTTTCGCCCAGGAAGCGGCGCAGGTAGACCGAGATCAGGCCGAAGATCCCGCCCAGGATGAACGGAATGCGCCAGGCGAATTCATTGACCTCTTCCGGGCTGTAAATGGTGGAAATGGCAATGGACATGATGCTGCCCAGCAGGATGCCGCCAG
The DNA here is from genome assembly GCF_004216755.1 of Kerstersia gyiorum. GTDB lineage: Bacteria > Pseudomonadota > Gammaproteobacteria > Burkholderiales > Burkholderiaceae_B > Kerstersia > Kerstersia gyiorum. The sequence goes on from NZ_SGWZ01000001.1 coordinate 912,517, forward strand.
TGATGCCGGATGTCAGCGCACCAACGCCGAAGCCATAGTGCTGGCGGGGAACGTGTTCGGCAACAAAGACCCATGCACCGGGCATTTCACCGCCGATGGCAGCGCCCTGGAGTACGCGCATCAGCAACAGGATCAGCGGTGCGGCAATGCCGATATCGGCAAAGGTGGGGGTCAGGCCGATAACCAGCGTAGGCAGGGACATCAGGAAGATGGACAGCGCGAACATGCGCTTGCGGCCCAGGCGATCGCCGAAGTGGGCGATGATGATGCCCCCCAGCGGGCGGGCCAGGTAGCCCGCGGCGAAAATGCCCAGCGTTTGCAACTGGGACAGCCATTCCGGCATTTCCGGCGGGAAAAACAGGTGCCCGATGGTGAGGGCGAAGAAGACGAAAATGACGAAGTCGTAGAACTCCAGCGTACCGCCCAGGGCGGACAGCGCGAGTGTTTTGTAGTCTTCCCGGTTAAGGGGGCGTTGGCTTGAATCAGGCGGGTTGGTCGAGGCGGAAGTCATGAAAGGTGCTGCAAGTCTGCATCCGTAGAAATGAAAGGGGGACGCAGCGGGCGTCCCGGGTGTTTTGTGTTGTCGGCGCTGTCGCAATGAGCGACGGTAATGCCATGGGCAACATCGTAGCGTATGGACAATAAATCATTTTCATCTCCAGGACACGGCGTCAACTGGGATGCGCATGCAAAAAAACGCCGCCCCTGGGGGCGGCGTTCCTGTTTTCCTGCGTCTACCGGGGCTCAGCCTTCGATAACGTCCGCAGGATTTTCTTCCTTGACCGGCTTGACCAGGTCTTCGCGCTTGACGCCCAGCCACATGGCGATGGAGGCGGCGACGAACACCGAGGAGTAGATGCCGAACCAGATACCGATGGTCAGGGCCAGCGAGAAGTAGTGCAGCGACGGGCCGCCGAAGAAGAACATGGCCAGCACCATCATCTGCGTCGAACCGTGGGTAATGATGGTCCGCGAGATGGTCTGGGTGATGGCGCTGTTGATGACTTCCTTGACGTCGGACTTGCGCTGTTTGCGGAAGTTTTCGCGGATCCGGTCCATGATGACCACGGATTCGTTGACCGAATAGCCCAGTACGGCCAGGACGCCGGCCAGCACGGGCAGCGAAAACTCCCACTGGAAGAACGCAAAGAAGCCCAGGATGATGACCACGTCGTGCAGGTTGGCGATCACGCCGGCGACGGCGAACTTCCATTCGAAGCGGAAGCCCAGGTACACCATGATGCCCAGCACCACGACCAGCAGGGCCATCAGGCCGTTTTCCACCAGTTCCCGGCCCACCTGCGGGCCGACGAATTCCACGCGCCGCAGTTCGACCGAGGGGTCGGCTGCCTGCAGGGCCGCCAGCACGGTCTCGCTTTGCGTGGCCGAGGTTTGCCCTTCGGACAGCGGCAGGCGGATCATGACGTCACGCGAAGTGCCGAAGTTCTGTACCTGGAAGTCGGTGTAGCCCAGACCGGAGACGGTCTTGCGTACGTCGTCCAGTGGTGCGCTCTGCGTGTAGGCCACCTCCAGCACGGTTCCACCAGTGAACTCGATGGAAAGGTGGAAGCCCTTGGTAACAATGAAGAAGACCGCCGCCACGAAGGTGATCAGACTGATCAGGTTCAGCACCAATGCATGGCGCATGAACGGGATGGTACGGTGTATGCGGAAAAATTCCATGATGCGTCTCAGTCCTTACCGGGTTTCCAGATGGTGCCGATAGATATCTTGGTGGCCTTGCGGTGCAGGTGGCCGTACCAGAGATTGACCAGCGCGCGCACGCCGACCACCGACGAGAACATCGACGTCAGAATGCCCAGGCAGTGCACGACGGCAAAGCCGCGTACCGGGCCCGTGCCGAACGCCAGCAGCGCCAGGCCGACGATCAGCGTGGTCAGGTTGGAGTCCAGGATGGTGCCCCAGGCACGCTCGAAGCCCAGGTTGATGGCCTGTTGCGGCGTGGCTCCGTTGCGCAGTTCTTCACGTATCCGCTCGTTGATCAGCACGTTGGCGTCGATCGCCATGCCCAGCGTCAGCGCGATGGCGGCGATGCCCGGCAGGGTAAGGGTGGCCTGCAGCATGGATAGCAGCGCCAGCAGCAGCAGCACGTTGAACACCAGGCCGATGGTCGAGAAAATGCCGATCAGGTGGTAGTACAGAATGATGAAGACGGCGATGGCCAGGAAACCGTACAGCGTGGCATTGAAGCCTTGCGCGATGTTTTCGGCACCCAGGCTCGGGCCGATGGTGCGCTCTTCGATGATTTCCATCGGCGCGGCCAGCGCGCCGGCGCGCAGCAGCAGCGAAATGTCAGCGGCTTCTTCGGGGCCCATGCTGCCGGAAATCTGTACCTGGCCGCCAGGGATTTCGGTGCGGATTACCGGCGCCGTCACCACTTCGCCCTTGCCTTTCTCGAACAGCAGAATGGCCATGCGCTTGTCGATGTTGTCGCGGGTGATGTCGCGGAAGATACGCGCGCCCTTGGCGTCCAGCGTCAGGTGCACGGCAGGCAGCTGGGTTTGCTGGTCGCGGCCGGGCTGGGCGTCCTGCAGGTTTTCGCCGGTCAGCAGGACCTGGCGGCGTACCAGCAGGGGACGGCCTTCGCGGTCTTCGTAGCGTTCCAGGCCGAAGGGCACGCGGCCGGCAGCCAGGGCCGATTGCGCTGCAGGGGAGTCGTCCACGAGACGGATTTCCAGCGTGGCGGTACGGCCCAGCAGTTCCTTGGCTCGTGCCACGTCCTGTACGCCCGGCAGTTGGACGACGATACGGTCGCCACCTTGCTGCTGGATGATGGGTTCGGCTACGCCCAGTTCGTTGATACGGTTGTGCAGCGTGGTGATGTTCTGGCGCAGCGCATTGGTCTGGACCGCGCTGATGGCCGTCGGACTCAGCACGCCGGTCAGCAGTACCGGATCATTGGGGTTGTCGCTGAATTCGAGGTCGGGCAGGCGGCCGCGCAAGGTTGTCAGGGCGCGGTCGCGGGTAGTCTCGTCGGCAAAACGCAGGGTGACGCTGTGGCCGGTGCGTTCGACGCTGGCCGCGCTGATTTTCTGGTCGCGCAGGATGCTGCGCACATCACCAGCCAGCGAGTCGTAGCGGGCATTGAGCGCGCCGTTCATGTCGACCTGCAGCAGGAAGTGCACGCCGCCTCGCAGGTCCAGGCCCAGGAACATGGGGTGGGCGCCGAGTGCACTCAGCCATTGCGGCGAGGCCGACAGCAGGTTGAGGGCGACGGTATAGGAGGGATTCTCAGGGTCGGGGTTCAGCGTGCGGTCCAGCAGGTCGCGGGCCTGCAGCTGAATATCGGTATTGGCGAAACGGGCGCGTACCGTGCCTATCGTGCCGCTCTGCTCGAAACTGACTCCGGTCGACTCCAGACCGGCGTCCCGCAACACATTTTCCACCCGGGTCAGCGTGCCCTGGTCGACGCGCATCGTGGCCCGTGCGCTGGATATCTGGACGGCGGGAGATTCACCGAAGAAGTTGGGCAGGGTATAGAGCAGGCCAATCACCAGCGCGACGGCGACGGTGATGTACTTCCATATTGGGTAGCGGTTCATTGCCGGTCTGTCTTGAAAAGTCGGATATGGCCCCGGATGGGACCATATCGGCGGGTATGACGCTTACAGGGACTTGATGGTTCCCTTGGGCAGCACGGTGGTGACTGCAGTCTTCTGCAGCAGGATTTCCACCGGCTTGTCGGCCAGTTCAGCCACTTCCACGGCGACGTAGGCGTCGGTCACGCGGGTGACCTTGCCGAGGATGCCCCCGGCGGTCATGACTTCATCGCCCTTGGACAGCGCGGCGACGAGGTTGCGGTGTTCTTTCTGGCGCTTCATCTGCGGACGGATCATCAGGAAATAGAGGATCACGAACATTGCGATGATAGGCAGGAACTGCAGCAGGCTGCTGCCGGCGTCGCCGCCGGGTGCGGCTTGGGCCAGGATCAGGCGGGTGGTGTCGGTTGCGAGCATGAATTCTCCCGTTGATGTTTAGTTATAGGTGTTTGAAAAAGCACCGGCAACATGCCGGCGAGTGGAATTCGAACCGTTTATTGTAGCGGTACGCGAAGACAAGGGTATGGCGGCACCGCATGCCCGGGCGGCATGCGGTGATTCAAAGGCGCTTGCCCTGGGTTCCATGATGGTTTCAGTCCACGCCGCGGGCGCGGTCGGCTGCGAATTGCTCGCGCCAGGACTGGAACGTGCCGGCTGCGATCGCGTCGCGCATCTCCTGCATGATCTGCAGGTAGAAGTGCAGGTTGTGCAGCGTGTTCAGGCGGGCGCCAGTGATTTCGTTGGCACGTTGCAGGTGGTGCAGGTAGGCGCGCGAGAACTGGCGGCAGGTATGACAGGCGCAATGCATATCCAGCGGGCGGGTATCGTCGCGGTAGCGCGCATTGCGGATCTTCACGTCGCCATGGCGCGTGAACAGCCAGCCATTGCGGGCATTGCGCGTGGGCATGACGCAGTCGAACATGTCGACCCCGTTGGCCACGCCTTCCACCAGGTCTTCGGGCGTGCCCACGCCCATCAGGTAGCGTGGCTTATCCTGCGGCATGCGCGGCGCGACGTGTTGCAGGATGCGGATCATCTCTGCCTTGGGTTCACCTACCGACAGGCCGCCGATGGCATAGCCATGGAATCCGATATCGGTCAGGCCGGCCAGTGATTCATCGCGCAGGGATTCGTACATGCCGCCCTGTACGATGCCGAACAGGGCGTTGGGGTTTTCCAGCTGGTCGAAGGCATCGCGCGAGCGCCGGGCCCAGCGTAAGGACATGCGCATGGACGTGGCGGCTTCATCGACCGTGGCTGGGCGGCCCTTGATTTCATAGGGCGTGCATTCGTCGAATACCATGGCGATGTCGGAGTTCAGGCCGCGCTGGATGCGCATGGATTCCTCCGGCGTCAGGAATAGCCTGGCGCCGTCGATGGGCGATGCAAAGCGTACGCCTTCTTCGGTGATCTTGCGCATGCCTTGCAGGCTGAATACCTGGAAGCCGCCAGAGTCGGTCAGGATGGGGCGCTGCCACTGCATGAAACCATGCAGGCCGCCATGCTTTTGCATGATTTCCACGCCAGGACGCAGCCACAGGTGGAAGGTATTGCCCAGCACGATCTGCGCGCCGATTTCTTCCAGTTCGTGGGGCAGCATGGCCTTGACGCTGCCATAGGTGCCCACGGGCATGAAAATGGGGGTCTCGACCACGCCGTGGTTCAGGGTCATGCGGCCGCGTCGGGCCAGGCCGTCGGTGGCCAGCAGTTCGAAATTCAGTCCGGTCATGGGGTCACGCTGCGGGGGATTCGATGAACATGGCGTCGCCATAGCTGAAGAAACGGTAGCGCTCGGCAACCGCATGGGCGTAGGCGCGCTTGATGGGTTCCACGCCGGCCAGCGCCGAAACCAGCATCAGCAGGGTTGATTGCGGCAGGTGGAAATTGGTGATCAGGGCATCAATATAGTGGAAGCGGTAGCCTGGCGTGATGAACAGGCGGGTATCCCCCGTCATGGCCTGCCCTGGCGGCGGTGCCTTGCCCGCGAGCTGCGCTGCTGCCGATTCCAGGGCCCGCACGCTGGTTGTGCCAACGGCGATCACGCGGCCGCCCGCGGCACGGGCCTGGGCGATAGCTTCCAGCGTGGCTGCCGGTACGGTATAGCGCTCGGCATGCATGACGTGGTCTTCAAGACGTTCGGCACGCACCGGCTGGAACGTGCCTGCGCCTACATGCAGTGTGACGAAGGCGCGCGCCACGCCCTGGGCCGCCAGTCGATCCAGCATCGCTTCGTCGAAGTGCAGCCCGGCGGTAGGCGCAGCTACCGCGCCGGGTTCGCGCGCATAGACCGTCTGATAGCGGCTGTCGTCCTCTGCGTCGGGGCTGTGCTCGATATATGGCGGCAGAGGCGTGGAGCCGTGCTGGTCGAGCAGGCTCAGGGCATCTGCGGGAAAGCGCAGGTGGAACAGGGCGCCGTCGCGTCCCAGTACCTCGGCGTCGAAGGCATCGGCCAGGCGAATGCCGCTGCCGGGCTTGGGGGATTTGCTCGAGCGGATATGCGCCAAGACTTCCGTGCCGCTGAGTATGCGCTCGACCAAAACTTCTATCTTGCCGCCACTGTGCTTGATGCCGAACAGGCGTGCCTTGATGACACGGGTGTCGTTGAAAACCAGCAGGTCGGCAGGGCGCAACAACGCCGGTAACTGGCTGAAATGCATGTCGTGCAGCTGGGCCTGCGGATCCAGCCGCAAGAGCCGGCTGGCATCGCGCCTGGCTGCGGGGGTTTGCGCAATCAGTTCCGGGGGCAGCGTATAGTCGTAATCGGAAAGCAACAAGGGTGTGGACACAGGACGGACGAATATCTGGCGCGCAGGGCGCGGTGGGCCGGCGCAACAAGCCGGCAGGTCGCTGCATTTTAGACGCTGCGTGCCAGGTTTGTGGGGCAGGTCCGGTTTTGGTTATGCTGGCGCAGGCGTGGCCCGTTGCCGTGTTGCTTCCAGCGGCGGGCCGGGTGTGGCAGGCATGCGGCAAGGCAGCGGTACGACAGCGGGAAGAATATGGCGTCAGTAGCAAGAAAATGGGCAGGACAGGTGGCGGGCAGGCAACTGGCGGCGTGGATGCTGCTGGCCCTGGCTTGCCTGGGTGCGCCGGTGCAGGCGGCGCTCAAGGGAGTGCCGGCCGAAGTCGACAGCGCATGGCGGGCGACGGGCCTGCCAGAAGAGTCACTGTCGTTGGTGGTGCGCGAACTCGCCGGCAAGGAATTGGTGCACATCAACGGTGAAGTGCCGCGCAACCCGGCTTCCGTCATGAAGTTGGTGACTACCTGGGCGGCCTTGTCCGAGCTGGGGCCGGCGCATACCTGGCGCACGGCCCTGCTGACCGAACCCGGCGCGCGTCCCGATGAGCAGGGCCGCTTGCCTGGCGCTCTTTATCTGCGCGCCTCGGGCGACCCCTTGTTCGATATACGCGACCTTTGGGCGCTGCTGCGCGAACTGCGTCTGCGCGGCGTACAGCATATCGGCCAGGTAGTGGTGGACCGTAGTGTTTTCGGGCCGGTGCAGATAGATCCCGGCGCGTTCGATGGCGCCGGGGACCGTCCCTACAACGCCAGCCCCGATGCCCTGGTGGTCGGGTTCGGTGCGTCGCGGCTGTTGTTCCTGCCCGATGCGCCTGCGCGCAAATGGCGTGCCACGATGGACCCGCCGCTGCCGGGCGTGCGCCTGGAAGGCGAGGTGGAATGGAGCGATGTCCGCTGCCCGGGTGCGCCGGTCGTGCGTACCGAGCCGGTGATTCACCAGGACGGCATCGTGCTGAAGCTGAGCGGCAAGGTGGCAGGGTCTTGCGGTGAATTCAGCCTGTATCGGCTGGCGCTGGGGCAGGTCGACTTTGCCCAGCGTACTTTCGAGTATCTCTGGCGCTCCATGGGCGGGACGTTTGGCGGGCAATGGCGCGATGGCCAGGTGCCGCCGGATGCGGTGCTGCTGGCACAGCACGAGTCGCCGCCGCTGTCGGATGTAATCCGGGTCATCAATAAACGCAGCAACAACGTTATGGCGCGCATGGTGCTGCTGGCGCTGGGCGTCGAGCGTGGCCGCGGGCCGGCGACGGTGTCAGGCAGCGGCCAGGTGGCGCAGGCCGTGCTGGCGCGCCAGGGGCTGGCCATGCCGGAGCTGGTGCTGGACAACGGCGCCGGGCTATCCCGCCAGGCGGCTGTTTCGGCAGATAGCCTGGCATCCCTGCTGGATGTGGCCTGGCGTTCTCCGTGGATGCCGGAGTTTCTGTCTTCTCTGGCAATTGTGGGCGTGGATGGCACGGTCAGGCGGCGCTTGCAGAACAAGCAGGCGCAGGGCCGGGCGCACCTGAAGACGGGGTCTTTACGGGATGTTCGTGCGATTGCGGGCTATGTGTCCGGCGCCAGCGGCAAGCGCTACATCGTCGTCAGCATCGTCAATCATGCCGAGGCGGACAAGGTGCGCGCATTCGACGACGCGTTGGTGGCCTGGCTCGCCGAGCGGTGAATGTCGGGCGTTCGCTTATTACCCCTGGCGGGCGTGAGGGCAGGATAGGGCCGGGTTAAGGGCTTGCTTGCTGGTGGCGGCAGCCCTGGCGGCGTGGCGGCCGCAATGCCGAAAAAGGTGTTTTTCGAGGCGCGGGCCGGGGCAGGCTGCATTTAGTTCTTGCCAGTCGCCTGCCCTTCCGTTATAGATGCGAGCGCAGATATACGGAGATATTTCATGGCACTTTACGAAGTCCGCCACCCGCTGATTCGTCACAAGCTCGGGTTGATGCGGCGAGCCGATTTGAGCACCAAGAGTTTTCGCGAGCTTTCACAAGAGGTCGCCGCCCTGCTGACCTACGAGGCTTCGCGGGATATGCCGCTGGAAGCGCATGAAGTCCAGGGATGGTGTGGCGCCGTCAGCGTGGAAAAACTGGCTGGCAAAAAAGTGACGGTCGTGCCTATCCTGCGTGCCGGTATCGGCATGCTGGATGGCGTGCTGACACTGATCCCGGGTGCGCGCGTGAGCGCCGTCGGGGTGGCGCGCAACGAGGAAACGCTGGAAGCCCATACCTACCTGGAAAAGCTTGCCAGCGACATGGACCAGCGCCTGGCGCTGATCATAGACCCGATGCTGGCGACTGGCGGTTCCATGGTGGCGACCATCGACCTGCTCAAGCGCGCTGGCTGCCGCGACATTCGCGCGCTGGTTCTGGTGGCTGCGCCCGCCGGTATCGAAAAAGTGCAATCACGCCATCCGGAGGTGGACATCTATACGGCATCCATAGACCAGGGCCTCAATGAGCACGGTTACATCGTGCCCGGCCTGGGTGACGCCGGCGACCGCATTTTTGGTACGCAGCAGAAAAGCAGCTGATCCGGCAACGGCAGCAACCGCAGGCGGCAAGGTCCGCCTGCCGAAGCAGCGTGGTGAAGTCGGTGGAGAATGTTGGCTTCGGGCTTCGGGCTTCGGGCTTCGGGCTTCGGGCTTCAGCGGCAGGCGTCGGCTTCAGGTGGCAGGAACCAGCGAGGCTGGCGTCTGTATCGCTTTGGGTGTGCTGTCCAGCAGTTCGCCGAACCAGTGGTGGGTCGTTGCCAGGGCTGCCACTTCGCCGATGATCAGCAAGGCAGGCGCATGAATGGCGTGTCGCTGGGCATCCTGCGCCAGGCGTGCCAGGGTCGTGGGCAGCACGCGCTGCCCGGGTAGCGACCCATTTTCTATCAGGGCACAGGGCGTGTTTGCCGCACGGCCATGGGCCTGCAATTGCTGGCTCAGGGTGTCCAGCTGGCCGACGCCCATGTAGAACGCCAGGGTCTGGTGTTCTGCCGCCAGCGCGCGCCAATCGAGCGTATCTTCCGACTTGGCGCAATGCGCTGTGATCAGGCGCACGGACTGCGCGTGGTCACGATGGGTCAGGGGGATGCCGCTATAGGCCGCACAGGCCAGCGCGGCGGTAATGCCCGGCACGATTTCGTAGGGGATGCCGTCGGCGCGCAAAGCGCTGATTTCCTCGCCCCCACGCCCGAAAATGAAAGCATCCCCGCCTTTCAGGCGCACGACTTTTCGGCCGGCGCCGGCGTGTTCGCGCATCAAGGCGTGGATATTCTCCTGGGTGGCATCATGGTTGCCGCCCAGGCGCTTGCCCACGGAAATGCGGGTGGCGTCGCGTCGCGCCAGCGACAGGATCTCATCACTCACCAGCCGGTCGTACAGGATGACGTCGGCTTCATTCAGGGCACGCAGGGCCTTGAGCGTCAGGAGCCCGGGGTCGCCTGGTCCGGCTCCTACCAGCGTGACACTGCCCGGCAGCGGCGGGTATTCCTGTGCCAGCGCCTGCTGCAAGGCCTGTTCGGCGGCTTGCGGGCGAGCCTGGCGCAGCAGGGCAGCCACCGGGCCGTCCAGCAGCCAATCATAGAACTGGCGCCGGCGCCGCAGGTCGGGCAGGCGCGCACGGATGCTGATACGCCGCTTGGCGGCCAGGCTGGCGAGCTGGCCCAGGGAGTGGTCCAGCAGGCTTTCCAGGCGCTCGCGGATGCGGCGGGCCAGCACCGGCGCCGTGCCGCCAGATGAAATGGCGATCTGTATGGGGTCGCGGTTGATGACGGACGGCACCTGGAAACTGCAGCGTTGCGGATCGTCGACGACATTGGTGAAGATGTGGTGCTGCTCGCCTGCTGCCGCGACGGCTGCATTCAGTGCGACATCGTCGGTGGCGGCAATGATCAGCCAGTTGCCGGCCACCCAGCCCGGTTCGAAGTGGCCGTCTATGTGGCGCAGCCTGCCCTGGTCGCGCAGTGCGCGCAGTGCTGGCGTCAATGCGGGGGCGCCCAGGGTGACTGCCGCGCCGGCGTCCAGCAAGGCGAGCGTTTTACGCTCGGCGACATCGCCCCCGCCCACGACCAGAACGGCGCGGTTGCGTAAGTCGGCAAAAATTGGAAACAACGGCATGGCGGCAGGCATGGCAGAAAGGGCAGCTTATTTTGGCATCGACGCTCCACTGCTGGAATGATTGAAAACTCATGACTTAATGACTTATCGGCATATGGGAGGCAGCGCGATTGCCTGGGGCGATACAGACCTGGCAGTCTGTTTTTCGAGGCGGTATCTGGCCTGAAAGCGGCGGTACGGCGCGTTTGAAACAATTTGTCTGACTTGGCCTGAACTATGGCTTGCCGCAGCGCTTTGCGCTGCTATCATGACGACATGGGCCGTTTTGACGGCGCCTGTCCGCGGTGTCTACGCTTTGCGGCGGATGTTGCCTGGCAGCGCTGGAGGATGGCTAGAACATGTATTTTCATCCGTCAGTCATGGCGGCATTTCATCGCCGCGCCCTGTGGGGCGCGTTTTCCAGGAGCAGAATCCATGTCTCGTAAATCCGCGGAATCCACCAGGGACGTCCTGATCGACAACGTGAAGTCCACGTTGCATGATGCTGAAGCGCTGTTGCGTGAAGCGGCTGCCAGCAGTGGCGAGAAAGCCGCCGAGCTGCGCGAGCGGGCCTTGGTTTCCCTCAAGCGCACCCGAGAAGCCGTGCATGACGCACAGGACGCCATCGTGACGCAAGGCCGTCGCGCTGCGCGCGCCACCGATGACTATGTGCACGACAAGCCCTGGCAGGCCATTGCTGCCGCCGGCGTGGTGGGACTGTTGCTGGGCTTGGTAATCGGCCGTCGCTGACTGGCGTAGCCGGCCAGACGCTACCGGGAAATCCGTATGAACCTGAAAGACTCTCTTACCGCCTTGGGTGCGACCGTTCTGGAGGCGTTCAGGACGCGTTTGGAACTGTTCGGTCTCGAGCTCGCGGAAGCGCGCCTGCGGCTGGTCAAGCTGCTGGGCATGTTCTTCGTCGCGGTTTTTCTGTTGGCGCTGGCTGTCCTGCTATTTTCGCTCTGGTTCGCCATGTTGTTCTGGCAGACTGAGTACCGCTACATCGCATTGGGGGCGCTGGCCGGCGTTTACGCGCTGATCGGCCTGTTCCTGCTATACCGGCTGCGGCACGACCTGGTGCATGGTGAATCTCCTTTTGCCGCGACCCTGGAAGAGCTGCGCCGTGACGCAGACATGCTCAAGCATCTGCGCAGTGAAGTCGACGCGGCAGGCCAGGCGCTCGAGCGGCAATCCCTGCAATCTGGCCGGGAGGATCGTCCGTGAGCAAGAAAATGTCGGATCGCCAGATGAAGATCGCCCTCCTGCGTACGCAGGCATCCGTCGAGCGTGAATTGTTACTGCAATATGCTGCCTCGGCGCGGGATAACGTTTCGCGCGTGACCAGCTGGGGCGGCAAGGTCGGTGGCAGCGGGATCATCGGCAGTGTGTTCCGTATTTGGACGCTGGCCTTGCGTCATCCGGTGATTACGTCGACGGCATCGGCGTGGCTGTTGCGCGGCAAGCGTTCGCGCTGGCTGCGGCTGGGCGGCGTGGCCGTCGTGGCCTGGCGTGTCTTCAGCATGCTGGGCGGGCGTCGTTAAGCAAGCTCCTGCCCTGGCCTGACGGCGTCTGGCACTGTTTGCCGCTGGCGGGGCAGGGGTGTTTCCGTCAATTGCGTCAATTGCCGTACAGCACGATTTGCCCGGCCTGAGCGGGAAACTTGCTGTAATATAGAACGATTATCTTTTAGTCCTTTTTTCCCCTGGCCTTGATCGTTCGGTGGATGGACGCCTGCGTGTGCGGGCGCTGGTCCCGGTATCCGGAATAATGACGGAAATTCTATGAAGAAACTGCTGGTAGCGCTGCTGGGCGCGGCGTTTTGCGCGGGGGCCCAGGCTGCCCCGGAACGTATTGTGTCGCTGGGTGGCACGGTGACCGAGATCATCTATGACCTGGGCCATGGCGACAGTGTCGTGGCCAGTGATATCTCCAGCATCTACCCACCAGCCGTGCAGTCCCTGCCGCGTGTCGGCTACTACCGTACCGCACCGGTGGAAGGCATTGCCGCCATGCAGCCGGACCTGATTCTGGCTTCGGAACAGGCCGGTCCGCAGCAAACCTTCAAGCGCCTGAGTGATCTGGGCATCAAGGTCGTACAGGTTTCCGACGGCCACTCCATTGAATCCCTGTTCGAGCGCATTGACAGCGTGGCAGATGCGCTGGACGACCAAGCGGCCGGCAAGGCCCTGGCCGAGAAAATTCGCACGGATCTCGATGCCAGCCTGGCACTGCCGGAAACGCCCCTGTCCGCCCTGTTCATCATGGTGCGCACCAGCAAGCCTTCCGGGGCGGGCAATGGCACGGCGGTCAATGAGGTCCTGAAGCTGGCCGGCCTGAAGAATGCCATGGCGGAGCAGCAAGGATACAAGACGCTGTCGGCCGAAGGCGTCATCCAGCTTGCGCCCGAGATGATCGTGACCACCACGATGTCACTGGAAGCCGTGGGCGGCATGGAAAAATTCCTGCAGTTGCTTGGCGTCTCTGCGACCCCTGCCGCCAAGGCTGGCCGGGTGCTTGCACTCGACGACCTGTTGATCATGGGTATGGGGCCGCGTTTGCCCGAGGCCGTTCGCAGTCTCAAGGAAGCAGCCGCCAAACCGGCTACCGGCAGCAGCAGCGGTTCCTGACGTGGCACTGAGTTCAAGCCGTTCCCAGCGTGTCGGGCTGCTGGGGTTGACTGCATTTACCCTGTTGATTGCCTTACTGGCCGCAGTTTCCGGGGCTGTCGAGATTCCCCTGATGCGGATTCCGGCGCTGCTGGCCGGAACCCAGGCGCCGGAGGAAACCCTGTGGCGCAATGTGCTGCTGGATATCCGCCTGCCTCGGGTGCTGTTCGCCTTGCTGGCGGGAGCGGCGCTGGCCGTATCCGGCGCGGTGATGCAGGCGCTGTTCCGCAATCCGCTGGCCGAGCCTGGCCTGGTCGGTATTTCAGCCGGCGGCTCCCTGGGGGCTGTCGGGGCCATTGTGCTGACCAATGGCGGGTTCTGGGTGCTGGCGCCTTCGGCCTTTGTCGGCAGCCTGCTGGCGACCATGCTGGCCTATATGCTGGGCCGCCGCTTTCCCGGCGTTGCCGGTTTGTTGCTGGCAGGGATCGCGATTAACGCGGTCGCAGGCAGCATCATCGGTATCTTCACATTCATTGCCACGGATACCCAACTGCGCGATCTGACTTTCTGGAGCATGGGCAGTCTGGCTGCGGCAGACTGGAAGCTGCTGTCCTACCTCGCGCCATGGCTGGTGATCGTAGGCGCCTGGATGCTATTCCAGTGGCGGGCGCTCAATGCCTTGCTGCTGGGTGAGCGCGAAGCGCAGCATCTGGGCTATGCATTGAAATCCATCCGCCGCCGCCTGGTCGTGGGCACGGCGCTGATCGTCGGTCCGCTGGTTGCCGTCACGGGCGGCATCGCGTTTGTTGGGCTGGTCGTGCCGCACTTGATCCGCCTGACCTTCGGTGCCGACCACCGCTGGTTGCTGCCGGGGTCGGTCGTGGCCGGTGGCCTGGGCTTGACGCTGGCCGACTGGGTTTCTCGCATTGCGGTGATTCCGGCGGAGCTGCCCATTGGCTTGGTGACCAGCCTTATCGGCGGTCCGTTCTTCCTGTGGCTGCTGGCCCGTCGCAAGGGGCTGACATGAGCCTGAGTGCAAATACGATCGCGGTTTCCCGGCGGACGCGTGAAATACTGTCGGATGTTTCGCTGGATCTGCTGTCGGGCAGTGTTGTCGCGCTGCTGGGCGCCAACGGGGCAGGCAAATCCACCTTGCTGGGCGCTTTGGCCAATGAACTGTCCTACCAGCGTGGGCAGGTGACGCTGGATGGCACCGAGCTGGCGGAAGTCGGGCACCATGGTCTGGCCCGCCGCCGCGCGGTATTGCCGCAGCATTCGTCGCTGTCCTTCGATATGCCGGTGGATCAGGTTGTCGCCATGGGGGCCTATCCGTTCCCCGAAGTCGAGCCAGCCGTGGTTGAAGCGGAGATTCGCCGGGCGTTGGCCTGTGTCGAATGCGAAGCCTTCCTGGGCCGGCGCTATGGTGAACTATCGGGAGGGGAGCAGCAGCGCGTGCAGAGCGCCCGGGTGCTGCTGCAATGCCTGGTTGGCCGTACCGCAGGTGATGCGCGCTATCTGATGCTGGATGAACCTACCGCAAGCCTGGACCCGCGTCACCAGCAAGGCCTGCTGCGCGCCGTCACGCAACTGGCGGCAACCGAACGTCTCGGGGTGTTGGCCATCCTGCATGATGTCAATCTGGCGGCGCGCTGGTGCGACCGCATCGCGCTGCTGGCGCAAGGCCGGCTGATCGCCTGCGGTGCGCCGGCGGAGGTGCTGACGGAAGCCAACCTGGCCGAAGTCTACGACATGCCGGTGCGTGTCCTGCCGCATCCGCTGGCGCCGGAACGTCCGCTGGTTTGCTTCGACCTGGATTGAAGACCAGGCCATGCCGCCCATACTGGCGGCATGAGCCCGGGCGTGGGCAGGGCGAGCCGGTGCCCACGTCGCGGTGGTGCTGTTACAGCCCCAGCGTTTCCCACATGGCGTCGACCCGTTCTTGCACCGACTTGTCCATGGTGATGGGGCGGCCCCATTCCCGGCTGGTTTCTCCAGGCCACTTGTTGGTGGCGTCGAAACCCATCTTGCCTCCCATGCCCGAGACAGGCGAGGCAAAGTCCAGGTAGTCGATGGGCGTGTTTTCCACTGGCACGGCATCGCGCACGGGGTCCATGCGCGTCGTCATGGCCCACACCACTTCCTTCCAGTCGCGGATGTTGATGTCCTCATCGACCACGATGATGAACTTCGTATACATGAACTGGCGCAGGATGCTCCAGATACCGAACATGACGCGCTTGGCATGGCCTGCATACTGCTTGCGGATCGAAACGATGGCCAGGCGATAGCTGCAGCCCTCGGGCGGCAGGTAGAAATCGGTGATTTCCGGCAACTGCCGGCGCAATAGCGGCACGAACACTTCATTGAGCGCCACGCCGAGCACGGCCGGTTCGTCTGGCGGCTTGCCGGTGTAGGTTGTGTGATAGATCGGATCGCGGCGCATGGTAATGCGATCCACGGTAAAGACCGGGAACCAGTCCTGCTCGTTGTAATAGCCGGTGTGGTCGCCATAGGGGCCTTCCAGCGCCATCTCATAGCCGCTGTCGGGCGGTGGCGGAGCGCCTTCGGGCACCTGCGGCGCAATGGCGCGCGGGTCGCTGCTGGGCAGCAGATGGCCTTCCAGAATGATTTCCGCGCGTGCCGGCACCGACAGCTTGCTGCCCAGCGCCGACGCCACTTCGGTACGTCCGCCGCGCAGCAGTCCGGCGAACTGGTATTCCGACAGGCTGTCGGGAACTGGCGTGACGGCACCCAGGATGGTGGCAGGGTCGGCGCCCAGCGCCACGGCGACCGGGAAAGGTTGTCCTGGATTGGCCAGTTGGTGGTCGCGGAAGTCCAGCGCGCCGCCACGGTGCGACAGCCAGCGCATGATGAGCTTGTTGCGTCCTAGCAATTGCTGGCGGTAGATGCCCAGGTTCTGGCGCTTGGCGCGCGGCCCCTGGGTGATGACCAGGCCCCAGGTCAGCAGCGGCGCGGCATCGCCGGGCCAGCAGTGCTGCAGGGGCAGGTTGTTGAGGTCGACATCATTGCCTTCCAGCACGATTTCCTGGCAGGCCGGGCTGCGTACATTGCTTGGGCGCATATCCCAGAGCGCAGCCTTGAGCATGCCGACCTTGGCAAAAGTATCGCGCAGGTCGCGTGGCGGTTCGGGTTCGCGCAGCGAAGCCAGCAGTTCGCCGGTTTCACGCAGCGCCGACACGTCTTCCGCGCCCATGCCCCATGCCACGCGCTGGGGCGTGCCGAACAGATTGGCCAGTACCGGCATGGCAGCCTTGCTGCCGTTGTGGCGCGCATTTTCGAACAGTAGCGCCGGTCCGCCCTGGCGCAGGATGCGGTCGCCGATTTCGGTCATTTCCAGGTGGGTGGAAACTGGTGCGCTGATGCGCCGCAGCGCATCGCGCTGTTCGAGCTGGGCAATGAAATCCCTGAGGTCGCGATACTTCAAGATGACTCCCGATGGAACGAAGCCGAATGTAAAAAACGTTTCTCGCCGTCACCCATGGCCGTTCCGGGCAGGGAGTACGGGGGAAAGAGGTTAACATCCAGGCTTGATTTGCATGTCATGCATATTATTAATGGAGTTTAACCATGTCCGCAGATCCTGAATCCGGGAGCTGGCGGCGGTATGCGAAGAGCGCGTATGGTTCTCTGGGGGCACTCACCCGTGTCGGCACCCGTTATCTGGGGCTGGGTGTGCTGGTCGCCGGCCTGTTGACCGCCCTGTTGCCGGATGTCCGCCAGCAGATGGTACGTATCCAGCAGGCGGTATTGGCGGAAATCTATCCGCTGGAATCCGAATCCTTTGCTCATTCCCCGGCCCAGGCATTGGGCCAGAGCGTGGCCTCAGCCGGCAGCAGCCAAGGGCTGGCGGCGCTGAACCATGTCTCCCTGCCGCTAGACATCATGCGCGAGCTGGGCGTCAGCGTCGGGCAGGTGGATGCGCTGCGCAGCTATATCGCACGTAAGTACCGCGTTGCCTACGATGCCACCGGCGGCGTCGTTGCGACCAGTTTCCGGGTAGGCCACGAAAAGGAACTGGACCCATTGCTCCTGCTGGCCGTGATTGCCATTGAGTCCCGCTACAACCCGCTGGCCGAAAGCTCGGTTGGTGCCCAGGGCCTGATGCAGGTCATGACGCGGGTGCACCGCGACAAGCTCGACCCCTATGGTGGACCTTCGCAAGCGCTCAATCCCGTCGTGAACATCAACGTGGGCAGCATGATCCTGTCCGACTGTATCCGCCGCCGTGGTTCGGTGCAGGGCGGCCTGGCCTGTTATGTGGGGGCCACCGGCCCTTCGGATGGCGGCTATGGCGCACGCGTACTGGCCGAACGCCGCCGCCTGGCGCTGGCGGCCGGCATTCCGCTGGTGCGCTGACCCAAGGCGACGGCGCAGGCAGAAAGCGATGCAGGGAAAAACTGCCGGCTTTCCCCGCTGTCAGCACACTCAAGCAGGCTGACAGCCGGGGCGGGTGTTGCCTGGCAGGCTCAACGGCCCAGCATCGTGCCGATGCGGGCGACCGCTTCTTCCAGCTTTTCGGTTGCCGTCGCGTAGGAAAAGCGCATGGCACGTGCGCCATGCGTCGGGCCGAAGTCGTGCCCGGGGACGGCGGCAATGCCGGCTTCATCGAGCAGCCGCCGCGAGAAGGCCGCGCTGTCGCTGGCATGGGCGCTGATATCTGCGAAGATATAGAAAGCGCCATCAGGCCGGGCGTCCACCCGCAGGCCCAGGCGTTCGAAGGCGGGCAGCAGGAAGTCGCGCCGCGCCTTGAAGATTTCCCGGCGCGCTTCGAAAATTTCCAGCGATGCCGGCTCGAAGCAGGCCAGGGCTGCGTATTGCGACAAGGCGGGCGGGCAGATCATCAGGTTGGATGCCAGTTTCTCCACCACTGCTACCAGCGGCTGCGGCACGATCATCCAGCCCAGGCGCCAGCCGGTCATGTGGAAGTATTTGGAAAAGCTGTTCAGGATGATCAGGTCATCGTCCAGCGACAAGGCCGAACGCGGTGCTGCTTCATAGGACAACCCCAGGTAGATCTCATCGACAATAGACAGCCCGCCACGGGTGCGCACGGCCTCCAGCAGTTCGGCCAGCGCGGGGCGTGGAATGGACGTGCCGGTGGGGTTGCTGGGCGAAGCCACGAGGATGCCGCGTGTTTTCGGCCCCCAGTTGGCAGCGACGCTGGCAGCGGAAAGCTGGTAGCGCTCCGACGCATGGCAGGGAATGAGGCGCGAGACGCCGCCAGCGCTGCTGATGAAATTGCGGTTGGCGGGGTAGCAGGGGTCCGGCATCAGGATTTCATCGCCGGGATTGATGAGCGTCAGCGCGGCCAGCAGCAAGGCACCTGAGGCGCCCTGGGTGACGACGACGCGTGCGGGATCGACCGGCGCGCCCAGTTGCTCACCGTAATAACGGGCGATGGCTTCGCGCAGGGCCGGGATGCCCAGTGTCGGCGTGTAGCCGCTGCGGCCGTCGCGCGCAGCACGCATCAGCGCATCGAGCACGGGTTCGGGGGCAGTGAAATCGGGCTCGCCTATGCCCAGGCTGATGATATCCGCGCCGGCAGCCTGGCGCGCCAGGGCCTGCTTGAAAACTTCCATGGCCTGGAACGGCTGGATATCCAGGGTGCGCTGCGCGGGAGAGGGGGATGACATGTGGGTCCTGAACGGAAGAATCGGATCAGCTGCCAGCCAGGGGGCCGGCATAAAAGGACGATTGTAGTGAGCCGCGGCGGGTCTGGCCAACCTGGCAAGGGCAGCCGTGTTGGGGGAAAGTGGCGCAATGCGGCGCTTTCCGCGTTAAGGGGCTAGAATGAGCCCCCGTATATCCCTATCATCAACACGGTTTTCGGATTCGCCATGGTTAACGATACTCTGCGTCAGACCGCGCTCGACTATCACGAGAAAGGTCGTCCCGGCAAATTGTCGGTTGTGCCGACCAAGCAATTGAGCAATCAGCGGGACATGGCCCTGGCCTATTCGCCCGGCGTGGCGGTTCCCTGTGAGGAAATCGTGGCGGATCCCGCCAACGCGTTCCGTTTCACCGGCAAAGGCAACCTGGTCGGCGTCATCACCAATGGTTCGGCGGTGCTGGGCCTGGGCAATATCGGCGCGCTGGCCTCCAAGCCGGTCATGGAAGGCAAGGCGGTCCTGTTCAAGAAGTTCGCCGGCATTGATGTATTCGACATCGAAATCAATGAGTCCGATCCGCAAAAGCTGATCGACATCATCGCCAGTCTCGAACCTACCTTCGGTGGCATCAACCTTGAGGATATCAAGGCGCCGGAGTGTTTCACCGTCGAACGCACGCTGCGCGAACGCATGAACATCCCGGTGTTCCACGACGACCAGCACGGCACGGCCATTTGCGTGGCGGCCGCAATCATCAACGGCCTGCGCGTGGTCGACAAAGATATCAAGGATATCAAGCTGGTAGCTTCCGGCGCCGGTGCTGCGGCGCTGGCCTGCCTGGACCTGCTGGTCGAGCTGGGCTTGCCGCGCGAGCACATCTGGGTGACGGACATCGAAGGCGTGGTCTACACCGGTCGCACCGTGCTGATGGATGACAACAAGGCGCGCTATGCGCAGGATACCGAAGCCCGCAAGCTGGCCGACGTGATCGGCGGTGCGGATGTGTTCCTGGGAGCATCGGCCGGTGGTGTGCTCAAGCCCGATATGGTCAAGGTTATGGCTGCGCGTCCGCTGATCCTGGCGCTGGCCAATCCGCAGCCGGAAATCCTGCCCGAGGATGCCCATGCGGTGCGTGATGATGTGGTGATCGCCACCGGGCGCTCGGATTACCCCAACCAGGTCAATAACGTCCTGTGCTTCCCCTACATCTTCCGGGGGGCGCTGGATGTGGGCGCGACCACAATCACCCTGGACATGGAAAAGGCGGCAGTCTACGCCATTGCCGACCTGGCCAAGGAAGAGCAGGATGAAACGGTGGCGGCAGCCTATGGTTCCTACGGTACCTCGTTCGGCCCTGAATACTTCATTCCCAAGCCTTTTGATCCGCGCTTGTTGGTACGCATTGCGCCTGCCGTGGCGCGTGCCGCCATGGACGGCGGTGTGGCGCGGCGCCCGATTGCCGACATGGACAGCTACGTGGCGCAGCTGCAGCAGTTCGTCTATCACTCCGGCGCCTTCATGCGCCCGGCTTTTGCAGAGGCCAAGCGCCTGGTGGCAGAGGGCGGCAAGACCCGCATCGTGTTTGCCGAAGGCGAGGACGAACGCGTGCTGCGCGCCGTACAGGTGGTGGTCGATGAAAAACTGGCCAAGCCCATCCTGATCGGCCGTCCCAATGTGCTGGCCAGCCGCATTGAAAAATTCGGCCTGCGCCTGCGTCTGGGCGTGGACGTCGAAGTGACCAATCCGGAGTTCGATGAGCGTTTCAACCGCTACTGGAGCACCTATTGGGAGATCATGAGCCGGCGCGGCATTTCCAAGGAAATGGCGCGCGTGGAAATGCGTCGCCGCCTGACGCTGATCGGTGCCATGATGGTGCACCTGGGCGATGCCGACGGCATGGTTTGCGGCACGGTCGGTTCTTATGGCAACCATCTGCAGCTGATTGACGAAGTCATCGGCAAGCGTCCGGGCGCCAAGACCTATGCGGCCATGAACATCCTGCTGCTGGAGTCGCGTGCGCTGGCGCTGGTGGATACGCACGTCAACGATGATCCCACCGCCGAGCAGATCGCCGAGTTCACCATGGCGGCTGCCGAAGAGATGCGTCGCCTGAAGCTTGTGCCCAAGGTGGCGCTGCTGTCGCGCTCCAACTTCGGCGGTGGCGGTGCGCGGTCCGGCGAGAAAATGCGTGAAGCCCTGGCGCTGTTGCGCGAACGTGCGCCGGAACTGGAAGTGGATGGCGAAATGCATGGTGATTGCGCGCTTGACGAGAGCCTGCGCCTGCGCATTCTGCCTTCCTCGACGCTGTCGGGCGAAGCGAATCTGCTGGTATGCCCCAACGTCGATGCCGGCAATATTGCCTACAACCTGCTGAAGACGGCCGCGGGCGGCAATATTGCCATCGGCCCCTTCCTGCTGGGCGCCAATGCGCCGGTGCATGTGCTGACCTCCAGCTCGACCGTGCGGCGCATCGTCAACATGACCGCGCTGACAGTCGTGGACGCCAACAGCGGCCGCTGATGTGTTCTCCTTGACCAGAGCTGCCGTGGCCGGTTCTCCGCCAGCCAGGCGGGTCTGCTGGTTCCCTCTGCCCGACGGCGCCATTTCCAGAACGGAAGTGGCGCCGTTTTTGCATGCCGAAGGTGTTTCTGGCGGGAACCATGGCGGCGCGACAGGGTCTGGATAGGCAATGATGGATCGCGTTGTGACAACGAAATGCACGGGAAATGAAACGGCGGGAAAAAAATCCGGTATTCTTCGCCCGCGCGGTCCGGTGCAGCTTTGTCAGCCTGTCGCATCCGGCGCTTTGTCCGCCTTGCTCGTCGCAGTGCAGGATGGGTGGGGCAAGCCGGGGCAGCCGTGTCTCCAGGTGAGGCAGGCAGGAGGCTCGTCCCCCGCGTATTGCCGGGAAAACCCGGGAATTGATTGGATTACGCTATGCCGATACGATGCGGCCTAGCGAGACTGTTACTGCGTTGTTCAGGGAGACGCAAACATGAGTTCGACCCCTTCAAACGGTCTGGCGCAGGCGCTGCAGCGCGGGGGTGCCATTGATCTGGGCAAGGCGGATGCCGCCGGCCTGGAGGCCGCCGCGTCCGCACAGGGCCTGGGTTTCTTTGTTGCCGACTGCGACCGCGCGCGCAGTCGTTCGGCTGTGCTGCGTGCCATTGCCAAGGCTGTGGATTTCCCGGTCTTCTTCGGCAATGACATGGACAGTCTCTATGACTGCCTGACGGATACGGTGCAAGAGCAGCGCCAGGGCGTGCTGTTGTATTTGCGCCGCCTGCATTCGGGTGATCCGGCGCTGGAAGGCGACGCGCGCGAAATCCAGACCGTCTGCGAAAACGTGGCCGAAGCCGTGGCGGATACCGGCAAAGTCTTCGCTTTCGTGATTGAGCACGCCGGGCGCCATCCCGACCCCGAGCCGGGACGATCGCAGTCCTGGAGCGCGCAGGCCGGCGGTGACGAAGAATAAGCCTGTGTGGCGGGCCGGGTCGTACAACCAGACGCCGGTCCGCGTGGTTTCCTTTTTCAATAAATGTCAGGTTCCTGTCCCTGCGGCCTGGCCAGCGTTACAATAGCGTGAAAGGCACTGTCCGAGGACAGTGCCGCTTCGGGTTCATCTTTTTCCTGTCCGTATCATGCTCCGTCAACGCACCATCAAAAATGTCGTACGCACCGCTGGCGTTGGCCTGCATTCAGGCCTGCGGGTAGAGCTCGTCATGCGTCCGGCGGCACCTGATACCGGCATCGTCTTCCATCGCGTAGACCTGCCGGAAGTGGTCGATCTGCCGGCTCAGGCCGATCAGGTCGGTGATACCCGCCTGGCATCCGTGCTGCAGCAGGGCAATGTGCGCGTTTCCACCGTGGAGCACATCATGTCGGCGCTGGCCGGCCTGGGGATAGACAATATCCATATCGACCTGACGGCCGAAGAAGTGCCCATCATGGACGGCAGTGCCGGTACCTTCGTCTACCTGCTGCGCTCGGCTGGTATCGAGGAACAGAAAGCGCCCAAGAAATTCCTGCGCGTGCTCAAGACCGTCGAAGTGCGCGAAGGCGAAGGCCGCAATGAAAAATGGGCGCGCCTGGAACCCTACAACGGTTTCTCCATGTCGTTTTCCATCGACTTCCATCACCCGGCCATCGACGCAACGGCGGGGTTCGCGGAAATCGACTTCGCTACCCATTCCTACACGCGCGAGATCGCCCGTGCGCGCACCTTTGGTTTCGTCAACGATGTGGAAGCCCTGCGTGCCGTCGGCCTGGCGCGGGGCGGCAGCCTGGACAATGCCATCGTGATGGACGAGTACCGTGTGCTCAACAACGATGGCCTGCGCTATGACGACGAGTTCGTCAAACACAAGATCCTGGACGCCATTGGCGATCTTTACCTGATCGGCAAGCCGCTGATGGCGCGCTATGTGGCCTGCAAGTCGGGTCACGCACTGAACAACCGTATTTCCCGCGCCCTGCTGGAGCAGCAGGATGCCTGGGAAATCGTCACTTTCGAAGAAGAGCCAGCGGAAAGTGCGCCTGTCTTCCAGCGCGCCTGGAAGCTGGCCTGATTGCCCTGTTGCGGCGGCGTGTCCCAGCCTCGGGGCGGCTGCCTTGAAGCCTGATAGGCCAGGCGCGAACGGGTGCCGGAAACACACTGCCCCTGTTGCTGGATCTTGACCAGCCACAGGGGCAGTTTTTTGCGGGGCAGATGTGCTGGACACGCGTGTCCAGCCGCCGCTGCTGGCCTGCCAGGGAGAGATCAGTTGGTGGAATCGTCTGATTTTTCTGGCGCATGGTGGCGCAGCAGGCGAGCGACGGCATCGGCCAGCGGGCCGGGCTGTAAATCCTGGTGCAGTTCGGAAAAAGCCTGCAGCGCAGAGGCGTCCAGCGGGCGGGCCATGGGCTTGGGCCGTTGCCATTGAGACTTCAATTGTCGCAAATCTGCTTGAATCCTGATGCTAATTTCTGTAAGGTTCCAGCCTTGAGCGCAGAGCGTCCTGCTGATAGAGGGCGCCAATTGCCGTATTTTTGCCGCGTGGGCGGCACTGGGAACCGCCAGCAACAGACGGTTCTGTTCGGCGCGCGCAACCTCACAGACCGCCCCCAGGGCGGTCGGCAGTATCTTTTGCAGCGCCTCCTGTATCTGGATGTGGTGCTTGGCGACGGCCATGATGCTGGAGCCGCCAGGGCTGGCATCCAGCCAATGTTGTATCCGGCTGTCGGTCGTGCGGGAACGCATGTTCTTGGCGGTGGTCATACAGTGGCTGCAAGGTTCAAGGGAAGTCTTTAATGAAGATCATGATAGTTCACCGCAGCGGCGGTGAGGTGACGCGGCGGGTGCTGGGCGGCCTTCCCGTGACACTGCTGCTGATGGCCGGACTGGTGGCGGCCGCGGCACTGGGCGCGCTGGGCATGCGCTACTGGGACGTGCGCGGGGGCGTACCGCGTGAAGGTATCATGCCGCCCGAACAAGTGTTGCGGGATTCCGCATTTTTGCGTGACAACGTCGGCATGCTTGCCGGCAAGGTCGGCGATCTTCAGGCGCGCCTGGCGACGCTCGACGGCCTGGGCAGGCGCCTGGCCAACCGCGCTGGCCTGCGTGTGCCGGAAGGTGAGTTCCATGCCGCTGCCAGTGGCGGCGCCCTGAGCCCGGTCGATGGCGTCATGGATGATACCGATGGCGCGGCGACGGTGCCGCGCTACAGCGCAGAGGACATCGGCCGCCTGCTGGATGAACTGCAGCGCAAGCTGGAAGAGCAGTCCGGCATGTATACGGTGCTCGATGCCGCGCTCACGCGGCAGGGCGCGGACAAGGCACGGCTGCCTACGCGCCAGCCGCTGGCTGAGAAATATCCCTACCTGTCTTCATCCTATGGCTGGCGCCGTAACCCTGTGACTGGCCGTATGTCCATGCACGAAGGCCTGGATTTTGCCGCGCCTCCTGGTACCCCCATTGTGGCAGCATCGGGCGGTGTGGTGGTCGAGTCGCGCTACCACAATGCCTATGGCAACCTGGTGGAAATCGACCACGGCGACGGCCTGATCACGCGTTACGCGCATGCGCGCAAGCTGCTGGTGAAAACCGGCGACCTCGTCGCACCGGGCCAGCCCATCGCGGAAGTTGGCTCGACCGGGCGCTCCACCGGCCCCCATTTGCATTTCGAAGTGCGGATGGCGGGACAGGCGCTGGACCCCAAGCTGTTCCTGGCTGCGAATGCATCTCAAAGCACTTTGGCGGGTATTTTGGACGAAGCCGGGAATAAGTCGGCCCGACTGCGTTAAACTGGGCTGTTTCCTTGTGCGGCGAGTCCGCTAACTGTGTCCCCACTCGCATGCTTTCTCTGCTGAAAAAAATCGTTGGCAGCCGCAATGATCGGCTGCTCAAGCAGTACCGGCGCCAGGTGGCGCAAATCAATGCGCTGGAAGATTCCATCAAGGCGCTGTCCGATGAAGCGCTGGCGGCCAAAACGCCGGAATTCAAGAAGCGCCTGGCCGATGGCGCCAAGCTGGATGACCTGTTGCCTGAGGCTTTTGCCGTGGTGCGCGAAGTCGGCCGCCGTGTCTTTGGCATGCGCCACTTCGACGTCCAGTTGATGGGTGGCATGGCCCTGCATGATGGCAAGATCGCCGAAATGCGCACTGGCGAAGGCAAGACGCTGATGGCGACCTTGCCGGTCTACCTCAATGCGTTGGCAGGCCAGGGCGTACACGTCGTGACGGTCAATGACTACCTGGCGCGGCGCGATGCGGCCCAGATGTCGCGCCTCTACAATTTCCTTGGCCTGACCGTGGGCGTTGTCGTGCCCCAGCAGGATAACGAGGAAAAGCGCGCCGCCTATCGTGCCGACATCACCTACGGCACGAACAATGAATTCGGTTTCGACTACCTGCGCGACAATATGGAATATCGCGCCGACGACAAGCGTCAGCGCAAGCTGTTCTTCGCCATCGTCGACGAAGTCGATTCCATTCTGATCGACGAAGCCCGGACTCCGCTGATCATTTCCGGTCCGGCCGAAGACCATACCCAGATGTATGTGGGCATGAACGCCGTGCCGCCGTTGCTCAAGCGCATGGCATCCGAGCCCAAGCCGCACGAGCCGGAACCCGAAGGCGACTTCTGGGTGGACGAAAAGAGCCACCAGGTCTACCTGTCCGAAAGCGGTCACGAACATTCTGAACAGATCCTGGCGCGCCTGGGCCTGCTGCCGGAAGGTGAATCGCTGTACGACCCGCGTCATATCACGCTGATGCACCACTTGATGGCAGCATTGCGTGCGCACAACCTGTTCCACCGCGACCAGCACTATGTGGTGCAGGACGGCGAAGTGGTCATCGTTGATGAGTTCACCGGCCGCCTGATGGTAGGCCGGCGCTGGTCCGACGGCCTGCACCAGGCGGTCGAGGCCAAGGAAGGCGTGAAGATCCAGAACGAGAACCAGACGCTGGCCTCGATCACCTTCCAGAACTACTTCCGCATGTACGACAAGCTGGGCGGCATGACGGGCACGGCAGATACCGAAGCCTACGAGTTCCAGCAGATCTATGGCCTGGAAACGGTGATCATTCCGACCAACCGGCCGATGGTTCGCAAGGATCAGAACGATCAGGTCTTCAAGACCAACGAAGAAAAGTACAACGCCATCATCGCGGATATCCGCGATTGCCATGAGCGCGGCCAGCCCGTGCTGGTCGGTACGACCAGCATTGAAAACTCCGAGCTGATTTCCGAGCGCCTGAAGGCCGCCGGCCTGCCGCACAGCGTGCTGAACGCCAAGCAGCACGCCCGCGAAGCAGAAATCGTTGCTGAAGCCGGCAAGCCGGGCCACATCACCATTGCCACCAACATGGCGGGTCGTGGTACCGATATCGTGTTGGGTGGCAGCATCGAGAAGCAGATCGGCCTGATCCAGCTGGATGACAGCCTGCCCGAAGCCGCCAAGGCTGAGCAGATTGCTGCCGTGCGCACCGAATGGGAGCCGCTCAACCGCCAGGTGAAGGAAGCCGGCGGCCTGCGTATCATCGGTACTGAACGCCATGAATCGCGCCGTATCGACAACCAGCTGCGTGGCCGTGCCGGCCGCCAGGGTGATCCGGGTTCCTCGCGTTTCTACCTGTCGCTGGAAGATCCGCTGATGCGCATCTTCGCCGGTGAGCGCGTGCGCGCCATCATGGAACGCCTGCGCCTGCCGGAAGGTGAGCCCATCGAGGCCGGAATGGTGTCGCGTTCCATCGAAACCGCGCAGCGCAAGGTCGAAGCGCGCAACTTCGATATCCGCAAGCAGCTGCTGGAGTACGACGACGTCGCCAACGACCAGCGCAAGGTGATCTACGCCCAGCGCAATGAAGTGCTGGAATCGGACTCCCTGACCGAGATGGTCGATAACCTGCGTGACGCCACGTTCCAGGAACTGGTCGCCCAGTATGTGCCGCATGGCACGCTGGAAGAGCAATGGAACATCACAGGCCTGCAGAACGTGCTGGAAGCCGAATGGCAGTTGCAATTGCCGCTGGCGGAAAAGCTCGAGAAGCAGGCTGACTACGGCGAGGAAGAGATCCTGGCTGACGTCCTGGAAGCGGCCCGTGCGGTGTACCACGGCAAGATTGAACGCGTGGGCGCCGAAAGCTGGGGCCAGTTCGAGCGTTCCATCCTGTTGCAGGCCATGGATATGCAATGGCGTGTGCACCTTTCGGCGCTGGATCACCTGCGCCAGGGGATTCACCTGCGCGGCTATGCCCAGAAGAATCCGAAGCAGGAATACAAGCGCGAAGCCTTCGAACTGTTCTCAGACATGCTGGACCGCGTGCGCAATGAAGTCGTCAAGGTATTGATGACGGTGCGTATCCAGTCGCCGGAACAGGCCGAGCAGGTCGTTCAGACCGAGCCGGATGCCCAGGTGCGCAATGCGCAATATGAGGCTGGCGGCGAAAAGGTCGACGAGGCTGCCGCTGCTGGTGCGGATGTGCCTGTGGTGGGCCGCAACGATCCATGCCCTTGTGGCAGTGGCAAGAAATACAAGCAGTGCCACGGCAAGCTGGCCTGAGTCGGCTAAAGGCTGGCAGGCTGCACTGACAGCCCTTCGTAGCAGGGGCTATCGGATAAGGGGCGTGAAATAGGCAATGGCCTGTTTCACGCCTTTTTGTTTTCGGACCGTGTCTGAATGCAGGTGTCAGGACGACAGGAGGCAAGCCTGCGATTGGGTACAAGTTTGCCGCCGACGCGAGGGCTGGCGCTCAGTCATGACCTGGTATTCAAGACCCTGTTTACGCGGCAGTTGCACTTGCTTTCCGACTTGATCAATACAGTGTGCGACCGCTACCCCCAGTGGCCTTTGCGCAATATGTTCTACCTGGCCCGGATGCTTTCGGATCAGCTCTCGGCGGCCGGAAATATCAATCACTTAAACCTGCTGTCAGTATCAGCTTGCTGGTACGGAAATTTGGCGCAGTATCCGCAGACAGTCAACGTTGCCTGTCCGAGGCCAGCGTGACCAAACTGGAGCAATGGACCGAGCAGTTGTTCGACGCAGCGACCCAGCAAGACCTCTTCCGCTAGGCTTGCTGGCCGCCGGAAGGCTTGGGCGGGTCAGGGGCCGCGTGTGAGCCTCAGACCAGGAAGATGGTTGCCAGGCCCAGGAAGATGAAAAAGCCGAGACTGTCGGTCGCGAAAGTCAGTAGCACAGAAGAGCCCAGGGCCGGGTCCTTGCCGAAGCGAGCACGGACCATGGGGACCAGCACCCCTACGCCTGCGCCTACCAGCATATTGCAGACCATGGCGCCCATCATGACGAGGGCAATGGATATTTCGCCGGAGATGAACCAGGCGAAGCCCCCGGCGACCAGGCTGCCGCACAGCCCGACCAGCAATGTGACGCTGAGTTCTTTCTTGATCAGCCGCCAGACGTTGTCTGGCGTAACGCGCCCGACCGCCAGCGCGCGGATGATCATGGTCATGGTCTGATTGCCCGAGTTGCCACCGATCCCGGCGACGATGGACATGAGGAAGGCCAGGATGACGATGTGGCTGACGGTATCTTCAAAGCGCGAGGCAACAATGGAAGCGATGGCGGCGGTACAGAGGTTGAGCAGCAGCCAGGGCGCCCGGTTGCGCATGGCGGCGCGCATGGGGGCGAAGATGTCTTCTTCCTGCATCCCGGCGCGTGACAGGGCTTGTTCATCGGAATCTTCGCGGATCACGTCCACGACATCCGCGATGGTCACGCGGCCGATGAGTCTGCCTTGTTCATCCGTGACGGGGGCGGACACCAGATCGTAGCGTTCGAAGGCGCCGGCGGCGTCGGCATCGGAATCGGTCGGGCTGAGCGCCAGGAAATCCGGGCTCATGACGTCGCGCACATCGGTTTCAGGTTCCGAGACCAGCAGTCGCGTCAAGGGCAGCGTGCCTTGCAGGCGGTCCTGGCGGTCGACGACGAAGATCTGGTCGGTATGGTCGGGCAGTTCGCCCAGGCGGCGCAGGTAGCGCAGGACGACCTCCAGGGTGACGTCTTCGCGCACGCGCACCATTTCGAAGTCCATGATGGCGCCGACACTGTCTTCGGGGTAGCCCATGGCCGTCAGCAGACGCGCGCGTTCCTCGTCGGTCAGTCCCTTCTGGACTTCCGCGACGACATCCGGCGGCAGGTCGGGCGCGATATCCGCCAGTTCGTCGGCATCCATGTCGCTGGTGGCGGCCACCAGATCCTGGCGGTCCATCGCCTCAATCAGCGATTCACGCACCCAGTCGTCGACTTCCAGCAGCACGTCCGCATCGTGGCTGTGATCCACCAGGCTCCAGATGATCTGGCGTTCATCCTTGGGCAGGGACTCAAGGATGAAGGCGATATCAGCCGGATGCAGCTGATCCACCAGCAGCTTGATTTCCGCATCGTGCTGCCGGTGCAGCAGGTTTTCCATCAGGCCGGCGCGGTCGTTCTCGGCGTATTGGCGATGGGCCAGTTCGGAAACCAGTTGCTGCCGGCGCAGCAAATCCTGTACCTGGCGCAGGGCGAGCTGGGCGTCTTCCGGGTCCAGGCGGCGCGGTGCGGGGGGAGTACTGGAGGCGATCGTCATCAATGGGTTCCTGCTACGCGGGTTCAGGCCGTGGGCAGCTTGCGTTTCTTGCCAGCTTCATCCATGGCGACATAGGTTAACGTCGCTTCGGTGACCTTGACGATATCGCCGATGAGGCGTCGTTGTGCGAAAACATCGACGCGCACGGTCACCGAGGTTGTGCCGACACGGGTGATCTCGGCATAGAAGGCGAGCAGGTCGCCCACGCCCACAGGCTGGCGGAATTGCATGGCGTTGACCGCCACGGTGCCAACGCGGCCTTGGGCCAGCTGGGCCGCCACAATGGCGCCAGCCACGTCGATATGGGACATGATCCAGCCGCCGAAAACATCGCCGTAGTAATTGGCGTCGGCCGGCATGGGAACGACGCGCAGGGTGGCGTGCTTGCCTTCGGGCCAGTCGGGCAGGGTTTCCACGCCGGGATTGGGCGCCGCCGGTTGCTGGGAGGGGGTGATGCTCATGATGCCTGAAGTCCTTGTCGACTCAATTGAGAAAAATGGTGGCGATTATGCAGGAAAGGCCAGTCTCGGGCGAGCGCTGTGCACGGGCCGGGACAGGCCGGATGCTGTTTCTGGAAAACAGTGCCAGCTGCCATGCCAGGGCATGCGCCACCTTCGCTGTCCTGTCAGCAGGACTCCGGCGGCGTAGCGGGAAAACCATGATGATAGCCCCCATGAGGCCTTTGGGGCGAGGGTTGGTATGTTGGTAGCGTGTTTCGGTAATACGGCGAGGATGGGAAAGGGGGTGCAGGGTCCGGGCCGGTGGTAGGCCCGGAAGGGGCAGCGGGGGAGACGGACCAAGACATCGGTTCCGACCCCGGGGCGCCTGGCGCATCACAGGATCAGGCCTGGCCCCGGGGCTCAGGCCGCGGGGCTGTTGTGCGGGCGCAGCTCAGGTCGGCTCGGCTTGAGCCAGGCGTTGCTGTGCCAGGCCCACCCAGGCCGAGGCGCCGACGGGAATGAGTTCGTCGTTGAAGTCATAGCTGTCGTTATGCAGCAGACAGGGGCCTTCGCCGTGGCCTTCGCTGCGGTGGCTGCCGTCGCCGGAGCCCAGCCAGAAGTAGCAGCCAGGCCGCACCCTCAGCATGTAGGCGAAATCTTCCGACGCCATGGACGGCCGCACCGCGTCATTGACATGTGCCGCGCCAGCGACGCTTTTGAGCGCCTGGGCGCAGAATGCGGCTTCGCCGGGGTCGTTGATGGTGGCCGGATAGGTGCGGTGGAATTTCAATCGCCCGACGCAATTGAATGCAGCGGCGATCTGTTCCGTGATGGTTTGCATGCGCTGTTCGACCATGTCAGTCATGCTGTCGGCGTAGGTGCGCACGGTGCCGCTTACCACGGCATGCGTGGGAATGATGTTGTCCGCGCTGCCGGTATGGATCTGGGTAATGCTCAGCACGGCAGTATCCAGCGGATTGCGGTTGCGCGAGATGATGGTCTGCAGGGCCTGGGCGATCTGCACGGCAGGCATGATCGGGTCCACGCCCAGGTGTGGCATGGCGGCATGGGTGCCCTTGCCGTCGATGTGAATCTGGAACTCGGCGCAGGAGGCCATGATGGGGCCGGCGCACACGCCGAATTCGCCAGCGGGCAGGCCCGGCCAGTTATGCATGCCGAAGACCGCTTCGACCGGAAAACGCTTGAACAGGCCGTCTTCTATCATGCGCCGGGCGCCGGCGCCGCCTTCTTCGGCAGGTTGGAAAATGACGTGCACGACGCCGTCGAAGTCACGCGTCTGCGCCAGGTAGCGCGTGGCGGCCAGCAGCATGGTGGTATGACCGTCGTGGCCGCAGGCATGCATACGGCCGGCGTAGGTGCTGGCGTGGCCGAACTGGTTGGCTTCCTGCATGGGCAGGGCGTCGATATCGGCGCGCAGGCCGATGGCGCGGGTGCTGTTGCCGCGTTTGCCGCGGATGGTGCCCACCACGCCAGTGCCGGCGAGGCCGCTGGTGGTTTCTACGCCCCATTGTTGCAGCAGTGACTGGATCAACGCCGAGGTGCGCTTTTCTTCGTAGCTCAGTTCCGGATGGGCATGGATGTCCCGGCGGATATCGCGGAATTCACCGTGCCAGTCTTTTAGCTCGGGAATGATGTTCATGGCAGTTCCTGGTTGCATGCGCCGGGCCCGCTGGCCGGGCTGGCATGGTCGAGATGGGGGGCGACAAGCGCCTGCAGGCTGCGCGCGACGGCTTTGTTCCCAGCTACGATATTACCGCTACGGGCCCAGGGTTCGCGTCCGTACATATCGTCGGCCAGCCCGCCGGCTTCACGCACCAGCAGCGTGCCGGCAGCGACATCCCAGGGCGCCAGGCCCATTTCCCAGTAACCGTCGAAGCGGCCGCAAGCCGTCCAGGCCAGGTCCAGCGCGGCCGCGCCGATGCGGCGGATGCCGCGGGTCGAGTGGATGGCGTCGTGCAGCATCGGCATGTACTGCGCTTCAAAGGAGAAGTCGCGGAACGGGAAGCCGGTCGCCAGTACCGATTGATCCAGCGATGGCGAACGCGACACACTGATGCGGCGGCCATTGAGCCATGCGCCTATGCCCTGCACGGCCGTGAACAGCTCTTCGCGATTGGGGTCGTAGACCACGGCGACGATAGGGTTCTCCTGGCCGTCGCTGCTGACGTCGTCGTGCGCGACCAGGGCGATGGAGACGGCATAGTGAGGAATGCCGTGCAGGTAGTTGGTCGTGCCGTCCAGCGGGTCTATGCACCAGGTGGCCTTGCCTTCGGGACGGCCGCCAGTTTCCTCGGCGACGATGCCGAAGTCGGGCGTGCGTTCACGCAGCACGCTGATGATCGCCTCTTCGGCCTCGCGGTCGGCCTGGGACACCAGGTCGTTCTGCGCCTTGTGGTCGATCACCAGATCGCCGCGGCGGTGTGAATACGCCTGCAGGATGGCGGCGCCCGCATGGGCGGCGCTGACGGCGGTATCTATGGCTTCGCTCAGGGCGCGCAGCGAGAGGAGATCCGGCAGGTCGGGAAAGGAGGTCTTCATGCTTCGCTCATCCAGGAGAAACAGGCCAGCGCGGTCGCTGGCAGTAATATTCATTATTCCATGCAGGAGTCTATCTCTTTTACATGTCTTCTTCGTATCAAGCATTGAAGCCGGCCCGGCCGGACCTGGATTCCGCCGGGCTGCCCTATAGCCCTGACTATGGCGATATCTATCACGCGGCGCAAGGGTCCCTGGCGCAGGCGCGTCATGTGTTTCTGGCTGGCAACAGCCTGCCCGGGCGCTGGGCCGGGCGTGAGCGCTTCGTCGTATGTGAAACGGGTTTCGGCCTGGGGGGCAATTTCCTGGCGTTATGGCAGGCTTGGCGTGCCGACCCGTCCCGTTGTCGCCGCCTGCATGTGGTGTCGCTTGAAGCCCATCCGTTTACACGCGAGGGCCTGTTGGCCATGTGGCGTGCCAGCCTGGCTCCCGAATTGCAGGATCTGGCCGCCCAGTTGCACGCACAATGGCCGGATCCGCTGCCCGGTTTGCACCGGCTGGAGTTCGAGGGTGGCGCGCTGACGCTGACGCTGGGTTTCGGGCAGGCACTGGAATTGGCGCCGCGCCTGGAGGCGCGGGTGGATGCCTATTTCTTCGATGGATTTTCCCCGGCACGCAACCCGGAAATGTGGTCGCCCCACCTGTTCCGCCGGCTGGCGCGCATGGCCGCGCCAGATGCAACCCTGGCAACCTGGTGCAGCGCCGGGCATGTGCGCCGGGCCATGGAAGATGCGGGTTTCCTGGTGGAGCGCAAACCTGGCCTGCATGGCAAGCGGCATATGGTGGCCGGGGTGCGGAGAACATTGCGCACACCTGGCAAGGCACGCTTGCCGCAGGCCCATGGCGGACCGCGTACCGCACTGGTGATCGGGGGCGGCCCGGCGGGTGCCGGCATGGCCCATGCCCTGGCGTTGCGGGGCTGGCAGGTGACGGTAGTGGACCCGATGGCCGTGCGGGATGGAGGTGTGCATCAGGGGCACACCGCAGCGGCCTGTGTGCCCCTGATTGCGCGCGACGACAACCCGCGCGCCAGGCTGGCGCGTGCCGGCAACCTGCGCACCTGGGCGCGCTGGTCTGCATTGGCGGGAGACGCTGCGCCTTTGCGTTGCGGCGCCTTGCAGATGCAGCGCCTGGAAGGGCGGGCTGGTGATCCCAGGGACGCGCTGGCTGCGCTGGACTTCCCGGCGGATTGGGTGCGCTGGATGGAGCAGGACGAAGCCAGTGAGTGCGCTGGTCTGCACCTGAGTCAGGGCGGGGTGTATTTCGCCTCCGGTATGTTGGTGCGCCCGCCGCAACTGCTGGGCGCGTTGCTGGCATTCCCGGGTATCCGGCACGTGCAGGCCAGTGTTGCGGCTTTGCGGCATGGCACCGACGGCTGGCAGGCGCAGGATGCTGCCGGGCAGGTGCTGGCAGTGGGGGCGGTGCTGATAATGACGAGCGCGGTGGCATCATGGCCATTGCTGCAACAAACCGGCCTGCCTGCTGACGCGGCCCCCCGGCTGGCCACCGTGCAAGCGACGGGGGGCGCGATTGCTTCCTGGCCGTCTGGCCGCCTGGCCGGCGGGCCATCCTGCGTGCTGGGGGCCGAGGGCTATGTGCTGCCCGCGCTTGCTGGCCGCTGCGTGTTGGGCAGCACATATGAGGAAGGCAAAGCGACCTGGACCCAAACGGCTCGGCGTCTGGCCATCGCAGAAAAAATGCCGGCGATGCTGGCTGATACCGGCCTGGCGACGACAGATGGAGCAGAAGACTGGTGGGGTGGAGATTGGGCTGGCTGGCGTGCGGTCGTACCAGGGCGCTTGCCGGTACTCGGTCCCGTGCCGCAATTGCCGGATGCCTGGGTAGCGACTGCGTTTGGTTCCCGGGGTTTCTCCTGGGCCGCGCTGGCTGGCGATGTGGTGGCGGCCAGCCTGGAAGGCGAGCCCCTGCCGTTGGAGCGGGACCTGTTGGAAGCCATACGGCCTTAGGCGGCGCATTGATGCGCGGATGCGTGACGCTATGGGCAGGCGTGATCAGGGCGGAATGGCGCAGGAGGATGTGCCGGCCAATGGGAGGGCTGACGGGGGGGCTGATGGGGGCGATCGGCGTTGCATACCGATGCAGGGGATGGCGGCCATAGCGGCGGTCACGAAGTGACGTAGCGGATGGAAGCAGTTTTATTGCCGATTGCCAGGATTGCAGGCGGCGCCTTGGGTTGGGGTGTCGGTGCCAGCAATATCCGGGCCGGCAGTCAGACTGCAAGATAAAAGCCTGACGAAAGTAACAAAATGTGTTTTCGGGCTGAATGTGGCGATTTGCCGCAGCGGATATAGATGGGCAGCCCTTAGTGCAAGAGATCGCTAGCCTTTTCCCCGTATCGGGACGGCACAAAAGCGGCAGGCGGACTGAAAAAAGGGCAGGATTTTAGTTCGAAAATCCGGGGGTGAGTTTATTTCGCCGCGCAAATCCGTCAGAATACTGACTTTTGAAGCTATTTAGGCCTTCGGGCGAATGGTCGGGCGTGCGGAATCCCTCCCGGGGAGGCCGCGCGTGGCCGTTTGCGCGTGGCCGGGGGATGCTCAGTGCCGTCAACGTACGACTCCGTCCATACGATACAACTGGATCATCTCGAACCCAGTCAGTCTTCTGCCAATCGCATCGAATTCGATGCGGGTGCGGGAAGCGTGCTGGTGATCGAGCCGCATGCACCGGGCGTATTCCGTCTGCGTGCCGGGCCGCAGGAAAAAATTACCGGCGACAAGCCGCGCATCCAGCGTGCGCGAGCCGTGGCGGAAATGCTGCTGGCGCGTGAAGAAGCGGTGGGCGAAATGGAAGTCCATACCGACAGTGATGCCGGTATCTGGCGCTTGCAGCAAGGTGAGGTCGAGCTGGAAGTGGCTCATCACCCGTGGCGGCTGGTGCTGCGCCGTGGCGACCGCGTCCTGCTGAGCGCAGATTCAGCGCAGCAGGGCAGCTGGCACGGTGCTGCCGGTGAGGATGAACCTTACTGGGCGCTGGCCTTTGGCCTGGAGCCTGGCGAAGCCGTCTATGGCCTGGGCGAAACCGCTGGCGACCTGGATCGTCGTGGCGAAACCATCGTTTCAGACGACCCTTCGCACCGTTCCCTGCCGCTGGCGTGGAGCGTGCGCGGCTGGGGCGTCTACGTCAACGGTGTTGAACGCATCGTGCACGCCGTGGGCGACAGCGAATTCCCCGACGACTATCGCATTGGCGTAGACAGCGGCGTTCTGGACCTGTTCCTGTTCGCGGGCGAACCGGGCGAAATCCTCAACCAGTACACCCAGCTGACGGGCCGCGCTGGCCAGCCTAGCCTGTGGGCCATGGGAACCTGGCTGCAAACGCCGGAAAACCTGTCGGTGACGGAAGCCGCTGAACTGGCGGCGGAATTCCGCGAGCACGGCTTGGGCCTGGACGTTGTTCAACTGCCCGAGCCGGCCGCGTGTCTGGTGCGCGAGGGCAAGCTGAACCTGGAATGGGACGCGCAGCGCTTCCCTGATCCGAAGCAAGCCCTTGCGCTCTTCAAGCAGCGCGATCTGCACGTCAGCGCCAGCGTATTTCCGGGCGTCCTGGCCGGTTCCGAAGCCTTCACTGAACTGGAAGACCGCGGCTGGCTGCTGGCCGAAGAATCCGGCGACGCCAAGGTATTTCCTGGCATCGCTGCGACCAACGGACAGGCCTATGCCTTGCTGGACCTGACCAACAAGGACGTCTACGCGCAATGGCGCGACCGTCACCACCAGTTATTCCAGGACGGACTGGAAGCGCCTTATTGCAGCGTGCCCGCCAACCTGGAAGATGGCCTGGTCTCGCGTGGCGACGACAGCGGCGCGGCCTTGCGCACCCTGTACCCGCTGCTGGCGCGCCGCTCCTTGTTTGATGCTGTCGCCGGACACAAAATCCCGCCGGAAGGCGTGGTGCCGGGCAGCGACCTGTTCCCGGCAGCGCAACGCCTGCCGTGGCAAGCTGCGCCCGAAGTTCCCAATAATTGGGCCGGCTTGGCATTCAGCCTGCGCACTGCGCTGGCTCTGGGTGACAGTGCCGTACCATTGCAAATGCATGCGCTGGGCAACGTGCGTGCGCCGCTCGATGCCGTCACGCCCGAGCTTTACATTCGTTGGCTCACCGCACTGACCTTCTCCGGCAACTTCATCTTCCAGGGCGTGCAGGGCCTGCTGCCTTGGCAATTCGGTGAAGAAGCCGAAGCGGCCGCCCAAGTCTGGATGCGCTGGCGCTACCGGCTCATCCCCTACGTGCTGGGGGCCATCGAAGACGCCGCGCGTACCGGCTTGCCGGTACAGCGCTCCATGGCGCTGTCGTTCCCGAACGACGAACGTGCGCAGCAATGGCAAACCCAGTACCTGCTGGGCCCGGCCCTGCTGGTAGCGCCCATCCTCGAAGCCGGCAAGACCCAGACCGTCTACCTGCCCGAAGGCGAAGCCTGGTGGGATCTGAACACCGGCTGGCGCTACGAAGGCGGCACCGTCATTACGATGGAATGCGGCCTGGACCAGTATCCCGTCTTCGGCCGCGAAGGCCACATGCTCTGTCTGGGGCCGGCAACGCTGCACACGGGCGAATTCAACTCCGCCCGCCTGCTTGACGAAGTCTGGATGTTCGGCATGCCGGTCAACAACCCGGTCGTCATGCGCAACAAAATCCGCGTCATGCAAATGCAGGGATCGAGCTACATCAAGGGCCTGGAAGGCCTGCGCATCCTGCCGTCGCAAGGTCTTGAGGTCAAGCGCCGCGGGGCAGAAGTGCGAATCTCGCGGGCACGCTAAGGCTGCAGAGTGGATTGGGCGGGCTGAGACCGGAGCGTTATGGCAACCGACAGCCTGCCTGCCAATCCTGTGTGGGCCTGATGCTGCGAGACGAAAAGGGGCGTTAGTCTGAACCTCCCTTTTTTGCATTTTTGCCGCTGATTTTTGACACAAGGCGATGTTTGCGTCATAATTTATAGCTTCACCAGTTTTTGAACGCTGGTGAAGCTAGGCAGTAAAAGGGTCTTTAGCTCAGTCGGTAGAGCAGCGGACTTTTAATCCGTTGGTCGTGGGTTCGAATCCCACAGGACCCACCAGAATTTATCTTTTAGATCAAAGGCTTGCTGATTTTTCAGCAGGCTTTTTTCTTTGCTTCGGTACAAAAGTTGCGCTGCGGTACAGTTTCGGTACAGTGGCCCTACGCAGACACTGTACCGAAGCACCATGGCCACCCTTGTAAAAACACCCTCTGGCACATGGAAAGCCGTCATCCGTCGCACCGGCTTTCCCACCACCATCAAGACCTTCCGCCTGAAGCGTGATGCCGAAGACTGGGCTAGGCGCACCGAAGATGAAATGGTGCGCGGCCTGTTTATCCAGCGTGCGCCAGCGGAGCGGCAAACCTTCGCCACCGCCATGCAGCGCTACCTGGACGAAGTGACGCCCACCAAGCGGCCCATGACGCAGAATGCCGAGCGCAAGCGCTCGACGGCGCTGGTCAACTTTTTTGGCAAATATTCGCTGGCAGCCATCACGCCCGACATGGTGGCCACCTTCCGCGACCGGCGTTTGTCGGGCGAAGACCGCTGCGTGGATGGCGTGCCGCAACCTCGTGCGTCTAACACGGTGCGTTTGGAACTGGCATTGATGGGGCATCTGTATAACGTCGCCATCAAGGAATGGGGCTTGGGGCTGGCCTACAACCCGGTAGCCAATGTGCGCCGCCCATCGCCGGGAGCCGGGCGCAACCGGCGGCTGTCGCCAGCGGAAGAAACGGCGCTCTTGGAAGCCGTGGACGCACATTCGAACCCCATGCTGCGCTGGATCGTGCGTATCGCCATTGAAACCGGCATGCGCTCGTCGGAAATCACGTCCTTGAAACGCTCACAGGTCGATTTGCCGCGCCGGGTCGTGCGGTTGTTGGAAACCAAAAATACCCAGCCGCGCACCGTGCCGCTGACTGCACAGGCGGCGCAGGTATTCCGTGAAGCCCTGACGCATCCTGTGCGCCCGCTGGATACTGACCTGATTTTCTACGGTGAACCGGGCAAGGACGGCAAACGCAGGCCGTACAACTTCAACAAGGTATGGCTGGGCATCAAGGCGCGGTTGGGTATCGAGGGGTTGCGCTTTCACGACCTGCGGCATGAAGCGGTCAGCCGCTTGGTGGAAGCGGGTTTGAGTGACCAGGAAGTGGCAGCGATTAGCGGCCACAAATCCATGCAGATGCTCAAGCGCTACACCCACTTGCGGGCCGAGGATCTGGTGGACAAACTGGATGCCATCAAGCCGCGCAAGGTGCGGGCGTGATGGCGATGGGGCGGCATGTCGTCATGTCGCCCTGGTTGAATGAAAGGAATAGGGCTGTGCAGATTCCGTGCCATCCAGGGGAAATCTTGCGTGAAGACGTGA
The DNA here is from genome assembly GCF_004216755.1 of Kerstersia gyiorum. GTDB lineage: Bacteria > Pseudomonadota > Gammaproteobacteria > Burkholderiales > Burkholderiaceae_B > Kerstersia > Kerstersia gyiorum. The sequence continues at coordinate 951,634 of NZ_SGWZ01000001.1, forward strand.
TAGCCGCGCTGGGTCTATCAGTGGCCGATGCTGCCTGCCGCTTTGGTATCGAGGTTTCCGCGTTGCAAGCCGTGCTGGATGGCAGAGCTGCTGTGGATGCCGGCTTGGCGCAGCGGCTGGGAAATGCGGGGTTCAGTACCGCCAGAACATGGCTGGCCATGCAGGCCAATCATGACCTGCGGCGCAAGCAGCAGCGTGCGTAGGGCGAGGGCGCTTAGAGTTTGTCTATGACTTCCGCAGGCTTGGCGTTGCAGGCCCGGCACCAATCCAGAAATTCCACCAGATCAATGTATTGTTCGCCGCGTTCCACCTTGGAAACGTAGCTTTGCCCACGGCCCAATTTTTGGGCAAGCTCCACCTGCGTCAGATTCGCGTGTTTGCGAGTCTCACGGAGCAGGTTGCGGATTGCCTCGTAGGCGGGACCATAGAGCATCTACCGATGCTATAGTCCGCTTTTGAATATTCGAATTTAGACTATTTTGGGTTTGGGCAGTGCGATTGTGCGCCGCCTGAGCCGGGTCGAGGCAGGGAAATGAACACCAAGCTCATCGTTATTCTTGTGGCCGCCATCGTGGCGGTGTCGGTCGTCGTGATAAACGTGGGTGGCAGCAGCGAAGCCGACAGCAAGCCGTCCGCAGAAGTGAATACGCTACCTGCGACAAAAGGCTTTACACACAAGGCTCCGCAGAACAGCGACGCTCGGTACAAGGAATACTGAGACAAAGCCTGGAATCTGTATCTGACAGATTCCAGGTCTTCCGTCGAATTGTCCAGCGCATCAGCGTTCGCGTACTGCCTTGGCCATCAAAACCCGCATCTGTTTGGCCAGTGCTTGCAGTTCATGCAACAGCGCTTCGGGATTGATCTCCGGTGCGCCGTCTTTGCTATCCTCTGAAAGCCAACGTTTCAACTGGCTGCCCGCCTGACGCACATCAGCGCCCAGCCTGACCATCTCGTCCACCACATCCTTATCCAACGCTGACGGAATGGGTGTGTTCAAAGCCAATGCCCGCAGGCACTTGGAATGAGACGTCTCCGAACGGCTGGCCAAGCTGCTGATAGCGGCCTTTTCCTCTGGTGTGAGATACACGTCCACGCAATTGCCGCGTGGACGTCCACCGCGTTTCTTTTTTGGTGCGTCTGTCTTCTGTTCATCCATCACGTTCTCCTGTGGTTAAGTTGAAAGAGCGGTAGCTCTCGTTCGCCTCGCAGAGCAAGACATGTTGAGCGACCCGCGAATCAGGGAGGTGTTGGATCGGTGCAGGCCTTGCCTGTACCGGTGCAACACACATCTTGCCGTCACTTTTCACGCGAACATGCGCGACTCTTTGGCTGGGTTGGTTGAAATCGCGCATGTTCGCGTTTCCTCGCATAAAGTCGCATTCCGTCGCGTTGAATCGCATCGCCTCGCGTTCTTTCGCGCATCGTCGCGTTTGATCGCATACGCTAGGTGTTTTCAGAGGCTGCTTGGTTTGATGTTCCTCGTGCAGCGGTACTGACGCCTTGGCCGTCATGCAGAAGGGCGATCCGAAGGCGGGCCGGTGGAGTCACGATCAACAGATTTTGAAGCTCGGCCGCGCAACATTTGCGTGATCTGTTCAATGTGAGCTGTGGCAATGCTGCTATCGGCTGATTTTGAGGCCGCTACGGCGCTGTCTCTGCTTGCGGCATGGGCTGATAACTGTTTGCCGAGATAAGGCCTGAAATCGCCCTTTTGGTGCTTTTTGATCAGCCCGCGCAGGAATTGCATCGGCGTGGTCTTGATGGTTCCTGGCTTGTGCATCGCTCCCGCTACCTCGTCCAGCAGCAACTGCGCGTCGTCAGACGTAATGCCTTGCAGCAAAACGGCTGCTTCTGCGGCTTCGCCTGCGTTGAACGGCTCCGGCATCCTCAACCGTCTGTTATCCACAGCTTGTTCCGGTACTACATCTTCAATAGATAGTTCAGTTGGTAGTTCATGGGGTGACACAGCTATGTCACCCCCCCGGTGACATAGCTGTGTCACCCCGCCCCTGACAATTTGACGGAGGGAGGGTGACAAATTGACAGGGGGGTATGGATCGTTTTCAGAGGGCGTGTTTTCAGACGGCTCAACCAATAACTGATAGCCGTTAGAAGTTTGTCCTGCGTTTTTATCGCGCCAGCGTGCCTCGATCTTCAGCCATCCATTGGCCTCAAAGCGCTTCAAAGTGCGCTGCACCGTGCGTTCCGACACGCAGCATTGCTCGGCCAGTAAGCGAATGCTGGGAAAGCAACCTCCCTTGGTATCAGTCATCTTCACCAGCACCAGCAGGATCAGTTTTTCGACGGGCTTGATGCGCAAAGACAAAGCCCACTCAAACCTGGTGAACATCAGGCACCGGCTTGGCTGAGATAGCTGGCGATGTCGGCAGTGCGGAAATACACCCTGCGCCCGATCTTCACGCGAGCCTGCCGGATTTGCAACGCATAGGGCTGTGACGTGCGTAGGGCCACCCGTAAACCGTCCGGGCTGCGATGCAGCAGCTCTGCCAGCTGCGGCAGGCTCAGCAACGGGCCGTACATCTGGTTCAGATTTGTTTCCAGTGCCTGGGTGCTGTGTGGGGTATTCACATTCGACTCCTTCCAAAATAATTCAGTAGGTACTAAAGTTATTCGAAACTTCAGGCCTTGAAAGGATTGAAATATGACAGCTAGGTTGACAGGGCTGGGCTGAACAAAGACATGGCACCAAAAGGGAAAAATCAGATCGTGGTGTGGGACGACTGCCCGGAGGCGGTGAGAGCGGCTGTAGCAGAGTTCGAACAGGTCTGTACGCCGTCATACACCATGGCTTCGCGGCGGTATTCGATTTGGAGCAAGGTGCGCGAATATCTGGATGCATCGGTGGCGCAGGCTTTGGATGACTTGGGGCAGCCCAAGCTGCTTGATGGGCCGTTTTCGCGTTGGTTGGAGATGGGGAGGGAACGCGGGGAGCGTGAGCGCGTGGGGCGGTTGCGCACGGCACACAAAGCATTACTGAGACAGCATCGGCACGATCTGCGATTGATGGCTTTGCTGGAAACGCTTTACGAGGTAGGTATGTTCGTGCTGCTGCGTCGATCGCGTCAGTCGGTGGGCGTCAAAGCGACCAAGGCTGCTGAGGCCGTCAATCATGGTCGCAAGGTATCGTCGGATTATCCGTTTTGTGAGCTTTGTTGGCGCAAGACAATGCGCGCGGTGGTGGAGGCGTCAGAGGATGGCAAACGTAGAGGTAATGCGTGGAAGTTCAGTGGACGGTTCTGCACAGAGCACAATCCTTCAGACCCCACGTCACGCTACCGTGTAGATCATCGGTATCGACAACGGTTTCAGGATGAGGTGAAACGACAGTGGGAGTTGGTGAGGAGACTGGAAGCGCCTTGGGAGCAGGTGCCGGATGAGGCGGCGGTGCGGATGCAGGCGTTTATTTTGGCGCGGGTGCCAGAGAGGACGCGGGCGGATGAGATAAGGGAGATGGCGCAGCTGGGGGCTTCCAGGCGGGAGATTTCGGAACGGTTTGGCGTGAGTCGGCAGGCGGTTTATAAGGTTTTGGTGAAAAATATTTAGTAATATGGATGGGTTGCTTTCGGCCAGAAGCAGAAGTTGTGCAGACGCAGTTCACTAGCGACTTTGCAGCGTTTGTGGATGTTCATAAGTACAGCTTGCTTGGCAGCAATAGTGAGCCCTAGTCAGCTACGAGCATTAAATTCCAACCAATCACAGGGTTCGATAATATTACCCATAGGCTTAACATTAATTTGGAGTTTATCGCGCAAAATTTGGATTATTAGTCTATTCGAATGACTGAGCGCCTAAGCATTGAATATGGACGATTAAATAAGCGATTCAAGGCGGAGATTGGCACCCCTAATATTTTCCAATTAGGCTAAGCAGATATAAAAATGAAGATCAGCATCATCAGCAGTGATGGCATCCACGCATCGGAGAAGGAGGCTCTGGAGCGCATGCGGCAGGCATTCAATGCATCTGAGTTCAGCCTGAATTGGCAAGGCTACGCCGGCTTCATGATGATGGATACAACCTACCGGGACCGTGAGATCGACCTAGTGCTTCTGACCCATGATCGCTTGCTGCTTATTGAGCTCAAGAAGTGGCGCGGCAAGATTGAGCCGATGCAAGACCACTGGTTGCGCGACGGCGATGACATGGGGCGATCACCAGTCAAAGTGCTTGCCGACAAGTGGAAGATTCTCTCGTCTAAGATCCGAAACCGCCTTACTGAGCCGGCCAGGTCCGTTTACATCGACTATCGTGTTGTTATGTGTGGCACAGCAGATTTCTCTGCGATCCCTGATGATGAAAAGGCCTTCGTCCTGACGCTCGACCAGTTCCTGAAGATCGCCAAGCAAGGCGGCTATCGGCAGGAGTTTGACAATCCCGGCGCAGGCAAGCCCAACCTGCATCTGCAGACCTTCACGCAATTCTTCCGCGGCCGGGACTTCAAGCCCTCCGGCTTTTCGTTTGGAAACTTCCAGATCGTGGGCGAGGCGACATTTACACATCCGCAGGGCCTGTATAAGGAATACAAATCGGTCAAGAAGGACGACCAGCGGCACGAAGCCTTGCTGCGGCGCTGGGACTTCTCCGCGCTCACCGGCATCGCCGACACCCTTGATGAGCGGGCGCGCATCGCGCTGCGCGAGCACAAGGTGCTCGGTTTCATCCATGAGCAGTGTGAGCAGTTGGATGGCGTGGTGCTGCAGCCGCTGTCCCATCCCACCCGGGACGATATCGACGCGGACTTCTGCGAACTTTACCGGTTGCCCTCGCGCCAACTGCGGCTCAACGAATTCGTGCAACGCCACGGACAGGACCTGGCGTTCGCGGACCGCCTGGCATTGATCAAGGTGCTGCTGTCGCACTTTGCGGAACTGCACGATGCCGGCGTGGCCCATCGCGACGTCAGCGACCACAGCCTGTGGCTGGAGCGGCCGTCGAAGGTGTCTATCTCCAGCTTCCTGACCGCCTACTTTCCCGAGGCGGGCACGGTGGGGCCGCTGCGCGACAGCCTGCGTGCCGGCAAGGCCGTGCTGCCCGAGGACTCCGAACTGGGTGAGGGCGAATCCAGCGACGCATTTCAGGGAGACGTCTACCTGCTCGGTGCGGCCGCGCACCACGTGCTGTTCTTGCGCCTACCGCGTCAGATGGAAGGCTTGTTCCTATGGGAGCCCCCGGAGGGGGGCGAATGCGATCCTGGCCTAGCCGCCTGGTTCGCCCGAGCCATGGATTGGGTTCCATCGGCGCGCTTTGCGAATGCCCGCGTCATGCTGGACGCCTTGAACGCTCTGCCGGTCGGGCGAGCGTCAAGGGCCGAGGTGGATCTGCGCGTCTTTGAGGCTTACCGCAGCGAAGTCATGCCGATGGTGGCCTATCCGCTTGAGGAAAACATCAAGCAGGGCCATAGCCATCTCTATCGTTCGACCGTGGGCGGACGCCCGGTGTCGGTGAAGGTCTGGTACGGACGGCGGCCCGATCCGAAGCGTCCCGAGGAAACCCATGCGCTGAAGATGTTTCTGGACAAGGCCCGCCTAGTAAAGACTCAGCCCTGTGCCTCGTTGGCGCCGGTGGTGGACTTCGGTCTTTCTGACGCGGGCACGTTCCTGGTCCAGCACTGGGTGGAGGGGCAGGGGCTGCTGGAGGCCGGCAAGGCCTGCCCAGCGGCGCGCGAGATCCTCACGCTGTGTCACCAACTGGTCAAGGCTACGCTGCATCTGCACGGGCTGGATCTGCAACACGGCGACCTGCATCCCGGAAATGTCCTAGTCGAAGGCGCCGACGTGCGCTTCATCGACGCCATCGACATGGTGCAGGGTGGCGCGGCCGGCCCCCACAACCCTGCCTATGCACCTGCGGACCACGAGTCTGTTTCGCCCGAACAGCGCGATTGCTACGCCGTTGCGAAGATGTGTGGAGAACTGCTGGACTGTGTTGCGTCCTGGGAGGGGACTGATGCAGGCCCCTTGCGCGGGGAGATCCAGCGCTGCCTTGATCGGGAACTGCGCGTGCATGCGCTCGACCGCGTTGACGACGCACTAGCGCGGCTGTTGCATCCGCCCTTGTCCGATACCGGACCACGGCTGCCCGTGCAGATGCGCCAGCTCACCTCGCGCACGCCTTTGGCGGGCGACAATGGCGAGTTCCATGTAGGGGTGGCTATCGAGCGGGTGCGCAATGGCCGGCACCAGCCTCAGGTGGAGGTTTCGCTGTCCGGGGTGCGTCGGCGTCTGCTGATCTTGCTCAAACCAACGACGCTCGACTTTGCGTCGCTGCGTGTGCATGATATCTCGCACAGCCAGTTCGTGCGTATGGTCACCCAGGCGACTGCTACGCTGAAAGCAGACATTCACTTCGAACCTGCGCCGACGGACGATGCCAGCGACCTGCTCGCGGCGCTGGATGCGATAGCGGAGGTCCGCCAGGCCATTGACGCCGTCCGCGCCCAGATCCTCGGCCTGGATGCACCTGAGGAGGAGGTCGACGCTGATGAAGATGTTCAGGCCGGCGTGCCACGCGCTGCCCCGCGGACAGAGGCGTTGTGGCGAGCTATTCTCGATGCCGAAGAGGCCACACTACCCGAAGTCGAGATCGCCGCGCCGGTGACGCGCGAGATGGGGCGCCGCGACAAGCTGCGCATCCCGTATCGCAAGGACGGTGAGGCGCTCGACTACGAGTCCGACGCAAAGGTCGAGGCCCTGCAGGAGATCAATGGCGAGTTGGTGAAAGTCGGCGACATCGACATGCGCGAGACCACCCAGGCCATCCTTGTGATCGACAATCCGCGCATCCGCATACAGACCGGCGTGGACGATCGGATCAAGCTGCGCAGCCAGCAGGACCTATCTTCGTTTCGCCGACGACATCTTGCCGTTACCCGGATCTTGGGGCGTGAATCGGTGCTCCCCGACTTGGTCGACTACTTCGATCCGGTGCAATGCCCGTTGCCGCAAGCCCTGCAGGCCGCGCCCACCGATGCAGAGCTGGATGCCTACGACCGCCACAACGAATCGGGGCAGTTGGTGTTCTCCCTCAATCGGCAACAGCGGGACGCCTTCGCCAAACTGTGGTCCCAGGGGCCGCTGAGCCTGCTGCAGGGGCCGCCAGGCACCGGCAAGACGTCCTTTATCGCCTCCTTCATCCACTACGCGATGTCCCATGGTGCGCAGAGCATCCTGCTGGCAAGCCAGTCGCACGAAGCAGTGAACAACGCCGCCGAGAAGGTCATCGAACTGTGTCAACGCACGGACCTGCCGCTGGACGTGGTGCGCTTCGGGGCTGAGGGCATGGTGTCCGAGCAACTGCGGCCGCACCATTCGGCGTCCATCCTGCAGGCCTACCGCGATCTATTCCGATCCGAAATGCGCCAGCGTGTCGCGGCGCTCAATCGCAATCTGGGCCTGCCCAATGACTTCGTGGAAGCATGGTTCGACATCGATTTCCACCTCGGACGCCTGTTGAGAGATATCGAGCGGCTGGCGCGCAAGCGCTCGGAAGCCAATGCGACGGAGGAGGGCCTCGCGTCTGTGGCCGCGCGCATCGGGCAACGCACCGAACGTCTACGCACGTTGGCGCGGGAGAAATTCGGCGTGCATGATGTGGCCGAGCCAGCCGAGACGATCGCCCAGCTACGACGCGCCGCGATGGAGACCCACGGAGTGACATCAGCCGACACGGTGTCCAAGCTCGATCAAGTCATGGCGATAGCCCAGGAATGGGTGGATCGGCTGGGGACGCTGCGCGGCAATTTCGAGGAGTTTCTCGCCAAGACGCGGTCCTTGGTGTGCGGCACCTGCGTGGGACTGGGGCGTTCCCAGTTCGGGGTGGCCCGCAACCGCTACGACTGGGTGATCGTCGATGAAGCCGCCCGGGCCACGCCGGGCGAGCTGGCCGTCGCGATCCAGTCGGGGCGCCGCGTCTTGCTTGTCGGCGACCACCGCCAGTTGCCGCCGCTCTACACCGAGCCGCTCGTGCGCCGGATCGCTGCTGAGCTGCAATGGTCGGACCGCACGGTGCTTACCCGTAGCGACTTCGAGCGCGCCTTCGAGTCAGATTACGGCCGCCAGGTCGGCGCAACCCTGCAGACGCAGTACCGTATGGCGCCACCGATCGGCGCGTTGGTGTCCGCATGCTTCTACCCAGTGCCGCTGCAGCCCGGCCGCGGTGAACCGCCGCCGTGGTTCGATCAGTTGCCGGAGCGCATCCGCGCGGTCGTGACCTGGGTCGATACATCGGACGCCGGGCGCGAATCCCACGACAGGCCCAAGACCCCGGGCTTCGACAACGTCTATGAGGCGCGCGAAATTCTGGATCTGCTGCGCACGATCTGCACCAGTGGCCTCTTCGTCCAGTCCCTGATGGACCATAGCACCGAGGAGGAGAAACCTATCGGGGTCATTTGCATGTACGCCGCGCAGGAGCGCCTGCTGCAGCGCATGCTCAGCGAACAGGACTGGGCCACGGGCTATCGGCGGTTGATCAAGATCGACACCGTCGACAGCTACCAGGGCAAGGAAAACCGAATCATCATCGTGTCCACCACGCGCAACAACGGCCGCTTCGAGCAGGGGTTCCTGAATAGCAACGAACGAGTGAACGTGGCGATCTCGCGCGCCATGGATCGACTGGTAATCGTTGGCGCGGCTCGCATGTGGCGCGAGCGCCACCAGCGTTCGCCCATGGGGCGGGTCCTCGCACACATCGAAGCGCACCGGGACGATAAGGCGTTCGCGTTGGTTCAGGCATCAGCTTTGGAAGGGAGGCTGGCATGATCACCCTCGAGGAACAACAACTGCGCGAACACCTCGTGGTAGAAGAGATCACGTTCGCCATTCCCGCGCAGAGCTTTGCGATCTCGTGCGCCATCAGCGCTGAGGAAGCTCTGCCCGTGGTGACGGAGTTTGCCCTGCGCATCGCATACGTCTGCGGCACGCTCAGCCCCGCGCAGATCCAGGATTTTTTCGGCTTCTCGAAGAAGGAGACCGACGCCGTTCTCAAGTCTCTGCTGGACGAGCGTCTGCTGCAATGGAACGACGAGCACCTGGAACTCACCACTTATGCCCTTGCGCGTTTTCAGGACAGCTCGGACAATTTGCCGCGCTTCTTCAAGATCCAGGACTGGAGCGCCGAAGTCGTATTCGACCTGATCAGCTTTAGCCCGGCAGGACGTCCAAACCGCCTGAAGCGGGTGCGCTCCCAGATCGAATTGGCGACACGCAACCTGGATAAGCAGTCGCGCACGCGGCAATATGCGGAGCAATCCTTCCAGCAGAACTTCCGCCAGATCTGCACCAAGGAGAAGGCCGAGATCTACAAGATCAGTGCTATTGACGCCGGCGAGCGCTTCAGCATTCCGCTGCCATGCACATTCCACCTCGATCTTGGCGGGCAGACGAGCATCCGCCGCAACATCGACGATGAGAGCTTCGGCAGCCGGCTGGAAATATCCGAGGCGATCACCGATGCGCTGGCCAGCCAGGAGCGAGGCGACAACGAGTGTTTTCGGGACTTCATCCAGACCTTCGATGACACGCTGCTGCAGAGCTACGTGACAGGGGATGCGTTCGATCTGCGCCGTTACGCCCAGGAGGTCCATCTGACGCGTTTCGTGCGCCCGGTCGACGACCGCGTTACGCCAATGCTGGGCGCGCTGTACCTCCCCCGCAACGCCGGCTTGCTGCTCGAGCGTATTCAGGCAGCAGTGGCGCAGTTGGACACACGGTTTGAGCATGAGCCGCCTTCCACAGAAGGGACAGAAGCCGACACCAAGGAGGCTGCAAAAACGACTCATCCCGCGCAGTGGGAGGCCCTGTGGTGGGCACCACAATCGCCGCTGTGGGCCCGCACGCGAAGTGCGCGGGACTTGGCGCAGAAGATCGAACGGTTGATGGCCCCTCAGGGTGGCGAACGGATCTCGACCGGGCTGCATGTCGTGGTGCCGACCGCACGCCGGTCGCCACGGGAGCGCCTGGCCGTCTACCAGGACCAGTTCAGCCGCCTGCTGGCGGCGGATGTAGTGTTGATGGGTGGAAGCTTGGAACTGTTGCTCGTGCCGGACGCCTTGGTTTGTGCCATGTTTCACTTCAACTTGGCTCACAACGCGACGGCCGTGCCGATCGGTTTCATGTCGTCCGCCCCTGAGCACATTGCATCCGCAGGGGCGCTGGTTTCTGCACGAATGCGAGGCCGCTCGGACAGCGTCACTGCGGCGCGCGAGGAGGGCGGCTCGGCCCTGATTGACAGTCTGGCGCAACTGATGGCACGGCTGATGCCGCCACGCGAAGTTGACGCCGACGGGTCCACAAAGGGTGGCCGCGTCCGACTGACGCTGAAGAAATAACGAGAGCACGCATGCTTCATGACCGTCAACCTGGAATACGTGGAAGAGACGACGCAAAAGCGCCTAGCGCTCAGCGCGGGCGAACTCGTGCCGCTCGGCTTCGATGACCTGGTAGCCCTCCACGGGAAACTGCGCGAACCCATCGTTTTCCCACTTCGAATTCGGGCTGCTCAAGTTGTTTCAACGGAATTCGAGCACTTGCGGATCGCGGAGAAGCTTAACGTCAAGGCGGAATTGCAAAGCCACCTTGGATCCACGGTACTGGGCCTGGTCAAGGGCGGATGGTTGCCCTCGGGACTGATCCTGGATGAAGACACGCTCTTGTTACCGGATCGGTGCACGGTGGCGGCACTGCGCAGCCGGTTCGTCGGGGGCGAACCCAAGGATGGAGTGCCGCCGGACTTCCTCGACTTTGCTCGCGGCAAGGCTCTCAAAGTCAATCCCATGCTGTATGCCATGGAAGGTACCTCGGGTAGCCGCAACCCCGACGCAGAAGAACTCTCGGCGTTGTACGACCGAGCGGCGCTCAAAATTGGAGAGGCCCTGCCCAAGGCTGTCATGTTCCCGGACAAGGAAGACGCGCTGCAGGGTGTCCTTGGATTGCTGCGAGATCAGGCGAAAGGGTTTGCCGCGCGGCAACGCTTCCTTACAAAGGCGGCTCCGCTGCTAGCCACCTCCGTCGGTCGCAAGCGACTCCCTGACCTATGGCAGCAGTTGCTGGAACTCGCCGAACGGCATGGGGTGGCACGCGCATCGATGCTGGTGTGCGCGCTTTTCAGTGCCAGCGCCGCGCACCCCGCGATGAATCCGGCCATAAGGGTCCTGAAACCACGCCGCCAATACACGGAAAAGAACGCCTTCAACGCATTGGCGGATCTTCGCTCCTTGGACTTGTTGATCGCTGCAGGGACTGATTTTCCAGACAAGAGGGTGGCACTCCTAACAGAAGACCGAGCGTTGGCCCTGTTCTGGGTGGGCATGCAGACGCACAGCCATCGCAGGAATGGGACCAGCCTCCACTGCGCCATGAACCCGCACACTGCATTGTTCGTCCGCCTAGACAAACAGGAGATGGAGGCAGTGCTGAAAATGCTCTCGGAGAGCAACTAATTCGTCAAAAGCGGAATGGGTGCCGCTGAATGGCCGCTACCGCTGCCAAGTAGTTATCGGGTTTTCACATTGATCTTCCGCTCTGGGTCGTTAGCAGACAGTGCGGCTGATATGTGTCCTCGGTACACTACCGGTACACCAATCCGTTTTCACCGCCTCCCCAAAATTCCGCTAACCTACTGTCACCAAAATACTTTCCCCTCCCATCACCTCCGCACCACTACACCCCATTCCCCCAAGTACCTCCTTTCCACCACAAACTTTTAATCCGTTGGTCGAGGGTTCGAGTCCCTCAGGACCCACCAATATTTTCAAGCACTTAGGCCAATCCTTCGGGGTTGGCCTTTTGCTTTTCTGGGTCTGTGTAAGCGTTTTGTAAACAGATTTTGATGTTGGGGCCGTAAGCCACGGCTTTAATCCTGAGTTAGCAGATCGGCAGCTTAACTGGGATGCTGACCTTGGTATGCATTCAAGATGTAGGGGAGGCGTCCCTCACACCTCAGAAGAGGTCGTTGCCTACGATTCGGAAGTTTTGCGGATGTAGTAGGTGGGGTGTCTTGCTCTTCACATGAATATCTTCTTGTGCCGCACGTACTGCCTTCTATCGTGAGCGATTATGGCGGTATGCTCGTCGGCGTTGCCAAGTTCGAATCGAACCTTTCATAAGACAAATTCATGCTTTCGCTGTGGTTCGAAAATGGTCGTTTATCAGCGTCTGCTTTCGGCCATGACCCGACATTCGCTCCACGGGCACAATGGAGCCAACAGCGGTCCTTCGTCAAGCTGAATAGGCTTCACTAATGGTTCATCTCGAACGGTCTGTGGCAACGTTGCGCATCATGGGTGACGAACAAGTGCCTGAGGAAATTTCGAGGCTACTCAGTGCAATGCCGACGTCAGCTCATGTGAAAGGGCCGCAGATTCCTTCGAGCCCATCGGGCCGCATTGGCACGAAGAAATCTGGCATGTGGCGTCTAAGGGCGAAGGAGACCGAGCCAGAAGACTTGGATGATCAGGTCTCGGAGTTGCTTGGTCAAGTCACGTCGGACCTAGCGGTTTAGGGTGACATCGTGACTCGGTTTCGTGTTGACCTGTTCTGCGGATGGTTCATGGACAATAATAGCAAGGGCGTGGAGCTTTCACCCGAGAACACGCTTGCACCAGCGCAGCGCGGCATCAAGTTGTCGTTTGACACCTACGGGCCGGAAGCTTCGGATGGCCTTGAGCGTGTGTCGCAGACTTAGGTTAACCCGCCATGCCGGCAATTGAAAGAACGCTAAGCCCGCTTTAGGGCGGTTACCCCCTACAGGCTCGACCTTTACCAGACAATCGTGGTAAATCTGACAAACCGTGTAAACCGTGGACGCCATTCATCTCACCATAGGAGCAGTCGCCAAGCGTGCGGGTATCACTGTACGTACTCTGCATCATTACGACCATATCGGATTGGTATGCCCCAGTGCTCGAAGCGAGTCGGGGTATCGCCTCTACAGTGCCAACGACATCGAGCGATTGCATGCCGTTCAGTCCCTCAAACAACTAGGACTCAGCCTCGAAGCGATTGCGGCAACATTGACTGGAGGTGAAGTCACACCTCAAGTGTTACTGCGTCGCCAGGTAGAAGATGCTACGCGCAAGCTGGTGGAAATCCAGGAGCTCAAAGAAAAGCTGCTGTTTCTGGAGCACGCTGTCTCTCGCCAAAACGCATCGGCCGGTGATTTGCTCGACGGCATTCGCCTCCTTGAGACTCATCAGTTGTACCTTCCCTCAGAGGACGTACGGCGGCTGCTTGCGCGCTGGCGTCGCGCCAAGGCCCGATGGCAGCCAGTTGCCGGAAAATTGCTTGCATGCCGAAGCGGCGCTGTTCCGGTCGATGCAGCGCAAACGCAGTTGCTCGCACAACGGTGGATGAACATCGCAATGTCTGTTTTCGGAGGACGGCTGGGCGCCATCCTTGATTGGGCGCGAATGCATCGGGAAGCGCCTGAGACGGCGCGGCACGCTGGACTTGAGCCAGAGCTCATGCAATACCTTGAACAAGCCATCGAGTTGCGCCTGGAAGCATTGCGCCGTCATCTCTCGCCAGACGAACTTAACAGACTGGATGGCTCTACAGGGCCTGAGTGGGAGACATTTGCGGCTCAAGGAGAGAGGCTGCTCGCCAATAGAGTCTCTCCAAAGACAAAGGCTGCGCGCGAGTTGGTGGCGCGATATCGCGAACTCTCGCTTAGAACCGTAGCGCAGGATATGTCGCTTGCGGTCAAGCTGAAGCAGGCCTATACCTCGGAGCCCATATTGGCGCTCGGTCACTTTGTTGGTCCACAGCTGAGGGCATACCTCGAAGCTGCTGCCTCTTGACCCTGACGTTACGTCAGGCCTGAAAGTACTCCTTTCGTTGAACTAACAACAGGAGTATTCCAATGAAATTCACTGGCTGTCCAAGCCCCTCGGCCATGCGTGTCGCCACTTCACGAGCAGCGCACCAGATTCTCGAAGACGACCTGGTATTCAAGGACCCCTTCGCCATAGCGTCTTTGGGAAGTGCCAATGCTGCATCACTGATGCGCGAACCAATGGTGCAAAACGATGTCCCGTCACGCTCCATGCGGGCGGGCATCGTAGCCCGCTCACGATTCGCGGAAGACCATTTGCTGAAAGCCATTGCCAACGGGACTGTGCAATACGGCGTAGTCGGGGCAGGTCTGGATACATGGGCACTGCGCAGTGCGTCCACGCTTCCTGCCGTCACCACGTTTGAACTGGACCAGCCTTCAATGCAGAAATGGAAGACAGACCTTTATACAGACAACGGATGGGCTCAGCCCGCAAGCCTGCGCTATGTAGCCACCGATTTGCGGGAGATGACCAGTGTTGATGGTCTTCTCGCAGGTGGAGCAGACCTTGCCAAGCCTGTCAGCCTGTCTGTGCTGGGGGTGCTCGTCTACCTTTGCAACGATGTGGTTGAGCGCGAGATTGCTGCGTTACAGCAACTTGCTCCAGGCTCCACCGTTACGCTGGACTACCGCCTGGATGAGGCCCAACTGCATCCTGTGGAGCGAGTCATGATGCAGTTCACGGCCAGCATGATGGCTGCGGGAGGCGAGCCGTGGCAATCATCTTGTACGCCGGAGCGCATGCGTGAACTGCTGTCATTTGCGGGCTTTGAAGTCGATGAAGACTTGGGGCCGGCAGAACTCAACGCCCGCTATTTCGCGGGCCGCAGAGATGGCTTGCAGATTGCAGGCGGCGGCTTCCGTTATCTGAGTGCGGTCAAGCGATAGACTGACCAAGATCATCTGTACAGTTTGCGTGCAGATGCTACCCCACAATCGTTGTGGAGGACTGCACCTCACTAAAGTGCCTGGTTCACTGGCGCGGGTGCAGCCTTCCAATTGACCGGTCATTTCCGCCCACATGTTCATTCGTGTTGCCACCCTTGAGGACGCGGCATATTTGCCGCGAATCGAAAAGTCCGCCAGCGAGCTCTATCGAGCTATCCCCCATTTGGATTGGCTGGCAGCTGGCCAGGTCATCGCGCGGGCTGAACATGAGCGGCTCATTCTCAAGAGAAGCGTTTGGGTCGCTGAGACATCGTGACCTGCCCCCCGTAAATAGTACGGAAACGATGTAGAGTCCATTCCCAAAGGAATGGCAATGAAGAAACGATTCACGGAAGAACAGATCATCGGCGTGCTCAAGGAGGCCGATGCGGGTGCCAAGCCTGCTGAACTGTGCCGCAAGCACGGGATCTCCGAGGCGACGTACTACAACTGGAAGGCGAAGTTCGGCGGCATGACGGTGTCGGACGCTCAGCGCCTGAAGGAGCTGCCGATGCCGCCTCTAGCGCAAGCTATTGCTCGCCAGATCACTAACAAATAACTCAACAGCTAATGTGCTGACGAAAGCAGCTAATGCTGCTGAGGAATTATCATGACTAACTTTAAGACCGGCGTTTTGCTGGGAAGAATTCCCTATATTCGTAAGGGAGATCAAATTGACCCCGTGATCGTGATCAATGGCGGGCAGGGCTTTGTACGCAAACACAGCTTTGACAGGATGATGCGTGACGCAAAGCGTGTCGCACGTATCCTGCCGCCAACACAGGGCTTTATCCTGATCGGCTACGATCAGCAGCCCGATGCAAAGGCGACAATTGAAACGATTGTGTCAGATTATGAGCACGCCATCAGAGAACTGAAGGTCTCGGCGTTTTCGCTCATGGGGATATCCTATGGCGGACTGCTAGCGACAAGGCTTGCGGCAGCGCGCGAAGGGTGGGTTAAGAAGCTGATTCTGGTGGCGAGCGCTCACAAGTTCAGCATGAATGGAGAAATCAGGATTCAACGACAAATCCAGTTTGCTCAACAGGCGCAGTACTACGGTCTGATCAATGATTTTGCGGCAATATTCCGTAATCCCTTGTTGAACTTATTATTGAAGATAAACCTCTGGGTTGACCGCAACAAACTTCCCGAAAAAATGAATTCCGGTGAAGTTATTGTCCGGTATCTTCAATTGATAATGCTGGCCGAGCCAGTCGATCTAAACTCAATTACAGCAAGGACATTGATTATCGGCGGGGAACTGGATCAGTTTTTTGGCGATGGCATGATGGAAGCAGCCCAAAATGGTATCTCCCACGCTACGCTGCAGCTCCTCAAAGGGCAAACCCATATGGCCCCGGTTGAATGCAGTAGACAATTTCGACGGATCCTGACGGAATTTCTCGATTAAGCAGAATTCAGGGAACGCTAAGAAGCCCGCTGTTGCGGGCTTCGCGACCGATAGCTGCTGCCAGCCTGTTTGACCGCACAAGGTGGAAGGTTCTCGACCCCGAATATCGGCAGGACTTTAACACACTTGCCGAGCAGCTTTCAGACGACTTGGTTTTCAACGGAATGTCGGACGACCGGCGCAAGATCATCGTCGCACACATGCAGGATAAACGGCCCCTCTATTACTATCGCTCTGGTGGTGCTGCGGCTTGATCGGCTTGGACGATCAACGCGCGATGTTCTCAACCTTGTTCATGAGCTTGACGAAAAGGTGCATCCCTGCGTGTCCTCGAACCTGAAGTCACGACGGCTGGAAGCATGGGGCGAATGGTCATTACTATCCTCGGCATGGTTGCCGATATGGAGCTCAAGTTCATCAAGGACAGGCAAAGAGCCGGGATCGACACGGCAAAAGCCACGCGGACGTACAAGGGGCGGAAGAAGAATGTCGATGACGTTGAAATCCGCAAACGAATACTTGCGGGCGCAACCAAAGCAGCGGTTGCACGCGATCTGAACGTTTCCAGAATGACCGTATACCGTGCTCTCGCAGGTCAGGGAGCCAACTCAGAAATCACGTAAATCTGGTGTTCTCTGTCCGTTCTTCGAGTTGGCCAAAATCGCAGCTTCGGGCCGACTAGGCCTAACCGGTGTTTTGCAGACCACCTCCAAAAAATCAACAAAGGCTTCCGCCCTGTCAGGCGGAGGAGAGGAAGAGGGATGCAGGAATAGAGTGACTTGTGAAGGAGTAAGATAGGCTTACTCCGCCGGTCACGGAGATTCCCATGACCAACATCACCACTTACGGCCAAAAACATCAAAATAGGGCTGGACTGTCAGGATATGTTGCCGAGCTGGGGGCAGCGTTCCTCAGCGCCCGCCTGGGCATCACTGCAGAACCCCGCGAAGATCACGCCAAATACCTGGCCAGCTGGATCAAGGTCCTGAAAGATGATCGCAAGGCGTTCATCACCGCTGCATCCAAGGCAGCCGAGGCCAGCGATTACCTGCTGGCCCTGGCCAATCAGGAGCAAAAGCAAGCGGCCTGATGGCCGCTTTTCTCCGGCCTGCGAGGCCTGCGCGCTTCGCTTGCCGGGGGCTACTGGCTTACGGTTGGAAGTGGCTGTCTTGCTGGTCCCCTCACACTATCATGCCGTTCTCGCAGTCAAGGGCTGCGCCCGGCCTTCGCCGTGCTTGCGGCCATGGCCGTTTTGACCTGCCCCCCGTAAATAGTACGGAAACGATGTAGAGTCCATTCCCAAAGGAATGGCAATGAAGAAACGATTCACGGAAGAACAGATCATCGGCGTGCTCAAGGAGGCCGATGCGGGTGCCAAGCCTGCTGAACTGTGCCGCAAGCACGGGATCTCCGAGGCGACGTACTACAACTGGAAGGCGAAGTTCGGTGGCATGACGGTGTCGGACGCTCAGCGCCTGAAGGAGCTGGAGCTGGAGCTGGAGAACAACAAGCTCAAGAAGCTGTTGGCTGAGTCGATGTTGGACAAAGCGGCGCTTCAGGATCTCTTAGGCCGAAAGTAGTCAGCCCGCAGGCCAGGCGCGAGGCGGTCAGGACGCTAATGACCGAGCGCGGCATGGGTATCACCCGGGCCTGCGGGCTCGTAGGGATTTCTCGGTCTCTGTTTCACTACGAGAGCCGGCGCACGGGCGATGCGGCGCTGACTGAACGCATGAAAGAGATGGCGGCGGTCAAGCGGCGCTATGGTTACCGTCGCATCCACGTGCTGTTGCGCCGCGAGGGCTGGCATTCGAATCACAAACGAGTTTGGCGGCTGTACAGCCAAGCTGGGTTGAGCGTGCGTCAACGCAAGCGCAAGCGCATCGCGGCAACCGAGCGCGTGGTTCGTCCAGCGGCGACCGGGCCGAATCAGAGTTGGTCAATGGACTTTGTCGCCGACGGTCTGGCCTATGGTCGCCGGTTCCGCTGCTTGAATATTGTCGATGACTACACTCGCGAATGCTTGGCCATCGAGGTTGATACGTCGCTGCCGGGACTGCGGGTTACCAACGTGCTTGAACGGTTGGTAGAAATGCGTGGCCTGCCTCGATCCATCACCGTGGACAACGGGCCGGAGTTTGCCGGCAGGGCGTTGGATGCCTGGGCCTATCAGGCAGGAGTCACCCTGTCGTTCATTCGGCCAGGCAAGCCCGTGGAGAATGCCTACATCGAAAGTTTCAATGGCAAGTTCCGCGACGAATGCCTCAACGAGCATTGGTTCCTGTCGCTTCGCAAGGCCAAAACCTTGATCGAAAACTGGCGGGTCGAGTACAACACCGATCGGCCTCACAGTGCGCTAGGATATTTAACCCCTACGCAGTTTGCGCAGGCACATCAGGAAAAAATGCTTTTAACCCCGGACTCTATGTCGGCGCCGTACTAAATCTGGGGGCAGGTCAATCGCAGGACAACCTGGTCGGATTTTTGAATGCCGAAGTTTTGAATCATGAGCTTCACATTTGGGAGCTTTCTGTTCATGGCGATTGGCAACGACAAGGTGTTGGCACGGGACTGCTTCGCAGCGCTTACCAATATGCGGTGGAGACCGGCTTGGCTGCGCTGACGCTGACGACTTTTAAAGATGTTCCGTGGTGTGCGCCGGCGTATGCAAAATTCGGGTTCAAACCCGTGATGAACCCCGTCCTGCATCTTCGAGATGCGCTGAATGCCGAGGCTGCTCACGGCCTCCCAGTCGAGCGGCGAGTGGCAATGCGTTTGCCCATAACGAGGCCAGAACAATAACTTGGACGTAGGCAGTCTTCATGCCGGAGGCGGCTTAGTTCACCATGAGTGCCCACAGTGGTACAGACTTAAAGCATTAACGTGACAGCGGCTGTGGAGGTTCCTGCAACTCCCACACCGGTGCCGCTGTTTGGCGAACTGTGGGAGCGGCTGCTGTTGTCGGTGATGGTGCTGGGCTTTGCAGCGCTCGGCCTGTACATGCGCCGCTAGTGATGGCGTGACGATTGCAATGCAGCGGAAGCTGCGCCTATAGCTGGCGGTAATTGATGGCCGCTGGCTTTTTAGAGCACTAGGGAGTCATGTCCTTGGTGCTTTTTTGTGGGCGCCGGGTACGGGCTGAATGACCGCTTTGGTGCAAGACGAACTTCCGGTTTGGGTCGTTAGCAGACAGTGCGGTTGATATGTGCCTTCGGTACACTCCCGGTACACCCATCCGTTTTCACCGCTTCCCCAAAACTCCGCTAACCTACTGTCACCAAACTACTTTCCCCTCCCATCACCTCCGCACCCCTGCACCCCATTCCCCCAAGCACTGCCTTTCCATCACAAACTTTTAATCCGTTGGTCGAGGGTTCGAGTCCCTCAGGACCCACCAGAATATGAAGGGCCTACGCACAGCGTGCGTAGGCCCTTTTTGTTTTTGCTTTGAGCGTATGGTGAGCGGCGGCGTCTCGTGTGTGTTTTAAGATGATTGGCCGCCGATGGCGTCAATGGGATGGAATCGGCTCCACGGTTAGTCTCACGCCAGCGGCACGTGCCAGCTTGAGCACTGTGTCGTATCGTGGCTTTGCACCAGGCGCCAGTGCTTTGTACAGGCTTTCACGGCCTAGTCCTGCATCTTGAGCCATTTTTGTCATGCCGCGTGCCTTGGCCACATCTGCGAGTGCAGCCAGAAAGAGCGCCGGTTCATTCTCTTCCAGGGCGGCAGACAGATAGGCTGCAATCGCTTCTTCGTTGTCGAGGTATTCCGCAGCATCGAACGGGACGGTTTTGATGGCGGTCATGATTGTTCCTCTTGAATTTTTTTCCACATCCTGATGGCAGTCGCGATGTCTTTCTGTTGGGTGGACTTGTCGCCACCATGAAGCAGGAGATAAACCACGCGCCCTTCTCGGGCGTAGTAGACACGGTAGCCTGGGCCGAAATCAATCCGCATTTCTGAGACGCCGTCGCCAATAGGTTTGATCTCACCAAAGTTTCCCAAGCTGGCATTCCTGATGCGAGCGAGGATCTTGGCTTTGCCCATCACATCTTTGAGGCTTGAAAGCCACCGGCCAAACTCTTCGGTGAGGTTGATCGTGTTCATGGCTAAGATAGTATCCGAACGGATACGCTTTATCAAGGTATGGGCTTGCAGTGATGCCGCCTGGTCGTGTGAGAGCGAATCTTTGGTAGCACGCTGTCTTCATCCATATCAGGTTCGACGGGCTTGATACGCAATGACCAAGCTCATTCAAACCTGGCGAACATCAGGCAGCAGCTTGACTGAGATAGCTGGCAATGTCGGCAGTGCGGAAATACACCCTGCGCCCGATCTTCACGCGGGCCTGCCGGATTTGCAGCGCATAGGGTTGCGACGTACGAAGTGCCACCCGCAAGCCGTCCGGGCTGTGATGCAGCAGCTCTGCCAACTGCGGCAGGCCCACCAGAATACGAAGGGGCCTACGCAAACCATGCATAGGCCCTTCTTGTTTTCCATCCACTCGTTGACCGCACTTTTCAGTGCATCGAATCCGGATGCGAACTCACCCATAAAATCCGTGCATCCTCTTGACCTCCGGATATGCAGGCGTGGCCCATGTTGCTGTCGAAATAGCAGGCGTCGCCCGGTTGCAGGGTCAGCGGGGCGTAGCAATCGGTGTGGATGACGATTGTGCCGGAGAGTACGTAGAGAAATTCCTCGCCATCGTGGCGCAGCAATTCGGAGAAGGCTTTCGAGTCGTGCACTTTGATGGTGGTGACCAGGGGTAGGAATTGTTTGTCCGCCAGGTCGCTGTGCAGGATTTCGTAGCCATATTGTGGTGTGTCGTGCGTGACGCCTTCGCCGCGCCGGGTGACGCTGCGGCGCCATAAGGCCGTGGGTTTGCGGTCGTCCGGCTGAAACAGTGCACCGACGTTGATGTCCAGTCCCCGCGCCAGGGCGGCGATTTTTTCATAGGTCGGCGAGAGTTGGCCGTTCTCGATCTTCGACAGGGCCGATGCGGAGATGCCAGAGCGTTCACTGAGCTGTTGCAAGGTCAACCCGGCTTGCTTGCGCAGTTGGCGCAGTTTGTCCGCCAGTACGTTGACCACCTCTTCGGTAGCAACCATGTTTGTCTCCTGTATATCAGGACTTTCTTTTCCTGTGGAAAACCCTAAAGGCGATTTTTTTAGTATCGGAATAATATTTCTTATACGAAATATTTTTTAAGAAAGTACAGGTTTTATCTGTACGACGATGGTAGTTATATGCAAATCCTTGATCAAGCGCTGACTGAGCGCTGTTTACCTTTCGATCGGCTGCTTGCAGCCATCAAGGCCAAGTTCATCGAAGGGTGTTATGCCCCGCTCAGGAACATTCACTGGCAGGACAACCAGACAAGGCAGGCCACAAGTCTGCTGCTTATGCCAGGCGCCAAAAGCCGGCAACAACTAGTCTCTGCACCGCCGGGCTGATACGCCCCACGCGCTTTACATCACAAGGAATTTTCGTCATGACGGTCCAACAAACCGCCGCCACGCCCGGCAAACGCGCATCGGCCAAACGGGTTTTGCTTGCCAGCCTGACCGGCAGCTCCATCGAGTGGTTCGATTACTTTTTGTACGGCACCACCGCTGCCCTGGTTTTCAATAAGCTGTTTTTCCCGAATTTCGACCCGGTCGTCGGCCTTATGCTGTCGTACCTGTCGTTTGCGCTGACGTTTTTCATTCGTCCCTTGGGCGGCCTGATTTTTGCGCATATTGGCGATCGCATCGGGCGCAAGAAAACGCTGGTTATTACACTCTCACTGATGGGTGGCGCGACGGTCGGGATTGGCCTGTTGCCTGGCTATGACTATATAGGCGTGTGGGCGCCTATCCTGCTGGTGTTGTTGCGCCTGATCCAGGGGCTGGGTATTGGTGGCGAATGGGGGGGCGCCTTGTTGCTTGCCTACGAATATGCCGCACCCAACCGTCGCGGTCTGTTTGGCAGCGTGCCGCAAATGGGGGTGACCATCGGCATGTTGCTGGCCACGCTGGCCATGACCTTGATGAGCCTGTTGCCTGATGACCAGTTCATGAGCTGGGGCTGGCGTGTGCCGTTCCTGGCCAGTGCAGGCCTGGTGTTCCTGGGCCTGTGGGTGCGCAATGGCATAGATGAAACGCCGGATTTCCAGAAAGCCAAGGAAGAAGGTCAGGTGGCCAAGATGCCGCTGGTCGAAACCCTGCGCGACCACTGGCGCGAGGTGCTGATCGCCATCGGCGCCAAGGTGGTGGAGACCGCACCGTTCTACCTGTTCTCGACCTTCGTCGTGAGTTATGCCACCGGTGGCCTCAAGTACGATCGTTTCGACGTGCTCAATGCGGTCACCATCGCTACCCTGATTACCACGTTCTGCATACCGCTGATGGGCCTGCTGTCCGATTATGTGGGCCGCGTGAAGGTGTTCATGGTTGGCGCGCTGGCGATGGCCTTGTTCGCAGTGCCTTACTTCATGCTGCTGGATATGCGTTCGAATACGGCCCTGATTATTGCGACGGTCGTGGCTCTCGGCTTGATCTGGGCGCCCATTACGGCGGTGCTCGGTACCATGTTCTCGGAAATTTTTGCCACCCGCGTGCGCTATACCGGCATTACGCTGGGCTACCAGATCGGCGCAGCCGTTGCCGGTGGTACGGCACCGCTGATCGCTACCTGGCTGCTGGATATATACGATGGCTCGTGGGTGCCCGTCGCGGTTTACATTATTGTGGCGGCATTGATTTCGATGGCGGCGGTTTCCACCGTCAGGCTTCGCCGGGTGGAGTGATCGGACTGCCAGGTGTGTTCGACAGGCCTGCGCGTTATGACGCCGGCCTGTCGCCATCAGAAAAGGGCCTGCAGGCATTCATGCCTGCAGGCCCTTTTGCATATTGCCAGGATGAAGGGGAAGACTTACCGCTTTTCCCCGACATCAATCCGGTTGCCATCCGGATCAGCAAACACGAATGCGCGCTGGCCGTAGTCCTTGTCGCTCAGGGATTTGATGATGCGCACCCTTGCACTTACGCACAGTTGGTAGAGCGCGTCGATATCATCGACGAACATGTGCAGCGCATTCATGCGGGTGGCAAGGTGCTCACGATTCTGGCTGAGATGGATTTCGGCGGCATCTTTTTTCAGCACCACGAAACCGACAGGATCGCCGTTTTCGAAGGTTTTCTGAAACCCGAGAACGCCCGAGTAAAAGGCCAGCGCTGCCTGGATATTACGGACGGGCAGGCATGGCGCGGTACGGACGAAAGTGATGGACTGAATGATGGATGGGTTCATCGCAAGTTCCCAACAAATAACGGCAGGGGCGGCGATGCGCTTGCCAGGTCAGGAGCAGTGTCCTATCAGATTGGAAAAGTAGCATACCTCTGGCCCGAGAAAAAGGGCATGAACGAGTCAGGCCCGTTCCCGGCTCCTGACCAGCAGGTCACCCAGGCTGGTCATCAAGATGATGCCCGCGCCCGCAATGACGGTGGTGCCGATGACCACGGGGAAATCGCCGTCCAGGGCCGAGGAGATGGCCAGGCGGCCCAGGCCGTCTATGCCGAAGATGGTTTCGGTGACGATGGCGCCGCCCAGCAGTGTGCCGATTTCCAGGGCACCCAGCGTGATGATGGGGTTGAGGGCGGCGCTCAGTGCGTGGCGGAAATGCACGCTGTTTTCACCCACGCCTTTGGCACGTGCGGTGCGGATATAGTCGTGGCCGAGTACGTCCAGAACGGCTCCTCGGATAACTCGCTGGAAGACGCCCACCTGCACCAGAACCAGTGTGGCCCAAGGTAGGGCCAGGTGCCGCGCCCATTGCCATGGATTGTCGGTGAGCGCGACGTAGCCCGAGGAAGGAAACAGGGGCCAACCGGCTTCGGTCAGCAGATAGAAAAATACGTACGACAGCAGGATGCCCGAAAGCAGGACGGGGATAGACATGAAGATGCAGGCCAGCACGCCAGTCAGCTGATCTTGCCAGCGCCCCTGATGGCGCGCCGCCCAGACTCCCCATAGGGTGGAGAGGATGAACCAGATCAGTGCAGCGCCCAGCACCAGGGAAAGGGTGGCGGGTAGTTTTTCCAGGATAAGGTCGGTGACGGGGGCCTGTTTGCGGAAGGAATAGCCCAGTGCCGGGGGCCAGTTCATGAGGCCCATGGGGGCGCCTTGAATATCCGGCCCGCGGTAGAAGTAATGCCAGAGCTGTTGCCACCAGGGTTCGTTCAGCCGCAGCGCATTGGCGATGCTGTCTATGGATTCCTGCGTGGCGTTGTGCGGGGCCAGCATGGCGGCCGGGTTGCGGTAGGCCAGCCGGGTAAGGAAAAAGCTGGCGGCCAGCAACGCCAGCAGGGTGAACAGGGCCTGGAGCAGGGAGCGCAAGAGACGGGCAAGCATGGCGGAGGCATTCACTGGGATGATGGCGCAGGATCAGAATTAGGATCGCGCGGAGTTCGGGTCCAGCCAGGTACGCGTGCCGGCTGCAATGAGATTGGCACCGGCGACGGCCAGAAAAAGCATCAGCCCGGGGCCCAGCAATAGCCATGGCTGAATCTGATAGAGGCCGGAACGCTGGGCGTCGGCAATCATGTTGCCCAGGCTGGGCATGGGGGCTGCAATGCCGACGCCCAGGAAGGATAAGGTGGCTTCGGCGACGATGTTGACCGGAAGTTGCACGGCCCAGAAAACGGCAAGTTTTGGGGCCAGGATGGGCAGGATATCGCGCAACAGGATGGTGGCAGTGTCCGCGCCGGAAACTTGTGCCGCTTCTACCAGCGGGCCATGGCGCAGGGTCTGTACGATGCTGCGGACCAGCCTGGCGAAGTAGATCCACGAGAAGAGCGCAATCACCAGGATGACCAGCACTTCCGGCGCCAAGACAGGCCTGCCTGCCGCGTCGCGGTTAAGTGTGATCAGCGCCAGCGCCATCAGCACAAACGGGAAGGCGAGGACAACATCCATGATCCTGTCTAGCAGCTTGCCGCGCCAGTCGCGGAACCAGCCTGCCAGCAAGCCCAGTAGCGTGCCGATGACGAGAGCCAGTGTGGTGGCTGGTATGCCGACCAGTAACGATACCCTGGCACCGTAAAGGATGCGTACCAGGACATCCCGTCCCAGGCCGTCCGTTCCCAGCAGGAATTCTTTGCCGGGCCCGACAGGCAGGCCCATTTCATCGAGGCCGGTTGCACGGAATTGCTCGGTAGGGCCATGGCCTGTCAGCGCGGCGATAAGGGGGGCGGCGAGGGCGCCTGCAATGACCACGCCGAAAAGCAGCAGGCCGCTTGTCAGGGCAATGTTGCCGGCGCGCCAGGCGCGCCGTGGACGGAGAAATGATCGGCCTGTCGAATGTTGTTGCTGCCGATCAGGCAAAGAGAGTGATTCAGGCATAGCACAGAGCGGGTGCGGCAGATGGACTGACAATCGGTATCAGGGCCGCCGTTGGCAGTGGCGCATTGGCCGGAGGCGGGGTGCGCAAGCGTTGGCCCGGGATGGCGGCCAGAAGCTGGCGGGTGTAGGCGTGGGCAGGCTGGGCGAAAATGGAGGCGACGGCGCCGTGTTCCACCAGCACGCCATGCTGTAGTACGCCGACCCGATCGCAGAAGCGGGCCACAACGCCCAGGTCATGTGTGATGAATAGCAGGGACAGGCCGGTTTCACGGCGTAGCTGCAGCAGGAGCTGGAGGATTTCCGCCTGCGTTGTGATGTCCAGTGCGGAAACGGGTTCGTCGGCGATGATCAGGCGGGGTTGCAGCGCCAGTGCACGGGCAATGGCAACGCGCTGGCGCTGCCCGCCGGATAGCTGGACAGGCAGGCGTTGCGCCAGCGCAGGGTCCAGACGTACTGCCTGCAGGAGCCGTTCGATTTCCCGGGCGGGTTGGGCGACGCCACGGCGCCGCAGGATTTCTGCAAGCATTGCGCCAATGCGACGATGTGGATTCAGGCTGGCATAAGGATCCTGGAATACCACCTGGATGGCATGGCGTGTTGCAGGGGGATAGGGAACCTGCAAGGCGGCTCCCTGCAGGGTCATGGTGCCATGATCCGGCCGATCCAGCCCAGCAATCAATCTTCCCAATGTTGTTTTGCCTGAGCCGCTTTCGCCCACCAGTCCGAAGATTTCTCCTTCGGCTATCTCCAGGTTGATATCTGACAGCACCGGGCGCTCGCCAAAACTGCGTGTCAGCCCCTGGACGTGCAGCAGTGGTGCTGCAGCGGGCCGGCTCAGGGTATCGCAGGCCGATGTGCCGGGCAGGGCGCCATGAGCGAGCCCGGCCGCATGCAGCAGGCGGCGTGAATACGGATGCCGGGGCCGGGCCAGCAATTGTTCCGTACTGCCACTTTCAACGATTTTTCCCTCCTGCATGACGGCAATGCGGTCGGCGATGTCAGAGACGACCGCCAGGTCATGGCTGACGAAAATCACCGCCAGGCCGTGTCGTCGCTGCAAGTCTTTGAGCAGGGCCAGGATTTGCGCCTGTACGGTGACATCCAGTGCGGTGGTGGGTTCGTCAGCAATCAGCAGGGCCGGTTCCAGCGCCAGTGCCATGGCGATCATCACACGCTGGCGCATGCCGCCAGAGAATTGTCGGGGCAGGTCGTCCAGGCGGTGTGCAGCGTCGCGTATGCCGACTTCGGTCAGCAGTTCGGTCACACGCTGGCGCAAGGCGCGCCGTCCTGGGTATGGCCTGGGCGTGTGCACCAGAATGGCTTCGGCCAGCTGTTCATAGACCGTTTGGTAGGGATGCAGGTTGCTTTGAGGGTCCTGGAAAACGTAGCCAATGCGGGCGCCGCGCAGGCGGCGCAGTTCCCGGTCTGACAGGCGCAACAGGTCCTGGCCTTCGAACAGCACTGCGCCTGATACCTGTGCCTGTCGTGAAGCCAGGCCTGTCGCCGCCAGCAAGGAAATGCTTTTGCCAGAGCCGGATTCTCCCACCAGGGCCAGGGTTTCGCCGCGCCGCACATGCAGCGAGACACCACTCACCACGGGCTGGGATGCGTTGCCAAACCCGACGTGCAATTGCCGGATCTCGAACAATGTGTCGTGCGGGAAGCTGGCCTCGCTGGCGCCGGTATGGCTGTCTTCATCCATCGGTGTTGTTTCCGGTTCAGGGTTGTAGGGCGACATTGGTAATGTCCGCCTGTACCGAGAGTGAGGACCAGTGCCAGTTGGTCACGCGCTTGGAGCTAAGGGAAATCTTGCGTTTCTCGATCAGTGGAATCCAGGGCAGGTCGGTCGAGACCAGCTGGTCGGCCTGGGTCCATATCGGGCCGGGGTTGTCTGATACATAGGCCTGGGCGGCCAGTTTGTTCAATTCAAGGTTGGAGTAGCAGATCGCATGCACATTGCCGGTGCCGCAAGGCGCAGCGTCAGAATTCAGCCAACCGCCCAGCAGCATGCGGGTGCTGGGGCCTTGCCAGTCCGGGGCGAATTGGCTGCCCAATGAAATGTCCCAGCGGCTCTTGGGGTCCTGGATATGGGCATACCATTGCGTGGGTGGAATGGCGATCAGGTTGATGTTGATCCCCGCGCGTGCGGCATCTTCCTTGACGGTCAGGGCGATGGCTTCGAACTGGGCGGTGCTGCGGTAGATGGCATCCAGCGTCAGGCCGTCCGGGTAGCCTGCCTCGGCCAGCAATTGGCGCGCCTTGGCGGGGTCGCCTTGATGCTCGGGCGTGGGGTAGGGGTCGAAGGGTTCGTGGCCCAGGATGGTGGAGGTGATGATTTGCGTCAGGGGAACAGCGGCGATCGGCCCGCCCTGGGTTTGCACAATGTGCGCGCGGTTGACGGCATATGTCAGTGCCTGGCGCACACGCAGGTCGCGCAGTGCCGTGGCGCCAGGAGTCTGGGCTTGCGGTCTGGCGTTGAAGGTGATGAAGTTTGCGGAGCCTGAGTTGGTGGCGTGCAACTGCGGGCTTTTCTCGCGTACGTAGCGGGCGATGGTCGCGCGTGGCGGCACTTCCAGGTACAGCGTCAGGTCAGCTTCACCGGTCGCGATCTTCTGGACGATGGTTTCTTCGTTGTTGGTGGTGAAATCCACCACAATGCTGTCTACCCACGCATGGCGTGCCGGGTCCAGTTTGCCGTCGTAATGGGGGGAGCGTTGCAACACCAGTTCTTTGCCTTGCGTGTAGCGATCGACATAGTAGGGGCCGCTGGACGGGAAATTCTTGCGGAATTCGATAGAGTCAGGAAAGTATTTCGAGGCAATTTCGCGCGGCAGGGGCGTGACGAAATTCATCGAGAGGATATTCAGAAAATCGTAGTTCTTGGTGTCGGAACGCAGTTGCAGCGTGTAATCGTCCAGCGCCTTGACGCCGGGAATGTCGTGGGCATCCAGGAAGGCTTGCGATGCGCCGAGATCGCCGGTTGGTACCTTGGCGTATGCCTGGCAATATTCGCTGAATCCGGAAAATGCCAGGTTGAAGTAATTGACCGCGGCAACCTGTTTGTTGGGGTCGCAGAAGCGCTTGATGGCATAGACGAAGTCTTCGGCCTTGATTTCCCGGTCGGTTGGCCCGGAGTAGCGGACACCCTGGCGCAACTTGAAGGTATAGGTCTTTCCATCGTCTGAAACCTGCCAGGATTCCGCCAGGTCCGGGACCAGGGTTGTGTCGTCTTTCAGGCTGACGGGTGAGCCGGCGTAGGTGACCAATTGCCGGGTGGTGGCGCGCAGAATGGTCCATGAGTCAATGCTGTATCCGGTCAGCGGGTCGAAAGCATCGAGGTCGGCGTTGAGCGACGCTATGCGCAAGGTACCACCGCGTTGCGGGTTATCAGCCATGGCCTGCTGCGGCGCGAAGGCGGCAGCCAGGGCGAGACTGGCCAGCGCAGCCCTGAACATCGGATACGGCATGGAGGGATCCTCTTGAAAACTTTGCTGTTTTGGATGAAGCATTATGAGTCGGTCGTTAGCTGTGGCCTTCGACTTTGTCGGCATTTGCTAATGGCCAGGCTTCATTCGGCGCGTCTCGCATCAACGGGTCAAGCGTTGCAGGAAGCGGCAATGCGAGCGAGGCGAACCGGGATGCCTCGCGCATGACAGTGCGCCAGCCACAGGCCAGGAAGGCGGGCTGGCGGTCGGTGTGACCTTGGCGGGATGGCTGCGTTTCTAGAACATCAGCCCGGCATGGGGGGAACGTGGCGTGTGAAAGAGTCGTGCAAGCTGGTCCAGGGTGTCCGGTGCGGTTGTATGCAGTCGTTGTGCCGCTGCCAGTTCATGGGCGCCATGCGCGCCGAATGCCAGCGATGCCAGGTCTGCAACAGCGATCCGTGCCTGCGGCGCAGCAACGACGCGAGCCACGCCTTGCGGTGAGATGCGCCAAGGCCCGTTGTTCTCCGGGAACAGTTCATCCTCAATGGCCAGGACGATGGCGTTGGCGTCACCATAGGTTCTTGCCGTCAGCAGTGTGGCGACATCCAGTGGCCGTATCCAGCTTTCGTCACGGCGCAGGGAAGTCTCCAATACGCGTTGGTCGCGCAGCAACAGGGGCAAAGGGTCATCCACGGGGCGGGAGTTGAAGATCACTCGCTGCACGATGTCCAAGGAAAAAAGATAGCCGATCAAGGCGCGCCAGGCTTCGTCATCAGCGGCATAAAGATCGTCGACGATGATGCTGCGGCTGGCGGACATCAACCAGTTGTCATTGGGGGCGACATGGAAGCGAAGAAAGCCGCGTTCGTCGTCCTCTGCGCCAAAAACGGCTGCGTGAAAGGGGGTGCTACCGTGCCGTGCACGGAAAGCCTGCATGGCCCACCACGCGTCCCAGCGCACCAGGCCTGCGGCTCGTGTGGGGGGGTGTGCTGCGGCAATGCGGCGCAGCAAAGGAAAGGCTGTGCTCGGATCGACCGGGCGCACTCCTGTGCGCGGCAAGGCGATGGCGGGGTGTGCCTGAGCCAGGTCGAGTTCCTGGCGTACGGACCACGAAGCCACGCCATAGCCGTAGCGGCCATACAGGCCGGCATTGGAGGCGCGCAGTCCTGCCACGGCATAGCCTGTGTCACGGGCCTGTCGCAATTGCTGTGTGAGTAGCTGGCGTGCAATGCCACGCCGGGTCGCCGTGGCGGTGACGCCGACGTGGGTGACGCTCAGGTGGCGTATCTGTGCGCCGCCCGGTACGGTAATGGCAGAGTCATAGCCATTGGTGACGCCCAGCAGCGTTGCGCCATCGAATGCGCCCAGCATTCTGCCATGCGCGAGATACGCGGTTTCCATGTCGGGTTCGATACTGCCCAGATCAGGCAGGGCCAACATGGCCTGGCGGAAGCAGGCAAAGCCGTTGCGACGTTCTGCCTCGCTATCCAGCGGACGGACCGTCACAGGGGGAAAAAAAGCATCCATGGTTCACTGCGCCTTGGGCGGTTCCGTGTAGACCCTGGGCTTGGGCCAGCTTCTGCCCAGGCGTGCCTGCCCGATTTCACGTGCACGATAGGAGACCGGGTCGTGCACCGAATGCGTTCGCGCATTGCGCCAGAAATGATCCAGCCCATGCCGGTTTGCCGTCGAGCGGCCGCCGGTCACTTCATAAATGCGGGAAGTCACTTCCAGCACAACGTCGTTGGCCACGACTTTGGCCTGGTCCACCAGGATTGCCAGCTGTCCCCATGCCTCCGCGCTCAGCGCGGCGCCAGCAAAAAGGGCTTGCTGATAGCTGACGGTGGCTTTGTCCGCCAGCGCTACGCCTGCCTCGATGGCCGCGGAAAAACGGCCGAGAATGGCAAGGTTGTACGGGTCTTCCAGGGCGCTCGATACACCTGATTCAGGCCAGGGGCGGCCATGATGTCGCACATAGGATTCAGCGGCTTTCAGTGCACCTTCGGCGATGCCCAGATAGAAGTGCGCGAAAATGATCTGGCTGAACAGGGGGCGCAAGCCATCACGCTGGTTGGCATCAGCCGGCCAATGATCCAGTCCGGATAGCCTTTCGTGCTCGAACAACTCGACCCGCTCGAAGGTGACTGATCCGGAGGCGGTGAGGCGCTGGCCCAGATTGTCCCAGTCGTCGCCGAAGGTGATGCCTGGGCGATTGGTCGGAATCTGGTAATGCACACGCTTGCCCTGGTCCCACAGGCTGACGGTAATGATCTGGGAAATGGCTGTGCCCGTGGCAAATGTGCGTTTGCCTGAAATGAAGCGGCGGTCGCCATCGCGCTCGATTTCGGCCCATTGATCTCGCGGGTTCGAAACGCCGCCCTGGAACCAGCCGTCTTGCGCGACGTGGCGTACGGTGTCTTCCCATTGTTCAGGCG
Organism: Kerstersia gyiorum; assembly: GCF_004216755.1. Classification (GTDB taxonomy): domain Bacteria; phylum Pseudomonadota; class Gammaproteobacteria; order Burkholderiales; family Burkholderiaceae_B; genus Kerstersia; species Kerstersia gyiorum. The sequence goes on from NZ_SGWZ01000001.1 coordinate 983,074, forward strand.
TGCCGAGTATCCAGGTCCAGACGCCATTTGAATAATGGTAGGCGAGCAACTGGCCGATGGAGCCGTCGGCTTCCGAGATGATGCGGACGATTTCCATGGCTTGCAGCAGGCTGGCGCCTGCGCCGCCCAGTGCACGCGGGACGGCCAGACCCAGCAGTCCTTCACCACGCAACAGTTCAATTTCTGCGTGGGGGTCCTGGTTGGCCTTGTCCCTGGTGATGATGGTGCGCGCCAGTTCATCGGCCACAGTACGGGCACGTTGTTGCCAGCGTGAGAAGTCCGCTGCCGGGATTCCCTGGTACAGCGTGGCGGCGGTGGATTCTGCCAAGGCAGTCTCGAATGACATGAAGGTTTCCTTTGCGTTCAGTTCAGTGGGCGGGTGCGGGCTCGGTGGGTGCGGCCAGCAGGCCTTCGGCGCGCAGCAGTGATGCAGCGCCTTCGCCGAAATGCCAGGCTTCTTCCAGGTGCGGCTGGCCCGAGAGCACGAAGTGGTCGAAACCCGCTTGGTGGTATTCGCGTATCAGTGCGGCGACCTGTGCATGGCTGCCAACCAGTGCCGTGCCGGCACCGCCGCGCACCAGGCCGTAGCCTGACCAGAGGCCGGGGTAAATCTCCAGTTCACGGGCCGAGCGCGGAATGCTGGTGCGAGCGTGATGCAAGGCTGACATTTGCTGTTGTGCGACCGATTCCGATTGCGCCAGCAAGCTTTGCGCAGCCTTGATACTGTCTTCAGACAGACCGGAAAGCAGCCGATCGGCGACGGCCCAGGCCTCGGCTTCGGTATCGCGGGAAATGACATGCAGGCGGATGCCGAAGCGCAATTGCCGGCCCCGCTGCGCGGCGGCAGCCCGCAAGCGTGCCACCCGGGCGGCTTCGACAGCAGGGGGCTGGCCCCAGAACAGCTGGACATCGGCATGTGCGATGGCCACGGCTTCAGCTGCCGGGCTGGCACCACCGAAGAAAATTGGCGGCAGCCCGTAAGGGGACGTCTCGATGCGGGCATCACGGATGTCATAGTGCTGTCCGGCGTAGGAGAACGGCGCGCCAGGCGAGGCCGAGGTGACGCCGCGCAGGACATCCAGGAATTCATGGGTACGGGCGTAACGGGCATCGTGATCCAGGTGGTCGCCAAAGCGTGCCTGTTCGAAACGGTCTCCGCCTGTCACGACGTTGAGCAGCAGGCGTCCGCCTGTCAGACGCTGGAAGGTGGCTGCCTGATGGGCGACCAGCGTCGGGGAAATCAGCCCTGGGCGGAAGGCCACCAGGAACTTCAGCCGTTCCGTTTCACGTGAGAGCGCGGCGGTCGTAATCCAGGCATCCTCGCACCAGGTGCCCGTGGGGGTCAGGACAGCATGGAATGGCTGGGCTTCGGCCGCACGCGCCACATCTGTGAGATAAGCCAGGGTCGGTGCGCGGAAGCTGCCGCTGGCCCCCACGACATGACTGTCATTGCCCGAACCGGTCAGTCCCCGGCTGTCGCCGTTGGTCGGCAGGTACCAGTGCAGATGGATATTGCCGCTCATGCTGGTTCCCTGGCTGCGCTTGCGCGATAGTCCTGCGCCAGGACGGACGGGCCTTGCAGCAGGGCACGAAATGCTGCGCCGGGATGGTCGTCGCTCAGTCTGTCGGTGCCTATGAGGCGGCCACGCAAGGTACGTCCGTGGCCTGGCAGTGTCAGGCGGCCGCGGGCGCGCAATTCAGGAATGACATATTCGATAAAGTCCTCGAATGATCCAGGGCTGATGGCATAGGCGATGTTGAAGCCATCCACGCCTGCTTCTTCGGCCAGCTGTTCGAGCTGGTCGGCAATCTGTGCGCCGGTGCCTACCAGCTTGGGGTGGATACCGCCAACGCCGATGTATTCGGCGATGTCGCGTACAGTCCAGCGCCGGCTTGCGTCCTTGGCCGTCAGGCCACGCAGGGCCGAGCGCCCTGCATTGGTTTCGATATATTCCAGTGGATGGTCCAGGTCGTATTGCGACCAGTCCACGCCCGTCCATGCGGAAAATAGCGCCAGTGCGGCTTCCAGGCTGGTATGGCTCAGATAGTCCTGGTACTTCGCCTGGGCGGCGTCAGCGCTTGCTGCCGGGATGGCCACGATGGCCGTGATGAACTTGATGCTGTCAGGCCGGCGGCCCAGCTCGACGGCCCTGGCGCGAATCGCATCGACGGATGTTCGTATCTGTATCGGACTGGTTCCGCCAAGGAAGACAACCTCGGCATTGCGGGCGGCGAATTCCCTGCCTCTTGCCGAGGTGCCTGCCTGGAAAATCAACGGTGTGCGTTGTGGCGATGGCGCACTGACATGGGCATCCGGTACCTGGAAATAGCGCCCGGCATGTTCGATGGGATGCACGCGTGCGGGGTCGATGTAACGGCCATGGGTGCGGTCGCGCAACAGGGCTTCGTCTTCCCAGGAGCCTTCCCAGAGCTTGTAGCAGACTTCCAGGAATTCCTGCGCCAGATCGTAGCGTTCGTCATGTTCGATCTGCCGGGGCAGGCCCAGGTTTCGGGCTGCACTTTCAAGCACGGATGTCACGACGTTCCAGGCCACTCGGCCCTGGGTCAGGTGATCCAGCGTGGAGAACTTGCGGGCCAGGGCATAGGGCTGTTCATAGGTGGTGGAGACGGTGACGCCAAAACCCAGCCGTCGGGTCACACCTGCCATCGCGGCGACCAGCACCAGCGGGTCATTGAGGGGTTGCTGCGCAGCGGTGCGCAGGGCGGCGTCTGGCGTGCCGCCATAAACGTCGATAGGGCCCAGCGCATCGGCAATGAACAGATTATCGAAGCCGCCCTCGTCGAGCAGTTTTGCAAGATGAGTCCAGTAGGACAGTCTGGTGTACTCATGCGAGCGGTCGTCGGGGTGACGCCAGACACCGGCCGAAACGTGGCCCGGCACGGTCATGGCGAAGCCGTTGAGAATGAGGGGTTTGGGAGTGGAGCTCATCAGTCGGCCTCAGCGGTAGTAGTCGGGTTCCGGGTAGCGGCCGTTGAGCGCCCAGTCGCCTACCTCCAGCAGCTTGTAATGAATGGGGTCGTGCAGGGTATGGGTACGTACGTTGCGCCAGTAGCGGTCGAAACCGTATTTGCGTGCGGCTGCGCGGGCGCCCATCAGTTCGAAAATGCGGGAGGTGACTTCCAGTGCGGCTTCGTGGGCCGCCACCTTGGCCTGATAGGCAAGGATGGCCAGCTCACCGCGTTCAATTTCGGTCAGCGCCGGCCCCCGGGCGATAGCAGCATCTGCCTGGGCTCCAGCGGCATCGGCCAGGGCGGTGGCAGCTGCCAGCTGCACAGAGAGGCGGCCAAAACGGTCGACGATCAGCGGGTCCGCCGCCGCATGTTCGTGGCCGGATGTGACCCAGGGACGGCTTTCCTGCCGGATGTATTGGCGCGCGGCATGCAGGGCGCCCTGGGCCGTGCCGATATAGAGTTCGGCAAAGGAGAGTTGAATGATCGGAACATGTACGGTTACGTGCGGCGGAAGTTTCTGGGTTTCCGGGTAGTGGTTCACCAGATCCGATCGGGCCACACGGACATTTTCCAGGCGGGCGCTGCCGCTGACGGTCTGGCGCTGGCCGATGGCATTCCAGTCCCCGCCGAAGCTCAGGCCAGGGCTGGGGTTATCGACGATGAACTGGCCCAGGTGGTGTGAGACATCCTGTCCGTCCACGGTCGCGCCCGGGGCGAAGCGCACCCAGACCTGCAGGGTGTCGGCCACGGCTGCGCCTGAAGTAAAAGGCTTGCTGCCGTTGATCGCATAGCCATCGCCGGTATTGCTGGCTTGCAGCAGCGGCGGATAGGCTGCCTGGGCGATTCCTGCATGAAACCAGCCATGCTGCAGAAAACCGGTCAGGCGTTTACGGCGTAAACCGGGGTTGTTGTGGCCTAGACCGATGCGTGAGCCGAACAGGTGATAGGTGAGAATTTGCGCGATGGATGTGTCGGCCTGAGCCAGTCGACGGATGACGCGCAGTATTTGGCTATCTGTGGCGCCGCCGCCGCCCAGTTCTGCCGGGATGGCGATGGTCAGCAGGCCGGCGTCGCGCAGCAGCGCGATTTCCGCAATCGGATCATGGCCGGCAGCGTCGCGTTCGACGGCTGTTTTTTCCAGTTCGGCAGCTACCTGGCCCGCCTGGTCCAGCCAGATTGCCAGACGGTCCACTGCCTTGGATTCTTCCTGTGCTTCCACTAGGCTCATTGCATCAGTCCTTTGCTAGGCTTGCAGGCCGGTTTGAGGCCGTTGCCAGCCGGTGAGAGGGATGGTGCGTGGCGGGCAGGTCATTGTTCCGGGCGGCGCCGTCCACGCGGGGAGTCGGGGGATGGGATGCGCTTGCAAGACGGCTGCGCAATGTGCCGCTACCGGTATCCGGACGGATACGACCCAGGCGGCGCAATTCAGGAATGACGTGCTCGATGAAGTCTGTGTACGAACCCGGACTGACCAGATGCAGCAAATTGATGCCGTCCAGTCCGGTGTCATCCAGCCATTGGTCTAGCGCCAGGGCGACGGTCTTGCCGCTGCCGACGAACAGGCGGGAGCGGCCCAGGCCGTCTGCGGGGGCGAGTGCATCCCGCAAGGTCCATTCGCGGCCGGATTCTTCCGGGGTGAACAGATTCAGCAGGCCGCGCCCGGATTGCGTATCCAGCTGCCGGATGGGGGTTTCCGGGCCGTAGGACGAGAAGTCGATATTGGTGGACGCGGCATAGTGAACGACTGCGCCCTGGAAATCGAAATATTCCCGATACTGTTCCAGCTTTTGCTGCGCCTGTTCGTCGGTGGCACCCGTGACAACAGCGACGGATGTGACAAACTGGATGGCATCTGGTGCGCGGCCCTCGGCAGTGGCCAGCGCCTTGGTACGGGCGATATTGCGGCGCAGTGCGTCATCATTAGCGCCGACGACGAAGATGACTTCGGCGTGTCGCGCCGCGAAGGCGACACCCCTGGGCGAACCGCCAGCCTGCATCAGCACCGGCACGCGCTGGGGGCTGGGTTCACTGATGTACGGCCCCGGTACGCGGAAGAATCTGCCTTCGTGGTTGATGGCGTGCACGCGCGTCGGGTCGGTGTATAGCCCATCAGGATGCGCCGGGCTGCCTTTATCACGGACGACGGCGCCATCTTCCCATGAGGCCAGCCAGAGCTTATAGGCGACCTCCAGGAACTCCTCGGCGCGCTCATAACGCAGGTCGTGATCAAGTTGCGTGCCCAGGCCCAGGTTGCGTGCGGCGCTTTCCAGCTGCGAAGTCACGACATTCCAACCGATCCGCCCGTTCGTGGCGTGATCCAGCGTGGTGAATTTGCGAGCCAGCAGCCAGGGATGTTCATAGGTCGTGGATACCGTGATCGTTATGCCCAGCTGTTCAGTGACGGCAGCGATTCCCGAAGCCACCAGCAGCGGGTCGGTCAGTGGCGACTGCACGCCGCGCTCCAGCGATGCTGCGGCATTGCCGCCATAGGTATCCAGCAAGCCCAGTGCATCGGCAATGAAGAGGTTGTCAAAGCCGGAGCCGTCCAACAGCCGGCCCAGGGTCTGCCAGTAATCCAGTTCGGCATGCCGGTAGTGCTGGTCTTCAGGGTGGCGCCACAGCCCATAGGCGACATGGCTGGCGGCGTTCATCGTGAAGGCGTTCAACAGAATGGGCTTTTTGCCCGGGCGGGGCGGAGGTCTGGAATTCATGCGGACACTTTCTCTGCGTAGGAAGGGAACACGGTGGCCTGGGGGCGGGCGTGTTCGCCGGGAATCGCGGCAAGCAGGGCGCGGGTGTAGTCCGAGCAGGGCGCGCGCAGGAGCTGGGCGGTTGCTGCGGTTTCCACGATGCGGCCGTGCTGCATGACGGCAATGCGGTCGGCGACCTGCGCGGCAACGCGCAGATCATGGGTAATGAACAACATGGCCAATCCCAGTTCGCGCTGCAGTTCGTCGAGCAGCGTGAGAACCTGGGCCTGCACCGATACATCGAGCGCCGAGACGGGTTCGTCGGCGACCAGAACCCGCGGGCGCAACATCAAGGCCCGGGCCAGGCCGATGCGTTGGCGTTGGCCGCCGGAAAAGGCGCCCGGGCGCCGGTCGGCGGCGGCAGGGTTCAGGCCTACCCGGGACAGCAGTTGCTGCATACGCTGTTCCGCTTCTGCGCGTGTCACGCCCAGTTGAAGCAGGGGTTCGGTAAGAATCCGCCGAATGCTGTGACGCGGATTGAGGGAAGCCTGAGGGTCCTGGAAAACCATTTGCACGGCAGGGCGCCGTTCGCGGGTGAAAAGATCGCGGGCTGTCGCAATCGGCTGGCCGTCCAGCAGGAAGTTGCCCGCATCGCGTTCGGCCAGGCCAGTAATGATGTTGCCGAGCGTGGATTTACCCGAACCGCTTTCGCCGACCAGGGCGACGGTCTCCCCGGCATGCAGTTGCAGATCCACGCCGAGCAGGGCCTGCGTGACACGCCGGGGCGCTCCCCAGAACCGGCGCTCGGCATGTGTTTTTTGGATGCCGGCCAGTGTCAGTACCTGGGGCGCAGGCGCTTGCGGCGGCGGGCGCAAGGCAGCCAGCCGAGGGACGGCGGCCAGCAGGCGGCGCGTGTACTCATGACGGGGCTGCTGCAGTACGGTTTTGGCCCGGCCGGCCTCAACGATGCAGCCATGTTGCATCACGATGATGCGGTCGGCAATTTCCCGGACGATACCGAAATCATGTGTGATGAACAGGACGGCCAGACCCTGGCTTTTTCGCAGTGCCAGGATGATGCGCAGAATTTCGGCCTGCGTGGTGACGTCCAGCGCAGTGGTGGGTTCGTCAGCAATCAGCAGTTCGGGCTGGCAGGCGATGGCAATCGCAATGGCGATACGCTGACGCTGGCCGCCTGACAATTCGTGTGGATAGCGCCTGCCCAGCGTTTCCGGTTCGGGCAAGCGCATGGCGCGCAACAGGGCAGCGATGGTATCCGGTGGCGCTGGCAGGCCATGTGCCTGCAGGGCTTCAGCCAGCTGATGACCGATGCTCAACAGTGGATTGAGCGCATTCATCGGTTCCTGGAAGACGTAGCCGATATGGGCGCCTCGCAATCGGCGCAATCCGGCTTCTTTGAGGCTCAGGATGTCCTGGCCCGAGAAATGCAATCGGCCGGCGGTAACGCGTAGCGCGGGGTGAGGCAAGAGGCCGGCGATTGCCGAGGCCAGTACGGATTTGCCCGAGCCGCTTTCCCCTACCAGGCATAGCACTTCGCCACGTTGCAGGGTCAGGCTGGCACCGCTGACTGCCAGGGGACGATCCGCGCCATCGGGCAGAGAGATATCCAGGCCTTCTATTTCGAGCAAGGCGCAGGGGCGGAGGGTTTGCGGTACATGGCCGGGTGCAGGGGGTGTTGTCATGCTTGCCCTCGCCGGGAGTCGGGGTGTAGCCAGCGCTCCAGGCCATCACCGACCAGGTTGAAAGCCAGCACCGTGAAGAAAATGGCAAAGCCGGGCAAGGTTGGCAGCCACCAGTTCACACTGAAGGCGGTGCGGCCCGAGCCGAGCAGAAACCCCCAGGAAATGGCATCCCGGCTGCCCAGCCCGAGAAAGCTGATGCTGGATTCAATCATGATGGCGCTGGCTACCATCAGCGAAGCCTGGATGACAACTTGCGGCAGGACATTGGGCAATACGTGCAACAAGGCAATGCGCGTTTGCGACAGGCCGCCGAGACGCGCCGCACGCACCCAGTCCAGGCGTCGCAAGGCCAGCGTTTCCGCACGCACGACACGCGCCACCGAAGGCCAGGAAATCAGCGCAATGGCAAAAATGACGTCACGAGGCGTGGCGGAAAGAATGGCGACGATGAGCAAGGTGAGCAGAAAGCCAGGAATCGTCTGGACGAATTCCGTCAGGCGCATCAGCAGCGCATCTGTTTTTCCTCCCAGATACCCGGCCGCCAGGCCCACGATGACGCCTGTGCTGGTAGCGATGGCCATGACGCCGAAAGCGACGGCCAGCGTGGCGCGCGCCCCATGGACCAGGCCGGCCGCGAGGTTGCGGCCCAGCATGTCTGTGCCGGCAGGAAATCCCGGCGATAGGGGCGGCAGGTTGGGGCGGCCGGCCATGCGCCACGGGTTGCCCGGGTACAGCCAGTCGGCGCAGAGGACGAAAAACAAAAGCAAGGCCAGGATGGCCAGCCCGAACAGCGGGGCTGGGCGCAGCATGGGGTGCAGCGATCGGGTCGTCGTCATGCGCCTGCCCTCAGGTTCACGCGCGGGTCAATCAGCTGGTAGGCGATATCCGCCAGCAGATTCACGACAATCACGCCCAGCGAAGACAGCATGAACACGGCCAGCAGCACGTTGTAATCGCGAGCCATCAATGCGTCGAAGGCCAGGCGTCCCATGCCGGGCCAGGCAAAGACGGTTTCCACCAGCACCGACCCGCCGATCAGGTGGCCGGCCTGTAGCGCGGCGATGGTCAGGATGGGTAGCAGGGCATTGCGCAACAAGTGGTCGCGCCAGATGAGTGATGGCGCCATGCCCTTGGCCCTGGCGGTGCGGATGAACTCTTTACCGGAGACTTGCAGCAATGCGGCGCGGCTGACACGGGCTTGAATGGACATGTAATACAGGCCCAGCGTCAGCACCGGCAGCGTCATGTGGGCGAGAAGATCCCGCAGTGACGGCCAGAACCCATGAACCCCCGGGTCCAGCATGCCGTAGGAAGGCAACCAGCCCAGATTGACGGCAAAGATGATGATCAGCATCAGGCCGATCCAGAACATGGGCATGGCAAAGAACATGACGGATAGCGCCGTGATGCCGCTATCCAGCCACGAACCCGGACGGCGGGCAGCCAGCGCGCCCAGGCCAATGCCTGCCAGCAAGGAGAGGATGAAAGCGCATGTGGTCAGCAGCAGCGTCGCTGGCACCCGTTCCAGCACGATATCCAGGACGGGTTGGCGGTCGCGGTACGAAAGCCCGAAATCCAGACTGAGTACGGCCTTCAGATAACGGAACAATTGGACGGCAATGGGTTGATCCAGGCCGAGGTCACGGCGGATCTCCTCGACGAAGGCTGCGTCATTGGCGCCGGAATCGCCGGCCAGCAGCAAAGCCGGGTCGCCAGGTGCCAGGCGGATCAGGACGAAGCTGACGATAATGACGGCCAGCAGCGTCAGCGCAGCCTGGGCCAGGCGCTGCGCGATCAGGGCAGGATTGGCCGCCAGGAAAATCCGCTTGCCCAGGCGGGAGGATGCCTGTGCGCTGGGGGTCATGGTTCAAGCCAGACATCGGCAAAGTTGTCATCCGTGCCCAGCGCTGTCGAAATCAATGCATGCACCCGATTGCGGTGCAGGGTCGGGAAGATGATGTCGTGGGTCCAGACCAGGGGTACGTCCCGGGACAGGATCTGCTGTACGCGGGAGTAGATGCGCTGGCGTTCGGCTGGATTGGCATCGTGCGCGCCCTGATCCAGCAGGGCATCGACCTCTGGATTCGAGTAGCCGTTGACGTTGGCGCCTGTCGTGCCGGCGTTGTCGCCGATGACGGTCTTGTAGCCATAGGAAATGCCGATGGCAGGATCCGGCGTGGTGTAAACGAAATTCTGCGCCAGGTCGTAGTCAAAGTGCACCAGTCGCTGGAACCAACCCGCCACATCGGTGGAGACGATGTCCACTTTGATTCCGACTCCCGTCAGTGCTTCACGCAGGTATTCGGCCTGGCGTGCCCACAGTTCGCCGTAAGGCAGGGGAACCAGTCTCAAGGTGAAGCGCGTGCCGTCGGCACGAACCGGATAGCCGGCTTCGTCCAGCAAGGTGGTGGCGCGGGCCGGATCGTAGGGATAACGGGTTTCGACGTCCTCGTCCTTATAGGCTGAGAGGCGTGAGAATGGGCCGTTTATCGGCTTGCCGAAGCCCGCGAAAATGGTCTCTATGATGAAGTTGCGGTCTATGGCGTGGTTGATCGCCTGCCGCACTTTCAGATTGGCCAGTTCGGGCGTGCGATTATTGATATGCACATACCCGACAGGCTGCAGGTATTCCCAGCCGTCCTCGCGCAATGTCACGCCAGGCAATGCCTGCAGGCGTGCGACGTCGAAGCTTTCTATGTCACCTGAGCGAAGCACATCCACCTTGCCGGTTTCGAAGGCAATGGCACGGGAATTGGCGTCGGGGATGATATGAAAAACAATGTTGTCCAGATATGGCTTGCCCGCATCCCAATAGGATTCATTGCGTGCCAGCCGAATGTGGCTGCCGCGTTTCCACTCCACCAGTTTGAAGGGGCCGGTTCCGATGAATTCAGCATTTGCCGGCGCGTTGCGATAGTCAGTCACGCCGACATACTTGTGGGCGGGAACGATGGGGACGTTAAGAGAATGAATGAAGGCGGGATAGGCCTGTTTCAAGCTGAAAACGACGGTCAGCTCATCGGGGGTTTCTATGCGCTCTATTTCGTTGCGAAGGTCGCGGGAGCGCGCATGCTGGGCGGGCAGGAATTCCCCCAGGCTGAAGGCGACATCCCGGGAGGTAAACGGTTGGCCGTCATGCCATTTGACGCCCGGGCGCAGCGTAAAGGTATAAACCCGGCCATCCGCAGAAACCGTCCATGCACTGGCCAACCGGGGAATGGGTGTGACGCCCTGTTGGGCATAGCCGAGCAGCGAGTCATAAATTTTGTTGCCGACAAAGGTTGCCGGCCCCAGGCGGTTGATGCCGGGGTTCAGGGATACCGGTTCGGGCTGCACGATCAGATTCAGTGTGCCGCCATGATGCGTTTCCTGGGCGTTGGACTGAGGGGTGCCCAGCATCAGTCCCACAACACTGAGGTGCAGCGCCAGCATACAGGCCATGCGGGTGCGGGCCAGGCAGGCATGCAGCAGGTTGAGGAGAAGAAAGCGGGAGGAAGATGCGGTATGCATGGCGGCCGCCACGTAGGCAAGGAGCAATCGGACAGGAGATTGTCGGATTGCCCGGGCCGCAGCCAAACGATAGAAAACTCATATCTATCTGCATGATTGCCCGGCTGGTGATGCCGCTTCGTCACGCCAGGAGCAGGCGAACACCGCGTGATGGCGGCTTGCCTGTGCCCTGGACCGCTATTCTGGCCGTATCGTCAAGACTGCGCGCAATGGCAGCCAGCCATGCTGGCCGTCAGGATCAGCGGGTGGCTTCCGTCGCAATGCTTTCTGCCGTTGCCGCCTGAGGTGCCGCTGGTTGCTTTGCTTTCTGCCCGGGCAAGGCGAAGATCATGTCGAATGCCAGGGTGAAGAGGAAGGTGTAGAAGAGGAAGAACAGTAGCAGCGCGGCTTCCATTTTGACGGCTTCCCAGAGGCCGACGTGATACCAGCCCATATAAAGCGGGATGGTGAACAGGAACAGGCCGCCTTCGAAGGCGATGGCGTGGACGGAGCGCAAGGCCAGGCTGCGGGAACTGCGGTGCGTGCGGCGTTCCCAGGCTTCGAATAGCGTGTTGAAAATGTAGTTCCAGGCCACGGCTATGGCGGATACCGCCGCGGCTACGGGCAGCGAATCATGCGCCGGACCGCCGCTGAGCAGGCTCAGCAAAAGCGTGGATGCCGCGATGGCGATGACTTCGAAGGTGGCGACGTAGATAATGCGACGGGTAAGCGGTTTGAGATATATCATTTTCGGCTCGCGAGACAGGGCATCTCGTTTCGGTAGAGCCGGTCCGTCCCGGGTCTTTCAAGAAATTGGGCACTGTATTCGCAGTATTTGCGATGAAGGATGTACACGCCATACCGGCCACGGTTTCCGCCGGCGCCTGTCATCATAGCCCGCCGGGCAGGGCGAGGCAATTTCCCGCGTTGCGCCATTGCCATGTCAGCGGCCGTGCTATTTGTTGCCGTGTTGTTCCATGCGCTCCGAGGGGGCGGCTATTTTGAGAGAGGTTATTTTTATGCAGGATCGTGTCAGCGTAGGGGCCGTGACGGAGGCAGAAGGGCGATGCCCTCGCGGTCTTCCTGCAGCAGAGGCATCTGCGCAGTGGGATGCCGCCGGGCAGGCACTGCGCACCGGCCGTTTGCTGTTGCGGCCCTGGCGCGATAGCGATCTGGAGCCGTTTGCTGCCTTGAACGCAGATCCGCAGGTCATGCGTTTTTTTCCGGCAGTACTGCAACGCCATGAAAGCGATGCGCTGGCAGCGCGGCTGCGCCAGCAGTTCGATAGCCAGGGTTATGGCATATGGGCCGTGGAGGTGCCGGGGCAGGCTGGTTTCATCGGTTTTGTCGGACTTGCGGAGCCTCGTTTCGATGCGCCTTTCACCCCGTGCGTGGAACTGGCCTGGCGCCTGGCGCGTGATTGGTGGGGCCAGGGGCTGGCACCCGAGGCTGCTGCCGCCGTACGCGATTATGCGTTCGGTACGTTGGCGTTGAAAGAAGTGGTGGCGTATACCTTGCGGGAGAACCACCCATCGCGCCGGGTTATGGAAAAGCTGGGCATGACCCGGGATGCAGCGGAGGATTTCGACCATCCCTTGCTGCCTGTCGGGCATCCCATGCGCAGGCATGTGCTGTATCGCTTGCGCGCCCGCCCGTAGGCAAGGCGGGCTGGGCGGCAGCCTCGGTGCGCTGCCCGTTGCGGCGGCGGTGCTATCCGATAGGGCGTATGCGTAGCTTGCCATCCTGCCAATGGCCGTTTTCCAGCTGAACGCTCAACTGTTCCGGCGGGTATTTGAAAAAGTGCAGGAAGGTAGCGGCGTTTTCGCCTTGCATGCCCAGGAGTTCAATGGAGCTCTGGTCGATGACGATCTGGCAGTCGAAATGCGGCAGCGGCGTGTGCAGAACCTGGATAATGGCCTTGTGGTTCCAGAAGGGATGTTCGAAGCCGCGCACGTTGGAACGGTCCAGGTAGAAGCCGGGGTAGCTGCCGTTGTCCAGGCCGGCTTCCAGGCATTCACCCTGGCGGTTGGTCAGCCGTATGCGCAGGCGGCTGTCCGGGCTGAGCCGGCCGCTGGCGGTGATTTCCAGCGCGTGGAGGTCGGACCAGGATTGACAGGCCAGCGTGCCGCTGGTGGCGTCATGCCAGGACAGTTCCTGCCCCGCTTCTGCGGCCCAGGGGCTCAGGTCCGGCAGCCGTTGCACGATATGCCAATGGTCGTCACGCCGACGCAGCGACAGTTCGCGCGGCAGCGTCATGGCACCGCGTGCCGGGTGGGCCGGGGTGGCGTTGCAGTACAGCCAATTGTTCATCCAGGCCATGCCCAGCACGCGCCCCGGTGTATTGGCGAAGGTTTGCAGGGCATAGAAGTCCTGTCCTGCGTCCAGCAGGCGGGTGGCCTGGTCCTGTGCGGTGAAACCCAGGCCATCGAAATGGCCGACAAAATACTGCACGGTGCTGCCGCCCGTAGGCGCGCCGGGATTGATGGACAGGAACAGGACCCAGCGGCTGCTGCCGCCTTCGACAGGCAGTTCGACCAGGTCCGGGCATTCGTAGTCCAGGCCGAGCAGGCCGGCATGGCCGAAGCTGCCCGTATGGCGCCAGTCGCGCAGGTTGGTGGAGTGATAGAAGCCGATTTCATGGCGGCGCGCATGGGCAACCACCATGACCCAGCGCTGGATCGGGTCATGCCAGAACACCTTCGGGTCGCGGAACGAGGCCGATTGTTCGTCCAGTACCGGGTTGCCTTTATACAGGGCCAGCCGTGGTGATTGTGTCTGCACATGGGCCAGTTCCTGAACCTGCCGACCGGGGCCTGCTCGGGTGAATAGCGCCGCCATGCCCCCCTGGCCGTCCGGGAAGAGTCCCGAGGTATTGGCGCCATCCCAGACCATGGAGCCGCTGAATGCCTGGCCCCTGGCATCGGGAAAGAGCGCCAGCGCCTGTTCCTGCCAGTGGATCAGGTCGCGGCTGGTGGCATGGCCCCAGTGGACATTGCCCGATACCGGGGCGCCGGGGTTGTGCTGGTAATAGAGATGGTAGATGCCATCGGCCAGGATCAGGCCGTTGGGGTCATTCATGAAGCCGTTGGCAGGGCTGTAGTGGATGACAGGTCGATAGCGGGCGTCAGGCACGGCTGCGCCGCGCTGGCTGCGGCGGGAGATAAGGTCTATGGCTGGCGTCATGGTGCGATCCGCGGGACTGATTCCAGGCAGCAAAGACAGAAAGGGGCTGCATCCGCCGGAGTGAACGGATGCCGCCGTTGCAATGCCGCGCCAGGCGAGGCATTGCGGCGCAACAGATCAGCCTTGGCCGCGCTGAATGACTTTCAGGCCCAGGCTGGCGTCATAGCCATGGATTTCCTTGACGTCGAGCTTGCGCATGAACTCGATGACGTCGCTCGTGATGAGCTGGCCCGGTACCAGGATGGGGAAGCCGGGGGGGTAGGGAATCACGAAATTGGCCGACACCACGTTCGCGCCGGAAGCCAGCAGCTGGTCGATTTCCGGGCCGTTCAACGCCAGGTACGCGCATTGCTCGTCATCGTAGGCGTCGAAGAATGCCGTTCGGATGTCGCCATGGAGGGTAGTGCTGTCCGCCTGGTCGCGATAGCGTGAGTCGAAGGCGCTGAAGTTGGGCAGGTGCGGCACGTCCTCGATCAGCGATTGCACGCGCTGTTCGAAGCGGGCGCGTTCTGCCGGGTCGACCAGGTGCTTTTCCAGTTCGATCGAAATTTCAATCAGTACGCGCAACAGCATGGCGATGTCACTGCGCGTGTTGTTGATGTTCGATTGCAGCAGGATGCTGTTGCGAGACGTCTTGTTGACCTGGATGCTGTACTTGTCGGCCAGCAACTTCTTGAAGGACGTGCCGTCGAAGCCGGCTGTGCCGCACAGCAGCGTCAGCCGCGTGGGGTCGAGCAGGAATTCATCCTGGCGGATGGCTTGCGCCGCGTCGGCCCAGGACAGGTCGTGTGCGGTGTATTCGTTGATGCCGGTGTCGCGGTATTCCGCCGGGACCAGGTTTTCGTTGGTCAGGATGCGGAAATACTTGGAGATCAGCGGGTGGTGGTTGACCGCGCGGCGGATGGACAGCGCGATCTGGATCGCGTTGGTCACCAGGCCGTAGCCTTCCAGTTCCATCTGGCGGCGAGCCAGGTCGAGCGTGGCGATGATCTGCTGGTTGGGGCTGGTGGTCGAATGCGTGAAGATGGCTTCGCGGAAGCGGCCCTTGACCTTTTCGTGCAATACGTCATGCGCCAGCACGATGGAGCCCTGGCGCAGCGCCGACATGGATTTGTGCACGGAGTTGGTCTGGTAGACACGCAGCAGCACTTTGTCGGGGTCCGGGACCAGGCGCGTTGCCAGCAGGCGGGCGTCGTCGGGGTTGTCGCCGAGTTCCTCGCGTTGCCGGGCGTAGGCCGTGCGCGCTGCGTCGCTCTGCAGGTGTTCGGTCAGCGCAGCGGCCGCACCCATGGCGGTGCGCTGGCGCAGCAGCGGCGACCAGTGGGCGAAACCGAACCAGGCTTCGTCCCACAGGAAGATGAGGTCGGGCTTGATCGCCAGGCATTCTTCCATGACGCGGCGGACGTTGTATACGTGGCCGTCGAAGGTGCAGTTGGTCAGGTCGACCATCTTTACCTTGTCCAGCTGTCCTTCCGCCTTCAGGGTCAGCAGCGCGCGCTTGATCGTTGCCAGCGGCACGGCGCCATACATGGAATATTCCGTCAGCGGGTAGGCTTCCACGTAATAAGGCTGGGCACCGCTCAGCACGCAACCATAGTGGTGCGATTTATGGCAATTGCGGTCGATGATCACGATGTCGCCGGGCGCCAGCAGGGCCTGCAGCACAATCTTATTGCTGGTGGACGTGCCGTTCGTGACGAAGTAGGCTTCCTGGGCGCCGAAGGCACGGGCGGCCTTTTCCTGGGCTACCTTGATGTTGCCGGTGGGTTCGAGCAGGCTGTCCAGCCCGCCGGTGGTTGCCGAACTTTCCGCCAGGAACAGGTTGGTGCCGTAGAACTCGGCCATGTCGCGGATCCAGTTCGATTTGAAGATGGACTTGCCGCGGGCGATGGGCAGTGCATGGAAGGTGGAGATCGGGCGCTGAGCGTAGCGCTTCAGGTTGTCGAAGAACGGCGTGCTGAAGCGGTCGCGTATGCCTTCCAGTATGGACAGGTGCAGTTCCAGCGCTTCTTCCACCTGATAGAAAATACGGCGGAAAGTCAGGTTGCTGGCATCGGCAGCCAGTTTTTCCACCGAGCGGTCGCTGAGCAGGTAGATATCCAGCTCCGGGCGGATGCGGTGGATCAGTGTGGCCAGCCGCTGGGCGTATTCTTCTTCGTCGTTGCCCAGGTCCATGGAAACGGATGCCTGGATGGCAGCAACGATGGGGTTCTCAGCAGCGCCCTTGGCGCCGAAGCCTTCATAGAGAACGACCGCATTGATGTGGTGGTTCAGGATGACGGCCGTCAGCGCGTCTTCGGCATTGCCGGTGACCACCACGTCATAAATGAACTCATCCTCGGGGCGGCGTACGGCGCGCGACTCCTGGACGATATGCGGCCAGCGCGAAGGCGCATGCGGCACCACGCTCAGGACTTCGAAATAGGGGCGGTGGCTGTTGCTGCTCAGCGAGGGGGGCAGGCGGTCGGCCGGGCTGCTGCTGTCGCTTTCGCCGTGTTCGGCCAGGTCCGGGTCTTGCGCGTATTTTTGCGCAATGATGGAGGTGGCGGTGCTCTGGGTGAGTTTCAGCAGGCCCTTGATGTCCTGCTCGGCCAGCAAGTGCGCGAGGGTGTCGAGGACGCCCGAACCGGGGTAGGCAAAGTATTTTTCCGTCTGCGTGATCTTTGCCAGCAGATCGGAGAATTTGTCAGTGTCCAGCGCCTGGCCTGGTTCGCTATGGGCCAGGCTGCGCGCCTGGGCCAGCAGTTCCAGCCAGAGATCGGAACGCAGGGAAGGTGCGGCCATCAGGCTGCCCAGATTGAAGTCCTTTTGCTCGGGTACTGTCATTGCTACTTCCTTTGCTCAAAGGTGGGTGTGACGGGTGGGGCTGCCTAGACATGCCCACATGTCCTGCGGGTAGCCTGGGCAGGGAAAAACAGCACATGCAATGAGATGGAGCAGTTCGCCACGAACGGCAGGCTGGCGACAGTCCGCTGCCGACCGGTCGTTGCGGGATGTACGTGTTCTAGTCCATTTCGCAGCTTGGCTTCAAGCTATTCTGTTTCATTATGTTAGGAATCGCTGTAAAAGACTGCGTCTGCGCAAGTGGCGCGCTTGTCGCCCATGGCGCATGGACAGCCGCATTGTTGCTGCCTGCTCAAGGCTGATGACTTTAGAGTAATGCAGGGTCACATGCTTGTCATTGACGCTGGATAAGCTGGCGATCTAACCGGCTTTTCCCGTCGTTACATCCGGAGTGATCATGATTATCAGACAAGTTTCCTACGTGGCCGCGACCTTGCTGGCAGGCCTGGCATTCGGGGCCCAGGCCGAGACGCTGGTGCTGTATACCAGCCAGCCCAATGCGGATGCGCAATCGACGGTCGATCTGTTCAGCAAGGCCAATCCCGACATCAAGGTGGAATGGGTGCGCGACGGCACCACGCAGCTGATGGCGCGCCTGGAAGCGGAAATCAGCGCCGGCGCCGTGAAGCCGGATGTCCTGCTGATCGCAGACAGCGTCACTATGGAATCGCTCAAGCAGCGTGACCTGCTGCAAGCCTACCTGAGCCCCGAACGCAAGGCGTATGACGGCGCGCTCTACGACGCGGATGGCCACTATTACGGCACCAAGCTGATCACCACCGGTATTGCCCATCACAGCCAGGCCGCCGTCAAGCCCGAAAGCTGGCAGGATCTGCTGGACCCCAGGCTCAAGGGGCAGGTGTCCATGCCCAGCCCGCTGTATTCCGGCGCCGCGTTGATCCATCTGGCCAGCATTACCGAGACCCCGGGGCTGGGCTGGGAATACTATGAAAAGCTCAAGGCCAATGATGTCAGTGCCCAGGGGGGTAATGGCGCGGTATTGAAGGCAATCGCCAGCGGTACCAAGCCCTATGGCATGTTGGTGGACTACATGGCTATCCGGGAAAAGGCCAAGGGCGCGCCTATCGAGTTCGTTTTCCCCCAGGAGGGCGTGAGCATCGTGACCGAGCCGGTAGGCATCCTGAAGTCGGCGGCGCATCCCGAGGCGGCGCGCCGCTTTGTCGATTTCGTGCTGTCCCAGGCTGGCCAGGAACTGGTGCGTGAGCAAGGCTATGTGCCGGCGCTGGAATCGGTGTCCGTGCCCGAGGGCTTCCCGGCGCGCAGCGAGATCAAGCTGCTGCCGTTCGATGCCGGGCAAGCGCTGCGTGATGCAGAAAGCAACAAGCGTCGTTTTGGTGAGTTATTCGGTACCAAGTAAGCGTGGTGCCGCATGGCGGCGTCAACCGCCCGGCGCAATTGCCGGGCGCACAGAGTGGCCTGCGCCGTTGCGGCATGGCCGGGGACCGTTCCGGCGCAAGACGCGGGAACGGTCTTGGCGTATGGGATCGGCGCGGCGACGCTGGCGGCAAATTGCCGCAGTGAAGGTTGCCGCCATTGTGTGCCTGGCGGGCATGTCGCCTGGGGGCGCCATGGGCCGGTCCGGCAAGAGGGGATACACCCGTGTCTGAAATATCAAGAAATCTGGGAACCATGCCCATGCCGTCAGGCATGCCGGGCCTGCCCACGCCATTGACGTGGTGGCGTGCCGAATGGCTGGCCTATGCGCTGCTGGGGCTGGTGGCCCTGCTTGGCCTGCTGCCGAGTGTGCGCCTGGTTTGGGAGGCGGCGGCCGGCATGGCGGCGGGCAGCGAGGGCGCCCTGGCACGCGTGCTGTCCGAGCCCGGCACCTGGCGGGCATTGTTCAATAGTTTTTATACCGGTGTGCTGGGCACCGTCATCGCCGTGATCCTGGGCGCGGGCTTCGCCTGGATGGTGGTGTTGACTGACGTCAAGCGGAAATCCTGGTGGGTCTTCCTGTTCATGCTGCCCATGATGATTCCGCCGCAGGTGACGGCCCTGGCCTGGTTGCAACTATTCGGGCCGTCCAGCGCCCTGTTGCAGACGCTGGGACTGGCGCCTGCGATGGGCCGTCCACAGCCCTTGTATTCGGCCGACGGCATCGCCCTCTTGCTGGGCGTGCAGCATGCGCCGCTGGTATTCCTGGCATTGCGCGCCAGCCTGCTGACGCTGCCGGGCGATCTTTGCGAGGCGGCGCGGCTGGCAGGCGCTTCGCAGGCCCAGGTGCTGCGGGGCATCATCCTGCCGCTGGCGCGTCCTGGCCTGGTTGCCGGTGCCGCCATGGCATTCGTGTCGGCGCTGGGCAACTTCGGTATCCCCGCCATGCTGGGTATTCCCGCTGGCTATTATGTCCTGCCGACACTGATTTACCAGAAGATGGCCAGTTTCGGTCCGTCCATGTTGCAGCAGGTGGCTGCGTTGTCCATGCTGGTGGGGGTGCTTGCCGTCGCCGGCGTGTGGCTGCAGGGGCGCTTGCAGGCGCGGGCATCCTATCGTCTGATCGGCGCTGGACGGCGGATGGCGGTGATCGTGCTGGGCCGCAAGCGCCACTTGGCTGAAGCAGGCATGGCGCTGGTGCTGGCCCTGATCCTGGTGGCTCCGCTGGGGGCTTTGCTGGCTGCGTCGCTGGTGCCGGCCATGGGCGTGCCGCTGAATTGGGACACCGTGACCGGGTCCGCCTATGTGGAAATGCTCACGCGGCAGGGAACGACCTGGCGTGCCGCCTGGAACAGCAGTCTGCTGGCGGGCGGGGCGGCGCTGGCCTTGATGGCGTTGAGCCTGCCGCTGGCCTGGCTGATGGCGCGGCAGCCGGGGCGCTGGACGCGCCTGCTGGAAGCGATTGTCGAAATTCCCTATGCCTTGCCGGGAACCGTGCTGGCCGTGGCCTGCATCCTGTTGTTCGCCCGTCCCTTGCCCTGGATCGAAGTCAGTCTGTACGGCACGCTGGGAATCATCTTTTTTGCCTATCTGGCGCGCTTCCTGACGGTGGCGCTCAAGCCGGTGCAGGCGGGCATGCGCCAGCTCGACCCCGCACTGGAAGAAGCCGCCCGGCTGGCGGGTGCCGGGCCACTGCGGCGCCTGTGGGACATGCTGCTGCCCTTGCTGGCACCATCGGCATTCGCCGGCGCGCTGCTGGTGTTCCTGACGGCGGTCAATGAGCTGACAGTGTCTGCGCTGCTCTGGAGTGCCGGAACGGAAACATTGGGCGTGCTGATCTTCAACTTCAGCGAAAGTGGCGACAACGTTCTGGCGTCGGCGGTGTCCGTGGCCATCGTGGCCGGTGTCGCATTATTGATGGCGGCCTTATCTTTATTGGGTGGACGTTTGCCCCCGGGAGTCATTCCATGGCGGAATTGATGTTGTCCATGGTGTCGCGCAGCTATGGCAGCGCGACTGTCGTGGATGGTTTGAGTCTTTGCATTCCCCAGGGGGCGTTTGTGGCCTTGCTGGGCCCCAGCGGCTGCGGCAAGACGACGACGCTGCGCATGGTCGCCGGCTTCGAGAATCCGGATGCCGGTGAGATCCGTCTGGGCAACCGGGTGCTGGCCGGCCCCCAGGGTTGCGTGCCGCCCGAGCAGCGCGGCATGGGCATGGTGTTCCAATCCTATGCGCTCTGGCCCCATCTGACGGTGGCCGAAAATGTCGGCTATCCGTTGAAACTGCGCGGCGTGCGTGGTGCGGCCTACGAGGCCAGGGTACGCGAAGCGCTGGAATTGGTTCATCTGGATGGCCGTGCGCAGGCGGCGCCCCAGGACCTCAGCGGCGGCCAGCGCCAGCGCGTTGCGCTGGCACGCTGCCTGGTGGCCGAACCCGAGGTGATCCTGCTGGATGAACCGTTGGCCAATCTTGACCGTCACTTGCGAGCCTCGATGGAGGATACCTTCCGCGAATTTCATCGCCGGACCGGCAGCACGTTTGTCTATGTTACCCATGATCAGGCCGAAGCGATGTCTCTCGCGGATTATGTGGCGGTGATGAATCGTGGCCAGCTGGTGCAGTGGGCCACGCCCCAGGAACTCTACGCTCGTCCCCGGAGTGAATGGCTGGCAGGCTTCGTCGGGCAGGGCAGTGTCCTGCGCGTGCCCCGGTCCGAAGCTGGCCGGGTGCTGGCGGGAACGGACTTGGCGCAGGCATTGGCGGCAGGTGGTGCGTATCCGGTGCTGCTGCGTCCGCAGCATGTGCGGTTGCACCAGCGTCCCGCGCAGTGGGGGGAGCTGGCAGGGCAGGTAGAGGATTGCGTGTTTCGCGGCGAGCGCTATGAAGTGCAGTTGGTGCTGGCTGGCGGGCAGCGGTTGCTGGCGTACCACGAGGCTGGCCTGGCTGTCGGGGATGTGGTGGCGGCCGAGGTGCGGCAGGCCTGGGGACTGGAGCAGGGATGACAGGCATACCATTGGTTCAGGGCCTGGCTGGTAAGCCGGGCCGGACGTTTTATTTCATGCGGCATGGGCAAACTGCGTTCAATGCGGCTGGCGCGATCTGCGGCAGGCTGGAGCCCCCGCTGGATGCCGTCGGCAGGCAACAGGCCCAGGACGCCGGCGCGCGGCTGGCTAGCCTGCCGTTCGATTGCGTGGCGGTCAGCCCGCAACTGCGGGCCCGGCAAACGGCCTTACTCGCCGTGCCCCAGTCCGCGCCCCTGGTGTTCGACGGCCTGCGTGAACGGGACTGGGGTGACCTGGAGGGCCGGCCGCTGGCGGAACAATGCGCCTATCGCGATACGCCGCCCGGGGGGGAGCCTTGGGATGATTTCCTGGCGCGGGTGCTGGATGCCTTGCGGCAACTGCTGGCTGCTCACGAGCAGCCGCTGGTGATTGCTCATTCCGGTGTCTGGCGGGCCATGCGTACACTTGCGACCGGCGCGCCGGAAGGCCCGCGCATCGCCAATGCCGCACCCGCTATGGTGGTACTCTCCGGTGGCCTGTTGGCTGGCACCACGATGGTGCCAGCGCAGGGCGGGCAACGGCCTGGCGCAGCGTGCAGCAACGCCACGCCGGCGGCTCAAGGATGCCGGGATATTCCGGTGTTCTATCTTTAATTGTTTGAAATTATTGGTTTTTCATGATTTATGGGCAGGCGTGGCGCAGGCTGCGCCTGGTCTGAATCCGGGTTGGGATGTTGTCTTAAACCAACAATAATCCTGTTCCTGTGCTGTTTTCCGCGGGGGAACGTAGCCGAATGCAGCGATTTTTGATGCAATAGCTACAACTTCCCTTAGCGGAGTTAGGGGAGCGGTAGGCCGACAAACGGATACGCTGCTCTTGTCACTCAAATATTCGGAGATTTCTTAAATGAAAAAGACTCTGCTTGCCGCCGCTCTGCTTGCTGGCTTTGCTGGTTCCGCTCAAGCGGCGAACTCGGTTACCCTGTACGGTATCGTTGACACCGGCCTGTCCTATCAATACGTCAAGACCAAGGATGCTGCGGGTGACACCCACTCCACCAACCAATTCGGTCTGCGTGACGGTGCTCAGAGCGGCAGCCGTTGGGGCCTGCGTGGCACGGAAGATCTGGGTGACGGCCTGCGCGCTGTCTTCACGCTGGAAAGCGGCTTCAACTCCAACAACGGCAAGTCTGGTCAAGGTGGCCGTCTGTTCGGTCGTCAAGCTACCATCGGTCTGGCCAGTGATGCCTGGGGTCAAATCGACTTCGGTCGCCAAATCACCACCGTTAACAAGTACGTTGGCGGCATCGTGAACTTCGGCAGCATCTACGCTCCGGTGAACGGCACGTTCTTCTCCACCGGCGATACCACGCGCTACGACAACCAAATCCAATACCGCAGCCCCAGCTTCGGCGGCATTGAATTCGGCGTTGGCTACTCGTTCAACAACGACGGCGTCAGCCCGGGCAACAGCTCCGCTTCCGGTGCCAAGAACTCCGATTTCGATCGTGAACTGAACGCCGCCATCAAGTACGCCAACGGCCCCCTGGCTGTTGCCGTCGGTTACGACCAGATCTACCTGAAGAAGGCTGATCCGGGCAAGGACCCCAAGGCCCTGATCGTTGGCGCTTCGTATGACTTCGAAGTCGTGGCTCTGCAGCTGGGCTACCAACACGTCAAGCACGGCGCTCAATTCGCCCTGAACAACGGCAGCGAAGCTGCTCTGCTCGACGCTGACAGCGTGAACTCCTACCTGGTCGGCGTTGGTGCTCCTCTGGGCGCCAACGGCAACATCTACGGCCAATGGAGCCTGTCGGATGCCAAGGACAAGGAGAAGAAGTCCAACGCCTTCACCGTCGGCTACACCTACGACCTGTCCAAGCGTACCAACCTGTACGTCTACGGCAACTACACGCAAGACTACCTGTACATCAAGGACCAAAAGGCCGCTCAAGCCGGTATCGGTCTGCGTCACCGCTTCTAATCACGACTTCCGCCTCCGGCAGGTCATCTGACCCGCTGGTGGTGGTTGCAACCGGCAGTAATGTCGGTGAGTGACAAGCGAATGAAAGCCGCCCTTCGGGGCGGCTTTTTTTTCGTCATTTTTCTATAGTTTTGTCTTTTTCATTTCTCTGTTATCTGGTTTCCGGGGAAGAAAGCAGGGGCGATGGTGCGCTGCGCCAGAGAAACATTGTGTGTAATTGAAAATGGTTCGCTTTAACCAGATATGCGCGGTGATAGGGGTTTAAAGGGCGCTGTAAGGCGCTCGAATGCTACAATAGGAAAGTTTGCATATAGGCGGGTCGGTTATGAATCTGCAACAATATTTTCCCGTACTGCTCTTCATTCTGGTGGCGACAGGCATCGGTTTCGCGCTGATTGGAGCAGGCTCCCTTTTGGGGCCGAGGCGCCCTGATGCGGAAAAGCTTTCACCCTATGAGTGCGGCTTTGAAACGTTCGATGACGCGCGTATGCGTTTCGATATCCGCTATTACCTGGTTGCCATTCTTTTCATCCTCTTCGACCTTGAAATTGCGTTCCTGTTCCCGTGGGCCATGGCCCAGGGCGCGGTAGGCCTGGTTGGCTTCTGGACGGTCATGGTCTTCCTGGCGGTGCTCACCGTCGGTTTTATCTACGAATGGAAAAAGGGAGCGCTGGACTGGGAGTAATCCCGGAACGGTTTTCCTGACGAGGCAATCATGGCGATAGACGGCATACTCAAGCAGGGTTTTATTACCACCAGCGCCGATAAGGTCCTGAACTGGGCCAAGACGGGCTCCATGTGGCCCATGACTTTCGGTCTGGCCTGTTGTGCGGTCGAGATGATGCACGCCGGTGCGGCGCGTTACGATCTCGACCAATTCGGCATTATCTTCCGTCCCAGTCCGCGCCAATCCGATCTGATGATCGTGGCTGGCACGCTGTGCAACAAGATGGCGCCGGCGCTGCGCAAGGTCTATGACCAGATGCCGGAGCCGCGCTGGGTGCTCTCCATGGGCTCCTGTGCCAACGGCGGTGGCTATTACCACTACTCGTATTCGGTGGTGCGGGGCTGTGATCGCATTGTGCCGGTCGATATCTACGTGCCGGGCTGTCCGCCCACCGCGGAAGCGCTGGTCTACGGCCTGCTGCAAATGCAGGGCAAGATCCGCCGCACCAATACCATTGCGCGCTGAGTCATGGCGCAACACAAGACTGACATCCAGGATTGAATGACATGACCAGGCTGGAAACCCTGAAACATAACCTGCTCCAGGCATTTGGCGAAGACGCCGCGCTGACCGAAGCGCTGGGCGAGCTGACGCTGGAGCTTCCTGCAACGCAATGGACGGCTGGCTGTGCCCGGCTGCGCGACGAAGCGTCGTTGCGTTTCGAGACTTGCATCGACCTCACCGGTGTCGATTACCTGACCTACGGCGTGGGCAAGGTGGGCGAGCCCTCCGGCGAGTCCTTCCCGGCACGCTTCGCGGTGGTGATCCATCTGTTGTCGGTCACGCACAACTGGCGTTTGCGCGTGCGTGCCTGGCTCGAGTCTGACGAATTTCCCGTGATCGACTCGCTGACCGACGTGTGGCCTGCCGTGGGCTGGCCCGAGCGCGAAGCGTTCGATATGTTCGGCATCGTTTTCGAAGGCCACAACGACCTGCGCCGCATCCTGACCGACTACGGCTTCATTGGTCACCCGTTCCGCAAGGATTTCCCGCTGTCCGGCCACGTCGAAATGCGTTACGACGAAGCCGAAAAGCGCGTGGTCTATCAGCCTGTCACCATCGAGACGCGTGAAATCACGCCGCGCATCGTTCGTGAAGATGCATACGGAATAGGGCGGTAAGCATGTCCGAAATCAAGAACTACACCCTGAACTTCGGCCCTCAGCACCCGGCCGCGCACGGCGTGCTGCGCCTGGTGCTGGAACTGGATGGCGAAGTCATCCAGCGCGCCGATCCGCACATCGGCCTGCTGCACCGCGGCACTGAAAAGCTGGCCGAATACAAGACCTATCTCCAGGCGCTGCCCTACATGGATCGCCTGGATTACGTCTCCATGATGTGCAACGAGCACGCCTACTGCATGGCGATCGAACGCATGCTGGGTATTGAGCCGCCGCTGCGCGCCCAGTACATCCGTGTGATGTTCGATGAAATCACGCGCATCCTGAATCACCTGATGTCGGTCGGGACGCACGCGCTGGACGTGGGCGCCATGGCCGTCATGCTGTATGCCTTCCGCGAGCGCGAAGACCTGATGGACTGCTACGAAGCTGTCTCGGGCGCCCGTATGCACGCGGCTTATTACCGCCCTGGTGGCGTGTACCGAGACCTGCCGGACAGCATGCCGCTGAACGAAGGCACCAGCAAGTACCGTACCGAAAAGGAACTGCGCGCGCTGAACGAAACGCGCGAGGGTTCGCTGCTGGATTTCATCGAAGCTTTCACCAATCGTTTCCCCGCCTGTGTGGACGAGTACGAAGCGCTGCTGACTGATAACCGTATCTGGAAGCAGCGCCTGGTGGGCATCGGCGTGGTTGATCCCGAGCGTGCCAAGGCCCTGGGCTTCACCGGCCCGATGTTGCGCGGCTCCGGCGTGGTGTGGGACCTGCGCAAGTTCCAGCCCTATGAAGTCTACGGCCTGCTGGATTTCGATATTCCCGTGGGGGTCAACGGCGACTGCTATGACCGTTACCTGGTGCGTGTGAATGAAATGCGCCAGAGCAACCGCATCATCAAGCAGTGCGTCGAGTGGCTGCGCAACAATCCCGGTCCCGTCATGGTGGACAACCACAAGGTTGCACCGCCCAAGCGCACCGGCATGAAGAGCAGCATGGAAGAGCTGATTCACCATTTCAAGCTCTTCTCGGAAGGCTTCCACGTACCGCCTGGCGAAGTCTATGCGGCAGTGGAACACCCCAAGGGCGAATTCGGCGTGCATGTGGTTTCAGACGGGGCCAACAAGCCTTACCGCCTGAAAATCCGCGCGCCCGGATATACGCACTTGCAGGCGCTGGACGAGATGTCGCGCGGCCACATGCTGGCCGATGCCGTAACCATCATCGGTACGCAGGACATCGTGTTCGGGGAAATCGACCGCTGAGCGGCCGGTTTTCTCCCTTTACATACACGGATTCAAAATTATGCTGCTTTCCGAACAGGCATATCAGAAGATCGACAGGGAACTGGCCAAGTACCCTGTCGACCAGAGGCAGTCTGCCATCATGGCGGCCCTGGGCATTGCGCAAGTCGAGAAGGGCTGGGTGTCGGCCGAGGTCATCGAGGACGTCGCGGAATATATCGGCGTGCCTCCTATCGCCGTCCAGGAAGTCGCGACTTTCTACAACATGTTCGACGTGCGCCCGGTCGGGCGCATCAAGGTGACGGTGTGCACCAACCTGCCCTGTGCTCTGCGCGGCGGCGAGCAGGCCGCCGAAGTCGTGCAGCGCAAGCTAGGTGTGAGCCTGGGCGAAACGACGCCGGACGGCATGTTCACCGTTGTCGAAGGTGAGTGCATGGGCGCCTGTGGCGATGCCCCCGTGATGCTGGTCAACAACCGGCACATGTGCGTGCGCATGTCCGAAGAACGCCTGGATGCCATGCTGGACAGCCTCAAGGCGGAAGCAGCGAAACTGCAAGGAGAATCGGCATGACGACGATGCTCGAACAACCGTTGGCGGCGCTGGACCTCAGCCGATTTTCCCAAGGCCTGGAGCCTGATCCGCTGGGCGACCTGAGCCAGTCCATGTGTTTCCATGGCCGTCACATCGAACCGCAGATCCTGGCGGGCATCGACGGTAGCAACTGGCACCTGGAAGATTACGTCAAGCGCGGCGGCTACGAAGCCCTGCGCAAGGTGCTGACCTCCGGCATGAAGCCGGAAGACGTGATTGCCGAAGTCAAGGCCTCGGGCCTGCGTGGCCGTGGCGGCGCAGGTTTCCCCACCGGCCTGAAGTGGAGCTTCATGCCGCGCACTTTTCCGGGCCAGAAGTACCTGGTCTGCAATTCGGACGAGGGCGAGCCGGGGACGTTCAAGGACCGCGACATCCTGCGCTTCAACCCGCACGTGGTGATCGAGGGCATGGCCATTGCCGCTTATGCAATGGGCATCAGCGCCGGCTACAACTACATCCACGGTGAGATCTTCGAAGTGTACGAACGCTTCGAGGCGGCACTGGAAGAGGCCCGCAAGGCGGGCTTCCTGGGCGACAACATCCTGGGTTCCGGCTTCAACTTCCAGTTGAATGCTTTCCACGGCTACGGCGCCTACATTTGCGGCGAGGAAACTGCGCTGCTTGAATCGCTGGAAGGCAAGAAAGGCCAGCCGCGCTTCAAGCCGCCTTTCCCGGCCAGCTTCGGGCTGTACGGCAAGCCGACGACCATCAACAACACCGAGACTTTCGCGGCGGTGCCCTGGATCATCCGCAATGGTGGTCAAGCCTATCTGGAAGTCGGCAAGCCCAACAACGGTGGCACCAAGATTTATTCGATCTCTGGCGATATCGAGCGCCCGGGCTGCTATGAAATCCCGATGGGCACCCCGTTCAGCAAGTTGCTGGAACTGGCGGGTGGCGTCAGCGGTGGCCGCAAGCTGAAGGCGGTGATCCCTGGCGGTTCGAGCGCGCCCGTGCTGCCGGCCGACATCATGATGGAATGCACCATGGACTATGACAGCATTTCCAAGGCCGGCTCCATGCTGGGCTCGGGCGCTGTCATCGTCATGGACGAGCGCCGCTGCATGGTGAAGTCGCTGCTGCGTCTGTCGTACTTCTACCATGAAGAAAGTTGCGGCCAGTGCACGCCCTGCCGCGAAGGCACGGGCTGGCTGTACCGGATCGTCAAGCGTATCTATAACGGCGAGGGCCGTCCCGAGGATCTGGAACTGCTCGATAGCGTGGCAGGAAACATTATGGGCCGCACCATCTGCGCCCTGGGTGACGCCGCAGCCATGCCGGTACGTGCTTTCCTGAAGCACTACCGGCACGAGTTCATGCACTACATCGAGCACAAGCGGGGCGTCGTTGCCCCGTATCTGTGAGACAGAGGATTCAAAATGGTTGAATTGACCATAGACGGCCGGGTCGTCGAGGTGCCGGAAGGCAGCATGGTGATGCACGCTGCCCACAAGCTGGGCGTGTACGTTCCGCATTTCTGCTATCACAAGAAACTGTCCATCGCGGCCAACTGCCGTATGTGTCTGGTCGAAGTGGAAAAGGCGCCCAAGGCTTTACCGGCCTGCGCGACGCCTGCCACCAACGGCATGGTGGTGCATACCAGTTCGGAGCGTGCTGTCGCGGCTCAGAAGAGCGTGATGGAGTTTCTGCTGATCAATCACCCGCTGGATTGCCCGATCTGTGACCAGGGTGGAGAATGCCAGCTGCAGGATCTGGCGGTAGGCTACGGTGGCTCATCTTCGCGCTACAACGAAGAAAAGCGTGTGGTGTTCCACAAGGACCTCGGTCCGCTGGTGTCGGCTGAAGAAATGAGCCGCTGCATCCATTGCACCCGCTGCGTGCGCTTCGGCCAGGAAATTGCCGGCGTGATGGAGCTGGGCATGATCAAGCGCGGCGAGCACTCCGAGATCACCACGTTTGTGGGCCGTTCGATCGAGTCCGAACTCTCCGGCAACATGATCGACCTCTGTCCTGTCGGCGCGCTGACTTCCAAGCCGTTCCGCTACCAGGCCCGTACCTGGGAACTGGCCCGCCGCCGCGCCGTCAGCCCGCACGACAGCGTGGGTGCGAACCTGGTGGTTCAGGTCAAGGACAACAAGGTCCTGCGTGTCGTTCCGTTCGAGAACGATGCCGTCAACGAATGCTGGATCAGCGACCGTGACCGCTTCTCCTACGAAGGCCTGAACGTCGAAGACCGCCTGACGGTGCCGATGCTCAAGAGCTGTGATGGCCGCTGGCGCGAGATTTCCTGGGCGGAAGCCCTGGAAGCCGTGGCGGAAGGCTTGGGCCGCGTGCGCGAAAGCCATGGCGGCAACGACATCGGCCTGCTGGCGTCCGAAAACGCCACGGTCGAGGAATACGCGCTGCTGGCCCGCCTGGGCCGTGCGCTGGGTTCCGAGAATATCGACTTCCGCCTGCGCCAGACCGACGCTGGGCTGGATGCTGCCCTGGAGGGCACGCCCTGGCTGGGCATGCCCATCACCGATCTGGATAACCGCGATGTTGTCCTGGTGGTAGGTTCTTTCCTGCGCAAGGACCATCCGCTGTTCGCGCAGCGCCTGCGTCAGGCCGCCAAGCGTGGCACCAAGGTCATCCTGGTGGACAGCGCTGCCGATGATCCTCTGCTGCCGGTGGCCGCGCGCATCACCGTGGCGCCGTCCGAGCTGCCGCGCGCGCTGGCCGAAATCGCCGTGGCGCTGGCTGCGGCCAAGGAAACCGCCGTGCCTGCCGCCTTTGCCGGTGTGCAGGCGGGCGCAGCAGCCCAGGCCATCGCCGCACTGCTGGCAGGTTCGCAACAGGGCGCCGTGCTGTTGGGCAATCTGGCGGTGAATTCGCCCGATGCCACGCTGCTGGCTGCCAATGCGCAATGGATTGCCGACAACAGCGGTGCAACGCTGGGCCATCTGACGGCCGGTGGCAACACGGTAGGCGGCTACCTGGCGGGCGCCGTGCCCGGCGTCGGCGGCAAGAACGCCGCCGCCATGCTGGCCGAGCCGATGCGCGCCTATGT
The DNA here is from genome assembly GCF_004216755.1 of Kerstersia gyiorum. GTDB lineage: Bacteria > Pseudomonadota > Gammaproteobacteria > Burkholderiales > Burkholderiaceae_B > Kerstersia > Kerstersia gyiorum. Next base: position 1,013,024 of record NZ_SGWZ01000001.1, read on the forward strand.
GGTGCTGCACGCCGAACCGCAGCTGGATGCCGACAATGCGCCTCAGGCGCTGGCAGCACTGCGCGGCTCGCAGTTCACCGTGGCGCTGACGTCCTATCGCAGCGCTGCCGAAAGCTGGGCCGACATCATGCTGCCGGTGGCGCCGTTCACCGAAACCTCCGGTACCTACGTCAACGCGGCCGGCCTGGCGCAAAGCTTCAAGGGCACGACTGCGCCCCTGGGCCAGGCCCGTCCGGCCTGGAAGGTGCTGCGTGTGCTGGGCAACGTGCTCAAGCTGGCTGGTTTCGACGACGAAACTTCCGAGTCCGTGCGCGACACGGCCCTGGCTGGCGACATCCCGGCTCGCTTGTCGAATCGCGTCAAGGCTGAACCCGGCCTGCCGGCTGTTCGCGCTGAAGGCACGTTGGAACGCCTGGCCGAGCTGCCTATCTTCCGTACCGACGCCATTGTGCGTCGTGCAGAATCGTTGCAGGAAGCGGCCGCTTCACGCGCGCCCAAGGCTCGCATGAACGCTGCTACGCTGGAACGCCTGGGCCTGGAAGAGGGCGCCAAGGTCCGTGTGCGTTCAGCCCATGGCGAAGCGGAGCTGACGGCTGCGCGTGATGACAAGGTGGCTGATGGCGCCGTGCGCGTCGCTGCCGGTTTCGAACAGACGGCGGCGCTGGGCAGCGCCTTCGGTGCAATTTCGGTGGAGCGTGTCTGACATGAGCTGGCTCGATGTGATCAATAGCCACGGTGAGGCTCTGCTGGGCCCGACCGCCTGGCTGGTGGTGTGGACGGTGATCAAGATTGTCGTGATCGCGCTGCCCATCATTATTTGCGTGGCGTTCCTGACCTATTGGGAACGCAAGATGATCGGCTTCATGCACGTGCGCCGCGGACCGAACCGTGTCGGTCCGCGCGGGCTGCTGCAGCCGTTCGCCGACGTGTTCAAGCTGCTGACCAAGGAAGTCGTGGTTCCCAGCCAGGCCAACAAGGTGCTGTTCATCGTGGCGCCTGTCGTGGTGCTGATGCCGGCGCTGGCGGCCTGGGCGGTGATTCCCTTTGGCCCTGAAACCGTGCTGGCCAATGTGAACGCCGGCCTGCTGTATGTCATGGCGATCACTTCGCTGGGCGTTTACGGCGTGATCGTGGCCGGCTGGGCATCCAACTCCAAGTACGCGCTGCTGGCGGCAATGCGTGCCTCGGCGCAGATGCTGTCCTATGAACTGGCCATCAGCTTCGTCTTGCTGGTCGTGGTGCTGGTGTCCGGCAGCATGAACGTGTCCGAGATCGTGAACGTGCAATTGCGCGGCACCTTCGCCGGCATGGGCCTGACGTTCCTGTCGTGGAACTGGCTGCCGCTGCTGCCGCTGTTCGTCATCTACATCATCTGTATGGTGGCTGAAACCAACCGCCACCCGTTTGACGTGGTGGAAGGCGAATCGGAGATCGTGGCCGGCCACATGGTCGAGTACTCGGGCATGGCCTTCGCGCTGTTCTTCCTGGGCGAATACGCCAACATGATCTTCCTGTCGGCGATGGCGTCGATCATGTTCCTGGGCGGCTGGTCCGCACCGCTGGACTTCGCGCCGTTTACCTGGGTGCCAGGCTGGCTCTGGCTGGCTTTGAAGACGTTTGTCGTAGTGTCCCTTTTCATCTGGTTCCGTGCGTCGTTCCCGCGTTACCGCTATGACCACATCATGCGCCTGGGCTGGAAGATCTTCATCCCGCTGACCGGTGTGTGGCTGGTGGTGGTGGCGATCTGGATGCAGACGCCCTGGAATATCTGGAACTGAAGCGGACGAGCAGAGGCAAGATATGGAAGCGATCAAGGATTTCTTCGGCAGCCTGATGCTGTCGGAACTGCTCAAGGGCATGCGCCTGACCGGCAGGTACTTTTTCCGGCGCAAGATCACGTTGCGCTACCCGTTTGAGAAAACGCCGGCTTCGCCGCGTTTCCGTGGCCTGCACGCTTTGCGCCGCTACCCCAATGGGGAAGAGCGCTGCATCGCCTGCAAGCTGTGCGAAGCGGTCTGTCCGGCCATGGCGATCACGATCGAATCGGGCGAACGCGACGACGGCACGCGCCGTACCACGCGTTACGACATCGACCTAACCAAGTGTATTTTCTGTGGCTTCTGCGAAGAGAGCTGCCCGGTGGATTCCATCGTCGAAACGCATATCCATGAATACCATGGTGAAAAGCGTGGCGACCTGTACTTCACCAAGGACATGCTGCTGGCCGTGGGCGACCGCTACGAAAATGAAATCGCCAAACGGCGCGCGGCCGACGCGCCCTATCGTTGATAACGGGGTAGCTGGCTCATGATCTTCTCTACCATTCTCTTTTACGTCGTTGCGGCCATCCTGGTCATCGCGGCTGTGCGCGTGATTACCGCGAGCAGCCCGGTCACTGCGGTGCTGCACCTGATCCTGGCGTTCTTCAACGCCGCCATGCTGTGGGTGCTGATCGGCGCCGAGTTCCTCGGGCTGCTGCTGGTTGTGGTGTACGTGGGCGCCGTCATGGTGCTGTTCCTGTTCGTCGTGATGATGCTGGACATCAAGCTCGACATGCTGCGCGCCGGTGCGCGCAACTACATGTTCATCGGCGGCATCGTCGGCCTGGTCATGGTGCTGGAAATGGCATTCGTGCTGTGGGCAACCTGGGGCGGCGTCGGCGAACTGCCGGTGCAGCCGGGCGATTACAACAACACCCGCGTGCTGGGTGAACTGATGTATACGAAGTATGTCTTTGGCGTGGAAGTCGGCGCCGTGCTGCTGCTGGTCGGCATGATCAGCGCCATCGCGCTGACGCTGCGCCGCCGTACCGACGTGCGCTACAACGATCCGTCCGGTGCCGTGAAGGTCAAGGCCAAGGACCGCTTCCGTATCGTCAACGTCAAGCCTCAGCGCGATGTGGCGCCTGAGGCACCGGCAGCCGAGGCAGCTGGCGAAGGAGAAAAACAATGACACTCACTCTGGCGCACTATCTGGTGCTGGGGGCCATCCTCTTCGCCATCGGCGTTTTCGGGATGTTCCTGAACCGGCGCAATCTCATCATTCTGCTGATGTCCATGGAGCTGATGCTGCTTGCCGTGAACATGAACTTCGTCGCCTTCTCTTCCTGGATGGGCGATGCGGCGGGGCAGGTCTTCGTGTTCTTCATCCTCACGGTGGCGGCTGCCGAAGCCGCGATTGGTCTGGCGATCCTGGTGTTGCTGTTCCGTAACCTGAACACGATCAACGTCGACGATCTTGATCGCCTGAAAGGCTGATGGGGCCCGGAATCATGTCTGAAACCAATTTTTATCTGCTCATTGCGCTGGCTCCGCTGGTCGGCGCCATCCTGTCCGGCCTGTTCGGCACTGGCTTCCTGGGCCGTCCGGTCGGGCGCCGGGCAGCGCATTGCATCACGATTCTGGGCGTGGCGATCTCGGCCATCGGCTCGGTGTTCGTGCTGCGTGACGTACTCAATGGCCATACCTTCGACGGCACGGTCTATACCTGGACGCTGATCGGTACGACCAAACTGGAAATCGGCTTCCTGATCGACTCGTTGTCGGCCATGATGATGGTCGTCGTGACCTCGGTGTCGCTGATGGTGCACATCTACACCATCGGCTACATGGCCGACGATCCCGGTTACCAGCGTTTCTTCTCGTACATTTCGCTGTTCACCTTCTCGATGCTGATGCTGGTCATGTCCAACAACATGGTTCAGCTGTTCTTCGGCTGGGAAGCGGTGGGCCTGGTGTCCTACCTGCTGATCGGCTTCTGGTACACGCGTCCGACGGCGATCTTCGCCAACATGAAGGCCTTCCTGATCAACCGTGTCGGCGACTTCGGCTTCGTGCTGGGCATCGGCCTGCTGTTTGCCTACACCGGCACCATGCACTACGGCGAAGTCTTCGCCCAGGCCGACAAGCTGGACGCGCTGCAACTGCCGGGCACTGACTGGCAACTGCTGACGGTGGCATGTATCTGTCTGTTCATCGGCGCCATGGGTAAATCGGCGCAGGTGCCGCTGCACGCCTGGCTGCCTGACTCGATGGAAGGCCCGACCCCGATTTCCGCGCTGATTCACGCGGCCACCATGGTGACCGCCGGTATCTTCATGGTGTCGCGTTTCTCGCCGCTGTTTGAACTGTCGGATACGGCGCTGTCGCTGATGATCGTGGTGGGCGGCATCGGTGCGCTGTTCCTCGGCATCCTGGGCATCATCCAGAACGATATCAAGCGCGTCGTGGCCTATTCCACGCTGTCGCAGCTGGGCTACATGACGGTGGCGCTGGGGGCTTCGGCCTACTCGGTGGCCGTGCTGCACCTGCTGACGCACGCCTTCTTCAAGGCCCTGCTGTTCCTGGGTGCTGGTTCCGTCATCATCGGCATGCACCATGATCAGGACATCCGCAACATGGGCGGCCTGCGCAAGTACATGCCCATCACCTGGATCACCTTCCTGATCGGTACGCTGGCGCTGGTCGGCACGCCGTTCTTCTCGGGTTTCTACTCCAAGGAAAACCTGATCGAGGCCGCGCATGCCGCCAACGTCTGGGGCGCGGACTTCGCCTACTGGGCGGTGCTGATCGGCGTGTTCGTCACTTCGCTGTACTCGTTCCGCGTCTACTTCCTGGTTTTCCACGGCAAGGAGCGCTTCCCTGAGCACGGCCATGACGCGCACGGCCATGGCCACGACGACCATGGACATGACGATCACGGCCATCATGGCGGCAAGCCGCATGAGTCGCCCTGGGTGGTTACGCTGCCGCTGATCCTGCTGGCCATTCCGTCGATCATCATCGGCGCACTGGTAGTTGATCCCATGCTGTTCGGCTCGTTCTTCGACGGTGTCATCACGGTGCTGCCGCAACACCCGGCCATGGCTGACATTGCTTCGACCTGGCACGGCTGGGTGGCCTACGGCCTGCATGCGTTCCAGACCTTGCCGTTCTGGCTGGTGGTCGCTGGCGCCGTCATTGCCTGGTACTGCTACCTGATCAATCCCAAGGTGCCTGCCGCCATCCACGCCCGCATGGGTTGGCTGCTGCGTATCCTGGAGAACAAGTACTACGTCGACTGGTTCAACGAGCAGGTCATCGCCCGTGGCGCTCGTGCGCTGGGTCGCGGCCTGTGGCGCTACGGTGACCGCGGCCTGATCGACGGCCTGGTCAACGGCAGCGCCCGCATGGTGGGCTGGATCGCCGCCGTCAGCCGCAAGGTACAGACCGGCTACATCTATCACTATGCGTTTGCCATGATCATCGGTGTGATGGTTCTGGTGACCTTCTATGTGCTGATTTACAAATGATGGCTAGCGACATGGTATCTACAACATTCCCCTGGCTGACATGGGCCATCTTCACGCCCATCGTTTTCGGCGTGCTGGTCCTGGCGCTCGGACGCGATTCCGCGCCTGGCCGCACCCGCTGGCTGTCGCTGATTGGCGCCATCGTCAGCTTCCTGGTCACCATTCCGCTGTACACGCGTTTTGATGCCACCACCGCCAACATGCAGTTCGTCGAGAAATCGAGCTGGATCGAGGCGCTCGGCGTGGATTACCACCTGGGTGTTGACGGCATCTCGGTGTGGTTCGTGCTGTTGACTGCCTTCATCACCATCATCGTGGTGGTGGCGGGCTGGGAAGTCATCACCAAGCGCGTCGCTCAGTACATGGCGGCGTTCCTGATCCTCTCCGGCTTGATGATTGGTGTCTTCGCGGCGCTGGACGGCCTGCTGTTCTACATCTTCTTCGAAGCCACGCTGATTCCGATGTACATCATCGTCGGTGTCTGGGGCGGCCCGAACCGTGTGTACGCAGCGTTCAAGTTCTTCCTCTACACCCTGATGGGCTCGCTGCTTACGCTGGTGGCCTTTATCTACCTGTGGAGTGTCACGGGAACCTTCGATATCGCCACCTGGCAGCAACAGCCGCTGGGCATGACGCCGCAGATCCTGATCTTCCTGGCGCTGCTGGCTGCATTCGCGGTCAAGGTGCCGATGTGGCCGGTGCACACCTGGCTGCCGGATGCCCACGTGGAAGCGCCTACCGGTGGTTCCGTGGTGCTGGCCGCGATCATGCTGAAGCTGGGCGCCTATGGTTTCCTGCGCTTCTCGCTGCCCATCGCGCCGGATGCTGCGCATGAGCTGTCCTGGCTGATGATCACGCTGTCGCTGATTGCAGTGATCTATATCGGTCTGGTGGCAATCATCCAGGCGGACATGAAGAAACTGGTGGCTTATTCGTCCGTTGCCCACATGGGTTTCGTGACGCTGGGCTTCTTCATCTTCAATACCGCCGGCATGGAAGGCGCCATCGTCCAGATGATCTCGCACGGTTTCGTGGCAGGCGCGATGTTCCTCTGTATCGGTGTGTTGTATGACCGCGTGCACAGCCGCGAGATTTCGGCTTACGGTGGTGTGGTCAACACCATGCCCAAGTTCGCCACCTTCTTCATCCTGTTCTCGATGGCCAATAGCGGCCTGCCGGCCACCAGCGGTTTCGTCGGTGAGTTCATGGTGATCATGGGCGCTGTCGAATACAACTTCTGGATCGGCCTGCTGACGGCTACGGCCTTGATCCTGGGCGCAGCCTATTCGCTCTGGATGACCAAGCGCGTGGTGCTGGGCGATATCGCCAATGACAACGTGCGCAAGCTGAAGGACCTGTGCAGCCGCGAATTCCTGATGCTGAGCATCCTGGCCATCGCGGTGCTGTTCATGGGTATCTATCCGAAGCCCTTTGTCGATCTCATCCACGTCTCGGTCGATGCGCTGCTGCAGCACGTTGCCATCTCGAAACTGTAAGGCTGGACCATCATGCAATCTTCGTTCAACTTTACCCTTGCGCTGCCGGAGATCATCCTGCTGATAGGCGGCATGGCGATCCTGCTGCTGGACGCCGTCCGCAATGATCCCCTGCGCCGCATGACGCACACCCTTAGCCTTGTGCTGCTGCTGGTGCTGACGGTTGTCTCGCTGGTGCAGTGGTCTGATGGCGTGCGCGGCTCCACCTTCTCCGGCATGTTCGTGCTGGACCCGCTGGCGCACTTGCTGAAGGTCGCGTCCTACATCGCCGTGGCGGTCAGCCTGATCTACGGCCGTGCCTATGCGCAGGCCCGCGACATGATGACCCGCGGCGGCGAGATCTACGTGTTGTCGCTGTTTGCGCTGCTGGGCCAGATGGTCATGATTTCGGCCGGCAACCTGATGTCCATGTACCTGGGCCTCGAATTGATGTCCCTGGCGTTGTACGCGCTCATCGCACTGCGCCGCGACCACGTGGTGGCCACCGAGGCGGCGATGAAGTACTTCGTGCTTGGCGCGCTGGCTTCCGGTTTCCTGCTCTACGGCATGTCCATGGTGTACGGCGCGACCGGCAAGCTCGACCTCGGAGAAATCGCCGCAGTGCTGCGTGCGGGCGACTTCCAGCACATGGCCCTGGTGTTCGGCGTGGTGTTCGTGGTGGCTGGCCTGGCTTTCAAGCTGGGCGTGGTGCCCTTCCATATGTGGGTGCCCGACGTTTATCAGGGTTCGCCCACGGCCTCGACCCTGCTGCTGGGTGCTGCACCCAAGCTGGCCGCCTTTGCCATCACGCTGCGCCTGCTGGTGGAAGGCCTGCATGCGCTGGCTGCCGACTGGCAGAGTATGCTCATGATCATGGCCGTGTTGTCGCTGGCCATCGGTAACCTGACCGCGATCATGCAGACCAGCTTCAAGCGCATGCTGGCGTATTCGAGCATTTCCCACATGGGTTTCGTCATCCTGGGCCTGCTTTCGGGCGTGGTGGACGGCAACCCAGGCGCGGCAGGTTCGGCCTACGGTGCTGCCTTGTTCTACATGCTGGTCTATGTGCTGACGACGCTGGGCGGTTTCGGTGTGGTCATGCTGATGTCGCGCGAAGGCTTCGAATGCGACAGCATCAGCGATCTGAAGGGCCTGAACAAGCGCAGCCCGTTGTATGCGCTGGTCCTGCTGCTGTTGATGTTCTCGCTGGCTGGCATCCCGCCGCTGGTTGGCTTCTATGCCAAGCTGGCCGTGCTGCAAGCGGTGGTGCAGGCTGGCCACCTGTGGCTGGCCATCCTTGCGGTGCTGTTCTCGCTGATCGGCGCGTTCTACTACATCCGTGTGGTCAAGGTGGTGTACTTCGACGAACCGGAAGAAAATGCGCCGACGATCAAGGCCGGCTGTCTGCCGCGCGCGGTGATGGCGATCAACGCTGCACTGCTCCTGCTGCTGGGCATCCAGGAAAACGGCATCATCCAGCTTTCGGTGGACGTGATCCGCGCTTCGCTGGCATTCTGATCGCCTGATTCCAGTAAAAAACGCCGGCCCTAGGCCGGCGTTTTTTTTGTCTCTGTTTTTGTGTCGGGCAACGAGAGGCGATTAACGTGGGTGAATCACCAGGTCGATGATCAGGCCGGTAGCGATGGTGATCAGCAGGTAATCCGCGCCTATTCTTACCCAGCGCTGGCCATGGGGCGGAGGACGCAGGCCATGATGGCGGGGATGGGCAACATAGTAGCCAGGGCCGGCGTAAGGGGCCGGCAGCAGGCCTCCCCGCTGAAAGCGCGGGGATGGGTCTGGCAAGTGCCAGGGTGCGCGGCCTGCGTGGATTGGCGGGCCATCCCGCCAGGCAGGGCCTTGCTGCGGCCGATGGCTGGTGACGCGATGGGAGCCAGGATGAGCGCGACCGGTGTCGCGGGCGTGTTCGATATGGTTGCGCGAACTGTTGTCCCGGAACGGGTCTTGCAGACCTTTCTGCCCGGCACGGTTACCGTGGCCATGTGAGTGTTCGTGCTGGTTCTGCTGGTCTGCGTGGTGGTTATCTGTCGTTGGACCATGGATTGTTCGCCTGGCGTCGCGGCGCGGCTCGTCGCGCTGCACGCGGGAATGCTGTTCGTTGTAGGGCTGCGCCTGCAGACTGGTGCTGACACCGGCCGTCGCGCAGCTCGAAAGGACGAAAATCGCCACGGAACGAAAGTATGGGTGTGCCATGAAGCCTCCCTTGTTTCTGCAATCGGTAAATGGCTGTGTGCCCAGGCGTGTCGCAGCCAGGCGCCCGGATTGCTTGCCTGGCGGGGCGCAAGGGCGGGCCTCAGTGATTCAGTACGAGGTCGATAATCAGGCCGGTAGCGATGGTGATCAGCACATAATCCGCACCCACTTTGACCCAGCGTTGGCCGTGGCCCGGCGCTGGCAGGTTGTAACGTTCAGGCTGGCTGACGTAGTACCTGCGGCCCTGGTACGGTTGGGGCAGGGTGTCGCCCTTGTGATAGCGGTCATCCGGGCCGGCGCCATGCCTGGCCTGGCTGGGATGCTGCTGAGCGGCTGGTGTGGTGTGGTTTCTGGATGGTGCTGCTTTCCGGCCCGTCTCATGGCTTTGCTGGGGCCTGGCCTGGTTGTTATTGCCGGGTGAGGATGACGGGCGCTGATTGTGCGTCTGCGGCTGGTTCTGGGTGGACGGGCGGTTCGGAGAGGATTGAGGATTGTCGCGTCGTTCTTGCTGGGCGTTATCCCGGAGGCCCTCTTGCGAAGGTTGGGCGCTGGCAGTCAGGTTGAAGGCTACCGCGGAGATGCCCAGCAGGGTCGAAATAATGACAGAGGTAGTTTTATTGCGGCTCGCCATGATGGAGCTCCTTTCAGGTAGGCAGCGGAGGAATCCGTGGATACCAGTGTGTGCCTGCGCTTTGCATGGGCCGTGGAGATTTCATGGAGAAGTTCGGGGTACGTGTAATAAATTGCGTCTTCTTACCGGCAATATTGATAAATGTTCGCAATTTGATTTACCGCAAGCGGCGGCATTTGCGACCATTTACAGGCGACAGCGGGGAGGCTGACAATGCTTGGGCGCAGCGGTGTTTGCCGTTGCCGCTTGCTGAACAGGAGAAAGCAATGAAACGTCTGGAAGGTAAGGTCGCCATCGTCACCGGCGCTGCAGTCGGTATCGGGCGTGCCATCGCGCTGCGCCTCGCACAGGAAGGCGCCAAGGTCGCCGTGACGGATGTGCAGGACGGCGCCGAAGTCGTGGACACCATCAGCAAGCTGGGCGGGCTGGCCAAGTTCTGGCGTGTAGACACCACGGATGAGGCCTCGGTTGCCGAATCCTTCATCGAAGTGGCCGAGTATTTTGGCCGCATCGACATTCTGGTGAACAATGCCGGTATTTCCGGCGTGAACAAGCCCACGCATGAAATCACGGAAGCGGAATGGGACCGCGTCATGGACGTCAACGTCAAGGGTGTATTTTTCTGCACCAAGCATGCGGTGCCGACCATGCAGGAGCAGGGTGGCGGCAGCATCATCAATCTGTCTTCCATCTATGGCCTGGTCGGCGCAGCAGACCTGCCGCCCTATCACGCCTCCAAAGGCGCGGTGCGCCTGATGAGCAAGAACGACGCCTTGCTGTATGCCCGTGACCACATCCGCGTGAACTCGGTGCATCCGGGCTTCATCTGGACGCCGCTGGTCGAGGATCTGGCCAACAATTCGCCGGCGGGACCGGCGGCCTTCCGTGCCGAACTGGATGCACGCCATCCGTTGGGCTATGTCGGCGACCCGGACGATATCGCCTGGGGCGTGGTGTACCTGGCTTCCGACGAGGCCAAGTTCGTGACCGGCAGCGAGTTGGTGATCGACGGCGGCTATACCGCCAGGTAATCGCGTACCGATTGCTGCCTGTCGCTTGGTACGCAGCGTCGGACGGCGCATGCCGTCCGCTTCCAGCGCCAGGCGCCTCAGCGGGCGCGGCGTACCATGGCGATGTGGTCTATCCCGGCTTCCTGGAAAGGGGCGCCTTCCGCCTGGAAGCCGTGCCGTTCGTAAAACGGCCGGGCATGGCATTGCGCATGCAGTACCAGCGTGGTGTGCCCTTGGCGCAGGCCGGCATCGACCAGTGCCTCGAGCAGCAGCCCACCCAACCCGGTACCCCGCGCCGGGCGGCGCACGGCCATGCGGCCGATATGGCCGTCGGGCAGCAGGCGGCCGGTGCCCAGCGCAATGCCATGTGCATCGTAGGCGACGGCATGCAGGCATAGTGGGTCCATGTCGTCGAGCTCGATTTCCGGCGGCACGCCTTGTTCATCGACAAAGACTTCGAAGCGGATGGGGGTGGCATCAGCGCGCAGTGCTTCCCAATTGCCCAGGCGCAGCTGGGTGGAGGGAGGCGTGGCAGGCGTAAGCGTGTCGGGCATGGTCGGTTTTGTGGGGGGCAATGACGGGCCGGCGCCGCCGGGCGGGGCCGACGGCACAGGGGCACGGTCGGCAGGACTCAGCTGGCGAACCAGTTCAGCACGCCATCCAGGCCGGTGTAGTTCAGGGCGTGGCTGGCCTGTTGCTGCACCACAGGCTTGGCGCGGTAGGCGACCGAAATACCTGCCAGCTTCATCATTTGCAGGTCGTTGGCGCCATCGCCGATGACGATCGCCTGGCTGGTCTGTGCGCCATGGCTGGCGGCGAACTGTTGCACCAGGCGGGCCTTGGCCTGGGCATCGACGATATCGCCCAGCACGCGGCCGGTGAGTATGCCGCTGTCGTTGACTTCCAGCGTATTGGCATGGGCCGCATCCAGCTGCAGGCGCTGGCGCAGGCGTTCCGTGAAGAAGGTGAATCCTCCGGAAACCAGCAGAATCTTCAGGCCGGCGGCACGGGCCGATTCCACCAGGCGTTCGGCGCCAGGGTTGAGTTTGAGGCGGTCGGCATAGACTTCTTCGAGTGCCGTGGCCGCCACACCTTGCAAGAGCGCGACCCGGCGGCGCAGGCTTTCCGAGAAATCCTTGATTTCACCGCGCATGGCAGCCTCGGTGATGGCAGCCACTTCTGGCTTGCGGCCGACGGCATCGGCAATTTCGTCGATGCACTCGATATTGATCAGCGTGGAATCCATGTCCATGGCCAGCACGCGGTAATCGGACAGCTTGGCCTGGCCCGGCACATAGGCATAGTCCATGTGGCGGCTGGCACACCAATCAGCCAGTTCCTTGCGGCTGGCTTCGTCGCCGGCCACACCGGTCAGACGGGCTGCGGTCGTGCTGATGCGGCGCACGCCATTGGCACAGGCCAGCGCGGCCGCCTGTTCGATACGGTCGGCAGACAGGTCGGGAGATTGCAGGATGAGATGGATGCTGGAATCAGTCATGGCTTTCGGGCCGGCACCAGTAGGCGCGGGCGGGGCGGGTAAGAGCCGCAGCACCTGGGGTAGCGGTGCTGCGGGCGTGGATTTGGCCAGCAGGCATCATAGCCGGTTGCCGCAAAAACAGGATATCCCGGCGGCAATGGCCTGCTTCCTGCCGGTGGTTTGCTGCCCGCATCAACCCAGCGCGCGCAGCAGGCCACGTACGGCGTCGATGCGCGCGGCAATGTCGGGCTTGGATATCTCCATGCGCAGCTTGTCCGGGCCGCTCAGGCGGATGTGGCGCTGCTTTTGAACCAGTTCGATCAGGCGTACCGGATCGACCCGGGTATCGGTGCGGAAATGCAGCAATGCCTGCGTTTCGCTGGCGTCTATCTTCTGGATGCCCAGGGCTTCGGCGCGCAGGCGCAGTCGGTGGCTGGCGAGCAGCGTCTTGGCGGCTTCCGGCAACGGGCCGAAGCGGTCGATCAGCTCTTCCTGAAGGCCCAGCAGGGTGTCGTCGTCAGGCGCGTGCGACAGGCGCTTGTAGAGCGCCAGGCGGGCGTGCACGTCGGGGCAGTAATCGGAAGGCAGCAGCGCCGGCGCATGCAGGTTGATTTCGCAACCGGCGTGCAGGTCGGCATCCAGGTCGGGTTCCTTGCCGGATTTCAGCGCGCGCACGGCGGCGTTGAGCATGTCCGAATACAAGGAGAAGCCAATCTCCTGGATATTGCCCGATTGCGATTCGCCCAGGACTTCGCCGGCGCCACGGATTTCCAGGTCATGCATGGCCAGGTAGAAGCCGGAACCCAACTCTTCCATGGCCTGGATCGCTTCCAGGCGCTTCTTCGCGTTGCTGGTGATGGCGTCCTCGCCCGGGGTCAGCAGGTAGGCGTAGGCCTGGTGGTGCGAGCGGCCGACGCGGCCGCGCAACTGGTGCAGCTGGGCCAGGCCGAAGCGGTCGGCGCGGTGGATGATGATGGTGTTGGCGCTGGGAACGTCGATCCCGGTTTCGATGATGGTCGTGCACAGCAGCACGTTGTAGCGCTGCTGGTAGAAGCCCTTCATGACCTGTTCCAGTTCGCGCTCGGGCATCTGTCCGTGCGCCACGGCGATGCGGGCCTCGGGAACCAGTTCTTCAAGCCGTGCACGGCGGTTGTGTATGGTTTCCACTTCGTTGTGCAGGAAATAGGCCTGACCGCCACGCTTGAGTTCGCGCAGCAGCGCTTCGCGGATGGTGCTGCCGTCCTCGCGGCGCACGAAGGTCTTGATCGCCAGGCGCTTCTGCGGTGCGGTGGCGATGACAGAGAAGTCGCGTATGCCTTCGAGCGACATGCCCAGCGTGCGCGGGATAGGCGTTGCGGTGAGGGTGAGGACATCCACTTCCGCGCGCAGTGCCTTGAGCGCTTCTTTCTGGCGCACGCCGAAACGGTGCTCTTCGTCGATGATCACCAGGCCCAGGCGTTTGAAACGCACATCCTTGGACAGGATCTTGTGGGTGCCGATGACGATATCTATGGTGCCGTCGTTGATGCCGCCGATGGCGCTGGTGATTTCCTTGGCGGAGCGAAAGCGCGACAGTTCCACGACCTTGACCGGCCATTCCGCGAAGCGGTCGGAGAAGGTCTGGGCATGTTGTTCCGCCAGCAGTGTGGTCGGGCACAGCAGGGCGACCTGCTTGCCATTGGCCACGGCGATGAATGCAGCGCGCAGGGCGACTTCGGTCTTGCCGAAGCCGACATCGCCGCACACCAGGCGGTCCATCGGCCGGCCGGAAGTCATGTCGTCGATGACGGCTTCGATGGCGGCGGCCTGGTCCGGGGTTTCGTCGAAACCGAAACCCTGGGCGAAGGTGCCGTAGTCGGACGGAGACAGCTCGAAGGCGTAACCCTGGCGGGCAGCGCGCCGCGCATAGAGGTCCAGGAGCTCGGCGGCGCTGTCGCGCACTTGTTTGGCCGCCTTGCGCCGGGCTTTTTCCCATTGGCCCGAGCCCAGCTGGTGCAGCGGCGCGGATTCCGGGTCGGCGCCGCTGTAGCGGGCGATCAGATGCAACTGCGACACCGGTACATACAGCGTGCTGCCCTGCGCGTATTCCAGATGCAGGAATTCCATCTGGCCTTCGCCCAGGTCCATGCTGGCCAGTCCGCGGTAGCGTGCAATGCCGTGCTGCAGGTGTACCACAGGGTCGCCTTCGCGCAGCTCGGCCAGGTCGCGTACCATGGCCTCGACGTTGCTGGCCTGTTCCTGGGCACGGCGCGGCCGGCGCAGGCTGCCGCCGCTATCCGGGTAGAGATCGTTTTCGGTCAGGAAGACCGTGCCGTCGGCATGCCGGATGAAGCCTGCCGTCAGCGGTGCTGTCGCCAGTATGAACCGGCCGTCCGCAACCCTGGCGGCAGGCAGGCTGTCGGCCTGTTCGTGCGGCGCCAGGCCGTGCTCCTGCAGCATGAGCAGCAGAGTTTCGCGGCGACCGGCGGAATCGGCGCACAGGACGACGCGCCGGGCTGCGCTGTCGCTGACGCCCTTCAGGCCGTGGATGCACAGGCGCAGGCGCGCCAGCGGGTCTTCGGCGCGGCGCGCAATGGCGACATCGGGTGGCGCGGTGAAGTCCGGGTTGGGGGTATCGGTCAGCGCCAGGCGCGGCAGCTGGCGCAGATGACCGAACAGGACTTCCTGGTTCATGAAAAGGCGGTCGGGCGGCAGCAGCGGCCGCTCGCGATCGCTTTTCAGGAATTGGTAGCGGCTCTGGGTGTCGCGGGCGAAGCCCTGGATGGTGTTGTCGATATCGCCGTGCGTGACCGCCAGCGTACCGGCAGGCAGGTAGTCGAACAGCGTGGCGGTTTCGTCGAAGAACAGCGGCAGGTAGTATTCGACGCCGGCAAAGGCGATGCCGTTGCCGATATCGCGGTAGGGCAGTGCGCGGCTGGGGTCGCCTTCGAATTCTTCGCGAAAGCGTGCGCGAAAGCGCGTGCGTGCGTCTTCGTCCAGCGGAAACTCGCGGCCGGGCAGCAGTTCGATCTCGCGCACGGGGTAGAGTGTGCGTTGCGTATCGACATCGAAGCTGCGCAGCGATTCGATTTCATCGTCGAACAGGTCAATGCGGTAGGGCACCGCCGACCCCATGGGAAAGAGGTCGATGATGCCGCCGCGCAGGCTGAATTCTCCCGGCGCGCTGACCTGCGTGACATGGCTGTAGTTGGCCAGGACCAGCTGGGCGCGCAGCGCGGCCTCATCGAGCTTGTCGCCCTTGCGGAAGGAAAAAGTATAGGCTGCCAGGAACGAGGGTGGCGCGAGCCGGTAGAGCGCGGTGGTGACAGGGACGGTAAGAATGTCTACCTGGCCCTGCATCAGCGCATGCAGCGTTTTGAGACGCTCGGAAATGAGATCCTGGTGCGGCGAGAATCCATCGTAGGGCAGGGTTTCCCAATCCGGCAGCTGGCGCACCCGGCGTTCCGGCGCGAACAGGCGGATTTCCTCGGCCAGGCGCTGGGCTTGCAGGGGCTCGGCGCACAGGATCAGCATGGGCTGGCCGGCGCGCTCCGAGAGTTCCGCCAGCCAGCAGGCATCGCCGGAGCCGTGCGGGCGCGGCTGGGCATGGCGCAGGCCGGGTTTCAGGGCGGCAAGGACGCTGGCGGTGGCCGGCGATTCGGGCAGCAGCGAGGCGCTGGAAGTGGTGGTGGATTCAGGCATGAGGACTCTGATTATAAAATCCCTGGCATGACAGAGAAACTGATTGCGATCGTTCCCGCCGCCGGGGTCGGGAAACGCGCCAGCCGGCATGATGGCGATGTGCCGAAACAATACCGCCAACTACGCGGCGAACCCGTGCTGCGCCTGGCGGTGCAGGCCTTGCTGGCGGATGCACGGGTGAGCCAGGTGCGGGTCGCGGTGGCGCCCGGCGACGGCTGGGCAGCCGAAGCGCTGGCCGGCCTGCCCAGGGTCGAGTGCCGTCCTTGCGGCGGCGTCGAACGCGCCGATACCGTGGCCAATGCGCTCGCCGATGCGGCGTTGCATGCCGGCCTGGGCGAGCGCGACTGGGTTTTGGTGCATGATGCCGCCAGGCCGGGCCTGCCGGTGCAGGCCCTGGCACGCCTGATAGACGCCTGCCTGGCCGATGCCTGTGGCGGCCTGCTGGCCCTGCCGGCGGCAGATACCGTCAAGCAGGGCCGAGAAAGGGTGGCACGCACTCTGCCTCGTGATGAAATATGGCTGGCGCAGACGCCGCAGATGTTTCGTGCCGGTCTGCTGCGCCAGGCGCTGGCCGAAGCACGCGCCGCTGGCGTGGCCGTCACGGATGAGGCCAGCGCAATGGAGGCGGCGGGACATGCGCCGTTGCTGGTAAGAGGGTCGCCGCGTAATGCCAAGCTGACCTGGAGCGAAGATTTTGAATGGATGGAGAATTGGGGATGAGTATTCCGTTTCGCGTGGGCCAGGGGTTTGACGTACATGCGCTGGTCGAGGGCCGCCCGCTGATCATCGGTGGCGTGACGATTCCGCATACGCATGGTCTGGCCGGGCATTCGGATGCCGACGTGTTGCTGCACGCCGTGACCGATGCTGTACTGGGCGCGGCGGGCCTGGGTGATATCGGCCGGCATTTTCCCGATACCGATCCGGCATTCAAGGGAGCGGACAGCCGCGTGCTGTTGCGCGAGGCGTTTGCGCGGGTACGTGCCGCTGGCTGGGAAGTCGTCAACGTGGATGCGACGGTACATGCCCAGGCGCCGAAGATAGGCCCGCATGCCGCGGCGATGGTGGCCAATATCGCTGCTGATCTCGCCCTTGAGGCTGGCGCCGTGAATGTGAAGGCCAAGACCAACGAGCATCTGGGTTACCTGGGCCGCAAGGAAGGGATTGCGGCCACGACGGTGGCTCTGCTGGCACGCCGCCAGAACTGAGGCCAGGCGTGGTGCGCGGTCCGGCTGCGCAGGCTGTCCGGGTCAGCCGCCGATGGGACGGTTGCAGACGCTGGGTTCGTCGGTCAGCAGTGCATCCAGCACGCGCAGCACTTCTTCCGGGTTGCGGCCTACCTTCAGGCTGTTGACCGAAATGTGCTGGATCACGTTGTCCGGGTCGACGATCAGGGTGGCGCGCAGTGCCACGCCCTGGCTGCGTTCGCGGATGCCCAGCTGGTCGATCAGGGAACCGGACGTATCGGCGAACTGGTGATGCTGGATGCGCGCCAGTTCGTTTTGTTCGCGGCGCCAGGCCAGCTTGACGTGTTCATTGTCGCTGGAGCCGCCCAGCAGGATGGCATCGCGTTCTTCGAAGGCTTCGGCCAGGGCATCGAAGCCGACGATTTCCGTCGGGCAGACCGAAGAAAAGTCCTTGGGGTAGAAATAGATGACTTTCCACTTGCCGGGAAAGGTGCTTTCGGTGATGTCTTCGAAGGCCGAAACGCCGTTTTCCTCCGCCAGGGTAAAGCCAGGCTTGACGCCGATAATGCGAAACGAGTCGAGTTTGTCGCCGATGGTTTTCATCAAAATCTCCCAGGAGTCCCAAAGCGTCAGGATGACGCTCGCTGGAAGCATTCTACGCGAGAGCCAGGGCTGGAGATAAGAGCGTGCCGGGGGGGGCGTCAGCTTTGCTGGGGGCGTGGCAGTTCGATGCGGACCAGCAGGCCCGAGGGGTCGTTTTGCAACAGGTTCAGGCGTCCGCCGATCTGGCTCAGCAAGCGTTCGACGATGGACAACCCCAGGCCGGCCCCGCTGACGCCGGTGCGCGCGCTTTCGCCGCGCGAGAACGGGCGCAGCATCTTGGCGCTATCGGAAAGCGGTATGCCTGGGCCCTGGTCGGAAACGTCGATGCGCAGCCATTTGCCCTGTACGCTGGCGGACAGGTTGATATGGGCCCGGCCGTCACCGGACAGGCCATAGCGCCTGGCGTTCTCGATGAGGTTGGTGATGATGCGCTTGAGGTCGAAATCCGAGATGCGGGCGTAAAGATCTGGGGCGATATCCGCTTGCAGGGTACCGCCCAGCGCTTCGGTATGGCTGCGTTCGCGCTGGTAGATTTCGTGCAGTACGTCCGAGACGAAAGTGACTTCCTGGCCGGATGTGCCGGCAGGGCGGGCGTAATCCATGAGCTGGCCGATACAGCGTTCGATCTGGCCGAGATCCTGGTCGATATTCTGCAGCGTATCTTCAGACACTCCGCTCATTTCGATTTCCAGGCGCAGCCGCGCCAGCGGCGTACGCAGGTCATGAGAGAGGCCGGCCAGCATCAGTTCCCGGTCTTCTTCGCTCTGGCGCAACTCATGCGCCATGCGGTTGAAGCTGGCATTGATGCGGCGCAGTTCTTCCGGGCCGCCTTCGGGCAGCGGCAAAGGAGTGGAGCCACGCGATAGTTCCTGCACGGCCTTGGCCAGGCGTGACAGCGGGCGGTTGACGAAGCCCACACTGATGGCTGCACCTATCAGCGAGAGGATGAGCGCGGTCACCCCCCAGCCTATCCATTCCATCCCGCCTGTCAGGCCGAACTGGTCGCGTTCGAAGACCAGCCAGTAATCCTCATCGTCGATGCGGAAACTGACCCAGATACCGGAGATATTGTTGACGGAACTGGCCAGGCGGATGTCTTCGCCCTGGCGGCTGCGGATCAGCGTGGCGACGCGAGTCCAGTAATCGTCGTGCGGCAGCGCCTGGATATCGTCCTGCTCGGTGCGGGGATAGACCTGCAAGCCTTCATTGGTTGCCAGGTCCAGCAGCAGCCGGCTGCGGGAATCCGGCGCTGAATAGATCAGCGCGGCGCGGGTGATATTGACGGAAGTGACGACTCGCTGCGCCATCTGGTAGGCGCGCGGGCCGATTTCCATGCTGAAGAAGACTTGCAGCCAGGCCAGCAGGCTGGCGATCATCAGCGTGCTGAGCAGCAGGAATGTGCGTCCGAACAGCCCGAGACGGAACAGTCGCGTCCAGCGGGACTGTTCGGCGTGGCGGGCAGTTGGTCGGTTCGGTGCCTGAGTGTCAGTTGCCGCCATCGGGGACGAAGACGTAGCCCAGGCCCCAGACCGTCTGGATGAAGACGGGCTTGGAAGGATTCGGCTCGATCAGCTTGCGCAGGCGCGAAATCTGCACGTCCAGGCTGCGGTCGAAGGCTTCGTATTCGCGGCCACGGGCCAGTTCCATCAGTTTGTCGCGCGACAGCGGTACCTTGGGATGGCGTGCGAAAACTTTCAGGACCGAGAACTCGCCCGTGGTGATGGGCACGGTTTCGCCGTTGCGCATCAGGGTGCGGGTTGAGAGATTCAGGGTATAGGGACCGAATGCGACGGACTCGTTTTCCTGGCTGGGCGCGCCGGGATGCTCTTCGGCGCCACGGCGGCGCAGGATCGCATTGATGCGGGCCAGCAGTTCACGCGGGTTGAACGGCTTGGACAGGTAGTCGTCAGCACCCATTTCCAGGCCCAGGATGCGGTCGATTTCTTCCGCCTTGGCCGTCAGGATGATGATAGGCGTATTGTCATGCGCGCCACGCAGCCGGCGACAGATCGAAAGACCATCTTCCCCGGGCAGCATCAGGTCGAGCACCAGCAGGTCGAAATGCTCACGTTGCCACAGGCGCGCCATCTCCTTGGAATCTTCAGCCACAAAAACATTGAAGCCTTGTTCCGAAAGGTAACGGCGCAGCAGGTCGCGCAGACGGGGATCGTCATCGACGACCAGCAGTTTGCGAGGAGTTGGAGGCGTTTGTGGTGTAGGCATGGCGTAAATGTAACAGCGGGCTAAAAGGGGGCCAAAGGGGCTTACTTAACGTTACACAAGTGTAAGTTTCGCCACAAGTGGCAGCTCAGCATATCCTTCTGTAGAGCGCTCGGCGCGCCAGTAGTTCCTTGCCTGCTCCTGTTCCGGACGGATGTCAGGGTCAGTGGCCTGCCCGGCGTGACGATTCCATCTGCCCGTTTCCGGGCTGCATTCCTTACAATCCTGGAATGGACATCAATCTGATCAGTTTTGAAACCTCGGGGCCGCGTTGCAGCGTGGCATTGCTGCGCGCTTCTGCTGGGGCCATCCGTAGTATAGCGACGCGCAGCCATGATGGGGGACAGGATCATGGGCAGCAGATACTGCCTCTGGCCAGCAGCCTGCTGCGCGATGCCGGCCTGACGGTGGCCAGCCTGCATGGCGTGGCTTTCGGGCAGGGGCCTGGCGGCTTTACCGGCTTGCGCGTGGCTTGCGGCGTGGCGCAGGGCGTTGCCTACACGCTGGACGTGCCAGTGCTGCCGGTGGTGTCCAATCTGGCAGTGGCT
The DNA here is from genome assembly GCF_004216755.1 of Kerstersia gyiorum. Classification (GTDB taxonomy): domain Bacteria; phylum Pseudomonadota; class Gammaproteobacteria; order Burkholderiales; family Burkholderiaceae_B; genus Kerstersia; species Kerstersia gyiorum. Next base: position 1,033,357 of record NZ_SGWZ01000001.1, read on the forward strand.
GCAGCAAGCAGCGCTGCACCAGGACAATTGGTAATGACGGCGCTGGATGCACGCATGGATGAGGTCTATCTGGCGGTCTACCGCGCGCCGACGCAGGCTGGTGCCGCTTGGCAGGAATTGCTGGCGCCGCAGCTGGTTGCCGCAGCCGACGCCGTGCCCTGGGTGGAAAGCCTGTTGCCGGGCTGGCAAGCCAGCCACGGCGCTGGTGTCGCTGCGCCGTTGTGGGCTGGTGATGGATGGCGGCTGACCCAGGCTGGTGTCAGGTTCGCGCCGGAATTGCTGGCTTTGCGCCCAGAGGCGGAAATCGTGGCGCGGCTGGGCCTGGAAGCCTTGCTGCGCGGCGAGGGGCGGCCGGCGCCCGAAGCCATGCCGCTATACGTGCGGGATAAAGTGGCTTTCACGACGGCCGAGCGCGCCAACGGCGATGGCGGCAATCCCAGGGCGTCCGCACCTATTTATGTGCAGGCCATGGGTGCCGCACATTTGGACAGCGTGGTCGATCTCGAGGCCCAGGTACAACTGCATCCGTGGACGCGCCGCAATTTCGAGGATGCGCTGGCTGCCGGCTATGACGCCTGGGTGCTGTGCGAAGGCGATGCCGTCGTTGGCTTCTATATCGCCATGCTGGCGCCGGATGTCTCGCATTTGCTGGCAGTGGCCGTTGCGCCCGAGCGCCAGCGCCGTGGATGGGGCTGGCGTCTGCTGGAGCATTTTTCGCAGCGCGCCGCCGAGGCGGGGCTGGAAGGCTTGCTGCTTGAAGTTCGGCCGTCCAATACCGGGGCGTTGGCGCTGTACCGCCGTTTCGGTTTCGAGCAGATCGGTGTGCGCAAGGGCTATTACGAAGCGGGCACGGAACGGGAGGACGCCTGGGTATTCCAGAAGCGCCTGCCAGTGGCTGCAGGGAGCCAGGCGTGAGCGAGCCGCAGGTGTCCGTATCGTCCATGCAGCGCCTTTGGCTCAAGGAAATGGGCGTTGGGCGCTGGCTGTTGCCCGAGCCGCCGCGCCGTCCGGCACCGTCGGCCGATGCGGGCGTGCAGGTGGCGACGGCAGCCGCTGCGCCGTCCGGCCCGGCCGAAGCCCGCCGGCCTGCGGACGACGCCAGCGGCCAGGTACGTCGCAGCGGTGCTGGCGATGCGCTGGCTCTGCTGGCTGCCGGTCGCGACAGGCAGGCGGGCCGTCCGGCCGCTGCGCGCCCTGGTGCGCCTGCGGCAGTGTCCCTGGCGCAGGCGCCACAAGCCGGACAGTCCGTGGCCCAGGCGCCGGCGCAAAGAGTGGATCAGCCGGGCGGTGAGCCTGTCGTGATGGCGGAGCGTGGGCCGCTGGCCCAGGATATGGAGGGTCTGCGCGAGCAGGTGCTGGCCTGTACCGCCTGCGATCTATGCAAGACGCGGCGCCAGGCAGTATTTGGCGACGGCGCTTTCCCGGCACGCTGGATGGTGATCGGCGAAGCGCCCGGGGAGCAGGAAGACCGCCAGGGTTCGCCGTTTGTCGGGCGGGCCGGGCAATTGCTGGATTCCATGCTGGCCGCCGTCGACCTGCAACGCGGGCGCGAGGTTTTCATTGCCAACGTGATCAAGTGCCGGCCGCCAGCGAACCGCAATCCCAGGCCGGAAGAAATCGCCGCGTGCAGTCCTTATCTGATGAAGCAGATTGAGCTGATCAAGCCTGAAGGCATTCTGGTGCTGGGGCGCTTTGCCGCCCACACGTTATTGCAGACCGAGGCTTCCATTGGCAATCTGCGCGGCCGTGTACACGCCTGGCGCGATGGCAGTGGCAGGGATATTCCGCTGGTGGTCAGCTATCACCCGGCCTATCTGTTGCGCAGCCCTCATGCCAAGGCAGCAGCCTGGCAAGACTTGCGGCTGGCGGTGGCGCAGGCGCCGCAGGGCTGATTTTCCGGCCCAGGCGTCAAGTGCCGCAGCGACGGGCGTGGCCCGTCGGCTGCTCGCTTGCCTGAGGCCGCTTACTTCAGCGCCTGCCCGTGTCCGGTCTGCCCAATCTGGGCTTCCAGGCTGGGGTCGCGGTGCAGCATCAGCTTGCAGGTCACGATGATCAGGGTCATCAGGCCGAACACGGCCAGGCCGAAGATGGTGATGATGGTGTTGATGTGCAGTTCCATCTTGAGCAGCAGGGTGTACAGCGCCACCATGAACAGGATATTGATCTGTTCATTGAAGTTCTGCACGGCAATGGAGTGCCCCGCAGACAGCAGTACGTGGCCCCGGTGTTGCAGCAGCGCATTCATCGGCACGACGAAGTAGCCGGCGGCCGCCCCGATCAGGAACAGCAGGGTGTAGACCGTGTAGGTAGCGCTGACCATGGGCATGCACAGCACCAGCAGCCCCATGACAGCGCCCAGCGGCAGGACGACCAGGGATTTTTGCAGCGGCAGGCGGCCGGCCAGAATCGCGCCCACGACCGTGCCGAACGCGGAAATGCCCATCAGCACCGAAGCCTGGTCCAGTCGCAGGCCCAGGTGGGCGTGGCCCCATTCGATGACGATCAGCTGCAGCGTGGCGCCAGCCCCCCAGAACAGCGTAGTGATGGCCAGGGAAATGCGGCCCAGCTTGTCGAGCCAGAGGATGCCCACGTAGCCGAAGAAGGTGCGCAGCAGTACCGAGATCTGCCGGGGTTGCTTGGGATAGTAGTAGCCGGTGTGGGGGATCAGCAGATTGCAGATCGCAGCGCCGACATAAATGAAGACAATACAGAAGATGGCCGCTTCAGCCGGCGTGGACAGGAAGCTGCCCAGGGGCGTTTGGGTCAGCAGCAGGCTGGAAACATGCGGCGAAATCAGCGCGCCGCCCAGCACTGTGCCGATGATGATGGACGTCACGGTCAGGCCTTCGATCCAGCTGTTGCCCTTGACCAGGAGCGAGGGGGGCAGCATTTCTGTGACGATGCCGTATTTGGCCGGAGAGTAGGCGGCGGCACCGATGCCGACCAGGGCGTAGGCGCCACAGATCAGCCAGGTTTGCTGCACGGAAGACATGCCGAAACAGGTATAGGCCAGCATGATGATGCAGCCCAGTGTCTTGAGGGCGTTGGTCATCAGCATGACCCGGCCTTTGGGAACGGAGTCCGCAAAAGCCCCGACGAAAGCGGCCAGCAGGACGTATGCCAGGGCAAACCACCATTTCAGCATTGGCGCCATCCAGTCGGGGCCGGACAGTTCCTGGATGAGCGCGAGGGCGGCAATGAAAAGCGCGTTGTCGGCCAGCGATGACAAAGCCTGCGCGGCCATGACCAGATAAAAGCCTCTTTTCAAGCAGCTGCTCCCGGATGTGTAAGGTATTGGTGCCAATGAACGTCAAAGTGTAAACAAATGCCGGTTTGCCTGGAGGCTGTTTTTTTTGCCAGGGGGGCATTACCGTCCGTTCGGTGGGGGAGTATAGCCCCCATGAAGCGTACGGGTTTTACGTGACGTGCGCGCAAGGGCCGCGCCTGGGGGCTGGATAGGGGGGATCGGGGCAGGGCCGGCGGGCGTAATAATCCGGTAAAAGAGCGTAAATGTACCGTGATGGGTGAGAATTGAATCTGGTGGCGCAAGGCGCTGCGTTATCATTGCAGATTGATTCCACGGGCTTGCCGCTGCAAGGCGTTGCGAGGGTCCGCTGGAGAGAACAATGACCTGCTTCTGGCTTTCCTACCGTGCGTCTTACGCAGATCAAGCTTGCTGGCTTCAAATCCTTCGTTGACCCGACAGTGATACCGGTGCCCAGCCAACTGGTGGGCGTCGTCGGGCCGAATGGCTGTGGCAAATCCAATATCATCGACGCGGTGCGTTGGGTGCTGGGCGAGACGCGTGCTTCCGAGTTGCGCGGCGAGTCCATGCAGGACGTGATTTTCAATGGCTCGGGCCAGCGCCGCCCGGCCGGCCGGGCGTCGGTGGAATTGGTGTTCAGCAATGATGCCGGCCGCGCAGTGGGCCAATGGAGCACCTACGCCGAAATCGCGGTGCGCCGCGTGCTGACCCGCGATGGCGCCAGCAGTTATTTCATCAATAACCAGCAGGTGCGCAGGCGCGACATCCATGATCTGTTCCTGGGCACGGGCCTGGGGGCGCGTGGCTATGCCATCATCGGGCAGGGCATGATCAACCGGCTGATCGAAGCCAAGCCGGAAGAGTTGCGGGTCTATCTCGAGGAAGCCGCAGGCGTGTCGCGCTACAAAGAGCGCCGCCGCGAGACCGAGAACCGCCTGTCCGATACCCGCGAGAACCTCACCCGGGTCGAGGATATCCGCCGCGAACTCGATACCCAGCTGGAAAAGCTCGAGGCCCAGGCTGAAGTGGCGCGGCATTATCGTGCGTTGCAGGAAGACGGCGAGCGCAAACAGACCTTTCTCTGGTACGTCCGGGAGCAGGCGGCGCGTGACGAGCAACGTGCCCGTGCCCGCGAGACGGAACAGGCGCAAAACGAGCTGGAGGCGGCAGTTGCCGCCTTGCGTGCCGGGGAAACCGATCTGGAAAGCCGGCGCCAGGCCCATTACGCCGCCAGTGATGCGGTACATGCGGCGCAAGGCAAGATGTACGAAGCCAATGCGCAGGTCAGTACGCTGGAAGCGGAAATCCGCCATGTCGTGGATTCACGCAATCGCCTGCAAGCGCGGCAAGCGCAATTGCAGGCTCAGATGGAAGAGTGGCTGTCTCAGCGCGAGCACTGTGAAAGTCAGATCACGGCCACGGAAGACGAGCTGGAGGCCGGCGCTGCCTTGACCGAGGAAGCGCAGATTGCCGCCGCACAGGCCCAGGATGAACTGCCGGATATCGAGCGGCGGGTGCGTGACGCGGCGGTCCGGCGCGAAGTTCTGCGCACTGAATTGTCCAAGCTGGAACAACAACTGGCCCTGTCGGCGCAATCGCAACGCGACGCCGACCGCCAGTTGCAGGATCTGGCACTGCGCCGGGAAAGGCTGGAGCAGGAGTCACGCGGCCTGGAGCGGCCGGACCCGCAGCGCCTGGAGCAATTGCGCGGCGAATGCGAGGTGCTTGAAGGCAGCCTGGAAGAAGCGCAGGCAGTGTTGGCCGAGCTCGAAGTGCGCCTGCCCGAGGCCGATTCGGCGCGGATACAGGCGCAGGCTGCAGCGCAGCACGAAGCCCAGGCGCTGGCGCGCCTGGAGGCCCGTCACGCGGCCTTGGGCAAGTTGCAGGAAGATGTGGAAAAGCAGGGCACGTTGGCGCCCTGGCTCGCCAAGCACGAGCTGGAGAGCCTGCCGCGGCTGTGGCGTGAACTGAAGGTGGCGCCGGGTTGGGAAACGGCACTGGAGGCCAGCCTGCGCGAGCGCATGGCGGCCTTGCCCGTCAGTCGTTTGGACTGGGTGCGTGCTTTTGTGAATGACCCACCACCGGCGCGGCTGGCGTTCTATCAGTTGCCGGGCTCGCCGGTAGCGCCGGCGAGCCCGGCTGGCTTCACCGCGCTGTCGTCGCTGCTGCAGTTGTCCGACCCTATCCTGCGCGCCTTGTTGCAGGATTGGCTGCAGGGCGTTTTTACGGCCGAAGATATGGAGCAGGCGCTGGCGCGGCGCGGCAGCCTGCCGCCTGGCGCCGTGCTGGTGCTGCGCAGCGGCCATATGGTCGATGCGCATGGTGTGCGCTTTTATGCCGCCGATTCCGAGCAGGCCGGGATGCTTGCGCGGCGCCAGGAACTGGAAAACCTGCAGAAGGAAGCGCGTGCGCAGCGCCTGCTGGCGGATGCCGCCAAGGATCGCGTGGCCCAGGCAGAGGCGGCTTGGCGGCAAGTTGGCGAAGCCATGGCCCCGGCGCGGCAGCGCGTTGCAGAGGTAACGCGCCGCCTGCACGACGTGCAGCTTGAACATACCCGCATGCAGCAATTGGCGGCGCAATCCGGCGAGCGTGCTGCACGCCTGCAGGAAGACCTCGAGGAAATCGCTGCATTGCAGGAAGAGTGGCGCGGCGCCCGGGCGGAAGCGGAAGAGCGCTTTGAACGCCTGGATGAGGAACTGGGCGAGCAGCAGTCACGCTATGCCGACCTGGAAATTGCCGATGAAGCCCTGGTCGCCAGTGCGGATGCCGCGCGATCCAGGTTGCGCGATCTGGACCGGCGCGCGCAGGAAGCGCAATTTGCAGAGAAAGGCCTGAAGGCGCGGCTGGATGAACTGCGCCGCAATCTGCAACTGGCCATCGAGCAGGTGCGGCGGGCCGGCGTGGAGCAGGAACAGTTGCAACAGGATCTGGCCGTGCTGGATGCTTCGGCGGCACAGGCTGGCCTGCAGGATGCGCTGGAAATGCGGGCGGCGGCCGAGGAAGAGCTGACCCGGGCGCGCATCGAGTTGGACAACCTGGCTGCCATGCTGCGTTCCGCCGATGAGCAGCGCATGGTGCGCGAGCGGGCACTGGACCCGTTGCGCGAAAAAATTACGGCGCTGCAACTGCAGGAACAGGCTGCGCGCCTGGCGGTGGAGCAATTCGCCGAACAGCTGGATGCGCGCCAGCTGGTGCGCGAGGCGCTGGCCCGCGAACTTGATGAATTACCGCCGGATTGGCGCAAGGGCAGCTGGCTCCAAAGCGAGGTGCAACGCATTTCCAGGCAGGTCGACAGCCTGGGCGCGGTCAACCTGGCGGCGCTGGAAGAATTGACGACAGCCCGCGAACGCAAGACCTTCCTGGACTCCCAGCATGCTGATCTGCTGGAGGCCATAGAGACCCTGGAGGACGCCATCCGCCGCATCGACCGTGAAACCCGGCAGTTGCTGCAGGAAACTTTCAATATCGTGAATGGTCACTTTGGAGAGTTGTTCCCGCGTCTGTTCGGCGGCGGCGAGGCCAGGCTCACCATGACCGGCGACGAGATTCTCGATGCCGGCATCCAGGTGATGGCGCAGCCGCCGGGCAAGCGCAACAGTACGATCCACCTGTTGTCAGGTGGTGAAAAGGCGCTGACGGCGACGGCGCTGGTGTTCGCGTTGTTCAAGCTGAATCCGGCGCCGTTCTGCCTGCTCGATGAGGTCGACGCGCCGCTGGACGATGCCAACACCGAGCGCTATGCCAATCTGGTCAGCAGCATGAGCGACCAGACACAGTTTCTTTTTATTTCTCACAATAAGATCGCAATGCAGATGGCAAAGCAGTTGGTCGGCGTTACCATGCAGGAACAGGGGGTATCGCGCATTGTGGCAGTGGATATCGACCTGGCGGCCAAGTGGGCTGATGGGGCGGCGTAGCACGCAGGCGCGTGGGCCGGCGTTTGCCGGCAAACGGGGCGGAAATGGAAATCGTCCGGCAAGGGCGCTGGATGCAGGATAGACGCCGGAACAGGCGTGGAGTATGGAATGAGTGATTTGCAGATTGGTTTGATCATCCTGGGGCTGGTGCTGATTGGGGTGCTGCTTGCCTTCAACTGGTGGCAGGACCGCCGTGTGCGCCGCCGCATGCAGCAGCAATTCCAGCCTCCGGCGCACGACCCGCTGCTGGATGCGGATCAGGCCGCTCGCGCACAGGCTGGTGCAGCGCCCACGGCCGACCCCACGCTGGGGCAGAGCGCTGCCGCGCCGGTCGCGGAACGCCGTGAACCAGGGCTGGGCGGAGATACTCCGGCGCCTGCCACCCCGGCCACCGAATCCGCACCTGCGGCGCCAGTAACGGCACGTGGTGCAGCTGACGTGCCGGCAGATCGGGCAACCGAGGCACTGATTTCCATTGAATTCGCTGCACCAGTGGCGGGAGCCGACCTGCTGGGCGCTGCCCATCCCTTGCGCCAGCAGGCCCGCAAGCCCCTGCGTTTCTTTGCTTTTTCCGCTCAAGGCACCCTGCGCCAGCACCTGACCACCCAGGATTCCTACACCTCCGTGCATATCGCCGTGCAACTGGCCAATCGGGCGGGCGCCATCAGTCCGGCGGAATGGCTGCAGATCTGGTCGCGTGCCCAGGAGATCGCCAAGCGCTGCAATGGCAAGCTGTACGGCCCGGAGCAAGTGGCCGTTCTGGAGCAGGCGGCGCAGCTGGACCGCGTGGCGGCCGCACTGGATGCAGAATTGAGCGTTACCCTGGCGCTGACGGAGCCGCGTCCGGCAGCCGAAGTGCTGGCCGTGGCCCATGAGCTGGGCTTCCAGTCCACTGGCGGCGTCCTGGCCTGGCTGTCCGAGCAGGGGTTGGTGCGTTTCACGCTGGCGCGCGGCGACGGCGCGCTGTTCGAGATGGGGCAGGCGCCGTTGGCTCACCTGAGCCTGTTGCTCGACGTGCCGCGCAGTCCGGCTGACGAGCACGCATTCGGCCGCATGGTGAAGGTCGGCCGCGACCTGGCGCTGCGCCTGGATGCCCATTTGATCGACGACAGCGGCAGGCCGCTGGCCGAGGGTGCCGAGCAGGTCATAGACCAGCAGTTGGTGCGGCTGTACGGCCAACTGGACAAGGCAGGCCTGACGGCCGGTAGTGCGAGGGCGTTGAGGGTGTTTTCGTGAGTTCAGGTTTGACGTTGGAAGCGGCCCGGGAACGGGCCGGGGCATTGCGCAGGGAAATTGAAGGCCACAACCACCGGTATTACGTGCTGGATGATCCCAGTGTGCCGGACGCTGTCTATGACGGCCAGATGCGCGAGCTGGAAGCGCTGGAGGCCGAGTGGGAGGAATTGCGTACGCCGGATTCCCCGACGCAGCGTGTCGGGGCCACGCCATCCTCGGCGTTCGGCAGCGTGCGCCATGCCGTCCCCATGTTGTCGCTGGGCAATGCCTTCAATCGGGAAGAAGTCGAAGCGTTTGACCGTCGTGTCACCGATACCCTGCGTGATGCAGGCCAGTTGGGCCTGGCGGAAGCAGCGGAATATTTCTGCGAGATGAAGTTCGACGGGCTGGCCATCAGCTTGCGCTATGAAAACGGCGTGCTGGTGCAGGCCGCGACGCGCGGCGACGGCTATGAAGGCGAGGATGTCACGCATAACGTCCGTACCATCCGTGCGATCCCCTTGCGTTTGCAGGCATCTGGCCGGGCCGTGCCCGAGGTGCTGGAAGTGCGTGGCGAGGTCCTGATGTTCCGGGAAGATTTCGAGCGCCTGAATCTGGCCCAGCAGGCCCGTAACGAGAAAGTCTTCGTCAATCCGCGCAATGCGGCGGCCGGCAGCCTGCGGCAGCTGGATTCCACGATTACCGCCAAGCGCAATCTGCGTTTCTACGCCTACGGATGGGGAGAATACCGCGCAGGGCAGGATGGTGTGGCGCCGGCAGGCGGCAGCGGTGATCTGTTTGCTGCTGCGTCTGCGGAGGCTGCGGCCCAAGATGCCGCCTTGCCCGCCCGCACGCATAGCGGCATGCTGGCCTGGCTGGCTGAACTGGGTTTGCCGGTCAACAGCAAGTACAACCGGGTTGCACGCGGTGTCGATGGGCTGATGGCCTTCTATAACGAGGTCGGCGCGACGCGTGCCGGGCTCAAGTACGACATCGACGGCGTGGTCTACAAGGTGGATAGCCTGCGTAGCCAGCAGACGCTGGGGTTCGTGGCGCGCGCGCCGCGTTTTGCACTGGCCCATAAATTTCCGGCCGAAGAGGCGCAGACCCGCTTGCTGGATATCGAGGTACAGGTGGGCCGTACTGGCGCCATCACGCCAGTGGCGCGCCTGGCGCCGGTATTCGTCGGTGGCGTGACGGTGACCAATGCCACGCTGCACAACGAAGATGAAATCCGCCGCAAGGATGTGATGATCGGCGATACGGTGATCGTGCGCCGCGCAGGGGACGTGATTCCCGAAGTGGTGCGCCCGTTGCCAGAGCTGCGACCGGCCGATGCGCGTGCATTTGTCATGCCGACGCATTGTCCGATCTGCGGTTCGGCCATCGAGCGGCCCGAGGACGAAACCATCGCACGCTGTTCCGGCGGCCTGTTCTGCGCTGCGCAGCGCAAGCAGTCCCTCTGGCACGCTGCCAGCCGCAAGGCGCTGGATATCGGCGGGTTGGGAGAGAAGCTGATAGAGCAGCTGGTGGACGATGGCCGGGTGCATTCCCTGGCGGATCTGTTCGACTTGCGTGCCGAGCTGCTGGCGTCCTATGACCGCATGGGAGCGAAGTCGGCGGCCAATCTGGTCGCTGCCATAGAGGCTGCACGTCGCCCCACGCTGGGCCGGCTGATTTATGCGCTGGGTATCCGCCATGTGGGTGAAACCACGGCGCGGGACCTGGCAAGGCATTTCGGCAGCATGGAAGCGCTGGCCGATGCCGATCTCGAGGCCTTGCAGCGTGCACCCGACGTCGGTCCGGTGGTGGCGGCGTCCGTGCGGCGTTTCTTCGACGAACCGCATAACCGCGAAGTGCTTGAAGCGCTCAAACGTCATGGCGTCGAGCCGCAGCCGGAAGTGGCGCCGGCTTCGACCGGCTTGACTGGCAAGACATTCGTGCTGACCGGCACGTTTCCACGCTGGACACGCGAGGAAGCCTCGCAACGCATTATCGCGGCTGGCGGCAAGGTGAGCGGCTCGGTGTCGCGCAAGACTTCGTTCGTGGTGGCCGGCGTGGAAGCGGGCAGCAAGTTGACCAAGGCCAGGGAACTGGGGGTCACGGTGCTGGACGAAGACGAGTTGCGTGCCATGCTGGGCGAGCCCTGAGCGGCTTGCCGCCAGGCGGTGTGGCCGGATATTTCCTGTGACGCACCGCCGTGCTTCCGGCGGCGCGTTGCCGGACGATCGGTTTTTTCTATGGCACTTTGGAATGTGTTGAGCGGTTTTGGCCGCCACGCGCCGGATTTACTGAATATGATCAAGGTCCGGGGATGGTCCCCGGCGGGCAAGGAGTTGAAATGAAACGCATCGCGGCTTTATTCAGCGTGCTGTTGAGCGCGCTGTTGCTCAGTGGTTGTGGCTACAACGCCATTCAGGCGGCCGATGAAAAGGTCAGCGCGGCCTGGTCGGAAGTCCTGAACCAGTATCAGCGCCGTGCCGATCTGATTCCGAATCTGGTCAATACGGTGCAGGGCTACGCAACACACGAGCGCCAGGTGCTGACCGAAGTGACACAGGCACGTTCGAAAGTGGGTTCCATGCAGGTCACGCCGGAAATGCTGGAAGATCCGGAACAGTTGGCGCGTTTCCAGGCGGCGCAGTCGCAACTGAGCTCGTCGTTGTCGCGTTTGCTGGTGGTGGCTGAAAACTATCCTGAGCTGAAGGCTGATGCCGCGTTCCGCGATCTGCAGGCGCAGCTCGATGGCACGGAAAACCGTATCACCGTGGCGCGCAACCGGTATGTGCAGGCGGTCCAGGATTACAACGTATTGGTGCGCCAGTTCCCGGCTGTCATGACTGCCAAGATGTTTGGCTACAAGACCAAGGCCAATTTCAGCGTAGAAAACGAGGCCGATATCTCGCGCGCGCCCGTCGTCAACTTCGGCACGGGCAACGCGCCGGCGGCAGGAGCCGCACAGTGATGCAGCGGCCATGCGCAGGCGCGGGCCGGACGTCGGGCACAGGGATGATGCCTGCGCCCGACGGCGTCCTGCACCCGCGCATGGCAGACGCAGGCGTGCCGGCCCGCTCTGCGGTCCGGCACGCCCTGCAACACTGCCTGGCCTTGCTGGTCTTGTTGTGCACCGTCCTGTTGCCCGTCCCGGGTTGGTCGCAGGATGTCGCCATTCCGCAGCTTAGCGGCCGCGTGCTGGACCGGACGGCTACGCTGAATGCGGAGCAGCAGCGCCAGCTCACCGAAAAACTGGCTGCGCTGGAGCAGGAAAGTGGTGCGCAGATTGCCGTGCTGATCGTTCCCACGACCGGGGATGACAGTATTGAACAGTATGCCGTGCGGGCATTTGAAACCTGGAAGCTGGGGCGCAAGGATGTCGATGACGGCATTCTGGTGGTGGTTGCCAAAGACGATCGCGCCATGCGCATCGAAGTGGGCTATGGGCTGGAAGGCGTGGTGACGGATACCCGTGCCAGCCGCATCATCCGTGAACAGATGGCGCCGCGTTTCGCCCAGGGGGATTTCGCCGGTGGGCTGCATGGCGCCGTGGAGCAGCTGGCGCTGCTGGTACGTACCGGCGAGTTGCCTGCGCCGCAGGGGCAGCCGTCTGGCGAGTCCTCTGACAGCAGTGGTGAATCCTGGGGCGTGGGCCTGCTCGAAAGCCTGGTGCTTCTGGTCATCCTGGTATTCAAGGCCGTGCCCGGTCCCATTGCAGGTGTGGCCATCTTCTTTCTGACCGGCAGCATCTGGCTGGGCATTGGCGCTGCCGTGCTGGTCATGGTGCTCAACCAGTTGTTGCATCGTGTGCAGGGGACCGCAGTGCGCCGCGGCGGTTCGTCCCGTGGCGGGTTTTCTTCGGGCAGTTGGGGCGGCCGATCCTCGGGGTCCAGCCGTGGCGGCGGGTTTCGGGGCGGCGGTGGCCGTAGCGGAGGTGGCGGTGCATCCGGTCGTTGGTAAGTGCCTGAGGGCCGTCGGTTGGAGCAACCTGCATGGTCGCTGGTTGAGGTCGCGCCATTTTCCGCCAGCCGTGCTCAAGCAGCTCGAACAGCGAATTAGCGAGAGTGAAACCCGCCATGCCGGAGAACTGGTGCTGGCCGTCGAGCAGGCCTTGCCTGATTCCCAGCCAGATAGCCTGGCGCGGGCGCTGGAGGTCTTCGGCCGCCTGCGGGTCTGGGATACGCCACGGCGCACCGGCGTGCTGCTTTATCTGTGCCTGGGCGACCACAGCATAGAACTGGTGGCCGATCGGGGCGTGAACGTGGCCAAGGAAGATTGGGCCATGCTGTGCGCCAGCCTGCAAGCCTATCTGGCGCGCGGAGAGTTCGCGGCCGGCCTGGAAATGGCGATTGCCGGTATAGAAACCCGGCTTGAATACTGCTGCCCGATATCGGACCGTGAAGACAGCGAAGGCCTGCCGAACGCCCCGGTCGTGCTCTGAGCGCGGCTGAAGGCCGCGGTCTTGGCAGCCCCGACTCATGCGGTTGTGCCTTGCCTGTCCCTTGTTGACGTTCCTATGAAAACACCCGGTTGCAGCCAGGGCCGCAACCGGGTGTGCAGTCAAACCGCGACTGGAATCAGTTTTCCTGAATCTTTGCCTTTTCCACCAGGTCCTGCTGGTACTTGGAGAGGGCCTGCTGGCGCAGCATCTGTTCGATCTGCGGGCGCACTTGTTCCAGCGGCGGGAAGGCCACCGGGCGCACGTCTTCCAGTTCGATGATGTGCCAGCCGAAGTCGCTCTTGACCGGCGCGGCGCTCATCTGGCCCTTTTGCAAGGCGGTCACGGCGTCAGCGAAGGGCTTCACATAGTTGGTTGCGGCACCCCAGCCCAGATCACCGCCACGCTGGGCGCTGCCCGGGTCACGCGAGTATTTCTTGGCCAGGTCGGCGAAGCTGCTCTTCTTGTCCTTCAGCTGCTTCTGGACGTCCTGTGCAGTTTTCTCGTCTTCCACCAGGATGTGACGAACCTTGTATTCCTGCTGGTTGCCCTGTTCGGCCTTGACCTTGTCGTACTCGGCCTGTATGGCGGAGTCGGAAACCGGGTTCTTTTCCAGGTAGTCGTCCATCAGGCCGCGCACCAGAATGCCCTGACGAGCCAGTTCGATTTCGGTGACGATTTCAGGCTTGCTGCCGACCTTGGCGCTTTCGGCCGCTTGCACCAGCACCTGGCGATTGATCAATTCCTGCTTGACCTGTTCGCGCAGCTGCGGCGAATCCGTGGCGCCCTGGTCGACCAGCAAGGAGATGAATTGGTCGAAGTCTTTCTGGGAGATGGGTTTCCCGTTGACGGTCGCGATGTTCTGGGCGTAGATCGGCGCCGAAATGGCGGCTGCTGCGAGCAGTACGGCAAAGCGTTTCATGAAGATCCTTTCAGGAGGCCTGCGTTTCCAGCGCAAGCGCGTGGATAGGGTGCGGAATCAAATCGCGTAGGCGATCATACACGAGGCGATGGCGCGCCACATGGGAAAGCCCGGTAAAACCTGCCGCTGCGATTTTTACCCGCAAATGCTTGGCGCCGCCCTGAGCGCCGGCATGTCCGGCGTGCAGGTGCGACTCATCGAGTATGACCAGGCTGGAAGGATGCAGTTCCTGCAAACGTTCAGTCAGTACTGCCTGAAGTGTTTCAAAATCCGCCATCTCAATAATTCTCGTCATTGGCGGCGCCCTTGCCATTGTCCTGCATATGGCGGCCCAGCCAGATGGATTGGATGACGACAAAGACCAGCATCAGGATCATCAGGCCGAAGACCTTGAAGTTGACCCACTGTTCTTCTGAGAAATGGCCGGAAAATGCCACGTACAGGTTGAGTGCGCCGGCTACCAGGAAGAACAGTATCCAGCTGGCGTTCATCTTTTCCCAGGCGTGGTCGGGCATGGATACCTTTTCCCCAAGCAGCTTCTTCAGCAGGTTCTGGCCCCGCAGCAGCCGGGCGCCCAGCAGGGCGGCGGCGAATAGCCAATACAGCGCCGTGGGTTTCCACTTGATGAAGGCCGGGTCGTTCAGCCAGAGGGTGGCGCCGCCAAATACCACGATGATGCCTAGCGTGAGCCATTGCATCATTTCGATGGGTTGGCGCCGGACGCGCATCCAGAGGATTTGCAGCACGGCTGCGGCGACGGCCACGGCGGTTGCTACCTGGATGTCGGCAAAGCGGTAGGCGACGAAAAACAGCAGCAGGGGGAACAGGTCGAACAGGAATTTTTTCATGCTGGGGCGCGCGCGTTCAGGGCTCGCGGTTTTCGGGTTCGAAGGTCAGGGCAAGGGAATTGATGCAATAGCGCCTGCCGGTCGGTGGCGGGCCATCGGGAAAGACATGCCCCAGGTGGGCATCGCAGATATTGCAGAGCACCTCGGTGCGTACCATGCCATGGCTGGTGTCGACTTCTTCGCGCACATATTCCGGCACGATGGGGTCGAAATAGCTGGGCCAGCCACAGCCGGCGTCGAACTTGGTGTCCGAGGCGAACAGGGCTGTGCCGCAACAGACGCAGCGGTAGATGCCGGGCGTGGCGGTATCCCAGTAGCGGCCCGTGAAGGCGCGTTCGGTGGCCTTGCGGCGGGTGACGGCAAATTCCTCGGGGCTGAGCTGCTCGCGCCACTCTTCCTCGGTTTTATGGACTTTCTGCATAAACAGTGCGTGATCGGCCTGGTAGTTGAAAGACTAATGAAAGGCTTTGGGAGACGCTTGGTGCATAATCGCCCCTCATGTTAATCGAGTTTGAAAACGTCGGCGTCGAAACCCCCTCGGGCTGTGTGCTGGACGGCATCGGCATTGCGCTGTCCGAGCGTCGCATTGGTATTGCCGGGCCCAATGGCGCAGGCAAGAGTACGTTTGCGCGCCTGCTCAACGGCTTGCGCATGCCGACGCGTGGCCAGGTGCGGGTCGACGGGCTGGATACCCGCAGGCAGACCGCGCAGGTACGCCAGCGCGTAGGCTTCATGTTCCAGAATCCTGAAAACCAGATCGTATTTCCGGTTGTCAGCGAAGACCTGGCATTCAGCCTGCGTGCGGCCGGGCTGGATGCCGCAGCGCGCCAGGCGCGTATCGAAGCGCAACTGGCCGATCTCGGCATTGCGCATTTGCTCGAACGGCCTGCCCATGCGCTTTCCGGGGGAGAGCGGCAATTGGTGGCGCTGGCGGCCGTGCTGTTGATGCAGCCGGCACTGCTGGTGTTCGACGAACCGACCACTCAGCTGGATTTGCGGCACCGCAATCGTTTCGAAAGCCTGCTGGCGCGTTTGCCGCAGCAGGCCGTGGTTGTCAGCCATGACCTGGATCTGCTGGCGGGCTGCGATCGTGTCCTGGTCATAGAGGCCGGCCGGGTGGCTGCCGACGATACGCCAGCGGCGGCGCTGTCCTGGTATCGGCGGCATTGTGGCTGAGACGGGCCATGAGTAAACCCAAGGCTGGCATCGGGTCGTGCCATGAGAACGGAGGGCGGGCATGATGCTGTCGCTGTATGTGCCGGGTGACAGCTGGCTGCATCGCCTGCCTGCCGGCTGGAAGCTGGCGCTCTTGTGCCTGGCAGGGCTGGTGGTTTATGTCATCACCCAACCGTTGGCCCTGGCGGTGGCGCTGGTTTTGTCAGCCATCCTGCTGTGGCGTTCGGGGGCGGGCTGGGTGCGTATCTGGCGCCAGGGGCGGGCGTTGCTGAGCCTGATTCTGTTGCTGTGCCTGTTCATGGCGATATTCGATAGCGCTGCGCGGGCAGGTATTGCCGCGCTGCGGGTGGGCGCCGTCTGCATGTTGGGCATGGCGGTCACTTTCACCACGCGCAGCGGGGATTTGCTGCGCGTGGTGGAGCGCCTGCTGCAGCCCTTGCAGCGGCGTGGCTGGGTGGACGCTGGCCGGGTGGCGTTGGCCATCGGGCTGGTGTTGCGTTTTGTACCGGAAATCCTGCGCCAATACGGCGAATTGCGCGAGGCCCAGCAGGCACGGGGGCTGAAGGCCAATGCCGTGGCGTTGCTGGTGCCGCTGATCGTGCGCACCTTGCGGCGGGCCGAGGAAATATCCGATGCCATCGACGCCAGGGACGGCGGCGGACGGCAACACTGAGGCCGCAGCTGGCCTGGCTGGCAGCCGCCGTCCGGTACGACCTGTCTGTGTTGCGGGTTCTTCACTAAAATGCGCCAGCCGGCAGGCGCTTGCCGGAATCACGGAGAAACAGTTGTGCTGAAGACCAAAGATCTTGTCCTGGTGGCGCTTTTTGCCGCCATCATCATCGTGCTGGGCGTCATGCCGCCCATCGCCTTGCCATTGGTTCCAGTGCCTTTGACCCTGCAGACGCTGGGGGTGATGCTGGCTGGCCTGATGCTGGGGCCGTGGCGCGGCCTGATGGCGGTGGTGCTTTATCTATTGCTGGCCGCAGCCGGCCTGCCTGTCCTGACCGGCGGGCGTGGTGGCCTGGGCGCGTTCATGGGGCCCAGCGGCGGCTTCCTGCTGGGCATGCTGGCGGGCAGCTGGGTCGTGGGCTACCTGGCGAGACGTGCCGCCTATCATCAGAAGGAACTGCTGCATGCGGTCTCGGGCTATGCGCTGTCGGCCTTCATCGGTGGCGTGTTGGTGGTCTACCTGTTCGGCGTGCCGGGCATGGCGCTGGCCTTGAATATGAGCCTGCAGCAGGCGCTGATGGCAGCCCTGATGTTCCTGCCCGGTGACATCATCAAGGTGCTGATTGCTGCCTGGCTGACGTTCCGCGTGCGGCGCATCTATCCGCTGTAAGCAGGCTGTTTGCATATGGCTGGGGTTCAGACCCCCAGCTGCTGCATCAGGTTTTCCTGGCGCGAAGCGAGTTCCGCAGCCGGGAAGTGGTCGACGATCATGCCGTTTTCCATCACGTAGAATCGGTCGGCCAGGTAGGAGGCAAAGGGGAAGTTCTGTTCGATGAGCAGAATGCTGTAGCCCCGCCGCTTGAGCGCCGCAATGCTGTCCGCCATGGCTTCGATGATGACGGGAGCCAGGCCTTCGGAAACTTCGTCGAGCAGGAGCAGGTTGGCCTGGGTGCGCAGGATGCGCGCCAGTGCCAGCATCTGCTGTTCGCCGCCCGATAGCCGGGTGCCGGGCGTATGGCGGCGTGCCTCAAGATTGGGGAACAGCTGATAGATGTCCTGCAAAGGCATGGCCTGGCCGCCGGGCACTGGTGTTTCGGGCGGCAGCATCAGGTTTTCCTCGCAACTCAGGCTGGCGAAAATGCCGCGCTCTTCCGGGCAGTAGCCTGCGCCCAGGCGGACAATACGGTGTGGCGGCAGCGCAATGGCCTCGGTGCCGTTGACCAGTACCGAGCCGCTGCGCCGTACGTCCAGTCCCATGATGGCGCGCAGTGTCGTGGTGCGGCCCGCGCCGTTGCGGCCCAGCAAGGCCACGGCCTCCCCGCGCGGGACGGTCAGGTCGACGCCGCGCAGCACATGGACATTGCCGTACCAGGCATGCAGGTCTTTCAGAACAAGGGCAGGACTGTCGGTCATGATGATTCCAGGGGTGGCGTCAGGCCCGGCGCGCCATCTGCCAATCATAGACGGAAACGGTGATGCTCAAGCATGGCAGGGCGGGTCGTCACCGGCCGATGGCAGCGCGCAGGCTCCTGCCGCAGAGGCGGTTCAGGCAGTGGTCTTTTCCTTGAAGTCGCACAGGTCCGAAACGCCGCACTGGGGGCATTTCGGCTTGCGTGCGACGCAGACGTAGCGGCCATGCAGGATCAGCCAGTGGTGGGCGTCCTGCTTGTACTTGCGCGGGACGACACGTTCCAGCCGTTGCTCCACCGCGACGACATCTTTGCCGGGTGCCAGGCCGGTGCGGTTGGAGACGCGGAAAATATGGGTGTCGACAGCAATGGTGGGCATGCCGAATGCGGTATTGAGCACGACATTGGCGGTCTTGCGTCCCACGCCGGGCAGGGATTCCAGCACGGCGCGGTCGGGCGGCACCTCACCGCCGAAGCGTTCCTGCAGGATGCGGCTGGTGGCCACGGCATTCTTGGCCTTGGTGCGGTAGAGCCCGATGGTCTTGATGTACTCGGCCAGTCCTTCTTCGCCCAGCGCCACCAGCCCGGCGGCCGTGCCATGCTCTGGAAAGAAGCGCCGTGTGGCGATATTGACGGATTTGTCCGTGGCTTGGGCGGACAGCAGCACGGCAATCAGCAATTGAAAGTTGCTGCTGTATTCCAGTTCGGTGGTGGGATGAGGATTGGCGGCCTGGAAGCGGGCGAACATCTCCTCGCGCTGGGCCTGGTTCATGGCGTGTCGCCGCCTGGTGCAGCCGGTGCTGCGCGGCGGGCGCGGGCGCGAGCCAGAACATCGGCAATGACGGCGCGTTTGCGGGTATCGGCGCTGGCGCCACCAACGGGTGCAGGCGTACCGGAAGGCGCATTGGCCGTTGCAGCGGCGGCCAGGGGAATCGGCGGCAGCGCCGGCGCCTGCTGGCTGGCCTGGCGCAGGCGCTGCCGCCGGCTCTGGCTGGCTTGATGGCGTTGGCGCGCGATATCGGCGTCGCCGCGCTGCCAGTCTCGGCCGGCAGGCACCATGGCGATGCAATCGACCGGACAGGCCGGCAGACAGAGCTCACAGCCGGTGCACCAGTCTTCCAGCACCGTGTGCATGCGCTTGTTGGCGCCGACGATGGCATCGACCGGACAGGCGGTGATGCACAGCGTACAGCCGATGCAGTGCTTTTCTTCGATGACGGCCAGGTGGAAACCGTTGAACTCGCCACAGGACGGGTCCAAGGGCAGGGCCGGACGGTCCAGCAGGCTGGCCAGGGCGTCGACGCCTGCGGTTCCGCCGGGTGGGCAGCGGTTGATTTCCGCGTCGCCAGCGGCGATGGCATCGGCATACGGACGGCAGCCGTCATACCCGCATTGCGTGCATTGGGTTTGCGGCAACAGGGCGTCGATACGGAGGGCCAGCCGGGGGCCGGACAGGGGATCGGACATAAGCGGGACGGAAAGGACAAGGACCAGAACAGATAGGGCCACAAAGAAAAACGGGGCTGGCGCCCGATGACGCCAGCAGGATTACCAGTAGTTTTCGACGGCGAGGTTGCCGGCATTGCCCCGCCGGCCGGGCGCGAAACCGCGTGCGGAGAGCAGTTTGCGGGTGTCGGCGACCATATCCGGGTTGCCGCACAGCATGATGCGGGAACGGGCCGGGTCCAGGGTGACGCCGGCAAGCTGTTCCAGACGGCCATCCTCGAACAGGTGCGTCAGCCGCGCCTGGGGATGGTTGCCATAGGCTTCCCGCGTGGGCAGAGGCAGATAGATCAACTGGCCTTGATGGCGGCGCGCCAGGGCTTCGATTTCCTCGCGGTAGGCCAGTTCCGCGACTTCGCGAACGCCATGGGCCAGGATGACGCGGGGGAAGCGCTGCCATAGCGCCGGGTCGCGCAGCATGGACAGATAGGCGGACAGGCCGGTGCCGGACGCCACCAGCCATATGTCTTCGCCGTCGACGAAGCGCTCCAGCGTCAGGAAGCCAAAGACCGTGCGGTCGATATACAGGCTGGCGCCGGGCGCAAGCTGGGCCAGACGCGTGCTGAAATCGCCTTCGGGCACGACGACGGAGTAGAACTCCAGTTCCGCTTCGTCGGGGGCGGACACCATGGAATAGGCGCGCCAGATCGTGGGTGCTGCGTCATCGGCGGATTCCTCGGGCAACCCCAGGCGGGCGAACTGGCCCGGCTGGAAACTGAAACCCTCAGGACGGCTGACCCGCACGGAAAACAATTTGCCCGGCATCCATTCGGTGCGGGACAGCAAGGTTTGCCGGGTGTATTTGTCAGCGTCGGTGCTCATGGCTTTCCTGGTTGGCCAACGCCTGGAATACGCCAGGGTCAGCGTTCCAGGTATTGAAGTTTATCGGTCTTGCCGTTCCAGTCTTCGGCGTCTGGCAAGGGGTCCTTGGCCCGGCTGATGCTGGTAAAGACCGGGGCCAGTTCAGCGTTCAGTTCAATGAACGCCTGCTGGTCCTCGGGCACGTCTTCCTCGGCGAAAATGGCATTGGCTGGGCACTCTGGAATACAGACGGCACAGTCGATACACTCGTCCGGGTCGATGACCAGGAAATTGGGGCCTTCACGGAAGCAATCGACAGGACATACGTCAACGCAATCGGTGAATTTGCATTTGATGCAGTTTTCGGTAACGACGTGAGTCATGCTGGCAGATGCGCTCTGGGCGCGTAAAGTATCGGCAAATAGGGCACAATTTTAACGAATTGTGGCCGTAGCAGCCGTAATTACCCCTACCTGCACATGGTACTTGTGCTAATGTTGAGAAAAATTCTCATGCAGCCATGATTATTAAATCTTTACTCGATACCGACTTATACAAATTTACTATGATGCAAGTCGTCCTGCATCATTTCCCCGCCGCTCAGGTCGAGTATCGCTACAAGTGCCGCACCCAGGGCGTGGACCTCGTTCCGTACCTCGACGAAATTCGCGACGAAGTGCGCGCGCTGTGCGCGCTGCGCTTCACGGACGACGAGCTGGCCTACCTCAGCGGCCTGCGCTTCATCAAGAGCGACTTCGTCGATTTCCTCGGCCTGTTCCATCTGCCCGAGCGTTGCATCCACATCGAAAAGGGCGAGCAGCCCGGCGAAATTGCCATCACCGTGCGTGGCCCGTGGCTGCATACCATCCTGTTTGAAATTCCGGTTCTGGCGATTGTCAATGAAGTGTATTTTCGCAACACTCGGCAGCAACCGGACTGGGAAGAAGGCCGGCAGCGGCTGAAAGACAAGATCCAGCTGGTCCGCCAGGCCTCCGATCTCGAGCATTTCCGCCTGGCGGATTACGGCACCCGGCGCCGGTTTTCCCGTACCTGGCACGAAGAAGTCCTGCAGACCTTGCAGGCCGGCCTGGGCAAGCATCTGGTCGGCACCAGCAACGTCGACCTGGCCATGCGCAACGGCTTGATTCCGCTGGGCACCATGGCGCACGAATACCTGCAGGCATGTCAGGCGCTGGGGCCGCGCCTGCGTGATTCCCAGGTGTTCGCCCTGGAAATGTGGGCGCGCGAGTACCGCGGAGACCTGGGCATCGCCCTGTCGGACGTCTACGGGCTGGAAGCTTTCCTGCGCGACTTCGACATGTATTTCTGCAAGCTTTTCGATGGCGCGCGCCATGATTCCGGCGATCCCTTCGAGTGGGGTGAACGGCTGCTGGCGCACTACCAGGCCAACCGGGTCGATCCTCGCGACAAAACACTGGTATTTTCGGATTCACTGGATTTTCCCAAGGCCATCGAGCTGGCCCGTCGCTTCGAAGGGCGCTGCAAGGTATCGTTCGGCATAGGTACCAACCTGACCAACGACCTGGGCTATGCGCCATTGCAGATCGTCATGAAAATGGTGCGCTGCAATGGCCAGCCGGTGGCAAAGGTCTCTGATGCACCGGAAAAAACCATGTGCGATGATCCTGCCTATCTGGCGTACCTGCGCCAGGTATTCAATCTGCCGCCGGTCTGATTTGGCCAGGCCGGTTTTTATTTAGGAAGCAAAAAATGTCGGAAATCAAACGATTCAACGTGGGCAAGCGCCTGTCGGATATGGCTGTTTACAACGGCGTGGCCTATCTGGCCGGTCAAGTGCCGGATGACACGACCAAGGACATCGTCGGCCAGACGAAGGAAGTCCTGGCGATCATCGACGGCCTGCTCAAGGAAGCCGGCACCGACAAGTCGCGCATCCTGTACGCCCAGGTTTTCGTTGCCAACATGAAGGAATTCGATGGCATGAACCAGGCCTGGGACGAATGGGTCGCCGGTATCCAGGCGCCTCCGCGTGCCACGATCGAAGCCCGCCTGGCCAATCCGGACGTCAAGGTGGAAATCGTTGTTACGGCTGCGCTGCAGTAATTGAACGATTGCGCGGGTCTTGCCGGTAATAGCGGCTCAGCTGCTCGTACCAGGCCGGCATGGCCTGCGCCAGACGCAGGGGGTCGACGAAAAAGACCTCCGAACTGACCGCGAAGAATTCTGCTTCGTCGGTTGCCGCATAAGGGTCCAGCAGCAGGTCCTCGTACCAGGGGTCTGCCTCCGGGCTGTCAGGATCGACATCCGGCGGCAGCGTTGCTTCAATATCTTCGAGTTGGCAGCGCAGGGTTTCCAGGGCTTCATCCAGAATCTGCCGCCAGCGGCGCGGCGCGAGTCCTGCATGCCCCTCGAGCAGCGGCGTGCCATCGGCATCGCCGGCATAGAGGTCGAGCTTGTGCGCGAACTCATGGATCACCACATTGAAACCCGGGCTGCCCGGGTCGACGGTATCGTCCCAAGACAGCAGCACCGGCCCGCCGTCCCAGGCCTGGCCAGCCGCTTCTTCCATATATTCGTGCACCACGCCGAAGACATCGGCATCCTGGCGCGGGATGAGAAAACCGCTGGGATAAACGATGATTTCATCCCAACCCGCATAAAGTTCCACCGGCAAGTGCAGGATGGGCAGGCAGGCCTGTGCTGCGATGGTCAGCCGGATGCGGTTGTCTATCACCATGCCCTGCGCACCATTGATGGTTTTGCTGGCCAGCAGCCAGGCCGTGCGTTGCAGCAAGAGCGTGCGTTCAGTGTCGTCGAGCGCGGCGAGGTAGGGCGCGGCGCGCAACGTTGCCTCCCAGAGGTCGGCTGGAATCCTGGCCTGCATGCGTTCGGTGGCGCTGCGGGAGGCGCCGGAACCTGTCAACCAGCGGAACATATCGGCTTGCGTCCTGGGTCAGGGAGTTCGTTGGGCGGGTGACTGCAGCGGTGCAGGGGCTGCACCGCCAGGGTGAATTGTTGCATGCTCAGGCCCCTTGGCGTCACTGGCGTGCCATGATGGTGCATATGCCGTTTTCTCGTTTGAATGTCGATTCGGGCTGGTGTAGAGTGTCTGCTCCGATATTGGCCCGCGGTGTTCGCGGGCTTTTCGTGTTATCAGCCGCGATGGCGCTTTATGAAGTTATCTGACGATCCGCCCGCCGATTCACTGTCCGATGCCGCATGGCAGGAGCGCGTTTGCGCCGGTCTGGACGAAGCTGGACGCGAACTGGTGCTGCGTGCCAGGGACTGGGCGTTGCCGCATCTGCAGGGAGAAATCGCGATTTCCGGCGAGCCGGTGGAACACCATGCCGCCGGGGCCGCGCGCATCCTGGCCGATTTGCAGACTGACGCGGAAGTGCGCGCGGCGGCGTTGCTGGGCGCTATTCCTGAAACCAGCGCGACCCGTGACGAAATGGTCATCAAGGCCTTCGGTCCGGCCATTGGCCGCCTGGTGCAGGGCAGCCGGGCGTTGCTGAAACTGACGGCTGCCACGCGTGATTCCAGCGACAGCGCCGCCGACAGCGGCGCGCAGAAGGAAATGCTGCGCAAGATGCTGCTGGCCATGGCCGCAGACCTGCGCATCGTGCTGATGCGGCTGGCTTCGCGCTACCAGACATTGCGCTGGCATGCGGCCACCAAGCAGCCCTGCACGCGCGAGTTCGCTCGCGAAACGCTGGATATCTACACGCCGCTGGCCAACCGCCTGGGCATCTGGCAAATCAAGTGGGAAATGGAAGACCTGGCCTTCCGCTTTCTCGACAGCGACAAATACAAGGAAATCGCGCGGCTGCTGGAAGAAAAACGCACCGAGCGCGAGGCTTTCATCCGCAATGCCATTGAGCGCATCCGCGAGGCGCTGGCAGCGGCGGGCCTGGATGCCGATATCAGCGGCAGGCCCAAGCATATCTACAGCATCTGGAACAAGATGCGCATCAAGCGGCTGGCGTTCTCGCAGCTCTACGACCTGCGCGCACTGCGCGTGATCGTCGAGGACGAGCGGGCCTGCTATACCGCGCTTGGCGTGGTGCAGGCGCTCTGGTCGCCGCTGACGGATGAATTCGACGATTACATTTCGCGTCCCAAGCCCAATGGCTACCGCTCGCTGCATACGGTGCTGCTCGATAAGGATGGACGGCCCTTCGAAGTGCAGATCCGTACCCGCGAAATGCATAACCATGCCGAGTTCGGCATGGCGGCGCACTGGCACTACAAAGAGGCCGGCAAGCGTGGCGGCCAGGTTGCAGCTTCCAGTGCGGAAGACCGGCAAGTGTCCTGGCTGCGCCAGCTGCTGGCCTGGAATGCCGACGTCTCGGCAGGCGGTCCGGGGGCGCAGGATGAGGCCGGCAAGAGCGGTGGTCGCATTTATGTAATGACGCCGCAGGCGCGGGTGATAGAGCTGCCGGAGGGCGCCACACCGGTGGATTTCGCCTATAGCCTGCACACCGACCTTGGCCACCGTTGCCGTGGCGCGCGCGTCAACGGGCAGATGGTGCCTTTGCTCACGCGGCTGTCGACGGGCCAGACGGTGGAAATTATCGCGGCCAAGTCTGGCGGGCCATCCCGGGACTGGCTTAATCCGCAACTGGGCTACCTGGCCAGTTCCCGGGCGCGCAGCAAGGTTCGGCTGTGGTTCAACGCCATCGAACTGCAGCAGCGCATTACGCAGGGCCAGGCGCTGGTGGAAAAGGAATTGCAACGCCTGGGCAAGACGGCGGTGAACCTGGAACAGCTGGCGCAGCAGCATGGTTTTGCCAAGGCTGACGACCTCTATATCGCGGTGGCCAAGGACGAGTTCAGCCTGCGCCATCTCGAAGCGGGCTTCAATGGCCCGGTTGAACGCGACGAGCCCGGCATGGTGGCCAGCGGCAAGTCCACCCAGATGGCCGGCGGGAAGACCGGCGTGCTGGTCGTGGGGGTCGATTCCCTGATGACGCAATTGGCGCGCTGCTGCCGGCCTGCGCCGCCCGATGCCATCCGCGGTTTCGTGACGCGTGGCCGGGGCGTGTCCATCCATCGCGACGATTGCCACAGTTTCGCGGCATTGGCGGCGCGCCATCCTGAGCGTGTGATTGACGTGGCCTGGG
This sequence comes from Kerstersia gyiorum, assembly GCF_004216755.1. GTDB lineage: Bacteria > Pseudomonadota > Gammaproteobacteria > Burkholderiales > Burkholderiaceae_B > Kerstersia > Kerstersia gyiorum. The sequence goes on from NZ_SGWZ01000001.1 coordinate 1,058,619, forward strand.
GCGGCCGCGCCGACGACGCACGCTATCCGGTGGACATCAGCGTGCGCGCGCAGGACCGCTCAGGCCTGTTGCGCGATATTTCCGAAGCCTTTGCCAAGCTGCGGCTCAATGTCATCGGTGTGAACACTCAGAGCAGGCAATCCCTGGCGCACATGATCTTCACGGTAGAGGTCATTGACGGCGAACAGCTGGGGCGTGCTGTTCATGTGCTGGGTGAAGTCCCGGGCGTATTGTCGGTGCAGCGCCGCTGATTCTGCCCGGAAAAACCAGGGCCGCGTCCCTTGCTGGTGCGACCCTGGCGGCCCTGGTGGCTGCGCGTGCCGCGACGGCCTCAGGCCAGGCCGTGCTGCTGCACCAGGATGTGCGACTGCATGCCGCCATCGACGGGCACATTGACGCCGCGCATCCAGACCGAGCCGCTGCTCAGCAGGAAGGCCACGACAGGCGCGATATCCGAAGGACGGCCGGGGCGGTCCATGGTTTTCATGTCTTCTTCGGCTCGCGCGCCCAGCGTTTCGATGAAATCTCCCAGAATGGGCGTATCGACTGGCCCGGGGCTGACTGCATTCATGCGTATCCCGCGATCGCGCCAGGTCCAGCGGTTCTGCATGGTCCAGGCGATCAGGGCTTCCTTGGAAAAGAAATAACTGCGTGCGCCGCTGATGTCATGCTGCTGGCAGAAGTCGGCGACGCCATCGAAATCCAGCGATTCGCTGGCGCGGATAGCAGGAATGGCTTCGGGCCAGCCAATACCGGCCAGCGAGGCCAGGTTGACGATGGCGGCATTCTGCGCCAGCTTGGGCAGCACGCCTTGCGTCAGGTATTTCAGGCCCACCAGATTGACACGCAGCACCTGTTCGGCTGGCCGGGTGGGCGGCAGGCCGGCGATATTGGCCAGACCGTCAAGCTGGGCGGGCAACTGTGCCAGCAGCGTGTCGATGGAAGTGCGGTCGCCCAGATCAGCCTGGATGAACTGCGCGACATCTACCTTGGGCGGGTTGATGTCCACACCAATGACGCGTGCCCCCTGGGCGGTAGCGACTTTGGCGGTTTCTGCGCCGATGCCGGACGAGACGCCTGTGATCACTAGGGTTTTATCTTGCAGCATAACGGTTCCTTTTGACAGACTCCCGCATGCCAGCCCGGGGCTGGCAGGGAATGCCAGGGCCGGACGAAGGGCCGGACTGGCTCAGGGTGCAGCGAGGCCGCAGGAGAAGCAGGCCGCGCTTCGCAGGAAGCCGTGGCCTGGGCAAGGCTGGCGGGCGGGGCCGGTTCCGCGGCGCCTGGCAGAAGGCCAGACGTGCCGGGACGGCCGAGCCTGCAATACCTTAGAAAGGATAATGGCGCGGCGCGGTCTGCACCGTGATCCAGCGCAATTCGGTGAAGGCTTCGATGCCGGCTTTGCCGCCGAAACGGCCATAGCCGGAATTCTTCACGCCGCCAAAGGGCATCTGTGCTTCGTCGTGCACCGTCGGGCCGTTGATATGGCAGATGCCGGCTTCGATGCGGGCAGCGATCTGCCAGGCGCGGGCGATGTCGCGGCTGAAGATGGCCGACGACAGGCCGAATTCATTGTCGTTGGCGATGGCGATGGCTTCTTCGTCGCCATTGACGCGCACGATGGCCTTGACCGGGCCGAAGGTTTCTTCGCTGTAGATGCCCATTTCCGGCGTGACGTGATCCAGCAGCGTGGCGGGAATCAGGGTGCTGTCGGCCTTGCCGCCGCATACCAGCTTGGCGCCCTTGGCCAGCGCATCGTCGACCAGTGCATTGCAGCGGTCCACGGTGCTTTGGTCAACCACGGAGCCAAGGACTGCCGGGCCTTTGCGCGGGTCGCCCAGCGGCAGGGATTGCGCCTTGGCAGCCAGGCGCGCGACGAATTCGTCGCCAATGGCGTTATCCACGATGATGCGTTCGGTGGACATGCAGATCTGCCCTGAATTGGCGAACGCGCCGAAACTGGCGGCCTGCACGGCGGCGTCGATATCGGCATCGGCCAGCACCAGGAAGGGCGCCTTGCCGCCCAGTTCCAGCACGGCGGGCTTGAGATACTTGGCGCAGGTTTGCGCGATGATGCGGCCCACCCGGGTGGAGCCGGTGAAGTTCACGCGGCGTACGGCCGGATGGGCGACGATGGCTTCCACTACCGCGCCGGCATCGGCAGGGGCGTTGGTGACGAAGTTGACTACGCCGTCCGGCAGGCCGGCTTCCTGCAGCGCCTCGATGATCAGGCCATGGGTGGCGGGGCTCAGTTCCGAGCCTTTCAGGATGACGGTATTGCCGCAGGCCAGCGGCGTGGCAATGGCACGCACCGCCAGGATGATGGGGGCGTTCCAGGGAGCAATGCCCAGCACGACGCCGGCAGGTTGACGCACGGCCATGGCAAGGCTGCCAGGAACATTGGAAGGAATCAGCTCGCCGTTGATCTGCGTGGTCAGGGAGGCGGCTTCCTGCAGCATGCCGGCAGCCAGGTGGACGTTGAAGCCGGCCCACATGGCCGAAGCGCCGGTTTCGCTGGCCATGGCGCGGGCGAAGGCTTCGCCCTTGGCTTCCAGGGACACGGCCGCTTTCAGCAGCAGGTCGCGGCGTTCGCCCGGACCCATGGCAGCCCAGGCAGGGAAGGCGCGGGCAGCGGCTTCGGCAGCGGCATGGGCGTCGTCGGCGGTGGCGGCGGGCGCGCGCGTGGCAACGCTGCCGTCCAGCGGGTTGCGGCGCTCGAAGGTGGCACCGTTGGCGGCGCTGCGGCGCTGGCCGCCAATCAGCATCTGGATGTCAGTGGTCATGGCTTGTTCCTTTCCTTGTGTGGGCAGAGGCCCGCCGCTTGCGGGCCGGCCGACTGTTTTGTCTCGCGTATTGAATGGCGCTCGCGGCGGCCTGTCCGGCCGCCTGCCTGGCTGCGCTTTGCCTATCGTAGACCGGAGGCGCCATGCCTGCTTGCCTGAAAGCGCAGTGACGGTTTGCCTGATGAGGCAAGAAGATCAGTGTTTTCCCTTGGTTGGCTCGACCCACGGCGCTTCATGGCGTTTTATGCCTGCTCCGGTCAGGGGCGGTGGAGTATGGCGCGCCAGTGGGGAATAATTGGGGGGATAATGACAGTCCAGCCGGATGCCCATACAGGGCATCCATCCAGATCCGGGAGTTTCGTCATGGCGTCCAGTCCGCTTGCCAGTCGCTCAGGAACGTCGCTGTTGCCGGCCGCGCCAGGCCAGGCAACGCCCACTGCCGCGCACGCGCAACGCCCGTCAGGGGCGGGGACGGTGTTGAGCACGGATGGCCTGCATGCAGCCGAAACGGCGCCGGCCTGGACGGAATGGATGGGCCAACTGTTCCATGGCATTGAATCCGATCTTTATGGCGACGCCAGTTTCGATGGCCGCGTAGCCACGGCCTGCGCCGGCGACGTCGTGCTGACACGGCTGCAGGCCAACCGCCACCGGGTGCGGCGGCGCGGCAGCGCCAGTTGCCGTCCCGACGCGGATTACCTGAAAATCGTCGCGCCCTGGCAGGGTGAGGCTCAGGTGGAGCAGGAAGGGCGCCTGGCTCGGGTGCGCCCCGGTGGGTGGGCGGTCTACGACATGACACGCAGCTATTGCGTGTCCAACCCCCAGTATTCCGATCATCTGATTGTCATGGTGCCGCGCGCCGCGCTGGCCGAACGAGGTTTGGCGCTGGCGCCCCTGATGGGGCGGGGCACGGGCGGCAGCGGCATTGCGCGGGTCGCGCTGGAAGCCATGCGTAGTACCTACCAGGAACTGCAGCACATGGCGCCTGGCACGGCCAGTGGCGCAGGCGCGGCAATCGCCGAGCTGGTGCGCCTGTCGTTGCTGGAAATGAGCGGCGAGCAGACCGCTGTCAGCCGCCAGGAAGCTTTCCGGGATAGTGTGCGGGAATACATCGGACGCCACTTGCGCGACCCGGGACTGACGCTGGATCAGATCGCCCTGGCGTTCGGTTGCAGCAAGCGACATTTGCACCATGCCTTTGCCGGTGCGGAGCAGTCTATCGCGCACTACATCATGCAGCGCCGCTTGCAGGCCTGCATGCGGGATTTGCGTGATCCGGCCATGGCGGGGCAGACCATCACGGATATTGCCTTTGCCTGGGGATTCAGCAATGGCGCGCATTTCAGCCGCGTCTTCCGTGACCACAGCGGGCTGTCCCCGACGGATTTCCGGCGCCAGGCCATGTTGTCCTGAGGCTCGCGGGCGGCCATTCCGCCGGGGCCGCGCCACTGCATGAAAGGGTATCCTGGCGGCCTGTGTGGGCCTGTTCCGGGACGGACGCGCTACAGGTCGGTTCAGCTCGGGTAAAATGCCCGATTGCTTATCGGATCCCGCCTTGTCTGGCGGGATATTGTTAGAGGCGGGAGAATCCTGGTGAAACCTTACGATCTGCCGGACGCTGCTGGGCACTTCGGCCCATTTGGTGGCGTTTTCGCAGCGGAAACCCTGCGTTTTGCGCTGGACGAATTGACCGCGGCGTACGAGCACTACCGCAAAGACCCGGAATTCCTCAAGGAGTTCCAGAACGAACTGGCGCATTTCGTCGGTCGTCCCACGCCGGTCTATCATGCGCGGCGCTGGTCGGAACAGCTGGGCGGAGCGCAGATCTGGTTCAAGCGCGAGGATCTCAACCATACCGGTGCGCATAAGGTCAACAACTGCATCGGCCAGGCCCTGCTGGCCAACCGCATGGGCAAGCGCCGCGTGATCGCCGAAACCGGCGCCGGCCAGCACGGCGTTGCCACGGCCACCGTTGCGGCGCGCTATGGCATGGAATGCGTGGTCTACATGGGCAGCGAGGATGTGCGCCGCCAGGCTTCCAACGTCTACCGCATGAAGCTGCTGGGCGCCACGGTCGTTCCAGTCGAGTCTGGCACGCGTACGCTCAAGGACGCGCTCAACGAGGCCATGCGCGACTGGGCCACCAACGTCGACAACACCTTCTATATCATCGGCACGGCTGCCGGCCCGCATCCCTATCCGATGCTGGTACGGGATTTCCAGACCGTTATTGGCAAGGAATGCCGCGAACAGATGCCGCGTGATGCCGGCCGCCAGCCGGATGTCGTGGTGGCGGCGGTGGGCGGCGGCTCGAACGCCATCGGCATTTTCCATCCGTACATCAACGATGCTGCCGTGCAACTGGTCGGTGTCGAAGCTGCCGGCGACGGCCTGAACAGCGGCCGCCATGCGGCATCGCTGGCGCGTGGCTCGGTTGGCGTCCTGCACGGCAACCGTACCTATGTCCTGCAGGACGAGGATGGCCAGGTGCTGGGGACGCATTCGGTATCTGCAGGCCTTGACTATCCGGGCGTCGGGCCGGAACATGCCTGGCTCAAGGACAGCGGCCGCGCCAGCTACGTTGCCGTCGACGACAACGCGGCATTGCAGGCCTTCCATGACTGCTGTCGCATCGAGGGCATCATGCCCGCGCTGGAATCGTCACACGCCATAGCGCATGCCGTGGCATTGGCGCCGACCCTGCCCAGCGACAAGATTATCCTCGTCAATCTCTCGGGCCGAGGTGACAAGGACATGCATACCGTTGCCGAACGCGGCGGTATTGAACTGTGACGGATCAAACCATGCAGAGCAATTCGCGTATCGACCGGGCCTTTGCCCGGACCCGGGAAGCCGGCCGTGCGGCCTTGATTCCCTACATTCCCGCAGGCGATCCGGATGCGGCCAGCATTCCGGCCCTGATGCACGCACTGGTTGATGCCGGTGCCGATGTCATTGAACTGGGCGTGCCGTTCTCCGACCCCACGGCCGATGGCCCGGTCATACAGCTGGCGGCCGAGCGAGCCATCGCCCAGGGCGTTGGCTTGCGCCGCACGCTGGAAATGGTTGCCGAGTTTCGTCAGCGTGACCAGGAAACCCCAGTCGTACTGATGGGTTACGCCAATCCCATCGAACGCATGGGCGAGGCTGAATTCGTCCGCCAGGCGAAGGCGGCCGGCGTGGACGGCGTGTTGACGGTAGACTATCCCGCCGAAGAAATCGGCGAACTGGCGCAGTCGCTGGAAACGGCAGGCATTGCGCCTATCTTCCTCTTGGCGCCGACTTCCACCGAAGAACGCATCCGCTCGGTCGCGCGGGTGGCTCGGGGGTATGTCTATTATGTTTCGCTGCGCGGTGTGACGGGCGCCGGCGGCCTGGATGTGGCGGAAGTCGAATCCAGGCTGTCGCAGATCCGTCGCGACGTGCAGATTCCCATTGGTGTCGGCTTTGGTATCCGCGATGCGGCCACCGCCAGTCGCATCGGCAGTTTTGCCGATGCCGTGGTGATCGGCACCAAGATTATCGAGGTCATGCAGCAGGCGCTGCGTGACCATGCTGGCGATACGCAGGCGGCCATCCAGGCCGTCGCCGACTGGCTGCGCGGCATCCGTCGCGCGCTGGACACCGCCCGTCACTGAAACCTTCATTCCGGATCAACCGAATATGAGCTGGATCGAGAAAATCCTTCCCCCACGCCTGACCAAATCCCAGGACTCCGGCGCCCGCCGGGTGCCGGAAGGGCTGTGGGTCAAATGTCCGTCTTGCGAGGCGGTTCTCTACAACGAAGACCTGGCCGCAAACCTGAACGTCTGCCCCAAGTGCGATCACCACATGCGCATTGGTGCACGTGCCCGCATTGATTCCCTGCTGGATCTGGGCGGTCGCATGGAAATCGGCCAGAACACGCGTTCGGTGGACACGCTGAAGTTCAAGGACAGCCGGAAGTATCCGGACCGTCTCCAGGAAGCGATGAAGCAGACGGGTGAAACCGATGCGCTGATCGTGATGAGCGGCAGCATCCACGGCGTGGCTGCGGTGCTGGCCTGCTTCGAGTTCTCTTTCATGGCCGGCTCCATGGGCTCGGTGGTGGGTGAGCGCTTCGCGCGTGGCGTGCAGGCGGCGCTGGACCAGCGTACCCCGTTCATCTGCGTGGCGACCTCGGGCGGCGCCCGCATGCAGGAAAGCCTGCTGTCGCTGATGCAGATGGCCAAGACCAACGCCATGCTGACGCGCCTGTCGCAGGCCGGTCTGCCGTTCATCAGCGTCCTGACCGATCCGACCATGGGTGGCGTATCCGCCAGCTTCGCCTTCATGGGCGACGTGGTGATTGCCGAACCCAAGGCCCTGATCGGTTTTGCCGGCCCGCGTGTGATCGAACAAACCGTGCGCGAGAAATTGCCGGAAGGCTTCCAGCGCGCGGAATTCCTGATGCAGAAGGGCGCCATCGACCGCGTGGTCGATCGTCGCCACCTGAAGCAGGAGCTGGCAGACCTGCTTAGCCTGCTGACGGGTGTTGCGGTGACAGACAAGGCCTGATTCCTCTTCTGGACCGGCAGGGGCGGTACTGCCAGCGATGGCGATGCCGCCCTTTGTTTTTAGGCCGGCAGAAGGGCGCGCTGCCACAAAATGTTTCGTTTTTGAAAAAGCTTTGATCTCAAGGCATGATCCAGCATCTGTTGGTTTCGTTGGCCTTGTGGTTTGATAAGGGTTTTACGCACGCGGAATTTTCGCGCCAGACAAGGCGCCTTGCGTGTATGGCTCCAGTATTGAGTGGAAGTTAGGGAGAAATCATGCAGATTAAGCAAGCTTTGGCGCATCGGCTGCGCTATGCATTGGCAGCCCTGCCAATGGCTTTCCTGAGCTGTGCTCCGTCGGCCCAGGCCGCCGAAGGCGGGCTGGGTCTACGTGCGGGGATGGGCTCGGAAGCCTATCGCGCCGAGGTGTTCTATCAGACCGAGCCGTTCTGGTCCTATGAGTTGGGCGGCAATTGGGGCAAACTGACGCTCGACGGCGAGTTCGGCGTGGCTTACTGGAAGGCGCGCCACAACGACGAATCCGGCAATGCCTGGCAATTCACTGCGACGCCCATGTTGCGCTGGTGGATGACGCCCACCTTCTATCTGGAAGGTGGCGTGGGCCCCAGCGTGTTCAGCACCACGCATGTGGCCGGCAAGCAGATCAGCACGGCATTCCAGTTCGCGGACCAGATCGGTATCGGCTTCCGGCCGTCGCGTTCCCACGATATCAGCCTGCGCTTCGCCCATTATTCGAACGCCAGTATCAAGCGTCCCAATCCCGGGCTGAACTCGCTGCAACTCAATTACGTTTACCGTTTCTGAGTGCCTTGCTGCGGCCTGCAGGCCGGAGAATGAAAATCCCTCGGCAAGCCATGCTTGCCGAGGGATTTTTTATGGCTGGTGCTGCCCGCGCGGCCCCCGCAGGGGCCGCAGCGTGGCTCAACCGGCGTGAGGGGCGTCCGCGTCAGCGGTTTCCACTTGCTGCAGGGCAACAGGTGCCGGCGCGGCAGCAGCCGTCTTGCGCGGGCGGCCCAGCTTGACGGGGGGCGCAGCGCTGGCTGCCGGCGTGACGGCATCGTGGCGGGTCTCGACCCACTGCAGGCCTGCGGCGGCGATGACGGATTCCAGGGGCTGAGCCTGACCGTTGGCGCTACCGTGGCTGCCAGCGGCAGCACGCACCTGGATGGCTTGCTCGACCACCGTTTCGATGTTGCTGACGGTGCTTGCAACCGGTTCAGCGGTTTGTGCTGCCTGTTCCGCCTGTGCTGCTTCTGCCATTTCTACCGTTTGTGCGGCGGGTGTGGCGACTGCTGCTGCCGTGTTTTCGGCTTGTACGGCCTGCACCGGCGCCTGTTCCACCTGTACGGCGGGCTCGGCTTGTTCCGGCTGCGCGGCCTGGGCCGCGTTGGTCGTTGCTACGGCATCGGCAGCCTGCTGTTCCGCGGGTTGCGCAGCCGTGATTTCCACTACGACGGCCGCATCGTCAGAGGCGCTGATGCTGCCTTCGGCGGTGGTGGCGGTAGCGCTGGTCTCGGCAGTTTCCACGGCTGCAGCCAGCGTTTCCTGCGTGGCAGATGCCTGTTCCGGTGCTACGGTGGCGTCGGCCTGAACTGGCTGGGCTGCCGCTTCCTGGGGTTCAGCAAGGCTTGCAAGGGCTTCGGCAGCCGCCGGTTCCTGTGCGGCTTGTACGGCTTCTTGCGCCTGTGCCGGCGTGGTGCTGACAGCGGCGGGTGCAGCGGCTTCGGCAGCGGGGCTGGCGTCGTCGGCTAGCGTCGTTGCGGGCGCTTCAGCGGCAGGGGTGATTGCCGGAGCAACGGCCTGGGCTTCCGAGGCTTCTGCGCTCTGTACGGTAGCGGCAATGGCGGCAACGGCAGCGACCGGTGTGGCTGCGCTGGTTTCGTCATCGGCTGCTGCCTGGACGGAGCTGCCATCTTCGTTGCTGTTTTCGCCATCAAGCTGCGTGCCGTTCTCGTCGCCGGTCTGACGGCGGCCACGACGGCTGCGGCGACGGCGGCGCTTGCGTTCCGGATCGGCTTCACCGTTGTCGTCAGCGCCGTCCTGGCGCAGTGCATCCAGGTCCTGGCTGTCATCGACCTGGTCCAGGGATTGCGCGGCGGCTACCGGCGCGGCCTGCGGTATGCCGGCTTCCGCCGTGGCGTTGGCGGCAATGCCGGCGGCGGCCACGGGCAGGACGCTGGCGTTCGTGTCCGTCGTCTGGACGTCGCCGTTCAGGGCGAGATCTTCACGGCGGCCACCACGGCTGCGGCTGCGGCGGTTGCGGGAGTTGCGCGGGCTGCCGTCTTCACCTTCGGCGGCGGCGGGCACGGGGGCCTGGGCATCTTGGTGACGGGTGGCGACCTGGTGCTGGCGCACGGCATCGCGGGCATCCGCGTTGCGGGGCGTGCGCGGCTGGCGGCGTTCCTGTTGCTGGCTGGCAGCGGTACTGCCGGCTTCTGTGGTTTCCGGAGCGCGGCGTTCGCTGCCATTGCGGCGATTATTGCGCTGGCGTTCGCCGTTTTGCTGGCGCGAATCCGACTGGCGGCGCGAGGATGCGCCTTCCGGACGAGCGCCGGCGGGCTTGGCGCTGGCCGGCTGCGCGGCAGGCTTGCTTTCCGCCGTGCTGCCGCCGAACCAGGCGGCAATACGCTTGAACAGGCCGGCAATGCCGCCGGCAGCGCTGTCGCTGGTACCTGCGGCAGCGGCGGCAGGACGCGGCGTATGCAGCGGTGCGGGAGTTTCCGGCGTCACACCCTTGACCAGGGCTTCCTGGCGCGGCTTGGTGTTTTCTTCGCGAGCCTTCCAGACCGAGACTTCGGCGGCGGCTTCAGCCAACGTGAAGCTGGGCTTGGTTTCTTCCAGGCGCGGATCGTCGTGACGCAGGCGCTCCAGGCTGTGGTGCGGCGTTTCCAGGTTCTTGTTCGGAATCAGGATGACGTTGACCTTGAGGCGTGCCTCAAGCTTGGCGATATCGCCGCGTTTTTCGTTGAGCAGGAAGGTGGCGACATCCACCGGCACCTGTGCATGCACGGCGGCGGTGTTGTCCTTCATGGCTTCTTCCTGGATCAGGCGCAGGATGTGCAGCGCGCTGGATTCCGCGTCGCGGATCACGCCGGTGCCGTTGCAGCGCGGGCAGGTGATGTGCGAGCCTTCGTTCAGGGCCGGGCGCAGGCGCTGGCGCGACAGTTCCATCAGGCCGAAGCGCGAAATCTTGCCCATTTGCACGCGGGCACGGTCGAAACGGAGGGCATCGCGCAGGCGCTGTTCGACGGCGCGCTGGTTCTTGCTGTCCTCCATGTCGATGAAGTCGATCACGATCAGGCCGCCCAGGTCGCGCAGGCGCAGCTGACGGGCCACTTCGTCGGCGGCTTCGAGGTTGGTGCGCAGCGCGGTTTCCTCGATGTCGGCGCCACGCGTGGAGCGGGCCGAGTTGACGTCGACGGCGACCAGGGCTTCGGTATGGTCGATGACCACCGCGCCGCCGGAGGGCAGTTCCACCGTGCGGGCGTAGGCGGTTTCGATCTGGTGTTCGATCTGGAAGCGCGAGAACAGCGGGATATCGTCACGATACCGCTTGACGCGGTTGACGTTGTCCGGCATCACGACGCTCATGAAAGCCGTGGCCTGATCGGCGATGTCGTCGGTGTCGATGAGGATTTCACCGATATCTGGCGAGAAATAATCGCGGATGGCGCGGATGACCAGGCTGGATTCCAGGTAGATCAGCACCGGCGCAGCGTTGTCGCGCGCGGCGGTGTCGATGGCATCCCAGAGCTGCTGCAGGTAGGAGAGGTCCCACTGCAATTCTTCCACACTGCGACCGATGCCGGCAGTGCGGGCGATGACGCTCATACCTTGCGGAATGTTGAGCTGGTCCATCGCGTCGCGCAGTTCCTGGCGCTCTTCGCCCTCGACGCGGCGCGAAACGCCACCGCCACGCGGGTTGTTGGGCATCAGGACCAGATGGCGGCCAGCCAGCGAAATGAAGGTGGTCAACGCGGCACCCTTGTTGCCGCGTTCTTCCTTCTCGACCTGGACGATGATTTCCTGGCCTTCGGTCAGGGCATCCTGGATGCGGGCGCTGCGAACTTCAACGCCGTCCTTGAAGTAGCTGCGCGCGACTTCCTTGAACGGCAGGAAGCCATGGCGCTCTTCGCCGTAATTGACGAAGCAGGCTTCCAGGCCTGGTTCGATACGGGTGATGACGCCCTTGTAGATATTGCCTTTGCGTTGCTCGCGGCCGGCAGTCTCAATGTCTAGGTCGATGAGCTTTTGCCCGTCGACGATGGCAACGCGCAGTTCTTCCTGGTGCGTTGCATTGAACAGCATGCGCTTCATGAGTGATGTTCTCCGTTGTATGGCGAGCCGAAATCGACTCGTCACCTCGGGTCACTGGCGCAGCGGGCTGAAACGGGGGGCAGGCGGCGCCGTGCGAACGGCAACCGCTCTTGGCGGTCAGGCCGGCACGGCACGCCTTGTTGGGGCGCGGGGTTCTGTTAGCAGTCGGGAGGTCAGGGGCACAATGGTATGTGTTGACGGATGGCGGTTGCTTTGGAACACAACAGCCTCCATTTCTAGAATGGCGGCTGGTGCAGGAAATGACGACTTGTTTTGCCTTTTCGCTTCAGGACGCATACGGATGCAACGGGCGCTCGTGCAGGGGTAGCCTTGTCGGCTTTTCCGAGCGGCGCCTCGGTTGGATCGGCGACCATGTGACCCCAAGGAGCGCCTGCTCTGGCAGTACAATGTTTTCACCGACGGAGACGCGGTTTCGTATCTCTACGTCGAGTGGCGGCAGGCACACCTTTTTTAGGGTGAAACGATTATATGCCGCTTTTCGCAATGCGCAAACAAATATAAATAATGTCAGAATCACCAGTGGTACGCCTCGTCGAGGTGACCGAAGAACATGCGGGCCAGCGTCTGGATAACTTTCTTTTGCGCATGTGCAAAGGGGTGCCGAAAAGCCATATCTACAAGGCCATACGCGGCGGCCAGGTACGCATCAACAAGGGCCGTTGCAGCGCTGACAGCCGCCTGGAACCGGGCGACACCGTGCGCATTCCGCCCTTTCGCCTGCCGGCCGAAACGGCCCAGGCGCCGGTGCCGGGCTGCGAGTTTCCCATCGTCTATGAAGATGACGCGCTGCTGGTGGTCGACAAGCCGGCAGGGGTGGCGGTGCATGGCGGCAGCGGCGTTTCCTTTGGCGTCATCGAACAACTGCGCGCCGCGCGGCCGCAGGCGCGGTTCCTGGAGCTCGCCCACCGCCTGGACCGCGATACCTCGGGCCTGTTGCTGGTGGCGAAAAAACGCAGCGCGCTGCTGGGGTTGCACGAAATGTTCCGCGAAGGGCGGGGGCGCAAGCATTATTTCGCGCTGGTGCACGGCGATTGGGTCAACGGCCGCCAGCATATCCGCCTGCCTTTGCTGAAATGGCTGACGCGTACCGGTGAGCGCCGCGTGCGGGTCGATGAGCAGGAAGGTCAGGCCGCCCATACCATCATCAGCCTGGAGCGCCGCTATGGCGAGGTCTCACTGGTGGATGCGGAGCTGCGCACCGGACGCACGCACCAGATCCGGGTGCACCTTTCGGCAAGTGGCTTTCCCATTGTGGGCGACGACAAATATGGCGACGAGGCAGCCGACGCGGCGCTCGTGGCCAAGGGCTTCCGACGCATGTTCCTGCATGCTCACCGGCTGGAGATTCCCCATCCAGTGAGCGGCGAAGCCCTGCGCCTGGTAGCGCAATTGCCACCAGAATGTGAGAATCTCCTTCTTGTGCTGGACAAGGCGTCCGGTACGGGCGGTGCGCCTGCCCAAGGCCAGCCTCGCCGCGCCGGGAAATATTGAGGAGCAGCTGCATGCAGTATTCAGTCGTTGTGTTTGATTGGGATGGAACCTTGATGGATTCCACGCCCAGTATCGTTACGGCCATTCAGAATGCCTGCCGGGACCTGGACCTGCCGGTGCCGGCAGCATCCAGCGCGAGCTGGGTCATCGGCCTGTCGCTGGACGCGGCGCTGACGAAAGTGGTGCCCGACCTGCCGCCATCGCTGCTGCCTCGTTTCATTGAACGCTACCGTATCCATTACCTGTTGCGGGATCCTGATCTGCGCCTGTTCGATGGCATTCCCGACCTGTTGTCCGAGTGGGGCAAGCAGGGGGTGCGGCTGGCCGTGGCGACTGGCAAGAGCCGGGCCGGGCTGGATCGCGTGATTCGCGGTTTCGGCCTGGAAGGGGTGTTCGAGGCGACCCGCTGCGCCGACGAAACCCATAGCAAGCCGCATCCGGCGATGTTGCATGAGCTGATGGAAGAACTGATGGTGCCCGCCGAGGAGGTGCTGATGATCGGGGATACCTCCCATGACATGCGCATGGCGAACAACGCCGGGGTGCATGGCCTGGGGGTGACCTATGGTGCGCATCCGCTGCCGGAACTGCTGGCAGGCGAGCCGCTGCATGTGGTCGATAGCGTGACCGCCATGCGTGAATGGGTGCAGCCGCGCCTGCGCGGCTGAAGCAGAGGCATCTATGTCAGTTGTTTCCGCCGCGCGGGCCGGCGTGGGTGCCGCTTCGCCCGCCATGCGCGGCATTCTCTGCCTGCTGTGCGGCATATTTTTCCTGACAATCAGTGATTCCCTGGCGAAATGGCTGGGCGGCACCTATGCGCCAGTGCAACTGCTGTTCCTGCGCGGCTCATTGGCGGTGCCTATCATGCTGGTGCTGATCCTGGCGCTGGCCGGGCGGCCTGCCCTGCGCACGCGCTATCCGGGCCTGCACCTGTTTCGCGGCTTCCTGAATGTAGTGTCGGCCAGTTTTTTCTACTACGGGCTGACACAACTGCCGCTGGCGGAAAATACGGCCATCGCCTTTTCTGCGCCGCTGTTCGTTACCTTGCTGTCGGTGCTTTACCTGAAGGAACAGGTGGACGGCAGGCGCTGGGCCGCAGTGATCGCTGGCTTTGCCGGGGTGATGATTGTCGTGCAGCCGGGCGGGCCTGCGTTCCAGCCGGCTGCGCTGTTCCCGCTGGCGACCGCCTTCGGCTATGCCGTCATGATGGTGAGCGCGCGTGGCATCGGGCGCGAGGAAGGGCTGCTGACCACCATGTTCTATATCGCGTTGGCGCAGGTCATCGTCGCCGGCGCGGTCGTGGCCTGGTTCTGGCAACCCATCAACCAGGAAATCCACTGGCTGGGGCTGACGGGCATGGCCATCTGCAGCACGGCCGGGCTGGGCCTGATCACGCAGGCGTTCCGCATTGCGCCGGCATCGGTGGTAGCGCCGTTCGACTACAGCGGCTTGCTGTGGGCAGGTATTTTCGGCTGGCTGTTCTGGGATGAGGTGCCGGGCTGGATCGCCTGCCTGGGAGCGGCGCTGATTGCCGCCAGCGGTATCTATATTGCATGGCGCGAATCCCGGGCCGGTGGACGCCAGGACGCGCAGACCACTTGACGGTGGCGGCCTGTCAGGCCGATGACAGCCGGAATCTGCGATAGTCTGCCAAGGAAGAGGGGCGGCTCCGCCCGCATCGGGTCGGCAGGGAAAACAACAACAGCATGGAGAAAAACATGGCCGGGCAGTGGCAGGATGACGAAGCGGGACTGAATTTCTGGAAAGACCTATCACCGTCCAGCATCGTCGCCGGCGCGGTTGCCGTCCTGGTGGGGTTCGCCAGCTCGGCCGTTATCGTGTTCGAGGCTGCCCGCGCCAGCGGCTATGACGAAGCCGGCATCGCTTCCTGGATGTGGGCCCTGTGTCTGGGGTGCGGCCTGACGGGTGTTGGCCTGTCATTGCGCTACCGGCAGCCGGTGGTGACCGCGTGGTCCACGCCGGGGGCCGCCTTGCTGGCAACGACTTCCGGCCTGACACCGGAACTGGCTTCGGGGGCCTTCGTCATTTGCGGTGTCCTGATCTTCATCTGCGGCGTGACGCGCTGGTTCGAACGAGCCATGTCGCGCATTCCCCTGTCCCTGGCTGCTGCCATGCTGGCAGGCGTGCTGCTGCGGTTCGGCATGGACCTGTTTCTTTCCATGAACAGTGCCTTGACCCTGGTGGGCCTGATGTTCCTGGCCTTCTTCATCGTCAGGCGCATCCTGCCGCGCTATGTCATCCTGGTGGTGTTGCTGGTGGGAGGCATCTGCGCCGGCCTGCAGGGCGAGCTGCACTGGGAGAAGGTCAGCCTGACGCTGGCAATGCCGCAATGGACCACGCCCGCCTTCAGTCTGTCGACCGCCATCGGGGTGGCATTGCCGCTGTTCATGGTGACCATGGCGTCGCAATACGTGCCTGGCATCGCCACACAGCGTGCTTCCGGCTACGACGTGCCGATTTCTCCACAGGTCAGCTGGACCGGGCTGGCGACCCTGCTGCTGGCGCCTTTTGGTGGCTATGCCATCGGCCTGGCCGCCATTACGGCTGCCATCTGCATGGGCACCGATGCCCATCCGGACCCGCGCCGCCGCTATACCGCCGCTGTGGCATCGGGGGTGTTCTATCTGGTGGTGGCCCTGCTTGGGGCGACGGTCGTTTCTTTCCTGGCGGCCATGCCCCGGGAAATGGTGCTGGCGGTGGCCGGGCTGGCGCTGCTGGGCACCATGGGCAACAGCCTGTCGCTGGCCATGCGTGATGAATTCCGCAGGGATGCGGCCATGGTGACCTTCCTGGCCACGGCTTCTGGTGTGACGCTGTTCGGGATAGGGTCGGCGTTCTGGGGATTGGTGGGTGGCGGCCTGGTCATGCTGCTGAACGGTCAGCGGCGGGTTTGATCCGCCGCTGACCGGGCCAGTGCCGGGCAGGGATCGCCCGGCGATGGGGCTTATGCCACCGTGGCTGGGGTGGCGACCAGACAATCCGGCCGGCGGTGGAACCATGGACGGGCGGCTTCCAGCTGGCTGGCCAGGCTGAATAACAAGGCTTCTCCGCCCAGTGCGGCGGCAAATTGCACGCCAATGGGCAGTCCGTCTTCATTCCAGTACAGCGGAACCGACATGGCCGGCTGGCCGCTGGCATTGAAATAGGGCAGGAACGCGGTGTATTTCAGCGTGGCGCTGCGGTGCGCGACATATTCCTTGTCTGCGGCATAGCGGCCCAGCTCGACCGGCGGCTCCGTCAGGGTTGGGGTCAGCAGGACATCGTATTGGCCCATCAGGCGCCCCAGATGGCGCCCGATGCTGTGCATCATGCTGACCGAATCGAAATATTCGACGGCGGAATGGCTGCGGGCAAACTCGATGGCGCTGAAGACAGATAGTTCCAGGTCATCATGGGTGGCGTGGCGTCCCAGCGCCTGCTCGCGGGCGCGGATGGCGGAGGCCATGCCGGAGGCGACGATCAGGCGCATGGCGTGACCGAAACGTTCATAGTCGATTGCCGCCGGGAAGTCGGTGGGTTCGACCTGATGGCCCAGCGAGGCGCAAAGCGCGGCGGCATCCTCGGCGGCAGCCAGGCAGTCGGGATGGACGGGTTCGCCGGAAGGCGAGCGGGTGATCAGGCCGATGCGCAGTTTTCCGGGAGGCTGGCCGGCTGCCTTGAGGAAGGAGCCGCTGAAAGGCGGCGCGGCATAGGGCGTGCCTGCGTCCATGCCATGGCTGAAGTCCAGCATGGCGGCGCTGTCGCGCACCGAACGCGAAATGACGTTGTCGCCCGCCAGCCCGCCCCAGCCCTCGCCCCCAGTGGGGCCGGTGGGGTTGCGCATGCGCGAAGGCTTGAAGCCGAACAGGCCGCAGGCCGAGGCCGGGATACGCAGCGAACCGCCGCCATCGCCACCATGGGCTACCGGCACGATGCCTGCGGCGACAGCCACGGCCGAGCCGCCGCTGGAGCCGCCGCCGGATCGGTTCAGATCCCAGGGATTGCGGGTCGGACCGCCATAGGCAAGGGCTTCGGTGGTGCAATTGGCCCCGAATTCGGGTGTGGTAGTGGTACCGAAAATAACCAGTCCGGCACGGCGGTAGCGCGCCACCAGTTCCGAATCCTCGGTAGAGCGTTCGCCCTGGAAAAAGCGTGAGCCGTTGCCCAGAGGCAGGCCGGCAGCCGTTGCCGACAGGTCTTTCAGCAGGAAGGGGACGCCATAGAACGGGCCATTGGGGCTGGCCTGGCCTATGCTGTCGCGCCCAGCCTGGGTGTCGTAATAGGCGATGCAATTGAGTGCCGGGTTGAGCGCCTTGATCCGGGCGATGGCTTCCTGCAGCAGTTCTTCGGCAGACACTTCGGCCCGCCTGACGGCTGTGGCGAGGTCAATGCCATCACAATATTCGTATGTATCCATGAGTCGGGAGTAAACGGAATTGGGGGCGGAAAGAGGCAGGCCGCCAGCCTGGCGGCCTGGGTGGGGGTTATTGCTCGACGGGGACGATCTGGCCGTTTTCGAAGCGGGCCAGCAGCACCTTGCCGTCATTCTGGTTATTGCTGTCCCACTGGATGGGGCCCAGCAGCGTTTCGGATCCATCGAGCATCGCCAGGCCCTTCTGGATATCCGCCGCGCGGTTGCCGCCGCCCCGGCGCGCCGCTTCCACGATGGCTTCGACTGCGGCGAAGGCTGCCGCGTCAAATGCGCTGGCCTCGGTGCCGTACTTCTGTTTGAAGGCGGCTTCGAAGGCAGCATGGCGCGGGTCGGAGCCGGCGGCCCAGTTGGTCGGGAAGATGACGCCTTCCGCAGCGTTGCCGGCCAGTTCGGCGAACTTGGGAACACCTTGTCCCATGTTCACGACAAGTTGGCCTTCTATGCCCAGCTCTTTGACCTGGCGTGCAATGATGGAGCCTTCGGTGTAGTAGCCATGAACCAGTAGAACGTCGGGGTTCTGCTTGCGGATATTGGTCAGCTGCGCCTTGAAGTCGGTTTCGCCGCGGTTGTATTCCTCGTATGCCACGACTTCACCGCCCAGTGAACGGATCAGGTCGGCCGCACCCTTGGTGGGCGGCTTGCCGTAATCGGAGTTTTCGGCCAGGAAAGCGAAGCGGCGCTTGCCGTGTTCCGTGAAGAAATGCTCCATGGCCTTGGCATCGAGCTGATTGTCGGTCACATTGACGCGCCAGACATAGCCGTATCCCTGGTTGGTGATGGTCGGCGAGCCGGCCACGCCCACGACCAGCGGAATCTTGGATTTTTCATTTTCCCGTGAGAATGCAATGGTGACGAGGCTGGCGGACGAGCCTGCGATGACATCGACATTGCGTTGGGAAATCAGCTTCTTGGCTGCGTTGATGCCGGCCGTGGGATCGCTTTTGTCGTCTTCCGCGAAGATTTCTATGGCCTGGCCGTTAACGCCGCCTTCCGCATTGATCAGGTCTATGGCCAGGCGCGTGCCCTTGTAGTGGGCTTCGCCGTAGGCGGCACCCGGGCCGGTAATGGATTCGATGAAGCCCAGGCGCATGGCCTGCGGGCTGCTGTCGGCGCCCGCCGTGCCGCTGGTGTTCGCAGTCGGTTGCGAGGCCTGGGTATCGTTGCGGTTGCAGGCGCTCAGTCCGACCGCGAGCAGGACGGCGGCCAGGATGCCCAGGCGCAGTTTGGGTTGATGATGTTGCATGTCTCTCTCCTTGTTATCAAGATAGGTGCCCGCGCAGCGCGGCGTGCGATGACGCGGGCTTATGCCTGCTTAACTGATCCTGCTTAATCTTCTATGCCCAGATAGGCCTTCCTGACGGTATCGCTGGCCAGCAGCGCGGCGGCGCTATCGGCGCCGACGATATGGCCGGTTTCCATGAGGTAACCGCGCTGGGCGGTCTGCAAGGCCAGGGTGACGTTCTGTTCCACCAGAAAAATCGTGGTGCCAGCCTGATGGATTTCCTTGAGTTTTTCCATCAGTTCAGCCACGACCAGCGGCGCCAGTCCCAGTGAGGGTTCATCCAGCAGCAGCAGGCGCGGGCGGCTCATCAGTGCGCGGCCGATCGCCACCATCTGCTGTTCACCGCCGCTCATGGTCCCGGCGCGTTGCTGCCAGCGTTCCTTGAGGCGCGGGAACTGCGCGACGATCCGTTCCAGATCAGCCTCGATGTCGTCCTTGGAGGCGTTGCGGATCTGCGCGCCTATCATGAGATTCTCGGCGACGGTGAAGTCCGGGAACACGCGTCGGCCCTCGGGCACGATGCTGATACCGCTGCGCACGATGGACTCGGTCGATTGGCCGGCCAGGCTCTTGCCGTCGAATTCGATGTTGCCCTGGCTGGGCCGCACCAGGCCCAGGATGGCCTTCAGCATGGTGCTTTTGCCCGCGCCGTTCGCGCCGATCAGGGTAACGAACTCGCCAGCGGCAATTTCCAGGGAGCAGCCCTTCAGGGCTTCGATATGGTCATATCGGGCACTGAGATTGTTTAGTTTCAGCATGCTTGTTTTGCTCCTTCGCCCAGATAGGCGGCGATGACCTGAGGGTCCTGCTGGACGGCCTCCGGGGTGCCATCGGCGATTTTGGTGCCGTAGTTCAGGACGACGATATGGCTGCACAGCTCCATGACGAGCCGGATGTCGTGCTCGATGAGCACCACCGTGTAGCCCTTGTCGTGCAGCCGGCGCACCAGCGCCTTGAGCGCGATGCGTTCCTGCAGGTTGAGGCCGGCAGCGGGTTCGTCGAGCAGGATGATGCGCGGGTCGGTCGCCAGGGCGCGGGCGATATCCAGCTGGCGCTGGTCGCCATAGGGCAGATTGCCTGCCAGTTCATCGGCCTTGCCGGCCAGGCCGACATCTTCCAATAGCGCCAGCGCATGCTGGCGGGTGGCTGCGCGTTCCCGGCGTTCCCCTGGCGTGCGCAGCACGGAGGCGAACACGCCGGCGCGGGTGCGGGCCTGGCGGCCGATCATGACGTTCTCCACCAGCGTCAGTTCCGGAAATACCATGACGTGCTGGAAGGTACGGGCTACGCCCAGGCGGTTGATCCGATGCAGCGAGAGCCTGCTGATCTCGTGCTCGCCGAAATGCACCGAGCCGCTGGTCGGGGTATAGATGCCGCTGACGACATTGAACAGCGAGGTCTTGCCTGCGCCATTGGGGCCGATCAGGCCGGTCACGGTGCCGGGCTGGATGGTGAACGAGACATCGGTGAGTGCCCGGACGCCGCCGAAGGCCAGGCTGACATTATTGACGGTCAACATCTTATTTTGCCTCCCGGCTGCTAATGCGCTGTATCAGTGAAATCAGGCCTTTGGGCATGAAAAGTATGACCAGGGCCAGCATGAGGCCGTAGACCAGCACGTTGTATTCGCCGAATTCCTGCGCGTATTCCTCCATGATGGTCAGCGAGAATGCACCCAGCAAAGCGCCAGGCAGACTGCCTATGCCGCCGACGAAGGCCATGATCAGGAACAGGATCGACACGTTGGTCCCCAGGCGGTCGGGGTCGATGAAGCCGTCGTAGTGGGCCAGCAAGGTGCCGGCGAATGCCGCGAAAAGAACGCTGATGGTGAAGGACAGGACCTTGTAGCGGAATACCGGGATGCCCAGCGACTGTGCGGCCAGTTCATTGTTGGCGATGGCCTGCAGGGCGTCGCCAGTGCGGGAGGCCACGATGCGGTGCAGGATCAGCAGGCCCAGGGCCATGATGATGAGCACGTAGTAGTAATAGCCCAGGCCGCCGTCGAGCTCGAAGCCCCAGAACTCGGGCGCGGGGATGGCCGTCAGGCCGGAGGGGCCGCCGGTGATCGTTGCGTTCTTGATCAGCGTCTGGATGATGACGGCCACGGCGATACTGGCCAGCGCCAGGTAATGCCCGCTGGTGCGCAGCACAATCATGCCTACCAGTGCGCCAACCAGGCCGGTGGCAGCGGTAGCGCCGAGCGCGGCCAGCAGGTAGGGCACGCCGGCCTTGGCCAGGATGCCGGAGATATAGGCTGCCAGCCCGAAGAAGGCCGCATGGCCCAGCGAAATCTGCCCGGTGCAGCCGACGAACAGGGTCAGGCCCATGACCACGATGGCGTAGGTGGCCGCGCGTATCGACAAGTGGGTGATGAATGGATCGTTGAGCAGCGCGGGCAGCAGCAACAGCAGGATGGCCGCGAGGGCGGCAAGGTATTTGCGATTCATGGCAGGCGTGCTCCGCTCAGACTTTTTTCACGACTTTCTTGCCCAGGATGCCGTTGGGCTTGAGCAGGATGATCAGCAGCAGGATCGAAAAGGACACCATGTCCTTGTAGGCGGAGCTGAGCGCCAGCGTACCGAACTGCTCGATGATGCCCAGGGCGTAGCCACCGAACACCGCGCCCGATACCAGGCCCAGGCCGCCCAGCAGGGCGGCGGTAAAGCCCTTGAGCATGATGAGGTTGCCCATGTCGAAGCTGAGTACGGCAATGGGAGCGTAGACGACGCCGGCCACTGTTCCCAGCAGTGCACTGAGCGCGTAGGTGAAGCAGTTGATGCGGGAGACGTTGATGCCCATCATGCGCGCCGTGGTCTTGTCCTGCGCGACGGCGCGCGCCGACAGCCCGATCTTGGTTTTCGTGAACAGCCAGTACAGCGCGGCCATCATGATCAGGCTCACGGCGATGATGAGCAGATATTGCATGCCTATCTGTACGCCGCCGATGTCTATCACCTTGTCGCTGAACGGCGGGAAGCGGTAGGCCGAGGAACCGAAAATGAGCTGGGCTGCGCTGCGCAGCAGGATGAACAGCGCGACGGTCATCATGAACAGGGTGAGCGGGCTGGCGTTCTCGATGCGCCGCAGGAAAACGCGTTCCAGCGCCGCGCCCAGCGCCAGTGCGGAAGCCATGGCGCAAGGCAGCGCCAGCCAGATGGGCAGGCCGGCATCCACATGAAAGACATAGCCCATGAAGGCGCCTGCCATGAACAGTTCGCCCTGGGCGAAATTGATGAGGTCCATGCCGCGATAGACCAGGGTGATGCCCAAGGCAATGAGCGCGTAGGTGCTGCCTACGGATAATCCATAGAGCAGCTGTTGCAGAAACTCTGTCATTCAGTTTGTCTCCGAAGGGGAAGCGGGCATCCCGCGAGGGTATGGATCCGCCGTGTTTTATGTTTTGTGACGGCTAGCGTATCCAATGGTGGTATAAAAAAGAAGTGCTTAATTTTTTAGGTATTGATGCATTAAATGCATACCAGGAGGCTGGCATGGAGTTGCGGCATTTGCGTCATTTCGTCGTGGCGGCGCAGCAGGAGAATATTGCTTCCGCTGCCCGCATCCTGTGCATGGTGCAGCCCGCGCTGACACGCTCCATTCAATCCCTGGAGGACAGTGTGGGCGTACGGCTGTTCGTGCGGCATGCGCGGGGCGTCAAACTTACGCCGGCAGGCCAGCAGTTTTACCAGGACGCGGTGCGCATCCTGCAGCAGACGGCGCAGGCCTGTAACAACGCTATCCAGGCCAGCGAAGGCGTGCTGGGCAACCTGCGCCTTGGGGTCAGCCCGCAGCACGTCTGGCTGCCCCTGATACGCAGCATGTTGGCCAGCTTTCGGAATGACCATCCCCAGGTCACGCTGGCGCTGAACATGCTGCAATCGGGCGGTCAGCTCGACGCCATCCGCCGCGGGGAACTGGACGCGGGGTTCATGTTCATGCGTCCCAGGGAGGACCCGGCGCTGTCGGGCATCCTGATCCACGAGGAAAGCCTGGTGCTGGCCGTACCGGAGAACTCGCCTTATGCCAGTGCGCCGCCAGCGCGCCTGTGCGAACTGTCCGGCGAGGCCTATATCGGTACACCCAAGGAATCATCGCTGCACTTCAATGATTACGTGGAAAGCGAATACCGGCGCCTGAATTTCAAGCCAAGGGTGGTCCAGATGGGCAACAACTTCCTGGTCATGCTGGGGCTGGTGGCGGCGGGCATGGGCATTGCCATCGTGCCCGGCGTGAGCCGGGTCATGCATCCTCACGGGATCGTGTTCCACAAGGTGCCTGACCTCGATACGCAGCTCGATCTAGAGCTGGTCTGGCGCACGGATGATGATTCCCCGGTGCTGGCGCGCTTTCTGGACGTGGCCTATGCGGCTGAGCGTCCAGTGCCGGCCGGGCCGGGGGGCGTCGGGGAGCAGGTCTAGCGCAGGGCTTGCAGGACTGCCGCAGTTTCTGCATCCGGCAGGCCGTCGCTGCGCGCCGGTCGATAGTGCATCTGGAACGCAGCAATGGTTTTTATCGTTGCTTCGTCGAAGTTGCCGGTGCGTTCGATACCGTAGCCGACGCGGGCCAGGTTTTCCTGGAACCAGGCGGCATCGGGTACGCCCTTGGCTTCGAAGGCCAGGCGGAAATCGGCGGCCAGCGCTTCGTCGTACCAGCGGCCCAGGCCGGCTGCGGCCAGGCGCTTCCAGGGAAAGAGAGGGCCGGGGTCCTGTTTGCGGGTAGGGGCGATATCACTGTGGGCCACGATGTTTCGTGGCTCGACGCCGTGGCGCTGGGCAATGTCCTGGACCAGCGCGATGATGGCCTGGATCTGGGCTTCATTGAAAGGGTGGAGCCAGGCACGGCCGCCGCGGCCGTCGTCGACCCATCCGGGATTGACGATTTCTATGCCGATGGAGCTGGCATTCAGCCAGGTATAGCCGTACCAGCTGCTGGGGCCCGCATGCCAGGCGGCACGGTTTTCGTCCACCAGGGCATAGACCTTGCCCGGCAGCTCGTCGCTGACCAGATAGTGGCTGCTGACCTTGCCCTGGCTCAGCAGTTGCAGCGAACGGGCGCGGTCGGAAGCGGTGTAGTGCAGCACGATGAAGCGCACGCGGCTGCTCTGGCTGGCAGCCTGCAGGCTGTCGTCCAGCGTGTAGGGCCGTGATGGCGCCGTCGCGCAGCCTGCCAGCGCCAGTGCGCAGAGCAATCCCGCTAGGCCATGGTGGCGCAGGCGCAGCCATGGAAGGATGCGGGCTTGCGGGGCGGAAAGGCGGAGGCTGCGCATGAGGGTCATTTTCCGTGGGCCAGGAAAAGGAACAGGGTCGGGTGCTTGCCCAGCTCGGGCGGCGGGTTCTTGCGCCATTCGGCGATGGTGCGCGTGCACACCCATTCATCGCCGGTGGTCAGGGCGCGGGCCAGGCACAGCCGGGTGTCGGGTCTCAGGGTTTGCAGCAGCGCATCCACCATGGCGGCATTGCGGTACGGTGTTTCAATGAAGAGCTGTGTTTGTGACAGTTGGGCCGAGGTGCGTTCCCATTGTTGCAGCGAGCGTGCGCGCGAGGGGGCGTCCTTGGGAGGATAGCCATGAAAAACGAATTGCTGGCCATTCAACCCGCTGGCCATCAGGCCGAGCAGCAGCGAGGAAGGGCCGACCCAGGGGCGCACCCTGAGACCCAGCTCATGGGCCACGCGGGCGGCATTGGCGCCAGGGTCGGCCACGGCCGGGCAGCCGGCTTCCGATACCAGCCCGATTTCGCCGCCGGCCTGGAAGGGCTTGAGCCAGCGAGTGATGGTTGCCGCGTCGGTCGAGGCGTCGATGGCGTGTATCGTGATGTCGCGCAAGGGTTTTTCCGCGCCGACCAGTTTCAGGAAGGCGCGGGCGGTCTTGGCGTTCTCGGCGATATAGGTATCCAGGCGCGCCGCCAGCGCGCGCGTGTCTTCGGGCAGCCAGGCGGACAGGGGGGCATCTTCGCCCAGGCCGACCGGAATCAGGTGCAGGGTGCCGCTGGTGTTCATGCCGCGGCTCCCTGAGTGGCCGACAGGCCGAAGTGCCGCAGCATGCGGCTGAGCGCGATAAGCGGCAGGCCGATGATTGCCGTGGGGTCGTCGCTGCGCATGCGTTCCATCAGCGTAATGCCCAGGCTTTCCGCCTTGGCGCTGCCGGCTGTATCAAACGGCTGGTCAGCGAGCAGGTAAGCGGTGATTTCCGCATCGTCCAGCTGACGGAAATGGCACTCGGTGATGATGTCGTCGTGCAGGACGGTATGGCCGTCGGTCACCGCCAGTGCGGAATGAAAGGTAACGATTTGCCCGGACAGGCGGCGCAACTGTTCCAGCGCCTTGTCGAAACTGCCGGGTTTGCCGATGGGGTCGTTGCCCAGTGTTGCAACCTGGTCCGAGCCGATGACAATGCTGCCGGGCCGCTGGCGCGCCACCGCCTGGGCCTTGGCGATGGACAGGCGCAGGGCCAGCGCGGCCGGCATTTCGCCGGGCTGTGGCGTTTCGTCCACATCGGGTGAAATGCTTTCGAAAGGCAGGGCAAGCCGTTCCAGCATGCCCCGGCGATAGCGGGACGACGAGGCGAGGATCAGCTGCGGATGGGGAGAAGAGGCTGGCAGGGAGGAGGGCATATGCGAGTCTGGAATTGACGGTCAATCTGCAATCACGGTATTATCGCCCGTTTCGCTATGTTTTGTTCCGTAGCGGCGTTCCGCTTTGCCGGGGGTTTTACCGATTCCGGTGATGCCGGAGGTTCGGCCGGGGGCGTCTTTTTTGTGCGCCAGCCGAGATCCTGACGGGGCAAGCGTAACAGGCAGGCGGCGGATCAAGCAGGTAGCGCATTCGCTTCGAGGGGCTGGACATGGGTGCTGTCGTCGATATTTTCGCGTTTGTGCGTACACGCCGCCAGACCCGGGGCGAGCAGCCCCTGGCGCGCTTCACGCGCCTGGTGTCGGATTTGCCGGAACAGCCCCAGGGCGAGGCCGGCATGGTGCGCTGGCAGGCTGAAGGTGTTGCCGGCCGCCACGGTGAGTCGTTGCTACGCCTACGGGCGCAGGCGCAGCCTGTCGTGATGTGCCAACGCTGTTTGGTGCCGTTTGTTTGGCCGGTCGATGTCGATACGCTGTTGCAGCCTGTCGCCGACGAGGCCCGGCTTGAAGGTGACGCCGAGTCGGATGGTTCCGGCGATGACGGCGAAGAGGATGAGCCAGAGAAAATTTTGGGCTCGTCGCGCTTCGATCTGCTGGAGCAGGTCGAGGATGAGTTGATTTTGAGTATTCCCTACGCGCCCCGGCACGATGTCTGCCCGGACGCGTCGGCGGCGGGTGCCGGGGATGAGCAGGAAGCGCCCGCCGCAAAACGGCCTTCACCTTTCGCGGTGCTAGCCAAACTGAAAAAGTAAAGTGCCCTTGCCGGGGTGTCCGGCGAGGGATTAGCGGTTAATCAGGCCGGCTTGTCGTACAATCCGTTCCGTTTTCCAGGAGTCCATCATGGCTGTTCAACAAAACAAAAAGAGTCCGTCCAAGCGCAACATGCACCGTTCGCATGATTTCCTCACGAATCCGCCGACGGCGATCGAGCCCAACACGGGCGAAATCCACCTGCGCCACCACATCAGCCCCAACGGCGTGTATCGTGGCCGCAAGGTGCTGAAGACCAAGAACGACGAGTAATTGACGGTCTGCGGTCTGATGCAAAAACACGCCCGGCGATACTCGCCGGGCTGTCGAACAAATAGCTGGCGATTGTGATACGCATCGCGATAGATTGCATGGGTGGCGATTTCGGCCTGCCCGTCACGGTACCGTCTGCGCTGGATTTTGCCAGCAGGTTCGCTGATGTCCATTTGCTGCTGGTCGGGCAGCCTGACGCCGTATCTGCTGCATTGGCGGCTGATGCGCGTTCGCGCGTGCTCGCCGACAGGGTGGAAGTCGTGCCTGCCACGGAAGTCGTGGCGATGGACGATCCCGTCGAAGTGGCTTTGCGCCGCAAAAAAGACTCCTCCATGCGCGTGGCCGCCCAGGCTGTCAAGGATGGGCGGGCGGATGCCTGTGTGTCCGCCGGCAATACCGGCGCCTGGATGGCGATTACGCGCTATGTGCTGAAAACCCTGGACGGCATTGACCGGCCAGCGATCGCGACGTCCATTCCCAACCAGTTGGGTGGGGCGACGATCATGCTGGACCTGGGCGCCAACGTCGACTGTTCCGCCGAGCACCTGCTGCAATTCGGCATCATGGGTGCCGCCCTGGCACAGGGGCGCGATGCGTCTGCACGTCCTAGCGTGGGCTTGCTGAACATCGGCGAGGAAATCATCAAGGGTAATGATGTCGTGAAGCACGCCGCCGTGCTGCTGCGCGACAGCCCGCTGAATTTCTACGGCAATGTCGAAGGCAATGACATCTTCAAGGGCACGGTGGACGTCGTGGTCTGCGATGGCTTTGTCGGCAATGCCGTGCTCAAGGCCATGGAAGGCATTGCCAAGATGCTGGGCAGCATGATCCGCGAGGAATTCCAGCGCAATGCCTATTCCATGATGTCGGGAATGATCGCCAAGCCGGTGCTCAATCGCTTCAAGGATAGGATGGATCATCGTCATTACAATGGCGCAGCATTGCTGGGCTTGCGGGGCGTGGTCATCAAAAGCCACGGCTCGGCAGATAGCTATGCTTTCGGCTTTGCGCTGCAGCGCGCGCGCGACGCGGTCGCGAAAGGCGTGCTGGAACGTACCGCATCCTATATTGCGCAGATGACGCAGCAGGGTGGCGAGTCCCTGGAAACGCCTACTTAATGGAAAAGCTATGCAATATGCCGTGATCGCCGGGACGGGCAGTTTCCTGCCGCCGCGCAGTGTTTCCAACGATGAGCTGGCCGCCGACCTGGCTGCACGCGGCGTGGAAACCTCCGATGAGTGGATTGTGACGCGTACAGGCATACGCCAGCGTCACCTGGCCGAACGCGGCGTGCGCACCAGCGAGCTGGCGACGCGCGCGGCATTTGCTGCGCTGGAGAATGCCGGCGCCAAGGCGGAAGAGGTCGATCTCATCATTCTGGCGACCTCCACCCCGGATTTCGTTTTTCCCAGCACCGCTTGCCTGGTTCAGGCCAATATCGGTGCGGCCAACGCCGCCGCCTTTGATGTGCAGGCGGTCTGCAGTGGTTTCGTGTACGCACTGAGCACGGCGGATGCCTTCATCCGCGCGGGCCGTGCGCGTTGCGCGCTGGTCATCGGTGCTGAGGTGTTTTCCAGCATCCTTGACTGGAGCGATCGTGGCACTTGCGTGCTGTTTGGCGACGGCGCCGGTGCTGTCGTGCTGCGTGCGGCCGAACAGCCTGGCGTGCTGGCCGCCCACCTGCAGGCCGATGGTTCGCAGAGCAAGATTCTGTGCGCGGCGGGTAACGTCGCCTATGGTGAAGTCTTTGGCGATCCCTTCCTGCGCATGGACGGGCAGGCGGTATTCAAGCAGGCCGTCACGCTGCTGGACCGTTCCGCACGTATCGTCTGCGAGCAGGCTGGCATCAGCCTTGCCGATATCGACTGGATGGTGCCGCACCAGGCCAATGTCCGCATCCTGACCATGCTGGCGCGCAAACTGGGCGTGCCGCTGGAACGGGTGGTCGTGACGCTGGACAAGCACGCCAATACCTCTGCCGCCAGCGTGCCGCTGGCCCTGGATACCGCGCGCCGCGATGGCCGCATCCAGCCTGGCCAGCATGTGCTGCTGCAAGGCGTGGGTGGCGGTTTCACCTGGGGCTCGGTGCTGGTGCGCATGTAATTGCCCCCAGACATCATCAAACAGGAGACGCATTGATGAAACTCGCGTTCGTCTTTCCGGGCCAGGGCTCGCAATCAGTAGGCATGCTCGATGCCTGGGCCGGGCAGGCCGATGTGGCTGCCGTGCTCGCCGAAGCCAATGCCGCGTTGGGTGAAGACCTGGCCGCGCTGATCGCCCAGGGGCCTGCGGAGCAACTCAACCTGACGACCAATACCCAGCCCGCCATGCTGGTGGCTGCTGTTGCAGCCTGCCGCGCCTGGCGCGCGGCGGGTGGCGCGCAGGGCGCCGTGATGGCAGGCCATAGCCTGGGCGAGTATTCTGCGCTGGTCGCGGCGGGCGCTCTGTCGCTGGCCGATGCCGTGCCGCTGGTGCGTGTGCGCGCCAATGCCATGCAGCAGGCCGTGCCGGTGGGCGAGGGCGGCATGGCCGCCATCCTCGGCCTGGACGACGATACCGTGCGTGCCGTCTGCCGTGACGCAGCCCAGGGCGAAGTGGTCGAAGCCGTGAATTTCAATGCGCCTGCGCAAGTCGTGATCGCTGGCCACAAAGGCGCGGTCGAGCGTGCCTGCGCGGGTGCCAAGGCAGCTGGCGCCAAGCGTGCGCTGCCATTGCCGGTCTCTGCACCGTTCCATTCCAGCTTGTTGCGCCCGGCCGCCGACGTGCTGGCGCAGGCGCTGGCGGGCGTAGCGGTCAATGCACCCGAAGTGCCTGTCATCAATAACGTCGATGTGGCCGTGGAAACGTCCCCGGACGCCATCCGCGACGCGCTGGTACGCCAGGCCTGGCATCCGGTGCGCTGGGTGGAAACGATCCAGGCCTTCCGCGCCCAGGGCGTGACCCATATCGTCGAATTCGGGCCGGGCAAGGTACTGACCGGCCTGGTGCGCCGCATCGAACCGGAAATCACTGCCCTGTCGGTAGCTGACCCTGCCTCGCTGGAAGCGGCCCTGGCCGCGCTGGCAGGCGCCTGAGGATCAAGGAACGAATTTATGGAACTGCAGGACAAGATTGCACTGGTGACGGGGGCTTCCCGTGGTATCGGCCGCGCCGTGGCGCTGGAGCTGGCGGCACGCGGGGCGACGGTCATTGGTACGGCGACTTCCGAATCGGGCGCGCAGGACATCAGCGCAGCGCTGGCCGCCCAGGGCGGCCGCGGCGTGGTGCTCAATGTCAATGACCCCGCCGCCTGCACGGCGCTGGTCGACGAACTGGCGGCCCAGGGCGGCCCGCACATCCTGATCAACAACGCGGGCATTACCCGCGACATGCTGGCCATGCGCATGAAGGACGAAGATTGGGATGCCGTGCTGGCAACCAATCTCACCGCTGTGTTCCGCATGTCGCGCGCTGTCATGCGCCCCATGATGAAGGCCCGCTGGGGCCGTATCATCAACATCACGTCGGTCGTTGGCGCCAGCGGCAATGCCGGTCAGGCCAACTATGCCGCCGCCAAGGCTGGTGTTGCCGGCATGGCCCGGGCGCTGGCCCGCGAGCTGGGCAGCCGTGGAATCACGGTAAACTGCGTTGCGCCGGGTTTCATCGAAACTGACATGACGCGTGCGCTGGGCGAAAATCAGACCAGCGCGCTGTTGTCACAGATTCCCCTGGGCCGCCTCGGCGATCCGGCGGATATCGCTCATGCGGTGGCCTTCCTGGCCGGACCGCAGGCAGGTTACATTACGGGCAGCACGCTGCACGTGAACGGTGGCATGTATATGCAGTAATGCCGCTGTGCCAGCCGCCTGGCGGCCCTGAAACAGGGCCGCGGAAGGCTGGTGCTTTTCAGAGGCGTACGCCGCGCAGCGGGCAATTGCGCGTGTACATGTTTTTTTTGTCACGGCCGGTGTTTGAAAATTTTCACGCTTGGCTATAATTCGCGGGATTTTTCCCCATTTGGAGATCTGCATGGAAAGCATCGAACAGCGCGTCAAGAAGATCGTCGCTGAACAACTTGGCGTCAACGAAGCCGAGGTCAAGAACGAATCTTCCTTCCTTGACGACCTCGGTGCCGATTCGCTCGACATGGTCGAATTGGTCATGGCGCTGGAAGACGAATTCGAAACCGAGATCCCCGACGAAGAGGCGGAGAAGATCACCAACGTTCAGCAAGCCATCGACTACGTCAGCGCTAACCTGAAGTCGTAATTCTTGTTGTCTGTTCTAGGTAACGGGCGCGCCTGGCGCGCCCGTCCGTCAGGCGGTTACTGAAGACTAGCGACGTATTCCGATCGACCGGTCATCCTGGCTGATACGGCATTTGTCGTGGTCTGCAGGCCGCCTTTTCTTTGTCTGTTTTAGGAGTCACCCGTGAAGCGACGTGTCGTGATTACAGGCCTGGGTATCGTCAGCCCCGTCGGCAACGACATCGCTACGGCATGGGACAACATCGTCAACGGACGGTCCGGGATCGGGCGCATTACCCGCTTCGATCCGTCTGGTCTGACGGCCCAGATCGCCGGCGAAGTAAAAGATTTTGATGTCACGCAATACATTCCCTCCAAGGAAGCGCGCCAGATGGATACCTTCATCCATTACGGCGTGGCTGCAGGGGTGCAGGCGTGGCAAGATAGCGGGCTGGAAATTACCGAAGCCAATGCAGACCGTGTCGGCGTCATCGTCGGTTCGGGTATTGGCGGCCTGCCCCGTATCGAAGAAACCCAGACGGAGTATCTGGAGCGCGGCGCGCGCCGTATCTCCCCGTTCTTCGTGCCGGCTTCGCTGATCAACCTCATTTCCGGCCAGCTGTCCATCCGTTTCGGCATGCGTGGGCCGAGCTATGCCGTGGTTTCGGCGTGTACGACCGGCCTGCACAGCATCGGCGATGCTGCCCGCCTGATCGAATACGGCGATGCCGACGTGATGCTGGCTGGGGGTGCGGAATCCACCGTGTCGCCGCTGGGCATCGGTGGCTTTGCCGCCATGCGTGCCCTGTCGCTGCGCAATGATGATCCGGCAACGGCATCGCGTCCCTGGGACCGCGACCGCGACGGTTTCGTTCTGGGCGAAGGTGCAGGCGTGCTGGTGCTGGAAGAATACGAACATGCGCGCAAGCGCGGTGCCCGTATCTACGGCGAATTCGCTGGCTATGGCATGAGTTCCGACGCGCATCACATCACTGCCCCGAACCGCGAGGGGCCGGCCCGTGGCGTGCAGAACGCGTTGCGCAACGGCGGCATCAACGCCGAAGACGTGAGCTACGTGAATGCGCATGGTACTTCGACGCCGCTGGGCGACAAGAACGAAACCGAAGCGCTGAAACTGGCCTTTGGCGATCATGCGCACAAGCTCGTCATCAATTCCACCAAATCCATGACCGGCCACTTGCTGGGAGCGGCAGGTGGCATTGAAGCCGTGTTCACGACCCTGGCCGTCTACAACCAGGTTTCGCCTCCGACCATCAACCTGTTCAACCAGGATCCCGAATGCGATCTGGATTACTGCGCCAACCAGGCGCGTGACCTCAAGATCGACGTGGCCCTGTCGAACTCCTTCGGTTTCGGTGGCACCAACGGCTCTATGGTTGTCCGCAAGGTCTGATACCGTGGATTCCGCCGGACAGGGCGTGCTGCTGGTCGTGCCCGGTGGCTCCAGGCGCCGCCGGGTGCTGGTTCTGGCCATGAGCCTGGCGGCAGGCGCATGCCTGGCGCTATTTCTGTCCTGGTGGATGGCGGACATCCGGCTGGCTTTGCTGGCTGGCCTGTCCGCCATGCTTTTGATGGCCTGGCGCGAGTACCATCTGGTAGCGCGCCAGGGCATGCTGCGCGTCGATGCCCAGGGCCGCGTCAGCCTGGCCACTGCCTCGGGTTGGCAACCGGCTCGGTACTGGTCGGCTCAGGCCTCGCCTGCCTGCCTGGCGCTGCGGCTGGAAGTGCCGCAAGGCGTGCGGAACATAACGATCTGGCGCGATGCCGTCGAGCCGGCAGGCTGGCGGCGCCTGAATCTGCTGGCGGTGCGCCAGCGGTCCAATGCGGGCGAGCCGCGTCAGGGAGGGACTGCATGAGTGAAAAAGAGGTCGATAGCGCCCTGGTCGCAAGGGTGCAGCAAGGCGACAAGACTGCGTTTGATCTGTTGGTGCGCAAGTACCAGCGCAAGATCATGCGTTTGCTGTCGCGCATGATCCGCGACCCGGCAGACCTGGAAGACGTCGCGCAGGAAACTTTCATCAAGGCCTACCGCGCCTTGGGCCAGTTCCGTGGCGAAAGCGCTTTCTATACCTGGCTGTATCGTATTGCCATCAATACCGCGCGCAATTGGCTGTCGGCTTCCGGTCGGCGTCCCAGCGGCAGCGGCATGGTGGAAAACGAGGACGGTGAAACTTTTAGCGAAACCGACAACCTAAGCGATATCAGCACACCAGAATCGGTGCTGGCCAGCCGCGAAATTGCCGCGACGGTCAATGCAGTGATCGAGGAACTGCCGGAAGAGCTGCGTACGGCTATCGTGCTGAGGGAAATAGAAGGGATGAGCTACGATGAAATTGCTCAGACCATGAATTGCCCCATTGGGACGGTAAGGTCGCGGATTTTCCGCGCGCGGGAGGCGATCGCCGCCCGCTTGCGTCCGTTGCTGGATACGGACCAGGAACGACGCTGGTAAGGAGCTATCATGCAGTCAAGTACGCGAAGGCAAGAGGCCGAGGCGGATGTCCTGTCACGCGAACAGGCATTGTCCGCCTTCATGGACGGCGAAGGCGCGGATGCCTGGCCGCTGGATCTGGACACCCCCAAGGGGCGTCAGGATTGGGATACCTATCATCTGATTGGCGATGTGCTGCGCAGCCCGGGCCTGTCTATTCAGGTTTCGGAGAAGTGGCGCGTGCGTCTGGCCGGCGCACTCGAAGCGGAGCCCACACTGATGGCGCCGCGCCGGGGTGGTCGCGCCTGGCGTTTCGGTCTGTCCGGGCTGGCCGTGGCGGCGGCGGTGGCATCGGTGGCCTGGGTGGCGCAACCTTATTTTTCCACCGGCACGTCTCCCGCGCCGGTGCTGGCTGACGGCCGCAACACGGAAGCGCCTGCGCTGCTCGAGTACGTCGATGCGCATCGTGAACTGGCAAACCCGGGTTCCGGTATCCGCCAGGTGTCGTTCGACGGCGGTCTGTGAGGCGGCCCATGTTCGGACTGTCTACCACCGGAGGACAAACAGGCTTGCCGCCGTCGTGGCGGCGCGGCCTGGCGGCCCTGGGTGCATTGGGCCTGATGGGCGCCCTGACCCTGGCCGGCGCGGTGCAGGCAGCGCCTGCGTTGCCGCTGACCCTCAGCGATGACGAAGCCAAGGCGCTGCTGGAACATGTGCAGGCGGCGGCCAGGGATGCCGACTACAGTGGCATTGTGGTCTACCAGCAGGGCCAGGCGCTGCAGTCGTCCCTGCTTGCGCACATCATGGATGGCACTGGTGAGCGCGAGCGCATGTACGCGCTGGATGGCGAACCCAGGGAATACCTGCGCCACAACGACGAAGTCAGCTACATTCTGCCGCAGCGCAAGCTGGTCAAGCAGGAAACCGGGAAATCCGGGCGCTTTCCGTCCTTGTTGCAAGGTGAGGCGGCCAAGCTGCTGCAGCATTACGTCGTGCGTGTCGATGACACTGGGCTGGCCCGCATTGCCGGCAGGCCGTGCCAGGTGGCGTACATCGAACCCAAGGACAACTACCGCTACGCCCATCGGGTCTGCATAGACCAGGCGACCGGCCTGCTGCTCAAGGCGCAGATCATCGGCCAGGATGGCCAGGTGCTGGAGCAATATGCCTTTGCGGCGCTGGATACCGGCGCCGACGTCGATCCCGCCCGCCTGCGTGGCGGTTCTGCCGAGCCTGACTGGGAAGTTCAGGAAAGCCACATGGCGCCTGCCGATCTGGCGAGCCAGGGTTGGCGTATCACGCCGCCGCCGGGCTTTGTTCCGGTGATGCAAGTGCAAAGAAATTTAAACCACCGTGAAACTGTTAGCCAGTTGGTGCTGTCAGATGGGTTGGCGGCTTTCTCGGTGTTCATCGAGCCACTGCAGTCCTCGCAACGGACCGGACGTCCGGTCCGAGAGCAGGCGCAGCGGGGCGCAACGCATATCCATGGCGTGCGCATAGCCGATTACTGGCTGACGGCAGTGGGTGAAGTGCCTGCTGATGCGCTGGCGCACGTGGTCGACGCAGTGGAGTACGTGCCGGGCGCGCCGCAGTAAAAGACCTTGCCCAGATAAAAACTGGGTTTCTCATTGCACAGGAATGAGCATGGAGCAGAAGGCTATTATGCGTAGTGATTCTTTCATGACCGGACTATTCCGTTCTGCCGCTTTCAAGGCGGTGACCGTGGCCCTGGCGGCGTGTATGTCGCTGGGCGCACAGCAGGCGGTGGCGCAGACGCGCACACTGGATGGCCTGCCGGATTTCACCCCCATCGTGGAAAAGACCGAAGGCTCGGTCGTCAACATCCGCACCACTGCCACCGTGCAGGCGCGCGGCGGCATGCCCGGTTTCGGCGGCGAAGACCCCTATGAAATGTTCCGCTGGTTCTTCGGGCCGGACATGGTGCCGCCCGGTGCCGGCCGTCGCCCTGGTCCTGGTGCTGGCGCCGCGCCGGCCGAGCCCCGTACCGTGCCGCGCGGCATCGGTTCCGGGTTCATCGTGTCCGACGATGGCTATATCCTCACCAACAATCACGTGGTGGAAGGCGCGACCGATATTTTCGTGACCTTCACCGACGGACGCGAGGTCAAGGCGCGCCTGATCGGGGCCGATGCGCGCACTGACGTGGCCGTGATCAAGGTCGACGACCAGAAAGACCTGCAGCCCCTGGCCATTGGTGATTCCAACAAGCTGCGCAAAGGCCAATGGGTGCTGGCCATCGGCTCACCCTTTGGCCTGGAGTCGACCGTCACATCCGGTATCGTGAGCGCCATCGGCCGGGAAACCGGGGATTACCTGCCGTTCATCCAGACTGATGTGGCCGTCAATCCCGGTAACTCCGGCGGTCCGCTGATTAACCTGGATGGCGAGGCCGTGGGCATCAATTCACAGATCGTCACGCGTAGCGGCGGTTTCATCGGCATCTCTCTGGCCATTCCCATTGACGAGGCCATGCGCGTTGCCGACCAGCTCAAGTCCAATGGCCGGGTGGTGCGGGGCCGTATCGGCGTCCAGATTTCCGAAGTCAGCAAGGACGTGGCCGATGCCATTGGCCTGCCCAATGCCCAGGGTGCCCTGGTCAGCATGGTTGAGGAAAAGGGGCCCGCGGAAGCCGCTGGTGTACAGCCTGGTGATGTGATCGTCCGTTTCAATGACCATGAAATCAAGCGCTGGTCCGACCTGCCGCGCCTGGTCGGTGATACCAAGCCTGATACCAAGGCGCCGCTGGAAGTGTGGCGCAAGGGCAAGAAGATGACGCTCAACGTGCGCATCGGCGAAATCCCGACAGAAGAGGGTGCGGCCGTGGCCCAGGCGCCTGCCAGCGCCAACGCCAATGCGCTGGGCCTGGCCGTGGCGCCGCTGGATGCCGAGGCACGTGCCGCGCTCAAGGTGGCCGGCGGGGTTGTGGTGCGCCGTGCCGAAGGTGTGGCGGCAGCCGCGGGCATCCGTGAAGGCGATGTGTTGCTGACGCTCAACACCCAGGATATCAGCGCGCCAGATCAGTTCAACAAGCTGGTTTCGGAGCTTAAACCGGGCAGCCGCGTGGCCCTGTTGGTGCGCCGTGATGACATCAGCCTGTGGGTGACGCTGGAACTGCCCGCGAAGTAAGAGCAAAACCCGCTAAAATGGCTGGTTGCCGCAAAAAGGGGCGCGTCGCGCCCCTTTTTGCTATCACGGCTAATTCCCGGCCGGGCGGCGAATGTCCGCCCCTTGGGCATCTGCCGGCCTGTTCCCGCCTTTTTCATGACGGTTTATGCAGCATATCCGCAATTTCTCCATCATTGCCCACATCGACCACGGTAAATCCACGCTGGCGGATCGCCTGATCCAGCGCTGCGGCGGTCTGCAGGACCGGGAGATGTCATCGCAGGTGCTCGATTCCATGGATCTTGAGCGCGAGCGCGGCATCACCATCAAGGCGCAGACAGCCGCGCTGACCTACAAGGCTGGCGACGGCCAGGTCTACCAGCTCAACCTGATCGACACCCCGGGGCACGTTGACTTCTCCTACGAGGTCAGCCGCTCGCTGTCCGCCTGCGAGGGCGCGCTGCTGGTGGTTGATGCATCGCAAGGGGTGGAAGCGCAGACGGTCGCCAACTGCTACACCGCCATCGAGCTGGGCGTGGAAGTGCTGCCGGTGCTCAATAAAATGGACTTGCCGCAGGCAGATCCGGAAAGCGCCCGCTCGGAAATCGAGGATGTCATCGGCATCGACGCCTCTCAGGCAGTGCTGGCCAGCGCCAAGAGCGGCATGGGCATAGACGACATCCTGGAGATGGTGGTGGCCAAGGTGCCGCCGCCGCGAGGCAGCGTGGACGAGCCTTTGCAGGCATTGATCATCGACTC
The DNA here is from genome assembly GCF_004216755.1 of Kerstersia gyiorum. Lineage (GTDB taxonomy): Bacteria > Pseudomonadota > Gammaproteobacteria > Burkholderiales > Burkholderiaceae_B > Kerstersia > Kerstersia gyiorum. Next base: position 1,095,695 of record NZ_SGWZ01000001.1, read on the forward strand.
CTGGTTCGACAATTACGTCGGGGTTGTGATGTTGGTACGTATTGTCAACGGTGTCCTGCGTACCAAGGACAAAATTCTGTTGATGGCAACAGGTTATACCCACCTGTGTGAACAGGTCGGGGTGTTTACGCCCAAGTCGGTCAAGCGCGAGAGCCTGTCGGCAGGCGAGGTTGGTTTCATTATTGCCGGCATCAAGGAGCTGGAACACGCCAAGGTAGGGGATACCGTGACGCTGGCGGGCAAGCCTGCTGCCAGTGCGCTGCCGGGTTTCAAGGAAGTCCAGCCGCAGGTGTTCTCCGGCCTGTATCCGGTCGAATCCAGCGAATATGACCAGCTGCGCGATGCGCTGGAGAAACTCAAGCTCAACGACGCTGCGCTGATGTTCGAGCCGGAAGTTTCCCAGGCGTTGGGCTTCGGTTTCCGTTGCGGCTTCCTTGGCCTGCTGCACATGGAAATCGTGCAGGAGCGCCTGGAGCGCGAGTTCGACATGGATATCATCACCACCGCGCCGTCGGTGGTGTACGAGGTGATGCAGCGCGATGGCGAGATGCTGATGGTCGAAAGCCCATCGCGCATGCCGGAAGTGGGCAAGATCGAAGATATTCGCGAGCCTATCGTGAAAGTGACGCTGTTCATGCCGCAGGAGTACGTGGGGCCGGTCATGACGTTGTGCAACCAGAAGCGCGGCGCCCAGGTCAACATGAGCTACCACGGCAAGCAGGTGCACCTGGTCTACGAAATCCCGCTGGCGGAAATCGTGCTGGACTTCTTCGACCGCCTGAAGTCGGTCTCGCGCGGTTACGCGTCGATGGATTACGAGTTCGTGGAATATCGCTCGGCGGACGTGGTCAAGGTCGACCTGCTGATCAACAGCGACAGGGTAGATGCCTTGTCCATGATCGTTCACCGCAGCAATGCGCGTTTCCGGGCGCGCGAGGTGGTTTCCAAGATGCGCGAACTGATCCCGCGCCAAATGTATGATGTGGCCATTCAGGCGGCGATCGGCGCGGAAATCATTGCGCGCGAGAACGTCAAGGCGCTGCGCAAGAACGTGCTGGCGAAGTGCTATGGTGGAGACATCACGCGCAAGAAGAAGCTGCTCGAGAAACAGAAGGCGGGCAAGAAGCGCATGAAGCAGGTCGGCACGGTGGAAATCCCGCAGGAGGCGTTCCTGGCCATTCTGCAGGTTGAGGATAAATAAGGTTGGAACGCGGATGAGCTGGAATTTCGCCCTGATATTGTTTCTGCTGCTGGTATTGACGGGGGCCGTCAAGATCATCGACCGGGTGTGGTTGAGGAAAGCCAGGGCAGCGCGTGCCGAAGCGGAGATCCAGCGTCAGCTCAAGGAAGGCGTGCTGGATGCCGATTCCGCCGAGGAGCGTTCGCGCGCGCTGCGCAACAAGATGAACCGTGCCCCCTGGTGGGTGGAATATGCGGTCAGCTTTTTCCCGGTCATCCTGTTTGTCTTCGTCTTGCGTTCGTTCATTGTCGAGCCGTTCCGCATTCCGTCGGGCTCGATGCTGCCGACCCTGCAATCCGGCGACCTGATCCTTGTGAACAAGTTCAGCTACGGCATACGTCTGCCGGTACTGGACAAGAAGGTCATCCCGCTGGGTGACCCGCAACGCGGTGACGTCGTGGTATTCCGCTATCCGGTGGAGCCGCAGACCGATTACATCAAGCGCATCGTCGGCCTGCCTGGCGATGAAGTTGCCTATATCAACCAGACCTTGCTGATCAACGGCAAGGTCGTGCCCCATGTGCGCGATGGCGATTATTACGATCCTGAGCGCATGGCTTATGGGGCCCGTTATCTCGAAACGCTGGGCGAGCGCAAGCATGACATCCTGCTCAATGAGAATGCCATGCCGAATCTGAGCCCGATCTGGCGTTTCCCGCATTTCGACCAGTGCCGCTATGGCCGCGAAGGCGTGCGTTGCATCGTGCCGGAAGGGAATTATTTTGTGTTGGGCGATAACCGCGACAATAGCCTGGACAGCCGCTATTGGGGGTTCGTGCCCGATGAAAACCTGGTTGGCCGCGCATTCTTCATCTGGATGAATTTCCGCGAGCCCAGCCGTATCGGCGGATTTAAATAAGACAATGACCCCTTTGCGTTTGCTGGAACAGCGCATAGACCATAAGTTTACGGACCCGGCCCTGCTGGATCAGGCCGTGACGCACCGCAGCCATAGTGGCAAGCACAACGAGCGCCTGGAATTTCTTGGTGATTCCGTGCTGAACTTTGTGGTGGCGGACTTGCTGTATCAGCGTTATGAACGGCTGGATGAAGGCGACCTGTCGCGCATCCGTGCCAATCTTGTCAAGCAGTCGGCGCTGGCGGATATCGCCCAGACCCTGGCGCTGTCGGAATTCCTGCGCCTGGGCGAAGGCGAACTGAAGAGCGGCGGCTATCGCCGTCCTTCGATTCTGGCAGATGCGCTTGAAGCCATTTTCGGTGCCGTGTTCCTGGATTCGGGCTTCGATGAAGCCCGCCGGGTCATCCGGCGCCTGTACGAACCGGTGCTGGAAAGCGTCGATCCGCACACGCTGGGCAAGGATGCCAAGACGCTGCTGCAGGAATTCCTGCAAGGGCGCAAGCTGCCGTTGCCGGTCTATACGGTGCTGGCCATCCACGGCGCGGCGCATGACCAGCAGTTTGAACTGCAGTGCTCGATCGCGCCATTGAATATCCAGGTGACGGCGGCAGGCGGCAGTCGCCGGGCAGCCGAACAGCTGGCGGCAGCCGAAGCGCTGGTCCAGGCGCAGCGCGCCTGTCCGGCACCGCTGCGCGGCAAGGCCGCCAAGAAATCCTCGCAGTCGGCGCTGACCGTCGCGGTTGAACAGGAGCGCATGAAGCGCAAGGGCACATGAACAGCGAGCACAACAAAGATTCAGGCGTACCGGACGGTGCGGCAGACCCGGCGCAGGCGCTGCCGGCAGAGGATAGCGTGGACACCGATTACCGCTGTGGCTTCGTCGCGCTGGTGGGGCGTCCCAATGTCGGGAAATCAACCCTGTCGAACGCGCTGATAGGCGCCAAGCTTTCCATCGTGTCGCGCAAGGCGCAAACGACGCGCCATCGCATCCAAGGGGTGCTGACGCGCGACGATGCCCAATTCGTTTTCGTCGATACCCCCGGTTTCCAGACCCGCCATGGCGGCGCCATGAACCGCATGATGAACCGTGTCGTGACTCAGGCACTGGCCGATGTCGATGTGGTGGTGCATGTGGTCGAGGCGGGCAAATGGTCCGAAGGCGACGCCAAGCTGCTGCCGCTGCTGCCCAAGGGCAAGCGCGTCATCCTGGCGGTCAACAAGGTTGACTTGCTGAAGCAGCGCAATGAGCTGTTCCCCTTCGTGGCCAAGCTCACCGCGCAGTATCCCTATGATGCCGTGGTGCCGGTCAGCGCGGCCAAGGACAAGCAGCTGGACGTCTTGCTGACGGAAATCGCTGCTGGCCTGCCACAAGGCGAAGCCATGTTCGAGCCGGATACGCTGACAGACCGGCCGATGCGTTTCATTGCCGCCGAACTGATCCGCGAAAAGATTTTCCGCCTGGTAGGCGACGAGCTGCCCTACGGCTGCACCGTCGTGATCGAGCAGTGGGAAGAAAACGAAAACGGCGGCGTGCGCATTGCGGCGTGTGTGGTGGTCGAGCGTGAAAGCCATCGTCCCATCCTGCTGGGTGCGGGCGGCCAGCACATGAAGCGCATCGCCACCGAAGCACGCCAGGATATTTCCAAGCTGCTGGAGCAGCCGGTGTTCCTTGAAATCTATATCAAGGTGCGCAAGGGCTGGTCCGAGCGTGAAAGCGCGCTGCGCGATCTGGGATATGAATAAACGCGCACGGCGCGTCAATGATGTCATTGCCTACCTGCTGCATGCGACAGCATGGCGGGAAACCTCGCTGATCGTCCAGGCATTCAGCCGCGATCACGGTTGCGTGGCGCTGGTTGCCAAGGGCGCCAAGCGCCCGTATTCCACCTTGCGCCCGGTGTTGCATACTTTCCAACCGCTGCTGCTTTCCTGGAGCGGGGCAGGAGAGGTCAAGACGCTGGTGCGCGCCGACATTGCCGGGCTCATGCCATTGTCTGGCGCCGCGCTGATGTCGGCCTGGTACATGAACGAGCTGCTGTTGCGGCTCCTGCCGCGTGAAGATGCCTACCCGGAAGTCTTCGATGCCTATGAAGCCGCGTTGCGGCAGCTGGCCAGCGGCGGCCCGGCCGTAGCGGCCTTGCGCCACTTCGAATGGATTTTGCTACGTGAAACCGGTTACGGCCTGGATGAAGCCGAGCCCGATTTTTCCGCGCTGGACAATGAGCCGGGCCTGCGAGCCCGCTTGCGTGAACGCCTGGCAGAACACCTGGCAGGCCGCCAACTCGCGACACGCCGGGTGCTGGTAGACCTGCAGCGCTGGCTGGCGCAGAACCAGCCGGGCGGCTGAACCAGGGCCGCAGGCCGAGCCAGTGCTGTGGTCAGATGCCACGTGGCGCTAGTCTGGGCCGCGTTTTTCCTTGCTGTCATTTTCCCCAATTAAGTTGACTTGCCTGTGCTGATGGGCAGGCGTACGCCTGCGCGCAACGCTGGCGCGGGAGCAGATGGGCAGATAGGCGGCAGGTCTTTGTGCTGGATCTATATCTGTGGAATAGAAACTACAGACTTCTTATGGTTTCTTGTTTGACCAAGGCTTTCATGTAAGAATCGAAAGAGAATGGTTCTTAATGTTTTTTCTTTTATCTTGGCATGATTCCCATGAGCTTGGGTTTGAATGATGCCAGAATATTCCTTGAGCGAGACTTCTTCCCATGCTTCATCACGCCAAATTCCGGCCCAGCCGGATAGCTGCCGCGCTATGCCTGCTGTCTGTGTTGCCTGTGTCGCAAGCACAGCAGACCACTCCGGTTCAACCCTCGCGGGAACTGGAAGCCGTTACAGTGATAGGAACTGCGGCAGAAGAGCAGAAAGAAGCGCTGGGCGTATCGGTGATCACGGCCGCGGAACTGGAAAAGCGGCCGCCGGCATCCGACCTGGCGGAGATCCTGCGCCGTGAGCCAGGGGTGAACCTGACCGGCAGCGCCGCTTCCGGCATGCGCGGCAACCGCCGTCAGCTCGACATCCGCGGCATGGGTCCGGACAACACCATGGTGCTGATCGACGGCCGTCCGGCCAATTCGCGCAATGCCTCGCGCCAGGGCTGGACGGGCGAGCGTGACACGGATGGCGATACCGGCTGGGTTCCGCCGGAAGCCATCGAGCGCGTGGAAATCCTGCGCGGCCCGGCAGCGGCACGCTATGGGTCTGGCGCCATGGGCGGCGTGGTCAATATCATTACCAAGAAGCCGACGGACGAGTTCCACGGTTCGGTGACGACGTATAACGACTGGCACCAGGATTCCGACGAAGGTAATAGCCGGCGTGTGAATTTCTTGCTGTCTGGTCCGGCTGCCGACAAGCTGGGATTTCGCCTCTATGGTGGCTATGCCAAGACGAGTCCTGACGATCTGAATATCAACGAAGGACATGGCGCCTATACGGCAAACGGCATTACCGGTGCGGCAGGCAAGACTGGGAAGCGGGATAAGTTTGTTAATGGCGAACTGGTACTGGATATTGATAGCCGCCAATCGCTGGAACTGGACCTTGGCTTCAGTCGCAAGAGTGATCTGTACTCCGGCGATACGCAGAATCTCAATGGTTACGAAACTGGCTCGGGCGGAACCTTTACCCCTGTCAATGAACTCTGGGGGAGTGAAACCACCATTGTTTATCGGACGGATCTGGGCCTGACGCACAAGGGCACCTGGGATTGGGGGGTATCCAATATTGGTCTGAGTTATGGCTATACCCGCAATTCGCGCGATGCTGAAGGGCTGTTCGGAGGGCCGGAAGGGGCCTTCCTGGGTGAAGGCCAATCGCCGCAAGGTCGCTATGACAGCCGCTTCAAGGAGTGGCGGCTGGATGGGGATGTCAGCTTGCCGCTGGATATCGGTGGGATCGAGCAGATGTTGACACTAGGCGGAGAATTCAAGCGCGAGTCGCTGGATGATCCTGGCAGTCTGAGGGCCCTGGCGCTGGGGTCGCGTGACTTCGAACCCGTTGGTGTGCCTGGGCGCGATGGAGACTCCAAGGTGGCCTACAACAGCTTTGCCATCTGGGCCGAAGACAATATTCGGGTTACAGAGGCATTCACACTGACGCCCACGGTGCGTTTCAATCATCACCAGGAGTTTGGCAACAATGTGAGTCCTGGCCTGACGGCTTCCTATGCGATCAATGATGTCTGGACGGTTCGTGGTGGGATTGCCCGGGCCTACAAGACGCCTAATCTGTATCAAGCGAATCCCAATTACCTGCTTTACAGCCGGGGCAATGGTTGCCGTGGGAATATGAGCTCGCAGGGCGGATGCTACCTGCAGGGCAATGCGGACTTGAAGAGCGAAACCAGCATTAACAAGGAAATCGGTTTTGCCTATGATGATGGCATTTTCAATGCCAGCCTGGCCTATTTCCGCAACGATTACAAGAATAAGATCGTTGCAGGTGTTGATCCCATCGGACAAGTCGAGTTGGGTACCCAGAATCCTTATCTGCTGCAATGGGTGAACACGCCCAAGGCTGAAGTTTCCGGGCTGGAAGGCAATGTCTTCATTCCGTTTACGGAAGCAGTTTCTTGGAATACGAACTTCACCTACATGATTTCGTCCAAGGACAAGACCTACAACCAGCCCCTGAGTATTATTCCCAAGTACACCGTAAATTCCTGGCTGGATTGGGCCGTGAATGAGCGTTTGTCGCTGCAAGCGAACTTGACCTGGTATGGCAAGCAGGAGCCGGCGACCTTTGATGTCCGGCGCGGTACCGATGTCGCTATCGGTCCTGGCCTGAATCCCTATGCGCTGGTCGGTGTCAATGGCGGCTATGAAATCAGCAAGAATTTCAGTGTGCGTCTGGGGATCAATAACCTGTTCAACAAGAAGCTGTATCGCCAGGGTCTGAATTACGGTACTGGCAATACGTTGATCGAAGGTGCAGGGGCCCGCACCTATAACGAACACGGTCGTTCCTACTTCCTGAATCTGACGGCTCGTTTCTGATCGCTGCCTGTCCTTCTGGTTCTGTCGTTGCGCTGGCAACGGCACGACCAGGCGGATAATTGGAAAATGCCGCATGACAGCCGATTCCGGCATCATGCGGCATTTTTTTCAGCATCAGCTGTTGCGAGGCACACAAGTGTTCCAGCATGTGCTGGAATGCTGGCGCTGCACCTGAAAAGCATCCAGGCGCAGCGCATTCAGGTTCAGCTGCGGCGTGCCGTCAACCATTGCTCCGGCGCCAGGGGGGCAGCGGCGACGCGGACTTCGCCCAGCTGGCCGAAGAAGCCGTCGGTCCGTTCGCCTTCCCAGCTGCCTGCGCCTATGACCCAGGGCAGGGTGGCGCCGGCCGAGGCCAGGCCGCTGGCGTTGCCGGAATTGCGCAGCACTGGGGCACCTTCGATATACATGGTGCTTTCCTTGGTGGTCGGGTCAGCGACGATGGCAATGTGCACCCAGGTGTCGGCCATGATTTCACCCGACCAGCTGGCCTGGGGCGAACGGCTGCCCGATTGGGCCGTGACCACTTCCCATTGGATTTCCCTCAGGCTGGACACGGCGAACAGCAGCGGTGGCGATTCCGGATCGCCACCGGAGAAGCCGGGCACCGAGCCGCGCATGCCATCGCGCGTCATGATGTTCATCCAGGCATGCAGGCTGGAGTTCCAGTCCTTGTCGAGCTTCACGAAGGCTTCGATGGTGTAGCCGCTATCGGCGAATTCCATGGCGTTGAGCGCCGCGCTGGTATCGGTCAGGAAGTAGCTCAGGCGGCCATCGCGCTTGCTGGTATTGAGGAAACGCACGGAACCCGGGGCTGCCGACAGGTGGTGGCGATCGTCGGACCACACCATGTCTTCCAGCCGAGCCGAGGTCACGCCGCGTTCGGCATTCAGGGCGGCACGGTGGAGCGGGTTGGCGCCGGTTTCGTCGGCAATGACATGATTGGCCGGTACCGGCGTGCCTGCGCTGCCGCCGAAGAAGCGCCAGTGGGCGACCGTCGAGGCCACGTGCGCGTAATCGTCGCTGTCCGCAGGCGCACGGGGTTCAACCACTTCCGGTTCGGTGTAGCCATCCAGGATCAGGGCGCTGGTCTGGGCCACGATGGCGGCGCGCTTGCCGGGGCCGGCGATGAACGACTTGTTGAAGCCGGAGAAGCGCTCCGCGAAGTTCATCTGGATGGTCAGGCGTTCGTTGTTGCCGGTCAGTACGGCCTGGTCGAAGCGGGTCAGCGTATCGGCTGGTTTTTGCACGACCCAGGGCGAGAACGACAGGATGTCTATCAGGTTGTGGGTGAGGTCGAATTCATACAGGCGCATCAGGCCATTGCCGCCCTGGTAGGCCATCTGGTAATCCACGACCATCAGTTCGACGTTATGGCCGAAGTCGTTCACCTTGGTCAGGTGGGCCGCACCATGGTGGTGGCCGTTGAGCGTCAGGAAAATCTGGTCGTTGTCGCGGATCAGCTTTTCCCAGAGCATCAGGCCATAGGACGTTTCCAGCGGGCTGACGCCGTCGCGGTCGATATTGAGCAACTGGTGGTTGACCAGAATGACGGGTACCGTGGGATGTTTGGCAATGACCTGGCGAGCCCATTCGATACCGGCATCGGAAATTCGCCACGATAGCGACAACACCATGAACTGCTGCCCTTCGGCTTCGAAGATGTGATATTCGTGGAAGCCGCTGCTGTCGCGGGCGCCGAAGGTCGACTGCCATTTGGCGCGTGTCGGGCCGAACCATTGCAGGTAGGGTTCCTCGGCCAGGTCGCGCTGGGCATCGGTGCCGCTTGCCTGGCTGCTGGCATCCACATAGCCACGGTCACTCAGGACGTCATGGTTGCCGGCCAGGATGGAGTAAGGCACTTTGCCGGTTTCCAGCACGCGCATGGCCTGATCCGCCACTTTCCACTGGTCGGGCTTGCGGACCTGATCCACGACATCGCCCAGGTGGGCCACGAATGAGATGCCCAGCTCGCGCGCGTGTTCGGCAATCCAGTAGGTCTGGGCCATGAAGGGCTCGCTGCCGAATTTGCGGCTGTACTGGCTGTTTTCGTCAGGCGTGGCGTAGCGCGAATAGAACTGGGTGTCGGGCAGGACGGCCAGCGCGAATCGCGAAGCGCCCTCCGGCGTCGGGGCGACGTTGCCGGAATCATCGTCGCTGCTGCTGCCACAGGCCGTCAGCAAGACCGAGCCGCCCAGCGGCAGCAGGCTGGCAGCCAGGCTGCCGCGCAGCAGGCGCCGGCGTGAAGAGTCGGCCGGGGCCAGGACGGGAACGGAACGATCGGAAGGGGAAGAAGACATGATGCAGTAAAAGGTCCAACCAGTGAAGAAAGACCTGTTTGTACTTTTTTCTCATGTCAGCACGGTGACTACGGTGCTTTGTACAGCACGGGCGTCAGGCCACGCCGTTGCATCCGTGCTTGCGAAAGCCCGGACGGGTGCCCAGGCGTGTGAAATAGTCTTGTACGGCGGGCAGTTCAGGGTGGGCGCAAGGCGTGGCGAACCAGCGGTTGACGGACAGGCCGATGGCGATATCCGCCAGGCTGAAATCGGCGCCGGCGACAAAGGCCCGGGTTTTTTCCAGGCGGGCGTCGAGAATGCGCATGAAACCATGCCAGGCATCCAGCGAAGCCTGGATCTGCGCGGGGTCGGCGTGGTTGGGGGATAGTCGCACCAGCGCCATGAAGGCATAGCTCCAGGACCGGTTCAGATCGGATGCCTGCCAGTCCAGCCATTGGTCGACGCGCGCCCGCGCGTGGGCAGGTTGCGGATAGAGAGCGTTGCCATCATAGCGATTGGCGAGGTAGCGCAGGATGCTGTTTGATTCCCATAGCACGAAGTCGCCATCGCGCAGCACAGGCACCATGGCGTTCGGGTTGAGCGCCAGGAATTCCGGCGCATGGGTATCGCGAAACCCGCTGCCCCAGTCTTCCTGCTGCCAGGCCAGCCCGAGCTCGTCGCAGGCCCACATGACTTTGCGGACATTGATGGAGGAACGTTTTCCGAGGATGGTCAGCATGGCAGAAAGGCGGCAAGGTGGGTGGGGCGGGAATGGCGGACGGTTTGTCATGACAGCTTACCGCGTGCCCGCGTCAGCTGTCATGGCCGTTGTGGCTGCGGCCGTCATGGCAGGCGTCACAGCGGCCGTACTGGCAGGAGTGATGGCAGGAGTGCCGGCAGGCGATGAGGGCGCCTAGAACCGCGTCAGTTCCTGGCGCCGCTCGATAATGCGCGATACCAGCCCGTAGCTGATGGCCTCGGTGGCGGGCATCCAGAGATCACGTTCGATATCCTCGCGCACGCGCTCCAGTGGCTGGCCGGTCTGGCGCGCGATGACGGCAGCGATACGTTCACGCGCCTTGATGATTTCCCTGGCCTGCAATGCCATGTCGCTGGCGCGTCCGCCGGCGCCACCGCTGGGCTGGTGTATCAGGAAACGGGTCTGGGGCAGGCAGACGCGGCGCTCCAGCGGCGCGCTCAGGTACAGGTGGGTCGCGGCGCTGCCGACCCAGCCCGTGCCTATCATGTTCACCGGCGAGTCGATGAAACGCACCACGTCATGGATGGCGTCGCCGGATTCCAGGTGGCCGCCGGGCGATGACACAATCATGTCTATGGGAGCGGAGGATTCGGCGTCCAGCGCCAGCAGCCGGCGCACGGTTTCGGCGGCGACGATATCCGTAATGGTGCCGAACACCAGTACGGTTCTGGCGCGGAAGGCCTTTTCTTCCAGGAAGGCGCTGTTCTGGCTGCCGGGAGCCGGGGCGGGAGTGTCTGTTTCACTGGCAAACGTATGTTGGGGGTACATGCGGAATAACTCCTTTGCGTGTTAAGTTTGCCTAGCTAGACGAATGAGCGCCTATGAACGTGACACCGACTTCCATTCATCCCCTGGCCAGTGACGCGGCGTTGCGCCGGCGCCTGCTGGCGCTGGCCCGGCGTTGGGTCGGGCATGGCGCCGATGCCGAGGATCTGGTGCAGGATGCCTATCTGCGCACGGCGCAGGGAGGCCTGCCGGAAACCGAGGCAGGGCGTGAGGCCTGGCTGGTGACCGTGTTGCAGCGCCTGTGCATCGACGCCTGGCGCCGGCAGGGCCGCTACCAGGCCATCCTGGCGCGTGACCCACTGATTCCCATGGATGAAGCGCCGGAACCGGCGGCGCAGGCGGATCAGGCCCGCCGGGTCGAACAGGCGCTGGCCTTGTTGATACAGACCCTGTCGGCTGGCGCCGTGGCGGCAGTTTTGCTCTATGAGGTATTCGGCTTCGGGCATGCGGAACTGGGTGCCCTGTCTGGCCGCAGCGAGGCGGCGTCGCGCCAGCAGATGCATCGCTGGCTGCAGCGGCTGCGCGGTCGCTGCGCACCCAGCGGCGGGGCGGCAGCCGTCGCAATGGCCGATGAAGAGGAACACAGCGAGTTGTTCCTGCTTTGCAGCCAGGCGCTGGCGCAGCGTGATCCTTTCAATCTTATCGCCATCCTGCGTACGGCCCAGCCGCAGATGCTGGGGGCGGCGCCGCAGCGAGTCGACAGCGCAGGTGCGGCCCAGGCGCTGGGGCTGGCTGCAAGTTGCGCAGCCGGCCTGAGCCAGGGGATGGTTCAGGCCAGGGCATATCGGGTCGATACGCTATTGGCGCTCCTGGCGGGCAGCCTGACGGGCTGGGCGTGGCAGCCTGCCGCTCTGGCCTACGCCGGGGATGCCGAGGATATCGCCTGCATGGCGTGAATCAAAGGCTTGGAAGTCGGCCTCGTCACCGGCCTGCTTCGCCAGCCCCCGGCGGGCGCTGGTGCAATTGGGGGCGGCAAGGCCTTTTCGCCTCAAGGCGGCAGGGGTGTCAGAGGACTTCGCGGCGCAATTCGGGGAAAACCTTGGAGACCTTGTCCAGCAGGTAGTCGCCATAGATGCCGTTGAAGGCATGGACATTGGCGCGGTCCCAGCGCTCGGCGCTGTCATCCTGGGCAGGGGCATCGGCCAGGCCTTCGATACGTTGCACCCGTGCGAAGAAATTCGGGTCGAAAAACAGCGGGAAGGACAGGCGGTCATGGCCCGAGGTATTGCGTTTGACGCGGTGCGGCGTGGATTTGTAGAGCCCGCCCGTCATGCGGTCCAGCATGTCGCCGATATTGCAGACGAAGGCGCCGGCCACTGGCGGCGCGTCTATCCAGCCTCCGGGCGTGCGTACTTCCAGCCCGCCGATATGGTCCTGCAGCAGGATGGTCAGCAAACCGTAGTCGGTATGTTCGCCCACGCCCCACTGCACATCCAGCCCTTCGGGCACGGCTTGCGATGGATAGTTGAAAATGCGGAACAGGATCAGCGGATCTGCCGTGTAGCGGTCATGGAAGTAGCTGGCCGGCAGGTCCAGGCTGAGTGCGATGCCTTCCATCAGTTGATGGCCCAGCTGGGTTGTGGCGGCCATGTATTCGAGGATGGTTGCGCGCAGGCCGGGAACGTCCGGGAACAGGTTGGCGCCATGCACGGGCGTGCCGGCCTGTACCAGCGGATGGTCGGCGGCAAGCTCGGTGCCCAGGTACAGGCCTTCCTTCCAGTCGGGGCGTCCGGAGGTCAGTTCGCCGCCCAGCGGGAAGTAGCCGCGCCAGGCGCGGCCGCCCAGCGCCATGCGCCACTGCAGCTTGGTGGTTTCGTCAAGATTGAAGAAATCATGGCTCAGGCGTTCCAGGCGGCTGATCAGTTCCGGGCTGACGCCATGGCCGTTGACATAGAAAAAACCATGCTCGCGGCAGGCTGCGCGTATCTGTTGGGCGACGCGGGTGCGGCCGTCTGCATCGTCCGGGGCGCGCAGCGCCGCGACGTCGATGATGGGCAGGCCGGTGGAGGCGGGAGAGGCGTTCGGGGTCGTCATGGCGGGTCTCGGACGGGTAATCAGGCGGCAGGCTGGGCGTTGGGCGTGGCGAAGGGAGAACGGATGTCTGCCAGGAACTTCTGTGCACGCGGATGTTGCGGGCGTTCGAAGAAATCCTTGGGCGTGCCGCGTTCCAGGACCTGTCCGGCATCCATGAAAATGATGCGGTCCGCGACTTCGCGGGCAAATCCCATTTCATGAGTGACGCAGACCATGGTCATGCCTTCGCGAGCCAGGTCGCGCATGACCAGCAGCACTTCGCTGACCATCTCCGGGTCCAGCGCACTGGTGGGCTCATCGAACAGCATCAGCGGCGGTTCCATGGCCAAGGCGCGGGCAATGGCGACGCGTTGCTGCTGGCCGCCGGACAGCGAGTGCGGCATGGCGTCGGCCTTGGCGGCCAGTCCGACCCGTTCCAGCAGCGCCATGGCGCGGGTCCTGGCCGCAGCGGGCGCCAGGCCGCGCAGGCGGATGGGGGCCAGCGTGCAGTTTTCCAGCACGCTCAGGTGCGGGAACAGATTGAACTGCTGGAAGACGAAGCCGATGTGAGAACGGAACTCGTTGAGGTCCAGCTTGGGGTCGTAGATGTCCTGGCCGTTCACGCTGATGGTGCCGGACTGTATGGGTTCCAGCCGGTTGATGGTGCGGATCAGCGTGGACTTGCCCGAACCGGACGGGCCGCAGACGACCACGACCTCGCCCTTGGCGACAGTCTCGTTGACATCGGTCAGCGCCTGGTACTTGCCATACCATTTGTTGACGTTCTCGAACTGAATCATGTTCATGCAGGAACTCCTTGGGGTTCCTGCCGGGCTTGCGGACGGCGCGCCAGGCGCCGCTCCATGGCATAGGCGCAGCGCGACAGTGCAAAGCACAGCAGGAAGTAGGTCAGGCCCAGCACCAGGTAGATTTCCACCGGATGGGTCATGACCTGGGTGTTGATTTGCGAGGTGACGAAGGACACTTCGGACAGGCCGATGATATAGCCCAGCGAGGTTTCCTTGATGGTGGAGACGAATTGATTCACCAGGGACGGCAGCATGTTGACCAGGGCCTGCGGCAGCACGATGAAGCGCATGGCGCGGAAATAGCCCAGACCCAGCGAGCGGGCGCTTTCCATCTGCCCTGGCGGCAGACCCTGGATGCCGGCACGCACGATCTCCGACAGGTAGGCGGCGTCGAAAATCACCAGGGCGATCAGCATGGTGCCGAATTGGTCGGTCTTGACGCCGGTAACGCTGGGCAGGAAGAAATAGGCCCAGAACACGACCATCAGCAGCGGCGTGCCGCGCACCACGAAAACCAGCCCTGTGACCGGCCAGCGCAGCACTTTCCAGGGGCTCAGGCGCGCGAAGGCCAGGAGCACGCCCAGCGGAAAGGCCAGCAGCAAGGCCGCTGCCGCCAGTACGAGGGTCAGCGCCAGGCCGCCCAGCGGGCCGTTGGGGTACTGGCCGACGAGGAAATACAGCCAATAGGTGTCGATGACTTCCAGGAAACTCATAGCGCCCTCGCCGGATAACGATGCTGGTACCAGGCGGCCAGCGCGGTGATGAGCAGCGACAGGCCCAGATAGGAGGCAGATGCGAAGGCGAAGGCCTCGAAGCTGCGGAAGCTTGCGCTTTCCACCTGGCCGGCCTGGTACATCAGCTCGGATACGCCGATGACGGTGGCGATACTGGTGCCCTTCCACAGATTGAGGGTCTGCGAAATCAGCGGCGGCACGGTAATGCGCACCGCCTGTGGCAGGATGACCAAGCGCATGCTTTCCAGGTAGCTGAGGCCCAGCGCCCGGGCGGCTTCGGACTGCACCGGTGCGACGGCGCGTATGCCGCTGCGGATGTCTTCGGCCATGTAGGCGGCGGTATAGAGGGAGAGGGCGACGATGGCCGCGACGGCCTCGATTTCGCCGTCATAAAGCCAGTAGCGCACGCTTTCCGGCAGCAATTCGGGCGCGCCGAAATACCAGAACAGCATTTGCGCCAGCAGCGGCACGTTGCGGATGGCTTCCACATAGGCCATGCCCAGCGCGCGCAGCATGGCGAAGCGCGACAGGCGCATGAGGGCCACGATGACCGCCAGCGGCAGCGCACAGGCCAGCGAAACCACGAACAGCAGCAGCGATAGGCGCAGGCCAGCCATCAGCATCTCGTGATACTGGCCGCCCATCAGCATGGAGAGATCAAAACCCATGGTCACCTGCCGGCGTCAGGGCTGGGAAGCCTCGAAGCGGAAGTCCCGCTGCGTGAAGCCGTGGCGGGTGTTCGGGCCGTACCACTTGAAAAACAGGTTCTCTGCCTTGCCGTCCTGTTCCAGCGCGCCCAGCGCGGCGTTGACGGCATCGAGCAGCGCCGGTTCGTTTTTGCGCAGGCCAATGCCGACGGTCGTGGTGCTGACGCGTTCGGGCAGGATGGCGTAGTCGCTGGCCTTGGTGCCCGCCTTGGAAAGGACGCCGATCAGGCCGGATTCATCATCGACGAAACCTTCCGCCTTGCCTTGCTGCAAGGCAAGGAAAGCCTGGGGCGCGCTGTCGAAGCTCACCACGGTGACGCCAGGGACGGCTGCCTTGATGTTGTCTTCCTGGGTGCCGCCCTTGATGGTCACGACCTTGCGTCCGTCCAGTTCCGCCACGTGCTGCAAGCCGCCGCGGTTCGGCACCAGCACCTTTTGCCCGGTCACAAAGATGGGCAACGAAAAGTCGATCTGCTGCTCGCGTTCGGGAATGCGGGCCAGAGCGGCCGCGAGGATATCCACGTGTCCCTGCTGCAAGGACGGGATGCGGGCCGCCACGGCAATCTGGCGGAACACCGGCTTGACGCCCAGAGCCTGCGCGATTTCATGGCCGAGGTCGATTTCATAGCCGACCAGCTGCCGGCTTTTCGGGTCGATATAGCTGTAGGGTTCGGCCGTGCCCAGCACGCCGATGACGATTTCGCCCTTGGCGCGGATGTCATCGAGCTGGTCGGCGTGGGCGGCGGGCAGGGTCAGCAGGGAGGTCAGGGCGAAGGCCGCAGACAGGGTGAATTTGCGGATCATGCGGATAGGTTCCAGAAGGTCTGCGCCGGGATTGCGGCGGGAGAGGAATGGTACAGGCTGGCGGCACGGACGGGAAACGGCGGCGCGGCCCGCATGGTTGCCATGCGGGCCGCTGCCGGAAAGCCGTGCGCCAGGCTTAGCCGTCGATCTGATCGGTTTCCAGCTTGAAATCGCGGGATTCGAACTGAGACTTGGTGTCCGGACCGTACCACTTGAAGAAGATGCGTTCGGCTTCGCCGCTGCCTTCCAGGCCGCGCAAGGTCTCATCCACCACGGCCTTCAGGCCGGTTTCTCCCTTGCGGATTCCGAAGGCCAGGGATTCTTGGCTCAGGTTGTCCTTGAGCACCACGTAATCTTTCTTGGCATCGCCCAGCTTGGCGTAGACGCGCATCAGCGCCGCCTCGTCGTCCACGTAACCTACGCCCTTGCGCTGCTGCAGGGCCTGGAAGGCTTGCTGGCTCGTATCGAAAGTGACCACGTCCACGCCCGGCACCGCCTTGCGGATATTGGGTTCCTGCGTGCCGCCGCGGATGGTCACGACTTTGCGGCCTTCCAGGCCGGAGAGGTCGGTAATGCCGCTGTCCGCGCGCACCAGGGCCTTCTGGCCGGTCACAAAAGTGGTGACGGAGAAATCAATCAGTTCCTCGCGTTCCTTGTTGTGTGTCAGGCCGGCGGCGATCAGGTCCACATGGCCCTGTTGCAGTTCGGGAATTCGGGCCGCCACTGCCACCTGTTTGAAGACCGGCTTGACGCCGATGGCCTTGGCAACTTCGGTGGCCAGGTCCACTTCATAGCCAATGAACTGGCGGGTCTTGGGGTCGATGAAAGTCGCAGGTTCGTCCGTGCCCAGCACGCCCACGACCAACTCGCCTTTCTGCTTGATGTCATCGAGCTGGTCGGCCTGTGCCGACAGCGCGGCCAGCCCAAGCACGGAGCCAGCCAGAACGGAGAACAAACGGCGGAATTTCATCTTGCATCCCTGATTCACGTTGAGTGATTGCAAGACTATCAATAGGACGGAAAATTATGAAATCACATTTTCATATAAACAAAGGATATCTTTTTATTTGGCCTGCAGAGGGCATACGCCAGGTGTGACGCATCCCGCGCCTGTGCTGGTTTCACCTCAAAAGGGCAGGGTGCGGTCCAGGGCGACGGGCCGGGGCGGCATCAGGGAAAACCGGGAGGGCGGGCCAGGAACGAAAAAACAACGCGGGCGGTGGCTGGGAACGTTGCGGGAATATACATCTGTTGATAATAAGTATTATCATTCCATTCCTGGGCCCCCCGAAGTTTGCCTGGCCGCCAGTGGGCAATCCTGGCGCAGCGGCGGGCCCATGCCCGCCGGATTCCGCGGCTGGCGAGTTTTCCCCCTGGATTTCCCTGGAGTAAGGTACCGACAACATGGCGGGCGATATTGCGCAACGCGACCAGATCGTACATGGTCTGTACCGCGAACATCATGCCTGGCTGGTTTCGCTGTTGCGCCGGCGGCTGGGGGACAACCATCAGGCGGCCGACCTGGCGCAGGATGTGTTCGAACGCCTGTTGCGGGTCGACCTGGCGCACCTGCTGGAACCTCGCGCCTATCTCAGCACCATCGCGACGCGGTTGGTCGCTTCCCATTTCCGCCGCCGTGCGCTGGAGCAGGCCTGGGAGGAAGTCATGGCCGGCCAGCCTGAACCCTGCTGCGATTCGGTGGAAACACAGTATCTGATCCTGGAGTCATTGCTGGCGGTCTGGAAAGCCCTCGATGGGCTATCGCTGCGTACCCGCCAGATATTCCTGATGGCCCAGATAGACGGCCTGTCGCACAAGGAAATTGCGGCGCAGTTGGGCGTCACGGCCAATGCGGTGCAGAAAGCTGTTGCGCGAGGCCTGGAACAATGCTATTTCGCTGTCTATGACTTCTCCTGACAGACAAGGCACGCTATTGCGGCCCCCCGGCCCGGCGGACGAGGCGCCGCTGGAACGCGGCATCGTGCGCCAGGCGGCAGCCTGGGCTGCGCGCATACAGGCCGGTGCGGAGCAGCAGGACCAGGAGTCCTGTCGACGCTGGCGCGCGGCCGATCCCCGGCATGAAATCGCCTGGCAACGGGTGACCGGGCTGGGCGTGGCGCTGCAGGATCACCTTGGCGCTGCCGGCGGACCGCAGGTGCGAGAAGTACTGGGCCGGGCGCAGCATCGCGCAGCGCGCCGGGGCCTGCTGCGCGGCGTGACCGGTGCAGCCGCGCTGGCTGCCATCTGGTATGGCGCCGGGCCGGTGCGCCAGACGTCCGCGATCTGGCTGGCGGATGCCAGCAGCGCACCCGGCGAGCGCCGCATCCTGGAACTGGATGATGGCACGCTGCTGTATCTGAACACGCGTTCTGCGGTGGATGTGAACTACACCGCAACCGCTCGCAGCGTCACCCTGCTGCAGGGGGAAATCCTGATCGAAACGGCCGTGGATCTGCAAGGGCGGCCCTTTTTCGTGCAGACGGCCAATGCTGTCCTGCAACCCGTGGGAACGCGTTTCGTGGTGCGCGAACGCGCCGGCATGCATTACGACCTCACCGTGCTGCAAGGCGCGGTGGACTGGCTGCCGCTGCCGGCGGACGGACGCGCGGCCTTGCGGGTGCACGCGGGCGAACGCCTGGCCTTCGGTGCCGGGGGCGCGCAAACCCCGGAGCCGGCGCAGCGCAATGCCGCCGCCTGGGAGCGCGGCATGATTGTGGCCGACAACATGCCCCTGGCCGACTTCCTGGTGGAACTGGGGCGTTATCGCCGTGGCTGGCTGCGCTGCGATCCGGCCATTGCCAGCCTGCCTGTCGTCGGAGTGTTTTCCGTGGAAGATACCGATGCTTCCTTGTTGCTTCTGTCGCAGATCCTGCCGGTCCAGGTGCGCCATCGTTCCCGTTTCTGGGTCACAGTGGAAAGTTTGCCGAGCTGATTGTAAGAGTTGTAAGCAATACGGCGGATTTCCGTCCTTCAAGCGACAACCCTGCTGAAGCGCCCGGACACCACATGGGCGCCAGCAACCGTTTTGATGGGATGCCGTAGCCATGCCAGTTACTTTTCTTCCTCGTCTCACTGTGACGCGGGCGTGCCTGATCACTGTTTTCCTGGGGATGGGACATTTGCCCGGTCCAGGCGTTTCCGTAGCTGTTGCGGCGGAAGCCGCGCCGGCCGCTGCACTGCTGGATTTCAGCATTGCCCCTGGCCGCCTTAATGAGGTGCTGGGCCAGTTCGGGCAGCAGGCCGGCGTCATGGTGGGCAGCGCGCCGGCCCTGACGCAGGGAGTGAGCAGCCCCGGCCTGCAAGGGCGTTACTCGGCGGCCGATGGCTTGGGGCGCCTGCTCTCCGGTACCGGCCTGGAAGCGCGCCAGCTTGAGGATGGCAGTTTCCTGTTGCGCGCCGCTCCCCAGGCGAGTGACACGGCGGTGCTGGATACTGTCGTCGTGACAGGGGATGATCTGTCTCCCAAGGACGAGGCTTACCGCAAGGCGGGTTCATCCAGCTACATTTCGCGCGACGACATCGAACGTTTCCGCGGAACCTCGGTGGGCGATATCTTCAAGGGCACGCCTGGCGTGCTGGTGGGCGAGAATCGCAACAGCGGCGGCCTGGATATCAATATCCGCGGCATGCAGGGCCAGGGCCGCGTACCGGTGCTGATCGACGGCGCACGCCAGGAAACGACGGTCTACCGTGGCTACTCCGGCGTGTCGTCACGCAGCTATGTCGATCCTGATCTGATCGGTGGCATCCAGATCGACAAGGGCGTGACCATGACGGCGCAAAGCACGGGCGCCATTGGCGGCATGGTCAGTATGCGCACGCTGGAGGCGGCAGATATCGTCAAGGACGGTGAAACCTTTGGCATCCGCATGCGCGGTAGTGCCATCGGCAACAACAGCGGTTCACCAGTGGACCCGGGCACGCAATCGGGCTACCGCTCGGTGGGCGGGCTGCTGGGCGGCGTGACGGAATACCGGCAGGATTGCGCCAGCGCCTGGCTGTGCCAGGGGTCGGACGTGGCCCAGCTGTATCCCACCGACGACACCATGGACCGCCCCGGTACCTTCACGCCGAAAAGCTATGCCGGCAGCATCGCCATTGCCAAGCGCTTCGAGAAACTGGACCTGGTGGCTGCCTACGCGCACCGCGAGCAGGGCAATTACTACGCCGGCAAGCATGGTCAGACCCCCTGGCTGGACCTGAGCGAGAAGTACAATCGCGGTTTCTACACCCAGGTGGTGCCCAAGCTGGAAGGCGCTTCGCGGTTTCGCGGCGAAGAGCTGATCGTCAACAGCAACTACAAGAGCAATTCGACGCTGCTCAAGGCCAAGACCTGGCTGCCGGCCGACCAGGAGCTGGAACTGGGCTTCATGCGCTACGACAGTTCCTACGGGCAGCTGATGCCCTCGCAGCTGATCTGGTTCGGTAATGCCGAGCAGACGGAGAACAGCGAGGTCACGGTCAAGACCTATACCTCGCGCTACCGCTGGAATCCCCTGGACAATGACCTGATCGACGTACGCCTGAATGCCTGGCTGACGGACACCGACACGCTCAACCGCAACTACTCGGAAACGATAGGGCAGGTTTCAGGTGGTTCGCTCAATGGCCGCGAGAAATACAAGCGGCGCGGCGTGGATCTCACCAATTCCATGATGTTCTATCGCCTGGGCAGCATCCGCCTGGATTACGGTGCGTCGGTACAGTGGGAAAAAATCGGTTCCCATGCGCTGGGTGACGACCAGGGGACAAATAATGGCTTCTTCCGTGACGGCAAGCGCACCGAATATGGCCTGTTCACCTCGCTGCAATGGAAGCCGGTGGACAGCCTGACGCTGGACGCGGGGCTGCGCTATACGCGCTTCCGTGTTCAGGACGACAACGCCATCGAGATCGACGAAGAAAGTGCGTTCTGCGTGGATGCGGACAACGACGGTCGTTGCGACCCGGTGTTCTACAGCAACCGCAAGACGGGCGTCACACCCAGTCTCAGCGCAACCTGGGAATTCACCAACGGCTGGCAGCTCTATGGCCTGTATGCCGAGGCGATCCGCATGCCCAGCCTGTTCGAAAGCTCCAGCGGGTTTTCCGTGACGCCCACGCTGGATGCCGACCTCAAGCCGGAACATGCCTACAACCGTGAATTCGGCCTGAACATCTTCCAGGATGGCGTGCTGGCGTCGAACGATCACCTGCGCCTGAAATTCGCCTATTTCCGCAATACCGTGCGCAATTACCTCACGCGCACCATCAGCAATACCTGGGAAGATACCTCGACCGGGCAGAACTCTTTCTGGCGTATGCGTAATATCGACCGCGCCACCTTCAATGGCCTGGAAGTCAGCGGCTCCTATGACCTGGGCTTTTTGTTCACGGATTTTGGCGCTACTCGCTATACCAAGATCGAAACCTGCCTGACGGGCAGCTACCGCCGCTATGCCTGCACGGATTACGGTATTGCCAACAGCTACATCAACAATATGATTCCGCCCAAGTGGCACGCCACGGCCACTATCGGCACGCGTCTGTTCGATCAGCGCCTGACGATGGGCGTGCGCGGTACCTTCATGGGCAAGCGCAATCCGGTGCCGGAAAACAATAACCAGGCGTCCAGCAACATCGGCCTGGCCTCGACTGCGCCGGTGGAATGGCATGCGTACAAGGTGTTCGATCTGTTCGCGTCCTACAAGGTGAACGACAGCCTCAGCGTGGATTTCAACATCGACAACTTCACCGACCGTTATTACCTGGATGCACTGAGCCTCGGGCTGGTGCCGGCGCCCGGCCGCACCGCGCGCTTGAGCGCCACGGTTTCCTTCTGATTTGCAGCGCTTCGATTTTTCCAAGGGGCCGCAAGCCCCGGGAGGCTAGTTTTTATGAGTTCCATATTCAAACATTCCATGGCCGGGCTGGGCATGGCGCTGTTCCTGGCCGCCTGCGGCGGGGGCGGAGATGGCGGCAGTGCCGCGCCCAGTGTCAGCATCAGCGCCGACAAGACCTTGGTCGAAGTGGGGCAGACCGTCAAGCTAACGAGCAGCACCGATGCTGGCGGTTCGCCCGCCTATGCCTGGAAGCTGCGCAGCTTCCCGCCCGCAAGCAAGGCGGTGCTGGCCACGACTGACCAGCCGGGCAGCGCCATCACGCCGGATCGCGTCGGGGATTATGTCGTCGGGCTGAACATCACGGACGGGCAGCGCGGCGCAGAGGCGCAAGTGACGGTGACGGCGTTCAGCAAGGAACCCACGGCCAATGCCGGCGAGGATATCGCCACCTTGCCAGGACCGGTGCAATTGGACGGTTCCGGCAGCCAGCCGCCTTACCAGGGCGACCCGACCCGGCTGATGTATTCCTGGGTATTGGTAACGGTGCCCGAAGGCAGCACGGCCAGCATTGACGACGCCACGCAGGTGCAGCCTCGCTTCACGGCCGACAAGACCGGGGACTACAAGGCTGCGTTGACGGTGCGCTATGGCGATATGGTCAGTGCGGTGGACGAAGTCGATATCAAGGTCGTGGCGGCCAATGTGCCGCCAGTGGCCGTCATCAGCCAGGACGGCCAGTCCGTCAATGGCAAGACGCTGATGGTTGTGCGGGGCCAGCCGGTGACGCTGAGCGCTGAACTGAGCACGGATCCGGATCATCCCGGCGAGACCGGCCACCTGCAATACCGCTGGGATTTCCAGGGCAACGGCAATTCCAACGGTTTGCCTATCGGCTCGGAAGCCTCCATGCAGGGCGAGCGCACGGTGACCATGACGTTCACGCCCGATGTCGCCGCGACCTATTACGTTACGCTCTATGTCTATGACGGCGTGACGCGTTCCTCGACCATGCTGGGCCTGCGTGCGCAGCCGCCGGAGGGGGCGGAAAACATGCCGCCGGTTCTGGCGTCGCCGTTGCCGCCTTCGGGCAACAACACCTATGAGATCGAACGCAGCAACCAGAAAGTGATCTTCACGAGCGATCGCGCTGCCTTCGATCCTGATGGCGACAGCTATGTCTATGAATGGACCTGGGTGTCCTATCCCTCGGGCTTTGACCCGGTGGCCGATTCCACATTGAGCACGTCCTATTGGGACAGCGGTTTCATTCCCAAGGTGGACGGCGACTACGTCATCGAGGCGCGCCTCAAGGACAGCAAGGGCGCCTACAGCAATACCGTGCGCCAGACTTACACGGTGATGCTGGGCGCCAACCATGCGCCGCGCGCCGAGGCCAGCAGTGCGACCGGCAATACGAACTTCATGGTGGGCGAAAAGGCTTCGCTTTCCGGTAGCAACAGTTCTGATGTGGATGGCAACCGCCTGGTATTCCGCTGGGAGCTGCTGGATCGGCCGGATGGCAGCGAGGCCGCTTTTGACAATGCGAAGGTGGAAAGGCCGCTGTTGATGCTGGACAAGCCGGGCTATTACACGGCGCGCCTGACGGTCACTGACGAGTGGGGCTTTCCGAACTACTACGCCAATAACCGTCCGAACTACATCACCATCAAGGCGAAGTCCGAAAACCATGCCCCGGTAGTCCGGCCTACGCTGGACCAGCCGTATACCGCGGAACAGCCTCTGGTCCTGGGCGTGCGGGAACGGCGCAAGTACACCAGCGGGGTGACCAATGTGACGGAAGACGTGGTGGTGTACAACTCGTTCTCGGTCGACGCCAATGCCTACGACCCGGATGGCGATACCATGACCTATCTGTGGAATCTCACGGGGGAACCGTCGGGCCACCAGTTCGCCTTCGCCTCCGACGCTGCGTGCCAGAATGGCCGTACCGCTTCGGATGCCTCGCTGGCTGCGGCGGGCAAGACCCTGATGCAGTATTGGGCGGAAATCCTGGAAGCGCGCAGCTGGTCGTGCGCCAAGCAGACCTTGGCGCCTACCATGCCAGGCAACTACTTGATGGAGGCATTGGTGTACGACGGTTCCATCACCGTCGGGCCTTACACCCTGAGCGTGCCGGCCGTGGATAGGGCCCACTTCCCGACCCTGCTGCTGGAGCAGCTGAAGACGCTGGAGTCGGCCGACGAAACCGAATTGAGTCAGCGTGCCCTGCCCAACAAACAGCAGAACTACGTGAACCGCTATTCTTTCTCGGAGAACTTTGATCCCGATGTCAGCTATTACCGCCTGACAGCCTTCGACAAGGATTACAAGATAGAGAACCTGAAGGCTGTATCCGATGCGGCCGATTTCAGTGCAATCTTCGAGGGGCTGGAAAATGGCCAGATCATCCGCAAGGGGGAATCCGTCGTGTTCCGCCTGCAGCTGCAGCGGGACAATCCGAATGCGGAGATGATTTTCAACGCAACGCTGCTGTGGTCCTTCGAGATCGCCGGCCGTCCGGACTGGAACTTCAGCTACACCGGCTGGTTGACCTATATGTAAGCCGGCAAGTCTTGTCGGCCGGGTTCCGGTACGCCATGGTGATGGGGCGTACCGGAATGGCCGCCTAGCCGGCCGCCAGCGGGTAGGGCGAGAAGCTGCCCAGGTCCTCGCTGACGGCCAGCTTCCCGCCGATGTACGGAAAGGCCCGCTGCGGACAGGCGGGCCGTTCACAGACTTTGCAACCCATGCCTATGGGCGTGGGCGCCTGGGGGTCATGCAGATCCAGTCCTTGTGCATATACCAGACGGTGCGCATGTTCGATGTCACACCCCAGGGCCACGGCAAACATTTTTTCAGGCTGGCCGAAGCCGCCAGTCTGGTGTGACACGGTACGGGCGATCCAGAGATAGACGCGGCCATCCGGCATGCGCGCCAGCTGTCGCAGAATGCGGCCGGGATGGGAAAACGCTTCATACACGTTCCACAGCGGACAGGTGCCGCCTATGCGTGAAAAATGGAAATGCGCGGCCGACTGGCGCTTGGAAATATTGCCGGCCCGGTCTACCCGGATAAAGAAAAAGGGCACGCCGGTGGCATCCGGCCGCTGCATGGTGCTGAGGCGATGGCAGATGGTCTCGAAGCTGACGCCGAATTGTTGTCCGAGCAGATCAATGTCGTAGCGCAAGGCTTCGGCGGCAGCCAGGAAGCGGCCGTAAGGCAGGATCAGCGCACCAGCGAAATAATTGGCCAGGCCCAGGCGTACCAGGCGGCGGACTTCGGCGCCGGAAAATCGGGGTGCTTCTGACATCCGGCGCAGGGTATCGTCCATTTCCAGGAAAGCCAGTTGCGTGGCCAGCTGGAAGGCCTGCTGGCCCGGTGCCAGGGCGGGTGACAGAGACAGCTCGCCGGTCCTGGCATCCAGCCTGCGCTGCAGGCCAGGACCGGGAGAATGCAGACGCACCGTGATGGCGTGGCGCGCCTGCAGACGCGCGGCAAGGCGGTCCGCGAGCTGCTGCGGGTGGCAGTCGGCCAGTTCCCATTCGTCGAAACACTGTTCGGCGCGGCGATCCAGTTCGGTGAAGTGATTGTGATGGGTGAAAAAGAAATCCCGCACTTCCTCGTAGGGCTGGTCGGGGGCCGCCAGCGCCCGGCCGCGGTCGCCGGCATCGTCGCCCGCCAGTACTTCGGCCATGCTGTCCAGGCGTTCCAGGGCTTCGCGATGGCGCCGGTGCAACTGGATCAGCACGCGCCCGACCGCGGGCATGTTCGCTGCGATTTCACGGATTTCCGCGAGAGAAATACGGGCGTCGTCGGTACCGCCCACGGCCGAGGCAGGCAGGCTGGCCGTCACCTCGCGCAAAGCGGCGACCATGCGTGCTTCGCCGTCATCGGAAAAGCTCTGAACGTCCACGCCCAGGACTTCGTTCAGGCGCAGCAACACCGGCATGGTGAGGGGGCGCTGGTTTTTTTCAAGCTGGTTCAGGTAGCTGGGAGACAGCCCCAGCGTGCGCGCCAGCGCTGCCTGCGTCATGCCGTGCTCTTCACGCAGCCGGCGCAGCCGTACGCCCATGAAAACCTTACGCATACCTGTACCTATCCCTGAAAGCCATTTAAGCCGGCATTTTATTCGCAAGATTCGCAAAAGTGGCATTCAGGGTACGCCGATTTTCGCCTTGTAAAGGATGACATGGCGGGGTGGCTTGCGTAGACTGCAAATAAAAATTCAGCGATTCCGCCCAGTCAGCGGCACTGACCGCCAGGAACAAGAGGAGAGCAAAAATGAGTGAAGAAACGACTTCCACAGGCTTCAAGCCCAAGAAATCCGTGGCACTGTCCGGCATCGTGGCGGGCAATACCGCCTTGTGTACGGTAGGTCGCAGCGGCAACGACCTGCACTATCGCGGCTACGACATCCTGGACCTCGCCAATGGTAGCGAATTCGAAGAAATCGCCTACCTGCTGGTGCATGGCAAATTGCCCAGCCAGGCCGAACTGACCGCCTACAAGACCAAGCTGAAAAGCCTGCGTGGCCTGCCGGTGCAGGTACGTGCCGTGCTGGAGGCACTGCCCGCCGCTGCGCACCCCATGGACGTCATGCGTACCTACGTGTCGGCGTTGGGCACGGTGCAGCCGGAAAAGGACGACCACAACCTGCCGGGCGCTCGCGATATCGCCGATAAGCTCCTGGCTTCGCTGGGGTCCGCGTTGCTGTACTGGTACCACTACGCCAACAATGGCCGTCGCATCGAAGTGGAAACCGACGATGATTCCATTGGCGGCCACTACCTGCACCTGCTGCATGGCAAGACACCGCCTGCATCCTGGGTCGAGGCCATGCACACCAGCCTGATCCTGTACGCAGAGCACGAGTTCAATGCCTCGACGTTCGCCTGCCGCGTCATCACGGGCACGGGCGCGGACCTGTACTCGGCGATTACCGGGGCCATTGGCGCGCTGCGCGGCCCCAAGCATGGCGGCGCCAACGAAGTCGCCTTTGAAATCCAGAATCGCTATGCCACCCCTGACGAAGCCGAGGCCGACATCCGCGCCCGTGTGGAACGCAAGGAAGTCGTGATCGGCTTCGGCCACCCGGTTTATACCGTCAGCGATCCGCGCAACAAGGTCATCAAGGAAGTGGCGCGCCAGCTGTCCGGCGAAGCCGGCACGCTGCGCCTGTTCGACATTGCCGAGCGCCTCGAAAGCGTCATGTGGGACGCCAAGAAAATGTTCCCCAATCTGGACTGGTTCAGCGCCGTGAGCTATCACATGATGGGCGTTCCTACCGCGCACTTCACGCCGCTGTTCGTGTTGGCCCGTACTGCGGGCTGGAGCGCGCATGCGATCGAACAGCGCCAGGACGGCAAGATCATCCGCCCCAGCGCCAATTACATCGGCCCGGAAGACCAGGTCTTCGTGCCGTTGGCAAAGCGCGGCTGAGCGCCAGCCGCCTTGCCCCAGCCGGCCTGCATGGGCCGGCATTTTTTACCCATACTTTCTGACAGACGAGAAGCGCCATGTCCGCACACATTTCCAACGTCCGCCCCGAACCCGATCAGGTCCTGGTCGATATTGCCGATTACGTCATCAACTATCGCATCGAGTCGTCGCTGGCCTATGAAACCGCACGCAACTGCCTGATCGACACCTTGGGTTGCGGGCTGGAAGCCCTGGAATATCCGGCTTGCCGCAAGCTGCTCGGGCCGATCGTGCCCGGCACCATCGTGCCGCATGGCGCCAAGGTACCGGGCACGCAGTTCCAACTGGACCCGGTGCAGGCCGCCTTCAATATCGGCGCCATGATCCGCTGGCTGGATTTCAACGACACCTGGCTGGCGGCGGAGTGGGGCCATCCCAGTGACAACCTGGGTGGCATTCTTGCGACGGCCGACTGGATCAGCCGCAACCGCGTGGCTCAGGGCAAGACGCCGCTGAAAATGCGTGACGTGCTGACGGGTATGATCAAGGCCCATGAAATCCAAGGCGTCATCGCTTTGGAAAATTCCTTCAACAAGGTGGGCCTGGATCACGTGGTGCTGGTCAAGGTGGCTTCGACAGCTGTCGTCGCGGAAATGCTGGGCCTGTCGCGTGACGAAATCATCAATGCGGTATCGCTGGCCTGGGTCGATGGCCAGTCGCTGCGCACCTACCGCCATGCGCCCAACGCCGGCAGCCGCAAGAGCTGGGCCGCGGGTGATGCCACCAGCCGTGCGGTGCGCCTGGCGCTCATCGCCAAAACCGGCGAAATGGGCTATCCCAGCGTGTTGACGGCCAAGACCTGGGGCTTCTACGACGTGCTCTTCAAGGGCCAGCCCTTCAAGTTCCAGCGCAGCTATGGTTCGTATGTCATGGAAAACGTGCTGTTCAAGATCAGCTTCCCTGCGGAGTTCCACAGCCAGACGGCAGTCGAGGCAGCAGTCACGCTGCATGGCAAGCTCAAGGCGGCCGGCAAGTCGATCGAGGACATTCGCAAGATCACCATTCGCACGCATGAGGCCTGCATCCGCATCATCGACAAACAGGGCCCGCTCAACAACCCGGCCGACCGCGATCACTGCATCCAGTACATGGTTGCCGTGCCGTTGATCCATGGCAACCTGGTGGCAGCGCACTATGAAGATGCCTTCGCACAATCCGACGAACGCATCGACGCGCTGCGCGCCAAGATCCACTGCGAGGAAGACCCGCAGTTCACCGCGGATTACCATGACCCGGAAAAGCGCAGCATCGCCAACGCGCTGACCGTGGAATTCAATGACGGCAGCCGCCTGGACGAGGTCGTGGTGGAGTACCCCATTGGCCACAAGCGCCGCCGCGGGCAGGGCATCCCCCTGCTGGAAGCCAAGTTCCGCACCAACCTGGCGCGCCAGTTCCCGGCACGCCAGCAGGAAGCCATCCTGGCGGTGAGCCTGGACCAGGCGAAGCTGGAGGACATCCCGGTCAACGAATACGTTGACCTCTACGTCATCTGAGCGGCCTGCGGCAGGGCCGTGACCGCAGGAGAATGCCGGCAGCACCCCGCCAGTCCCCACGGCTGGCGCCGGGTCACCGGCCATGCCGGGCGCGGCGGGGATCGAGATACCCTCGCCGCGCCCGGAACGGCGGCGCAGGACCGGTCTGGATGGCGGGCCTGTGCGGCGAGCAATCGAAGGAGTCTATCAATGAGTCAGGCATCATCCCCCAGGAAGCAGTTGCGCGCGCTGGCCGAGGCTCGCCGCGGCATCATCGTGCCGGGCGCGTTCAACGCCTTGTCGGCCCGCGTTATTGCGGACCTTGGATTCGAGGCCATCTACATCACCGGCGCGGGTGTGACCAACATGAGTTTCGGCTTGCCGGACCAGGGCTTCATGGGCCTGAGCGACATCGCCGAGCACACCGCGCGCATCCGTGACGCGGTCGAGGTGCCGCTGCTGGTGGATGCGGATACGGGCTTTGGCAATGCACTCAATACCTACCACGCGGTACGTACGCTGGAGCGTGCGGGCGCGGACTGCATTCAATTGGAAGACCAGGTCAGCCCCAAGCGCTGTGGCCACTTCTCCGGCAAGGAAGTCATTGCCGCCGATGAAATGGTCGGCAAGATCAAGGCAGCTGTCGATGCCCGCCGCGACCCGGATTTCCTGGTCATGGCGCGTACCGATGCCCGTAGTACGCATAGCTTCGAGGAAACCCTGGAGCGTGCCGGACGCTATGCCGAAGCTGGCGCCGACATCCTGTTTGTCGAGGCGCTGGAGACCCAGGAAGAGGTCCGTCGCCTGCCTGAGCTGGTCGATAAACCGCAGCTCATGAACCTGGTCATCGGCGGAAAAACTCCGATTTTCAATGCCACGGAACTGGGCGGGCTGGGTTTTGCGTTCGTGCTCTATGCCAATGCGGCTCTGCAAGGGGCGGTGGCCGGCATGCAGAAAGCGCTGACGGTGCTGCGCGATGAAAAGGAAGTGCAGGAAGATCCCGCCCTGGTCACTCCGTTCCTGGAACGCCAGCGCCTGGTGAACAAGCCTTTCTGGGACGGCTTGGAGAAAAAATACAGCTGAGGCAGGAGGGCGGCCGCCATTGCTGTTCGCCCTTGAAAGCCGGACCGCCACGAGTTGGCGGTCCGGCTTTTACTTTTCAGGGGCCTGGCCAGGGGCGAGGTTTCAGAACTGTCGCAGGTCATCCGGCATGATGGCGCCAGGCAGGTTCTGGTATGCCACAGGGCGCAGGAAGCGGCGTATCGACAAGGTGCCTACCGATGTTGCACCGAAGTTGGTGCTGGCAGGATAGGGGCCGCCATGCACCATGCTGTCGACGACTTCCACGCCGGTAGGAAAGCCATTGACCAGAATGCGGCCGGCCTTGCGCTCCAGGATGGGCAGTAGTGCGTGCGCCAATGCCGTGTCGTCGTCATCCATCTGCAGCGTGGCGGTCAGCTGGCCTTCCAGCTGGCGGGCGAGCCGTGTCATGTCCTGGTCGTTGCTTGCACGTACCACCAGGCCCAGGGGGCCGAAAACTTCATGCGCCAGGGTGGGGGCAGCCAGGAAATCCTGCGCGCAGACCTCATAGAGGTTCGGGCTGGCGCTGCGCCCGCTGCTGCCGCTGACGTAGACCTCGCGCACGGCGGGATGTTGCTCGAAACGCTGCTTGCCGTGGCAGTAGGCATCGGCAATGCCGCTGGTCAGCATGGTCTGGGGGCCGATATTCGCCAGGGCGCTGGCCGTGGCATTCACAAAGGCATCTCCCTGCGGGCCAGTGCTGACGATGGCAATGCCGGGGTTGGTGCAGAACTGGCCGGCTCCCAGGGTCAAGGATGCCGCCCAGCCCTGCGCCAGTTCTGCGCCCCTGGCGTGCAGAGCGGCGGGCAGGATGAACATGGGGTTGACGGAGCCCAGTTCGCCGAAAAACGGAATGGGTTCGGGGCGCTGGGCGCAGAGATCAAAGAGCGCCCGGCCGCCTGCCTGTGAGCCGGTGAATCCGACGGCAAGAATCAGCGGGTGCTGGACCAGGGCGGCGCCAGTCGCCGGCCCGCCGTCCTGGATCAGCGAAAAAATCCCGGGTGGCATGTTGGTGCGCTGAATGGCGGCGAGGATGGCCTGCGCGACAATTTCACCGGTACCGGGATGGGCGGGATGGCCCTTGACCACGACCGGGCAACCTGCTGCCAGAGCTGCCGCCGTGTCGCCCCCGGCCACGGAAAAGGCGAGGGGAAAATTAGAGGCTCCGAACACGGCAACAGGCCCGACCGGGCGTTGCATCATGCGAATTTCGGGGCGTGCTTGCGGTTGGCGTTCCGGTTGGGCTTCATCGAGGCGCCGGTCCAGGTATTCGCCTTTCAGTATGTGCCGGGCGAACAGTCGCAACTGGCCGGTGGTGCGGCCGCGTTCGCCATTGAGGCGGGCTTCAGGCAGCCCGGTTTCCTGGCTGCCAATGGCCGTGATATCGGCGCCGCGAGCCTCGATTTCATCTGCGATGGCTTCGAGCAGGGCAGCCCGGTCCTGGCGGCTGCTGGCTGCATAGGCCGGGAAGGCGGCTTCGGCGGCCTGGCAGGCACGGTCCACCAGTTCAGGCGAGCCTGTGGAAAAACGGTACGACGGGCCGTGGGCCGGGCTGCTCTGGAAGGCGTCAGTGGTGGCGACCCATTCTCCGGCGATCAGATGCTTGCCGTGCGGGGTGAAAGTCATGGTCATCCTTGCATTTTGGTACTGGCCGCGCGGCCAGGCGCGGTAGGGAAAAGTCAGGTGTTGCCGGCCGGTTCAGCGCCCGGTCCTGACGCGCCACTCCTCGTATTTCTTCTGGTTCTCTTCCTGGGTGCAGGGGTAGAGGCCGATGATGGGCGTGCCTGCCTGGACTTCCGACAGCACGAAATCTTCGAAGCGCTCCATATCGGCGCATTCATTCGCAATTTCATCGGCCAGATGCGCGGGGATCACCATCACGCCATCACCATCGCCAACCAGTACATCACCGGGGAAAACCGCCGCGTCGCCGCAGGCGATGGGCACATTGATATCCAGCGCTTCATGCAGCGTCAGGTTGGTGGGCGCCGATGCCCTGGCGCAATAGGCCGGCATGTCCAGTGCGCCGATGGAAGTGACATCGCGCAGGCCTCCGTCCGTCACGATACCGGCAGCGCCGCGCAATGCCAGCCGGGTGATCAGGATGGAACCCGCCGTGGCGGCACGGGCATCCTTGCGGCCGTCCATGACCAGGACCCAGCCGGGCGGGCAGGTTTCCACTGCGACGCGCTGGGGGTGGTCTACGTTGCGGAAAACACTGAGCGGATTGCGGTCTTCGCGGGCCGGAATGTAGCGCAGCGTGAATGCCTGCCCCACCATGTTCTCGGGCTTGGGGGTGACGGGCACAACTCCCTGGATGAATTGGGTCCGAAGGCCGCGCTTGTAGAGCGCCGTCGCCACAGAGGCGGTGGACACTTTTTTCAGCTTGGCGCGTGTAGCTTCTGAAAGCACATAGTCAGACATCTGATACTCCAGTGGGTCAGTAGATGACCGGCTCATCGACAGGCCGGCCATGATCGGTTTTCAGGAAGTCGAAATCGCAGCCCTTGTCAGCCTGTTCGACATGCTTGGAAAAAATATGTCCGTAGCCGCGTTCGTACTTGGGTTCGGGGGCTTGCCAGGCGGCACGGCGCTCGGCCAGTTCCGCCTCGGGGACCAGCATGTCAAGGCGGCGCGCGGGAATATCCAGCTCCACGATGTCTCCGTTGCGCAGCAGCGCCAGCGGACCGCCGATGAAGGATTCCGGCGCGACGTGCAGCACGCAGGCGCCAAAGCTGGTGCCGGACATGCGCGCGTCGGAAATCCGCACCATGTCGCGCATGCCCAGTTTCATCAGCGCCTTGGGCATCGGGATCATGCCCCATTCAGGCATGCCGGGCCCGCCCAGCGGGCCGGCATTGCGCAGCACCAGTACGGTGTCGGGCGTCATCGGATAATCCGGGTCGTCGATGATCTTCTTCAGTTCGGGGTAGCTGTCGGCAACCAGCGCCGGACCGCGGTGGCGGTGGAATTTCGGGTCGCAGGCCGCAGGCTTGATGACCGCGCCATCCGGACAGAGATTGCCTTTCAAAACTGCCAGTGAACCTTCGTGGTAGACCGGATTCGACAGTGGCCGGATCACGTCTTCATTCCAGATGGGCGTATCTGCCAGGCCCTCCACCAGCGGCCGGCCCGTGACGTCGATCGCGCTGGCATCCAGTTTGTCGCCAAGCTGGCGCATGAGCGCGCGCAAGCCGCCAGCGTAGAAAAAATCCTCCATCAGATACTGCGTACCTGAGGGCCGGATGTTGGCAATGACGGGCGTGGTGCGTCCGATGCGGTCCAGGTCGTCAAGCTCCAGTGGAATGCCTGCGCGCCTGGCCATGGCAATCAGGTGAATGATGGCGTTGGTGGAGCAGCCGGTCGCCATTGCCACCGTCACGGCATTCCGGACGGCGGCCGGGGTGATGATCTTGTTGGGTGTCAGGTCTTCCCACACCATATCCACGATGCGACGCCCGCACTCGGTGGACATGCGTTGGTGATTGGCGTCGGCGGCGGGAATGGATGACGCCCCCGGCAGGCACAGGCCCATGGCTTCGGCGATGGCCGTCATGGTGGACGCGGTTCCCATGGTCATGCAATGCCCGTAGGAACGGGCGATGCCGGCTTCCATGCCCTGCCATTCCTTTTGCGTGACATTGCCGGCGCGGCGCTCATCCCAGAGCTTGAACATGTCGGTGCCGGAACCCAGGTACTTTCCGGCGTAGTTACCCCGCAGCATGGGGCCGGCCGGCAGGTAAATGAAGGGCAGTCCGGCGCTGACGGCACCCATGACCAGTGCCGGCGTGGTTTTGTCACAGCCGCCCATGAGCACGGCGCCGTCGATCGGATGGGAGCGCAGCAGTTCTTCCGTTTCCAGCGCCAGCAGATTGCGGTAGAGCATGGTCGTGGGTTTGACGTAGCTTTCCGACAAAGAGAGGGCGGGCAGTTCCAGCGGGAAGCCGCCGGCCTGGAGCACGCCGCGCTTGACCCGTTCCACCCGTTCCTTGAAGTGCATGTGGCAGGGCTGCGCGTCAGACCAGGTATTGATGATGGCGATGCAAGGCTTGCCCTCCCAGTCGGCCGGGTCGTAGCCCATTTGCAGGGTGCGGGAGCGGTGCCCGGATGAGCGCTGGTCATCGGGTGCAAACCAGCGTGCGGAGCGCAGATCACTGTATTTTTTCTTTTCAGTCATATCTGTTGCCTTTGGTGTTGATTTTCAAGTGCAGCTTTCAGTTGTCCGGCGTGTCCGGATGAGGATGAGCAGGGCGTGGCCGCTGCCAGGCCGGTCGCTTCATCCAGGGCCAAGGCCGATAGCGTCAGCCCGCCTGCCAGTCTCTCCCCGGGGGCCAGTGTGCTCATGGCCGCCAGCGACCCCAGGCCGGGGCGGTTGATGGCGTCGGGCAGGTGGCTGACGGGTTCGGCGCAGAACACGTCGCGGTCACGCGGGAGGTAGACATGGAGATGTCGCAGTGCGCCAGTGCCAATCAGCGATAGCGTCGTTTGCTGTTCTGGCCAGTTGATGCGGGCCAGGGACGGCTGCCATTGCAGAAAGCACAAGTCCGTGCCCTGCCACGCAGACAGCAGCGTCGGCGTGCCTCGCCCCAGTTCCGGATGGGGCTGCCAGGAACCTGCCGGCAGGCCGTCGGCATCCCGGGGGAAGTGGCCGTTCGCCGAGAATGCCAGCGTCGTGCCGGCAGACCTGGGAAACCAGGGGTGCAGGCCCATGCCGAACGGCAGGGCGTGCTTGCCCCGGTTGGTCAGGCACAGCTGGATCTCGATGCCCGTCGAGGACAGCTGGATGCGCTGTTCGATGCGATAGCACCAGGGCATTCCGGTCTGGCCGGCCGGGGTGCCGGACTCATCGGCCAGCACCGCGAGGCTGGCGTCGGCTTGCAGGACTTGCCAGGAGCGATCCCGGGAAAAACCGTGAATGGCGACGTTCTCTTCCGACCGGTTGATGGGCAGTTGATGCGTGACATGCTCGAACTCGAAGCGGCCTGCGGCGATGCGATTGGCAAACGGGGCCATGATGAAACAGCCCGCCTTCAAGCCCTGGCCTGGCTGATCCAGCGGCGCCAGAAGCGGAACACGACGGCCGTCGGGATGTTGCCAGTCAGCCGTCAGCATCGTTGCGCCATATTCAGGTGCAACGGTCAGGCGGTATCCATGCGCGTCGAGAACCAGCATTGCGCTACTCCGTTTTCGAATAGTCGATGGCGGTGAAGCTGCCGCCCTGGAAGCGCTGTGCGATGGCATCTCCGACTTCAGGCAATTCGCCATGCCGGGAGGCGTCGTCTTCCGGGGTGTAGCCGATGCGTGCGGCATCGTCCTGGTGCCACCATCTGGCACGGTTGGCCGAGGCGCCCCAGACGATGGCGCAGCCGGTCTCCGGCGCTTCGATGGCAGCGCACACCAGCCGCAGCAGGTCGCCGTGCGAAAGCCAGGTGGCCAGGTGCCTGGCCTCGGTCGGCGCGGGCAGGCAGGAGCCGATGCGCAGGTGCACGCTTTCGATGCCATGCTTATCGAACATCATGCGGCCCAGCAACTCTCCCCATGCCTTCGACAAACCGTAGTAGCCGTCGGGACGATAGCTGTCATGGCTATCGAGCGGCGTGTCGCGCCCATGGAAGCCGATGGCGTGATTCGAACTGGCGAAGATCACGCGCTGGCGTGCCTGCCGTGCGGCTTCGAAAATATGCGTGCTGCCCAGCACATTGGATTCAATAATGCCGGGATACGGTTTTTCCACGCTGATGCCGCCGAAATGCAGGATGCAGTCCGTGCCCTGCACCAGGCTGGCGACAGCGCTGGCATCTGCCAGATCGGCTGCCCGGAATTCGCACCCGGCAGGCAGGGGGTCCGGAAACGGCACGATATCGGACAGCCGCAGCCGGTAGCCCAGCGCGGAAAGTTCGCGGGCCAGCAGGCGCCCAAGGTTGCCGGAAGCCCCGGTCAGCAACAAGTGCTTTTTCATCTCAGATTCCTTTCATACGGGCCACCGGCGCGCCCGCCACACCGGATCTGGCCAGGAAAATGCCGCCGGATTGTGGCGCTGCTGCCAGTTGTGCTGCGCTGACGTGCCGGTGGCTGGTCACTGCCAACTGCGTGAGCCCGGGGCCGCAGAAGCAGGGCATGGTCGGGGCCGGGACAGGGAAGGGATAGCAGTCCAGCAAGGCGCCTTC
This sequence comes from Kerstersia gyiorum, assembly GCF_004216755.1. Lineage (GTDB taxonomy): Bacteria > Pseudomonadota > Gammaproteobacteria > Burkholderiales > Burkholderiaceae_B > Kerstersia > Kerstersia gyiorum. The sequence goes on from NZ_SGWZ01000001.1 coordinate 1,131,699, forward strand.
CGGCGAAAACAGGTTCAGGACGCCCGCCGAGACGCCTGCGCTCAGGTAATTACCGTTGGCGTCGCAGGCACCGCCGTCCGGCCTGCCGCTGGCTTCGTCGAGTTCGCGGATACGTCGGTGGTTGGACAGGCCGCCGTTGCTGCAATCGAAGTCATAGCGGTCTATCCAGGGGCCGCGCGAATCGGAATGGAACATGGTGCGGCCGTCTGCGGTCCAGGCCAGGCCATTGGAAATCTCGATGCCGGTCGCCTTGATTTCCGCCGTGCCGTCTGCGGTGATCCGGTAAAGCCGGCTGACCTTTTCCCGTTGTGGCCGTCCATCCATGCTGCCGACCCAGAACGCGCCGTCGGGGCCGACTTTGCCGTCGTTCAGGCGAGAGGTCGCGGGTTCGTCGAACCCGTTCCACAGCACCTCGCGGGCGCCGGTGTCGGGGTTGAAGCGCAGCACCGACCGGGCGAGGGCGACCACCAGCGCGCCGCTGGTGCCCAGGCCCAGTGCCGTGACCGCCTGGCCGAATTGCCAGCGGCCATGCGTGTTGCCTTGCAGGTCAAGCGCCAGGACGAGGCCGGTGTCGATGTCGCAGGCAAACAGCAGCTGGCGCCGATCATCCCACAGCGGGCTTTCCAGCAGCCCGCCGCGCAGATCCGCCAGACAGAGAAAGGGGCCAGTCATGATTCGGCTTCCGTACGGCGGCGGATCACATCAGGGTGCGTCAGCACGAATTCCGAAAGCTCCAGGCCCAGGCCGGCTCCTTCGAAGGGATGGATATGACCTGCCTCGATATGCGGCATGACGGTGACCAGGTCGCGGTACCAGGACGTGTAATAGGCCCGGACCGATTCCTGGAAGACTGCATTGGGGGCGTTCAGCGCAAGGTGGATGGATGCTGCGAAGACAACGGGACCGGTGCAGTCGTGCGGCGCCACGGGCCGCTGGAAGGCTTCGGCCATGGTCGCGATTTTCTTGGCTTCCGACAGGCCGCCGCACCAGGAGATATCCAGCATCACGTAGTCCGTGGCATCCACGCGCAGCACATCCAGGAATTGCGCACGCGTGGCCATGGTTTCGCTGGCGCAGACGGGAATTCCGGCTTGCCGGGAATAGGTGGCCAGCGCCTGCGGGTTGGACATCTTCAGCGGGTCTTCGGCCCAGAAGGGCCTGAAGTCGCGCAGCGCGCTGGCAATCGACAGCGCCGAAGTCAGGTCCCACATCGAGTGCAGCTCGACCATGATCTCCATTCGGTCGCCGACGGCATCGCGTATCTGCCGGAAAGGCTTGAGCGCCTGGTCGATTTCCGTGGCGTGGATGAAGTTGCCGCCATTGGCCACCGCGTAGGGGTCGAAAGGCCAGATCTTCATGGCGCTGATGCCTTGTTCCAGCAGGCTTTCGGCGAGGGCGCCCGCATCGCGGTGGAACGCGATCTGGTCTTCGTAAGGGCCTTCCGCGCCCTGGTCCCCATCGCCGATGTAGCGGCGTGCGCCGGCCTTGTTGTACGTATAGCCGGCGCAGGTGTTGTAGGTACGGATTCGTGGCCGGGATAAGCCGCCAAGCAACTGGTGCACGGGTTGTCCGGTGACTTTGCCGAAGATGTCCCACAAGGCGATATCGACTGCGGATGCTGCGCGGATTTCCACGCCGGAGGAACGGAAGCCGACATAAGGTTCCAGCAGCAGCTTGGAAATGCTGTCGATTTCCAGAGGATCGCGTCCCAGCAGCTGTGGCGCTACCTCGCTGTGCAGGTAGGCCGCCACGGCCGTGGCGCCACGGAAGGTTTCACCCAGCCCGATGATGCCTTCATCAGTATGGATGCGCACCCACAGGATATTGTTGAGGTGCGGCAGTTGGATGGTTTCCAGGGCAGTAATCTTCATCTCAGTGTTCCGAGGGCTGGCGGCTGCGCGCCACAATCTGGGTAGGGTTGACGAAACGCAGGGCAAGCAGCAGCCAGACCAGGGAAGTGACCATGTAGATCACGGCCATGGCGTCAATGGACTGCACCGAGCGCACCCCGGCAGCAAATACCGAGTAGTAGAGGGAGACGACCAGTGTTTGCGAGGTCGGGCCTGCGGTCAGGAAGGTCAGTTCGAACATGGCGACGGTACGGACCAGCACCAGCAGCATGGCGGCCAGGATGCCGGGCAGCAGCATGGGCAGCAGTACGTGCCAGAACAGCTTGAACGTGCCTGCGCCGAAGACCCGCGCAGCGGATTCGATCTTCGTGTCGATCTGCTCGATGAAGGGAATCATGACCAGGATGACGAAAGGCACTGTCGGGACGAGATTGGCCAGTACGACCCCCCAGAATGTGCCGCCCACGCCGACTTTGTACAGAACGGTGGCCAGCGGGATACCGAAGGTGATGGGCGGTACCAGCAGCGGCAGCAGGAAGATCAGCATGACGGCCTTCTTGCCCGGGAACTCGCGGCGCGCCATCGCATAGGCCGCGGTGACGCCGATCAGGCCGGATAGCAGCACGACCAGGAAGACGACCTGGAACGTCACCAGCAGGACTTGCCCAAGCTGGAATTCGGCCCAGGAAGCGGCGTACCACTGGGTGGTGAAGCCTTCCGGAAACCAGGTGCCCAGCCAGCGCGTGCCAAAACTGGACACCAGCACTGCGCCGATGACGGCAATCACGTTGAGGACGAAGAAACCGGTGATCACCCAGACTGCAGTGATCCAGAGGCGGGAGAGGAATGTAGTGTCGCGGATCATTTTTTTATCCTTTGCCGCCAGCAGCGGAGCCGCGGTAGAACATGGAGCGCACGCCCAGCAGCGCGCCGACGACAATCAGCTGCACTGCGGCCATGATCATGGCGATCGCCGACGCCATGGAATCGTCATACTGTTCGAAGGCGGCCTGGGCGGCTGCGATCGAAATGACGCGTGTCGGCCCGGACGGCGCGCCCAGCAGGACAGCCGAAGGGAATACCGCGAAGGCCTGCACGAAGGTCAGGCACGAAGCCACCACCAGACCGGGAACCAGCAAGGGCAGCATGACGTGGCGGAAACGTTGCCAACTGCCGGCGCCTTGGGTGGCAGCCGCCCGTTCCAGGGCAGGGTCTATGCCTGTGACGTAGGAAAGTGTCAGCAGGAAGGTGAACGGGAAGACCGTGATCACCAGTGATACGAAGACCCCCCAGTAGTTGTTGGTCAGTTTCAGCGGGTTATCCACCAGTCCGATGGCCATCAGCGTGCGGCTGAACCAGCCCTGGGGGCCCAGGTAGTTGAGCAGGCCTTCCGCGATCAGAACCGTTCCCAGCGTCACCGGCAGCACCAGGATGGTGGTCAGCAGGCGTTGCCGCGACATCAGCCGCACGCGCATGGCGATGGGGACGGCAAACAGCACCGAGAAGACGGTGACCGGCACGGCCAGCCAAAGCGTGGCACTGATGGTTTTGTACAGGTAGGGGTCGGAAAAGAACTTGCTGTAGTTCGCCAGTGCACCGCCTCCGTCCAGTGGGTCGAACGACAGGAAAAGACCGTACAGGAACGGATAGATGAATACGCCGACGACGAAGATCAGGGCGGGCAGGATCAGCAGCGTCGTGCCGTCCACGCCGCGATTGGCAAGCCGCTGACGCCAGCCGGGCTGGTCGTCGTCACGTCGCGTGACCGGCAGGGTTTCGGTGATGGACATCATTCAGCCCTCCGGTGCGAATACCAGTGCGCGCGACTGGTCGATATGCAGGGAAATGCGGCTGCCCAGTTCGACATTCTTCGGTGCGTGGAAAATCAGTTGCAAGCCGGTGTCGGTGCGGGCGGTACCGACGTATTCGCGGCCGCGGTACTCAATGGTTTCCACCGTGGCGGAGATCGTGTTGGAACTGGCGCCGCAGGCGGTGACATCGTCGCCGCGTGCGGCCAGGATGGCTTCGTCGCCGATGTCCAGTGCTGCCATGGCGCGGCCGGTCAGGCGGTCGCCGGCGACGGCAATCGTGACTTGATCGCCGGCCTTTTCCACCACCTTGCCGGGGATGGCATTGCGAAAGCCCATGAATGCGGCGACGTCCAGGTATTGCGGGCTTTCATACAGTTCGCTGGGAGCGCCCATTTGCCGGATTTCGCCTTCGCGCATGACGACGATGCGGTCGGCCAGCGACAGGGCCTCGTCCTGGTCGTGGGTGACGTAGATGGTCGTGGCGCCCAGCTGGTTGTGGATGCGGCGGATCTCCGAGCGCATTTCCAGCCTGAGCTTGGCGTCGAGGTTGGACAGCGGCTCATCCATCAGCACCAGCGGCGGTTCGATGACAATGGCGCGAGCGATTGCCACGCGTTGCTGTTGGCCGCCGGACAGTTGTCCCGGCAACTTTTCCGCCTGGCCTTCCAGCCGGACCAGCGAGAGAGCCTGGCGGGCGCGTTTTTCGATTTCCGCCTTGGGCATGCCGCGCATCTTCAGGCCGAAACCGACGTTGTGCAGCACGCTCATGTGGGGAAAGAGCGCATAGTTCTGAAACACCATGCCGAAGCCACGTTCTTCGGGCTTGAGCCGGTCGATGCGGCGGTCATCCATGTAGATGCCGCCGCCCGTCGTGCCGAGCAGGCCGGCGATGCAATTGAGCGCCGTGGATTTGCCGCAGCCCGACGGGCCCAGCAAAGCAATGAATTCACCCTTGCGGATGGAGAGGTCGATGGCCTTCAGGGCGTTGAATGCTCCGAAGGCGCGGCTCATGCGGTTGAGCCGGAGTTCGCTGAAAGACATAGCGGATACCCAGAATGTTGACATGGGGCAAACACCCGGCGCGCGCAGGCGGGCGCCGGGGCAAGGCGATGAATCTAAGGACGGCGAAATGCGGGCGGGAGGCAGCGCCTGGCATGCCTTGCGGCAGCGAGGCCGGCAACGGGTGGCGCGCTGGGCGCTACCCGCCGGGGCGCAGGCGGTCTACCTCCGCTGGACGGCTCAGACCGAGGCGACCAGTTCGTCCCACATCCGGAATGCCGCGACCAGCGCTTCCGGTTCCAGCGGCAGGTCGATCGGATTGTTGGCAATCCAGTCTGCGTATTCAGGGCGTCCGTATTCCGCCATGATTTCCTGGCTGGACTTGGGCGCCATTTCGATGGTGACGTCCTTGACGGCGGGGCCGGGATAGAAGTAGCCCGCGTCGTACGAATAGGCCTGCTGGTCAGGTTGCAGCGCGAACTTGATGAATTCCAGCAGCACGGCGATGCGTTCTTCCGGCACGCCGCGGGGAATGGAGAAGTAGTGGGCGTCGCAGACCCAATGGAAACCGTCCAGCTTGCCTACCGCCATGGATTTCGGCACCACGCCCAGGGCCCGCGGGTTGATATCCCAGCCCGTGGTGGTGACCGTCATGTCGCGCGTGCCTTCGCCCAGTTCTTTCATCAGGGCGCCGGTACCTGCGGGGTAGTACTCGACATAGCGATTGAGTTCCTTCAGGTAGGCCCAGGTGTTGCTCCAGCCATTGACCGGGTCCTTGGGATTGCTGTCGCCCAGCAGGTAGGGCAAGCCCATCAGGAAGGTGCGTCCCGGACCGGAATTCGCGGGACGGGCATAGATGAACTTGTTCGGGTTGGCCTTGGCCCAGGCCAGCAGCTGCTCGGCATTTTTGGGCGGGTTGGGAACCTTGGCCGGGTTGTACTCAAGCAGGGGGCCGGAAGGGTAATAGGACACCACCACGCCTCGGCCCTTGCCCATTTCCTGCATCCGCCAGGCGGGGTCCAGGTAGATGTTTTTCAGGTCGGGCAGGCCGCTATTGGGGATGGCGGAAAAGTCCGTCCAGATGTCGTCCCCCAGGCCGGCGGACAGGGCATCGGGGCCGATGATGACCAGGTCAATGTCGATGCGGCGGGCCCGTTGCTGCGCCTTGATCTTGCCGGGCAATTCGGGGGCCGGGGCCTTGTTGAAGGTGAAGCGCGAAACCAGCTCGGGGCGCGCCTTGGCGAAGTTGTCGAAGATCTGTTGCGTCAATGCAAGATTGCCTGCCGCGTCGATCACGTTCAGGGCCACGGGTTTGCTGGGCAGCGCCAGCTGTGCCCAGGCGTTGCCCTTGGGCAGAACCAGCCCCAGCCCTGCAGCACTGGCGCCTGCGATAAAGCTGCGCCGGGAAAAGCGTGCATCCATGTCATCCTCCTTTGTCATTGAACGGCTCGTCTTGTGTGTTGTGTCACGGCCGTTTTCTATAAAAACCAGGTCCAGCCGGCTTCATGTCTCCTCCAGAAGCCACTGTTTCAGGCAAGCAACTCGGCAGGGATGCGCGGGTGGTGGTGCGCTCCATTCCGGGTCGTTGCCGGATGCGCTACATGATTCCGTCGGTCTCCCAGTGTTTGATGATGTGTTCCAGGCGAGCGCGGTCCTGGGGTTCCAGGCGCTCCAGGCCAGGCAAGCGCGTAGGGCCGACAGGCAAACCGCGGATTTGCAGCGCTTCCTTCACGACCGTGACGTTGGCTCCATTGCGATACTTGGTACGCATGGTTTCGAATTCTGCGATGCTGTCCACCACGGCGCGGGCGCGGGCATAGTCCCCGGCCTCAAGCGCACGCCAGACTGCCAGGGAGCGCTCGGGGGCGATATTCACCAGCCCGGAAGTGAATCCCTTGCCGCCCAGTGCGTGGAAGGGCAGGGCCCAGCTTTCGGCCAGGCCGCAGATCCAGGTGGCATCCGTACCCTTTGTGGCGCGGCAGCATTCAAAGAACAGCATGGTATTGGTGGCGGCGAACTTGACCCCGGCGATGCGGGGGTGGGTGGCCAGGCGCACCATGTCGTCCAGAGGAATCTGGTCGGAACGGATATACGCAACGACGGGCAGCTCGGTGGCTTCGGCGATGGCGATGAAATAGTCCACCTGAGCATGTGGCGCCGCGAAAGGGTCCAGCGGATGATGGATCATCAAACCGTCGGCGCCGTTGGCAGTGGCGGCTTGCGCCAGGTGGATCGCATCACGCACCGAGCGGCCCGCAGAGGCGGTGACGGCGGCACGGCCGGCGTTGGCTTCGATGGCAATTGCCTGCAGGCGGATGATCTCGTCGAGCGTCAGACTGTAGAACTCGCCGGTATTGCCGCCACTGACGATGTTGTGCACACCGGCTGCCGCAATGCTGGAAATGATGCGCCCGGTGAGCGCTGGATCTATTTCCCCTTGCGCGTCGTAAGCGGTTGCGTGAACCCCCGAGATGCCATGCAGCACCTGGCGGTATGCCTTGAAATCCATTGTCTCCTCCTTTTGTTATTGGCTTAGAAAACCAGTTCGATATGTGTCTGACCGGCTTTCAGGATGTGCTCGCGCATCAGCCGTTCGGCAAGGTCTTCATTTCTTGAAGTGATGGCGGCCATGATGTCCCGGTGCTCGCAGAACGATTGCTCACGCACCTCGGGGCTGCTCAGGACGGTGATGCGTGCCGCATGGTCGTACATGCGCTGGGCGTTCTGCAGCCGGCACAGATACGTACAGCCGGAGGCGCTGTGGATGCCGTCGTGGAAGCTTTCATTGAGTTCCACCAGGGCGTCAATGTCGCCCGCGTCCACGGCCTGCTGCATTTGCACGATGGCGTTGCTCAGGAAACTGAAATCTGCGTCGCTGCCGTGTTTGGCGGCCTGGCGGGCAATGATGCTTTCCAGCGCGGCCCGGGCCAGCGTCATTTCTTCGGCCTGGCGGGCAGAGAAGGTGACATAGGTGCCACGCCTGGCTTCGGTGTGGACCAGGCCTTCGCCTTCCAACTGCCGCAGCGCTTCCTTGAGCGGGCTGGTGCTGATGCCGAACTGTGCGGCCAGCTGTCGCTCGTTGAGCTTTTCCCCGGTGCGGAGCTTGCCGGCGATGATGGCCGAGCGCAGTTGATCGTGCACGTGGTCGCGCAGGCTGCGCAGCTTGATCGGCTGGATGGGCGAGGAGAAAACGGCATTGGACATTGTTGCAGCCCCGGTGGGGATCAAAAAAGGAAACGGGTGACAGCGAAATACGGTCTTGGCATCAACAGGAAAATGACTGGGACTGGGCCGGAACCCGGGTTTTCGCTGCGTCTTTTTGTTGTTTTGTGTTGAAGCCATTTTTCCATTCTGATATATCACAGTCAATATCTGATATATCAGATTTCATGGGGAGTTTCCCGTAGGGAGAAATGCTAGTCCTGGGCAGGCAGCCTGACGGCTGCCGTGATCCCGTCGCGCCAGGGCTGACTCTTCTGCCAGGTGACCTGGCTACAGGGATGGCAAGGGGAAAAGGGGAAAAGAAGGCTTGGTGACTAGTGACGAAGCACAAGGACGGCAAAGCAGTCAGCCGGTCATTGTCGAGGCATGCAGATAGGCGTGGGCACGTGCGCAGCCAGCCTATTGCCGTCATCTTCGATGAATAGGCTATGAGGCTGGGTAGAGGATGATTTCGGCCCGATGCTATGCTGGTTCCTTACCACGCGCTGGCGGGCTGGATGGGGCTGGCGCATCCACGAACGGGAGATTCGCTTGGACAAGCTCATAGTCAAACAGGTAGCCGTGCTGGGTGCAGGTGTCATGGGGGCGCAGATTGCCGCGCATTTTGCCAATGCCGGCATTTCGGTGCTGCTGTATGACCTGACCGCCAAAGACGGTGATCGCAGCGGGGCCGCGGCGCGCGCTGTGGCCAATCTGGCGCGCCTGCAACCGCCGCCGCTGGCCGAGGCCGCGCGCGCCGGCCTGATCCAGCCTGCCAACTATGACGATGACCTGCCTCTGCTTGCAAATTGCGATCTGGTGCTGGAAGCGATTGCGGAGCGGCTGGACTGGAAGCTCGATCTTTACCGGCGTGTGGTGCCGCACCTGCCTGTCCATGCGGTGTTCGCCACCAATACATCCGGGCTGTCCATCAATACGTTGGCGGATGCGCTGCCGGAATCCCTGCGCCGGCGTTTCTGCGGCGTGCATTTTTTCAATCCGCCGCGCTATATGCGGCTGGTGGAGCTGATTGCCGCGCGCGATACTGATGCCGCCGTGCTCGACGGCCTGGAAAGCTGGCTGACGACGCGGCTAGGCAAGGGCGTCGTGCGGGCGCTGGATACCCCGAATTTCATTGGCAATCGCATCGGGATTTTTGCCATGCTGGCGGCACTGCATCACGCCGAAGCCATGGGCCTGGCGCCGGACGAGGTCGATGCCATTACCGGCCCTGCGATCGGTCGGCCCAAGAGCGCAACCTATCGTACGGCAGACGTGATCGGCCTGGATACTTTCGCGCATGTGGTGGCAACCATGGACCAGCACTTGCCGGACGATCCCTGGCATCGCTACTTCCGCCTGCCAGCCTGGATGCAGGATTTGATCCGCCAGGGCGCGTTGGGGCAGAAAACCGGGGCAGGGGTCTATCGCAAGGAAGGCCGTGTCATCCAGGTGCTGGATGCCGGCACGGGCAAGTATCGCGACGGCGCCGGCCGCATGTCCGCAGCCCTGGCAGAGATACTGAAGCTGGAAGACCCGGCCGCGCGTATGCGCGCCCTGCGCGACAGCAGCGATAAGCAGGCAAATTTCCTGTGGAATGTGTTCCGCGATATTTTCCATTACAGCGCGTACCACCTGGCGGAGATCGCACATTGCGCACGAGACCTGGATCTGACGTTGCGCTGGGGGTTCGCCTGGTCGCAAGGGCCGTTCGAGACATGGCAGCAGAGTGACTGGCAGGCAACGGCGCAGGCCATCGCGGCGGATGTCGCGGCAGGCAGGGCACTGGCCGATGCTCCCCTGCCTGGCTGGGCACTGGAGACGTCGCGCCGGGGCGTGCACCAGGCTGAAGGTTCCTATGGCGCTGGTGACGGCCGCCTGCATCCTCGCAGCGCCTTGCCCGTTTACCGGCGCCAATGTTTCCCGGAGCGGCTGGCCGGGGAAAGTGCGGCGTCCGGGCGTACCGTGCATTGGGAAAATGAGGGCGTCAGTCTTTGGGCTCTGGATGGGCTGGATGCACGCATCGCGGTGGTGTCTTTCAAGAGCCGCATGCATGCCGTGGGCGAGGAAGTGCTCGACGGCCTGTTGCAGGCGATTTCCCGCGCCGAGCAGGATTTCGATGGCCTGGTGTTGTGGCATTCTGCGCCATTTTCAGTCGGTGCGAACCTGAAGCAGTTGCTTGCCGCTGCGCAGGATGGGCAGTTCGAGGCCGTGGACGGTATCCTGCAGCGTTTCCAGCAGGTGTCGCTGGCGCTGCAATATGCACAGGTGCCGGTGGTGGCCGCCGTGGAGGGCATGGCGCTGGGCGGCGGCTGCGAATTCGCCGTCCATGCGGCGCGGCGCGTCCTGGCGCTGGAAACCTCCATCGGCCTGGTGGAAACGGGCGTGGGCCTGATTCCCGCTGGCGGCGGTTGCGTCTATGTGGCGCAGCGCGCCGCCCTGCTGGCAGCCACGGCGGATGCTACCGGCACCATTCTGCCGCATTTGCGCCCGCTGTTCCAGAACGTGGCTCAGGCGCGGACGTCGCGCAGCGCCTGGGATGCCCAGGCCCTGGGTTATGCACGCCATGGCGATACGGTGCTGTTCCATCCCGCGGAACTTTTGTACTCGGGCATCAGGGCGGCGCGCGGTCTGGCGGAGTCCGGTTATGCGCCGCCGCCGCGTTATGCCGTGATTCCTGTCGCCGGACAGGCTGGCCTGGATATGCTGGAAACCGAACTGAGTGTCCAGCGCGAGGCTGGCCGCATCAGCAAGCACGATTACCGTGTGGCGCTGGGGGCGGCGACGGTATTGTGCGGCGGCCAGCCAGATAGCGGCACGCAGGCGCCGGTTGCACAGATGCTGGCAGCTGAACGCAGGGTATTCATCGAGCTGCTGCGCACGCCGGAAACACAGGCGCGCGTCGCCCATACACTTAAGACTGGCAAGCCCTTGCGCAACTGATGATTCCTCTTTCGGGCGGGTAGGCATGCAGGAATCGAGTCCATTCGCATACTCATGTGTTAAAAATGCAATTAACATCAATTTTCATTTGTATGTGTGGGCGTGCCACTGCCGTGCCGGTCAGGCCGGTCGGCTTGTGCATCCAGCATGTCCCACAAGCTTGGCTTTCATGCGTGCCCCCTATACCGATATCGAGCAGATCTACCATGCGCACCAGCCCTGGCTGAAGTCCTGGCTGGCACGCAAGCTGGGTGACGTCCATGGCGCGGCCGACGTGGTGCAGGATGTCTTCATGCGCCTGCTGACACGCATCGAACCTGCGCCCCTGCTGGAACCGCGCGCCATGCTGACGACGATTGCCCAGCGTGTGCTGGCCAGCCGCTGGCGGCGAGAGCAACTGGAACGTGCCTACCTTGATTCGCTGGCACAGCATGAACAGGCCTATGCCATGTCTGCCGAGGCGCAGGCCATCGTGATCGAAACCTTGATGGAAGTGGACCAACTGTTGGCAGGCTTGCCGCGTGCGGTCAGGGAGGCGTTTCTTCTGAGCCAGCTGGAAGGCTTGAGACAGGCAGAAATCGCCGAGAAAATGGGTATCTCGGTGACGACGGTCAAACGCTACCTGGCGCGGGCTGCCCTGCAGTGCTATTTCCCGGAAGGGGTGCAAGCCATTTGCGGCCAGGGTGGCTGATAGCCTCATGCATCAAGATTTTTCGCGTGATGCCGGCCAGCGGCCGGGCAACCCGTCGGCCGCAGATGCGCCAGATCAGGAAGAGGCACCGGTGCCCAGGGACATTGCCCAGCAGGCCGTGCTTTGGCTGTTGACCCTGCAGGAAGACCCTGGCTCACGCCAAACCTTGCGTGAATGGCTGTGCTGGCGCGATGCGTCGCCTGAGCACGCTCGTGCCTGGCGCCGTATCGAAGCGTTGCACGGCAAGTTCCAGCAAGTGCAGGCTGTGACGCCCGATTCGGCTGCTGCAGCAAGGCGTGCCCTGGTGGGCGCGCCGCCAGACCGGCGCCGCCGTGTCTTTGCGGGCATGATGGCGGCACTGCTGGTAGGCGGTGGCGCCTGGACGGCGCAGGACAGCCTGCCGGTGCGGCGTTGGACTGCCCAGGTGCGCACCGGCAAGGGCGAGCGCTGGCAGCAACGTCTGGATGACGGCACGGAACTGGCCGTGGCGGGAAACAGTGCGCTGAACGTTCGGTTCGATGCCGCGCAACGCGTGATCGAGTTGCTGGCCGGAGAGGTATTCATCAGCACCGCACATGCAACCGGCGAGTCGCGGCCATTTCTGGTGCGCACGCCGCTGGGCAGCGCCCAGGCGCTGGGAACTGAATATTCCGTGCGCCTGTTGCAAGGGCAGGGCCGGCCGGCAGCCCAGGTAGCGGTCTTCAGTGGCCGGGTGCTGGTCCGGCCAGAAGCCGGGCTGACCGGTTCGGTGACGGACACCGGTTGGTTCAATGGGACGCAGGCTGGTGCCGAAGCTGGCGCCGGGCCAGGGGACGGGGAGAGTGCGGCAGTTGGCCTGGTGCTGGATGCCGGGGAACAGGTCGAATTCCATGCCGGTGGCTACGGGCAACCCGGCCCGGCAGACGTCAACCGGGAAAGCTGGCGGCGCGGCATGATGGTCGCGCACCAGCAGCGCCTGGATGTTTTCCTGGCGGAACTGGATCCCTTCCTGCCGTTCACTGTCAGTGTCGATCCGGCGGTGGCCGGACGCCGCCTGTCAGGCTCGTATCCGCTGGACCGGCCCGAGGATGTGATTTTCAGCGTGGCGCGCATGCTGGGCCTGGAAGTCGAGGCTCGGCGTCGGCGCTGGCGCAGCGATGCATTCCATCTGTCCGCGCGGGCCGACGGGCCAGGCCGCTAGGTCGCCAGGCGAACGAGGCTGGCGGCTCGCAGTACCCATGGCATGACTGGTGCCATTTTTTTCATGGGTGGTCTGTTTTTCAGTCTCATGCGACATGACAGGTAGAAGCCCTGGCCGTGGTGCGCCGGGGCATGCGGTCATCCTGCCTGGATGGCGCTACTTGTACGCGGATGAAATGATGACTGTCAAAAATTCCCGGGCCTGGAAGGCCTCCGTCGCGGGCGCCGTCATGCCAGCCCAATTACCTGTTGCAGTAGTGTCGGCCTTGCTCGCGTTGGGTGCACCTCCGGCTTTTGCCGCGTCCGGCGTCGCTGCTGGGGTTGCGGGCAATGCGGCGGCAGTGCAGGCCGGCAGCGCCGGTGTCAGGGCTTTTTCCATTGCGGCGGGCCCGCTGGAGCAGGTACTCAACGATTTTGGCACGCAGGCGGGCTGGCTGCTGACCTATGCGCCCGAACTGGTCGAGCACAAGCAAAGCCCCGGCCTGGAAGGTAATTATCTGCCTCAGGCCGCGCTGGCACTGCTGCTGGAAAATACGGGCCTGCAGGCGGTGGAAACCGGAAGCGGCGGCTATATGCTGCAACGCACACCGGCGCGTGCACATGGCGCCGGCCCGGCACTGTTGGATGTGGTGACGGTGACAGGTGTTGATGGCAGCTATGGCAAGCCGGGGGCGCACAGTTCGCGCGTGATGAACGAGAACATGCAAAGCCTGGATGCCGTCCTGCGCAGCATGCCGGGCACCTATACGCAGCTGGATCCCTTGCAGGGCGCGGTAACGGTGAACGTGCGCGGCATGAGCGGCCTGGGGCGGGTGAACACCATGGTTGATGGCGTGACCCAGACCTACTACGGCGTGGCGCCTTCGAGCTATCACGGCGCGGGTGCAAATACGTCTTCGGGCGTGATGATAGACCCGAATTTCCTGGTGGGCGTGGATGTCAGCCGGGGCAGCAGCGCGGGTTCACAGGGCGTCAATGCGCTGGCGGGCAGCGCCAATATGCGCACCATAGGCGTTGATGATGTGCTGCGAGAAGGACGCAGCTTCGGGATGCTGGGCCGGGCTTCAGTGGGCAGCAATGGCCTGGGCCGCACCGGCATGGTAACGCTGGCCGGGCGTACCCAGGCTTTCACTGATAGCGGCAGCATTGCTGCGCTGGTCGGCATGAGCGCCAGCACGCTGCATGCCACCTACACCAATGGCGGCGGCCGCAGCAGCGAGGATTTCCTGGGCGAGGACAACGAATTCCTCAAGCAAAGCCCCCGGTCCCAGCTTTACAAGGTGGAGCTGCGGCCCAACCGCTTCCATCGCCTGGAATTCAGCGGCCGTAACTACAAGACGCAGATGACCAAGCGCGACATCCGCAGCGATGATTACTACCTGAAGTACAACTACGCGCCGGGTTCCGATCTGGTGGATGTGAACATGCTGCTCAGTACCAGCCGCTCGCAACAGGATTTCGAGCCGGGTGCTCCGTTCACCTACGAAAGCGCAGCCATCAAAAACCGTTCGCAAACCGTGGACCTCAGCAACACCAGCCGGTTTGCGCTGGGCGAGACCAGGCTGGCGCTGCTGGTGGGCGGCAAGTTCATGAACACTCGTTATCAGCGCGATTACTCCCGAGTATGGGAAGACGAGGGTTACAACGCCTTCCTGCCTGAAGGACGCCAGCGCATCGCAGCCCTGTATACCGGGCTGGGGATCAGTCGCGGTATTTACCAGCTCGACCTGAACCTGAATTACACGCGCAGCAAGGTCCAGGGCTTCAAGCCCGAATGCCCGGAGGATGTGGCCTGCTTCCCGCAGGGGGCCTCGGAACTCAACCTGAAGGATTCGTCCTTCAATCCTTCGGTAACGTTCTCGGCGCAGGTGACGCCATGGCTGCAGCCCTTTGTCGGCTACAGCCATTCCACCCGGGCGCCCAACGTGCAGGAAGTGTTTTTCGGCAATGAAGGCGGTGGCTCCATGAATCCTTTCCTCAAGCCCGAGCATGCGCGCACTGTCGAGGCGGGGTTCAACCTGATCAAGCCGGACCTGCTGACTGCTGGTGATTCCTTCCGGCTGAAGGCGCTGGCATACCGCACGCGCATCCGTGACTACATTGCCAGCGAATCGTTCTTCCTGTGCAACGACGGCTCCCGCTGCAAGGATATCGACAATTCCAGCGCCAGTTTCAATGCGCACATGTCGGTCAATACGCTTTCGCCTGTCACCACGCGGGGCTATGAACTGGAAGCTGCCTACGATGCCGGTGTCGGTTTCGTCAATGTGGCATGGAGCTGGCAGCATACCAACCAGCCAACCTCGATTGCCAGCACGACGCAGCTCGGGTTCGGCTATGACGACATGGCCGACTTGCCGCGCAGCTATGGAACGATAGACCTAGGAGGGCGCTTCTTCGACCGCCGCCTGGTCATCGGCAGCCTGATCAAGTACACCGGACGCGTTAAACGCCTGAGTACCGAAGGCATCAGCCTGGACAGCAACACCGTGGAAAAGGAAGACATGCCGCGCATTCCGACCATCGTGGACCTGTATGGCAGCTACAAGGTGTCCGAGGCGCTGAGCCTGCGCTTCTCGGTGCAGAACCTGGCCGACAAGGACTATGCCGAAGCCCTGAACCGGATGAATCAGGACCTGTATTACGCTGAAGAGGGGATGTCCATCAACACCACGGCGCGCGGCCGTACCTACATGATCGGTGCCGAATTGCGGTTCTGAGGATGGCAGCGGGGGCCCAGGCAGCCCCCCGTTTTTTGTTCCATGGTAGATGCCGTTGCCAGCCCTGGGCCAAAAAAATCCTGCCGCAGGCCTGAACGGCCGGGCAGGATACAGGGGTAAAGCGTCAGGTCAGCGCGTAACGGGCAGCAGGCCGCCCGCTACGGTCTCGGCATCAGTCACGGCTGCCGCCGGCGATGCCCAGCAGCGCCAGCAGGTTAGAGAAGACGTTGTAGACGTCCAGGTAGATGGCCAGGGTGGCGGACACGTAGTTGGTTTCGCCGCCATTGATGACGCGCTGCAGGTCTACCAGCATGAAGGCCGAGAAAATCACGACCGCCAGGACCGAGATGGTCAGCATCATGGCCGGCATTTGCAGGAAGATGTTGGCCAGGGCAGCCACCAGGATCACGATGGCGCCAGTGAACAGCCACTTCTGCATGCCGGACAGGTCACGCTTGATGGTCGTGGCGAGCGTGGCCATGGTGCCGAAGACGATGGCGGTGCCGCCGAAGGCGGTCATCACCAGCTGCGCACCGTTGCTCATGCCGAGCACGAAGCCCAGCAGGCGCGACAGCATCAGGCCCATGAAGAAGGTGAAGGCCAGCAGCAGTACGACACCCATGCTGTTGTTCTTGTTGCGCTCGATCATGTACATCAGGCCGAAGGCGCCGGCCAGGAACAGGATGGCGGTCAGGCCGGGGCTGCCGGCAGTCAGGGCGCCGAAGTTCATCGACAGGCCCAGTGCTGCGCCCAGCACAGTGGGAATCAGCGATAGCGCCAGCAGCCAGTAGGTATTGCGCAGGACACGGTTGCGCACGACCTCGCCTGGGGCGCTGGCCGAGCGATTGAAGGGGGAAGGTCGTTCGGTATTCATGACGGCTCCTATAGGGTTCCGAATGCCGGGCGCAAGGGCCCGGACGCAAGTTCAGACACGTAGCATAGCTTACAGTTCCCTGAAAACTCAAATAATCCAGTGAAAAAATGAGCACAGGGAGGCAGGGTACACAGCGGCATGCCCGTGGCGGGCAGCGGTGGGCGCATATCAGCGCTGCGAGAGATCGTGCGCCTTCAGTTCGTGGCCGTCGTCCTGGTAGCGGCGCCAGCGCAGGCGGGCATGCTGCCGATCGGCGTCGCTGCCGGAGACGAATTCCAGAATTCTGGTGTAGTGGCCGTACTCCTGGGGGCAGCCGTCATCCAGGTTGATCAACCAGCTTTCGGCTGAGTCAGGCGGTGGCAGCGGCTGGCTGCGGGTCAGCAGTACCGGCGTCTGCGGTGCCAGCGGATCATTGATGGCGACATGCGGGACGAAAGAAATGTCGTCGAAGGTCCAAAGCAGGCGGTCGAAGGCCTGCAGCCTTTGCGTATCGCTGCAGTAGACCAGCAACCGGCGGCCTGCCAGATACTGTCGGTGGACAGTCTGGCAGGCCACCAGCAGGCGGTCGGCTGCGCCGAAGGCGAAGTCGATGCGCGCCATGGCCGTGGGCTCAGGCCGAAGCCTGTTGGCTCAGCAGGTAGTGCACCAGCAGCGGCACGGGACGGCCCGTGCTGCCCTTGTCCTTGCCACCACGCCATGCGGTGCCGGCGATGTCCAGGTGCGCCCAGGAGTAGGCCTGGGTGAAGCGGGACAGGAAGCAGGCAGCCGTGACGGAACCGGCAGGGGGGCCGCCGATGTTGGCCAGGTCGGCGAAGTTGGACTTCAGCTGTTCCTGGTAGGCCTCTTCCAGCGGCATGCGCCATGCGGGGTCCTGGGCGGCGCGGCCGGCATCCAGCAGGGACTGGGCCAGTTCGTCGTCGGTCGAGAACAGGCCGCTGTTGACATGGCCCAGCGCCACGACGCAGGCGCCGGTCAGCGTTGCGATATCAATGACGGCAGCAGGCTTGAAGCGTTCCGCATAGGTCAGCGCGTCGCACAGTACCAGGCGGCCTTCGGCGTCGGTATTGAGGATTTCGATGGTCAGGCCAGCCATGCTGGTGACCACGTCGCCGGGCTTGTTGGCCGTGCCGCTGGGCAGGTTCTCGCACGAGGGGATGAGGCCGACGACTTCACGCTCCAGGCCCAGTTCGGCGATGGCGCGGAAGGTGCCCAGCACGCTGGCGGCGCCCCCCATGTCGTACTTCATTTCATCCATGGTGGCAGCAGGCTTGAGGGAAATGCCGCCGGCATCGAAGGTGATGCCCTTGCCCACCAGCACGATGGGCTGCGCGGCCTTGCCCTTGGCCTTGACTGCCTTGGCGGGCTTGTAATGCAGCACGATGAAGCGCGGCGGTTCCGCCGAACCCTTGGCGACGGACAGGAAAGAACCCATTTTCAGGGCTTCGATCTGCTTGCGCTCCAGCACCTGGACCTTGATGCTGTCGTAGGTGTTGGCCAGTTGCTTGGCCTGATCCGCGAGGTAGGTGGGGGTGCAGATATTGCCCGGCAGGTTGCCCAGCGTGCGGGTCAGCGCCATGCCGTTGGCAATGGCGGCGCCTTCGGCCAGGCCGCGCTGCGCTTCGGCAGCTTCGTTGCGGGCGACGATCAGCGTGAGCTTCTTCGGGCCGGATGGCGTTTTTTTGTCGTCTTTCTTGCTCAGCGTTGCATCATAGCGGTAGCCGGCATTGATAGCGGCCTGGGCTGCCTGGCTGGCGCGGCTGCGCAGCGTGCTGGCATTGGTGGTGGGCAGGGCGGCCAGGGTCGAGGCGGCATCCGCCAGCGAGAGCTGGGAGAGCGCCGCTGCCAGGCCGCGTTCAGCCTTGGCGTGGGCGGCAGCGGTGTATTCTTCCGCCTTGCCCAGGCCGACCAGAACGACGCGGCGGGCCGTGATGCCCTCGATACGGTGCAGGGTCAGGGTTGCGCCGGCAGTGCCGCGAAAATCCTGTTTGACGACTTCGGTAATCAGGCCCTGGCTGGCGCGATCCAGCGCTTGCGCTTCAGGCGTCAGGGTGCCGTCAGCGTAAACGCCGACGGCCAGAGCGGCACTTTTAATCCGGTGCAGCGACACGGTTGACTGTGTGCTAAATTCCATGAGGATTTCCCGTTGCATTCAATAAGGAACGCGACGATTATCCCGCAATTTGCTTCTTCATGTCCCTGTTCAAGAAATCCGTGGTGGGCGAGATCACCAGCCATGCAGGCGTGGTGTTCTCCACGCTCGTCATTGTTTGGCTGAGCGTGCTGCTCATCCGCCTGCTGGGCGATGCCGCCAGCGGCTCCATTGGCGCCGATGTCGTGCTGGGCCTGGCCGCCTTCTCCACCATCACCGCCTTGCCGGTGGTGCTGTCCGTTTCGCTTTTCATTGCAGTGCTCACGACGGTAACGCGCAATTACCGTGAGTCGGAAATGGTGGTCTGGTTCGCCAGCGGCCTTTCTTTGCTGGACTGGCTGCGGCCGGTACTGCGTTGCGCGGTGCCCACGTCCATCCTGATTGCCGTGCTGACTTTGCAGGCCTCACCCTGGGCCTACCGGCAGATTGCCGAATATCGCCAGCGCTATGAACAACGCTCCGATCTTTCCAAAGTCTCGGCGGGACAGTTCCTGGAAACCAGCGGCGGCGCTCGGGTGTTCTTCGCGGAAGAACCCAAGGCGCCGGACGACGAGTTGGGTACGGTATTCCTGCGGCTCAATGAAGATGGCTGGCTCAGCGTCGTTTCCGCCGATGGCGTGCGCATTGAAAATCAGGATAACGGCGACCGTTTCCTGGTGCTGGGCGAAGGCTACCGCTATGACTTCAAGCCGGGCACGCCGGAGTTCCGCATGGCGGAATTCGAACGCTACGGTGCGCGCCTGGAAAGCCGGGGCGGGGAAGAAGCGCTCAAGCAGGCGCGGCTGGAGGCCGAAAACGTAGTGAAGGCGCGTCCGCTGGGCGCTCTGCTGGAAGATGGTACTGATCGGTCGCGCGCCCAGATCATGTGGCGCCTGGCCTTGCCGCTGGCGGCGCTCAACCTGGCGTTGCTGGCCATTCCGCTGGGCGCGGTCAATCCGCGCCTGGGACGTTCCGGCGACCTGCTGCTGGCGGGTCTGATTGCCTTGCTCTACATGAATCTGATCAATCTTTCGCGCAGCTGGATCGGCTCGGGCAGCCTGTCGTTCGGCATCGGTGTCTGGGCGGTGCATGGCGTGTTTGCCTTGCTGACGGCCTGGCTATTCTATGTACGCATGCGTATCAAGGCGCCGAAACAGTAGCGGCGGCAGACATTGGCCTACCTGCCGGAGGGGGGGCTGAACCCGCCTTCGGCAGGTAACGGGCAGGCCAGCGCAGGGGGCAGGCAGTGGACAAACCCCTGTCCGGGGAAGTCGCTTATGCCGTAGGGAAATAGCTTATGTGCATTATTTATAAGCTTTGCTTCCCTTATTCCCTACAATCGGTTGCTACGATGTCGAGGTAGCCACACCATGAACCTGCAGCAATTTCGTTTTGTCCGGGAAACCATTCGCCGCGACTTCAACCTGACTGAAGCCGCCCGGATGCTCTACACCTCGCAGCCAGGTGTTTCCAAGGCCATCCTCGAATTCGAGGACGAACTGGGAATCAAGATTTTCGAACGCCATGGTAAGCGTATCAAGGGCCTGACCCGCCCCGGCCTGGCGGTTTCCCAGGTCATCGACCGCATCATGCTCGAAGTCGACAATCTCAAGAAAGTCAGCGACGAGTACGCGCGCCGCGATGAGGGCGGGCTGACCATCGCCTGTACCCATACCCAGGCCCGGTATATGCTGCCCAAGGTCATCCCGGCGTTCAGGCAACGTTTCCCCAAGGTCCACCTTTCGCTGGCCGAAGGCAGCCCGCGGCAATTGGCGGAAATGGTGCTGCACGGGCAAGCCGACCTGGCCATCGCTACGGAATCGCTGGCGTTGACCCCTGGCCTGGTAACGCTGCCCTGCTACACGTGGGAACACGTGGTGGTGGTGCGCCCAGATCATCCGCTGGCGGATTTGCGCTCCAGCGCCGTGAAGAAATTGTCGCTGGAGCAACTGGCCGAATACCCGATCGTTACCTACGACCGGGCCTTTTCCGGCCGGACGGCAATAGACGACGCCTTTGCCGGGCAGCGTATCCATCCCGATATCGTGCTCGAGGCCATTGATGCCGACGTGATCAAGACCTACGTGGATGTGGGCATGGGTATCGGCATCATTGCCGGCGTGGCCTACGACCCGAGGCGCGACTCCGGGCTGGTGGGCCTGCCTGTAGGACGGCTGTTCGGCACGCATACCACGCGCATAGGGGTCAAAGCAGGGGTGTTCCTGCGCGACTACGTCTATACCTTCCTGGAAATGGCGGCGCCGCAGCTGACCCGCGAGGTCGTGCAGCAGGCCATCATGGAACACGGCGGCGATATCGCGCCGGAATAACATGCGCCTGCGCCTGCATGACCGGGAACGCAAAGAGAGTGTGCCCACGCATGCCCGCCGGCAGGTGCTGTTGTTGAATGGGGATAGGAACGCGCCTGCGGCTGATGCAGGCGCGTTTTTTCTTTTGGGTGTGTGGGGCGGCTACCACGTTTGTGCGGGCCTGTTGGACGGCCCTGCAAGGCCGTTGTCCGCCTTGCAATAGCGAAAACCTAACGACGCAATAGCTTGAATAGAAATAAATTCGGCATACCCGACTTTTTTACTCTTGCATTCCAAATAGGAATCACTATCATTACATCTATCGTAACGATGCTATGAGGAAAACCATGTCGCAATCACTGAGTGCCGTCGTCGTCGGGGCCGACCGTCTGGGCAATATCCCGGATCTCCTGAAAGGCCACAATATTGCCATCACGCACCACATCAGTGGCCGTGATCCTTCCCATCAGAAGAAAACCTTGCAATTGCCTTCCGGTACCGAGCTGGTCATCCTGCTGACCGACTTCCTCGGGCATAACGTCATGAAGACCTTCCGTAGCGCGGCCATGCGCAGCGGCGTCCGTGTCGTCGCCTGCCGCCGTTCTGTCTGCAGCATGAAGCAGGCGCTCAATCAGTGCGGCCTCTGTTCTTCCTGCTGAAACGGTTTTTTTCCCATAGCATTTGCGTGTTGTCCGGTATGGCGGGCCATACAGGAAAAAATCATGCAGCACCCGTCAGGACTCTTTGCCAGAGCAAAGAGTCCTGACGGGTTTTTTATTTCATGGGGCATCTGCCACAGCCAGGACGGGTGAGCGCTGCCGGTCCGCATGCAATCAGCGGCAGGGGGGCGATCCTGGCGTCGGCACTAGGGCCAGATCTAGGGCCGGCTACGGGCAGCAAGGGCAGGGTGGACTGGCACCCTTGTGTTGCAGGCCCGTCCCTGAGGATCCAGGGAAGGGAACGCAGCCAAAGGTTTTTCAGCGGGTAGGATTCAGCTGGCGGCAGCCGACAGGCGGCGTGCGCCATTGAAGCGCTTGCTCCAATAGCGGATATCCATGCTTTCGATACGGACGACGCCCTTGGAGTTCGGTGCGTGCACGAACTGATTGTCGCCGACATAGATGCCGACATGGGAATAGCGCCGCCCCAGCGTATTGAAGAAGACGAGATCGCCAGGTTGCAGTTCCGAACGGGAGACGGCCTTGCCGGAATGTGCCATTTCAGAGGCGCTGCGCGGCAGTTGCAGGCCCAGGGATTCGCGCGCGGCATAGACGACCAGGCCGCTGCAATCGAAACCGGTGTCGGGATTGGTGCCGCCCCACTTGTAGCGCACGCCCAGGTGTTCCAGGGCGGAGCTGACCAGCGCGTTGTCGGTATCGGAAGTGCCGTGGTCCGCGTAGCGGTCCGAGGCCAGGTTGCTGCGCGGCAGGGCTGCGCGGTCACGTTGCCTGGCGGTGTAGCTGGCGATCAGGGCATCCAGGGAGCTTTCATCGGCCTGCGGCTGGCGGGCCGAACCCGGCTTTTCCAGTGAGATCAGGCGCGCTTGCTGCTGCTGGGGGGGATTGGTGCTGGCGCAGCCAGCCAGGAACAGGACTCCGCATGCAATCAGGCAGCGCGGCGCAGACATTAGAATGGAGGTAATGCCTGAACGGTTTGAGCGGGCGGCGTGCATGGGCGTCGTTGAAAACTTGGCGGCAGCGCTGCAGCAGCAGCGCCAGCTTGAATGGGCTTGGCGGTGAGCGTCAATTTTAGCAAATCTGCCAATAAATCGGGTGCGAAACCTGATCGAAGGCCGTGAAATGCAAGGAAATTTTTCATCCTGGCCATATGCTCATCGTTTCTGGTGTTAATACGAGACATAAATGGCGGTCATATATCCCAGGGCAGGCGGGGCGCGCTGGTCTCTCGCCGGGCCGCCAGTGCCGGTTTCTGTGGTTATGATGGGCCAAGGGCGCTGTCGCCCGATTGTCTTATCGCTGGTTCAGCTAGGGAGTTCCGTATGCAGCAGAAGTTTTTTCTGACACAGTCCGAAGTGACGCAGATCCTGGACGCAGCCCAGTCGTATGCACGGCAGAAGCAATGGGCGGTGACGATCGCCGTGGCCGATGATGGCGGCCATCTGCTCGGGCTGCTGCGCATGGACCGAGCTTCGCCGTTCACGTCGTTGGTGGCGCCGGCCAAGGCGCGTGCTGCGGCAATGGGGCGGCGCGAAAGCAAAGGTTTCGAAGATCTCATCAATCAGGGGCGCTACGCCTTTGGTTCCGCTCCCTTGAGCGAAGGCATGCTGGAAGGCGGTGTGCCCATCATCGTGGACGGGCAGGTGGCTGGCTCGGTGGGGGTCTCCGGAGTAAAGTCGGCGGAAGACGTCGAAATCGCCCGCGCCGGTATCGCTGCACTGGGCCTGTAGGTCGTCAGGACGACAGGCCCTGCCCGCCCGGGCACGGGCCTAGGGAGAGGGGCATCACAGGCCGTTGTAAACCGGCCCTTCGCCGCCCTGGGGCGCGACCCAGACGATATTCTGCGTCGGGTCCTTGATGTCACAGGTCTTGCAATGCACGCAGTTCTGCGCATTGATGCGCAGCGCGTCGGCACCAGCTTCGTCCTTGACGAACTCGTACACCCCGGCCGGGCAGTAGCGCGCCTCCGGCCCCGCATAGATGGCCAGATTCACCTGCACCGGCACGGCCGGGTCCTTGAGGGTCAGGTGCACCGGTTCGTCTTCATCGTGGTTGGTGTTCGAGATGAAGACCGAACTCAGGCGGTCGAAAGTGATCTTGCCATCCGGCTTCGGGTAGTCGATGCGCTCGTACTCCGCCGCCGGCCGCAGACAGGCGTGGTCGGGCTGCTTGCGGTGCAGTGTCCAGGGCATCCGCCCCTTGAGCAGGCCCTGCTCCACGAACGTCATGAAGCTTGCGACCGGCAGCCCCTTCTTGAACCACTGCTTGAAGTTGCGCGCCCGGTTCAGTTCCTCGTGCAGCCAGGAAGACTGGAAGGCCTGGCCATAGCCGTCCAGCGCATCCTGGCCACGCCCCTGGGCCAGCGCCGCATGAATGGCCTGCGCCGCCAGCATGCCGGACTTGATGGCGGCATGGCTGCCCTTGATGCGCGAGGCATTCATGAAACCGGCCTCGCAACCCACCAGCACGCCGCCCGGGAAATCCAGCCTGGGCAGCGACAACAGGCCGCCGGCCGTGATGGCGCGTGCGCCATAAGCCAGGCGCTTGCCGCCTTCGAGCATGGGGCGGATGGCCGGGTGCGTCTTGAAGCGCTGGAATTCCTCGAAGGGCGACAGCCAGGGGTTGGCATAGTCCAGCCCCACTACCATGCCCAGCGCCACCTGATTGTCATTGAGGTGATACAGGAAGGTGCCGCCGTAGGTCTTGCTGTCCAGCGGCCAGCCGCTGGTGTGGATCGCCAGGCCAGGCTGCGACTGTGCCGGGTCTACCTCCCAGAGTTCCTTGATACCTATGCCATAGCTCTGCGGGTCGCGTCCGGCATCCAGCCCGAAGCGCGTGATCAGTTCGCGCCCGAGCTGGCCGCGCGCGCCCTCGGCAAACACCGTATAGCGCGCCAGCAGCTCCATGCCGGGCTGGTAGTTCGCCGTGTGGCTGCCGTCGCGCGCCACGCCCATGTCGCCGGTCGCCACGCCGCGCACCGCGCCCTGTGCGTCGTACAGCACCTCCACGGCGGCAAAGCCGGGAAAGATGTCCACGCCCAGCGCCTCGGCCTGCTCGCCCAGCCAGCGCACCACGTGCCCCAGGCGCACGATGTAGTTGCCTTCATTGTGGAAACAGGACGGCAGCAGCCAGTCCGGCGTGCGCAGCGCCTTCTCCTGCGTGAGAAACAGGAAGCGGTCCTGCGTGACCGGCACGTCCAGCGGCGCGCCGCGTTCGCGCCAGTCCGGCAACAGCTCATCTAACGCACGCGGGTCCATGATCGCGCCCGACAACGTGTGCGCGCCCAGTTCCGCGCCCTTCTCCAGCACGCACACGCCCAGCTCGCTGCCGGACGCCGCCGCCAGCTGCTTGAGCCGGATCGCCGCCGACAGGCCCGCCGGCCCCCCGCCGACGATCACCACGTCATATTCCATGGATTCGCGTTGCAACAATTGCGACATAGCTAATGGTTTTCCTTGCTGGGACTCGAAGTATGATGGGCGGGATTGTAGGGCAAGCCAGCGGGGTGCCACCCGCAGGGCCTGGCCCTCTGATTGCCGGTTTTTCTTAACCTTGTCCTGCTCATAGCCAAGGGTTATCTGGCTGGTGCCGGGGTCTCGTTGTTGTGCAGTATCAATGCCAGTAAGGAGCGACAATCAATGGATAAAGTCTATCGAAGCGCGGAACAAGCGCTGGATGGAATCGTGAAGGACGGCCAGACCATCGGGGTGGGGGGCTTCGGGCTGTGTGGCATTCCGGAAGCCCTGATACGCGCGCTGCGCGACAGCGGCGTCCGTGGCCTGACGTGCGTGAGCAACAATGCCGGCGTCGATGGCGCCGGCCTGGGACAGTTGCTGGAAACCCGGCAGGTGCGCAAGATGGTTTCCTCCTATGTTGGGGAAAACAAGGAATTCGAGCGCCAGTACCTGGCGGGCGAGCTGGAGGTTGAATTCACGCCGCAAGGTACCCTGGCCGAAAAACTGAGGGCGGGCGGAGCCGGCATTCCGGCTTTCTATACCCGCACAGGCGTGGGTACCATTGTTGCGGAAGGCAAGGAAATCAGGCATTTCGATGGACATGATTACGTGCTGGAACGCGCCATCGTGCCCGATGTCTCGCTGGTTCATGCCTGGAAGGCCGACCGCAGCGGCAACCTGATCTTCCGCAAGACGGCGCGCAACTTCAATCCCAATGTTGCGATGGCGGGGCGGGTCACGGTGGTGGAAGTGGAGCATCTGGTTGAAGTCGGCGACCTGGAGCCGGATGAAATCCATCTGCCCGGTATTTTCGTGCATCGCATCGTCGTCAATGCCAACCCTGAAAAACGCATAGAACAGCGCACGACGCGCAGCGCCTGAGGAGGACACCATCGTGGCATGGAGCAGAGATGAAATGGCGGCACGCGCCGCTCGTGAATTGCAGGACGGTTTCTACGTCAACCTGGGCATTGGTCTGCCGACGCTGGTGGCCAACCATGTGCCGCCTGGTGTGGAAGTCTGGCTGCAATCGGAAAACGGCCTGCTGGGCATCGGTCCTTTCCCCACGGAAAGCGAGGTCGATCCCGACCTTATCAACGCTGGCAAGCAGACTGTCACCACCTTGCCGGGGTCGTCGTTCTTTTCGTCGGCGGATTCCTTCGCAATGATACGCGGCGGCAAGATCAACCTGGCCATCCTGGGGGCCATGCAGGTTTCCGAGCGTGGTGACCTTGCCAACTGGATGATTCCGGGCAAGATGGTCAAGGGCATGGGGGGCGCGATGGATCTGGTGGCCGGTGTTGGCCGCGTCGTCGTGCTGATGGAGCACGTCGCGCGCCGCAAGGACGGTGGCGAGGACATCAAGCTGCTGCCGGAATGCACCTTGCCCCTGACCGGCGTGGGCGTGGTCGATTTGATCATTACCGACCTGTGCGTCCTGGAAGTCACGCCTGACGGCCTGCGCCTGCTGGAACTGGCGCCTGGCGTCACGGTAGAGGAAGTCCAGGCGAAAACGTCCGCCAGGCTGGAAGTGCCGGCGCTGTAGGCCGCATGCATGCCGGACGAAGGCAAGCATGGCGCATGCCTTCGTCCTTGTTCCGGTAGCCGCTGCCAGGCCATGCGCGGCTGGGGGCTGGAACAGGCATGGCACAGGCGTGATATCAGCAGTGACATCAGGTGCGGCAATAGGTACCTGCATGGGGGCGGCGGTATGATGCAAAACGTGCAAACCCGAGAGTGCCGCAATGAATCAAGATGCAATACAAGCGCGCCTGGCCGCATTTCGGCGTGCCCTGGCTGATGCCGGCTGCCAGGCCGGCCTGGTACTGACTTCCGATCCCCATCTTTCCGAATACCTGCCTGGATACTGGCAGGTGCGCGAGTGGCTCAGTGGTTTCACCGGCTCGGCGGGCAATCTGCTGGTCACGCAGCAAGCCGCTGCGTTATGGGCCGACAGCCGCTACTGGGAACAGGCACAAGCGCAATTGGCCGGCACGGGTATCGTGCTGATGCGCCTGGGCGGCGGTGCGCCGGGCATGGCCGATTGGCTGGCGCAGCAAGGCGAACCTGGCCGCCTGGCCGTGGATGGTCGCACCGTGTCCTTGTCTTTCTGGCGCCGTATGGAAGCGGACCTGGCGGCACATGGCTGGGCACTGCAAGTGGATTTCGATGGCGTGGATCAGGCATGGCGCGACAGGCCGGCATTGCCGGCAGCGCCAGTCGTAGAACATGATCTGGCCTGGGCTGCCGAGGCTCGTACCGGCAAACTGGAACGGGTACGTGCCGCCATGCGCGAGCACGGGGCGGATTGGCATTTGCTATCCACGCTGGACGACATCGCCTGGCTGTTCAACCTGCGCGGCAGCGATGTCGATTACAACCCGGTGTTTCTGGCCCATGCATTGATCAGCGTGCAGGGGCAGGCGCACCTGTTTGTCGATGCCTCGCGCCTGGCGGCCGGTGTGGCGCCGGCATTGCAGCAAGCCGGTGTGACCCTGCATTCCTATGAAGCGATAACGGCAGCCATTGAAGGGCTGGAGGGCGAGGGCCTGCTGCTTGATCCGGCCAATGTCGTTGTGGATCTTGTGCGGCGGGTACCGGATGCCTTGCCGACAATAGAAGCACCGAATCCTTCGCGCCTGTTCAAAGCCTGCAAATTGCCTGCGCAGCAGGCGCATATCCGCCAGGCAATGGAGCAGGATGGGGCAGCCCTGTGTGAATTCTTTGCCTGGTTCGAGCGCGAACTGGCAGCTGGCGCGGCACTGACCGAACTCACGGTGGACGAAGTCCTGACTGCTGCGCGTGCACGCCGGCCCGGCTATGTATCTCTGAGCTTTCCTACCATCGCCGGTTTCAATGCCAACGGCGCCATGCCGCATTACCGCGCCCTGCCGGAATCCTATGCGGATATTCGTGGCAATGGCCTGTTGCTGATAGATTCGGGCGCTCAATATCTGGGCGGCACGACAGACATCACTCGGGTCATTCCCATCGGGCAGCCTTCGGCGGCCCAGAAGCGGGACTTCACCCTGGTGCTCAAGGGCATGATCGGCCTGTCGCGTGCGCGCTTCCCCCATGGGGCCAGCGGCCAGGCGCTGGATGTGCTGGCCCGGGCGCCCTTGTGGGAACATGGCCTGGATTACGGCCATGGGACGGGCCATGGCGTCGGCTATTTCCTGAATGTGCACGAAGGGCCGCAGAGCATTTCCTGGCGTGCTGCCGTGCAGGTGCCGCTGGAAGCCGGCATGGTGACTTCCAATGAACCCGGGCTGTACCGCCCGGGCCAGTGGGGGATCCGTATTGAGAACCTGGTACTGGCCGTGCCCGCCGGGGAAACGGAGTTCGGTGATTTCCTGGCCTTCGAAACCCTGACGCTTTGCCCGATAGATACCCGTTGCATGGACATCAGCCTGCTGCGCGAGGACGAGCTACGCTGGCTGGACGGCTACCATGCCGACGTCCGGCAACGGCTGGCACCCCTGTTGCAGGGAGAGGCATTGCATTGGCTGGAACAGCGGACCGAGCCGTTGCTGGCGCCACAATAAGCAATGGCGCCCGGTGAGTGCGATGGCAATCGTCCACCGGGTGCGGAAGACGTCTGATCGGGGCGTCGCGCCAATGACCGCACGCAGCGGCAGCGCCGCACCTAGCCAGGCGCGGCGGCGGGGGGCTCTGCTGGCTTTATTGGGCTGCGCGCAGGCGGGCGTCGATATCCGCCATCCAGACCTGATCGCAGGTGACGGCGCCTTCGGGCTCCTTGCCGTATACCTTGAACGACACCGCACGGCACCATTCTTCCGAACCCTGGTCGGGGCCGTGGCCCTGGCCGTCCGTGATGCCTGCCTTGGTTTCAACCCAGTCGAACCATTCGTTGGTGCCGATGGACGGCGTGTCGGCCGACGGTGTGGCCGGGGTTTGCGTGCCGTTGTCGGCCGGGGCCGGCGGCGTGGTGGGTGCCGTCACCGGGGGTTCGGCAGCCGGTGCAGGCGCCGAAGTGGCAGGCGGTGCGGGAGGCGTGGCATCGTTGGCCTTGTTGTCGCAGGCGGCCAGCAGGGCCAGGGCGGGGACCAGAACGCAGGCACTGGCGAATTGACGGGATTTGATACGCATAGGGACTCCTGTATGAGGGATGGGCGATCCAGGGTGATGCGGCGGGCGGCAGCCCGGCGGGGCACAACGGTTTGCTGGGCTTGCCGGGCTGCCTGGGCCGGCAAAGTGACATGTTCATCATATCTGTGGCTGCGGGTACAAGGTTCTCCGGTATGTGTCCGTCTGCGACATCTGGTGACCGTGCGCCAGGAGACAACTTGCAACGCAGGCCACTAGTGGTCCGGAAGCTGAGTTAAACTTCGTCTTTATCCCTATCAACCCGAACCCCGGACGTGGCAGGCCGTGCCCGGGGTTCCTGGGGATGGTGCGGGCTTGGCGCAAGCCGCCTGTTCTGTTCCAGACCGCAACGGCCGATTGCCCCGGCCGTATTCTGAAATGACCAAGTACGTATTCGTGACGGGCGGGGTAGTGTCCTCGCTTGGTAAAGGCATATCTGCAGCTTCCCTGGCCGCGATTCTGGAATCGCGTGGCCTGCTGGTGACGATGCTCAAGCTGGACCCCTACATCAACGTCGATCCGGGCACGATGAGTCCGTTCCAGCACGGCGAAGTGTTCGTGACCGAGGACGGCGCCGAGACCGACCTGGATCTCGGCCACTATGAGCGCTTCATCTCGGCGCGCATGCACAAGGTGAATAACTTCACCACCGGACAAATCTACGAGTCGGTGCTGCGCAAGGAACGCCGTGGCGATTACCTGGGCAAGACAGTCCAGGTGATTCCGCACATCACCAATGAAATCCAGGATTTCATCGCCCGTGGCGCCAAGGCGGCCTACAACGGCAATGCTGATGTCGCCATCGTCGAGATCGGCGGCACCGTCGGGGATATCGAGTCCCTGCCGTTCCTCGAGGCCGTACGCCAGATGAGCCTGCGCCTGGGGCGCGGCAATGCGGCGTTCGTGCACCTGACCCTGGTGCCTTTCATTCCTTCCGCCGGCGAACTGAAGACCAAGCCTACGCAGCATTCGGTGCAGAAGTTGCGCGAAATCGGTATTTATCCGAACGCGTTGCTTTGCCGCGCCGACCGTCCGATCCCGGACGAAGAGCGCGCCAAGATTTCGCTGTTCGCCAATGTGCCGCAGGATGCGGTGATTTCCGTGTGGGACGCCGAGTCCATCTATGAAATCCCGTCCATGCTGCACAAGCAGGGGCTGGACAGCCTGGTGTGCGATGCGCTGAACCTCACGCCGCCACCGGCCGACCTGAGCGCCTGGGATACCATGAACGAGGCGCTGCGCCATCCGGAATCGGAAGTGCGTATTGGCATGGTGGGCAAGTATGTCGACCTGACCGAGTCCTACAAGTCCTTGAGCGAAGCCCTGGTGCATGCAAGCATTCACACGCGCAGCAAGGTTGTCATCGACTACATCGACTCCGAAGAAATCGAAAAGCGCGGCGCGGCCGAGCTGCTTTCCGGTCTGGATGCCATTCTGGTGCCCGGCGGCTTCGGCAAGCGTGGTACCGAAGGCAAGATCGCTGCGGTGCGCTATGCCCGTGAAAACAAGGTGCCCTACCTGGGCATTTGCCTGGGCATGCAGCTGGCTGTCGTCGAATACGCCCGCCACAAGGCCGGCCTGGGCGGCGCCAACAGCACGGAATTCGATCCGTCCGCACCGCATCCGGTGGTGGCGCTGATTACCGAATGGATGGACCGCGAAGGCAAGGTCGAACGCCGCAGCGATAACTCCGACTTGGGTGGCACCATGCGCAAGGGTGCGCAACGCGTGCCGGTCAAGCCGGGCACGCTGGCGCACAAGATCTACGGTGACGAAGTCAACGAGCGCCATCGCCACCGCTATGAAGTCAACAACGTGTACGTGCCTCGCCTGGAAGAAGCCGGGCTGGTCATCAGCGCACGCACGCCGACCGAGAATCTGCCGGAAATCATGGAAATTCCGGATCACCCGTGGTTCCTGGGCGTGCAGTTCCACCCGGAATTCACGTCCACGCCGCGTGACGGCCACCCGTTGTTCATCGGCTATGTGCGCGCTGCCCAGGCTCATCGCCAGGCGCGCCAGCAGGCCGAGCAGAAGTAAGCAGCGGCAGCGGCCATGCAGGATGTCCTGCGACAGCCAGCGGCAGGAAGCGCCTCGCGCCTCCTGCCGCTGGCTGCCATGAGCAGGACGCACAGGCTGCTTGCAGGCGCCTTGGGCGCAAGAACACATGAATCAGTAACCATCTGGGGGTTTTAAGACAATGAGTGCTATCGTCGACATCATCGGCCGCGAAATTCTGGATTCGCGCGGCAATCCCACCGTCGAATGCGACGTCCTGCTGGAATCCGGCGCCATGGGCCGCGCCTCGGTACCGTCGGGCGCATCCACCGGTTCGCGTGAAGCCATCGAACTGCGTGATGGCGACAAGTCGCGCTATCTCGGCAAGGGCGTACTGCGCGCCGTCGAGAACGTCAATACCGAAATCTCCGAAGCGCTGATCGGCCTGGATGCCCAGGAACAGACCTTCATCGACCGCACCCTGATCGAGCTGGACGGTACCGAGAACAAGGAGCGCCTGGGCGCCAATGCGATGCTGGCCGTGAGCATGGCCGTGGCCCGCGCTGCTGCTGACGAAGCCGGCCTGTCCCTGTACCGCTATTTCGGTGGCAGCGGCCCGCTGAGCATGCCCGTTCCGATGATGAACATCATCAACGGCGGCGCGCACGCCAACAACTCGCTGGACCTGCAGGAATTCATGATCCTGCCGGTGGGTGCCCGCAGCTTCCGTGAAGCGCTGCGCGTCGGCGCCGAAGTGTTCCATGCGCTGAAGAAAATCCTGCACGACCAGGGCCTCTCCACTGCCGTGGGCGACGAAGGTGGCTTTGCTCCCAGCGTGGAAAGCCACGAAGCGGCCATCCAGTTGATCCTGCGCGCCATCGAGGACGCCGGCTACGAGCCGGGTATCCAGGTTGCGCTGGGCCTGGATTGCGCCAGTTCCGAGTTCTACCGCGACGGCAAGTACCACCTGGAAGGCGAGGGCGGTGTTTCCCTGACCGCCGAGCAGTTCACCGACCTGCTGGCAACCTGGTGCGACAAGTATCCGATCATCACCATCGAAGACGGCATGGCCGAAGGCGACTGGGCCGGCTGGAAGCACCTGACCGAGCGCCTGGGCAAGAAAGTCCAGCTGGTGGGTGACGACCTGTTCGTGACCAACACCAAGATCCTGAAGGAAGGCATCGACAAGGGCATCGCCAATTCGATCCTCATCAAGATCAACCAGATCGGTACGCTGACGGAAACCTTCGCTGCCATCGAAATGGCCAAGCGTGCGGGCTACACGGCAGTCGTGTCGCACCGTTCGGGCGAAACCGAGGATTCCACGATCGCCGATATCGCGGTGGCAACCAACGCCATGCAGATCAAGACCGGTTCGCTGTCGCGCTCGGACCGCATGGCCAAGTACAACCAGTTGCTGCGCATTGAAGAGGAACTGGCGGACGTGGCGCATTATCCGGGCGTCGAAGCTTTCTATAATCTGCGCTGATCGTAGCCGGGAGGGGGCAGCGGGCATGGTGCCTGCCAGCCTTCCCAGACGGATAATCCCATGCGGCTGTTCGCCCTGCTTCTGTTGATTCTGGTTGGCCTGATCCAGTACCCATTGTGGCTGGGCAAGGGCGGCTGGTTCGCGACCCATGAGTTGCAGCGGCAGCTGGTCGAGCAGTTGGATGTCAACGAAGGCTTGCGTGCGCGCAACCTGGCGCTGGATGCTGAAGTCCGTGACTTGCGCACCGGCACCGAGGCGCTGGAAGAGCGGGCCAGGGGCGAGTTGAGCATGATGCGCCAGGAAGAAATCTTCGTACGCATCCTGCCGCCCGGCGCCCCGCTACCCGAAGTCAAGCAGCCGGACCCCAAACAAGCCAACCGGCGCCGCTGAACCGGACTTGCAATCGGCTGATGCCAGTGCCGTCGGTGACGATCGCTCCTTGTGAACTGACCCCAGGGGTTGAACGGTCGGCTAAAGCCCTAAAGCCCTGAGGCCTGAGCCGGGAGTGTCGGCTGGGAGTGTCCTTCATGCCGGGTTCCAGGCGAATTGACCAACAGACGGAAGGCTGGATGAATCGCTCTTCACCATGGAGAGCGAATTGATTCATGACGGTCTGCCAATCATGGGCAGAACGATCCCATTTTTTAGTGATGTGGCATAGGGCCAGCCAGATCAGCTTGTTGGCAGCTTCGCCGTCAGGGTAGTGGCCACCTGTCTTGATGGCCTTGCGTACCGCTGCCAGCGCCTCAGGCATGTCCTTGAGGCCATCGTAGGCAGCGCTCAGGAGTCCAGGACATCACGGGTCTTCGATCGTTAAAGACCCCGTATCCAGAATGTAGAACAGACCGCCTTGTCGCGCGCCATGGCATCCTCGCGGATCTTGACTCGCAGGCTATCGAAGAGCGCGACCAGGTGCATGATCTCCAGCGGCCGGACTTGCCAGGCAGGCGCTTCGGCCATGCCCTCGTCGTCAAAACCCGTGAAATGCCGCCCATGCTTGGGAATTAGGATGGGTTCGAAACTCGCCGAGATGCTTGAAGATGCGCCATCTGTCACTGCGCTACTCAACGCACTTTGTCCCAAGGCTTGATGGATGCCGATCTTTTTTATGGAAAGATGCCCAGCATGCGCAAACAGTTTTCCGTGACTGCTTGTGCAAACGCCGTGCAATCCTTTGCTTGAGCGGCGATCACGTCATCGGTTGCGCCATGTACGCCCGAGTAGATCAACAGCGCTACCACTCTCGGATTTTTCGGTGTCCAGAGACCAGCAACCGTGCCGCCCTCAATGATCCCGAGCAACTGATCAAGAATGGCATTCTTGGCCTGGTTGGAACGATCATGATGGTGATGGTTGGTGTAGACAATGTCGTGTATGCGGAATGTGTCAACGTAAGTCACGACACTGGCGTGGATCCAGGCGCGTAGCCGCCCGACCCAGTCCCCTTCCGCACAGGCGCCAACTGCCGTTTCCAGGCTAACAAGGAATTGATCGGTATAGCGTCTGCCAAGCGCCTCCAAAATTTCGTTCTTGGACGAAAAGTAGTGATAGAACGTGCCCTTGGCTACCTGTGCAGCCTCGACGATTTCGTTAATCGTCGTCGAGTCGACGCCTTTTTCGAGAAATAACCTTTCCGCCGCGTTCATCAGTTCATCCAGGCGAACTTCCGCTGGTTTTGTCCGAGGACGGGGCGCTTGCTTGCCTGGCTCCTTCACATCGGAGGACATCTTGTACATTTCTTGGTACTCGATTTGCGTCAAAGTGAGTAGTTTAAAGGTAAGCGCTCAATGATCAGCCCCCTATTTGTTTAGCATGAAATGCATCATCATTGTGTCCGCAAGGACATTAGCGGACGCAATGAAGCAGAACAGGGCGCCGGTTACCGGGTCTTACACGTCAGCGGCCGGCGAGACAGCGGCGGCTTGCATTGCCGGCCGGCGAGGATTCCAATGGCAAGATCCGTTTTTTCGGTTTCATTTTGGTCTGTCGCGTAGGGATGTAGATCGCCATGTCGCTGTTGGTATTTGGGTTGGTGCTGATGGCTGCCGCGTGTCACGCCTCGTGGAATGCCATCGTCAAGGGCGGGACGGATACCTTGTTGAGCACGGTGCTGGTGGCATTCGGTGCGATGCTGATGGCTGGCGTGGTGCTGCCCTTCCTGGATATGCCAGCGCGGGCCAGCTGGCCATTCATCGCAGTTTCCATGCTATTGCAGGTGGCGTATTACGTTCTGCTGGCCAATACCTATCGTATTGCGGACATGAGCCAGACCTATCCAGTCATGCGCGGCACGGCACCACTGATCGTGGCCTGCGCGGGCGCCTTGTTCCTGCATGACGCCGTTGCGCCCGCTGGCTGGATCGGCATAGTCGTCATTTGCCTGGGGGTGCTGAGCATGGCCCTGGCGCGCCGCGCCGGGCAGGATAGCCGCGGGGTCAGGCTGGCCATGATCAATGCGGTATTCATTGCCAGCTATACCCTGGTCGATGGCGCAGGTGTCCGGCTGTCGGGCGCACCGGCGGCTTATACGCTGTGGATCTTTCTGCTGACCGGCGTGCCGTTGCTGGTCTGGGCGCTGGCTACGCGCCACCGGGCATTCATCCGTTATCTGCGCGGCAATTGGCCGATGGGCATGGTGGGAGGCGCGGGCACGCTGGTGTCCTATGGCGTAGCACTGTGGGCCATGACGCAGGCGCCGGTGGCCATGGTGTCGGCGTTGCGCGAAACGTCCATCCTGTTCGGCGTATTGATTTCCGGCCTGATCCTGAAAGAGCATATTGGCCGGCAGCGCTTGATCGCCGTGGCTGTGATTGCGCTGGGCGCCGGGGTGTTGCGGCTCGCCTGAGGCGGGTGCCGGCTTGGGTGGTGCGTCAGCCGCTGCAGCAGAACATCAACCCGCAAAGCGGTTCGCCGGCTTCGGGCAAACCGCTTCCGGCGGGGGCACCGGGGGCTTCCGGTAGTCTGGGCGATGAGCCAGGTCCGTCAGGCAGAGAGACTGCCGGGGTAGTGGGCCAAGTGAGCCAAGGATCGCGATCTGTATCGTGATGGCTATTCTCTGGCGGCGTGGAAGGTGCGCCTGGGACGGGCAGCGGCCATGGCGGGCCGCTGTTTTCTGAACCAATGGACGTGGGCTCATGCGCGTTGCCCGAGGGGATGGGGCTGCCTGTGCCGCCCGGGCCGTCGGTGCTTTGCAGGCGGCGTTGCGGCCATGCCCAGGCTTCGGACGCCATGGGCAGCGCCGCGCGACGATAGATCGGCCAGAGGCCGGCCTGGGCGATGGCAGGGTGATCCGTGTCCCCGGCACTGGCAAATAGCGTGCTTCCCAGGCGCAGCAGCCAGCGGGCCGGTGGGCTGAGAGGACGATGCAGATAGCGCAACTGCAGGGTCAGCACATTGGCTTCGAAGACGTTCTGCCCGGAAGCGATGCCCTGGCCTTGTTGCCAGCCTCTGGCCAGGTTCTCGCGATGGCGCAGGTCCTGGTAGTAGAAGGCCAGCGCAGCGGCACCAGCGTCCGCAGGCTGTGCAGCGGCGATATTGCCGGTGATATCGCGTCCCGGCGCAGCATGGTCGGCCAGGCTGTCGGGGCCAGGGTTGAGGATATCCAGACGCCAGACGGGCAGTCCGCCGCTGGCCTGCTGACGCCTCTGCCAGGCCTGGTATAGGCGGGAGCCTGGCGTCTGGCCGGGCGCATCAGGCAGGCTGGCCCGCATCGTGTGCTCGAAGGCCTGGCGCATGGCCTGCGGGCGTGCGTGATCACTGGCGCCGGCGCGCAGCGCATCCAGCAGCGCGACTTCGGCGATTTGCGCCATATTGCCGGCATGTTCCAGTTCCAGCGCCGCCAGCGCGATGCTGCCGAGCACGGCAAAGGCCAGGCATGCCTCGGCCATGCTGCTGCCAGCCTGGCGCCAGGGTGAACCGGCGCAGACGGAGGTGAGCGGCGTGGTCGTGCCGGGGCCGTGGCGAAGGCAGGGCGGAAGGCGGCGCATGGAGCAGGCTGGGAGGCAGGCAGGAGAGATATGCATCTGCCAGCAGTCTGCCCGCCCGGCTGGCGTCTGTCAGGTCGCAGAATTCCCCATTTCCCTGGAAGCGAGGGACGGGGGCGGGGCATGCCTAGGGCGCCGGGTGCCGAGCGGAATGCAGGTTTAGTATAGGCTGCGATGGCCGGCCGTATGGTTGCCCACCAGGTGGCCGGCGCGCGACCATTCCGCAACCAATGCCAGGCCTGAGTCAGCGTTGCCCAGGCGGACCAGCGCGGGGAATAGTGCCGCTTGCACGTCGTGCGCCTGCAATGCCTCCAGTAACTGCGTATTCCATTGGGCCGCCCGCGGCTGTTGCGTCGGGTTGAATCCATCGTCGAAACTCAGGGCAATCGTTTTCGCCTGGCACAAGGCAGTTGCCAGCGAAAGCAGCAGGATGGCTGGCAGGCGGAAAGAGATCAATCGCAAGGTCATGTCCTGGAAACAGGTTATGGGCAGGTCAGGCGGGCAGCGCGAGCGCCTGGCCGGTAGGGAAAATAAAAAAAGCCGGCGCTGGCCGGCTTTGTTCAGGCCTGGCACGGTGCGAGCGTGCCAGTCTGGTCAGTGTCGCGTTTCCGCCTGGTCTGCGCTGGGGGCAGGGCTGGGGGCCGTGAAAAGTGCGGCGGCATCGACCGGGTCGAAGACATACGGCTTGCCGCAGAAATCGCACTGCACTTCGATCTTGCCCTGTTCGGCGATGATGGCATCGGTTTCCTGCTGGCCCAGCATGCGCAGCATGCCGGCGACGCGCTCGCGTGTGCACGGACAGAAGTAGCGGATGCTGCGCGGCGGGAGTTCCAGCAGGCTTTCCTCCCAGAACAGACGATGGATCAGGATGTCCGTGTCGTGGGCCAGCAGTTCCTGGTAGCTCAGCGTGCTGGCCAGCGTGACGGCGCGTTCCCAGGAGTCGTCCATCTGGTCGGCCGGCAGTTCGCTGTCGGTGGCCAGCGTGCCGCCGTGATCGGGCAGGCGCTGAATCAGCAGACCGGCTGCCCGCTTGTCGTTGGCGGCAAGCCAAAGACGCGTATCGAGCTGTTCGGACGACTTCATGTAGTGTTCCAGCACTTCGGAAACATTGTTGCCGACGAGAGGGACGACAGCCTGGTAGGCCTGTTGGCCGGGCAGCTTGTTGCGCGGGTCGAGTACCGCGACGAAACGGCCCTGGCCGCCGGGGTTGAGCAGCGCCTGCAAACCCACGCCTTGCGGCCAGGACTGGCCGGAGCGCAGTTTGACGGTAGCGCGGATGGAGAGATCGCTGCGGCATTCCACGACCAGCAGCGCGATGGCGCCGTCGCCCTGGATCTGCAGCAGCAGCGAACCGTCCAGTTTCAGATTCGCCGTCAGCAGCGTTGCGGCGGCAACCAGCTCGCCGAGCAGGTCACGCACGCCTTCGGGATACTGGACGTGCTGCAGGGAATCCTGCCAGGACTGATCCAGCGAAGCCGTGACAACACGGACGCGACGATCGGTAAAAAGGTATTTTTTCAGGGTGTCGGTCATGATGGCTACATCTTAACTCAAGCCCATGGCCGGCTGGCGCCAGGCTCAGGCGAGTCGCCGCAGGCGGTTGCGGTAAAGCTGCGCGCGCGCCACATATCGCTGTGTGTTGGCATGCAGGCCGGCAATTTCTTCGTCGTCCAGCGTGCGCACAACCTTGCCCACGCCGATGACCAGCGAGCGATCGGGAATATGACGGCCTTCAGGGACCAGCGCGCCGGCGCCGATCAGACAATCACGGCCGATCACGGCGCCATTGAGGACGACGGCCTGGATACCGATCAGGCTGCCCGCCCCGATCGTACAGCCGTGCAGCATCGCCTGGTGGCCGACTGTCACGTTTTCAGCGACTGTCATGGGAAAGCCGGGGTCGGCATGCAACACGCAGCCATCCTGGATGTTGCTGTTGGCGCCAACCACGATGGGGGCGCTGTCGCCGCGCAGGATGGTGCCTGGCCAGAGGCTGGCACCGGCATGCAGGGTGACGTCGCCGATGACGGTGGTGTTCTCGAACAGGAAGGCATCCGGGTCGATGTTCGGGGTCAGGTCATCCAGTTGGTAAATGGGCATGGCAAGGCGCGGCTAGGGCAGGAACAGGGAGCAAGGACGTGGCGTGCGGCGCACAGGCGGTCAGGCGGTGGAGCCAGGCGCACGCCGGTTGCGTGGCAAGGGTGTCTTGGGTTTCGGGGCCGGGCGATGGTTGGCGCGGCTGGCTGACGGCCGACTGCTGCGGTGCGAGCCCTGGGCTTTTTCGGCAGCCGGGGGCGGCAGGGGCATGATGCGGCCTTCGCTGTCGAGTGCCGCCTGCAGCCCGGTGCGCATCCAGGTAGCAGGCGCGGGCTGGATTTCGCCTTGTTGCCAGATGCCGACCGGAAACAGTGGGTCGGCATGGCCGTGTCGGTCGTATTGGCGCAAGGCCAACTCGCCCTGTACGCCCGGCGGCAGTTCATTGTCGGCGGGGTCGAGTGCGGCCAGGTAATGGCCAGGATACGGCCGGCCGGGGCTATGGTCGGCAACCGGCCATTTTTCGCCGCTGTCGCCAGCCAGGCCATACATGCCATGCACGCCGTAGACCGCGTTGGGGCGGCGGCCCAGCAACTCCTGGCAGCGTTGCATGTCGGTTTCCCGATAGGCGTCGGTCACGATCGCGGCGATGGCGTTGAGGCTGGCCAGGGGCAGGGGCGGATGGCCTGGTGCGCAGAATTCACGCAGGGTGTCCTGGGTGGCGATCATGTCGCTGATGCGCAGGCGGTAGAGCCGCGACAGCAGCGAAGCGGCATCGGGTGGTTGTGTGATGGCAATGGCCGTGGCG
Organism: Kerstersia gyiorum; assembly: GCF_004216755.1. Lineage (GTDB taxonomy): Bacteria > Pseudomonadota > Gammaproteobacteria > Burkholderiales > Burkholderiaceae_B > Kerstersia > Kerstersia gyiorum. The sequence goes on from NZ_SGWZ01000001.1 coordinate 1,170,955, forward strand.
CCGAAGTACAGGGCTGGCAGCACCGCACCCAGCAGGACATCTGCCTGCGACCAGTTGGCGGCCACCCACAGGCGGTCCTTGCCGCGCGGGAACCAGTCCAGCGAGGCGACAAAGGCGGGAAGGTTGCCGATCAGGGCGCTGTGCGGCAGCAGCACACCGCCATGATGCGGGCCGGCTTCCGGCGGAAAGTGCAGCATGGCCGGCGCATCCGGCGGCAGCGGTACGGGTTGCAGGCCGTTGGGCTGGCGGGCCAGCAGGCCTTTCCAGGCGATGCAGTGTTCGCTATCCATGCCCTGGCCCACCAGACGCGTGCCTGCCGGCAGGCGGGCGCGTTCAGCCAGGTAGGCCGCCAGGGCCAGATCATCAAGCACGACGACACGCGGGGCGGCCTGGCGCAGGCGCTGGGCCAGTTGCGTGGGCGACAGGCGTGCGGACAGCGGCATGACGATGGCGCCCAGGGTCCAGGCGGCCAGTGCGGCGATGACCAGGTAGGCCGGGTCGGAGAGCAGCAGTGCGACACGGTCGCCACGCTGTACGCCCATGCGCGCCATGCCGCCGGCCAGCCGGCTGGAGATATTCTGCAATTGGCCGTATTGCCAGGTTGTGGCATCGCCTTCGCTTTTTTCGACGACCAGGGCGACGCGGCGGGCGTCGGATGGGCTGATCGCCCATTGGACACAACAGGGCTGCGCCAGATTGAACTGGGCAGGCAACAACCACCGGAAGGATTCGTAAAGCTGCGAATATTGGTCGTTCATAGGCCCGTGGGTAGGGAGGGCGCAGGGGTGCGACAGGGCCGCACGCGTGCAGTAACAGGCGTGCGAGCGATGCGCGCATGCTTGCGCTGGTATGCTTTCACGCCATAAGCATGAACCAGGGCGAAGGATTGCGCAATATGCCCGACGGTTTTAGCGTGTTTTCCCCGACGTTCGCAGGCCGGCGCTTTTACTTTTCCGGCTCAGGGCGGAAGGCAGCGCGGGCAGGGAAACCGGTTGGTGCGAGGCTGTTGGGTGGCGTGCATGCAGGTTGGCATGCACAGACCAGTCCAGCAAGGCCAGCTTGCCGTCGTGATCCTCGGTCAGCGCCGACAGGCTTTCTACCCAATCCCCGTCGTTACAGTACAGGATGCCGTCGATGTCGCGCATTTCCGGCTTGTGGATATGGCCGCAGATGATGCCGTGCATGCCACGGCGCCGCGCTTCGCCAGCCAGGGCTTCCTCGAAGTCCGTGATGTAGGTGACGGCGTTCTTGACCTTGTGCTTCAGGTATTGCGACAGCGACCAGTAGTGCAGGCCGCGGCGGTGACGGAAACGGTTGTAATGGTTGTTGATCCAGATGGCGCAGGTATAGAGGCGGTCGCCCAGGTAGGCCAGCCATTTGCCGTGCTGGATGACGGCATCGAAGCGGTCGCCGTGCATGACCAGGAAACGGCGCTTGTCCGCCGTGAGATGCTCGATCTCGTCGTGGATCTCTATGTCGCCGAAGGCATAGCCCAGGAACTGACGGGCGAATTCATCATGGTTGCCGGGAATGAAATAGACGCGCGTGCCATTGCGCGACATGCGCAGGATTTTTTGCACGACGTCGTTGTGCGCACGCGGCCAGTGCCAGTGGCGCCGCAATTGCCAGCCGTCGATGATGTCGCCGACCAGGTACAGCGTCTGGGTTTCGTTGTATTCGAGGAAGTCCAGCAGGAAATTGGCCTTGCAGCCCGAAGAACCGAGATGCAGGTCGGATATCCAGAGCGTGCGCCAGCGCCTGACGGTCTTGCCGCCGGAAGCCGTGCTGTCGGCGGCCTGGCCGGCCTGGTCTTCTGGATGAGGCGAGGTGGTCATGGCGGCTCCCGTACGATGGCGTTGCACACATGGAAACACGGCAGGATGACGCGTTTGTGACCAGGGTGCGGCGCCTTGGCGCCTGATATCCATTGATACGGTTTTTCCGCAGCAGGCCCGGATCGTGTTCGATTTTTTCCGGTGCGAATGGCGCCGTTCCCGTTTGCGGAAACGGCGCTTTTTGCTTTAGCTGCGGTTCGAACCTTCGACCAGGTCAAAGGAGAACAGGCGGCATTCCAGCGAGCCGTTGAAAACGGGCTGGCGGCGTGAAGCCTTCAGGCGCAGCGCCTGGGGCAGAGACATGTCATTGGAAATGACGTTCAGGCGCCATCCGGCGTAGCTGTGCTTGAGATGGGTGGCCCATTCCTGCCAGAGCGCGTCTTCGTGTTCATCCAGGCGTTCGCCATAAGGGGGATTGGTCACGATCCAGCCGCTGTCGGCTGGCGGCGCGAAATGACGCGCGTCACCGACTTCGAACCGGATGGCGTCCGGGCTCAGGCGCGCACGTTCTGCGTTGCTGCGAGCCGCAGCGATGACGGCGGGGTCAAGATCTACGCCGACCAGCGGTGCATCCAGCGAGGGCAGGATGGCAGCCTGGGCTTCCTGGCGCAATTGACCCAGCTGGTAGGCGTCGTAATCGCGCAGGCGTTCGAAACCGAAGGGGCGGTTCATGCCGGGTGGCACGCCCAGTGCGATCCATGCCGCTTCGATCAGGATGGTGCCACTGCCGCAGAACGGATCGAGCAGTGCTGCGGCGGGGTCCCAGTCGGATAGCGCAAGCAGGCCGGCAGCGAGGTTTTCGCGCAAGGGGGCGGCACCCTTGTCGTAGCGCCAGCCGCGCTTGAACAGCGATTCGCCTGATGTGTCCAGGTAAAGCGTCGCGGTGTCTTCGGACAGGAACAGGTGCACACGGGCGTCAGGACGGACGGTGTCGATATCCGGACGCGCGCCTTCGCGTGCGCGCAGGCGGTCGCAAATGCCGTCCTTCACGCGCAGGTTGCAGTATTGCAGGCTTTGCATGGGGCTGCGGATGGCCGAGGTATCGACGCGCAGCCGGTGTTCCGGGCCGAACCATTGTTCCCATTCCGTATCTACGGCCAGTGCCAGGATGTCGTCCTCGGTCTGCACCGGCGCCTGGGCCAGCTGGATGAGGATGCGGGTCGCCAGGCGTGAGTACAGATTGGCACGCATGACGCCGCGCCAATCTGATTCAAAGTGGCAGCCGGCACGGCCCTGGCGCACTTCGACGAAGTCCAGGGCCTGCAATTCTGCTTCCAGCGCGGCTTCCAGGCCTTGCGGGCAGGAAGCGAAAATCTTGAACACGGCAGACTCGCGGGCGCTGGCGCCAGCGCCAATGGTGCTGTTGCGCGGCTGGAAACCATGGTCGCGCTGTTCACGGCCCTGGAAACCGCCTTCCCGGCGGTCGCGGGGTTGGGATTCGCCTTCGCGGCGCGGGCGGGACTGGAAGTCAACGTCACGACGCGGGCGCTGGGAGAAATCACCCTCGCGGCGTTCACGCGGCACGAAGCTGCCCTCGCGACGTTCGCGCGGCTGGAATTCGCCTTCGCGGCGCGGGCGGGACTGGAAGTCACCGTCACGACGCGGGCGCTGGGAGAAATCACCCTCGCGGCGTCCACGCGGCACGAAGCTGCCCTCGCGACGTTCGCGCGGCTGGAATTCGCCTTCACGGCGCGGGCGGGACTGGAAGTCACCGTCACGACGCGGGCGCTGGGAGAAATCACCCTCGCGGCGTTCACGCGGCACGAAGCTGCCCTCGCGACGTTCGCGTGGCTGGAATTCGCCTTCGCGGCGCGGGCGGGACTGGAAGTCACCGTCACGACGCGGGCGTTGGGAGAACTCACCCTCGCGGCGTTCACGCGGCACGAATCCGCCTTCGCGACGTTCGCGCGGTTGGAATTCGCCTTCGCGGCGCGGGCGGGACTGGAAGTCACCGTCACGACGCGGGCGTTGGGAGAACTCACCCTCGCGGCGTTCGCGTGGCACGAATCCGCCTTCGCGACGTTCGCGCGGTTGGAATTCGCCTTCGCGGCGCGGGCGGGACTGGAAGTCACCGTCACGGCGCGGGCGTTGGGAGAACTCACCATCCCGGCGTTCACGCGGTGCGCGCTCTCCGGCAGGGCGCTTGTCGCCGTCGTCCTGGGCGCGCAACCTTTCCTTGTGCACGCGCGCCCGGCTGCCGGATCGCATGCTGGGGGTGTCTTTTTTCTGCGCGGAAGGCGCTGCAGGACGGGCCGAGATGGACAGGGTCTTGCGGGGAGGTGCGGAATCGTTGGATGACATGGATGTGGCGGCAGGCCGCGCAATAAGAAGAAAAAAATCCGGCAGGTACCGGGGAACGTCAGTGCCGATCATTCATCGGCGGGATAAGGAGATATCCTTTTTTCCCGTGCAGCAGGCAGGACCAGATATCCTCGCGCCCGGCGTCATGGCATCCGGGCAGGGCAGTTTCATATGCAGTGCGCAGGCAGGTCGCCGCCCGAGCGGCAATGGCTGCCTGCGTTGTCCCTGGCCAGGGCCGCCAGCCTTCAGCCGCGTACCTGGCCTTCGCCGGTCAATACCCACTTTTCGGTGGTCAGGCCTTCGAGGCCGACGGGACCACGCGCATGCAGGCGGTTGGTGGAAATGCCGATCTCCGCACCCAGCCCGTACTCGAAACCGTCGGCAAAGACAGTGGGCAAGTTGACGTAGACCGAACTGGAATCGACTTCGCGCTGGAAGCGTTGGGCTTCGCGCAGCGCTTCCGTCACGATGCTTTCGGTATGGCCGGAGCTCCAGGTGGCGATATGCTCCATGGCATCGTCGATGGAATCAACAACGCGGATGGCAAGGATGGGCGCCAGGTATTCCGTGGCCCAGTCTTCATTGCTGGCTGCATGCGCTTGCGGAACCAGCGCGCGGGTGCGCTCGCAGCCACGCAGTTCTACGCCATGATCCAGCAAGGCACGCGCCAGGCCGGGCAGGAACTGATTGGCCACCGCCTGGTGCACCAGCAGGGTTTCCATCGTGCCACAGACGCCATAGCGGTAGGTCTTGGCATTGAAGGCGACGCGATGCGCAACGGCCAGATCGGCGTGCTGGTCGACGTAGACGTGGCAATTGCCGTCCAGGTGCTTGATCATCGGCACCCGTGCCTCGGCCGACAGGCGAGCCACCAGGCTCTTGCCGCCGCGCGGCACGATGACATCGACATATTCCGTCATGGTGACCAGATGGCCGACGGCGGCGCGATCCGTGGTTTCCACGACCTGCACGGCCTCGGCCGGCAAACCGGCGGCTGACAGACCCTGGCGCACGACGGCACCCAATGCGATATTCGAATGCAGGGCTTCCTTGCCACCGCGCAGGATCGCGGCATTGCCGGATTTCAGGCACAGGGCGGCCGCGTCGATGGTGACGTTGGGGCGGGATTCGTAGATGATGCCGATCACGCCCAGGGGCACACGCATCTTGGCAATCCGCATGCCATTGGGGCGTTGCGTCGTGGGCGACAGGCTGCCGACCGGGTCAGGCATGGCGGCGATCTGTTCCAGGCCGGTGGCCATCAGGCCCAGGGTTTTTTCCGAGATACGCAACCGATCCACCAGTGCCGGCGGCAACTGGTTGTCTACAGCGGCCTGGAGATCCAGGGCATTGGCGGCCAGGATGGCCTTGCGCTGCTCGTGCAGGGCCTGGGCCATACCGCGCAGGGCGTCGTTCTTGGCCTGGCTGCTGGCCCGCATCATGTGGCGCGATGCGGCACGGGCGCGCTGGCCCAGCTCCTGCATGGCGGTGAAAAGCGTATCGGTGGTCATGGGGGCGGAGAAAAAAATAGGGCTATGCGCCATTCTATCCGGCTCTGGACGGCAGTGACAGACGCAAGGCCAGTCGCAGCATTTCTTCCCAGGGATCCTGCATGCGTCCTTCCACCCGTAGCCCCTTGATGAGCCGGTCTATGTCGTGGGCATGCTGCACGGCGGCGGGCCAGATACGTGGTGGAATCCGGCCCAGGGCCTGGCGCGCCAGGCGTTCATGTTCGCCGAAGACACGCATTTTCCGCATCAGGGCATTGAGGTCCTGGCCGGCGGCGCGCGCCTGGGCGAGACGGGCCAGCAGGCGAACCTCTTCGCCGACGGCCCACAATACCAGGGGCAGTGCTTCGCCTTCGGCACGCAGGCCGTCCAGGATGCGTGTCACCCGGGCCGGGTCGCCGACCAGCATCGCGTCGCGCAGCCCGAAAATGTTGTAGCGCGCGACGTTCAGCACGGCAGACTGCACTTGTTCGGCCGACAGTTCGCCTTCGGGAAACAGCAGGCCGAGCTTGAGGATTTCCTGGTGGGCAGCAAGCAGGTTGCCTTCCACCTTCTCTGCCAGCCATTGGCGCGTATCCTTGTCTACGCTCTGGTTCTGCGCCGCCAGCCGCTCGCCTATCCAGGCGGGCAGGCGTGGCAGGTCGATATTGGGAATTTCGATCAGCGTACCGCTGCTGGCCAGCGCCTGCAGCCATTTGCTGTCGCGCAGGGTTTTGTCCAGCCGAGGCAGCGCAAGGATGATCAGGGCATCGGGCAGGGCCTGGCCGCCAGCCTGTTCGGCCATGCGTTGCAGGGCCTCGGCGCCCGGCTTGCCTGGCTTGCCGGTGGGCAGCTTGAGTTCCAGCAGCTGGCGGTCGCCAAACAGGGAAATGCTGCGGGTGGATGCTTCGATCTGCGACCAGTCGCTGCGCGCGTCGACGACCATGGAACTGCGGTCGGTGTAGCCTGCGGCACGGGCGGCCTGGCGTAGCAGATCGACGGTTTCCATGACCAGCAGGGTTTCGTCGCCTGCCACGATATAAATGGGCGACAGGCTGTCAGGCTGGCGGGCCAGTTGCTGGCGCAGGTGGGAAACATCCATGGGTAGGGTGTTGCCTCAGGGTTGCAGCGCGGGCGCCATGCGTCCGCCGCCTTCGGCCGGGGCCGGCGGCAGTTCGGCGTTTTCCTTCTGGTAGGCCTCGAAGGCCTCGGCAACATCCGGGGCCGTCAGGCGCCGCAGCAGGCGCTCGACCAGGCTTTGCTCCATGCTGTTGAAGAGGGTGTCCATTTCGCTTTGCTTGGCCTGGACCAGTTGTTCTTCATAGGGCATGTCGCGGCTGGCGGTGAGCGTGGTGTCCGGCAGCAGGATGTCGCCGCTGGCTGTCGTGAGCCGGAAGACATAGCTCAGGATGAGTTCGTACTCTTCCACGCGGCCCTGCGGCGTCAGGCTGACTTCGCGCTGGGTACGGGAATGGCTGACCTGGATCAGGCTGGCGGCGGCCTGGTCGGCGCTGTCCACCAGGCGGGTGCCGGGCGACGCCGCCTGCAGCGCGCGTCGCAGGCTGGACCCGAAGCGGGTGTTTTCCGGGATGCTGATGTACAGGCTGTCGAAGGGCAGCGGCGACACGCCGCGCAGCGTGAAGCCGCATGCGCCCAATGTGAGCATGAGTGCCAGGGTGGCCAGTATGCGCAGGGAACGGGACATGCTGCTTCTCCTCGGGCTATCAGCCGACGACGTTGACCAGTTTGCCCGGCACGACGATCACGCGCTTGGGCTGGCGGCCTTCCAGGTAGCGGACGACGGCTTCGTGGCTGGTAGCGGTTTGCTCGATGGATTCCTTGCTGGCGCCATTGGGCACGCTCAGGCTGCCGCGCAGCTTGCCGTTGACCTGCAGCATGAGTTCGATCTCGTCTGCGACCAGGGCCTGTTCGTCGACCAGGGGCCAGGGCGCGTCGAGCAGGTCGCCCAGCTTGGCGGCATAGCCCAGTTCGTTCCAGAGGTTCCAGGTAACGTGAGGGACCACCGGGTAGAGCACGCGCACCAGGATACCCAGCACTTCCGCCTGGGCGGCATGCGCTGCCGGGGTATCGGGCAACTCGGCGCTGTCGATGACGTTCAGCATCTTCATGCAGGCCGACACCACGGTGTTGTACTGGATGCGGCTGTAATCGTAGTCTGCCTGCTTGAGCAGGGCGTAGATTTCGCGGCGCAGTTCCTTGACGGGCTTGTCCGCGCCTTGCCAGTCCGGGGCAGCGACGGCCAGACCCTGGGCCACGGAGGCTTGCAGGCGATGGGCCACGGACCACAGGCGGCGCAGGAATCGGTTGGCGCCTTCAACGCCGGCTTCCGACCATTCGAGCGTCTGCTCGGGCGGGCTGGCGAACATCACGAACAGGCGGGCAGTGTCGGCGCCCTGGCTGTCGATCAGCGATTGCGGGTCGACGCCGTTGTTCTTGGACTTGGACATGGTGCCCACGCCGCCATAGTCGATGTGGCTGTCATCCGCCTTCAAGCGAGCGCCGGTGATGGAACCCTTGGCGTCGTAGACGTTTTCGACTTCTTCCGGCCAGAAGTATTCGATGCCGCCGCGTTCATTGCGGCGCGAATAGATGTGGTTCAGCACCATGCCCTGGCACAGCAGGCGGGTGAAGGGTTCGTCGAATTTGACGAGATCCATGTCGCGCATCACGCGGGTCCAGAAGCGCGCATACAGCAGGTGCAGCACAGCGTGCTCGATGCCGCCGATGTATTGATCCATCGGCATCCAGTAGTCATTGCGGGCATCCACCATCGCCTGATCGTTGCCGGGCGAGGTATAGCGCATGAAATACCAGGACGAATCCACGAAGGTGTCCATGGTGTCTGTTTCGCGGCGCGACGCCTTGCCGCATTTGGGGCAGCTGCACTTCAGGAAGGCTTCGTCGCTGGCCAGCGGGTTGCCGCTGCCGTCCGGGATCAGGTGTTCGGGCAGCACCACCGGCAGGTCCTGTTCGGGAACCGGCACCGGGCCGCAATCCGGGCAGTGGATGATGGGGATGGGGGTGCCCCAGTAACGCTGGCGCGAAATGCCCCAGTCGCGCAGGCGGTAGGTGATGCGCTTTTCGCCCAGGCCGAGGGCGGCGAGATCATTGGCGATGGCATCCACGGCAGCGGCAGAACTCAGGTTGTCGTACTTGCCGGAATTGACGGTCAGACCGCTTTGCTTGTCGCCATACCAGTCCTGCCAGGCCTGGTCGGAGAATTCCTTGCCTTCGAGCGCGATGACCTGGCGGATGGGCAACTGGTATTTCAGCGCAAAGGCAAAGTCGCGTTCGTCGTGCGCGGGCACGCCCATGACGGCGCCATCGCCATAGCTCATCAGCACGTAGTTGCCGACCCAGACCGGCACCTGCGCGCCAGTCAGCGGGTGGATGACGCTCAGGCCGGTGGGCAGGCCTTCTTTTTCGCGAGTGGCGATTTCGGCTTCGGTCGTGCCGCCCAGGCGGGTTTTTTCGATGAAGGCGGCCAGTTCCGGGTTGTTGCGGGCCGCATGTTGGGCCAGCGGATGCTCCGGCGCCACGGCGCAGAAGGTCACGCCCATGATGGTGTCGGCACGCGTGGTGAAGACATACATGCGGCCGTCCTGGATCAGTTGGCCGGCATCATCGCGGATGTCATGCGTGAAGGCGAAGCGCACGCCCTGGCTCTTGCCGATCCAGTTGTCCTGCATGATGCGCACGCGCTCGGGCCAGCCAGGCAGGCCGCTTTCCAGCGTTTCGTGCAGTTCTTCGGCGTAGTCGGTGATGCGCAGGTAATAGCCGGGGATTTCACGCTTTTCCACCGGGGCGCCGGAGCGCCAGCCGCGGCCATCGACCACTTGTTCGTTGGCCAGCACGGTCTGGTCCACCGGGTCCCAGTTGACGATCTGGGTCTTGCGGTAGGCGATGCCTTTTTCCAGCATCTTCAGGAACAGCCACTGGTTCCATTTGTAGTAGGACGGATCGCAGGCGCACATTTCGCGCGACCAGTCGATCGCCAGGCCCATCGCCTTCATCTGCTTCTTCATGTAGGCGATGTTGTCGTAGGTCCACTTTGCAGGCGGCACCTTGGACTTGATGGCGGCATTCTCGGCCGGCATGCCGAACGCATCCCAGCCCATCGGCATGAGCACGTTGTAGCCGCGCATGCGCAGCTGGCGCGTCATCATGTCATTGATGGTGTAGTTGCGCACGTGCCCCATGTGCAGCTTGCCGCTGGGGTACGGCAGCATGCTGCAAGCGTAGAATTTCGGCTTTTCCGTGCCGTCGGCGTTCGTGGCGTGTTCGGTGACACGATAGGCGTCGCGGCTCTGCCAGTTTTGCTGGGCCTGGGATTCGACGGCGAGGGGCTGGTAGCGATCCTGCATGATATTCACGTCATTCAGAAAATAATGAGCGCGGCCATCGGGCCGCGCGAGAAGGTATCCATTATAGGGGGATGCGCCGCCAGGCGGCTAACCCTGGCGGCAGCGCTGGTCGAATGCCTTGGCGCTGGCCGGCGATGCCTGCACCACCAGGACCAGGGACAGCAGCACCAAGCCTGCCATCAGGCTCCAGGCAGCCTCGAGACTGCCCAGGCTGTCGCGCAGCTGGCCGGCGGCAAAAGGCAGGACGCCCGCCACGAGATAGCCGATGCCCTGCACGAAGGCGGCGAGGACGCCGGCGTGGCGCGGCTGGCTGGCGTGATCCATGGCCAGGATGAGCGTCAGGGGGAAAAGCGCACCTATGCCCAGGCCCAGCATGGCGATGATGAGCCAGGGGGCGGCCAGCGGCATCCAGGCCAGCATGAGGTAGCCTGCCGTTGCCAGGACGGTGCAGCCGGCCAGCAGGTAGCGGCGGTCCGGGCTGCGCGGGGCCAGCCAGGCCACCAGGAAACCGGCGACGACTTCGAACAGCGTGAGTACGGCCAGCAGGATGCCTGCCCGCTGGGGCGAAGCACCCAGTTCGATGTAGTACGGCGCCAGCCAGGCCAGTGCGAGCGTATAGCAACTGCCCGAGGCGCAGAACAGGCCGGCCAGCAGCCAGGCGCGCCGATAGCGCCAGGGGCGGAAGACCGTGCCGGCGGGGGCCGGCGTTCCGGCAGCGGCTGGCGTGCGGGCCGGGTCACGGAAATTGCGGGTGGCGGACAGCCAGAGCACCAATGCCAGCAGCGCGGGCAGCGCCCACATTGCCAGCGCTGGCTGCCAGTCCATGCTGTGCAACAGGACAGGGGTGCCGGCGGCGGACATGGCGGCGCCGCCCATGATCATGCTCACATAGAGCGCCATCAGCGTGTCTATGCGGGTCGGGAAGTGCAGCTTGATGAAACCGGGGACCAGCGTTTGCGCGATGCCAATGCCGATGCCGGCCAGCAGGGCGCTGCCCAGCAGCCAGGCAGGGTTGGCCGCCATCAGGCGCAGTAGGCAGGCAATGAATACCAGCAGCACGCCGATGGCGATGCCGCGCCGCATGCCCAGCCGGTAGACGGTAGCGCCCGCCAGCGCCAGGATACCCATGGCCATGATGGGCAGCCCGGTTACCCAACCCATGGCCTGGTAGCTCAGGCCGGTCGCGCTGCGTATGGTTTCTATCAGCGGGCTGATGACGGCCAGCGCAGGCCGGAGATTGAGGCCGACGAGCAAAATGGCGGCGATGCAGAACAGTTGGCCAGGACGGAGTTTCATGAAGGGATGCCTGATTGTCTGGGGGAAGGGAAATATCTGAACAGGACGCCGGCCGGGCCGGCATGGCTTGCGTTGACTATGTCCGGTCGTAGGGCAGCAGGAGCTTGCGCAGCAGCGCTGCCAGCATGAGGCTTTCGGCCGTGTCCAGAGGATGCAGCACGCGCTTCATCTCTGCCATATAGGTGTCCAGCGACGCGAGCAAGGTGGCCTGCCCGCTGGCAGTCAGGCTGACGAAGATGCTGCGCCGGTCGTCGGGGTTGGGGGCGCGTACGATCAGTCCGCGTTTTTCCAGGGTGTCCAGGCGGTAGGTCATGGCGCCGGAAGTCAGCAGCAATTGTTGCGTGAGCTGCTGCGGGTGCAGGGAATAGGGCGGGCCGCTGCGGTACAGCGCCGCCAGCACGTCGAAATCGCCCATTTGCAGCGCATGCTCGCGGAAGCGGCGCTGCATGTCCCGGTCCAGCAGGGCCGCCAGGCGCCAGATGCGGCTGGTGACATGCATGGGCGAGGTGTCGGCGTCTGGCGCATGTTGTTGCCATTGGCCCAGGATGCCGTCGACGAAGTCCGTGCCGGTCGCCTCAGCGGGGGTGTCGGGGGCAAGGGAAAGGTCAGGCTGCATTATCTTTAAGTTAAATATCTTTAATTAAAGATATTTTATGGGGCAGATCGCAGCGAGTCAAAGAAGCTGTATCGCATTGCAACGCATGGTGCAGGCTACGGGTGGCGGCGTCGCGCTCGATCCTGCCGAGGCCAGGAGGGACGTGGCAGGCTGGCGCAGGTGCTTCCCGGCCCGCGCTGACGCCGGGAAGAGAGGCCGAGCCCGTACTGGCCGCGGGCTCAGCGCTGCATATAGGCCAGCCGGGCTGCCAGCAGAAGGAAGGCGGCCGCGAAAGTGCGGCGCATCCACAACAGTACCGGCGGACGTTCCAGCACATGGCGGCGCATGGCTGCCGCGAATACGCCATAGAACGCGAATACTGCGAAGGTCATGGCCATGAAGACCAGGCTGAGGGCCAGCATGTGCAGCGTGGCGTCAGGGTCGCCAGGCGCGACGAATTGCGGCAGGAAGGCCAGGAAGAAGATGGACAGCTTCGGGTTCAGCAGGTTGAGCAGAATGCCGGACAGCACCGTGGCGCCATGTGAACGTGGTGCCTGGCCGGGTGCTACCCTGAGCGCGCCCTGGCGCCTGAGGGTATGCCAGGCCATCCATAGCAGGTAGGCCACGCCCAGGTATTTCACGATCTCGAAGGCCAGGGCGCTGGCGTGCAGCAGTGCCGCCAGGCCGGTCATGGCGGCGGCTATGTGCGGCACGATCCCAAGCGTGCAGCCCAGCGCGGCGGCCAGGCTGGCGCGCCCACCCTGCGCCAGGCCGGCAGCTACGGTATAGACGGCACCCGTGCCAGGCGAGGCCACGACAATGAAAGAGGTCAGCAGGAATTCCGGGGTCATGCCGTTTCCACCTGCTGGAGGCGCGCCTGGGGCCATGTTTCGGCCAGCGCGAGTTGCAGGACTTCCGCCAGCCGCGCCAGGTCTGCCGTTGCCCGGGCGTGCAGCGCCTCGGCCACGATCAGGGCGCTGCGGGTCGTGGCGCACACGGCGGACGCCGCGCTCTGCCGGTTGCACCAGCGCCGGGCGTGGGCCAGCCCGGCGTCATCGGCAAAGATGACCTCGCCGGCATCCGGCTGCTCCTGGGTGCCGTCGAAGGTATGGTAGCTTTCCTGCCCGGTGGCAGGGCGCACCTGCAGCGAACCTTGGATGCAGGACAGGTCGAAGACGGCAATGGGAATGGCGTGGGCCAACGATACCGCGTTGCAAAGATCGACCAGCGGATGGATGGCAGGCAGCAGGCGTTCACGGCGAAAGCGGCGCAGCAGGGCTTCGGCGGCGCAACGGTATTGCGAGGGCTTCAGACCCATGCGCGAAAATGCCTGCCGCCATGCGGTAATTTCGGCGAAGCTGCCTTCCTGCCCGGTTTCCAGGCGGCGGGCCGCCTGGGTCCAAAGCAAGGCAATATGCCCCTCAGGCCGGGCCTGGGGGGTAATGCCGTCCAGCATGATGGCGTGAGTGGCCAGGTCGGGAAAATCCGAACGTATTTCGGGGGCGTAGCTGAATCGCACGACTGTTCTCCGGCTGAGGGACCAAGCATCAGTTTGCGGTTCGCGGGGGCTGGCGTCTTGAAGAAAATTGCAGCCATTCGTTGGCCGGGAGCCGCAAGGGTGCAAGAAAGGCTGTCGGCCCTTTGCCTGATGGCCGCTTCAGCCTGCTGCAGTCACGGCCCCGGCTGCTGAGCGCGACTGCCGGGCATAGCTGCCGGGTGAAAATCCGAAGTTGCGGACAAAGCAGCGTGTCATGTGGCTTTGGTCTGCAAAGCCGCAGGCCAATGCAGCATTGGCCAGGGACATGCCCTTGGCAATGAACTGCCGCGCCCTCAGTATGCGTCGCTGCACCAGATAGGCATGAGGCGTGAGCCCGGTCAGGCCGGCGAAGGCACGTACCAGCTGGAAGCGGCTCAAGCCGGCTTCGCGGGCCAGGTCCGCCAGCGAAAGCGGCGCCTGCGGCGCATCGTCTATCATGGCTTTCGCACGGTTGGCCCGGCCGACCAGGGTGTGGGCAGCCACGGGGGCGGGCAGGGGGCGATCCAGCAGGTGCGTCAGCAGCAGGGGCAAGGTTTCGTCTACTGCCAGCGGGTCGCCGCCAATGCTTGCCTCGACCGCCGCCTGGTAGAGCGCCAGGAACCGCCTGCGCGCTTGCGTGTGGCGCAGGACGGGATAGGCGAGCTCTTGCACGGGATTGCCTGTGCTGTCCACCATGTCTGCCAGGGCGGCGGCCATCCGTTCCTGGCTGAAGTAAAGCATGTGCCAACAGCGCGGGCCGTCACCGACAGGCATGCCATCATGCACTTCTCCGGGATTGACCGAAATGAGGTCACCCGCCATGGCTTCCACCTGTCCCCGGCCGCTGGCCGAGCGTTGCGCCCCGCCAAGGATCAGGCCGATGCCGAAATCATCGTGGATATGCCGGCCGAAGTGGCGGCTGGACTGGGCCTCAACCATTTCCATGCCCAACCCGGCCACCCGGCGTACGTTGAAAGCGTGGTCTGTCATGCTGGCTTCCACCTGGAACCGCTTATGGGCGCAGCGCCCATTGCGCTGCATGCAGTGCGTGCAGGCGCGTGGTATCGAATAGCGGCACGTCCACATGCTGAGCCTGCACCAGCAGCGAGATCTCGGTGCAGCCCAGGATGATGGCCTGCGCGCCGTTGCCGACCAGCCGCTGAATGATTTCCAGGTAGGCCGCGAGGGATTCATCACGGATGATGCCCTGGCAGAGCTCTTCGTAGATGATGCGGTGTACGGTGCCGCGGTCGGCATCGTCCGGGGTCAGCACTTGCAGCCGGTAGCGGTTTTCCAGCCTGGCGCGATAGAAGTCCTGTTCCATGGTGAAGCGCGTGCCCAGCAGGCCGACGCTGGTAAAACCCGCCGCCTGTATGGCTTGCGCAGTTGGATCGGCAATGTGCAGCAAGGGAATGTCCGTTGCCTGTTCGATCCGGTCGGCGACTTTATGCATGGTGTTGGTACACAGCACCAGCCCGTCGGCGCCTGCGGTTTGCAGCCGCCGGGCGGCATCGGCCAGCAGCGCGCCTGCCTCGTCCCACCGGCCCGCATGTTGCAGGCGTTCGATATCGTGGAAATCTACGCTGTAGAGCAGGATGCGCGCCGAGTGCAGGCCGCCCAGCTGCGCCTTGATGGTTTCGTTGATCTGGCGATAGTACGGAATGGTGGATTCCCAACTCATGCCGCCGAGCAGGCCCAGGGTTTTCATTGCAATCCTTGCGTAGGAAAAGTGCCTGTGACCACTGGAAAGCATGGCGCGGCAGGCGTGTTTGGGGCGATTCCGGTGTCCAGGCAGGCCTGGCGCCGGCAGACCAGTTTATATCCGTGCCAAAGCCGCGAGGCGGCGTGCGGCCGCCTGTTGCCAGGCACTATGGGGTTCAGGGCGTGGCCTCATCAGGTTCGGGGGCGGGGGCAGTGTCGTCCAGCTCCAGTTCCAGCGCGGCGCGCTGGACCAGGTGCGCGGGCAGGTTGCCCTGTACCGCCACCCCCAGACGCTGGAAGTCGTTGGCTTGCTGGATCAGATTGCCGCGTCCGGTGACCAGCCGGTTCATGGCGGTATTGTGTGCGTCGCGGGCGCGCTCCAGGGCCTTGCCGACTTCTTCCATGCTGCTCAGGAAACCGGCCAGCTTGCGGTACACGCTGGCGGCCCGTTCGGCCAGTTCCATGGTGTGCTTGTTCTGGGCCTCGAAGCGCCATAGCTGGCGCACGATGTTCAGGCTGGACAGCAGCGTGGTGGGAGTAGTCACCAGCACATTGCTTTCGATGGCGCGCTGGAACAGTTCGCTGTCGGCCCGCATGGCTTCAGCAAATGCGGATTCGATGGGAATGAACATGAAGACCATTTCCGGGGTATTGAGCCCCGGCAGCTGGAAGTACGATCGGTCCGAGAGTTCCTTGATGCGGCTGCCTATGGCCGCCACGTGCTCCTTCAGTGCCTGGGCGCGTTCGGCGGGGTCTTCTGCATTGACATAGCGGGTGTAGGCGTTGAGCGAGGCCTTGGCGTCGACGATCAGGTGCTTGCCCTGCGGCAGATAGATGATTGCATCCGGGCGGCGCCGGCCATCCTCGGTCTGGAAGCTGACTTCGCGGCGGTAGTCGCGGCCATCCTGCAGGCCGGAGCGATCCAGCACGTTTTCCAGCACCAGTTCCCCCCAATTGCCCTGTTTCTTGGCTTGCCCCTTGAGCGCAACGGCCAGCCCGTGGGCTTCTTCCGACATTTGCCGGTTCAGCTCCTTGAGCTGGGCCAGTTCGGCTTTCAGGCTGGCATGGCGGGCGATGTCCTGGCCGTGGATTTCTTCGATCTTGCCGCGGAATTCCTGCAGGCGTTCGCGCAGCGGCTGCAGAATCTGGTTCATGCTGTCCCGGTTGGATTGGGTGAAGCGCTGGCTTTTGTCTTCCAGTATGTCGTTGGCCAGGCTGCGGAACTGATCCGTCAGGGATTGGCGGGCATCCTGCAGCAGTGCCAGTTTTTCGGCGTGGCGTTCGCGTTCGGATTCAAGCTGGGCCTGCATGCTGACCAGGCGTTCGCGCAGCGCGGCCGCCAGCGCGTGACTCTGTTGCAGTTCAAGCTGCAGGTGGCTGATTTCTGCGCCCAGGCGGCCCTGCTGGTTCAGGCGTTCCTGCAGCGTGGCGTGTTCGCTGCGCAGCGCTTCCATGGCAGCACGCCAGTATTCCGTCTGTTCGGTCTGGTCTTCCAGGCGCTGGTGCAGGTTGATGATCTCTGCTTCGCGGGATTCCAGGCGGGCCTGCAGGGCAAGCACTTCCGTCTGCAAGCCTTGGCTGGCGCGTTCGACGGCGGTGCGTTGGCGGATGCGCAGCAGCAGCGCGGCAGCGGCAAATCCGGCCAGCGCGGCGAGCACAAGCCAAAGGGCGGGGAAATCATTCAGGGAGGATGGCATGGCGCAGGTGGCGGAAACGAAACAACGGAAACGAAACAACGGAAGCAAACTCTAGCAAGCTGTCATTGTCCCATGGCGCCCCGGGACAGGCTACGATGTCGCCCATTGTTCCGGCTGCAACACGGCCGCTGGCTGCCGGGGCAATGCCTGGTAATCAACACTGGAGTGTGGCGCCCTCGCGGATGCGCCGGGAGAGGAAGACGATGGGATGGCGTAGCAGCGAGCGGGGTTCCGAGGAAGCCATGGAACCGGTGCGGGACGAAGACGCATGGGCACAGGCCGACCTGCCGGAAACCGATTTGAACGACGGCACGGCAGACCGCTTCCTGCTGGATGCGAAAGGCACGACGCTGGTGGTATTCCACAGCAAGACCTGCGCCAATTGCGCGGTGGCGCGGCGCCAGTTGCCCGGCATGCGCCTGCCGGTGGCCAGGCTGGCCTGGGTCGATGCCGGTGACAATGGCGGCCTGGTGGAACGCTACGAGGTGTTTCACCTGCCGGCGCTGTTCGTGGTGCGTGATGGCGTTTTTTATGGCGCGATCCAGGCGCACCTGAGCGCCGTGGATATCGGCCGTCAGATCAGGCTGGCCCTGGACAGCTATCCGGCGGAATTGCCCTGACCGCCCAGGCGCTGTTGCCGTCCTGAGCACACCGCAGGCCAGGGCGTTGGTTGCGGCCCCTGCAGGCGCCGCAACCAGGCTGTCGTCTGCTAGGCGTCAGCCCTGCGCCTTCACTTTCAGTCGGTAGGCGTGCAGCAGGGGCTCGGTGTAGCCGTTGGGCTGGGCCCGGCCCTGGAACACCAGGGCGCGAGCCGCCTGGAAGGCCAGCGATTCATCAAAGCGGCCCGCCATGTTCTGGTAGGCCGGGTCGCCGGCGTTCTGCTGGTCGACGACGGCAGCCATGCGGCGCAGCGTGGCTTCGACCTGTTCCGCGCTGACAATGCCGTGGTGCAGCCAGTTGGCGATATGCTGGCTGGAAATTCGCAGGGTTGCGCGGTCTTCCATGAGGCCGACGTTATTGATGTCGGGCACCTTGGAGCACCCTACGCCCTGGTCCACCCAGCGCACCACGTATCCCAGGATGCCCTGGGCGTTATTGTCCAGTTCGCGCTGTATGTCTTCCGCACTCCAATCGGGTTGGGCGACAACTGGAATTTGCAGCAGGTCGTCCAGCAGGGCATCGCGCACCTGCAGATAGGCGGTCTTGGCCAGTTCGCGCTGCACTTCCTGCACGTTCACCTGGTGGTAGTGGATGGCGTGCAGCACGGCGGCCGTGGGCGAGGGAACCCAGGCGGTATTGGCGCCGGCCTTGGGGTGGGCGATTTTCTGTTCCAGCATGGCCGCCATCAGGTCGGGCATGGCCCACATGCCCTTGCCGATCTGCGCCCGGCCACCCAGGCCGGCATGCAGGCCTGCCAGCACGTTGTTGCGTTCATAGGCCTGGATCCATGCAGAGTGCTTCATGTCGCCCTTGCGCAGCACCGGGCCGGCATTCATGATGCTGTGGATTTCGTCGCCGGTGCGGTCCAGGAAGCCGGTGTTGATGAAGGCCACGCGTGCCGGCGCTGCCGCAATGCTGGCCAGCAGGTTGACGCTGGTGCGGCGCTCTTCGTCCATGATGCCCAGCTTCACGGTATTGCGGGGCAGCCCGAACAGGCTTTCGACACGGCTGAACAGATCATCTGCGTAGCGCACTTCGGCTGGGCCGTGCATCTTCGGCTTGACGATATAGATGGAGCGGCGCCGCGAGTTGCGGCCGCTATTCAGGTCGGGCAAGGCGGCCAGCGTCGTGACCACGGCGTCGAGAATGCCTTCGAAGATTTCAGCGCCCTGGGCGTCGAGTACGGCCGGGTTGCGCATGAGATGGCCGACGTTGCGTATGAACAGCAGGGAGCGGCCGTGCAAGGTGAGCTTGCCGCCCTCGGGGGTGGTGTATTCGCGGTCGGCGTTCAACCTGCGTGTGAAGGTCTGGCCATCCTTGCTGACAGCTTCGGTCAGTGTGCCCAGAATCAGACCCAGCCAGTTGCGGTAGATCTCGGTCTTGTCCGCCGCGTCGACGGCGGCGACGGAATCCTCGCAGTCGATGATGGTGCTGAGCGCAGCTTCGAGCACGATGTCCTTGATATGGGCCGGATCGCTGCGGCCAATGGCGTGCTGGGAGTCGAACTGGATTTCCAGGTGCAGGCCGTGATGCTGCAGCAGGATGGCCTGGGGGGCGTCGGCCTGGCCCTGGTAGCCGCGCAGCTGTCCGGCATCGCGCAGTGCAGTGACGGTATTGCCTAGGCTGACCTGCAATTGGCCGTTGACGATACGGTAGCCGGTGGCGTCAGCATGGGAACCCTGCTGCAGGGGGGCTGCCTCATCGAGCAGCGCCCGGCCGCGCGCGATGACTTGGGCACCGCGCACCGGGTCGTAGCCCTTGGGCTGGCTGCCGGCTTCGCGGGGAATGGCGTCCGTGCCATAAAGGGCGTCGTACAGGCTGCCCCAGCGCGCATTGGCGGCATTCAGGGCATAGCGTGCATTGCTGGCAGGCACGACCAGCTGGGGGCCGGCCTGGTGGGCGATTTCCTCGTCCACGTCGTCCGAGCCGGCGGATACGGCTTCCGGCAGGGCCTGCAGGTAGCCGATCTCCTGCAGAAACGCGCGGTAGGCTGCGGCGTCGCTGATGGGGCCCGGATGGCGGGCATGCCATTCGTCCAGTTGTTGCTGCAGGCGGTCGCGTTCTTCCAGCAGTTGTTGGTTGCGCGGCGTGAGATCGTTGACGATAGCAGCGAATCCGGCCCAGAACGCATCGCCCGGGATGCCTGCGGCCGGCAGGGCTTCATTATTCAGGAATTCGTCGAGCTCACGGGCGACGCGCAGACCGTGACGTGTAATGCGATCAGACATTGTGTTGACTCCACCTTGATTGAAACTTTTATCGCCGCTGGCAATGCTGCATTGCAGCGAACGTCTTTCAGGCTTTTTACCTGAAAAGCGTTCCTGCGTATATGGTAATTGCCATTTTCATGTATGAAATCAATGCCTTGCATGGGCTTTATTTCAGATGGTGAATTGCCGTTGCATGGCGTGGCATGGCAGTGCTGTTTTGCATGCGTTGGCGCCTGGCTTGGCGGCATCGTCATGTGTCTTGGCAAGCCGGACGAGTACCGAAGTGGGGCGGTCTTGTCATTGGATTGCTGCGTCGCGGGGCGGTGACGGCAGCAGGCAGGCGTCGGACAGGCACATGGATATCAGGCCAGGGCTGGGCAGGCCGCTTGAGCGGGTGACTGCAGCACCGGGCAGTATGGGTGATGGCTGCCGGACGGCGAAATGGCTAGCGCTGGAAGCTGTCGTTGCCCAGGTAGGCGCGCCTGACCTGAGGGTCTTCGGCGACGATGGCAGGCGAACCCAGCGCGATGAGCCGGCCCTGGGCCAGCACGGCGACGCGGCTGGCATGCCGGAACACCACGTCCAGGCTGTGTTCGGTAAACAGGACGGCCAGGCGGCGTTGCTCGACCAGCGAGCGCACGAGTTCCATGAGCGCATGCCGCTCGGCGCTGTTCATGCCGGCGGCCGGTTCGTCCATCAGCAGCAGTCTGGGGGCATGGGCCAAGGCCATGGCCAGTTCCAGCCGTTTGACGTCACCATAGGCCAGCACACCAGCGGGCCGCGCCGCCTGTTGTCGCAGTCCCACCTGTTCCAGCAGGGCCAGGGCTTCATGTGGCGCGTAGCTGGCGGCGCGGCGCCAGAAGTGCATCAGCCGGCGGTCGCGCGACAGCAGTGCGGCCTGCACGTTTTCCAGTACGCTCAGCATGGCGAAGGTGGCCGCAGTCTGGAAGGTGCGGCCTATGCCCAGCCGCCAGATGGCCTGCGGGCCCAGCCGGGTCAGTTCCTTGCCGTCGAAGCGCACCGAGCCCGCCGTGGGACGCGCCTGGCCGCCGAGAATATTGAAGCAGGTGGACTTGCCCGCGCCATTGGGGCCGATCAACGCCAGGATTTCACCGGCATGCAAATCGAAGGAGACATCATCCAGCGCCGTGACGCCGCCGAAAACCTGGCGCAGGCCACTGACTTGCAGCAGCGGTACGGCGGCGCTGGGCAGGGTGCCGCGGGCAAGCAATTGCTGTTCAGGCATGGGAGGCTCCCGGAGCCGGGGGCGGCGCAGGCCGGTTGCGGCCGCCCAGCAGTCCGCCTGGCAGCAGCACCACCAGCAACAGGATGACCAGACCCAGCACGGCATGCCAGTATTCCGTGGCGCGCGCGACGGTATCGTGCAGCCAGGTATAGGCGCTCGCGCCGGCGAGCGGCCCGGCCAGGGCGTTCAGGCCGCCCAGCATGACCATCACCAGGCCATCGACGGAGCGGCCCACGGCCAGCACGTCCGGGGCGATGCTGCCCTTGGAAAAGGCATAGAGCGAACCTGCCATGCCGGCAAACAGCGCGGCGGCGATGAATCCTGCCCATTGCAGGCGGCGCGTGTCCATGCCCAGCGCCTGCGCCCTGGCGCTGTGGTCGCGCGTGGCGCGCAAGCCCAGGCCCAGCGGCGAAAAAATCAGACGGCGCAGCAGCCAGACACATCCCGCGCAGCTTGCCAGGCTCAGGTAATAGTAGGTCTCGGGCGTATCCAGCCAGGGAGATGGCCACAGGCCGATCAGCCCGTTGCTGCCGCCGGTCAGGCTTTCGAACTGATAGGCCAGCGCCCAGATGATTTGCGCGCATGCCAGTGTGAGCATGGCCATATAGACGCCGGAAAGCCGCACGCAGAACCAACCGAACAGCAGGGCAGCCAGCACCGCCAGTAGCGGGCCGAGCAACAGCGCGGCTTCCATGGGCAAGCCTGCATGGATGGCGGCGAAGGCAGCGCCGTAGGCGCCCAGGCCGAACCAGGCGGCATGGCCGAAGGAATGCATGCCGGCCGGGCCGATGAGGAAATGCAGGCTGGCGGCAAACAGCGCGGCAATGAGGATGTCCGTACCCAGGATGGTGAGATACGGCCAGGTGTCTGCCAGCAGGGGCAGCGCGGCCAGTATCGCCAACAGGAACAGGTAGGCCAGCCGCACGCGCGGGCTGGCTGGCCGCAGTGTTGCCGCGCCGCGCTCGGGGGGCGGCGCCGGCTGGGGCTGGCCCAGCAAGCCCCAGGGGCGCCAGATCAGCACGATCGCCATGACGATGAATTCCGCCGCGAGGGTCAGGCGCGACAGGCTGAACACTTGCCCCGCGATAGTGATGTCACCGATGAAAATGCACAGCGCCTTGATTTCGCAGATCAGCAGCGCGGCCAGGAAGGCTCCAGGGATGGAACCCAGGCCGCCGACGACCACCACGACAAAAGCGCTGGCGATGACCTCGATATCCAGGCTCAGCGTGGCGGGTGTGCGGGGCGCGGCCAGAGCGCCACCCAGGCCGGCCAGGAACGCGCCCAGCATGAAGGCACTGGTGAACAGCAGCGCCTGGTTCACGCCCAGGGCCGACAGCATGCTGCGATTCTCGGCAGCAGCGCGCAGCAGCATGCCCCAGCGCGTGCGCTGTTGCAGCAGCCACAACAAGCCCAGCACGGCGGGGCCGGCAAGTATCAGGAACAGGTCATAGGCCGGGAAACGGCGTCCCAGCAGTACAACGGCGTAGCCCAGGCCGGGCGCGCGCGCGGCGAATTGGTCGGCCGGGCCCCACACAGCCAGCGCCAGGTCGCCCAACAGCAGGACGAAGGCAAAAGTGGCCAGCAGCTGGAACAGTTCGGGCGCTCGATAAATACGGCGCAACACCACGATCTCCAGCAGCCCGCCGAGCAGGCCGATGACCACGGCAGCCAGCGGTAGCGCGAGCCAGTAGGCAGCTGTCTCCCATGGCGTGCCAGCGCTCCAGCCGGTGGCTGTCCGGGTCAGGCTGACGGCCAGATACATGCCCAGCATGTAGAACGAGCCATGGGCGAAATTGACGATGCGCGTGACACCGAAGACCAGCGACAGTCCGGCGGCTACCAGGAACAGCGCACTGGCGTCGGCCAGGCCATTGAGCAGCTGCAGCAGCAGCCCGCTGAAGCTCATCGCGGCGCAGTCCTCAGCTTGCGTACTTCGTCGTCGCTGGGCTGCAGCGTGGCGCCATCCAGATAGCGGATGTTGCGCATCACGCCTTCGCCGTTCTCGACGTCGGTGGTGCCGATATAGACACCCAGCGTCGATTGATGGTCGAGATCGCGGTATTCGATGGGACCGTACGGGCTGTCGAGCTGCAGGCCGCGGAAGGCCTGGATCAGCGCTTCCGTATCGGTGCTGCCGGCCTTCTCGATACCTGCCGCCAGCGACATCAGCGACGCATAGCCCACGACCGAACCGACCTTGGGATTCTGCTTGAAACGTTCCTGGTAAGCCTTGACGAAGGCCTGGTTCTCAGGTGTGTCGATGGCATACCAGGGGTAGCCGGTGACGATCCAGCCCTTGGGCGTTTCTGCGCCCAGCGCTTCCAGGTATTCAGGTTCGCCGGAGAGTACCGACACGACATCGCGGCCTTCGAACAGGCCACGGGTGTTGCCTTCGCGAACGAAGCGCGTCAGGTCAGCAGCGAACAGGACATTGAAGATCGCATCGGGCCGGGCATCGGCCAGCGCCTGCACGACCGGGCCGGCATCCAGCTTGTTGAGCGGTGCAGCGATCTCTGCGACGAATTCGACATCCGGCTGGGCTGCGCGCAGCATTTCCTTGAAGGTGGCAACGGCGGATTGGCCATATTCATAATCAGGATAGACGATGGCCCAGCGCTTTTTCTTGAGGGCGATGGCTTCGGGGGCAAGGGCCGCCACGTGCATCCAGGTGGAGGGGCGTAGGCGGAAGGTGTAACGGTTGCCGTTGCCCCAGGTGATCTTGTCGGTCAGGGGTTCGGCCGCCAGGAAAAAGACTTTGCGCTGGCGGGCGAAGTCGGTCAGCGCCAGGCCGGTATGGGACAGAAAACCGCCAAACAGGACTTCCACGCGCTCGCGCGCCAGCAGTTCCTGGGCCGCACGCACGGATTCGCCCGGGTTCGCGTTGTCGTCGCGCCAGATGACTTCCACCGGCCGGCCGAGAATGCCGCCACGTGCGTTGATTTCCTCTCGCGCCAGTTCCCAGCCCAGCTTATAGGGTTCCAGGAAGGCGGGAATGGCCTTGTAGCTGTTGACTTCGCCGATGCGCAAAGGCTTTTCGGCATGAGCCTGCAAGGCGGCCAGGGCTAGGGTGGGGCCCATGATCAGGCCTAGTGCAAATCGGCGGAGGCAGGACATGATGGCGGCGTCCAAGAGTTATCGTCAATGTAAGTATAAGTCGCTCGTTCGCCGCGACGATCAATTGATTGATAAGGGATAACCCTTGGTTTCTGTCTGGATGGTAGCGAATGACGCAGGCAAAAGAAAAGGCCCTGCAGGAGCAGGGCCTTTTTCAGGCTGTGGCAGCACGAAGGCTTACTTCAGCTTGGTTTCCTTGTAGTCCACGTGCTTGCGAGCGACGGGATCGAACTTCTTGATCAGCATCTTCTCGGGCATGTTGCGCTTGTTTTTGCTGGTCGTGTAGAAGTGACCGGTGCCGGCAGTGGATTCCAGCTTGATCTTTTCGCGAATACCTTTGGCCATGGTGAGCTCCTAGTGATATGCAGCTTGGCTGCTTAGGCGGCTTGGCCGCGGGCGCGCAGGTCGGCCAGGACGGCGTCGATACCGTGCTTGTCGATGGTGCGCAGGGCGCTGGCGGAAACGCGCAGGCGAACCCAGCGGTTTTCGCTTTCAACCCAGAACCGGCGCGATTGCAGGTTGGGCAGGAAACGACGTTTGGTCTTGTTGTTCGCGTGCGAAACGTTGTTGCCCACAGTCGGGCCCTTGCCGGTCACTTGGCATACGCGTGCCATGGTTGCACCTCTAGTCAATAAATGTCGCTGCCAACCGTGTTTCAGGCTGGGCGCCCCGCCATCATGGCCAGGCTGCAGGCGTCTGTTGAATATAAAAACCCGTTGTGGCGCTGTTATTGCGCTACAGCACCGCATTCACGGGGGCGCCAGCAGGGCCGGTGAAGGCCAGGGACGAGGCGCCAACTCAAAAAATACGGCTCGGGACACAAATCGTGTCTCGTAAAGACGGCTATTCTACTATGCCGGGCCTGTACTTGACAAGTTGTGTTGTTCTCGCCACGCATTGAAGTCCGTGGGCCAAGCGCGGCGCGGCTTGCGGAGACATTCAGGTGGGGGTGTCGATTTCGTCCCAAGGCGTGCCCGCGTCATTCTGAAAGCCGGTCAGCCAGTTCAGGGCATGGTGGCGTTCCATTACGATGTCGCCATTGACGCCTTGCGGCGCAGTGTCCTGCTGCCCGGCCTGGCGGACGATCCAGTGCTGGCGCCAGACGATGTCCAGCGCATCCAGAATTTCATCGGCTGGCCGCAGGCGCGTGGCCTGGCGGAACGCGGCATCTTCCGCCAGGCGCAGCACGATGCGCGACAGCGCCTGCGGTTGCGCTGCCGAGACGGCGTCCGCCGGATCCATCTCGGCCAGGGAGAGCGCCCAGAGCAGGGCCCGCAGCGCTTCATAGCGCCACACCATGTTATTGGCGGTTTCAGTCTGGGCCGAGGCGGCTTCCGGATTGTCCGGGGTTGCCTCCAGGAACTCGTTTTCCTGGGGCGTGAGGGCCGCGACGCCGTCGGGGTTGCGCGCGCGCATGATGGCCGCGAAGCCGAAGTCGCCGTTGAGGATGGCTTCAGCATGCGCCGCGACGCAGAACAAGGCCATGGCACGCTGCACGACCTGTTCGGCAGCCGGCAGGGCAGCTTCGTCGACGCCCAGTGAGGGCGGCATGCCGGCGGGCGGCGCGGGGCGCGCCTGCTCCAGCAGGGCGAGGGTACGGACGCGCCGCTGCAGCGCGTCAGGCGGATAGGGCAGCCGTGCTTCGTCGTCGGCTGCGCCATCGGCTGCCATCAGGATACGCAGGGCCGGGTCACGCACCGAGCCGTCGGGCAGGAACAGGATGGCATTGGCGCGGTAGGCCCACTCCTGCATGCCGGCCAGTGCGTCGCTGTCCTTGCTGTCGATGGTGAAGCTGGCATGCTGGCCGACACGCTGGATATGACGCCACAGATGGTAGCGCCGTGCCGTCATGCTGCCATCACCCCGATTCATGATGTAGCCGACGAAACCTTGCAGGTGCGGTGCCAGTTCGGAGTCGTCCAGCCCGCGGCAACCCAGCATCTCATGGGGAAAATCCAGGGCAGGCAGGGTTTGCACGGTGGCATAGGCGTTGATGGACAGGCGTTCTGCCGGGGTGGCGTTCATATCTTTTTCCTTGCTCGGGTGACAGGCATGCAGTGATGGCTGCTCAGGGTGATCGCGGCCTGGGCCGACCTGAATTGTGCCAGTCCGATGGGTCAGTCCGGTTGCAGGGCCTGCTTTCTTCTGGTGAGGGAATGTGTCCTTTGCGCACCGGGTTCTCCATGGCACGGCGTCTGGCGGCGCAATCGGCGGATGCAGGATAAAATCAGTGATCATTCTGCCTGGCCACGCCGCTTGCGGCGCACAGGAGGGAAGGTTCGGCCTTTGGGGCCGTCCGGATGGCCGGCAGTGTCGCACAAGCATCGAACCAAGCATACGAGCGCCTATGTCTTTCCAGCACATCAAGGTTCCAGAGCAGGGCCAGAAAATTACAGTCAATAGCGATGGCTCGCTGAATGTTCCCGATCAGGTCATCATTCCCTTCATCGAGGGCGATGGCGTGGGCGTGGATATTACCCCTGTCATGCAGTCGGTCGTGGCCGCTGCTGTCGAGAAAGCCTATGGCGGCAAGCGCGCCATACACTGGATGGAGGTCTTCGCTGGTGCCAAGGCGACGCGGGTCTACGGCCCCGACGTCCTGCTGCCGGATGAAACTCTGGATGCGCTGCGCGAATACGTCGTGTCGATCAAGGGCCCGCTGGCAGCGCCTGTCGGCGGTGGCATCCGGTCTCTGAACGTCGCCATGCGCCAGCGCCTGGACTTGTATGTCTGCCTGCGCCCGGTGGCGTATTTCAAGGGCGTCCCGGCACCGGTACGTGAACCGGAAAAGACGGATGTGGTCATCTTCCGTGAGAATTCCGAGGATATTTATGCCGGGATTGAATTCCAGGCTGAGTCCGAGCAGACCAAGGAACTGATCGAATTCCTGCGCAACCGCCTGGGCGTGGGCAATAAGATCCGCTTCCCGGATACGGCGTCGCTGGCGGTGAAGGTGGTGTCCCGCGAAGGTACCGAGCGCCTGGTGCGCAAGGCCGCGCAGTACGCCATCGACCACGACCGCAGTTCGATCACGCTGGTGCACAAGGGCAATATCATGAAGTTCACGGAAGGCAGCTTCCGTGATTGGGGCTATGAGCTGCTGCGCCGTGAATTCGATGCCAAGCCTATTGATGGCGGGCCGTGGTGCAAGTTCCGCAATCCCAAGACGGGCCGCGAGATCATCGTCAAGGATGTGGTGGCGGATGCCTTCCTGCAGCGCAGCCTGCGCCGCCCTGCGGAATACGATGTCATCGCTACGCTAAATCTGAACGGCGACTACATTTCCGATGCGTTGACCGCACAGGTCGGCGCTGTCGGGATTGCTCCCAGCGCCAACCTGTCCGATTCCACCGCGCTGTTCGAAGTTACGCACGGCACGGCGCCGCGCTACGCTGGCAAGGATTACGTGAATCCCGGCTCGGAAATCCTGGCGGCGGCGATGATGCTGCGCCACCTGGGCTGGGTGGAAGCGGCGGCGTTGATCGTCTCCAGCATGGAAAAGGCCATTCTTTCCAAGCACGTGACCTACGATTTTGCGCGTCAGCTCGAAGGGGCTGCCCAGGTATCGTGCTCGGGCTTCGGCAAGGTCATGATCGACCAGATGTAAACAACAATGTGTGCAAGCGTCGGCCCGGCAGGGCATGGTGCTTGCCGGGCATCTGGGCATCAAGCCCGGATGTAGGGCGGTCGTGCGGGAGGAATCCGGCGCGACCGTACCGGCAGAACGCGTGCGTGAAGCCAGCATGGTCGGCCATGCCCGGAACACGTGGATGAGCGTGTCCGATCTGGTGGCCTATTTGATCAGAAAGCGCGTCAAACCATGCCCTTCAGGGCGCGGAAGGATAGCGCGGGCCACGCAGTGGCCCTATACTATCGCTGTATATGTATACAGCATGGCCATGCAACGCCTTCAAGCCTTCAAATACGAATTGCGCCCCAACGGCCAGCAAGAGCGGCAAATGCGCCGTTTTTCTGGCTCGTGCCGCTTCGTGTTCAACAAGGCATTGGCGCTGCAAAAGGCCAACCACGAGGCAGGCGGCAAGTTTATCGGCTACGTCGCCATGGCCAGGCACCTGACCGCCTGGCGCAATGGCACTGAAACGCCGTGGCTCAAGGACGCGCCCGTGCATCCCTTGCAACACGCCCTCAAGGACTTGGAGCGGGCCTACAGGAACTTCTTCGCCAAACGTGCAAATTTCCCACGTTTCAAGAAGAAGGGGCAGTACGAAAGCTTTCGCTACCCCGACGCCAAACAGTTCAAGCTGGGCTGGATGCGGCTGCGGTTGTCTCGTGCGTTGCTGGGCAAGCCCTGCAGCGCCACCATCAGCCAATCGGGCGGCAAGTGGTTCGTCGCTATCCAGACCGAGCGCGAGGTGCGGCAGCCCGTGCCGCAGGCCACATCGGCCATCGGCATTGACATGGGTATTGCAAGGTTTGCCACGTTCTCGGACGGCAGTTTCCTTGCGCCGTTGTCCAGTTTCCAGAAGCACGAAATGCGCCTGCGCCGCTACCAGCGGGCGATGAGCCGCAAGCAGAAATTCAGCAACAACTGGCACAGAGCCAGAAGGAGAGTGCAAGCTACCCACACCTGCATCGGCAACGCCCGGCGCGATTACCTGCACAAGGCCACCAGTGCCATCAGCCAAAACCACGCGATGGTGAGTATCGAGGACTTGCAGGTGCGCAACATGAGCCACTCGGCCAGGGGCAATGCCGATCAGCATGGCAGGAACGTCAAGGCCAAGTCGGGTCTGAACAAGGCCATTCTGGATCAGGGCTGGTTCGAGTTCCGGCGGCAGTTGGAATACAAGCTGGCGTGGAACGGCGGCATTCTGGTTGCGGTGCCGCCACAGAACACCAGTAGAACCTGCCCGTGCTGCGGGCAGGTGGCCAAGGACAATCGGCGCACGCAGGCGTTGTTTCTGTGCGTGGCGTGTGGCTATGAGGAAAACGCCGATGTGGTCGGCGCGATGAATATATTAAGGGCGGGACACGCCCGGTTAGCCTGTGGAGAGGATGTCAGTCGCGCCCGGCCCGAAGCCGCAAGGACGAAGGCCAGACGTGCAGCCTCTGCGAAGCAGGAACCCGCCGAAGCGACTCACAGCAGCCCCTTGCCGCTGTGAGCGCCGTAGGAATCCCTTGCTTTCTGGCAGGGGAGGATGTCAATTTCCCGACACAGGCTACAAATGGAACGAGCTTGGCCGTCTGGCACAGCGTTTCTATGCGGATTTCGCCGAGCTCGGCTATCCCGCATTGTTGCAACGGCTGGATGCGGCGTATACGCGCATTGTGGCCAGGATAGAGGCGGAAAATGATGTCTCTCTTTATGGCGAGCCCTGGTATGAAAAATACACCATGGGCCGGATGATCCAGTTCAATACATCATCTCCCTATGCCAACGCCCGCAGCAGATTGCGCAAATGGAAGAAAGACCAGGGCATTGCCTAGGCCGGCAACGAGGTAGTCACGCCGGTGTGACTTCTTGTCGGCGTCAGGCAGTAAGGGGTAGTATGCGATTTATTGGTCTATTTTGTAGACCATTGATGTTCGCCGAGAGGCGCAAGACAGGCAGCAAACGGAGCGCCATGAGTGTGCCCGGATGCCAGTCAGCCATTGCACCTATCCCGCCACGCTGTTCGCGCATTGATGCTGCGGGCAGCGACAAGGACGATAAGGAGTTTCCATGTCCCTCAATTTCCGTCATGCCCTTCTGGGCGCGGTCCTGTTTTCCATGAGTGCGCTGGCCGCTGCAACGCAATCGGCAGCGGCAAGCGCACCGGCCGCTCCGGCCTCTGCAAACAAACCGGTGGTGCAGCACGCCGCCGCCAGGAATCTGGCCCAGGAGGAAGCCAACCGCCGCCTGGTCGTCGAGTTCTACGAACGTTTCTTCAATCAGCATGACACGGTTGCGGCGGCGGCTGTCGTGGCGGAAGACTACATCCAGCACAATCCGGCAGTGCCCGATGGCAAGGCGCCGTTTGTGGACTTCTTCACTGGTTATTTCCAGGAGAACCCGCAATCGCGTGCACGTATTGTCCGCAGCGCCACCGAGGGCGATCTGGTTTACCTGCACGTGCATTCGACCAATGGTGAGCTGGACCGAGGTCAGGCTGTCATTGATATCTTCCGGGTGCAGGATGGCCGCATTGTCGAACATTGGGATGTCATCCAGGAAGTACCGGCAGAAGCAGCCAACCGCAACACCATGTTCTGAACCCGCCTGGCCTGGAGCATAAAAAATGTCCATCAAAGAAAAAACACTGCATTACCTGTTCGATCCGCTCTGCGGATGGTGCTACGGTGCGTCGGCCTTCATGGGCAAGGCGCAGTCGGAACCGGGCTTGACGCTGTCGCTGTGGCCGACCGGCCTGTTTTCCGGGCCGGGGGCGCGCGCCATGGATACGGAATTTGCCGCATATGCGTGGTCGAATGACCAGCGTATCGAACAGTTGACCGGGCAGCGTTTTACCGAGGCTTATCGTCGGCAGGTGTTGGAAGCGGGCGGCATGTTCGACAGCGGTGCGGCGACGCTGGCCTTGCAGGCCGTCCACCAAAGCGCACCCGAGCGCGAACTGGAAGCCCTCAAGGCTATCCAGCTGGCCCGTTATGTCGATGGGCGTGATATCACGCGCACCGGCTCGCTGGTCAGTTTGCTGGGCGAGTTGGGATTGGAGCCGGCGGCCACTGCGCTGGCGGAACCGGATCTGACCCTGGTGCAAGCCTTGCAGGCGCGCACGCAGCATGCGCGCCGGCTGATGCAGGCAGCCCATGCGCGTGGCGTTCCGACGTTACTGCTGGAGGTGAACGAAACCATGCAGTTGCTGCCGTCCACGGCTGTCTATGGCAGCCCGGACGAGCTGCTGGCCCAGATACGGGCGCTTTGAACGCCGCGGCGCGCCGCGGCCATCGTTCAATAGATTTCCGGTACGTACATATCTTTGGGTACCGGGTGGCGGATGTAGTCGGGGTGATGGATGCGCGGGGGCAGCGCGATTTCTTCGTGCGGTACCGTCTGGTAGGGAATTTGTCCCAGCAGATGGTTGATGCAGTTGAGTCGCGCGCGCTTCTTGTCCACGCCTTCGACGATCCACCATGGTGCTTCCGGAATGTGCGAGCGTTCCAGCATGGTCTCCTTGGCCTTGGTGTAGTCTTCCCAGCGACGCCGGGATTCCAGGTCCATGGGCGACAGCTTCCACTGCTTGAGCGGATCATGGATGCGCATCAGGAAGCGGCGGTGCTGTTCGTCGTCGGTAATCGAGAACCAGTATTTGATGAGGACGATGCCGGAACGCACCAGCATCTTTTCGAACTCGCTGACGCTGTTGAAGAATTCCTCGTATTCATCGTCGGTGCAGAAGCCCATCACGCGTTCGACGCCTGCCCGGTTGTACCAGCTGCGGTCGAACAGCACGATTTCGCCGCCGGCGGGCAGGTGCTGCACATAGCGCTGGAAGTACCATTGCGAACGCTCACGTTCGCTGGGGGCGGGCAGGGCGGCCACGCGGCAGATACGCGGGTTGAGGCGCTGGGTGATGCGTTTGATGGTGCCGCCCTTGCCGGCGGCATCGCGCCCTTCGAAGAGCACGACGATCTTCAGCTTCTTGTGGACGACCCAGTCCTGCAGTTTGACGAGTTCGCCCTGCAAACGCAGCAGTTCTCGAAAGTAGCGCCTGCGATCCATTTCCTCGCCTTCGCAGTCCTCGCTGCGCGGCAGCAGGTCGGCGAAGTGCGCCAGGCGTTCGTCATCGAGCTCCATTTCCAGTTCTTCATCCAGACTGTCGATGAGATCCGCCCGCATGCGGCGGGCGGTATCGTCCAGGGAGGGAACGCGGGAAGAATCGCTCATGGAAAGACCTCAGTCAGAGATGGGCAGTAAGGGAGAAAGGCAGTGGAATGGCGGTCCGTACGGCGTCGGACGGGCTGCTCGGGCGCGACCGCAAGCATATTGAAATAGTATGACTGTTCAATGACCGGGCCTTCAAGCGCGGCGCAGACTGGCGCAGCCGATCTCCCGACCATGGGCCCCACCGTGGTGCACGGCGTCACGCCTGGCACAGCCCATGCGCCGGAAAGCCGCATGAATGCGGGTTTTGTGTCGCGATTGATATCTGTACGCGTCATGGTCAGGCTGAAAATTGGCGGTTTTCGCTGCTTCTTGGTAGTGACCCTATCTAGGGCATTCCCCTAGTGCATCGCGCACCGTCATCGTGCACAATTGCGTCCATGCAGGTGAGGAGACATGCCCTGCAAGGGGCAGCGAACCGGCGTGATCCGGCTGATAAAAACCATAAAACCAGCAGTACCCTATAAAAAGAAGAAAGCAGAAAGGCCAGCGCAAGCTGGCCTTTCTGCATTTCCGCTGCCATTTTTGCATCGCGGGCCTGCGGATGTTTCAGCGTGGGGCGCAGTAGATCTCCCATAGCGTGCGCATTACCTGCACGACATTCTCATTGGCCAGTTTGTAGTAAACGAATTTCCCTTCCTTTTCCGTTGCTACCAGGCCTTCCTGGCGCAGCACGCCCAGTTGTTGCGACAAGGTGGGTTGCCGAATGCCGGTAGCGTTTTCCAGTTCTCCAACATTGAGGCGCTGGCGCGAGGCGATCTGGCACAGCAGCATCAGCCGGTCTTCATTGGCCAGTGCCTTGAGCAGCGCGCATGCCTGGCCGGCGTGTTCGCGCAGCTGTTCCGGGGTCATGTCAAAAGCCTGGGCTGTTGTTTGCATGTCTGACGTCAAATTATTAAGAAAACTATATAATATGAATTAATATATTGATGGCCTGGCCAGGCAACAAACTTTTCTTGCCAAGGCGAGGGTCCGCAGCAAGGGCGGCTGGCGGGCATGGCATATCTTCGCACATGGCTGGGTATGCTGGCCCGAAGCGGAGGCTGCCTGCAATCTTAGGCTTTGCCAGGAGTATTGAATATGTCATTACCGTTGCTTTCTCCCCAGGCGGCGCGCGAGCAGATGGCTCAGGGTGCTTTGCTGGTCGATATTCGTAGCATGGATGAATATGCGCGTGAACATATCAGCGACGCACGTCCTATCCCGATGACGCAATTGCTGGCCGGTGCCGGGGTTTCCGGTGTGCCGGCGGTTATCTTCCATTGCCGCTCCGGCAATCGCACACGACTCAATGCTGGGGCCCTGGCGGCATGCACGGATTGCCAGGCCTATGTGCTGGAAGGTGGTCTGGACGCCTGGAAGAAGGCGGGCCTGCCGGTAGTCATGGATGCCTCCCAGCCCATGGAACTGCAACGCCAGGTGCAGATCGCGGCAGGGACGATGATCTTGCTGGGAACCATTCTGGGCGCAACGGTTTCCCCGTTGTTTTATCTCGTGCCCGGATTCATGGGCGGCGGGCTCGTGTTCGCCGGTGCTTCCGGGTTCTGCGGGCTGGCCAGGCTGCTCATGAAAATGCCCTGGAACCGCCGTGCACTCATCGGCTGAGGCTGCGGTGGGCGAGGCCAGGTTCATATCTCAAGTTGAATGAAGGAAAAGACCATGAAGAGCAATGTCGGTGGAATGGACCGGGTGCTGCGTGTTGTTATCGGCCTGGTATTGATCGTGCTGGCGGCAGCCGGCGTCATCGGCTGGTGGGGGTGGCTGGGGGTGCTACCGCTGCTGACGGGGCTGGCGCGCTACTGCCCTCTCTACCGGCTGCTGGGGTTGAGTACCTGCCCTTTGCAAGCGAGGAAAAAAACGCACTAAGAGGAAGCGCATTAAGAGGCCTCCCAAGGGGGGCCTGAGGAACCCGCCCGCGGCCAGGGCGGCGCGGGCGGAAGTTCCGTGGGGGCTTCAGTCGTCGTCGTGCGTGCCGTCCAGGCTGGACAACAGCACCAGGACGGCGCCAGCGCCGCCATCGGCCTCGCGGCCCTGGGCAAATGCCTGCACATCAGGATATTGCACCAGCCAGGTTTTCACCTTTTCGCGCAGCACGGGCTGTTGCTCGGGTGAGCCCAGGCCCTTGCCATGGATGACGCGCACGCCACGGTGGCCCTGGATACGGCTTTGGGCCAGAAAGGGCAGCAAGGCCTGGCGGGCGTTGTCCACCGTCATGCCGTGCAGGTCGATTTCCGCGCGGAAGGGCCATTTGCCGCGCCGCAGGCGCTTGATGGTGTCGGGCGCCATGCCGGCGCGCAGGTAGGCCGTCCCATTCTCGATGAGGCGTGCGGCAATGTATTCATCCGAAACGGCCGGGGCGGGAATGTGCGCTTCCTCCAGCGTGGTCACGCCGGCGGCTGCCTGGCGCTTGCGCAACTGTTCATCGGACGGCGCGGCACGGTAGACCCGGGTGTTGACGTCGCGGCCCTGGCGGATGGGCGTGACCCCAGCCATGCTGCGCAGCAGTAGCGTGAAATCATCTTCACCGGCTTGCGGGCGATAAGTTTCGGCAGCGGGTTCCGGTTTTGCGCCTGGGGCGGCAGGCTGGACGGCGGGGCGGGCCGCTTGCCTGGCGGCTGCCTGGGCCGCCGCCGTGGCACGGTCTGCCGCACGGCTGTCCGCCGCCCTGGACGGGGCGGCGGCCGCAGTCTGGCGTGCAGCCAGCCGCTGTCGCGCCAGCAATTGCTCGTCGCGTTCGCGCGCTTGCTGGTGCAGGCGTTTCAGGTCTTCCAGGTTGCCTTTCAGCGGTTTGTTGCGCGTACTCATTTCTGCGCTTCGTTGTCCAGCCAGCGCTGGGCGTCGAGCGCTGCCATGCAACCGGTACCGGCGCTGGTGATGGCTTGGCGGTAGACGTGATCCTGCACATCGCCGGCAGCGAAGACGCCAGGTACCGACGTCATGGTGGCAAAGCCGTTCTGACCGCTGCGCGTGATGATGTAGCCATCCTTCATCTGCAGCTGGCCAACGAAAAGGTCGGTGTTCGGGTGGTGGCCGATGGCGATAAAGGCGCCCTTCACGTCCAGCTTGCTGGTCTGGCCGGTCTGTACGTCGCGCAACTGCACCCCGGTCACGCCGCTTTCGTCGCCCAGCACTTCGTCGAGCTCATGGAACAGCTTGAGGGAAATATTGCCCGAGCGGACTTTCTCCATCAGCTTGTCGACCAGAATGGGCTCGGCGCGGAAAGAATCACGGCGGTGCACCACCGTAACGTTGCGGCAGATGTTGGACAGATACAGGGCTTCTTCCACGGCGGTATTGCCGCCGCCCACGACGATGACGTCCTGGTTCTTGTAGAAAAAGCCGTCGCAGGTGGCGCAGCCCGACACGCCGCGGCCCATGAACGCGGTTTCCGAGGGCAGGCCCAGGTACTTGGCGGATGCGCCGGTGGCCAGGATGACGGCATCGGCGGTGTAATCGGTGCCGCTGTCGCCGTGCAGGCGGAACGGGCGGGCGCTGAAGTCGACCTTGTCGATCTGGTCAAATACGATTTCCGTATTGAACCGTTCGGCATGCTTCTGGAAGCGTTCCATCAGTTCGGGGCCTTGCACGCCGAGCGGATCGGCAGGCCAGTTGTCGACTTCCGTCGTGGTCATCAGCTGGCCGCCCTGGGCCAGGCCGGTGACCAGCATGGGCTGCAGATTGGCACGGGCGGCGTAGACGGCGGCGGTGTAGCCGGCGGGGCCGGAACCCAGGATCAGTACTTTGGCGTGTTTGGTCGTGGACATGGCTGACAAGGTTTACATTCGTTGAACAGTGCAGCAATTATAATGACCCCATGCCGCGCATACCTGTTTCCAAATCCCGCGCGTCGCGGGTAACACGTTCCTCTCGTTCGTCCCGGAATACGCGCAACGGCCCATCGCCGCTGCAGAGCCGTCTTTCCTCGCTGTTCCGCGAAGCTCGCTGGATTCTGTTTGCATTCCTGGCCGTCTGGCTGGGCATCAGCCTGTATACCTGGAGCAGCCAGGATCCTGGCTGGATGCGTTCGTCCATGCCAGGCGTGGAAGTTACAAATATGGGAGGCGTTGCGGGTGCGCACGTAGCTGATGTCCTGTTGCTGGTGTTCGGTTTCTCGGCCTGGTGGTGGGTCGTGCTGCTGGCGCAGCGCGTGCGGGCAGGCTATCGCCGGCTGGCGCGCATGTTTGGCCTGCAGGCCGAGGATGAAGCCGACAGCGAGCTGCCGCGTGTACGCTGGGAGCAGGGGCTGGGGTTCGGCCTGATACTGCTGGGCTCGGTCGGCCTGGAGGCCTTGCGTTTCTATTCCTGGGGCATGGACCTGCCTGCCGCCAGTTCGACCGCCAGCGGCGCAGGCGGCGTCATCGGGCAATTGCTCAAGGGCGGCTTGCAGGAAATCATAGGCTTCACCGGCAGCACGCTGGCATTGCTGGTGATCATGGCCATTGGCCTGAGCCTGTTCTTCGGCTTTTCCTGGGTCCGCCTGGCGGAGCGCATCGGTTTCCTGATCGAAACGGTCATCTGCCGCATACGCGATGCCTATGTGGCGCGCCAGGACAGGCGCGTGGGCGCGGTGGCGAAGGCCGAACGCGAGGAGCAGGTCGTGGCCAAGCAGGAAAAAATGGTGCACGAACCGGTGCGCATCGAGCCTGCCGTGCGCGAGGTGCAGAAGTCGCCCAGGGTGGAAAAAGAAAAGCAGCAGACCCTCTTTACCGATGCCGTGCAGGGCGACCTGCCAGCACTGAACCTGCTGGACCCGGCGCCTGAAGCGCAGGAAACCGTCTCGCAGGAAACCATCGAATACACCTCGCGCCTGATCGAAAAGAAGCTGGCGGATTTCGGCGTGCAGGTGACGGTCGTGGCGGCCCAGGCCGGGCCTGTCATCACTCGTTACGAAATCGAGCCCGCCACGGGGGTGAAGGGCAGCCAGATCGTCAACCTGGCCAAGGATCTGGCCCGTGCTCTGAGCATGGTCAATATCCGCGTCGTCGAAACTATTCCAGGCAAGAACCTGATGGGGCTGGAATTGCCCAATCCGCGCCGGCAAATGGTGAAGCTGTCGGAGATCTTGGGCTCCCGCACCTATCACG
Organism: Kerstersia gyiorum; assembly: GCF_004216755.1. Taxonomy (GTDB): domain Bacteria; phylum Pseudomonadota; class Gammaproteobacteria; order Burkholderiales; family Burkholderiaceae_B; genus Kerstersia; species Kerstersia gyiorum. The sequence continues at coordinate 1,207,928 of NZ_SGWZ01000001.1, forward strand.
ACAGTGCTTCGGTGCTGACCATGGCGCTGGGCAAGGACATCGCCGGCAACCCGGTCGTGGCCGACCTGGCCCGCATGCCGCACGTACTGGTCGCCGGCACCACCGGTTCGGGTAAGTCGGTGGGGATCAATGCCATGATCCTGTCGCTGCTGTACAAGGCGGATGCCAACCACACGCGCCTGATCCTGATCGACCCGAAGATGCTGGAAATGAGCGTCTACGAAGGTATTCCGCACCTGCTGGCGCCGGTCGTGACCGACATGCGCCAGGCAGCCAATGCGCTGAACTGGTGCGTCAATGAAATGGAAAAGCGCTACCGGCTGATGAGTAAGCTGGGCGTGCGCAACCTGGCCGGCTACAACGCCAAGATACGCGAGGCAGAGAAGCGCGAGGAAAATATCCCCAATCCTTTCTCGCTGACGCCGGATGCCCCCGAGCCCCTGGGCCATCTGCCGCATATCGTGGTGTTCATCGACGAGCTGGCCGACCTCATGATGGTGGTGGGCAAGAAGATCGAAGAATTGATCGCCCGCCTGGCGCAAAAGGCGCGGGCTGCCGGGATACACCTGGTGCTGGCGACGCAGCGGCCCAGCGTGGATGTCATTACCGGCCTGATCAAGGCGAACATCCCGACCCGCATTGCATTCCAGGTTTCGTCCAAGATCGACTCTCGTACCATTCTTGACCAGATGGGCGCGGAAACCCTGCTGGGGCAGGGTGACATGCTCTACATGCCGCCAGGCTCAGGTCTGCCCGAGCGTGTGCACGGTGCTTTTGTTTCTGATGACGAAGTGCACCGTGTCGTCGAATCCCTGAAGGAACAGGGCGAAGCCAACTATGTGGAAGGCCTGCTCGAAGGCGCCGTCGAGGGTGAAACCGGCGACGGCGTGAGCAGCGTGACTGGCTTTGCCGATGCCGAATCAGACCCGCTGTACGACCAGGCGGTGGAAATCGTGCTCAAGAACAAGCGCGCGTCGATTTCGCTGGTGCAGCGCCATTTGCGCATTGGATACAACCGCGCTGCACGCTTGCTGGAACAAATGGAAGTTGCCGGGGTCGTATCGCCCATGCAGTCCAATGGCAACCGTGAAATTCTCGCGCCCCGGCGTGACGACGACGCGGATTGATCTCGTGCCCTGGCGCCGGCCTTTGTGCCGGCGTCCCTCACCACAGGGAGGTGCGGCGCCTGGCGTCGCAGGAAAAATGAAGCACCGTAGCGTTTTTGGCTGGGAGGCCGGTATGCGCAAGTGGATGTTGTTTGCGGTCCTGATGTGTTCCGCTTCGCTGGCCCGCGCCGACGCGCTGGCGCAGTTGCAGGCCTTTATCAATGGCGTGCAGGCGGCGCAAGGCAGCTTTACCCAGGTCGTGCAGGCCGAGGATGGCAGCCTGGCGCCGCAGCAGCAGGGCGATTTTGCCTTTCAGCGCCCGGGCCGGTTCCGCTGGGAAGTGAAGCAACCTTATGAACAACTGGTGCTGTCCGATGGCAGCGTGCTGCTGCAATATGATCCTGACTTGGAACAGATGACACAACGCCGCGTGGACGAAGCCATAGGCGCTTCTCCGGCGGCGATCCTGTTCGGTTCCGGCAAGCTGGATGACAATTTCGTCCTGACGCCGCGTCCGGCGCGCGCCGGTATGGAGTGGCTGCGAGCCACGCCGCGCCAGGCAGACGCCGGTTTTGAAAGCCTGGATATCGGCTTGCGTGACAACCTGCCCGTGGTGCTGGAAGTGCGCGACGGCTTCGGCCAGATGACGCGCATCGAATTGGACAACCTGCGGACGGCCGGGCAATTGGATGACAGCCTGTTCTCCTTTGTGCCGCCGGCAGGGACGGACGTGGTGGTCATGTAATGACGGCAGGGGATCTGTTCTCTCAGGCATTACCGGGCAGCGTGCCGTTGGCCGAGCGCCTGCGGCCGCGCAGCCTGGATGAAGTGGTCGGGCAGGAGCACCTGCTCGGGCCGGGCAAGCCGCTGCGCGTGGCTTTCGAATCAGGCCGCCCGCATTCGATGATTTTCTGGGGCCCGCCGGGGGTTGGCAAGACGACGCTGGCACGGCTCATGGCTGATGGCTTCGATGCGCATTTCATCGCCATTTCCGCCGTGCTGGGCGGCGTCAAGGATATTCGCGATGCCGTAGTGTCGGCGCAGGCAGCGCAGGGCCAGGGGCGGCGGACCATCCTGTTTGTTGACGAGGTCCACCGTTTCAACAAGGCGCAGCAGGATGCATTCCTGCCCTATGTCGAAAGCGGCCTGTTCACTTTCATCGGCGCCACCACAGAGAACCCCTCGTTTGAAGTGAATTCGGCATTGTTGTCGCGGGCCCGCGTTTACGTGTTGCAGGCCCTCAATGGCGAGCAGCTGGCGAGCCTGGCGCGCCGGGCCGTCGAGGCATTCAATGCCGACCGCGCCGATGATACCGTGCCGGCGCTGAGCTTCGACGAGGACGCTATCGTGCAATTGGCCGGTTGGGCCGATGGCGATGCGCGCCGCCTGATCAATGCCGTGGAAGTGGTGGCGGAATCCGCGCTGGGGGCGGGCCGGGATACCGTCGACCCCGAATGGCTGGAAACCTCGCTATCGCAGAACCTGCGTCGTTTCGACAAAGGCGGCGATGCCTTCTACGATCAGATCAGCGCGTTGCACAAGTCGGTGCGCGGTTCCGACCCGGACGCATCGCTGTACTGGTTCGCCCGTATGCTCGATGGCGGGGCAGACCCGCGCTACCTGTCGCGGCGTATTGTGCGCATGGCTGTCGAAGATATCGGCCTGGCCGACCCGCGCGCGACAGAACTGGCTTTGAATGCCGCCGATATCTATGAACGCCTGGGCTCGCCCGAGGGGGAGCTGGCGTTGGCGCAGGCAGTGGTCTATATGGCCTGTGCGGCCAAGTCCAATGCGGTCTATAACGCTTATAAAGCGGCGCGCAAGTTTGCTGAAACCAACGGCAGCGCGCCTGTCCCCATCCATCTGCGCAATGCGCCGACCAAACTCATGAAAGCGCTGGGCCATGGCAAGGCCTATCGCTATGCTCACGACGAGCCGCACGGCTATGCCGCTGGCGAGAGCTATTTCCCGGACGGCATGAAGGCGCGCTTCTACCAGCCAACCGATCGCGGACTGGAAGCTAAAATTCAGCAGAAGCTGGCCTTTCTGCGTGAGCTGGATCGCGAATCGCGTCGCAAGCCCTCTTGATTCGGAGCGCTTGTCGCGCCTCTTGTTCGTGCCGCTGGTTTGTTGCATGGCGGCGGGCCGATTCACGTTATGCGCGCTTGCCCTTTCAGGGAGCGCGCCGGCGTGCAACAATCTCCGTTCCAGCCTCAGGGCTGGAGTCGATTCCTCATTACTCTGTTACTTTTCATCATGCTAGAGCCCACCCTGCTGCGTAAAGATTTGCCTGCCATCGTCGAACGCCTGTCGTCGCGTGGCTTCTCCTTCGATGTCGAGCGCTTCAATGCGCTGGAAGGCCGCCGCAAATCCCTGCAAATGGAAACCGAGAACCTGCAGGCGCGCCGCAATGCGCTGGCCAAGCAGATCGGCCAGCTCAAGGCCAAGGGCGAAGATGCCAGCACGGTGCTGGCCGAGTCACAGCAGATTCCGTCCCAGCTGAAGGCGCTGGAAGATGAACTGGGCAACCTGCAGCAGGATCTCAATGCGTTGTTGCTGGCCGTGCCCAACCTGCCGCATGAAAGCGTGCCGCAAGGCAGGGACAGCGACGAAAACGTCGAAGTGCGTCGTTGGCTGCCGGGAGCTGCCGCGGCTGATGGCCGTCCGGCGCCGCTGCCTTTCGCGCCGCGCGACCACGTTGAACTGGGCGCACCGCTGGGCCTGGATTTCGAAACGGCCGCCAAGCTGTCGGGTTCGCGCTTCGCCTTTATGCGCGGCCCTGTGGCACGCCTGCATCGTGCATTGTCGCAATTCATGCTGGACCTGCAGACGCAGCAGCATGGCTATACCGAATGCTATACGCCGTACATCGTGCAAAGCCCGACGCTGTTCGGCACAGGCCAGTTGCCCAAGTTCAAGGACGACATGTTCTGGGTGACCAAGGGCGGCCAGGAAGACGGAACGGCTGAAGACCTCTACCTGATCTCGACTTCGGAAATCACGCTGACCGGCTCGGTGCGCGATGAAATCCTGGCTGCAGACCAGCTGCCGCTGAAACTGACGGCCCATTCGCCCTGCTTTCGTTCGGAAGCGGGTAGCGGCGGTCGCGATACGCGCGGCATGATCCGCCAGCACCAGTTCGACAAGGTCGAAATGGTGCAGATCACCGACCCGGATGCTTCCTACCAGGCTTTGGAAGAAATGGTCGGCCATGCCGAGCATGTGTTGCAGGCCCTGGAATTGCCATACCGCGTGGTGCTGCTGTGCACCGGCGACATGGGTTTCTCCGCTGCCAAAACCTATGACCTGGAGGTCTGGCTGCCGGCGCAGGATACCTGGCGTGAAATTTCGTCGGTGTCGAACTGCGAAGCCTTCCAGGCGCGCCGTTTGCAGGCGCGTGTGCGCCGCCAGGAGAAGGGCAAGCCCGAATACGTGCACACCCTCAATGGTTCCGGCTTGGCCGTGGGCCGTGCGCTGGTGGCCGTCTTGGAAAACCACCAGCAGGAAGATGGTTCCATCCGAGTGCCTGCCGCGCTGCGTCCGTACGTCGGCGGCCTGGAAGTTCTGCAGGCCTGATCACCAGGCGCCGGCTCACCGGCGGGTTGCAGGTCCTGGCGGAGGCTGCTGGGCCATTGCATTGATCACGATGGCAGGCCGGCGTGCCGCCTGGAAAGAGAAATGAAAATGGCCCTGGATTACAGGGCCATTCCATATTGCAAGCCGACCGGAGGCTACAGGCGGTTTGACCCGCCGGAAGGGGGGCCGTCAGCGGGTGTGTCGCCGGCGGCCGGTGGAAATCAGATCTGCGACTGCTGGTAGTTTTCCAGGCCGATCTTTTCGATCAGGTCGAGCTGGGTTTCCAGCCAGTAGGCGTGGTCTTCTTCCGTATCGCGCAGCTGGGCCAGGATGATGTCGCGGCTGACATAGTCGCCATGCTTTTCGCACAGCGCCATGCCGTCCTTGAGCGCCTGGCGGACGTGGTATTCCAGATCCAGGTCAGCGCGCAGCATCGACGGAACATCGGTGCCGGGCGTGAATGGATCGGGGCGCATGTCCGGCGTGCCTTCGAGCATGAGGATGCGGCGCAGCAGTGCGTCGGCGTGCTGGGTTTCCTCTTCCATCTCGTGGTTGATGCGCGTGTAGAGCTTGCTGAGGCCCAGGTCTTCGTACATGCGCGAATGCAGGAAGTACTGGTCGCGTGCGCTCAGTTCGCCGCGCAGCAGCTTCTTGAGATAGTCGAGGACTTCGGGATGGCCTTTCATGGTAACGATACTCCGGTTCGGTAATGTGGCGCGCCATGCGCGGCCATGGCGCCTTTGCAGGCGCAGGGCAGCGGGGCGGCGCGGCCGATGATCCGTTTTATAGCGCGTTTTCCGGGAAAACGCGCTTGACCATGTCGCGGATCAGGTCGAGCATGGCCTGCTGTGTCAGGGTGCCGGTGCGCCGCGACGAGGTTGCGATGCATAGCGTGCTGGTCAGCGTGGGTTCGTTGATCGGGCGGGCGTAGTAATCCTTGGGGCTGGCGGCCGAATTCAACGCGTAATGCGGCAGGATGGCCAGCCCGGCACCATCTGCCACCAGGTCAAGGATGGCAGGCACGCCGTCGATTTCCAGCGCGATGCGCGGCTTGCGGCCAATGCTGGCCATGCGTGTTTCGACCAGTGTGCGGATTGCATTGGGCCGCGCCGGCAGGATCAGCGGCAACTCGGAGACTTCCGCCAGCTTGATGGGCTGGCCGTCATGGCCGGGTTCGCCGTGACCGATCAAAAACAGGGTTTCTTCCATCAGCGGTTCGATTTCCACTTCCGCCGATGAGGTGGGATTGTAAAGCAGAGCAATGTCCAGCCGGCCGCCCTGCAGCCATTCCTGCATCGGAATGGACAAGCCTTCGCTGATGGACAGGGCGGCGTCCGGCAGGCGCTGGCGAAATTCCCGGGTGAGGGCCACCGTCAGCGCACGGGCGATGCTGGGCGGCATGCCCAGCGCCACGCGGCCGGCGAGCGAGCCCCGAACGCGCCCGAGGTCTTCCTGGGCGCGGGCGACCTGGTGCAGAATGCCGCGGGCATGATCCAAAAGCAGGCGTCCCGCTTCGGTGACGGTCACGCCGCGCCCGTTGCGAGTCAGCAAGTGCTGGCGCAACTCGACTTCAAGCAGGCGGATCTGCCGGCTCAGCGCAGGCTGAGCCACGTCCAGCACGCTGGAAGCCCGGGTAAAACTGCCCAGTTCAGCGACGTGGACGAAGTATTCAAGTTGTTTCAGGTCCATAGGAAATAGATCAGCCGGACAGATGCCGGAAATGGCTATTCAAAAGCTGGATGGAATCTCTTGAGTTATGTCCTAATGCTATATCTGTTAGCAGGACCTTGTTCTAGCCAAGGGGGTCCACGGCCACCATAATAGACCAAGACCCATATTGGGGCCGCCCGTACCCGTCAGGAATGCTTCGGATGGCGCTTCAGCGCGGGCGGAAAACGTTCGCCAGAGCGCTGGCACGGTTTTCCGCCATTCACGGCGCGCATTCGGCGGCCAGTGCGTACAGCAGACGCGCGCAGCAGAACAACTCATTGTCACAGGAGATAAGCCATGATCATCGACTGCCACGGTCACTATACTACCGCGCCCAAGGCGCTGGCTGATTGGCGCGAGCAGCAGATCGCCAATCTGAATACGCCGGAACTGGGCCCCAAGGCCAGCGACCTGCACATCAGCGATGACGAACTGCGCGAAAGCATCGAGAAGAACCAGCTGGCCAAGATGAAGGAGCGTGGCTCTGATCTGACGATCTTCTCGCCGCGTGCGAGCTTCATGGCGCATCACATCGGTGACTTCAATACCAGTTCTACCTGGGCGGCGATCTGCAATGAGCTTTGCTACCGCGTGTCGCAACTGTTCCCTGATAATTTCGTTGGCGCCGCCATGCTGCCGCAATCCCCGGGCGTCGATCCTGCCACCTGCATTCCCGAGCTGGAAAAGACGGTCAAGGAATACGGCTTTGTCGGCATCAACCTGAATCCTGATCCGTCTGGCGGCCACTGGACCTCGCCGCCGCTGTCCGACCGCCAGTGGTATCCCATCTATGAAAAGATGGTCGAGTATGACATCCCGGCGATGATCCACGTCAGCACCAGCTGCAACGCGTGTTTCCACACCACTGGCGCGCATTACCTGAACGCCGATACCACCGCGTTCATGCAGTGCCTGACGAGCGAACTGTTCAAGGATTTCCCGACGCTGAAGTTCCTGATCCCCCATGGCGGCGGCGCCGTGCCCTACCACTGGGGACGTTTCCGCGGCCTGGCGCAAGAGCTCAAGAAGCCCGACCTGCGCGAGCACCTGCTGAAAAACATCTTCTTCGATACCTGCGTGTATCACCAGCCTGGCATCGACCTGCTGACCAACGTCATCCCGGTGGATAACATCCTGTTTGCTTCGGAAATGATCGGCGCAGTACGCGGTGTGGACCCGCTGACCGGCCATTACTACGACGACACCAAGCGTTACATCGAAGCGGCCGAGCTGACTGCCGAAGAGCGCCACATGATCTACGAAGGCAATGCGCGTCGCGTGTTCTCACGTCTTGACCAGCAACTGAAGGCCAAGGGCCTGTAATCAGCCAGAAAGGATAATTGCAATGAGCCTGAACAATCTCGGAGTGGTTTACCGCAACATCCAGCGCGCCGACCGCGAAGCGGTGGAGCGCCTGTCGAAATTCGGTTCCGCCACCGTGCACGAAGCCATGGGCCGCGTCGGCCTGATGAAACCCTATCTGCGCCCGATCTTCACCGGCGCCAAGGCGACCGGTACCGCCGTGACGGTGCTGCTGCAGCCGGGTGACAACTGGATGTTCCACGTGGCGGCAGAACAGATCCGCCCGGGCGACATCGTCGTGGCGGCGGTTACGGCGGAATCGACAGACGGTTTCTTCGGCGACCTGCTGGCGACGTCCTTCCGTGCCCAGGGCGCAGTCGGTTTGGTGATCGACGGCGGCGTGCGCGATGTGCGTGACCTGACGGAGATGAACTTCCCGGTGTTTTCCAAGGCCATCAGCGCCAAGGGCACGGTCAAGGCGACGCTGGGTTCGGTCAATATCCCGGTGGTGTGCGCCGGTGCGCTGGTCAACCCTGGCGACGTGGTCGTGGCCGACGATGACGGCGTGGTCGTGGTGCCGGCGGCGATTGCCGGCCAGGTGGCCGACGCCGCGCAAAAGCGCGAAGACAACGAAACCAGCAAGCGCGCCAAGCTGGCCAGCGGTGTGCTTGGCCTGGATATGTACAAAATGCGTGAAGACCTGGCTGCTGCCGGTCTGAAGTATATCGACTGAGGACGGCGACATCATGGCAGCATTTGAGAAAACCCCAGGCTGGCTGGACTGGTATGCCAATCCGAGCAAGCCGCGCTTTCAGGTGCCGGCAGGCGCCGTCGATGCGCATTGCCACGTCTTCGGCCCTGGCGACCAGTTCCCGTTTGCGCCGGAGCGCAAGTACACGCCGTGCGACGCATCCAAGGACCAGTTGTTCGCGCTGCGCGATCACCTCGGTTTCGACAAGAATGTCATCGTGCAGGCCACCTGCCATGGCGCCGACAACCGGGCGCTGGTCGATGCGCTGCAGGCTGCCGATGGCCGTGCCCGGGGCGTGGCGACTGTGCGCCGCAACATTACCGACGAAGAACTGAAGGAATTGCACGAAGCCGGTGTGCGCGGTGTGCGTTTCAACTTCGTCAAGCGCCTGGTGGACTTCACGCCCAAGGACGAGCTGATGGAGATCGCCAGCCGCATCGCGCCGCTGGGCTGGCATGTCGTCATCTATTTCGAGGCGGTGGACCTGCCTGAACTGTGGGACTTCTTCACCAGCCTGCCAACCACGGTCGTGGTGGACCACATGGGCCGTCCGGATGTGACCAAGCCGGTCGACGGCCCCGAGTTCGAACTGTTCGTGAAGTTCATGCGCGAAAATCCGAATGTCTGGAGCAAGGTAAGCTGCCCCGAACGTCTGAGCCATACCGGCCCGCGCGCGCTGGACGGCGAGCAGAACGCTTATCGGGATGTTGTGCCGTTTGCGCGCCGTATCGTGGAAACCTTTCCCGACCGCGTGCTTTGGGGCACCGACTGGCCGCACCCGAACCTGAAGGATCACATGCCGGACGACGGTCTGCTGGTCGACTTCATTCCGCACATTGCTCCGACGGCCGATCTGCAGCGCAAGCTGCTGGTCGATAATCCCACCCGACTTTATTGGGGAGAATCGCATGTCGCTTGAAAAACCTTACTCCAACGTGCCTGGCACGACGATCTTTGACGCGGACCAGTCGCGCAAAGGCTACTGGCTGAACCAGTTCTGCATGTCGCTGATGAAGGCAGAGAACCGCGATCGCTTCAAGGCCGATGAGCGCGCCTACCTGGATGAATGGGACATGAGCGAGGAGCAGAAGCAGGCAGTGCTCGACCGCGACCTGAACCGCTGCATCGCCTTGGGCGGCAACATCTACTTTCTTGCCAAGATCGGTGCCACCGATGGCAAGTCGTTCCAGCAAATGGCGGGCAGCATGACCGGCATGAGCGAAGCCGAGTACCGTGACATGATGCTCAAGGGCGGCCGCTCCGTCGAGGGCAACCGCTACACCGGAGACCAGAAATAATGGCCAAGATCACTGCCAGTGTTTACACCTCGCACGTTCCCGCCATTGGCGCGGCGCTCGATCTGAACAAGCAGAACGAGGATTACTGGAAGCCGGTATTCGCCGGCTATGACTTCGGCAAGGAATGGATCAAGCAGAATAAGCCGGATGTCGTGTTCCTGGTCTATAACGACCACGCCACGGCCTTCAGTCTGGACCTGATTCCCACGTTTGCCATCGGTACCGGCCCGTTCTATCCGCCGGCTGACGAAGGCTGGGGCCCGCGTCCCGTGCCGCCGGTGATCGGCCATCCGGAGCTGGCGGCGCACATTGCGCAATCGGTGATTCAGGAAGACTTCGATCTGACCATCGTCAACAAGATGGACGTGGATCACGGCCTGACCGTGCCGCTTTCGTTGATGTTCGGCCAGCCCGAGGCATGGCCTTGCACGGTGATTCCGTTCGCGGTGAACGTGGTGCAGTACCCGGTGCCCTCGGGCCGCCGCTGCTTCGAGCTGGGCAAGGCTATCCGCCGCGCAGTGGAATCCTTCGACAAAGACCTGAACGTGCAGATCTGGGGCACGGGCGGCATGAGCCACCAGCTGCAAGGTCCGCGCGCAGGTCTCATCAACCGCGAGTGGGATAATAAGTTCCTGGACCGCCTGATCGCCAATCCGGACAGCCTGTCCCAAGTGCCGCATATCGAATATGTGCGCGAGGCTGGTTCGGAAGGCATCGAACTGGTCATGTGGCTGATCGCGCGCGGCGCGATGGCTGATGCGGTCGGTGGCGAAGCGCCTACCGTCGCGCAGCGTTTCTACCATGTGCCTGCGTCGAATACGGCGGTGGGCCACCTGATTCTGGAGGACAACTGATGAGCAAGACCATCAAGGTCGCCCTGGCGGGCGCCGGCGCATTCGGCGTCAAGCACCTGGACGGCATCAAGAATATCGACGGCGTGGAAGTGATCTCGCTGGTTGGCCGCGATCTGGAAAAGACCAAGGAAGTGGCTGGCAAGTATGGCGTGGGGCACGTCACCACCGAGTTGTCGGAAAGCCTGGCCTTGCCGGAACTGGATGCCGTCATCCTGTGCACGCCGACGCAAATGCACGCGGCCCAGGCGGTACAGGCCCTGAAGGCCGGCAAGCATGTGCAGGTCGAAATCCCGCTGGCCGATAGCCTGGAAGGCGCGCGCGAAGTTGCGCGCCTGCAGAAGGAAACCGGCCTGGTGGCGATGGTCGGCCATACGCGCCGCTTCAACCCCAGCCACCAGTATGTGCACAAGCAGATCGAAAAGGGTGATTTCCATGTCCAGCAAATGGACGTGCAAACCTATTTCTTCCGCCGCACCAATACCAATGCGCTGGGCCAGCCGCGCAGCTGGACCGACCACCTGCTGTGGCACCACGCCGCCCATACGGTGGACCTGTTCGCCTACCAGGCCGGCAAGATCGTGCAGGCCCATGCCATGCAGGGCCCGATTCATCCGGACCTGGGCATTGCAATGGACATGTCCATCCAGCTCAAGAGCGAAACCGGCGCGATCTGCACCTTGAGCCTGAGCTTCAATAACAACGGCCCGCTGGGAACCTTCTTCCGTTATATCGGTGACACGGAGACCTATATCGCCCGTTACGATGATCTGGTCAACGGCCGTGACGAAAAGATCGACGTGTCCAAGGTTGATGTGTCGATGAACGGTATCGAACTTCAGGATCGCGAATTCTTTGCCGCCATCCGCGAAGGCCGCGAGCCGAACTCCAGCGTTGCCCAGGTGCTGCCTTGCTATGAAGTGCTGCATCAGCTGGAACAGCAACTGGCGCGCGATAACTAAATGGCAGGACGGGCAGGCGACGGTGTCGCGGCCCGCGCCCGCAGCCGGCCTGTCTCTCACCCGACTGACTTGCCGGCATCCATGGCCTTGCCATCGGGCACTCCGTGTGCTGCAGATGGCAAGGCCATTTTCTCTGTACGATAGATAGTGTATTTGCCAGCGGGCGGCCCAGGCAGGGCTGTAGCGCAAATGACAATCAGATCAAAGACGGCGGGCCGCCGGTGGCATGCAAAACTGCCGCGGCAGGCCGGAACGCCATTACCGGAGCATCCCACCATGCAACAACGTAAGATTGGATCTTCATCGACCAGCGCCATCGGTCTGGGCTGCATGAATCTCAGTCATGCCTATGGCTCGCCGCCAGGGCGTGAGGTCGCCGAACAGGTCGTGCGTGCTTCCCTGGACGAGGGCGTGACATTCTTCGATACGGCCGCGCTCTACGGCTTTGGCGCCAACGAAACCCTGATGGGCGAATTGCTGGCGCCGCATCGCAAGGATATTTTCCTGGCGAGCAAGTGCGGCATGACCGGTGTGGACGGCAAGCGCGTGATCGACGGTCGCCCGGAAACCCTGAAGGCAACCTGCGACGCCTCTCTGCAACGCTTGCGCACCGATGTCATTGACCTGTATTACCTGCACCGCTGGGACAAGAACGTACCCATCGAAGACAGTATCGGCGCCCTGGCCGACCTGGTGCAGGCGGGCAAGATCCGCGCCATTGGCTTGTCGGAAGTGTCGGCTGCGACTTTGCGCAAGGCTCATGCGGTACATCCCATCGCGGCGGTACAAACGGAATATTCGCTGTGGACGCGCAATGCAGAAATTGCCGTGCTCCAGGCCTGCCGTGAACTGGGCGCTGCATTCGTGGCGTTCAGCCCTGTGGCGCGTGGCTATCTGGGGGGAGAGCTACGCGATGTGACGGCGCTGGAGCCCAAGGATATCCGTCGCGGCATGCCGCGTTTCGCGCCGGAAAACTATGCCCGCAATCTGGAATTGCTGGAGCCATACCTGGAAATCGCCGACGAACTGGAAATTACGCCGGCGCAATTGGCATTGGCCTGGTTGCTGGCGCAGGATGACCATATCTTCGCCATTCCCGGCACGACCAATCCGCAGCACGCGCGCGACAACGCGCAGGCGGCCGATATCAAGCTGGACGCCACCGTGCTGGCCCAGCTTGATGAACTGATCAATCAGGAAACGGTCGTCGGGCCGCGCTATCCAGCTGCCACGCAGGTGGAGATTGATACCGAGGAGTTCTGAGTCTCTGTCCCTGGCCGCGTTCTCCGCCGGCCAGTGCCGCATGAAAGCCGGGGCATCCGCCCCAATGCGGCCGACTGATCAGTTCGCTGGCGCCAGGCTGTCGCGCCAGGCCAGGCACAAGGCCTGCATGCCGGCGGCGTCGATATCGTCGAAGCGGCCGGGCAGGGGGCTGTCCACATCCCATACGCCCAGCAATTCTCCTTGCGCATCGACCAGGGGTACGACGATCTCCGAACGCGAGGCCGGGTCGCAGGCGATATGTCCGGGAAAGGCATGGACATCCGGCACTATCTGGATATCGCGGGTGCGGGCTGCAGCACCGCAGACGCCGCGTTCCAGCTGAATGCGCACGCAGGCCGGCCGGCCCTGGAAGGGTCCCAGCACCAATTCTCCTTCTTTCAGGAAATAGAATCCCGCCCAATTCAGGCCAGGCAAGGCCTGATATACCAGCGCGCTGAGGTTGGCGGCATTGGCGATGGCATCGGTCTCGCCGGAAAACAGCGCTTGTGCCTGGCCGAGCAATTCCTTGTATTGCTCTTGGCGTTCGGTGGCGGTGGTGGCGGGCAGGCTGGAAAGGATGGGCAGGGCGTGCATGAAAAACGGGCTGAAAAAGGCAGGCTGAAATGCAAACGGCACCGCTGTCGCGATGCCGTTCTGGTTAAGGGCGCTTAGGCCCGATTGGCGCTGGAACTTTGCGGTACGCCGGATTTACCTTGTTCGCGTACGGGTTCCTGCAGTTCCGCCTTGGTATCCAGGTCATAAAGTTCCTGGGCGCGGCGGGTACGGATGCGGGCGTAGCCCATCAGTTGATTGGAGGTTCTGGTCATATGACTCTCCTTTTTTGTTATGCACGGCACATGCCGTGCGGGTTGCCATCGTTTATAGCCTCGTTTCGAATGATAAGGAACGATGAAAAATGGCTTTTCTTATCAAGATATTTAATATACGACCTGAGTATGGCACAGAAGTTTCAATCCTGGCCGTGCGTTGGCGCCGGAATATGCAACGGAATCGTTACAGGGCCGTCATTGATCAGTTCGACCGCCATGTCTGCGCCGAACGCCCCAGTAGCCACTTCCGGGTGCAGCCGGCGCGCGGCGCCGACAAAATAATCGTAGAGCTCTCGCCCCAGGGCGGGGGGCGCGGTTTGCGTGAAACTGGGACGGTTGCCGCGCCGGGTATCGGCAGCCAGTGTGAATTGGCTGACGATCAGCAGGCCGCCGCGAACATCCTGCACACTGAGATTCATTTTTCCTGCGTCGTCACTGAAAATTCTCAGTTTCAGAATTTTTCCAAGCAAGGCATCGGCCTGTTCCGCACCGTCTCCGATTTCGGCGCATAACAGTATCAGCAGGCCGGCGCCGATGGCACCATGGACCTGGCCGCCGATACGTACTTCGGCACGGGTGACGCGCTGAATCAATGCCTGCATTCCTTGTTCTCCCTGAAATGGCGGAATTATTGTTGTGGGCAAGCGCCCAGGCGTTGTGCCTGATGCCGGAAGCTCAGGTTGCCGCTGCCGGTCAGGAAATTGGGTGCGGTAGCCACGACCTGGATTTCATTTTTTCCTAGCCGTTGTACCAGATAGCTGATTTGCATGGCGGGCACGGCAATGCCCGGCATGATCTGCATGGCAGGGCACTGGCTGCTCAATTCGGCCCGCTCCGCCGTATCGCTTTGTACCTGTATGGCGCATTGCGGCGCATTTTTCTGGATTTCCTGCATGGCGCGTTCCAGCGAGCGGGCAATGTCAACGCAGCGGCGCTGGTCCTGGTCAGGAATGACGGGCTGGCGTGGCTGAGTGGTCATGGTCCAATGCCACAAGCCGTTTTCCAGTCCCTGGAAAGCCTGGAGATCGGCAAATGGATATTGGGCGGCTTGCCCCTGGCTGCTCAGGACAGCCAGGGAAGCAGCGACGGCGAATTGGGAGAGTTTCATGAGGCTCCTGACTGAAATAGGAAAAATCGTGGTGATTGGAGGGGCGTGTTCGCCTTGTTACACCGGCGCCTTGCCGCACGCCGTACGTGATCTGGAACACGCATTGTGTCCGGTAAGGATGCGAGGCATGCCATTTTTCGGGCGGCTGGTCAGTGGCTTAGTGTGCCGGCGCAGGCCCTGGTTCCCTGGCGCGTGCCGGATGTGCGCTTCATCAGGGCGAGGGTTTCCGGGGTTGGCGCATCGTGCAGCATGCTGAAAATAATGCGACATGCGACTGTAGTATTTGCCAAAACCAAAAAACGTGCTATAGTTCTGTTTCTGCGGTGGTGGCCGTAGCTCAGTTGGTAGAGTCCCGGATTGTGATTCCGGTTGTCGTGGGTTCGAGCCCCATCGGCCACCCCAGATTTCCAAGCCCTTGCATAGTCAAGGGCTTTTTTGCGTTATTTTCCCATATCTATCCGGCCATTCGGCCCAGGCTTGTTGCCTAATTCTTTCATTTCCCAGTCAAGGTTTCATTGAATTGTCGGCTGCGCTAATTGTTTGGCGGTCGTCGGCAGTTCGCAATGGCCATTCTTGTCATATGACATGTTTTATGTCTGGGAATGAATCTCATCTCGCTTTACGCTGCAACATCGCCCCCCGATTATTCTCAGCCTGACTTCCGGAGGGTTCTATTCTGGACGTCTTTCGACTATCTATGCAGGCCATTTTTTCATATTTGGCAAGTGTTGAGAGACAACAGATAGCGCTGATTGTTTCGGATGCTTTCGATTGTCTCTGTTTGAATAAGGACTGTCTGGTTTTGGGTGGAATTGCGTACCAAGCTTAGTAGTTGTTTATGCTAGAATAAAATCCTCGTTAACTTACGTGTTGATTAATACATATATGGCTACCTATCTCGAACTCAAAGCACAGGCAGAGAAACTGCTCGAGGAGGCCGAGCATCTGCGTCGGCAGGAGATCGCTGTCGTGATTAACGATATCAAGGCCAAGATTGCTGAATATGGCCTGAGCGCCGCTGATCTTGGTTTTGCCAATGTCGCTTCCGCCCGCAAGGCAACTGCTGGTCGCAAAGCCGAACAAACGGCTTCTGTGGTGCGCTATCGCGGACCGAACGGTGAACCCTGGTCCGGTATGGGCCGCCAGCCCCAATGGTTGAAAAATGCACTGGCTGAAGGCAAGAACAAGGAAGATTTCCGGGTGTAAGGAATTTGCTTTCTTTAGCAATCCTTCCCGCCCGCTGCATCACAGTCCAGGCAATGGCAGGTTTTATCACTGCCCTGGAAAGCCCCTCTTCGTAGAGGGGCTTTTTCTTTTCTGGCGTTTTGCGTAGAAGGGTGTTCAGAGTTTCTTGACTGTTCTTGAGGCAATGTAGGTGGATTCTCCATTTTTGGTATTTCCGAATCTTTGAATATGGGAATTTTCTTGAATTTATTGCACTGCAATGACGCAGGGTTTGTCGCAAAAGGTGACTAGGTATTCATAAATGATGAGCAAATGAATAGACCCTGAAAAAACCTGCAATAAACGTCTTTGAGGTGCTTGATAGGTGCTGTTTGAAGCACGCTGCGTTGCATCTCGTGTACAGAGTTGTGGTAGATTGGAAGAACTATTTAATGGCTCAGTATTCAGGAATATGGCACAAATTTTTTCTGTTCATCCCCAGAATCCCCAGCCCCGCCTGATTGCCCAGGCTGCCGATTTACTGCGTAATGGCGGTTTGCTGGCAATCCCGACGGATTCCGGTTATGCCGTCGTGGCGCGCCTCGACGATAAATCCGCAGCCGATGATTTACGGCGCCTGCGCGGTTTGACCGACAAACATCATCTGACATTGCTGTGCCGTGATCTTGCGGAAATCGGGCATCTGGCCAAAGTCGATAATTCACAGTATCGACTGCTGAAGGCCGCCACGCCGGGTCCCTGGACTTTCATTCTGGAAGCCAGCCGCGAAGTGCCTCGGCGCGTGTCCCATCCTTCGCGCAAGACCATCGGCATACGCGTGCCGTCGCATACGGCAGCGCTGGCGCTGCTGGAAAGTGCGCAGACGCCGCTGATTTCCGCCTCGTTGATTCCCCAGGGCGAGACCGATGCACTGACCGAAGCGGAAGAAATAGAAGCGCGCTATTCCCACCAGCTGGCCGGCATCATCGACGCCGGTGTCTGCCCAAGTTTGCCGACTACGGTAATAGATATGTCGGGGGCGACGCCGGTGATCGAACGCCTGGGGCAGGGGGATCCGGCAACATTGGGTCTTGCCGTCTGATTGCCAATTTTCTATGCTGCGTTCCTGCGCGCCAGTCCCTGATGGGCTGGCGCGCGCCGGTTTGCGCTCTTTTTTGAAATTGCCCGGCCGGCATCCGTTAAACTCAGTAGTTTGATACGTTACCGTGGCCCATGCCGGGCACGGCTGGAGCTTTCAAAATGGCAGAGAACGCGACTGCATCCCAGAACCCGGTCTTCCGCGGTAGTCTGGTCGCGCTGGTGACGCCCATGCATGCCGACGGCAGCCTGGATTACGAGACATACCGCGCTTTGATTGATTGGCATATCGCCGAGGGCACCAATGCTCTCGTGGTTGTCGGGACGTCGGGCGAATCCCCGACCGTGAATGTGGACGAGCACGCGGAATTGATCCGCGTGGCGGTGGCCCATGCCGCCGGACGCATCCCCGTTATCGCGGGTGTTGGCGCCAACTCCACCCGCGAAGCCATTGAACTGGCCAAGCATGCCAAGGCCGTCGGTGCGGATGCCGGCCTGTCCGTTGTGCCTTATTACAACCGTCCTTCCCAGGAAGGTCTGTATCAGCATTTCCGCTCCATCGCCGAAACCGTCGATCTGCCTACCGTTCTCTATAACGTGCCTGGTCGCACGGTTGCCGACCTGAGTCACGATACCGTCCTGCGTCTGGCGCAGGTACCCGGCATCATCGGTATCAAGGACGCCACCGGCGATATCGGCCGTGGCGCGTTGCTGCTCAACGAGGTGCCGGCAGGCTTCCAGGTATTCAGCGGTGACGATGCCACGGCCGCCGCCCTGATCCTGCTGGGGGCATCCGGCAACATTTCCGTCACGGCCAATGTGGCGCCGCGCGCCATGAGCGAACTGTGTGCTGCCGCGCTGGCCGGAGATATTGCTCGGGTTCGTGAACTAAATGGACGTCTGGGGCGTCTGAACAAGGCATTGTTCGTAGAAGGAAACCCCATCCCCGTCAAGTGGGCCATGGCCGAACGTGGTCTGATCCCGCCTGGCTATCGTCTGCCGCTGGTTACCCTGTCGCCGGAGTATCACTCCACGGTGCGGGACGCCATGCAACGAGCGGGCCTGTAATTGAATGAAGAGGTTGCGAATGAATAAAGGCCGATTGGCCGTCCCGGCATTGACCCTCGTCGTCCTGCTGGCAGGTTGCAGCAGTGTCAATGAATTGCTGGGCAACGAAGAGTCCATCGACTACAAGGGGGCTGGCGCCAACCGGACCAAGCCCCTCAGTATTCCTCCCGACCTGACCCAGGCGGCGAGCGATCCGCGTTATCAGATGCCGGCTTCCGGCTCCACGACGTTTACCGAATTCCAGCAGCAAGGTGCTGAGGCGGCGGCACAGGCCAAGCCTGTGGGCCCCAACGTGCTGCCGGAGTTTCCCGGCTTGCGCATCGTGCGCGATGGCGACCGCCGCTGGCTTGAGGCCGATGCGCCTCCCAGCGAGCTCTATCCGCGCATTGTGACCTTCTGGGAAGAGCAGGGCTTCCCTATCGCCAGCAACAACCCAACCGTCGGCATCATCCAGACGGGCTGGGCGGAAAACCGTGCGAAGATTCCGGAAAGCGGTCTGCGTAATCTGTTGGGCCGCATCATCGACCAGGCCTGGGACAGCGGCGAGCGCGAGCGCTTCCGTACCCGTCTGGAGCGCGTGGATGGCCGTACGGAAATCTTCATCAGTCACGACCACATGTTCGAGCGCCGCATGAACTACGATGACTCCCGCATCACCTGGGAGGTCGGTCCGGAGTCGCCCGAACTGAATGCCGCCATGTTGTCGCGCATGATGGTCTATCTGGGGGGCGGCGACGAAGAAGCCGTCAAGAAGGCAGAGCAGGCCAAGGCCGAGCAGGCAGTCGTCGACCGTACCGGAGAGATTCAGCCGGCAGCCGTGTCGCTGACCAGCGGCGCAGACGTGCTGGAAGTGCCCGAGCCCTTCGATCGCGCATGGCGCCGTGTGGGCATGGGGCTGGATTCTGCCGGTTTCACGGTAGATGACCGCGATCGCGCAGCGGGCGAGTACTTCGTGCGCTATGCCGACATCGACAGCGGCATGAAGAACGAATCGGCCAATTTCTTCACGCGCCTGTTCCGCACTTCTCCCGATCTCGACGTGCAGGTTTATCGCCTGCGCCTGCAGCAGGTCGGCGACCTGACCCAGGTCTACGTTGTGGACGACAAGGGCGAAAAGGTGTCCGATGGCGCTGCCCGGCGTCTGCTGACGGTGCTCAAGGATAAGCTCTGATCCTGAACGCCAGGGCCGTCAGGCCTTGAAAGAACGCCGCCTTGCCTTGCCGGCAAGTGCGGCGTTTCTGTTGGTTCTGCCCGGGTCTGGCATGGGCACGGGGAGGTCGCTTCAGGGTTGCCCCGTAGCAGGGCGAATGAAGAAACCCCGGCATCCATAGCAGATTACAATAAACAGTACCCCATCCATTGCGGAGCTTGTCTCATGCGCTATTTCGTCTGGTTCCTTCGTGCGCTGGTTTTCATCGCGGTATTGATGTTCGCGTTGAAGAATACCGAGCCTGTTGCCGTGAAATTCTATGGCGATTACGTGGCTGACCAGGTGCCGCTGATTGTCGTGATGCTGGCCGTGTTCGTGCTTGGCACGCTGTTTGGCCTGTTGCTGATGGTGCCGGCTGTGCTGCGCAACCGCCGCGAGGCGGCCCGCCTGCGGCGCGAACTTGAAAAAGTGCGGGAAATCGTCGCTCGCGACCATGACCAGCAACCTGTCGTTGCGCCGGAAACCGTCGCACCGCTGTCGCCGTTGTAATTGCCCGGCCGCCGCGGCGGCCCGGCTTGTTGATATGTATTTTTCTGGCGGATTCTTCGCGTGAACTTCGAACCTTGGTGGCTCATTTTCGTGCCTGTCCTGTTTGGATTGGGCTGGGTGGCGGCGCGTGTGGATATCCGGCAAATGCTGCGCGAGACGCGCCAATTGCCGGATTCCTATTTTCGTGGGCTGAACTTCCTGCTCAACGAGCAGCCTGATCGCGCCATCGACGCATTTGTCGAAGTCGCCAAGCTCGATACTGAAACCATAGAGCTGCATTTCGCGCTGGGGAACCTGTTCCGCCGCCGTGGAGAGATCGAACGGGCGATCCGCGTGCACCAGAGCCTGCTGTCGCGGGCAGACCTGCCTGCGCCCCAGCGTGAGCAGGCCCTGTACGAACTGGCGCAGGATTTCCTGAAATCCGGCATGCTGGACCGAGCCGAAGAAGCCTTCCGGCAATTGCAGGATACGCGCTACGCCCAGCAGGCGCTGCAAGCCCTGATCCGTATCTATGAAGCTGGCCACGACTGGCCCAAGGCGATTGAAACCGTGCGCATGCTGCGTGCGATGACCAATGAACCGGTGCCCGAACTGGCACACTATTATTGTGAACTGGCACAAATGGCCTTGCAGGCCAAAACGCCGGATCTGCTGGGCGCCCAGGAAGCGCTGGATGCGGCGGAAGCCGCCTTGCAACGGCAGGGCGGGGAAGATGGCGCCGTGCAACGGGGGGCTGCTGCGGCCGTGCGTGTCGCCATGCTGCGCGCCCAGATTGCCGCGCGTCAGGACGACGCCAAGGCGGAGCGCCTGCACCTGGAATCCGTATTGCGCGAGCATCCCGCGTATGCGGGTCTGGTGGCCGAGGCCCTGTTGCAGAACTATCGCGCCGCCGGGCAGGCAGCCGAGGGCTTGGCACAGTTGCAGGCGCAGTATGTCAGCCAGCCGTCTCTGGACCTGTTCAATATCGTATTTCGTGAATTGCGCGCCCAGCAGTCCGAAGGCACGGCATGGAGTTTTGCGCGCAGTGCATTGTCGCGCCGCCCATCTTTGCTGGGCCTGGACCGCCTGCTGGAAATCGAGCTGGCCGCGACCAAGGACGCGCCTGAGGGTTCCGTGGCCGCTGTCATCGGCGGCCAGCATGAAGACCTGGCGCTGCTGCGGACGTTGATCCACAAGCATACCCAGCGGCTGGATCGTTATGGTTGCACCGCCTGCGGTTTCCAGGCCCGTCGTTTCTATTGGCAGTGCCCGGGATGCAATGCCTGGGAGACATATCCGCCCAGGCGCCTGGAGGAGGCGCAATGAACGTTTTTCCTGTCGATGCCGTCAAGCGTGCGCGTATTCTGATCGTTGGCGATCTGATGCTGGACCGCTACTGGTTCGGCGAGGTCGAGCGTATCTCGCCGGAGGCGCCGGTACCCGTGGTGCGGGTGGCGCGGCGCGAGGACAGGCTGGGCGGTGCTGCCAACGTGGCGCGTAACGTTGCGGCGCTGGGCGCCCAGGCTTGCGTGGTGGGCGTGGTCGGTGAAGATGAACCCGGCAGGCGCATCGCAGGCCTGCTGGACGAGGCCGGGATTGCATCGGCGCTGGTTAGAACGCCGGACTGCCCGACCACGCTGAAGCTGCGCGTGCTGGGCAGGCAGCAGCAACTGCTGCGCATAGATTTCGAGGAAACCCTGGGCGTGTCGGTGTTGCGCGGGATTCGGGATCAGGTCGATACGCTGCTGGCCGGCTATGACGTGCTGGTACTGTCAGACTATGCCAAGGGGGCGCTGGCCGAGGTGGAAGTCCTGATCGAACGAGCCAGGGCTGCGGGCGTTCCCATCCTGGTGGACCCCAAGGGTGACGATTTTTCCCGCTATCGCGGCGCCGATCTGGTGACGCCGAACCGCCAAGAATTGCAAGTGGTGGCTGGTGCCTGGCGTACCGAAGAAGACCTGACGCGGCGAGCGCAGGCGTTACGCCAGCAGCTGGGCCTGCGTGGCCTGATGCTGACGCGTTCGGAACAGGGCATGTCCCTGTATACGGATGAGGGCGAGGATCACGTGGCCGCCCAGGCGCACGAGGTCTTCGATGTCTCGGGTGCCGGGGATACCGTCCTCGCTACCCTGGCGGTCATGCGCGCTGCAGGCATGGACTGGCACCAGGCCATGCGTTGGGCCAACAAGGCTGGCGGCATTGTCGTGGGCAAGCTTGGGACGTCCATCGTGACTGCCGAGGAGATGGCGGCAGCTGTCTGATCCGGCTGCCAGCCAGGCGGCAGGCGCATGAGCAAAAGCGGCCGGCCAGCATATTGCTGGCCGGCCGCTTTATTGCCGGCGGGGCCGACGAGGCAATGCGATAGCGCTGCCTTAAATGGCGACGGGACGAGTCCAGCCGCGGGTGTCGGCGACACGGCCGCGCTGCATGCCGGTCAGTTCTTCACGCAGGCTTTCCGTCAGCGGGCCGGTCTGGCCGTCGGCGATCTTGAAGCTGCCGCCGGCATAACGCACTTCACCAATGGCTGCCACCACGGCCGCCGTACCGCAGGCGAAGGCTTCCTTGATCTTGCCGCTACGGGCATCGGCTTGCCATTCCTCGAAGGAGTAGCGCCGTTCCTCGACCTTCAGGCCGCGCGCGCGGGCCAGTTCGAGCAGCGAGGCACGGGTGATGCCGGGCAGGATGGTGCCGGCCAGCGGCGTGGTCAGCAGGCTGCCGTCCTCCAGGACGAAGAACACATTCATACCGCCCAGTTCTTCGATCCAACGGTGTTCGGCGGCATCCAGGAAGACAACCTGGTCGCAGCCGTTATCGTAGGCTTCTGCCTGCGCCACCAGGCTGGAGGCATAGTTGCCGCCGCATTTGGCGGCACCGGTACCGCCTTGCGATGCACGGGTGTATTCCGTGGAAACCCACACCGACACCGGCTTGGCGCCGCCCTTGAAATAGTCGCCCACCGGTGAGGCGATGACACAGAAGGTGTAGTGATGGGCCGGGCGCACGCCCAGGAATGCTTCGCTGGCGAACATGAAGGGACGCAGATACAGGCTGCCGTTGCCGCCGGGGATCCAGTCCTTGTCGGTCTGCACCAGCAGTTCGACGGCTTCCAGGAAGGTTTCCTCCGGCAGCGTGGGCATGGCCATGCGCTCGGCCGACAGGTTGAAGCGGCGCGCATTCTGGTCCGGGCGGAACAGCGTGATCTTGCCTTCGGGCGTGCGGTAGGCCTTCATCCCTTCGAAAATTTCCTGTGCGTAATGCAGCACGGCCGCGGCGGGGTCCAGCAGGAAGGGTTCACGCTTGCGTACTTCGGCCTTGTGCCAACCCTTGTCCTGCGACCACTCGATGGTAACCATGTGATCGGAAAAGACGGTGCCGAAGCCGCCTTGGGCCAGCAGGGCTTCACGCTCGGCGGCAGGAGTGGGGGTCGGGTTGGGAATATGCGTGAAAGACAATGCAGCGGACATGTTGTTCTCTGATAAACGAACCCCGCGCAACGGACGAACCATTGCCGGCGGAGGTAGCACACGAGGATGGGTAGCTAGGTAATCTCGCGGCGAAGGCGGTAACTGGCACGCTGCGCAGGTGTCATGAGGCCGCCATCCCGTAGTTCATACATGATAACCATTGTTGGGCGCAATGGCGTGGACATTGTGTCATGGGCATGGGGCCAACGGCTTGCACGCCGGTTTTTCCCCATGACCAAACCCGTGCCGCAGGGCTGTCGCCGGCGAGCTGCGGCGGTGCATGATGTGCTCTGACGCAGGCCGATGTTTCCAGCCTGCGCTGCGCCCTGGCCGGGCTTGCGCGGGCCAATGGCGCTTGGCGCTGGGGGCAATCCTGCCCCGGCACGAGACGGCAACCTTGACGGAGAGGATATGAACCCATTTCTTGCGCCTGCACTGGCATGGCGAACATTGCGGGATAAACCGGATGCAGCCCGGGTGCCGGCATGTTGCAGCAGGGCCACGGGCCGGCCAGGGTCGGATGCCGGGCAGGTGGTTGGGGGCCGGCTGCGGCCTGCGCCGGCCGCCCAACAACCAGGCAAGCAGGCCACGGCGTGGCGCCGTGGCCTGGCCTGGACGGCGCTGGCGGTTTCCGGTGCATGCGCAAGTTTCGCCGCTGGCGCTGTGGATGCGAATTCTGCGACCGTGGCGGAGCTGATTTCGGTGCGCGGCATCGGGCCGAAAACCGCGTTGCTGATCGTTCGAGAGCGTGAGCGTGGCGGTGCTTACGAGTCCTTGTCCGATCTGGCGGACCGGGTGCGGGGAATAGGTCCCAAGCGGGCCAGGGCCATGCAGGCGGGCGGGCTGGAGGTCCATGGGCAACCAACCGGCGCTGCGGGCAGCGGCGTTGCGGCAGGTAGCGGCAGGTAGCTGTAGGGAGCTGTAGGGAGCTGTAGGGAGCAGAGGGGGGGGGCAGAAGGGCGGGTGTCGGTGTCGAGGAGGATCACCAGGGGGTGCCTGGGTTGCTCGGGGCCGCCAGGAGGGGGGCGGCGGTCGCGCTGAAGCCTGTTGTGAAGGGGGCGCTTGCGTGCGCCTGGGGCGATAGGCGTATGATGGCTGTTTTTTCTACGCGGATGCCCTGGCGCTTTGCGCCGCATGACGCACCCTGTCAGCAGGTGTCTGGCCCGGTGGTGCGCCGTGCCTGTTCCGAGGGCGCAGGCTCGTGATTTCCGGTGGCTTATGAAGAACTACCCTACGATTGAAGAAACCGTTGGCAATACCCCGCTGGTCAGGCTGCAGCGCATTCCCGGTGATGCCATCGCTGCGCGCGGCAATGTGCTGCTGGCCAAGCTGGAAGGTAACAATCCCGCTGGTTCGGTCAAGGATCGTCCGGCACTGTCCATGATCCGCCATGCCGAGGCGCGTGGGGATATCCATCCTGGCGATACCCTGATCGAGGCCACCAGCGGCAATACCGGCATTGCCCTGGCGATGGCGGCAGCCATGAAGGGCTACCGCATGATCCTGATCATGCCCGACAACCTGACGGTGGAGCGGCGCGCGGCGATGACCGCCTACGGGGCGGAGCTGATCCTGACGCCGGCAGACCAGGGCGGGATGGAATATGCACGCGACCTGGCGCAGTCCATGCAGAGGGAAGGCAAGGGCAAGGTGCTGGACCAGTTTGCAAACCCGGACAATCCGCGGGCGCATATCGACACGACCGGTCCGGAAATCTGGCGCCAGACCGACGGGCAGGTGAGCCATTTCGTCAGTGCGATGGGCACTACTGGCACCATCATGGGGGTCTCGACCTACCTGAAGAGCCAGAATCCAGGGATACGCGTGGTAGGTGCGCAACCGGCGCCCGGTTCGCAGATCGCCGGCATACGCAAATGGCCGGAAGCCTATCTGCCTGCCATCTACCAGGCGGATCGCGTCGATGAATTTGAACTCATCGAGCAGTCTGCGGCAGAAACCATGGCACGCCGGTTGGCTGCCGAGGAAGGCATTTTTGCCGGCATTTCATCTGCCGGTGCATTGATTGCTGCGCTGCGGGTTGCCGAAAGGGTCGAGAACGCGACGATCGTGTTCATCGTCTGTGACCGGGGCGACCGCTACCTGTCCACCGGCGTGTTCAACTGACACGCCGGCAGGTGTGCCGGGCAGGCCCTGACACACCTCGCACATGGCGGGTTCCCGCACGGCCTTCAGACCTTCAGGCCTGCCGTCGGCCGCCGAGTGGCAGGCGGCAGGTGCAGAAAACCTGCCTGGGCGCATTCAGGGTTGCTTCAGCAGCGCCTGCGACAGGTCGCTCACGGCAGTCGCGTAGAAATAGCTTCGGTTGTATTGCGTCAGCGCGAAGAAGTTCGGCGTTGCGGTACGGAACTCGGTGACGCCGCGGGCTTCATCCTTCAAGTCTATGACTCCCAGCGGGTGCTGCAGCCAGGCGGCCTGGGTGGATGCACCCGGCGCCAGACTGGCGCCTGCCAGTTGCAGCGCTTGCCAATCCTGGCGCGGCACCAGGCCGCCATCCGCCAGCGTCTGTGCCTGCTGGCTCAGTCGTGCCGGCGCGAACACGGGCAGTCCAGGCACCCAGCCGTGCTGGCGCAGGAAATTGGCCACGGACAGGATAGCGTCGGTGCTGTTGTTCTGCAGGTCGACCTGGCCATCGCCATCACCGTCCACCGCGAATTTGAGGATGCTGGTCGGCATGAACTGCGGCATGCCCATGGCGCCGGCAAAGGAGCCGCGCGGGGCAGCCGGGTCCTGGCCCGATTGATAGGTCCAGAGCAGGAAATCGGCCAGTTGTTCCTGGAACATGTTGGCGCGTTCTGGCCGGTTCGGGTCGGGGTAGGCGAAGGCCAGCGTGGCCAGTGCGTCCAGCACGCGGAAACCGCCAGTCTGTTCTCCATAGAGGGTTTCGACGCCGATGATGGCGGCGATGACGTGTCCGGGAACGCCGTATTCCGTTTCAGCGCGTTGCAGCGCAGCCCGGTTTTCCTCCATGAAGGCGCGTCCCTTGCGGATGCGGATGGGTTCGACGAAACGTCCACGGTAGGTAGTCCAGCTGCGCACGACTGGCTTGCCGCCACGCGTGGGGGCCATCAGGCGCGCCACTTGCGGATGGTATTGCGCTTCGGCCATGGCGCTTTCGGCCCATTCGGCAGGCAGGCCGCGCGAGCTGGCGGCGGCGTGGGCGAAGGCAGTCCCGGTTTCGGGAGAGAAGCCGCCAGGGGTGCTGGGAAAATCAGGTAGCGGGCCAGGGGCGGCGAGCGGTCTGGCAGCAGGTGCGGGCACGGCCGCCGGGGCGGGCGGCGCAACCGTGTCGGCCGGACGCAGGGGAAGCGGCTGAATGCCGTCCGCGGTGATGCGGGCGGCCTGGAAGGCTTGCGGCGCGAGGCCGGTGGCGGGGGCGCTGGCGATGGAGCTGGCCGTATTGGCGCAGCCCGCAAGCATCATGGCAAGAAATCCCAGTTGCGGGAAACGCGAGGTGGCGAACATAATGAACCTTATGGAGACACTATATATTACCCACCCCTCAGGCTGGCTGCATGAGATGGGGCCGTATCATCCCGAATGCCCGCAGAGGCTGGGTGCGGTTTCCGACCAGTTGCTGGCCAGTGGGCTGATGACCTGCCTGCGGGAAATGCAGGCGGGGCCCGCCAGCGACGAGGCGCTGGCGAGCGTGCATGATCCGGCATATATCGCCCGGCTGCGCGACATCACTCCGTCCGAAGGCTATGTGCGCCTGGACCAGGATACGCAGATCAATCCCTACACCTTCAACGCTGCTCGCCATGCTGCCGGCGCTGGCATCGCCGCCGTCGACGCGGTGATGGGGGGCGACGAAAGCCATGTGGCCTTTTGCGCCGTGCGTCCGCCGGGGCATCATGCCTTGCCGGACCAGGCCATGGGCTTCTGTTTCTTCAACAATATCGCCGTGGCCGCCCGCCATGCGCTGGATGCGCATGGCCTGGAACGCGTGGCGATCATTGATTTCGATGTGCACCACGGCAATGGCACCGAGGCCATGTTCGCGGGCGACGGGCGCGTGCTGATGTGCGGGTTCTATCAGGAAGCCCTGTTTCCTCACCGTGGCGAGGCGCCGCAGGCGCCCAATATGTGCAACGTGCCGCTGCCTCCCTGTAGCGGGGGCGACGCGGTGCGGGAACTGGTTGAAACACAATGGTTGCCGCGCCTTGAGGCCCACAGGCCGCAGTTGCTGCTGATCTCAGCCGGATTCGATGCCCATCGTGAAGATGACATGGGGGGCATGAAGCTGACGGAAGCGGACTTCGCCTGGCTGACCCGCGTGCTGGTTGACGTGGCCGACAGGTATGCGCAGGGCCGCATCGTCAGTATGCTGGAAGGCGGCTACGAGTTGTCCTCGCTGGGGCGCAGCGTGGTGGCGCACGTACGTGCGTTGTCGAAGCTGTAGAATCGCAAGGTTTGGGCCTGACAGGCCCAGGTGTGGCGCGTTTCCCGCATGGCGGGCTGCAAACGCAGAGTATCGGCGCGTCCGCCGTGTCGTAAATGAAGGACGCCGGCAATGGGGCCGGCATGCTGCGCGGGGAAGCCTGCCCGTTTTGATTTTTTGGAGATTGCTGGATGAAGGTTCTCGTACCCGTCAAGCGTGTCGTTGACTACAACGTCAAAGTACGCGTGAAGTCCGACCAGTCGGACGTCGATATCGCCAACGTCAAGATGTCGATGAATCCCTTCGACGAAATCGCCGTCGAAGAGGCCATCAGGCTGAAAGAAAAGGGAACGGCGACGGAAGTCGTCGCGGTATCGTGCGGCGTGGCCCAGTGCCAGGATACGCTGCGCACGGCGTTGGCCATCGGTGCCGACCGTGGCGTGCTGGTGCAGACCGACGTCGAACTGCAGCCGCTGGCCGTGGCCAAGCTGCTCAAGGCCGTGGTGGACAAGGAAGCGCCGCAATTGGTGCTGCTGGGCAAGCAGGCCATCGACGACGACGCCAACCAGACCGGCCAGGCGCTCGCGGCGCTGCTGGGTTGGAGCCAGGCGACTTTCGCAAGCAAGGTGGAAATCGACGGCGAGCGCGCCATCGTTACCCGTGAGGTCGACGGCGGGCTGGAAACCGTTTCCGTCAAGCTGCCGGCCATCATCACGACCGATCTGCGCCTCAACGAGCCGCGCTTCGTGACCTTGCCCAACATCATGAAGGCCAAGAAAAAGCCGCTGGAAACCGTGACGCCCGACGCACTGGGCGTGGACCCCACGCCGCGCCTGAAGACGTTGAAGGTCTCCGAACCCGCGCCGCGCAAGGCAGGCATCAAGGTGCCGGATGTGGCCGCGCTGGTCGATAAACTCAAGAATGAAGCGAAGGTGGTTTGAAGATGGCTATCCTGGTAATTGCTGAACACGACAACGCCCAGCTGAAGGGCGCGACCCTGAATACCGTGGCGGCGGCAGCTGCCATCGGCGGCGATGTACACGTGCTGGTGGCGGGCTCCCAGGCGGCGGAAGTGGCTGCGCAGGCGGCCAAGGTGGCTGGTGTCTCCAAAGTGTTGCTGGCCGATGCGCCGCAACTGGCCGATGGCCTGGCTGAAAATCTGTCGGAACAGGTGCTGGCGGTGGCCGGCGGCTACAGCCACATCTTGTTTCCGGCGACGGCGTCAGGCAAGAACGTGGCGCCGCGCGTGGCGGCGCGGCTGGATGTGGCCCAGGTGTCGGACATCATCGCGGTCGAATCCGCCGATACGTTCCAGCGCCCG
Organism: Kerstersia gyiorum; assembly: GCF_004216755.1. GTDB lineage: Bacteria > Pseudomonadota > Gammaproteobacteria > Burkholderiales > Burkholderiaceae_B > Kerstersia > Kerstersia gyiorum. Next base: position 1,236,877 of record NZ_SGWZ01000001.1, read on the forward strand.
ATATACGCCGGCAATGCGATTGCCACGGTGCAATCGGCCGACCCCGTCAAGGTGCTGACCGTGCGTACCACGGCATTTGATGCCGCGCCTGCGGATGGCGGCAGCGCTGCCGTCGAAACCGTGGCTGCAGTTGCCGACAGCGGCCTGTCGCAGTTCGTGAGCCGTGAAGTGGCTGCCAGCGAACGCCCGGAACTGACGGCTGCCACAGTCGTCGTGTCTGGTGGCCGTGGCCTGGGCAGCGCCGAGAATTTCAAGCTGCTCGAACCGCTGGCCGACAAGCTCGGTGCAGCGCTGGGTGCCTCGCGTGCCGCTGTCGATGCGGGCTATGCGCCGAATGACTGGCAGGTCGGGCAGACCGGCAAGATCGTCGCGCCGCAGCTCTATGTCGCGGTCGGTATCTCCGGCGCCATCCAGCACCTGGCCGGCATGAAGGATTCCAAGGTGATCGTGGCGATCAACAAGGACCCGGAAGCACCGATCTTCGGCGTGGCTGACTACGGGATCGAAGCGGATCTGTTCCAGGCCGTGCCTGCGCTGACCGCAGCGCTCTGATGTTTTCCGTCTGCCGTGCCGGGTGCCCCGGCCGGCAGACAGGAGGCAGGCCAGGCCTGCTTCCCGTGGCCCCAGGGCTTGCCGTCATCGGCGGCCCTGGGGCTTTTTTCCGCCCGCGCCTGGTGCCGGGCGTGGCGCAGGCTGGTGTGACGGCAGGTGTTGCGGCCGCGCTTGCCTGGCAGCCTGCCGCAAGCAGATGGCAGGATTCCATGCCTGTTGCAGGGGGGATGCTTGGGGGCAGCTGGCGCTCTCAGGTATCATCTCGGCTTGCCGAATATGACTCTTGCGCGACTATCATGACCGCTACCACGCCCCCGATCGCCGTTGAAATCATCCCTGGAATGGTTTGCTCCAATGACAGGCCCTTCGTACTGTTCGGCGGCATCAATGTGCTGGAGTCGCGCGACCTGGCATTCCGGGCCTGCGAGGCCTACCAGGCAGTGACTGCCAAGCTCGGCATTCCCTATGTGTTCAAGGCCTCGTTCGACAAGGCCAACCGTTCTTCCATCCATTCGTTCCGCGGACCCGGCCTGCACGAAGGCCTGGAGATATTCCGCGGGGTCAAGGAACGCTTCGGCGTGCCGGTGCTGACGGACGTGCATGAGCCCGAGCAGGCTGCGGTGGCCGCCGAGGTGATCGACGTCCTGCAATTGCCCGCCTTCCTGGCGCGCCAGACCGACCTGGTCGTGGCGCTGGCCCGGACGGGCCGGGTGGTCAACATCAAGAAGCCGCAGTTCCTCAGCCCGACGCAGATGGCGAACATCGTGGAAAAATTCCATGAGGCAGGCAACCAGCGCTTGCTGGTTTGCGAACGCGGCAGTTGTTTTGGCTACGATAATCTGGTGGTCGACATGCTCGGTTTTGGCGTCATGAAGAAAGTGACGAACAACCTGCCGCAGATTTTCGACGTGACTCATGCGCTGCAGCAGCGCGACCCCATGGGCGCCGCATCCGGCGGCCGCCGCGAACAGGTGGCTGACCTGGCGCGTGCGGGCATGGCGGTCGGGCTGGCGGGCCTGTTCCTGGAAGCACATCCGGACCCTGCACAAGCCAAGTGCGATGGCCCCAGCGCGTTGCCGCTGGACCAGCTCGAACCCTTCCTGGCCCAGCTCAAGGCGCTGGATGATCTGGTGAAAGGGTTTGCACCCCTGAACATTGCCGGAGCCTGACATGCGTATCGCCATCGTCATTCCGGCGCGCTACGCGTCGTCCCGCCTGCCGGGCAAGCCGCTGCTGGATATCCATGGCAAGCCCATGGTGCAGCATGTCTACGAGCGCGCCAGTCAGGCGCGTGGGGTCGATCATGTCGTGGTGGCGACGGACGATGCGCGTATTTTCGATGCCGTGCGCGGCTTTGGCGGCCAGGCGGTCATGACGCGTGACGACCATCCTTCCGGTACCGACCGCCTGGCGGAAGTCATGGCCAAGCTGCCGGCCGAGGTCTACATCAATGTGCAGGGCGATGAACCCATGATCCGGCCCGGCGACATTGAGATTCTGGCTGAAGGCATGCGCGCCGATCCGGCCATTGCCGTCGCCACGCTGTGCCATCCGATCAGTGTGCAGGACGCCGAGGACCCGAACCAGGTCAAGGTGGTTCTGGCGGACAACGGCGACGCGCTGTATTTCAGCCGCGCCCGCATTCCCTATGTACGGGATGCGGACACTGAGGTGACCTACCTGAAGCATATCGGCATCTATGCCTATCGGCATGATGTGCTGCGCGATTACGCGCGCCTGCCGCGTCCTGTCATGGAGCGCGCCGAGCAGCTCGAACAGTTGCGCCTGCTGGCGGCTGGCCTGCGCATCCGTGCCTGGCAGGTCGAGGCCGTCGGGCCGGGGGTGGATACGCCCGAAGGCCTGGAGCGCGTCCGGGCGCTGATGGCGGGGTAAGTCTTGTTGCGCCTGCCGATGACCGACGCCAGGGCTGGCGGCATTGCCGCTGCGCCTCCGCATGCTCGCCGGGTGTCCCGGCGGGGCGGGGCGTGCAAGGCAATGGGCCGGTCATCGCGACGGGTATCGGCATTGCCGCTGGAACGCCTGGGCGTCATGCTGTTGCTGCTGGTGCTGATGTGGCTGCGGGCCATCATCCCCAATGGCTACATGGTCGACCCTGCCGCCGCGCGCGCGGGCCATTACGCCCTGATGCCGTGCCCGGCGACGGGATGGCGCTGGCCGGTGGATGCGCCGCAGCCCGACGCGGCCGGTGGCGCACATGGCCACCACGGCAGTCATGGCGGTGGTGAACACCATCTCCAGTCCCGCGATGGCAAGGGCGCCGAAGTCGAACATATCAGCGTGGATTGCCCGACGGGCATCATGTTGTCCCAGGCAGTGGCACCTGCACTCTGGTGGCCGCCTGTGCTGGCGCTGGTGCCCGCCATGGTGCGCCCGCTGCCGCGCCAGCTTCCCGCCCGCATTGCCTATGGGCCCGTATGCGGCCCGCCCGTGGGTTCCCAGGCGCCACCTCTCCTTTCATAGTCCTGTCCAGTCTGCCGTTCCGCGTTGCCGGGCCGCCCGTTGCCTGGCCGCCGCCGGCAGGACTTCCCAAAAGTTGAATTTTCTACGCATGGCTTGCGTCCCGCAGCCCGTGCGGAATACCGCTTGTGTGTTCCGCAGGGCAGGCGTTCGCGCTGCCGTGCGTGACAGACCATGAAAGGTTTTCAATGTCAGCAATGATCCGCGCCCAGGCGCAGCTTTCCACATTTTCCGTTTCTCCCACTGGGGCAGCAAAGACCGCCTCCCATGGCCAGGCTGGCCTGGCCCTGCATGTATTGTGCGCCGCGCTGGCGGCAGCCTTGCCGATGGTGGCGCAGGCCGACAAAGTGGCCGATGGCGGCCGCTTGGCACCGGTCGTGATCACGGCCCTGCCGCCCAGCTCACCGCTGGTGATCGAGACCGATCCCAAGATTCCGCGCCAGCCGCTGCCGGCTGCCGATGGCGCCGACTACCTCAAGACCATTCCCGGCTTCACGGCCGTGCGCAGCGGTGGCGCCAATGCCGATCCCGTGCTGCGCGGCATGTTCGGTTCGCGCCTGAACATCCTGGTCGATGACACCACGATGCTGGGGGCATGCCCCAGCCGCATGGATACGCCGGTGTCCTATATCGCGCCGGAAAACTTCGACGAACTGATTGTGGTCAAGGGGCCGCAGACCGTATTGTGGGGGCCGGGCGCCTCGGCTGGCACGGTGCGTTTCGAGCGCAGCAAGCCGGTTTTCACCGAGGAAGATGCGCCGGTGCGCTTCGAGGGCAGCGTGGTGGGCGGGTCCTGGGGGCGCAACGACCAGAATGCCGACCTGATCGCCGGCAATGAGCACATCTATGCCCGTGTGGCGGCCAACCATTCGCATTCCCAGAACTACAAAGACGGCAATGGTGACGAGGTTCCGTCGCGCTGGGACAAATGGAACGTGGACCTGGCCGTGGGCCTGACGCCGGATACGGACACCCTGTATGAATTGACCGCCGGTGTAGGCGATGGCGAAGCGCGCTCGGCTGGGCGCGGCATGGATGGCACCCGCTTCAAGCGCGAAAGCATAGGCTTTCGTTTCGAGAAGGAAAACATCACGCCGTGGCTGGAAAAGGTCGAGGCGCGGGTCTATCACAACTACGCCGACCACGTGATGGACAACTACAAGCTGCGTGATCCGGATCCCGCTAATATGATGATGCCTAGACCGATGGCTAGCAACGTCGATCGCAGTACAAACGGTGGGCGCATTGCTGGAACCTTCCGCTTGGCTGATGCCCTGAAGTTGACGGGAGGCATTGACGTTCGGCATGACACGCATCGTGCGCGAAAAGGTGGTAAGGAGCAGGATGGCACTTGGATAGACTACCGGACTCAGTTTCGCGTCAAGGATGCCGCTTTCGACAATATCGGCGTGTTTGGCGAGTTGCGCTGGGAACTGGCCGACGAACGCCGCGTTATCACCGGCCTGCGCATCGACCGTGCGGAAGTTAAGGATTACCGCACGGCGTCGCCGACCTATGGCGACAAGCGCAGCAAGACCCTGCCTTCGGCATTTGCCCGCTATGAGGCGGACCTGTCCAGCCTGCCGGTCAGCTGGTATGTCGGTTTGGGCCACGTGCAGCGCATGCCTGATTATTGGGAACTGTTTTCGCCGAAGATGGGCCCGGCGGGTAGCGTGAACGCTTTCTCCGCCATCAAGCCGGAAAAGACCACGCAACTGGATATCGGTGCCGATTACCATGGCGACAATTTCGATGCCTGGATTTCCGCCTATGCCGGTCATGTGACGGATTACATCCTGTTCGATTACAACGTGCATGCCATGGGCGGCGGCCACGGTGCCTCCAGCAGGGCGGAGAACATCAATGCCCGCACGCTGGGCGGCGAGCTGGGCGCGGGCTACAACTGGACGTCCGCCTGGCGCACGGAAGCCAGCCTGGCCTATGCCTGGGGTCGCATGAGTGGTGGCGGCGCCTTGCCGCAGCAACCGCCGCTGGAAGTGCGCCTGAGCGCCAGCTATGACGATGGTACGTGGTCGTTCGGGGCGCTATGGCGCCTGGTGGCCAGCCAGAACCGTTATTCCGACGGCCTGGGCAACGTCGCCAGCAAGGATTTCGGCGCGACGCCCGGCTACGGCGTGCTGTCGCTCAATGGCGGCTATGCCATCGACAAGCGCTGGCAGCTGAATGTCGGTATCGACAACCTACTGGACAAGACCTATCACGAGCACCTGAACATGGCCGGCAACGGCGCCTGGGGCTATTCCGGCACGACGGCCATCAACGAACCCGGCCGTACCGTCTGGGCCCGGTTGGGCATGAAGTTCTGATGCCAAGGCTACGGGCGGGCCGATCCGGCCCGCCCTAAAGAAAACAGGCCCGGCGCGTTTTTGCGCACGGGCCTGTCTTGTTCATGGCGTTGGCGGGCGGCGCTGTCGCCTGTGCCGGGAGCTTCAGTCCTGCCAGCGCCAGGTGGCAAAGTCGGTAATGAAAACCGGCACATCCTTGCGCATGCCGCTCAGTCCCTTGCGGGCGATGCTGATCCATTGCGGTTGGTACAGGAAGGCGGCGGCGGCATCCTCGGCCAGTTGGCGTTGCGCGGCCTGCAGGGCGCTCAGGCGCTGGTTCTCGTCGGCGGCCGAACGCGTGTCCTGGTAAATCTGCTGGAAGGCCGCAGAATCGTAGCCGGTGTAGTAGTCCGGGTTGGCAAAATTCCCGAGGTCCAGCGGCTCGACATGCGACACGATGGTGAGGTCGTAATCGTGTGCGCCGCCGTAGACATTGGCCAGCCACTGCGCCCATTCGACGTTCTTGATGCGGACCTGGATGCCAGCCTGGGCCAGCAGGGCGGCGATGATTTCCCCCCCCTGGCGTGCGTAGGGCGGCGGGGGCAGCAGCAGGTCCAGGCGCAAGGGCTGCGCGACACCGGCTTCCTGCAGGAGAGCCCTGGCCTTGGCGGGATCATAGGGATTGATACCTGTCGTATCGACGTAGCCGGGCGTGCCCGGCGTATAGAAGCTGCCGATAGGCAGGCCGTAGCCGTCAGCTGCGCCTTCGATGACGGCATCGCGGTCGATGGCGGCAAGAATGGCGCGGCGCACGCGTACGTCATCAAGCGGCGCGCGGCGCTGGTTGATAGCCATCATGGTTTTGGCTCTGGAACCGCCGACCACGATGTCGAAGCGGGAATCCTGCTGCAGCCGGGGCAGGCTACGCGAAGCCTGGATGCGCGGGAAGGCGTCGATATCGCCGGCCAGCAGGGCGGCGGCCTGCGCGGCCGGGTCGCTGATGAAGCGTATCGTCACTTCGTCCAGGGCAACCTGGGAAGCATTGCGGTAATCCGGCCACTTCTTCAGTTGCAGGCGGCTGCCGCGTTGCCATCCCGCCAGCTGGTACGGGCCGGTGCCCGTAGGCTGGGTGGCATTGGTGCCGGCGCTGCCGGGTTCGACGATGGCGGCGGTCATCATGCCCAGGCGGAAGGGCAGATCGGGGTCGGCCTGCGGCAGGGTGATTTGTACGGTCAGCGGGTCCGGGGTGTCGATCTGCCACTGCGAAAAATGGCGCCTGTCCTTGTTGGTGCTGTTCTCAGCACCAGCGCGTTCAAAGGCATAGCGTACTGTCTGCGCATCCATGGCTGCGCCATTATGGAAGCGCACGCCATCGCGCAGCCGGAACGTGTAGGTCCGGCCGTCATCGGAGACTGTCCAGCTTTCGGCGAGCAGCGGCGTCACGCTGCCGTCTTCCTGGATTTTCGTCAGGGTTTCGTAGATGTTGTAGAGCGTGACGTCGGCAATGGTTTCCGCCGCGTTGGCAGTCGGGTCCAGCGCAGGGGGTTCCAGCGTCATGCCTATGGTCAGGCGTTCCGGGGCGGATAGCGCGAGTGCCGGGATCGAACCCAGGGTGCCCAGGACACAACCCAGCAGCAGTTTGCATAGCATTTCAAGTCTCTCCGGTTTCTTGTTTTGTCATGCCAGGGGACGGCGTCGCACAGGCGCCAGCCGTGGGTCCAGCGCGTCGCGCAGGCCGTCACCCAGCAGGTTCAGCCCCATTACGGCCAGCACAATGGCGGCGCCGGGATAGAACGCGAGTTCCGGCGCCGTGAATATCATCGACTGCGCTTCACTCAGCATTCTGCCCCAGGATGGCGCAGGCGGCTGCACGCCCAGCCCCAGATATGAAAGCGCGGATTCGGCCAGGATGGCAATGGAAAATTGCAGCGTGGCCTGGACAATCAACGGCGAAGCCAGATTGGGCAGCACGTGGCGCAGCGCGATATGCCATTCGCTGCGTCCGGCGGCGCGTGCGGCGGCGATATATTCCATTTGCCATATGACACCGGCCGAGGCACGCGTGACCCGAGTGAACGTCGGGATCATGGCCAGGGCGATGGCAAGGATGGCGATGTCCAGCCCGGGGCCGCTTTCCGATGCGGCGGCCAGGATTGTGGCCAGCAGGATGGCGGGAAAGGCAAAGCTGAAGTCTGCTGCCCGCATGATGATTTCATCCAGCCAGCCGCCGCGCATGGCGGCCAGCAGCCCCAGCAGCGCACCCGCCAGCAGCCCCAGGGAGACGGAAATGGCGCCTGCCAGCAGGCTGCTGGCGGCGCCGGCCATGAGCAGGGAAGCGATATCGCGCCCCAGCGGGTCCGTGCCCAGCCAGTGTTCCAGCGAAGGGGGCAGCAGCCGATGCTTCATGAAAATGCCTTCGACCGGCCAGGGCGTCCAGATTTCAGCGAGCAGCGCAATGCCGACGAACAGCACGACCAGCACCGCGCCGGCGACGAAACGGGGCTGGCCCAGCAGCCGGCCGGCCAGCCCGCGTTGGCGCCGCCGGGGGGGGAGGACCGTGGCAAGCAGGCGATGGTCTGTCATGTGCTGGCCCTCCGCCTGCGCGGGTCGGCCAGGCCGCAGGCCAGGTCTGCCAGGAAATTGACACAAATGACCATGAGCGCCAGGAACAGGACGGCGTTGCGCACGACTACCAGATCCCGGTTGGCGATGGACTGCAGGATCAGGCGGCCCAGGCCGGGCAGATTGAAAACATTTTCGATCACGATGGCGCCGGCCAGCAGGTGGGCGAATTGCAGGCCGGCGATGGTCAGGATGGGAATCAGGGCATTGCGCAGCACATGGCGGGCGACCACCTGGCGGCGGGGCAGGCCTTTGGCCATGGCGGTGCGTACATAGTCTTCGCGCAGCACATCCAGCACCGCGGCACGGGTGATGCGGGCCAGGACGGCGGCCTGTACCAGCGCCAGCGCGATGGCGGGCAGCACCAGGGCTTGCAGCGAGGCCAGGGGGGCGTCCTGCCAGCCAGGGAAGCCACCGGCCTGGAACCATTGCAGCTGTACGGCAAAGATGATGATCAGCAGAATGCCCAGCCAGAATCCTGGGACGGCCAGGCCCAGCTGGCAGATGCCCATGACCAGCAGGTCGCCACTGCGGCCATGGCGCAGCGCGGCGTAGATGCCTGCGGCCAGGGCCAGCAGAATGGTCAGGGCCATGGCGGCCAGCGACAGCGGCAATGTCAGCGCCATGCGCTCGGTGATCAGGCTGGCAACGGGCACGCCATAGGCATGGCTTTCCCCGAGGTTGCCGGTGGCCAGGCCCGACAGCCATTGCAGGTAACGTTGCCAGGCGGGCAGGTCCAGACCGAGATGAGTGCTCAGGGCGGCCACGGCCTCGGGCGGCGCGTCAGGCCCCAGGCGCATCTGGGCGGCGTTGCCGGGCAGTACCTCCAGCGCCAGGAAAATCAGCAGGGTGGCGACAGCCAGCGTGGCCAGCAGGCCTGCCGCCCGTCGCGCCAGATAATGTTGCATGAGGCGGATCAGATGGCCGCGGGCGTCCACGGCGCCGCCATGCCGCCCGCGCTGCTGCGCGGTGCCGGGCTAGCGGGAAAACAGGGCCGGGAGAAGCTCACTATCGCCATCCTTGGACGGAAAAGCGCAATATACCCTTTCGAGCGAGCGGGGTGTTGGATGGCGGCCGGCCCGCTCCGGTGCCGGCCGCAGTCGCTGATCGGCCGTCAGCCGGCCTGGCGCAGCTTGCGCGGCGCAGATTCCGCCAGGAACAGGCTGATCAGCGCGCCGGCCGCAATACCGCCGAAGGCGAAGTACAGGGTGTATTCGATACCGTATTGCTGGGCGATGTGGCCTGCGATGGCGGGCGCAAAGCCGCCGCCGAAAATTTCACCGACGCCGCAGACCGCACCGATGGCAGCGGCGACCAGGCCCGGCGGCGCGGCTTCCATGGCCACCGGGCCGGTGAACAGCGCCAGCAGTCCCAGGCAGAAGAAGGACACCACGAACAATGCGGCAAACAGTTGCCACGGTGTGGCGCCGATCCGGGTGAAGACCAGCAGGGCCATGGCGCCGCCGATAAAGGCCAGTACGGCGGCAAGCCGCCGGCCGATGAGGTCGGACGCTCCGGGTACCAGGAATTCACCCAGGAACCCGCCGAAACCCACGGCTGACACGATCCAGCCCATCTGCGTGCCATTGAGGTGCAGATAGTCGATCAGATAGCTGGGCATCATGGCACCGATCACGAAGATGCCGGTCATGGCGCAGAGAATGCCCAGCATGGCAAGCACGACATTCCGTGAGCGCAGCAGGTCGGACCAGCGTACCGGGGCAGGGGAAGGCTTGGCCGTGGGCGCCGCCGGTATGTTTGTCCGCGCACCGGGTTCGCGGATCACGCGATACAGTCCCCAGGCAACCAGCAGGCCAGGCAGCGCTGAAACCAGGAAGACATAACGCCAGGACGGCATGATGACCAGCAACTGGGTGGCGATGATGGGGGCGAAACCCAGCCCGAACAGGGCGAAGGCGCTTTGTTGCAGGCCCTGGTTGAGCCCTCTGCGGCGCGGATGCGAAGCTTCCCCGGCTGCTGCGACGCTCGCGGGGCAGAACGCACCCTCGGAGATGCCCATGGCAACGCGGATCAGCAGCAGGCTGGTCAAGCCGCCGGCCAGGCCAGAGATGCTGGACAGCAGGGAAAAGACGATGGTGGAAATCACCAGTACCTTGCGTCTTCCGATTTGATCGGCCAGGCGACCCATCAGAATGGCGGACACGCCCCAGGCGATGCCTAGCGCCCCGATCAGGTTGCCCAGGTCCTGGTAGCCCAGACCGAGGTCTTTCATCATGAAGGGAAACAGCGGTGCCAGCAGCCAGCGGTCCAGCCCGATCAAGCCGAAACCCAGTGCCAGCAGCGATACGGATTGCCACTCATAGCGTGTGTCGAAATGAGCATTTTTCATCTTGCTACCCCCTGGCCAGCGCCCGCGCCAGAGCCTCGGCGGAGAGCACCTGCCCGAAGGCGGATTCGATGGCGGCCTGTGTGGCCTGTTGCGACGCGTCGTCAAAGCCGCCGGTGGCGTCGCCGACGAAAGCAACCTTGAAGTCGCGCATGAAGGCGCTGCGGGCGGTTGATTCGCAGCAGACGCTGGTGACGGTCCCGATGATGATCAGAGTGTCGATGGTGGCGTTGCCGCGCAGGGTGCGGATCAGCGTTTCGAGATTGGTGTTGTAGAAAGCATCGTAGCGGTGCTTCACGATAATGGCGTCGCCGGGCCGGGGCGCGAGTTCTTCCACGACTTCCGCGCCGGAGGTGCCTTCGCGCAAGCCTCTGCCTGTCAGCTGTGGATGCATCTGGGTTTCGATGGGGGAAATGTCGAAGCCGTCATACAGCACGTGACGGGTGTAGGCGACCGGCACGTCGTGGCGGCGGCAGCAGTCCAGCACGGACTGCATTGCGGGCAGCCGTTCGCGCGCGGCGGCCACTTCCATGACGGCTCCGGCCCGGACGAAGTCATTCTGCATGTCGATGACCAGCAGCATCGAGCGGCTGGGAATGATGGGCCAACGCAGGGAATTCTCGGTACGCATTTGTCTCCTCCGGAACATCAGTGAATTGTCCGAAGGAGTGTATGGGCCGCGTTGGACGGGCCGCCCGGCGGAAATTGCGCTATTCCCGACGATATTGCGCGCTTTGTGCCTGACCACGGGCCTGAGCGCGAGCCTCGGCCTTCAGTTCAGGCGGCGCCAGGCGGCCGGGCTCATGCCTTCATGGCGGCGGAACAGGCGCGCCAGGCTGTCCGGGTCCTGGTACCCGACGCTGGCCGCGATGCGTTCCAGCGGCCAGTTCGTGGCGCCCAGCAATTGCTTGGCGCGCGCCACGCGGCGCTGCAGCAGGTAGTGATAGGGAGAGACGCCGGTAGACGCCTTGAAGCAGCGGGTAAAGTGGAATTTGGTCATGCCGCAGGCCTGGGCCAGGCTGTCGAGTGAAAAATCCTCGGCCAGACGCTGTTCCAGTACTTCCAGCGCCTGCTTGAGCGCCCTGGCGTTCAGGCGCGGTGCCTGGCGCCCGGCCCCGCGTTCGTCGTGGCGGCGCCATTGCTGTGCCAGCGCGTTGAGAATGGTGACGCAATAACTGTCGGCCAGCAGCCGGGGGCAGCCGTTGCGTCCGGCCTGTTCGGCAAACGCGATGATGCTGGCATACAGGAAGGGGTTGGCAAAGCCCTTTTGCGCCAGCATCCACAGGCCGTGCTCCGCGTTGCCGACTTCCAGCTGCTCGAAGTAGTCGAAGACGCTTTGTTTGTCTATCGACAGGAAGGTCACGCGCGCTGCGCCATCCTTGACCCAGCGGAACGCGGTATCAGGGGGAATGACATGCACCGGGTGCGGCGCGCTGCTGAAGTGATCATGGTAGCCCCAGCCCAGGTCTACCATGGCGGTGGACAACTGGTATTCATGGGAAGCCAGCATCACCAGCTCGGGCAAGGCCGGGCTTTGCAGGTCGTGGGCGACGAAGCGGCAGGTCGTCAGGCGCGCGCCGGCGTCCGGGCGCGCTGTCTGGGTTTCCAGGCGGTAGGCGGCGTTGGCGGCGATCAGGTCATGGAATGAGGCGGCGGTCGGCATGCGGAAACCTCATGCAAAAGAAAGTATTTCAAGCGATACCGGGCTGTCTTGCCATCGGGGTTTGCGCTTGCGCCCAGCCTCGGGCAGGTGCCGTGGGCGGACGGGCAGGCTGCGCCGGTCCATATTTCAATATTTGGATAAACCAGATCGAAATAGCATAAAGTTATATGAAAAACTTATTTCCCCAACTGGGATGCCGGTGTGAAAATCAATCCATCACTTCCGTGATGCCGCCGTTTCTGCCGCAGGCATCGCCATCATCGCAAGAGGTTATTCATGAGCAATACTTTGAGGCTGGGCGATATTGCCCCTGATTTCGAGCAGGATTCCTCCATCGGCCGCATCCGTTTCTACGATTACCTGGGCGATCAATGGGGTGTGCTTTTCTCCCACCCTGCCGATTTCACGCCGATCTGCACGACCGAGCTGGGTTATACCGCCAAGCTGGCGGACGAATTCGCCAAGCGCAACGTGAAGGTGCTGGCCCTGTCGGTTGATGGCGTGGATTCCCATGGCCGCTGGATCGACGACATCAATGATACACAGGACACCACGGTGAATTTCCCCATCCTGGCTGATGAGGACCGTAAGGTTTCCACCCTGTATGACATGATCCACCCGAATGCGAACTCCACGCTGACGGTGCGTTCCGTGTTCATCATCGACCCGAACAAGAAAGTGCGCCTGACGCTGACCTACCCTGCCAGCACCGGCCGCAACTTCAACGAAATCCTGCGCGTGATCGACTCGCTGCAACTGACGGACAACTACAGCGTTGCCACGCCGGTGAACTGGCAGGATGGCGACGACGTGGTGATCGTGCCCTCGCTGAAGGATGAGGAAGTCATCAAGCAGAAATTCCCCAAGGGCTACAAGGCCGTCCGTCCCTACCTGCGCCTGACGCCGCAGCCGAACAAGGACTGATGCTTTTTTGGGTAATGCAGTGATTGTTGTCGTGCAGTGATTTCTCCTTTCAGGAAATCAACGGCCTGCCCCTTATCGGGCAGGCCGTTTTCTTTTGGGGCACCGTGCCGGCTGACAGGCTGATGCGGCCTTTGCTTTTTCTTGCAGCGCCGCCGTGCCGTGCTGGCCCAGCGGGCCTGGCGCGGGGTAACCTGCGTGATGCAGCGCATGCGCTGCACAAGCTGCTGTTTGAATGGAATCAGAGGAGAGATGAATGTCCGGTATGTCAGATCACCTGTCTGCGCGCCGTCGCCTGGTAGCGGCCGCGCTGATGCTGCCTGCGTGGGGCGTGGCCCTGCCGGTCCTGGCGCAGCCGGATGACCGGCGGGTTGTCTTTCCGGCTGCGGTGCAGCAGGGCGCCCTGGTGATCGGCCGTGTGCCGCCTGGCAGCCTGGTGCAGTATGGTGGACGGCAATTGCGGGTGACGCCCTATGGTTCGGTGGTATTCGGCATAGGCCGCGATGAGCGCGGCCCCGCACAGGTGTCCATCACCCTGCCGGACGGCTCCGTCCAGCAAGCGCAGATTCGCGTCGAGCCACGTGATTGGCCGCTGCAACACGTCAACGGCGTGCCGCCTTCCACCGTGGAGCCGCCGCCTGCGTTGGCGCGCCGCATACGTGAAGAGCAGGAGCGGGTCGTGGCGGCGAGGGAACGAGACGATGAGCGCGCCGATTTTGCCCAGATTTTCATCTGGCCGGTGCAAGGCCGTATCAGCGGCCGCTTTGGCCGTGCGCGCGTCTACAACGGCAAACCGGGTTCACCGCACTCGGGCATGGATATCGCCGTGCCCAGCGGGACGCCGGTCAAGGCGCCGGCAGCCGGCATCGTGACCTTCGCCGATCCGGATCTGTACCTGACGGGCGGCACGATTCTGCTGGATCATGGCCATGGCGTCAGCTCGAATTTCCTGCATCTGTCACGCCTGGACGTCAAGGTCGGGCAACGCGTGCAGCAGGGCGAAGTGATAGGTGCGGTTGGTTCCACCGGCCGTTCCACCGGCCCGCACCTGCACTGGGGCATGAACTGGTTCGGGGTCAGGGTGGACCCGCAGCTGGTGCTGGAGCGCCAGCGCTGATGGCGGCTGGCGGCCGGGCTCAGTCGCCAAAGGCAAATGCAATGGCGCGGCGCGCGCCATGCATCAGCATGTCGAAATGATCGTGATCGGCCGCGATGATGCTTTGCACGGTAACGCCGGGGTTTGCAGTGGCCAGCAGTGCGGCAGCTTCGCTGACATGGCCGACCATGGCGCGCCGTTCCAGGTGCGCCAGGCGCTCCGGGGGCAGCGCGGCCGCAGGAAACTGTTCTTCGCGTCCGACCGTCAGCATGATGCGCGCCACTTGGCCGGCCGGCAGGCGTGCGGATTTGCGCAGCCTGCGCATGGGCAGGGCATCGCTGAACCAGAGGGAAGGGCTGGCGGCCCAGTAACGCTGGAAGTGCGCGGGGGCCGTGCATAGCGTATCGACGGTGAACAGCCCGCCATAGGAAAAACCGAACAGCGTGTGGCGCGAGGCATCCAGGGGAAACCGGGCGGCAATCAGCGGCCGCAATTCTTCCACCAGGAAGCGGCGGAACGCGGCGGCGCCGCCGAATGCCGGCGACAGCAGGTCGCCCGGCGCACCATCCGGCTCAGGGGTGTAGTCGCAGGCCCTGGCGTCTACGTCGAAGTTGCAGGCTCCGGCATGGGCGACTGCAATGGTCAGGCCGGCAGGCATGGCTGGCGGCGCGGGCCGGCGCGCTTCCGGTACATGGCGGACGGCGCGTCCCAGGGATGCGCTGGCCAGTGGAAAGCTGGCGCTGCCATCCAGCATCCAGAGCGTGGGATAGCCCGTCGCCGGCGCAGGTTCGCCAGGCAGGCCGATCAGGATGCGGTACTGCCGGCCAGTATGTGCAGAACGCATTTCAAATTGCAATGCCGCGGACAGCGTGGCGGCTTCCCATTGCGCGGGCAGGCCGCTTGCGACCGGGACATTTGGCCGGGAGGCAGGGGCGGATGAAGCTGGGGGGCTAGGCGGCATGGCAGGCGAAGGTTCGGATGGGGCGGCTAAGGGCAGTCGGGAACAGCGTCGGTTGGCGGGCCGGCGGTTGGCCGCTGCTGGCCTGGCGGGTGCTGCCTGCCAAATGGCAGCCAGGTGTTGCATTGCTACCGCACCGGCGCGCAAAAACGCTTGCAGAAAATACTGTGTTTTTATACAGTATCAATCAGCAGGCCGGATTTGCTCAATTGCCAGGTAGGTACAGATCACCGATTACCGATCACAGGGCAGTTGCGGCGCCAGGGCTTGCAAGCCCCCCAAGGCTGCAACAGGGGGTCCAGGCGTAACCGTGTCCACGAAAAGCGTTCACGGGCATCGTGACAACAACATTCCGTTGGCACGACCTCAAGCCAGTTTCCTTGCCGGAGCGATCCCATGTCCAGTTCAGCACTTGTTTCCCAATTCGATTCTATCGCGTTCCCCTTGTCCGGGGGCGTGAGCAGTAGCGGCGGCGCAAACCGCCGTCCTGTCGCCCGCCAGGCGGCAGCGGTGCGTCCCGTTGCCACGACGGCTCCCGTTGCACCTGCTGACCGCCAGGTTGCGGCGGGCCAGCCGTCCGGTGTCGTCGTCGTGGCCCCGGCCGCCGTCTGCGCGCCCGTCGACAGGGCGGTGGCGGCAGAAGAGCTGGCCGCCGCCGTGTCCATGGGGGGAACCCAGGCGTTCCGTGGCGTCGCTGGAACGGTGAGCTTCCGGCAGAAATGCGTGGACGTCGTGCTGCTGGGCATGTGGGCCGCCTTGATCCCCGGGTTCATGTGGCTGGGGCACTATGCCGGCTTTTGAGGGCGACTGCCTGGTTTTCAATCTTGGCGGCCATGCAACGGCGGAGGCAGGAAACCAGCGTAAGTGGCTGAATCTGGTGTAGAATAGCTGGTTTTTCAACGCATCCTCTGCCGGGGTTCAGCAGTTCTGTTCCTATAACATCCCCGAGCATGATGGTTCTGGAGCCCTAAATGGCCAACATCATTGAAATCATCGAGCAGGAAGAAATTGCCCGCCTGTCGGCTGGCAAGGTATTTCCTGATTTCGCCCCTGGCGACACCGTCGTGGTCAACGTCAACGTGGTTGAAGGCACGCGCAAGCGCGTCCAGGCTTACGAAGGCGTCGTGATCGCCAAGCGCAATCGTGGCCTGAACTCCGCTTTCATCGTGCGCAAGATCTCGTCCGGTGAAGCTGTGGAACGTACGTTCCAACTGTACTCGCCGCAAATTGCCTCGATCGAAATCAAGCGCCGTGGCGACGTTCGCCGTGCCAAGCTGTACTACCTGCGTGAGCGTTCCGGCAAGTCGGCTCGCATCAAGGAAAAGCTGGTGCGCAGCAACAAGCGCCAGGCTCAAGCGCAAGCCCAAGCCCAAGCAGCTGCCGAATAATACCGGCAACTGGTTTGAACGGCCTGGAGAGGGAAACCTCTCCAGGCCGTTTTTCTTTGCCTGGTGCGGTGTCAGCTCCCGCTGTTGTGCTGCTTTCTACCCCTCGTCTGCCAAAGACAGGCGGGGCAATCGTCATAAGAAAAATGGTGCTCACGGCCAGCCGCCTTGTGGCAAGGCGGCTGGATTTCCGGTGGATGTCCAATTGTTTCAGCTTTGTCTTTTATTTTCTAAAAAACCGAAGGATCGCTGATCAAGTGGTTTGCCAAGTACTGCTCATAACGTTTATAACAGTCTGATCACAGGCTTGGATACTCGCTCGGCTTCATGGCCGGATCGGGCATGTTCCTCCGGCCGTGACCAAACGCCAATGCGGAACCTTGCGGTTGATGGCGAGGTCGAGCACGGTGGTTTATGAGGTTTATGCTTCCCTGAATGGCTGCGGAGACAGTCCCGCCATCAGGCTGGAGTGCCTCACAATGGTGTGCCGCCATTGCGGCTGGGATCATTCAGCTTGGGAGATATTGGTGAATCCACTGTTGTCCAAAGTCAGTTCGATTCTGGAAAATCTTGCCACGCCGGTGCAGGTCAATATGCCGGGCGGCGAGAAACTGGGGGCGTCTGACCCCAAGGTAGTGCTTACTATCAATGACAAGGCTGTCCTGGCGCGCCTGGTGTCTGGCGACATCGGTATCCTGGGGCAGGACTATGTCGAAGGCCGGGTGGATATCCAGGGCAGTATGCGCGACATCATGGCGGCAGCGGCAGAGTTGCTGCCCGGCTCGCCGGTCGAGGCGGCGCGCGGCGGCCTGTTTACGGATCTGGTGCGCCGCCTGCTGTCAGTCTGGCGCCACTCCATCGAACGAGACGCCAAGCAAATCGAGTTCCACTATGACCTGTCGGACGATTTCTATGGCCTCTGGCTCGATCCGCGCCGCGTCTATTCCTGCGCCTACTACGCCAAGCCTGAAATGACGCTGGCGCAGGCCCAGGAAGCCAAGCTGGATCTTATCTGCCGCAAATTGCGCCTACAGCCTGGTGAACGTTTCTTGGATGTGGGTGCGGGTTGGGGCGGCCTGTTGCTGTGGGCGGCCGAACACTATGGGGTGGAAGCCGAAGGGATCACGCTGTCGCGCAACCAGCATGCCTATGTGAATCGTCTGATCGAAGAAAAGGGGTTGGGCAGCCGGGTGCGGATGTCATTGCTGGATTACCGCAAGCTCGATACCTCGCGCCCCTACGACAAGATTGCTTCGGTCGGCATGTTCGAGCACGTAGGCCGGGCGCAGCTGAGCAAGTATTTCGAACGCCTGGCACAATTGATTCGCCCGGGCGGGCTGGTGATGAATCACGGCATCACGGCTGGCGGTTTGTATAACGCCGAAGTTGGCGGTGGCATGGGTGAATTCATCGGTAAGTACATCTTCCCGGGGGGCGAGCTGACTCACATCAGCCATGTCATCGAAAGCCTGTCGGCGGGTGGGCTGGAAATGCTTGATACCGAGAATCTGCGGCCCCATTACGCACGCACGCTGTGGGCCTGGAGTGACGCTCTGGAGCAGCGCCTGGATGAAGCCTCGAGTATTCTGGCAGGCGAGCAGGGGCAGCGCTCGTTGCGTGCCTACCGGCTGTACCTGGCGGGATGTGCGGCAGGCTTCGAAAACGGCTGGATTGCCTTGCATCAGGTCGTGGCCCAGCACCAGCCCCGCCGGGGCCGGGCTGACGAGCTGGATTATCCGGCAGACCTGGCCTATCCGTGGCGCCGCGACGATATCTACCGGGAGGCCTGAGCGTCTGCCTGCAAGGCTATTTTCTGACGGGGGGCAAGCGTGTTTTCACGCGCTTTTCTCCGGCTTGGACGGGCCTGGAAACTCCCGCGGTTTCCAGGCCTTTTTGTTGCCGGAATCCGGGCCAGCGGGACGGTCTGCATCTCAGGGTTTTCCTGGATTATTTGGGGTTTCGGCCATTTTTGGTTAAAATGCCCCCTTCTTCATTCAGTTTGGTGTCAATTTCGTTGTATTCGTTTTGGCTTTCCATAACGAAAAACGATCCCTTGTGGAGAGCCTCTGCCTGGCTCCCCGTCAAAATGTCGGTATGTATTGGCGGTCTTGCCCGTCTTCCGCACACCTTCCTTATCTGCTAAATGGCGCGTTGCTGCTTCTAGTCGGCGACACCGCGTCCAAGACCCTTAAGGAGGCGAATCATGAGTATTTCCCGTCGTTTCAATTCTGCTCGCAATGTGGCGCGCAATCAGCGCAGCACATTGCTGGCGGGTGCCGTTCTGCTGGCGCTTTCCGGTATTGCCGGAACCGCGCAGGCGCAATCGGCCCCTGAATGCGAAGTCAGCCGCCCGGTCAATTTCGGCGGTATGAACTGGGAGTCCAACCTGGTGCTGGTCGATGTGCAGCGCTTTATCCTCGAGCAGGGATATGGCTGCAAGACCGATGTGTTGCCTACGGAAACCTTGCCCGCGCTGGCGGCGCTGGAACGTGGCGACCTCGATGTGAATACGGAAATCTGGCTCAACAGCGTGGCTGAACCCTGGACCAAGGCGGAAAGCGGCGGCAAGGTCAAGCGCGTGGGTGAGCTGTACATGGGTGGCGAGGCCTGGTACATCCCGCGCTATACGGCCGAACGCTATCCCGAGCTGAAGTCGGCCGCTGATCTGCCGAAGTTCAAGGACAAATTCGCGGACCCCGAGGAACCGGGCAAGGGCCGATTCTATGGCTGCCCGGCTGGCTGGGGCTGCGAAGTCGTGAGTTCCAACCTGTACCGCGCGCTGGGCCTGGAAGACAGCTTCACGTTGTACTCGCCGGGCACCGGTGCGGCACAGAAGGCGGCACTGACCTCGGCCTACAAGCGCAAGCAGGACATCGTTTTCTACTACTGGTCGCCGACCCCGCTGGTCGGTGCCATGGATCTCGTGGAACTGGAATTGCCGCCCTACGACAAGGCCAAGCACGAGTGCCTGACGGCTCCCAAGTGCGCCAACCCCGAGCCCAGCGCCTATCCTGAAAACCCGGTCTTCACCGGCTTGAACGTGGCGTTTGCCGAGAAGGCGCCAGTCTTGACGGAATTCTTCACCAAGATGTCCGTGCCGCTGCCGGTGATGAACGCCACCCTGGCGCATCTCGAGGAAACCGGCGATGACGCTGGCGACGTGGCCCAATGGTTCCTGAAGAACCATGGCGATGTCTGGAAGCAATGGGTGCCCGAAGACGTGGCCACACGGGTGCAGGCTGCGCTCTAAGCCAGTCCTGAACACGCGCGGCGCGCAACTGTCGCCGCCGGGCAGCCTGGCTGTCCGGCGCTGCGGCGGGTACGCCTGCGCCGGCCATTTCCTCTCATCACGACATGCCGGGGGCGTACGCGTTCCCGGCATGCTTAATGGTGCACATCATGTTCCCTGAATTGATTCCCGCGCGCGATTTGCGGCGCGCTATCGACGGTTTTGTCGAAACTCTCGTTTCCCGCTATGCGGATACGCTGGAGACTTTGTCCAAGCCTTTCCTGCATGTACTGGTCTGGCTTGAGCAAGTTCTTCGCGGCACGCCCTGGTGGGTGGTCGTGTTGGCGGTCATCGTCATTGCATGGCTGGTCAGCCGCCGGCTGGTTCTCAGCATTTCCATGGGGGCGCTGTTGTGCGTGATCGGCCTGCTCGGGCTGTGGGATGCCGGCATGCAGACCTTGTCGCTCATGATCATGGCGGTCGTGACCTCCGTCATCATAGGCATTCCGCTGGGCATCATCATGGCACGCGTCAATTGGCTGCGCAGCGTCATGATGCCGGTGCTGGACGTCATGCAGACCATGCCCAGTTTCGTCTACCTGATCCCGGTGGTCATGCTGTTCGGCCTGGGCAAGATTCCTGCCATTATCGCGACGGTGATCTATGCGGTGCCCCCGCTGATCCGCCTGACCGACCTGGGCATCCGCCTGGTAGACCAGGAGGTCCTGGAAGCGTCGCGGGCGTTTGGCGCCAATTCGCGCCAGCAATTGTTCGGCGTGCAGCTGCCGCTGGCGCTGCCCAACATCATGGCCGGTATCAACCAGACCACGATGATGGCCTTGTCGATGGTGGTGATCGCTTCCATGATCGGCGCCCGTGGCCTGGGCTATGAAGTCCTGCTGGGCATCAACCGCCTGGAAGTGGGGCGCGGCCTGTTGGCCGGCCTGGGTATCGTGGTGCTGGCCGTGCTGTTCGACCGCATTACGCAATCGTATGGACAGCGAGTGCGGCAAGGAGGTGCGCGATGAGCAAGATCGAAGTCAAGGGTATCTACAAGATTTTCGGCTCGCACCCCAAGAAATGGCTGGCCGAGGCGCAATCCGGCATCAGCAAGGAAGAACTGCTCAAGCGCAGCCGCCATACGCTGGGCCTGAGGGATATCAGCCTGTCCATCGAAGAGGGCAGTATCTACGTGATCATGGGCCTGTCGGGGTCGGGCAAATCCACCCTGATCCGCCATTTCAACCGCCTGATCGAACCGACGGCGGGCCAGATTCTGGTCGATGACGTCGATGTCATGAGCCTGGGCAAGCGCGAGCTGGAACAGTTCCGGCAGAAGACCATGAGCATGGTTTTCCAGCGCTTCGGCCTGTTCCCGCACCGCACGGTGCTGGAGAATGCCGCCTATGGGCTGTCAGTGCAGGGCGTGGGGCGGGCGCAGCGCGAAGAAAAGGCGCGCTACTGGCTGGAGCAGGTGGGCCTGGCCGGGTTCGAGGAACAATACCCGGACCAGTTGTCCGGCGGGATGCAGCAGCGTGTCGGGTTGGCGCGCGCGCTGGCGACAGATGCAGAAATCCTGCTGATGGACGAGGCATTTTCCGCGCTGGACCCGCTGATCCGCCGGGAGATGCAGGACCAGCTGTTGCAGTTGCAGTTGAAGCTCAACAAGACCATCGTGTTCATTACCCACGACCTGGACGAGGCGCTGCGCCTGGGCAACCGGATTGCCATCCTGAAGGATGGCGAACTGGTCCAGGAGGGAACGCCGGAGGATATCCTGCTCAACCCCGCGACGGATTACGTCCAGGCCTTCCTGCAGGACGTCAACCGCACCAAGGTTCTCAATGCCAGTCATGTGGTCAACCCGCCCCGCCTGACGCTCACCATGCGTTCGCAGCCGGCGCATGCCCTGCAGCGCATGAAGATGCTGGACTATGAATATGCGCCAGTGCTCGATGGCAAGCGTCTCGCGGGTATCATTCTGCGCGAGCGCCTGGATGAGGCCATTGCCGCGCATGCGCGTGACATTTCAGCCTACACTGGCGATATGACCTCGGTGCCGGCGACGGCGGGGCTCGACGAAGTCTTGAGCCGCATGCTCGACAGCAATGACCCCGTTGCTGTTACGGGCGAGGATGATGAATTCATAGGCATGCTGTCGCGCAAGAAGGTAGCGGAACTGGTGGCCCCGATCGTGGCCGACGCCCAGGAGGCTGCCGCGCAAGTGCAGGACCGGGCATCGGACGAAGCGGTGCCACCTGCCGAGGGTGGTACGCCGCCGGACGCTGGCGATCGTGGTGCGACGGCCTGAGCCTGAAACAGGAGAAGTATTCGTGGCAGCAGTAAACGGGCGCGGCGCCAGCCGCGCACGCAAAGGCGCAGATCGCCGCATGTATGACGACCCCACCTTGTCCGAAGAGGATGGCATCCGCTACCTGCATTTCGGTACGGAATGGATACAGGGAGCGATGGCGGTGGACCGGCCTGCCGAGCTGGTGCTCGAATATACCCGGCAGATGATGGCTTGGCTGCTGTTTCTGGAGCCGCCGCGTGACGGCGCCATCGGGCAGCTGGGCCTGGGGGCAGGGTCTTTGACGCGGTTTTGCCTGAAGCAGACCCGCAGCCGCCTGACGGTGGTGGAATGGAACCGCATGCTGCCCATGATGTGCCGTCTGTATTTTCGCTTGCCGGATGCAGCGCGTCTCAATATAGAGATCGACGATGCCGAGCACTGGGTGGCCGACCCGCTGAACGCGGGCAGCTGCCCGGTCCTGATGGTCGATCTTTACGATGCCGATGCCCAGGGTCCGGTACGGGATTCCGTCGAGTTCTATGGCAATTGCCGCCGCGTGCTTGGGGATACCGGCGTGCTGACGGTGAATCTGTTCGGGGCGCACGAGAGCTTCGCGCCCAATATTGCCAACCTGCGGGAGGCCTTTGACGGTCGGCTGCTGCTCCTGCCTGAAATCGACGCGGGCAACCGCATTGCCATCGCCTTCAGCGGTCCTCCCCTGGAGGTGGATGCGCAGCGCCTGCTGGCGCGTGCCGAGACGGTAGAGTCGAGCTACGGCCTGCCGGCGCGGCGCTGGGCCCGGAGTTTGCTGAGCGAAGCGCAGGACGGCATCCTGCGGGTCTGATCTGGCGCGGGCCGGGGGTTTCCGGCGTGCATGGGCGTCCTGGCGGCGCCCTCGCAGCGCTGGCGGGGCGCGTCATGCAATGGCATTTTGGTGGTGAGGAAGTGCAGCGTTATCCTTTTATTGGGTGTATTCCTGCGTCAAGTTATCCATCCAAGCATGATGCCTGCAATTTCGCTATATATTGGTCTGGCGATTTGCGCAACCTGCGTATTCCATAATTCACCGATATAGGTCTGTGCGGGTTACTATTTCCCCACTTTCACAGGGCTTTTCCGGGGGAATCTCGTTATGTTGCATATCAAACGTACAGTCCTGGCCATGGTCGCCGCCGCTGGCCTGGCAGCTGCCGCACCGTCGTTCGCACAGCAGAAATCCGTTGCTTTGGTCACCATTGTCGAGCACCCTGCGCTGGACGCGGTGCGTGATGGCGTCAAGGATGCGCTGGCCAAGGCCGGTTATGAGGATGGCAAGGCGCTCAAGTGGCAATATCAGAGTGCGCAGGGCAATACGGCCACGGCCGCCCAGATCGTGCGCAAGTTCGTGGGTGACAAGCCCGACGCCATCGTTGCGGTCGCGACGCCAGCGGCGCAGGCTGCCGTCGCCGCGACCAAGAATGTCCCCATCGTTTATGCCGCCATTACCGATCCGGTCGCTGCACAGCTTGTGCCCAGCTTTGATGCCTCCGGCAATAACGTGACGGGCGTGTCCGACAAGCTGGACCTGTCGCGCCAGATCGACCTGATCACCGAAATCGTGCCCGATGCCAAGCGCGTGGGCATCGTCTACAACCCCGGCGAAGCCAATTCGGTGGTGGTCGTGCAGGAACTGCGCGAATTGCTGGGCCAGCGCGGCATGACGCTGGTCGAAGCCGCGGCGCCACGTACGGTTGATGTCGGCGCAGCCGGCCGCAGCCTGATCGGCAAGGTCGATGTGTTCTACACCAACACCGACAACAATGTCGTGTCCGCCTTCGAAGCCTTGGTCAAGGTGGCCAACGATGCCAAGATCCCGCTGGTTGCTTCGGATACCGACAGCGTCGCGCGCGGTGCCATCGCAGCATTGGGTGTGAATTACCGCAAGCTGGGCGAACAGACCGGCGAAGTCGTGGTGCGCATTCTCAATGGCGAAGCCCCCGGCACCATTGCATCGGCCGTGCCGCAGGACCTGTTGCTGTACGTGAATCCGGCCGCTGCCGTGAAGCAGGGCGCGCCCCTGTCGGAAGCCTTCATCAAGAAGGCCGACCAGGTAGTGCCGTAATCACTGCTGTCTAGCACCGGCTGCGGCCGGTTCGCCGGAGAAATGAATGCGCCAGCGCCGCGCTTATGCGCGGCGCTGCGGATCAGTAGTACCGGCACATTCTCTCGCGACGCATCATGTCTCTCTTCTCCTTGATGGGTGCCCTGGAGCTGGGCCTGATTTTCGGTCTGGTGGCGCTGGGTGTCTTTATTTCCTTCCGTGTGCTGCGCTTTCCCGACCTGACGGTCGATGGCAGCTTCCCGCTGGGCGGTGCCGTTGCCGCCACCCTGATCAGCGCAGGCCATGATCCCTTCGTCTCCACCCTGGCGGCGGCGGGTGCCGGCGCCCTGGCTGGCATGATGACCGGCTGGCTGAACGTGCGCCTGAAAATCATGGATCTGCTGGCCAGTATCCTCATGATGATCGCGCTTTACTCGGTCAATCTGCGCATCATGGGGCGGCCCAATGTGCCGCTGATCCTGGAACCAACGGTCTTTTCCATTCTGCAAACGGACGTCCTGGCGGATTCCTTCATGCGGCCGTTGCTGTTGTTGCTGGTGGTGCTGATAGCGAAGTTCGCGCTGGATGCCTACTTCAGCACGCATTCCGGCATGGCGATGCGTGCCACGGGTTCCAATCCCCGCATGGCGCGGGCCCAGGGCATCCGTACCGGTGCGATGATCATCGGCGGCATGGCATTGTCGAACGCGCTGGTGGGTCTGGCGGGGGCGCTGTTTGCGCAAACCCAGGGCGGCGCGGACATCTCCATGGGCGTGGGCGTCATCGTGATCGGTCTGGCGGCGGTCATCGTGGGCGAAAGCCTGCTGCCTTCGCGCAAGCTGGTGCTGGCGACGCTGGCGGTGATTCTGGGGGCGCTGGTCTACCGGCTCTTCATCGCCCTGGCGCTCAATAGCGACTTCATCGGCCTGCAGGCCCAGGACCTGAACCTGGTGACTGCTGTCCTGGTTACGATTGCACTGGTATTGCCGCGCCTGAAGAAACGGCGTTCCGGCAAGGGAGCACGCTGATATGTTGACGGTAAAAGACTTGCGGCTGACCTTCAATCCGGGCACGCCGATAGAAACCAAGGCCTTGCAGGGGCTGAGCCTGGACATTCCGGCAGGCCAGTTCGTGACGGTGATCGGTTCCAACGGGGCGGGTAAGTCGACCTTCCTGAATACGGTATCGGGTGAACTGTCGGTAGACGAAGGCAGCATCCATATCGGCGACCAGGACGTCACACGCATGCCCGTCTGGACGCGTGCAACCCAGGTGGCGCGGGTGTTCCAGGACCCGCTGGCCGGAACCTGCGAAGACCTCACCATCGAGGAAAACATGGCGCTGGCCCATCGCCGCGGACGTGGCCGGGGCTTTGCCCGCGCGGTTGATACTGCAGGGCGTGAGCTCTACCGCGAACGCCTGGCTACCCTGGGCCTGGGCCTGGAAAACCGCCTGACCGATCGCATCGGCCTGTTGTCTGGCGGCCAGCGCCAGGCTGTCAGCCTGTTGATGGCGGCGCTCCAGCCGTCGCGCATCCTGCTACTCGACGAGCATACGGCAGCGCTGGACCCGCGCACGGCAGACTTCGTGCTGCAACTGACGGTACGCATCGTTGCCGATTACGGGCTGACCACGATGATGGTGACGCACAGCATGCGCCAGGCGCTGGATGTCGGCGACCGCACGGTGATGCTGCACCAGGGCAAGGTGGTATTGGACGTATCAGGCGAAGAGCGCCGTGGCATGGACGTGCGGGACTTGCTGTCCATGTTCGAGCGGGTGCGTGGCGAATCGGTGGACGACGACGCTTTGTTGCTGGGATAGGCCTGCCGCATGCAGTTCCCGGCCATGCCGTATGGGCCGGGACCGGGCAGTGCGGATAGGAAAACGCCAGGCTGGGAAAATCCCGGCCTGGCGTTTTTGTTGGGCGGTAGCGATGTTGGCCTGCTCGGGCCTGTCTCCGGGGTGTTGCCGAGGACGCCATGGGCGCAGCCCCGCAAGCCGGGTTGTCCGGCAGAATTACGGCACGATGGAAATGCCCACGCGGAACTGCGACGACTGGCGTTCGTTGTAGCCCAGCAGGGTTTCGCCATAGCCGTTGAAATACTGCACGAACAGATAGCCGTTCATGTCGGGCCAGATGCGCTTGAGGGGCCAGGAGGCATCGACCTGGGTGGCGCGGCGGCTGTGGCTGCCCTGGCGGTACAGCAGATGCATGATGATGCCGTTGTCCTGCGCCCAGCGCAGGCGCCAGTCGACCCGTCCGGCATAGCGGCGGAAGTCATGGTTTTCCTCTTCGACGCCGAAGTACTGCTTGAACCTCGGCTGGAAGGTCAGCAGATTGCTGCCGAAGCGCAGGTGCGCAATAGGCTGGATATAGAAATCATTGAGCGAGCGCGATTCCGGGCCATCGCGGCCGTTGGAAGCGTGCTCTGCGCCGGTGGCAAAACCCAGGCCCCAGCGCGCATCATCGGATTGCACCAGCCGTTCGGCCCGCCAGAACAGGCTGGGGTTGTAGGTGGTGTCGATGAAAGGCTTGGATTCACCGGACAGGTCCCACATCGCTGTCTGGGTGTACCCCAGGAACAGATTGTCCAGCAGCAGATTGGGTTCGCTGCGCGGGTTGAACAGGCGGTAGCGGAAGCTGAGCTGGAAGCGGGAGTGAAAACCGCCACGGTTGCCGAAGGCGAAGTAAAGCGGCTCATAGGCGGAAAACGCGCTGAGGAAACGCTCGGACGCGCTGGGAACCGGCTGCGCCTGGGCATGGACGGCAGCACTTTCCAAGGGCGCTGGGCCATGATCAACCGAAATACCGCTGGGGGAGGCCGCCAGCAGGTTGCCGGTCTGCACCACAGGCACTTCCTGCAAGGGAACATTGGCAGGCGTGGCAGCGACCCGGCTGTCCTCGATGGGGTCGGTATCCAGCGCCAGCAGTGCCGGGTAGCCTTCCACGGAAATGGCTTGCAGGCCGACCAGTGACGCCGGTACCTCGGTTTTCCAGAAAACGCGGGTGTAGCCCCCTACCGGCAGGCTGATGGTGCCGGGACGTCCGTCCAGCCTGGCTGTTGTGCGGATGATTTCGCCCTGGGGCGAACGCCATTGCAGCACGATCAGCTCGGGGGCGACCCAGGAGGTCTTGTTCTTCTGGTCGTTGAAGAACAGGCCCTGGACGGCGATGGGTTCGCCGCTGACGGCCTGCGGCCTGTCCAGCGAGAAGGTCAACCCGGCATGGGCCACGGCGGACATGCCCAGCCCGAGCAGACAGGCGAACCAACGCAGGTGCAGGTGCGGCCATGGGGCGCGGCGACGTGGGCTGCTTGGGCGGCTTGGGAGGTTGCGGCGGAAAACGGGTAGGGGCGGGGCCATGATCGGGCGGAAACGAGGCGATGCGATATGAGGATTGAATCCGATTTGCCTGAGCCTGTCGATAGCCGCTGTACTAAAAATGTGAGTAAAGCGTGCTGCCCGGCGCCGCCTCGGGGGCAGCGGCGCGCCAGGATTCGCAAGGCTGCGCCGCTCGCGTTAGAATACGGCCCTTATACCGTCCCCGTAGCTCAACCGGATAGAGCACTCGCCTTCTAAGCGAGGGGTTGCGTGTTCGAGTCACGCCGGGGGCGCCATCACAGGTGGTCCTGATGACGTTACGTCTTTCCCTGGTCCAGCTCGACTATACGGTCGGCGATTTCGACGGCAATGCCCAACTCATGGCGCAAGCCGTCGCAGCGGCCGGACCAGCCGATCTCATCGTTTTTTCCGAGCTTTCACTGTCCGGCTACTATCCCGCCGACAAACTGGACTTGCCGGCTTTCCGCGCAGGCCAGGCGCGTGCGCTGGAGCAGCTGGCGGCCGTGTCACGGCAGACCCCGGCCGCGCTGGCGTTCGGCATGGCCACGCCCAATCAGGGGCCGGGCAAGCCCTGGTTCAATAGTCTGGTGGTGCTGCAGGCGGGCCGGGAAGTTCTGCGATACCACAAGCAATTGCTGCCTGACTATGACGTGTTCAACGAGCAGCGTCATTTCGAACCCGGCCCGCGTCAGCCGGCGGTGCTGGAACTGGCCGGTGTGAAGGTGGGGTTCCTCGTGTGCGAGGATGCCTGGCACGACGCTACCAGCCTGTACGAGCAGGACCCGGCGCAGGATTTGCGGGATGCCGGGGCGCAGTTGGTGGTCAGCATCAATGCCAGCCCTTCGTGCGTGGGCAAACAGGCACAGCGCGACGCCCTGTTCACTGCCTTGAGTCGCCGCCTGCAGTTGCCGCTGGTATTCGTGAATCAGGTCGGCGGCAACGACAGCCTGGTGTTCGATGGCGCATCATTCGTGGCCGACCCCGCCGTCGGCGTGGTGGCGCGCCTGCCCTGGTTCGAGCCGGCGCAGGAAAGCCTGGCGTTTGAACCAGGCCGGGGCTTTTCCAGAAAGGCCGGCGTTCTGGACTCACCCGTGGCCCTGCCTGAACTCAACGACAGTCGTTTCTATTATCAGCAGATTTTGCTTGGACTGCGTGGCTACCTGCGCAAGATAGGCGTGCGCAGCGTGGTCGTCGGTTGCTCGGGCGGCATAGACAGCGCCTTGACCCTGGCTCTGGCCCGGGATGCGCTGGGTGCGGAAAACGTGCAGGCGGTAACCATGCCCTCGCGCGTTTCCACCGCGGGCAGCGTGTCGGATTCCGTCGATCTGTGCCGCAATCTGGGCATTGCGCTGCACGAATTTCCGATCGCGCCGCTGGTGGAGGCCTATGGCACGGGTTTCCAGGCCGCTTTTGCGAGCGAGCTCGCAGGCTTGTCGCTGGAAAACCTGCAGTCGCGCGTGCGCGGAACCATCCTGATGGCGTTTTCCAACCGCCATGGCCCCTTGCTGCTGACCACTGGCAACAAATCGGAGGTGGCGGTGGGCTACTGCACGCTGTATGGCGATACCAACGGCGGCTTGAACCTGATCGGGGATTTGTACAAAACCGAGGTGTTCGAGCTGTCGCGGGAATTCAACCGCATCCATGGCGCCGAGATCATTCCCGAAGCCATCATTACCAAGGAGCCTTCGGCAGAGCTGGCCGAAGGCCAGCGCGACAGCGATTCCTTGCCACCGTATCCGGTGCTGGATGAAATCCTGAAGTGGCATATCGAGGGCGAGGCGCTGCGTCCGCAGGAACTGGCTGCCGCGACCGATTTCGTGGAACGCCTGATGCAGGAAGCGGGGGGCGCGGAAACAGTGGCGCGGGTGCAGCAACTCGTGGCGCGCGCCGAGTTCAAGCGGCGGCAGGCGCCGCCGATACTGAAGTTGCGTGGCCGCGCTTTCGGCGCGGGCTGGCAGATGCCGGTAGCGGCGCGCTGAACGGGCCATGTGGGTGCGCTGCCTGCATGGCGGGCAGCGCACCGGGCATTGCGCTGGGTACGACAGGGCCTATCGCAGGGCCGGGTGTTACAGATACGGCGAGGCCAGCCAGATGATCTTGTTGCGCAGCCGGCTGAGAAAAGGTTGGCTGTTGAGGTGTTTCAGCGTGACCAGCGTGGCAGATTCGATCTGCGACTGAATGCGTTGCTTGATCCAGTCGGCCGTATTTCGGTCGTAGATTTCCACATCCATTTCGAAGTTCAGGCGCAGGCTGCGTGGGTCCATATTCGACGAGCCCACGTAGGAATAGACGTCGTCCAGCGTAATCAGCTTGGAGTGATCGAAGCCGCCATTCGAGCGCCAGACGCGGCAGCCGTTGGCGATGACGAGGTCGATTTGCGCCTTCATGGCGTAATCAACCAGGCGCAGGTTGTTCTGGCCGGGAATCACGATATCCACGGCAACGCCACGGCGCGCCGTGGTGGCCAGCGCACCGATCAGGGCGGGATCAGGCAGGAAATACGGGGTCTGGATCATGACGTGATGCTGTGCGGCGGCCAGCGCACCCATGATCATGCTGTGGTTGCTTCCCAGGGCCTGATCCGGCCCCGAGGGCACGCAGCGTGCCGGTACATAGCCTGGCGTGGGAATGACGGGGAACCAGTCGCACTGGGTGTCGTACAGGGATTCGCCGGTGGTGAATTCCCAGTCATGTGCAAAGCCGTACATCAGTTGCGACACGATGGGCCCTTCCAGGCGGAAGTGGGTATCGCGCGCCATATTGTCGCCGCCATAGCGGTGGGTAAAGGCTTCGCGGATATTCATGCCGCCGGTAAAACCTAGGCAGCCGTCGATCACCAGTATCTTGCGATGGCTGCGCATATTGGCATAGGCCAGGCGCAGGCCCAGACCGGTGCTCATGAATCGTGCGTGCGGGACTTTGTGCTGGGCAAAGATCCGGGTGATGGGCGGGCGCGAATACTTTTCGCCGACGGCATCGACCAGTACGCGTACTTGTACGCCACGCTGATGGGCATCCACCAGCGCCTGGGCGAGCTCCACGCCGACGCGGTCATGGTCGAAGATATAGCTCTGCATTGCAATGCAGGTCTTGGCGTTGCGTATCGCTTCCAGCATGGCGGGATAGGTACTGTCGCCACCCGGCAGTATCTGTACCAGGTTGCCGTCGAGCAGGGGGAATTCGCTGACGCGGTCGCCCAGGGTTTTCTGGCCCGCCAGGGCCACGCCGTAGGTATGGACCAGATCGACATCGCTGGGGCGCATGTCGGGATACGCGTCCAGGTGGGTTTCGCTGCGCTGTTGCGAAACACGCTGCTCGCGCACCCGGTTGATTCCGGCAATGATGTAGAGCAGCGTGCCGAGGATAGGAGAAAGCATGACCACGCCGACCCAGCCGATGGCGGCGCGCGCATCGCGCTTGTTCATGGCGATATGCACGGCTGCCGCAAGGCTGATTATCAGCGAGACGACAAAGATGATGTGCGGCCAGTATTCCTGGAACAGGTGTTCGAGCTGATTCGTGCTGGTCACGGGTCGGTAGGCTTTTTGAGGATGTGTTGGTCGGAATGCAATATGAAACAATGCTTATTGTCGCTGATTTGACAACGATTTAGGCATTTCCGATCCGGCCAGGTCGGGGCGGCGGATGCCCTGCGTCTCGCAACGGCGTGCGTCAGGGGCTGGATCAAGCCCGCCATAGTGCCCGTATCGCCGCGCCGGGGGGCGTGCGACGGGCCGTGCGGCGTGGGCGGGGCGACAAGGATTGTCATATTCCCCGGGCGGTATTCTGCTTTCAGCCTGGTGGCGCAGCTTGCCTGCGCGTACCCGCTAACCACATACTCGTACCCGCGTATCCGCATGAGCAAGGCCCCGGGCGCCTTCAGGGCGCGCCGGGGCCGTCAGCCAGAGGGCGATGCTGTCAGTGGCGGTAGTTCAGCGTCAGCATGGCGTTGCGGGGCTCGCCATACAGCACCTGGTTGTAGAAGCCGCTCATGACGGCGTACTTCTTGTCGAATAGATTGTTGATGTTGAGCGTGGCGTCCAGCTCGGGCGTGATGGCATAACGCGCCATCACCGAGGCCAGTGCATAGGAAGACTGCTCGGTCACGGCGGCTCCCGCCGGGCTGGTGGCCGTCTGGTAGAAGCGGCTTTGCCAATTGAGACCGGCGCCCAACGTCAGTTTCCGCCAGTCTCCAGGCAGCTGCCAGGTGGTGAACAACCTGGCCGTGGTGCGCGGCAATTGCGTGCTCAGGCGGCTGCCGTTGGCATCTGCAGCGGTGAAGTGCGAGACTCCTGCGTACAGGTTCCAGCCCGGTAGCGGCTCACCCTGGATGTCGATGTCGAAGCCGCGCGATTTCGTGCCGCTGGCAGCGTAATAGGCTTGTGTGCCGTCTGGCAGCATTTGGCCTGCGTCTATCTGGGCCACGTTATCCATGCGGATATCGAACAGCGCGATGGCAGTGTTGAGCCGGCCACCCAGATACTCGCTCTTCAGGCCGATTTCACGATTCTTCCCCTTGGTGGGCGACAGCACCTGATTGTCGCGGTCTCGTGTGGTTTGCGGATTGAAAATTTCCGTGTAGCTGGCATAGATGGAATGCTGGGCGCTCAGGTCGAAGACCAGGCCGGCATAGGGCGTGAATTTGCCGGTTTCCTTGTTGTGGAAGGCCTTGCCGGCTGCCGTCTGGCTGATTTCGTAGCGGTTCAGCCGCCCCCCGGCGATCAGTTTGAGACGCTCGCTCAGCGAAAAGCGCGCCACGCCATAGATGCCGCGCTGGCGGGTTGTCGTATGGGTGAGGGTGTGCGGCTGGGCGCCGAAATCAGGGCGAGGATAGTTGCCGTTCCAGTCGTTGAAATTACCGATGGGCGTGGCGGGAAACACGAAACCGGTGCTGTTGTCATCTGCACTGCGGCGCGAGTTCATCATGCCCAGCGTCAGTTCATGGCGGCGGCCCAGCAGTTCGAATGGGCCGGAAATCATGGCATCCAGGCTGTTCTGACGAGTCTGTCCGTCGCTGGCCAGCGCGACCGGCAACAAGCCCTGCCCGGTATCGCGATCCGGGTAGCCCAGGCCGGAAAACAGCTGGGCATGCGAATGGCTGCGTTGCTGGTTGAATGACAAGCGGGCGTTCCAGCCATGGCCCAGATCCTGCTCCAGTGTGGCGAAGGCGGTGCTGATGCGGTTGTCCCAGTGGCTCCAGTCGGCGGCTAGCGTTTTCGAGCGGCGCCAGTCGGCCTGCGTGCCATCGCTGTACCAGCGTGGCACACCTCCCCAGGTCGTGCCCTCGGGCTTGATGTTCTGGTAGTCATAACCAAGGCTGAGCAGCGTCGTATCGCTAAGGTCGGCTTCGATGATGCCATAGAAGGCCTGTTTCTTCTGCTGATACAGGTCTATGAAGGAATGGCGGTCCTGGTAAGCACCGACCACGCGCATGCGGATGCGTCCGTCTTCGACCAGCGGGGTGGACAGGTCAGCCATGCCCCGGTAATTGTCCCAGGAACCGGCGCTGGCGGAGAGTTTGGCGGCGAAGTCCCGTCCGGGCCGCTTGCGCACCAGATTGACCGAAGCGGACGGATTGCCGGCGCCGGTCAGCAGGCCGGTGGCACCACGGACGACTTCGATACGGTCATAGAACGCGGTATCGAGAAAACTGGCGCCGTCGAGAAATTCGGTCGGGATGCCATCGAACTGGAAGCTGTCGATGGAGAAACCACGGGCGTGGAAACTCACACGTTCGCTGTCTAGCGTTTGTGACGAGATACCCACGGTTTGCTCCAGCGCCTGCTGTACCGAGCCCAGTTGCTGGTCATCCAGGCGCTGGCGTGTCATCACGGTGACGGATTGCGGGGTTTCGCGCAGCGAAAGCGGCAGGCGGGTGGCGGCCGATGTCTGCCGCACGGTATAGGCGCCGCTGCCTTCCGTGGCACTGTTGTCTTCCGTGGCGGTGATGACAATCGCATCCAGCGTGGCCGGACGGGCCCCGGCAGGGTCAGGAGGCATGGGTGGGCGGGCGTCCTGCGCACCGGCCACCGCGCTGAAAAGGCAGGTCGCCAGGGCCAGCGCCAGTGCGGTGGGCCGGGGCTTGCCGCAAGGGCTGGAAAACAGGGGAGGGGGGGCAATCATGATCATTGTCGCTGCAGTCTTAGTGGGCCAGTTGCTCGCGCATGGTCAGGCCGTTGTAGTAGTCGGCCAGTTGCACGATGCGCCCGTGTTCCACGCGGACGAAACTGGCGCCGCGCAGGCTGACGGGGCGGGAAGCGGCGGGTTTGCCGTCCTGGGCAGGAAACTGTGCGGTACCGCTGAATTCCCATTCGAAGGCCAGTTGCTCGCAGGCCTGCACGGGCGTGCCCAGCACTCGCCAGCGCAGGTCGGGGATCAGCCCGGTCAGTCCCTTGACGACATCGAGCACTACCTGGCTACCCTGGCGTGTGGTTGCGGCGCTGGTGCTGAAGTAGCTGACCTGGGCATCCAGCGTGGTGCCGGCCGCCAGGACATCGTGTTCATTCCAGGCGGCGATGTACTGCTGCACGACAGGCCAGGCTGGCGCGTCGCAAGAGGTCGCCAGTGCCGGGGCAACGGGCAGGAAGGCGGCCAGCCACAAGGCAGGGCGGATGACACGGGCGAGGCCGGCGCGGGAACTTTGCATCAGGATCTCCAGATGGACAGGAAACAGTGCCTGTGCCCGCCGGTATTCCTGCATGCCTGGGATCGGTACAGGGCCTAGCCGTGAAGCATGGCGTCCTACCGGGACCGGAAGTGCTGCGGCACGGAAATGGGCGGGGGGCAATTTCTGCAAACGCAGATGAAAATGATTCTGCTGCGCATGGATTTGGTGGTAAATGCCGGCGTCTGCATTTCAGAAGTGCGTCTTGCGCAATGATTACTCCTAGCTTTCCACGCAGGCGTCATGCCGGTACGATTGCGGCATACGCAATGAGGCCGGCATGTGCGTTGCCGTATGCCGGGCCGCAATGAATAGGGAAATGCCATGGAACTTCCTGACCTGAATTTGCTGGTTGCGCTGGATGTCCTGCTTGAGGAGGGCAGCGTGATCGGCGCGGCCCGGCGGATGAATCTGAGCGCGCCAGCGATGAGCCGCACGCTGGGACGCATCCGGGAAGCCCTGGGCGACCCGGTATTCGTGCAGGCAGGCCGCCGCCTGGTCCCCACGCCACGGGCGCTGGCCTTGCGCGAACAGGTCCGGCTGGCGGTGGAGCAGGCCGGACTGGTGTTCCAGCCTGCCACCGGCGTGGACCTGAAAACCCTGGAGCGTCGTTTCAGCGTACGTGCCAACGACATTTTCGTGGGTGCCCACGCTGGCCGCCTGCTGGATGTCATGGCAAGGGAGATGCCGCGCGCCATGTTGCGTTTTGCGCCGGAAGAAGATGACATCGACGATGAAGCCCTGCGCAGCGGACGCATCGACCTGTTCATCAGCGCGGCGCGCAAGCTGGGGCCGGAGATCTGCGAACAATCATTGTTCACGACATCGGTGATAGGTGTGGCGCGTGCCGGTCACCCCATCTTCGATGATGAAATCACGCCGGAGCGGTTGACGCGCTGGGGGCATATCGGTGTGTCGCGGCGCGGGAAATCCACCGGTCCGATAGACAGCGCGCTGGCGGCCCTGGGCTTGCGCCGGCATGTGGCGCTGGTCGTGCCCACGCCATATTCCGCAGTTTTCGCCCTGCGTGATTCCGACCTGCTGCTGCCGCTGCCCGGTCATCTGGCGCACGGCGCCCTGGCGGCAGGCCTGAAAATCCGGCTGTTCGATCTGCCGATTTCGCTGGCGACGGTGCCCATCACCCAGGCTTGGCATCCGCGTTTCCAGAATGATCCGGGGCATCAATGGCTGCGCCGGACCATTCGGGCGCTGTGTACCGGAGACGATGCCTCGGTTGCCTGGCAAGCCCGCTCACCGTTGATCTAAAGATTGCGTTTGATGCAATCATGAATTTAAGAGATGTCACTTTTCCGCATGCATGGCCGGGCATACATTGGGCAGGCCAGTCATGCCAATCACCGTGGTTTCTTGCTTGCGCTGCAACCCTGGCGCAGTGTCAGGACGGCGGGAGGCCAGGCTGGTCCCGTCCGGCGCGTTGCTGGCCCGGCCCGGCTGTCATCGGGTCTCTGAGGGTTGGCAGTGCGTCGGGATCAGCCGCTGTCACAGGGCGTGACGCGCGGCAGTCTGACTACAGGAAAATCCGGCCATGGCGTTCGATTCCAACTCTTTCATCATTCACGATGTCCAGGCGTTTCCGTACATCGTCTTCCGTAACGAGGCGGCCAAGCCCGGCTAT
Source organism: Kerstersia gyiorum (assembly GCF_004216755.1). GTDB lineage: Bacteria > Pseudomonadota > Gammaproteobacteria > Burkholderiales > Burkholderiaceae_B > Kerstersia > Kerstersia gyiorum. The sequence continues at coordinate 1,272,434 of NZ_SGWZ01000001.1, forward strand.
GCCGGCCAGTGGCAAACCGAAATGGATGCGCTGGTGGCCAGCGGCCTGCCGTTCGTGATCGTGTACGACCAGCTCAGTCACGAAGAAGAACATGAGGACCGCAAGGTGCGGGCGCTCTGGCTCAAGCACAACAAAGAAGCTCTGGGCAAGGTATGCCTGGCGCTGATCAGTATCGAGCCGGATGAGCAAAAGCGTGAAAACGTGCGCGCCTTTGCTGCAACGGCGCAAAAGGCATTCGGTATCCGCCAGGAAGTGCTTGCCACCCATGAAGCCGCCAGGGAAATTGCAGACAGCCTGATTGCTTCCGCGCTTTAGAACAGGGGGCGCGCATGTATACGGAAGACCTGACAGTGGCGGACGTTCCCCACGAGAGCGGCTTGACTGCCCGAACCAAGGCAAGGGCCAGGACGGTGCGCCAGGATGAGCCGGCGCTGTCGCGTTTGCGCGACCTGCGCCTGCGGCCGACCATGGCGCGCATTGCGATCCTGCAGACCATGGAGGCCGTGGCGCCGGAGCCGCTGGCTGCCGAGGAAGTCCTGCGCCATCTGTTGCTGCGTAACGTGCGTACCGGCCTGGCCAGTGTCTATCGTATCCTGCGCGAGCTGGAAGAGCGCGGCATTGTGCGGCGTGAATATCGCCCCAGCCGCAATGGCGCCAAAACGCTGCACCGCCTGGTGCAACAGCATATCGACCGCCAGCAGGACAGGCTGATGTGTGTGGAGTGCGGTGGCACGGTCACCCTGGATGCGCCTGGCCTGCGCGACCAGCTGTTGCGGTTGGCGGATGCCCAGGGCTTGTCCCTGGCTGGCGGCCCGCTGATCATCCAGACCGTATGCGCAAGTTGCAGCTTGTGATTGGTTGCACCGCGGTTGCCAAGCTGAAAGACCCGAATGGGTGCTACTGGCGCCAGTTCGTATGGAAGATGGGGGCACGGTGAACCCGTCGTGCCAATGAGGGTGAAAAAGCCGCACCGGCCGGTCATGGCAGGTGCGGCTTTCGGGCGCCAGGCACAGCCTGCTGTCAGGCTGCGTTCCGGGATGCCAGGCTTCAGGCCGGCTGCAGCCTGGCCGCCTGGGTCAGCCCAGTACCAACAGGACTCGCATCAGCAGGCCGGGCCGTTCGGTGTGTCATTGCTCCGGGGCGCATTGCGGCCACGGCGTGGCGCCATTGTTGAGAATGGCGCTGCGCCAATGTTCATAGACGAAGGTCTGTTCCGGAATCTCCTTGACGCGGAACGTCCAGCGGAAACCCTCATACAGCGTTTCGTCGTTGCGCAGGCAATTGAAGAGCGGGCTCATCAGCTTGACTTCCACGGTGCTGCCTTGGGGAATGACCTGGCCTTCGGTCAGTCCATCGAAGTAGGGCGTCAGGCGGGAAATGTTGCCATTGAGATGCTCGCCGCGGACGTCCACGATGGTGTAGTTTCCATTCATGGCCGTCAGCCGGAATGTTTTCTCGGCCATCGGGGCGGTGCCGGGCTGGCTGCTGCCGCCACCGTAGTTTTCAGGTACCTGGCGGACATACGGCCAAGGTTGCAGGGCGGACTGCTCACTGGCGGAGCCGGGCGAAAAGATGTCTTCCAGGACGATGCCCCTGGCGTTGCTCAGGGAATCAATGGCGATCGTGAAATCGTAGTCCGGCAGGTCGGCAATACCGTCACTGATCTGATAGCGGAACACATACTCGCCTGGCACACTGAAGGTCTCGGACGAGGTTTTGCATAGGCCGCTGTTGCGGTTGTTGCCGTGGTTGCCGCCCTCCGGCTTGCTGATCAGGGTGCGATGGGTATAGATGGTGTCGCCGTCGGGGTCAATCACCACGGGGGTGAAGGGGATGATCATGCACGGCAGCAGCTGGTACGGGGTAGTATCCCGCAACTGCGTATGCTGGGTACGGTAGGCGATCCGGCGGATTTCCGGTGGATTGTTCACGAGCTTGGCAATGGCCTGGGTCTGGGCATAACTGCTGGAGCGCATGCCGCGGTCATCCTCGACTTCCAGACGCACGGTATAAACGCCCGGTACATCAGGAATCAGTCGGGCACGGCGGTATTCGCGGGATTCCGGTTCGATTTCCGCAACCAGCGCAGCCTGGCTGCCATCCGGTTTATCAAACAGCGACCAGTGGAAGCTAAAGGGGTCGCCGTCGGGGTCACTGGCGCTGGATGCCAGGAACAGCATGGGCTCGTTGACCAGCACGGATGCTGCAATGGGTTTGATCGTGCCGGCCGAGGGCGTATTGTTGACACCGCCGATTTTGGCGGTGACGGTGGCGGTCGAGACGAGCTCGTTGACGCCATCGGAAACCGTCATGCGGACGGTATAGTCGCCAGCCAGATCCAGCTTCTGAATCTTTTGATAGGTAGGCATGCCGGAGCCAGGAAGTGCCTCGACCAGCGTGGCAGTGCTGCCTTGGGGGATAGTGATCAATTCGGCCTTGATCAGTTGTATCGGTTCGCCTTCCGGGTCATAGCCTTCAAAGATGAAGTTCGCGCGGCCGCCAACTTCCTGTTCGCCGACGCTGCTGGACGGATAGTAGCCAGTGCCGACCAATTGCCCTGCCAGCGGCAGGTTCTTGCCGGGGAAACTGTCAGGTTTCACGACCGTCACTTTGACTTTCTGTATCGCGCTTTGCCAGTTGCCGTCATAGACAAAGAATTCGAGCAGGTAGTCACCGACGGCGGCCGGCGTGAAGCTGGGACGTGCCGAATTCGCATTCGCCAGTTCCGGCAAAGGCGAATAGGCCGGGGCCGCCCCGTACTGGGCGAAACGCCAGCGGTATTGCAGGGGTTGCTGATCCGGGTCATAGCTGGCGCTGCCGTCGAGCCTGGCGGTTTCGCCGAGCTTGATGGTGATGTCTTCAGCCACGGCAACGGGCGGCGCATTGCCCGAGGATACGGTGACTTCCACGCGGGCGGGCTGGCTGTCCTTGCCGTTGTGGCTGACCACCAGCTGCAGGATGTAGCTGCCGGCGATATCCAGGTGCAAGGTGGCATTGCCCGAGGTGTAGTCGGAAATATTGCCGGCGCTGCCTTCGGGTTTTTCCAGCAGCGTCCAGAGGTAGCTCAAGGCGCCGGAGGAGCCGGTGGGAGCCAGGCTGGCGGTACCGTCCAGGCCCAGGGTGGCGGTGCCCAGCCGGACGCTGTATTGCGTCTGGGTGATGGCGACCGGTTCGGTATTGTTTGCCGTAATGACGACGCGGGAGGGCTTGCTCGAAGCAGTCCCATCATGGACGATCAGGTCGGCCGTATAAGTGCCCGGCAGGTCGGCAGTGAAGCTGGGCGCCTGCGTGTTGTCGCCGTTGAGCGATGCCGTGCTGCTGGTCGGCTTGCCCGCCAGCGTCCACTTGTAGGACAGGCTGCCTTGGTTGGGAGAGCTGCCGGAACCCCGCAGGGTGACGATATCGCCCATGTTCACGGTCTGATTGCTGCCTGCATCGGCAACCGGCAGGCTGGTTTCGGTCGGCGGGGAGGAATCGCTGCCGCCGCCGCAAGCGGCGAGAAACAGGGCGGCGCCCAGTCCAGCCGCAAGATTGCGTAGTGAGAATTTCATGGTGGTGAACTTCCTATGCTGAAAAGTCACGCCCGGCAGGCCGGACGCGGAATGAAAGCGCGCTTGCCCGGGCGCGCTGGAATGAGGATCGGGTTCAGAAGGTCATCGTCATGCCCAGGCGCGCCGTGCGTCCCGGCGCAGGCACAATGCCAAGGCTGAGCGCGTCGAGGTAAAAACGGTCGGTCAGGTTGTCGATGGTGAAATTCACGCTGAACTGGTCGGTGACCTTGTAGTTGGCGTAGAGGTCGAAGAGCCGGTAGGAGTGCCAGAGCACGGGAGCGTTGAAGCCGACCTGGGCGTTGTAGCGTGGCACCTGGTTGCGTTCGCCCATGAGGATGGCGCGCAGGCCGAGATCCAGGCGGCGGTCCAGCAGGCGCGTTCCCAGCGTGACGCTGGCATGCCAGTTGGGCGGGATCATGTTGCTGATATAGCTTTGGGCAATGCCGTAATTGGTGCAGTAATCCCGCACGCGGCTGCCGACGTTGCACACTTCGATGCGCGTGTAGCGCGTGGCGCCGAAGTGGGTATAGATCATGCCCAGGTCATAGCTGCCGGACAGTTCCAGGCCCTCGAAACGGACCCCCTGGATATTGCGCATGCGGAAAAAACCATAGGAGGCGCCTTCTTCCCACATATTCGGTATCGTGCGTGTGAGATAGTCCTTGGTGTGGTTGCGGAAGTAGGCGAATTTCAGGCGCAGCTTGTCGTTGCTGCGCAGCAGGCCGTCCCGCATGTAATTGATGCCGACTTCTTTGTTCTTGGTGTGTTCGGGTTTGAGGTCTATATCCAGGGCGGGTCCGACGGACCAGCCGGATGTGGTTTCGAACAGGCTGGGCATGCGCAGCGCCTCGGCATAGCGGCCGTAGAACTGCAAGCCGTCGATCGGCTCCCAGACCAGGCTGAACATGGGGGCCGAGCCACTTTTCCGGTTCTTGTAGAACACGGCATCGCATTCACCATCGCCATCGGCATCGTTGCAGTACTGGCTGTTTTCGGCCACCGGCAGGGCATTATTGTCCTCGGAACCAAACCAGGTCTGGCGGATGCCGGCATTAAGTGTGACGCTGGGCAATACCGTCCAGGCCAGGTTGCCGAAGGTGCTGGCTTCCCAGCGTTTGCCCGAGCGAGCGCCACCATAGAAGCCGGTGTAGCTGCCCTCGGCGACATCGGTATTCATTTTTTCCTGTTGCCCGGCCACGCCATATTCAAGTTTGATCCCGCCCAGGACATCGAACTGCATGGTGTTGCTGATGTCGCCGCCCCAGCGCCGGTAGGTTTCCTCCCGATGCGTGTTTTTTTCGATATCTACGCTATAGATTTCAGGCGTATTGATATCGCTGCGGTTGTCGGTGTGCCAGAGATTGGTATGCAGCGATATCCAGTTGTTGTCCTGAGGTTGCCAGCGGTGGCGCAGGGCATAGGTGTCCTGCTTTACCTGGCTGGGGATCCACTGGCGAGCCTGGCCGAAGCCCTGGATCTGGGAGGGCATCATTTCGCCGAAGTCGCTGGAATAGCGCAGGTAGCTCAGGTCCAGTTCGCTGGCATCGTTCAGGTAGATATTGCTCTTGAGCAGGAAGGATTTGCTCTCGTACTGGGTATTGGGGATACGTTCTCCGGCGCGAAAGCGCGAGACGCCTTCGATGGAAACCGGCGTTTCCCAGTACCAGCCTGCGAACTGCTTTTCGCCCTGCTTGATATACGGGGACGGGCCGTGGCGCCCGGCGTAATAGTTGCCCTGCTTGCGCTGCGCATAGGCGGCAACCAGGTCGATGTGTTCCAGCCGCTTGGCGATGGCAATGCTGCCGGCGAAGCTCTTCGGGCGGTAGGTGCCGGGCCGGTCCATGCCGTCGTCAGGGGCGAAGCTGTCCGGCATGGTGTAGTCCTCGGAGCAATAGCTGCTGATCCGGCAATCGGAACGGTAGGCGTTTTTCTCCAGGAAGTAGCCAGCATACGTGCCGGGGTCGGGGGCGGAACCGCTGTTGTTGCCTGTGGCGCTGCCGCGCACGCGCATGCCGAAGCTGTCGCCATCGGGAACAATATCCTCTGCATTGATGGTACGCATGCTGACCAGCCCGCCGGTGGCGCCCGTGCCTTGGGCGGACATGGTCGGGCCTTTGTCGATCTGGACGCTGCCTATCAGGTCCGGATCGACATAGCTGCGCGAGGCGACCCCGGCATAACCGCGGTATACCGTGGTTTCCTGGCGTGTGCCGTCAATCAGGACAGGCACCCGTCCCTGGCCCTGCATCCCGCGCACATTCACGTCCAGGCCGCCGCTGTTGCGGTTTTCCCCGACCAGCACGCCAGGGATGCCGCGAAAGATATCACCGACGGACAGCCCGCGTGAACGCTCGATATCTTCGCGGTTGAGTACGGCCTGCGAACCTGCGGTGCGGTAGGGACTGTCGCGCAGGTCTTCCTCGCGCAGGGCAGTGACCTGGACGGTATCCAGTTCCACTACGCTGGCAGCTTTTTTCAAGGCGTAGCCGTTGGGGCGTCGTTCAAGTACATAGCCGCTGCCGCGCAGCAGATGGTCAAAGCCTTCTCTGATGGTATAGCTGCCTTGCAGGCCGGCGCTTTGCAGATTGTCCAGCTGTGCCGAATCGAAGGAAAGCAGGACGCCCGACTGCGCAGCATAGCGGGCCAGGACTGTGCCCAGCGGCCCTGGCGCGAGCCGGATGTCGCGTTTTTCGCTTTCAGCATGCGCTTGTTGCGCCGCGCCTTGCGCCTGCGCGGCATCCGGCAGCTGGCCGATGATCAGCAGGCTGGCCAGGCAGGCCAGGTAGATGGCACTGGGCGTGTTGCCATGGCGTGCAGGAGGCGCGGACGCACGCAAGGAAAGGGCCGGGCGGGGTACGGAACGCAGCATGGTGGTTTTTCGTCGCAAGAACTGGAAGAAGATGACCCCCCATCCCCGGAACGGTGATGATGGAGGCTCTTACTTGTTCTATCGGGTGAGATTGAAAAACCGCGCAAAAAAATTTGTATCAACTGCGGCCGAGGACGATCCAGTATGGGGTACGACGCGTGATGCGCAGTTGCAGGGTGTCGGCCAGCAGGGCCAGGCTGGCGTCCGTATCGCGCAAGGAAAAGGACCCCGAGGCACGCAGGCCGGCAATTTCGGGCTGAACCTGCAACAGGCCGGGGCGATAGCGCCCGAGCTCTGCCAGCAGGGTGTCCAGGCGCATACCGTTGGCCACCAGCAGACCATGGCGCCACATCAATGCGTCCGGCGTCGCGTGCCGAACGGCGCCTGGCGTGCCGGTGCGGCTGAAGTCCATGGCCTGGCCGGGTTCCAGTACGATAAAGTCCCGGGTTTCGCCATGGCGCCTCAGGGCGACCCGGCCTTCGTGCACCGCCACTTCGGTGCGGTCGGCATGTTGGCGGACCACGTAGCCGGTACCCAGCGCACGTGCGGTACCTTCCCGGGTTTCCACCAGCAAGGGGCGTTGCAGCGGGTCGGGTTGCCGGGCGGATTCCAGGAAAATTTCGCCTGCGCGCAGGCGTATGCGCCGTTCCTGCGCGGTGAAGCGGATATCGACAGCTGTGTCGGTATTCATGACAAGCAGCGAGCCGTCATCCAGCCGCTGTTCGCTGATTTCGCCCAGCCTCGTGTGCCAGTCGGAAACCGGTTGCCATGGCCCGCCCGCGAGGCCGTCCGCATGGTAGCGATAGGACAGCCAGCCCAGGGGGGCAGCCAGGGCCAGCATGCCCAGGCCGCGCATCATGCGGCGCCGGCCCTGGGATCTGGAAAGGGCCATGGCCGGCAGGACCTGCGGCTGCACCTGGGCAGGAATCTGGTTGAAGATTGCCATCAGCGCCTGCACCCGCGACCATGCTTCCGTATGCTGCGGGCTGCGTTGTTGCCAGGCGCGCAGTGAGGCAGTTTCGTCGGCGCTCAGCGCACCTTCATCGAAACGAGCCAGCCATGCGGCGGCTTCGTTCAGGATGCGAGGGTCGATGTCGGTATCCGAAGCCATGTCGCCAGCGTCAGGAGGCAGCCAGGGACAGGCAGGCCAGATAAGCGCGCTGGACGTGGCGCTTGACGGAGGTTTCGGCCATGCCCAGGCGTTCGGCGATTTCCGCATGTCGCATGCCATCGACACGCACCATCAGGAAAATCGTGCGGGTGCGTTCTGGCATGGCACCCAGCATGGCGTCGATGCGCATCAATGCTTCGCGTACTAGCAGGATGGATTCGGGCGAGGGCGCTTCCGCTTCCGGCTGCGCAGCCAGTGCTTCCAGATAGATGCGTTCGACTTCCTGGTGGCGCCAGTGGTCGATAAGCCTGGCCTTGGCGATGCGCACCAGCAAGGCGCGGGGGTTGTCGCCAATGTCCACTCCGCCCTTGCGTATCAGCAGCTGGACAAAAGTGTCCTGCGCGAAGTCGGCGGCATCGGCGGGCGTGGAGACCCAGCGCCGCAGCCAGCGTTCCAGCCATCCATAGTGACTATCGTACAGGTGCGCAGCCAAGGTACCATTCATGGAAGCCAGACCAGACATGAGGTTAATATTAATTCTCATTGTTGTCTGGAAATGGGGGGAGATGCAAGCATTTTCCCGCCACGTGCAGTAGTTGGCTCAGTACAGGATGCAGCTTGCGCGTCATCAGCCCCCGGTTGCCCAAGGTCTTCAGGGTGCTAGACCGCCAGCAGCATGCGCACGTCTTCGGACCCCATTTCCGTATGCGAACCGTGTGCCGCGACTTCGCCACGGTTCAGGACGACGAAGCGGTCGGCCAGTTCGTGGGCAAAGTCGAAGTACTGTTCGCACAGCAGAATGGCGATGTTGCCGCGTTGCTTGAGCAATTGGATGACCCGGCCTATGTCCTTGATGATGGAAGGCTGTATGCCCTCGGTGGGTTCATCGAAAATGATGAAGCGGGGTTCGGATACCAGCGCGCGGGCAATGGCGAGTTGCTGTTGTTGACCGCCGGACAGGTCGCCGCCGCGCCGCGCCAGCATGGTTTGCAGCACCGGGAACAGTTCGTAGACATCTTCGCGGATACGCCGGGCCTTGGCCGCAGGAAAGCGTGCCATACCCATCAGGATATTTTCTTCCACGCTCAGGCGCGCGAAGATGTCGCGTCCTTGAGGCACGTAGGCCATGCCCAGCCCGGCGCGCTGGTGCGGCGCCAGCCGCGTGATGTCCGTGCCATCCAGCAGGATCTGGCCCCGGGCGATGGGCAACACGCCCATCAGACACTTGAGCAGTGTGGTCTTGCCGACGCCATTGCGGCCCAGCAGCGCCATGCACTCGCCGCTGCGAACGTCCATGGAGACGCTGCGCAGCGTGTGGCTGCTGCCATAGTATTGCTCGATTTGCTTGATTTCCAGCATGTCACTCTTCCTTTTCCTGAGGGGCTCAGGCGCGCTGTTCGGCGTGTCCGGTTTGCGGGCGGCCGATGCGGCAGATGGCGCTCTCAGGGCTGCAATGCTTCCGTTATTAACGCCCCAAATACACCTCAATGACCCGCTCATCGTTCTGTACCTGGTCCATGCTGCCTTCCGCGAGTACCGAGCCTTCGCTCAGGACCGTGACGTTGCCGCCCTGGGCAATTTGCGTGACGAAGTCCATATCGTGCTCAACTACCATCAGCGAGTGCTTGCCCTTGAGTGTGTTGAACAGTTCGCCCGTGCGTTCGGTTTCAGCATCGGTCATGCCGGCTACGGGTTCGTCGAGCAGCAGCAGTTGGGGTTCCTGCATCAGCAGCATGCCGATCTCCAGCCATTGTTTCTGTCCGTGCGACAGCAGGCCGGCCTGGCGCGCATAGGCCTGTGTCAAGCCAACGGTTTCCATGACTTCGGCAATGCGGTCTGCCTGTTCGCTGGTCAGCCGCGACCGCAAGGTCGGCCAAACACGTTTGTCGGCCTTCATGGCCAGTTCGAGGTTTTCCAGTACGCTATGCGCCTCGAATACCGTGGGACGCTGGAACTTGCGGCCTATGCCTATGTTGGCGATTTCGGTTTCGCTGAGCTTGGTCAGGTCAATGTTCTGTCCGAAGAAGGCGCTGCCGCTGGTGGGCCGGGTTTTGCCAGTGATGACGTCCATCATCGTGGTTTTGCCCGCGCCGTTGGGGCCAATGATGCAGCGTAGTTCACCGACGCCGATATACAGATTCAGGTCCTTGATGGCGCGGAATCCGTCGAATACCACGTTGATATTCTCCAGGTAGAGAATGACGCCATGAGTGGTGTCCACGGTATTACCGGCCGCGGCGGCGGGCAGGGCGCGGCTGTAGCTGGCTTCGCCGCCGGGGTGCAGTTCGGAGCGGATGTCCGGTTCTTTGACGGAGGCTTGCGTCTTGGGTGCATCAATCATGGGCCTGCTCCTTGCGCCGGGCCGCCAGTTTGCGGGCCAGGCCGACCATGCCTTGCGGCAGGAAAATTGTCACGATCACGAAAAGCGCGCCCAGTGCGTACAGCCAGTATTCCGGCATGGCTGTGGTGAACCAGGTTTTCAGACCATTGACGGTGCCAGCGCCGATGATCGGGCCGAAGAGCGTGCCACGGCCGCCGGTGGCAACCCAGATCACCATTTCAATGGAATTGGCCGGGGACATTTCGCTGGGGTTGATGATGCCTACCTGCGGCACGTAGAGCGCGCCGGCCAGGCCGCACAGCATGGCGGAAATGGTCCAGACGAAAAGCTTGAAGCCCAGCGGTTCGTAGCCCAGGAAGCGCACGCGGCTTTCGGCGTCGCGCACGGCGGTCAGTACCCGGCCATAGCGTGATTGCGTCAGCAGACGCGAGAGCACCAGGGCGGCGAACAGCACGGCCAGGGTGATCCAGAACAGCCAGGCGCGCGTGGCTGGCGCGGTGAGGTTGAAACCCAGGATGCGCTGGAAGTCGGTGAAACCGTTGGTGCCGCCAAAACCGGTTTCATTGCGGAAGAACAGCAGCATAGCGGCGAACGTCAATGCCTGGGTGATGATGGAGAAGTACACCCCCTTGATGCGCGAGCGGAAGGCGAAGTAGCCGAACAGGAAGGCCAGCAAACCGGGGACGGCCAGCGCCAGCAGCATGGCCCACCAGAAATGCTGTGTCATGGACCAGTACCAGGGGTATTCGGTCCAGCCGAGGAAGGACATGAAGGCGGGCAGGCGGGAGCCGCCTGCGGCAGCGGTTACTTCAGCAGTGCTGCGCATCAGGTACATGCCTTGGGCATAGGCGCCCAGTGCGAAGAAAATGCCATGCCCGAGCGAGAGGATGCCGGCGTAGCCCCACACCAGGTCGAGCGCCAGCGCGGCCAGGGCGTAGCACATGAACTTGCCCAGCAGCGCAACCGTATGCGCTGGCACATGCAGGGCATGGCCGGGGGCAAAGAACAGGTTCAGCAGCGGCAGGATGGCCAGTATCGCGGTGGCGATGGCCAGGGCGGTCCAGGCCTTGGCGGGGAACAGCGGCTGGCGGTTGAGCGCCAGCAGGGTATCGCGGTGGCGCTTGTTCATTCCACGCTCCTTCCTTTGGGGGCGAACAGCCCTTGCGGGCGCTTCTGGATGAACAGCACGATCAGGACCAGGATGGCAATCTTGGCAAGGACCGCGCCGGAGAAGGGTTCGATGAATTTGCTGATGCTACCCAGACCGAAGGCGGCAATCACGGTGCCTGCCAGTTGGCCTACGCCACCCAGTACCACCACCATGAAAGAGTCGATGATGTAGGATTTGCCGAGGTCGGGGCCGACGTTGCCCAACTGTGAAAGCGCGACGCCGGCCAGGCCGGCGATGCCTGCGCCCAGGCCGAAGGTCAGCATATCGACGCGGCCGGTGGCGACGCCTACACAGCCGGCCATGCGCCGGTTCTGCGTAATGGCGCGCACGAACAGGCCCAGGCGGGTGTGGTTCAGCAGCAGCCAGACGAAAGCCACCACCAGCAGCGAGAACACGATGACGGCCAGGCGGTTGTAGCTCAGTACCAGACCATTCATGATTTCCTGGCCGCCGCTGAGCCAGCCTGGGTTGGCCACTTCAACGTTCTGCGCGCCGAACAGGCTGCGCACGGCCTGCATCAGCACCAGGCTGATGCCCCAGGTCGCCAGCAGCGTTTCCAGCGGACGGCCGTAGAGCCAGCGGATGACGGTGCGTTCGAGCACCATGCCGACGCAGGCCGTGATGACGAAAGCCACGGGCAGGGCTGCCACCACATACCATTCCAGCCATTGCGGAGCGAATTGGCGGAAACCGGATTGCACCAGGTAAGTGGCGTAGGCGCCTATCATCAGCAGTTCTCCATGCGCCATGTTGATCACGCCCATCAGCCCGAAGATGATGGCCAGGCCCAGCGCTGCCAGCAACAGGACGCTGCCCAGGCTGATGCCGTAGAACAGGTTGCCCAGCCATTGCACAGTTTGCAGGTGGCGGTCGATGGCGGCGACGGCTTGCTGCGCAGCGCGGCGCACCTCGGCGTCGGGTTCGGCCCAGTTGCCGTTGTGTTGCACCAGCATGCCGGCGAGCACGTTGCGGAACGATGCGTCGTTGGCGGCAGTCAACAATTGCACGGCATGTAGCCGGGTCGCGGCGTCAGGGCTTTGCAGTTCCAGATTGGCTTGCGCGACAGCCAGCGCCTGCTTGACCTTGTCATGGCCTTCGCTTGCCAGCGCCTGCTGCAGCATGGGCAGCAGGCTGGCATCGGTGGTGTTGCGCAGTTGTTGGGCGGCAGCCAGCCGGGTGGCCGCGTCGGGCGCGTACAGCTGCCCGGTGGCGAGCGCGCCGGAGAGGGCGCGGCGCAGCCTGTTGTTGATGGTAATGCGGCTGGCATCGACGGGCAGCGGCTCATGCGCGCCGGTCAGGGCATTGATGGCCGGGTGGTTGGCTGCAATGCCAGTGTTGTCGGCGCCACTGTCTATGATCCAAACGCCGCCATTTGGCGTGCCGCGCAGGCGGCCGTCGGCCAGTGCCTGCAATATCGCCAGGCTTTGTGCATCGCCGGATTTGCCCAGGCGGTCTATGGCTTCCAGGCGTTCGTTGTTGTCGCCCGAAGCCAGTTGGGCCAGGCTTTCGGTAGAGACGGCAGCCTGGGCTGGCGCGGAGACTAGCAGCAGGCAGGCCAGCAAGGCCAGCACGGCTGCCAGCCAGGCAGGCCGGCTTGATGCGTGGAACAGGGTAGGAAACATAATGGATGCCCTGGTGTGTAGTCGGTCTGTCTTGTTGCCATGTCGGCGGTAAGACTCTTCGGCCAAAAAGCAGAAGCCGTCCGGCCTCGCTGCCCGTTTGCTGCGAGAGAAGCGGGGTTCGGCCCAGGTTCATGGCCAGTAAGTTTGAGGCCCATTGATCCTGGGGGAGCCAGGCCAGGCAATGACGCGCTGTCTGGGGAGGGGGCGAGGTCTGCGGCCCCTGGGGGCTGGTGGCCTCGCCGTTCCTGCAACGGTGCGGCTTACTTGGCCGGCGCCGTGTCCGGCTTCTTGTCGTTGCCGGGCAAGTAGGGACTCCAGGGCTGGGCACGGATCGGGCCGTCGGTTTTCCACACTACGTCGAACTGACCATCGTCGCGGATTTCACCGATGAATACTGGCTTGTGCAGGTGATGATTGGTTTCATCCATTTTGATGGTGAAGCCGTCAGGCGCCGCGAAGCTCTGGCCACCGATTGCTTCGATGACCTTGTCCACATCCGTGCTGCCTGCTTGCTCGACCGCCTGTTTCCACAAATTGATGCCGATGTAGGTAGCTTCCATCGGGTCGTTGGTCACGACAGAGTCGGCCTTGGGCAGGTTCCTGGCCTTGGCATAGGCTTTCCATTTTGAGATGAAGGCTTCGTTGGTGGGATTGTCCAGCGATTGAAAGTAGTTCCAAGCTGCGAGGTGACCGACCAGCGGCTTGGTGTCCACGCCGCGCAGTTCCTCTTCGCCCACGGAGAAGGCGACAACCGGCACGTCGGTGGCCTTCAGGCCGGCATTGCCCAGTTCCTTGTAGAAGGGGACGTTGGAGTCGCCGTTGATGGTAGAGACCACGGCTGTGGGGCCGCCCGCCGCGAAGCGTTTGATGTCGGCGATGATGGTCTGGTAGTCCGAATGCCCGAAGGGCGTGTACACCTCCATGATGTTCTCGTCGGTGATGCCCTTGCTGTTCAGGAAGGCGCGCAGGATCTTGTTGGTGGTGCGGGGGTAGACGTAGTCCGTGCCCAGCAGCACGAAACGCTTGGCGCCGCCGCCGTCTTCGCTCAACAGGTATTCGACAGCGGGAATGGCCTGCTGATTTGGGGCCGCGCCGGAGTAGAACACATTGCGTTCCAGCTCCTCGCCTTCATATTGCACCGGGTAGAACAGCAGGCCGTTGAGCTCCTTGAACACCGGCAGCACGGCCTTGCGCGAGGCGGAGGTCCAGTTGCCGAATACCACGGCCACTTTTTCCTGCCCCAGCAGTTCGCGTGCCTTTTCCGCGAAGAGCGGTTCGCTGGAGGCAGGATCGACCACCACGGCTTGCAGTTTTTTGCCAAGGACGCCGCCATTGGCGTTGATTTCGTCAATGGTCATCAGCGCTACATCCTTGAGCGCGGTCTCGGAAATAGCCATCGTGCCTGTGAGCGAATGCAGGATGCCGACCTTGATGGTGTCTTCGGCATAGGCGTTCAAGGACAGCCCGGAGGCCGCCAGGAGGGTCGCTACGGTCAATTGCTTGAGGATCGTTCTGCGTTGCATGAGAAAGCCTTCCCTGAAAGAGGTTGGATTGCTGCGGGGCGATGGCAGGACGCCACCTGCAGTCCATTCAGCAAGATCCGTGCCAGATTTCGGATCGCCATGGAGGCTCAGGCTTCGGCCAGCGCAGGCGTGCCTGCGGCAAGGCACTTTCAGGGGAACACCGTGGGGCGGCTTTCTGGGCAATTCGAAGAGATTCTGCTGCCCTTTGCGGCAGGGTCGCAGGCACCATCCCGACAGTTTTTTGATAGAAAAAGGTGCGCGACGCACCATTGTGGGATGCCTGAAGGGGGAGGGCAGAGAGGTGCCTGTCTCGTGGCGAACCGCCAGGGAAACTGCGTGAGAAACCTCTTTTTCAGTATCGGATTTTCATATTTATCAGTGTCTTATGGGGCTATCGGATAGCTGCGTACGAGTGTGATGGCACGGATATTGCTGGGTGATGCTTGCTTGTATACCAATAAGGATTCCACAGCATGATTTCCTGCACATCCTCATTTCCTTCCAGTGGCTGGACCCTGGCGCAGTGGCGGCATGCCTATATCGAACAGAATGCGGATGCCAGCGAATTATTGACGCAGTTGCTGGCCGCCCTGGCGGCGGGCGATGCCGCCTGGATTGCGAAGGCTTCGGCAGAGCAGTTGGCACAGCAGTTACAGACGCTGGAAGCCTTGCTGCACGCGGCTGGCGGTGACCGCAGCCGCCTGCCTTTGTATGGCGTACCGTTTGCCGTCAAGGACAACATTGATGCCGCAGGCTGGATGACGACTGCCGCTTGCCCGGCATTCGCCTATCTGGCCCGGCAGGATGCCTTTGCCGTGGCTCGCCTGAAGGCGGCGGGCGCGATTCTGGTGGGCAAGACAAACCTGGATCAATTTGCCACCGGCCTGGTGGGGACGCGTTCCCCCTTTGGCGTCGTGCCCAACAGTTTCGATCCTGCCTACATCAGCGGCGGTTCGAGTTCCGGTTCTGCGAGTGTGGTGGCACGCGGCCTGGTGCCGTTCGCGCTGGGAACCGATACGGCGGGTTCCGGACGTGTGCCGGCCGCATTCAACAACATTGTTGGCTTCAAGCCGACCAAGGGCTGGGTGGGCAACACCGGCCTGGTGCCTGCCTGCCGTACCCTGGATTGCATCAGTACTTTTGCCTTGACGGTAGAAGACGCTGCGCTGGTGATGCGCAGCATGGCCGGCTATGACGCTGCCGATGGCTACGCGCGCCAGCGTCCTGTCACCGCGCCAGTGCGGTTTCCGGCTGTGCCGCGCCTGGCGGTGCCAGACCATCTCGAATTCTTTGGCGATGAACAGGCTCGTTCGAATTTTGCCGAAGCACGGCAGCAGCTGCAGCAAATGGGGGCAGTGCTGGAAGAAATTGATTTTTCCCCCTTTGCGGAATTGGCCGGGCTGTTGTACCAGGGGCCATGGGTCGCGGAGCGCTTCGTGACCGTTGCGGCTTTGTTGGCTCAAGAGCCGTCTGCATTGGACCCGGTGGTCGCAGGCATCGTGGGGCAGGCGGGGAATTATTCGGCGGCCGATGCCTTTCGCGCCGAGTACCGCCGGGCGGACCTGGCAAGGCGTATCCAGGTCAGCCTGGCCGGCTTCGACGCATTGGTGGTTCCCAGCACGCCTTCGATCTACACCATTGAGCAGTTGTGCCAGGAGCCGGTACGCCGCAACTCGGAATTGGGTATCTATACCAATTTCACCAATCTGGCCGACCTGAGCGCGCTGGCCTTGCCTGCCGGCCTGCGCCAGGACGGTCTGCCTGCGGGCATTACCCTGATTGCACCGGCCTGGCACGACTGGGCCTTGGCGGATTTCGGCAGGCGCTGGCAAGCTCGGGCCAGTGTGTTGCCCGGCGCGCCTGGCGTGGTGGCGCAGTCTCTGCCGCTACCGGACAGCCCAGCTGCCTGGCTGGAGGACGAAGGCGAAATCATTCTGGCCGTCGTGGGCGCGCACCTGCGCGGCATGCCCTTGAATCACCAGCTTACCAGCCGTCAGGCGCGTTTCCTGGAAGAGACGCAGACCGCAACAGGCGACTACCGGCTGTATGCGCTGCCGGGCACGGTTCCTCCCAAGCCTGGCCTCAAATATGCGCCAGGCCAGGGCGACGCCATTGTGCTGGAACTGTGGGCGTTGACGCCGCATGCCTTTGGCGAGTTCGTGGCCGAGGTGCCGCAGCCTTTGGGCATAGGCAACGTCATGCTGGCCGATGGCCGGGTGGTCAAAGGCTTTATTTGCGAGCCTGCCGCGCTGGACGGTGCGACCGACATTACTGCTTTTGGCGGCTGGCGCGCCTACTTGCAAAGCCGCTGAACCCGGGGGAGTTTTTCATGTTTACCAAAGTCCTGATCGCCAATCGCGGCGAAATCGCTGTCCGTGCCATCCGAACGCTCAAGAAACTGGGTGTACTCAGCGTCGCCATTTATTCCGATGCCGATCGCAATGCCGCGCATGTTCAATTGGCTGACGAAGCCATTGCCCTGGGGGGCGATAAACCAGCAGAGAGCTACCTGGATATCGCCAAAGTGCTGGAGGCTTGCCGCCGCACCGGCGCGCAAGCAGTGTTTCCCGGTTATGGCTTTCTGTCCGAGAGTACCGAGTTCAGCGGCCTGTGCGAAGCCGCAGGCATTGTGTTCATTGGCCCGACGGCGCAGCAGATAGAAGCATTCGGCCTGAAGCATCGGGCGCGGGAACTGGCAGCGGCTGCAGGGGTACCCATGACGCCGGGCACGGGTTTGCTGCAAAGCCTGGAAGAGGCCGTGCAAGCGGCCGAGCGCATAGGTTATCCCGTGATGCTCAAGACCACGGCGGGAGGCGGCGGGATTGGCCTGACACGCTGCAACGATGCCGAAGATCTGGCGCGCGCCTATGAGAGTGTGCAGCGCCTGGGCGAGACGTTTTTCCGTGACGGGGGCGTGTTCCTGGAGCGTTTTGTCGATAACGCCCGCCATGTGGAAGTGCAGATATTCGGTGATGGATTGGGGCAGGTGGCCGCGCTGGGCGAGCGCGATTGTTCCGTGCAGCGCCGCAACCAGAAGGTGATCGAAGAGACGCCGGCACCCAACCTGCCTGCGGCGACGCGGGAAGCGCTGCTCAAGGCGGCCACGCTGCTGGGGGAGTCAGTGCAGTATCGCAGCGCGGGCACGGTGGAATTCGTCTATGACAGCGCCCGCGACGAGTTTTATTTCCTGGAGGTCAATACCCGTCTGCAAGTAGAGCACCCTGTGACCGAAGCGGTGACTGGCCTGGATCTGGTGGAGTGTATGCTGCGTGTGGCAGCTGGCGATGCCCTGGACTGGGAAGCCCTGCGTTGGGTGCCGCAAGGCGCGGCGATAGAGGTGCGCCTGTATGCGGAAGACCCGCAGAAGAATTTCCTGCCCTCGCCGGGCACGATCACCGATGTCGCATTTCCGCAGGATGTCCGCGTGGATGGCTGGGTCGAAACCGGCACAGAAGTGGCCTCATTCTACGACCCGATGCTGGCCAAGATCATCGTGCATGGCAAGGATCGCGGCGCAGCGCTGGCGCGCATGCAGCAGGCGCTGGCGCAGACGCGTTTGCATGGCATTGCCAGTAATCTGGACTACCTGCGCCAGATCATTGCCTCCGAGGTATTCCAGGCCGGGCGTGCCACGACCCAGTTCCTGGGCAGTTTCGACTTTCGGCCGCACGTGATTGAGGTGCTGGAAGCGGGCACGGCCACCAGCGTGCAGGATTGGCCGGGCCGCGAAGGCTATTGGGATATCGGCGTGCCGCCTTCCGGCCCGATGGATGACTTCGCTTTCCGCATTGCCAACCGCCTGGTGGGAAACGCCGACGAGGCCGCAGGTCTGGAATGCACGCTCAACGGCCCGGTACTGCGCTTTCATTGTGATGGGGTCGTAGCGCTGACGGGCGCGAATACCCCAGCGACGCTGGATGGCGATGCCTGCCCCATGTGGCATGCCTTTGAAGTCAAAGCGGGGCAGGTGCTGCGGCTGGGCAAGGTGCTGTCGGGCTGCCGGACCTATGTGGCAGTACGCAATGGCCTGGATGTGCCGCTCTACCTTGGCAGCCGTTCCACTTTTGCGCTGGGCCAGTTTGGCGGACACGCGGGCCGGGTGTTGCGCAGCGGCGATATGCTGGCCGTGTCCCAGCCTGAATTGCCGGCCTGCTCGACGCCGGCGCCTGTGGCGCTGCCACAGCGGCTGGAGGCCCAATTGGTACCGGTGTATCGCAGTCATTGGGATATTGGCGTGCTGTATGGCCCGCATGGTGCGCCGGATTTTCTCAAGCCCGAAGCGCTGGACATGTTCTTCGGCACGGATTGGCAGGTGCACTACAACTCCAACCGCCTGGGCATCCGTCTGGTTGGCCCCAAGCCGGTCTGGGCCCGCAGTGACGGCGGTGAGGCTGGTCTGCATCCGTCCAATGTGCATGATTGCGAATACGCCCTGGGCAGCATCAATTTCTCTGGCGACACGCCGATCATCCTGACGCGCGACGGCCCCAGCCTGGGCGGCTTTGTCTGCCCCGTCACCATTGCCAGGGCAGAGTTGTGGAAAGTCGGGCAGGTCAAGCCTGGCGATACCATCCGATTTCATCCCCTCAGCTACGAGCAGTCCGTGACGCTGCTGCTACGCCAGGAAGAAGCGGTGGCGACGCTCAGGGCGCCGCAGGAAGGCATTGCCAGCCTGCCGGTGCGTCAGGCGGCAGCACTGGCCTCTACCATCGTGGCCTGCGTGCCGGCCCAGGGGCATCAGCCCTTGATTACCTATCGCCAGGCGGGCGATAGCTACCTGCTGCTTGAGTACGGGGAAAACGAACTGCATATATCTTCTCGGCTGCGCATCCATCTGCTGATGCAATACTTAAAGGTGCAGCCGATTGATGGCGTGCGGGAACTGTCGCCAGGGGTGCGCTCCTTGCAGGTGCGCTATGACGGGCTGGTGATCGCCCAGGGAGAACTGGTGCGGCGCTTGCTCGCGATCGAAGCCTTGCTGCCTGACGTCAATACTGTCAAAGTGCCGACGCGCGTGGTGTATCTGCCGGTGGCCTGGGAAGACAGCGCCACCCTGGGTGCCGTCGAACGTTACCGCGAAACCGTGAAGGCCAAGGCCCCCTGGCTGCCCAACAATGTGGACTTCATCCAGCGCATCAACGGACTGAAGGAGCGCGAGGATGTCCGGCGCATTTTCTTTGATACCAGCTATCTGGTGATGGGCCTGGGCGACGTGTACCTGGGGGCGCCTTGCGCGGTGCCGCTGGACCCGCGCCACCGCCTGCTGACGTCCAAGTACAACCCGGCGCGCACCTTCACGGCGGAAGGTACGGTAGGCATCGGCGGGGTCTATATGTGCATTTATGGCATGGATTCTCCTGGCGGGTATCAGCTGGTGGGGCGCACGGTACCGATCTGGAACAAATTCCTGAAGAACCCGGTATTTCATGCTGGCGAGCCGTGGCTGTTGCGTTTCTTCGATCAGGTGCGTTTCTACCCGGTGGAAGAGGCCGAGCTGAATCGTTTCCGGGAGGATTTCCGTGAAGGCCGGGCGATGGTGCGGATTGAAGAGGAAATCTTCGACTATGCCGAGTACCGTCGCTTCCTGGAGGACAGCCAGGAAGATATCGCCGCCTTCCAGGCGCATCAGGCCAAAGCCTTCCGCAATGAAGTGGCCCTGTGGCAGGAAGAGGACATCGCCGCGATCGAGCCGCCAGCGGCGGAAACTGCAGAAATCGTACTGGAAGAAGGACAAGTGCTGGTCGAAGCCGATTTGTCCGGCAACATCTGGAAAATCCAGGTGGAAGCGGGTCAGATCGTGCAGGCCGGTGACACGCTGGTCATCGTGGAGGCCATGAAGATGGAGATCCATGTGGCAGCGCCCGTCGCTGGCGTGGTCGATGAGATTTTCTGCCAGTCAGGCAGGCCAGTGGACAGCGGCGACGCATTGCTGGTGCTGTCGGAACGGCTGGTGGCGGAGAGGTGAGCAGATGGCGGCGTCACAGGGGCTGCGCTTGCAGCTGAAAATGCACCAGGACGCCTCGTTGGCGCCCAGTCTGGCCGAACAGGTGTACGAGCATGTGAAAGCCGGACTGTTCGATCTGGCGCTGCTGCCTGGTGATCACTTCACCGAATCCGATGTGGTCAGCGCGCTTGGGGTGAGCCGCACGCCTGTGCGGCAGGCCTTGCAACAACTGGCCCGGGAAGGCTTCGTGCGTGTCAGCCAGCGCCATGGCTGGCAGGTGTGCCCGTTCGACTTCGATCGTTTCGAACAGCTCTACGATGTGCGCATCATTCTGGAACTGGCAGCGGTGGAACGTCTGTGCCAGCAGCCGGGCCTGCGCGTCAACAGTATGCTGCAGGAACTCGACAGTCTCTGGAATGTGACGCCGGAGCAGCGTTTACCGGCCTGCCGTGAGGTTGCCTTGCTGGACGAGGAGTTCCATTGCATGCTGGTGGTAGCGACAGGCAACAAGGAGCTGGCGGCCATGCATCGGGATGTGACCGAGAAGATCAGCATCGTGCGCCGTCTGGACTTCACCAAGCAGAACCGGGTGGCGGCGACCTATGCCGAGCATGCTGCAATTTTGCAGGCCATACTAGAGCGACGGGGGGACGCGGCCAAGTGCTTGTTGTGCACGCATATCGAAGCCAGCAAGGCGGAAGTTCGGAAGATTACTATCCATCACCTGCAATCGGCGCGCAAGATCGGTCTTGGCCAATTGGCCTGGAGCCGTCGGCTAACGGAGTAGCCTGGTGCCTGCCTGGCGGCCAGCGTATTGTCGGTGCCTTGCCCTGGCTTTTTGCCGTTTTTCTCAGACGCCGGCATGAATGCCGTTCTCTTTTCATCTGGGAACCATCTCCATCCCGGACATTGCCTTGATCGCCCCGGTGTTCCTCGCGTATGCGGGGATGAATATGCTGGGATGAATCGACGACTCTCTGTCGTCGGTGACGGAGGCTTGCGTCAGCAGGGGGCAGCTAAAACCGTCGTGCTTATCTGCGCCGTGTTTATTCCGCGCCGTGTTTATTCCGTGCCGTTTTTATTCCGTGCCGTTTTTATTCCGGTTAACCGTTTTTGAAAATAAAAATGCCCTGATGCGTAAGCATCAGGGCATTTCTGTATTTGGTTGCGGGGGCAGGATTTGAACCTACGACCTTCGGGTTATGAGCCCGACGAGCTGCCAGACTGCTCCACCCCGCGTCTGAAGAATTAAATATAACCTATTTTTTTCGATGTGCGCAAGTCTTTTCTGTGTTTTTTTCTATAAAAGACGGATTTTTGTTCTTCGCGACAGAATTTCGCCGGAATTTTGCTCACTTAGTGAGCAATTCCAAGGGGACGGGGCCACTTGGGTTGACGGCTTTCGTCCATCCAGGGCTTGTGCCCTGGGGGCCAGGCTCTGCGATCTGGCATCTTTTGACGTCACGCTGCCATATGTTTTGATATATCATTTCAATTTATTTGATTTGATATATCATTCCAATTTTTGCGGGCCGCTATCCGGGCGGCCTGAGCATGCCTGACGGGGTTTTCATGTTTTGCCGCAATTTCCTGCCCGATCCGCTGCCAGAGGGCAGCGAACGATTCCTGGCGCATGCCAGTGTGACAGGCGGAGGCGGCGAGAGCCGCACAGGGCTGGGTGGTTGGGGAGCACCTGTCTGGCGCATGTTGCCCCTGGCGGCCGTGCTGTCCTTATTGTGCGCCCAGGCGCATGCGCAGGCAGTGCCGCTACGGCCTGCTGCCGCGCCGCAGGTGGCGGCCTTGCAGCCGGTGGTTGTGACGGCTACTGCCGGGGAGCGCAATCTGGCCGATGTGCCAGCCAGCGTTAGCGTCGTGCAGGGCGCGGCACTGCGCGAGCGGCCGGTGCTGGATCTGGCCGATGCCCTGCGCGGCACGGAAGGTATCAATATCCAGAGCGCGGGGCTGGGGAGGCGGGCAATTTCCATCCGTGGCATGGATGCCGCACATACCTTGTTCCTGGTGGATGGCAAGCGTATCAGCGCTTCGTCTTCCGGGATTTCCCATTCGGATTACGAGCTGGGCTGGGTGCCGACCGAGGCGATTGAACGGGTGGAGGTGGTGCGCGGCCCCTTATCGTCGCTGTATGGATCGGAAGCCTTGGGCGGCGTGGTGAATGTCATCACCCGGACCGCGACCGATGAATGGCAGGGTTCCCTGTCATCCTATTACGTGAAGCCTGCCCACGACACGGGCGGCGCCCAGTTCAAGACAGGCCTGTATGCGGGCGGCCCGCTGGTAAAGGATGTGCTGGGCCTGAGTGTCTGGGGGGAGTACCTGCGCCGCAATGCGCTGGAGGATGGCAGCAATCCCGGTTTGAGCCTGTTGGACAGGAATGTCGCACGCAGTGGCAACGCAGCCTTGAGCTGGACGCCGGACGGGCGGCAACGTATTGACGTCACGGCTGGTGCGGGCAATGAGGAGCGCGACGGCGTGCGTGGCACGACGGCAGCCAGTTATGAATCCGACGATACCGTGCGGCGGCGGCACTATTCTGCGGCGTACCGCGGCGATTGGAGCTGGGGCAGCAGCGACGTCAAACTTTATCGCTCCACCCTGTACCGGGAAAACTGGCGCAGCGACGGCGGCACGGCAACCGGCCCCAACCGGTTTGTCGATACCGTGGCCGACGCCAGCCTCAAACTGGTCCCCTGGGCTGGGCATACCCTGACCCTGGGTGGCACGGCGCGTCGCGAGAAACTCGAGGACCCGACCGTCAATCGTGCGGGTCGTCTTTCCATGCAGCACTACGCTGCATTGCTGCAGGATGAGTGGCGCTTGAATCGGCAATGGGAACTGGTGCTGGGCGGGCGCCTGGATTGGCACGAGGAGTTCGGCCGTGAGGCCAGCCCGCGTGCGTACGTGCTGTACCACTTCAATGACGCGCTGACATTCAAGGGGGGGATCGGCAAAGGCTTCAAGGCACCGACGCTCAAGCAGCTTTCGCCCGAATATGAGTCGCGCGCAGCCATGGGTGGGCGCGGCATCATTCGTGGCAATCCGGACTTGCAGCCGGAAACGGCGGTGTCCTTCGAGGCCGGACTGGACTATGACGGCGGCGGCTGGAATGCCAATGCCATGGTATTCCAGAACGATGTCAAAAAACTGATCGAAACCCAGCGTGCCGCCAGTTGCGATATCAAGGGGCTGACCTGCCTGTACTACCAGAATGTCGCCAAGGCGCGTATCCGCGGCCTGGAACTGGGGGGAGGCGTGGACCTGCCGTGGCAAATGCGCCTGGATGCCAACTACATGTGGCTGGACCCGAAGAACCGGGAAACTGGCGAGACCCTGGCAGACCGGCCAAGGCACAGCGGTGGCGCGACGCTGGCCTGGTCGCCGCTGCCGGCCTGGACTGCGCGGTTGCGCGCGGAAATCGTTGGACGACAGTACAACTCGGGCAGCACGCCACGCACCGAACGTCCGGGCTATGCCTTGTTGTCGCTGTACGCAGATTACGCCATCAACCGTTATCTCACCTTGCAGGCGGGTGTGGAAAACCTGGGTGACCGCAGGCTGGCCGCCGAAGATGCGACGAGCTATTCCCTGGCTGATGAGGGGCGGCGCTACTACCTGGGCATGAATGCGAGGTTCTGAACGCATGCCTGCCTGGACGAAATACATTGGGAGCCGGATGGGGCGTGGCTCAGGATGTCACGCCGGTTGCGGAATCAGCCATGGAATCGGACGTGAAAGTGGGCTTGAAAGACGGCCCGACATAGGGTTTGAAAGCGGGCTTGAAATTGCTTGTTTTTGCGCGGGCCGCATGAGAAAT
This sequence comes from Kerstersia gyiorum, assembly GCF_004216755.1. GTDB lineage: Bacteria > Pseudomonadota > Gammaproteobacteria > Burkholderiales > Burkholderiaceae_B > Kerstersia > Kerstersia gyiorum. Next base: position 1,296,398 of record NZ_SGWZ01000001.1, read on the forward strand.
GGTCTGGATGCTTGGCTCCTGGCGTTGCTGTGTTTGTTGGCAGTCAGCCTGGGCGGCCTGGCCGGACAGGCCCGGGCCAGCCAGCCGGGGGCCGGCCACGAAGTTGTTCAAGGCGGTGTGATTGGGCATGGCATGCCGCAACCGGCGGCAGGGGATGGCGCAGAGGCCGCAGCAGCTCGCCCCATGGTGCGCGTATTCAGCAACAGCTTTGTGCCCAACGGCAAGTTCGAACGCATGCTTCCTCTGGCGGCAGCGGCCGGCGTCCAGCTGGAACATGTCAATGTTGAGTACGCCACAGGGACTGCCGCCAACTGGCTGGCGAATGCCGATCTGGTGGTGCTGGATGTCCCCAGGCCGGCAGACCGTGCGCAAGTGGAGGCCTCGCTGGGCGAGGCCTTGCATACGCCGGGACGGCGCTGGCTGGCCGTAGGGGGCGGGGCGCCGGGGCAGAGTGGTCTGGATGCGGGCGCGGCGCGGCGCCTGGCGGCCTATTATGCCGCGGGCGGCGCTGCCAATTTTGAGCATTTCTTCGGCTATGTCAGGGCAGCCTTGGCGGGCGGTGATACCAGTGCTTTCCCTGCTGCGCAGGCACCGGCAGGCACCGGGTTTTATCATCCTGCGGCCCCCGGGGTATTTTCGACGCTGGAGGCGTATCTGGCCTGGGGCAAGGCCCGCTGGCAACCGGGCAGCGGCGTGGTGGCTTTCCTGACGCATGCCGGCGCGCTGGGCGATCTGCAGACCGATGCGCTGGATGTGCTGGCCAGCAAAACCGAAGCTGCCGGCATGGTGCCCGTCATATTCTGGTTTGATGCCGAGCACGAAACCTTGCCGGAGGTACTGGGGCAGGGGCGAGTGGATGCGCTGGTGAATCTGGGGCATTTGCAGGATGGCAAGGCGCGCAGCGCAGATTTCCGGGCGCTGGATATTCCCGTCTTGCAGACCACCACTTTTCGCCAGGAACCTGGCGAGGCCGACTGGGCGCACGCTGCCAGTGGCATGCCGCCGCGCACGCTGGCGATTTTCCTGGCGGGCCCGGAAGGTTGGGGCATGATGGACCCCATTGTTTTGCGGGCCTCGGTACAGGGGGAGCAGCGTTTGCTGCCAGAACAGGCTGATGCCCTGATCGGCAAACTGCAGGGCCTGGTGGCGCTGCGGCAGTTGCCGGCAGCCGGCAAGAAGCTGGCTTTGCTGTTCTGGAACTATCCCCAAGGCGAGAAAAACCTCGCAGCGTCGCACCTGAACCTGCCGCGCAGCGTGGTGGCGCTGGCGCGCGGCCTGAATGCAGCGGGATATCAGGTGACAGTACCGGGTGAAACCGAGCTGATCGAGCAGGCGCAGCAGATGCTGGGCGCCCTGTACCGCCAGGTACCGCTGGAAACCTTGCTGCAGCAAGGCCTGGCAGACAGCTATCCGGTACATGCCTACCGGCAATGGTTGCGCCGTCTGCCAACTGCGCAGCGTCAGGCGCTGCTGCATTGGGGCGATCCTGGCAAGCATTGGTCCGTGCGCATGGTGGCGGGCGAACCGGCATTCATTATCCCGCGCCTGCAGCTGGGCAATCTCACGGTCATGCCGCAGATGCCGCGCGCGGCGGAAATGGGCCAGCATTATCATGATACGGCCAGTGCGCCGGACCATCTCTATCTGGCCGCCTATCTGTATCTGCGCGAGCGGCTGGGCGTGCACGCCATCATCCACATGGGAACGCATGGCACGCAGGAATGGCTGCCCGGCAAGGACAGGGGGCTGGCAGCGACGGACTTCCCTTTTCTGGCGGTGGGTGACGTGCCGGTGTTTTATCCCTATTTGCAGGATAACGTCGGCGAAGCCATGCAGGCCCGGCGCAGAGGCCGCGCCGTCATCATCAGTCACCAGACGCCACCGTTCGCCCCCGCCGGTTTGTACGACACCCTGTCGGACCTGCACCAGCTGATCCACGAATACCAGCAGCTCGATGAAGGGGCTGCGCAGGCGGTGGCCCGCGACAAAGTGCTGGCCGCTGCCGAGGCCAACCACATGGTGGCAGACCTGGGCTGGGATGAAAACCGGGCGCGGTTGCATTTCGAGGATTTTGTGCAGGAACTGCATGATCACCTGCACGAGCTGGCACGCGCGGCCATGCCGCTGGGCCTGCATACGTTCGGCGAGCCGGCCGAGCCGGAGCATCGCCTGATGACCGTGATGCAGCAATTGGGTGAGCCCTTCTATCGTGCGCTGGGCCTACAGGATGACGAATGGCTGGCGCAAGGGCATGTTCCAGGTGTTGCTGCTGCCGTCGGCGCTGCGGCAAACGGGCAGCAAAGCCGGCAGGATGATGCGCTGACAGGAGAACTACCGCAGCAGGCAGTCGCCGCATCGGTGGCGACCGGGATGGATACCTTGCAGCAGTCGCTGCCCTACCGTTTTCTGCAAACCCATTTGCGTGCGCCGGTGCAGGATGACGGGCCGGCAGCGGCGCCCGGTCTGGAACCCGCATTGCAGGAACAGGTGACGCGTGCGCGCCAGCTGGACCGGGCACTGGAAGATACGCAGGAAATCGAAGCCCTGCTGGCCGGACTGGCAGGCCGCTTCGTGCTGCCGGGCGCAGGCGGAGACCCGCTGCGCAATCCGGATATCGCCAGCGGCCGCAATCTCTATGCCTTCGAGGCGGACCGCATTCCCAGCCCGGCGGCGTTCGAAGCAGGCGGCGCCGCCTATGCGCAGCTGCTGCAGGCTTATGCAGCCAGCCATGAGGGTGCCGTACCGGGCAAGCTGGCATTCAGCCTGTGGTCCTCGGAAGCCATTCGCCACCTGGGAGTCACGGAGGCCCAGGTGCTGCATGCGCTGGGTTTGCGGCCGGTCTGGGGGCGCGGTGGCCGGGTGGAAGCCCTGGAAATCATTCCAGCCAGTGAACTGGGCCGGCCGCGCGTGGATGTGGTGGTACAGGTGACCGGCGTATACCGGGATCAGTTCGACGGTTTCATGCGCCTGCTGGCAGAGGCCATGGAGCGCCTGGCGCAACTGGACGAGCCAGGCAACCAGGTGGCTGCCAATACCCGGGCCGCGCAAGCTCGCCTGCTGGCTGCCGGCGTCACGCCGGAACAGGCGCGGCAGGGCGCGCTGCTGCGTATTTTCGGCAATGCACCAGGCGCCTATGGCACCGGCGTGCCGCATCTGACCCTGCGCGCGGATGCCTGGGAGGATGAGTCGGCTCTGGCGCAGCAGTTCATGCAGAGCAGCCAGTATGGTTATGGCACGGCTGCCTGGGGGGATGCCAGTGGCGGTATCCAGGTGCTGCAAACCCAACTGAGTGGCGTACAGGCAGTGGTGATGTCGCGTTCATCCCATTTGCATGGCGTGCTGTCCACTGACCACCCCTTTGAATTCATGGGCGGGCTATCGGCGGCCATTCGGCAGATAGACGGCGCCGCGCCGCAATTGCTGATTTCCGACCTTCGCCAGGGACAGCCGCGCACGGCCAGCCTGCAACGTTTCCTGTCTGATGAGATGCGGGTGCGCTACCTCAACCCTGCCTGGATAAAGGGCATGCAGGAAGAGGGTTACGCCGGTACCCTGGCGGTGCTCGAGGCAACGAACAACCTGTATGGCTGGCAAGCCATGGATGCCTCCACGGTACGCGCGGATCAATGGCAGGCCATGTTCGATACCTATGTTTCCGATACCCGCGAACTGGGTATGCAGGAATGGTTCGAGCGCGACAACCCGCACGCCCAGGCGCAGATGCTGGAGCGCATGGCCGAAGCAGTGCGCAAAGGATACTGGGACGCGCCGGCAGACACGCGCCGCAAGCTGGCCCAGCGCTGGCAGGCGCTGCAACGTGATTTCCAGGTTCAGGCCAGCGCGGCGGTAACCCAAGACTATCTGGCGGACCTGCTGGCGGGTTTCGGCCTGCAGGATGGTGCAGCGCCATCGGAGGCTGCTGCAACAGCGGCAGGGCAGGCGGCCATGCCACAGCCGGAAGCGGATCAGGGTCAGGAGCCAACGCCATCGGTGCCAGTGACCGGGCAGGAGCTGCAGCCTGTGGCGGACATGGCGGACGCGCAGCAGCTCGCGTTGCTGCAGGGCGCGATCGCGCTGGCAGTGCTGCTGCTGTTGGTGGCTGGCGCCTGGCAGTACCGCCATGCCAATCAGCGTCCGCGCATGACCCGATCCGGCATTCACGCAATGACAAAAGGACATGAAGAAAAATGATGGGTGCGCCTAGCCTGGAAACAGGCCTATATGAAATTTCCAGGGTATTGCTGTGGCCGGTGCTGGTGCTGATTCTTGCTGCGCTGGCTTATTCCTTGTTTGCCTTGGGTGGCTTCCTGGCCGAATGGCTGGCGCGCCTGCGTGGCCGGCATCAGTCGTTGTTGCGCAGGCGCTGGGAAGCGCAGGAACAGCAATGGGCCACGGACGATATGGAGCTATGGATCATGAAGCGCCTGGAGTGCCTGCGGATGGTGTCACGTGTGGCGCCGATGCTGGGGCTGATTGCCACCATGATTCCCATGGGGCCGGCCTTGCTGGCCCTGGGCAGTGGCGATACGGCGACAGTGGGAAGGAATATGGTGGTGTCGTTCGCAGCAGTGATCCTGGCGCTCGCCGGCGCCAGCATCGCGTTTTTTCTGTTGACGATCCGGCGCCGCTGGTTGCTGGAAGAATTGCGGGAGATCGAGAAAAACGGCAAGCCGCATAGTGCTGCCGGCGCTGTAGGAGAGGGTTGAGCGATGCGGTTTCTGGAATCTGACGACGCCGATGATCCCATTTTGTCGGTCGTCAATCTGATAGACCTATTCCTGGTTGTCATCGGCGTTCTGATGGTAGTGATCGCAAGCAATCCGCTCAATCCCTATGCCAGCGAGCATGTCGTGGTGGTAGAGAATCCCGGCGAGGACAATATGCGCATCACCATCAAGAATGGCCAGGAACTGCAACGTTACGAATCTTCCGGAAAACTCGGAGAAGGTCAAGGTATGCGAGCGGGCGTAACTTATAGGCTGGATGATGGGCGCATGATTTACGTGCCGGAGGGCGATGCCGCGCAGCCTTGAATGTCCAGAGATGGCCCATGGACAGCAGGGCGGATAGCGGGTGTGATCCGCGCGGAATTCAGGGGGAAAATAGTGAGCGTGGACAGCGGGCAACAATCTTGAGAATTCTCTCAAAATCGGATGTCCCATTGCATGATATGATAATGATTATCATACTTCTTGCCGCTGTTCCACTTTGCTTCAGGCTGGCGGCCAGACTGTCGGAGCGCGCCGGCAATTGTTGATTTTCTGCCGATCCATCCAATTTTTTCCTGGCGGTACTGGCGTATCGTGGGTACCAGATGAACAATGTCGTGGAAGAATTGCTGGCCTGCTACAACAAGTTGTGCAGGCATCTGGCGCGTGAGCTGCGTGATCCGCATACTGCCGATGACATTGCTCAGCACAGCTTTGAGAAAGTCTATGCCAAGATGATGCGCGAGGGGGCGGGGGCGATCGAATCGCCGCAGGCCCTGCTGTTCCACACCGCGCACAATATCGTCATCGACTTCATCAGACAACGCAAACATCAACAGGATTACCTGGAAGCCAGCCTGGTTGCGGCTGAAGCCATGCCGTGTCATGCGGCCTCTGCGGAGACCATCGTCATGTATCGCCAGTTGATGGAAAAAGTCGTTGCCAAGCTGGAAAGCCTGCCTGGTCGGCGTCGTGATGTTTACGTGCTGTTCCGTGTGTATGGCTATTCCAGGGCGGAAATTGCACAACGGCTGGCCATTACCGAGGCAGCGGTTGCCAAGCATGTCGTGCGGGCTACACTGGATTGCGCTGCCGCGTTGTCTGAATTGCGGGCATTGGCCGGGCCGGAGTGTTAGTCTGCCGAAGATGAAAGCCCTGCGGAATTCCTGTTGCCCCTATCGGTCATGCCGCCCTGAATGGCGGCCTGTTGGTGTTGCACGGCCTGCATTGCGGGGTGCGCCGTGAGTGCGGCAAGCACGCGGCCGGCTCCGCCATCCGAACGGATGATCGCGCACGCGCTGCGCCTGATCGCAACCGCAGCGGTGGCGCCTGACGACGAAGCTCAGGCGGCGCGCCAGCAATTGCGCTTGTGGGTGGCCCGCTCCGAACGCCATGCCATGGCACATGCCGAAGCGTTGCGGCGCTGGAAGATGCTTGATCAGATCGGGACCGGTTTGCGCGATCAGTTCGCGGAACCCGCGCCACGCCGGCCAATACATCCAGGGTTAATGTTTGCCGCGACGCTGGCGCAGCCCGGCCGCCGGAAATTCCTGGCCATGGCGGCCGCAGGCCTGCTGGGCGGCGCTGCCATACTGGCCTGGCAGCATTCCCTGCGAGAATTCAGCCGGCGCTATCGCACCCGGATCGCGGAATCCTTTGCTGTCGAATTGCCGGACGGCAGTCAGTTGTATCTGGATGCCGACAGTGAAATCCTGGCGGAAATGTATGCCGGCAAGCGCGAAGTGGCTTTGCAACGAGGCCGGGTTCGTTTCGAGGTGACGCCAGATGTGCAGAGGCCATTCATTGTGCCGCTGCGCATAGGCGAAGTTGAGGTCGTCGGCACGATTTTCACGGTCACCGACCGCGGCGAGAGCGTACAGGTGGGGGTATCGCAGGGACATGTCCGCTGGCGTCCTGATGGATACTGGCCCTGGGGGGATGGCGGAACCGTAGACCTGTATGCCGGCGACCGTCTGTCCGTTCGTACCGGCCAGGCGCCAGCGGTGGATAGGCGTGTCGTGATACCGGGTGGGCGCGAAGACAGCTGGCGTGACGGCTGGCTGGTCTTCGATAATATGCCGCTGCTGGAAGCCTTGCCTGTGCTGAATGCCTATCTGGTCCGGCCCTTGAAGAGCCTGGACCCCAGGGTTGGGCAGCTGCGCCTGACTGCCCGGCTGCGTGCGGACGACCCCAAGGCCTTGCTGGCTGCCTTGCCATTGATTCTGCCAATCCGTGTGGAGCCTGACGCAGAACGCAACGCGCTGCTATTGCGGTTGCGTTAAATGTGAGGTTGCGGTGAATACCGGAGCTTCAGGCTGAGGGCATGGGGCTTGTCAGCTGTTGAACACCGCTTGTGGTGATTCAGCATGCATGACGGACAGTAGCCAACGTTGCAATTGTTCCACCGAGGCGCGGTCCAGCTGTTGCTGCAAGTCGGTGGGCAGGCAACCGAAGCGTTGCTGCAACTGGGCAGTGAGGGCTTGCGACAGCCCCTGTTCTCTGCCTTGTTCTATGCCTTGTTCCAGGCCACGATGCAGCCAGACGCGTTCGACGCTAGAGATGTATGCCACGTTTTCCTCCTGTTCCAGGCGTTCCAGAGATTGGGTGAATGCAAGTTCCTGTGCAACGGGAAGACGCAGGACATGGTCGATGAACAGGAACAGCTGCCGTATCTCGGTTTCCGAGTACTTCAGTTGATAGAGCCGGCGCACCAGCCGGATTTTGCTGTGCAGCCGCGTGCGCGCCGATGTAGGGCGTTTGGCCGCTTCCAGTTCGGCCAGCAGTACCATCGCAAAAGGGTTATGCCCGGCCTGTGCCTGCAAGGCTTTTTCCTGGCCGGCCCAGTCCTGTAAATGTATCACTGGTGCGGCATAGAAAAGGGTCAGAAAATTGCCATTCAGGGGGGCACGGCGGTGTTCCAAATAACGGATTTTTCTGGAATTCTTGCTCTTGGTGACGATAGCGAATTGCACGATGTCGTGTTTGGGGTACCGCGCTTCCAGGCGGCAGTAATAGCGGAACATGCGTTGGGGGAAATCACGTTCCAGGCGTGCCTGGATTTCCGTGTGCATCAATAGCAGCACCGGGCCGTGCCGGGTGTGCAGTTGCGCGAGCTTGTCCACATAGAGCCGGTCGCGGTAAAGACTGCCGCCGATGCGGCGCAGTTCCTTGTCCATGAAAACCGGAGCCGTGCGCCAGTCGATCAAATCATGGAATTCCGGCCAGAAAAGTGCGGTGCAGGGTTGCAGCCAGGTTTCCAGGGCATCTTTCCAGTGGCCGTCCGAGTCGGCACGCAATGAGCTTGCCGGTAGTAGGGCCGATGCCGCTTCCGGTCTATCGGAAGACGGCGGAACCGGCATTTGCGCGGCACTGCGCGTTGGGCCGGGCCGGCAACTGCGGCGTGAGCGGGCAGGCCGGCACATGGCCTGCTGGGGAATGGCTGGCAACATGGGAAACAGCGGGCGGGTTGACGACCCTCACAGCATGCGCGGCTGGCTTGTGTCTGCCAAGGGCAGGCGTGACGGAAACGTCACGCTTTTTGAATCTGAGATCCCAAACGAGTGCATGCCGATTATGGCAGGCACTCGTTGTCGCGCCGAATACGAGCTCAACGGGTGGACGACGGCCTGCCAGCCTGCCGCATGGCCGGTCGTGCCGCCAGCAGCGCAAGCAGCACCAATCCCAGTGGCCAGCCCAGCGGGCCGCCGCCCGAGCCGCTGTCGCCGTCATTGTCGGTGTCGCCAGGGGTTTCTTCTTTAGCGTCGCCCACCTGCAAGCTCACGGCATCGCCATACACACGGCCTTGGGCGTCACGGCAGTCCAGCTCGTAGGTATAGCGGCCATTCTGCGCCGGCTGCAGTTGCAGCTTGCCCGACACGCCCTGCGCGCCGTTAAAACTGCCATCGCTGCTGCGGGCCTGGCAACTCAGGCTGTTTGTGCTCCAGCTGAGTTCGGCGCTTTGTCCGGCCTGAATGCTGGCCGGGTTCAGCGTCAGCATGGCCGGAATCGTGAGATCCAGGGCAAAGAAGGAGCCGCCGCCGCGTTCACTGCTGGGTGTGTAGCGGCTGGGGTCGATATCGTCGCCGCCGCCCGAGCGTGCGTAGCCCCCCCAGCGGTTGGCGCCCAGCAGGGTATGGATATGCCTGCCGTCCGCCTGGGTCGTGACGGGGCCGCTGCTCAGGCCTATTGGGTGCGTGCCGTCCAGAATGGCCATGCGGTGCACGATTTCAAAACTGGCGTCATCCTCTTCTGTCGTGGTGTGGCCGGGTTTGACCCGGAAGATGGCGCCGTAGTCTTTCACTGAGCCTAGTTCGCCGGTTTCCGTATTCCTGGCATTGGCCACGCGATTGGCCGCCGTCCCGTAGAGCCAGCCATCCTTGGCCAGCACCATGGGGCCGTAGGGGCGGAAGGTGTTGGTGTTCAGGTCGCCCGTGATGCTGCCATCGGACGCAGCGGTATTGAACACATGAACGTGTTCAATTGTTCCGCCAGAGCCCTCGGCCTTGTTGTAGCGCCAAAGCACTTTATCTGTTGTGCCGTAAAGATAGTCGCCGACTTCGACCATGCCATTAGGGGCAGGTGTTATCAATCCGCTGGATTCGAATACTGTCTGGCCATCACGTGCGCGCGCCAGGCTTTGCAGGAAAGTGATTGACGGCGCATCGGTGCCGTTCAGTTCCGAGGTGCGAACCGCCAGGATGGCAGCGCCAGCGGAGTCATCCATGGGGATGCTGGCGTTGGGGTAGGTGCCTATCCATTTTGTGGCTTCGTTAACGGTTTCAGAATTGAAGGCGGTATAAGTGTTGCCTCCGCCCACCAGCACATAAAGCGTCCCGCCATGGTCTGAGCTGTGGACGACTGCATGAGTATTGCTGCCGTTGGGCCAGTATTCGTAGGTAACTGTAATTGAGCCTGCAGGTGGGAAATACAGGGCGCAATCTACAGGGGCGTAATTGTTGGCCATATCCAGGCACATTGTTGGGTTCGGCAAGGGAAAGGCCCATATGTGGTCTGGTACGACAGGAGGAAGCGATGCGTCAGGCACCTTGGGTGTGGTTACTGATTGCGTCGATATGAAAATAGGAGAAATTTTCTGTTCAGCATTCAGCTGGAACAAGCCTGAGTTCCATGCCGGGATGTAAATATTTCCTTGGGAGTCCTCAGCCCAAGTGGTGCCAAATGCCCCAAGTTCCAGCCCCCCCACTTGATAATGGGGTGAGAACTCCAGTGCATTATCGACTTCGAGCACATCGGGGGCTGGCTGGCCGGGTGTCCACTTCAGAATGGCGCTGCGTTGTTCCGGTCGGCTCCATTCCAGCTGATTGTCTAGCGGCCGCTGATAGGGCCGCCAGCCATAAATCGTACCTGTCCCAGGGCTGACATACTCCAGCATGGCACCGCGGCCTAGATCCTGGCCCTGGATGTCGCTGGCATCCAGCGTTTGGAAGGCGGCGCCGGGGGCTGCCGCGCCGACGAAAAGACGCCCCCAGCGCTGCAAAAAAGCCTTGCCGTCCTTGCCGCCGTTTATCACGCTGCCATAGAACTTGCCCTGGCTGTAGAGCAACTGCCCGGGCTGGGCGCCAGGCAGTTTTGCTGTATTGAGAATGCCCAATGTGCGGTAGCTTGGGGCTGCGCTAGTGGCGGCCTGTGCTGGCACCAGCGTGGCTTGCAGGCCAGCCCACAGGATCAGGTGCGTCAGCACCATGTGGGCAATCTTCGGGCGCAGCGCAGGCGTAGCGGTTTTGATAGGGAAATAGGGGCAGGTCATCATGGCGGTCAGAATTGCTTTTCGAATTTCAGGGAAACTTCGTTCTGGTGGTAGTCGAGCATCCAGTCGATGGAGCTGCGCAGGCGGGTGTGCTTGAAACTCAGGACAGGGGTGAAGCCGGCCAGCGCCAGGGCATCGGCCTTGAGCGTGGCCATATAAATGCGTTCCTTGTCGTAGTGCTCTGCACTCAGGAACGGTCCATCGAAGCGCCGGTTGCGCTGCATGCCCATCAGTGTGGTGCTGAAACTGCTGCCGAACTGCTGGTACAAGCCCAGGCGCAAGCCTTTCTGGCGGTAGCTATCAGTCGGGCTGTTGTCGGTTTTGAAACGTGTATAGTCCACGCCGCCGAATAGCAATGTGTTGGGGGTGAAGGAGTAATAGCCTTGCAGGCCGACATACGCCTGGCGGCCGTCCATGCGCTGGGCGATGTTCTGATCGGTGTAACGGCGCAACTTGTGTTCGGCCTGCAGGCTCAGGTTGGCCCGGGGCAGGAAATTGCGCCCCCATTCGCCGCGCAGGCCATAGACGCGGTAATCGGTACTGGCATCCTGGCGGTGCAACTCGCCGACCAGCAGGCCGGCCAGCGTATCGCGCGCGCTCTGGTAGGCGTAGCCGGTATGGACGGAAACGTGGTCGTCCGAATATTCCCGGTAATTGTTGTAGTGCTGGCCATAAGCACTGCTGCGGAACGTCAGGTAATGATGGCTGCGCAATTGCCAGTTCTTGTTGGCGCTGAATTCGTAGGCGGGGCCTCGGGCGCGGATGGGCTTGGGGAGACGGGTGACGATCAGCAGAAAGGGCGGATTGCCGCCAGGGTTGGACATTAACTGGAAGATTTCATTGCCATTGCTTTGATTGATATTGTTGTTGTCCACCATACCCAGCGAGATATAACCGTTCCAGGCCTGGCGCAGGTCCAGCGCATTCAGATAAGCGGTGATGCGCTGTGAGAGTCCGGCGGGCAGCGGCGCGGCCTGCAGGCTGGAAAAGAACTGTTGTGATTCACGGTCTTCTTTGTCCAGGAACAGCAGCTGCGCCAGATCCAGCTGGGCGCGGGTGAAGGCGGGGTCCAGGTCCAGCGCGGCACGGTAGCGTTCCTTGGCTGCGGCGAAGCGGCCTTCTGCCTGCAACAGGCCGGCCTCGACAAATGCCGCCATGGCGGGTTTGTGTTCGGGCAGGCCAAGATAGAATTTTTGCAGCGTGCGCACGTCATCCCAGCGCTGCAGGTTGATGCTGATGAACAGCGCCCGGCCAAGGTCTTGTTCGCTATAACCCAGGCGCAGGATCTGGCCGTTGTATTCCAGGCTTAACCCGTTGACTTCCGGTTTCAGCGTGAAGGATTCGGCCGTGTCGGCCGCCGGAAGGATGGCCTGTTCACGTTGTTGTGTCAGCGCACGCGCCTTGTCGAAGATCAGGCGCTGGTCATCTTCGATATTGGCGCTGACGGGTTGGGCATGCGCCAGCGATAGAGATATACCGAAAAAAAGGGTAAGACCGGATAGCAGGCGCAAAACGGGAAGGTGTTTGAACCTTACAAGTCGCAACGAGGTGGGATAAGCAGGAAAGGCCAAAGCAGTATCTGTGCGTGAGTAAGACAGAAAACAAAGGCACAGGCACACTTGAAGTGGGCCTGTGCGTAGAGAACTAACCCACGGAATGTGGGTTAGCGCTTACTCGAACTTGGCCGAGCCGCTGGCGCCACCGTAAGCTGTGTTCAGGTCAGAATTGCCGGCAAACGTGGCATAACCTGCCAGGATTTGTGCTTGATCACCGTAGAAGAGACCGGTAGTCACGCCGTTGTATTGGGTGGTGCCCTGTACGCCGATAACAAGGCCGCCACCCGCAGTACCATAAGAGCCCGAGGCTTTGTCGATCTTGACATTGACAAAGGCGATTTGCTTGTTGCCCGAAGCGTTGCTGATGCCTCCATTCAGCACGGAAGTCGTGAAGTTGGCGCTCAGCGAGCCGATCAGGAAGGAATCGGTTTGTGTGCCCGCTCCATTGACGTAGTTGCTGATGCCGCGCACGTCATACATGACGGTTCCGGTTTTGGCGGAAATATCGCCGCTGCCTTGCATGCCGGTGTAGAACTGGGCGCGGTCCCACGTGGTGGGCTGGTAGATGGCCGGGTCATAGACCCACGAGCCGAAGTAAACCTCGTTCTCGTAGTAGCCTTGCGCGCTCTTAGCGCCATCGACGATGCGGCCCATCGTCGTGTAAGGAGATCCTATACTGATTTTTTTAATAATGAAATTGCCTTGTGCCGTAGTGCTAATTGACGTACCCGTTTCATAAAGAGTATGGGTGCGCAAGTTCATTATTGTTGGTATGCCCATTAGGCCGTGGCCAGGAGTGGTGTAATTAGCTACGCCAACTAAAGAGCCATTGATTGAGTCATCGCCTATGACTTGATATGGACCAGACTGTGCGTATGCACATGTCGTAGTAGACAGGATAACGACCGCAGCGAAGATAACGGACTTTTTCATGCTGTTCACCTTAAAAGTGAGTGTGGGAAACTGGCGTTGGCCAGGTACAGCAGGCAGCGTGTGTCATGGTGCGGTTCCATTCGAAAATCCAGCGTGAGCAAGGTGCAGGTCTGTCGTCGGCAGCGTTTCTTCCGTGTTTGGATGAAACGCTGCATGGGGTAGCGTGTGGCCTGGAGTCTTGGTCAAGGCGTCTTAAAAACTGGGTGCGTTTTTCATTGGCATGTCCGTTCAGAATTTCATCGTGGCGCTGAGCCTGACGGCGCGGCCAGGCGCGGGCATCATGGTGCGTGTCAGCGGGTCCAGGTAGTAGCGGTCGCTCAGGTTGGTGCCGACGACTTCCATGGCGTAGTGATCGTTGAAGCGGTAGCGCACATAGGCGTCGAAGACGGCTACCGGGTGCCACTGGATAGGGCGGTTGCCTGCTGAGACTTCCGGCCAGCGCGCGCCTTCGATATTGGCAAACTCGGCTTCCTGGGTCTGGTTGCGGCTGCTGTGGTAGGTCAGGCGGCCGCCGATTTCCAGGTCATCATTGAACCAGCGCGTGCCCAGGTCGGTGGTGATGGAGTAGCGCGGCCCGACCATGCTGCGCAGGAATCCGGTAGGGAAACCGCCTTCTATGCATTCGGGAATACGGCCATAGAGCGGGTCCAGCGCCAGGGCTTCGCCTTTGTCGCAGACTTCCTGGCTGAGGTTGTAATTGCCGCCGACGTTGAAGAACCAGCGGCCGGTGTCCAGGCGCCCTTGCAGTTCCAGGCCCGAGGTTTTCATCTTGTCGAATTGCCAGAACAGGTTGTCGTCGATGCGGTCGATGATGTTCTTGACGGTGGTGTGGTAATAGGAAAAGCGGATGTCCGCATGCCGTGCCGATGGCAGGTAAGACGTCAGATTGTGGGCATAGCCGACTTCGATGTTGGTGGCGCGCTCCGGCTTGAAACTGCTGGCGAAGGGGGCGCCAATATCTGCGGCGCCTTTGGAAAAGCCGGAAGTGTCTTCGAAGATGCTGGGCATGCGCACACTTTGGGCGTAGCGGCTGTAGATGCGGCTGTTATCTGTCAGGCGGGCGCTAATTGAAAAGACGGGGGCCCAAGCATGGCGCTTCTTGTTCTTCTCGATCAGTGCGCGCAATTCTTCCGGACTGGTCAGCCTGATGCTTTTTCTGGAATGGCGGAAGGCACTGATTTGTTGTTGTAACTGCTTGACCTCAATGGGAGCGGCATCCGGGTTCAAGGGATCTGCGTAGTATTCGACCGTACCGTTGTCGGCGTCATAAGTGCCATTGGTAAAGGGGTTGTCCTCGGCCTCGAATTTGTAGCCTTCCGTGCTGCGCTTCCATTCAATAGGGACATGGGCGACCCAGATGGCCTGACCGCTCAGAGGATCTGTCACCTGTTTGACTTCGTAGGGGATGCCTTGATGTCCGTAAGTATTGTCGGTATCAGGATATTTGGTTCGCAACGCCGCATTGAGTTTGTTGCTGGCTTCAGTCGCGATGGCATTGTTGCCTTCCTGCTTGGCTTTTTCCTGAAGTGCTTTCAGGGTGGCCATTTCCTTGTCCAGGGGAACCAGCCAGGCGGAAAAGAGACCGGTACTGTAGGATTTGCTGTCGGAGCCAGTAAACGGCCCCCAGCCCCTGTTTTCAAGCATTGCGTCCACTTCAAAATCGGTAGAGGCATAGCTCACATACCGGGCGCCCGCATTGACGTCCAGCCAGGACAGCGGCTGCCAGCTGAAGTTGAAACCGAACTTGGATTCACGGCGTTTGCCGTCGCGCGGGCGGGCCTCGAATTCACCGCCATGGGTGTAGTAGTTGTAGTGGGGGTCAGGCTTGAGCCGTTCATGCTGGAAATCGGCGCTCAGCAGCAGGCTGAGGTTGTCGCGCAGGGTGATGTTGTTGTCCAGGCGGATACCGATGCGGTTCTCGGTGGAGCGCATCTTTGACTTATTGACGAGGCGGCCATCTATGTTCGGGTTGGGTAGAACGGGTGTGCCGGTGTAAGGCGTACCGGTATTGCTTTCGTGATATTCCTTGGAGCGTTGATAGGCATTCCAGGCATCATCCTGTTCATAGGGCTCCACCGCGTAGCCGCCAGAACTGTTCGTATCCGATTTGGTGCGTGTCGCCCAAACCTGGGCTTTCAGGTCTATCCAGCGGTTGTTGTCGGGGTTCCAGGCGTAGTCCAGGCTGAAGGCCTGCTGGTCCACTTCAGCCAGCGGCCATTGCGGCAGGCCGCCGTCTTTTTCCAGCTGTGCCCAGTTCAGGCGCGAGGGCATGATTTCGCCGTTTTCGATGATGGTCTTGCGATAGCTGAGGCCCAGACGCTGTTCCTGCGGCATCAGCAGATTGGCTTTCAGCAGGAAAGAGGTGGTGTCCATCGAGGTGTTCATGACCTCGGTGCCCGGCAGCGCCACGCGCGCAATGAAGGGGGCGAAGGGGCTGCGCCAGGGGTTCAAGGAGTTACTGGTGTTGGGGGCGGCATCCATGTATTTGTCCGCGCCCTTGGTGCCCGAGTAATAGTTGCCGCGCCGGCGCACGGCCGTGGCGGCCAGGACTTCGTATTTTTCGCCCTGCCAGGCCAGCGCCAGCCGGGCGGCGGCATCTTCCATGTTGAAACCGCTGCGGCCGCTGCGTTTGGCGTCGCTGGTCAGGTTGGTCCATTTCCAGCTGGAAGCGAAAGTTTCCCAGTTGCGGTGCGCGCCAGGGATATCCCGGTAGTCCGTGTTGTAGATGCTGTCATTGATGCGGGGCTTGGTGGCGTTGTTGCCGGTTTCCAGCTTGAGCTCGGCGCCGAAGGATTGGTCATCCTTGATGATGTCGTCTGCGCGCAGCGTGGTGATGGCAATGCCGCCGCCTATGCCGCCATGCGGCATGTCACGGCTGAGCGTCGGGCCTTTTTCGATGGCGACGGAACTGATCAGCGCAGGGTCGATGTAGTTGCGGTTGTTGGCGCCGAAATAGCCGCGATAGACAGTGACGGCCTGTTCCGTGCCGTCCACGGCCACCGGCACGCGGCCCTGGCCCTGGATATTGCGGATGTTCGGGTCCAGGGCAGCGCTGTTGCGGGCTTCGCCGCTGAATACCCCTGGCGCGCCCTGGAAGATGTCTGCCGGCGAGGTGGCGCGGTAGGTATCCAGATAGGCTCGGTCCAGGTAGATATTGGTGATGTCCTTGTCGTAGACATTCTGGTGACCCTGATCGTGGCGGTTGGCGCCGATGACCGTGACTTCTTCCAGGGTGGTGACGGCATTGTGGCCCTGCTCACTGGGTTTGATGATGGTGAGGACATCCGGCCCGCTGGCCATGGCCTGCAGGCCGCTGTTGGCCAGCGCACGGCTGACGGCCTGCTGCGGGGTCATGGCGCCACTGATGGCAGGCGCCTGCAGATTGGCCAGTATTGCGCCATTGGCAAATATCTGGATGCCGCTGAGGCGGGAAATCTCGGTCAGGGTATCGGTCAGTGGCTGGGCGGGCAGGGAGAGTTCCAGGGTGCCATGGATGACCGTACTGTCTTGCGCATAGGCCGTGGAAGGCAGGGTATGGCCGCCCAGCAGTGCGGCGATGGCAAGGGAAATAAGCGTGTGGCGGAAAGCCGGGATCGAAGGTGATACCCGGACCGACGAACGGCTTGCCGGCTGGCTGTATTTCCTGTGTGACATGTTTTTATTTTTTCCTGGCGTAAGCATGGGAGAGGCCTGGGGCAGGTCGAAAAGCGTCAATCCCGACAGGGTCAAAGTTCAAGTCAAGGATGCAAATCTTAAAGAAAGTCATTCTTTTTTATTGCCCATCTGTAGCAGTAGACGGGTAGCGATAAAAAATGGAGACACCTCAGAGAGAATTAATGCGTGGCATACTGTTTTTATATTTTATTTTTCTTAATTAATATGCCAAGCCTTGAGGAGTGGGCAGCGCAACACTGTGACGCACGGCGGTGATTGATTCGATGTTTAGGTATATCGAGAGTGGCTATTCGGTATCAGGGGAGGGCGGTCCGACCGGCAGCGAAGGCACGGGCAATCCTGGCGGTAATGACTCTGGCACTGAAAAGACCGAAGGTCGGGAAGCCTCGTCCGGTGGTGGCGGTGGTGCCGTCGCTTTGCTGCTGCCCTTGGCCTGGCTCGGGCAGCGTCGTTAAGACCTGAAGCGCGCCTGAGCGCCAAAACGGTTTGCGATACTGGGTACGTTGGATCGCTGTTGGCACATCGCTGCCGGCGCGTGTCTGTTGCTGTAGATGCCGCCTGCGAGGCGGCATCCTTTTTTGTGTTCAGCCCAGCAGCGCCTGGACCCAATCTTCCACCGGGTCACCGCTGCCCAGTTTGGGCTGGATCAGTCCATCCACCATGAAAGTGGGCGAGACATGAATGCCGTTCTGACGCGCAT
Source organism: Kerstersia gyiorum (assembly GCF_004216755.1). Classification (GTDB taxonomy): domain Bacteria; phylum Pseudomonadota; class Gammaproteobacteria; order Burkholderiales; family Burkholderiaceae_B; genus Kerstersia; species Kerstersia gyiorum. The sequence continues at coordinate 1,313,738 of NZ_SGWZ01000001.1, forward strand.
ATTTGGCGTGCCATTTGATTTCGGTTTCCAGTTCCGGGAATTCGAAAGCCTCGGCTAGCGTCAGGCCGCTGTAGGCTTCGATGCGCCGGATGATGTCGCGCGGCGTGGCGTCCATGTTCGGCCCCTTGCAGTGGCCTTCGAATTCGAATTCCTCACGGTGTTCGCCGACGACCTGTAGCACGCGTTTGGCGTTGTCGCGTCCGCCTTCCAGCAGGGAGGCGGCAAGAATGCAGCGGGTGATCACACCCGAATACATATGCCAGGGCTGCGATTGCAGCCGGAGTTTCACCGTGATCCGGTCTGCGCCCGCCTGGGCCAGCAGCGTATCCATCTTGTTGAACGCCCGGACTGAAAAAGGGCAGGTGGGTTCCAGGAACATTTCAAAAATCTTGTCACCATGGCCCCAGGAGAGCGGGTCGGCCTTGCGTGCGGCTTGTGTCATGAATGGATTTCCTTGCAGTTGAAACGTCGGGGGCAATCTTGCGCCAGATCGGCCGGGCTGCCAAGCGCCGGGCTGATTTAGCCATATGGCAAGTATCTCCCCGGAAACCCTGAACAGGAAAACCCCGATTCCATTTATGCATACGGAAAATAAAATGGCACACAGAAAATAGATTTTGTATGCAAAATATAAAAACGGAGTACAAAAATGTTTGGCTCGGGAGACGAAAGGCGGTGTGCCGCCGGGCAGGTCACAGGGAGAAACGCATGAACCGGGTGCTGGATGTCTATTGCCGGGCGCTGTCGGCAATCTGTGCGCTGTTGATGGCTGCGATGGTTGTGCTGGTATTTGGCAATGTGGTGCTGCGTTATGCGTTCAGCACCGGCTGGTTGATTTCCGAGGAAATCTCTCGCTGGATGTTTGTCTGGATGGTGTTCATCGGCAGCATTGTCGCCTTGCGTGAAAACGCCCACCTGGGTACGGATATGGTGGTGGTGCGTTTGCCTGCGGGTGTCCGCCGCGCCTGTACCGTGGTAGCGCAGCTGATCATGCTTTACATCAGCTGGCTGATGCTCTCGGGCAGCTGGAGCCAGGTGGAAATCAACGCCGGCACGGAGGCGCCGGTGAGTGGGTTGCCCTTGTCATTCCTGTATTTCTGCGGCGTGGTGTTTGCCGTATCGACCCTGCTCATCCTGTTCTACGAACTGTGGATGAATCTCAGCGGGCGCAGGGACAGCAGCGCCTTGATGGTACAGGAATGCGCTGATCTCGAGCCTCCCAGGTCCGCGGCCAGCCGCGATTGATGACGCACCGATTACCGAGTCCCGGAGAATCCTATGACTGTCTATATCTTTGTCGGTGCGTTGCTGGCGGGCATGGCCATTGGCATGCCCATTGCTTACGCGCTGCTGTTGTCTGGCGTGGCCCTGATGTGGCACCTGGATGTGTTTGATGCGCAGATCCTTGCCCAGAATGTCATCAACGGCGCCGATAGCTTTCCGCTGCTGGCCGTACCGTTCTTCATGCTGGCCGGCGAGATCATGAACGTGGGCGGCCTGTCGCGCCGCATTGTCGGGCTGGCGATTGCGCTGGTGGGGCACATGCGTGGCGGGTTGGGGTTTGTCGCCATTATCGCGGCCTGCCTGATGGCGGCGTTGTCAGGGTCCGCAGTGGCCGATACCGCTGCGCTGGCGGCACTGCTGTTGCCTATGATGGTGAAGGCCGGCCATGACAAGGCCAAGGCTGGCGGGCTGATTGCATCGGCGGGCATTATTGCGCCAGTGATTCCGCCATCCATCGGGTTTGTCGTGTTTGGCGTGGCCGCCAATGTTTCCATCGGCAAGCTGTTCCTGGCCGGCATCGTGCCGGGCCTGTTGATGGGCGTGGCCATTGCCCTGGCATGGTGGTTTGTGGCTTCCCGCGAATCGGTGACTTTGCCGCCGCCGGCCAGCCTGCGCCAGAAACTGGTGGCATTCAAGGAGTCGCTGTGGGCGCTGGGCTTGCCGGTTATCGTGCTGTTCGGCCTGCGCTTCGGGATTTTTACGCCGACCGAGGCCGCTGTGGTGGCGGCGGTTTATGCACTGCTGGTCGCCACCGTGGTCTACCGGGAAATGAGCCTGCGCCAGCTCTACGATGTCTTTGTCTCGGCGTCGCGCATTACTGCTGTGATCATGTTCCTGGTGGCGGCGTCCATGGTGTCCGCCTGGCTGATCACGATTGCGGATATTCCTTCGCAGGTGATTGGCCTGCTGCAACCCTTCATGGACAACCCGACCCTGCTGCTGATCGTGATCATGCTGCTGGTGATGGTGGTCGGCACCGCCATGGATATGATGCCGACCGTGTTGATCCTCACGCCCATCCTGATGCCGGTCATCAAAAGCGCAGGCATAGATCCTGTCTACTTCGGCGTGTTGTTCATCATGAACAATGCCATCGGCCTGGTAACACCGCCGGTTGGCTCGGTGCTGAATGTCGTCGCAGGCGTAGGGAAAATGCGCCTCGATGAGGTTGCTCGCGGCGTGTTGCCCTTCATGTTTGCCCAGTTTGCCGTCATGTTCCTGCTGGTGCTGTTCCCGTCCATCGTGATGGTGCCGCTGAACTTCCTGACACGTTGAACCCTTTTTCGATTGCTTGCCACTATGACCAGTAAACCGTCGCCCAAGACCACCAGCCAGGATATTTTCGAGGCGGTCAGTACGCACCTCAATGAATTGCGTGCCCAGATCACGGAGCCCGTGCGCGTGCGCGAAGAAGACCTGGCGAACAAGCTGGGCGTGAGCCGCACGCCAGTGCGCGAAGCGCTTATCCGGCTGGACAGCACGGGCCTGATCAGCCTGCGTCCGGGACGTGGCGCGTTGCTTCAGCCAGTCAGTGATAAAGACTACATGGAATGGCTGCAATTGCGCGAGCAGCTCGAAGGCTTCGCGGCCCGGGAAGCCGCGCTCAATGCTTCGCGGCGTGACGTGATGGGCCTGAGGGCGCTGTTCGCGCCTTTTATGGAACCCGGTGCAGCGGAAGCGGCGCCGGAGCGTTATGCGCAGGCCAATGTGAGCTTTCACAAGGAGATCTTCCGGCTGGCCAACAATCATTTGCTTGAACGGGTCTGGGCCTCATTTGGCCACCGCCAGACCAGCTACCGGCGTCGCACCATTGCGCGACTGCATCGCGCCGAGGATTCGCTGCGCGAACACATGGAGATCATCCAGGCGATCGAAGAGGGTGATGCGGAAAAAGCAGCAGCGCTGGCGCGGGCGCACGTGCGTGCATTGTTCATTGCCGTGGAGCAGGAGGCCGGGCGAGAGCCGGCCTCCGGCGTCGGCACGATCTGAGCGCAAGCCATGGCCCAGGCCGGCGCTGGCGCCGATGTTTTCCATCCGGAGCCGCGCAGGCTCCACCGAATGGCGGTACAGCACTTGCCGCCGCCAGGCCGGATTTCTTGAAGAGGTTGAGTCCTATGAAATTCCTTAACTTTTTGCACAATGGCAGCCCTTGCCTGGGCGTCATGCTTGGCGCCGCGCATGTGCTGGACCTGGGCGCCGCCTGGCCGTCGCGGCCAGCACCCGCTTCAGTGGATGCCCTGATCCAGGCAGGCGAGCCCGCACTGGCGATAACACGAGAGCTGTTGCAACAGTACGGCGGCGCCGACGCCGGACCACATGTACACCGATACGAGGCGCTGGAAATCCTGCCGCCGGCCGATCCCCAGGGGCGCAATATCTTCAATGTGGGCAGGAACTACCGCGATCACATCATCGAAGGCAATCTGGCCAATGGCCGGCCCGCCGATGCCTTCCCCACGGCAATCGAGTTCTTTACCAAGCCGCGTACGGCCATGGTCGGCCACAAAGGCCAGGTGCTGCGCCATGCCAGCCTGACCAACAGCCTGGATTACGAGGTGGAACTGGCGATCGTGATCGGCAGGGCGGGGCGCGATATCGCGGTGGCGGATGCGTTGTCGCACGTGTTCGGCTACACCATCCTGAACGATGTGACGGCGCGTGACCTGCAGCGCCTGCACGGCCAGTGGTTCAAGGGAAAAAGCCTGGACACCAGCTGTCCACTGGGGCCGGCAGTGGTTCACGCAAGCGCTATCGCAGACCCGGATGCGCTCATGCTGGAACTGGATGTGGATGGTGAACTGCGCCAGCGTGATAACACTGCCTCCATGATTTTCAGCGTGGCAACGATTGTGTCGGCGTTGTCCGCCGGCATGACGCTGTTGCCGGGCGACATTATCGCGACAGGCACGCCCAAAGGGGTCGGTTTCGCGATGCGGCCGCAACGCTGTTTACAGGTGGGGCAGACGGTGCGCGCCCGTATCGAGGGCATTGGAGAGCTCGTCAATACGGTCGTCGATTGAGCGGCACGGCAGCCGTTCCGTTTTTTACGAAAGAAGAACCCGATAAGGAGAGAGACATGGCTTTGAATACCCCCCATTTGCCCAATGCCGAACGCTATGGCCCGCTGGATTCGCGCAACATGGCCGTCGATGATCTGCCGTGGAAAAAGACCCCGACGCCAGGCGTGGACATGAAGGTCCTGGTACAGGACGAGGAAACCGGCCTGCTGACGGCGTTGTTTCGTTGGCAGCCGGGCAGCGTGCTGGCCTTGCATGAACACGTCGAAGTTGAGCAGAGCTATGTGCTCGAAGGAGAGTTCGAGGACGAGGATGGCGTGTATCGCGCCGGTAATTTTGTCTGGCGTCCCAAAGGTCACAGGCATGTGGCGCGCTCCCCCAAGGGCGCGCTGGTGCTCTGTTTCTTCCTCAAGCCCAACAAGTTCATCGACGGTGATCTGGCCGGTACCGAACTCAAGTGATGTCCGCAGGCCTGCCTGCCGCCCCTGTGTGGCACGCGGCCTGCACCGTTCCATCAATTAGAAAAATACTGGTTTATCCACCAGGCAGGAGACAACAATGAAAACTCGCAACATTTCCCAGGCAGGAGCAGGTCGCGGCCGTGGCGCAGCGCTGTGCGCGGCCATCATGATGGTGTGGGGCGCGGCGGCGGCGCAAGCCGCGGATATCCGCGACCAGCGGGTCAAGTTCAGCTATCCGGTGGCCCAGGACAATCCGGTGGGCATTGCCGTGGATCACTACGCGAAACTGGTGGAGCAGAAAAGCGGTGGCCGCATCAAGGTGACCGGCTACCCCAACGCGACGCTGGGCAATGAAATCCAGGCCATGTCCTCGGCGCAGGGTGGCATCCTTGAAATGACGGTCGTGTCTACCGCCGGAGCGGCCGGCAACGTCAAGGAACTGGCCATCTTCGACCTGCCGTTCATCTTCCAGAGCCCGGAGGAAGCGGATGCCGTGATTGACAGCGAAGTCGGCCAGCAACTGCTCGACAAATTCTCGGCCAAAGGGCTGGTCGGCATGTGCTACCTGGATTATGGCTTTCGCCAGGTGACCAACAGCAAGCATCCCATCAACCGGCTGGAAGATTTCCGCGACCTGAAGATACGCACCTTGCAGAACCGGGTATACATCGACATCTTCAAGGCGCTGGGGGCGAACCCCTTGCCGCTGCCGTATCCGGAGACCTACACGGCGCTGGAAACGAAGGCGATAGATGGACAGGAAAGCTCGTTCCTGGTCACGAAGTCCAGTTCGTACCAGGATATCCAGAAGTACCTGAGCGAGACACGCCATGTCTATCTGCCCGCCGTGGTCATGGCCAGCAAGAAATTCTGGGACAAGCTCAATGATGAAGAACGTGGCGTGCTGCAATCGGCCTGCGTGGAAACCCAGGCGTTTCACCGGGATCTGAGCCGCCAGATGGAGGCGGACGTAGTCAAGGAACTGACTGCCGCAGGCATGGTTTTCAACTCGATAGATCCGGCAGAGCACGAGCGCATGGTGGAAGTGACGGCGCCAGTAGTCGAAAAGTACAAGCCAGAACTCGGGGCGGCGCTGGTGGACCGCACGCTGGAGATCATCAGCGAAGCCCGCAACAAGGCCAACTGATTCCTGGGCGGCGCCTCCGCGCCGCTTTCCGGTAGCACGGCAGTAGCAGGCTGGCGCAGGCGCGCAGGCCTGCCTGCTGCTGCCAGCCGGGAAAACTATCCAAGGAGCAAAAAGCATGGATGTCGATAGACTTCCCTATGACCTCAGCGGCCAGCGTGTGCTGGTGACAGGCGCTTGCGGTGGCATCGGACAGGCGACGGCACGCCTGTGTGCACGCCTGGGCGCCGAGCTGGTGTTGACCGATTGCGTGGCGCCGCCTGCGGGGTTCATGGAGGCGCTGCCAGACAGCGCCAGCCGCGACCATCATTTCGTGGTCTGCGATGTCCGCGACCGCATGGCAGTGGAGGCGCTGTGCGCTGCCCATGCGCCCGTTCATGCGGCGATTCTCAATGCCGGCGTGTATGCGTTGAAGTCCTGGGAGGATGAGGACTGGAACGACAGCCTGGCCGAAACGATGGACGTCAATCTGGCCGGACCGGTGAATTTCGCTCGCGCCCTGTTGCCAGGCATGAAGGCCGCAGGCTATGGCCGCCTGGCGGTTGTCGGTTCGATCGCGGCGCATACCGGCGGTTCCTTTGCCCATGCGCCGGTCCACTATGCGGCTTCCAAGGGGGCGCTGCACAGCTTTACACGTTGGCTGGCACGCCGCGCCGCACCGGAAGTCATGGTGAACCTGGTGGCGCCGGGGGCCATTGCCACGCGTATGGTCGCCATGGCTGATCCTGCCATGATGCAGAACGTGCCGGTGCCGCGGTTCGGCCGTCCGGAAGAGGTGGCCTGGCCGCTGGCCTTTCTGTGCTCGCCGGGTGCCAGTTTCATTTGCGGCATCACCCTGGACGTCAATGGCGGCGCCTATTTGCGCTGAGCAATCCGGGTGCGGCAGGGGAGAAAAACATGCATGAACACACAGGGGACGCCTGGCGCGGCTTGCGGGTCATGGTCAGTGCAGGTGCTTCCGGCATCGGGTTGGCCATCGCCCAGGCATTTGCGCGCGCAGGCGCTCGGGTGCATATCAGTGATATTGCTGCCGGGCCGCTGGCCGTGGCACTGGAAACTTTGCCGGGTGGCGGAGCTTGCGTGGCCGACGCCAGCGATGCGGCTGCGGTAGATAGCTGGTTCCGGACGGCGCTGGCAGACCTGGGCGGGCTGGATGTGCTGGTGAACAACGCCGGTATCGCCGGGCCGACGGCCGGCATCGAAAACATCGAACCGGCACAGTGGGACCAGGTGATGGCCGTGAACCTGCGCAGTCAGTTCTTGTGTACGCGGCTGGCAGTGCCGGCGCTGCGGCAGTCCGGCAGGGGCGTCATCATCAACCTGAGTTCGGTGGCGGGCCGCCTGGGCTATCCATTGCGAACGCCTTATGCGGCATCCAAGTGGGCCGTCGTCGGGCTGACCCAGAGCCTGGCGCTGGAACTGGGGGGCGATGACATTACGGTCAATGCCATCCTGCCGGGCATCGTGGATAGCGAACGCTCGCGGACGGTCACGGAGACCAAGGCTCGTGCCAGGGGGGTAAGCGTCGCCGAGCAGGAAGCCCTCATCCTGGGCAATGTGGCATTGCATCGCAAGGTGCCGCTGCAGGACGTGGCCGCAACGGCGCTGTTCCTGGCCTCGCCTGCGGGCCGCAGTTTCACTGGCCAGAATTTCAATGTCTGCGCCGGCATACAAACCTTGATCTGAACAATGACCATGAACACTCATTATTTTGAGCAGACCTTCGGCCTGCAGGGCCGTGTCGCATGCATTACCGGCAGTGCGTCCGGCCTGGGGCTGGCCATCGCCCGGCATCTGGGGCTGGCAGGCGCGCGCGTGGTGATCAACGACCTGGATGCAGCGCGCTGCGCGGCGGCGGTGCAAGCGCTGGCCGAAGAAGGCATCCAGGCGCGCCACGCCGTGTTCAATGTGGCCAGCGCCGATGAGGTCGAGGCAGCAATGGCCGGTCTGGTGGCGGCGGGCTGGGCACCGGCCATTCTCGTGAGCAATGCAGGCAATCAGAACCGCAAGCCTGTCGTGGACATGACGCAACAGGAATGGCAGGCACTGTTCGATGTGCATGTGAACGGCGCCTTCAATTGCGCGCACGCCGTTCTGCCACACATGCAGCAGGCGGGCTTCGGCCGCATCGTCATGATGTCCTCAGTTGCAGGGCAGGCCTGCATGCCAGGCATCGCGGCCTATGCCTCGGCCAAGGGCGCCATTGCCGCTTTCACGCGCGCGCTGGCGGTGGAGTATGGCGCGTCAGGCATTACGGCCAATGCCTTGGCCCCCGGTTTTGTGCGCACCCGCTTCACGCAGGGCCTGCAGGAACGGGACGGGTTTGATGATTTCCTGCGCCAGGCGGTGCCGTTGGGGCGCTGGGCGACGCCGGACGATATTGCACCCGCCGTGGTGTATCTGGCATCCGCCGCCGGGGCATTCGTCAACGGGCAGGTGCTGGCGCTTGATGGCGGCATGCTGGCGCGCATGTAGCCCAGGCCCGGGCCTTTTCTAAGCAGGAATGAGGGAGTTTTTCAATGTATATGCATATTGTATTGATGGCCCTGGATGAGTCGGCGGATGCCGGATTTTTCGAACGGGTGGAACACTATGCGCAGCGCATCCGCCAGGAGTGCGACGGTGTGCTGCTGTATGGCCTGCATGTCAATGAAGCGGCGCGTTCCCAGGGCTATGGCTACGCCATGGTGTCGGGTTTTGTGTCCAGCCATGCCCATGAGGAATACCAGGTGAGTCCGGCCCATCAGGAAATGAAGGCCTGGATGACGCCCTTCATCGAGCGTATGGTGGTATTCGACAGTCCGGTGGCAGACGCCTGCTGAGGTCATGGCGGCGCCGCACCTGTGGGCAGCGGCGGCACCGCCAGGGCTGCCGGCCTAGCGTATGCCTTCGCCTGCCATGGCATCGGGCGTGAAGACGGAGTCCGGCTGCCGCTCCCGTACCACAAATGGTGGATTGGCCGAAGCTCGGGAATTGATGCCGGAGATGAAGGCGGTTTCCGCCAGCAGATCGTGGGCGCCAAAAACAGCGGGCAGCAGCGCAGGCATATCCGGCGCCACGACGGGCGCCACCCAGGTCATTTTCCACAACTGCCCATGGCCGTCCCAGCGTTCGCCCAGCGTGCAGATCCAGGTGTCCTCGTCGCAGTAGTAGCGGCTGCGTGGCGCCTGGTGACGCTTGCCTGCACGCAGCGTGGCGTCTATTACCCAAACTCGGTGTTTTTCCCAGCGCATGTACTCCGGTTTTACATGATGGGGCGCCATGACATCCTCGTCGGTTGCCGCGCCGAAAATGCGGTTGTTGTTGTAGGGAATGAACATCTCCTGCTTGCCCACCAGTTTCCAGTCGTAGCGGTCCAGCCGGCCGAAAAATCCGTAGGCTTCATCGACCGACGTAATGCCTCCGGTTGATGGGTCCGGCGTATCGCAACAGGGGTTGGGCAGCTTGCGCACGCGGCGCTGTCCGGTGAGATACAGCCAGACCTGGGTTTTGTCCTGGTCCAGATTTTCTATGCCCACGATGGCGTCACCGGCACGTATTGCCGGTGCGCGTGTCAGCAGGCGCAGCTTGGAAAACTCGCCGGAGTCGTAAAAGGTTTCGGGTGAGCCGTCCTGGTAATAGAACGGATATTGATAGTCGCTGGTAATGTCGGTGATCTTCACCAGCTTGCCGTTGGCGGTTGCCTGGTATTGCGATGGCGAACGCTGCAAGGCCACGCCCTGCCAGCGCAACAGGTGGTTCCACATGACTTCCGTCCCGGATTGCGGAATGGGGAAGGGGACGCCGCCGAAGGCACCGCGCACGTCGTCGCCTTCCAGCTGGCCACGCGTGGCATTGGCATAGGTGTTGTCGTAGACCCATTGCGGCGCTGATGCCGTGCGCCGCGTGGGATAGACGTCAAGATGGAATGAGTCTGGGTATTTCTGCAGCAGGGCGCGGGTGCCTTCCGACAGCTGAGTAGCGTATTCGCCCATGTTTTGCGCGTTGATCTGGTAGAGCGGCTTGTCGGCTGCAAAGGGGTCGGTGCGCGGGTCGGGCAGGGGCGTGGTGTAGCCGCCTTCCCAGGGCGGAATGGAACCGTCGGCATTGCCGGCGCGTTCGGCGCCGAAGGGCGTGAGGTCCTGCTTCAGGCGTTCGGCCTGCGCGGCATCGACACCGGCGCGTGCGCCGCTGGCCAACAGCGCCATTGTCAGGGCCAGAGGCAAGGTAGTACGCAGAAAGGTCATGGCGGGAATTCCTTGTTTTTAGAGCGGGATCAGAAGGAGCGCTGTACGGACAGCGCAATGAAATCTCGGTCCTTCATGCTTTGCAGGTAGGACACGCTGTTATTGACCAGATACGGGCCGGACGGGCCGAAATAATGGTTGTAGTGGGCAGTGATCTGCCAGGTGTTCAGGTAATTCATGTTCAGGCCGATATTGATGTTGCCCACGTGGTTGCCGTAGAACGAATCCACCATGGACGAGTTACCGAACCCGATGCCCATGCCGATCGGCACGCCCACATCCAGGCCCGGCAGGACCTGGCGGTAGCGTGGTTCATAGGAAAAGCGGATGTTGACTGCGTCGCGGTCCGCGTTTGGATTGAGCGCCTGCGGGTTGTGGGTGATGCTCATGCGCCGGTTGAAGGCGATTTCTCCGGAGAAATCCGATTCGCGGGCGATGAAGTTCGGTCCGAAGCTGGCCAGCCAGGACATCTGGGCGTGCAAGGTCTTGCCGATGGCATAGAGTGCATTACCGTGGTTGTCGCCGCCGCCCGTGCTGTTGTCCTGCAGGTCGCTGGACAGCGGCATGTTGTCGCGCATCGAGACTTCCGCAGCGACGTTCCAGTCGCCGAAAGACCGGCTGGCGCTGGCGCCGAATGCGCGTATGCCTTCGTGGTAGGCCAATTGGTAGAGGCCGACAAGGCCGGTATGCGGGTCGATGCCGGCTGGGTCATAGAAACGGCCGTAGAGTTGCGGCGTCTTGGCGTGGTAACGGATGGCGTACAGGCCGAAATCGCTTTCGCCGACGCGCAAACGCAGTTGTACGCCGCCTTGCCCGCCATTGCTGGGTTTCATGTCGGGGCCGCGCACCAGCCCCATGGCGCCTCCGCCGGGAATCAGGGGGCCGCCCAGTAATAGACGCTCGGCGCCTGCGCCGATGATGTCGGAGGTCGAAAAGTAGCTGCCCGAGCCCGGCAACCGGGTTTCCTCCCAATGGAACTGGTAATAGGCGCCGACCGAAATGCGGGGGGTAATTTGCAGCTGCATGGATACCTGGGGCACGGGACGGATCAGTTCCTTGAACTGTGTGCCGGGCACGGACAGGCCTTTGACCGCATCTATCGGTGCCTGGCCGGCGGCGATGCCGTTATCGCCGAAGTACAGGCTTTCTCCCCAGAGCAGGGAGTGGCGGCCGGCGCGAAAGGAAAGTTTGGTGCTGCCGATTTCGGTGGAGCCGAAGGCAAAGGCATCGAGCAGTTCGGCCTTGCGGCCGTGCAGCTTCTCGGTGGCGCGGGTGAATTCGTAGTAGGGAACCGACAGCGCATTGGCGGTTGCCGGCGAGTGGTTGTCGTTGTCGCGGTTGTAAATGCTGTCGTACCAGGCAGCGCCGGAAACCCGTACGCCAAAGCGCTGGTAGACGATATCCAGTTCGGACAACAGGTCGAAGCGCTGGGAAATGAAGCCACGCCCCAGGTTACGGTCGCCATCGTCGCCATTGACTGTATCCGGGCCGTCGACCAGCGTGGCCGAGGGATGGCGCAGCCGCACGCCGGTGCTGTACTTCAGGGTGTTGTCCCAGCGTATGCGTACGTCGGGATTGCTCGTGCCGATCTCGGCTGCCTGTGCGGGCGTGCTCATCAGCCCCGCCGCCATCATGCCTGCCAGTGGCCAGTAGGAAAGTCTGGGCATGGTCGTGGTTCCTCTTGGATGGATTGGAAATGCTCGCTTCGGCGTGCCGGCAGCCGCCGGTAGGCCTGCCAGCGCAACCAAGTATGGGAGGCGCGACCAGGGCGGTCATCTTGCAAACGGTAGATAGGGTGGATACCTAATGGTTAACGTCCATGCGGCAGAACAGGCCGGTTCCAGGGCAGCGCCAGGACGTGCGGCGGCATGGCCGGGCACCCTGGACGGGAACGGCAGGCAGGGAATGGGGGGGCTAAAGGCGGAGAGCAGGCAGAGAAAAAATCAGGGGAAGGCGAGAAAGGTAGGGGTGTGGCCACGAGCACTGACGGTGGAGGTTCTGGTTTCCTTTAGGTTGCCCTTAGAGTCACCCTGCGGCTGTCCTCGGACAGCCGCAGGTCGGCGGCAGAATCAGGCGTCGGGTTCCATGTGCTGGCCCAGTACCGCCAGGTGCGCAGCTGCCGAATTCAGGACGCGTCGTACCAGGTCTGCCTGGCGTCGCGCACCGGACTTCACCAGTACCTGGTTGAGCTGGTAGCGCGCTGTGCCGACGGTGACACCTCGTTTCTGAGCATATTGCTCGACCGTCATGCCGGCGACCAGTGCACTGGCAAGCTGGGCCTCGGCTTCGGTCAGATCAAAGAGCGCACGCAGTGCGTCTGGCGGGACCTGGCCTGTCTGGTCTTCCGTGGCAATGGAAATCAGCAGGTAGGAAGCCGACGATTCATGCGCTGGCGTGACAGGTTGCAAGGCCAGCTGCAGCCTGCCCTGGAGGGTCTCCAGCGCCAGGTAGGTGGCGCTGTCACGCTGCAGGGCTTCCTGGCAGGCTTCGGCCAGGCGCTTCTGGGTGCCTGGCAGTCCTGCGCGCAATTCACCGTTGCGTACTTGCAGGCCGGCGCCACGGTACAACAGCGTCTTGGCCTGCCGGTTGAGCCATTGCACCTGTCCTTGCGTATCGCACAGTACGAGCGCACAGGGCCAGCGCTCCAGGTGACCATCCACCAGGGTCGCGGCAAAGCGGCCCTGGGTCATGGTTTCTGACAGCTGGGTGGCCTGTACGAAATGGGGCAGCAGGGCGCTCAGCATCTGCCGCTGGGCTTCCGAATACTCATGCGGGTCTTCCGGCTCGCGAAACAGGGCGACCGTGAAATAGCGGTCTGTATCCAACGGGGCGATGGCACCGATGAAACGCCCCAGGCCGATGTCGGCAAAGCGCCGCTGCAATTGTGCGCGGGCGCTGTATTCGGAAGGCGCGAACAGCGTGTCGTCACTGCCCAGGCCGTCCGTGCCGGAACGCTGGCGCAGCCGGCGTGCCTCCAGGCGCGGGTTGTGGTCGTCGGCAATGGCGGCCTGATAGCTATCGCTGTCGAAGCGTGAGTTGTACGACATCCAATACGGCACAGCGCGCTGGTCATCGAAGGAGACGCAGTAGACGGCTGCTGCCTTGGCTCCCAGTTCGTCGCACAGCAAGTCCAGGGCCTGGGTCCAGCACTCCGTGCGGGTACAGGAGCCGTACAGGTTGAACAACAGCGGAGCGAGAGTGGAAGCGGTGTTCATGGAAAGCGGTTACGACAGCTGAGATTACTTTAATTCTCAAGAAACAGACCTTTATGGTCACTTGAGGATTACCCCTATGGTTGGCACGCACGCGCCGCCGCGTCCTGGCCTGGCGGCATTTGGGCATAAACCCTATCTATTGTTTTGCAGATGACGCAGGCATGGACCGTCCGGATACTGCGGGCAGCGGTCAGGGAAGGTGTGGTTCACCTCCCGGCCTTTGCAACAGCAGGCGCAAACCCGGATTTGCGCGGGTAGGGGAAGCAAACATGGCGTCAGTTCAGCAAGGACCGGCCAGACAGCCGGGCAGTCAGGCAGTGGTGGCGGGGATACCTGGATCTCACTGCCAGGTTTTGAGTGGCGCGCCACTACGTGAGCGCCTACGTGCTCACCGCTTGCCGGCCGCCGGGCTGCCGGCCGCCGGGCTGGCAGGTGTCGGGTTGGCAGGTGTTGGGTTGTATATGGCCGCCCTGTGCATGCCGGCCGGGGCGGCGGGAGTGTTGCCGGGGTCCGGTGCGCGGCCTGCGGGGGTGTTGGCGGCAACTGGCATGCTGGCTGGCGGGCAGGATGCCCGTGCCGGGCAGCCGGTTGCACCGGCCTTGCGCCGAGAGGCGCTGGTGACGCCCCGGGCCGGGCACGCGGTATTGCAGGCGGCTGCGCGTGCCGGGCAGCGGCTGGTTGCAGTTGGGGAAAGGGGCGTACTGCTGGTATCCGAGGACGAAGGCGGGCATTGGCGCCAGATAGTGTTGCCGACCAGCGTGGCCCTGACAGCGGTGAGCTTTGCCGATGCCCGTCACGGCTGGGTGGCTGGGCATGGCGGCAGCATACTGGCCAGCCAGGATGGTGGCCTGCACTGGACGCGCCAGCTTGATGGCGCACAGGCCGCGCGCATGCTGCTGGAGCATGCACAGGGCAGCGGGTCGCCACCTGCCATTGCCGAAGCTCGGCGCCTGGTGGAAGAGGGCGCCGACAAGCCGTTTCTCGACATCCTGTTCACCGATACCCGCCATGGCTGGGCCGTGGGTGCTTACAACCTGGCATTTCGCACGGCGGATGGCGGCGCCAGCTGGGAACCGGTGTCGGCGCGCTTGCCCAATCCTGGCGCACTGCACCTGTATGCGGTGCGTGTGCTGGGCCAGACCGTGCTGATCGCTGGCGAGCAGGGGCTGGTCATGGTATCGCACGATGAGGGGCGCAGTTTCCAGCGCCTGAGTGTGCCGTATGCCGGCAGCTGGTTTGCCGCGGAGTTGTTGGGGCCGCAGGATTTCCTGGTAGCGGGCCTGCGCGGCAATGTCTGGCGCAGTCAGGATGGCGGTATGAGCTGGGGGCAGGTTCGGGGCGGGCCGCCGGTGAATATCACCGCTTCGACGCGCGACGCCAGCGGCAAGGTGCTGTTGGCCAACCAGATGGGTATGGTGCTGATGCTGGAAGACGGCAGCCTGCACCCGGTCGCCGAGCATTTGCCGGCGCTCAATGGCCTGCTGGCATTGGCGCCGGGCCGCTGCCTGGGCCTGAGCTTCACCGGAGCGCTGGCCGTGCCCTGCAAGGTGGAAACAGGGAGCGCGTCATGAGTCTGCCCAACGCCTGCCTGACGCCGGGAAACCTGGTGGCTAGACTGGAAGATTTCGATCCGCGTTCCGGGTCGTTGCTGGAGCGTTTGCTGTTCAATCACCGCCGCTGGGTGGTGCTGCTTTGCCTGCTGGTGACCTGTTTCATGGGATGGCAGATCACACATTTGCAGGTTAATGCCAGTTTCGAGAAAACCATCCCGGCGCATCATCCCTATATCGTCAATTTCGCCGCGCACCAGGACGATCTCGCTGGCCTGGGCAATGTGGTGCGCATCGTGGTGGCCAACCCGCAAGGCAGCATTTACGACCGCGAGTATCTCGACACCTTGCGCGAGCTGAGCGACGAAGTGTTCCTGTTGCCTGGGGTCAACCGTTCGCAGATGAAGTCGCTCTGGACCCCGACGACACGCTGGACCGGCGTGACCGAAGAAGGCCTGGAAGGCGGGCCGGTGATTCCTGACCAATATGATGGCGGCCCGCAGAGCCTGCAGCAGCTGGCCACCAATATCGGCCGCTCGGGTGAAATCGGGCAGCTTGTGGCGTTCGATGCCCGTTCTTCGGTCATCTTCGTGCCCTTGCTGGCTCAAGCGAGGGGACAGGCGCTGGATTACGGGGCGTTGGCCGCCAGCCTGGAAGCATTGCGGGACAAGTACGAACAGCGGGGCGTAACGCTGCATATCGTTGGTTTTGCAAAAATCGTGGGCGACCTGATTGACGGCGTGCATGACGTGCTGGCCTTTTTCATGCTGGCCCTGGCCATCGCGGCGCTTATGGTGTTCTGGTACACCCGCTGCGTGCGTTCCACGCTGCTGGTTGTGCTGGTGTCGCTGGTGGCGGTCGTGTGGCAATTGGGTACGCTGCCGCTGCTCGGGTATGTGCTCGACCCGTACTCCATCCTGGTGCCTTTCCTGGTATTCGCGATAGGCATGAGCCATGGCGCCCAGAAGATGAACGGCATCATGCAGGATGTCGGGCGCGGTGTGCACAAACTGCTGGCGGCGCGCTATACCTTTCGGCGCCTGTTCATGGCGGGACTGACGGCATTGCTTGCCGACGCCGTCGGGTTTGCGGTATTGCTGGCGATCGACATCCAGGCGATCCGCGAACTGGCGATTGCCGCCAGCCTGGGGGTGGCGATGCTGATTGTCACCAATCTGGTGCTGTTGCCTATTTTGCTCAGCTATACCGGTGTGAGTGCGCGCGCGGCGCGTCGCAGCCTGATGGCTGATCAGGCCGCAGCGACAGGGCGTGGCCAGCGGCTGTGGAATGCGCTGGCCGATTTCACCCAGCCGCGCCGGGCGGGGGCGGCCGTGCTGCTGGCCGTGCTGCTGGGCGGAGCGGGTTTCTACGCCAGCACACGCCTGCAGATCGGCGATCTGGACCAGGGCGCGCCCGAACTGCGTGCCGATAGCCGCTACAACCGGGACGTAGCCTATATGGGGCAGGCGTATGGCGCGAGCACCGATGTGCTGGCGGTCATGGTCGAAACGCCTGAGGGCGAGTGCGCGCGCTATGAAACCCTGAACCGCATCGACGCGCTGGAATGGGAATTGCAGCGCCTGGAGGGCGTGGAGGCCACCAGTACGCTGGCGCAATTGACACGCCGGGCAGTCATGGGTCTGAACGAAGGGAACCCCAGGTGGTATGAATTCATTCCCAACCAGGGCATTCTGAACTCCGTCACTGGCGCCTCGCCGCGCGGCCTTTACAACGAGGCTTGCAGCCTGCTGACGCTGTATGTCTATCTGCAGGATCACAAGGCAGCCACCTTGATGCGCGTGACGCAGCATATCGAGGCCTTCGCCCGCGTCAATGACAGCGAACATGCGCGCTTCCTGCTGGCGGCCGGCAGTGCCGGCATTGAAGCCGCCACCAACGAAGTCGTGAGCGATGCCTGGCGGCGCATGTTGTTCATGGTGTATGGCGCAGTGGTGCTGCTGTGCTTCCTGACGTTCCGCAACTGGCGCGCGGTGGTAGTGGCTGTGTTGCCGCTGGTGCTGACTTCACTGCTGGCCGAGGCTGTCATGGTGTTGCTGGGCATAGGCGTGAAGGTGTCCACGCTGCCTGTCATTGCGCTGGGCGTCGGCATAGGCGTCGATTACGCGCTTTACATCCTGTCGGCCATGCTGGCCAACCTGCGCCAGGGCATGGCCTTGCGCGAGGCTTATCGCGGGGCGCTGCTGTTTACCGGCAAGGTGGTGATGCTGACGGGCTTCACGCTGTCGGCGGGGGTCGCCACCTGGATATTCAGCCCCATCAAATTCCAGGCCGATATGGGGCTGCTGCTGGCATTCATGTTCCTGTGGAACATGCTCGGCGCGCTCGTGCTGCTGCCGGCGCTGGCCTATTTCCTGTTTCCCCGCGCCTTCCGTTCCGGACGTGCGCCCGAACCGGCGCAGGCGTCCACGCTGCCGCCGGCGCCTTCCCATTGACCGTGGATGTTTCTTCCCGGCGGCGTTGCCATCGGGAGAGACGAACCAGAAAGAGAGAGGAGTACAGAGATGACCCAAACGCATGACAAAGTGGCTGCCGCTTTCGGCATCACCCATACGCCCGGCCTGGGCAACCTGATGGACCGGCCCAGCCGCGAACAGATCGGCCGTATCCTGGCAGGGTTCGAGGTAGTGAAACAGCAGGTGAGCGCTGCGCGTCCGGACGTGATGATCGCCTTTGTGAACGACCACTTCGACATGTTCACACGGCGAGGCATGCCGGCATTTGCGGTCGGGGCCGGTGCGACCCACTGGGGGCCGACGCCGGAAACCGAAGCCTGGATACAGATGCAGCGCGGCCCGGTGCCGGGCCATCCGGAAGTGGCTAATGCGATCTACCAGGGCCTGATGGAGCAGGGCATAGAGCCTTTCCTGTTCGATGAAGCCGAATTCGTGCATAACGTCCTGATTCCGAAGAAATATCTTTGGCCAGACCTGGACATTCCCGTTGTGCCGATCTACGTCAACTGCTTCCTGCCGCCGCTGCCGAGCTGGCGCCGGGTCTATGAGCTGGGCGCTGCCGTGCGTCGAGTGGTTGATGGCCGGGGGGAACGCGTGGCGTTCATGGCCAGTGGTGGTATTTCCCACTGGCCGCCCATCACGACCAATGACATGAGCGCCGACGACCCGCTGGTGCCGCGCCTGGAACAATTGCACCTGCTGGGCCGCGATGCCTTGCGCCTGGACCCTGCGCTGCCCATGGCGCTGCTGGAACGCGAGCACCAGATGGTGGCTTCTGGCCGGCCGCTCATCAATGTGGAATGGGATCGCATGATCCTTGAAAAGCTGGCGGCCGGCGATGTGGCTTACTTCAGCAGCCTGACGCACGAAGCTGCGCGTGCCGAGGGGGGCGACGGCGGCCTGGAAATGATGTTGTGGGTTGCCCTGATGGGCGCCATGCGCGCCGAACCGGCAGACATCGTGCTCTACGAGGCGGTGGAGGAGTGGATGGGAGGCGTGGGTCTGATCAGCTATGGACGGGCCTTGCGTCAGGGATGACGGATGGGCCGGACGGCGGCCTGTCGTCCAGCGCAGCAGCGACCCTCAATATGCCCGTGCAGGCACGGGCCTCCAGGAGTGAGACATGAGCATGAAAGCAATCATCAGTGGTGGCGGCATCGGCGGGCTGACCACGGCAACAGCGCTGGCGCAGCGCGGTTGGGACGTCACGGTATACGAATCCAACCCGGTCTTGCGCGTGACGGGTTCCGGCATCTACCTTTGGACCAATGGCCTCAAGGTACTGCGCGACATCGGTGCCTACGAACGCACCCTGCGCGATCCGTTCTGGTCCCTGGGGGTGGAGAACCGTAACCAGGACAATGAAATGATGACCCCGGCCTTCGTGCCGCCGGGGCTGGACATCCTGTGCGTGGCGCGCACCGATCTTCTGGCGGGGCTGGAAGAAGCCGCGCGCCGCTCGGGCGTGCGCATCGTCACCCATGCGCAGGTCGTGGGTGCGCGCGCTGATGGCAGCCTGGCCTTTGCCAATGGCGACCGGGTCCGGGCCGACCTGGTGGTGGGCTGTGACGGGGCCGGCTCCCCGGTGCGCCGCTCGCTGGGACTGGAAACCTCGTTCCTGCGTTCACCTGAAGGAGCACTGCGCACCATCGTCAAGGCGAAACAGGAGGACCTGGACCCGGCGGATCGAGGCCGCTGCTTCGAGAACTGGAATGGCAGGCGGCGCCTGCTGGTGACGCCCATCAACAGCGAGGAAATCTATCTGGCGCTGACATGCCCGGAGCGCGACGACGAAGCGCGTGACCCGGCTGTTCTTGATTGCTGGCGCACGGACTTCCCGCACTGGCGCTTTCTGCTCGACCGCATCGACGCCGAAGTGCTGTGGAATGTCTATGCCATCGTCAAGTGCGACACCTGGTCGGCAGGCCGCGCCTGCATTCTGGGCGATGCGGCGCATGCCCAGCCACCCAACTTCGGGCAGGGCGGCGGCATGGCCATGCAGAATGGCATGGCACTGGCCGCCTACATGGCAAACGTCATGGACAGGCGCGACATCCCGGACGCGCTCAAGGCCTGGGAGGCGGAGGTACGTCCCTTGACGGACGAATGCCAGTATTGGTCCTGCATGTGGGGAGAGCTGGTTTCCCTGCCCAATGAAGAACGCACGCGCCTGCTGCGCAGCGTGTCCAGCAATGCCTGGCTGGGCGGAAAAATCTGTGGGCCCGGCATGTCCGAACCCATCGTGCGTACGGACTGGGCGCCCGCGCCCTGGCCGGGCAGGCGCGTGGCGGCTTGAGACAGCGCAGGAGACAGGCCGCTGCGAAGCCGCCACGGTTGCGCGTTGAGGTGCAGCCATTCAACCAACCATTGAGGAGTACGAGATGCCTTTTGATCAGTTACCTGAGCGTCCCCCCATGCATTTTCCGGCAGCCGATGCCTATTCCGACGCTGTGCTGGCGCGCTCGCGGGCTGCAGCGGCATTGCCCGGCGTCCGCCTGAGCGCAGACCGTGCCTATGGCAGCCACCCTGACCAGCGGCTGGACATCTATGCGCCGGCAGGCGAGCGCACCGGCCTGCCCGTATTGGTATTTGTGCATGGCGGCGCCTGGGTCGGCGGTTACAAGGAATGGGCGGGATTCATGGCACCCGCGCTGTTGCCACAGCCGGCCATCCTGGTATCGGTGGAATATCGCCTGGCGCCTGAACATGTCTATCCGGCTGCCGTTCAGGATGTCGCAGCGGCCCTGAAATGGGTGCAACAGCACATCGCGGAATTCGGCGGCGATCCCGGCCGCATCCTGTTGTCCGGGCATTCGGCCGGCGCACACCTGGCGAGCCTGGTGGCGCTGGACCCACGCTGGCTGGCAGCCGAAGGGTTGGGGGTCGATTGCATCCGTGGCGTGTTGCCGATCAGCGGGCTCTACGACTTGCAGTATGACACCAGCGACGAGCGCAACCGCTTCGCCGCTGCCATCTGTGCGGCCTTCGTTCCCGAGTCGGCCGACCTGCCTGCGGCCAGCCCGCTGTCGCACGTCAGTCCGAGGGCGGCGCCATTTCACATCACCGCAGGCCAGCATGACCTGGGCAATCTCGCCAGCGAGGCCGTCATGCTGTGCGCCAGGTTGCAGGCCGCCGGTGTGCCAGCCACCATCAATATTCTGCCCGGCCATGATCATTTCGATGCCCACGCCCGCTGCGTCGACCCTGGTCATGTCTGGTTGGCCTACGCCAGGGAGATGCTGGGACGGGTTTAAGAGTGCAGGCTGGACGAAAAAAAAACCAACCGGAAACCGGTTGGTTTTTCTGGGAAGTGGTGGAGCCGGCGGGAATTGAACCCGCGTCCGCAAGCCCTCCGCAGGCAGTTCTACATGTGTAGTCGATAAATTTTAAGTTTTAACCTTGGATCATGCCTATCGACAGGCCCTTCCTTGGCGATTCACTGGATTTAAGATCTGGCTTCGTGACCCAGACAGACCCGATTCTTTGTAGATGACGCTGCTCCAGGTTTTACCCTGGCTGACCCAAAGACAAATCAGTGCAGCGGCTCACCGCTTAAGCGGCCAGAGCGAAACGCTCGTCGTTGGCGTTTGTAGTTTTCCAGTGGATTTACGAGCGAACTGGTGCTCGACATGCCCTGCTCTGTTTCATGACCCACGTCGAATCCGGATCGGCCCCAGAGGTAGTTAATTCTACGCGTACATGCTGGCTAATGCCAGCATTATGTTTCAAACAGGTGTCTCCCGTGCGCAACCGCATGGCACCAGCCTCTGTGGCGTCATGACTGTGCTGCCGGCGCCTTGCTGTCCGGCGCGCCTGGGCGGTTGCGCCAGCGGCGCGGCTTGAGCTCGCTCACAATGATGCCCAGTACGACCAGGCTGCCGCCCAGCAGCGCCAGCGCAGGCAGGCGTTCGCCGGCAATGCGGCCGATCAGCCCGGCCCATACCGGTTCGCCAGCATAGATGATGGCCGCCCTGGCGGGATCGACGAAGCGCTGCGCCCAGTTCATGACCAGCTGGATCAGGGCGCTGGCCAACCCCAGGCCGCCCGCGCACAGGAGCAGCGTCCAGGAGAACGGCGGGATGCGGGTTTCTCCGGCAAGCGGCATGAGGGCGAACGCCGTGACGGAGGCCGTGGCCAGTTGCACGACCACTACGCGGCGCAGGTTCACGCTCCTGGAGAAATGGCTGATGAGCACGATTTCAACTGCCACCGCAAAGGCGCAGAAAATGGTCAGCCATTGGCCTTGGTTCAGGGTAATGGCGCCCGTGTTGTTGCCGGTCAGCAACAGCAGGCCGCTGAAGGCCAGCAGGATGCCCAGCCAGGTCATGAGGCGTGGCGCTTTGCGCAATAGCAGCCATTGCAGCAACAGTACCAGGGGCATGTAGAGCGCGGTCAGGAAGGCGGATTCGCTGCTGGTGATGGTTTGCAGGCCCAGGGTCTGGGCGCCATATCCCAGCGTGATGGAAATGCCGATGACGACGCCGGCCCGGATGTCGCGCCAAGTCATGCCGCGCAGCGCGTTCAGGGAAATCAGCCCGACGGCCAGGGTGGCGGCGGCAAAGCGGCAGCCGACGAAGAACATCGGGGTGCTGCTGCCCAGGGCGTACTGGACGGCCAGGAACGTGCCGCCCCAGATCATAGTGATGAACACCAGGGCCAGTTGCGGCGCGAGCGCAACGGCACGGCTGGGCCGGGAAACGGCGGAGCGAGGCATGGTGAGGGTGGCGCGCAGGCGCGTTTGGTAAGAGGAGGCTTGGAGGGAATAAGCCCCGGCGCGGCAGCGACGCCGGGGCAGGCCGGTGCCTAGCGGCGCGGCAGCAGTTCCAGTACTGCGTCCCAAAGTTCGTCGGGATGCCCGACATAGAGGTCGGCGCCCCAGTTGCGGGCCTGTGCCGGGTCGCAGTAGCCGAAGCCGACGGCGATGGTGCGCGTTCCGGCTTCCCGGCCAGCGATGATGTCGCGTTCGTCATCGCCGACATAGATGGTGTCGGCAGCCTGGTAGCCCGCCAGCCGGATCGCATGTGCGACGGGCTCGGGATGGGGCTTGGCGTAGGCGCAGGTATCGCCGCAGACAGTCGCCGCGCTGCGGCGCATCAGGTCCAGGTATTCGATGATGGGCAAAGCCAGGCGTTCGACCTTGTTGGTGACGATGCCCCAGCCCAGCCCGTGGCCTTCGAGGTTGCCCAGCAGCTCGGGGATGCCGGGAAAGAGGTCGGTGCGTTCCGTCATGCAGGCGGCGTAGTCGGCCAGGAATTGTTGCCGCGTAGGCTCGAATTCCGTGTCGCTGCGTTCCAGGCCCAGCGCGACGCGCAGCAGTCCGGGCGCGCCCTGGGAGGCCACTGGGCGCAGTGCTTCATAGGGCAGGTCTTCCAGCCCGCGACGCCGGCGCTGCTTGTTGGCAGCTTCCGCCAGATCAGGTGCCGAGTCAGCCAGGGTGCCATCGAAGTCGAAGAGAACCAGGCCCTGGTAGGTCATTTGGTTCATTTGGTGGTCGCCATCATGTAGTTGACCGAGGTGTCGCCGGAAAGACGGTAGTGCTGGGTCAGCGGGTTGTATTCCAGGCCGCGCAAACCCAGGGCCGTTAAACCGGCCCGGCGCACGTAGGCGGCCAGCTCACTGGGCTTGATGAATTTGTCATGCTGGTGCGTGCCGCGGGGCAGCAGCTTCAGGATGTACTCGGCGCCGACGATGGCAAACAGGAAGGACTTGGCGTTGCGGTTCAGCGTCGAGAACGTCGCCAGGCCGCCGGGCTTGAGCAGGGTGGAGCAGGCCTGAACCACGGAGGAGGGGTCGGGCACATGCTCCAGCATTTCCATGCAGGTCACGACATCGTAGCTGCCGGGTTCACGTTCGGCCAGCGCTTCGACAGCGACGGATTCATAGTCAACCTTGATGCCGCTTTCCAGGCTGTGCAGGCGCGCCACCTGAAGCGAAGCGTCAGCCAGGTCTATGCCTTTGACCTCGGCCCCCTGGGCCGCCATGCTTTCGGCAAGAATGCCGCCGCCGCAGCCGACGTCGAGAATACGCAGGCCATTGAGGGAACCTCCTGCCTGTTCACGTATCCAACCCAGACGTAGGGGGTTGATTGCATGCAAGGGCTTGAATTCACTTTCGGGGTCCCACCAGCGGGAGGCGAGGGCGCTGAACTTGTCCAGTTCGGCCTGGCTGACGTTGTGATGCTCGGTGGCAGGCTTGGATGTGGTGGTCATGGCACGGAAAATGTCAGTGAAGAGGGCCCTGGCCCTGCATCGTTAACAGGTTTGCCTGGTTCGCTGCCGGCGTGCCCGGCTGCGCATGGGCAAAAAAAAGGGTTCCGAAACCGGAACCCTTTCATTGTAAGCCGTCAGCCAGAAAACTGGCTGCCTGGCTTATTAACGGCTGTAACGCGTACCGACGATTTCGATTTCCACGCGACGGTTCTTTGCGCGGCCTTCACGGGTACGGTTGTTGGCGATAGGATCAGCCTTGCCCTTGCCTTCCGTGTAGATACGGTTGGGGTCGATGCCTTGCTCAACCAGGTAGTTCTTCACGGACTGAGCGCGGCGCTCGGACAGCTTCAGGTTGTAAGCGTCAGGACCGGTCCAGTCGGTGTAACCGACGGCGATGATGGTTTCCAGGTCGATAGCCTTGGCTTGAGCAGCGACTTGGTCCAGCAGCTGACGGCCTTCCGGCTTCAGGTTGGCTTTGTCGAAGTCAAAGAAGGTATCGGCGTTGAAGACAACCTTGGTCGCGACAACGGCAGGGGCGGGCTTGGGAGCCGGGGCCGGAGCCGGAGCAGCTTCAGCAACGGGTACACCGTCGCAGCCGGGAACGCCGGTAGCAGGCGTCCAGAAGGCATCGCGCCAGCACAGTTCGCCGTTGACGTTGCGCCAGACTTCGCCGGAGCTGTTGCGCCAGTTGTCCACATTCTGAGCGGAAGCGGCGCCAGCGGCCGTGACGGCGGCGAACGCAAGCGCCAGAGCGAATTTGGAGGGCTTGTTCATATTTCTCCTCGTTAAGCTTGAAGCTGAATAAGTGACTTGCAGCGAATCCCCCGCCACAATCAGGAAGCGGGGCCAGTATAGCAATGCAAGGCTTGTTTGGCGCATTCATTGCTGGGGGCTTCCTGCGTGCCTGAAGTCAATCTTACGGTGATTTCGTCGCTTTCGTCTTGCGGCGTGGGGCGATTGACCTTTCCTTTGTGGATTTCTGGCAGTTGGGCCATTTTTCTTGTTGGTTTTTGGCAACAATGCCCAGGGGGATGGGTGTCAGCCGGCTTTTGCGCCGGATTGCACGCGGTGTCAGGTGGAAAACCATGGAATTTGGCCGCCAATGCTAGAATGGCCTGTTTAGTCCGCCATGCTTTCGTGCGTGTGTACGAGGCCTGCCCGCCAGCGCTGTTGCGATGGCGCGGGATAGTGCGGCGCCATTCCCATCCCGGGAGCGCTGCGCTGCATGCCGGTGGGCAGTAACTGATTTTGGATAGCCGCCACAACTATGGATTCCTTCGCCAAGGAAACACTTCCCGTATCGCTGGAAGACGAAATGCGCCGCAGCTACCTCGATTACGCCATGAGCGTGATCGTCGGACGGGCACTGCCTGATGTGCGAGACGGCCTCAAGCCTGTGCATCGCCGTGTGCTGTTTGCGATGCATGAGCTGAACAATGACTGGAACCGCGCCTATAAGAAGTCTGCGCGTATCGTCGGGGACGTCATCGGTAAATATCACCCTCACGGTGATCAGGCGGTCTATGACACCATCGTCCGGATGGCCCAGGACTTCTCGCTGCGCTACATGCTGGTGGATGGCCAGGGCAACTTCGGCTCCATCGACGGCGATGGTGCGGCTGCCATGCGCTATACCGAAATCCGCCTGGCGAAGATCGCCCATGAGTTGCTGGCCGATATCGACCAGGAAACCGTGGATTTCGGGCCTAACTATGATGGCAGCGAGCAGGAACCTCTGCTGTTGCCGTCGCGCCTTCCCAACCTGCTGGTCAACGGCAGTTCCGGTATTGCCGTCGGCATGGCGACCAATATCCCGCCGCACAACCTGTCCGAAGTGGTCGAGGGCTGCCTTTATTGCCTGGCCAACCCGGAGTGCTCGGTCGATGAGCTGATGGAGCGCATTCCTGCGCCGGATTTCCCTACCGGGGGCATCATCTACGGCATGTCCGGCGTGCGCGAAGGTTACCGCACGGGCCGTGGTCGTGTGATCATGCGCGCCAAGACTCACTTCGAGGACATGGAACGTGGCAACCGCCAGGCCATTGTCGTCGATGAACTGCCCTACCAGGTCAACAAGAAGACGCTGCAGGAACGCATTGCCGAGCTGGTCAACGAAAAGAAGATCGAAGGCATTTCCGATATCCGCGATGAGTCCGACAAGGACGGCATGCGTCTGGTGATCGAGCTCAAGCGTGGCGAAGTGCCTGAGGTTGTGCTGAACAATCTCTACAAGAACACGCAGCTGCAGGATACCTTCGGCATGAACTTCGTGGCGCTGGTCGATGGCCAGCCCCGCCTGCTGAACCTGAAGCAGCTGGTGCAGTACTTCCTGCTGCACCGTCGCGAAGTGGTGACGCGCCGCACGGTGTTCCAGCTGCGCAAGGCGCGCGAGCGCGGCCATGTGCTGGAAGGCCTGGCAGTGGCGCTGGCCAATATCGACGAATTCATCACCATCATCAAGGCGGCGCCCACGCCGCCGGTGGCGCGCCAGGAACTGATGGCGCGTACCTGGGATTCCTCAGTGGTGCGCGAGATGCTCGCGCGTGCCGATGGCGAAACCCCGGGCGGGCGCGAAGCCTATCGCCCCGAAGGGCTGGAAGCGCAATTCGGCATGCAGGCCGACGGCCTGTACCGCCTGAGCGAAGTCCAGGCTCAGGAAATCCTGAACATGCGCCTGCAACGCCTGACCGGGCTGGAGCAGGACAAGATCGTCGGCGAGTACCGCGACGTCATGCTGCTGGTGGCGGATTTGCTTGATATTCTTTCGCGTCCTGAGCGCGTCAACCAGATCATCGGCGACGAACTCCAGGCCATCAAGGCTGAATTCGGTGCCAAGGACGAGCGTCGTTCCACCATTGAACACAATGCGACGGAACTGGATACCGAAGACCTGATCACGCCGATGGATATGGTGGTGACGCTTTCTGCATCCGGCTACATCAAGAGCCAGCCGCTGTCCGAGTATCGCTCGCAGCGTCGCGGCGGGCGTGGCAAGCAGGCGTCGGCCACCAAGGAAGACGACTGGATCGACCAGCTCTTCATTGCCAATACCCACGACTTCCTGCTGTGCTTCTCCGACCGCGGACGCGTCTATTGGCTGAAGGTGTGGGAAGTGCCGCAGGGCTCGCGCAATTCGCGCGGCCGCCCCATCGTCAACATGTTCCCGCTGGCTGATGGCGAGCGCATCACGGTGGTGCTGCCGGTCAAGGCGTTCAGCGAAGACCACTACGTTTTCATGGCGACGTCGCGCGGCACGGTCAAGAAAACCCCGCTGTCCGATTTCTCCAACCCGCGCAAGGCAGGCATCATCGCGGTCGACCTGGATGAGGGCGACTACCTGATCGGCGCCGACCTGACGGATGGCAAGCATGACGTGATGCTGTTCTCCGACGCTGGCAAGGCAGTGCGCTTCGACGAAAACGATGTGCGCCCGATGGGCCGCAATGCCCGTGGCGTGCGCGGCATGATGCTGGAAGACGGCCAGCGTGTGATCGCGCTGCTGGTCGCCGAAGTGCTGCCGGAAGAAGGCGGTGAAGTCGTGGCCGAAGTCGATGGCAGGTTGCAGCCCAGCGTGCTGACGGCAACCGAGAATGGCTATGGCAAGCGTACGTCCATCGTCGAGTACACGCGCCACGGGCGCGGCACCAAGGGCATGATCGCGATCCAGACCACGGCTCGCAATGGCAAGGTGGTGGGCGCAGTGCTGGTGCAGCCCGAGGATGAAATCATGCTCATCACCACTGGCGGCGTATTGGTGCGCACCCGGGTGGCAGAAATCCGCGAAATGGGCCGCGCCACGCAAGGCGTGACACTGATCAGCGTGGATGATGGCAGCGTGCTGTCCGGCGTGCGCCGGGTCGCGGAAAGCGACGCGGACGAAGCGGAAGAGTTGGAATCGTTGGAAAACGGCGCGACTGATGGCCAGGATCCGGCCGGACAGGCGCCTTCGGCAGACCCGCAGGCGGGCGAAGAAGCAAAGGAGTAAGGCGAAATGGCCAGACCATGGAATTTCTCGGCAGGACCTTCGGTATTGCCTGAAGCGGTGCTCAAGCGCGCCGCCGAGGAAATGCTTGATTGGCATGGCAGTGGCATGTCCGTCATGGAAATGAGCCACCGCGGCAAGCAGTTCATCCAGATCTGCGACGAAGCGGAAGCCGACCTGCGCACGCTGCTGTCGATCCCGGAAGAGTACGGCGTGGTATTCATGCAGGGTGGCGCGACGGCGGAAAATGCCATCGTGCCGATGAACCTGATCAATCTGCGCGGCACCAAGTCTGCGGATTACGTGCTGACCGGCCAGTGGTCGCGCAAGTCCTTCAAGGAAGCGCAGCGCTACGGCGATGTTCAGGTCGCTGCGGCCAGCGATAGCGTGACCGTGCTCGGCGGCGTTGAGCAGGCAGCCTGGACCTGGGTGCCGCAAGCCCAGGACTGGCACGTCCGCCCCGAGTCCGCCTATGTGCACCTGTGCAGCAATGAAACCATCGGCGGCGTCGAGTTCGTCGACTGGCCCGAGCTGGCCAGCCTGGGGGCGCCGGATACCGAACTGGTGGTCGATGCGTCGTCGCACTTCCTGTCGCGCCCCATGGATGTGTCCCGCGCCGGGCTGATCTACGCCGGCGCGCAGAAGAACGCCGGCCCGGCTGGCGTGACCGTGGTGATCGTGCGCAAGGACCTGCTGGGCCATGCGTTGCCGATTTGTCCATCCGCGTTCGACTACGCGAACGTGGTCGAAGCCCGTTCCAGTTTCAACACGCCTCCCACCTATGGCATCTACATGCTGGGCCTGGTGTGCAAGTGGTTGCTGGAGCAGGGGGGCGTGGCTGCCATCGAGCAGGCCAATATCGCCAAGGCCGACCTGCTGTACTCCTATCTGGACGGCACCAGCTTCTATCGCAACCCGGTGGAAAAATCAGTGCGTTCGCGCATGAACGTCCCCTTCGTACTGCGTGATGCCTCGCTGGATGCGGCATTCCTGGCCGGGGCGCAGGAAGCCGGCTTGATGCAGCTCAAGGGTCACAAGAGCGTCGGCGGCATGCGTGCCTCCATCTACAACGCGCTGCCCATCGAAGGCGTGCGCGCGCTGATCAGCTACATGCAGGAGTTCGAGCGTCGCCATGGCTGATGAGTCGCTTGCCGCAAAACTGCGGCCCTTGCGCGAAGGCATAGATGCCATGGATCGCGAGATCCTCGGCCTGGTATCGCGCCGTGCACGCCTGGCCCAGGAAGTGGGCAAGGTCAAGGAAGCCGCAGGTGCCAAGGGCGATGATGGCCAGGTGCTGCGCCCCGAGCGCGAAGCGCAGATCGTGCGCGCCTTGCAGCGGGCCAACGACGGCCCCTTGCCCGATGAGGCCGTCGCGGCCATCTGGACGGAAATCATTTCCGCCTGTCGTGGCCTGGAACGTACGCTGACCGTGGCCTACCTCGGGCCTCAGGGTTCGTTTTCCGAACAGGCGGCGTTTGGCCATTTCGGCCATTCGGCCCAGGGCATCCCGTGCCCCAATTTCGACGAAGTATTTCGCTGCGTCGAGGCAGGGCAGGCGGATGTCGGCATGGTTGCGGTCGAGAACTCAACTGAAGGGGCGGTCAACCGCACGCTGGATCTGCTGTTGCATTCCCCGCTGAAGATCTTGGGCGAGCATTCGTTGCAGATCCGCCACTGCCTGATGGCGCGTGACGGCATGGATGCGGTCAAGCGCATCCTGGCGCATCCCCAGGCGCTGGCACAGTGCCAGGAATGGCTGAATCGTGAATACCCCGGCGTGCCGCGGGATGCGGTTTCCAGTAATGCGGAAGCGGCGCGCCTGGCGGCCGCCGACCCGTCGATTGCCGCGATTGCAGGCGAGAGTGCGGCCGAAGTCTGGGGGCTGGCGGTTGTGGCTGCAGGCATCCAGGACGATGCGCAGAATCGCACGCGTTTCCTTGCCATCGGCAAGCGCGATGCCGAACGCAGCGGTGGCGACAAGACCAGTCTGGTCTTTGCCGTGCCCAATCGCGCTGGCGCCGTCTATGACATGATCTCCCCGCTGGCGCGCTTTGGCGTGTCCATGACGCGCTTCGAATCGCGCCCGGCCCGCACCGGCCAGTGGGAATATTATTTTTACGTGGATGTGCAGGGGCATCGCGCGGATGAGAATGTCGCCGGTGCGCTGGCGGCATTGCAGGAACGCGCTGCCTTTTTCAAGATCCTTGGTTCTTATCCCGCGCAGCAATTGGCGTGACGATAAGGGGTCGGCATGGCCGGCGCCGGCCAACCCGGTCGCGGGCTTCACTGATGCCTTGATGGGAAGCTTTGCAACGATGAACTCACCGCTTGCAGCGGATGGAAATGGGACCGGTGTCTGCCAGACACTGGCTGTCGTTGGCGTCGGCCTGATCGGCGGCTCTTTTGCGGCCGGCCTGCGTGCTGCCGGGCGGGTTGGGCGGGTGCTGGGCGTGGGGCGCCAGCGCAAGTCGCTGGACGAGGCGCTGGACCTTGGCCTGATCGACGCGGTTGCCAGCCCTGAGCAGGCGGCGCGTGAGGCCGACATTATTCTGCTGGCCACGCCGGTGAGCGCCATGGGCGCGATCCTGGGGGGCATGAAGGATGCCCTGTCTTCCCGGGCCGTGCTGACGGACGCCGGCAGTACCAAGGCGGACGTGATCGAACAGGCACGCCTGGCGCTGGGTGACAAGGTCGCGCAATTCGTTCCCGGTCATCCCATTGCCGGCTCGCATGCGACAGGCCCGCAGGCAGCAGACGCCGATCTGTACCGCGGCCGGAATGTCATCCTCACGCCTTTGCCCGAGAACGATCCGCAGGCCGTGGCCCATGTGGCCAGCCTGTGGCGGGCTTGTGGTGCGCGCACGCGGCTGATGACACCGGATCGCCATGACGGCGTGTTCGCGGCTGTCAGCCATTTGCCGCACTGGCTGGCCGCGGCCTACGTGCACTATCTTGAAACCGGCGAAGACGCCGATCTGCGTTTCGAACTCGCGGGTAGCGGCTTCCGGGATTTCACCCGCATCGCGGCCGGTTCGCCGGAAATGTGGCGGGACGTATTCATTTCGAACAAAACAGCCATGCAGGCCGAGCTGCGGGCGTTGCGCCGGACGCTGGATCGCCTTGAGGCGGCACTGGACCGGACGGATAGCGACGCCCTGCAGCAGTGGCTGGATGAGGCCGCGCAGGCGCGGCGGGCATGGCAGCCGGGGGGCAAGCGCAGTGACTGAACATTTTCTCGATTTGCCTGCGGTGACGCAGGCGCGCGGCAGCCTGGCGCTGCCGGGTTCCAAGAGCATTTCCAACCGGGCGCTGCTGCTGGCGGCCTTGTCACCTGGGCGTACCGAGTTGCGCGGCGTGCTGGCATCCGACGACACACGTGTCATGCTCGATGCCCTGGCAGGGCTGGGTGTCGGGGTGCAGGAGCGCGGGGCAGGTGAAGTGACTGTCGATGGCGTGGCCGAGTTCGCCACCCGCCAGGCTGAGTTCTTCCTGGGCAACGCAGGGACCGCATTCCGGTCGCTGACGGCGGCGTTGGCGCTGCATGGCGGCGATTACCGCCTGGATGGCGTGCCGCGCATGCGCGAGCGTCCCATTGGCGACCTGGTCGATGCCTTGCGCGTCCTGGGCGCCAGGGTTGATTACCTGGGGGCCGAGGGGTATCCGCCCCTGAAAATCGGTCAGGGTGTGGCGGGCCAGGGCGGCGATCGCGTCAGCGTGCAGGGCAATGTTTCCAGCCAGTTCCTGACGGCGTTGCTGCTGTCTGCGCCGTTGCATGTCCAGCGTACCGGCAAGGCATTGCGCATCGACGTCGCGGGCGAGCTGATTTCCAAGCCCTATATTGGCATCACGCTGGCGATGATGGCCGATTTCGGCGTCCAGGTGGAGCAGGACGGATGGTCCAGCTTCCTGGTGCCTGCGGCCAGCCGCTATGTGTCGCCTGGCCGTTATCTGGTCGAGGGCGATGCGTCCAGCGCATCCTATTTCCTGGCGCTGGGGGCCATCGGTGGTGGTCCGGTCCGGGTCGAGGGCGTGGGCGCGCGCAGCGTGCAGGGCGATATCGGGTTTGCCGATACGCTGGCGCAGATAGGCGCCACCATCCGGCGTGGCGATGACTGGATGGAAGCCGAGGGTGTCAATGTGGCGCGGGGCGAGCGCCTGCGTGCCTTCGACATGGATTTCAATCTGATCCCCGATGCCGCGATGACGACGGCTGTTCTGGCGCTGTTTGCGGACGGACCGTGTCGTTTGCGCAACATTGGCAGCTGGCGCGTCAAGGAAACCGATCGCATCCATGCGATGGAAACCGAATTGAGGAAACTGGGGGCAGAGGTGACGTCCGGGCCTGACTGGCTGCGTGTCGTACCGCCTGGGCCGGAGCAATGGAAGCCGGCCGCCATCGGTACCTGGGATGACCACCGCATGGCCATGTGCTTTTCGCTGGCTGCCTTCGGGCCGGTGCCGGTGCGCATTCTGGAACCAGGCTGCGTCAGCAAGACCTTCCCTGATTATTTCGATGTCTATGCCCGTCTGGTGGCATAGCTGGAGCTTGTTTCATGAAGAATTTCCCAAGCACGGACAGTACGCCGGCGCCTGTGATCACGATTGATGGCCCGACTGCGTCCGGCAAGGGCACGGTGGCGCAGGCAGTGGCCAGCGCGCTGGGCTGGCAGGTGCTCGATAGCGGCGCCCTGTATCGACTGACCGCGCTGGCGGCGAGCCAGGCCGGGATCGCCGATGAGGATCTGGATGGGCTGGCCCAGGCGGCACGCAGCCTGGACGTGCGTTTCGATGGTGGGGCGATCTGGCTGGCCGGACAGCGTGTCGAGGAAACCATACGCCAGGAGGCCGTGGGCAACCGGGCATCGCGTATCGCAGCGCTGCTGCCCGTGCGCGAGGCGCTGCTGGCCCGCCAGCGGGCATTCCGGCAGGTGCCGGGCCTGGTGGCAGACGGCCGGGATATGGGCACTATCGTGTTTCCCGATGCCCCTTTGAAGATATTTCTGGTCGCGGATGCCGAGGCACGCGCACGACGCAGGGCTAAGCAGTTGAGTGACAAAGGGATTTCTGCTAATCTAGAGGATATTTTGCGCGACATGCGCGAGCGCGATGCGCGCGATACCCATCGCAGTGTGGCGCCGCTAGTGGCTGCGCAGGATGCAATAACCCTCGATTCGTCCAACTGGACAGCCGAGGAAACCACCCGGGCCATATTGCAGCTTTGGTCCGAAATCGTTGCCTAGGGGCCGCAAGGGTCGCCTGGGCTTTTCGTGAACTCCGCCTGGCCGGCTGATCCCCTGCCGGGCGTGTAACAAACGGCCCTCGGGCCGCTGTGGATTCTCAATGTCTGCCAATTCTTCCATTATTCAAGCCGGCGGTAGCTTCGCCGATCTGTTTGCCGAAAGCGTCCAGAACCAGGACATGCGTTCCGGCGAGGTCATCAGCGCTGAAGTCGTGCGCATCGACCACAATTTCGTCGTTGTCAACGCCGGTCTGAAGTCCGAAGCGCTGATCCCCCTGGAAGAGTTCCTGAACGATCAGGGCGAAGTCGAAGTCCAACCGGGCGACTTCGTTTCCGTCGCGATCGACTCCCTCGAAAACGGCTACGGCGACACCATCCTGTCGCGTGACCGCGCCAAGCGCCTGTCGGCCTGGCTGCAACTGGAGCAGGCGCTCGAAAACAATGAACTGGTCACCGGCACCATCACCGGCAAGGTGAAGGGCGGCCTGACGGTCATGACCAACGGCATCCGCGCCTTCCTGCCGGGTTCGCTGGTTGACCTGCGTCCCGTCAAGGACACGACGCCGTACGAAGGCAAGACCATGGAGTTCAAGGTCATCAAGCTCGACCGCAAGCGCAACAACGTCGTGTTGTCGCGTCGCGCCGTGCTGGAAGCCACCATGGGCGAAGACCGTCAGAAGCTGCTCGAAACCCTGCACGAAGGTGCTGTGGTCAAGGGCATCGTCAAGAACATCACCGACTACGGTGCGTTCGTTGACCTGGGCGGTATCGACGGCCTGCTGCACATCACCGACATGGCATGGCGCCGTGTCCGTCACCCCTCCGAAGTCCTGCAAGTGGGTCAGGAAGTCGAAGCCAAGGTGCTCAAGTTCGACCAGGAAAAGAGCCGCGTCTCCCTGGGCGTCAAGCAACTGGGCGAAGATCCCTGGATCGGCCTGGCCCGCCGCTACCCGCAAGGCACCCGCCTGTTCGGCAAGGTCACGAACCTGACCGACTACGGTGCGTTCGTGGAAGTGGAAGCCGGCATCGAAGGCCTGGTGCACGTTTCCGAAATGGACTGGACCAACAAGAACGTCGATCCGCGCAAGGTTGTCACCCTGGGCGAAGAAGTCGAAGTCATGGTCCTGGAAATCGACGAAGACCGTCGCCGTATCTCGCTGGGCATGAAGCAGTGCCGTGCCAACCCGTGGGAAGAGTTCTCCTCGAACTTCAAGCGTGGTGACAAGGTCCGCGGCGCCATCAAGTCGATCACCGACTTCGGCGTGTTCGTCGGCCTGCAAGGCGGCATCGACGGCCTGGTGCACCTGTCCGACCTGTCCTGGACGGAATCGGGCGAAGAAGCCGTGCGCAACTACAAGAAGGGCGACGAAGTCGACGCCGTGGTTCTGGGCATCGACGTCGAGAAGGAACGCATCTCGCTGGGTATCAAGCAGCTGGAAGGCGATCCGTTCAACAACTACGTTGCCACCTATGAAAAGGGTGCCGTGGTTCAAGGTACCGTCAAGTCGGTTGAAGCCAAGGGCGCAGTCGTGACCCTGTCGGTGGATGTCGAAGGCTACCTGCGCGCTTCCGAAATCTCGCAAGGCCGTGTCGAAGATGCAACCACCGCCCTGAAGGCCGGTGACAACATCGACGCCATGATCATCAACATCGACCGCAAGACGCGTTCGATCCAGCTGTCGATCAAGGCTCGCGACAACGCTGAAACCGCTGAAACCATCCAGCGCATGTCCGAAGCCAGCGCTTCGTCGGGTACGACGAACCTGGGCGCGCTGCTGAAGGCCAAGCTGGATCTCCAGCGCGACAACGGTTAAGAAGCGGTGACGAAGTCGGAATTGATCGCCATCCTGGCGGCACGCTATCCTCAGCTTGCCGCCAGGGATGCAGATTATGCGGTCAAGACCGTCCTTGATGCCATGACCCAGGCCTTGTCCTCGGGTCAGCGCATCGAGATACGGGGCTTCGGGAGCTTTTCCCTGTCCCTGCGTGCGGCCCGTGTGGGCCGCAACCCCAAGTCCGGCGAACCCGTGATGGTTCCTGGCAAGAAGGTTCCGCATTTCAAGGCGGGCAAGGAACTTCGGGAAAAAGTCGATGAATCCGAGCCCGGCGAGAGTGCTGCGCAAGCAGTCGGAGAAGTCCCCTTCGAATAAGGTGGCCTGGCCACCGAACTGCGATGACGGCGTTTCTGGCCATGCGCCGGAGTGAACTGATGTCATCGGTAAAAGAGCCGGTTCCTGCTACAGCGGGAACCGGCTTTTCTGTTTCACTGCCTGCGACAGGCAGTATCGTTCAGTGATGGCTGGCCTGTCCGGGAAGAGAGAAATTGGTCAAATTGCACATGTTCTATGTCGGCGGCAATGCCGGCCGGTCCAACATCGAGGTTCATGATATCCAGTTTGCTGCCGTGGATCGGCCCGAAGCAGCCTGGCCGCTGTTGCGCCAGGCCTGGTTTGGCGACCCCGACAAAATCCATGTTGATGGATACAGCGTGATCGAATGGGCGGATGGGCATGATGTCCGCTTGCTGCCTGCGCCGCCCGCTGCAGCACAGGTACGCCTGTTCTTCGTGAATGTGGGTGGCTATCGCGCCGACACCCTGGCAGAGCAGCATGAATATGGCTTGTTCGTTGCCCCTGACGCTGCGACGGCAAAACGCCGGGCGCTAGAGCGCCTGCTGCCAGGTATTGGCCACCAGCACCGCGACAACCTCAAGGACGTGGATGATTGCCTGATGCTGAACGAGCTGGGGGGCTGGCATATCCATCTGAACGTGAACCCCGATGGCAGGGAGGCGGAGCCGGCCTGGCAGGGCTACCAGCCGATAGGTGTTCCGGCACGGACGGCTGGATGAAGCGGGGGCCGGATTGCCCTGGCCCGCTGCTTAGTGCGCCAGGCTTTTGGAAAAGACATTGATGACCAGCACTCCGGCAATGATCAAGGCCAGGCCGAGTATTGCCGGCCAGTCCAGTGATTGCCGGAAGAACAGCCAGCTCACCAGCGAGATGAGGACGATACCCAGCCCGGACCAGATCGCATAGGCAATGCCGGTAGGCATGGTGCGCAGGCTGAGGGACAGGCAGTAGAAGGCAATGCCGTAGCCAAGGATGGTGATCAGGCTGGGCCAGGGGCGGGTAAAGCTGTTCGAGAGTTTCAACGTGGATGTCGCGATGACTTCCGCGACGATGGCGATCAGCAGATAACAGTAGCTGGCGGCGGTGGGTGACATGCTGCGGGTGTTCCAGGTGAAGGGCCGCCAGATGGCAGCCGGCGCTCGTGCGCGGTAGTTGAAATCGTAGCGCAGCGTAGGGGCATCATGGCTTTTTTAATGTTTGCACGATACCGTGCAGGGGAGTCCGGCCCGGGTGTGACAGCGCTGAAAACAGCGTTTACGCCTAGCCGGAAGACTCCGTATCATGACGCAAAGGCGCCGGCCGGCAGGCTGGCGCTTGTCGTTTCAATCAGGAAAGAATAGATGGCTGAGCCAATAAACAGGCAAAAACGGGCAGTTTCTTCAGGCGGCATTATTGTCATTCTGGCCATGCTGACGGCATTCGCGCCGTTGGCGACGGATATGTATCTGCCTGCCTTCCACTTGCTGGAAAAGTATTTCAATGTACCGGAAGGCGGCGTGGAAGGCTCGCTGTCGGTATTTTTCCTGGGGCTGGCCTGCGGCCAGGCCGTCTATGGCCCGATGATAGACCGCTATGGCCGCTTGCGGCCTTTGATGGTGGGTGTCAGCCTGTATGTCGTAGCGACGGTATTGTGCCTGGTGGTGACGGATATCCGCTTTTTCATGTTGCTGCGCTTCCTGCAGGCCGCCGGGGGTGCCGCCGGCATGGTCATCGGCAGGGCCATCATCCGCGACTTGTACGATGACCGGGAAAGCGCGCGCGCCCTGTCACTCATGATGGCGATCGTCACGCTGGCGCCGATTCTCGGCCCGATTGTCGGCGGTTTTGTTGTTACCCACATGGGTTGGCGCGCCGTTTTCGTGATCATGCTGCTGTTCGGCCTGAGCTGCTGGGTGCTGGCATGGCGCTATCTGCCCGAGACGCTGCCGCCGGAAGCGCGCAGGCGTACCAGCCTGGGCGGTGTGTTTCGCACCTGGGGCACTTTGTTGGGCACGCGTGCCTTTGTGGTGCCCGCTATCCTGGGCGGCATGGCGCAGGCCTGCATGTTTGCGTTCATTACCGGTTCGCCGTTCGTATTCATGCAGTTGCATCATGCCGACGAACAGACTTACGGCCTGTTGTTTGCCGCTATCGCCTGCGCGCTGATTGTCGGCGCTTCCATCAATCGGCGGCTGTTGCGGCGTTTTCCGCCAGCCCGCCTGCTGGCTTGGGCATTGCGCGTCAACGCGGCTGCCGGTATTTGTACGGTGCTGTCGGTCAGTCTGCATAGTCTGCCGTTGCTGTTCGTGCCGCTTTGGTTGACGATCAGCACGCTGGGTTTTATCGGTGCGAATGCGGCAGCCGTTGCATTGAGCGCCAGCATGCAACATGTGGGCAGCGGTTCGGCCTTGATAGGCGTGCTGCAGTTCAGCCTGGCTTTCGTGGTCAGCAGTGTGGTGGCGGCGACACAGAATGGCACGGCCTACCCGATGACGTTCGCCATGGCGATCTGCGGCACGACAGCGGCCGTGCTGTGGAAGTGTTTCTACCGCGCCAAGGCGTGAGGCCCGCCCGGGCCTGAGCGGCTTTCCTGACTGTGGTCGGCCTCCTGCGGGAGGCCGTTTTTTTTCCTGTCAGCGGTTCGTGAATCAAGAGGTGGTTTCAATTTCGTCATCAATACCTGCCGGAGATATTGTTATTTCCACTGGTTATGATTGATGGGAGTCTTTGTTCCATTATCGCGCGCCGGTATATCGACATAATTCGAAAGTCGTTTTATTGATAAATACCGACTGCTATTGTTAATCCCGGTTTCATTCCATTTTTAATTAAGGTGGGGTGAATTTAATTCTAATGGTTATGAGTTACCGGGTGTATGGCAGATTTATTGGAGCTTTACCGGACCATGGTCCGGATACGCGCCTTCGAGGATGCGGCGGAGATCGCCAGCCAGGGCGGGGTGCAGGCATGGGGGTTGTCAGAATCCAGCAAACCGGCACTGGTGCGCGGGCCGCTGCACCTGTCCACGGGGCAGGAAGCCGTAGCGGCTGGGGTTTGCGCCCATTTGGGGCCACAGGATCTATTGACTTCCACGCACCGGGGGCACGGCCATACGCTGGCCAAGGGCGCGGACAGCAAGCGCATGATGGCCGAATTGTTTGGCCGGGCAACTGGCTATAACAAGGGCAAGGGCGGTTCCATGCATATCGCGGATTTCTCCGTGGGCATGCTGGGCGCCAATGGAGTGGTGGCAGCGGGATTACCGATTGCCGTCGGTGCGGCCCAGGCATTGAAACTGCGTGGCGTCGATGCCATTGCCGTTTCTTTCTTTGGCGATGGCGCGATCAATCGCGGCCCATTCTTGGAATCCCTGAATTGGGCGGTGGTTTATCAATTGCCGGTGCTTTTCGTTTGCGAAGATAACCGCATTTCCGCAACGACCGCCAGCGCGCCGATGACGGGTGGTGAAGGTGCCAGCGCCAGAGCGAACTCGCTGGGTGTGCCGGCGCTCAAGGTCGATGGCAATGATGTCGAAGCCGTCGCTGATGCGGCAGCCGGCCTGATTGCCGACATACGCGCAGGGCAGGGCCCCAGGTTGCTGCATGCGCTGACGGACAGACACAAGGGGCACGTATCGGTAGACCCCGGTACTTATCGCGATCCCGCCGAGGTGGCGGCCGCGCTGGCGCGGGACCCGCTGCTGCGGGCACGCCAGCGCCTGGTGCAGCTGGGCCTGCAGCAGGAGGCCGCGCAGATCGAGGCGCAAGCACAGACGGAAATAGACGCGGCGCTGGCCGCCGCGCAGGCGGACCCGTTCCCGGAAGTGGCGGACGCCTATACGGATATCACGACCACCGGTGAAGGAGCCTGGCGATGAGCACGCTGAACCTGAGCTATGCGCAAGCAGCGGCGCTGGCGCTGACCGAGGCCATGGAGGCCGATCCGTCCGTCGTGGCGCTGGGCGAGGACCTGGGGCGCGGCGGCGTCTTCGGGCAGTATCGCGATCTCGAGAACCAGCCGCTGGTGCAGCGCTTCGGCGAGCAGCGCATCGTGGATACGCCGATTTCCGAGGCCGCCATTGTCGGGGCGTCGGTGGGCATGGCCCTGGCCGGGCTCAAACCGGTAGTGGAGTTGCGGGTGGTGGATTTCGCGCTTTGTGCCATCGACGAAATCGTCAATCAGGCAGCCAAGAATCGCTTCATGTTTGGCGGGCAGGGACGCGTTGGCATGGTGGCGCGCTTGCCCATAGGCTTGTGGAGCGCCTCGGCGGCGCAGCATTCGCAATCCCTGGAAGCCTGGTTTGCGCATATTCCCGGGCTGACCGTCGTGACGCCGGCGACGCCGGCAGACAACTATGGCCTGCTGCATGCTGCGCTCGCATCCGGTGATCCGGTGATTTACATGGAGCACAAGGAACTCTGGGGTTCCAAGGGCACGGTGCATACCGGCGAGCCCGTGCCCTTGGGCAAGGCCCGGGTTGCCCGCGCTGGCAGCGATGTCACGGTGGTGTCCTGGTCGCGCCAGGTGCATGCCTGCACCGAGGCGGCAGAACAACTGGCCGCTGAAGGCATCAGCGTGGAAGTGCTGGATTTGCGCACGATCTGGCCTTGGGACCGCGAGGCCGTGCTGGCGTCGGCGGCGCGTACCGGCCATGTGCTGGTGGCGCACGAGGCGGTGCAGGTGGCCGGGTTCGGCGCCGAGGTGGCGGCGACTGTCGCCGAACATACGGGCGCAAGGGTGCGGCGCCTGGGCGCGCCGCGCATTCCGGTGGGCTATGCCCAGATACTTGAAAACGAATCGCGTATCGACGCCGGCAAGGTCCGCGCGGCGATCGTTGCCTTGCTCAATCATTCTCCCTTGGAGATCGCATCATGAAGTCGTTGTTCAGCCTTGCAGCCATACCTGCCGTGGTCCTGCCTTTGCTCGCCGGCGTGGCCGGAAGCGCCGAGGCAGCGGATTACAAACAGGAATATCGCCTGTCCACCAATGTCAACGAAGCATTCCCACTGGGGCGCGGCGCGCAGGAATGGGCGCGCCTGGTCACCGAACGCACGGATGGCCGCATCAATGTGAAGTGGTATCCCGGCTCTTCATTGGTCGGCGGGGAAACCACGCGTGAATTTACGGCGTTGCGCCAAGGCGGCATTGATTTCAACGTGTCGTCGGTGATCAATTGGTCGCCCCACGTCAAGGAACTGAACCTGTTCCTGCTGCCGTTCCTGGTGCCGGATGACAAGGCCTTCGATGCGTTGACCAGCGGTGAAGTGGCAGACGAGCTGTTTGAAATCGTGAAAAAGCGGGGGGTGGTGCCCTTGGCCTGGGGCGAAAACGGCGCGCGGGAAATCAGCAATTCCAAGCACGAGATCCGCACTCCGGATGACCTCAAGGGGTTGAAGTTCCGCGTGGTCGGTTCGCCTATTTTCAACGACATCTATACGGCCCTGGGCGCCAATCCGACGCAAATGACCTTTGCTGACGCCCAGCCGGCGCTGCAAAGCGGCGTGGTCGATGGCCAGGAAAATCCGATTTCCCTGTTTGTTGGCGCCAAGATGCATACCCTGGGGCAGAAGTATCTGACCAAGTGGAATTACGTCAACGATCCGCTGGTATTTGCGGTGTCGGCCAAAGCCTGGGAAAGCTGGTCGCCGGAAGACCAGGAAATCGTACGCCAGGCGGCGCAGGAAGCGGCGCGCAATGAAATTGCCGCGACTCGCAAGGGCGTGAGCCCGGGAGACGACGCCTTGATCCAGCAGGCAATCGGGCAAGGCGTACAGGTGACGATTCTCAGTGATGCCGAGAAGGCGGCATTTGCCGAGGCGACACGTCCGGTGGTCGAAAAATGGTCCCGGACCATCGGCGAGGATCTGGTTCGCAAGGCGCAACAGGAGGTCGCGGCGACACGCTGATACGCCGTACCGGCCGCCGCTACCGCAAGCATGGATTGCGCCTGGCGGCTGGCCGGTTTTTGCCGCATGGGTTAGCTGCGTCGCCGGGTTCGCCGGGGCGCGGTGTAGCGGCCGTGGCCCGGCGCTTGCGTCCTGGCAGGATGCCGGGCGCCGCACGATGTGCGCAGAGGCGGGCACGGCGGAATTTTCTGGAATTGGATTTATGTCTGTTGAGCCATCCAAGGATGAGCCATCGTCGGGCGTGCCGGTGCGCGGCTTCCATGTGGAGGAAGCACTGGCCGCGGGCATCATGGCGGTGCTTTGCGTCATTACGTTGCTGAATGTCGCTACGCGCTATCTGACGAATGTTTCTTTTGCATTCACCGAGGAAATCTCGGTTTTCCTGGTCGTGATGATGACTTTCATCGGTACCGCGACGGCGTTTTCGCGCGGCCTGCACCTGGCAATGCTGGCGCTGGTCGAGCGCCTGCCCTGGCGTGTGCAGTATTGGCAGCGGGTCTATGCGCTGGCCTGCGGCATCCTGATGTTCGGCATCCTGGCGTGGTACGGCGCCCTGGCCTGGCTGGATGACTACGACAGCGGGCTGGTGTCGCCGGGGTTGGGCGTGCCGCAGTGGTGGTATACCGCCGTGGTGCCGGTATTTTCCTGCCTGATTGTCCTGCGCCAGCTTCAGGCCCTGGCCATTGTATTGAGGCGCAAGCAGCCATGAGCTATGACATGCTGGGGGTGATGCTGTTCGCCCTGTTTCTGCTGTTCCTGGCTACCGGAGTGCCGCTGGCGGTGGCGCTGGGTCTGTCCGGTACGGCGGTCGTCGCTTTTGCGGATCTGGGCATGCTGTCCGTGCCGATGAACGTCTACAACAGTATTTCCAAGTATCCGCTGCTGGCGATTCCGATGTTCATCCTGGCCGGGGTGCTGTTCGAACGCGCCGGTATTGCAGCTTCCATGGTGCGTTTTGCGGCATCCATCGTGGGGCCCAGGCGCGGCGGCCTGGCTGCCACCGCGATCATTGTAGCGATGATCCTGGGCGGGATATCCGGTTCGGGCCCGGCGGCGTCTTCCGCCGTCGGTGCGGTGATGATTCCGCAGATGGTACGCGCTGCCTATCCGAGCGGTTTTGCCGCAGCCGTCGTCGGGGCCGGGGCATCCACGGATATCCTCATTCCGCCCTCCATCGCGCTGGTGATCTACAGCATGCTGGTGCCCGAGGCCAGTGTGCCGGCCCTGTTTGCCGCAGGCATGGTGCCGGGCGTGCTGGCCGGCCTGTGCCTCATCGGCGGTTCGGTGTGGCTGGCGCGCCACCATGAAATCGGCACGGAACGCGAAGATGTCAGGCCACCATTCTGGGCCAGCCTGCGCGAGGCCATCTGGGCTCTGATGGCGCCGGTGGTGATTTTGGGCAGTATGCGCACCGGGCTGGTGACACCGACCGAGGCCGCGGTGCTGGCGGTGTTCTATGGCCTGGTCGTGGGTGTGCTGGTCTACCGCACGCTGACGCCACGGGTGCTTTACCGCGTACTGGTGGAGGCCTGCGAATTGTCGGCCATCATCCTCATCATCCTGGCGCTGGCATCGGTCTTTTCGCTGGCCAGCAATGCCCTGGGCACCTTCGATCACATGGCTCGCGCCCTGGTTGCGTCGGTCAGTTCCGAAGTCGGCCTGTTGCTGATGATCAACTTGGTACTGCTGATCGCCGGCATGTTCATCGACGGGATCTCGATTTTCTTCATTTTCCTGCCGCTGTTCATCCCCATCATGAATTACTTTCAGTGGGATCCGGTGTGGTTCGGCATTCTCATCACGATCAATATCGCGATCGGGCAGTTCACGCCGCCGGTAGGTCTGAACCTGGTCGTCACGGCGCGTATCGCCAGGACATCACTGGAGTCCACCACCTATTGGGCCGTGATGCTGAGCCTGTTCATGGTGCTGTTGCTGCTGCTGTGCACCTTCGTGCCGCAGGTCGTGCTTTGGCTGCCCCGCGCACTCGGTTATTGAGGATGCCGCTGCGTCTGGCAGGCGTGCCTGCCAGACGTCCTGGGTCAGCCGGGCAGGGAGTCAGGGAGCCTTGCTGGCCGCCATGTATTCCATGACAGTACCCATGTCCTTGTCGCCGCGGCCGGAGAGGTTGACCAGCACCGCCTGGTCCGGGCGCATGTCGCGCGCCAGCTTGAGTGCATAGGCGACAGCGTGGCTGGATTCCAGCGCGGGGATGATGCCTTCCGCACGGCACAGGTAATGGAAGGCGTGCAGGGCCTCCTCGTCGGTAATGCCGACATATTCCACGCGGCCGATATCATGCAGCAGGGCGTGTTCTGGCCCGACGCCAGGGTAGTCCAGGCCGGCGCTGATGCTATGGGTTTCCATGACCTGTCCATCCTCGTTCTGGATGATGTAGGTGCGGTTGCCGTGCAGCACGCCGGGCCGGCCCCGTTGCAGCGAGGCGGCATGCTTGCCGCTGTCCAGCCCCAGGCCGGCGGCTTCCACACCAATGAGACGTACGCTTTCCTCGCTGATATAGGGATGGAAAATGCCGATGGCATTGCTGCCGCCGCCGACGCAGGCGACCACGGCATCGGGCTGGCGCCGTCCCAGGCCGAGGCTGCCCAGCATATCGGGCATCTGCACCCGGCATTCTTTGCCGATCACGCTCTGGAAGTCGCGCACCATCATGGGGTAGGGATGCATGCCTGCCACCGTGCCGATCAGATAAAAGGTGCGGTCCACGTTGGCGACCCAGTCACGGATGGCCTCGTTCATGGCGTCCTTGAGCGTCCGGCTGCCTGAATCGACGCTGGTGACGGTGGCACCCAGCAATTGCATGCGCTGCACATTGGGCATTTGCCGGCGGATGTCTTCACTGCCCATGTAAACCACGCATTCCAGGCCATAGCGGGCGCAGATGGTGGCGGTGGCGACACCATGCTGCCCGGCGCCGGTCTCGGCGATGATGCGCGGCTTGCCCATGCGGCGTGCCAGCAGCGCCTGGCCGATGACGTTGTTGATCTTGTGCGCGCCGGTATGGTTGAGGTCCTCGCGCTTGAGGAAAATCTGTGCACC
The DNA here is from genome assembly GCF_004216755.1 of Kerstersia gyiorum. GTDB lineage: Bacteria > Pseudomonadota > Gammaproteobacteria > Burkholderiales > Burkholderiaceae_B > Kerstersia > Kerstersia gyiorum. Next base: position 1,357,616 of record NZ_SGWZ01000001.1, read on the forward strand.
GCCGGTTTCGTCGCTCAGGCGCTTGGCGTGATAGACCGGTGAAGGGCGGCCGACGTAATGGGCCAGCTCATTGCGGAATTCGGCAATGAAAGCCGGGTCGCGCCGGTAGTGCCGATAGGCTTCGCCCAGTTCCGTGACGGCCTGTGCCAGGGTTTCGCTGATGAAACTGCCGCCATAGGGGCCGAAATGGCCGCTGGCGTCGGGTTGCTGGTAGTTGGCGTAATCTGTCGTGGCGGTGCTTGCCGGGGCGGTCTGGGCTTGGGGAGCAGCCGTTGCGGTTGCTTGCAGGGGACGATTGAAACTCATGGTCAGACTCCATTGCTCCGCCCACGCCGGCGCCGTACGAGGCGCCGAAAACAGGGGACGGATATTTCCAGGGATCATTCCGCCCGGCCCGTTCGCGTGGCAGCAGGGCACGGCAGAGCCGGATAGGACCGGCCACGGCAGGCGTGCATGGACGTCAGGGAGCGGAATGAAACAACAAATGCCGACTGGCTGATCTCAGGCGTGCGGGATCAGCAGCGTGGAAACGATGGGGCTGTGCCATCGTTCACGCTTGCAGATATGCACCCACCACGCGAGGCGCGGCGAGAGCTGGCGTTTGTTGGAAGAAGTGACCAAGTCTGGTTCCTGTCGGAAATGATGATTCTTCGCAGCACGGCAGGCGCCGTTATTGAAGAGTCCTGATCTTATTCTAACGCCCGAAGCCAGTGGCGCAAGCCCCCTGCCAGTACGGGACCATTTTTTTATCGGATGTGGCATAGATGCAGAGTGTTCGCATAATTGCCAATTTTTTCGTGTCTATGCTGGTCTGTTGCCGCCTTGACGGCACAGTCTGTCCAGGAATTTGCACCTGGATAAAAAAATTAGGGCCGGAAATGTGACGGGGCATGGAGATTTTCCGCTGCAGCGTGTTACGATAATTTTCGATCCCTCGAATTTGTCCGCTGACCGCATCGGCGTGCTGGGCTATCAATCAGACTGATTTCCTTTCATGCCGTATTGCGGCTGCGCGATTCCCCGATTGCGCATGAGACGCCTCGTCTGGCGTCCTTGGCCGGGCTCCAGTCTGTTTTTTCTCCCACTCTCCGGCGATGCACGGCATGCTTGAAGCATGTGCTGCAACTCCAGCCGCGAGAGATCGAAGACCCCGGTTCCGGGGGCGTTTGCAAGTTTTTGGTTAGTCCATAGCCAGCCAGGCCAGGCGGGACGGGTCTCGTCCGTATGGAGCAGTTGCTGTTGTCAGCCTCCCAAAAGGAAGCGCGGACAGCAGTAGGCGCTTTGACGGCAGTGCCCAGGAGGCGCTGCGTCTCCCGCATGGCTGACCACGCGCCTGCGCGCAGGCCCCGGCCATGAAGCCGTTCGGGTCGGAACCGGAAGTGGGAGCGGCGGGATGCAAGACCGCCGGTCCCTTGTTTATCTGCAATGATTAAAGACGAGATGGAAACACGCCTTGAACATGATCTGCTCGGCGACCTGGAATTGCCAGCAGATATTTACTACGGTATCCAGACCTACCGTGCCGTGCACAATTTCAACCTGTCCGGTACGAAGTTGTCCGACTATCCTTCCTTTGTCCGGGCGCTGGCGATGGTCAAACATGCCTGCGCGGATGCCAACCATGCGCTGGGCCAGATGGCCGACGACAGGCACGAGGCCATTGTGCACGCCTGCCAGCGCATCGTGAACGGTGAGTTCAGCGACCAATTCCCGGTCGACATGATTCAGGGCGGCGCAGGTACGTCGACCAATATGAACATGAATGAAGTCGTGGCCAATGTCGGCCTTGAGTTCATGGGGCGCAAGAAAGGCGAGTACGCCAATCTGCACCCGAACAACGACGTCAACATGTCGCAGTCCACCAATGACGTCTACCCGACGGCGATCCGCCTGGGCCTCTTGCTGGAGCAGCAGGAAGTGGTGGCCAGCCTGGACCGCCTGATCGACTCGCTGGAGAGCAAGGCGGGTGAACTGGCTGACGTTCTCAAGATGGGCCGTACCCAGTTGCAGGATGCCGTGCCCATGACCATGGGCCAGGAATTCCATGCTTTCGCCAGCACCCTGGCCGACGACGCGGATTACCTGCGTCTGGATGCCAAGCGCTTGCTGTATGACGTGAACCTGGGCGGCACTGCCATTGGCACCGGCATCAACACGCATCCGGATTACGCCGGCCTGGCCGTGGCCCGCCTGGCGGCTGTCAGCGGCGAAGCGATGAAGCCGGCGCGCGACCTGATTGCAGCCACCTACGACATGGGTGCGTTCGTGATGTTGTCGTCGGCGCTCAAGCGCCTGGCGATGCGCCTGTCCAAGATGTGCAACGATTTGCGCCTGCTGGGCAGCGGTCCGCGCACCGGCCTGCAGGAACTGAACCTGCCGCCGCGCCAGCCGGGCAGCTCCATCATGCCGGGCAAGGTCAACCCCGTGATTCCGGAGGCCGTCAACCAGGTGGCTTTCGCGGTGATGGGCAACGACGTGGCGATTACCATGGCGGCTGAAGCTGGCCAGTTGCAGCTGAACGTCATGGAACCGCTGGTGGCATTCAAGCTGTTCGAGTCGCAACGCCTGCTGGCGCGTTCCATGGATATGCTGCGCGAACTGTGCATCGTCGGCATCACTGCCAACGCCGAGCACAGCCGCAAGCTGATGGAAAACTCGATCGGCCTCGTGACAGCGCTGAACCCGTTCATCGGTTACGAAAACTCCACGCGTATTGCTGCGCTGGCCCTGGAAACGGGCCGTGGCGTGCTGGAATTGGTGCGCGAAGAAAAGCTGCTTGATGACGACGTGCTGGAAGAAGTGCTCAAGCCGGAAAATATGATGCGTCCGCGCGTCGCGGCACATAGCTGATCCATACGTCCGTGGCCTTGACCGGCCCGGGCCGGAACCGGGTGGGAGCCGTTGACAGGCTCCCACCCGGTTTTTTCTTTGATGGCAAGCGGCAGGGGGCGGGCTGACTGGTACTGCAGGCTGTCAGGCTGTGTCCGCCAGGAAGGCGAGGGCTTGTGCGTGCCGGGTCTGGGCTTTGGCGCCATTTCATCTCTGGATTTTCCACCGCTGCCTGCCTGTGCAGTGGCGTTCTATGAAATGGCTGCATCCGTAATTTGAAATGTTATATCATTTTATATTTTCGGCGAGAGCTGCCACGGCAAGCGCCCGCCTTAACGTTTCAAGGAAAGATGTCATGCCAGATAGACAGGATAGGCTGCCGGTCACGGTGCTGTCAGGGTTTCTCGGTGCAGGCAAGACCACATTGCTGAATCACATTCTGAACAACCGTGAGGGCCGCCGCGTGGCGGTGATCGTCAACGATATGTCGGAAGTGAATATTGATGCAGAGCTGGTGCGGGAGGGTGGGGCCGCCTTGTCGCGCACCGATGAAAAATTGGTGGAAATGAGCAATGGCTGCATCTGCTGTACCCTGCGCGAGGATTTGCTGCTGGAAGTGCAGCGCCTGGCGCGCGAAGGTCGCTTTGACCAGCTGGTGATTGAATCTACCGGTATTTCCGAACCTTTGCCCGTGGCGGAGACATTCACTTTCGAGGGAGAGGATGGCCGCAGCCTGGGAGAGATTGCGCGCCTGGACACGATGGTGACGGTGGTGGATGCCTGCAATTTTCTGCGAGATTATGAGTCCCGGGACAGCCTGCAAGCGCGCGGCGAATCGCTGGGAGAGGAAGACGAGCGCACCGTGGTGGATTTGCTGGTAGACCAGGTCGAGTTTTGCGATGTGATCGTCCTGAACAAAACGGATCTCGTCAGCACCGCCGAGCGCGAACGCCTGCTGGCCATACTGCGCAGTCTCAATCCGCGCGCCAGGATAGAGCAGGCCAGCTTCGGCCAGGTGCCGTTGTCCAGCGTGCTGGAAACCGGCTTGTTCGATTTCGAACAGGCCGAGCAAGCCCCAGGCTGGCTGCGGGAACTGCGCGGCGAACACGTGCCGGAAACAGAGGAATATGGCATTGCCAGTTTCGTCTACCGCGCCCGGCGCCCGTTCCATCCGCAACGTTTTTTTGACTGGACGCGGCAACGCTGGGCGGGCGTGGTTCGTGCCAAGGGCTTTTTCTGGCTGGCCAGCCACCCTGCGCTGGCGGCCACCTGGTCACAGGCCGGGGTGGTGGCGCGCCAACAGGTAGCAGGCTTCTGGTGGGCTGCCATGCCTGCCGAGCGCTGGCCCCAAGACCCCGAGGCCATTGCGCTGATCCGGCGGAAATGGGTCGATGGGGTAGGGGATGCGCGCCAGGAACTGGTATTGATCGGTGCGGACATGGACGAACCCGCATTGCGCCAGGGGTTTGATCATTGCCTGTTGACCGACGCAGAAATGGCAGCGGGTCCGCGGGTCTGGATGGACTGGAAAAATCCGTTTCCGGATTGGCCGGACTGAAGCGTGCTGCCCTGATCCGGGCAACAGTATTGGGGGCAGTCGTCTTCAGGCCGGCCGGATGTTTCCGGTCGGCAGCATTCAGGCCGCGGTGGTGGTCAGGATGGTGAGGATGCCGCTCAGCGTGGCCAGGCCGCAGGTCGCGGCGAGCCACGGGATGGCGCGCGATAGTACCGAGGCGTCCGCGGCGGCATCCAGTCCGCCGCGCAGCAGGAGATGGTGGCGACGGTAGGCCAGCAGCAAGGTGGCTGATGCCAGCACCAGCACGACCGAGCCCAGGGCCAGGATGAAATGGCTTTGCTGCAGCATGCCGGAACGCAGAATCAGCAACGCGTTGGCCATCAGCGCCAGGCAGGTGCGGTTCCAGGCCAGGACGGTGCGTTGCGGCTGCAAACCGGGATCGTTGGGGTCCATGGCGCGCGCAAGCCTAGAGCAGTACCGCCAGCACGATTGCGATCCCTGCCAAGGCCGCCGCCAGCAACGGAATGGCGGGCGTATGCGGCAATCCCCGCGACAGGCGCATGGCAAGTTCATTCTGGCGCCAGCGCATGTAGGCCAACAGGCAGAGCAAGGCTGCCAGCAGGGCGAGGCACAGCGCCAGCACGCGCACGGTGCCCGGAGGGCCAAGCTGGCTGGCGAACTGGTCCAGGGCCACACCTCCAGCCAGCACCGCCAGTGCCGTGCGTATCCAGGCCAGGAAGGTGCGTTCGTTGGCCAGCGTGAAACGGTAATCGGGGTCTTGGCCTTGCTGTTGCCAGCGGGGGCGCTTCAACACGGGCAGGTCTCCTGTCTGGGGGAGGAAATGCGTAGACGATGGCGAGAGGAAATGGCGGCGGGAAAACAACAGCGCCTCCCGTGGGGGAGGCGCTGTTGCCTGGCGGCTGCGGTGGTGCAGCGTTGCTGTCCATCCGGCCTGCCGCCACCCCTTGAAAGGGGCGGGTGATTACTTCAGCGAAGCCTGGTAAATGGATTCGATGGAAGCATCCAGCGCCTGATTGAATTCCGCATCGCTTTGCTGGGCGCTCAGGCCTTCGGTCAGGGCGCGGCTGAAGCTGGCGATGATGCCGGGGTTGCGGGCCAGGATGTCGTTGGCATCGGCACGCGAGTAACCACCGGACAGGGCCACCACGCGAACCACGCGCGGGTGCTTGACCAGTTCGTCATAGAAGCCGTCAACGCTGGGCAGCGTGAGCTTGAGCATGACGCGGTTGTCGCCGGTCAGCGCGTCCAGGCGCTTGAGGAAACCTTCCTTCAGGCGGGTTTCGATGGCAGCCTTTTCCGGGGCGTTGATCAGCACTTCCGGTTCCAGGATCGGGCACAGGCCGGCCTTGAGGATGCGCAGGCCGTATTCGAATTGCTGGTCCAGGGCCTGGTCGATACCGGCGGCGTTGTTCTCGGCAACCACCGAGCGCATCTTCGTGCCGAAGATGCCCTTGGCCACGGCGCGTTCCAGCAGGGCTTCCAGTTCGGGCATGGGCTTCATCAGCTGCACGCCGTCGGCTTGCGCAGCCAGGCCCTTGTCCACTTTCAGGAAGGGAACGACTTGCTTCTTTTCCCACAGATAGGCCGCAGCATCCTGGCCTTCGATCTGGCGGTCCATGGTGGCTTCGAACAGGATGGCGCCCAGAATGCGGCGGCCGTCGAAAGCCGGGCTGGTCACGATGCGGCTGCGCATGGCGTGCACGAGGTCGAACATTTCCGCTTCGTTGCTGTAGGCGGATTCCTCGACGCCATACAGGCGCAGCGCCTTCGGGGTGCTGCCGCCGCTCTGGTCGAGCGCCGCAATAAAACCGTTACCTTGCGAGACTTTTGCCAGTTGTTCCTGGTTCACGTTGAAATCCTTATGTAATAGTGATGAATCTGGTGGTGAATCGGCTGGCCCGGAGACAGCGGCAGGCCGGCACCGGGCAGAATGGATCCTGCGGCAGCCAGGCGCACGGCACGAAGCCAGGGCGGGGCTCTGGGCGCAATGCCGCGAGTTTATCGCACAACCTAGCTGGATATCGAGCCATACTGTGTCCAGATGCAGGCGGCGCGGAACAAATCGTAAATGGCGCCCTGGCGCGGGTGTGCCGCCCGTCAGGCTGCAAGCAGACGCCAGCCGTCGGTCTGCTGCCGGTGTGTCAATGGCGCGGCAATCTAATACACGGGATTTTTTTCTTTTGCACTGGTGTTATCCCTAGTTTTAAGGGGTGGCATGCAGATAGCTGTTAGAACGACAATTTGCTGTCTTCATCCCGGCCGCTCTGGCAAACTGGGGTTAGAAGGCGGGTATTACCGCCTATTGTTTCAATTCACCTCGGACGACATGGATGTCCGCGGGTACCGTAGGAGAGAGATATGATCAAACGCAAAGCGTTGGCAGGGCTGGCAGCAGTCGTGGCAATGGCCGCGGGGGGCGCAGCGCAGGCAGCACCGGTGATTCTGAAGGTTGCTCACTTTTTGCCTCCGGTCTCTCCCGGGCATACCAAATTCATCGCCCCGTGGTGTGAAAAGATTGAAGCGGAATCCAATGGCGAACTGAAGTGCCAGATCTACCCGGCGATGCAGCTGGGCGGAACGCCGGCGCAGCTGTTCAACCAGGCGCGTGATGGCGTTGCCGACATTGTCTGGACCCTGCCGGGTTATACCGCCGGTCGCTTCCCGATTTCCGAAGTGTTTGAACTGCCTTTCCTGACGACCAAGCACGAACCGTCTTCGCGCGCCATCTGGGATTTCGTCCAGAAGAACGCCATGAACGAGTTCCGTGGCGTCAAGCCGCTGGCCATCTGGGTCAACGGCGCCAACCAGTTGCATCTGCGTGACAAGCAGGTGGAAAATCTCGACGAACTGCGCGGCCTGAAGATCCGTGCCCCGTCTCGCCTGGGTAACAAGATCCTGGCTGCGCTGGGCGCGACCCCGGTCGGCATGCCCGTGCCGCAAATGGCCGAAAGCCTTTCCAAGGGCGTGATCGACGGCGCGCTGGTGCCCTGGGAAGTCCTGCCCGCCACCAAGGCGCATGAACTGACCAAGTTCCATATGGAAACGGCTGGCGACACGGCCATGACCACCGCGACCATGGTGTTCGTCATGAACCAGCGCAAGTACGATAGCCTGACGCCGGAACAGAAGAAGGTCATCGACGACAACAGCGGTGGCGATACTTCCGCCTGGGTTGCGTCCCAGTTCGAAGCTGCCGATGCTGCCGGCCGCGAAGCAGCGATTGCGCGCGGTAATGTTGTCTATTCGTTGAGCCCCGAGCAGACCGCGCTGTGGGAACAGACAACCCAGCCGGTCATCGCCGAGTGGATCAAGGAAGTTTCCTCCAAGGGTGTGGATGGCGCAGCGCTGGTGCAGGAAGCCCGGGACCTGGTCAAACAGTATTCCTCGGCCCAGTAAAGCAAGCAGTGATGGCACGTCCGGGACAGGCCTGGACTGCCATTCCTGAATGAAAAGGGCCGCATAACGGCCCTTTTCACGTTCTAGGCATCAACCCGTTGCCGTTTTCCGTTGAACTGTCTGTGAGGCGCCAGCGTCTTCATGCCCGGGCGGGCTGTGCTGGAACAAGTGTCCGGCTGCGTTGCGGCCGGTCTTGCCAGCCCTGCGTCCGGCCTGCCGAATCGCCAGTTCAGGGGTGTTTTTTGTAACCTGGAGTATCCAAAATGTCCGAACCATTGCCGCGGCCTGATGCCGTGGCATCTAGCGCGTGGGGCAAGGCCCTGGAGCAGGCGTGCGCATTTCTCGCCGTGTTGGGCGGCCTGCTGTTCCTCTGTGAAGCGCTGATGTCTGTGGTCAGTGTGCTGGGCCGTATCTTCCTGTCCACTCCCATCTCCGGTGATTATGAGCTGGTCCAGCTCATGTCGGCGATGGGTATTGCCATGTGCCTGCCGTATTGCCAGATCAAGCGCGGCCACGTGTTCGTCGATTTCTTTACGCTGTGGGCGCCGGCCCCGGTGAAGCGCTACATGGATGCATTTGCCTCGCTGGTGCTGGCAGGCTGCGCTTTCCTGCTGGCCTGGCGTTGCTGGGAAGGCATGGTGGAAATGCACGAATATGGCGAAACCACCATGGTGATTTCCATGCCGGTATGGTGGGGCTATGTGCCGCTGATGCCCTCTTTCGTTCTGTTCGGTCTTGCCGCGCTGATGGCGGTGGTGCAGGACCTGCGTCCCCTGAACAATGAGCGCGAGGTGCAGGCATGAGCGGTACTACCATAGGGATCATCATCGGGATTCTGATGATGCTGTTCCTGGCGATGCGCATGCATATCGGGATTGCCATGTTCCTGGCTGGAGGTCTGGGCTACTGGTGGATTTCCGGTTGGGATCCTTTGATGGCGCATCTCAAGCACGCACCGTTCGGGCGTTTCTCGGTCTATGACCTGTCGGTCGTGCCGCTCTTCCTGCTGATGGGGCAGTTCGCCACGCAAGGGGGGCTGTCTCAGGCGCTGTTCCGTGCCGGTAGTGCATTCCTGGGGCACCGGCGCGGAGGCATGGCCATGGCTGGTATCGCATCTTGCGCGGGTTTCGGCGCGATTTGCGGTTCGTCGCTGGCAACGGCGGCCACGATGTCGCACGTCGTGCTGCCCGAGCTGCGCCGCTACCAGTACAAGCCCGGTCTCGCCAGCGCTTCCCTGGCCGTGGGTGGCACGTTGGGCATGTTGATCCCGCCTTCCGTGCCCATGGTGATTTACGCCATCCTGTCCGAGCAGAATATCGCCAAGGTGTTCATGGCGGCCTTCCTGCCCTCCGTGCTGGCCGTGCTGGGCTATATGCTGGTCGTGGGCCTGATCTGCTGGCGCGATCCCGATGCCAGCGGCCCTCCGCTGCCGCGCCAGAACTGGATGATGCGCCTGCGCACGCTGGGCGCGACCTGGCCGGTCATGGCGATCTTCATCGTCGTGCTGGGCGGTATCTATGGCGGCCTGTTCACGCCTACCGAAGCGGCCGCCATCGGCGCCGTGGCGGCGGGCCTGGCCGCCTGGATGGCTGGCGGCCTGAGCAATGGCGGCCTGTTGCGCTGCGTGCTGGGTACGGCACAAGGTACCGGCATGATGTTCCTGATCCTGCTGGGCGCGGATATGCTCAATGCCTTCCTGGCCGTGAGCCAGGTGCCGGTCGAGTTCGCTACCTGGGTGCAGGGCCTGGGCCTGGATCCCTTCACCGTGCTGGCAGCCATCATCATCATCTACATCCTGCTCGGATGCGTGATGGACAGCCTGTCGATGATCCTGCTGACCATTCCCATTTTCCTGCCCATCATTATGGGCCTGGAATTCTGGGGCCTGACACCTGATGAAAAGGCCATCTGGTTCGGTGTGCTGGCCTTGGTGGTCATGGAAATCGGCCTGATCACACCTCCGGTGGGGATGAACGTGTTCATCATCCACAGCATGGCCAAGGACATTTCCCCGGGCACCATCTTCCGTGGCGTGGTGCCGTTCCTGGCTTCCGACCTGGTTCGTATCGTGTTGCTGGTGCTGTTCCCCGTGCTGTCGCTGGGCATGATTCGCTGGCTTGGCTAGGCGCGGCACGATCCGGGTTGCCGGTAGCTGGCATGATGCATGCCGCTGCCGGTCTCGCCGGGGCAGTAGGGGACAAAGTTCCCAAGCAGTGCTTTCCGGCCGGCTGCCCCCAAGTGATTGTCTTGGGGCGGCCGGGTGACGAAAAAAGGACCTCCCTGCAAAGGAAGGTCCTTTTTTTCGGGCTGCCCCAAGACAAATACGCCCCAACGGGGGCAGCAAGCCGAAGGCGCAGCGTAGGGGGCCTTTTTTACACGGAGCGGACGCCGGTTTGCCTGCGGCGCCGCCTCAGGCACAGGCTTCAGTCGTTCAGTTCGTCTTCGTCATCATCGAGGTCGTCTTCCTCGTCCTGTTCCAGGGCGTCATAGCCCTTCCAGGTGATGCGCCAGGCATCGTCTTCCGGAATGCCGGTTTCGTCGACCTTGCGGGCCAGGCCGGCGTCTTCGAGCAGGTCCAGGTGTAGCAGCACGCGTTCCAGATCTTCGCTGCTGTCTTCTTCCTGGAGGAGTACGGTCAGGTCGTTAGCGGTAAGGGTGGCGGAATCCGCATCGCGGAAGGCGCCCAGGAGAGTGACGATCAAGTCGAAATCGCGTTGCATGGCTGGCCTCGTTGGCTGGTAGTGAATCAACACGATAGCAGAGTCGGCCTGTCAGTGACATGACCGTGCCGCACCATGCGAACACATATTTCAGCCTGTCGGGCGGCAGCACCGTACGGCCCGGCAGGGCGGCGCCGCGTCGGGTCGCTTACCGGGACGGGACGCGCGCTGCCAGCGGGCCAGGCGTGTGATGGGCAAGCAGCGGCGACGGACGAGGCGGATAGCGGTTAAGCTGTCGCTTTTTGCCAGGCGCACGGAAATCAGTCATGACTGCCATGAGTAAACGGGACTATCGAATGTTGGAAGGCACGGTGGTGGCCAGTGTGGGCGACAGTGTCACACTGTCCAGCGGAACGCAGTCCCATACCTTTACCGTGGCGCTGTCGGTGGCGGAACAGATGGAGCTGGGGCATGTGGTCAGGCTGCTCAGTGACGCCAGGCACGATATCGTGCGGATCTACGATGTCAGCGACGCGCGCATGCTGTATGAAAAAGGCGGCCAGACCACCCGCGCGGCCGCCGGGGCGCTGGCGATCCAGACTGGCGTGATGTGCGCCATTCCTTTCCTCGGGCAGGTCATCGCCCTGTTGCTGATCCTGCCCATGGTGATCGGCCGGGCACTGGGCTATGACGCTGCCAATGCCCGTTACATCGTCCGCGTCGCGGCCTTTACGTTTGCGATGTATCTGTCACTGTCTCTGGCCGGGTTGGTCTGGGGCAGTTGGCTGCTGGCGCTCCTGGGGCCGTTCGTGGTCGTGATCCTGGGTATGCGGCTCGTCCTGCTGCGCGAACATGAATTGATGCAGTCGCTCAATGAGCGAGTGAGCCGTCCGGCCAGTGTCTGAAGGCTGCCAGCCTGGCGCCTCCCCATCATTTCCGCTATTGCCAGTATTTACCGGAATTGCTTTTTTTAACAGCCGTTGACAGACGGATAGCCGGATATGCCGATATGATGGTTGGGATGTTTCCGTTTTCCCAACCAGATAGGAGTCCAGCCATGGGCCTGCTGAGTTTTATCAAAGACGTCGGTGAGAAGATTTTCGGTGGCAGCGAAGCCCAGGCGGCGACGCCGGACGCGCTGAAGAAAGAGCTGGATAAGCTGGGCCTGGGCGCTGAAGGCCTGGATGTTTCTGTCGATGGCGACAAGGTGACGGTCAAGGGCAAGGCGGCTTCCACCGAGGAAGCTGAAAAAATCGCGCTGGCGCTGGGCAATACGCTGGGTGTGGCCGCCGTGGACAATCAACTGCAAGTGGATGCGCCCGCCGTCGAGGCGGTGTTCTATACCGTGCAGAAGGGCGACACGCTCTGGAAGGTTGCCGAGACCCAGTACGGTAAGGGCAAAGGTGCGAAGTACACCGTCATTTTCGAGGCCAACAAGCCGATGCTGACCCACCCGGACAAGATTTATCCGGGCCAGGTGCTGCGCATTCCTGCACTGGAGGCCTGAAGCTGGCGCCCGCCATGATTGCGTGGCGGGGCGGGTGGTGCAGTTCCGGGCATGGCAGGCCGGGGCGCCGCAAGCGTCCCAGGCCGGCCATGCCTTTTTTGTATCTGTCGCGGGGCCAGCCGTGTTGCCACAGGCGGCGCGGGCTGGCGGCGTGCCCATGGGCGGCGCCTGCCGCCTGGCTGCCGTCGTGGCGGACTTGGCCGGTCGGGGCATCTTTGCCGCCTTTTACAGGCCTGGGCGCTTTTTATTTCAGCCAGAGGCTAAAATGGAAGATTCCCGCCGCGCCCTGGCTCGGCAAACGTTTCTGACTTTTTCGCTACGGCGTTCCTGGCTATGAAAAAAATCTCTGCTGTTCTCCTGGTGTCTGCTGCTGTCCTGGCCGCTTGCGGCAAGAAAGACGATCCCGCGCCCGTGGCGGCTGCGCCCGCCATTCCGGCCAAGATTGTCGTGGGCCTGGATGACAATTTCCCGCCCATGGGCTTTCGCGATGACAAGAATGAACTGGTTGGCTTCGATATCGACATGGCCCGCGAAGCTGCCAAGCGCCTGGGTGCTGACGTCGAGTTCAAGTCGATCGACTGGGGCTCCAAGGAAGCGGAGCTCAACGGCAAGCGCGTCGATGTGCTGTGGAACGGCCTGACGATCACCGACGAGCGCCGCAAGAACATCGGTTTCACCGAGCCGTACATGGAAAACCACCAGATCATCATTGTGACCAAGGATTCGCCAGTGCAATCCAAGGCTGATCTGGCTGGCCGCGTGGTGGGTGCCCAGGAAGGCAGCAGCGCCGTTGATGCCATCAAGAAGGAAACCGAAGTCGCCGCCAGCTTCAAGGACCTGAAGACCTTCGGCGATAACATCACCGCGCTGATGGACCTGGGTACGGGCCGTCTGGAAGCCGTGGTGGTCGACGAAGTGGTGGGCCGCTATTATGTCGGCAAGCGTCCGGATGAGTTCCGCGTGCTGGAAGACCACTTCGGCACCGAGGAATACGGCGTGGGCGTGCGCAAGGACGACACCGAATTGCTGAAGAAGCTCGATGAGTCGCTCAATGCCATGAAGAAGGACGGTTCCGCCGCCACGATCTCCAATAAGTGGTTCGGCGCCGACATCATCAAATAAAATACGGTCCTTCTCACCAAAGACCAAGGCCCTAGCCGGCCATCCGCCAGGGGCCGGCCCCGTGTCGCGCGGTGGCCGGCCTGTGCCGCTGGAAAACTTGCATGGATTATGTTTTTTCCCTGCTTGGGCCGATGGCGCAAGGCGCCCAGGTAACGCTCAAGCTATTCTTCATTACCCTGATACTGGCGGTGCCTTTGGGCCTGGCGCTCGCGCTGGCGCGCATTTCCAGGTTCCAGGTGCTCAACTGGCTGGTCAATGGCTTCATCTGGCTGATGCGCGGCACGCCGCTGATGCTGCAATTGCTGTTCATCTATTTCGCCCTGCCTTATGTCCCGGTGATCGGGGTGAGGCTGGATGATTTTCCTGCGGCGGTGGTGGCCTTCACCCTGAATTACGCTGCCTATTTTGCCGAGATCTTCCGGGCTGGCATCCAGTCCATAGACCGGGGGCAGTACGAAGGCGCAAAAGTGCTGGGCATGAATTATGTGCAGACCATGCGGCGCATCGTGCTGCCGCAGATGGTGCAGCGCATTCTGCCGCCCATGAGCAACGAGACCATTACGCTGATCAAGGACACGGCGCTGATCTACGTGCTTGCGTTGAACGAAGTGCTGCGCGTGGCGCGGGGATTCGTGCAGCGTGATTTCACCAGTACGCCTTTCATCGTCGCGGCAGTGTTCTACCTGACCATGACCCTGTTGCTGACCTGGATCTTCCAGCGCCTGGAGAAGCACTATGCCAAGTACGACAATTGAAGCCGCGGCGCGCCACATCATGATCGAAGCCTGTGGCGTGGGCAAGTCCTTCGGCGCGACCCGGGTATTGCGCGACGTTTCGCTGACCCTGGGCAAAGGCGAGGTGGTGGCAGTGATCGGCCCGTCAGGGTCGGGCAAAAGCACTTTCCTGCGCTGCCTCAATCATCTGGAAACCATAGACGAAGGCAGCATCAGCGTCGAAGGCGAGACGCTGGCGCAGGCGCAGGCCGATGGCCGCAGCCGTTATGCCCCAGACGCCGATGTGCGGCGCCTGTGCCGCAAGATGGGCATGGTGTTCCAGTCGTTCAATCTGTTCCCGCACATGACGGTGCTGCAGAACATCATCGAAGCGCCGGTGACCGTCAAGGGAATGAAGGCCGAAGAGGCGGTTCCCCGGGCTGAGGAACTGCTGCGCAAGGTGGGCCTGCTGAACAAGCGCGACAACTATCCTTCGCGCCTGTCTGGGGGCCAGAAGCAGCGCGTGGCCATTGCCCGGGCGCTGGCGATGGAGCCGGAAATCATGCTGTTCGACGAGCCGACGTCCGCGCTGGACCCGGAGCTGACGGTTGAAGTGCTGCGCACCATGCGCCAGCTGGCTGAGGAGCATATGACCATGCTGGTCGTGACCCATGAAATGGGTTTCGCCAGGGAAGTGGCGCAACGCGTGGTGTTCATGGACCAGGGGCAGATTGTGGAGGAAGCGCCTTCCGCCGAATTCTTCGATGCGCCGCGCCATGAACGCGCTCGCGCCTTCCTTGGGCGCATGCTGTAGGCTATCCAGCCCATGCCTGGCGGCATGGCGCATTGCAAGGGCCCCGGCGCATGCGTGCCTGGGCCCTTGTCATATTTTGGGGGATCTGCCGCGCCAGCGGGGCACAGGCATACAATCGGTCGGTTGCCTGCCGCCGTTCCTGGCGGCAGGGTGCTGAAGAAGGCCAGACATGCGTACCTTGTATCCGGAAATCGAACCTTTTGACCACGGCCGTCTGCGTGTGGACGACCGGCATGAACTCTATTACGAGCAATGCGGCAACCCGGATGGGCTGCCGGTCGTGATCCTGCATGGCGGGCCTGGCGGCGGCTGCAATGCCGACATGCGTCGTTTCCACAACCCAGAGCGCTACCGCATCGTGCTGTTCGACCAGCGGGGCTGCGGCCGTTCTACGCCGCATGTGGACCTGAGTAACAACACCACCTGGCATCTGGTCGAAGATATCGAGACGCTGCGGCGCCACCTGGGCATCGAGCGTTGGCAGGTATTTGGCGGCAGCTGGGGTTCAACGCTGGCGCTGGCCTATGCCGAGCGCCATCCGGAGCAGGTACTGCATCTGGTGCTGCGCGGCATTTTCCTGGTGCGTCGCTGGGAGCTTGAATGGTTTTACCAGGAAGGGGCCTGCCACCTGTTCCCCGATACCTGGGAAGGGTTCCGTGATGCGATTCCGGCCGATGAGCGCAGCGACATGATTGCAGCCTATCACCGCCGCCTCAATGGTTGCGATCCTGCCGCGCGGCTGGCTGCGGCGAAGGCATGGAGCGCCTGGGAAGGTTCGACCAGCCGCCTGGAAATGGACCCGCAGGCGATTGCCGGCCATGAGGAAGACATGTTCGCGCTTGCGTTCGCCAGCATCGAAAACCATTATTTCTTCAATGGCGGCTTTTTCGAGGAAGATGGCCAGCTGCTGCGGGATGCGCACCGTCTGGCAGGTATCCCCGGCGTCATCGTGCATGGCCGCTACGACATGATCTGCCCCCTGGCCAATGCCTGGGACTTGCATCATGCCTGGCCCGGGTCGCGTCTGCACATTTCGCCGTTGGCGGGCCATGCGGCCTCGGAAGTGCAGAACGTGGATGCGCTGGTGCGCGCCACGGACGAATTCGCGGGCTGATGCCGGTGCGGGCAGAGTGGCGGCGCCAGGCCGTCACTCTGCTGGTTTGCGGCCTGGGGGCGAGGCGCAGCAGGCGGAAATGAGTTTATTTCTCAGCCGGGATTTACAGGCCGCGCCAGCCACTTACAATAGTTGCGCTGCCGGCGCGCCAGGGCGCCGGCGATATCACGCAACCGATCTTCAGGAGACGTTCATGACCGCATCGAAGGGAAACCCGGGCAAGCGCCCGCTGGGCCGCTCCGGCCTGGAAATCGCGCCGCTGGTGTTCGGCGGCAATGTGTTCGGCTGGACGGTGGACGAGAAACGCTCCTTCGAATTGCTGGACCGTTTCTTCGACGCCGGTTTCAATGCCGTCGATACGGCCGACGTCTATTCGGCCTGGGTGCCGGGCAACCAGGGCGGGGAATCGGAAACCATCATCGGCAATTGGTTCAAGGCCTCGCCATCTCGGCGCAGCCAGGCCGTGCTGATCACCAAGGTCGGCTGGCCTGACGCCCCGGGCGGCGGCGGATTGAAGGCGGAATACATCCTGAAGGCCGTGGAAGATTCGCTCAGGCGCCTGCAGACCGACTATATCGACCTGTACTTCAGCCACCATCCGGATGCGCAGACGCCCATCGAGGAGACGTTGCGGGCCCATGAAAAACTGCTGCAGCAAGGCAAGGTGCGCGCCATCGGCGCTTCCAACTATGATGCCGCGCAGCTGCGCGAGGCCTTGACGGTCTCCGAGCGCGAAAACCTGCCGCGCTATGACGTCCTGCAACCCGAGTACAACCTGTATGATCGGGCCGGTTTCGAAGGCGCCTTGCGGGCCTTGGCACGCGACGCAGGGCTGGGGGTCATCACTTACTTCAGCCTGGCTTCCGGCTTCCTGTCCGGCAAGTACCGCAGCCTGGACGACCTGGGGCAGAGCGCCCGGGGCAGCCGCGTGGAAAAATATCTGAACCCGCGTGGCCTGCGCATCCTGGATGCACTGGATAAAGTGGCGGGGCGGCACAATGCCCGGCCGGCGGAAGTGGCGTTGGCATGGCTGATAGGCAGCGATGGCGTGACTGCGCCTATCGCCAGCGCCACGCGCCTGGATCAGTTGGAAAGCCTGCTCAAGGCCACAACCCTGCGGCTGTCGGCGGAAGATTACGCCGTGCTGGACCAGGCCAGCGTCGCGTCTTCCTGACACCCAAGCAAGTGGGCGGCGAGCTGGCCAGCATGCCGCGATAACGGTTCCCCGGCCCGCGTGCACAGTACCAGCGTGCGCTCGGCCCAGGCGTCTTCCAGTGTGAGGCGGCGGATGCCAGAATGGCGGGCGCAGCGCACGGCCGTGACTTTGGGCACCACGGCGATGCCGGCGCCGCTGCCGACCATCCGGCATACGGCCTCGAAGCTGCGTGCGCGTATGCGATAGGCCGGCAGGCCGCCATGCTGGCGGCGCGCATGCTGGGCGATGTGCTGCTGCAGCGCGCTGTCGTTGTCCAGGCCGACGAAATCCGCGCCGGCCACTTCGTCGAAACCAATGCTGCGCCGCGCTGCCAGCGCATGCCCGGGCGGAACGATCAGCACCAGCGTGTCGTGGCGGAAGGGCAGTTGGCGCAAGCCCGACAGGTCCGCGCTGTCGGCGGCAATGCCCAGTTCGCAGGCGCCGCGCCGCAAGGCATCGACGACTTCATGGCTGGCACGTTCCTCAATATCAATGGAAATGCCCGGATAGCGATGCAGGAAGCTGCCCAGCAGGGTGGGCAGGTATTCGCTGAACGCCGCGCCGTTGCTGCTCATGCGCACCAGGCCCTTGAGCCCCTGGCCGTATTGCTGCAGTTCGCCGTGCATCAGTGCCATTTGCTGGGTCATGAGCCGCGCATGGTGCAGCAGGGTTTGTCCGGCGGGAGTGGGCGTCACGCCGCGCCGGTCGCGCCGCAGCAGTGCAACCCCAAGCGTGGCTTCCATGCCGCGCACGCGTTCGCTGGCTGATGCCAGCGTCAGGTGGGAACGTTCTGCGCCGGCGGTGATGGTCCCGCTCTCGCAGATGTGCTGGAACAGGCTCAGGTCCGTCAGGTCGAAGCGCATGGGAAATTCCGCAACTTGGCAGGCTCAGTGTCAGCCTTAGGTTTTCAGGTGTCCGGCGGACCGCCGGCGGTTCAGGCCATGCCACATGATAGCTGCCGAAATAGCGAAAATTATCGCTTATAGACACCATTCTTCGATGCCTGCCAGTGCCTGGGGCGCGTGTTGGGTTGCGGTAGCCGTGACTGAAATAGGCTAAGGATAGGCCTGAGGCTGGGTCAAGAATATCCCGATCACACCAGGGCCGGGCAGCGGCGCACAATACCGTGAATTTCCATAGTGGCCGACGTGGCCCGGGAGCATGGCAATGGTGTTGTCCGTACATGAAGTGTCAGTGGGTGTCCTGCTTGCAGTGGTGGCGGTCTTTTTGCTGGCAGGTGTCGTCAAGGGCGTGGTGGGCCTGGGATTGCCGACGATTTCCATGGCTTTGCTGGCCCTGTTGATTGCTCCGGCGCAAGCGGCCGCCTTGCTGGTCGTGCCGTCCTTGCTGACGAATCTCTGGCAGGCTGGCCCCTGGCGTGCGGTCAGGACGGAGGTAGGCAGGCTGGGCGGGCTGCTGGCCGGTTGTGTCGCCGGGACGCTGGCCGGCGCGGCCTGGCTGGGGGCGCCGGCAGGCGGTGCCGCCAGCGTGGTGCTGGGCCTGGCATTGCTGGCCTATGCCGCATGGGGGCTGGCTGGCCGCAGGTTTCTTGTGCCGCGCCGCCATGAGGCTTGGATGGGACCGCTGGCCGGCCTGCTGACCGGTTTGCTGACAGCCGCTTCAGGCGTGTTTGTCTTGCCGGCTGTGCCCTATCTGCAAGGCTTGGGCCTCGCCAAGGATGAACTCATACGCGCCATGGGGCTGGCTTTTACCGCATCGACGCTGGCGTTGGCCGCCGGATTGTGGTTGAACGCCAGTTACGATGGCTGGACCTTGGCGGCTTCCTGCCTGATGTTGCTGCCCGCCGTGGCGGGCATGCAACTGGGTGCGGCGCTACGCGCCCGATTGTCGCTTGAACACTTCCGTTTCTGTTTCTTCCTGTGCCTGGCCGGGCTGGGTCTGCACATGATCCTGCGTCAGTGGGGCTGACGCGACGCCGGCCCCTGCTATAGCAGACCGCGCAGTTCCCGGGCGGCATCAAGCATGGCCGGCAATATGTCCTGGCGAACCTGCAGGGTTGTACGGCCTTGTGTGGATGAAACGATATTCAGCGCGGCCAGGGCCATGCCCTTCATGTTGCGCAGCGGGATGGCCAGCGCATGCACGCCCAGTTCATGCTCTTCGCTGACCTGGCAGAAATCCTGTTTGCGCGCGGTTTCGAGGCTGCCACGCAGTTCCCTGATGTCGGTGATCGAGTTCGGAGTAAGACGCGGCAGTTCGCGCATGCTGCCGGGCGCGGGGCCCTCTAGCCAGTGAGCCAGTTCCTGGGGGGCCAGCAGGGCCAGCATCATGCGTCCGGTAGACGTCGCATGGGCAGGCAGGCGCGCCCCGAGATGCAAGCCGTAAGGCAGCATGGCGCGCTCGCCTCCCCCGTAATTGGCGCTGCGGGCCACAATGACGCTTTCATCGCCATCCAGCACGGCAACGGAGAACGATCCACCGGTCTGTGCTGCCAGCCGGTTGAGCGTGGCCTGCACCACGCGTGGCAGGCGTGCAGAGGATAAATAGCTGCCGGAGAAGCGCAGTACCTTGGGGGACAGCCAGAAATAATGTCCATCGCTCTCAAGGTAGCCCAAATGCGTGAGTGTCAGCAGGTGACGCCTGGCGGCGGCGCGTGTCAGTCCGGCGCGTTCGGCGGCCAGGGTGGCATTGAGGCGCTGGCGTTCGGTATCGAAGCTTTCCAGGACTGCCAGCCCCTTGGCCAGGCCGGCAATGAAATCCGCATGGGCGATGCCGCCGGCAGACAGTGCTGGCTGCGTGGTCGGATGGGTGTTCGAGTGGGGGCCAATCCCGGGCGGGTGGGAGTTCGGCATGGTGCGCGGTCCGTTCAGTTGAGCGACGAGACAGTTAGGTTTTATCAATAATTGCGCGATTATCGCACGGCCATTCTAATGATCGCGCAATAGCCAGGGCGGGCCATGGCGCAAAGAAAGCCGGTCTCTTAGTCTGTGAGCGTCGGTTCGGAATCAGATTCCGGCCAAGCAAAAATCACAAGGAGACTCCCCCATGCGTACCCAAGTCGTCATCGTTGGCGCCGGTCCTTCCGGTTTGCTGCTGGGCCAGTTGCTGTACAAGGCCGGCATCGACAACATCATCCTTGAACGCCAGACTGGCGAATATGTGCTGGGCCGCATCCGGGCCGGCGTGTTGGAGCAGGTGGCGGTCGATCTGCTGGATCGTGCTGGCGTGGGTTCTCGCATGCACGAGGAAGGCTTGCCCCACCACGGTATTGAGTTGTTGTTCAAGGGCGAGCGCCACCGTATCGACCTGACGGGGCTGTCCGGCGGCAAGTCGGTGCTGGTCTACGGTCAGACCGAAGTGACCCGCGACCTGATGGAAGTCCGGGCTGCCGAAGGCCTGACGACCATCTACGAGGCGTCCAATGTCAGCCTGCATGATTTCGACAGCGAACGCCCGCGTGTGCGCTATACCAAAAATGGCCAGGAGCACGAGATCGAATGCGATTTCATCGCTGGCTGTGATGGCTTCCATGGCGTGAGCCGCGCCAGCGTACCGGCGTCCGCCATCCACAATTACGAGAAAGTCTATCCGTTTGGCTGGTTGGGCCTGCTGTCCGACACGCCACCGGTCAGCGACGAACTGATTTATGCCAATACGCCACGGGGCTTCGCGCTGTGCAGCATGCGTAGCCTGACGCGCAGCCGCTATTACCTGCAGGTGCCACTGACCGACAAGGTCGAATCGTGGAGCGACGAGGCCTTCTGGAACGAATTGCGCCTGCGCCTGGATGCCGAGGCCCGCGAACGCCTGGTGACCGGCCCGTCGCTGGAAAAGAGCATTGCCCCGCTGCGCAGCTTCGTGGCGGAACCCATGCGCTTTGGCCGGCTGTTCCTGGCTGGCGACGCCGCGCACATCGTGCCGCCCACGGGCGCCAAGGGCCTGAACCTGGCCGCGTCCGATGTGGGCTATCTGTCCGAATCCATCACCGAGTACTATGACGAGAAGAGCCAGGCTGGTATCGACACTTACTCGCAGCGTTGCCTGAGCCGTATCTGGAAGGCCGAGCGCTTCTCCTGGTGGTTTACGTCGCTGATGCACCGTTTCCCTGCCGAAGGGGAGTTCGGCCAGAAGATTCAGGAAGCCGAGCTGGAGTACTTGGTGAAATCCGTGGCGGCATCGACGTCGCTGGCGGAGAACTATGTCGGCCTGCCGATGAAATAAGGCCGGTTCCGCGATGCGCGGAAAAGCAGGCATCTGCCGTTTCCGGCCCTTGGGGCGGAAACGGTTTTTTTGCCGTGATGCGTTTTTACTGCCCGCTCGCCCGCAGCAGCCGGGGCGGTTCAGACTTCCTGACGGGAAGGGTCTGGCGCGAACAACGTGGCGAGTATGTCTATGCCGTGGCCGATGGCCGTGTCTATGGCCTGAGCCGGACTGAGGGCATAGGCCACGGCAGCATCTGCGGCGTTGGCAAATGCCGGTACGGGATAGGTGAAACCAGGGTCGTCGGGCTGGCTGGCCTTGCGTATGTCCAGCGTGGCGGTGAAAGCCGGGCCGGAGCCATTGGCGCCTTCAGGCGCGGTGGACAGGCGAGCGAGCAGCAGATAGCCCTTGTAGATGTAGCGATTCGGGTACACCAGGCACATCTCCTGTAGAGCATCTTGGCCGGTCATGGACCCGGTAAGGGGCCTGGCGCCCCGAGGGCGGACCGCGCAAGACGGTGACTACCCGGAGCCGAAAGCTGCCGGATCGTGGCGGAGACGCGCCGACCTGGAAAGCAGGCGTGCTTCACGACCGATCCCCGGTGGCAGACGGCGCACGCAGGTGGTCAGGAATTGATCACTATGGAGAGTATCCTGCGGCCTGTCAAGTGTTGCCTGCTGAAAACGGGAAATTCGGCGATGTGTGTGTATTGTGGTGCTTACATCGCCAGAATTCAGTCAAAATTCTGTTTCTGCCATGAAAATGACATGTTCGGCATGCACGGAGGCTGGCAGCCGTGTCCCACATGGCAATAGCGGCGGGTCTGGGACTGGTGCGTGTTTTTTTCAGGGAGGGCGGGCAGGGATAATTCTGGCCATGCCTTCATGGCAATGTTGCAAAGCCGCCATACAATATCCCGCTAGCAGCAGGAGAAGGCTTATATGACAGATGCTCAGAACCCCACGCAATTTTCCTCGGATGGCGAAGCCCTGTGGCTGGTTCCCCCGACCCACGACGGCCAGGCGCCGGGACAACTGTTCGTCATGTTCCATGGCCAGGGAGGCGAACCGGCAGACCTGCTCTGGCTGGCCCGCACCCTGCAGGCGCAATGGCCAGGCGCAGCCATCATGGCTTTGCGCGCTCCCTATCCCGCAGGGGCCAGCGAAGCCGAGGGCCGGCAGTGGTTCGTCGCAGATGAATTGAATGCCGATGAGCTGGCCGGGCAGGTCGCAGCCGGCCTGCCGCCGTTGCTCAAGCTGATTCGCCGCGTGCAGGCGCAATGGCAGATTGCTCCTGCCGCCACGGCCTTGTTCGGCCTGGGGCAAGGCGGGTTGGTGGCGCTCGAATTGTCTGCAGCCGACCATGCGCTGGCTGGCCGCGTAATCGCCTTTTCCGCCGGTTATGCCAGCTTGCCGCAGGCAGCCGCGCCGGAAACCAGCGTGCACCTGCTGCATGGTGCCGAGGACGATGTCGTGCCGCCGTCGTCCTCGCAGGATGCCTACGACCGTATCCAGGAACTCGAAGGCGACGCCACGCTGGATATCCTGCCCGATATCGGCCACGAGCTGAATGTCGCGCTGGTGACCCGCGCTATCGAGCGCCTGCGTACCCATGTGCCCCTGCATATCTGGCAAAGCGCGCTGATGAGCGCGCGCCAGTCCAGCTGAATGATGTGCTCGGCCCGCCCGCATGGCGGTGCGGGCCTTCCGACAACCCACGCTTAGGCCCTCAACCGTTACCCGGCAGGCCAGGAGAGTTTACGGATGTCCGCGTATTTTCCTTCGGTGGTACTCACTCCGGAACCGGTCGATTTCCAGTCCTTCGAGGTCGCCGCAGCGGCGGTGGACCGCCTGATCGAGATTTACGAGCGCAATACCGCATTCCTGCGCAGCCATTTCGCAGAACTTGCCCGTGGCGAGCCCTTGCCACGTTCTGCCCGCGTGCGGGCCTGGTATCCCGCGATCCGCATCCAGGTCGATACCTATGACCTGGTTGATACGCGGCTGTCCTACGGCCATGTTTCCGAGCCCGGCGTCTACGAGGCCACCATTACCCAGCCGCGCTTGTTCCAGGCCTACCTGGTGGAGCAGATCGGCCTGTTGCTGCTGCATCACAAAGTGAAGGTAGCGGTCGGTGAATCGGAGACGCCCATTCCGCTGCATTTCGCGTTCCCTGGCGGGGCGCACGTGGAGGGCGTGGACCTGGCCGCGCTGGGTCGTCCGCTGCGCGATATTTTCGATGTGCCCGACCTGACCATCACCGACGATGCCATTGTCAACGGCAGCTGGCGTCCGGTAGCGGGCAAGCCGCACCCGCTGGCGCCTTTTACTGCGCCGCGGGTGGATTATTCCTTGCATCGCCTGCAGCACTACACCGCGACGTCTCCTGCGCATTTCCAGAATTTCGTGCTCTTCACCAATTACCAGTTCTACGTGGACGAGTTCTGCGCCTACGCCCGTGCCAGGCTGGCCGACGGCGTCGGTGGCTACGAATCCTTCATCGAGCCGGGCAATGTCGTCACGCTGCGCGGCGAGGCTGAACCCGTCTCGGGTACGGCGCCTGAGCGCCTGCCCCAAATGCCGGCCTATCACCTCTGCCGGGCAGGTCATGGCGGCATCACGCTGATCAATATCGGTGTCGGCCCGTCCAATGCCAAGACCATCACGGATCACGTCGCGGTATTGCGGCCGCAAGCCTGGCTGATGGTGGGGCATTGCGCCGGTTTGCGTTCGACCCAGCGCCTTGGAGATTACGTGCTGGCGCATGGTTATGTCAGGGATGATCACGTGCTGGATGCAGACCTGCCGCTGTGGGTCCCGGTCCCGCCGCTGGCGGAAGTCCAGGTGGCGCTGGAAACGGCCGTCGAGAAAATTGCCGGCCTGTCAGGCTGGGAGCTCAAGCGCATCATGCGTACCGGTACAGTGGCCAGCATAGACAACCGCAACTGGGAGTTGCGCGATCACCAGGAACTGGTCGAGCGCTTCGCGCAGTCGCGTGCCATTGCCCTGGATATGGAATCGGCCACGATTGCCGCTAACGGGTTCCGCCTGCGAGTGCCGTACGGTACCTTGCTTTGCGTCTCCGACAAGCCGTTGCATGGAGAGCTGAAGCTGCCGGGCATGGCCAATGACTTCTACCGGCGTCAGGTCGGCCAGCACCTGCAGATTGGCATCCATGCGCTGGAACTGCTGGCCAGCATGCCCAAGGAAAGGCTGCACTCGCGCAAGCTGCGCAGTTTCATCGAAACGGCTTTCCAGTAGGCGGGTGTTGGCGGCCTGCTCCGTCCGGCTTCAGTCCTGCTCCAGCAGTAGGGCCAGCGCGGGAGAGAACTGCTTGCTGCGGTGGCGGATGCGGTAGAGCTGGCGGTGTAGTGGTGGCAGGGCGGTGCGCAGCAGCGCCAGGCGGCCCAGATCCACCAGGTCCTGAACCGCGCTGCGGGACAGGCAGGCGATGCCCAGGCCAGCGGCTGCGGCCTGCTTGATGGCCTCGGTGCTGCCCAGCTGCAAGGCCAGGTCGAAGTTGCCCAGATGCGGCAGCAGCACGTTATCCACGGCCTCGCGGGTGCCAGACCCGCTTTCCCGCAGCAGCCAACGTTGCTTGCGCAGTTCTGCCAGCGGGCAGGGGGTCTGGGATTGCGCCAGCGGATGGTGTGCAGCCACGACGAACACCAGTTCGTCGCTGAGCCAGGGCAGCGCTTCCAGTTCGTCGGCATGGCAGGGGCCTTCGATGACGCCGGCGTCGACTTCGCGGCGCAGCACAGCGCCCACGATTTCCTGGGTATTGCCGATGCGCATTTCCACGCTGGCCAAGGCATGGGCCTCCAGCAGCCGGGCAATCCGGGCCGGCATCAGATAATTCCCGATGGTTGTACTGGCGCCCAGGCGGATGCGTGCCGGTAGTGGCGCGCCAGGGTTGCCGCCATCCATGCCGAAATGGGTTTCTATCGTGCGCGCCATATCCAGCAGCGAGCGTGCCGGGTCCAGCAGGGCGCGCCCGGTCTCATTGAGCTGCAGGCGCTTGCCCACGCGGTCGAATAGGCTGGCGCCCAGCATGGCTTCCAGTTCTCCCAGCGCGGCGCTGGTGGCGGATTGCGATAGCGGGATGCTGCTGGCAGCCGCTGTCGTGCTGCCATGTTCGGCGATGGCCGTGAAAATATGCAGCTGCCTCAGAGTGATGCGCATCGGGCGGTTTGATCTATTTGAAATTACGATAGGTTATAGAAATATAACCTGTTTTACAGATATTCCTTCTGCATTCATTATGTGTTCAATTCATAAGGAATTGTTCCGTAATGACTGCTAATAATATATTGACTGCGGGCAGGGACGGCTGTCCGGCGCTGCGCGGCGAGGCAAAGGAAGATCGTCCGGCACGGGAAGGGCAGGGCATGCTGCATGAAGGCTCCCCGGCATTGACCGCAGGCGCGGCCTATGCTGCAGCGGCTGCGCCGGCAAGAGTTTCCCCAGGTGCCCAGGCGCCGGCAGGCAGGTCGTGGCAGCCGGGCGCACTGGTCGCCGGGCTGCTGCTGACTGGCAGCATTGCGGCGGCCGCGCAATGGCTCAGCAGCCAGCCGTGGGCTCAGACGCATGGTATAGCGGCGCTGACCCTGGCCATCGTGCTGGGGATGCTGGTTGGCAATACGGTGTATCCGTCAGTGGCAGGCAGGCTGGGTGCCGGGGTCGATTTCTCCAAGACGCGGCTATTGCGTGCCGGCATCGTGCTGTATGGGCTACGGCTGACTTTCTCCGACGTGGCCCTGGTAGGTTATGAAGGGGTGTTGCTGGACGCCTGTATGCTGCTCTCCACTTTCTGTCTGGCATGGTGGCTGGGGACGCGTTGGCTGAGCCTGGACCGCCAGACTGCGCTGCTGATCGGCGCAGGCAGTTCGATTTGCGGCGCAGCGGCCGTGATGGCGGCCGGTCCGGTGGTGGGCGGGCGGGCAGCCCAGATCAGCGTGGCGGTAGCGACGGTGGTGATCTTCGGCACCTTGGCGATGTTTGCCTGGCCTGCCTTGTATCACCTGGGGCAAGAGTGGGGGTGGGTGCACATGGATGCGCGGCAGGCGGGCGTGTTCATCGGCGCGACGGTGCATGAGGTGGCGCAAGTGGTGGCTGCCGGGCGTGCGCTGGGCAGCGATGCAGCGGATGCTGCCGTGATTGCGAAGATGGTGCGGGTAATGATGCTGGCACCCTTCCTGCTCGGGCTTGCATTGTTGCTGGCTCGGCGGGGGGCGAGCAACGGGGCCCCGGCGCAGGGGCGGCGCGGGATCGCGATTCCCTGGTTCGCGTTCGGTTTCATCCTGATGGCGGCATTCAATTCGCTGGTCGAACTGCCTTCCGAACTGGTGCGTGTCGCACTCGACCTGGACACCATTATGCTTGCCATGGCCATGGCCGCCCTGGGACTGACGACGCATGTGTCGGCATTGCGCCGGGCTGGATTGCGCCCCTTGCTGCTGGCAGCGATGCTGTTTGCCTGGCTGCTTGGGGGCGGGCTGGCGATGAACGCCTTGGTGCATGCCCTCCTGGCCTGACGGCGAGCGTCGTTCAACATGCCTGCAGATGGGGCTTCATTAGTGCCTCGAACCAGTCCATGAATACCGCCAGCCGGCGTGAGCGCTGGCGGCGATGCGGATAGAGTAGTGATACTTGCAAGGGGGCTGCGCGATGGTCAGGCATGACTTCCTGTAGTTCTCCCGCGTCGATCAGGTGCTGCACGTCGAAACCGGGTATCTGGATCAATCCCAGACCCGTGCGGCAGCACGCAATGTAGTTCTCCGCGTTATTCGTTACGACTTGGCTGGGTATGGGCACACTGTGCTCGGCGCCGTCGGCGGAAATATAGCTCCACGGTATTTCTCGCCCGGTGGACGGAGAGGCGTAACCGACCATCCAGTGTTTGCTGCAGAGCTCCTCGGGGTGCTCTGGTATGCCTTGTTCTTGCAGGTAGGCGGGGCTGGCGCAGTTGATCAGCCTGATCAGGCCCAACGGCCGGACGGCAAGTGCGGTGTTCGGCAACGCGCCGACACGCACCACGCAGTCAATGCCTTCCCGTACCAGATCAACGGCGCGATCGCTGGAACCCAGGATGAGTCGCAATTGGGGATGCTGCCGCAAAAGCATGGGTAATGCCGGCACGATAAGCCTGCGCGCGATGCGGCTGGGCACATCAATTCGCAGCTGCCCTGACACCTGGCGCTGGCTGGCTTGGAACATCGTGTCTATGTTTTCTACATCCGCCAGTAGCGGGCGTATGCGTTCGAGCAACTGCATACCGTCGGCGGTCAGATGTACCTGGCGTGTGGTCCGGTGCAACAGACGTGTACCTACCTGAGCTTCCAGTTGCTGGATGGCCGCCGACACCGAGGCACGCGGCAACTCCAGTGCATGCGCCGTCTTGATGAAACTGCCCATCTCCGCAATCTGAGCGAAGATACGGTACTGATCGAGCCTGTCCATAGTCTCCCCATGGTGCTGGCGCCCAGGTCCAGGCTATTTTGCTGTTCCCGGTTCAGCCAGCAAATGCTCGAGTGGGGGCACCGCCAGCCTGCTTATTTGGTGGTGTAGCCGCCGTTGATCAGGATGGTCTGGCCTGTGATCCACCAGCCGTCGCTAACCAGGTGGCGGATGAAGGGTACGACGTCTTCGATGTCCGTCAGGCCGGTTTTACTGAACAGAGAAAGCGCTGCCGCAGTTTTGTGATAGGCCACGGCATCGGCGCCTTCAGCCGGGTAGAAAAACGGCGTGTCCATCGGACCCGGTCCAACTGCTGTGACTGAAATGCCGCGTGCAGCAAATTCCTTTGCCGCGGCACGGGTGAAGTGCTCTACCGGCGCCTTGGTGCCTGCATACGCAGCATAGAACGGAGTGAAAGCCCCGAGTAGCGAGGTTACCAGGGTAAGCACCTTGCCGTTGTCGTTGACGTGTTTGCCGGCTTCCTTGAGGAAAAAGAATGCGCTTTTGGTGTTTACTGCCGACATGTCGTCGTACTCGGCTTCGCTGGTTTCGGTGATCGGTTTCTTGAGCACCTTGCCTACGGTATTGATGGCAATGTCAGGTCTGCCTACGGCGGCAATGGCATCGGTGAATAGTTTCTCGACGGCAGCTGCTGTGGTGAGGTCTGCCTGGATTGCCACGGCATGCGCGCCGGTTGCCTTGACGGCCGTAATTGTGGCCTCTGCATCACCCTGGCTGGCGTCACTGTTGTAGTGGATTGCCACTGCCTTGGCGCCATGTTGGGCCAGATCACGGGCGATCAGGCCGCCGAGGTTTTTGGCCCCGCCGGCGATGAGAACGGTTTTGCCTTTGATGGAATGGTCTGCCATGGGACTCTCCTTTGCAAATGGGGATGCCCCCAGCTTAGGCCGGGGGTGCCCGGAGATAAACCACCTGGCCCTGGATGGATTATCCAGGAAATCCATCCAATGAATTGTCTCAGCCTGGCGTGGACTACTGATCGCGCCGATAGTGGCGTGCGCTAAATGCCTGACTGATAGCGTTCGTGTACCAGCTTCCGGATGGACGCCTTGAGCAGCTTGCCTGTGGCTGTGTGCGGCAGTTCGTCGACGATCAGTACATCGTCGGGAATGCTCCACTTGGCGATCTTGTCCTTGTAGATGTCCAGCATGTCGTCGCGTGTGAAGGTGTGGCCAGGCCGGATAACGGCCACCAGGATGGGGCGTTCGCCCCAACGCGGATCTGGCATGGCGACCACGGCGGCTTCCTGGATGGCGGGATGCGCCTGCGCCAGGTTTTCCAGCTCGACCGAACTGATCCATTCACCGCCCGATTTGACCACGTCCTTGTTGCGGTCGACGATCTGTACGAAACCATCTTCGTCCATGGTGATGATGTCGCCAGTGTCGAACCAGCCCGGGACCAGGGTGTGGGCGGGACTGGTTGGCGCGTTGTAGTAGCTGCCGGCTACCCAGGGACCGCGGATCAGCATGGAGCCGAACGACTTGCCGTCGCGCGCCACCGTCTGGCCGTCCTGGCCGTGAATCATGAATTCCATGCCGAAGACGGGGCGGCCCTGCTTGGCCTCCAGCATCAGGCGCTGCTCGGGTGTCAGTGCGGCATGCTTGGGTAGAAGGCTGCAGGACAGGCCGACCGGACTGGTTTCCGTCATGCCCCAGGCGTGGCGGGTCTCGATGCCCATGCGCCGGAACCGTTCCAGCATGATGGGAGGCGCTGCTGCACCGCCTATCGCCACGCGGCGCAGGTCCGGCAGGCTCTGGCGGTTGCTTTCCATCCAGTCCTGCAGTGCCAGCCAGACGGTGGGCACCCCTGCCGTGAAAGTCACTTTTTCGCTGGCGAACAGTTCGTGCAGGCTGGCGCCGTCCAGGCGCGGTCCGGGCATGACCAGCTTGGCGCCGACCATCGGTCCGGCGAAGGGCAGGCCCCAGGCATTGACGTGAAACATCGGCACGACAGGTACGATGGTATCGCTGGCGGAAAGCCCGAGCACGTCTGGTGCCGGGATGGCCATGGCATGCAGCACCGTGGACCGATGGCTGTACAGCACGCCCTTGGGCTCGCCGGTCGTGCCGGAGGTATAGCAAAGGCCGGAAGCGGTGTTCTCGTCGAAGACCGGCCAGTCGTACTCTGGCGATTCGCCGCCGATCAAGGTTTCATAGCTGATCAGGCCGGGCAGCGAGCTCGACGAAGGCATGTGGGCGTCGTCGGTCAGCAGGACGACTGCCTTCATGCCGCCCAGCTGATCCGCCAGTGATTCCAGCAGAGGCAGGAACGTGAGGTCAGCAAAGATCGCACTGTCCTCGGCGTGGCGGATGATGTAGCTGATCTGCTCCTTGAACAGCCTGGGGTTGATGGTGTGGCATACCAGTCCGGAACCAGACGTGCCGTAATACAGCTCCAGGTGGCGGTAGCCATTCCAGGCCAGGGTGGCGACGCGGTCGCCGAGCTTGAGGCCCAGGCGCTGCAGGGCGTTGGCGAGCTGCTGGCTGCGCCGCCAGGCGTCAGCATAGGTGTAGCGGTGCAACGGGCCTTCCACGGTGCGCGACACGATTTCGGTCTTTCCGTGGTAGGTGGCCGCGTGACGCAGAACCGATGAAATCAGCAGGGGCTGGTGCATCATATTGCCGAGCATGGGTTGTCTCCTCCAGGTGTCGGCGCAGGTCAGAATGCGTCTGCTGCCAGTTTTGCAAGCTCGGCTGCATCGGCGCGGATTGCCTGTTCCAGCGCGATCGTCTGCGGCAGCAGGCGGGTCACGAAGAAGCGCGCGGCGGCCAGTTTGCGTTGATGCAGCGGCGTTGCACCCGCCTGGCTCTTGCCGGCCATGCGTACCCACAGCCAGCCATAGGCTACCAGTGCGAAAAAGCGCAGGTAGTCGGTGGCGGCTGCTCCCAGGGTATTGGCGTCATGCGCGGACGACAACAGGTATCCGGTCACACTTTCCAGGCGCTGCAGGGCATCCAGTACGGGAGCGGCCAGGTCGGCGGTGTTGCCGGCCCGGGCCTGTTCCAGTTCCTTGCGCACGAGCGCGAAGAAGCTGCTGGCGAGTGCGCCGTTCGCCATGGGCAACTTGCGGCCGACCAGGTCCATGGCCTGCACGCCATTGGTGCCTTCGTAGATCTGCGTGATCCGGGCATCGCGCACATATTGCTCCATGCCCCATTCGCGGATGTAGCCGTGGCCGCCGAAAACCTGCTGACTGAGTACGGCGGTTTCGAAGCCGAAGTCGGTGAAGGCTGCCTTGATCACGGGCGTGAGCAGCGCGACGAAGCCGTCGGCCTGCTGACGCGTGGCGGCATCGGGATGGCGGGCTGCGGTGTCCATCTGCAATGCCGTCCAGACGGCCAGCGCGCGTCCTGCGTCGTTCAGTGCGCGGCCGGTCAGCAGCATGCGGCGCACGTCGGCGTGTTCGATGATGGCTACCGGGCCGCGGCTGCCGTCGGCCGAGCGGCCTTGCAGGCGTTCACGCGCATAGGCGGCCGCCTTCTGGTTGGCGGCTTCGCCCAGGCCCAGGCCTTGAATGCCGACGAACAGGCGTTCCGCATTCATCATGGTGAACATGGCGTTGAGTCCGCGCCCGGCTTCGCCCACGAGCCAGCCGATGGCGCCGTCGTAATTCATGACGCAGGTAGGCTGGGCATGGATGCCCATTTTGTGTTCCAGCGCGCCCACCGACATGTTGTTGCGCTCACCTATTTCGCCATTGGCGTCCGGCAGGAACTTGGGCACCAGGAACAGGCTGATGCCTTTCACGCCAGGGGCTGCGCCAGGCAAGCGTGCCAGGACCAGGTGGATGATGTTGCCGCCAAAATCCTGGTCGCCGGAGGAAATGAAGATCTTGGTGCCGGTGATGCGGTAGCTGCCATCGTCCAGCGGTTCGGCGCGGGTGGTGAGCAGGCCCAGGTCCGTGCCAGCGGACGCTTCGGTCAGGGCCATGGCGCCAGTCCATTCGCCGCTGATCATGCGCGGCAGGTAAAGCCCCTTGAGCGCCGGGCTGGCGTGGTGAGTGAGCGTTTCCACCGCTCCGTGCGTCAGGCCGGGGAACAGGCCGAAGGAAAGATTGACGGACGACACCATTTCGTTGAGCAGGATCTGCAAGGTCAGCGGCAGGCCCTGACCGCCATAGTCGGCGGAACCGGACAGCCCGCACCAGCCGGCTTCGCGGAAGGCTTGGTAGGCCGAGGCCAGCCCGGGAGGGGTGATGACCTGGCCGTTCTCCAGGCGGCAGCCGGTTTCATCGCCACTGCGGTTGAGCGGTTCCAGCACTTCGACGCAGAACTTGCCGCCTTCTTCCAGGATGCTGAGGGCAAGATCGGTGTCCACCTCTTCGCAGCCCGGCAAGACGGCCATGCTGGCATTGAAATCGAAGACGTCGGACAGCAGGAATTGTGCATCTTCAGTCGTGGGGATATAAGCAGTCATCGTGTTTCCTTGTGTCTAGGGACGGCGAGTCGAATCAATTGCGCAGGGGCTTTCCAGTGTCCAGCATATGACGGACACGCGCCTGGCTGGCAGGCGTGGCGAGCAGTTCAAGAAAGGCGGAGCGCTCCAGTTTCAGCAGCGCGGCTTCCGCCACCGGGTAAAGCGGGCCGGCGCCGGCGCCGCCGCTCAATACTTCCGCCAGGGCGGTATTGACCACATCATCGTGCGGAGTGGCGCGTCCTGCCAAGGTTTCCGTGGCAATCAGGTTTTTCAGCGCTGCCAGCCCCGAGGCGCCCGCCACGGTCACGCAGGCCGGTTCGGGCGGCAGGTAGTCGCGAGCCAGCGCCAGCGCTTTGGTCTTGGCGTCGGCCAGCAAGCGGCTGCGGTTCATGGTGATGCCGTCGCTGTCTTTCAGAAAGCCCAGCCTGCGGGCATCGAACGCACTGCTGGAGACTCTCGCGGCAGCGATGAGCTGAAAGGCGGCAATGGACGGGGCGACCGGCCCATGGGGCACGCCCGATGCGGCCTGCATGCGCAGCAGCATCTCCTTGCAGCCACCCCAGCCGGGGATGACGCCGATACGCGTTTCGACCAGTCCCATGGACAGCTCGGCGTGCGCCTGGATGGCGTCGCAGTGCAGCAGGATTTCGCAGCCGCCACCCAGGGCCAGGCCGGCCGCCGCGCCGACTACCGGGAAGGGGGCATACTTGATGGCCTGGAAGGTGCCATGGCCCAGGTCGAGAAAACGTTCCAGGGCCGGTTGGCCGTGCTGCTCCAGGGTTTCAAGAAAGACCCGGAGATCGGCGCCCGCGCTGAATGCCTGCGCGTCGCTGCCGATCACCAGCGCCTGAAAATGCTCCTGTGTATGCGCCAGCGCGGCCTGTATGGTTTCCAGCAGCGTGGGATTAAAGGTATTCATCTTGGTCCGGAAAGCCAGGCCAGCCACGCCGTCGCCCAGGTCCCAGAGCGCCGCGGTACTCCAACTGGCAACAGGCTGTTGCGCCAGGGCCAGGTCGCCCAGCAGCAGCACGCCAGGTGCCTGGCGCAGTGGCTGGTGGCTGCCGTCCGGCAGCAGGCAGGCACGGCGGTCGTCGCGTACCGAATAGAAACTGCCATGGCGCGCCGCCAGGGCGAGGTAGGGCGGCACCGGCAGGCCACGCGCCTGCAGGCGCTGCGCCAGCCAGTCTGTGCCCAGTTTGTCCATCAGTTCGAATGGACCCTGTTTCCAGCCATAGCCGTTGCGCATGGCTTCGTCGATATCGAAGGGGGTATCGGCAATTTCCGGCACCAGCGCGGCAGCGTAGGCCAGGGCGCGCTCCATGACGGCTGCCGCATACTGGCCGCCAGGCGCAGGGTGTTCCATCAGCGCACGCGGGTCGCCCTGGCTGGCCTGCAGGCTTTCCGAGGCCACGCTGCGCTGTGGCCGGTACTCGCCGGTTGCCAGGTCGATGACATCGCGCTGGCGGCGGTCGGCCGATAGGCGTACGAAACCGGCCCCGCTTTTGCGGCCCAGGCGATTCTCGCGGATCATGCGGGCAATCAGCGGCGGCTCTGCATCGCAATCCTGGATGGCGTCGCCGGCAGGCGTGGCCTGTTGCAGGATGCGCAGGATCATGGGCATGAGGTCGATGCCGACGAGATCCAGCAGGCCGAAAATGCCGGTGGCCGGGATGCCGAAAGGCCGGCTGATGATGGCATCGGCTTCCTCTACGTCCAGTCCCAGGCGGATGGCTTCGTTCTGAGCCACGACCATCCAGTAATTGCCGATGCGGTTGCCGATGAAGCCCGGCGTGTCCTTGCAATGCACCACGCTTTTACCCAGCTGGCGGTCGGCGAAGTAGGTCAGTGTTTCAGTGGCTTCCTTGCGGGTTTGCGGGCCGCTCACCAGTTCCAGCAGCCGCATGATGCGCGGCGGGTTGAAAAAGTGGGTAATGAGGAAGTCGCCGCAGAAGCGTTCGGGCATGCCGGCCGTGAGTGCGGCAAGCGGAATCGTCGATGTATTCGAGGACACCAGGCTGCCGGGCTTGCGCGTCTTTTCGATATCGCGGTACAGCGCCTGTTTGATGTCCAGCTTTTCGGCGACGGCTTCTATGATCCAGTCGGCATCGGCAATGGCGGGCAGGTCGGCAGCAACTGCGCCCGTGCGCACACGGGCTGCGAAGGCGGGGTCCATGAACCCGCCTGCTTTCAGCTGGCGGGCGATGCCGGCATCGGCCTGGGCTTTTTCCAGGTCCAGCAGGACGACTTGAAGGCCGGCATTGGCCAGGTGGGCGGCAATGCCAGCGCCCATGACACCAGCGCCGATGACGGCGGCTTTTTGAATTGGGGCGTTCATGTCAGGCAGCCTCCAGCACCATGGCGATGCCCTGGCCGCCGCCTATGCACTGGGTTGCCAGTGCATAGCGTCCGCCATCGCGGTGCAGCAGGCTGGCAGCCTTGCCGACCAGGCGTGCGCCCGTGGCGCCGAGCGGGTGGCCCAGCGCGATGGCGCCGCCGTCGCGGTTCAGCCGGGCGGGATCGAGATCGAGATCCTTGCAGCAGGCCAGTACTTGTACGGCAAACGCTTCGTTCATTTCAATGACGTCCAGTTGCTGCGCGCTTATGCCGGCACGGGCCAGGGCCTTGCGCGTGGCTTCGACCGGTCCTATGCCCATGATGTCTGGGGCGCAGCCCGAGATGGCATAGCCGGCAACGCGAGCCAGCGGCTGCAGATGGTGACGGCGTACGAAATCGCCGGAGCACACCAGGGTGGCGCTGGCGCCGTCCGTCAGGGGCGACGCATTGCCTGCGGTGACGCTGCCTTCGGCTTTGAAGACGGTCTTCAGGCCGGCGAGCTTGTCGGCGTCCGTGGCCCTGGGGCAGCCGTCCTCGGTCACACCGTCGATTGGTGTGATTTCCGCAGACAGGCGGCCTTCCGCGCGGGCGGCCAGTGCTTTACGCTGGCTTTCCAGGGCATAGGCATCCTGTTCAGCCCGGCCGATGCTGTAACGGCTGGCCAGGTTTTCGGCCGTCAGGCCCATATTCAGCAGTGCCGTGCGCAGAGCATCGTCCCATGCGGGATTGGGCAGCGGATTGAAACCCATCATCGGTACCCGACTCATGCTTTCCACGCCGCCGGCGATAAAGGCTTCGCCGGCGCCCATGGCAATGGCGCCGGCCGCCATTTGCACGGCTTGCAGCGAAGAACCGCACCAGCGATTGACGGTAGAGGCGCCAACCGACAGCGGCAGGCCAGCCGTGAGCGCCGCACAGCGGGCGATGTTCAGGCCCTGTTCCCCTTCGGGAAAGGCGCAGCCCAGGTTGACGTCTTCCAGCAAGGCCGGGTCCAGGCCCGAACGGCGTACCAGCGCAGCGATCACGCTGGCGGCGAGATCGTCGGGCCTGACGCCGGCCAGCGCGCCGCGATGGGCCGGCGTGAAAGGACTGCGCAGGTAATCGACGATGAATGCGGTTGTCATGGAGTCTCCGGTAAGGAATGTCTATGCATTACATATTGGGATAGTTGGGTCCGCCGCCGCCTTCCGGTGGCGTCCAGGTAATGTTCTGGGCAGGGTCCTTGATGTCACAGGTCTTGCAGTGCACGCAGTTCTGCGCGTTGATGACGAAACGCGGCGCGCCAGCCGGCATGGCTGGGTCCGTGGGGTTGCTGGTGGCAGGGGCGTCATCGACGATTTCGTAGACGCCCGCCGGACAGTAGAGCCGTGCAGGTTCGCCATAGCGCGGCAGATTGCTGCCTATCGGGATGGCGGGGTCGGCCAGCTTCAGGTGGATGGGCTGGTCTTCCGCATGGCTGGTGCTGGACAGGAAGACAGAGGAAAGCTTGTCGAAGGTCAGGATGCCGTCATATTTCGGATACACGATGGGCCGGACTGCGGCCAGCGGCTTCAGACAGGCGTGATCGGGCTTGCGGTGGGCCAGGGTGCCGAATGGGGATTTGCCGGTCCAGGTCTGTAACCACATGTCCAGGCCGCCCAGGCCGATCCCGGCCGGCGTGCCATAGCGTGACCACAGCGGCTTGACGTTGCGCACGGGCTTGAGGTCGCGGCCGATCGCAGAGTCGCGCCAGCCGTCGTCATAGGCGTCAAGGATGTCATGTCCGCGCCCGGCGGCCAGGGCATCGAAGGCAGCGTCCGCCGCCTGCATGCCGGAATGCAGGGCGTTGTGGCTGCCTTTGATGCGTGGCACGTTCATGAAACCGGCGGCACAGCCTGTCAGCGCGCCGCCGGGAAAGGCCAGCCTCGGCACGGACTGCCAGCCGCCTTCGGTCAGCGCCCGTGCGCCGTAGGCCAGGCGCCGCGCGCCCTCGAAGGTGCCACGGATCAGGGGATGCGTCTTGAAGCGCTGGAATTCGTCGTAAGGGGACAGCGTCGGATTCTGGTAGTCCAGGTGCAGGACGAAGCCGACGGTGACCAGATGGTCGTCGAAGTGATACAGGAAGGACCCCCCGCCGGTCTGCCGGTCCAGCGGCCAGCCGAATGAGTGCTGGACCAGGCCAGGCTGGAACGCATCGGGCGTGACCTGCCACAGCTCCTTGATGCCTATGCCGAACTTCTGCGGTGAACGCCCGGACTCCAGGCCATATCGGGCGAGCAATTGCTTGCTCAGGCTGCCGCGCGCGCCTTCCGCGAAGAGCGTATAGCGGGCCCGCAGTTCCATGCCCGGCGCATGGTCGGCACGAGGTTCGCCATCGCGGCCTATGCCCATGTCGCCGGTCGCGATGCCACAGACGGCGCCCTTGTCGTCGTACAGCACTTCGGTGGCGGCAAATCCAGGGTAGATTTCCACGCCCAGGGCCTCGGCGCGGCTGGCGAGGTAACGCGCCAGGCTGCCCAGCGAAGCTATGAAGTTGCCATGGTTGTTCATCAGCGGCGGCATCATCCGGTTGGGCAGTCGCATGCCACCGGTACGCCACAGCAAGTAGAAGCGATCGTCGCTGACCTGCGTCTTGAGTGGCCGGTCTGCATCATCGCGCCAGTCGGGCAGCAATGCATCCAGCCCCGACGGGTCAATGACGGCGCCCGACAGGATATGCGCGCCGACTTCCGATCCTTTTTCCACGACCACGACGGAAATCTCGCGCCCTTCCGCCTGTGCCCGTTGCTTGAGCCGGATGGCTGCGGCCAGGCCGGCCGGACCCGCGCCGACGATGACCACATCGAAGTCCATGGATTCGCGCTGGGTATTGCTCGTCACGGCATGTGTTCCTTGTGTAGGTTGAAAATGCGCGCCGCGCGGTGAGGGATCGAGACAGACAGGCCTGCCTGGACCAGGAAGCCGCTACTGGAAACCGATGGCCAAGAGCACGGCGTTCTATCTGCCAATGACTATATCAAACGATTGGTGTAATAACGAAGAAGGCGATTCTCCCAGCTTGACGCGATGCCGTGAACACGCTATATCCGCACATTCCCCTGCGTGCCGCGTGCCGGTGCCGATGCACGGAAGGGGATTCAATCAATCGGGTCGGAGCAGAAATGATGGGTAATGGAAGCGGGGCGGAAAAGCGGGCCAGTCGGGGAAAGTTCATCAGCGCATTACCCGTCGAAGGCATGAGCGAACGCCA
Organism: Kerstersia gyiorum; assembly: GCF_004216755.1. GTDB lineage: Bacteria > Pseudomonadota > Gammaproteobacteria > Burkholderiales > Burkholderiaceae_B > Kerstersia > Kerstersia gyiorum. Next base: position 1,395,122 of record NZ_SGWZ01000001.1, read on the forward strand.
CCGTGAGGTGCTGGAGGCGGCTGCGGCCCTGTTCGCCGAACGTGGCTATGCGGCGACTTCGGTCAGGGACATCGGCGAGCGCGTGGGCTTGCTGGGCGGCTCCCTGTACCACTACATCAAATCCAAGGAGGCCTTGTTCGTGAATATCCACGACATGGCGCTGCAGGTGGCTGAAGACCGCATCAACGCGGCAGTGGCGCCGCACGAGGACCCGTGGAGGCGCCTGGAGGCAGCCTGTATCGCCATGCTGGAGATACAACTGGACCCGGAATCGTTGACCATGCCGCTGATGAGCGACTTCAATTCCGTGCCCCCGGAGATCCGTGTCAGCCTGGTGTCCAAGCGGGACAAATTCGAAGATATTTTCCGCGGTCTGATTGCGGCGCTGCCGCTGGCTCCCGGCCTGAACCGCAATGTCTACCGCTTGCTGCTGCTGACCCTGCTCAATAATGTGAGCGGCTGGTACCGCCAGGGCCTGCTGTCACCGGCGGAGATCGGCCAGCAGATCATGCGTATTTTTCGGCACGACGGTAGCGCGGGGCAGTGAACGATGCCGTCCGTTTGCCTGTACTGGTGTGCATATGTTTCTGCTCAAAGTTTAATCACTGTTTTCAAGTAATTGATTTTTATTGGGGAAATCATGTGTTCCCCAAGCTATCCCAAAAGTTGTCCACATTTTTTCGGGATAAGAATGGACAAATGACGGGTGGACGTGCCGAAGGGGTGTGCTAGGCTGTCGGCAGTTCCGGCTGCCGTGGTGGCGGCGGAAGACAGGTATCACAGGAGTTTCTTCATGTCCGACTCAGTCAGCAAGGCCATACTGGAATCCCAGGCATACGGTTTCGCCATTACGTTATTGATCGCCGCCGTCATTCTGATCGTCGGCTGGTGGGTATCCAAATGGGTGGGCAGCATGGTGCGCCGTGCCGCGACCAGTTCGCCGCGCATCGACGCCACCATCGTGCCCATCCTGAGCAGCACGGCCGTGTGGGCAATCCGTGTTTTCACGCTGGTGGCGGTCCTGGCCCGCTTTGGTGTGCAGACGGCCAGCATCATCGCCGTCCTGGGCGCCGCCGGCCTGGCGATCGGCCTGGCGTTGCAGAACACCTTGCAGAACATTGCCGCTGGCGTCATGCTGCTGGCGCTGCGGCCCATGCGTGCCGGTGAGTACGTGTCCGTCGGCGGTGTCAATGAAGGCACGGTCGAGGAAATCGGCCTGTTCATGACGCGCCTGACGCAATTCGATGGCATTGCGATCTCGCTGCCTAACAGCACGGTATGGGGCGCGAACCTGATCAATTACAGCCGCAACCCGACCCGCCGCCTGGATCTCGAAGCCCAGGTGCGCTATGACGACGATCTGGACGCGGCGGTAGAGAGCCTGAAGGCGCTGATCAACGACCATCCGCTGGTATCCAAGGAGCCGGCACCCATGGTGATGGTGATGGGCTACCGTGACAACGGCGTCAGCATCAATGTGCGGGTCTGGACGGACAACAGCAAATACTGGGAATTGCGCTGGGACCTGCTCTACAAAATTCGCAAGACGCTGGTGGGTGCCGGCATGGGCGCTGCGGTGCCCGTGCGCGAATTGCAGGGCCCGGTTGTTGCCAAGGAGCGCCAGCAGGGCTGAGGCAGCCAGCCTGAACCGGCTCGGCGTGCCGGGCCGGTTCAGTCCTGCTTGCGGTAGTTTTGCGGCGCCAGCATGGCGGTACAGACACCGCGCATCATATCGACCTCATCACGGGTCAGGGCGCTGCGGCCGAACAGATGCTGCATGCGCGGCACCAGTTTCTTGGGATGTTCCGGGTCGAGAAAGCCGACGGCCACCAGCGCTTCGCGCCAGTGTTCGAGGAAAGCCTGAACCTGGCCGTTGCTGGCCAGGGCCGTGCCGGGGTCCACGCTCTGGATGGGCGTTTGTGGTAGCGCCCGTCCTTCGGCGCCCAGCGCGTAACGCATTTCCCACGCGGCCAGTTGCAGCGCCTGCGCCACATTCAGCGAACTGTATTCCGGGTTGGCGGGAATGTGGCAAATGCGCTGGCAGAGGGCAATATGCGCATTCGTCAGGCCGCTGCGCTCCGTTCCCAATACAATGGCGACGCTGGCGTCATCCTGAGAGGCCAGCAATTCGCGGCTTTCTGCGGCGGCTTCGCGGATGTCACAGACCGGCGGGCCGATGTCGCGCGGCCTGGCGGTCAGGGCATATGCCCGGGTTACCGGCGCGAGCGCTTCTTCAAGAGATGCTGTTATCAGCGCGCCAGACAGGATATCATCGGCGCCACTGGCCATGGCAATGGCATCGGGATGCAGGGTGATATCGTCCAGTTTGGGCGTGACCAGCACCAGCGATGAGAACCCCATGGTCTTGATGGCCCGGGCGGCTGCTCCCACATTGCCAGGGTGGCTGGGGGAGGTCATGATGAAGCGTACACGCGAAAAAACAGGCGTCATTTAAAATACCGGTCTGGGCCTACTGCCAGTTACTTTTATATAGGCCCTGGATGGGAGTCATCCAGGGCCTGCGAACGGATCAATACGGAATTCTATGCATCCCATGCTCAACACCGCCGTGAAGGCGGCGCGCCGTGCCGGCGCGATCATCAACCGCGCCAGCCTGGACCTCGACAAGATTCAGGTCGGCCGCAAGGGGCCCAACGATTATGTCACGGAAATCGACCGGGCCGCAGAGCAGGCCATCATCGAAATCCTGAGCACCGCCTATCCCGACCACGCTTTCCTGGCGGAAGAGTCGGGCGACGTTCCGCCTGCCGACGGTTCGACCGAATCCGAGTATCGCTGGATCATCGACCCGCTGGATGGCACGACGAACTTCATTCACGGCTATCCGTCCTTTGCCGTGTCCATCGCCCTGCAGCATCGCAGCGTGACCACCCAGGCGGTGATCTACGATCCCTCCAGCAATGAGCTGTTCACGGCCAGCCGTGGCGGCGGCGCATTCCTGAATGACCGCCGTGTGCGCGTGGGCAGCCGCGCGCGCTATCACGACGCCCTGCTGGGCGTGCGCTGGCCCAGCGGTGCCGGTCCGGTCGGCGTGCCGCGCTACCGCGAATTGATGGAACAGTGCTCGGGCGTGCGCCGCAGCGGTTCGGTGGTGCTGGATATGGCCTATGTGGCCGTCGGTCGCCTCGATGGTTTCTGCGGCATGGACCTCAAGCCCTGGGATCTGGCGGCCGCGGGCCTGCTGGTGCTGGAAGCCGGTGGCCTGGTGGGCGATTTCGAAGGCGAGCAGACCTGGTTCGAAACCGGCAATGTGCTGGCCGGCTCGCCCAAGATCTTCACGCAGATGCTGGGGCACCTGCAACTGGATTGATGGTTGGCAGCCTGCCGTATGGCGGCAGGAACCATGCATCGGCAACAGGCGCGAACCGCAAGGTCCGCGCCTGTTTTTTTATGGTTTCCACGCTGCGCCAGACGAAGACGGGCCAGGATGGTGGCCGAGCCGGCCAGGCCGCAGGAATCGTGCGCGGGGGGGCCCCGGCTTCGTATTGCCGGATGGATGCGTAGACTTTTTTATCCTGTTGCGCCGCGTGTGACACAGAATCCTAGTACGATTAGAGGCTTCTAGAACAACGGGAGTCTTACATGGAGTGGCTGCTGGACCCTTCAGCATGGGTCGGCTTGCTGACATTGGTCGTGCTCGAGCTGGTGCTTGGCATCGACAACTTGGTATTCATTGCTATCCTGGCAGAGAAACTGCCGCCTTCGCAGCGGGATCGTGCCCGTATCATCGGCCTGTCACTGGCGCTCATTATGCGTCTGGCGCTGTTGACGGCGATTTCCTGGATAGCGACCCTGACTTCCCCGTTGTTTTCCATCGGGGCGCTGAGCTTTTCCGGCCGCGACCTGATATTGATGGCTGGTGGCTTCTTCCTGCTCTTCAAGGGCACGATGGAGTTGCACGAGCGTATCGAAGGCAAGACACATCACGTCCGCGGTCCGCGCGTTTATGCCGGCTTCTGGGTCATTGTGACGCAGATCGTGGTGCTGGACGCCGTATTCTCGCTGGATGCCGTCATTACCGCCGTCGGTATGGCAGAACACCTGTCGGTCATGATGATGGCTGTGGTTATCGCCATTGGCGTGATGCTGATCGCCTCCAAGCCGCTGACGATCTTCATCAACCGCCACCCTACCGTGGTTGTCCTGTGTCTGGGCTTCCTGCTGATGATCGGTTTTTCGCTGGTGGCGGAAGCCTTTGGCTTCAAGGTGCCCAAGGGCTACCTGTACGCGGCCATCGGTTTCTCGATCATGATCGAGGTGCTCAATCAGTTGGCACGTCGCAGCCTGGTGCGCACAGTGGCGGCGCGACCCATGCGTGAACGCACGGCCGAAGCTGTGTTGCGCATGCTGGGCAAGCGCCTGCCGGATGAAATCGAAACCGACAAGCCGGCGCCGGAAGAACCTGCCGTCGCCTTCGGCGTCGAAGAGCGCAACATGGTCAGCGGCGTCCTGACGCTGGCCGAGCGTTCCATCCAGTCCATCATGACGCCCCGCACGGATATCAGCTGGGTCAACCTGAAGGACAGCCCCGAGGAAATCCGTGAACAGCTGAGCGCGTCGCCGCACAGCTTCTTCCCGGTGTGCGATGGGGCGCTCGATGAGGTCGTGGGAGTAGGCCGGGTCAAGGACATGATCGCCGACATCATCACGGAAGGCGCCATCCGCCGCGACCGCCTGCGGGAGCCATTGATCGTGCACGAGTCCATCGGCATCCTGCGTCTGATCGAAACACTCAAGCGTTCGCGGGGCCAACTGGTACTGGTGACCGACGAGTTCGGTGCGATCGACGGCCTGGTGACGCCCATCGACATTTTCGAAGCCATTGCGGGTGAGTTTCCCGACGAAGATGAAACACCGGATGTCATCCCCGACGGTGACAACCGCTGGCGCGTCAATGGAGCTGCCGATCTGCACTACCTGGAGCAGGTCCTGGAAGTCGATGGCCTGGTGGACGAGGCCGACGACTACACCACGCTGGCAGGCTATCTGCTGGCACGCTTCGGCAGCCTGCCGCAGGTGGATGACGTGTGCGAATACGTCCAGGACCATGTGCGCGTGCGCTTCAAGGTGCTGGCGCTGGAAGGCCGGCGCATCGCCGACGTACTGGTTGAACGCTCCATCCTGGAGCCGGAAATGCCGGAAAGCGGCTCTCAGCCAGCCTGAACCCCGGCAGGCGTGGCCGGCTTGCCGGCCACGCTTTCAAGAAGAGGTCAGGCAAGCCGGGTATGATGCGGCGTTTCGGACCGATTCCGGTGTACAGCACAGCTGGGCGGATAGCGGATATAAAACACGGCAGCGGCTTTCAGCCGTTGCCGATTTCTTAAATGACTATCGGAAACATTCATGGACGCAGGACTTCTACATCTGGTCAAGGCATTTTTTCTAGGCATTATCGAAGGCCTGACGGAGTTCATTCCGGTGTCCAGCACGGGGCATTTGATCCTCATCGGTGACTGGATCAGCTTCCAGAGCAGTGACGGCAAGGTGTTTGAAGTGGTGATCCAGCTGGGCGCCATCCTGGCTGTCATGTGGATTTTCCGTGCCCGCCTGGGCCAGTTGATCGGCGGCACCTTGCGCGGTGAACGCCAGGAAGTGCTGTTCGCGCGCAACCTGATCGTGGCATTCCTGCCGGCCGGCATCGTCGGCGCGATTTTCATCAGCCAGATCAAGGCGATCTTCTATCACCCCGGGGTCGTGGCGACCACACTGATCATCGGCGGTCTCATCATGCTGTACGTGGAGCGCAATGCGCACAACGCCAAGGAGCCCAAGCAGACGGCGGCCGATGTCCGTGCCACGTCGCATACGCTGGAGCAGATCTCCTGGAAGCAGGCCCTGGGCGTGGGTGTGGCGCAGTGCGTGGCCATGATTCCGGGCACTTCGCGCTCTGGCTCCACCATCGTCGGCGGCATGATCGCAGGCATCCAGCGCAAGACGGCAACGGAGTTCTCGTTCTTCCTGGCCATGCCCACCATGCTGGGCGCGGCAGTTTACGACATGTACCGCAACTATCACCTGCTGACGCAACATGACCTGTCGGCCATTGCAGTGGGCTTCGTGGCGGCATTCCTGAGCGCCATCCTGGTCGTGCGTGCAGTGTTGCGCTTCGTCGCCAATCACACCTATCGCGGCTTTGCCTGGTACCGCATCGCGCTGGGCCTGGTGGTGGCCGTCGTCCTGTTCGCCAAGGCCTGAGCGGGGGGCATCCAGCAGGCGGCGCCGCCGCCAGGGCTGCCCGGCAAAAAGAAACCGCCTGCCATTCCTGGATGAAACCAGGGTGGCAGGCGGTTTTTTCGTCTGCAAGCGGGCCATTGCCGGGCAGGCCGCCAGGCTGGCGGCCGTGCCTGGCTCAGGAACGGTGTTCCGTTGCCTCGTTGTCGGCTTCTTCCAGGTCGTAGGCGGTCAGGCCATCCAGGTCCAGCGCGAACCAGCCGCCGCGCCAGGGCTGCTCATCACAGCTCCAGTCGGGCAGCACCCAGCGTTCGCAGGCCCGGCCATCGACCTGCAGCACGTGGCGTGCGGGGCGATGGGTGTGGCCGTGAATCATCAGGGAGACACCGGTGTCGCGGAAGGCGGCGTCAATGGCTTGCGCATTCACGTCCATGATTTCCTGCGACTTTTGCTGGTTGGCCTGCATGCTGTCGCTGCGGGCCTGCTGCGCCATCTTGAGGCGTTCCGGAATGGGCATGGCAAGGAACTGCGCCTGCCATTGCGGATCGCGTACCATGGCGCGGAATTGCTGGTAGGCCTGGTCGTCGGTGCAGTATTCGTCACCATGCGACAGCAGCACGGTGCGATAGTCCGTTTCCAGCAGCACTGCGTCGGGCAGCAACTGCGCGCCCAACTGGCCGGCCAGCGTTTCCCCCATCAGGAAGTCGCGGTTGCCCCGGCCGATCCACAGGGGGATCTGGCTGGCCGTGGCGCGCATGGCCTCCAGTACTGCCGCCAGCCAGGGCGGCGCGATGGCGACCGTATCGTCGCCGATCCAGAAATCGAAGATGTCGCCCGGCAGCAGCAGGGCGTCGGCTTCCTCGGCAGCGGCTTCCAGGAAGCCGATGAAGGCTTCATTGGTAGCCGGAGTGGCTTGCGCCAGATGCAGGTCGGCGGCGAACCACAGCGTGCCGGGCAGCGTCAGGCGCGGCAACTTACTCAATCGTTTCTGCCTTGATGATGACGACGTCCTCGACCGGCACGTCCTGGTGGAAGCCACGGCTGCCGGTGCGGGCGCCCTTGATCTTCTCGACCACATCCTGGCCTTCAACGACTTCGCCGAAGACGGCGTAGCCCCAGCCCTGCGGCGTGGGCGAGGTGAAGTTCAGGAAGTCGTTGTCCTTGACGTTGATGAAGAACTGGGCCGTAGCGGAGTGCGGGTCGCTGGTGCGGGCCATGGCCAGCGTGTAGCGCTTGTTCTTCAGGCCGTTGTCGGCTTCGTTCTTGATCGGGGCATGGGTCTGCTTTTGCTTCATGCCGGCTTCGAAGCCGCCGCCCTGGATCATGAAACCGTCGATGATGCGGTGGAAAATGGTGCCGTCGTAGAAGCCTTCCTGGACGTAAGTCAGGAAATTGGCGGCGCTGACCGGCGCTTTTTCCGCGTCCAGGGCGATGATGATGTCACCTTGATTGGTTTGCAGTTTGACGCGGGGCTGATTGCTCATGACGGGGGCTCCTTGAGTTGTCGGTGAAATTGCCGGGCTGGAGGCGCCGCCGGTCTTGACCGGCAGCAGTGCAAAGCTGGCGGCGACCACGGCCGCCAGGGCGATGCCGGAGAAAACCAGCCGGCGAGTAAAAGTCCTGTTGGTCATGGCTGGACCTCAGGGGATGAGAGGGATTGTACGGCGGAGATGCGGCCATCCAGGCCGCGCAGGCCCAGCGCGCGTGCGCGTTCCAGCGCGCGCGCCGATTGTGCCAGGCGCAGGTCGCCCAGGTTGGCCCAGGCCAGTGCATAGCCCGGGTCGGCATTCAGTGCCATGGATAGCGCATCTTCAGCCAGGTCGAGCTTGCCGGCGCGCCAGTAGAGCGCGGCCAGATTGTTCCAGGGTTCGGGGAGTTCCGGGTAATTGCCGGTCATTTCGCGGTAGATGTTCATGGCTTGTTCCGTCTGGCCGCTGGCCTGGAGGGCGCGGGCATAGAGGAACTGAAGCTGCACATCGACGCCGGGATCGTTGCGGGCGCTTTCCTCGGCCAGGCGCTGTTCGATGCGCTCCATGGCTTCGCTCGTATTGCCGCTATCGAGCAGATGGGCGATTTCCGCCGCCGTTTCGCTGGCGCTGGGCGGCAGCGAGGTATCGACGCCGGGCTTGAGGGCTTCGAGGAAACGGGCCAGTGTGTCCGAGCCGCCACTGGGCTCGCCGTTGTTGCCCGGCGTGGGCAGGTCAACGACAGGCAATGCCTGGGAGTGCGCAGCGGCAGAGGCCAGCAACAGGCTGGCCAACAGGGTGCGGGACAGGATATTCGAGAAGGTTGTGGTCATATCGCCTGGGCGGATTTCTGTGCAAAGACTGCCGGGCTTGAAGTCTGGGCAGCCGTGCTTGCTATACTTGCCGATCGCCATTTTAGCCTTGCTTGCCGTCCGGTACGGCATGTCGCTGGCTGCGCCGCGCCGCCAGGGGGTATTTCCCCAGGATGCACTGTTCGCGCGGCCATGTTCATTACCTGTCATACATCGGGCCGTTAGACTTCATGATGCAGATTCACAACACCCTGTCACGCAACAAGGATTTCTTGCGCCCCGTTGAACCGGGCAAGGTGCGCATGTATGTGTGCGGTATGACGGTGTATGACTACTGCCACCTCGGCCACGCACGCATGCTGGTCAGTTTCGATGTGGTCCAGCGCTGGCTGCGGGCCAGCGGGCTGGAAGTGCGTTACGTGCGCAACATCACCGATATCGACGATAAGATCATCCGCCGCGCAGTGCAGACCGGCAGGCGCATCAGTGAAGTGACGACTTTCTTCATCGACGCCATGCATGCCGACGAGCGTGCGCTGGGCGTGCAGTCTCCCGACGCCGAACCGCGTGCGACCGAGCACGTGGGCGATATGCTGGGCATCATCGCCAGGCTCGAGGAAAAAGGCCTGGCCTACCGGGCCGATGATGGCGACGTGAATTATTCGGTTCGTTCGTTTCCGGGCTATGGCAAGCTCTCCGGGCGCAGCCTGGACGACCTGCGTGCCGGCGAACGGGTGGCGGTCGATACCAGCAAGCGCGATCCGCTCGATTTCGTGCTCTGGAAAGCGGCCAAGCCGGCCGAGCCAGCCGATACGCGCTGGGATTCGCCTTATGGCTTTGGCCGACCAGGCTGGCATATTGAATGCTCGGCCATGAGCAAGGCGCTGCTGGGCCTGCCGCTGGATATCCATGGCGGTGGCCCGGACCTGAAGTTCCCGCACCACGAAAATGAAATCGCCCAGACCGAGGGCGCCTACGAACAGACGCTGGCAAATATCTGGATGCATTGCGGCCCGCTCATGGTGGATGCCGACAAGATGTCCAAGTCGCTGGGCAATTTCCGCACCATTCGCCAGACCATCGCTCGTGACGCTTCCCATGAAGAACACCATGAAGGCGAAGGCGACGACTGGTTCAACCGGCGTGAAGCGGAGATGCTGCGTTTCTTCATCGTGCGCAACCACTACCGCAGCGCGTTGAACTACGCGCCGGATAATCTGAACGACGCCCAGAATGCGCTGGATCGCCTGTACCGCAGCCTGCAGGCGGTACGCCCGGATGACGCCGGGATCGACTGGGACCACCCCAGTGCGCAGGCATTCAAGGCTGCGATGGACGATGATTTCAATGCCCCGGGCGCGCTGGCCGTATTGTTCGAACTGGCCAGCGAAGCCAACCGTCATGCATCGGCCCGCGCAGCGGGACAACTGCGCGGCCTGGGCGAATTGCTGGGCCTGCTGCAACAGGACCCCGAAGCTTATTTCAAGTGGCCGACGCGCTATCGCCAGAAGCAGGAAACCGACAGCGGTGGAGAAACGGGCGCGGCGCTCGCTGATGCTGCCATCGAGGCGCTGGTGGCACAACGCGGCGAAGCCAAGCGCGCGCGTGATTTCACGCGTGCTGATGCTCTGCGTGCCGAATTGCGGGCAGCGGGCATCGAACTGGACGACAAGCCGGGTGGCGTGACAGTATGGAGGCGGGCATGAGCCAGATCGGCCAGGCCGGCCAGGAGATGTCTTCCGCCAAGCCGGAGTATTGGGACGCTGCGGTGGCGCATTTGCTGCGCCGCGACCGCATCCTGAAGAAAATCATTCCACAGCACGATGGCAGCTGGCTGATGACGCGCGGCACGCCCTTTGCGACGCTGGTGCGTTCGGTGGTCGGCCAGCAGATTTCCGTCAAGGCGGCCAACGCGCTCTGGGAACGCCTGAGCCAGGCCAGCGACGCGGCGCATGAGCCGGGCGTGTACCTGGCGCTGGGCGAAGATGGCCTGCGAGGCGCCGGCCTGCCCAAGCGCAAGGCAGAGTATGTGCTTGATCTGGCAGCGGGTTTCGAAGAGCGCAGGCTGCGCCCCGAACTGTGGGATAGCATGGATGACGAGGCAGTCATCGCCGAATTGACCACTATCCGCGGCATCGGCCGCTGGACAGCGGAAATGTTTCTGATCTTTAATCTACAGCGGCCGGATGTCCTGCCGTTGGATGATGCCGGCCTGCTGAAAGCCATTTCGCAGCATTATTTCAGTGGCGAGCCCGTGTCGCGCTTCGAAGCGCGTGAGGTGTCGCAGGCATGGCAGCCCTGGCGCACCGTCGCCACCTGGTATCTCTGGCGCAGCCTGAATGCCGTCGCAGTGCCTTCCTGCTGACGGCCCGGACTCGTCTTCACGCATACGGAATCCCATACGCAATGCGCAATACATTTCTCGAATTCGAACAGCCTCTGGCGGAGCTGGAAAGCAAAATAGAACAGCTGCGCTATGTCCAGACTGATTCGGCAGTCGACATTTCGGATGAAATCTCCAAACTGCAGCAGAAAAGCCAGACGCTGGCCAAGGGCATCTACGCCAAGCTGACGCCCTGGCAGACCGCCCTGGTGGCGCGTCATCCGCAGCGTCCCTATACGCTGGATTACGTGCGCGAGATCTTCACTGATTTCCACGAACTGCATGGCGACCGCATGTACGCCGATGACCAATCCATCATTGGTGGCCTGGCGCGTTTCGAAGGCAAGCCCTGCATGGTGATCGGTCATCAGAAGGGCCGCGATACCAAGGAGCGTGCGCGCCGCAATTTCGGCATGCCCAGGCCCGAGGGCTACCGCAAGGCCCTGCGGCTGATGCGTCTGGCAGAAAAATTCCGCATGCCGGTGTTCACCTTCGTCGATACCCCGGGAGCCTATCCCGGCGTGGGTGCCGAAGAGCGCGGCCAGTCAGAGGCCATTGGCCACAATCTGTACGCCATGGCCGAGCTGCGCGTGCCCATCATCTCGACGATCATCGGCGAGGGCGGTTCGGGCGGCGCATTGGCCATTGCCGTGGGCAACACCGTCCTGATGCTGCAGTACTCCACGTATTCGGTGATTTCTCCCGAAGGTTGCGCTTCCATCCTGTGGCGCAGTGCGGACAAGGCCTCGGAAGCTGCGGCTGCGCTGGGTATCACGGCGCCGCGCCTCAAGGAACTGGGCCTGATCGACCGCATCGTCAATGAGCCTATCGGCGGCGCACATCGCGACCCTGGCGTCATGGCACGCCTGCTGCGACGGGCGCTGGGCGAATCCCTGCGTCAGCTGAGCGGCATGACGCCCGACCAGCTGGTGGCCCACCGCCTGGAGCGCATTCGCGCCTATGGCGAAGTGCAGGAAGTCAAAGGCTGAGGACAGTATGCAAGCGGCGGCTCGCGGCTCGAGCGCCAGCGCCGCCAACGCGCTGACCGAGCCCTTGCGGGTGATGTTGGCCGGCCTGTCCCCAGGAACACGCATCGCCGTGGGCCTGAGCGGCGGGCCGGATTCATTTGCGCTGGCGTGTTGCGCCGCGCCGCTGGCACAGGGCCTGGGCCTGGCATTGCATGGCTTCCATGTCCATCATGGTTTGCTGGCGCAGGCCGATGCCTGGGCTGCCCAGGCGCGTGCGCTGGGCGTTCATCTTGGCTGTCCGGTGCATGTCGCCCGGGTGGATGTCACCGGTGTTGCCGCACTAGGCATGGAGGCCGCCGCTCGCGAAGCGCGCTATGCGGCGCTGGCCGACTTGGCCAGCACCCATGGGGTAGGCATCATCCTGCTGGCACATCATCAGGACGACCAGGCGGAAACCGTGCTGTTGCGCCTGTTGCGCGGCACGGGGCCGGAAGGACTGGCCGCCATGGCGCGGCAGAGCGAGCGTGGCGGGCTGGCGTACTGGCGGCCCTGGCTGGATGTGCCGCGCAGCCGTATCGTGCCGCTGGCGCAGGCTTGCGCCGAGCAATATGGCGTGCCGCTGGCCGATGATCCAAGCAATCTAGATCCCCGCTATACCCGGGCGGCATTGCGTGTGCAGCTTGCCCCGGTGCTCGACGAGCGCTGGCGCGGCTGGCGCAGTATCCTCGCCAGGCATGCCCGCCTTGCGGCCCAGCAGGCGGAAATACTCGCGGAAGTCGCGCATGCCGATTTGCAGGCGCTGGAACTGGCGGAGGATGGCAGCTTTGCGCTGGCGCGCTGGCGTGAGCTTTCCACGGCCCGCCAGGCGCATGTCTTTCGCTACTGGCTGCAGACTCGGGGGGCAATGATGCCGACCGAGGCCAGGCTCAACGATATGCTCAGGCAACTGCGCCAACTGCATGCCTTGGGACATGACCGGAAAATGTCGGTCAGGCACGGGGAGTGGGTCGTCAGTTGCGTTCGTGGCCGCGTCAGGCTGTTGCCGCATGAATGATGCGGCACGGCGGTCGTCACTGGCGCAGCCGAGGACGAAAACTGCGGTTTTTTTGTTTCACGATGACTCTAGCTCGGCAATTCGCTGGACTACGCCAAGGCTCGATACAGCAGGTTTATCAATCACTTAGGCGAGTTCAACATATGCCGGTGCTTTCCGAAACTTGACCCGGCTTCCCCTCGCGTGGCTCCCATGCGGCTCTTGGAAACCGGGCTTTCCGAGGAGTCATCATGGCGAAGATCAAGCTAACCAAGTCCGCAGTCGATGCGGCGCAACCTCAAGACAAGGCCATCGAACTGCGGGATACCGTGGTGCCCGGCTTCCTGTGCAAGATCACCCCGGCGGGCCGCAAGGTGTTCATGCTCCAGTACCGCACGAACGCCGGAGAGCGCCGCAAGCCCGCCCTGGGGCAGTACGGGGAACTGACGGTCGATCAGGCACGCACGATGGCGCAGGAGTGGCTGGCCGAGGTGCGCAAAGGTGGCGACCCCAGCGCGGCCAAGAACGCCGCCCGCAAGGCACCGACCATGAAGGAGTTCTGCCATACCTTCATGGAGGACTACTCCAAGCAGCGCAACAAGCCCAGCACGCAGCGCGGCTATCAGGGCGTGATTGACCGTTGCATCATCCCGATCATGGGCCGGATGAAGGTGCAGGACGTGAAGCGCCCGGATGTGGCCGCGTTGATGAAGAAGCTGGCCTACAAGCAGGCCGAGGCGAACCGTACTTTCGGCGTGCTACGCAAGATGTTCAACCTGGCTGAAGTGTGGGGGCTTCGCCCAGACGGTACGAATCCGTGCCGCCACGTCCCGATGTATCCGCCTGGCAAGGAAACCCGGCTCATCGTGGACGATGAACTGGTGCGGATCTTCCGTCACCTGGAGCACTTGGAGGCGGAAGGACTAGAGAACTACGTCATCCCGCTGGCGATCCGTCTGCAATTCGAGTTCGCCGCCCGCCGTTCCGAAATCTGCCCGCTTGAATGGGCGTGGGTTGATCTGGAAAAGCGCCGTGTTGTCTGGCCTGACAGCAAGACCGGCGGCATCTCCAAGCCCATGAGCGAGGAAGCCTATCGGCTGCTGTCCACAGCGCCGCGCCGAGAAGGCTGCCCCTACGTCCTGCCGTCGCCGAATGACCCGACCCGGCACCTGACCCACAGCGAACACTATGGCGGCTGGACGCGCGTGCTCAAGGCTGCTGGCGTGCCGCACGTTGGCACACATGGCATTCGTCACCGGGCGACCACCGATATTGCCAATTCGGGCGTGCCGACCAAGGTGGGCATGAAGCTCACAGGTCACAAGACCGTGGCGATGTTTATGCACTATGTTCATACCGAGGACAAGCCGGTGCGGGATGCGGCCGAACTGGTGGCGAATCGGCGACTGGCGATTACCAGGGCATCCCGTTCTATGGAGGTGACAGCATGACAAGGAAGACGCCCGTGGCAACACGGAAACCCGCTGCCTTACCGGCTGGCTATGCCGGCATCCACGGCGGCATCGTGGAGCTGCTGGACGCGGCGCGTCAGGCGGCGGCGCGCAGTGTCAATGCGCTGATGACGGCCAGCTATTGGGAGATTGGCCGCCGGATCGTCGAAGCCGAGCAGAAAGGCAGACGGCGGGCCGGTTACGGCGAGCAGTTGATGGAGAGGTTGTCCGCCGACTTGACGGCCCGATTCGGGCGTGGGTTCGGCGTCAATAACCTGGAGAGTATGCGACGTTTCTTCCTCGCATACCCCCAGCCCGAGATTTCCCAGACAGTGTCTGGGAAATTGGGAAATGAGTCGCCTGCCGAGAAATCCCAGACAGTGTCTCGGAAATTCGACCTCTCCGAACTGGCCCAGACCTTCACCTTGCCGTGGTCAGCCTATGTCCGGCTGCTGTCGGTCAAGGATGACTATGCCCGGCAGTTCTACGAGGCAGAGGCACTGCGCGGTGGCTGGAGCGTGCGCCAACTTGACCGGCAGATTGGCAGCCAGTTCTACGAGCGCACGGCCTTGTCCAAGGACAAGGCAGCGATGCTGGTCAAGGGTTCGGTGGCCAAGCCCGAGGATGCCGTCACGCCCAACGATGCCATCAAAGACCCGTATGTGCTGGAGTTCCTCGACCTCAAGGACGAGTATTCGGAATCCGACCTGGAAGCGGCATTAATCCAGCGTCTGGAAGACTTCCTGCTGGAACTCGGGGAAGGCTTCACCTTCGTCGGGCGGCAACGTCGCTTGCGCATCGACCAGACCTGGTATCGGGTCGATCTACTGTTCTTTCATCGCAAGCTGCGCTGCTTGGTCATCATCGACCTCAAGTTGGGCAGCCTGACCCATGCCGATGTGGGGCAGATGCACATGTACTGCAACTATGCCAAGGAGCATTGGGCTTACCCGGATGAGAATCCTCCGGTGGGCCTGATCCTGTGCGCGGACAAGGGCCATGCCCTGGCGCGGTATGCGTTGGATGGCTTGCCAACCAAGGTGATGGCGGCAAACTACCGGACGGTGCTGCCAGATGCTGAATTGCTGCAAAAAGAGCTGGAGAACACGCGGCGTCTGCTCGAATCTCGTGACACGCTGGTCCCCGAAAGACGCAGGAAATAACAGAGTTTCACGGTGTGCAACCTGCGGGTTCCTTGATATAAGGCTTACTTTTTCTTGGTGATTCGCTGGAACTGCACAGCACAGACAGTCGCGGACACCTTCATTGCCTCGCTGTATTCCGGGTAGCCTGAAACCGTGTCGCAGAAATAGTT
Source organism: Kerstersia gyiorum (assembly GCF_004216755.1). GTDB lineage: Bacteria > Pseudomonadota > Gammaproteobacteria > Burkholderiales > Burkholderiaceae_B > Kerstersia > Kerstersia gyiorum. The sequence continues at coordinate 1,410,742 of NZ_SGWZ01000001.1, forward strand.
GTGATACGCAGCGAGCCACGCGAATTTGGAGAACACTGCCGGTATTGAAGCATAGGTTTTTAGCGCTGATTCGACCTGCTTCTTGTGTCGGCGAAGAGATTTGGCATCGAGATACTCTCGCTCATCACCCTCAATAATGCACTCTACGAGATAGTTCAAGAAATAACGGCCGTCCGGGCCTTTCAGAACATCCCGAACTTGAGGGGCAACCTCTCCAGAATAGTAGCCGATGTGCTTGTCAACCAGCTTCATGGTGTTGTCGCACAGCACGACGATGGGATTAACCGCGACCTTGCTTTCAAGGTCATGGGCTGTCAACAACGCCATGCCGTACACGCTGTTTTCATCCATGAACAACTGGTCAACCGCCAACCCGCCCCGAATGAAGAAACCGTTGAGCGCCATCTGGAACTGGTATTCCCTGATGGGCCAAAGGGTGAACCCGAACTCCGATTCCATATCGTCGCTGAATCGAGGATGGGCTAGTACCACATTGTCGGTGAACGACTTGAAATAGAGCATCGACTCGTCGGTATCCTCCTTAAGCCGTGCAATGCTCTTGGCGAGGATTCTGTGAAAACTCTCCAATAGTGTGTTCGCGGTACCATCCTTGTAGCTGGTGCGAATCCTCTCCGAAAATCCTAGGACATCCAGAAAAGCACAGTACGACAGCCGGTGAACTGGTTTGCCAGCGGCGAAGTAGTCGTTTTTTGTCTTGTTTTTCTCGTGCGTAGATTTAGTCATTGAATTTATAGAGTTCCTGTAAGGGTTGCGGACTACGGTAGAACTGAAGTCCGTCAGCGCTGTCGGTAGAAGAGCTTCACAGACCTTGCCCCTACAACTTATGTCCGCGCAGGATTGGACAGGCCGGCCACAGGGGATCGACGATCAACGTGTGAGTGCGAGCACGCGTGATGCCCACACGCAGGACCTTGCGGCTTTTAGGATGCGGTACCTCATCCCCTCGCCAAACGAAGGACGACTGTACCCCTGCAGCCGTGCGCCGAGCTTCCCGGACAATCACAACACCATCGAACTGCTTCCCCTTGGCCTTATGAAAGTTCATTACCTGGAGCCCAGCAGGAGCCTCGATACCATCCAAGATCTGCTCTTGTGCGAGGGCTTGATCTAATGCTAAGCGAGCGTTCGTGTACGCACCGTCGCGCAGCCACTCGTTGGCTAAGCCTGCTGAAATTCGATGTCCACGTCGGAAGGCGACTAGGAAGTCAAGCTGGGAAGCCACGCGCAGCAACTCATTTTGGCCAGTGTCTCGAAGAGCGTATTTGACGGTAAGCCAGTCGGTGGCGGGGTCTCCGGTGAAGCCGTCGGCGTGAAGACCTGTAATTAAGCCCCGCAACGCTTTAACGATGTTGATGTTGAGGGTCTTGCCGCCTCGAATTTTCCCAGCCTGCTCCAAGAGCTTGCTCACGGCGGCCTTAGCTTGTCCGGTCGCCCGCCGCGCAGAGGCGATCAGCTCCATGCTGGCTGCCACATCGAGTTCGAGTTGCGCAAGGTCTTTGGGTTCAAGCAGAAATGCCGCAAATCGTGCCGAGAGTAAGGCCTCGGCCTCGTCGAATAGCAGCTTATGGCGCACAGCCTTGCCTACATTAGGTTCGATTGCGTTGAGCGCGTTCGACATACGCAGCGCACTTCTGTTGTTTGACACCAAGATTGCGAGCGTTCGAGGTCGGCTATCGGACTCCGCGCGGATTTTCGACAGCAACTGAGCTATGGCGCGTCGTAGAACATGGTTCCAGTTCGGTGTTGGGTTTTCTGGCCGATAGGAAAAGGAAGAGATCCCTTTATAGGGTGCACCGCGCGCCTGCCCGGCCAGAATGTCGTTGGCAAAGAGCAAGATTTCAGAGTCTGGGCTGCGATGGTTCTGAGTGCCCAGATCAACTTCGAGTGGATGAAGGGCAGCGCGAATCGCTGCGATCCGCTCTGGTCCAACGCCAGGCAGGTAATCGAAGATTTGTTGTTCAAGGTCGGCTAGGCAAACGATCTGCGCGTGTGGAGCAAGCATTTCAACGCATTGCCACGCGAATTGCCCGGTGTCCTGAGCCTCGTCCACGATGATGATGGGATGCCGCCGCGCGAGCGAGGAAAGCAAGTGGCTGCTGGTGGCGAGCAGACGAGTGGCGTTGGGAGCGAACAGGTCGAACGCGATGCGGCCCTCTTCGCGGAACAGCCGCTCGCGCTCAATTAGCCATTGATCCCATTCGTCGTCATCGTCGTCGATGCCCCCGCTCAGAGCCTTCTCATCCTGCGGCAGCAAAATCGACAGTTTTCGCGGAGCACCGAGCAGGTAGGCGTGCGCCTTCAGGATGTCCCAGAAGAAGGAGTGGAAGGTCTGAATCGAAAGTTGCTCTTGCTCGGCTGCTGTAGCTTCTAGCTTGGCCGCGTCGAGGATGCGCGTCACTGCCGCGCGCGAGAAGCTTAGGAAAAGCGCGGACTGCCCAGGCGTCATACCCTGTTGAATACGCTTGACCGCCTTTCGCAGTGCAATGGTCGTCTTACCGCTGCCGGGGCCACCAATGACCAGTGCGTGTCCTTCGCAAGCGAGGACACTGTCGCGAAGCGGGCAAGGCTCGTTCATGGCTAGGCGAACAGATCGGCGTTTTCGCCGTCGCCCTCGTTGATGGGCGGCGGCGGCGGGAACAGAGCGAACACGGACGCGAGGAATTGTGTGGCGGTAGCCGGCAGCTCGTTGAATTCGCACTCTTCAAGAAGGCGGGCCGACCAGCCTGCGCCTTTGTTTCCGCCGAGAGCCTCCTTGGCGACGGCCTTGATAGCGTCGTCGGATGGGCGCGCGTCGGGGATGGCGATATTGCCATGTTCGCCGTTTGCTTTGAGGTTTGCGAGGAATGACCAAAGTCGATCCACTGGCACTTCAGCCACCAGGAGGTCTTCAAAGCCCTTGTAGGCGTGCTCGACGTTAATCTCGAAATTTTCCGCAAGTGCCTGCGCCTGCTCGGCTTTGCGCTTCTTCTTGTAGTCGAGGTCGTAGAAAGCGAAGGTACGCAGCCCCAGCGTTTTGAAGAACTTACCGAATTTGGGCATGTTCGACTCGCCGTCGGCGTCGAAGAACGCCACGCCAGCGATGTCCAGAGGCTGCAAATTAGGGTCGTTTTCTTCCATGCGGCGCGCGATGATGGGCATTGCATGCAGCTCAGTGACGCCCTCGACGACAATGGCTGCTCGCCCCAGCATGCATTCGGACAGCCCCGAGCGGGAGAATCGCTTGTAGTCGTTGTCTTTGAGGCCCGTTGCGTCGGATACCTTGCGGGCGCTGACCATACCGCCGTCACGCGAGAGAAGTAGTGTTTTCGACGGCTCGAATTTCTCGATCACAAAGGGCGAGTGGGAGGTCACGAAGGCCTGGGTGGTCTTCGTCAGCAGGTATTGGGCGATTCGGCGCTGCGTGTGCGGAGGTACTGCGATCTCGGGCTCCTCCATGGCGAAGATAACGGTGTCGGGTTTGAGATCCGCGATGAACGACAACAGAGCGAGCACAAGCGTGTTGACAGTGCCGGTGCCCGCGTGGGGAAAGGGGACGGGGCCTTGGTCGGCAGAGATGGACAGGAAGAACGACATCGTCTTGCGAAGATGCTCGCGCGTGAGCTCCGAGACGTGCAGCTTCGTCGCGTTGCCGGGCGACTCCAACGCGATGTAGCGGGCAAGCCGCTTTTCGACCGAACGCAAGACAGGAGCGATCTCAGCGGCATCGGCTTCAATGTCGAGCCCGCGTAGTCGCTCGATGGTCTTTTCCCAAAGAGTCGTGCGAACGCCCTTGGTGCGTAGGATGATGTCCAGAAGCGAGCCGCGCTCAAGGCTCAGCGCCCGCGATCCCGTCCGCAATGCCCGCAGGTAGAGAAATCCGAACTGCCGCTTGATCGGCTTAGAGACGGGCGTCAGTGTGCCTTCTGGCGCGTCAGGGCTGTGGGAAAAGAAAGTTCTGGCTTCGAATTCGTCCTCGGCGAGATCGTACTTGCCAATGGTCTCCAGACGAAGGCAAGGAACCACATGTGGCGGGTTGGCGGCCTGTACTTCCCCCTCGCCCAAAAGGCGCTGTTCCTCTAAGTGCCAGAACTCTGTGTTGCCACCGCACTTGGCGTCGATTTCAGCGCTCAATTCGATCAGGACGACTTCTATGCGTAATGGAATTGACTCGGGCTCGGCCCCCTCTTGTGCAGGCGGGGCCAGATACTGGGCGTTGTAAAAGTCAAACTCGTCAATTGGCGGGAATCGGTTTAGTCGATCTGGCCCCAAGACAAGGTCTAGCGCGTCACAGATGGTGCTCTTACCGACGTTATTAGAGCCGACCATGAGCGTGTGCCCATCGAAAAGCAGTTCCGCAGACTTGATGCCCCGAAAATTCGAGATGCCTAGACGAACTACTTTCATTTTCTATTTCCGTTCCGGTTATGGGCAATTCCCAGGACTAAACGTAGAGCTCTTCAAGCCGAATCTTCTATAAATCGTTATATAAACCGTTCCAATCATCCGCGCTTGGCCGAAACCAAGTGTTGATGCAAATAGATAATAAGCGAAATACATGCTTGCGTCTCTGCTTCGCGGACCTCACTGCTCGAGGTTCGCTGTTCGCTCATCCCTGACGGGACTGGCTATCGCCAGCCTTTCACATCCCTGACGCCTCCGACCTGGATTTTTGATCCGGGTCTGCGCGTGCTGCGCACTTGCCAACGGCGGGTGTGTGGCTGAGTGGGGTGTAGGCGGTCTTGCTGTTCCCTTCACCGTACCACGGCGTTCTCGCCGTCAATGACTTCGCGTGCTCGCACGCTTGCGGCCTGTCGGCCGTCTTCGATCCCTGACTGCTTGCGCTGCGCCGTGCTGATCACGGTTCCGGGCAATTCCGCCCGAGCAACCGGAGCACGATCATGTCGCAACTGTCCTTTTCCTCGTTCGATGACGCTTTGCTGGTGCGTGACGCCCAGGGGCGCTACCTGCCGGCATCTGTCGATCAAATCCTCGAAGCGGCACGCCAGGCCATTGAGCTGAAGATGCAACGTGGCGCTGAGTTCACTTCCCCGGCGCTGGTAAAGGAGTACCTGCGCAATAAGTTGGCAGGTTTTGAGCATGAAATCTTTGCTGTGCTGTTTCTAGATACACGTCACCGGCTGATCGAGTATCGGGAGATGTTCCACGGCACCATCGACAGCGCATCGGTGTATCCGCGTGAAGTGGTCAAAGAAGCCCTGCGGCTCAATGCGGCGGCGGTCATTCTCTCGCACAACCATCCGAGCGGGAATCCCGAGCCGTCGAACGCCGACAAGGTACTGACACAGCGGCTCAAGGACGCGCTGGGGCTGGTGGAGGTGCGCACGCTGGATCATGTGATTGTAGCCGGTGCAAACACAGCGTCGTTTGCAGAGCATGGACTAATCTGACATTTTGGGGCTACGGTCCCTGATTTTCTGCGCTACGCGAGGACTGTGTTTATCTACAGAAACGACCATACATGGTCCATTGAACATAGGCAGCCCAACGAGAAGTCCCAGCATCAATCTCCATATACTCCGAGCTATTCAGCATATATTTGCATGCCAGTTGAAAATACCACTAGAAAGTTATTCTTTTCCGTCTTCCAGATTGTCAAGAATAAGACCGTAATTTTCGCGGAGTTCCTTGTCCACAAGGTGGAAGCGATCCAGATTCAGTGAGGTCCAATGACCCTGGTCAATATGCTCTAGCAAAATAATCTGAAACCCACCATGCTTATCCATGTCGATGACAAATTGATTTAGCTCCATTAATACTTTATCCAAGCTACGGATGTCATCATTGGGCTTACCATCGCTAGAGAAGTACGGCGTACTGACCTGATCTAGCACCAAGAAGGAGGGAACCCAAGGAATTTGTCTCGCCTTAGCTATTTCATGAATTGCGAGGAAATAACACACGTGAAGATACAGATAATTTGATGCGCTACCAACATCCGGCATCTTTTCTATAGTAGCCAAATCTGAAGAGTGTAGATGGATTAACTTCTCCTTTTCATAATAAAAAGCAGAGAAATCGTCATAGCCCTTTAATGGAAGCTTAGCGAGTCGATTGTTGATCAGTGTATTTAATTGCTGCTTGGCTAAAGTACTTTTCTCTTCATTTTGATCAACAACTCTCTGCAAGTTTATGATGGCTTCATCGAGATCATCTTGTAGTTCTTTAATATCCTGGCTCGCGTTGTGACTATAGACATCCAGCTTTGTCTCAAGGCGGCCCAAATAGCGGTAATAATCGTTGGGGTTGTGACTGACTGGGTTGGTTATTTTTATTGAAGACAATTCATCCTTGAGCTCTTTTATCCTATTTTCATTGACCTCATGGATGCCTTTCACTTCATCCAAAAATGGAAAACTATTGCGGCTACGTAATGATGACTTTATATCGACAAGTTCACGTTGCAATCTGGCAATAACTTCATTGGCGAGTTCGGATGGAAAGATATCGTCGGACTGCGAATTGAAGGCGTTCACGGGTTTGAGCGCATCCTCAATTTCTTTCAAATTAGACGTATAGGAGGGCTTGCCTTCGATAAAAGCTTGCAATTGTCTATTCTTTGCGGACAACCGGAAAATTTCACGCTCTATGCGTTCAATTTCTTTTCTTTGGTCGCTGGGCGGTACGGGCTTTTGCACTAACTCCCGCAGTGTCGTGATGCTGTCCTCATAAGAATCAGGAATGCGTTCTATGACTCCTAGTGAATGAGCCTCTCTAGACAAAGACTCAACTTCTTCAGCAAATATATTTGCGGTTTTTTTATAAGATTCATTTTTTCTCTCCTGAATGGCTCTCTTGCGTTCCAGTTCCAACAGACGGTTGCGTGCAAGCGCTGTACCTACATTCTCCGCCCCAATGGCCATCCGGAAAGTTCGCTCGATCGCCTCCTGGTATCGGCCATCAGCAGGCCGAATGTAAAGATGGTCTGGTGCGACGATGCTGCTCTGGTCTTGATAACTGTATGCAAGGAAGTTCCGGAAAGATACTTTAGAGCCGGCCTTGATATATCGCCCGCCATAAGGAACCCGTAAATCAGCATCAATTCCAAAGGCTCCGCTGAGAATTTTTTTTAAATTTTCGACCCTGATATTTAATATCGGAGTAGGCGGAATAATTCCGTTCTCACTAAAGTACGCTTGATCAGTCGTTCCATTGCTCTCAGATGGACGTGCTATGACGATTTCCTTGTCATTGCTGGAGATCTTGATACCATACCAATCCACCTTTGAGTCGATGTTTGTTTTCGATATTCCAGTGGTTTCGCTTGCCAGCAAGCAATAATCAATAATAAATAGAATTGATGATTTTCCCTTCCCTGAATCTCCAGTTATCACATTGATGCGATTGTGAAGGAAATCAAGAGTTCTTTTGATTCCGTTTTTTTGCCAAAGAATGATTTTTGAGATCTGAATATTGCTCACAATTCAATCCTGAATATTTGGTAGAGATCGGCAGTGCTTTCGCTGAGAATTACGCCGAGATTCGGGCCTGATGCCAATATATCTGATGCAATCTTGCCAATTTCTGATTCACCCTGAAAAAATATCTTTTTCTTGAGGGTGAGGTTATTTCCAGTCAATGCCGCAACTCCCATCTCTTGTGCCAGAATAATCGCATTCAAGGATGTTATGGTTAAATCCTCATATCTTGATCGAATGGTAATAAATGAAGATGGATTGGAAACCAGAAGATCTTTGGCGCTTAATACGACACTGTTTTTTCTTTTTAGAATGGAGCGTACGGCCTTATCAAAAGCAAGGGGCAAGATTAGCATCGCTTTTGCAAGAGATAAGTGCTGGTCTTCTAAGTTATCTAGCGCACTTTGAATGGCTACCACACCGATCAGTTCATTTTGCGATAAGCGATTCATTCTTCAAATCTCTCTTTCCAATCTTTACGCCATCCAATGCGAGGAATGTTGGAGAGCTTCGTGTATTTCCCACAGCTTAAATTTCTGGGAAGTTCTATGTCGCCAGCTTTCAATGTGCTACCCATTGTTTTGTCGTAGCAGTCTAGAGATGCTTGTTGATGCAGCCCCTCATCGCTTTCGGTTGTTTTTCTATGTGATTGGTTGTGCAGTAATTGCCAGTCGGATACTGCTTTGTTTTCTAACCTGGAATTGTCGCTTGAGCTAAAAGACCCTGCGTCTCGCAGAGAATCCATGAACTGATCTGCCAGCATCATTTCGACTCCACGGTCAATGATTTCTTCATCATTGATACCAATGTCTTTCAGTTGTGTATAGAACCTGCTATGACTGAAAGACAGTTTGTCTGGTCGGTGATAGCTGTAGTAGATGTCTACAAACTGATCAAAATCAGCAGGTTCTGATCGAGCGGATCTGACAATCCTGTCAAACCCCATTTTGACCCTGAAATCGTCGAAGGTAATGACAACCTTTTCCCCTTCTATGATTCTCGAAAATTTTGATTCTTTGAATGCACCTATTACATGCTTTCTGGTTTCCTCCAGACGAGAGTCGGGAATTGATAGTTGTCGAAGAGCAGAAGATATTCTTGCAATGATGGGCGATTTATCAGAGTGGAATTCAAATCTATCAAAGATAAATTTAAGTTCCTCGTCGCTTGATTGAGAAACTGAATCCACATATTTGGAAAGTGGATTTCTAGAATCTTCAGGTTTCTTTTGTGATTCTGATTCTGTAATTTCTTTATTTGTCTTTCTTATATGATCAATGATCGCCTGGATGTTGGCTCGTGAATTTTTTAGTAAGCTTACAAATTCTTGATTATTAAGGCTTTTGTTGGTGTACAGCTGGAATTTTAGTGACCGGCAATTTGGCAGGCCTGGGACAAGCTTCAGCCAGTTATGGATAGTCTTCCAAAGGTCGATGTCTCGATCCGTGATGTTCCCAGATTCAACAGAGTGTTTGACCTGGATGAGCAAGATTTCCTCGATAGAAGAATCATCTGCCGCGGTTTCTACATGAATGTCGTCATGGAGCTCAAGGCCAAGTGTTTGCCCTGACCTAAGCTCAATGAGCTTTTCAATGTAAACCAAATCCTGAAACTCGAAGCCAAGCGATGTTTTATCCGCTGCAATCTTTTCCGAATGATTCATGCCATCCTCGATCGACTATTGAAAGCTGTCTTATGCCTACCCCTATGCTACTTGTGGCAATGCTTGTGTGCGGCCTGTGAATAGCATATGGATTGCCGCAGACTTGGAGGCACTCTGCCTCATAAACCATCAACGTTTAATCTAAGCTCAATGCCATATCTTTCTTTGTGGCTGATGGATTGTTTAATTCGCACAAACAGATAATAAACGAAACATATCTTTGCGTCTCCGCTTCGCGGACCGCGCTGCTTCAGGTTCGCTGTTCGCTCATCCCTGACGGGACTGGCAGTCGCCAGCCTTCCACATCCCTGACGCCTACGACCCGGCTTCCAGCTTCGGGCCTGCGCGCTTCGCTTGCGTGCGGTTTGCACATCGTGGCGGCCGTTGCCATGTCCAGCCGTCTTCTCCTGACTCCATCACCTTGCTCGCGACTGTAGCCCGTGGCCGCGTGCCGTCAAGGCGTGCCAGGCCGTGTCCTCGGCTGCGCCTGCGGGCCGCTCCAACCTGACGCTTTTCTCCTTGACGGCCCACGTCCGTGGGCTCCTGACCGTCGCGGGCGATGAACTCAGGAAAGACGGTGGCAACAGGGCCAACCGGGTTCCTCGTGCCAACCGCACCGAACAGCCGAAAGGCTGGGCTCCGAATCTTGGAATCCGGTGTGCGGTTTGAACAGCAAACCCTTTTTGTCAGGAGAAAGACCATGCTTGCATCCCGTTTTGCTTCCCGTTCCCCGGTATTGCGCAGCGATTCCCCACTGTCCGATGATCAGATTCACCGCGTGGCACCGTCCATCTTTGCGGAAGCACCCCACGAAAGCCGCTCTCAGCGCTACGCCTATATCCCCACCGCCACGGTGCTGACCGAACTGCGCAAGGAAGGGTTTCAGCCCTTCATGGTGACGCAGACCCGCACCCGCCACGAAGACCGGCGCGACTACACCAAGCACATGATCCGGCTGCGCCACGCCAGCCAGATCAATGCCCGAGGCGAAGCCAACGAAATCATCCTGCTGAACTCGCACGATGGCACCAGCAGCTACCAGATGCTGGCCGGGATGTTCCGTTTCGTGTGCAGCAATGGCCTTGTCTGCGGCGACACCGTGGCCGATGTGCGCGTGCCGCATAAGGGCGATGTGGCCGGACAAGTGATCGAAGGTGCCTATCAGGTGCTGCACGGCTTTGACAGTGCGCTGGAATCCCGCGAGTCCATGCAGGCCATCACGTTGGATGAAGGCGAAGCCGAAGTGTTCGCCCGCGCCGCGCTGTCGCTCAAGTACGACGACCCGGACAAGCCCGCACCCATTACCGAATCGCAAATCCTGATGCCGCGCCGGTTCGACGACCGCCGCCCGGACTTGTGGAGCGTGTTCAACCGCACCCAGGAAAACCTGACCAAAGGCGGTTTGCATGGGCGCAGCGCCAACGGACGCCGCCAGCAGACACGCCCGGTACAGGGCATTGATTCCGATATTCGCCTCAATCGCGCCCTGTGGCTGCTGGCCGATGGCCTGCGCCAGTTGAAAGCCTGATTCCCCTGCGCGGCAGGGGCAGGCAGCAACCCTTGCCGCGTTATTCGCTGCTGCATTCCATCATCGCAAGGAGTTACACCATGAACGCTATCACCCACACCGAAACCCAAGCCATCGCCACCACACTGGAAACTGCCGCCCCGGCGCAGAATCTGCTGCTGGTGCCGCTATCGCAGCTTCGCCCCTCGCGCCGCAACGTGCGCAAGACCGCAGGCCAGTCCATCGACACGCTGGCGGCCAGCATCGCCCGCGTGGGGCTGTTGCAAAACCTCACCGTCATTCTTGCCAGCGATGGCGAACATTACGAAGTCGTGGCCGGTGGCCGCAGGCTGGCGGCTTTGAAGCTGCTGGCGAAGAAACGCCATATCCCGAAGGATTGGGAGGTGCCTTGCTTGCTGGTGCAGGATGCCAGCGCCCGCACCGTGAGCCTGACCGAGAACGTGCAACGAGAAGCCATGCACCCGGCAGACCAGTTTGAAGCCTTCGCTGCACTGGTGGCCGAAGGCCGACCCATCGAAGACATTGCCGCTGATTTTGCAGTCACGCCGCTGGTGGTGCAGCGCCGTCTGAAACTCGCCAACGTATCGCCGCGCCTGATGGCCGACTATCGCGCCGATGCCGTGAGCCTTGACCAGTTGATGGCCCTTGCCATCACCGACGACCACGCTGCGCAGGAAGCTGCGTTTTACGACGCACCAGAATGGCAGCGTAGTCCGCATGCCTTGCGCGACCGCCTTACCGAACGCGAGATAGATGCCCAACATCCGCTGGTGAGGTTCGTCGGGATGGATGCCTACCAAGCAGCAGGCGGTGGCATTCGCCGCGACCTGTTTGCCGAAGGCGACGCAGGGGTATATCTGACCGATGCTGCGCTGCTGGAAACGCTGGTGCGCAGCAAGCTGGATGAACATGCCGCCACCATCCGCGCCGAAGGTTGGGCATGGGTGGATGCCACACCCAGCGCCACTTATGCCGACCTGCAAGCCTTCCACCGTGCGCCACGGGAACGCCGCACCCCGAACAAACGCGAAGCGCAGCGCATGGAGAAGTTGCAAGAAAAGATGCAGGCCATTGGCGAAGCCGTGGATGCCGCGATGGATGCCGACGACGAGGATAAGGCAGACGCTTTGCAGGAGGAAGGCGATCGCCTGGGCGAACAGTTGCAGGCGCTGGAAGATGCCTTGCTGGACTACAGCCCTAACGTCAAAGCCGCAGCCGGTGCCATCGTCACGCTCGACCGGCAAGGCCAGATCGTGGTGCATCGTGGCCTGCTGCGCGAAGCCGAGGCCAAGGCGTTGCGCACCCTGGAACGGTTGCGGCAGGGTTTCGGCAGCGACGGAGAAGCCGGGAACGACGACCCAGACGAAAACGACGAGCAGCCCAAGGCCGTCGCCATGTCCGACAAGTTGGCGCAGCGCTTGAGCGCCCACCGTACCGCCGCGCTGCAAATCGAGGTGGCACGGCATCCGCAGGTGGCGCTGGCAGCGCTGGTGCATGGCATAGTGCAGACCGTCTTGCAAGGCAGCTACTACATTCACGACTTGCCGCTGGGCGTGAGCCTGAAAGTGCAAGACCGGCTGGAAGGCATCGCCCCGGATATACCGGATTCGCCCGCCGCCGCAGCGTTGCGCGAATTGCAGCAGGTAGCGGGTGAAGGCTTGCCGCAGGACAGTGCCGAACTGTTCTCCACGCTGCTGGGGAAGTCGCAGGATGAACTGGTGCGGCTGCTGGCGGTATGCGTGGCTGCTACGGTGGATGTGGTGACGTCTCGCGCCACGGCGCTGCAACCCGGCACGGAACTGGCGCAGGCCGTGGGGCTGTATATGGCCGCTTGGTGGAAGCCCACCAGCGAAGGCTATTTCCAGCACATCCCGAAGGCTGCAATTCTGGATGCCGTGGGAGATTTCGCGCCCGAGCAGGTTTCCCGGCTGGCGAAGTTGAAGAAGGCCGATATAGCCAGCGAAGCCGAACGGCTGGCGGATGGCACCGGCTGGATGCCTGCCATCTTCGCCGCCGAAGCCACGCAGCAGGCCGCGCAGGAAGTAGTGACGGACGAGGCAGCCGAAGGACCGGAGGAAGCCGCCGCCGTAGCGGATGAGCAGACGCAGGCCGAGGCAGTGGCCGCGTGATCTTCCTATCTATGAAGCAAAGCGCCTTGGTTTCGACCAAGGCGCTTTGCTGTCAGGTCAGCACCAGCCCCAAGCTCTTCCGACTTGGGGCAGGTGATCAAAAATCCGGTCGCGGCAGTGGCCGCGACCGGTATCAATGCCCGTAGCAATATTCAGTGTCCATGCTGGCAATGTATGCAGTATGATGAAAGCTACAGCCGCGTCACGCTGAACCTGCTGCCGGGTTAAACGACGTTTCCGCGCTTTCCCTTCGCTATGACCGTACCTATTCCTCGGTTGATGCGTAATCGGCAGACATCGACCAGTCACTTAGGAATTTGGTATGACTGTTCAGACCTTTTTCGTTTCCGAAGCTGCCGTGCGTACCCTCAAACAGACGGCGCAGCGCGGAGTGAGCGGTGTTTCTTCGTCCCATCTGAGCGAAGCGGTTGCCGCAGCTTTGGGATTCAAGACTCATGCAGCGCTGCGTGCAGCTCTTACCGGCCACTCGACCGCTGAAGCACAGAAGCCGAGCAATGCCCGGCTGGTGCAACGCCTGCGGCAATTCGGCTATGCCGTACCCGACGACTTGCAGTTGCTGCCTGAGTTCGAGCATTCCTATTCACCGTTCAAGACCTTTCCGCTGCGAAAGCAACGGAGCGCGCGCTGGTGGGTATGGAGAAACCTGATGGTGTCGGCGGTCAACGCCGGTCTTGAACAGCGCCTGTTCGGACTGTCAGAAGGCGAGAACTGGTGGCCCGGCAGTGCCGAGGGCAGCCATGACTGCGCGCGCAGCACCTACCGCTTCATGTTTGACGAGGATCTGCCTGCCGTTGCCAGCGTGGATGCCATCAGTGGTGGCGAGCTTTCCATCAATGTTGTTCTCAAACCTCGGAAAGCTGACATTCAGCCGGAATGGTATTGCGATTTGACTAGCGGGGATGCTGTTGCTTGTGGTTGGGTAGAGCGGCGCCTTGGGGCTTGGATTCAGGACGGAGGCGAGAACGTCCGCTGCAAGCGTGCCTTGCAATCGCGCATTGCGGATGTGGCGATCGAGCCTGCAGGTTACTCCGATCAGGGCAGCTTCTTCATGTAGCTGAGCTACGGTGCTATAGCAGCCTCGAATCCTGGGCGTGTCGGCGCAATGCGCCGCCGGGCTTTCGGGCTGCGCCCCGTGCCGTCTTTGCCGTCACGGCCATTCGGCTTCAATCCTTCGCGCCTGCGGCGGCGCGCTTCGCTTGCGGCAAGGTATCTATTCGCCAAATTCCTGCTTGCTGCGCGGGACTTGCGGGCATTGGGCATCAAGCGATTCACGGTATTTCACGCAGCCACGCATGAACTGCGGCCAATCAGGCACCGTGGGCTGATGCTCGACCTTTTCAGGCAGCAAGGCCCACAGGTGCGGGTGATACCAACACAGGTCGTGGCCGGAAGTGTCGCGGTGTGTGCGAATGCCCGCCCGCAGTTTCTTGACTTCTTCGATGAGCTGTTCTCGCGTCATCGCATCGAGATCGTGATCCATAGGTGCTTGCGCTCTGTTTAATGTATGCAGGCCTGGCACGCGCTCTATGCCAATCTGCTCATCATTTTACGATGTGAAATAATGGCCGCATAGTGCGGATACGCCCCGTTTGCTGCGGTAGGTCGTGCCCACTACGTTTCAACGTTCTTACGGTATTTCAAGTGGGGCAGGCAGGCCATAGCATGCGGCGTGGTACGCGATTCCAACAGATCGAAGATGGCTTCTACCTCGTTGTCGGTCATAACAGCGTTCGCTCCACAGCGGCCACCAGTTCGTGCAAGGGTTTTTCTCCTGCCAACCTAAGAATAGGAGCTGTTTGCTCGCTAAGCCATCGTTCGTGCTGCGCACGGTTTCTCCCGCTGAACAGAGGGTCGTCATAACTCGATGCCCATTCTCGAAAATCCAAATGTGCCTTGTACATGTCGCCTCCCGGCCATATGCGATTTCCGTGCCGTGTAGCTTCACGCTCATCCAGCCGTTGAAGGCGGATATACTCAGGGGTGTAAATGAACACAATCAGATCCACGGCATGGATCAGTGTGTCTCCCCATCCCATGAACGAGCCGGTCAACACCCACCCTCCAGCTTCCTTTTGGCGAGCTGCTATCAGCTTCACTCGCTCTTCGGGAGGACGCTTGACCGTGTAGGGCGGATCGGTAGGCATCCAATAGAAGTCATCCACGTCTATTTGCGCTACTCCCATTCGCCGCGACAACTCCGCCCCAAGGGTTGAAACCCCCGAGCAGGAGGCACCGACTATGTAGATCTTAGGTGTATCAATCATCCTTTCTCCGTCGCTACTAGTTGCTACGGTATGACTTGGCCAACGCTGTGCTCTGGCTAGGTCATACCGCCTTGGTGCCTGTCGGCACTGCACAGCCCTTGCGGGCTTTTCCATCCTCATCCATCCGCCCTTTTCTCCGGGAAGGGAACGAGTCTCCTTCTGTCGTCAGGGGCAACACCTTTTTTCGTTGCAGGAGAAGAAATGCATGCAGGGCACCAAAAAGCAGATCAACCCGTTTCTCGGGAGACTCTTCTATTTCTGGCCAGTTTAGCAAGCACGCATGATTTTCAATGCCAATGTGCGTGTCGGCGCGATGCGCCACCGGGCTTTCGGGCTGCGCCCCGTGCCGTCTTTGTCGTCACGCCATTCAGCTTCAATCCTTCACGCCTGCCTCCAGGGAACAACCCTGTCGTGCGATGCTTGGCACCCCTTGATGTAACCGAACCGGTTGCACCGGGTCGGTCCAACCAGTCCTGCGTTGCAGCGAGCAGGTCGTTGCGAATACGCCGGAATTCGCTGCGGCAGGTTGTGCAAAAGCGTGCCGTCCTCAATGCTGGCGGTTCTTGCCCATCACGTCACGAAAGGCAGGTCACGGACAACACGCACGGCCTCGCTATAGGCTTCCACACCGCACCTCAAGACCAGCACCACAAGGTGCGACATGGGCATTCCCGCCTATCGTCGGGCGGCAGACTTGCCCGCATCAGTGGGCGAGCCGGAGCCGCTTTCATGCGGGGATGCCGAGCAGGCCACATCTCCTTTCGGAGCGGTTCGGCCCAAGGCGTCCTTGTCTTGTCGTGAATCCTGGCGGTGGCACGGCTGCGCCTCGGGCTTCATGGCTGCAACCGTCCGACGAAAACAATTTCCCCTGCGCTGTCACTGCGTTCGGCGCATTCCCCGCGCAGCAAATTCTTTTCGTCTCCCGGCTCTCCACTGCGTTGCGACCGCAAGCGGTGCAGCCAGCCCGTCCCCCGCCGGTCGGATCACAACAAGGACGCGATGGGCGCGAACCTTGTCCAACCGAAAGGAGAAACACTATGGCCAACATCGGCACCTTCACCGCAGACAAAGACGGCTACACCGGCACGCTTCGCACCCTGACGCTCAACGTCAAGGTCAAGCTGGTTCCCAACGACAAAGGCAACAGCGAGAATGCCCCTGACTTCCGCCTGCAGGCCGCCAGTCACGACATCGGCGCGGCGTGGAAGAAGACCAGCGACGCCGGGCGCGAATACCTGTCCGTGACCTTTGATGACCCTTCGTTCCCGGCTCCGATCTATGCCCGCCTGATCGAAGGCGAGAGCGGCACGCACGATCTGATCTGGTCGCGCAGCAAACCGCAGGCGGCATAACCGTCGCAGCGCCCCGCCCATCGCGGCGGGGCACTTCCTGCATCCGACTACACTTCGGTAGCCTGAAGACGGCTTTCGGCCTCGGCCATCAGCACTGTCGTGCTGCATTCGAGTGCGCCTGCGATCTTGAAGATGAGCGACAGGGTGGGTTGGTGCTCGCCACGCTCGACCTTGCCCATATGGGAACGCTCGACGCCCGCTAGATTGGCCAGCGTCTCCTGCGCGATGCCGCGCTCCGTGCGCAGCGCACGCACCGCCGCGCCGAACGCCTGGGCCAGTTCGGCGTCAAAGGTGGTGGTGCCGGCCGGTCGGCCACGCTGGACGGTACGCTTCTGCATAGACAGAAGCGTCGATCTATAGCACAATTAAAACCACGTTATATTTAACTCATTCATTCGTTTCACCTGTTTTGTGTCTTTACTGAAATCCGCATCGGCGGCTTTCTTTAAAAGCGGGGAACCTGATTCGTGCCTTTCCTGACTTCCGCACATGCGCCTGTGTGTCTTTACGCTTCTGGGGAAGTGTGGGCTTGCACATCTGCGCTTGCGTGAGAAGGCAGGCAAGCGGCTATGCGGATTCGGCTATTGGCAGGAACACAGCCATGACGACGCTCATCACCGACGACGACCGCACACGCCTGCTGGCCAACGGCCAAGCACGTGCCGCCGGGCAAGACACCGATCCGCTACCCGTGGTGCGCCTATTCACCCCGGATGCGCATTTGACCTGGCTGCTGGCCTCGCTTAATCCCGCAGATGGTGACACCGCTCATGGCTTGATCGACCTGGGGCTGGGCATGCCTGCCCTGGGTACGGTGAAGCTGTCCGACCTGACATCCATTGTCGGCCCGCGCAAGCAGCCCGTGATGCGTGATCGCTACTTCCTGCCGACCCGGCGGCTATCGGAATACCTGCGGCTGGCCGAAGAAAATGGCGCGATCCCGGACTGAACCACCACAGCCCAGGCAGGCGCATTCAGTCTATTTCGGTCTGGTCTGTGACCTGTTCGGTCTGAATCGGCACTCTTGCACCGAAGCGGTGCGAGTCTGCCGCAAACGGTCATGATCTTTGGCGCGGGCTGCGGCACGGTATCCGATGCCGCGCACCATTTTCGGGTTGCGCGGTCGTCGCATTCGGACGAACCACGCAACGCTTCGGAGCCAATCGGTCTTGACACTGCCAGTTTACCCAGCCATCCATGACGGTTTGCCGATGACGCCGTAGTTTGCCTTCTTCACGCCCGTGGCGACGTTCCTGCTGTCCGACAGGAGGTTGCGTCATGGCAGAGCCGAGCGCCGAACACCACGAGCATTGGTATCCGACCGCCGCGTATCTTTACACGCTGCATCTCGATGGCCCAGCCCTGGCCTGGGAGTACCTGCGCCGCAATCCTGAATACCGGCTCGACTGGCTGCGTCGTCGTCGCAGGCCAGATGCGGCGCAGCGCTGGGGGCTGCGCCTGCTGGAAGACCCGGCGCTGGATGCGCGGGACGCGCACCCGGCCTGGTTTCCCGATCACGATGTCTTGGTGCAACTCTACCCAGATGCTGACCCGCCGCCCGATGCGGTGGTGTTCGAGTTCTGGCGCATTCCTGGCACCAAACACCTGATTCACGACGGCAAGCGCCTGGTGCTGGTGGCGCGATGGCCAGGATGCTGCTTGCGCTTTGCGCTCGCACCCGGTCTGGTCGATGGCACGGCGTACGCGTATGCCATCCGCGCCTGCGCGATACCGTGCGCTCGCTACCACACGCTGATCACCCAGTTGAACAAGCTGGCTGGATTGCCGGAGGCTGCGCCCGTGGTGACGACCCGAGATCGTCCAACAGCGGCTGCGCTGTTGGAGTTGCATACCCTGCAGGCGCTCGATGCGACCCTGGCGGGTGCATCCTTGCGCGCGGTGGCCGAAGGCTTGTTCGGTGTGGATGCTGTCGCGGCTGACTGGCACAAGGACAGCGCCTTACGTGCCCGCGTGCGGCGGTTGGTACGGCGTGGCGAGGTGCTGATGCGCGGCGGCTATCGCAGCCTGGCACAGCTCGCGCCAGTTGCAGCGTAGTAAGGGGGGACGTTTTGCAGGCCCTGCAATTCGTCCCTTAGCAGGAAGCCTGAATTTCTTGAAAGTGCTTCTATCCGGCCGCGTGGTGTGGCCGGGCTTGATGGAGGTACTTCCCATGCGTCCTGCTCCCTTGCGGCCTGCCGCCACTGTTGTCGCTGCGCCCGCGCAGCCCCAACGCTACCTGACCAACGACGAAGCCGCCGAATACCTGCGCCTGTCGCCGCGCACGCTGGAGAAACAACGCGTGATCGGCGGCGGGCCGAAGTTCCGTAAATTCGGCCGGCGCGTCATGTATGCCGTAGCCGACCTGGATGCCTGGGCCGATGCGCGTAGCTTCGGTGCCACTTCCGACCCGGAGTATGCCGAGCGCCATGCGGGTGACTACCGTGATCGCCGCTGATTGGCGCATCGCTGGTGGCCATCCCCATGTCCAGCCCATCGCTGCCATCCCGGCAGCGACCGCAGCAAGAACGCGAACAGCTCGATCTGTTCCGCGCCTTGCCGGGCGACATGGCACCGCGCGATGCCCAGGACTTGATGGCCTATCCATTCTTCTCGCTGGCGAAGTCGCGGCGCACCGCGCCGATCGACTTTCGCAGTGGGAACATCACCATCCGCGTGGAAGGCACGCAGGAGCACGGCATCGCCACAATCTGGGATGCCGACATCCTGATCTGGGCTGCCAGTCAGATCGTCGAAGCCAAGGATGCGGGTTTGCCCACATCCCGGCTGATGCGTGCCACTCCCTACGAGATCCTGCGTTTCATTGGGCGCGGCACCGGCTCACGCGACTACCAGCGCCTGAAAGCCGCGCTGGATCGCCTGCAATCGACCACGGTGGCCACCTCCATCCGCGAGACGACCGGGCGGCGGTTGCACCGCTTTTCCTGGATCAACGAGTGGAAGGAACTGGCCGATGCCCACGGCACGCCGCTGGGCATCGAGCTGATCCTGCCGGACTGGTTCTATGCGGGCGTGGTGGATGCCGCCCTGGTATTGACCATCGACCCGACGTACTTCCGCCTGACTGGCGGCATCGAACGCTGGCTGTACCGCCTGGTGCGCAAGCATGGAGGCAAACAGGAATATGGCTGGCAGTTCGATTTCCGGCACCTGTACCGCAAGTCGGGCAGCAGCACGCGATTCTCGGATTTTGCCTACGACCTGCGTGCGCTGGTCGCCAAGCAATCATTGCCGGGTTACGAACTGGGCATCGTGCGAATACCCGAAGACGACATGGAACTGCTGACCTTCCGGCCCGTGCCGCAAACGGCACGGGGATAACTTCGGGAGAACCTGTGAATAGTGTCGTGCTATCAGGAGTAAGGGGTATCGTGCTATCGGGAGTACGACTATCGTGCTATCAGGAGTACGAAACCGCCGGAAAACCAATAATGGCGCGGGCTTACGCGCCCTCTAACTTACCTAACTTAAATTCTCTAACTTTTAGTAGAGAAGCGCCGTTTCGGTGGACAACTGCCGAAAGTCAAAATCAGCAGCAAATCCGACAGCAAAACCAAGAGAAAAACCAACCCCGTTCGGCAAGGCAAAAACAGCCCGGTCTTCCAAGCCGGAGGGCTGCGCCATGATCCTCGCTCTGCTCAACCAAAAAGGGGGCGTCGGCAAGACCACGCTCGCCACCCACATCGCGGGCGAACTGGCGCTGCGCGGCCAGCACGTCGTGCTGCTCGATGCCGACCCGCAGGGTTCATCGCTGGACTGGACGCAGCGAAGAAGCCAGCAAGGCTTGCCACGGCTATTCAGCGCCGTGGGCCTTGCCCGCGAAACGCTGCATCAGGAAGCGCCAGAACTCGCCAGGCGGGCCGATCACGTCGTCATTGATGGGCCGCCCAGGATTGCCGCCTTGGCGCGCTCCGCGCTGCTGGCGGCCGAGCGTGTGCTGATCCCGGTGCAGCCCAGTCCCTATGACGTGTGGGCCAGCGC
>NZ_SGWZ01000002.1 GCF_004216755.1 Kerstersia gyiorum
GGTTTGCCTGCCCAGGTGCCGCAAGGCCTCCACGACCTGACTCAGCAGCAAACGACCCAGGCCATGGCCTTCGTCTTCCGGTAGCAAAGCCAGCATCATGATTTCGCCTGTGCTTCTGTCAGCAAAGCAGTAACCGGCCATGCGTGTGCCAGCCCAGGCGATCAGGCCAATCAGTTCTCCGCTTTCGACACCTGCCCGCCAACTTGCTTCCGTGATGCCCTGCATGTCACTTACGGTTTTCCGGAGCGTCCCACTGATAGCCAGGCCCTGAGGGCGGGTTCGATCAATGAATTCAATGCCTGTTTGGATGCGCCATCACGTGCCTGGAATGAAATGGCCTGCATTACGCCGTGCAGAAACATTGCCATTTGCTCTGTGTCGGTATCGGGGTCAAGCTCGCCTTCTGCCTGGCCACGTTTGAGCCGGGTGTTGATGAGTTCGCGGGTTTGGCGGCGTGCGTCTAACAGGTGCTGTCTGGCGATAGTATTGTCCGGCAGATCATCGACGGCGCCGAGGACAAGCAGATAGCCACCAGGCCGCCGGGAAAGGGCAACTTCTATACTGCCCTCGAGCATGCCCTGGAGTCCCAGGCGCAAATCCGGTGCGTTTTCCAGGGCCAGCATGGGGGGATTTGCCCACAGTGGTCGACGGCTTCGCAGAATGCGGCGGCTTTCGAGCCGAATGCCGCGTAGAAGCTGGGCGGTGCGATGCCGGCGGCTGCCGTCAGTTCCACCAGTGTGGCAGCCTTCTATGCGCAACTGCGCACCCAGATCAGTTCCGAGCGTTTCGAGCTGAAAGACACCCTGGCGCAGGGGACGCGGGTGCTGGGCATTGGTGAGTTGGCGTCCCGAGTGAAGCGCACAGGAAAACTGATCGAGTCGGAATTCATTTTCGATTTCACGGTCGAGCGTGGCCTCATTACGCGCGTGCGTCTCTTTGAGGATAGCCATGCAGTCGCGCAGGCATGCCGCTGATTCCTGTTGTGTGACGTAGCGCTTGTACGCTGCCGAACGCTGGACGGGCAAAGAAAAAGCCCTTTGCAGTGGCTGCAAAGGGCTTTTCGAATTTGGCTCCCCGACCTGGGCTCGAACCAGGGACCTGCGGATTAACAGTCCGTCGCTCTACCGACTGAGCTATCGGGGAATTGAAGAAAAGGATATTAGCACGACTCTCGTTTTTTTGCCAGGTGTGAGCCGTTTTTTTTGATCCCATCCATCTGATGGTACGCCATTGCTGGCGGGGAGGGCACGGCGTGGTGGGCGATGCCTTGCCCTCCGCTGAATGGTGCCGCGTTTCTCATTGATAGGGGGCAAAGAAAAAGCCCTTTGCAGTGGCTGCAAAGGGCTTTTCGAATTTGGCTCCCCGACCTGGGCTCGAACCAGGGACCTGCGGATTAACAGTCCGTCGCTCTACCGACTGAGCTATCGGGGAATTGAGAAAAAGATAATAGCATGCTTTTTTTATAAAGTGCAAGTCGCGTTCGCCCCAACAGTAGAAAATTCGTGCTGGTGACATAATGGAAGCCCTTTATGCTGCAATGCAGCGAAGCGTGGGCGACTATGTACCAGCTATATATTGCCAACAAAAATTATTCCTCCTGGTCTCTGCGGCCGTGGCTGCTGATGCGCGAGTTGCGCATCCCGTTCGAAGAGCGGCAGGCGCCGTTTTCCGGCGTTCACAGCTATGATGCGTTCCGCGTTTTTTCACCGACGGGGAAGGTGCCCTGCCTGGTGGATGACGATCTGGTTGTTTGGGATTCGATGGGGATTATTGAATTCCTGGCGGAGCGCCATCCGGATGTCTGGCCGCATGGGCTGGAAGCTCGCACCTGGGCCCGCTGCGCTGCTGCCGAGATGCACGCGGAGTTCGTTGCAATGAAGGAAGCCTGCCCGTTCAATTGCGGCATCAAAGTGCGTTTGGGGCAGATGGGCGAAGGCCTGGAGCAGGATCTGGCGCGTATCACAGAGTTGTGGTGCGAGGGCTTGGACCGCTTTGGGGGGCCGTTCCTGGCCGGGCCCCGCTTCGGTGCGGTGGATGCCTGCTATGCACCGCTGGCATTCAGCCTGCAGACTTACGGATTGAGCCTGCGTTCGGCACGGGCGGATGAGTATGCGGCCCGTTTGCGGGCGCTGGCGTCGATGCGGATCTGGTATGTGGAGGCGCTTTCCGAGACCTTGAGGGAGTCCGCCCACGAAGAGCGCGCCCGTCAGGCGGGCGAATGGCTGTCGGATCAGCGTGCCACGCGCAGCTTGCTGGCACCGGGCTGATGTTTGCCGCCGCTTGCCTTGGGGCAGCCCTGCCAACGGCTGATTTGCCAGTCATGCAGGCAGACGTTCTGATTAGTACGCAGCACGCGCATGAATGGCCTGGCGTTTCCGGTTCTCGCTTGAATGAGACACGATTTTTGACGCTTCTTGATTCGGGCTGGGCGAGTGTGGTGGGTTCAAGCGGCTACGATGGGTCTATCGCCGTGCTTTCTGGCGTACTGGATGTGGCCGGCAGGGTTCTGTCTGTCGCATTGTCCTGGCATTCAAGGAGAAATCAGCATGAAAAAATCATTCCGTCTGGCCCTGGGTCTGGCTGCCGCGCTGGCATTCGCATCGGGTGCCGCGCAGGCGCAATTGCTCGATAGCGTGAAGGGCGCCTTGGGTGGTTCTTCGTCCGGCTCCGCGCAAGAGGCGCCGGCGGCGTCTTCCGGTGGCAGCGGGCTGTCCGGGCTGGGCAATCTGGGGTCCGTCGGCAATCTGGCCGGAGATGCCGCCGGTTTGGGCCTGCCTTCGCTGGCGTCTGCCGGTACGGGCAATGTGGCCGGCCTGCTGCAGTTCTGCGTCAAGAATAACTATCTGTCCGGCAATGCCGTCGAAAATGTCCAGGAGAAACTGCTGGGTTCGCTTGGGGGGCAGAAGAAAGCCGAGAGCAATCCGGATTTCCTGAGCGGCCTGCAAGGCAAGGTGCTGGGTAGTGATGGCAGCGTTGATCTTAGCGGTGGCGGTTTCAAGGAAGAGCTGACCCGAAAGGCGTGCGATCAGGTGCTGGAACATGCTGGTTCGCTGATCTGAAACACGTATTCTGGCGTTTTCATGGTGCCAGAATACAGAGTTTCGGTTTCAAGTCTTTGGTGCCGATGGCATAAGGCTTGAAACCGTACGCGAGACACGCGCGCAGCGGGTTATCGCAGGAACAATCCAAGAATCCTGTCTCCCGTGGTAGGCCCCTATGCCGCTTGGGCCGACGCCGCCAAAAGGCAGGTCTTCCTGCGCGTAGTGCGTGAGCGATCCATTGACCGTGACATTGCCAGAGGTCGTGCGCGACAGTACTTTGCGCCGATCGTCGTCGTCATGGCCAAAGTAATAGAGGGCAAGAGGGCGCGGATGTGAATTGACATAAGCGATTGCCTCATCGAGCGAATGGTAGGTCTTGATTGGCAGGACCGGTCCGAATATCTCTTCCTGCATGATTTTCATGTCATCGGTCACGTTCAGAATGAAGGTCGGTGCTAGCGTGTGTGCGCTGGCTGCTTTCATGACTGCGCGGCCAACTGCCGTGCTGCCGGTAAACACCTGGTGATCGAATGGCAGCGCCGAAAAGGCAGCACCCGTTCGTGCATCGCCTTGTATTACTGCCATTTGCTCTTCCGAAAAAATGTCAGCCAGTAGCCTGGCCAGCGCCACGCGGCGGCGCGTCGGCCACATGGCGGCGCAGGTGCTTGTGTAGATAGTCGATTCCCATGATGAGCGTCATCAACTTCATGATGGCAGTCTCGTATCGAGAGCGATGCCCGAAATCGCTGCTGATCGCCGTGGTGATCTCGTCCTTGTTGGCCAGGATGGCGCTGCGCAGCTTTGTCAGGTCGGCTCGGCGACGTTCCAGTGATGAGGCATGGTCACGCAGGAAGGCTGTGCGCTGCCGCATGAGGGTACGTTCGAGCTGAAGGGCATCGTCATTTTTATTCATGGCGGATTCTTATGTTGACAGTGACAACATTGTGGGGCCTATGCGCTTGAAAGTGACTTGTGTCAACATCGAGTTGTCAGGAGATAGCTATCAAGGAAACCAATGTCGAACATTGTCGATCGTCCTTATCACCACGGAGATCTGAAGCGTGCGCTGATTGACACCGCCATGGCGATGTTGCATGAGGACAAAAATTGGCAATTCACCCTGCGTGAGGTGGCGCGTCGAGCGCAAGTCAGTCATGCCGCGCCCTACACGCATTTTGCGGATAAAGCCGCGTTGCTGAAAGAGGTCTCGCGCATCGGTTTCGATCAGTTGCGGGCGGCCCTGGCTCGTGCGACCGATGCCGGAGAGGCCTCTTTGCGTGTAGCGATTTTCGCGATGGCACAAGGCTATATTTGTTTTGCCACCACTAACCCAGGCCTGTACCGTCTGATGTTCAGTGCGGATGCCGGCTCCGGGACGGAGATTCATTTGAGCGAGCGGGCGCTTTCCACGCTGGGCGTTTTGGTGGATTTACTGGAGCGCGGCCAGGCCGACGGGCAATTGCGTCCAGGCGACGTACGCGCCCAGGTGGCGGCATGCTGGGCGATGGTGCATGGCTTGGCCTTGCTCAGTATGGATGGGCTGCTTTTGCCTGAGAAAGTTGGACCCCATGCGCTGGAAGGTGCGCTGACGGTCCTGTTTGATGGGCTGGGGAATGTCTAGGCCAGTCATGCCTGCAGTGCCCTGGGGCGTGGCAGGCCGCAGGCAGAAGCCGGAGCGTGTTGCGCCGCCGCCGTCCATGCAGGAGCATGCACGGCGGTAGGTGGGTTCAGTGCCAGCGGCGCGCGCGGTAATGATTGGCGAGCATGAGCAGCAGCACGCCGCCTACCAGCGGAAAGACCAGCAGGTTGAGGCTGTCCCATCCGGAGGTGCTGAGCAACTGGCCGGACGAGAACGACGCAATGGCGACCACGCCGAACATAATGAAGTCGTTGGCGGCCTGGACTTTGGCGCGTTCCGCATGGGTATGCGTGGCGGTGATCATGTCGGTGGCGCCGATGAAACTGAAATTCCAGCCTACGCCCAGCAGTACCAGCGCCAGCCAGAAGTGAGACACGCTCATGCCGTTGAGGGCCGTGGCTGCAGAAGCGCCAATCAGGATCAGCCCCAGTGCGGCGATGTTGACGCTGCCGAAGCGCTGTATCAATTTACCTGTGAAGAAGCTGGGGCCAAACATGGCCAGGATATGCCACTGGATGCCCAGCGAAGCATCTTTCAGGGAATGGTCGTGACCGACCATCGCCATGGGCGCGGCCGTCATCAGGAAGCTCATCAGGCCGTAGGAGGCGACACCTGTGGCGATGGCAGTAATGAATGGCAGCGAGCTGGCGATTTCGCGCAGCGGCCTGGCGGCTGGCGCGTCCTCGGTCGGGTGGATTTTGTTTTTTTCCGGGGCCCGCAATATGGCGAGCAGGGGCAGCGCCAACAGGGCCAATACCGATTGGCCGATGAAGCTGGCGGCAAAAGGGGTGTCAGGCCAGATGTCACGGGTCAGGATGACGATCTGCGGGCCGATGATGGCCGCGGCCAGGCCGCCTACCATGATCCATGAAATGGCGCGCGGACGTTGGATGGCATCGAGTCCGTCGGTGGCGGCAAAACGGTAGCTTTGCACGTAGGCGCTATAGAGTCCGGCAATGATGGTGCCCAGGCAGAATAGCGCGAACCAGCCGGACAGAATGGCATAGGCGGCAAGCAGTCCGCTGATGATGCCCATGCAGGCGCCGATGAGGTAGGCATTCCTGCGGCCCAATCGGTGCATCAGGTAGGCGGCGGGCAATGTGCCGAGCGCCAGTCCCGCCTGGAAAGTGCTGACGGGCAGCGTGGCGAGCGCCGGGTTGGCGGAGAGGTTCTGGCCGACTAATCCTCCCAGTGAAATGATGATGGCGGGGCTGGCGGCGCCCAGCGCCTGGGCGCCGGTAAGCACGGCGACATTGCGCTGACGAGTCGGAGAAAGTGTGGCGGGCATGGGAAATGGGATGGGATAAATTTATAAATAAATTATATATTGAAATATATATTGTTATGGGTTTGCTTATGTGCCATCCGATGAAAGATAGCCGATTTGCGTGCGCGGCAGGAAGCCATGGAATACGCGTGGCGTACTGGTTTGGGTGGGAGCGGATGGGGCGCGTGGGAGGCGTTGCCAGGCTAGGTGGCAGCGTTGGGCGGGGCGGTGCTCGCGGCCGGCATGTGGCGGACGTCCGAGCTATGCCTGAAGAGAAAGGCCTGGCATGTGGATGGCAGGCATGCTGCAGCTCAGGGGCAGGCGCCGAGACGCCGCCCTCTGGTGTCCCGCAGCAGAGTTGCTGCGGGCGATGGTGAGTCGCATATCCCGATAGATGTGGGCTGCGATAGTGGGTCTTAAGTGATGGGACTCAGAGGATGCGGGCGGCTTCGTCGAAGGGCAAGCGGGGGCCGCGCGGGAAGCCCGCACCAGGAGCGGCATAGCCGAGGTTGACCAGGAAGTTGCTTTTCCATTTGCCGTCGGGGAAGAATTCGGCGTCCAGCTTGGCTGCATCGAAGCCGCTCATGGCGCCGACCGACAGGCCCAGGGCGCGGGCGGCGATGATCAGATAGGCGCCTTGCAGCGAGCTGTTGCGGAAAGCCGTCGGGTCGAGCAGGCCGGGATTGTTGATGAACAGGCTGCGCGCGTCGTAGCCGGGGAACTGGGTCGGCAGTTGTTCGTGGAACGCGGAGTCCTGGGCGATGATGACGGTGACCGGTGCGGCCAGCGTCTTGTCCAGGTTGCCTGCGGCCAGCGCTGGCGCGAGACGTTGCTTGGCTTCCTGGCTGCGTACGAAGACATAGCGGCCGGGCTGCGCGTTGAACGCGGTGGGGCCCCACTTCAGCAGTTCATAAAGCTGGTGCAGGGTGTCGTCAGTGACGGGCTGGCTGGTGAACTGATGGATGCTGTGCGCATCAGTGAACAATTGCGCGATGGCATCCTGCGGCAGAGGTGTGCTCATGGAGAGTGTGTCCTGTCTCGATCTGTGTGATGAGGAAATGCGTTTTTATTGTATCTGGGCGGTGTGTTTCCGATAGGGTGTTAGCTTATTACCGCAAGGGAAATAGAAACGGTTTTGAAGGCGCCTGCAACAGCTGTTGGGCGTTGGATGAATGGGTTGCACACAGCTTGAGGCATTGCCGTTATAATTCGCCCATAGAAAGCAGGGTTTCTGTATGCGCCGCTTGCCGGTAGCTGCGTCCATCGGACGCCGCCGGCGGTGTATCCATGCATCGTCCTGCTGTTTTCCAGGCGCCGCCCCTGAGCAGTTTCAGCAGGGTTCTTGACGGGTCTGGATTCCGGTAATTGAAAGTAGCAACTACTCCGACATCTGCCTTAACGGCAGAATGGAAGTGGTCTGCACCTGCCGATAGATAAAGTTTTGCGTCCAGGTTTGTGCCGTTCTTCCCCGTCCTGCGGGGAGGTTGCGACGGTACATGCGTTGCCTTACGCATTGGGATTTCATGAACGACGACGAGGCTGTAGTAGTGCTCGAGGCGGCGCTGTTATGCGCAGAGGCGCCTATGTCGCTTGCTGAATTGCGCAAGCTATTCGGTGCGCCATTGGTCGAGAGTGCCCAGGTGCGTGCCTGGCTGGAGCATTTGCAGGTGCGTTGGGAGGGGCGGGGTCTGGTCCTGACGGAGCTGGCTTCGGGTTGGCGCTTCCAGTCCACGCCGGCGATGCAGCCTTTCCTTGAGCGGCTGAACCCCGAGCGTTCGCCCCGGTACTCGCGGGCCGTGATGGAAACCCTGGCCATCATTGCATGGCGCCAGCCAGTCACCCGGGGTGATATTGAAGATATTCGCGGCGTGACGGTGTCGACGCAGATTATCCGGGTGCTGGAAGAACGCGGCTGGATAGAGGTCGTGGGTCATCGTGAGGCGCCGGGGCGGCCAGCACTGCTGGCGACCACGCGGCAGTTTCTGGACGATCTTGGCCTGCGTGCGCTGGACGAATTGCCGGATCTGCGTGCGCTGGATGATGCCGAACTGGCTGCCATAGGGCAAGGTTTGCTGGACGCGGCGCCGGAAGCGGCGGGCAGCGTGGAAATGGCTGAAGCAGGACAGCAGGACGATGTGCCCAGCCAGGCTGTTGGCGCATCGGAAACCGGAGATCCCGGTTTGCCGGCAGGAATCAATTCTGCGCATCAGGCAGAAGCTGATGGCATGAGCCGTGCGCAAGCTGCCGGCCAGTTGCCCCTGCAGCACGAAATGGAAATGCATGAGGCGCCCGAAGCAACGGGCGTCGCCGAAGCGGATGGCGCTGCAACAGCAGCCGATGCCGCCGGGGCTGACAATAAACAAGATAATTGAAATACGGAGTTTGGGTCGATATGGACAATGACTTGCAGCAGGACGGCGTGGTAGCCGAAGCCGGGTCTGGCGATGCGCCCGAAGGCGTGGCGCGTACTCGGGGGCGAAAATTGCGCACGCCGTTCCGCCGTCGCCGCACGGATAAGGGGGCGTCCTCGCAGCCTGGTGAGGGTGCCGAAAGTGCTGAGGGCGGCGTGACTGCAGTTGCTCAGGACGGCACGGCTGCGCCCGCTGCAGAGGGGGGTGCTCCTGCTGCCCCGCGCCGCCAGCCTCGGGCCCGCTCGGCGGGCAAGGGTGGGGCAGCCCGCTCGAAGGCGGGGGCTCAGGCGGCGCCGGCGGAAGGCAAGGCAGTGGTTGCCGGCACTGAAAAAGAAGCCCAGGAAGCGCTGGCCTATCTGGAGAGCTCTGCGCAGACGGCTCAACGGCTGGGCAAGTTCATGTCCAGCGATGCCGTGATGCCCAAGCTGCACAAGGTGCTGGCGGATGCGGGCATCGGTTCTCGCCGCGACATGGAAGAGTTGATCGTTGCCGGCCGTGTGTCCGTCAATGGCGAGCCGGCGCACATCGGCCAGCGCGTCAAGCCTGATGACCTGGTGCGTGTGAATGGCAAGCCGATCACGCGCCCCAACGCCAAGAAGCCGCCGCGCGTCATCCTGTATCACAAGCCCGCAGGGGAAATCGTCAGTCATGATGATCCGGCTGGCCGCGCCAATGTGTTCGCGCGCCTGCCCAAAATGAAGGTCGGCAAATGGCTGTCCGTTGGTCGCCTGGACCTGAATACCGAAGGGCTGCTGATTCTGACGACTTCCGGCGATATGGCCAATCGCCTGATGCACCCCCGCTATGGTGCGGAACGTGAATATGCGGTGCGTGTCCTTGGTGATCTGGGCGACGATCAGCGCCAGGCGCTGCTTGATGGGGTTGAGCTCGAGGATGGGCGTGCCGCATTCAACAGCCTTGAATTCATCGGTGGAGAAGGCAGCAATCGCTGGTATCGCGTCACCCTCAACGAGGGCCGTAATCGCGAAGTGCGGCGCATGTTCGAGCAGGCCGGCGTGACCGTCAGCCGGCTGATCCGCACCCGCTTCGGTGATGTCGTGCTCCCGCGCAATCTGAAGCGTGGTCGCTGGGAAGAGCTGGATGCGCAGGTCGTGACGGCCTTGCTGGTCAGTATGGGGCTGCTGCGCGATGAAGAAGGAACGGGCAAGGGGCGGCGCCCCGCCCAGCCTCTGTCGCATGACAGTGCGCTGCCGCCGGGATTCGGCACGATGGAGCGCAATGGCATGAGCGGCGCACGGGTAGGCAAGCGCGGCAAGTTGCAGGGTGGCCGCAAGGATGGCAGCCTGGATCCGTTTACGTCGGGTTTGATGATTTCCGGTGGTTATGCCAATGGGCATCCGCTGGCCGGGCAATCTCAAGGTGCTGGCAAGCCCAAGGGGGGTGCCGGTCGCGTGGCCAAGCCGGGTGGCCGGGCCGGCAAGCCGGCGCAGGGGCAAGGTCAGGGGCGTGGCCCGCGTGCTGCCGCTGAGGGGGATGCCGTGGCGACCCAGTCTCAGCAACCGCGTCGCCGCGCAGGTGCCGGCGGCAAGCCGGCCGCCAAACAGGCAGCCAAGTCGGGGACAGGCGCCGCACCGCGCCAGCAGAAGGCCGCCAAGCCGCAGTCCCAGGGCCGCAAGCCGCAAGGCCGCGCCCGCGACAAGGGTGATGATTGGCAGCCCAAGGGGCCGGCGGCGCACGAGTCGCGCCTGGGCTTCCTGTCCGGCGGCCGCGAAGGGCGCTAAGCATTTCCGCGGCCCGTGGCGGGAGTGCCTGATGATGTTGCAGGCGCCTGCCCATGGCAGGCAGGTGTCTTGCGGCGGGCCGTAGCGTTCATGCTTTCGCGGTGGATGGCATCTTGCTGCTGCAGGCCGCCGGATTCTGTGGTTTTGGTACATCGAACGCCTACTTTAGGCGTTCAGTGGCGATTTCTGCTAAAATCCACTGTTTTCATGGTCTTGTCGGATTTTGTCTGCGCTGCATTGGTTGGCGTGGCAGACGGCAGGCGCCATGCGCAGGAGCAGCGCCGGTCGTCGGCGTGCATCCGGCCTTCAGGCTGGCGCGCCGCTGCCGGCTCCAGGTA
The DNA here is from genome assembly GCF_004216755.1 of Kerstersia gyiorum. GTDB lineage: Bacteria > Pseudomonadota > Gammaproteobacteria > Burkholderiales > Burkholderiaceae_B > Kerstersia > Kerstersia gyiorum. Next base: position 10,439 of record NZ_SGWZ01000002.1, read on the forward strand.
ATTCCTGGTCGCTCTCAACGGCAATGATGGTGCCTGGCACAGGCGCAACATATGGGCTGGGCGATCACAGCCCATTTTTTTTGAATATGGCAGATTTATACGCATTGACGGAAGCTGCCCTGGCGGGCATGGGTGTCGAATTGGTCGACGTCGAACGTGCCGCCCAGGGGTTGCTGCGAGTAACCATTGACCGCGAAGGCGGTGTGACCCTGGAAGACTGCGAGCAGGTATCCAGGCAGCTTTCGCGCGTTTTCGAGGTCGAGAACATCGACTACCAGCGGCTGGAGGTCAGTTCTCCCGGCGTCGACCGGCCGTTGCGCCGTGAGGCGGATTTCGTCCGTTTTGCGGGCGAGCGGGTCGAAATCAAACTGCGCGAGCCGCTGGAGAACCGCAAGGTGTTTTCTGGCGTGTTGCGAGTGGCCGAAGCCGAGGGCGGCGACGCCGCCGGGTTTGAGCTGGAATTTGAGGCAAAGAAGGGCGAGGTTCAGGTCTTGAAGTTCGTGTTCGACGACGTCGAGCGCGCCAAGCTGGATCCGCTTCTGAATTTCAAGGGCAAAAAGCGATGAGTCGCGAAATTCTTTTGTTGGTCGATGCGCTGGCGCGTGAAAAGAACGTGGCCCGTGAAGTGGTCTTCGAAGCCGTCGAGGGCGCCTTGGCCTCGGCCATGAAGAAACGTTTCAAGGACGACGCGGACATCCGCGTGTCGATTGATCGTACGACGGGCGAGCACGAAGGCTTCCGCCGGTGGCTGGTTGTGCCCGACGAGGCCGGCCTGCAGGCACCGGATCGCGAAGAACTGCTGTCCGACGCGGAAGAGGCCGTGCCTGGCATTCAGGTGGGCGAGTACATCGAAGAGCCGCTCGAGCCGGTCGAGTTCGGGCGCATCGGCGCCCAGGCAGCCAAGCAGGCTATTCTGCAGAAGATCCGCGACGCAGAGCGCGAACAGGTGCTCAATGACTTCCTAGAGCGCGGTGAAAGCATCGTGTCCGGCGCGGTCAAGCGTATGGACAAGGGTGATTGCATCATCGACCTGGGCCGTATTGAGGCGCGCCTGCCGCGCTCCGAGATGATCCCCAAGGAAAACCTGCGCATCGGCGACCGCGTGCGTGCCTATGTGAAGACGGTGGATCATGCTGCACGTGGCCAGCAGGTCATTCTGTCGCGCACGTCGCCCGAATTCATCAAGGAACTGTTCGAGAATGAAGTGCCCGAAATCGAACAGGGCCTGCTGGAAATCAAGGCGGCCGCGCGTGACGCCGGCATGCGTGCCAAGATTGCGGTGGTCGCCTATGACAAGCGCATCGACCCCATCGGTACCTGCGTTGGCATGCGCGGTTCGCGCGTGACCGCCGTGCGCAACGAGCTGGGCGGAGAACAGGTCGACATCGTGTTGTGGTCGGAAGATCCGGCGCAGTTCGTCATCGGTGCCCTGGCGCCGGCCAATGTCGAATCCATTGTGGTCGATGAAGACCGCCATGCCATGGATGTCGTGGTGGACGAAGAAAACCTGCCCAAGGCCATCGGCGCCAAGGGCCAGAACGTGCGTCTGGCCTCCGAGCTGACCGGCTGGCAGATCAATATCATGACGCCGCAGGAAAGCCAGGACCGTGCCGAGACCGAACGTGCGGCCTGGCGTGAGATCTTCATGGGCAAGCTGGATGTGGATGAGGAAATCGCCAACATCCTGATCGACGAAGGCTTTACCGGCCTCGAGGAAGTGGCCTATGTGCCCATCCACGAGCTGCTGGAAATTGAGGCCTTCGACGAAGATACCGTCAACGAATTGCGTGCCCGTGCCCGCAATGCGCTGCAAGAAGAAGCCGAGCGCAACGCCAGCCAGGAGCCGGATCTGGCCCTGGACACGCTGGAAGGCGTGACGCCGGAACTGTTGGCAGTTCTGGGTGCGCATGGTGTGAAGGACCGCGATGATCTTGCGGAACTGGCGACCGACGAATTGGCCGAACTGGCCGGTATCGACGCCGAGACCGCCAGCGAGCTGATCATGCGCGCCCGGGCCCACTGGTTCAATGATGAGGGCAGCGCGTCTGCTGATTGACGCGTGTCTGCTGTCATGAGCCATAGATAGAATAGAAGTCATCAGGTTGAGAGAGAGCCGAATGTCGAGTAATACCGTCGCCCAGTTCGCTAGTGAGCTGAAAATATCTGCAACTGTGCTGCTTGAGCAGTTCAGGGGAGCAGGTGTTGACCTCAAATCGGTAGACGATGCCGTCACTGATAGCGATAAGGCGAAGCGGTCGGATTGGATGCGCCGCAAGGAAGGTTCTGCGGAGGGGGGGCGGAAAATCACGCTGACCCGTCGGCAGACTTCCGAAATCCGCCAGGCCGATGCCAGCGGACGTTCGCGCACGATTTCCGTGGAAGTCCGCAAGAAGCGGGTTTTCGTGAAGCGCGATACGCTGGATACGTCGGCGGCGCCTGCCGAAGCGGCAGTTGCTCCCACACCGGTAGTCGCGCCGGAATCGGCTGCTCCCGCACCTGTCGTGGCGGCCAAGCCTGACGCTGCTCCGGTCCAGGCCGCACCGGTTGATACGCCGGTGGCTGAGTCCGTGGCTCAACCTGAAGTCCAGACGCCGGCGCAGGCGCCCGAACCCGTTGCGGTGGAAGCCGCACCGGCGGCGCCCGAAGTCGTCAAGCAACCCGAGGTGCCGGCCGAGCCCGCGCCCGTGGTTGAAAGTGCCGCTGCCGAGCCCGCAGCGGTAGTTCCAGAAGAGAAACAGGAACCGGAAGCTCCTTTGAATAAGATTGTTGCGCCGTCCGTCGCGGATCGCGGCGAGACCCAGTCGTCCAGGCAAGATCATGAAGCCGGCCGCGCTGCTGCGCCCCAGGCACGGCAGGAAAACAAGAAACCTGCAGCGGCTGCACAGCCTGCTGCGGGCCGTCCTGCCGCGCCTGCGGCAGGCGCTCCGGCCGGTGCCCGCAAGCCCGCGCTCAGCCCGTTGCGCAATCTGCGCCGTGGCGAGCCGCCTGCTTCCGCACCGCGTGCCGCTGCAACTGAAAACGAAGGTGGCAATTCCGATCGCGAAGCGGCTCGCCGCCGCGCCGAAGCGGAAGCTGCCGCCCTGCGCGAGATGCTGAACCGTCCGCGCAAGGTGTTGCGTGCGCCGGAACCGGAAACGAAGCCGGCGACGACGCTGCACAAGCCTGCTGCTGGCAAGGGCAAGGAAAAGGACAAGGCCGCCAAGGAAGAAACCGGTGGCAAGAAGGTCGTCAAGGCAGCCGAGCTGTCTTCGTCCTGGTCCGATGAAAGCGCCCGCAAGAAGCCGGCCGACAAGGCCGCTCCCGGCGCCCGCGAAGGCTGGCGTGCCGGTGGCAAGGCAGGCAAGGGCAGCAAGGGTGGCAAGGGCGGCCGTCGTGGTCAGGGTGACCGCAATTCGGCGCAGCAGCCCGCTCAGGCAGAATTCATTTCGCGTGAAGTCCACGTGCCGGAAACCATCACTGTGGCCGACCTGGCCCACAAGATGGCCGTGAAGGCAGCCGAGGTCATCAAGCAATTGATGAAGCTGGGCCAGATGGTGACGATCAACCAGGTGCTGGATCAGGAAACCGCGATGATCGTGGTCGAAGAGCTCGGCCACAAGGCAATCGCCGCCAAGCTGGATGATCCGGAAGCCTTCCTGATCGACCAGGAAGCGGAACAATCCGAAGTGATCGAGCTGCCGCGTGCGCCGGTCGTGACCGTCATGGGCCACGTCGACCACGGCAAGACCTCGCTGCTGGATTACATCCGCCGCACCAAGGTTGCCACTGGCGAAGCCGGCGGCATCACCCAGCATATCGGCGCGTACAGCGTGGATACGGAACGTGGCATGGTGACCTTCCTGGACACCCCGGGCCACGAAGCCTTTACCGCAATGCGTGCCCGTGGCGCCAAGGCCACTGACATCGTCATCCTGGTGGTGGCGGCGGACGACGGCGTGATGCCGCAGACCCGCGAAGCCATTCACCACGCCAAGGCGGCGGGCGTGCCCATCGTCGTGGCGATCAACAAGGTCGACAAACCCGAAGCCAACCCCGAGCGCGTCAAGCAGGAGTTGGTGGCAGAGGAAGTCGTGCCGGAAGAATACGGCGGCGATATCCCGTTCGTGCCTGTGTCTGCCAAGACCGGCCAGGGCATCGACGACCTGCTGGAAAACGTGCTGCTGCAGGCAGAAATGCTGGAGCTCAAGGCGCCGGTCGATGCACCGGCCAAGGGCCTGGTCATCGAAGCCCGCCTGGACAAGGGCCGTGGCGCCGTGGCAACCATCCTGGTGCTGAGCGGCACCCTGCATCGTGGTGACGCCGTGTTGGCGGGTGCCAGCTACGGCCGTGTCCGCGCCATGCTCGATGATACGGGCAAGCCGACCAACTCGGCCGGTCCCGCCATCCCGGTGGAAATCCAGGGCCTGACCGAAGTTCCTGCCGCTGGCGATGAACTGATGGTGCTGAACGACGAGCGCAAGGCGCGTGAAATCGCGCTGTTCCGCCAAGGCAAGTTCCGTGACGTCAAACTGGCGCGTCAGCAGGCTGCCAAGCTGGAATCCATGTTCGACAACATGCGCGAAGGCACGCAGACTCTGTCGCTCATCATCAAGACCGACGTGCAGGGTTCGCAGGAAGCACTGGCGCAGTCGCTGCTCAAGCTGGCAACCGACGAGGTCCGAGTGCAGGTGGTCCACGCCGGCGTGGGTGGCATCAGCGAAAGCGACATCAACCTGGCCATCGCCTCCGGCGCCGTCGTCATCGGCTTCAATGTCCGTGCCGACCAGAGCGCCAAGAAGCTGGCCGAAAGCAACGATGTGGACGTGCGCTACTACAACATCATCTACGACGCCGTGGATGAGGTGAAGGCTGCCATGTCCGGCATGCTGGCACCGGAAAAGCGCGAAGAGATCATCGGCCTGGTCGAGATCCGCGAGATCTTCAGTGTGTCGCGAGTGGGCAACATCGCCGGTTGTATGGTGCTGGAAGGCCTGGTGCGCCGCGATTCGCAAGTGCGCCTGTTGCGCCGCAACGTGGTTCAATGGACCGGCCAGCTGGATTCGCTGCGCCGCTTCAAGGACGACGTCAAGGAAGTCAAGTCTGGCTTCGATTGCGGTCTGACGCTGCGTGGTTACAACGATATTGAAGTGGGCGACCAGCTCGAAGTCTTCGAGATCAAGGAAATTGCCCGGACGCTGTAAGAACGAATGAGCCGACATAAAAGCAAGTCCATCCCAGGCCGCAACCTCAGGCTGGCCGAACAGATCCAGAAGGATCTGGCCGGCCTGATCCAGCGCGAGTTCGACGTATCTCGCGTCGGCCTGATCACGCTGTCCGGTGTCGAGCTGACGCCGGACTACGCCCATGCCAAGGTGTATTTCACCGTGCTGGGCGCCGAACCCGACGCCACCCAGGTCCTGCTCAACGAGAAGGCTGGCTGGCTGCACTCGCAGCTGTATCGCATGCTGCACATCCACACCGTGCCGACGCTGCATTTCCTGCATGACGACCAGATCGTCCGCGGCCTGGAAATGTCCCAGCTGATCGACCGTGCCATGCGCTCGGGTCCCGACAGCGGCGTGCCTGACGAGCCTGACGACAAGGCCTGAGCGGCCGTCGTTTGCATTTCCAAACTTTCCGGACAAACAAGATGGCCAGACGACGCGGGCAGATGCTCGATGGAGTGCTGTTGCTGGACAAACCCGTGGGCCTGTCCAGCAACCACGCCTTGCAGCGCGCCAAGCGTGCGCTGGATGCGGCCAAGGCCGGTCATACCGGCACGCTGGATCCCTTTGCCACGGGCTTGTTGATCTGCTGCATGGGCAAGGCGACCAAAATTGCCGGTGCCATGCTGGATGCCGACAAGACCTATGTGGCAACCCTCGCTTTTGGCGAGGAAACCGACAGTGGCGACCTGACTGGCAATATCGTCAGCCAGGCGCCCGAGTCGTTCAGCGGTGTTGAAGCGGCGGCGCTGGACGAAGTGTTGTCACGATTCCGTGGCACATTGCAGCAAATACCGCCTATGTATTCCGCCCTGAAGAAGGACGGCAAGCCGTTGTATGAGTATGCGCGTGCGGGGGTTGAAATTGAACGTCCTCCGCGCACCGTCACGATTCACCGGCTGGAGTTGCTGGAATTCGACGGTCGCAGCGCCGTCATCGAGGTGGCCTGCAGCAAGGGCACCTATATCCGCACACTGGCCCAGGATATCGGCCGGGAGTTGGGCTGCGGCGCTCACCTGACGGCATTGCGCCGGACCCAGGCGGGGCCTTTCACACTGGATCGTGCCGTGGAACTGGAAGCATTGCAGTCCATGGACGATCCCAAGCAGGCCCTGATCGGCCTGGAAGAATTACCCGCGGGCCTATCCCCCGCGTCTCGAACCTAAAGGACTTTCTATGACCCGCGCATTGCGTAATGTTGCCATCATCGCTCACGTCGATCACGGCAAGACCACGCTCGTCGATCAACTGTTGCGCCAATCGGGCACGTTCCGTGAGAACCAGCACCTCGATGAGCGTGTGATGGACTCCGGCGATATCGAAAAAGAACGTGGCATCACGATTCTGGCCAAGAACTGTGCGGTGGAGTACGAAGGGACGCATATCAACATCGTCGACACCCCGGGGCACGCGGACTTCGGTGGCGAAGTCGAACGCGTGCTGTCCATGGTCGATGGCGTGCTGCTGCTGGTGGACGCGGTCGAAGGCCCCATGCCGCAAACCCGTTTCGTGACGCGCAAGGCGCTGGAACTGGGCCTGAAGCCCATCGTGGTGGTCAACAAGATCGACCGTCCGGGCGCGCGTCCGGATTTCGCCATCAACGCAACGTTCGACCTGTTCGACAAGCTGGGCGCGACCGAAGAGCAGCTGGACTTCCCGGTGATCTACGCATCGGGCCTGTCGGGCTATGCCGGCCTGACCGAAGACGTGCGCGACGGCGACATGCGTCCGCTGTACGACGCCATCCTAAAGTACGTGCCGCAACGTAACGATGACCCCAACGGCCCGCTGCAACTGCAGATCGTGTCGCTGGACTACAGCAGCTACGTCGGCAAGATCGGCGTGGGCCGCATCAATCGCGGCCGCGTGCGTCCCGGGATGGATGTGGTTTATCGTTTCGGCCCCGACGGCGAAACGGGCAAGGGCCGTATCAACCAGGTGCTGAAGTTCCGTGGTCTGGACCGCGTGCTGGTGGATGAGGCCGAAGCTGGCGACATCGTACTGATCAACGGTATCGAAGAGCTGGGTATCGGCTGCACGGTCGTGGACCCGCTGAACCAGGAACCGCTGCCGCTGCTGCGCATCGACGAGCCGACGCTGGTCATGAACTTCATGGTCAATACCTCGCCGCTGGCAGGTCGCGAAGGCAAGTTCGTCACCAGCCGCCAGATCCGCGAGCGCCTGGACCGCGAACTGAAGTCCAACGTCGCGCTGCGCGTGCGTGATACCGACGACGATACCGTGTTCGAAGTGGCGGGCCGGGGCGAATTGCACCTGACCATTCTGCTGGAAAACATGCGCCGCGAAGGTTATGAGCTGGCGGTTTCGCGCCCGCGTGTGGTGTTCAAGGAAATCGACGGCGTGCGTCACGAGCCGTTCGAAATGCTGACGGTGGACCTGGAAGACGGCCATCAGGGCAGCGTCATGGAAGAGCTGGGCCGCCGCAAGGGTGACCTGCAGAACATGGTGCCGGACGGCCGTGGCCGTACGCGCCTGGAATACCGTATTCCGGCCCGTGGCCTGATCGGCTTCCAGAGCGAGTTTCTGACCCTGACCCGCGGCACCGGCCTGATGAGCCACATTTTCGACAGCTATGACGTCGTGCGCGAAGGTAGCGTGGGTGAGCGTCGCAATGGCGTGCTGATCAGCCAGGACGATGGCGAGGCCGTGGCCTACGCCCTCTGGAAGCTGCAGGATCGCGGTCGTATGTTCGTGAACCCGGGCGATCCCCTGTATGAAGGCATGATTATCGGTATCCATAGCCGAGAGAATGACCTGGTGGTCAACCCCGTGCGCGAAAAGAAGCTCACCAACGTGCGTGCTTCCGGTAAGGACGAACACATCGACCTGGTGCCGACGATCAAGCTGACGCTGGAATATGCAGTCGAGTTCATCGACGACGACGAGCTGGTGGAAGTGACGCCGAAGTCGATCCGTCTGCGCAAGCGTTACCTGCAAGAGCATGAGCGTCGCCGTATGGCGCGCGAAGGCGCGAATTAAGCGGCCGCGAGTTAAGCTGCCGTTACGCGCGCAGTCGCGCTGAGCTCATGCCAGGACAGTCCCGTCAGGGACGTCCGGCAGCCGTATCCGAAACCGGGCGCCCGTACAGGCGCCCGGTTTCGTTTTCTTCGCCAGTCCCTGCGGCTGGCGTGGTTTTTCCTGTCGCCGGGCACTATCCTGGGGCAAGCTGTCGGCACGGCCGGACAGCCGGTTCCAACAGGGCGCGGTCTTTTTTAGCGGGGTTACATGTTTCGATGGTTCGAGAAGAAGCTGCCGCCTTTCAGTGCGGCGGAATCCGCTGCGGCGCAGGCCAGTGGCCGGCCCTTGCCAACCGGCGTGATGTCGTTCATATGGGCTTGCACGGCAGGTGCGCGGGGCTGGCTGTTGTTGATGGTGCTGTTCACGGCGCTTTGCGGCGCCTTCGAAGCTGCACTGTATGCAATGCTCGGCAATCTGGTGGACTGGATCGCCAAGGTCCAGCCCGACCGGCTCTGGCCTGACGAGGGCGGGACACTGCTGTTGCTGGGGGCGGTGATCCTCGGCAGCATTGTGCTGATCGCCTTGCAGACGGTCATCAAGCATCAGGTGTTGGCCGGCAATTTCCCCATGATGCTGCGCTGGCGCTTCCATCGCTGGCTGCTGGACCAGAGCCTGGCATTCTTCCAGGACGAATTCGCCGGACGAGTGTCGGCCAAGGTCATGCAAACGGCGCTGGCCGTGCGGGATATCTGCATCATCATCGGCGACGTGCTGGTGTTCATGTTGATCACCGCCACGACCATGGCCTATGTGATCGGCGGCTTCGATGCGATATTGCTGTTGCCCTTCGGGCTATGGGCGCTGCTGTATCTCAGTTGCATCGTGTGGTTCGTGCCGCGGCTGGCGCGCACGGCGTCGGCGCAGGCCAGCGCCCGTTCGCTGATGACGGGCCGGATTACCGATGCCTATACCAATATTGCGACGGTCAAGCTGTTTTCCCATGCCGGTCGCGAGGCGGGATATGCGCGTTCGGCAATGACGGAGTTCCTGTCTACGGTGTACCGGCAGATGCGCCTGGTCAGCGGTTTCGAGATCGTCAATCACTCGCTGATGGTGCTGCTGATCCTGTCTACCGCCGGCATGGCGTTGTGGCTGTGGGTGCAGGGTCAGGTCGGCCCGGGGGCAGTGGCGGCGGCCACGGCGATGGCCTTGCGCCTGATCGGCCTGTCGCACTGGATTCTGTGGGAAGTGGCGGCCTTGTTCGAACACCTGGGAACGGTGCAGGATGGTCTGAATACCATTGCCAGGGAGCAAAGCATCCGCGATGCCAAAGACGCCCAGCCACTGCGCATCGCACGCGGGCACGTGCAGATCGAGTCCGTGTCCTTCGCCTATGATGCCCGGCATGATCACGAGTCTGGCAAGAAGCAGGGCGGTGAGCCCTATTCGGGCCGCCTGGTGCTGGACGATCTCAGCCTGGATATCCGGCCCGGTGAAAAAATCGGCCTGGTCGGCCGTTCCGGGGCAGGCAAGTCGACGCTGGTGAATCTGTTGCTGCGCTTTCACGATGTCAGCGCGGGCCGCATTCTGATCGACGGCCAGGATATTGCGTCCGTTACCCAGGAAAGCCTGCGGGCGCAGATCGGTATGGTGACGCAGGATACGTCCTTGCTGCATCGCAGTATCCGCGAAAACATCCTGTATGGCCGTCCGCATGCCAGCGACGAGGAAATGATGGCTGCGGCGCGCCAGGCCGAGGCCCATGATTTCATCATGACGCTGCGCGATGCGCAGGGCCGCACCGGCTACGATGTGCAAGTGGGGGAACGCGGCGTGAAGCTGTCCGGTGGGCAGCGCCAGCGTATTGCCATTGCGCGTGTCATGCTGAAGAACGCGCCGATTCTCCTGCTGGACGAAGCCACCAGCGCGCTGGATTCTGAGGTGGAGCAGGCGATCCAGTCCAGCCTGGATACCCTGATGGAAGGCAAGACGGTGATTGCAATTGCCCACCGCCTGTCGACCATCGCTGCCATGGACCGGCTGATCGTGCTGGAGCGTGGCAGGATCGTGGAAATGGGATCACATGCTGAATTGCTGGTCCAGGGCGGCATCTATGCCCGGCTGTGGAAGCACCAGAGCGGCGGCTTCCTGACCGAGGAACAGGCCGAGGTGTAATGAGGGCAGCAGGCGCCGCCACGGCAGCGGACTGCTGCCGTGGCGGCGGCAGGGCCTCTCAGGTGGGCATGGTCGGGGCGTAGTCGACGCTGGAAGGCAGGCAGTTGCAGCATTCGGTGATGTGCTTGACTACCTGTTCCGGGTCGTCGGCCAAGAACAGCAGATCGGCTTCTTCCTGGCGGATGGTGCCGGTTTCCACCATCTTGGTGCGGACCCATTCGATCATGCCGGCCCAGTATTCGCTGCCCATCAGCACGATCGGGCCCTTGGGGATCTTGTTGGTCTGGATCAGCGTCAGGGCCTCGAACAATTCGTCAAGCGTGCCAAAGCCGCCGGGCAGCGTGATATATGCGGCGCTATGCATGAAAAACGTGGCCTTGCGCGAGTTGAAATACTCGAAGGTCAGCGCGATGGTCTGGTAGCCGTTGTGATGCTGCTCATGCGGCAGCACGATGTTCAGGCCGATACTGGTGCCATTGGCTTCGATGGCGCCTTTGTTTGCGGCTTCCATGATGCCGGGGCCGCCACCGGCGATAATGGCGAAACCCGCCTTGGCCAGCCGCTGGCTGATATCTTCGGCCATGGCATAGTAGGGGGAGTCCCGGTGAATGCGGGCACTGCCAAAAATGCTGACAGCCGGCCCTACGTGGGCCAGGGCTTCAGCTGCTGTTTCTATCTCTGACATAATGCCGGGTGTTTGCCGGCCGACCGGTGTAGCCGTCTGTTTTTTTTGAGTGGTCATGAATAAAACCTTGTTGCTGGTCGATGGATCGAGCTATCTCTACCGCGCCTATCACGCCATGCCGGATCTGCGCAACGCCCAGGGCGAGCCCACAGGGGCATTGTATGGGGTGATCAATATGCTGCGGCGGTTGACTCAGGATTATCAGGCGGATTATGCGGCTTGTATATTCGATGCGAAAGGAAAAACCTTCCGCGACGACCTTTATCCCGAGTACAAGGCGCAGCGTCCTTCCATGCCGGAGGACCTCGCCGCCCAGATCGAGGCGATTCACGAAACCGTGCGGGCGCTGGGCTGGCCGGTGCTCAGCATAGGGGGCGTCGAAGCCGATGACGTGATCGGCACGCTGGCCTTGCAGGGTGAGCAGGCCGGCATGGATGTGGTGGTTTCAACTGGTGACAAAGACCTGGCGCAGTTGGTGACGCCCAAGGTCACGCTGGTCAACACCATGAGCGGCGAAGTGCTGGACCCGGAAGGCGTGAAGCAGAAGTTCGGCGTCGATCCAGACCACATCGTCGATTACCTGATGCTGATCGGCGATACCGTCGACAACGTGCCGGGCGTGACCAAGGTCGGGCCCAAGACGGCCGTGAAGTGGCTGGACGCGCATGGCGACATCGCCGGGCTGGTTGCAGCGGCGGCCACGATCAAAGGCGTGGCCGGCGAGAACCTGCGGCAGGCCATCGACCAGTTCGGCATGACCCGAGAACTGCTGACGGTGAAAACGGATTGTGCGCTGGACCCGGCCATCGCCAGCCTGGACGCGCTGAAAATGCGTGCGCCGGATACCGACAAGCTGATCTCCCTGTATGACCGCTACGGGTTCCGTACCTGGCTGCGCGACCTCAGCGGCGACCAGGCACGCATTCCGGAGGGTGATAGCCGCATTGCCGTTGAATCGGTGGCCCCGTCCGCCGTGCAGGCCGAGTACGAAACCGTGACGACGCCCGAGCAGTTGCAGGCCTGGGTGGACCGCATCAACCAGGCGGAACTGGTGGCCCTGGACACGGAAACCACCTCGCTGGATGCGATGCAGGCCCGGCTGGTTGGTCTTTCGCTGGCGGTGCGGCCGGGCCAGGCTTGCTACATTCCGGTGGCGCACCGAGGCCCTGACCAACCTGAACAATTGCCGTTGGCACAGGTGCTCGGTGCTCTGCGTCCCTGGCTGGAAGACCCGTCCAAGGCCAAGCTGCTGCACCATGCCAAGTACGATACCCATGTGCTGGCCAATGAAGGCGTCCGCTTGCTGGGCGTCAGGCACGACACCATGCTGCAGGCCTATGCGCTGGAATCACATCGCAGCGTCGGCATGAACGAGCTGGCGCAGCGCTGGCTGGGACGTTCGGGCGTGGCCTACGAAGACCTGTGCGGCAAAGGTGCCAAGCAGATCGGTTTCGACGAGGTGCCGCTGGAACAGGCCGCGCACTATGCCAGCGAAGATGCGGATTTCACTTACGCCCTGCATGAAGCGCTGTATCCGAAGGTGTGCGAGCAGAAGGGCCTGTTGGCCATCTACGAACTGGAAATGCTGGTGTTCCACGTGTTGTGGCAGGTGGAGCGCAACGGTGTGCTGATAGACGCCGCCGAACTGGGGCGCCAGAGCCACGAAATCGGCCAGCAACTGGTGACGCTCGAGCAGCGGGCCTATGAAATTGCCGGCCAGCCGTTCAACCTCAACTCACCCAAGCAACTGGGGGAAATCCTGTTTGGCCGCATGCAACTGCCCGTGGTGCGCAAGACGGCAGGCGGCGCCCCGTCGACGGACGAAGAAGTGCTGACCAAGCTGGCGCAGGACTATCCGCTGCCGCAAGTGCTGCTGGAATACCGTGGCCTGGCCAAGCTGAAATCCACCTACACCGACAAGTTGCCGCGCATGATCAACCCGGCCACCGGGCGTGTGCATACCAACTATGCCCAGGCTGCCGTCATCACAGGCAGGTTGGCCTCGTCCGACCCCAACCTGCAGAATATTCCCGTGCGTACCGAAGCCGGACGGCGGGTGCGGCGGGCGTTCATCGCGCCGGCCGGGCGCGTCATTCTGTCGGCTGACTATTCACAGATCGAATTGCGCGTCATGGCGCATATTTCTGGCGACAAGAACCTGCAGCAGGCGTTTGCCGACGGCAAGGACATTCACCGTGCCACGGCCTCGGAAGTGTTCGGGGTGCCGCTCGAAGCGGTGTCGGCCGAGCAGCGGCGCGCCGCCAAGGCGATCAATTTTGGCCTGATCTATGGCATGAGCGCCTTCGGGCTGGCGGGCAACCTGGGTATTACCCGCGACGCCGCGCAATCGTATATCGACCGCTATTTCCATCGCTATCCCGGTGTCGCCCGCTACATGGACGAAATCCGCCAGCAGGCGCGTGAACAGGGTTATGTGGAAACGGTGTTCGGCCGCCGTCTTTGGCTGCCGGAAATTCGTGGCGGCTCTGGTCCACGTCGTCAGGCTGCCGAACGGGCGGCCATCAATGCGCCCATGCAAGGCACTGCGGCAGACCTGATCAAGAAGGCGATGGTTGCGGTACAGGATTGGCTGGTTCAGGAAAAGCTCGACAGCCTGCTGATCATGCAGGTGCATGACGAACTGGTGCTGGAAGTGCCTGAGGCCGAACTGGAGCGGGTGCGCCAGCAATTGCCGGGCCTGATGTGCGATGTGGCGACGCTGGCCGTGCCGCTGGTGGCCGAAGTGGGCGCCGGGCAGGATTGGGAACACGCGCACTGAGTCTTCGTGCCTGGGGCCAGGCGTGTGTCTGGCCTTGTCGTGCCTGCTCATCGCCTGGCCGCTGCATATGAAAAAGCCGGGTCCCCAAAAAAGCGGGGAACCGGCTTTTTTGCAAGTTCTGGCGCCAGGACAGTTGCGTCAGGGTTGGTTGTTTTGTTGCAGGGCCTCGATCCGCTCGGGGATGGGCGGGTGGGTGGCGAACAGGGCAGCGATGCCCTTGCCGCCAGTGATACCCGAAGCTTCGAAGTTCTTGGGCAATTCACCAGCCTCGACGCCGCCCAGGCGGCGCAGCGCACGAATCATGGGTTCGCGTCCGCCCAGCAGGCGGGCGGAACCAGCGTCGGCACGGAATTCGCGTTGGCGCGAGAACCAGGCCACGATGATAGAGGCCAGGATGCCGAACAGGATCTCACAGACGATGGTGGTGGCGAAATAACCGATGCCGCCACCCTCTCGGTCATTCTTCAGCAACACGCGGTCCACGAAATAGGCCACGATGCGGGCGAAGAAAACCACGAAAGTATTGACCACGCCCTGAATCAGGGTCAGCGTCACCATGTCGCCATTGGCAATATGCGCGACTTCATGGGCCAGCACGGCCGCGACTTCTTCTTCCGTCATGCTTTGCAGCAGGCCGGTGGATACGGCGACCAGGGAGTCGTTGCGGAATGCGCCAGTGGCGAAGGCATTCGGTGCGCCCTCGTAGATGGCGACCTCGGGGCGGCCGATGCCGGCTCGGTCAGCCAGTTGGTGCACGGTTTCGACCAGCCATGCCTCGCGGCCGTTGGCAGGGGCCATCGGGTCGATGACGCGCGCGCCAGTGCTGAATTTGGCCATGGGCTTGCTGATCAGCAGCGAAATGATGGCGCCGGTGAAGCCGACAACCAGCGAAAAGACCAGCAGCGCGCCGAAATCCAGGCCTTGCTGAGTCATGTAGCGGTCTACGCCCAGCAAGCGCAAGGTGATGCTGAGCACGACGATGACCGCCAGGTTGGTCAGGAGGAATAGAGCGATTCGTTTCATGGCATGTTTTCTGTTTTGCTTGAGTCGGACAGGTTCCCGCGTTGGACCTGTTACGGCTGGAGGTGTTCCGTGGCGTGGCGGTAGGGCATCTGTGGCGCGATGGCAGCCATGCGCCGTTTCCTGGATCGGAGTGCTTCACGCTCGACACGGAGCAAGAGTATAGTAGGGTCGTTATGCCATTTTGCAATGGTCATATGTCGCATTTTTAGGGCCGCTGCCCCTCATTTTTCTGGATTACGCCGCAATATGCAGGCCTTGTGGATGCTGCTGGCCTCGGCCATGTTTGCCCTGATGGGGGCGTTCGTCAAACTGTCCTCGGAACATGGCGCATCACTGGCCCAGGTTGTGCTGCTGCGTGGGCTGCCCTCGGTGGTCTTTCTGTTGATCTGGGCCAACATCAATCACTACAGCATTGCTCCCAAGCGCTGGAAGCCGCATATCCTGCGCAATCTCGCCGGGGTGACCTCCATGTGGTTGGGGTTCTATGCGCTGTCGCAATTGCCATTGGCCACGGCGACCAGCCTCAGCTACACCGCACCGCTGTTCATTGCCGTATTCCTGATGGTATCGGATGGCAAGAGCCGCGACTGGATGCGGATAGTGGCAGTGCTGCTGGGCTTCGTGGGCGTCTTGGCGGTGTTGCGCCCCAGCATCGGGCCACAACAGTTGGTGGCCGCTGGCGCCGGCATGGCCTCTGGTGCACTGGCGGCCATCGCCATGTTGCAGATCCGCCAGTTGGGCCGGGAAGGGGAGGCTGAATGGCGTACTGTGCTGTTTTTTTCCTGTGCGGTGTGCCTGAGCAGCGTAGTCGGGTTCTGGATCACCGGCTGGGGTGAAACCGACTGGAAGGGCTGGTTGATGCTGCTGGGGGTCGGCAGCAGCGGACTGGTCGGGCAATTGGCCATGACGCGCGCCTTCGGCGCGGGCGCTGCATTGCTGACGGCAGCCCTGCAATACACCACGATCATTTTTTCCGCCTTGACTGGCATGGCGCTGTGGCATGACGTTCCGGATGCCATGGCCTGGGCCGGTATGCTGGGCATCATTGCCGCCGGCTTGCTGTCGGCTTGGCGCACCATGGTGGAAAGCAAGCGGGCCCTGGCCCGGGCCGATGCCGAAGCCGAGGCCTCCGCTGCCGCAGCGCTGGCGGCGGAGGTCGTGGAAACGTCCACGGTGTCGATTGCCGAGGCAGAGCCGGGCGCACCGGCGGCGCGAGTGTCCGCGCCTTAAACTGGCTTGCTGGCTGGGTGCTGGCTTGGGCCGCTGCGCCGGGCAACAGGCAGACGGATCGCCGGCCTTGCCTGGCGTCCGTCCTGTCACCGCCTGCTGTTATTCCCCGGCATGGCCCATGGCGGGATCGCTGATGGCATCCTTGCCCGTTTCCACCCGGCCGGCAAAACGTCGCGTCCAGCCTTCCAGGCCTTCCACGGTGACGCTGAAGTCATACCAGTGGCCACAGCCTGACAAGTCCCAGTGCAGTTGCGCGGGTGTGTCCCCGGCGGGAACGTCGATTTCCCGCGTGGCTTCGTCTCCGAGATAGGCATTGGCGCGCACGGTTGCGCGATACGGTTCACTGCCCCGGTTGAGCAATTCCAGGTAGACATCGCCGCTGGCGATGTCGTAGCAGACACGAATCTCCGGTGCCGCCACGCCGGGCAGCATCTGCTGGTTGGTATTGCCCTGGAAATGGCGGTGGAAGCCGTTGGGGCCCAGTACCCAGAGGTCGTAGCGGCCGTTGTCCTGGTCCACGGTATTCCAGAAACCGTTGAGCTGCCGGTTTGCGCCCACGGTATAGCGGCGCGGCACGCGATCCAGGTGCAGCTTGTCATAAACGTGGAAGACGCCGGCCTGGGTACCGGTATTGGAGAACAGCAGCCAGATGCCGCCGGCGGCAGGTTCCGTCCTGGCGCTGGTATGCATTTCATAGGGCAGCGCGCGCGATGGCCGGATGGCCAGCGCTTGCACCGGTGTCGACTGCGCGCTGACCGATGGCACGGGAACCGGCAGTTTCAGCGCCTGCGACAGGCGAATGCGGTCGGCTGCTTCTTTTTCCAGTTTCACCAGTTCCGGCAGGGGGCCGGTATTGGGGCTGCTGAAATCAAAGCAGCTGCTCAGGTCGCCCATGACGGCACGGCGCCACGGGCTGATGTTGCTTTCGGCAACGCCGAAGCGTGCTTCCAGGAAGCGCAGCACGGAAGTGTGGTCGAAGGCCTGGGAGTTTACCCAGCCACCACGGCTCCAGGGCGATACGACATACATGGGTACGCGCGGGCCCGGGCCGTAGACCTTGCCATCGGCCTTGTCGTGCGCGGAGTCGACGCGGTGGTATTCGGCGGAGGTATCTTCAGTCGAGTCGCCGGCCACGCTGCCATCCGGGTTCAATGAGGGCGCGGCGGGGGAAGGCACGTGGTCGAAGAAACCGTCGTTCTCGTCGAAGTTGATGATCAGGACGGTCTTGCTCCATACCTCAGGGTTGGCGGTCAGGGCATCCAGGACTTCAGAGATGTACCAGGCGCCCTGGATCGGGCTGGAAGGCAAGGGGTGTTCGGAATAGAACGCGGGGGCGACGATCCACGATACCTGGGGCAGCATGCCGCTGGCGATATCCTCACGCAGGGATTGCAGGAATCCGCCGTCGGGCATGGTGTTGGCCACGCCCTTGTAGAGCGGATTGCCGGCGTCGAAGGCAGGCTGCCAGGCGGGGTAGGGAAGGCCGCCGTTCAGGTTGCCATGGTCCTTGTTGGCCTGGCGGTACTGCTGGAATCCAGCCAGCGGGTTGTCGGTGAAGTTGTCCGGCAGGTTCTGGTAGAGCTTCCAGCTGACACCGGCTTCCTGCAGCCGTTCGGGATAGGTTTTCCAGGTCCAGCCGCTGCGCGGGGAGTCCAGCGAATCGAAACGGTTGCGGGTGGATGGGCCATTGCCCTGGCCGTAGGGGTCGTTGGTGCCGCTCCAGTGAAACAGGCGGTTGGTGTTGGTGCCGCCGTGGAAGGCGCAATGGTAGGCGTCGCAAATTGTGAAGGCGTCGGCCAGGGCAGCCTGGAATTCGACTTCCTGCTCCTGGTAATAGCCCATGGAACGGTCGGTTTTCTCGGCTGGCCATTGCGTCATGCGTCCGCCGTCCCAGGCCTTTTGGGCATCCGGGTAATCGTGCGGTGTGCCCAGTACGCGCTGGGCATTGCCTTTCTCGCTGTCCAGGTGATAGGGCATGACGATGCGCTTGCCGTTGGACTGTTCCCAGACGCTGCGGCCTTCGGGCAGCGGAATGGTGATGCGGTCGGCAAAGCCGCGCACGCCGGGAAGCGTGCCGAAGTAGTGGTCGAAGGAGCGGTTTTCCTGCATCAGGATGACCACGTGCTCGACGTCGCGGATGGTGCCGGTGCGGTTGTTGGCCGGAATGGCCAGCGCCTTGCGGATGGCGGGGGGAAAGGCGGCCAGGGCGGCGCTGCCGCCCGCACCATACAGCGTGTTGCGCAGGAAGCTGCGCTTGTGGCGGGAGAATGCCTGGGATGCTTCGTGTTTCATCGTTTCGTCGCAAAGGTCTGGAGTCAGGGCATATGGTCGGCGTCACGGGTGAAGCAGGCATGACGGCGAAGGCAAAAATCCTGATCGTCTAATCAAGTATTTTTCAATGTGCCAGAATAAAAAAAGCAGGCAGCCAGCCCGGCCTGAGGGGACGGGAGGCTGCCTGCAAAGCCGCCGCCGCCAGTTTGGCGGGTGCCTTTCGGGCGACGGCGGAAGGGGACGAATAAACTTTGAAGGGATGGGCTGGCGGATCAGGCGTGGCCCATGGCCGGGTCGCTGATGGCGTCGCGGCCGGTTTCGACACGGCCGGCGTAGCGGCGGCTCCAGCCGGCGGCGCCATCCACGGTGACCGTGAAGTCATACCAGTGGCCGCAGTCCGACAGGTCCCAATGCTGCTCTGCCAGGCTCAGCGCAGCGACGTCCAGCTCCCACGACGCATCGGCGAAATAGGCATTGGCCTGGATGCGTGCGCGGAAATCGGTGTTGCCGCGGTTGAGGACTTGCAGATAGACATTACCGTTGGCGATGTCGTAGCACACACGGACTTCCGGGTTGACGGCCTCAGGCAGCGCCAGTTCGTTCACATTGCCCTGGAAGTGGCGATGGAAGCCGTTGGGGCCCAGCACCCAGAGGTCGTAGGCGCCACTGTCCTGTTCCACCGTGTTCCAGAAGCCGTTGAGCTGTTTGCCCGGTTCCACGGTGTAGCGACGCGGCACGCGATCCAGGTGCAGCTTGTCATAAACGTGGAAGACGCCGGCCTGGGTGCCTGTGTTGGAGAACATCAGCCAGATGCCGCCAGCCGAGACATCGGCGCGGGCGCTGGTGTGCATTTCATAGGGCAGCGCGCGCGACGGGCGGATGGCCAGCGGTTGTACCGGTAGCGATTGGTTGTTGACGCTGGGCACGGGCACCTGGGACAGACTGCCCTGGGCGGCGCGAATTTGATCGACTGCCTGCTTTTCCAGCTTGACCAGTTCCGGTAGCGGGCCGTTGTTGGGAGTGGAGAAATCAAAGCAGCTGCTCAAGTCACCCAGCACGGCGCGACGCCACGGGCTGATATTGGTTTCCGGCACACCGAAGCGTGCTTCCAGGAAGCGCAGCACGGAAGTGTGGTCGAATGCCTGGGAGTTGACCCAGCCGCCGCGGCTCCAGGGCGACACGACATACATGGGCACGCGCGGGCCGGGGCCGTAGACCTTGCCGTCCGGGCCATCCTGGCGCGACGCGACCAGGTGGTGGTCCAGCGTGGAATCCACGGTGGTATCGCCGATCAGGTTGCCGTCGGCATCCATGGAAGGCGCCGCAGGCGGCGGCACGTGGTCGAAGAAGCCATCGTTCTCGTCGAAGTTGATGAGCAGGACGGTCTTGCTCCATACCTCGGGGTTGGCGGTCAGCGCATCCAGGACTTCGGAGATATACCACGCGCCCTGGATCGGGCTGGAAGGCCCGGGGTGTTCGGAATACGTGGCCGGCGCGACGATCCAGGATACCTGCGGCAGCGTGCCGTTGGCGACGTCGTCGCGCAGGGATTGCAGGAAGCCGCCATCGGGCATGGTGTTGGCCACACCCTTGTAGAGCGGGTTGGCCGCGTCGAAGGCGGGTTCCCAGGCGGGGTAGGGGCTGCCGTTGCTCTGGTTGCCGTGCTGCTCATTGGCACGGCGGTACTGGCGGAAACCGGCCAGCGAGTTGTCGGTGAAGTTGTCCGGCAGGTTCTGGTAGAGCTTCCAGCTGACGCCCGCTTCCTGCAGGCGCTCGGGGTAGGTGGTCCAGGTCCAGCCGCTGCTGGACGAACCCAGCGAGTCGTCCTGGTTCTGGGTCGAGGGGCCGCCGTGCGTGCCTTGCGGATCGTTGGTGCCGGTCCACAGGAACAGGCGGTTGGTGTTGGTGCCGCCGTGGGTGGAACAGTGATAGGCATCACAGATCGTGAAGGCATCGGCCAGGGCAACCTGGAACGCAACTTCCTGTTCCTTGAAGTAACCCATGGAGGTGTTGGTCTTGTGACGTGGCCATTGTTCCATGCGGCCGCTGTCCCAGGCCTTCTGGGCATCCGGGTAGTTGTGCGGCGTGCCGCTGACGCGCTGGGCGTTGCCTTGCTCGCTATTCAGGTGATAAGGCAGGACGATGCGGCTGCCATTGGACTGCTCCCAGACGCTGCGGCCTTCGGGCAGCGGAATGGTGATGCGGTCGGCAAAGCCGCGCACGCCGGGAAGCGTGCCGAAGTAGTTGTCGAAAGACCGGTTTTCCTGCATCAGGATGACGACGTATTCGACGTCATTGATGGTGCCGGTGCGGTTGTTGGCCGGAATGGCCAGCGCCTTGCGGATCGCGGGCGGGAAGGCGGCCAGGGCCGCGCTGCCGCCTGCGCCGTACAGGGCGCTGCGCAGGAAGTGCCGCTTGGGAGCGGAAGTGGGGGCGTTGTTCTTTGCCATGGTCATCGTATTCAGCTGTGGCCGCTCGCTCAGGGGGCGCAACGCAGTTCGGGGCGCGGCGTTTCCGGATCGGTGGGGTTGGTGGGCGTTTCGGGGTCGCCGCCGTTGCCATTGCCATTGCCGTTATCGTCGTCGCTGCCGCCACCGCCGCAGGCGGCCAGCAGGGTGATCAGTGCCGCGGAAGCCAGTGCCATGGGAACCCGGCGCAGCCAGGCAGGAGTGTGGGTAGAGAGGGTCATGATCTTTGCTCGCTTTATTGCAGGAGTTCGCGCACGGATTTGCCGGACAGGGCCAGGGAACGGATTTCTTCCTCGCTCAGGGCGCGGCCCCAGAACGTCAGGTCGGAGAAGTCCATGGTGTAGGCGCCTTTTTCATAGCTGCCCAGCACGTTGTAGGTACCCTTGCCGTCTTCGTTCAGGCCGAAGTGGGCGCCCAGGACACCCGCCAGCTTGCTCAGGTCGACCGCGCCGGTGGACGTCGAGCGCACGCTCAGGCCGTTGGTCGGGTCAAAGACCGCTGCCGTCATTTTCTTGCTGGTCTTGTCGATGCTGAACAGCAGGTAGGCCCATTCGTTGGGCGTGAAATAGAAGCCGTTCAGGTCGGCGCGGCCGCTGCCGCCGATGTTGAAGCGGACTTCATTGCCGTTCCACTGGGCGATGGTGATGCCGGCGTTGCCGCCACTGTTGTAGTCCTTGTTCGCGACGATGGGCTTGTCGTTGGCATCGCCCTTGGAGCGGTACCACAGGCCGATGGTGACGGCATCCAGCGAGTCCAGGCTGCCGGCCGGGTATTCGAGCTTGTAGCCGCCCAGATTGATGTTCTCGCTGCGGCGGTCCTTGCGCTCGGCACGGAAAGCCTTGCCGAAGGGGCCGTCATCCAGGAACACCGGTTGCTGTGAACCATCGAACGGCACGATCTGGGTCTGGCCGCCGATGTCGTTGATGTTCTGGTCGAACGAGTAATGCATCAGCACGCCTACCTTCAGGCTGGGCATGAGCAGCACGGGCTTGGTGTACGGAATCTGCGTGCTGATGGACAGCGAGCTGTCGTCGGCGCGGATTTCGTAGTTCAAGGTATGCAGGCCATCTTCCTCGAAGGCGAAGCTGTCGTCGGTGTACTCGCTGGTGCCGGACTCGAGCGTGGCCAGCACTTCGCCGTCGCGCAGGAGGGTGACATTGCCGGCGGGCTGGCCTACGGTCGTCCAGGAGATGGTGACGCTCTTGTAGTCTTCCGCCGGCGTGGCGCGGGGGCGGCGCAGCGCACCCGGCGCGGCAAGGTTGCTGCCCGACAGGGCAGGCATGCCGCTGGCGGCATCGAGGTGGGCCAGGACGGTAGGCGCGAGGTCGGCTGCCGATGGCAGAGTTTCCCAGGCGTTGTCCCAGGCGGCATTCAGGTCCACGGCCTGCTGGTCAGCACCCAGGATGGTGGGCAGGCTGGTGGCGTAGAAGGTGGTCTTGCTGCTGGTGCGCGGCAGGCCATCGTAATTACCGCCGTCCCCCAGGCCGGCAGCCGAGGTCACGATGACTTGCCAGTCTTCGCCGCTGTGCTGGCGCTGGCGTTCGCGCACGGCGTCCAGCAAGCTGCCCAGCGCCTTGTCGGTCTGCTCGACAGTGGCCTTGTAGGTGGCGCTGCTGGCCGGGCCGCGCAGATTGGCCAGCGGCGCGGCGAACTGGGCCAGCACGACATCGTAGCCGGAGGAAATCATCTGGCCGGCGGCATCGGTAACACAGGCGTCGATCTGGGCGCAGTCCGTGAGTGTATCCAGGTAGCCCGCGCTGCGCTCGGCGCTCAGCAGGCTGGCCAGGCTGGCGCTGTGCACGGCGCTGCCGGTCTTGCTGCCGGGCAGGGTGTTCTTGACCTGTTCGAACAGGGTGGTGGCGCGGCTTTGCTGGTTCAGGGCGTCGGATCGCACCTCATGCACGGTGGCCCAGGAGCCCGTCAGCAGCGTGGCCCAACCCGGGGTGAGCAGCGTGGGTTGCTGCGTGCCGGTTTCCAGGGTGCCACCGGTCCAGGCGCGGCTCAGCGTCAGCGACGCCAGATTGGGCAGGCGATTCTGCTCGATCCCGGCCAGCAAGGCGTCGTAGCGTACGCCGTCCATGCCGATGACCAGGGTCTTGGGCTGGCGCGGCTCTTGCGGCGTTTCCGGGTCGGTAGGCTGGGCGGGGTCCGAATCGTTGCTGGAACCGCAACCCGCCAGCGCGAACGCGGCGACCAGGCAGTAAACCAGCTTCTTCATGTGTGCGAGGGGCATTTCGTCATCTCCAATCACAGACCCGAGAAAGGCCTGTACGGGGAGCAATGCTCGCCCCTGGGGATGAAGCCCCCATGACGGGACAAACAAAAATCCCGATCATCTGATCGGGATTTTGTGGCTATGGCCTCCTGGTGCAGGCCAGGCAGAGGGGAGAGGGCGCTTGCCAGGCCATTGCCGGGCAACTGGCCGTATCATATGACTGTCGTGGAAATGCAACATTTCCAGCTGTCTGAACCGGCAGCGCCGCAGCCTGAGCGCCACGACTGGCGATAGCTGGCCAGTCAGGCTCAGTGATCGGGCAGCGGCGTGACCAGTTCCAGGAAGCGCGCGATGCTCTGCACCTGCATGCGTTCCTTGAGGCAGTACAGGTATTCCTCGGTCTGGATATCGGCATCGGCGATATCCAGACAGACCAGATCCGGATGGGGCGGCGCTTCGTGCGCCGGGATCAGGCAGCAGCCCAGGCCGTGCACGACTGCCTGGATGATGGCTTCGCGATTGGCAATTTCCAGGATCTCCGCCGGCTGCACGCCAGCGCGTTCCAGCAGGCGCTCGGATACCTTGCGTGTCATGGAGCCCGGTTCGCGCTGCAGCAGCGTTTCCGGCGCGATATCGGCCAGATGTACGTTGCCGCGCCGCGCCAGGCGGTGGTCGCGCCGCACGGCCAGGCGCAGGTCGTCGCGCGCCAGGGTGACGCGATGCAGCTCCGGGCCTTCGGCGCGCACGGAGGAACTGGCCAGTTCCAACTGGTAGTCGCGCAGCGCCTGCAGCACCGATTGCGAGTTGGCGACGCTCAGGCTGAGCGAGATGCCGGGAAACTGGGAGCGGTAGCGCGCAATGACGGGCATCAGGTAGTAGGGGCCGGTCAGTCCGAGCCGCAGAGAACCGTGGCTGAGCGCACTGGCGTCACGCAGGTGGAAGGCGATTTCCAGTTCCTTTTGCACCAGTTGCTCGGCCATGGGCAGCAGCCGCCTGCCGTCTTCGCTGAGTTGCAGCGCCCGGCCGCGGCGGTGGAACAATTCCAGTCCGTAGCGTGCTTCCAGCGACTTCAACTGGCCGGTGACCGTCGGCTGGCTGACGCCAAGCTGTTGCGCGGCGCGCGTGACATTGCCGGCGCGGGCGACGGCATAAAAAGACTTGAGTTCCGTAATGAGCATGTCTACAGGCCCTAAGGCGGTGCCAGGGCTGCGGAAATGCAGCCAGTTTGGCCGACAGTGTAGCGCTGGCGCCGCTGATTCCGGCCCGGCTAGCGCCATCGGGCCAGTCCGGCAAGAAAAAATGCGATGGGCTTATCAGCGTATTTCTATTTGGTGTCACATTCTTTACACCTGGGCTGCCCATACTGCACCCTCATGAATACGCCGAAACATTCCCAGAACGAACCGCCGCCGAGCTTTCTTTCGCTGCGGGACATCAGTCTGTCCTATGGACCCACGCGGGTGCTCAACGATGTGTCCCTGGATGTCACGGCAGGTGAAATGCTTTGCCTGCTGGGACCATCCGGTTGCGGCAAAACGACGTTGCTGCGGGTGATCGCCGGTCTGGCGCGCCAGGACCAGGGCAGTCTCAAGCTGGCAGGTAGGGATATTTCCCGCGCCGCGCCCCAGGAACGCAACTACGGCATTGTGTTCCAGTCCTATGCGCTGTTCCCCAACCTGACCGTGGCCGCCAACGTGGCCTATGGGCTCAGCTCGCGCCATGGCGATCGGGATGCCGTGGCGCGCCGTGTCGAGGAAATGCTGGATCTGGTCGGTCTGCCCGGTTCGGGCCGCAAGTATCCCGGCCAGTTGTCCGGCGGCCAGCAACAGCGCGTTGCCCTGGCGCGCGCCCTGGCACCGGCGCCCATGCTGCTGTTGCTCGACGAGCCTATGTCTGCGCTGGATGCCAAGGTGCGCGAACACCTGCGCAGCGAACTGCGCAGCCTGCAGCGCCGCCTGTCGGTGACGACCATCATGGTGACGCACGACCAGGAAGAAGCGATGTCCATGGCCGACCGCATTGCCGTCATGAACCGGGGTAACCTGGAACAGGTCGGCACGCCGCGTGAACTGTACCGGCACCCGGCCTCCAGCTTTATTGCGGGCTTCATCGGCGAAGCCAACTGGTTGCCGTACGAACGGCTGACCGACGGGCGCGTGTCCATCGGCCGCTGGACCGCGCAAACCGCGAATGATCTGGAATTGCCGCGCGGGCGCCTGTTCGCGCGTCCCGAAGCGGTCCGCATCCTGCCGGGCGGCACGCTGCCGTCCGGCGACAACGTGTTCGCCGCCGAGATCCAGGACGGCATTTTCCTGGGGCGCCAGTACCGCTTGAGGCTGGCGCTGGAAGGCGTGCCTGGCGTCGATCTGCATGCCTTCGTCAATGCCGAGCAGGGCGATGCGTTGCTGGCCCGCACGGCGGCGCGCCGTTGCTGGCTGAGTATTGCTCCTTCCGCCTTGCGCGCCTACGAGTCATAGGACATGAGCGTGGGATCTTCCATCATTCAAGCCGGTCCGCAACAGGACGTGGCGCAGCGCCCGGATGCCGCCCCTGCTGCGGCGCCTTCCCCCATTCCATTTGCCCGCCTGCCTTCGTCGCCACGCCTGGAAATGCTGGGCCTGAGCAGCCTGCAACTGGCCTTGCTGGCCTTCATGCTGATTGCGCTCGTGCTGCC
This sequence comes from Kerstersia gyiorum, assembly GCF_004216755.1. Taxonomy (GTDB): domain Bacteria; phylum Pseudomonadota; class Gammaproteobacteria; order Burkholderiales; family Burkholderiaceae_B; genus Kerstersia; species Kerstersia gyiorum. The sequence goes on from NZ_SGWZ01000002.1 coordinate 36,142, forward strand.
GGTCGGCGCTGTGCTGCTGCGAGCCGTGCAGGATACCAACGGCCAGTGGGCCGGCCTGGCGCCGCTGCAACAGGCGCTCGATATTCCCGGCTTTGGCTCGATGCTCTGGCGCAGCATGGCCGTGGCGCTGACCACGACCCTGCTGGCGGTGCCGGCTGCCTATGCCTTTGCCTATGGCCTGGCGCAGACGCGCATGCCGGCCAAGCGCCTGTGGCGTTCGCTCGCTCTCATTCCCTTGCTGGCGCCGTCGCTGCTGCCCGGTATTGCACTGATCTACCTGGCTGGCAATCAGGGTCTGCTGCGTGACTGGCTGGGCGCAGGAACGGTCTATGGCTTCTGGGGCATCGTCATTGGCGAGGCCTTCTATATCTTTCCCCACCTCCTGATGGTGCTGACCAGCAGCCTGGCGCTGTCGGACGGCCGTTTGCATGACGCCGCGCGTGCCATGGGGGCGGGGCCGTGGCGCACGTTCATGACCGTGACTCTGCCCGGAACGCGCCATGCCATCTTCGCTGCCTGCTGCCTGTCCTTCACGCTGGTCATCACTGATTTCGGCGTGCCCAAGGTCGTCGGCGGCGATTACAACGTGCTGGCCGTGGAGGTCTACAAGGCGGTGGTCGGGCAGCAGAATTTTCCGCGCGGCGCGGCATTCGCCATGCTGCTGCTGATTCCCGCCATCCTGACGTTCACGGTGGATACCTGGTTGCGCCGGCGCCAGCATTCCTTCCTGGATGGCCGCATCCAGCCCTACCAGCCGCAGCCGTCCCGGGTGCGCGACAACGCATTCCTGATGCTGGCCGTCGTGATCTGCCTGGGCCTGCTGCTGATTGCCGGTACTGCGGTCTGGGCTTCCTTCATCCGCATGTGGCCATACAACCTGTCGCTGTCGCTGCGTTCCTATGACTTTGCGAATATGGACGGCGGCGGCTGGCTGGCCTGGCGCAACAGCGTGCAACTGGGCTTCTGGACGGCGCTGGCGGGAACCATCACGGTATTCCTGGGCGCATGGCTGACAGAGCGCCTGGCGCCCCTGGGCCGGCTGGCGCGCTCCGGCGTGGCGCTGTTGCATGCCGCGGCGCTGATCCCGATGGCGGTGCCCGGCCTGGTGCTGGGCCTGGGATACATCTTCTTCTTCAACCATCCGGGCAATCCGCTCAATGGCTGGTACGGCACGATGGGCCTGCTGGTGCTGTGCACCGTGGCGCACTTCTATACCAGCGCCCACCTGGCTGCGACTTCCGCGCTGGGGCAGTTGGACCGCGAGTTCGAGTCGGTGTCTGCCTCGCTGGGCGTAGCCCGGCTGCGTACCGGGCTCAAGGTCGTGTTCCCGATGAGCCTGCCGACCGCGCTGGACGTGGCCCGCTATCTGTTTGTTTCTGCGATGACGACGGTATCTGCCGTGGTGTTCCTCTACCGCCCCGATACCGTGCTGGCATCCGTGGCCGTTCTCAACATGGATGACGCCGGTTTCCCTGGCGCTGCGGCCGCCATGTGCACCCTGATCATGATTACCTGCGCCGTCGTATCGCTGCTGCTGTACGGCGCCAGCCGCGCCGTGATGGCCCGCACCCAGGCCTGGCGCCGTCCAGCTGGCGATTGATGGCCATGTTTTACCCGTCTTCCTTTTTCCAGCCGCTGCCGGCATCAGGCCGCCACGTTTTTCCAGCCGCTGCCGGCATCAGGCCGCCACGGCACAACTGCAAGCAAGTCGTATCCGGAGATCCTCATGTCCAAGTTCCGCATTTCCGCCGCGCTGGCGCTGGCCGCTGCCGCTTTCGGTGCCCAGGCCGCACCCGTGACCCTGACGGTCTACACGGCGCTGGAGGCTGACCAATTGCGTGCCTACCAGGCCGCGTTCGAAGAGGCCAACCCCGACATCCGCATCCAGTGGGTGCGTGATTCCACCGGCATCATCACGGCAAAGCTGCTGGCCGAGAAGGATCGTCCCCAGGCCGATGCCATCTGGGGCCTGGCAGGTTCCTCGCTGGGCGTCCTGGCCGGGCAGGGCATGCTGGAACCGTATGCTCCCCAGGGCCTGGAGCAGATTGCTCCCAAGATGCGCGACGGCGCCAACCCGCCCGCCTGGGTCGGCATGGACGGCTTTGCCGCCGCACTGTGTTTCAACACGGTCGAGGCCGCCAAACACAACCTGCCGGTTCCCAAGACCTGGAAGGATTTGACCAAGCCGGTCTATGAAGGCAAGGTCGTGATGCCCAACCCGAATTCCTCGGGCACCGGCTACCTGGATGTCAGCGCCTGGCTGCAGATCTTCGGTGAGAAGCAAGGCTGGGAGTTCATGGACGCCCTGCACAAGAATATCGGCACCTACACTCACTCGGGTTCCAAGCCTTGCAACCTGGCGGCTGCCGGCGAATACCCGATCGGCGTGTCCTTTGAATACCGCGCTCTCAAGCTGAAGGATGACGGCGCACCGGTTGAAGTCGTGCTGCCGGAAGAAGGCCTGGGCTGGGAAATCGAAGCCATGGCCATCGTCAAGGGCACGAAGAACCTGGACGCCGCCAAGAAGCTGGCCGACTTCTCGGCCTCGCGCGAAGCCAACGAGCTTTACAAGAAGGGCTTTGCCGTGCTGGCTATCCCTGATGTCAAGGCAGAACTGCCGGGCCTGCCCGCTGACTTCCAGGAGCGCCTGATCGACAACGACTTCACCTGGGCCGCTGAAAACCGCGAGCGCATCCTGGCCGAATGGGCCCGCCGCTACGACGGCAAGTCGGAAGCCAAGAAGTAAGCACCGTATCCTGTTGCCAGCCTGGCTTGGCAAGCGGGCGGTAGCATGAATGAAAACGCGCAGCCAGCCAGCTGCGCGTTTTTCTTTGGCGGTATGCGCGTATGGGGCAGTAGGGGATGCGGGGCCGGAACCGGGACAACCTGCGGATCTCGCCATGCAGGTATGGCAAACAAGCCATCGCCCATGCCGGACGGTGTGAATCCGGCATAGCAGAGTTGCCTGAACGCCATGTCCAGCCTTACATACGCCCGGATAGATGGCGCCGAAGGAATGGCCCTGTGACTGATTCCGGTGCGTTCATCATGGCAGAGGGCGGGCCTGTGAAAATAATTCTTCCGCCTCGTTTTCCTGCGCCAGGCCCCATCTCGATCAGCCAGTCGGCATGGGCCATGACATCCAGGTTGTGCTCGACCACGATGACGGTCGCGCCTCGCTGTGTGAGGCTATCGAAAATGGCAAGCAGCCGGTCGACATCGGACATATGCAAGCCAGATGTCGGTTCATCGAAAACATACAACTGGCCTTCCTCGGCCAATCTGGATGCCAATTTCAAGCGCTGGCGCTCGCCGCCGGACAATGTGCTCAAGCGCTGTCCTAGCGATAGATAGCCCAATCCCACCTTGGCGAGCCTATCCAATGGCCTGGCGATGGCCGGGCAGGGCAGGAAGTGGCGCTGCGCTTGTTCCACCGAGAGGGCCAGCGCCTGGGCAATATTGCAGCCCATCCAGGTGATCCCTCGCGCCGTCTTGTTGAATCCCGTGGCGCCGCAGGCATCGCAGGGCGTCTCCACGCTGTCCATGAAGGCCAGATCGGTTTGGATGGCTCCCAGTCCCTTGCAGGCTGGGCAAGCCCCCTGGGCGTTGCTGCTGAACAGACTGGCCGGCTCGTTGCTGGCCTTTGCAAAGCCCGCGCGAATCTCGTCCAGTACGCCGATATAGCTTGCGACGGACGAACGCCGTGTTCCTCCCAGACCTTTCTGGTCGATCAGGATGGCGTGCGGGCAGTGGCGGGGCAGCAGGCGGTTGACCAGTGTGCTTTTACCGGAACCGGCGACGCCCGTCACGACGGTCAGTACGCCTGTCGGTATGCTGACGCTGATATTGTGCAGGTTGTGCAGCGAAAGGCCTTGCAAGGTGATCTGCCCTATCGCGGGGCGTGGCTCGCGCCGTATGGGCACTGCTCGCCGCAGGCAGCGTCCCGTCAAGCTGTCGGCCTGCTGCAGGCCGGCCACATCGCCCTGGTACACCACATGACCGCCGTCCGTCCCGGCGCCCGGCCCCATGTCCACGACATGATCGGCAATGCCTATGACGTCCGGGTCGTGCTCCACCACCAGCACGGTGTTGCCCTTGTCGCGCAGTTCACGCAGCAAGGTGTTGAGCTGGTGGACGTCGCGCGGATGCAGCCCCACGCTGGGCTCGTCGAAGATATAGGCAATGTCGGCCAGGCTGCTGCCCAGATGGCGGACCATCTTCACGCGCTGGGATTCGCCGCCCGACAGGCTGGCGGTCTCGCGGCCCAGGCTAAGGTAATCCAAGCCGATGGCACGCATCTGCTCCAGCCTTTCGATGATGGCGGCCAGCACTGTTGCGACGGGTTCGGCGCGGATTGCCCAAATAAATTCCAGGAGCTCGGAAATCTCCAGGCTGGCAGAATCGGCGATGGAGAGCCCGTTGATCTTGCAGGACAGGATGCCTGGGTTGAGGCGTGCGCCGCCACAATCCGGGCACCGCTGGCGCGTGATGACGCGGGCGAGCCCGTCGCGTTCGGCCTGGGTCAGGCGACTGGGTTCATGATCCAGATAGGCGCGCCGAAAGCGCGGCACGACACCTTGAAATCGCGCCGATGCCGGCCATCCGGGCAGGGGGTTGGTCACGGTCAGATCGTCTGCATATAACAAGGTCTGCCATTCGTCCGGGCTGTAGTCGGCCAAGGGCTTGTCGCAATCGAACAGGCCGGAGCAGGCGTAGCGCTTCCAGCGGAACGTGTCGCGAGCAAATGTGGGGAACAGGATCGCTCCTTGGTTCAGGGATTTGCTGCGGTCAAACAGGAGATCAAGGTCCAGCTCGTCCACCACGCCCAGCCCTTGGCATTTGGGGCACATGCCTTGCGGGTGATTGAAGGAGAACACATTGGAATAACCTACGAATGGCGCGCCGATACGGGAGAACAGCAATCGCAGCAAAGGCTGGATGTCGGTCGCCGTTCCAACCGTTGAACGGACATTGCCGCCCAGGGGCTTTTGATCGACAACGATGGATGCTGGCAGATTGCGCAAGGCGTCGGCCTGCGGCTGGCCGTAATGCGGCAGCCGGTGCCGGACAAAGGCACTGTGGCTTTCATTGAGCTGGCGCTGGGATTCGGCGGCGATCGTGTCGAATACCAATGAGGACTTGCCTGAACCCGACACGCCGGTGAACACCGTGATGCAATGCTTGGGAATCCTCAAGGTGACGTTGCGCAGATTGTTGTTACGCGCCCCGATGATCTCCATGTCGCGGTACGGGGAATGTGAGGGGGGCATGAGCATCTCTCTTATTCGGCGTCATGCGCGCCCAATGCCGCGCTGACCTTCTCGCAGAGTTCGGTGAACATGGCCTGTTCGCCGGGCGTCAGCGTGGCCATGACGCACTGTGCCGCATCACGCCTGCCTGTGGCCGCGCGCACAAGGAAATCCCGCCCTTGGCGCGTCAGCGTGGTGACCTGTGCGCGGCGATCGCCATCGCCCTGTATCTGCTCCACCAGGTTGAGGTCCTTGAGCACGCGCAGCGACTTGGAGATGCCCGTGCGCGCTGCACCCAGTCTTTCACCCAGCAGGGACGGCGTCATGGGGCCTTGCAAGCGCAGGAGTTCAAGAATGTCGTACTGGGCCCAGCTCACCGCCTCCGGGGTATAGCGGGTGCGCCGCGCGACAAGGATGCATTGGAGGTGTGAGAGCGCATTCTCCAATGCTCCGGGTTCTTCGGTGGATTGAGTTAGGGTGGGCATGGCGCTTATAGATTTCTTGAAGGCAATCTTATTCGGTTAAATATGCCTTTATTCTACATATTTAATTTCTTTTGGGAAATCAATTTTGGCTCGGAGGCAAAGCGGGATTTCTGGCGGACAGGCGCCTCGACCTTCCACCTTAGTCCAGCAACTGCGCCTGTCAGCGAGGCTGCCGTCGTTGCCGCGATGCATACGGCCTAGCCATTGGAAAGCGCGGCAGCGACCGCGGGCAAGGCAACGCATCTGCATGGCGCGGTTGCACAGGGCCGGCGCGCACGATGCCAGCGGAGTGGTTTGTTCCTCTGCGCTCAGGGCGTTAACACGGATATAATCAGAAGCTGAGGACGACCTCGGCCTGCGGGCTTCCCTGCCGTCCGGGACGACCCGGCTCTTTTGATACAGGAGAGCCATATGGCTTGGATTTATCTGGTCGTCGCGGGTCTGCTCGAGGTCATCTGGGCCTATACGATGAAGCTGTCGGACGGCTTCACCCGCCTCAATTACTCATTCATCACCCTTGTTGCCATGATTGCCAGCTTCGGTCTGCTGGCGGTGGCGATGAAATCCCTTCCCCTGGGCACGGCCTATACCATCTGGACAGGCATCGGCGCTGTCGGCGCCTTTGTCGTCGGCATTCTCATGCTGGGCGAAGTGGCCAGCCCGATGCGCATTCTGGCGGCAGGGCTGATCGTGGGCGGCCTGGTGCTGATGAAACTGTCCTCGTAAACACATGCCAGCGGCGTGCCAGCCTTTATCGGAGACGACGCATAGGGGCGGCGTCGCCGTGTGCGGCATGGCGTTGCCCACGCGTGCGGGGGGCGGTCCGATCCCGGCGCACCTTGGCGCAGGACGGATGCTTGCAGCGCTGGCGTCATTGCGAAAAAAGCCCCGCCAGGCTGAGCCGGCGGGGCTGTTGGGCTTGCAAGCCGTGCGCCGTTTATTCGGGCGCCGGTTCGCCCATGATGCGGCGATACCATTCGTGGAAGTGTTTCATGCCATCTTCCATCGGTGACTGATAGGGGCCCGCCTCGCTGACACCGCGTTCCATCAGGGCGCGGCGACCGGCATCCATACGTTCGGCGATTTCATCGTCCTCAATGGCGGTTTCCATGTAGGCGGCCTGCTGGGCTTCGACAAATTCGCGTTCGAACGCTGCGATTTCTTCCGGGTAGTAGAACTCGACGATGTTGACCGTGCGCTGCGGTGAAACCGGGTAGAGCGTGGACAGCACCAGCACGTGCGGGTAGATCTCGATCATGTGGGTCGGGAAGTAAGTGACCCAGATGGCGCCGAAATCCGGGGCCTGGCCCTCGCGGAACTGCATCAGGTTGTCATGCCACTGGCGGTACACATCGGAACCGGGCTGCGCCAGCGCCTGGTGTACGCCGACGCGCTGAAGGCTGAACCAGTCGGAGAATTCCCAGTTCAGGTCGTCGCAGGTGACGAAGTGTCCCAGGCCCGGGTGGAAGGGGCCAACGTGGTAATCCTCCAGATAGACCTCGATGAAGGTTTTCCAGTTGTAGTTGCACTCATGGACTTCCACGTGATCCAGGACATAATCCGAGAAATCGAATTCAGGGCGCTGGAACAGGGCGCCGAGATCGTCCGCCGGATTGCGCGGCCCTTCGAACAGCAGGCCGTTGCATGGCTTCAGCGGAAAGCGCTGCAGGTTCATACAGGGTGTGGTTTCGAACTGCGGCGCGCCGATGAGCGTGCCCTGGTCGTCGTAGGTCCAGCGGTGCAGCGGGCATACCAGATTGCCGCCGGTCTGCTTGAGATTGCCCTCGCGTGGTTCTCCGGTGGTGACGTTGCCCGCCGAGCCGCCCAGGATGAGGGCCTGGCGGTGGCGGCAGACGTTCGACAGCAATGACACGGCACCGCCCCGGTCGCGCAGCAGGATGCGGCCACCGCGTTCCTGCGCCAGTGCGCGCCAGTCGCCGGGTTCGGGGACGAGCTTTTCGTGGCCCACGTAGATGGCGGAGTTCTTGAAGATGGCGGCCTGCTCGCGAGCGAAGCGGGCCTCGTCGAAGTAGGCGCTGACGGACAGCTGGCTGCGTTCGGCGGCCAGAAGTAGGGTTTGGCTCATATTGCGGATTCCTGTCGCCCTGGCGACGGCGCTGCGTCGGCGTCCGGGAGTTCCGGCCATATCATGCGGCAGGAGCGCATGGGCAGGCGGGTGTGTTGGCTGGCAGCCATGGTTCCCTCCGCGCGGACAAGAGCGCCGGGCCTGTGGGCGGCGCGACGAAGAAAAAACCGGCGCTCCTGCGATAGCATCATCGTGGCGTGCCGGCAGGCAATGGACGCGTCCGCGCACTGCGCGCGCGTCTGTAATCCAGTCGAAGGATTGATTGTAGCCCGCCCCGAGCCTCTGGGGAAATGCCTGATGGGGGTCAGTTCCCGTACAATGCGCCCTTGGACCTATTGTGCAATGGTTGTTCCCCCTATGACTAGAAAACTTGGCCCCGATTCGGCCGATGCCGCCGCCAGCGCTGCGCAGGAAGCCACTGGCCTGCCGCAGGATTTTGAATCCGCGCTGGCAGAGCTCGAAGCCCTGGTGTCTGCCATGGAAAATGCGTCGCTGCCGCTGGAGCAGTCCCTGGCTTCGTATCAGCGTGGCGTGGCGTTGTCGCGCATCTGCCAGCAGCGCCTGGCTGCGGCCGAGCAGCAGATTCAGGTGCTGGAAGGCGAGTTGCTGCGGCCCCTGGATGCTTCGACCCTGGGAGAGGATCAGCGATGAAGGCGCGCACTGCCATGGATTTTCCCGCCTGGATGCGGACCTGTGCGGAACAGGTGGAGCGGCGCCTGGGGGCGTTGCTGCCCCAGGATGATGAAGCCCCGGCCCATTTGCACGGCGCCATGCGCTATGCGGTGCTTGGAGGGGGCAAGCGCGTGCGTGCGCTGCTGGTGCTGGCTGCGGGCCATGCCTGCCAGCCGGCGGGCAAGCCGGTGGCCATTGTCACGGCGCTGGAAAGTGCCGCGGCCGCAGTGGAAATGATCCATGGCTATTCGCTGGTGCATGACGACCTGCCTTGCATGGATAATGACACCCTGCGTCGTGGCAAGCCGACGACGCACGTAGCCTATGGCGAGGCTGCCGCCCTGCTGGCGGGCGATGCGCTGCAACCCCTGGCTTTCGAGACCCTGGCAGGCATGCCCATTGCGCCGGCCCTGATCGTGCAGTCCGTGCAGGTGTTGGCGCGCGCATCCGGCAGCCTGGGCATGGCGGGAGGGCAGTTCATCGACCTCGATAGCACGGGCCATGGCCTCAGCCTGGACCAGTTGCGCGGCATGCACACCATGAAGACCGGCGCGCTGTTGGCGGCTAGCGTGACCCTTGGCGGTGTTGTGGCGGGGGCCAGTTCGCCGCAGCGCCAGGCGCTGGAAAAATATGCGGCGGCGATCGGCCTGGCGTTCCAGGTCGTGGATGATATCCTCGATGTCACGGCGGACAGTGCCAGCCTGGGCAAGACAGCTGGGAAAGACGCGCAGGACAACAAGCCGACCTATGTATCGCTAATGGGGGTCGATGCGGCTCGCGAACTGGCCGCGCAGTTGCGCGACGACGCGCATCAGGCGTTGCGACCCCTGGGCGAGGCTGGTGCTTATCTGGCTGCGATGGCGGATTTCATCGTCGCGCGGGAATATTGATCCGGCGCACTGAACCGTGCATCGCGGAATGAATGCAATGAATACTACTGATCTACTCGACCGCATTGAATCTCCTGCCGACGTGAAGCGTCTGGAACGACGCGAGCTTAAGCGTCTGGCGGAAGAGTTGCGCGGTTTCCTGCTGGACAGCGTGTCGCGCACAGGCGGGCACTTGTCATCCAACCTGGGCACGGTGGAACTCACCATCGCGTTGCATCATGTGTTCGATCTGCCGCATGACCGCCTGATCTGGGATGTGGGCCATCAGTCCTATGCCCACAAAATCCTGACGGGCAGGCGCACGGGCATGCCCCGCCTGCGCCAGCAGGGCGGCATTTCCGGCTTTCCGCGCCGCAGCGAGTCCGAGTACGACGCCTTCGGCACGGCACACTCGTCCACGTCCATTTCCGCCGCGTTGGGCATGGCGGTGGCATCGCGCAACGCAGGCATCATGCGCCAGCATATCGCCGTCATCGGTGACGGCGCGATGAGCGCGGGCATGGCCTTCGAGGCGATGAATAATGCCGGCGTGACGCCGGATATCAATCTGCTGGTGGTGCTCAACGACAACGACATGTCGATTTCGCCGCCGGTCGGGGCGCTCAACCGTTATCTGGCGCGCCTGATGTCGGGGCGCTTCTATGCCACCGCGCGCAACGTGGGCAAGGCCGTGCTGCAGCACGTACCGCCCATGCTGGAGATGGCGCGGCGCTTCGAGGGCCATGCCAAGGGGCTGGTGACGCCGGCGACGTTGTTCGAGGAACTGGGATTCAATTATGTCGGGCCGATCGACGGCCATGACATGGATGCCCTGGTGCCCACCTTGCAGAACCTGCGTTCGCTCAAGGGCTTGCAGTTTCTGCACGTCGTAACCAAGAAAGGGCAGGGCTACAAGCTGGCGGAAGCCGATCCGGTGCTGTACCACGGGCCGGGCAAATTCGATCCTGCCGTTGGCATCCAGAAAAGCAGCGCGCCGTCGCGCCAGACCTTCACCCAGGTGTTCGGTCAATGGCTGTGCGACATGGCGCAGGCCGACGAGCGCCTGCAGGGCATCACGCCTGCGATGCGCGAGGGCAGCGGCATGGTGGCGTTCGAACAACGCTTCCCGCGCCGTTATTTCGACGTGGGCATTGCCGAGCAGCATGCGGTGACCTTTGCCGCTGGCATTGCCTGCGAAGGGCTCAAGCCCGTCGTGGCGATTTATTCCACGTTCCTGCAGCGCGGCTACGATCAGTTGATTCATGACGTCGCGCTGCAGAACCTGGACGTGACTTTCGCGCTGGATCGCGCCGGCCTGGTTGGCGCCGATGGCGCCACGCACGCCGGCAATTACGACATCGCCTATCTGCGTTGCATTCCGAACATGGTCGTGGCGACGCCTTCCGATGAAAATGAAACCCGCCTGCTGCTGACTACCTGTTATCGCCATGCAGGCCCGGCCTCGGTACGTTACCCGCGCGGCTCGGGCGTTGGCGCGGAAATGACGGCAGGGCTGGACGAGGTGCCGCTGGGCAAGGGCCGCCTGGTTCGTGAAGGCAGTCGCATCGCAGTCCTGAATTTCGGCACCTTGCTGCCTGCTGCACTGCAGGCGGCCGAACAACTGGGGCTGACGGTCGCGGACATGCGTTTCGTCAAACCCCTGGACCTGGATCTCGTGCGCCAGCTGGCGCAGGACCACGAGGCGCTGGTCACCCTGGAAGAAGGCTGCATCATGGGTGGCGCGGGCAGTGCCGTCAGCGAAGCCCTGCACGAGGCAGGTCTGGATGTGCCCGTGCTGCAACTGGGCTTGCCGGATCGTTTCATCGACCACGGCGACCAGGCTGCATTGCTGGCGCAACAGGGACTGGATGGCGCCGGCGTGGAAACTTCCATCCGCAAGCGTTTCGCCGGTCTGCTGGAAAGCGGGCGAGCGGCATAAGGCGGCTCGCGGCAGCGCTCATGGCCTTTGCCCATATCCTTATTCATCCATGGGTAAAAGGGTCTTTGGGGCGCGCATGCTACGCTATCGGTAATATTGGTACTTTGATTCTTTTACCGTGCCGTCATTGACGGCGGCACAGCACAGGTTATTGCTCATGACTTCCATCGTTGAATCCGCCGTCGTCATTCCCGACGTACAGAGCTTCGCGGACGTGCGCCAGATTCCCATCCAGCGGGTCGGAATCAGCGGTGTGCGCCATCCCATGGTCGTGGCCGACGGCAGCGGCGCCGCTCATCCTACCGTCGCGGAGTGGACGTTGACCGTCGCACTGCCGGCGGAAGAGAAGGGCACGCACATGTCGCGTTTCGTTGCGCTGCTGGAAAAATACCGTGCAACGCCGCTGACGCCTGCGCTGTTCAGCGCCATGGCTGGCGAAATGCTGCCGCTGCTGCATGCGCAATCCGGTGATATCACCGCGTCCTTCCCGTATTTCATCAACAAGACCGCCCCGGTGTCCGGCGTGCGCAGCCTGCTTGATTACGCCGTGGTCTGGACGGCGCGCGCCAATGGCGATGCGGTCGAGTTCGAACTGACGGTGACGGTGCCCGTGACCAGCCTGTGCCCGTGCTCCAAGAGCATCTCCAAGTATGGCGCGCACAACCAGCGCTCGCACGTCACGGTGCGTACCATCGTGACGGACGGGGCCGCTTTCAACCTGGACGATTTCATCAGCCAGATCGAAAAGCAGGGTTCTTGCGAATTGTGGGGCCTGCTCAAGCGTCCCGACGAAAAGTACGTCACCGAACATGCCTACGAGAACCCCAAGTTCGTCGAAGACATCGTGCGTGATGTCGCCGCTACGCTGAATGCGCATGCGGGCATCGCCGGCTACCGCGTAACCGTGGAGAACTTCGAGTCCATCCACAACCATTCGGCCTACGCTGTGGTGGAAGGCCACGGCAAGGGCTGATTCCGATACGTGTCTAGCCCTCCGGGTGCTGTTGCCGGAGGGCGTCACGATCAGAGCCGCATCAGGACGATGCGGCTTTTTTATTGCTTTTTCCAGCAGCAAGTACGATAATCGAAGGCTTTCTTGCCCGATTGCCTTGGCATCGGTGTCCTATGGTGCGCGGAATCCCTGATTCAAGGCGGCCAGCGGCGCTCTGCCAGGTGGCGGGCTGTTCCGCCGATTGGAATTTTCCAGTCGGTGGTCATCCACGGGAGTATCACTCTAATGCGTCACTACGAAATCGTATTTATCGTCCATCCGGACCAAAGCGAGCAAGTGCCTGCAATGGCCGAGCGCTATCAGGCGATCGTCACGGCCCAGGGCGGCAAGGTGCATCGTCACGAAGATTGGGGCCGCCGCCAACTGGCTTACCCGATCCAGAAGCTCGTCAAGGCTCACTATGTTTGCCTGAACATCGAGTGCGGCCAGGAAGCCCTGGACGAACTCGAACATGCGTTCCGCTACAACGACGCCATCCTGCGTCACCTCGTCGTCAAGACCAACGCTGCCCCCGCTGGTGCGTCCGTCATGATGAAGAGCGTCGAGCGTGAAGAGGCTCGCAAGGCCAGCGCCGAAGCCGCCAGCACCGCTAGCGAAGCCGAGGCCGAGTAAATCCGTCAGGATACAGTCGTTATCGCTACCGGCATGGCTGATATGGCCAACCAGGTGCGGCTGGATGCAAACGTTATTGCTTCCGGGCCGCTGCGCTACAGCCCCGCAGGGCTTCCCATCCTCGATATGACGCTTGCGCATCAATCGGAACAGATGGAAGCCGGCAGGATGCGCAGGGTAGAACTGGAAATTGCTGCTGTCGCCATGGGGGATCTGGCATCCGTACTTGCCGATACCCCGTTGGGATGTGCAGTGCGAGTCGAAGGTTTCCTCCTTCCGGCACGCAAGGGTTCCCCTCGTATCGTGCTGCATCTGCAGCGGGTGCAAAGGCTGCTGGCGACGGACACGGTAATGACCGCCTGACAGATTAAACGCATATACGATATCCGCCGGTTCAGGCCGGCAACGAAATAGAAAGAGACTTACTATGGCTCACTTTGGTAAACGCAAGGAAAAGCGCAAGTTCACGCAACAGAATCCTCTGTTCAAGCGCCGCAAGTTCTGCCGCTTCACGGTGGCTGGTGTCGATCAGATCGACTACAAGGATCTGGACACGCTGCGTGACTTCATCCAGGAAAACGGCAAGATCATCCCGGCCCGCCTGACCGGCACCAAGGCGCACTATCAGCGCCAGCTGGACACCGCCATCAAGCGTGCTCGCTTCCTGGCCCTGTTGCCGTACACCGACAACCACAACTAATCCCGGGGGCTTACTGTCATGCAAGTTATTCTGCTCGAAAAAGTCGCGAACCTGGGCAACCTGGGTGACGTCGTGCGTGTCCGCAACGGCTATGCGCGCAACTACCTGATCCCCCAGAAGATCGCCCGTCGCGCTACCGACGCTGCTTTGAAGGAATTCGAAGCCCGTCGCGCCGAACTGGAAAAAATCCAGGCTGAAAAGCTGGCTGCCGCCCAGGCTCTGGGCGAGCGCCTGAACGGTCAGGAAGCGCTGATCTCGCAAAAGGCTGGCGTCGATGGCCGCCTGTTCGGTTCCGTGACCAACGCCGACATCGCTGGCGCCCTGGTTGCTGCCGGTTTTGCTGGCATCGAAAAGGCTCAAGTGCGTCTGCCCAACGGCCCGCTCAAGAGCATCGGTGAATTCGATGTGCAGGTCGCTCTGCACACCGACGTCATCGTCGACATCAAGGTCCGCATCCAGCCCGAACTGGCCTGATTGCTGCCTGTCTGTTGCACGCCCCGGCTTTGTTCGGGGTGCGAGAAAAGCCCTCCTTGCGGAGGGCTTTTTTGCATTTGGCTGATCCGGAATCCGGCAGCCTTCCTGGCGCGGGGTTGGGGCGGACGCATTTGGTCTGGGAGGGCGCGATAACGAAAATAGGGGTTTTCCTGGGGGGCGGTCGGGCATGTCTGAATAGTTTGTAGGGGTGGGCTATACTTTGTTGGTTTTTCACCATGCGGATCGTCTGAAACGTGCGCGGTATGCTTCACGCCAGATTTGGAACAGTAGTCCCTTGTTCATTGCCACGGGCAGGAACGGGGTATTGCTTTTCAATGGCAGCGGAAAGCGGGCTGCCCCGGACGCGCATCAAAGCCGATGGACGCCGAGCCTGCGATGACGCAGTTGCACAGGGCGTTACCGTCGGCTTTTCTGTTTCTGCCGGATCGCGGCATGATGCAAGAATGGTCCCTGACGCCCGGTATTCGCACGCGGACGGCAGGGTAGGATCCACTGACTCTCATACGACCTGACAGGTATCACATGAAAATCCACGAGTATCAAGGCAAGGAACTGCTCAAAAAGTTCGGCGTGCCCGTGCCCCGCGGCATTCCGGCTTTTTCGGTTGACGAGGCTGTTGCAGCCGCCGAAAAGCTGGGCGGCCCGGTCTGGGTGGTGAAGGCCCAGATTCACGCAGGCGGCCGCGGTAAGGGCGGCGGCGTCAAGCTGGCACGTTCGCTGGACGAAGTCCGTCAACTGGCATCGCAGATTCTGGGCATGCAACTGGTCACGCACCAGACTGGTCCGGAAGGCCAGAAGGTTAACCGCCTGTACATCGAGGACGGTGCCGACATCCAGAAGGAATACTACGTTTCCGTCGTGACCGACCGCGGAACGCAGAAAGTCGCTTTCATCGCTTCCAGCGAAGGCGGCATGGATATCGAGGAAGTGGCCCACTCCACGCCCGAGAAGATCGTTACCGAATACATTGACCCGCTGGCCGGCCTGACCGACGAGCAGGCGGCGAAAATCGCCGCCGCCATCGGCCTGGAAGGCGAAGCCGCCAGGCAAGCCGTCGATGTGTTCAAGAAGCTGTATCAGTGCTACATGGAAACCGACGCGTCGCTGGTTGAAATCAACCCGCTGAACCGCGACAGCAAGGGCAACATCATCGCCCTGGACGCCAAGTTCAACTTCGATTCCAACGCACTGTTCCGTCATCCTGAAATCGTCGAATACCGCGACCTGGATGAGGAAGATCCGGCTGAAATCGAAGCCAGCAAGTTCGACCTGGCCTACATCCAGCTCGACGGCAACATCGGCTGCCTGGTGAACGGCGCCGGTCTGGCCATGGCAACCATGGACACCATCAAGCTGTTCGGCGGCGAGCCGGCCAACTTCCTGGACGTCGGCGGTGGCGCCACGGCTGAGAAAGTGACCGAAGCCTTCAAGATCATGCTGAAGAACAAGGATGTGAAGGCCATTCTGGTCAACATCTTCGGCGGCATCATGCGCTGCGACGTGATCGCCGAAGGCGTCATCACCGCTTGCAAGGCCGTGAACCTGAGCGTGCCGCTGGTCGTCCGCATGAAGGGCACCAACGAAGAACTTGGCAAGAAGCTGCTGGCTGAATCCGGCCTGCCCATCATCAGCGCTGACACCATGGCCGAAGCGGCCACCAAGGTTGTCGCTGCTGCTGCCTGAACCCTATTGCCGAGGATTTCAAGAAAATGTCCATCCTGATCAATAAAGACACCAAAGTCATCACCCAGGGCATCACCGGCAAGACCGGTCAGTTCCATACCCGTGCCTGCCGCGAATACGCCAATGGCAAGGAAGCTTTCGTTGCTGGCGTGAACCCCAAGCGCGCCGGTGAAGATTTCGAAGGCGTGCCCATCTTCGCCACCGTCAAGGACGCCAAGGCTGAAACCGGCGCGGAAGTGTCGGTGATCTACGTGCCGCCCGCAGGCGCTGCCGCTGCCATCTGGGAAGCGGTCGAAGCCGACCTGGATCTCGTGGTCTGCATCACCGAAGGCATCCCCGTGCGCGACATGCTGGAAGTGCGCAACAAGATGAAGGCCAAGGAAGCGGCCGGCGGCAAGAAGACGCTGCTGCTGGGCCCCAACTGCCCCGGCCTGATCACCCCGGATGAAATCAAGATCGGCATCATGCCCGGTCACATCCACCGCAAGGGCCGCATCGGTGTGGTCAGCCGCTCCGGCACCCTGACCTATGAAGCCGTGGCGCAAGTTACCGAACTGGGCCTGGGCCAATCCAGCGCCGTCGGTATTGGTGGCGACCCCATCAACGGCCTGAAGCACATCGACGTCCTGAAGCTGTTCAACGACGATCCCGATACCGATGCCGTCATCATGATCGGCGAAATCGGCGGTCCGGATGAAGTCGAAGCCGCGCGCTGGGCCAAGGACAACATGACCAAGCCGGTCGTCGGCTTCATCGCCGGCGTCACGGCACCTCCGGGAAAGCGCATGGGCCACGCCGGCGCGCTGATCTCCGGCGGTGCCGATACGGCCGACGCCAAGCTGGAAGTGATGGAAGCTTGCGGCATCCGCACGACCCGCAACCCGTCGGAAATGGGCAACTTGCTGAAGTCGGTGCTGTAAAAACCGGCAGTACAGTTCGCATGCCGGCGTTTGCCGGCATGCCGCGCCAGTGTGCAGTGATGCCTTGAAGGCAGGCTGGGCTGGCGCAGACAAGGAAGGCTGGAGAAATCCGGCCTTCCTTTTTTATTGGTGGCTGTGTCGGTTGCGGTGCGGGCGCTTTGTGCTGAGGCGGGTGGGCAGCGTATGATTGGGGCTGCCGTCGGGCGCGCGCTTGTCATGGATCAAGCCGCCAGCCGGGATGGCATGCTCAAATGCCCTGCGGACCTGCTGCGCCGATGGGCAAGCCGGAAGCGTAGGCAACCGGGAGCGTACAGGCGAGATGTCTGGAAACAACGGGAGTTGAAAATGGGTATTACCAAAAAAGACAAATCGACGGACTCGGGCCTTAGCCTGCTGGGCGGCCTGGGTATTTTGGCCATTATCGGTATCGTTGCGGCGATCGTCCTTAAGTCGCTGCTCTGATATGACGGTGGTTTCTTCCCCGGATCGGCTGGTCATTGCAACCCGGGTAAGCCGGCTGGCTCTCTGGCAGGCGCATCATGTGCGGGATTTGCTGCAATTGCAGTATCCCGCCTGTCGCATTGAGCTGCTGGAAATGACGACCCAAGGCGACCGCATCCTGGATCGCAGTCTTTCCAAGATCGGTGGCAAGGGCCTGTTCGTCAAGGAACTGGAGAACGCCCTGCTGGACGGCAGGGCGGATCTGGCAGTGCATTCCCTCAAGGACGTGCCGGTGCTCATGCCGTCCGAATTCAGCCTGACGGCCATTTTGCCCAGGGCGGCGGCCCAGGATGCTTTTGTATCCCCGGAATACCGTCGTCTGGAAGATTTGCCAGCAGGCGCCGTGGTTGGGACGTCCAGCCTGCGCCGTGCGGCGCAGTTGCTGGCGGCCTACCCTCATCTCGAGGTGAGGCCCCTGCGCGGCAATCTCGATACCCGTCTCTCCAAACTGGACCGGGGGGATTACGACGCCATTATCCTGGCGGCAGTCGGCTTGCGGCGCCTGGGCATGGCGACGCGCATCCGCGAAGTCCTGTCCCCGGACATCTCCTTGCCCGCCGTAGGGCAGGGCGCGCTTGGCATAGAAATCCTCGCCGGGCGCGCGGAACTGGCGGCGCAACTGGCGCCGCTCAATTGCGAGCAGAGCTGGCGTCTGGCACAGGCCGAGCGCACCGTGTCTGCCGTGCTTGGCGGTTCCTGCCAGGTGCCGCTGGGTGCCTATGCAGAACAGGATGGCACCAATATCCGGCTGCGCGCGTTGGTCGCCAGCGTGGATGGTACGCGGTTGTGCCGGGCCGACGTATCCGGGCCGGAGACGGACCCGGTTGCGCTGGGACAGCGGGCTGCCGACGAGCTGATCGCGGGCGGCGCACGCGAATTGCTGGCCGAGTCGCAATCCAGCCAGGACGATGGCGCCTGAGATGCGTTTGTCGGCAGGCCGGGGGGCGGCTTTGGCACCCCTGGCTGTGCTGACCCGGCCGCAGGGGCGCAACGATACCCTGGGCGAGGCGCTGTCCGGCCTTGGTTTTGAGGTTGTGCATCTGCCTGCATTGGAAATCCGGGATGCTCCGTCAGCTGGCATGAGTGTGCCCGACCCGGCTGATTTCGACATGCTGTTATTCGTGAGCGGCGCGGCCGTTCGGGCATACCGGCGCCTGTGCGCGGCCCAAGGCAGGGATAGCTGGCCCGAAGGGGTCTGGGCGGCGGCCGTCGGCCCGGCGACTGTGGCAGCCTGGGAGGAAGACATGGCCGGCCCGGTGGCGCCGCGCTGCTGGCGCATCGCCCCGGCGCCGGATGCCGTCAGCCACGATTCCGAACATCTGCTTCAGGAAATGGATGCGCGCGGCCTGAAGCCCGAACGCGTGCTGCTGGTGCGAGCCGGGCAAGGCCGCGATTGGCTGGCCGAACGCCTGCGCGAACGTGGCGTGCAAGTGACGGCCTATGCGGCCTACGACCGCGTGCCTGCAACCTGGAGTCCGGCGCAGCAGGCGTTCATGCAGGCGGCCGCCGCAGGCCGGCGGACTGCATTCTGGCTTGCAACCAGTGGCGAAGGACTGGATGCCATCCGTGCGCAGGCTCGTGCAGCCGGCATTCTGGCCTGGTGGCAGCGCAGCGCGCATGTCGTGACGCATCCGCGCTTGGCCGAACGCCTGTCTGGTGATGCGACTGGCGCAGTCCCTCGTGCAATGGTAAAAATCTGTTTGCCGCAGGATTCCTCAATTTTGCGAGCATTTACGGCGCTACGCGCAGAATTGGACTAATCCTGCAAGGAAACCGACGGTGCTCTGGCGTCGGCCGCAGCGGGCTCTGGGATTACAATCGCACCATGACTAAAGAATCAATCAACCATGATGCGTCGGTGACGCAGCACCCTGTTCCGGAAAAGAGCGCGGCGGAGCCGTCCAAGGCGCAGGCGGCTGCTGTCCCGCCATTTCCGGTATCGTCATCTTCTGCCGAGTCGGGCAAGTCTGCCGCAGACAAGGTGGTGTCGGCCACCGGCAAGGTGGAGGCCGGTACGCGGCTGGACGGCAAGGGCTCGGCATCATCCGCCGCTCCGGCTGCTCCGGCTGCTCCGGAAGCGGTTCGGCCGAAGTCAGCCGATGTGCCACCACCTCCGCCGGATGGCGGCAAGGCACGCACGGGCGACAAGGGGGGCAGCGGGCGCGGCAAGCGCGGCGGTTTCTCGCTGGGCTGGTTGTTGGCCCTGATTCTGGTGCTGGTCGTACTGGCACTGGGTTATGGCGCCTGGCAGCAAAGCCAGGAATTCGATAGCGCCGGCCGTGAAGTTGCGACGCGCCTGGAAAATCTGGAACGTGAATTGGCCGGCACGCGCCGCGAGGCGCAGGAAGCGCTGGCCCTGGCTCGTGCGCAGGATGCCAAGGTGCGTGCCAACGACGCTGCGCTACAAGAAGCGCGCAGCCAGTACCTGGCGCTGGAGCAGGCCTGGCAGCGCTTCAGCAATGGCACGGATGACCATTACCTGCTGGACGACGTGGCGCGCGCGCTGGAAATCGCCGACCAGCAGTTGCGCCTGGCCGGCAGTGTCAGCAATGCGCTGGTAGCGCTGGAAGCTGCCAGCGCTCGTCTGGCAGACACCGACCGGCCCCGCTTCCAGGCCCTGAAGGCCGCGCTGGACACGGATCTGGAACGCCTGCGTGCCGTGCCTGTGGTGGATGTGCCGGCGATTGCCGCACGCCTGCATCGCCTGCAGGCCCTGCTTGCCACTGCGCCACTGATGGTGCCTGACGAAGCCGCTCCCCGTCCCGTCCAGCTGGACGAAGAACAGGCGCCTATCGCTCGCCACAACAGCAGCGAAACCTTGCCGGAAGATGCGGCCTGGTGGACGCGCTGGCAGGCCGTGGTCAGTGACTGGGCCGGCGACGTGACGGATGCCATCGGTCAAGAACTGCGTGGTTTTGTCAGTATCCAGCGTGTTGGCAACCCGGATGCGCTGCGCTTGTCGCCCGAGCAGGGCGCCTACCTGCGCAATGGCGTGCGCACCCGTCTGCTGACGGCGCAACTGGCGCTGATGATGCGCCAGGCAGAAGTCTGGAAGGGCGAGATCGAAGCCGTTCGCAGTATCGTCGCCGATTACTATGACGGCCGTACGCCGGATGCGGTGGCGGCGCTGCGCAGCCTGGATGAATTGCTGGCGACCAACGTGGCCCAGCCTCTGCCCAGCCTGGATGCCAGCCTGGCGGCGCTGGAAAGCCTGCGCGCCGAGACCCGTAACGCTGCTGGCCTGCAGGAGGATTGATTCCATGGCAACCTGGTTCAAGTCCCTGCTGCTGCTGGCGCTGGCAGTCACGGTCGCGGTACTGTTGCGGCGCTACGAGGGCGATGTTCTGATCCTGCTGCCGGACTGGCGGGTTCAGCTGCCGCTGGCGCGGGCAGTCGCGGTGGTGCTGCTGACATTCGTCCTCTTGTATATCGTGCTGCGCCTGCTGTCCTGGGCGTTGGCCATTCCCGAACGCGTGCGCGGCTGGCGCCAGCGCCGCGTTCAGAAGCGTGACATGGAACTGCTGGAGCAGGGCTGGATCACGCTGCTGGAAGGGCGTTACGCCCAGGCCGAGAAATCGCTGACTGCACTGCTGGATCAGGCCAAGCCCCAGCGCCGCAAGGTACTGGCGGCCCTGTCGGCAGCGCGTGCCGCCGATGAGCTCGGGGAGTTTTCGCGACGCGACAGCCTGCTGGCCTCGGCCGCTGAACAAGCGACCGGCGATGAATCGTTGTCCCAGGCCGTGATGCTGGTGGGCGCTGACATGCTGCTCGACCAGGGCAAGCCGGCGGAAGCGCTTGAACGCCTGGCGCCGCTGCAGGAAAATGCCTCGCGCCATCTGCATGCACAGCGCCTGTTCCTGCGAGCGCACCATGCGTTGGGCCACCATGACCAGTCTTTCGCATTGGCTCGGGCCCTGTCTCGTCGTGGCGTGCTGGGTGTGGCCGAAGCCAACGCTATCCTTGGCGCAGCGGCGGCGGCCCGTTTGCGCGGTAGCCAGGGCGACGATTGGCGCAAAGTCTGGAAGGATCTGAAGTCGGAAGAACGCCTGGTACCCGAGGTGGCGCTGGCGGGGGCCTACTGTTTCGACGCTGCCGGCCAGGCGGACGAGGCCGGCAAGATACTGGAAACGGCGATCAACGACAGTTTCGATCCCCGCTTGATCGAGGCCTATGCCCAGTGTGATGCGGACCAGGTGCCGCGCCGCCTGGAAAAAGCCGAAAAATGGCTGCAACGCAATGCGGACCAGCCGGAACTGCTGCGCGCGCTGGGGGCTTTGTGCCTGCAAGGGCAGTTGTGGGGGCCGGCGGAACGCTATCTGGTGCGTAGCGTGCAGCTCAAGAACGATCCCCGTACCCACGTTCTGCTGGGCAGCCTGTACGACCGCCTGGGCAAGCGTGAGGAGTCGCTGCGTCACTGGCGCCTGGCAAGCAAGGCTCACTTGGGCCGTCTGCCAGAGCTGCAGCAGAAATCCTTCCTGCCGCCGGCAGATACCCAGGCAGACCCCAAGATACGCGACGCTGACGACTCCTTTGGTTCGCTGGCTCGGTATCCGGCTGCTGCCGCTGCGGCGCCCGTAGCCGTTATGCTCGACGAGTTCGAAGCCAATGCCGTCGCTACTCCCCGGGTGGCTACCGATGACGAGCTGGAGGCAGACGCCATGGTAGTGCCGCCTGCCGAGGCGGCCAGTGCCGTCGCGGCCGACGAAAGCACCGATACATTCGCCGCTGGCCGCAGCTACGACGAATCAGCTGATGTGCCGCCTGCCGATGCCGTGGCCGGACATGACGACTTCGAAGAATATTTCGACAGTGCACCCTTGCCTTACCACCCGGTGGACGCACAGGGGGCGGAGGCATCGGACGCTACTGACGCCGTTGATGGCCGGAATGACGTGGTACGCCCGGGCCAGTCCGGCGCCGCGCCCCGGCAAGATAACAATTCCTGATTTCTTCAATTCCTACTGATAAACAAGGTTGGTCAATGAGCTTAGATCGTGTCGCCGCCGGCAAGAACCTGCCGGAAGACTTCAATGTCATCATCGAAATTCCGGCCAATGCCGATCCGGTCAAGTACGAAGTCGACAAGGACTCGGGCGCCGTGTTCGTGGATCGCTTCATGCTGGCTGCCATGCACTATCCGTGCAACTACGGCTACATTCCCCAGACGCTGTCGGACGATGGTGACCCGGCCGACGTGCTGGTGATCACCCCGTTCCCGGTGCAGATTGGTTCGGTAGTGCGTTGCCGCGCCATCGGCGTGCTGAAGATGGACGACGAAAGCGGTGGCGATGCCAAGCTGCTGGCCGTGCCGGTCACCAAGCTGTACCCGCCGTATCGCCACATCGAAAAGCCGGAAGACCTGCCGGAAGAAGACCTGGCTCGTATCAAGCATTTCTTCGAGCACTACAAGGACCTGGAGAAGGGCAAGTGGGTCAAGGTTCAGGGCTGGGAAGGTCCGGAAGCTGCTCGCAAGGAAATCGAGGATAGCGTGCGCCGCTATCAGGAAACCGCCAAGGGCTGATTGCCCTGAGATCCTCCCGGGTAGATCTTTCATGTCGCCCGGAAGATAGAAAGCCAGCGGCTGCTGTGTGCAGCCGCTGGCTTTTTTGGTCTGCGCCAGTGTGCAGGTGTGCTGGTGCGTGGTTTCGTGCCAGGGGCCGACAGACGGCCCCGTATGCCTGAGGGCTCAGGCGAAGGCAGCCAGAATGGCGGGAACGGATAGCACGGCGGTGTAGTAGCCCATGAATTGCACGCCGATATTGAAGCTGACGATGCGTTCCAGGAAGCCGCCAAGCATGCCGACCGACAGGATCACCAGCAGCCCGAGCAGGCCACCTTCCCAGATGCCGATGACCAATACCAGCCCGATGAAGGTCGCGATGACCGCTTCATGGCTGACCTTGCGGGCGACGAAGGTTGCGGCCCGGTGGGCATAGTTCATGGCAAACGGATAGGCCACCAGCAAGGCAACGATCACCGCCATCAAGGTAAAGCCGAAGAACTCGGAGATGCTCAGCAAGTTGTGGAGGTTGTGGATTTCTCCGGTCCCGGCATCGACCGAGAAGCGCGGTGGTGCGTTGAACAGCGGGGCTGCGGGGCCAGCGGCCACCGGGCTGAGCGGCAGGCCGAATGCGATCAGGGGAATCAGCGCCTCGGCGATGTAGGTGGATTCGGAAATGCCGTTGCGGGCGGTGATGACGGTGGTGACGCGTTCATAGGCATGCTTGATGCGGCCGCCGATGATTTCGCCCAGGACGACGGCCATCGCGACCGGGCTGAACACGAAGGTGGCGCTGGAAACTGCGGCAGAGGCTGCCGTGACACGGGTCTGGCGTCGGCTCATGACCTTTAGCGGATTGGGGAAATAGCCCTCCCAGGCCTTCATGTCCGGTGCCAGGGAGAATACGCGGAACTTGTCCCGGCGCATGTTTTCCCGCGCCTGCGGCGACAGCAGGGTGAACAGAGAGGCGATGAGCGGCGCTACTGCAATGCCGAGAAAATAGCTGACCGACAGTTTGACGCCATATTTCAGGGTCAGGTTCTGCAGCGCCACGATCAGCAGGACGAACGGCACCAGCGCCAGCATGGCTGCCCAGCGACCGGCGGAAAAGAAGGCGATCAGCAGCGCAGCGCACAGGAATACCCAGGGCGCGAACTGCTTGATTGCCTCACCGAAGGGGGCGAGTACCACGGCGAACGCGATGGATACCGGCACGGCGATCAGCGCCGAGAGCGCGCCACCGGACAGCATTTTCCTCAGGGCGATATGCGGCACGCCCAGTCGTCGCAGCTGATTGGCGTCGCCTATCAGAGCAACGGCAGAGGTGTCGCCGGGAATGCCCAGCAATGCCGTGGGCACGGCATGGGTCATGTGCTTGGCGACGGCGCCGGCGATGAAAAAGCTGAGGATGGAAGCCGGGGGCGCACCCAGCAACACGACCAACATGGTCAGGGGCGCCAGGGTGGTGGTTTCATCCGTGCCCGAGACCAGGCCAATGGCGGAAAACAGCACGGCGCCCAGCAGGCCGAAGGCCAGCGCATTGAGGATTTCAGCAAACAGGGGATCCATGTTCAGCCTCCCTTGGTGCCGGCTTGCGGTGCGGCCTGGCTGTCCTTGGCGCTGTGCTGCGCGTCGCTGGCCTGCGCGAACATTTCATACAGGCCCAGTTCCTGCAGTTCCTCGGCAACTTCCGGGGATAGATCATCTATGCTGCCAATATGCCCGTATTGCTTGCGCAGGTCGGCCAGTACCGCCTGGCGGAACTGTTCGTCGACGACTTCTTCGACCACGGTGCGTTTGGGCTTGAAAAGCATGGCGCTGACCACCCCGCCAGCCAGGCAGCCGACGATGCCGCCGAGCATGGAGTATGCATGGACCATATGGGTATCCTCGATGACGAGGTTCAGGCCCCAGCGCGTGAGGACATAGGCGCCCAGGCTGATGGCGGCGCCGATGACGATGGCGCTGGCCAGGTGGCGCGCATCTATGGTGTCGCCCCATACCTCGAACAGGTTGTAGCTCTGCTCGGAAGCCAGGCTGCCTGATCGTAGCAGGGGCGGGGAATGGTGGGTCGTGGAATATTGCACGTTGTCTTCTCCATCTGTTTTTTTCGGTATGAGACATGGACTGCGCTGGTTCAGCGAAAGGCAACTCCTGGGTGGTGGCGGTGCATCCTTCTTGAGGCAGTTATGGTTGGGGTGAAAAGGTAGCGCGGCGTACCGTGGCGTGTGCCACGGTGGTGGCGTGGCCGTCAGTGCGACTGACCTGCAGGGTGAACGTGACGGTGGCGCCATCGACGCCAGTCACGGTGCCGCCGCAGGTCAATGGTTCTTCCAGATAGGCGGCTAGCCGGTTCTGGTAATCGAAGGCGATCAGTTCATCGTCGGGCGCCATGAACTCATAGATCAGCTGGGTAAGCCAGTCCCCCTGCAGCGGGCCGTCCACGACCAGTGCGGGGTGATGTTCGACGTCCTGGGCGTATGGGGCGTCGTAGTGGATGCGGTGTGCATTCCAGATGGCAGCGTTGTAGAGGAAGAGCTGTACCGTCCCGACTCGGTAGACGCGGGAGGGGAGTGCTTGTCCGGGCTGGGCGCAGGCAAGGGAGAAGGCAGTCATCGTGCGATCCTCGTGAGTTTTTCGATCACGACGGGGGAGCCGTCCTGGCGTTCGTAACGGTTTTCCAGTATCAGGAAGATCAACGGGCCGCTGGCGCCTTCCTTTTCATGTATGTCCAGGATGCGCTGCCTGACAGTCAGCGTTTCTCCACCCATGATGCGTCCCAGCACCTGGAATTCGCTGCCCCCGGCCATGATGCGCTTGAGGGGCAGGACAGGGATCAGCGGATTGTCGGGATGGTGTCCGTCCGGCCGCAGTTGTTCGAGCGGCGTGCGAGGGATCATGGCGCTGAACAGGAACAACAGCGGTGCCTCGTCCCCGGAAAGGAAACGGGGGTTGCGCTGGCCGGTGGCGATTGCATATTTACGGATGTCGTTGCGGCTTACCTCGAAGTCGAAGGGGGGCAGGCTGGTGCCGATATGGCGCGTGATGTCAGGGGTCAGCAGGCTCATGTGATTCTCCCGAAGGTGGCGCGACTACAGCACGCCTTGCTGTTGCAGGGCGTCATAGCGTTCGGGGGCCAGTCCGAGCCAGTCGAGATAAATGGCCTGGTTGTGCTGGGCCACAGCCGGTGCGCTGGCACCATGCTCGCGGGTGCCGCCGGACAGTTTGATGGGGTTGCCGAAGACCGAGAATGTCGCGTCGTGGTAGTTCACCGGCACCAGCATGTCGCGGGCCTGCAGATGCGGATCTGCCACTACTTCGTCTATGCCCTTGATCGGCGTGAGGGGGAAACGGTCGCCTGCCATGGCTTCGAGCTCGGCTTTGGTATGGCGGCCGCACCAGCGCCGCACGGCAGGGTCCACCTTGCGCTCGTAGATGTCCTGCTGGAAGCGCTGCGCCATGGTGGCGGTTTCGGGGTCGTTTTCCAGATCCGTATCGCCGAATGTGCGGCAGGCCTCCTGCCAGAATTTATCCGTATAGGCGCCGAAAAAGACGTAGCCGTCCTTGCAGCGGTAGCGTCCGTAGGGCTTGACGAAGGGGTGGCCATTGCCGGCGGGGACGGTCACCTTGCCGGTCTCGGTGTAGGTGACGATCGCGTTTTCGGTCAGGGCCACGATGGAGTCCTGTTGCGATACATCCACCATCTGCCCCTGGCCGCTGCGTTCGGCCTGCCGCAGCGCGGCCAGGATGCCGGTCGCGGCAAACATGCCGGCGGACAGGTCGCCCAGCACGGTGCCCACGCGCATGGGTTCTTCCTCCAGGCCGTTCATGGACCATAGGCCGCCAGCGGCCTGCGCTGTGCTGTCGTAGGCTGGACGGCGGCTGTTCGGGCCGGTCTGGCCAAAGCCGCTGATGGCGGCATAGACGATTGCCGGGTTGTGCGCCTTCAGCACCTCATAGCCCAGGCCCAGCCGTTCCATGGTGCCGGGCCGGAAATTCTCGATGACGATATGGGCCTGCGCCACCATGTCGAGGAACAAGGCCTTGCCTTCCGGATGCTTGAGATCCAGGCTGACGGCCAGCTTGTTGCGGTTGTACTGGGCAAAAAAGCCGCTGGCCGGATCGGCTGGGCCTGTATTCTGGCGCATCGGCGGGAATTCCCGAGTGAGATCCGGGTCCCTGGGGTGTTCGATCTTGATCGCGGTTGCGCCAAGATCGGCCAGCATCATGGCGCAGTAGGGGCCGGCCACGACGCGCGTCAGGTCGAGGATGATGACGCCGCTCAGGGCGCCTTGCTGCGTAACGCCTGATGGAAAGGGAAGCCGGTTTTGCATGTCTTTGTCTCCTTTTATATCTGCCAGCATGTTCTGGCGGCCCATATTGTCCTGCGTAATCCCGGCGTGGGGCCGGGCCGCGTGCTCAAACGCGCACGGTACGTGCCGCCAGCCTGGCGCGCGCGACTCTGGAAGCGGTCTGGCGTTCCAGCACGGTATCTATCCAGGCGCCGGCATCGACCAGGCTATCCAGGTCGATGCCGGTAGGCAGGCCCAGGCCTTCGAGCAGGTAGACCAGGTCCTCGGTGGCGAGGTTGCCGCTGGCGCCTGGAGAGTACGGGCAGCCGCCCAGGCCGGATACCGATGCATCGAAAACGGTGATGCCCGCTTCCAGCGCCGCCAGGACATTGGCGACCGCCATGCCATAGGTATCGTGGAAATGGCCGGCCAGCATGGCGAGCGGAACAGCGGCGGCGCAGGCATCGACGAGCTGGCGGATCTGGCGCGGCGTGCCGGCTCCGGTGGTATCGCCCAGGCTGATTTCGTCGCAGCCGAGCTGCTGCAGTTTCAGGCAGAGATCGGCCACGCGTCCGGGGGCGATTGCACCTTCATAGGGACAATCGACCACGCAGGAAATGTAGCCTCGCAAGCTGACGCCGTGTTCGCGGGCGAGCGCCGCGACCGGCTCGAAACGCACCAGGCTTTCGTCGATGGAGCAATTTGTGTTGCGTTGCGAAAAGGTTTCCGAGGCGGCGGCGAAAACCGCGACTTCGCGGCAGCCGCAGGCCAGCGCGCTGCGCATGCCCTGTTCATTGGGCACCAGTGCGCTGAGGTGCAGGCCGGGCTGCTCGAGAAGCAGCCACAGGACTTCATCACTGCCGCGCATCTGCGGTACCCAGCGCGGCGAAACGAAGGCGCCCGCCTCGATGTGGCGCAGGCCGGCCTGCGCCAGCATCTGTACCAGCTGCGCCCGTGTGGCCGGCGGCAGGATGCGAGCTTCGTTCTGCAGGCCGTCGCGGGGCCCGACCTCGACGATCCGTACCGGATGCATGGCGTGTTTCAAGGCTTCTTGCATGGCTATTGCCCACGCAGTTCCGCAAGCAGGGCGCTGGCCCGGTCGGCACGCACATCCTTGTTCCGTACCATGGCATCGACCACCTGCCCGATTTCATTGCCGGTCGCGCCTGCCAGCATGGCGATGTTGCGGGCGTGCAAGGCCATGTGACCGCGTTGTATGCCTTCTGTAGCCAGCGCGCGCAGCGCGCCCAGGTTCTGCGCCAGCCCGACGGCGACTGCGATTTCCGCGAGTTCCTGGGCGCTGCCCACCCCGAGAATGCGCAAGGATAGCTGTGCCAGCGGATGGGTCTTGGTGGCGCCGCCTACCAGGCCGAGCGCCATGGGCATTTCAATGGTGCCGACCAGGTGGCCCTGCTTGTCTTTTTCCCAGGTCGTGAGCGAACCGTAGTGCCCCTGGCGGGCAGCATAGGCATGCGCTCCGGCTTCTATGGCGCGCCAGTCGTTGCCGGTTGCCACGACCAGCGGATCTATGCCGTTCATGATCCCCTTGTTGTGGGTGGCGGCGCGGTAGGGGTCGATCGCGGCAAAGGTATAGGCTTCGATGATGCCGTCGATAACCTCGCTGCCCCGGTACTGGGCGCTTTCAAACACTTCCGGTGCAAAGCGGGCCTGGGCCCGTGCCAGGCGGAGGTCTGCCAGATTCGACAGGATGCGCAGGCGGACCTTGCCGCCAGTGGTTTTCTCGACCAGGGGGGCGACTGCTTCAGCCATGGTGTTTACCGTATTGGCGCCCATGGCGTCGCGCACGTCGACGATCAGGTGCAGCACGACCATCGGGCCCACAGGGCTGCTCTCGAAGGTATGGATTTCAATTTCCCGGCAGCCGCCGCCCAGTTTCTGCAGCAGTGCGTCGCGGCTGTTGGCCAGCGCCAGGATTTCGTCGCGCTTGCGCAGCAGGGCATGGCGCGCGCCATGCGGGTCGCTCACGCCGGTCAGCTGGATCTGCGCACGCATCAGCGGCGCGCTGCTGGAGGTCTGGAAGCCGCCGCCGGGCCGGGCCAGTTTGGCCATGTACGAGGCGGCGGCAACGATGGAGGGCTCCTCGACGACCAACGGCACCAGGACATCGCGTCCATTGACCTGGAAGTTGGAGGCAACGGCGTAGGGCAACTCAAATTTCCCCAGCACGTTTTCGATCATTCCGTCGGCGATATCCAGTGGCAGTGCGCCGGGTTGCGTCAGCAGGGCAGTGTCTTCAGCGTTCAGGTGCAGCAGGCCGGCGATGTGATCGACACGTTCGGCGGGGCTCAGGTCACGGAAATTTTTCAGGCGTGAATCGAGGGGCATTTGTCTCTTCCTGGTTGATTGTGGAATTCATACTACCTGCCACTGTCACCATAAAAAAGGTACAGTTGGAGCCAGACAGTCCACTTCCAGACCCTTGGTAAACCCCCATGGCAAAACCTACACTGACCGAGCAGATCGCAGCGGAAATCACCCGGCAAATCCATGAAGGACTGCTGAAGGCAGGGGACCGGTTGCCGTCCCTGAGGCAGTCGATGAAACTGCACGGACACTCCAAAAACACGGTGGTGACGGCCTACGAAATGCTGGCTTCGCAGGGGCTGGTGGAGGCACGCCACGGCCAGGGCTTTTTTGTGCTCGACGTGGTGCCGCCGGCGGGGGATGACAACGATCTGCAACCGTACGACCGGGCGCTGGATACCATCTGGATGATGCGCCAGCAGTTCGTGCGCGACCCGGGGCATTCGCATCTGGGGGAAGGCTTCCCGCCGGTGGCGTGGCTGTCTGGCCTGCGGCTGGATCGCTATCACCGGCAGGTCGTTCGCGACGCCGGACTGACGCTCTACCGCTATGGCTCGCGGCTGGGTAACATGGGCTTGCGGCAGCGCCTGGCACGCCGGCTGGCGGATCATGCGATCCAATGCACGCCGCGCCAGGTACTGACGACTTTCGGCGCCAATCATGCGCTGGACATCATTATCCGGCGCTATCTCAAGCCGGGCGATCCTGTACTGGTCGACGACCCGGGCTATTACCCGCTGTTCGGCAAGTTGCTGATGCACGGCGCCCGGATGCTGGGCGTGCCGCGCCAGCCGGACGGGCCTGACCTGGGCGTGCTGGAGCAGCTGGCGCGCACGCATCGGCCCCGCGTGTTTTTCGTACAGACCTCGGCACACAATCCTACGGGCTCGGATATTTCCCGGGCCAGGGCGGAACAGATCCTGCGGATCGCCAGCAAGTACGCCGTGCTGGTGGTGGAAAACGATGCCCTGGCCGACTACAAGCCAGCGTCCACCGTACGCTTGTCGGCACTGGATCAACTGCGCAATACCCTGTATGTCGGTACGTTTTCCAAGTCGGTGTCGGCGGCACTGAGGGTAGGTTATATCGCTGGCAGCCTGGAACGGGTGGAAGAACTGGCGGACATCAAAATGCTGGTGCACACCACCGGTTCGGAGTACGCCGAAAGAGTGCTGGACGCCTTGCTCACGAGCGGCCAGTTTCCGCGCCAGGCCCAGCGCCTGCAGGCCCGCTTGCGGTTGGCGACCCGGCGCGGCCTGGAAACATTGGACCGCCTGGGGGCGGAAGTGTTCTGCCGGCCGGAGCAAAGCCTTTATCTGTGGGCGCGCTTCCCAATGCTGGAAGATGCGAACCAGCTGACGGAACATTGTTTGCGGCAGGGCGTGGTGCTGGCGCCCGGCCCCATTTTTTTCGTTGACCGGAGCGTTCCGCAACCCTGGACCCGCCTGAATGTGGGCTACCTGGACGACCCTGCGTTTGCCGCCAGCATCCGCCATGCGGTGCAGGCGGCGCGGCGTCCTTGAGCGCGACCGGCAGCGCGGGCTTTTTCATCTCGCAGCGGCGAGGTTCAATAGAATAGATATTTTGGGAGAAATGACATGGTTGATTATGTGATCGCGCCGCCGGCCGTCCCCACCTTGCCCGTCGTTGGGGAAAGCGGGCGTTTCCCGGTGCGCAGGATTTACTGTGTGGGCCGCAATTACGCGGCCCATGCCAGGGAAATGGGCTTTACCGGCAGGGAAGATCCGTTTTTCTTCTGCAAGCCTGGCGATGCGTTGCTGGCAGTGCCGCAGGGCAGCGTGGGCGAAATGGCCTATCCGCCGCAAAGCCGCCATGTGGACCATGAAATCGAATTGGTGCTGGCGTTGGGCAAGGGCGGGCGCGATATCCCGGCCGAACAGGCGCTGGAGCATGTATGGGGCTATGCCATCGGCCTGGATATGACGCGGCGCGACCTGCAATCCCAGGCCAAGGAGGTGGGCCGTCCCTGGGAATTGGGCAAGACCTTCGAGCACAGCGCGACGGTTGGCGCCCTGCAGCCTCGCAGTGTTTGCGGCGACCTGGAAGCTGGCGCTATCTGGCTGGATGTGAATGGCCAGCGCCGCCAGTCGGGCGATTTGTCACAGCGCATCTGGACGCCGGCGGAAACCATTGCCTTCCTTTCGCGTTATTTCACGCTCGAAGCCGGTGACCTGATTTTCACCGGTACGCCGGAAGGTGTGGGCCGGGTGGAACGAGGCGACCACCTGTTGGGGCATGTCGATGGTCTGGGCGACCTGGAAGTGCGCGTCGTCTGAGTTTCCCCTGGCCTGTCGCCTGCCTGCGCTGCTGTGCGGGGCCGGCGGCAGGCGCTGCTGCGTCTGAGAGCCTTGGCGCGGGCTTGCTGCCTGGCGCTGTGGGCTGGGGGGCGGTTTAAGGCCGGGGCAGTCAACCGGTGCGGGCTCCTGCGCCCGCAATGGGTACAAACCGCCGGCCGGTAAGTCCGCCTAGGCCGCGCACGGCTGCCGGAACAGAATCCTTCTGTCGAACACAGGAGGATGAAATGTCCAAAGTCAGGCAGGCCGGCCAGGCCATGACCGAATATGTGATTATCGTCGCCCTGGTGGCGGTGGCTGCCATTGCCGTGTATCAGCTGTTCGGACAGGTTATCCGTGCCCAGACCGCTGCCATGGCCAGAGAATTGGCTGGCGAGGATGGTTCCGCCGAATCCGCGGCTGCGCAACAGGCTGCCGATGGGGCAGCCGCCCAGGCG
Organism: Kerstersia gyiorum; assembly: GCF_004216755.1. Lineage (GTDB taxonomy): Bacteria > Pseudomonadota > Gammaproteobacteria > Burkholderiales > Burkholderiaceae_B > Kerstersia > Kerstersia gyiorum. The sequence continues at coordinate 68,234 of NZ_SGWZ01000002.1, forward strand.
GCCGCGCGCACGCTCAAGTCGTTTACCGGCAACGCCGGACAGGCGGGACAGCCATGAAGCCGGTCGTTCGCGCAAGAGGCCAGGCTTTGCCGCTGGGCGTCCTGCTGCTGGCAGCCCTGGCATTGGCCTGGGTGCATGGCTACGGCTTGAGGCAAGTTGCCGGCGCCAGGGCACGGCTGTCTCATGTCGCTGATGCCGTCGCCTACAGCGGGGCCTTGTCCCAGGCCCGCAGCCTGAATCTGCTGGCCTGGATCAGCCGGACGCAGCTCGCCCACCAGATGGCCATGGCGCATGTCGCCACCCTGGCAGCCTGGGCCGATTTCGGCAGCCGACAGGCCACGCAGCAGGGGCGGGGAAATCCGCCTGCCCACCTGATCACCAGTCTGTTCGGCGCTCGCCATGGTGCGGCCTACCGCGCTGCTTCAGCCTTGGCCGGGCAGCGGCAAGGGGCCGGCTGGGCGCAGGCTTATGCCCGCCATGACAGCCTGATCCATGACGTGCTGGAGCAGGTGCGCCAGGCCACGCTGGCCGATCTCGTGCAGACGCGCCAGGATGCCATGGCCTGGGTACTGGCGCGCAATCTGCAGGGTGATTTTTCCGGCCTGGCCGGCCGGTCTGCCGCCGCCGGCAGCCGGTTGGTGCTGTATGACGACACCCTGGCCGATGGCATCCGCCTGAGCGCCGCCGGTGCCGGGCGCGGCAGCTATGACTGGCTGGCGCACCAGGCCGCCGCGACCCCGTTCCTGGCACCACGCAACGGGACGGCGCGCAATCAATACCTGGTGTCGCCTCGTTGTCCGCATCTGCGCCATGAACTGCGGCGCAGGGGGGAAACGGCACTGGATGCCGCCGGCCACTGGCAGGCGCTGGATACCTTGTCCTTCAAGGCCTTGCGCAGCAATCGCTGGGTGGGCTGCTATTTCCGGCCTTATCCCATGGGGTGGGCCTGGGCGGCGCCGGCGGACAGGCGGCCCGGCGAGGCTCATGTGGACGGCGCTCCCGCCAGCTTCGGCGATGCCGCTTTCTGGCGCTGGCTGCAGACCCACACCGACTGGCCCCTGACTGGCAGCGCAGGCAATCCTCTGGCAACGTCCTATGCCGTGGCGGAACCTCTGGCCTTGCGCGGGCGCGGCCTGGTCGCGGATATCTCCATCGGTGTTGCAAACCCGGCTTTTTCCATCGGCCTGGCGGTACCTGCAGGGGCTTTGCTGACCACCGGTGGCGCCAGTCGCGTTGCCATGACGGGCGCCTGGCGTTTCGGTGCATTGCCCGTCGACGGCTGGTTGCGTGCGGATAGTGCCGCTGCAGTCGAATACGTCAGGCCTCACGCCAGGTCGCGCCTGCCACTGGAAGCGGCCAACCTCTATCTGCCTTACTGGCAGGCGCGGCTGACGCCAGTACCGGTGCATACCAGCAGGGCAGGGGGGCAGCGATGAAAACCTCGCTGGCAACCCATGGCCGTTGGCTGCAGGCCGGGCAGGCCTTGTTCGAATGCCTGCTGCTGGCGAGTTGCCTCATCCTGCTGTGGTTGGCCGGGCAGTGGCTGGGGCTGGCGCAACAGCGCGCGTTCAGGGTGGGAACGGAGGCACGCCGGATGGTTTTTCAACTGGCGGCAGGGATGGCAGCGCAGAACTTGTTGCGGCCGCAGGAGATGGCGCTTTCGGTGCACGAACCACAGGCAGGGCCGGTGGGCAGCGCAGCAGGCTTGCCCCAGGTCGGCGGCGCGGCAGCCGAGGCAGCCGCCTTGCGGCAGGAATTCGGTGTGCAAGCCGGGATCGCATCGGTGTATGCCCAACTACCGGCGCCGCCTCTGCCGCATTGGTTGAATATTGCGGATGCGCGGCAGCTGCCGGCCTTGCCTGGCGCATTGACGCTGCTGTCTGGTGCGGGCAGTGGTGCCGGTGATGCCTCCGTACAGCAGGATATTGCGGCAGCTGCCAGTGCGTGGCGTGCCGCAGCACATGTTTCCCTGGCCCGCGCCCAGGCGCTGGATCATGTCATGCACAGGGTGGATGCGCCCTGGCGGCCGGCTCATGACCCCGCTGCCTGGCTGCAGCACTGGGCTGGCGCGGTTCCCGAGCCAGCCGGGGTCGGCCGGAGGCTGCAATGATCCGGCGCCGACATGGGGGGCGCGCAGTGGTGTGCCTGTGCATGGCCCTCACTGGTCATGCGGCAGCTGGATGGCCGGCATCTGTGCACGCGGCGCTGTCTGGGGGGCTGGTGTCCGGCGGCGGGCTGGCCGTCGCTGGGCAAGATGGCCCGGTCTCGAACACAAGCGCTGCGCGATGGCTGGCGGCTTTTCCCTGGCCGCCGGGCGTGCACTCGCAGCATGTATTACGCGGTGCTCGCTGGCAGGGATGCCCGCTGGATGCCGTGTTGTTTACCAGTGCTGCGGCACCGCAACAACTGGCGCGTCAGCTGGCAGGCGTCCTGAATACGCGGCCAGGTTTGCTGCTGGAGCCCGAGACCTTGCGCATGCATTGGTATGACACAGGCAGGCATCAGGTACTGACCCTGGCGGCCCAGCCCGGCGGTGGCAGTATCGGCAGCTTGTCGAGCCTGATGCTGGACGGGTGCGGCGGGGCAGCAGGCCAGGCAACGGTTGATATCGTGGCTGCGCTGCGCACGGCTGATGCTGCCTCAGGTGCCGCCACCCGCCAGGCGCAGGAAGAGCTCGGGCCTCGCCAGGCGCAGGACACAGCCCGGGTGCTGCTTGATATCTCCGACCAGGTGGCCGAAATCCGGGTGCGCCAACGCCTGTATCTGCACGATGGCTTGCCGGGTGAAATCTGGCAGGCATGGGTGGACGGATTGAGGAGCGCCGGCTGGCAGGCGGCCGCGACAGAGCCGGAGGCCGGCAGCCTGGGCCAGCGACAGGCCGGCATCTGGACCAGGGACAGGCGGCGCCTGGTGTTGCGTCTCCTGCCTGCCGGCGATGCGACGGTGGCCTGGCGTCTGGATGAGGAGACCGCGCCATGAGCCGCATCGGGAGTTGGCTGGCAGGAAGCCCGCGCGTCCGGGACCGGCTGCTGCGTTTGCGTCCGGCATGGTCCTGGATGCTGGCGTTTCTGGCAGCAGGGTGTGCGGCCTGGGCGGCGCAGCGTTACCTGGACCAGCAGACAGAACGGCTGCGTCTGGCAGGCCGCAGCGTTATGGTGGAGCGTCTGGTCGCGGGCCAGCGGCTGGATGCCGGCGTGACGCTGCATTCGGCCCATCTGGCACTGCGACAGATGCCGGTGGAGTGGATGGCCAGCCATGGGTTGGTGCCGGGAGATGTGGCGCGGGTGACGGGAAAAACCTTGCGTTGGGGCCTGCAGGCGGGCGAGGCGTTGACGGAAATGCATCTGGCGGAGCCATCTCCGGTACGCCTGTCAGAGCGGCTGGCGCCGGGCCGGCGAGCCTTGACCATTACAGTCACCCAGGCCAGCACGCAATCGGGCTTGTTGCAGCCCGGGGACCGCATCGACCTCTTCGTGGCACTGCCCCGGCAGGGGCGTCGATCCACGACGTCCTTGTTGCAGGATGTCGTGGTGCTGGCTACCGGTGCGGAAATGGACGGAGACGGGCTGGCCGGTAGCGGCGTGGCGCGTGCTTACCGTACCGTGACACTGGACGTATCCCAGGATGATGCCTTGCTGCTGCTGGCGGCAAGGCAGGAAGGCGATATGGTGGCCATCCTGAGAGCCAGCGGGGACAGCGGTGCTGGCCAGCTGCGCCGCAGCGTTTCCCTGGATCAGTTGCTGGGGATCGCCGCGGCACCCGTGCCAGCGGAGCCTGCCGTGCTTTATGGCAATCACCGCACCTTGCATGTACCGCCGCTCGACGGCCTGGAACCGGGAGAACAGGAGTGATCCATTGCATCGGCGCCAATCGCAGGCCTTTGGCGAGGCCGGAGCCAGGGCGGGGGCGCAGGGGAAGGATGGCCCGGCGGGCAGGTACGGGCTTGTTGCTCCTGCACCTGGCCGCCGGGGCAGCCGGCGGCGCGTCAGAAGATGGGACGCTGAGCCTGGAGGCCGGCCAGACGCATGTATTGGACGTTCCTGACCTGGGCCGCGTTGCAGTCGGTGACGGCGCCATTGTGCAGGCGGTTGCCGCCGATGGTCGCGAAGTCCTGATATTCGCCCGCCGCCAGGGTATGACCACCTTGCATGTCTGGACGCGTGCTGGCGAGCGCCAGGCCTACCGGATCGAGGTCGGGGCGGCGGGGGCGCAGCGCATGGAGCAGGAAGTGGCTGCCTTGCTGGCGCGTATCCCGAACGCGCGCAGCAGCAGGGTGGGCGGACGTCTGTTGATCGAAGGCGAGGACCTGTCGGATGCCGACCAGGAGCGTATCGGCGCGCTGGTACAGCGATATCCGGCGCTACTGGATTTTACTGGCCAGGTGGGCTGGGACCGCATGGTTTTGCTGGATGTCCAGGTCATAGAAGTGCCGCGTTCGGAGCTGCTGGAGTATGGCATACGCTGGGATGGCAGTACGCAGGGCGGTTTCGTGGGTGGTGTGGCATGGGACCTGGCCAGCGGCCGGGCGCTGGCTGCACGCCCAGGCAGCGAACTGCCGCTGGACCTGCCCTTGCCGGTGCGTTCGGCGCAATCCTATTTCGGCTTGAATGCCATGCTGGCGTCCCGCATACACGCACTGGCGCAACAAGGCGAGGCCGTCATGCTTGCCCAGCCGCAATTGCTGGCGCGCAGTGGCGCCACGGCCACGTTCCTGGCTGGCGGGGAGGTGCCGTACGTAACGGTGGATGCCAACGGCAATTCCACCACGATATTCAAGCCCTATGGCGTATCGCTGGCGATCACGCCCAGGGTGGAGCGCAATGGCGCGGTCCGTTCCCGGATCGAGGTGGAGGTCAGTGCCGTCGATGCCAGTGTATCGGCCAATGGCGGTCCGGCCATGAAAACCCGGCGCGCCGCGACTGAATTCAACGTGCGGTCCGGGCAGACGCTGGTGCTGGGCGGCTTCATTTCGCGGGAGCAACTACGCGACAAGGATGCGTTGCCGGGGTTGGGCAGCTTGCCCATTATCGGTGCCCTGTTTGGTTCCCGGCGTTTCCAGCAGCGTGAAACCGAATTGGCGATTCTGGTGACGCCGGTGGTGGTGTCCCAGGACGACCCCGGCCTGCAGCGGCGTGTCCATGCGGCACGGCAGGCCGTAGATGCGGCATTTCCAGATGGCCCGGCGATCAACGTGCCGGTCATGCCTGGTGTACCGGAGGGGCGGCGCTGGGACCCCTATGCCGGTGACGGCTCGCAATGGCAGCAGGAAGCCGCAGTCACTGCACCGGGCAATGTCTATGACTTCGATGAGTGAGATGCGCATGGTGGAAATCGAGATCATCCAGGACGACGGCCCGGTCGAACGCCGCGTGCTGGCCTTGCCTGTCCTGATCGGCCGCGACGAGCGGTGCGATCTGCGTCTGCGCTCCTGGCGAGTGGCGCGCATGCACGCCAGGCTGAGCGCCCATGCGGGCGATCTCTTGCTGGAGGATCTGGGTTCCTGGCACGGGACCTGGGTTAACCAGCGAAGAATTGCCCGTTATGGCCCTTTGATGCCGGAAGACCTGGTTGTCATCGGCGCCTGCCGCCTGCAGGTGCGACGCCTTGCGCCGCAAGTGGATGGGCAGGGTCGGCAGGGTGATGGCGGAAGTGGTGCGGCGGCGCAGCTTGGCATGCCGGTTTTCCCGGCAGGCCAGCCGGCTCAGGGGCTGACCATTGCAGGCGATGCTGCTGGCCCTGCCGCAGCCGGGGCTATTCCCCAGGCAATGCCGCTGCCCCAACACCTGCCGGCAGTGGATGGCGGCCTGGTGCGCCGCTTGCATGGCGTGCTGCTGCAGGAACTGGATCTGCGCCGCCGCAATGTCGAAGACATGAACGATGCCGCGCTGCGCAGCCAGGCGCACGAGGTTCTGTCCGCGTGGTTGTCGCAACATGGTCGACTGGACGTAGAGGAGGGGCCGCATGGCGTGCCCGAAGGCGGACGTCTTCCTGCAGATGCCGCGGGGCAGCGGGCATTGCTGGAGCGGGTGCTGGACGAGGCGCTGGGCTATGGCCCCTTGCAGCCCCTGATGGCAGAAGACGGTATTACCGAGATCATGGTCAATGGACATGAGGAAATCTATGTCGAACGCCAGGGACGCTTGCAGCGCCACGATGCCGTGTTCAGCAGCGAAGCGGCGCTGCTGGCTGTGATGGAACGCATGGTGGCGCCCGTGGGGCGACGGCTGGATGAGAACATGCCGCTGGCTGATGCGCGCCTGCCGGATGGCTCCCGGGTGCATGCGGTCATCCGGCCGATTGCGGTGCAGGGCCCCAGCCTGACGATACGGCGCTTTCCCCGGCGCCGTCCGGGGCTGGACGAACTGGTCAGCCTGGGAGCGCTGGATCAGGGCATGTCGTCGTTTCTGGCGCAATGCGTGCGCTTGCGCTGCAATATCATTGTTGCCGGCGGCACCGGGTCGGGCAAGACCACCTTGCTCAATGCCTTGTCGCATTGCATTGCGCCGCATGAGCGCGTGATTACCATTGAGGACGCTGCCGAATTGCGCCTGCAACATGCGCATAAGGTGGTACTGGAAGCCCGCCCGCCGAACCAGGAAGGCAAGGGCGCCATCAGCATTCGTGAACTGGTGCGCAATGCCTTGCGCATGCGACCGGACCGCATTGTCGTGGGTGAGTGCCGCGGGGCCGAAGCCCTGGACATGCTGGCGGCCATGAACACCGGGCACGAGGGGTCGCTGACCACCCTGCACGCCAATTCCCCGCGTGATGCCCTGGCTCGGCTGGAAACCATGGTGCTGATGGCGGGCATGGCGCTGCCACTGGCGGCCGTGCGCGAGCAAATTGCCGCCAGCGTGGATTTGCTGGTGCAACTCGTGCGTTTGCCGGATGGCCGCCGTGTCATTGCCGAAGTCACCGAACTGTGCGGCATCGAAAGCCAGTGCCTGCAGACTTTGCCGCTGTTCAGTTTTGATCGCCGTTCAGGCAGCCATCGTCGCGGTGCGTCCGTTCCCACGTTTTTTGAAAGCTGGCGCAAGCAGGGCATTGATTTCGATCCCACATCCTTCCCGGGGCCGGGCGACGACACGACGGCAGAGAACGGCTGGCACGACAATACAGTCGGCCTGGCGCCGACACCGCCAGGCATGCTGTTGCCGGCATCTTCCTGGGCGGATGATGGGCCGGGCCGGAGGGCCACGCCATGAATCCGGGCTGGGTCGTTCTGGCGGCTGCGCTGGCGGCGGCGGGCCTGGCCTGGGCGCTGGCGCAGGGGATGGCCGGCTGGCTGCAGCGTTATCGCGATGCCTTTGCTGCGGGAGCGCGCTATCGGATGGATGCCTTCTTTCTGTCCATGGACTTGTCGCGGTTCTGGTTGTCGGCCTTGCTGGCCGCCTTGGGCGCTGGCCTGGCGGGGTATGCCTGGAGCGGTTCCTGGCTGCTGTGTTTTACCCTGGCTGGCATTCTGATGCTCCTGCCGCGCGGACTGGCCCGTTGGGGGTGGCAGCGGCGCGGGCGCCAGCTGGATGCGCAGTTGCCGGAAATATTGCTGGCGCTGGCATGGGCCATGCGTGGTGGCGCCAGCCTGCATGGGGCCTTGCGTGCTGTCGTGGTTGAAGCCGAGGCGCCGGCAAGGCAGGAGTTTGGCCTGCTGCTGCGGGAGCAGCGCATGGGTGTGAATTTCGAGCAGGCCCTGGGCAACCTGTATCGCCGTGTCCAGACACAGGAGCTGGCATTGCTGGTAGCGGTCCTGGGCATTGCCGCGCAGTCTGGCGGGAATCTGGCCGACGCCCTCCAGGGCTTGGCTGAAACGCTGTCCGAGCGTTTGCGCATTCAGCGCCGTTTGCGGGCCATGACGGCGCAGGGCGTCCTGCAGGCGTGGATCATGGGTGCCTTGCCGGTGTTTCTGCTGGCCGTGCTGCAATGGCTGGAACCAGAGGCCATGCACGGTCTCTGGCATACACCTGTCGGCTGGGCAACGCTGGGTGTACTGACCGTGCTGCTGGCGGTCGGAGGCTGGTTCATCCGGCGTATCGTGAGCATTGCGCCATGAACCCGGCCTTGCCGGAAGGTGGCGCTGCCTGGATGGTGCTCTGCATGGCGTGTACCGCGCTTGCCGTGGGCATTGCCATCCGGCAGGGACGGGGCAAGCGCCTGGGCGGCGAGGCGTCGGGGAGGCGGCTGGCAAGCGCTGGGGGCGGCTTGCCATGGGTATGGCGCCTGACCTTACCCGGGCTGCGCCGCATGTCGTGGTGTGCGCGGCCGGTTCTGGGGTGGCATAGCCGGCCTCGCCTTGAGACACTGCTGCAAAGCGCAGGTCTGGCGTCAGTGCTGGACCCGCTGGTACTGAGGACGGCGCAATGCCTGCTGACAGCGCTGGCGATGCTGGCGGGTATCGCTGCCATGCTTTTGCAAGAGGCCGCTGCGGCGTCCGCCTGGTACTGGCTGGGCGTGGCGGCGGGGGCGCTGGCAGCCTGGCACTGGCCCTGCCTCAGGCTGGTTGCCAGGGCGCGTGAGCGGCGGCGGCAGATGTCCGCCGATCTGCCCCTGGTACTGGAAATGCTGGCCCTGTGCCTGGCTGGCGGCCAGCACTTCAATGGCGCCATGCAGCAGATTGCCAGGCATGCCCCGCGTGGCGCCTTGCACCAGGAGTTCCTGCTGGCCCTGGCAGAGATATCCCAGGGCCGTTCTAGAGTGGATGCGATCCGGTTGCTGGCACGCCGTACCGGCTTGCCGGCGTTGCGGCGCTTTGCTGCCGTGCTGGCGCAGGCGGATGGCCTGGGCATGGCGCTGGGCCCCTTGTTGAGGGCGCAGGCCAGGCAAATGCAGGATGAACGATTCCAAAGGGCGGAAAAACAGGCCATGGAAGCGCCGGTGAAGATGCTGTTGCCCTTGATGACTTGCATCTTTCCCTGCACTTTCTTGGTCCTGGCCTATCCCATCATGCATTATTTGCAGCCCGGGGCCATAGGATGACACACAAGGTGGATGCTTGCACAGGTGCCGGCCAGGTAGCTGCCGACGCCTTCAGCGCCGGCGGCAGGCCTGCACGGATGATAGTGGCAGCAACCTGGTGGCAGCGCTTGCGCGGCTGGTTCTGGCGTGATTCGCAAGCCGGCACTGCCGCCCTGTTGTTGCTGCCCTGTCGCGCGGTGCACAGCTGCTTCATGCGACGAGCGCTGGATGTGTATTTTTTTGATGTCCGCGGACGTTGCGTCAGGCGTGTGCGGACGATGCGGCCGTGGCGTTGCGCCTGGCATCCGTCTGCGGTGGCGGTGCTGGAGTTGCGCGCGGGGCAGTCCTGGCCAGGTGGCTGGCGCGAGTTGCGGCAGGTGGTCCGGCGCGAGCTGCGCCGGTGGTGGGCGCCTGAACCGCTGGTTCAGGCGCCGAGGGTGGCATCAGGCGTCCGGGCCGTCGGTCCTATTGGCCTGTGCACGGCTGGCAGCACCGAATACCGTGGCGTAGTTCACATAGGCGCTGCAGGACCAGACGGCGGCAGCGAACAGATTGACCGCCATGGCCAGCGCAGCCACCACGGAACTGAGGCCGGGCATGGCAAACGCCAGCATGTTGGCGATGAAATGCACTGCATAGAGCATGATGCCCCAGGTGGCGGCATAGAGCAGGAACGCCCATTTATTGCGCCAGCAAGCGACCAGGGAGAAGAAAATGGCTCGCGTGACTGGTAACTGGTGCCACGCGACCAGCAGGGGCGTGAACCAGAACAATGCCGAAACGCCCGCATACAGCACGCCGAAAATGATGGCAGGCATGCGCATGGCATCCAGGAAGGGGGCGATGTTTTCTTCCTGCATGGCGCGTTCCAGCTCCATGGTCAGCGTGTCGGAGAACGGCATGAACGCCAGCATGGCGGCCAGCAGGATCAGGCCGAATTGCAGGCCGCCCACCACCAGCAGGCGGGCGGGCACGCCGGGCTCGCGCAATGGCTGCACCCAGGCGGCAGGGTGGGCGGGCTGGCCGCTGGCGAGCGCCCGGCAGCCGCTGAGCGTCATGACGGTGATGAAGGGCACGAAGAACTGGGCCAGCAGGGGGCCTATGGGCGCCAGGTTCATCGCCAGCATGCCCAGCATGGTGATGAACATCATCCATGTGAAGAGTGGCAGGGGTTGGCGTCGGAATAGCCGGTACCCCTGACTGATCCAATACCAGCCCGCGGAGGCAGGCAGCGTGGAGGCTTGCATGTTGCTTGGGTCCTTTATGCGTTGGCGTCAGGGCAGGGGGACCAGGGCATCACCCTGGCGTTGCAGCAGAACGCGCTCGAAGTGCGTCGGGTCGTGCGGCTTGAGGGTCTGTGCCGGGCGCGGCAGGAAGAAGTCGTAGAGGCGCGAGAGCCAGAAACGCAAGGCTGCGCCGCGCAGCATGGCGGGCCAGATGTCGCGCTCTGCTGCCGTGAAAGGCCGTTCGCTGGCGTAGGCTTGCAGCCAGGCGCTGGCCAGCGCCGGGTCCAGTTGGCCGCTGGTCCTGTCTATGCACCAATCGTTGACGGAAACGGCAACGTCGAACAGCCAGGTGTCGCAACCGGCGAAATAGAAGTCGATGATGCCCCCCATGATGGGGACCTCATAGGTGCCGGCGAACAGGACATTGTCACGGAACAGGTCGCAGTGCGCCGGGCCGGACGGCAGACTGGCGTAGGCGGCGCCAGCAGCCAACGCTTCCTGCTCGGCCAGCGTGCGGTCCAGTAGTTCAGCCTGCCGGGTGTCCAGGAACGGGCGCACGGTGGGAGCGGTCTGGCGCCACCAGGGCAGCCCGCGCAGATTGGGCTGATGCAGGGCGAAATCCTGCGCAGCCAGGTGGGCGCGAGCCAGCGTCTTGCCGATCAGGGCGCCGTGGGCGGCGCTGGGGGCAGGTTCATAGCCGCCGGGCAGACGGCTCACGATGGCGCAGGGCTTGCCATTGAACGAACAGAGCCGCTCGCCGGTCTTCAGCGTCTGCGGCTCCGGCACGGGGATGCCGCGCTGCGCCAGGTGGTGCATCAGTTCGATATAGAACGGCAGTTGTTCCAGCGTGAGGACTTCGAACAGCGTCAGGACGAATTCGCCGCGGGTCGTGCTCAGGAAAAAGTTGGAATTCTCTATGCCGGCGGTAATGCCGCGCATGGATACCAGTTCGCCCAGGTCGTAGCGTTCGAGCAATTCGCGCGCTTGTTGGTCGGAGACAGGAGTAAAAACGGCCATAGCGTGAATGCGGCGCGGCACGGATGCCGAAAGAAAATGGTCAGGGAACTCCCTCAGGACAGCATGTTCTGGCAGCCGAAAGGGCGGCCAGTGCAGCGGCGGGAGCAGGCGTAACTGGACATTTTAGTGCATACGGCGGGTCCGCTGGACGCGTCTTTGCCGCAAGCCGGGCGCGGTACTGGCGGGACGCCTGCGTTTTCAGGTCTAATACTCGCCTGGCTCGCGCGTTGCCATGCCGTTCCCGTTCCGCATGAGCAGCGGCCATGCAGGCCAGGCCGCTGCCGGCAGGCTGGTTCGGCCTTTCCCGCGGGCGGGTATTTCCGGGAAGCTTTTCCCTGGGCAAGGAATTTTCATGACCTCACCATCACACGCAGATCTGCCGTCCTCGCAAACAGGCGCTCTTCCGGATGCGTCCGAAACCGGCGGCGACCGCCTGGCCCAGGCGCTGGCGCGTATCCAGGAGCTTGAAATCCGTTCGACGCTGGCCGACGACATGCTGGAGCAGCTCAACCAGGAGGTGTTCCGCATGCAACGCCAGTTGGAAGCCGTGCAGCGCCAGCTGGCCGACCTGCGCGACCAGATTCCTGCGGACAGCACGACATTCCGCAGCCTGCGCGACGAACTGCCGCCGCATTACTGATTGCTCTGCCGGCCGCCAGCCGCGTCCGGGCACGCGGCCCTACAATGGCGGTCTTTTCCCGTCTTCAAGAGAATGTTCCGTATGTCCTGGGTCTCCCCGGAATCCTGGCGCCTGTGCGTGGCGCCGATGATAGATGTGACGGATCGCCACTGCCGTTTTTTCCACCGCTTGCTGGCTCCGCGTGCGCTGCTTTATACCGAGATGATCACCACCGGCGCGCTGCTGCATGGCGATGCCGGGAGACACCTGGAATATGATGCGGCCGAGCATCCCGTGGCCTTGCAGCTGGGGGGCAGCGAACCGGATGCGCTGGCGCGGGCCGCCAGACTGGGCGAGCAGGCTGGCTATGACGAAATCAACCTGAACTGCGGTTGTCCTTCGGAACGGGTGCAGCAGGGCGCTTTTGGCGCCTGCCTGATGGCGGAGCCCCGGCTGGTGGCCGATTGCATTCAGGCCATGCGTGAAGTCGTGCAGGTGCCTGTGACGATAAAGCATCGCCTGGGCCTGGACGACGAGCAGAGCTATGGCTTTGTCCGGGATTTTGTCGGCGTCCAGTACGAAGCCGGCTGCCGGGTGTTCGTCGTGCATGCGCGCAATGCCGTCCTGAAAGGCCTGTCACCCAAGGAAAATCGCCAGATTCCGCCGCTGCGTTATGCATTCGCGCGGCAACTGAAACAGGATTTCCCTGATTGCGTCATCGTGCTCAATGGCGGGCTGGCGACTGCCGAGCAGGCCGAGGCTGAAGGGCAGGGGCTCGACGGCGTGATGCTCGGGCGCGCAGCCTGGCACCAGCCGGAAGTGTTGCGTGAGTTGTCGCAGCGTTTCTGGCCCGGCGACGCCAGTCTGGACGATACCGATGTATTGCAGCGCTATGCCGCCTACACGGAACGCATGGTCGCCCAGGGGGTGCCCATGCGCATTCTGGTCCGGCCGCTGCTGGGCTGGGGCAATGGCCGCAAGGGGGCGCGGCGCTGGCGTCAGATGCTCTCCGACCATCGGCTGCTGGGGCAGGAAGATCCCGGGCTGCTGTTGCGCGCCTGGGAACAGGTGGCCTGAGCCACTGGGGCGTTCAGGGAGGGCGCCGGGTTTTCCTAGGCAGCCAATGAAAAACGCCTGGCCGGCAGGGCCGGGCAGGCGTTTTCAGGCAAGGCAGGCGCTTATTGCTCGTCTGCCGGTGCTGGGTCTTCGTTGGGCCAGGCGCGGATATAGGCCTTGAGCATCTTGTTTTCGAATTGCTGTGCCGAAACGACGGCCTGGGCCATGTCGAAGAAAGAGATCACGCCCTGCAGCGTAGGGCCATCCATTACGGGGACATAACGCGTGCGGTTTTCCAGCATGAGTCGCTGGACTTCGTCGGCGCTGGTGTTGGGCGATACGCTGATGGGGGCGTCGTCCATGATGGAGCGGATGGTCGTATCGCCGACATCGCCCGCCCGCTCGTTCAAGAGCCGGATGATTTCACGGAAGGTCAGCATCCCGGCCAGGGTGCCATGCTCCATGATGACCAACGAACCGATATCGTGCTCGCTCATGGTGGTGATGGCCTGCGCCACAGGCGTGTCCGGGGTTGCGGTGTAGAGCGTGTCGCCTTTGACACGCAGGATTTCACTGACTTTTAGCATGATGGGACTCCTCGCTGTTTATCGAGGGACGGGATAGGAAAGCGGAGATCGGGGGGGCATCCTGGTCATGCCTCAGGCCCGCGGCAAGCGTGTCTGCGAGGTCGCCGGACAACAGTTCGTCCAGGGTGGCTTCAGGCCCGTATTGGCCCAGTGCGTTCGCGGTGGCCTGTATCAGCTGGGCGCCGTCTTGCTGGGCAAGTGCGGTCGTGCGGGTCAGCAGCAGGCGGTCGATCAGCGGGCCGATGGTGGTGCGGCGCGGGTCGCTGCTCAGTACCCAGCGTTCCTTTCCGCGTATGCGGGCGGGGGCTGCCAGGCCGAGATCCTGCAGCGCCGCCAGGGCAATATCCAGGTCTTCGGGGTGCATGGCGAGCGTGGCGCAGGATTCCCGCTGGCTGATGCCCTGGCCTTGCTGGCTCCAGTCTGCATATAGCGCCTGCAATACAGTAATGGTATCGAGGTAGGCTGCGCCGGCAGGCCGGGTGTCGGTGGTCAGGCCATACAGGCGGATGCCGGGCAGTGATGCCGTCAGCACTGCGCCGGCCACGACCGTCAGCCAGGATAGATAAATCCACAGCAGGAAGACGGGGACGGCGGCGAAAGCGCCATAAATGACGGTATAGCTGGGGAACTGGCTGATGTAATAGGCAAAGCCCGCCTTCATTGTTTCCAGCACGATGGCGGTCGCAAAGCCGCCGATGGCGGCGTCGCGCCAGCTGACGGTGCGATTTGGCACGACCACGAACAGGGCGGTGAAGGCCAGGCCGGTCAGCAGGACGGGCAACACGGAAAGCCCGATGTTGACCAGTGGCGAGAGGTCGCCAGCCAGCCCCATGGAGGTGCGTGCCAGGATCGACGTGGCCCAGAGGCTGGCCCCCATGACCAGCGGCCCCAGGCTGATCACGGCCCAGTAGACCAGGATGCGCTGGTGCAGGGGGCGCTGGCGCGACACGTGCCAGATGTCATTGAGCGCGGAATCTATGGTCATGATGAGCATGACCGAGGTGACGATCAGGGCCATACTGCCGATGGCCGTCAACCGTGAGGCCTGCTGCGCGAACTGGTTGAGGTACTCCATGATGTCGGCCGACACTTCGGCGGGCATCAGGTTGCTGGCCAGGTAGTCTTCCAGCGCCTGCCTGAAATCGGAAAAGAGGGGGAAGGCGGTGAACAGCGACAGCACCACAGCCAGCAGCGGCACGATGGCGAGCACCGTGGTGAATGTCAGGCTGGACGCGACCTGTGTCAGTCGCTCGCCGGCAATGCGGTCAACGGCAAAACTCAGCACGCGTCCGACCCTGCCCAATGGGCCGGGGCTGGGGGACTGGGGGCTGACGATAGGTTGGTCAGTGGCGCTCATTCGAAGATAATAGCAGCATGAATGCTCAACTCAAGCCCCAGGCGGGCACTGCCGCATCCCTTGAACATTTGACGGTGCGCAACAGCTACGCCGCCTTGCCCGAGGATTTCTATTCCCGGGTGCGGCCCATGCCCTTGCAGACCGCCAGAATGCTGCATGTGAATCCGGAAGGCTGCGCCTTGCTCGGGTTGACGCCGGAGGCGTTGCGCACTGATGCTGCCTTGCAGGTCTTGTCCGGCGCTGCGCCGTTTCCGGGCGGGGAGAGTGTCGCCGCAGTTTATAGCGGCCACCAGTTCGGGGTCTGGGCAGGGCAGTTGGGCGACGGGCGTGCGCACCTGATTGCGGAAGTGCAGGGCCCGCAGGGTAGCTGGGAAGTCCAGCTGAAAGGGTCGGGGCGCACCCCGTATTCGCGCATGGGTGACGGGCGTGCGGTATTGCGTTCATCGGTGCGCGAATACCTGGCCGCGGAAGCCATGCATGGCCTGGGCATCCCGACCACGCGTTCGCTTGCATTGGTGGCCTCGGATGACCCGGTGCGCCGCGAAACCATGGAAACGGCGGCGATCGTCACCCGGCTCGCGCCCAGCTTCGTGCGCTTCGGTTCATTCGAGCATTGGTATGCGCAACGCCGTGCTGGCCTCCTGCAGCGCCTGTGCGACGACATCATCGACCGTTTCTACCCGGAGTGCCGCGCCGCAGGCGGTACTGGCGATGTTGTCATCGCCCGCTGGCTGGCGGCAGTAACCGACCGTACTGCCGCGCTGATGGCCGATTGGCTGGCCGTCGGCTTCTGCCATGGCGTCATGAATACCGACAACATGTCCATCCTGGGCCTGACGATGGACTACGGCCCCTATGCCTTCATGGACGGCTTCAAGGCCAACCATATCTGCAATCATTCCGACCACGAAGGGCGCTACGCCTGGAATGCGCAGCCCGCCGTGGCGCATTGGAATCTGTTTCGGCTGGCCGAGGCCTTGCAGCCGCTGGTGCCGGACGTGGAAATGCTGCGGGATGCCGTGCGTGGCTTCGAGGCGGCATTCATGACGCATTGGCGCGAACGCCAGCGCCGCAAGCTGGGGCTGGCGCAATGGCGCGACGAAGAAGACGATACCCTGATGGATGGCCTGTGGCGTCAGATGCACACTTCAGGGGCGGATTTCACCCTGACCTTCCGGGCGCTGGCTGGTGTGGCGGCGGGGGATACCGGGGCGTTCCTCGATCAGTTTGCCGATCGCGCCGGGGCGGCGCAGTGGCTGCAAACCTACCAGGCGCGGCTGGCGCAGGATGGGCTGCCGCCGGAGGCCGTGGCGGCGGGCATGAATCGCGCCAATCCTCTCTATGTATTGCGCAATCACCTGGCCGAATTGGCCATACGCGCGGCCGAGCAAGGCGATGCCAGCGAGATTGAAAACCTGCTGGAATGCCTGCGCAATCCGTGGGAATCCCGGCCAGGCTTCGAGCACTATGCACGGCAGGCGCCAGATTGGTCCGCCGGGCTGGTCATCAGTTGTTCGTCCTGAAAATGTCATAATGCGGGCGTTGCGCGCACTGCCGCCAGGCGGGGCTGCGGCGTTCTCCTGCCTGCCGGACTCAACCCTGTCCGGCCTTTGTCTTCTTTGGCGTCCGTCTTGCATCGGCGCCTTGCGTCCTTAGAGTCCTGCTTATGTCCGGTAACACCCTAGGAAAACTGTTTTGCGTGACAAACTTCGGCGAGTCCCACGGCCCGGCCATCGGCTGTGTGGTCGACGGCTGCCCACCGGGGCTGCCCCTGTCGGTCGAGGATATCCAGTTCCAGCTGGACCGCCGGCGCCCAGGCACGTCGCGGCATGTCACGCAGCGCCAGGAAGCGGATCAGGTCGAGATCCTGTCAGGTGTCTATGAGGGCGTCACCACAGGCACGCCCATCGGGTTGTTGATACGCAACACCGACGCGCGCAGCAAGGATTACGGCAACATCCTGGATACCTTCCGGCCCGGCCATGCGGATTATGCCTACTGGAAAAAATACGGCGTGCGCGATCCGCGCGGCGGCGGTCGTTCGTCGGCCCGCCTGACCGCGCCCACCGTGGCGGCTGGCGCCATTGCCCGCAAATGGCTGGAAGCCAGTCATGGCGTGCGCGTTCGCGGTTACATGAGCCAGCTCGGCCCTATCCGGATTCCCTTCGAGTCGTGGGATGAGGTCGGCAACAACCCCTTCTACGCGCCGAATGCCGGCATCGTGGCGGAACTGGAAGCCTATATGGATCAGTTGCGGCGTGATGGCGACTCCATCGGCGCGCGCATCGAGGTCGTGGCTGAAGGCGTGCCGGCGGGCTGGGGGGAACCCATCTATGACCGCCTGGACGCGGACATCGCCCACGCCATGATGGGCCTGAACGCCGTCAAGGGTGTTGCCATCGGCGCAGGCTTTGAATCCATTGCCCAGCGCGGTTCCGAACATGGCGATGAAATCACGCCGGACGGCTTCCTGAGTAATCATGCGGGCGGCATCCTGGGCGGTATTTCCTCAGGGCAGTCCGTGACGGTGTCTCTGGCCATCAAGCCCACGTCCAGCATCCGGGTGATGCGCCAGTCGGTCAACCGGGCGGGCGAACCCGTGGAAGTGCAGACCCTGGGGCGCCATGACCCATGCGTGGGCATACGCGCTACGCCGATAGCCGAGGCTCTGCTGGCGCTGGTGCTGGCGGATCATGCGCTGCGCCAGCGCGGCCAGGCAGGCGAACCGGTCCGGGGCTGAGGCCCTTCGGATACAGGTGGCCGGCAGCCGCCTGTACACCCAGGCATTTGTTTTCGCAGTAGAATTTTCCTGCGACGAACGGCCCCCTGCATGACACTCTGTGTCATGCAGGGGGCCGTTCTGCTTTCCATGCTTGGCATAATGATTTCATGGCCTCACCGGATGGCCGCCGGCGCGATCCGCGGCAGCCGTCCTCCACGAAGCGAGTGAAAACATGGCATTGACCCTTTATGACAAGCTCTGGCGCGACCATCTGGTGCACCAGGAATCCGACGGCTCCTGTCTGATCTATATCGACCGGCAATTGCTGCACGAAGTCACCAGCCCGCAGGCCTTCGAAGGCCTGGCGCTGGCTGGCCGCAAGCCGTGGCGCGTCAGTGCCAACCTGGCTGTGGCCGACCATAATGTGCCGACCAAGAACCGCAGCGCTGGCATCGAGGATCCGATCTCCAAATTGCAGGTCGATACCCTGGACAGCAACTGTGCGACCTATGGCATTACCGAATTTCCCATGAGCGACGTGCGGCAGGGCATTGTCCACGTGGTCGGCCCGGAGCAGGGGGCAACCTTGCCCGGCATGACCGTGGTGTGCGGGGATTCCCACACCAGCACGCACGGCGCCGTAGCGGCCCTGGCTTTCGGTATTGGCACTTCCGAGGTCGAGCATGCGTTGGCGACCCAGACCCTGACCATGAAAAAGAGCCGCAACATGCTCGTCAAGGTCGAGGGCAAGCTGCCTTTCGGCTGCACTGCCAAGGACGTCGTTCTGCATGTGATCGGCATTATCGGTACGGCGGGCGGCACGGGCCACGCCATCGAATTCGCCGGCAGCACGATTCGCGAACTGTCGGTCGAAGGCCGCATGACCATCTGCAACATGGCCATCGAGGCCGGTGCGCGTTCGGGTCTGGTGGCTGTCGATGACAAGACTGTCGACTATTTCCGTGGCCGTCCCTTCGCGCCCAGTGGCGTGCTGTGGGATCAGGCCGTGGCCTACTGGCGCACACTGCATTCCGACCCCGGCGCGCATTTCGATCGTGTAGTGGAAGTCGACGCGCGCGAAATCAAGCCGCAGGTCAGCTGGGGCACCTCTCCGGAAATGGTGTTGCCGGTGGACAGCCGCGTGCCGGATCCTGACCGTGAGCGCGATGACGTGCGCCGCAGTGGCATGGAACGGGCGCTGGAGTACATGGGCCTGACGCCGAACACGCCGCTGGTGGACATCCGCATCGACCGTGTATTTATCGGTTCCTGCACCAATTCGCGTATCGAGGACTTGCGTGCCGCTGCGGAAGTGGCGCGTGGCAAGCGTGTGGCCCGCAATGTGAAGCAGGCCATGGTCGTGCCGGGTTCAGGGTTGGTGAAGCTGCAGGCCGAGCGCGAAGGCCTGGACCGCATCTTTATCGACGCGGGTTTCGAATGGCGTGAACCGGGCTGCTCGATGTGCCTGGCCATGAATGCCGACCGGCTGGAGCCGGGCGAGCGTTGCGCATCCACGTCGAACCGTAATTTCGAGGGCCGCCAGGGCATGGGTGGACGTACCCATCTGGTCAGTCCCGCCATGGCCGCCGCCGCAGCCATTGCCGGCCATTTTGTCGATGTCAGGAATTTCAGGTAAACCAACATGCAAGCATTCACCGTACACGAAGGCCTCGTTGCCCCCCTGGACCGGGAAAACGTCGATACCGACCTGATCATCCCCAAGCAGTTCCTGAAGTCGATCAAGCGTACCGGCTTTGGCCCCAACCTGTTCGACGAACTGCGCTACCTGGACCACGGCGAACCGGGCATGGATAACAGCAAGCGTCCGCTGAACCCGGATTTCGTGCTGAACCAGCCGCGCTACGCCGGGGCCTCCATCCTGCTGGCGCGCAAGAACTTCGGCTGTGGCTCCAGTCGCGAACACGCGCCCTGGGCGCTGAGCCAGTATGGTTTCCGTGCCATCATTGCGCCGTCGTTCGCTGATATCTTCTTCAACAACAGCTTCAAGAACGGCCTGCTGCCCATCATCCTGTCGGAACTCGATGTGGCCCGCCTGTTTGATGAAGTCAAGGCCTTCCCGGGCTACAAGTTGACGGTGGACCTGGCGCGCCAGGTGGTCGTCAAGCCCGAAGGCGGCGAGTTGCCGTTCGATATCGACGAGTTCCGCAAGCATCGGTTGCTCAACGGGCTGGACGACATCGGCCTGACCCTGCAGAAGTCCGACATGATCCGCCAGTTCGAAGCAGAACGCCTGGCGCGTCATCCCTGGCTCGAAAGTCGCCAGTTGCGCTGAGTCTGGCCGGTCCGGTTGCCGGTGCTGCCAGGCGCTGGCAGCCGGACCGGATCGCAACGGGGGCGGCTCTTACCATAGTTGAATGCATATAATTTTCCATTAACTTCTCGCAAAACGATCTCTCATGGCTCACAAAATCGCAGTGCTCCCCGGTGATGGCATCGGCCCCGAAATCGTCGCCCAGGCGGTCCGCGTCCTGCAGGCGTTGAATCTGCCGCTCGAAATCGCGCAAGCACCGGTCGGTGGCGCTGCCTATGACTTGCACGGCCATCCGCTGCCTCCTGGTACGCTGTCGCTGGCGCAGGAATCGGATGCCATCCTGTTTGGCGCCGTGGGGGATTGGAAGTACGACAAACTGGCACGTGAACTGCGTCCGGAACAAGCCATTCTGGGCCTGCGCAAGGCCCTGGGCCTGTTCGCCAACCTGCGTCCGGCTATCCTCTACCCGGAACTGGCAGCGGCATCGACGCTCAAGCCGGAAGTGGTGTCCGGGCTGGATATCCTGATCCTGCGCGAACTGACCGGCGACATCTATTTTGGCACGCCGCGTGGTGTGCGTACGGCCGAAGATGGTGCGTTCCAGGGGCAGCGTGAAGGTTTCGACACCATGCGCTACGCCGAAAGCGAAGTGCGCCGCATTGCCCACCTGGGCTTCCAGTCGGCCCAGAAGCGCAATCGCAAGCTGTGCAGTGTGGACAAGGCCAATGTGCTGGAAACCTCGCAGTTCTGGCGCGATATCGTGATCGACGTGGCGCGTGACTACCCGGATGTGGAACTGAGCCATATGTATGTGGACAATGCCGCGATGCAGCTGGTGCGTGCACCGCGCCAGTTCGACGTGATCGTGACCGGCAACCTGTTCGGCGATATCCTGTCCGACGAAGCCGCCATGCTGACCGGTTCCATCGGCATGCTGCCTTCGGCCTCGCTGAACGAAAAGCGCCAGGGCCTGTACGAACCCAGCCATGGTTCGGCACCCGACATCGCTGGCCAGAATCTGGCCAATCCGCTGGCCACCATTCTGTCGGCTGCCATGCTGTTGCGCTATTCGCTGGATCTTGGCGAACAGGCAGACCGCGTCGAAGCCGCTGTCCGCAAGGTGCTGGCCGATGGCCTGCGTACCGCCGATATCTATGAAGAGGGCACGCGCAAGGTCGGCACCAGCGAGATGGGCGACGCCGTTCTGGCCGCACTGTAAGCCGCCGTCACCGGGCCCCTGGGCGGGCCCGGTGGTGCGGGTTCCATGACGAGGCAGGCCAGCCGGCCCTTACCGGCGGCCTGCCTTGTTTGCCTGGCGCTCGCAGGCGGGAGCCAGACGGCACCTGGAGATTGTTGCGTCCGCTTTACGTCACCCTCGAAAATGGCGCATTATTTCGCGGAAAATCCAGGTAAACCCTGGCAATTCTGATACATTCTTATACCTAAGGGCCATAACGTCAGGAGAGGGCGGGATGGCTTGTTCTTCACACATAAAACAGAGCGAATACAGATGACTCAAGCCGTCGGTCTGGTCGGCTGGCGCGGCATGGTGGGATCCGTCCTCATGCAGCGCATGCGCGACGAAAACGATTTTTCCCTGATTGAACCCGTGTTCTTCACGACCAGCCAGGTGGGTGCCGCTGCGCCGTCCTGGGCTGCTGGCGCGGGTCCGTTGCAGGATGCCTACGATATTGATGCATTGGCGAAACTGCCGATCATTGTGACGGCGCAGGGCGGCGACTACACCAAGGCTGTGCACGGCAAGTTGCGCGCCTCCGGCTGGAAGGGCATCTGGATCGACGCAGCCAGTTCGCTGCGCATGAATGATGATTCCATCATCGTGCTGGACCCGGTGAACCGCAATGTCATCGACGCGGCGCTGAATCGCGGCGTGCGTGATTTCATCGGCGGCAATTGCACGGTCAGCTGCATGCTGATGGGCCTGTCCGGCCTGTTCCAGCACGACCTGGTCGAGTGGATGACCAGCATGACCTATCAGGCGGCTTCCGGCGGCGGCGCGCAGCACATGCGCGAACTGCTGACCCAGTTCGGCCTGGTCAATGAATCCGTCCGCCCCTTGCTCGACGACCCGGCTTCCGCCATCCTGGAAATCGACCGTGGCGTGCTCGACCTGCAACGCAGCGGCAAACTGCCGACCGAGCGTTTCGGCGTGCCGCTGGCCGGCAACCTGATTCCCTGGATCGACTCCGACCTGGGTAATGGCGTTTCCCGCGAAGAATGGAAGGCCGAGGCCGAAACCAACAAGATCCTGGGCCGTGGCCCGGCCTTCGGTGGCGAACCGACGCCCATCGACGGCTTCTGCGTGCGCATTGGCGCCATGCGCTGCCACAGCCAGGCACTGACAATCAAGCTCAAGCGCGATGTGCCGCTCGATGAAATCACCGACATCATTGCGCAAGGCACGGACTGGGCCAAGGTCATCCCGAATGACAAGGAATCCACGGTCCACGGCCTGACGCCGGTTGCTGTCACGGGCACGCTGGATATTCCGGTGGGCCGTCTGCGCAAGCTGTCCATGGGCAAGGATTACCTGGGTGCCTTCACCGTGGGCGATCAGTTGTTGTGGGGCGCCGCCGAGCCGCTGCGCCGCATGCTGCGCATCGCCATCGGCGAGCTGTAATCGAAGCAGGAGTCAGGGAAGGCCTGCAAGGGCCTTCCCGGAAGGGAGTGAGCTTTGGACGCGCAATTTGGGCAGGGCTATGGCCTGGTGTTGGGCACCGTCCTGCTGGCAGTAGTGGCATTCTGGGTGGCTTTCCTGATGCGCCGTGCCGGCGCCAGGCAAGACACCGAAGACAGCGGTCATGCCGATCATGGCAGTGAAAATACCGATGTTGATGATGGCGCGGACGACGCTTCGGAAGATGATGCCGTGGCCCCGGAAGCCGCGGCAGCGTTCCCCAGCGATGGTATCCAGGCGCAACGCATGGAACAGGCGCGCCAGAAGTTCGAGCAGCAGCTATCTGCCATCGACCTGGACCTGGATGCGCCGCCGGCCGAGGCAGACGTTCCCGCTGCAGGCCGCTCCGGCAAATCCGGAGAGCGGCGCTGATGGCGCGCCGCAGGGTGGCGCTGGGACTGTCCTATGAAGGCTCTCCCTGGCTGGGCTGGCAGACACAGCCCGGCGGTAACACGGTACAGGATGAACTGGAAAAGGCCTTGATGGCCTTTACCGGCACACATGTGCCGACGATTTGCGCGGGCCGCACCGATACCGGAGTACACGCATGTCTGCAGGTGGTGCATCTGGATACCGATCTGCAACGACGCGATGTGGCCTGGATTCGTGGCCTGAATGCTCATTTGCCGGAAAGCATTGCGGTGCAGTGGGCTCGGGAAGTCCCTGAGGATTTTCATGCGCGCTTTTCTGCCCAGGCGCGTACCTACGTGTATCTGCTGTGGAATCGTCCTTATCGTTCGCCCTTGTGGGCCAGGCGTGCAGGCTGGTGCTTTCGTCCGCTGGATGTGGAGGCCATGCGTGCCGCTGCCGCGTATTTGCTGGGCGAGCATGATTTCAGCAGCTTTCGTTCTTCGCAATGCCAGGCGGCGCATCCCGTGCGTGTCATGCAGCGCCTGGATATCCAGCGTCATGGCGACATGATCGTATTCGTGCTCAAGGCGAATGCTTTTTTGCACCACATGGTGCGCAATATCATTGGTTCGCTGGTCTACGTGGGGCAGGGACGCTATACCGTCGAGCGCATGCGGGAGTTGCTGCTGGAACGGGACAGGCGCCGCGCCGCACCGACGTATTCGGCTGCCGGGCTGTACCTGTGTGCGGTCGATTATCCGGCCTTTTACGGCTTGCCTTACCAGGACGGCCTGGAAATCATGCCTGGCCTGGCACTGTCGCCCGGTGGCGAGCTGATTGCCGCAGCCGGTCATCTAGGGTTGGCCGGTGCCGGGCAGAGCAAGGAAAATCATGACAAGGATCAAGATTTGCGGCCTGACTCGGCCTGAGGATGTGCTGGCGGTCGTGGATGGCGGCGCCGACGCGCTGGGTTTCGTGTTCTATCCGCCCAGCAAGCGCTACGTGACACCCGAGCAGGCTGGCGCCCTGCGCGCCCTGGTGCCGCCCTTCGTGACGGTGGTGGCCTTGTTCGTCAACCCTGTCCGTACGGAAGTCGAGGCGGTTTTGCGCGAGGTACGTCCGCACCTGCTGCAGTTCCACGGAGATGAAAGCGCACAGGAGTGCATGTCCTACGGACATCCCTGGCTCAAGGCGCTGCGCGTGCCCAAGGAGGGCGGCGTGACGGGCGAGTCCCTGGCGCGGCAGATGCAGGACTATGCTCGGGCCGATGGCTGCCTGCTGGATACGGACAGCCCGGGTTATGGCGGCAGCGGTACGGTATTCGACCACGGCCTGCTGGATGGCTGGAAAGAGGAGAACCGCAGGCGCCTGATTCTGTCCGGCGGTCTGAATGAAGGCAATATCGGGGCGGCAATTCAACGCGTGCGTCCGGTTGCCGTTGATGTCAGCAGTGGCGTCGAGGATGCGCCTGGCATCAAGAATGCACTGAAAATCCGCCGTTTCATAGAGGCCGTGCGCGCGGCACAGGCCTGATGCTGGGCAGCCCGAGCGAGGCCGCAGATGGCAGGGATGGCCCGCCGTCTCGAGCCTGCTTGCCTGGGCGGGCTGCCCAGGGCTGATCAGATGGAATCGCCTTCTTCGCCTTCTTCCGATGCCGCGCCCTTGGCTTCTTCCACGGCCTGGTGGAAAGTCGACAGGCTGGCGCGGATGGCCGAAATGTTGCGGTTCATGGTGGCGCGCAGCAGGTCCGGGTCCGGGGATTGGTCGGCCGGTGCAATGAAGCATTCGATCTGGGCGCTGACGTTCCAGGTGTTGTCGCTGTTCATGTAGCTGACGGTGAGCTTGGCGGCCTTGTTCTTGATGTTGACTTCGTTTGCCAGTTCCAGCAGCTGTTCGCGTGACAGGCCAGTGCGCTCGTCGTCCGCGAAGTTCGGGAATACGAGACGCAGGAATTCCGGGTCGCCTTCCGCGTCGATGGAAATGTAGAACACACCCATTTCCGGGTGGCGGAAGCGCACATCGCCGTCGTCGTCGATGTCCGATTTGTAGTCAAGAACCTCTTGGTACAGCTTTTGCAGGTCTTCAGTCTTGGAGCTCATGAGAGGGGTTCCTTTTCAAGGTTGCGGAAATGGCGGGCTGCCCTGCACGCGCTCGGCGCATGCAGGGCAGCCCGGGTATGACGTAGATGGCGGCGTTGTTCATGCGGCGCCGTTTTTTTGCTCTTCGATGAGCTTGAGCACAGCCTGGCCGTCCAGTGTTTCGTCCTGCAGCAGTTGCTCGGCCAGCTTGGCGATGACTGCCCAGTGGCTTTCCACCAGTTTTTCGGTGCGTTCCCGGGCCTGCTGTAGCCAGATGTCCACACGGGTCTGGGCGCGCTCCATCCAGGCCGGCGGCAGCGGGTTGTCGAAGGGGGCCAGGGAGAGCCAGCCGAAGCTTTCGTCCAGGCCCCACTGGGTGACGGCCAGCCACGCCATTTCGGTGGCCTTGGCCAGGTCGCTGGCAGCGCCGTTGTCACTGCCGCCGGACGATTCGGATACGGGGAATTGCCGCAGCTGGGCTACCCGTCCAGCCAGCTTGACGCAAAGATCGTTCATGGCCTCGTTGCGGTTCATGGGGCGGAGGGCATGTTCGTCGTCGCGGGAAAGGGCGACAAAGCCGTGTGCATCACCGCGCCCGGCAATGGTGACCTGCTCCAGCGGGCGTTCGGGATGCAGCAGCGCAGCCAGCACGGCGTGTCCGGCTTCATGGTAGGCAACGGCGGC
Organism: Kerstersia gyiorum; assembly: GCF_004216755.1. GTDB lineage: Bacteria > Pseudomonadota > Gammaproteobacteria > Burkholderiales > Burkholderiaceae_B > Kerstersia > Kerstersia gyiorum. The sequence continues at coordinate 93,853 of NZ_SGWZ01000002.1, forward strand.
GAGGTATTCCTGCAGCGGTTTGCGACGGCTGCGCTCGCCGTATTTCACGGTATTGATCTGTTCCAGCAACTGCTCGTAGCTGACGTGGCCATCTTTGCCGTCCTGGCTTTGTTGCTGGGATAGCAGCAGTTCGCGATAGACCTTTTCAAAGTCGGCGCCGCTCATGCCGGCCGTCATGGCCACCAGTGCGTCGATGTTCCAGGCTGCGGCGGCGCCGGCCTGCGGGTGGGGCAGCGAGCACAGCCGCGACTCGATGAAGTGGCGGCGCGCTTCGCGGTCCAGCAGTGGCACTTCCATGAGCAGGTCCAGGCGCCCGGAACGCAGCAGCGCCGGGTCGACATTGGCCAGGAAGTTGGTGGCGGCGATGATGAAGACGGGATGTTCCGAACGCGAGCCAAAACCGTCGATCTCGGCCAACAATTGATTGATGGCCGGTTCCATGCCGCGCATCCCGCGTATGCCCAGGGCGTCGATTTCGTCGATGAAGACGATGCTGGGGGCATAACGCCGCGCCCGGCTGAAAATCGAGCGGGTCAGGGCGGGGTTGAACAGTTGCGGGCCGGCGACGGAAATGAACGGCACGCCGGCTTCCGCCGCCAGTGCCTTGGCCAGCATCGTCTTGCCGGTGCCGGGGCGGCCGTGCAGCAGCATGCCCTTCGGGGGCGGCGTTTGCTGGGCGTCTGCGGCCGACGTGGCCATGGCCGGGGCATTGAACAGCTGAATGATTTGTTGCAGCCTTTCCTTGGCTCGCGTATGCCCCTTGATGTCGCTGAAACGCAGGTCTGGAATCTCAATGGCAAAGCCATCATCGGCGCCATAATCCTTGCGGCCCTGTATGCGTTCCAGGCGTACAGCGCTGATGACCAGCTTCAGCACGCCGTCCTGGCGGTGTGGGCTGAGGTCGTAGCGCAACACCTCCCGGCGGCGAAACTGGTTGCGATGCAGGGCGTCCAGCGGGTGTTCTGCGAACCAGTCGGTCACTTCCTGGGCAACGCTGACTTCAACGCGCTCCGGCAGTTGGCTGCTGGCGGCAGTGTCTGCAAAGCAGGCTTCGGTAAGCCAGTGCGTGCCGGCTTCTGCCAGGTCCAGCGGTGCGATGTCGGGCCCGAAGGACAGCGTGATGATTGACGAGATCAGGTCGAGGTTGTCGAACTCGACCGGAATGGCCTGCTTGCTGAATAGCTCGGCAAAGTTCGCCAGGGATTTTCTGGCGATACGGGTCAGCGAGTCTATCGTCAGTTCTGCGAACGGCAGAATAGTGGCGTTGGCAAGGTAGCCTGCCAGATAGGCGGAGATGCTGCCGTTTTCGCGGCTGCTATCCAGGCTGTCATCGCTGTCCCGGCGGGCCAGCATGTCTTCGGCGAGCAGGGTGGCTGCCTGTGCCGGATTTTCCCGGATCAACGTGGAAAGCGTATTATCTTCGGCTAGTTCCGGGCTGGGACGCAGCGTGAAAATCAACTGGGCCGATTTGAAGGATACCCGTCGGCTTTCCGCGCGCGAGCGTTCCTTTTCATTGCCGAACCCGTACTCATCTTCGAGATAACCGTCGCTGAGCAGATTGGCCAGAATGTTCTGGACGTTGGGGTGGGCGCGGTCTACATCGTCAAAGACCACCACCGCGCGCGGATGCCGGCGCACGAATCCTGTCAGTCGGCCGGGGCCGGCGTTGCTGTAGCCTTCGCGTAGGCCGGTCAGTCCGAAGCCTTCGTTGTGGCTCTGGAAGCTGGCCATGTTCAGTATCAGGCCTTTGCCGTCGTTGGCGTCGGCCAGCTTGCGTGCCAGCAATGACTTGCCGGTGCCGGAGGGGCCGACGCAAACCAGCAGGCGAGGCTTGCCCGGCGTATTCAAACCCAGCGCGCGTGCCAGCAGTTCCGTGCGCAGGCGGGCCAGGGCGGCAGGCTGGCCGATGATCGTGGCTTCCAGCTCTTGCAGTTGCTCATCAACCTGTTTCAGCGCGGCGGGAACGCGTTCCTCTCGGGAGATGGTGGTGCTGCTGTCCTCTGCTGCCTGCGCTTCCTGCTCTTTGCCTGTGCCAGGAGCGGGTTCGCCGCTGGCGGAGCTGTGTCCGGGATGGTTGCGACGGTCGTGCTTGTTGCTGGTTTCGCTGGACTTCGTTGCCCTGGGCGGCGCGCCAGATGCGGGCAGCCGCAGCGTAAGGGTCTCGTCCTTGAATTGTTCAAGAAGTGCCGCGACTTCGTTGCTCAGGGGCAGGGGTGGTTCGGCGGGCGCGCCGGCCAGGCAGGTGATGCCATCGGTACGCGCCGCAGGCTTGCCCGTGATGCCCAGCAAGGCCGCGTGATGCAGCCCCACGCCGCTGGTATCTACATACAGTGCCAATGCTTCGCGCAAGGAGCTGACGGAAATCGTGTCGCGGCCGCTGGCAGTGGCCTGTTGCCCCGCCAGTACCAGGCATTCCTGCAGCGTGACCTCGCGCCCTTGGGCAGATTCTTCCGGGGTTATGCCGGGCACGGTCCCGGATGCATTGTCCGAGCAGATGGCGGGATCGGCGGGGGGGAGGGGGGCGTTGTTGGTGATGTCGTCGGCCACGTCCGGGGGAGCGGTATTCGTGTCCTGTTCCGGCAGGAACAGCCCGGCGACAGGATTGGCGCCATATTCGTTACGCAGCGAAGAAACGTCGGCAGTGAGCGAGACGGATGGTTTGGCCGGGGACTCGGCCAAACGCTGGATGCCATCCTTGCGTTTGGGGGCCTTCTTGTCCTTGGGGTCCAGGCCGAACTTCCAGGCGACTTCGTCAGGGAGATCCGTCGTGTCGACAAAAGTCTTCAGTGTCTCGCTGACGATATCCATGTTGATGCGCATAAGACCATGTTGCAGCGCGGTGACTTTGGATAGCTTCAGGATGTCTAGGAAGGTGATCGGCTTGATAGGGGGCATGCTTGAGGGAAATGCTGGGGGTGTATGGCATGACCCTGAAGTATAGGCATTCCGCCGGCTTGTTGCCTGACGTGCAGTGCTTCCAGTTGTGAGTGAATTCTTGTTTTCGTTGTCACACTTGTGCCATTCTGTGTGAGTTGTAAATGTTCATGCGCATCACCCGAACGGGCCATTTCCGCCGTCGGAACAAGCGCAACTGCCGGGTGTGCGCCGGCGAACGAATTTGTAACCGCAGGCCCTTTGGCGGTGAGGCAACAGTCCGGGTTTTGAATCTCCCACGTAACGTGATAGAATCCGACGATTCAGTATGCACCTCATTCCATCCATTTTTTAACTGCGTAATAGAATTCATGCCTATTGTTCGCCTGAAAGAAAACGAGCCGTTTGAAGCCGCTCTGCGCCGCTTCAAGCGCACCATCGAAAAGACGGGTCTGCTGACCGAACTGCGTTCGCGCGAGTTCTACGAAAAGCCCACCGCTGAGCGCAAGCGCAAGCATGCTGCCGCCGTGAAGCGTCATTACAAGCGTATCCGCAGCCAACAACTGCCTCCGCGCCTCTACTGATCTGTTCAGTGAGTGATTCCTGATTCTTTCATCCAGGAACTTCTCGCCCGGGTCGATATTACGGATGTCGTCGGGCGTTATGTGCAGCTGCGCAAGGGTGGGGCGAACCTTTTAGGTCTCTGCCCCTTCCATAACGAAAAATCCCCTTCCTTTACTGTCAGCCCCACCAAACAGTTCTACCACTGCTTTGGTTGCGGAGCGCATGGCAGCGCGATTACCTTCCTGATGGAGCACACCGGGGCCAGTTTCCCGGAAGCTGTGCGTTCGCTTGCCGCTTCGGCAGGCATGAACGTGCCGGAAGAGCCGCGCAGCCCGCGCCAGCAGGCCGAGGCCGCCAGGCGCAAGGAAGAGGTATCGCGGCATACGCAGGCACTGGAAAAAGCCCAGGAATACTATCTGGCGCAGTTGCGCCAGTCCGCCCAGGCGCGCCGCTATCTGCAGGGGCGCGGGCTGACTGGCGAGATCGCCAAGCGCTACGGCCTGGGCTGGACCGGCGACGATCGCCGGGGCTTGTCCAATGTCTTCGAGCGTTACGATGATCCCGTGCTGGTTGAGGTCGGGTTGGTCGTGGAAGCGGACGACGGGCGCCGTTATGACCGCTTCCGCGAGCGCGTCACCTTTCCCATTCGGAACGCCCGCGGCGCGCTGATAGGCTTTGGCGGCCGCATCATCGGCAAAGGCGAGCCCAAGTACCTGAATTCCCCGGAAACTCCTTTGTTTTCCAAGGGGCAGGAATTGTATGGCCTGTGGGAAGCGCGCCAGGCGATCCGGGCCGCCGGCCAGGTACTGGTGGTGGAAGGCTACATGGATGTGGTTGGCCTTGCGCAACTGGGCGTGGAGCATGCCGTGGCTACGCTGGGCACGGCAACGACGCCTCAGCATGTGCAGAAGCTGCTGCGCGCCAGCGAGAACGTGGTGTTCTCCTTCGATGGCGACAAGGCGGGGCGTCGTGCGGCCTGGCGGGCGCTCAATACCTGCTTGGCCTTGCTGCGCGATGACATTTCCATCCGCTTCCTGTTCCTGCCGGAAGATCACGATCCGGATTCCTACGTTCGCGCCTTCGGGGCCGAAGCATTCCGTGCCACGTTGGCCGAAGCCCAGCCGTTGTCGCGTTTCCTGCTCGATGAGCTTGCTGCGCGCCATGTCCTTGACGAAGTTGAAGGGCGCGCTGCCTGCATCCACGAAGCCCGGCCGCTGTTTGCCGAGATTCCGGATTGCGCGCTGAAGGTCCAGCTGCACAATGAATTCGCGCGGCAGGTGCGGCTTACCCCTGAGGAGCTGCATGCCATGTTCCGCGCGGGCGAGGCCCAGGCGCCGGGGCGGCACGCCGCGCCGGCAGCTGGTGCAGCCGAGGCTCACGCCGGCGGTAGTCACGCAGACGGGCGCCATGGCGTGGCGGAAGCGCCGCCACCCTGGATGGTCGCGCCAGATGATGTGGTTCCCGATGACATCGGTTTCCAGGGCGGCATGGATCACGAAGGCGGCTATTGGCCGGCACAGGAAACCTTCCAGGCGCTGCCGCAGCCGGGCACCGGCCGCCGGACATGGAATGGCAGTGGCAGGGATGGGGATCGGGGTAAGCGGCGCAAGGACGGCGGGCGCTGGAATGAAGGACGGAACCGGGGAGTGCCGCCCTTGAGCGGCGGCCAGCAAGTGGCCAGCCTGCCACGTAAATTATTGCGGTTGCTGGTGAGCCATCCCGGGCTGGTCGACGAAATGGGCGAGCAGCAGCTTGAAGTTCTAGATGGCAGCCCCCATATGCGTATGGTCAGGGAGTTGGTGACGCTGCTTCAGGATTCGGGAGCGAGGCATATCGGCGCCATGATGGAAGCCGTGCCTGCTGAATCCGAGTTGGCGGGCATCCTGCATGACCTGTCGCGCGACGTGCTTGGCAGCGAAGAGCTGCCCGACCCGCAACTGGAGTGGGAAGGGGGCTTGCGCAATGTCGAGCGCGAGGCGCTGAAGTTGGAACTGGATGCCCTGGTGGCGTCCGGCCTGACGGATGATGAGTCGAAAAAGTTATACCAGGATCTGACGCGCCGCCTGAGGGCCTTGGGGAACGCTTAGTGTAGTGTTCCCGCAAATAAGTTAAGATTCAGGGGTTTGCGATGTCTGCCCCGAACCTTTTCTCGGAGTTGCGGTCGGATGATGCTGCGGGTCTTAGCCCGCCTGATGCCGGAAGTCTTGTTACTTCCGGCTTTTCGGCGCTTGATGCCGAGTTGTTCTCGCTCTTTTTTGTCCTGTTCACTGTTTGGGCTGTCGGCAGAATCAGACAGCCCTCCCGTTTTGTGGCGGCAACTTCGCTACGGAAACCATTATGACCCAATCCAAAACCGCAAAAAGTTCGAAGGCAGACCAACAGACGCATATCGACGTGCCGGATACAGGCAGTGCGGCAACGACTGGCGCCCGCAAGGTGACGCGCGCCGCTGCCAAGACGCCGGCCAAGGCTGCGGTCAAGGTGGCAGCAGCAGGCGCGGCCAAGACGACGAAGACGGCAGCCAAGAGCGCGACCAAGACGGCAGCCAAGAAGGCTGCCGAGCCCAAGGCAGCGGCTGCGCCCAAGGTTGCCGGTACCGGCCGTCGCCCCGGCCGTCCTGCCAAGAGCGCTAACGTCAGCGCGGATTTCGATGACGACATGGATCAAGACGGCGAAATCGTTCCTGATTTCAAGCCGGCCAAGCGCGGCAAGCGCGGCAAGGCGGATCCCAAGGATCTGATCGCGCGCGGCCCCGTGTCGCCCGAGGAATACGAAGCTCGCCGCAACCGCCTGAAGCAGCTCATCAAGCTGGGCAAGGATCGCGGCTACCTGACCTACGGCGAAATCAACGATCATCTGCCGGATGATCTGGTGGACGCCGAAGCCATCGACGGCATCATCAGCACGTTCAGCGACATGGGCATCGCAGTCTATGACCAGGCGCCCGACGCTGAAACGCTGCTGATGAGCGAAAACGCGCCGGTGGCATCCAATGACGACGATGTTGAGGATGAAGCGGAAGCTGCGCTCACGACGGTGGATTCCGACTTCGGCCGTACGACCGACCCGGTGCGCATGTACATGCGCGAAATGGGTTCTGTCGAACTGCTGACGCGCGAAGGCGAAATCGAAATTGCCAAGCGTATCGAAGATGGCCTGAAGCACATGGTCATGGCCATTTCCGCGTGTCCGACCACCATCTTGGAAATCCTGGCGCACGTTGCCAAGGTACGCGATGGTTCCAGCCAGGTTGACGAAATCGTCGACGGCCTGCTGGACCAGGACGGTGAAGAGTATGCAGGCGCCGGTGTGACTGACAGCGGTGACGACGGCCCCGCAGGCGGCATGAGCAGCAAGCAGCTGGAAACGCTACGTGTTGAAACGCTGGAAAAATTCGATCGCGTCGAAAAATGGTTCGGCGTGATGCGTGAATGCTACGAGACCGGCGGCTACCGTTCGGCCCGTTACCTTGAGGCGCAGGAAGGTATCCAGGAGGAGTTCCTGGGCATCCGCTTCACGGCCAAGATGGTCGAGCGTCTGGCTGACACCTTGCGTTCGCAGGTGGAAGAAGTACGCCAGCTGGAGCGTGCAGTGCTGTCGGTTTGTGTGGATCGCGCCGGCATGCCGCGCAGCCACTTCATCAAGGTCTTCCCGGGCCAGGAAACCAATCTGGAATGGGTGCAAAAGGAAGTGGATGCCGGCTATCCGTATTCGGAAACCCTGGCACGCCATATTCCTGACGTGCAGGAGCTGCAGAACAAGCTCATTGAGTTGCAGGACCGCGTCGTGCTGCCGCTCAAGGATCTCAAGGACGTCAACAAACGCATGGCAACCGGCGAGGCCAAGGCCCGCAAGGCCAAGCGCGAGATGATAGAGGCCAACCTGCGTTTGGTGATCTCCATTGCCAAGAAGTACACCAACCGCGGCCTGCAATTCCTGGATCTGATCCAGGAAGGCAACATCGGTCTGATGAAGGCGGTGGACAAGTTCGAATACCGCCGTGGCTACAAGTTCTCGACCTACGCCACATGGTGGATCCGCCAGGCCATCACGCGCTCCATTGCCGATCAGGCGCGCACCATCCGTATTCCGGTCCACATGATCGAAACGATCAACAAGATGAACCGGATCAATCGTCAGATCCTGCAGGAAACCGGCGCCGAGCCGGATCCCGCAACCCTGGCGGCCAAGATGGACATGCCGGAAGACAAGATCCGCAAGATCCTGAAGATCGCCAAGGAGCCCATCTCCATGGAAACGCCGATCGGTGACGACGACGATTCCCACCTGGGCGATTTCATCGAGGACACGGCCAATCTGGCACCTGCCGAAGCCGCGCTGCATGGCTCCATGCGCGACGTGGTCAAGGAAGTGCTGGATTCGCTGACGCCGCGTGAGGCCAAGGTGCTGCGCATGCGTTTTGGTATCGAAATGAGCACCGACCAGACGCTGGAAGAGGTCGGCAAACAATTCGACGTCACCCGCGAGCGCATCCGCCAAATAGAAGCCAAGGCCTTGCGCAAGCTGCGCCACCCCAGCCGTGCGGACAAACTGAAGAGCTTCCTGGAAGGGCAGTAATGGAAGCCTTCCTGCAATGAGCTGGGCGGATCCGACGATACTGTTGTTGCTGGCGTTTGCCGTTCTCGGCTACGTCAGCCACAACATGGCGGTATCCATCGCCATGCTGGTGCTGTTGTTTGTACGGCTGACGCCGCTACAGGCGCATTTTCCCTGGGTGCAGAAATACGGCCTCAGCGTGGGCATCATCATCCTGATGGTAGGCGTGATGACACCCATTGCCAGCGGCCGCATCAGTGTCAGCGACCTGCTGCACTCCTTCGTGGAATGGCGTTCTTTCCTGGCGGTGCTGGTTGGTATCGGCGTGGCCTGGCTGGGCGGGCGGGGCGTGGTCCTGATGGGCAACAGCCCGCAGATCGTGGCTGGCCTGCTGATGGGAACCCTGATCGGTGTGGCATTCTTCCGTGGCGTACCGGTGGGGCCGCTGATTGCAGCGGGCTTGTTGTCCCTGTTGATAGGGAAATCCTGACCCGGCCACGGGTGGCGGGTAACAGATTTCCAGGGGATTTCCAGGGCGCTACTGTTTTGCAATGGCCACCAAGCATGTCATAATAATGAGCTTGGGGGCCGTTAGCTCAGTTGGTTAGAGCAGAGGACTCATAATCCTTTGGTCGCTGGTTCAAGTCCAGCACGGCCTACCAGTATTGATGCGGCTCACAGCGATGTGGGCCGTATTTTTTTGTCCTTCAATTGCATAGGTTCGTGCATGCTGGCCGCCGCCCGGCGTGAAGCAGCGGTCGGGCGGCATCCAGGAAGTCTGCTGAAAGTGCTGTTGCGCTTATTTAGGTTGGCACTGGTTGGTGGGAGCGCGGCCCTGGAATCTGGCTTCGGCCCAGTCCGGGAAGCGCTTGGCGGCTTCTGGTACCACGGCGCTGTGGTCGTGGTCGGCGAAGGTCAGGAATTCTGCGGCAGCACCGGCTTCACAGATGGCGTCCCGCTCCCGAAGCGTCAGTTCGATAGGCGTGTCCTTGTCCGCATCTCCCTGGAAGATGATGAAGGGCATGTGGCCGCTGGGTTTGAAGTTATCCACCGCCGACATGGCTTGCCACCATGGTGATCCTTCCACCAGTGCATCGGGTTGATAGGGGGCGCTCACGTTTGCTGCTGCGCTCCAGACATCGAAGCAGCCATCGGCCATGGCAGGAAATTGTTCCAGGCCTTCCGTCGTGAGGAAGTCGCGGTAGCGCAGCTCAGGGAAATATGCCTTGATGCCAGGCAGGGTGGATATGACATACCCGGCCAGCGATGTGTTTTTCATCGAGTTGAGCGTGAGGTCCTTGATTCTTACGCCCGGGGCAATCAGTGCGGCACCCAACCCGGTGAAGTCCGGTACGTACTGCTGGGCGATGGATTCGGCCCACATGGTGGTCTGCCCACCTTGCGACCAGCCATACATGACATAGCGCTTGGATGCCTTGATGTCAGGAATCTGTTGCGCAACCCTCAGCATGTCGAGCGAGGCCCGCGCATTGGGCTGGCCGGCCATGTAATAGGCCGGGCCGGGCAAGCCCTGTCCGGGGTAGTCGCTCATGACCACGATATAGCCCTTGGCCAGCAGTGCCTTGATCGCTGGAATCCGTTCTTCGTCGGTGTCCCGGCGGGATGGCGCGCAGGCATCGGCCACGCCGGTGGTTTCGTGGTTCCACAGGATAACGTCGCGTTCCTGCGCCACGCTTTCCTGGGGAGCATAGATTTCTCCCGACACATAGGCCAGTTTGCCCTGGGCGATTTCCGAGACGTAGATCACGTTCCAACCCTTGGCGCCAGTCGGTGCATCCGTGCGGGCCTGGATGTAAAGGATGTCGCCTGCTTTGGCAGTGGCGGGCGGGCGGCGATAGACATCCCAGAACGCCGATCCCAGCGGGCCGACCTGCAGTTCAGGTGCTGGCGCGGCATGGGCGTCTCCAGAATTGCCGTCGCCACCACATGCGCTCAGGACGACGCTGGATGCCAACGTGGCAATGAGTGCTGCCAGCGTACTCTGGCGATGGTTCGTTTTCATGTATGTTTCTCCTCCAGTATTGGATTTGCATAATATTTATATTTTGTAAGTTATTTTCCAGAAAATCCCTTTTAAGGTCTGGAATTTAATTATTTTATATAAATATAAAATCCGAAAGACATGGTTTCCCCGAGGTCTTGCTCATGATCGCGAGCGGGTGGCCGGGGACGGAGGGGCGTGCGGGCGGGGGCGACGGGGGCGCTTCCGGCCCTAAGCTGTGTCTGCTGGTCACGATGGCGCCGATTTGACACCTGATACCGGGTGAAGTGTTCTACGATTGTCTTGCACCCAACTCTCGCAATCTTCGACAGGAGTTTGTTCATGTCTCGCTTTGATGGAAAAATTGGCATCATCACTGGCGCTGCCAGCGGTATTGGCAAGGAAATCGCAGTGCGTTTCGCGGCGGAGGGTGGTACGTCCGTTATCGCCGACCTGAATTTGCAGGCCGCGCAGGCAACGGCTGAGGAAATTCGCAAGACCGGCGCCGATGCATTTGCCGTCGCGATGAATGTGACGGACGAAGCGCAGGTGGAACAGGGCATTGCAGAAGTGATCGCCAGGTACGGCAAGATTGATGTGCTGGTCAGCAATGCGGGTATCCAGATCGTCAAGCCACTGGTTGATTTTCCTTATGAGGAATGGAAAAAGCTGTTGGCTATCCATCTGGACGGCGCATTCCTGACCACGCGCGCTTGCCTGAAGCATATGTATGCGGCCAACTACGGCCGCGTGGTGTATATGGGGTCGGTGCACTCCAAGGAAGCTTCCAAGCTGAAGGCGCCCTATGTCACGGCCAAACACGGCCTGATCGGTCTGGCCAAGGTGTTGGCCAAAGAGGGTGCAGAACACAATGTGACGGCCAATGTTGTTTGCCCCGGTTTTGTGCGTACGCCGCTGGTCGACAAGCAGATTCCGGAGCAGGCCCAGGAGTTCGGGATCACCGAAGAGCAGGTCGTGAAGACGATCATGCTCAAGGACACTGTCGATGGCGAATTCACGACGACTGCGGATGTCGCCGAGGCCGTGCTGTTTTTTGCCGGTGCCAGCAGCAATGCGCTGACCGGACAGTCGCTGGTCGTCAGCCACGGCTGGTTCATGCAATAGGTATGGCGCAGGTGTGCTGGCCATGTGCGCCGGGTGGCCGGCGCGCACCAGCCGCATGTTGATTCGCACCCTGGCAGCAGTCGCAAGGCCATCAAACCGGGCAAGTCGGGACGGGAAAACGAAGGTTGGCGTTCTTGACTACAATTTCCTTGACGCTTCCGCACGCGGCGGCAGCGGCTGGTCATGTGCACAGGCCAGTTTCATGGTCAATCCGAGCCACTTCCTAGGAGTTTTCGTGCGACGTTCCTATTTCTTTCCCTTGTTCGCCGCTGCCGGCTTGCTGGCAGTTTCTTCTGTGTCGGCGCAGCCGCGTTCCGTGGACGCGCGCGAGTTCGATGTGGCGGGCGTGAAGACGGGCATGGGCCTGGACGCAGTGCGTCAGGTCATGGCCAGGCATTTCAATATTGCCGCCGATGCGGTGAAGTCTGACCCTTATCCGTCGGTGAATCCGGTGACTGGCACCAAGTTGCCATCCTATCTGGTGTATGAAGCCGGCAATGAAAAGCTTCTGGTGCATTTCGAACCCAGGGTGCCCGTCAATGCTGCCGATCCGCTGGCCGTGTCGCAGATCATCTATGAAATTCCCTGGACGCAAAGCAATGAGGCTGCGATGGCGCAGCGTGCGGTGACCCGCTATGGCGAGCCATCCAATGCGCCCAATTCGATGAAGCAGGAATGGTGCGAATCACCCAGCGATAATCCCGGCATGGGATGCTCGATGAGGCAGCAGGCCGTTCTGTCGGTGTCGGGCACCAAGTTGCAATTGCATGATCCGGCCTGGAGCCAGGCGCGCATCGAGTTCCTGCGCAACCAGCAGTCGGCGAGCCCGGGTTTCTGAGGCTGCCTGGCCGCGTTGGCAAAGCCGGGCCGGTACAGGCTTGGCCTGGCCTCGGTCTGCACCCGTTCCGGCCTCGGGCCCACCCCTCCGCCCCCACTCAGGCAGCTCTGGGGCATGCGGTGCGCCAGCCATGCAGCGAGGCTTTATTCGCTGCGTCATCATGAAGCAGGAAAACGGTATGACGCCTTCCAAGCACTGGTCCAGGGTCGAGTATCTGCACGAGAGCGTACGGAACCCGAATATCCACATCCGCGGCACCCATAGCTACTACAGCGACGCCTGGAGCGGTTCTTTCGAGCAAAGCGTGGTGCGCTACCTGTATGGCGACGAATACAGCCTGCAGGCCTGGGACCCGCTTTGGCCCATAGATCAGCTGTATATCGGCGATTATGTCTGTATCGGCGCGCAAGCGGTGATCCTCATGGGGGGCAACCATACCCATCGCATGGATTGGTTCAGCCTGTACCCTTTTGTTGAAACGCTGGAGCAGGCCTATGTGGGCAAGGGCGATACGACCATCGGCGACGACGCCTGGATAGGTATGCGGGCCATGATCATGCCGGGCGTGACGATAGGGGAAGGGGCTGTCGTTGCATCCGGGGCGATCGTGACCAAGGACGTGGCTCCCTATACCGTGGTAGCGGGCAACCCGGCTGTGCCCATCCGGCAGCGCTTTGCGGCGGCAACGGTGGAGTCCGTCCTGGCGCTGGGCATCTATCGCTGGAGCGAGGAAAAGTTCGAGGCGCTGCGTCCCTTGCTGTGCGGCAGCGATTTTGGCGCTTTGCTGGCGGCCGCCGAGCATTTCGATGCAAGCAGGACCTCATCGCGATAGTCGTGGCGCGAGTCCTGCGTAATTTTTTGATGTTGCAGTGCGATAATCACGGGGTCGGGCCCGAGAGCAAACGGGCCATCAATTTCCTACCGGAGAAGCCCTGTGAGCAGTCATACCGCCACGCTGCCTGATGCCGCCGTCGAAACCGCGCCGGTGACGCAGGATGCCTTGCGCATCAATGATGTACGCATCAGCGCCGTGCGCCCCCTGATCTCGCCCGCCCTGCTGGAAGACGAATTGCCCGTGCCGGAATCCGCGCACCATTCTGTGCAGCAGGCGCGGGACGCTATTGCCGATGTTCTGCATGGCCGCGATGACCGTCCTGTGGTAGTGGTCGGGCCATGTTCTATCCATGACCATGGGCAGGCCATGGAGTATGCACACCTGCTCAAGGGGGCTGCGGAGCGCTTTCGCGATGACTTGCTGATCGTTATGCGCGTGTACTTCGAAAAGCCGCGTACGACGGTGGGCTGGAAGGGCTACATCAACGATCCGCGCCTGGATGGGAGCTTCTGCATCAATGAAGGCTTGCGCCGTGCGCGTAAGCTGCTGCTGGAAATCGCGCAGCTGGGCTTGCCAGTCGGCACTGAATTCCTGGACTTGCTTAGTCCGCAGTTCATTGCCGATCTGATTGCCTGGGGTGCGATCGGTGCCCGGACGACCGAAAGTCAGAGCCATCGCCAGCTGGTGTCGGGCCTGAGCTGCCCCATCGGATTCAAGAATGGCACCGATGGTGGCGTGCAGGTGGCGGCGGACGCGATTGTTGCGGCCAGTTCCAGCCATGCGTTCATTGGTATGACCAAGATGGGTGTGGCGGCGATCTTCGAAACCCGCGGCAATGAGGATGCGCATGTCATTCTGCGTGGCGGCAAGCCGGGCCCGAACTACGATGCTGCCAGTATCGAGGCATGTTGCGCAGTGTTGCGCAAGGCCGGCCTGCGTGAGCAGGTCATGGTGGACTGCTCGCACGCGAATTCGAACAAATCACACCAACGCCAGATCGACGTTGCTGCGGATCTCGCGGCGCAGATCGCCGCTGGCGACCAGCGCATTACTGGCATCATGCTGGAAAGCAATCTGGAGGAAGGGCGGCAAGACCTCAAACCTGGCGTCTCGCTGCAGCGCGGCGTTTCCATTACCGATGCCTGCCTGGGCTGGGGGCAGACGGAAGGGGTGCTGGAAACGCTTGCCGCTGCCGTGCGCCAGCGCCGTGGGCAGATTTGATCACTGTTCATACATGGCGGAGGCCGCAGGACGTACTGCCTGTGTGAGTTTGCCGTGATTTAGGATACAATCTCTTTCTTAGTCGGGGCGTAGCGCAGTCTGGTAGCGCATCTGGTTTGGGACCAGAGGGTCGCATGTTCGAATCATGTCGCCCCGACCACAGAATGACAAGCAACGGGGGTGACGGCATAGGCCGTCACCCCCGTTTTGCTTTTTGGCGCCAGCGGTGCGCCATTGATTTCGTCTTCGCAATTAAGTGCGATTCACACGCATTTGATAATTCATCTTTTTTGCAATTCGGTTGATTTAAATCAAATGGCTCCTTGCTTTGTCATGGACTATTTTTATTTCAGCAAATACGACTATTTCGTGGTTTTCCCTGAGAATGATTGTGAATCTCTGATGAAAAACGAGGTTATCATTTCTTGACTGGAATAAAACAACGATTGCCAGGCAAACTACGCGTTTGGCCGGTATCTGCAATAAAGATTTACGTTTTGTCGGTTGGGATAAGTTATAGTGAGAAAGATCTGAAACCCCGAGGGCGAACATGATTTACGAAGTCACCACGATTCATATCCACCCTGGTCAGCAAGCCGATTTCGAAGCGGCAATCAAGCAGGGTGCAGATACCATCATTGCCAAGTCCAAGGGGTTTCTGGGCTATAGCGTCCGCCGAGCAATAGAGTCACCCGAACAATATCAATTGCAGATCAAATGGGAGACGCTGGAAGACCACATGGTGGGTTTCCGGGAATCGCCCGCGTTCCCTGCGTGGCGCGCCATCATCAGCCCCTTCTTCGCCTCAGCGCCGACGACGGTGCATGTCGAGGAAGTCAGCCGGGGCTGACACCGTCAGCAGTCCAGATGACGGCGCCGGGTTCTCGAAGGAACGGCGCCAGAAGACTCAATTCATCGGCCCTCGGGCCGAAGCAGAGTATTAAGCGTAATTGCCGATAGTATTTTTGCGCAGTCTGGTCGGGTTGTTAAGTCTTGTCCGTAATGAACATTATTGCCTGTGTGAATTTCACACGGGGGTTTCTTTGCGTGTGTCTTCGGTGAATGGCTGTGTGTTTCACAGGCGAAATGCAAACAACCAGCAATGCTGAATTGTCGTTCTGTCATGTTGGCACGCCATCATGATGAGGTTTTTTATTGATTGTTTTCCGGTAATGAGGGCGCCCTTGCGTCCATAAGGAACTGCAGGTTTTTCGGCACCCGGTTTTTTGCCTATTCAGAAACGCAGGAGAGTGTAAGAATGTTGACGCAGATTATTATGGCGGCCTTGGGGCCTATTGTTGTCGGGGGGGCCGTCGGTTGGCTTTCCGGTAAGTATGGCTTCATCAAGCGAGATTATTCGCAGGCATTCGCCGATTTTGTCGTCAAAATCGCGCTGCCTATCGCGCTGTTCCTGGCGGCGTTGAGTTCTTCGCCTTCCTCCATCCTCAATGCAGACTTCGCGCTTGCCATGGCGGCCGGTCTGGTGCTGGCTTATGTCGTGGCCTATGTCGTCGGCAAGGTGGTCTACAAGCACAACCGTGCCGATGCAACGATGCAGGCCCTCTCGGCGTCTTTTCCTGACATGGCCTACTGTGGTCCTCCCATCCTGCTGGCAACCGTGGGTTCGTCCGGCTTGATCGCCATGGTGATCGGCAACCTGATCTATACCGTCATCATCCTGCCCATTGCGCTGATGATGATCGGTGGCGGCAACAAGGGCCAAAGCGCCTGGAAGTCGTTTGGCAAGTCCTTGTCGCAGCCGTTGGTGTTCCTGCCCATCCTGGGTGCTGTGCTGGCAATCGCTGGCGTGGAAGTGCCGGATGTCATCAAGAACTCGCTCAACGAACTGGGCAAGACTGCTGGCGGCGTGGCGCTCTTCTTCCTGGGCCTGTTCCTGTCGGGCATCAAGATGAATCTGCGCTCCGAGATTGTGTTCAACGTCATTATCAAAAATATCCTGCAAGGGGCAGTGATCCTGGGCGTCGGCCTGGCGCTGGGCCTGGAAGGCATGTTGCTGAAGTCGGCCTTCATCATCGGCATCCTGCCGACGGCGACGGCGACGCCGGCGCTGGCTGTGGCCAACAACGTCTACAAGGACGAGGCAGCTTCCACCGTGCTGCTCAGCACGCTGGTATCGCTGGTGACGATGACGCTTGGCATCGTGGTGGTGTCCGAGTGGCTGTAAGGCTGGTGTGAACCTGCGCGTCGCAGCGCTGGCCCCGGTGCGGGCGTGCGGCGCGAGGTGTTCCAGGCCGCCTGTCTTGAAATCGGGGCGGGCGGCGGGCAAGGCAGGCGGGCGCTCAGGCGCCTGCAGCCACGTCTGGCAGCCTGGGCTTGCTCTGTTTTTTCCCATGGTTTGCCGTGCAGGGATGGCATGGGAAAGCGTAGACGCACTCGATAGACACTTTGTTGGCAAGGAGAGATTTTCAATGATCCGTTGTGTTCACCTTTTTACTGGCGCTGACGGCCAGTCGTATTTCGAAGAAGGTTTGATTGATCTGCCCAAGGGCGAGCGCGGCGACACCCTTAGCGCCGTGGCCGGGGCAGTCAGTATTTCGTTTCGTGAAACCAGCGAGGGCGGCAGCTTTGATTGGCATGAAGCGCCGGCGCACCAGTTAGTGCTTACGCTGAGTGGCACGCTGGAATTCGAAACGCGCGGCGGAGAACATTTTCAATTGTCCCCGGGCGATGTGCTCTGGGCTGAAGATACGACGGGCGGCGGGCATCGCTGGCGCCTGATCGGGAACGACCCCTGGCGCCGGGCCTATGTGATTCTGGCCCAGGATGCCAAGGTGCTGTTCGCACCGGCCAAGGCCGGCAACTGACGAGGAATGATAGATATGTCGAATAATGTGAACCTGCCGGAAAGTGCCGATATCGTCATGATCGGCGCCGGCATCATGAGCGCCACGCTGTCCACGGTCCTGAAGGAACTCGAGCCTTCGCTGAAAATCGTGATCGTCGAAGCATTGGGCGATTGCGCTCAGGAAAGTTCTGATGGCTGGAACAATGCGGGCACCGGTCACGCAGCCAATTGCGAAATGAACTACACCCCGGCCCGTGCGGACGGCACAGTGGACATTTCCAAGGCGCTGGAAGTCAATACCGAGTTCGACCTGTCGCGCCAGCTGTGGTCCTACCTGGTGAAGAAGGGGGCTATTCCCGACCCGCAGGCTTTCATCCACCCTTGTCCCCACATGAGTTTCGTCTGGGGCAAGGACAACGTGGCCTACCTGCGTGAGCGTTTCAAGGAAATGTCCGCGCACCATTGCTATCACGGCATGGAGTACAGCGAAGATCCCAAGCAGATCGAAGAATGGGCGCCGCTGATCATGGAAGGCCGCACGGGTGACGATCCGGTTGCCGCTACGCGCATTATCACTGGCTCGGACGTGGATTACGGCGCGCTGACGCACCTGTTGATCAAACAGGTCAGTGCCCAGCCCGACGCCTCGGTGCATTACTTCAAGCATGTCGACGACCTGAAGCGCGCAGCCGATGGTAGCTGGCGCGTCGATCTGAAGGACACCAAAACGCACGAGCGCCAGAGCCTGACAGCCAAGTTCGTGTTCATCGGTGCCGGTGGTGGTGCGCTGGAACTGCTGCAGAAGTCCGATATTCCCGAAGGCCACGGCTACGGCGGCTTCCCGGTCAGCGGCATCTGGCTGCGTTGCGATGTCGATAGCATCAGCGAACGCCACCACGCCAAGGTCTATGGCAAGGCGCCGCATGGTTCGCCTCCCATGTCCGTACCCCACCTGGATACGCGCGTGATCGGCGGCAAGAAATCCGTGCTGTTCGGGCCTTATGCGGGTTTCTCGACGCGCTTCCTGAAGCATGGTTCGCTGACCGACCTGTTCCGCTCGGTGCGTCCGGGCAACATCCTGCCCATGCTGGACGTGGCCAAGGACAACTGGCAACTCAGTGAATACCTGATTTCCCAAGTGCTGCAAAGCGCCAAGGATCAGTTCGAGATGCTGCGCCAGTTCTATCCCAATGCCAAGACGCCGGACTGGACGACCGCCGTGGCGGGCCAGCGTGTGCAGATCATCAAGCCGGGCACCGAGAAGGAAGGCGTTCTGGAGTTCGGCACCGAGCTGATCGCTTCCGGCGACAAGTCGCTGGCCGCGCTCTTGGGCGCTTCGCCCGGCGCTTCGACCGCCGCCTTCATTGCGTTGGAAGTGCTGCAGAAGTGCTTTGCCGACAAACTGACTGACGATGGCTGGCTGCCCAGGCTGAAGACCATCATCCCGACCTATGGGGTGGATCTGAAGACGGACGCCGATGCTTGCCGCGAAATCCGCAAGTCGACGGCTGCCACGCTTAATCTGGAATTCATCTGAGGGTTGCCATGAGTATCAAGAATGTTGCTGAGTATGTAGTTGGCACGCTGGCGGAAGGCGGCGTCAAGCGTATCTATGGGATCGTTGGCGATAGCCTGAACGGTCTGACCGAAGCGTTGCGCCAGCAGAAAGATGTCGAGTGGGTCGGTGTGCGCCACGAGGAAGTGGCGGCGTTCGCGGCTTCCGGCGAATCCCAGATCACGGGCGAACTGTCGGTTTGTGCCGGCTCTTGCGGTCCTGGCAACCTGCACCTGATCAACGGCCTGTTCGATGCGCATCGCAGCCGCACGCCGGTGCTGGCCATTGCTGCGCATATCCCGTCAGCCGAAATCGGTAGCGGCTATTTCCAGGAAACGCATCCGCAGGAACTGTTCCGCGAGTGCAGTCACTACTGCGAACTGGTGTCCGACGCCAGCCAGATTCCCTATGTGCTGGACAATGCCATCCGCGCGGCCGTCGGCAAGCGCGGGGTTGCCGTGGTGGTGCTGCCGGGCGACGTAGCGCTGCAGGCCTCGCCGCGCAAGAGCGTGACGTCGCGTCGCGGCCTGCTGCCGCCGCAGCCGAAGGTCACGCCCGCCGATGAGGAAATCACCGCGCTGGCAGACCTGCTCAACGATTCGTCCAAGGTGGCGATTTTCGCGGGCCGTGGCTGCGCGGGTGCGCATGCCCAGCTGCTGCTGCTGGCCGATGCGCTCAAAAGCCCCATCGTGCACGCACTGGGCGGCAAGGAGCACGTTGAGTACGACAATCCCTTCGACGTTGGGATGACGGGTTTCATCGGTTTTTCCTCGGGCTATGCGGCCATGCATCATTGCGACACGCTGCTGATGCTGGGCACGGATTTCCCGTACAAGCAATTCCTGCCTACCGATTGCAAGATCGTCCAGGTGGATATCCGGCCGGAAAGCCTGGGCCGCCGCGCCAAGCTGGATCTGGGGATCGTCGGCGATGTGGCACTGACCATCGACGCGTTGCTGCCCAAGTTGAAGGCGCGTACCGACCGCAAGTTCCTGGACGCCGCGCTGGCGCATTACAAGGATGCGCGCGCCGGCCTGGATGAACTGGCGCAGGGCACCGCCGGCAAGCCGCCCATTCACCCGCAATACCTGGCCAGCCTGCTGAGCCAGCACGCGGATGAAGATGCCGTGTTCACGGCGGACGTCGGCACGGCCACGGTATGGGCGGCACGCTACCTGAAAATGAACGGCAAGCGCCGTCTGATCGGTTCGTTGACGCATGGCTCCATGGCCAATGCGCTGCCGCAGGCCATCGGCATCCAGGCATGCCAGCCGCACCGGCAAGTTGTGACTTTCTCCGGCGACGGCGGTTTTTCCATGCTGATGGGCGACCTCATCACGGTCAAGCACCGCAACCTGCCGGTGAAGATTGTTGTTTTCAATAACGGCGTGCTGGGTTTCGTGGCGCTGGAAATGAAGGCGGCGGGCTTCATCGACACGGAAGTGGATCTCGATAACCCCGATTTCTCTGCCGTGGCGCGTGCCGTGGGCATCCATGCCGTGCGCGTGGAAGATCCGGGCGACCTGGAAGCGGCCGTGAAGGAAGTGCTGGCCCATGACGGCCCGGCGTTGCTGGACGTCGTGACGGCCAAGCAGGAGCTGGTCATGCCGCCCACGATCGGTATCGAACAGGTCAAGGGCTTCAGCCTGTGGGGCTTGCGTGCTGTCATGGATGGCAAGATGAGCAACGTCATTGACCTGGCCAGGACCAATCTGCTGCCCCGGTAATACCGGCAAGCAGAGGTCTTGATCCTAGGCATCCAGGAAGGGCGCGGGCCGGTAATTGGCTCGCGCCTTTTAGGTAAGTACCGGCAACAGCTTCCGGGCCGGGCCGGTCCCGCCTTTTCCGGGATCCTTTATCACAAGGAGTAAACGTGATGGTAGATGATGCAGTGGTCGATTTGTCGCGGCTTCAGTTCGCGGCAACTGCGCTTTATCACTTCCTGTTCGTCCCTCTGACCCTGGGACTGTCCATCCTCATCGCCGTCATGGAGACGGTGTATGTGGCCACGGGCAAGGAAGTCTATCGCCGCATGACCCAGTTCTGGGCCAAGCTTTTCATGATCAATTTTGCGCTGGGCGTGGCGACCGGCCTGACGATGGAGTTCCAGTTCGGTACGAACTGGTCCTTCTATTCCAGTTTCGTGGGCGACGCCTTCGGCGCGCTGCTGGCCGTGGAAGGGCTGATGGCCTTCTTTATGGAGTCCACCTTTATCGGTTTGATGGTCTTCGGCTGGAATAAGCTGAGCCGCGCGCAGCACTTGATCGTGACGTATCTGGTCGCGCTGGGTTCCAACCTGTCGGCGCTGTGGATTCTGGTGGCCAACAGCTTCATGCAAAGCCCGCAAGGCGCCGCTTTCAATCCGGTGACCATGCGTATGGAGCTGGAAAGCTTCTTCCATCTGTTCTTTAACCCCGATGCGCAAGCCAAGTTCGTGCATACGGTGTTGGCGGGCTATGTGACGGCTGCAATCTTCGTCTGTGGTGTCAGTGCCTTCTATATGCTGCGCAACCGGCATATGGACCTGGCCAAGCGTTCCTTCCGCATTGCATCGCTGTTTGGCGTGCTGGGGACGGCGGGCGTGCTCACGCTGGGCGATGCACTGGGTTTCGTGGGCGCCCATGCGCAGCCGACCAAACTGGTGGCCATGGAAGCCCTGTGGGAAACTGAAGAAGCGCCGATGTCTTTCAACGCCATCGCTTTCCCGTCACAGGAAGAACAGCGCAATCTGTGGGCGCTGAAGATTCCGGCCATGCTGTCCATTCTGGTGACGCACTCGCTCGATGGCACCGTACCCGCGGCCGATGTGCTGGAAGAACGGGCCAAGCTCAGGATCCAGGGCGGGATTCCGGCATTGAAGGCGATGGAACGCCTGAGCGCCGATCCGACGGATGCCGAGGCGCTGGCGCAGTTCGAAGCGCACAAGGCCGACCTGGGCTATGGTTTCCTGGTGCAACGCTATGCCCCTGACGGCGATGTGTCGCGTGTCACGCAAGCCGATATCGACAAGGCGGCCAAGGACACGATTCCCGAGGTCTGGCTGATCTTCTGGTCGTTCCGTGTCATGGTGGCGCTGGGGCTGCTGATGCTGGGCTACTTCCTGCTGGCCATCATTCTGACCCTGGCCAACAAGGTGCATCATTACCGTTGGTTCCTGCGTGGCGCGGTCTGGATGATTCCCGTGCCGTTCCTGGCCTGTGAGATGGGCTGGCTGGTTGCAGAAGTGGGCCGCCAGCCCTGGACGGTCTATGAGGTGCTGCCGACCTGGCTGTCGGCATCCACGCACAGCCTGACCTACATGATCGTCTCCCTGGTGGGCTTTGTCGTGATCTATACGATCTTCGCGGTGATCGAGATCTTCCTCATGCTGAGGTCCATCCGCAAGGGGCCTGACGACCCCGAGCCCGAGACGTCCACCCAGTCCATCGCACCGGCGCCAGCCGTTGCGTCCTGAGATCAAGGAGATCCGTCATGGAGATTTATCTCGTACTGAAAGTACTCTGGTGGGTACTGCTGGGCGTGCTGCTGATCGGGCTGGCCGTCATGGTCGGCATGGACATGGGCGTCGGCACGCTGCTGCGCTTCGTGGGCCGTACCGATGCCGAACGCCGGGTGGCGCTCAACATCATCGGCCCGCACTGGGACGGCAACCAGGTCTGGTTCATTCTGGGCGGCGGCGCCATCTTTGCCGCCTGGCCGCTGGTCTATGCCACTGCCTTCTCCGGCTTCTATATTGTGATGCTGGTGCTGCTGTGGAGCATGATCGTGCGTCCGCTGGGTTTCGAGTACCGCAGCAAGATGCCGTCCGAACGTTGGCGCAACGCCTGGGACTGGAGCCTGTTCGTGTCCGGTTTCGTGCCCATGCTGATTTTCGGCGCAGCTATCGGCAACGTGTTGCAGGGCGTCCCGTTCCATTTCGATTGGCGCCTGACGTCCTATTACACCGGTAGTTTCCTGGAGTTGCTCAATCCGTTCGCCATCCTTTGCGGCCTGGTATCGGTGTCCATGTCCATCTACATGGGCGGCGCCATGCTGATGAGCGGCAGCGCGGGTGAAGTTGCGGTGCGTGCACGCCGTGCCTCGCTGTGGGGCGGCGTGGTCGCGCTGGTGCTGTTCACCATCGGTGGTTTCTGGGTTTCGGGCATGGATGGTTTCCGCATCGTGCAGAGCCCGGATTTTGCGGCGGCGCAGACGCCTTTGCACCAGACGGTGGAACGCGTGCCTGGCGGCCTGCTGGCCAACTTCAGCCAGTACCCCGTGCTGTGGCTCCTGCCGGCGCTGACCTATATCGGCGTCATACTGGGCCTGCTGGCATTGCGCGCGCGCCGTGACCTGCTGGGCTGGTGGCTGGGGGCCTTGGCCTGGGTTGGCGTGCTGGGCACGGCTGGCGCAGCCATGTTCCCGTTCATGATGCCGTCGTCCACCCATCCCTCGCATAGCCTGACGGTCTGGAACTCCGGTGCCAGCGCTGTGACGCAAGGCTGGATGCTGGGCTTTACCGTGATCTTCATGCCGCTCATCATCTGCTATACGAGCTGGGCGTTCTGGGTGATGCGTGGCAAGGTCGATGCCAAGCAGGTTGAAAACTCTCACCACGCTTTGTAAGGAGGCGGACATGTCGGTACTTGCACGTTTCATCGTGGCCGGAGTTCTCGCAGTGATCGTCATCCTTCTGGCGATCGTGCTGGGCGACTACGGGCCATGGTATTTTTCCTGGCTTCTGGGCACAGGGTTCATGATCCTGGTGGCAGCTCTGGGCGGTGTTCTGTTCGAAGCGCAGGAAGAAGCCGCCGAGAGCGGCGCGTCGGGCAAAGCCAAGGTAGCCAAGGAAACTTCGGGCTATTGAGGTGGTTGGCGCTGGCCAGTCAGGCCAGCGCCCCGAGGCCTAACTGCCAAGGCGTGTTCAATGGTGCGGGGGCCATAAAGCAGGCCTTATGAAGTCGGTTCCATGGGGGCGCTTTCATGAGGCGGCCTTCATCAGACAGACTCAATCAGGCTTGCCACACAGGCAGCAGGTAAAAAAGAAGGCGGTCCGGGCAATAAAAGCCGGATCGCCTTTTTGTTCTATTCTTGCCGCTTGCCGCTTGCCGCTTGCCGCTTGGGGCCGTAAGCCTGGGGGGGGGGGAGCCAAAGCGTGTGCCTTGGGCTACGCCATGCCTGGTCGGAAAGTGTTCAGGCAACGTTGCTGCGGATGGGCAGTACCCAGCGCGTCAGCCAGGCCAGGACGACACCGGCAGCAGCGCCTATCGTATCGGCGATCAGGTCGGCCCATTCCCCGGCGCGTCCGAAGCTGGGCTGCACCAGTTCGATCAGGCCGCCGTACGCGACCGCACCGATGAAAGCGCGCAGCGCCCAGGCAGGGCGCGCCACGACCACAGGAAAGACCAGGGCAGCGAAGGCAAGGGCATGATGCAATTTGTCGCCGCCAGCCACGCGCGGCAGGGAACCAGGGGAGGCCAGCGTCAGGAAGCTGATGATGACCAGTAAGGCCAGGGTGGCGGCCAGCGCAAGTCTGTCGAGCGTTGATTGAGCCATGAAAAAGGAAGTCAGTAGCGGAAGCAGGAAACGGTCATGGGCAAGCCGGGCAGCCTGGGCGCATCGCGTCAGGGACGGGCAAAGGGCCAGGCTGTCGGCAGGCGGGCCAGCGCAGAACGGCTGGCCTGTGCCGGATCGTAGCATGAGGCCCGTCCGGGCCAGGGGCAGGATGGAATCTGGTTACAAGCAGGTGGCCGCAGGGCGCTTGCGCTAGAATGCGGGTTCTGCGGCTTGGGCTCTCGCCCTCTGTCGCGCTGTTCCTGTTTCGCGCCGCGCCGGACCATTTTCCGGTGGCGGGCTAGGAGTCTCCATCATGTTGCGCGCCCTTTGGCTGGCTGCGTACGTTTGCGCCATTTTGCTGGCCAACGTATTTCTGGATAGCTTCATCGAGCTGCCCTGGTTCGGCCTGTTCAGTATCGGTTCCATTTTTTTCGCTGCAGTCTTCACCTTGCGCGACCGTCTGCATGGCTATGGCTTGCCGACGGTTTACGCGGCCATTGCCATGGCCTTGCTGGTCACGACCGTGTATGGACAGTTCATCGCCCATCTGGCCCCGCGCTTTCTGTTGGCATCCTTTGCCGCCGTGCTGGCTGGGGAGCTGGCGGATACTGCCATGTTCCAGCGCCTGCGTCATCGGCGCTGGCATGCCCGTGTTTTGGCAAGCAATGCCGTCAGCGTGCCGCTGGACAGTACGGCCTTCACGTTGCTGGCGTTTGCCGGTGCCATGAGCGCCTACGATATGGCGCAGATCATCTATGCGGATGTCATCGGCAAGTTCCTGATTGCCACAGCACTGGCCTGGCTGCCTTTCATACAGATAGGGCGGCGCCGCAGCGTGCCTGCAGCCCTGCCTGCTTGCCCAGGAGATGTGTCATGAGCAATC
Organism: Kerstersia gyiorum; assembly: GCF_004216755.1. Classification (GTDB taxonomy): domain Bacteria; phylum Pseudomonadota; class Gammaproteobacteria; order Burkholderiales; family Burkholderiaceae_B; genus Kerstersia; species Kerstersia gyiorum. The sequence goes on from NZ_SGWZ01000002.1 coordinate 118,648, forward strand.
AAGCCGATGTGCCGTCTGACCATACCCTGGTTCCGTCTTCGCCTGGGGATTACCGGACACCGGATACCGGCGCCGTGTTGAAGACTATCGTCAATCCTGCGCCCATGCTGCGCACCTGGCAGGAGCATGAACTGGTGCTGCCTGAACTGTGCCCGGCTTCGCACAATCCGGGCGCTGGTTCATGCCTGCGTATCCGCTATCGCAGCCGGACACGCTTTCTGGAGGTGTTCTCGCTGGGCGCATATATCCGCGCATTCATCGGGCACCGGTTGGTTCGTGATGTGGAAATGCTGACGCAGGTGGTCGCGCGCGATTGTGCGCACGTGCTCGGTCACCAGGTAGAAGTCGAAGGCTGCTTTGTGCTGCCGGCCCTGGGCCAGACCGTGCGCACGCGGGTGCAGGCCGGACGCTTGCCGCGCACTGGAAAACGGCCGGCCTAGCGGGCGAAGCCCGGCCGCAAGGTTGCGCGCGGATGGCGCTCCAGGTAGCGGTAGATCGTGCTGCGATGGATGCCCAGGCGGCGCGCCGCCTGGGTGACGTTGCCGCTGCAGGCTGCCAGGGCCTGCTCGATCATGGTAATGGTGGCCTGGCGCAGGCCGCTGGCGCCGGTGGCCTGCACGTGGGATGCTGCCGCCGTGGCAGGGACGTCGACTTTGTCGGTCGTGGCTGGACCGCCGACCGGGCTGGGATTGAAGCCGGCGGCGGCATGTGGGGGAGCGCTTGGCGTTGCACCAGGGCCTGTCGTAGCGGGGCTGGCAGGCAGGACCGTGCTTTGCAGGAACGCAGAAACATCTTCGGCCCGGATGACGCTGCCCGGCGCACTCATCACGCTCAGGGTACGCAGGAAGGCATGCAGTTCGCGGTAGTTGCCGGGCCAGGCATGGGCGCTCAGGCGGTCCAGGGCGCTGTCATCCAGGGTCAGGGGCATGGCGTCGCCCGCTGTGGCGCGCAGCGCGCTGCACAGGTAGCTGCGCAAGTCCGGGCGTTCCCGCAATGGCGGCAGGTTCACGCGCAGATCGTGCAGGCGGTAGAAAAGGTCGTTGCGGAACTGTTCGGATTGCACCAGTGTGCCGATGTCGCGATGGGTCGCGCTGATCAGACCGAATTCCACCGGCACCAGCCGGTCCGATCCCAGAGGCTGCACGGCGCGTTCCTGCAGGGCGCGTAACAGGCGGGTTTGCAGGCTCAGCGGCATGTCGCCGATTTCATCCAGGAACAAGACACCGCCATCCGCTTCCCGTAGCCGGCCCCGGGCGCCGTTGCGGCGTGCACCAGTAAAGGCCCCGGCTTCGTAGCCGAACAGTTCGGCCTCGATCAGCGATTCAGGCAGGGCGCCGCAGTTCACGGCGACGAACGGGCCGTCGCGCCAGCGGCTCGCGGCATGCAGGCGGCGAGCATAAATTTCCTTGCCCGCACCTGTTTCCCCGTGCAGGAATACACCCAGGCCACCGTCAAAGGCGCGGCGCACTGCATCGAAACGTGACACCAATTGCGGGTCCAGCGCCAGGTCGGCAGACAGGGCCGGATGGCGGCGCGGTGTGACGGCTCGTTCTTCCTTGGCGGCGGGCGCCGCCGGTGTCGGCATTTGCTCCCGCTCGGCAGATGTGCTTTCCGTGCTGGATAAGGCCGCGTCCTGGCCGTATGTCGTTCGCGCCTCCGTGGGGGCGGGCTTGTACTGGCTGCTGTCGCTGCGGCTGCCGGCATTGTGGGCAGCGTTGCCAGCAGCCGGTAAGGTGCTGGCCACCCGTTTGCCGGTGCGAAACAGGCAGGCGTAGAAGCGTTCCCCCAGCGGCGAGCGCAATTCTGCGGCATCCTGCCCCAACTGGCGCCAGTCTCCGACCCACTGTTGCGCCGGTTGGTCGAGCAGGTCCTGCCAGGATGCCCGCAGCAGTGTCAGGGCCAGGTCATTGGCGCCGACGATATGGCCGTCGTCCAGCAGCAGCATGGCGCGTTCGGTGGATTCAAGCAGCGAAGGCTGGCGCTGGAATACCAGCAACTCGCGGCCGGCCAGGCTTTGCTGCATCATGCGGTTGGTGATGAGACGCGAGCACAGCGAGGCCAGCCCCAGTGCGTAGTCATGCAATTGCGATGCGGCGCCGGAAATGTCCAGCACTCCCATGCGGTCACCGCGCGGGGACCACACCGGGGCGCCGTGGCAGCTCAGGATGCGGTTGCAGTGCAGATAGTGTTCGGCGCCATGGACGCGTACCGGCGTGTTTTCCAGCAAGGCCGTTCCGATGGCATTGGTGCCTCGGTGCTGCTCGGCCCAGCTGACGCCGGGTTGCAGGGCCACGCTTTCGGCCTGTTGCAGGAAACTGGCGTTGCCTGCCGTCTGGAGGATGACGCCGGTGGCATCGGCCAGCAGCACAATGCCGGCATGGCGGCCCACCATGTTGGAGAGCGTGTCGATTTCGGGTTGGGCTGCCTGCAGCAGACTGGCATGCTGGGCCAGGCGCACGTTCAGCTCGCCGCGCACCAGCATCACGGGATCCGGCTGCATATCGGATTCCCGCGCCATGCAGCGCTGCCAGGAACGCAGCACCGGCGCCGACGATGGCTCGGCTTGTGGTGCAGTGGCGAAATGGAACGTCATCTCTACAGCCTCCCCTGAAACAGTGTCGCATTCTGCGACAGTTGTTGTCGCGGAATGTGTTGCAGTGTCGCGGATTGCGGCGTTGCAGCCTGCCTGGGCTGCGGAACGTCATAAGCAAATTATGCCTTAAACCTGCGCATACGCTAGGGCGGAAAACGAGAAGCGTTTTCTGGCACGCTAATTGCTCATGTCTGTACAAGGGCGGCGCCGCATGGTGCGGTTCCGAACCGTTAAAGGAGAAGAGGCATGGATCTGTCAGATTTGAAGAAGCTGGGACTGGATGTCGAATTTCCGTTCAAGAAGAAGTATGAAAACTATATCGGCGGCAAGTGGGTGCCGCCGGTGGCAGGCAATTACTTCGAGGACATTTCGCCCATCACCGGCCAGGCCTTTACCAGTGTGCCGCGTTCCGACGCGCAGGACATCGAACTGGCGCTGGACGCCGCCCATGCGGCACGTGCGGCCTGGGGCCGGACGTCCGCTGCGGAACGTTCCAATATCCTGCTGCGCATTGCCGACCGCATCGAGCAGAACCTCGAGCGCCTGGCGGTCGCCGAAACCATAGACAACGGCAAGCCGCTGCGCGAAACCCTGGCGGCGGACCTTCCGCTGGCCGTCGATCACTTCCGCTATTTCGCGGGTTGCCTGCGCGCCGAGGAGGGCGCCATTTCCGAGATTGACAGCACCACGGTCGCCTATCACTTCAAGGAGCCCATCGGCGTTGTCGGCCAGATCATTCCCTGGAACTTCCCACTCCTGATGGCTGCATGGAAGCTGGCGCCGGCCCTGGCCGCTGGTTGCCCGGTGGTGCTCAAACCGGCAGAACAGACGCCGGCCTCCATCCTGGTGCTGGTGGAACTGATCGGTGAGCTGTTGCCCGCTGGTGTGCTGAATATCGTCAATGGCTATGGCAAGGAAGCCGGCGAGGCACTGGCCACCAGCAAGCGCATCGCCAAGGTGGCTTTCACCGGCTCCACGCCGGTCGGTCGCCACATCCTGCACGCTGCGGCGGAGAACCTGATTCCGGCGACAGTGGAACTGGGCGGCAAGTCTCCCAATATCTTCTTTGCCGACGTGCTCGACAAGGACGATGCTTTCCTGGACAAGGCGCTGGAGGGCCTGTCGATGTTCGCCCTGAACCAGGGGGAAATCTGCACGTGCCCGTCGCGCATCCTGATCCAGGAGTCCATCTACGAACGCTTCATCGAAAAGGCCATTGCCCGCGTGAAATCCATCAAGACCGGCAACCCGCTGGACCGCCAGACCATGGTGGGTGCACAGGTTTCCAAGGTGCAGATGGACAAGATCCTGTCGTACATCGACATCGGCCGCAACGAAGGGGCGGAATGCCTGATCGGCGGCGCGCGCAACGCGCTGCATGGCGGGCTGGAAGAGGGCTACTACATCAGCCCGACGCTGCTGCTGGGCAAGAACGATATGCGCATCTTCCAGGAGGAAATCTTCGGGCCGGTGGCTGCCGTCACCACTTTCAAGGACGAGGACGAAGCCATTGCCATTGCCAATGACACGTCCTTCGGTTTGGGGGCTGGCGTTTGGACACGCGATGGCTCGCAGGCCTACCGCGTGGGGCGCGGCGTGCAGGCAGGCCGCGTCTGGACCAATTGCTATCACCTCTATCCGGCGCATGCTGCCTTCGGAGGCTACAAGGAATCCGGCATTGGCCGCGAAACCCACAAAGTCGCTTTGTCGAACTATCAGCAGACCAAATGCCTGCTGGTGAGCTACAGCCCGAACGCACTGGGCTTCTATTAAGGCATGACAGCAGGCAAGGGTTCCCGGGGTTGCGGCCCCGGGGGCGCCCGCCTGCACGTGGTTTGCGGCATTGGAAAGCGCCGCAAATGACTGTGGCGGACGGCATGACGGGGATCAATGCGCCCCGTCGGGCTTTTGTCCATGATGGAGTCTGGTTTGTTCAAGGAGCTTATCCATGCAACGCACAATGAAAGCGGCAGTCCTGCGCACTTTCGGCCAACCCCTGCAGATTGAAGAAGTGGAAGTGCCGCGCCCGGGCCCGGGCGACATCCTCGTCAAGATCGAGGCTTGCGGCGTATGCCATACCGACTTGCACGCCGTCGAGGGCGATTGGCCGGTAAAGCCCAATCCGCCCTTCATCCCTGGCCATGAGGGCGTTGGCCACGTGGTGGCTGTGGGCCAGGGCGTGACGCACGTGAAGGAAGGCGACCGTGTCGGTATCCCGTGGCTGTATTCCGCCTGCGGTTATTGTGAACACTGCCTGGGCGGCTGGGAAACACTGTGTGAAAAGCAGCAGAATGCGGGCTACTCGGTCAATGGCGGATTTGCCGAGTATGCGCTGGCCAATGCGTCCTATGTCGGCCTGCTGCCGAAGAATGTCGACTTCATCGAAATCGCGCCCATCCTGTGCGCGGGTGTGACGGTCTACAAAGGCCTAAAGATGACCGACACCAAGGCCGGGCAATGGGTGGCGATTTCCGGCATTGGCGGCCTGGGGCATGTGGCCGTGCAGTATGCGCGGGCCATGGGCTTGAATGTCGCGGCAGTCGACGTCGATGATGAAAAGCTGGAACTGGCGCGCAAGCTCGGCGCCACGGTCACGGTCAATGCGCGCAATACCGACCCGGCAGCCTATCTGAAGCGTGAAGTGGGCGGCGTGCACGGCGCGTTGGTCACGGCAGTGTCGCCGATTGCATTCCAGCAGGCCATGGGGATGACGCGCCGTGGCGGCACGATCGCGCTGAATGGCCTGCCGCCGGGTGAATTTTCGCTCTCCATTTTCGACATGGTGCTCAACGGCACAACGGTACGCGGTTCCATCGTAGGGACCCGCCTGGACCTGCAGGAAGCCCTGGACTTCGCAGGCGAAGGCAAGGTCAAGGCCACCGTGGCCTCCGACCGCCTGGAAAACGTCAACGATGTGTTCGACCGCATGCGCAACGGGAAGATCAACGGCCGGGTCGTCCTTGACCTGGCTGCCTGACGGACGTCTATCCCCGGCGAGCGCTGGCGCAAGGCCAGTCGGCGCATCGGCGCTATGAGGCAAATGCCCCCGGCTATCCTGCACGGGGGCATTTTCATGATTTTTTCAGTGGATGTGCTGCACGGTGTGGTGGCGTGTATGGCGCCTTTGCTACCGCCTCGGGCAGCACGAAAGGGGCGGTGCCAAGTGCTTGGTGCCACGCCAGGTGATGGCTGAGACAGAGATGGCGATTGCCGGGCGGGATGCCCGGCATTGGCCTGTCTCAGGCGTCGCTGCTCTCGGTCGCGTCTATCGACTGCGCCACGAAGCCGCCGCTCTGGCGTTCCCACAGGCGCGCGTACAGGCCACCCTGGGCCAGCAACTCCGCATGCGTGCCGCTTTCGACGATATGCCCCTGGTTCAGCACGACCAGCCGGTCCATGCGGGCAATCGTGGACAGGCGGTGCGCGATTGCAATGACCGTCTTGCCGCGCATCAGTACGTCCAGGCTGTCCTGGATGGCCGCTTCCACCTCGGAGTCCAGCGCCGAGGTGGCTTCGTCCAGCACCAAGATGGGGGCATTCTTCAGCAGTACCCGGGCGATGGCGATGCGCTGGCGCTGTCCACCGGAAAGTTTCACGCCGCGTTCGCCAACATAGGCGTCCAGGCCCTGGCGTCCGTCGCCATCGCTCAGCTTGGGTACGAAGTCGGCCGCGCTGGCCTGTGCAAGTGCCTGGAGCAATTCTGCGTCGCTGGCGCCGGGGCGGCCATACAGCAGGTTTTCGCGGATGGATCGGTGCAGCAGCGAAGGCTCCTGGGTCACGATGCCGATCTGTTCCCGCAGACTGTCCTGCTGCACTAGCGCAATATCCTGATGGTCGACCAGAATGCGGCCGCCTTGCACGTCATAGAGCCTCAGCAGCAGGTTGACCAGTGTGGACTTGCCGACACCGGACGGACCGATCAGGCCGATTTTCTCGCCTGGCTTGATGTGCAGATCCACGCCTTGCAATACCGGGTGGCGTGCATCGTAATGGAACTGGACATGGTCGAAACGGATATCGCCCTGGGTCACCGTAAGCGGTTTGGCATCCGGGACGTCCACGACCGAGCGTGGCTGGGCGATGGTGCGCAGGCCATCCTGCACCACGCCGAAGTTCTCGAAAATACCGCTGACGACCCACATGATCCAGCCGGACATGGTATTGATGCGGATGACCAGCCCGGTTGACAGCGCAATGACCCCCAGCGAAGCCTGGCCGGTGTGCCAGAGCCAGATGGCAAGCCCCGCCGTCCCGGCGATCAAGATGCCGCTGAGGCTGGTAATCGCGAAATCCATGGCGGTGATCACGCGGCCGGACATTTGCGCCTTGGCGGTCTGTTCGGCCATGGCGCTCTGGGCATGCTGTTCTTCCAGGCGCGTATGGGCAAAGAGCTTCAGGGTGCTGATGTTCGTGTAACTGTCGACGATACGGCCCAGCAGCTTGGCGCGCGCGGCTGCGGAGGCGGCCGAACGGCGTCGCGCAAGCGGCACGAAATAGGACAGCATGCCGATGTAGCAGGCCAGCCAGAACAGCAGCGGCAGGGTCAGCAGCCAGTCTGCCTGAGCGAACAGATAGATGGCGCTGCCGGAATACACCACCATGCGCCACAGCGCGTCCACCATCTGCACCGAGGAATCGCGTAGCGCCAATGACGTTTGCATGATGCGGCTGGCAGTCCTGCCGGCCAAGTCATTCTGGAAGAAGGCCAGGCTTTGCCCCAGGACATAGCGGTGGTTCTGCCAGCGGATCATCGTGGTGAAGTTCGGATTGATGGTCTGGTGCACGATGAGGTTGTGCAGGCCGGATAGCACCGGGCGCACCAACAGCGCAATGATTGCCATGGTCAGCAGGGCAGGACCGTGTACCGAGAAGAAGTCTTCCTTGGGGGTGGACTGCGCCATGTCGACGATCTGGCCGATGAAGCTGAACAGCGCGACTTCTACCAGCGAACCGGCCAGGCCTACCACCAGCAACAGGGCGAACCAGTGCCAGACCTGTTTCAGGTAGAAGCGGTAGAACGCGCCGACGGAATCAGGCGGAGCGATATCGGGCGCGGGCCGGAACGGATTGATCAGGTCTTCGAAGCGTTTGAACAGGGACGGCTTGGTCTGTTTTGGCATGCGGTGCTCGGAAATGGGAAAACGGTTCGCGGCATGGCGGCGGCCATGCATGGCCCGCGACGGCCAGGGTTGCGAGTGACGCGCTCAGGGGCGCGATTCGGCTTGCGGTACGGCGGGCGGTTCTGGTTCGGCGGCGCTGTCAGGCGCCGCTGGCCCGGGGTGTTCGGGGTGCGGGTGGTAATGACGCACGCGCCAGCGCACGCGCAAGTCGCTCCAGAGCGGAGGCATGGCGAGCACCAGCAGGAAAAAAGCCAGCGGCAGCGTCATGGAGTAGCCCCAGGCCTGGAAGCCGAATGCGCCGGTCATGGCGCCGACCAGGAAGGATAGCAGCAGCTTGCTGTGCAGGACCAGTTTGGTCCGGTTGGCGACCACACGGCCCTGGCCGCGACCGGTGGCCTTGGGGCTATTGATATAGAACAGTTTGCCCAGCTCGATGCCGATGTCGGTCACCATGCCTGTCACGTGGGTGGTGCGGATGACGGCATTGGAGATTTTGGTGATGAGCGCGTTCTGCAGGCCCATCATGTAGCACAGCAAAACGACGGTGGGCGGTTGCAGGAAACTGACCTGGCGGGCGATCTGCGCGCCGATCAGGCCGAACAGCAAGAGCAGCCCGGCTTCCAGCAGCATGGGAATGGAATATTGCGAATGCAGGCGCCGCCGCCTGGCATAGTTGACCAGGATGGAAGTGGTGATGGCGCCGGCCAGGAAGGCGCAGATGGCGATGACGCAGGCCAGTGCCAGTTCCAGGTTGCGGGCGCTGAGGTGGTCGGCGATGCCCGACACCATGCCCGACATATGCGAGGTGTACTGCCCGACAGCCAGGAAGCCGCCAGCATTCGCCGCGCCAGCTACGAAAGCCAGGCACGCGCCCAGGCGCGCGTCGTTCTGTGGCGTACGACGCGTGTCGGTCCAGTGTGTGTAGCGCAACGACATGACCCATCCAAAAGCGGAGAGCAACGGGAACGGGAGCGTATTGCCTCGGCGGGGCCGTGGCGACGCGCTGCGACAGTTCGGTTTTCGCTTGTCATTATAGGAGCGCACTGCCTGCAGTGCAGCATTCCGGGCCGGCTGCCGCTGTTTGTGGCGCGACAATCGCGATGCGGCTTGTCCGGCGTGTTTGTTCCTTGCCGGTATGAGGTCTGGCCGCCATGCAGGCATCGGCCTGGAGCGCCCTGTCGGCGGCAGGCCTTCAGGCTGGAAGAAGGGGATGGCCTGCAGGGGCAGGAATGCCGGGGCGTGGTGCTATCATCATTTGCCTGAAGACGGTGCGAGCGCCCGACCTGGCGTTGTTTCCGCGATTCCCTTACCCTCGCCATGGCGTTTTTACAGGCCGAGCCGGCATGCGTTCCAAGAAAACTTCCTCCCGTACTTCATCTGATACCCGGCCCAGGCGGCAGATTCCGCGTGCCGGTGGCGCGTCGCTGGTTGCGCTCCTGTTGGCTTTTCTGGCCTGGTGCGTGGGTGGGGATTGGCAGGGGCTGGTACAACGGGTAGTGGACGTCGTGCAGCCGGATGCCGGGCCGGACAGGCGTCCGGCCGTGGCAGACGGGTCCTGGCCTGCATTGCCCCAGGGACAGTACCGTTATGACTTGCAGGGCCAGGTCGTCCATGTCGCGGACGGCGATACGCTGACCTTGCGGCCGGCTGGCGAGCCCCAGCGGCGTATCCGCCTGGCAAATATCGACGCACCGGAAACAGGAGACGGCGCCGCACGTCCCGGCCAGCCGCATGGCGTTGCCGCCCGGCGCGAACTGGACCGCCTGGTGGCCGGCAGGAACCTGAAGCTGCGCTGTTACGAAGAAGATCAGTACGGGCGCGATGTCTGCGATGTCATGCTGGGCGAAAACGATAGCGCCAATCGCCGTATGGTGGCGGCGGGTTATGCCTGGGCCAACCAGCAAGGCAAGGGCAAGCACCTGCGCGACCGGCATGTACTGGTGCTGGAGCAGCAGGCGCAGCGCGATGGCCTGGGCATCTGGGCAGACAGCGGAGCGATACGCCCCTGGGTATGGCGCTATGATTGCTGGCAACAGGGGAAATGCTGAGCGGCAGGCATTGTTCGGCCGGCTAGGGCCTGCAGGATAAAAACAGGGCGTGACAGTCTGTTCTAGGGGGAAGGGGATGGGAGCATCGTGGGCGCGGTGGGGGGCGGCGCTGGCGGCCGTGGCTGGGCTGGCGGGGTGCGATCACGCGCCGGTGAACAGTCCGTATGCCGATGGCGCCATGGAGCAGAATACGCTCTACACCACTTTTATTTCCCGTTCTCCCAAGTCGCTGGACCCGGCGAAATCCTACGCCACGGATGAAACCCCCTATACCTACAACATCTATGAGCCGCTTTACGGGTATCACTATCTGAAGCGTCCCTATGAGCTGATTCCGCGTGCCGCCGAGGCCATCAGCGAACCCGTTTATTACGATGCGGACGGCCAGCGCCTGCCGCCGGATGCGCCGGGCGATCGCATCGCCGAAAGTGTTTATGACATCCGCCTGCGTCCGGGCATCCTGTTTCAGCCGCATCCGGCTTTTGCCCGCACCGAAGATGGCGCCTACCGTTATTGGCCGGTTGCCCAGGCAGACCTGAAAATGGTCACGGGCGTGCCTGATTTTCCGGAAACCGGCACGCGCGAATTGACTGCGCACGATTATGTCTATGCTTTCCGGCGGCTGGCCCATCCCCGGTTGGCGTCACCGATTTTCTCTGTCATGGCGGAGCACGTCGAAGGCATGGAAGATTACGGCGCCCGCCTGAAGCAGGTTTATGCACAGCTGCTGGCGGATTTTCGCCAGCAGCAACCCGCCGCCGACCGGCGCGAACAGCCCTGGCTGGATTTGCGTCAGTACGGTTTTTCCGGGGTGGAGGCGCTGGATGACCATACCCTGCGCGTACGAGTCAAAGGCAAGTATCCACAGTTCAAGTACTGGCTGGCCATGACTTTCCTGGCGCCTGTCCCCTGGGAGGCTGACCGCTTTTATCATCAGCCGGGCATGGCCGAGCGTGACCTGTCGCTGGATAGCTGGCCGGTGGGCACCGGGCCATACTACCTGGCTGAATCCTTGCGCAACCGGCGCCATGTCTTGCAGCGCAATCCGAATTTCCGGGGTGAACCCTATCCGTGCGAAGGCGAGCCCGGTGACCAGGAAGCCGGGCTGCTTGATGACTGCGGCAAGATGACGCCGTTTGTGGACCGAGCGGTGTTCAGCATGGAAAAGGAAGCGATCCCGCTGACAGGCAAGTTCATGCAGGGCTATTACGACCTGCCGCAGATCGAGCGCGGCGAGCTGGGGGTTGCCATGCGCGTGGCGGCTGGCGATTCGGCCGACAAGGCTGCGCGTTACGCCGAACGCGGTATCCAGTTGCCCAGCACGGTGGAGACGACGATCTGGTACATAGGCTTCAACTGGAACGATCCGGTGGTGGGCAAGGGGGACACCCCGGAACAGGCCGAGCGTAACCGCAAGCTGCGCCAGGCCATCAGCATCGCCTTCGACTGGGAAGAATACGTGGCCCTGTTCGAGAACAGCCAGGCATTGGTGGCGCAGGGGCCGGTGCCGCCGGGCGTGCTTGGGTATGACGACGGCCCGGACGGTATCAATACGCAGGTCTACGATATCGTCGATGGCAAGCCGGTGCGCAAGTCGCTCGAAGAGGCCAGGCGCCTGCTGGCCGAAGCCGGCTACCCGGATGGCCGGGATGCCGAAACCGGCAGGCCGCTGGTGCTGTTCTACGATTCCATGACGGGCGTGGGTTCCAATCCGGCCGAAGACTGGTACCGCCGCCAGCTTGCCAAGCTGGGAGTGCAACTGGAGGTGCGAGCCACCGACTTCAACCGCTTCCAGGAAAAAATGCGCAATGGCAGCGCGCAGATATTCATGTGGGGTTGGGTGGCGGATTATCCGGATGCCGAGAATTTTCTCTTCATGCTGTACGGTCCCAACGGCAAGGCGGCCTTTGGCGGTGAGAACGCCGTCAACTATGCCAGCCCGGAATTCGATGCCCTGTTCGAACAGATGCGTTTCCTTGATGATGGCCCGGAGAAAAAAGCGTTGATCGACCGCATGGTCGTGATTCTTCAGCGTGATGCACCCTGGATGTTCGGTTACTTCCCGATGTCCGGCGGCGCCTATCACCAGTGGTTGCACAACGCCAAGCCCACCCAGATGGTGCGTAACAACCTGCCGTATCTCCGGGTGGACGTGGCGCAGCGCGTGGAGCACGTGGCGCGCTGGAATGCGCCCTCATGGTGGCCGCTATGGCTGGCCGGTGTATTGGTGGCGTTGGGGGCGTTGCTGGCCGTGTGGGCGCTGCGTCGCCGTGATCATCAGGCGGCTCGGCCCGCCGGAGGCAAGCAATCATGATGGCCTATACCTTGCGCCGGCTGCTGCATGGCGTGCTCATCCTGATCGGGGTCAACCTGCTGACCTTCCTGCTGTTCTTCTGGGTCAACAGCACCGATGACATGGCGCGCATGGCCATAGGCGGACAGCGCATCAGCCAGCAGGCGGTCGAACAGTGGAAGACGGCGCATGGCTATGACAAGCCATTGTTCTACAACACTGAGGCGCAGGGGAGCGCCAAGCTGACTGACACTATTTTCTACACGCGTTCGGCTCCCTTGCTGGTCATGGACTTCGGCCAGTCGGATGCCGGGCGGGATATCGGCCGGGAAATCCGGGATCGCATCGGCCCGAGCCTGGCCCTGGCCATACCCAGTTTCATCCTCGGCATGGCGGCGAGTATCGTCTTTGCGCTGCTGCTGGTGTTCTTCCGGGCGACGCGGCTGGATTTCTGGGGTGTGGTGCTGTGCGTGGTGCTGTTGTCGATTTCCAGCCTGTTCTACATCATTGCCGGGCAGTGGCTGTTTGCCAAGGTTTGGCAGTTGGTGCCTTATTCGGGCTATCAGCCGGGCGCCGACATGATCCGCTTCCTGGCGTTGCCGGTACTGGTGGCCGTTATCGCACGCCTGGGGCCGGAAGCGCGTTTCTATCGCACCCTGTTCCTGGAAGAAATCGGCAAGGACTACGTGCGTACGGCGCGTTCCAAGGGCCTGTCTGAAACCGTGGTGCTGTTCCGCCATGTCCTGCGCAATGCCTTGCTGCCTATCTTGACCGGGGCGGTATCGGCCATTCCCCTGCTGTTCATGGGCAGCCTGGTGGCCGAGGCCTTTTTTGGCATTCCGGGCCTGGGCAGCTACACCATCGACGCCATCAATGCCCAGGATTTTGCCGTCGTGCGCGCCATGGTGTTTTTGGGGGCAGCGCTGTACATCGTGGGCGTACTGCTTGCGGACATCTCATATACCTTGGCCGATCCCCGGGTCCGTTTTCAATAGGCGCCACGCATGCCCAAGTTCGTTCTGCTCTGGACCGATGCCGCGCTGTTCCTGGTGCTGGCCTTCATTCTGATCTACAGCTGGCGGGCCCGCCGCCTGCCGGCGCTGCGTGCCAGCTGGCGTGCCGTCTTTCGCCGGGCGCCGGCAGCCTGCTCGGCGCTGGTGCTGGTGGTGTTCGGCAGTATTGCCTTGCTCGATAGCATCCATTTCCGCCCGCAATTGCCGCCAGCGCCGGGCGCGGCTGCGGGGGCCGCGCCCAATTACGCGCCGGTGGTGCGTTCTGCGCTGGACCTGCTGCTGGACGGTACGGCGTTGGCCGCAACGGAAAAAACCTATTCCGCGCCTCTGGCAGCCTACCAGTTCACCAAGGAATCCTTGCTGCTTGATGGCGTGACGGTACGGGACTTTCCGCGGCTGCGCCATGGCGGCGCGCATCTGGAGGATCCGCCTGCGCAGCGGGGCGGCGATATTGCCAGACGGTTGGCAATCGGCGCCGGGGCAGGCATTCTGGCCGCTGTGGCGCTGGCCGTGGCGGGGCTGCTGGTGCTGGGCCGGCGTGCCGGCGGCTGGCGCCAGGCCGGGGCGGACGTGTTGGCAAGACGCACGGCCTACCCCTGGCTGGCGCTATGGTGCACGGCCGGCGTGCTGCTGGTGCTGGTGGCGCTGGCCGTCAGCCTGGCCGGGGGCTACCATGTCCTGGGAACGGACCGGACCGGCAACGATGTGCTTTGGCAGGCATTGAAGAGCCTGCGCACGGCCCTGGTCATCGGGTTCCTGACCCTGATGGCCATGTTGCCGCCAGCCTTGTTCTTTGGTATTGCAGCCGGCTACTTCAAAGGCCGGGTCGATACCGTCATCCAGTATCTCTACACCATTCTGACGTCCATTCCGGGAGTGCTGCTGATCGCGGCCTGCGTACTGCTGATGCAGGGCTTCATCGACCGACACCCGGAACTGTATGGCACGGCTGCCGAGCGCGCGGACCTGCGCCTGTTCCTGCTGTGCATGGTGCTGGGGCTGACGGGCTGGGCCGGGCTGTGCCGCCTGTTGCGGGCTGAGGCGCTCAAGTTGCGTGAGCTGGAATACGTGCAGGCGGCGCGCGCCTTTGGCGTTTCGCATTGGCGCATCATGCTACGCCATCTTCTGCCCAATGTGACGCATATTGTCCTGATTACTGCCGTCCTGGAGTTTTCCGGGCTGGTGCTCTATGAAGCCGTGTTGTCCTACCTGGGCATAGGCGTGGATGCCACCACGCGTTCCTTTGGTTCGATGATAGACATGGCGCGGCTGGAAATGTCGCGTGATCCGATGGTGTGGTGGAACCTGTTGACCGCATTCGGCTTCATGCTGGCACTGGTGCTGGCTGCCAATCTGTTTGCCGATGCGGTACGCGATGCTTTCGACCCGAATGGCAGCCATGTCAGCCCGCGCCGCCAGCGGATGCGCCGGGCACTGGCACGCCAGCGGGCTGCGCGCGCGGTGCAAGGGGAATAATCATGAGTCAGAAAAAAACAGGCGCGGCTGCGTCGGGGTTGCTGGAAGTCAGCGGCCTGGATGTCGATGTGGACAACGGACTGGATGATGTCAGGGTCGTCCGCGACCTGGCCTTCAGCATCGCCAGGGGCGAGACCTTTGCGCTGGTGGGAGAATCCGGCAGCGGCAAGAGTATGACGGCGCTGGCGCTTATGCGCCTTCTGCCTGCGGCCGCTCAATTGAGCGGCGGTACGGTGCGGCTGGATGGCGAGGAAATCTCCGGGGTGTCGGAGCAAGCCATGCGGCGGGTACGCGGCGGGCGCATTGGCATGATCTTCCAGGAACCTGCCACCAGCCTGAATCCGGTCATGCGGGTCGGCGACCAGATCATGGAAACCTTGCAGGCACACACCGAACTGCGCGGTGCGGCCTTGCGCGAGCGGGCGATACGCTGGCTCGATAGGGTCGGCATCGCGGAGGCGGCCAGCCGGATAGACGATTACCCCTTCCAGTTTTCCGGAGGGCAGAAGCAGCGCATCATGATTGCCATTGCCCTGGCCGCCGAGCCTGCGCTGCTGATTGCCGATGAGCCGACCACGGCGCTGGATGTGACGGTACAGGCGCAGATTCTCGATCTGCTGGCCGATATCCAACGTGAGCTGGACATGGCGGTACTGCTGATCAGTCATGACCTGGCGGTTGTGCAGCGCGTGGCGGACCACGTGGCGGTCATGCGGCATGGCGAGTTGCTGGTCAGCGCACCGGCTGCCGTCTTTTTCCGGCAGGCAGGCCATCCGTATGTGCAGCAGCTTTTCGACGCCATTCCTTCCTATGACAAACGTGGGCGGCCGCTGAGCAGCGGCGCTGGGGCGGTAGCGCCTGCTGTGCCGGCAAGGTCGGCGGCAGCGGCAGAATCAGCCGCAGCAGCAATCCCGGCAGCAGTGGCGGCAGGGCCTGCAGCGGGTGACGAGGCCAGGTATCAGGCGCCAGGCGCCATGCCGGCGCTATCGGTCCGGGACCTGACGGTGTCTTACCCGAGCGGCAACGGCAGCTGGTTGCGGCGGCGTGCGCGCAAGCGCGTCGTCGACGGGCTGTCGTTCGAGCTTCAGGCGGGTGAAACGCTGGCCCTGCTGGGGGAATCCGGGTGCGGCAAGACCACCACGGGCAAGGCCTTGCTGCGCCTGCTGGATGCGCAGGCGGAAGTGGGGGGCGACGTTCGCTTGCAGGGGGTGGACGTGTTCCGGGCAGACCGCCGCGCAATGCGCCGCTTGCGGCGAGGCATACAGATCGTGTTCCAGGACCCGTATGGGTCGCTGGACCCGCGCATGCGGGTCGGGCAGGCTATCGAGGAAGGGCTGGCGTCCTTGCGTCCGGAATGGGATAAAACGGAACGCCAGCGGCGTATCACCAGCCTTCTGCACAGGGTGGGACTGCCGGAAGATGCGGCCTTGCGCTGGCCTCATGAGTTTTCCGGCGGTCAGCGCCAACGCATCGCCATTGCGCGGGCGCTGGCGGTCGAGCCTGCCGTACTGGTGCTGGACGAGCCGACCTCGGCGCTGGATGTCTCCATCCAGGCGCAAATCCTGGACCTGCTGCGCGAATTGCAGGCTGAAACCGGTATGGCCTATCTCTTCATTACCCATAACTTCGGCGTAGTGGAATACATGGCCGATCGCATCGCAGTCATGGAAGCTGGCAGGATCGCCGAAATCGGCGCCGCGCATGAGGTGCTGGGCCAGCCGCAGTCCGAGGCTGCCAGGCGCTTGCTGGCAGCGGTGCCGAGGTTGGCGCTGGGCGAACAGGTGGGGGCGTGAGCCGGTGGTTCCTGGCGGTGTTGCAGCGTTTCAGTAGGGGTCGGCAGGGCGTGCAGGCCGCATTTGCCCGCAGGCCTGGCGCAGCGCGGCCGCGAAGCGTCGGCAGGTTTCCCTGGTGCGGCTGTCCCGGCGCGTAAACAGCGCAATCGGCGGCAATTGCCAGCCCAGGGTGTAGGGCACGATGGCAACACCGGCTACGCGCACCAATTCATTGGCGATGTCGGCGGGAACGATGGAGATGGACTGTTCGCTGCTGGCGATCAGCGCGCCGATCAGTTCTGCCGAATGGCTTTCGGTGATGGGCAAGGGCGGCACGATGCCGGCTTGCAGGAACAGGCCGGCCACCTGTTCGCGCATGGGGGTGCCGGGGGCACCCAATATCCAGTCCAGTTCAGCCAGTGCCTGCCAGTCCAGCGGGCGGCGGCTCAGTTGCGCGGCCAGCCGGCGGTTGGCGATCAGACGCGGCGGCTGTGGGTAAAGCGGTTCGAAATCCAGGCCTTCCAGGTTCAGGGCCGGGTCGGCCCGGCCGATGGCGGCATCCAGGCTGTGGTCGCGTAGCTGGGCCAGCAATTGCGCGCTGCTGCCTTGGTGCATGCGGACGGCCAGGCGTGGCGGCTCCTGCTGAAGCAGGGCGAGGGCATCGGCAACGATACGGCTGGAAACGAAAGGTGTTACCCCGATCTGCAGGCGCGCCGCCAGCCCCGCGCCCGAGGCCTGCACGTCATGCACCAGATGGCCGAGGTCATTGATGATTACCGATGCCCGCGCCAGCACCACTTCGCCCAGGGCGGTAGGCGCCATGCCGCGCGACGAGCGGTTGAACAGCTGGGCCCCAAACAGGGATTCCAGTTCGCCCAGTGTATTGGTGATGGCGGGTTGGCTGGTGGACAGGTGTTCGGCCACGCGTGTCAGAGAGCCATGCTGCTGGATCAGAAGCAGCAATTGCAGGTGCCGCATTTTCAGGCGGGCGGACAGACGCCGCGCCATGAGCTGCGCGTCGTGCAGCGCATCCTGCGCCGTCACTGCGCCAGCTGTTGGGTCAGCGGGGCCCGTCAGGGAAGGGAGCGTGGGCTGCGGTTCAGTCATGACGAAGGAGGGACGCGAAGCAGTGGCGGATCAGGCGTGAGGCAGGTCGTCCACGGTCTTGCTCATCGCCATAATGAAATGGTTATGGAGTAATCATATAACAGAATAATTTTATTATGCGGCAGGCCTAGAATTGCTTCATCGGAATGAAGGAGCAGGAAAATGGGCAATAAAGACCGCGAAGCCGCATTGCATTACCACGAGTTTCCCGTGCCGGGGAAATTGTCCGTCGTCTCCAGCAAGCCCCTGGTTACCCAGCGGGATCTGGGCCTGGCCTATACGCCGGGCGTGGCTGCCGTGTGCGAGGAAATCGCGGCAGATCCCGCCAACGCTGCCCGTTACACAGGGCGCGGCAACCTGGTGGGTGTCATCACCAACGGTACTGCAGTGCTGGGCCTGGGCCATATCGGTGCGCTGGCTTCCAAGCCGGTGATGGAAGGCAAGGCCGTGCTCTTCAAGCAATTCGCAGGTATCGACGTGTTCGATATCGAGATCAACGAAACTGATCCTGACAAGCTGGTGGACATCATTGCCAGCCTGGAATCGACGTTCGGCGGCATCAATCTGGAAGACATCAAGGCACCGGAGTGCTTTACCGTGGAACGCAAATTGCGCGAACGCATGAGCATCCCGGTGTTCCACGATGACCAGCACGGCACGGCTATTTGTGTGGCGGCAGCGTTCATCAACGGCCTGAAGGTTGTGCAAAAGGACATCGCCGCAGTCAAGGTCGTGGTCTCCGGCGCAGGCGCGGCGGCACTGGCCTGCCTGGAATTGCTTGTGGACCTGGGCTTGCCGCGCGAGCACATCTGGGTGACGGATCTTGAAGGCGTCGTCTTCGAAGGCCGCACCGTCCTGATGGACGAAACCAAGGCGCAATATGCACAGGCGACAGACGCGCGTACCCTGGCGGAAGTCATTGAGGGCGCAGACGTGTTCCTGGGCCTGTCTGCCGGAGGCGTGCTCAAGGCCGATATGCTGCGTGGCATGAATGCCCGTCCGCTGATTCTGGCGCTGGCCAACCCAACACCGGAAATCACGCCGGAGCTGGCGCATGCCACGCGGGGCGATGTGGTCATGGCGACAGGTCGGTCGGACTATCCCAACCAGGTCAACAATGTTCTGTGCTTCCCGTACATTTTCCGTGGCGCCCTGGATGTCGGAGCTCGCACCATCACTCGCGCCATGGAAAAGGCAGCAGTTCGCGCGATCGCCGGGCTGGCGCAGGAAGAGCAGAGCGACGTGGTGGCGGCAGCCTATGGCGGCAGCGATGCGCGCTTTGGCCCGGAGTACCTGATTCCCAAGCCCTTTGATCCGCGTTTGCTGGCACGTGTGGCGCCGGCGGTGGCGCAGGCGGCCATGGATGATGGCGTGGCCACCCGTCCGATTGTCGACATGGATGCCTATGTCGAGCAATTGCGCCAGTTCGTCTACCATTCCGGCGCATTCATGAAGCCGGTCTTTGCGGCGGCCAAGCAGCAGGTCCGCCAGGGCGGCAAGGCGCGCATTGTCTTTACCGAAGGTGAGGACGAGCGTGTGTTGCGTGCAGTACAGGTCATCGTCGATGAAAAACTGGCTCGGCCTATCCTGGTTGGCCGGCCCCAGGTGCTGCTGGCGCGTATCGAGAAGTTCGGCTTGCGCTTGCGCCTGGGACAGGATGTGGAAGTCACCAATCCCGAGTACGACGAACGTTTCCATCAGTACTGGACCAATTATTGGGAAATGCGTTGCCGTGATGGCGTGACCAAGGAAATGGCGCGTGTGGAAATGCGCCGGCGGCTGACCTTGATTGGCTCCATGATGGTCAAGCTGGGCGACGCCGACGGCATGATCTGCGGAACGGTCGGGGCATACCATGACCACCTGCGTTTCATCGACCAGGTCATCGGCAAGAAACCGGGCGCAAAAACGTATGGCGCCATGAATATCCTGCTGCTGGGCGAACGCACGCTGGCTCTGGTCGATACCCACGTCAACGACGACCCGACCGCCGAGCAGATCGCCGAATTCACCATTGCCGCAGCAGAGCGTATGGCGCATCTGGATTTGCAGCCCAAGATCGCCTTGCTGTCGCGCTCCAATTTCGGTTCGGGCAGTTCTGCTTCCGGCGTGAAAATGCGCCAGGCGCTGGATCTGGTGCGCAAGGCCGCGCCGCATCTGGAGGTGGATGGGGAAATGCATGGCGACAGCGCGCTGGACGAAGCATTGCGCCTGCGGCAATTGCCTGGCTCGCCGCTCAAGGGCGCGGCTAACCTGTTGGTCTGCCCCAACGTGGATGCCGGTAACATCGCCTACAACCTGCTGAAGACGGCGGCCGGGCGCAATGTTGCGGTCGGGCCGTTCCTGCTGGGTGCTGCGGCCCCGGTGCATATCCTGACATCCAGTTCCACGGTGCGCCGCATTGTGAACATGGCCGCGCTGGCCGTGCTGGATGCCAACCACGAAGAAGCCCAGGCCTGAACGGACTGCGCCAGCGCTGCGGGCCGCCGCCCGGATATCCCCAGGGATGTCCGGCCAGTTGGCAGCGCGGTGGCGTTTTCGGTACCGGTCAGCCAGGTACGGGCGCCAGACTGAACGTGGGCGACAAAAGACGCGGCAGGCAAGCGCGCCACAAGTAAAAAAGCCTGGACTCGCACATTGCGGGTCCAGGCTTTTTGGTGATCCGCCAGCCAGGCTGGCAAATCCACAGGGGGCATGGGTTGCTGTTGCAACCCGTCCCGGGGCAGGCGCAGCGCGCCTTGCCGGGGGAAATTACATCACGCGGCTGCGGTATTCGCCGGTGCGGGTGTCGATTTCAATTTTGTCGCCGATTTCGCAGAACAGCGGCACATTGATATCGTAGCCCGTGGTGATCTTGGCGGGCTTGAGAACCTTGCCGGAGGTGTCGCCACGGACAGCCGGTTCGGTGTAGCTGATTTCACGCACGACGATGGTGGGCAGTTCCACGGAGATGGCGCGGCCATCATAGAACACCACTTCGACCTGCATGCCTTCTTCCAGGTAGTGCAGGGCGTCGCCCATGCTGTCGGCTTCGACTTCATACTGGTTGTACTCTTCATCCATGAAGACGTACATCGGGTCGGCGAAGTAGGAGTATGTGCAGTCCTTGCGTTCCAGCAGGACGACTTCGAACTTTTCGTCGGCCTTGTAGACCAGTTCGCTGCCCGAGCCGGTGAGCAGGTTCTTGAACTTCAGCTTCACGACCGCGGCGTTGCGGCCAGACTTGTTGTATTCGGCTTTCTGGACCACGAGGGGCTCGCTGCCCACCATGACCACGTTGCCCACGCGCAGTTCCTGTGCGGTCTTCATGATTTAAAACTCCGGGTATTTTCAGCAAAGGTGCTGGCCGGTCGCGCTCGGAAGGCCGGGACGGGACACGAACAGGCGCGACTTGACAAAGCTCGCCATTCTATCATGGATCCCATAATCTGCTGGTAACGGCACGCAGGAAAGCCGTCTCCGGCGCTCAAGGCGAGGGGAGTTTTCCCTGGCAGAAAGCCACCAGTTGCTGGCCCAAGTCAGGTTGCCGCGCCTGTGTGTCGCTGTCGTGGCGCGCGTGCTGCTTCCAGGCCTGCCATGCCGGGCCGTTTAGCAGGTTGGCCCATGAATGCATGGTATCCGGGTTGGCTGCCGGCTGGGGGGGGCTGTCCTGGTTCCAGGCCATGAAGGCGTCCTGCACGGCAGGCGGCAGGCTGCCGCAGGCCAGCCAGGCCTGCAGCTTTTCCAGGTGTGCGGCATCGTCCTGCGGGTAGATGTGCCAAAGCAGGGGACGGCCGGCCCAGACGGCGCGCACCAGCGAATCTTCGCCGCGCACCAGGTTCAGGTCGGCGCTCCACAACAGACGGTCGAATTCGGCATGACGCACGAATGCATGGCGTGCCACATGCAGCCGGCCTTGCCGGCCTGTCGGCAAGGCAGGTGCAACGCCTTCGGGAACCAGCAGCAGGGTCGGGCGTGTGTCGCGGGCCAGGGCACTGGTCAATGCTGGCAGCGGAGCATGGGGGTAGCAGAACAGATTGATCAGGCGGCAGTCTGCCAGACGCCATTGCGCCAGCGCTGCCTCTTCCAGGCCCAGTGATTCCAGGAGCGCGGTGGCGTGCTTGCGGTCGGCCTGCCAGTGGGTGCGTTCGACCAGCAGGTCCGGTTCGCGCAGCAGCCCGCCCGTGCCAGGCAGGAAACCTGGGAAGAAAAAGTATTTTGGAACGCCATTGGCCTGCTGCGATGGCAGCAGGTGGCAGCCCGTGACCCAAGGCTCGGCGCTCAGGTACTCAAGGTTCAGCCAGAGATTGCGGTCTGGCGACAGCCTGGCCAGATAGGCCGCAGGCGGGTCGCAGGCGAACGCTTCAATGCAGATATCCAGCGGCGGCAGGTCTGGCGGCGACGCGTTCCAGTGCACCAGTTCGATGCCTTCCAGCCAGCCCCGTCCGTCATGCAGTGTGGCGGAGGGCTCCAGCCGCGCCAGGGCTTCTGGGGCATCCACCCAGAGCCTGATCTGCCAGCCGTGGTCGCGCGACAGGTTGCGAGCCAGGCGCAGGCAGACGCCGATGTCGCCATAATTGTCGATGACGCGGCAGAACAGATCGGCGGAAAGAGCGGAAGCGGCTGAAGTCATATGGGTACGGGAGCGGGCGGCGCCAGGCGGGGCAGGCGCCGCCCGCTCCGGGCCTCAGTGGAAGGTGCCGGGGTTGATGTCGAGGTCTTCCGGCAGTTCGGCGTGCACCATTTCGCCGACCGCGTTGGGGAATAGCGGGCCGCCGCAGTCGTCGCAGGTATCGGGCGGGAACACACCGGGCAGGCGCCGGATTTCATGCACGCCCAGGCTGTTGAGGTGCGAGGATATTTGCTCGAGGATGGCCTGGTAAATATCCGTAGTATCGCTGTCGAGTTCTTCGTCACGGCCGAAAATGGGCCAGATGCAGCCGTAATAGACGTCGTTGCTGTCACGTACGCCCAGGCTGATGCGGAACTCTTCCGGGCCGCCGGCGCTGCAATGGCAAATGACCGCGCGCAATTGTCCGGTTTCCAGGCCGACGGACGTATGCAGCCAGTTGACGGCGGCGGTCAGTGCCAGCGGGCGGATACGTTTGTCCGAATCGCGGTTGCTGACGTAATAGGCGTCCGGCAACATGACCTCCACCGCGCAGCCGGGCAGCATGGCGGCAAAGCTGGGTGCGGCCTGTTCAGCCCAGGCTGCCAGGCTGCTTTCGCGCGTTGCCGGTGTTTCATTTGCGGTTTCCTGCCAGGCGAACAGCGCCTCGCCTTCGGGAACCGCAATGGCGCCGACCAGGTAACGTGTGTCTGCCAGCATGGGCGGAACTTCCACGTCTGGTCGTGTGAGGTGGCGGCTGGTGCGCTTGCCCAGCGCCTGGTTGCCCAGGGTCTGCAGCCATTGCCAGGTTTCGGAAAAGCTGCGCGGCAACTGGTCGACCCCGATCAGGTGCGGGAACAATGCCAGCCTGGCATTGCCCGCCAGGACATGCCCGCTCATCTGAGCTGCCAGGGCTTCGAGCTGGCGCGCGGGGATGGCGCCGTGTGGAATCTGGAAGCGCGTCCAAGCCAGCACCGGCGCGGTCACGAGGACGACGTCATAGCGCTGCTCATCGACAGTGATCGTCGCGGATTCAGACAGGGTTTCGATAAGTTCGACCAACAGGCCGTAGGCGTTCTGGTCATTTTGCAGCAGATGCTCCAGCGCGTTTTCCAGCGCAGCATCATTGCCGGTGCGCAGCAGCCGCACCAGGATCGCTTCCAACTGTTTTTCCCAGTAGCGGTCTTCCGTGCGGCAGCCAGACTGGCCCAGCGCAGTCGCCAGGGAAACAAGGCGTGCGGCATCGCGGGACGGGCGTTGGGAGGAGCGTTGGGTTTGGAACATGTGTGAGGAATGAGGCCGTTAATCTGCGTGTGACCACGCGCCAAAGCGCAAGCCCCGTCGTTTTACCGAAGGGGCCTGGCGGGAGTTCATGACGTGGAGCCGGAGGCTCCCCCGAAAGGGTCTGACGGTTGCCAGCCTGCAGTTCACCCTGAAGGTAAAACCGGGGCCACACACCCGGGTACGGCAGTCAGACCGCACCAACCCTGGGATGCATCATGCGTTCAGGCATGGCGCATCCCAACAGGGGATTGTAGCGGGACTGGGCTCGGCGCGGGCGGCCAGCCCCGTGGTGCGGGTTAGCGCAGCAGCTCGCGCAGCACGAAGGGCAGAATGCCGCCGTGGTTGTAGTAATCCACTTCGATTGGCGTATCTATGCGCAGCAGCACGGGCACACGGTCCGTGCTGCCGTCTTCGCGGTGGATGACCAGCGTGACATCCTGTTGCGGCTGGATACCGTTTTCCAGGCCTTCGATATCATAGGTTTCGCGGCCTGTGATCCCCAGCGATTGCACGCTGTCGCTGCCTTTGAATTGCAGCGGCAGCACGCCCATGCCCACCAGGTTGCTACGGTGGATACGTTCGAAAGAACGGGCAATGACGGCCTTGACCCCCAGGAGCTGGGTGCCCTTGGCGGCCCAGTCGCGCGAGGAACCCGTACCGTATTCCTCGCCGCCGAAGACCACCGTGGACGTACCTTCGCTGATGTAGCGCATGGCCGCATCGTAGATGGACAGTTGTTCGCCGCTCGGCTGGAATAGCGTTTCACCGCCTTCGAAGCGGGTGCCGTCAGGGCGCGGTGGAATCATCAGGTTCTTGATGCGCACGTTGGCGAACGTACCGCGCATCATGATTTCATGATTCCCCCGGCGCGAACCGTAGCTATTGAAATCGCCCTTGCTGACGCCATGGGCCAGCAGCCATTTACCGGCCGGCGAGGTTTCCTTGATCGAGCCGGCAGGCGAAATGTGGTCGGTGGTGACGGAATCGCCGAAGATGCCCAGTGCGCGCGCATGACGGACTTGCGGCATGGGAGCGGGCGTCATGCCGAAGTTCTCGAAGAAGGGCGGCTGTGCAATGTAGGTAGAGCTTGGCCAGTCGTAGACATCACCGGCCGCGCCTTCGATGCGCTGCCAGAGCTCGCCGGGGTTGCTGCGGATTTGCGAGTAGTTGGCACGGAAGGCGTCCGGATTCAGCGCGAAGCGCAGCAGGGCATTGATTTCTTCGCTGCTGGGCCAGAGGTCGCGCAGATAGACCGCTTGCCCCGTGCTGCTGGTGCCCAGCGGTTGCGTGGCGAGGTCGGTAGTCATATTGCCAGCCAGCGCATAGGCTACGACCAAAGGCGGCGACGCCAGGAAGTTGGCCTTGATGTTCGGGTGAATGCGCGCTTCGAAATTGCGGTTGCCGGAGAGCACGGCAGCACAGACGAGATCATTGGCGATGATGGCCTCGTTGATATCGGATGTCAGGTCGCCGGCGTTGCCGATACAGGTGGTACAGCCGTAGGCCGCCACGTTGAAGCCCAGTTTTTCCAGGTAGGGCAGCAGGCCGGTTTTCTCCAGGTATCCGGTGACCACGCGCGAACCAGGGGCCAGCGAGGTCTTGATGTGCGGCGCGACTTTCAGGCCGGCTTCGACGGCTTTTTTCGCCAGCAGGCCTGCGGCCAGCAGGACGCTGGGATTGGATGTGTTCGTACAGGACGTAATGGCGGCAATCAGGACGTCGCCGTTACGGATCGTGGTGCCTGTGCTGGTCGTGAATGGCAGATCCAGTTTTTCGGCAGGCTGCGAAAAACCGTTTTCGGCTACCGGTTTGGAGAACAGGTCGGTGAAGGTCGAGGCTACCTTGGGCAATTCGATGCGGTCCTGCGGACGCTTGGGGCCTGCCAGGGAGGGAACGACGCTGCTCAGGTCCAGTGTCAGCAGCTTGCTGTAGGTGATATCGCTGGCGGCGGGCACGCCATACATTTCCTGGGCCTGGAAATAGGCCTTGAGCGCCGCAATTTCCTCGTCCGTGCGGCCGGTGCCGACGAAGTAGTCGATGGTGCGGTCGTCCACCGGGAAAAATCCCATGGTGGCACCGTATTCCGGCGCCATGTTGCCGATGGTGGCCCGGTCGGGCACGGCCAGGCTGGCCGTGCCCTCGCCACAGAACTCGACGAATTTGCCCACGACCTTTTCGCGCCGCAGCATTTCCGTGATGGTCAGCACCAGATCGGTAGCTGTCACGCCTTCGCGCAGCTTGCCCTTGAGCTCGACGCCCACGACATCCGGGGTCAGGAAGTACATGGGCTGGCCCAGCATGCCGGCTTCTGCCTCGATGCCGCCCACGCCCCAGCCGACCACGCCAATGCCGTTGATCATCGTGGTGTGGCTGTCGGTGCCGACCAGGGTGTCGGGGTAGTAGACATCATCGGCCGAGCGGTGCACGCCGCGGGCCAGGTATTCCAGGTTGACCTGGTGGACAATGCCGAAGCCCGGCGGCACGACGCCGAAGGTATCGAACGCCTGCATGCCCCACTTCATGAACTGGTAGCGTTCCTTGTTGCGGTGGAACTCCAGCTTCATGTTCAGGTCCAGCGCATCCTGCGTGCCGTAGTAGTCGATCATGACCGAGTGGTCAACCACGAGATCCACCGGCACCAGCGGTTCGATGCGTTTGGGATTGGCGCCCATGGACTTGGCAACATCACGCATGGCGGCCAGATCGGCCAGCAGCGGCACACCGGTGAAATCCTGCAGGACCACACGCGCCAGCACGAACGGGATTTCGTCTTCCCGTTTGGCATTGGGCTGCCAGTTCGCCAGTTGGCGGACATGTTCTTCGGTGATTTTCTGGCCGTCGCAATTGCGCAGAACGGATTCCAGCACGATGCGAATGGAAACGGGCAGGCGCTTGATATCAATACCCAGTGCCTGGCCCAGCGCGGGCAGCGAGTAGAACTTGCCGCGGCGATCGCCGGCGGTGAATTCATGCAGGGTATTGAACGTGTTGTGCGGCATGTTGGACTCCTTGGTTCGAACTTCCATTCTCGGCTGCCGCAGGTAACGAAACCCGCGGCGTTGAACTGCGGATAAGGCCAGTCTAGCGCAGACAGCTGCCTTCGTCATCGGGTATTGCAGGCGCTTGAAATGGGTATAAGCCGATCTTTTTGCGACTGATTCGCAGTGCCATGATGGTGCCATTCCAACAGCCCATGCGATGGAGCGGGATCACTCATGAGAACGCGAAGAACAACGCGGTGCCTTTCTTCTGGCCTGCCTGCCATATTGGTTCCGTTCTGCCTGGGCGCCTGCGCGCTGCCCAAGCCGGCGGTGACGCCTCCTGCCTGGCCGGGGGCCGTCACCGCCGGGCGTTATGACTTCGCCTGGCGCCTGTCGGGGCAGCGCGAACTGGCTCCGTTGCAGGTGTTCGATGATGGCCGTGATACCTGGTTGCAGTTTCCTCCCGGCCAGACCCTGCCCGCCATTTTTGTCGCGGACGGCCAGGGCGAGCGTCTGGCTGCCCATGAAACTGCGGGCCCCTATTTACGGGTCGCTGGGGTATGGCCGGCGCTGTTGTTCCGGGGCGGAAGCCGGCAGGCCATGGCGCAGTACACCGGGGAGCAGCGAGGCCAGCCACTGATGCTGGCGCAGGCCGCAGCCACGGCACATGGGGCTGAAGCGGTTGCTGGTGCAGCCAATGCCGTACCGGACATCCTACCGACCACACTTGCCATGGATGAGCGCTCCTCCATATCGACGGCCGATGGCAGCAATGCGGCTGCAGGCGACGACGCCAATTATTCTGTCGCGACCAGCGATGGCAACATGCGGCGGGTGCTGGCGCAGTGGGCCAGGCGTGCCGGTTGGACATTCGATACCTGGCACTGGGATGTAGATATGGACATTCCCTTGGCCGGCAATGCCGTTTTCGGCGGCGATTTCATGCAGGCGGTGCGTCAGTTGCTGGCATCCACGGAATTGTCCGGCAGGCCGCTGCAGCCGTGCTTCTACAGCAATCAAGTATTGCGCGTGGTGGCATGGACCCAGCCATGCGACCGCCACCCCGGTCATGGCGAGGATGCGGCATGAACAGGAGACAGCACAGAGCGTGGCCGGCCGCAGGGCATGGCATCAGACAGTTGGCCCTGTTGTTGCCGCTGGCCGGCGCCGTGACGGGGTGCTCGATGACGCCGGCATTGCAGCAGGTCGACGCCAGCGTGGCGGCTGGCGAAGCGGTGCAGACGCGCCACGCGCAAGCCTTCCGTGAGTCCTTCGATCCGGCAGCGCGGCAGGCGGCGCAACTGGTGGGCAAGCCCTGGCTGGCGGGGCCGGCGCAGCCTCTTGCGCGTGATGCCATCTTGCCGCCTGCGCTGCGTGGCGATATCGACACGACCTTGTTGTTCACGCCTGAGCGCGGCAGCCTGACCTTGCTCGGGGAGCGCATCTATCGGGCCACAGGCATTCCCGTCCGGATTGCGCCCGAAGCCCTGTTGCCTGCAGCGTCCTTTCTGCCGCGCCTGGCCGTCGATGGCGGGCCGCAGGCCGATGCCGAGCTGGCGCCGGAACTGCCCAGCGGGCCGCGGCCCCTGCCGCAGTTGCTTGATGCATTGGCCCACAGGCTCAACCTGTCCTGGCGCTATGCGGATGGCGCCATCATTTTCTTCCGAACGGAAAGCCGGGTCTTTGACGTGCGCTTGCTGACACTGGACGCCAGCACCGATGTCAGGTTGGGCCGTTCTTCCAGCAGCGAAACCGACGGCTTCAAAAGTGAAGCGGAAACCACCCTGGCGCTGCGAGGAGAGGATGCCATGGCTGCATTGAAGGCGCGCCTCGAGCCCATGTTGACAAGGGCTGGCGTGCTGGCGGCAGTACCGGGCGGCGGGCAGTCCGTTGTCGTCACGGACACGCCTGAGGCACTGGATCGGGTGGCGCGTTTCCTGGAGCAGGAAAATCGGGCGCTGACACGCAGGATCAAGCTGGTGTTCGAGGAAATCACGGTTGAACTGGATGACGAGCACCGCCAGGGGCTGGACTGGAGTCTGCTTTATGCCGGTGGCGGAGCGCTGCTGCATGCGGCAATGCCTGGCGGGCTTGCTGCAACGGATGCCGGCGGCCAGACCGGCGCCAGTTTGCAGCGTGGCGGCCTCCAGGGTTCCCGCGCCATTCTGGATGCGGTCAAGCGTGCAGGCAAGGTGGTGCGCCATACCCGGGTGCCCATCTATACCTTGAACCGCCGTCCGGTGACGCATGCCGTGCGTCGCACTTTCTCGTATATCGACGAAGTGCAGACCACGGCAGTGGCTGCGGCAGGCAGCGGTGGCACGGCAGTGTCGCTGCCGTCGGTTTCCATCAGCCAGAAGGAAGCGACAGTGGGCGTATTCCTGACACTGCTGCCGGATGCCCAGGCCAATGGCCAGATCCTGTTGTCGGTTGCCTATGACAACAGCGTGGCGCAACCCCTGCAAAGCGTCACCTTTGGCGAAGCCGGGCAGCAGGTGCAGATTCAGCAGATTACCGTCGATGGCAATGGCGCGGTACAGCAGGTGGCACTGCGGCCCGGGCAGGTGATGGTGATCTCCGGCTTCGAGCGCAACGAGGACGAATCGTCATCGCGCCGCGTGGCGCCTGGGTGGCCCCTGGCGGCAGGTGGGCAGGACCAGGCGGCGCAGCGTCGGCGGACAACCTTGCTGCTGGTGTCGGCGCAGCAGGAAGAGGGCTTCTGACATGGCCGGAGAACACTGGCGGGACGAGTATCCGGCAGGGCCAGGCCATGCGGCGGGCAATGCGCCTGCTTCCTTGTCGCAGCCTGGGCATTTTGGTGCGAATCCGGAAGCCGGGCCTGAACCGGAGCAGCCAGCCCCGCATGCCATGGCCGGGCTGCACTGGGTAGACCTGGGCCCGGATCTCGCTGCGCTCGAAGTGGGCGAGGATGCCGCTGGCCAGGCCTGGCTGCTGTTCGGCCTGGATTGGCGGCCCCTATTGGGTAACCAGATTCCGCGCCAGGCATTGCAACGGGCGCGCAGCCTGCGGGCGACGCACTACGCCTGGCGCGGCGATCTGGCTGCCAGTGTTGCCTGCGTGCGCTTGCAATGGAGGGGGCTGCGTGCACGGCCCCTGTATGCGGCAGCGCTGCTGGTGGCGCAACGCTGCGGTCATGGAACTTTCGCCATCCGGCTGCATGGCGGGACACGGGGCGTGTGGTTGGTGGCCGTGCATGACGGTGTCGTCATCTCGGGCTCCGACCGTTGGTATGCATCCCCGGAAGAAGCCGCCGAGGCACTGCGATCCTTGCAGCAGCGCTACCCGGCTTTGCTTGAAACCGATCTTGGCCTGGCCATTGGCGACCTGTTGCCCAAGGACGGGCAGGCAGGTGGAGCGACGCTTGCGCAGGATTGGACAGCGGCGCGCCTGGTGCGCGTGCCGACGGGCATGCACTGGTCATGGTGGGGGCTGGTCGCCACCATCGGCGTTGCCGGCTGGTTGCTGGCGCCCCAGTTGTCCCGCGCCCCTGCGGTACCGCCTGACGACAGTTCGGAGCAGCTGGCTGTCCAGGCCTGGCAGGGCGTGTATGACGACTATGCCGCGCCGCGCCGGGTGCATGACGGTGCGGCACTGAGAGGCTTGTTACAGGGCGTGGCTGCCTTGCCGCTACGTCGCCAGGGCTGGTTGCTGGAGCAGATTGAATGCCGGGTGAATCTCGTTGGCTGGCGTTGCGCCGGCCGTTATCGCAGGGCGGTCGGGGTGGCTGACAACAACGGCTTGCTGCACCGCTGGCCCGGGGAGTGGCAGGTGGCTTATGACGGCTTTGATCAGGCTCGGGTGGTATGGCAGGTCTCGGGCGGGCGGCTCATGGATTGGCGCCGCCTGCCCGCCGAGGCCAGCCTGCTGGCGGGGCCGGTGGCCGTGCTGCAGCGTCAGGCACCGGTGTTTGAGCGGATCACCCTGGGAGACAGCCAGCCGGTCAGTCTGCCCGAGCCGGTGGGGCCGGATGGCATGCCATTGGCGCCGTTGCCAGGCATGCCCGTACTGAAAGAACGGGCCGTGGCGATATCAGGGACGTTGCGCGGGCTGCCGCTCTTGCAGGATGTGCATTGGCCGGTGTCGTGGGAAAGACTCATGGTGGAGGTCCGTCCGCCTTCCATGGTGCCGGAAGAAACGGAATCGCGCCTGGTGGCGCACTTGCAAGGAGTGGTCTATGGCCGCGATTGAATGGGCGTCGCGTTATCAGTGGCGCCGCGCCAGGGCGTTTGTTCTGTGCGCGGTTCAGTGGTCGGCACCGGCATTGATGCTGGCGGACGCGGCGCATGGCGCGGACCTGCCAGGCGAAGGCGTTGCGCCAGCCAGCGGGCAGGGCTGGCTGGATGGGGCGCCATTGCGGGATTGGCTGGATCGGGAAAGCACGCGAGCGTGGCAGGCCGAGGCCCGGCAGCCGGATGTCAGGCAATTGCCAGCGCCAGGGACAGGCCGCGAGAGCAGGGCTGGTCAGGTATCCACCGCCGGCGAGGCGGTCGCAGAGCCGTCAGTGCCGCGCGTGCGCGCCATCTACGGCAACGGCAGGTTCAGGGCGGCGGAACTCGACATTGCGGGGGAACGACACATCCTTTCCACCGACTCCTCAGGCCGTTTGCGTCCACAGAGCGTGGCGGGATTCCGGCTGATTTCTTTTCATGGCAATTGCGTCGGCCTGCGCCGCGCAGGCGTCCGTACGGATGTGTGCTGGCATGCTGAAGCCCGGGAGGATCGCTGACATGAATGCGCTTGCCTGGTTGCACAGAGGGTTGCGATGGCGATTGCCGCCATGGCATGGGTTGTGGGGCCGCGCGGTGGTGCGTCAGCGTGGCGTGTCCGGTATCAAGGTGGCAACGGCCGCAGCTTCCGGCATGGCTGCTTCCGGTGCCGCCGTGTCCGGAACGGCTGCGTCGGGTTTCAAGGCGCCTGACGCCAGGATGCATGAACAACGGGAGCATGTCTGCCACGAGCTTGTTTCCGGGGCAGGTGTTGCCAGTCTGGAACGTCCCGCCGTCGTCGATACGACATCGACACCCGGGCCTTTGCAGGCCGCGCTGGACAGCCAGGATGAATTGGCGCGCCTGCAACCGGCGTTTCGCAAGGTGTTGGCCGCGGAAGTGGGGGCGGGTGCGCTGGCGGCGCGCTTATGTCCGGTGCAGTTCGAAGATGGCAGCGTGGCGGTATTTGCCTGCGCCGACGAAGCGGGTGGCGACAGTGTTGCGGAATGCCTGCGGCAACTCCAGGCGCGCGGCTATCGGTTGCAGCGGCAGCCCGTCCGGGTGCTGTCCTTGCCGCTGCTGCTGGCACTGGTGCGCGGCCAGATAGACGCCGGGGCGTTATCACGGCGGCGGCATGTGCTTGGCGACCCCCGGAAATCCGGCCTGGTGGCCGTGTTCCACCAGATGGTGGCCTGGGCACTGGTCCACGATGCCAGCGATATTCACATCAATATCGAGGCACAGCGTCCGGTGTCATCCGTGTACTTCACGGTCACTGGACGCTATGTCTCGCCCAGGGCCTATCGCCAATTATCCAGCGCATTGCTGCTGGACATGTTGTCGGTGGCATGGATGGATGTACGTGGCGGCAATGGCGCCGTATTCGACCCGACTGCCGAGCAGCAGGGCAGCATATGGCACGAAGTCGGCGGCGCGGCAGTGATGCTGCGCTGGGCTTCGCTGGCAACCGATGCCGGGCCGTCGGTTTGCCTGCGGCTGCTGCGGCTGGATTCGAGCGAGCCCTTGCCCGGCCTGGCTGCGCTGGGGTACTTGCCCGGGCAGGTGGAATTGCTGGAACGCGCCCGGCTGGCGCAAGGGGGCGCCATGGTGTTTGCCGGCGTTGTCGGTTCGGGTAAATCCACGACGCTTGCCAGCCTGATCCGTTCGCTGCCGGCGGGGCGCAAGATCGTCACGCTGGAAGACCCCGTGGAATACCTGATTCCCAATGCCTTGCAGAATACGCTGGGGCGCAGGCTGGATGGTGAAGACCACGGTGTATTCGGAGTCAAGTTGCGTACCCTGAAGCGCAGCGCCATGAATGATCTGATGATAGGCGAAGTGCGCGATGCCGAGACGGGCCGGGCCTTCATGGATCTGGCGGGTTCCGGGATGAGCCTCTACACCACTGTCCACGCGGGCAGCGCGGCCCTTATTCCCGAACGCCTGGCATCCGATTTCATCCGCGTTTCCCGGGATTTCCTGGCAGCCCCAGGCGTACTGAAACTGCTGGTCTACCAGAGCCTGCTGCCGCGCCTGTGTCCGCATTGCGCCAAGCCGCTGGCGCAGTTGCTGGCGGGAGGAGAGGCTGCCGATGGCTGCTGGCGGGACGGCGCGTATTGGTCGGACTGGTTGGCGGAGCTGGCACAGTTGTATGGCGTTGGAGCCGATGCTGCTGCGCAGACGCTGAAGATACGTTGCAGCGCGGGCTGCGAGGCTTGCCGCAGGCCGGAATTGCCCCAGCTGAATGGCTGGTCGGGACGCACGGTTGCAGCGGAAATCATTGAGCCCGAGCGCACACCGGGTTTCCTCGAAGCCTTGCGCCGCAGGGATGTGCAGGCGGCCATGCAGGCATGGCATGCCGGCTGCCGCAGTCCCCTGAATAGCGCCGATATGCGCGGCAAGAGCGCCATGGAATGCGCCATGTACAAAGCCTGGATGGGCTGGGTGGACCCCAGGGATATCGAGCCGGCCTTCCAGCCGTTTGCCAGCCGGAGCCAAAGCGGGGTGGCGCATGCCTGAGCCATTGCAACGCGGTGATATGCCGGGTATGTGGCGTGTATTCAGCGACGGGGCGCAGCGGCTTTGGCAGCGCGTCGCTGCCGCAGAAATGCGCCGCCGGCGTGCTGGCTATTACGGCTATCTGGCAGGCCGTCTGGCGCAGGACCAGGGGCGTACCCTGCGCACATTGTTCGAGAGCGACGCCAGGCGATATGGCCGATGGGAAGCACGTGGCTGGTTGAGCGGTCAATGGGCGCAACGCTGCACCCAGCAGGGGGGCGATCTTGAACAATTGTGGCAAGGCGTGTTTCCTGCCACCGAGCTGCGTTTGCTGCACGTGGCGCAGCAGGCGGGGGGCGAGGCTTTGCGCCAGACCTTGCGGGACATGGCCCAGGCGGTTGCCTTGATCCTGAAAATACGCGCGGGCGTGCGGCAGACCTTGGCGGTTGCGTTACTGGCCTGCCTGATCCTGTTTGCAACACTGCTGGCAGTGCCGGTCTGGACGGCGCCGCACATGGCGGCCATGTTTGGCGACATGCCGACGGCCTATTACGGGCAGGCCGCTCGTGCGCTGTTTGCCTTTGCCAACGGGTTGGAACAGGTCTGGCCATGGCTGGCGGCCCCAGGGGTAATTCTGTTGTTTCTGCTGCCTGCCAGCTTTACCCATGCACGTGGCCGGTTGCGGCAAGTGTTGGACTATCTGGCGCCCTGGCGCCTGCATCGGGATTTCCATGCCGTGCGGTTCCTGGCCTTGCTGCAGGTGCTGCTGCGGCCCAGGGCCGGCATGGTGATGCCCTTGCGCGAGCAACTGGACCTGCTGTGGGATGCTTTGCCGCCCTGGTTGCAATGGCATGTCGAACGCATGAGCGAAGCACTGGCACGCGGCGGGCAAGTACGGGAGATGTTCGCCACGGGCCTGTTTGAACGTGAGACGCGCTGGATGCTGGACGACATGCTGGAAGCCGACGGCCTGGACGGCGGCATGGCGCAAATCCAGGCGCAGCTGGAAGCACAGGCGGCAGCCGGCGTCCTGGGACGGGCCAAATTCTGGCGCTGGTGCCTGTTGCTGCTTGCGGCGGCTGGGGTGCTCGCATTGCTGTTCTGGCATTACATGGTGATCGACGATCTGCGCCATGCACTGGCCAATTACCAGGCGGCGGGAGCGAACTGATGCCACACACCAGCCAAGCGCTGCACGTTTGCGGGGCGGTGTCCTGTAAGTGCTTTCTTGATCCATCACAGCAACCGGGAGCCCTCATGCAACCAGTTATTCAATCGCTGCCGCGCCATCTGGCCACCAGCCGTTCGCGTCCCCTGCCCGAAAGACAGGCATTGCAAGGCCGGCCTGGGTTTCCAGACCAGCCACTGCCCTGGCGGCAAGGCGGCTTTTCCTTGATAGAGATATCTATCGTCGGAGCCATCATCCTGCTGATTTCCATGGTCGCCGTGCCCATGATCGGCAACTACATCACGGAAAACAAAGTGCCCAAGGTGGGGGATGAACTGTTGCGCTTCATGGTGCGTATGCGCGTGGGGGCGAATGGCGCAGGAGATTTGCCGTACGCCGGAGTGAACAACGGTGTGCTGGTCAATGCCATGAAGGATTCCAGCGTATTGCGCGTGGCGGGAGAGGGGGCCACGGGTATCGTCAAACATGGCCTGGGTGGCGGTGCGGGCAGCACCAGCGGCACGGTGACGCTGGCTCCTGCCAGTGCCGCTGGTGCTGGTAACGGCAGCGCGTTCCGGCTCAGCCTCATCAATGTCAGCCACGCAGCTTGCCCTGGGCTGGCGTCCATCCTGCAGCAGGTCGCCAGCGTGATCAGTA
This sequence comes from Kerstersia gyiorum, assembly GCF_004216755.1. Taxonomy (GTDB): domain Bacteria; phylum Pseudomonadota; class Gammaproteobacteria; order Burkholderiales; family Burkholderiaceae_B; genus Kerstersia; species Kerstersia gyiorum. Next base: position 153,473 of record NZ_SGWZ01000002.1, read on the forward strand.
TTTCCGGCGGAAAAACCAGTGGCGAGGTAAAGAATTCGGCCGCCAGCCCGGCCCTTGCCTATAACCCCTTGAAGGCGGAATCCTATTGCCAGAACGGGGATGTCAACAGCTTTGTCTTTACTGTGCAATGAGCTCGCACCGGTATTTGTTCCACGTGCCGTCCCGCCAGGTAAACCGGGCAGCGCAGCGCGGCGTTGCCTTGCTCGAACTGATGGTCGCGGCGGCCGTCGCTGTGTTGCTGGCCGCCTGGGGAGCGGGTTACTGGGTGGACCGTGCCGAGTCGGTACGCAGTGCGGCTGTCGGCGCCTGGCTCGGTGAGGTCGGCAAGGCAATATCGCAGATGCTGGAAGACGAATTTGCCGGGCTGGCCGACCCGCTGGCGTCGCTCAAGCATCGCTATGCCAATCGCCTGGCGCCCACGATTGCGGAGCTCAAACAATCTGGCTATCTGCCCGCAGCCTTTCCGGAACAGTCCGCCTGGGGGGTGGGGGCAGACATACGGATATGGCGCCAGGGAAGTTGTCCTGACACGGCTGGGTGCATGTTGCAGGCCATGGCCTACCTGCCGCTGGCGGCTTCCCGCCCGCCTGTCGACATGACCCGTCGTGCCGACGCACTGGCGCAGTTGCAGGGGCGCGGCGGCATGACATGGCCGCACAGGCCGGAGCGCATGCGTGGCGCCCTGTTCGATGTGCCCAATCCACTGCCGGATGGTACGCGCCTGCCTGCCGGGACGGTGGGTGTGTACTACGCGCTGGATGCCACCCGCCTGGGGGAATTCGTCCGCATGCGCGATACGCGCGATCCGTCCTTGCAGGGTAATCTGTCCGTTGCCGGCCGGACGGCTGTGATGGGTACGTTGCGAGCCGCTGGGCGAGTTGAAGCCGACGAATATCTGAAGCTCGGCGGGCAGGCGGGCCAGGGCGGCGCTTGCGCCGAGGCCGGCTTGCTGGCCCGCGACGTGCAGGGCGGCGGACTGTTGCTTTGCGCCAACGGTCGCTGGCAGCATTCTGCTGCGGGCGGTTTCGGCGGGATGTACTCGCTGAGCGATCGCTTTGGTTGCCGGGGGACCTTGCTCAATCCCATGACAGGCCAATGCAGTTGTCCGGCCGGCTTTCGTGCCATCCACGTGAGCGTGCTGAAGCCGAACAATGATCGGGGTGAGGAAGTCTCTGTCTATCTGTGCCAGCGGTAGGGCGGGATACCTGACAGCGCCTATAATGATCAATTCGCCAAATTCATGCCTCGGGCAGCAATGAAAGCTTCAGAAATCCGCCAGAAATTCCTGCAGTTCTTCCAGTCCAAGGGACACACGATTGTTCCTTCGTCGTCGCTGGTGCCTGCCAATGATCCTACCCTGCTGTTTACCAATGCGGGGATGGTCCAGTTCAAAGACGTGTTCACCGGGCGGGATGCCCGTCCCTATACGCGGGCTACCTCTTCGCAGCGCTGCGTGCGTGCGGGGGGCAAGCACAATGACCTGGAAAATGTGGGTTACACCGCGCGCCACCATACGTTCTTCGAAATGCTGGGCAATTTCAGCTTCGGAGACTACTTCAAGCGTGACGCGATCCACTATGCCTGGGAATTGCTGACCAAGGTGTATGGCCTGCCGGCGGACAAGCTGTGGGTCACGGTCTACCAAGAGGATGATGAAGCCCACGACATCTGGGCCAAGGAAGTCGGCGTGCCGGTGGAACGCATCATCCGCATCGGCGACAACAAGGGTGCGCGTTATGCGTCCGACAACTTCTGGCAGATGGCCGATACTGGTCCTTGTGGCCCGTGTTCCGAGATTTTCTATGATCACGGTCCGGACGTCTGGGGCGGCCCTCCGGGGTCCCCGGAAGAGGATGGCGATCGCTACATCGAGGTCTGGAACCTCGTGTTCATGCAGTTTGATCGCGATGCTTCGGGAACGCTCAATCCCCTGCCCAAGCCTTGTGTGGATACGGGTATGGGCCTGGAGCGCATCGCCGCAGTCCTGCAGCACGTGCATTCCAACTATGAAATCGACTTGTTCCAGGCGCTGATCGCTGCAGCCGCTCGCGAAACCGGCGTGACCGACCTGGGCAACAATTCGCTCAAGGTGATTGCCGACCATATCCGAGCCTGCTCGTTCCTGATCGTCGACGGTGTCATTCCCGGCAATGAAGGCCGTGGCTATGTCCTGCGCCGCATTATTCGCCGGGCGCTGCGCCATGGCTACAAGCTTGGCCAGAACCGTCCGTTCTTCCATAAATTGGTGCCTGACCTGGTCGCGCAAATGGGCGATGCCTACCCCGAACTGGCCCAGGCGGCCGAACGGGTGGCGCAAGTCTTGCGCCAGGAAGAAGAGCGTTTCGGTGAAACGCTGGAAAACGGCATGCGTATCCTGGAAGTCGCCTTGGCGGCGGTGCCAGCAGGCAGCCCCCTGGATGGCACGACGCTGTTCACGCTGTACGACACCTATGGATTCCCGGTCGATCTCACGGCGGATATCTGCCGTGAGCGTAATGTCGAAGTCGATCTGGAAGGCTTCGAGAAAGCGATGGCGCGCCAGCGCGAGCAAGCCCGCGCGGCGGGCAAGTTCAAGGCGACCGAAGGCCTGGTCTATGACGGCGGGCAGACGCGTTTCGACGGTTATGGCCAGCTTCGTACCGAAGGCGCTGAAATCGTGGCACTGTACGTGGACGGTACATCTGTGGAACAGGTGCAGGCCGGGCAGGCTGCCGTCGTGGTGCTGGATGCCACGCCGTTCTATGCCGAAGCCGGTGGCCAGGTCGGGGATGCTGGTGAGCTGACGGCGCAGGGTGTCCGTTTTTCGGTGGAAGATACCTTGCGTATCCAGGCGGGCGTGTCCGGCCATCATGGCACGCTTGAAGAAGGCGTCCTGAAAGTTGGTGACCACGTGGATGCCCAGGTAGAAGCCGGCCGTCGCGTGCGTATCGCCCGCAATCACTCCGTGACTCACCTGATGCACAAGGCCTTGCGCGACGTGCTGGGCGGCCACGTGCAACAGCGCGGTTCGCTGGTCGACCCCCATAAGACGCGGTTCGATTTCGCCCATGACGCGCCGATGACGGCAGAGCAGGTGACGCAGGTTGAAAAACTGGTCAACGAGCAAATCTTGCTCAATGAACCGGTTGAAACCCGCATCATGGCCTATGACGATGCGGTGCAGAGTGGCGCGATGGCACTGTTCGGCGAAAAATACGGGGATACGGTGCGTGTCGTCGATATTGGTTTCTCCCGCGAATTGTGCGGTGGCACGCATGTCCGCAGCACTGGTGAAATCGGCTTCTTCAAGCTGGTCGCCGAAGGCGGCGTGGCTGCTGGCGTGCGCCGTGTCGAGGCCGTCACCGGCAGCAATGCGCTGGCTTGGGTGCAGGACCTTGATGGCAAGGTGCAGCAGGCCGCTGCGGTGCTCAAGACCCAGCCGGCGGAACTGCCTGCGCGCATCGCCCAGCTGCAGGATCAGCTGCGCAGCCTGGAAAAATCGCTGCAGCAGGCCAAGGACAAGTTGGCGGCCAGTGCAGGCAATGACCTGGCCGGCAAGGCGAAGGACATCGGCGGCGTCAAGGTGCTGGTGGAATCGCTGGGAGCCGTGGATGCCCGTTCCTTGCGCGGCACGGTGGATCAGTTGAAGAACAAGCTCGGTTCGGCCGTCGTGCTGCTGGCAGCCCAGGATGACCAGGGCAAGATCAGCCTTGTGGCCGGGGTGACGCCGGACCTCACCAGCCGCATCAAGGCGGGCGACCTGGTGGGAGAACTGGCTGGCCGCATCGGGGGCAAGGGTGGTGGCCGTCCCGATATGGCCATGGGCGGTGGCAGTGATGTCGCTGCGCTGCCTGAGGCGATCAAGGCCGCAGCTGCCTGGGTGGAAGCGAAGCTGTAAGGCGGGAACGACTGATCATGAGCGCTGTTGATCCTGAGTTCGTGCAAGAAGTGGACGCCAGCGGGCTGAAGTGCCCGCTGCCCATCCTGCGTGCCAAGAAAGCGCTGGCGCAAATGCAGGCGGATGAAGTGTTGCGGGTGGTGACCACCGATCCTGGCGCCGTTCGCGACTTCGACGCTTTCGCCAGGCAGACGGGCAATACCTTGCTGCTGCAACGCGACGAAGGGGCTCGTTGCGTGCATTACCTCAAGCGCCGCAGCGCTTGATCTGCTTCTACGCTTTGCAGCCTGGCTCATGCCGGGCTGCAGGTAAGCTGGCAGTAGCCTGGCTTGTGTAGTAGGGGTACTTGCTACCCAGATGCGGGCAGCTCCCACACATGGGGGCCTTGCTTGCCTGCCTGTTGATGGCACGGCTTCGCATCAGGCAACCCGAATGTGGAAATACGTCCGTGAAAGCGTTTCATGGATGCCATATTTGACATGGACGTCCGATGGGGCGGGTCTAGGGCTGGTGAGCGAACATCACCGTTATCCGGCCAAATCTTGCCAGCCGGGGGCCAGTATTTTCAGCTTGCTTCGATGGTTTCGGGCTGCGCGACGATGGGCAGCGCAATATGGAAGACGGCGCCGCCATCTGCGGCATTGCTGGCCCAGGCTGTGCCATGGTGCCGTTGGGCGACTGTCAGCACGAAGGCCAGGCCCAGCCCCGTACCAGGGTTGCGGATAGCCGTTCCCGTGGCGTTCTGGGTAAAGGCTTCGAACAGCGTCAGCAGGTCTTCCGGCGGCACGCCAGGCCCGCGGTCGCGGATCGTGATGACCCAGCGATGTCCGTCAGCCTCCCAGTTCAGGCCGCAATCTATGGTGGTATCCGCCGGACTGAACTTGATGGCGTTGTGCAGCAGGTTGCCGATTGCCCGGCGCAGCATGGTTGCGTCCACGCTCAGCCAGGCCGCCTGTTCCGGGGGGGGCGTCATGTTGATGCGCAACTGGCTGGCCTGGGCCAGGCTGAAAAAGTTGTCGCAGCACTCGCACAGCATGTCGTACAGGTCGGTATCGTGTGGATTCAGCGGCGCGGATTCTGCACGGGTCAGTTGCACGAAACCGTCGACCAGTTCCAGGGTCTGGCGCGCATGATTGGAGATACGCTTCAGCGTCCTGGCTTCGTCGGGGCCGGGGGATTCCTGTTGCCGCAGCTCGATCTGGGCCAGAATGGAGTTCTGCGGCGCACGCATGTCGTGGGAGAGAAAGCTCAGGCTTTGCTCGCGGCGACGCTCGATATTGCGGATCACGGAAATATCGTTCATGGCGATGACGATACCCGTGGTCTCCTGCTCTGGGGTCAGCAGCCAGGCATGTTGCAGCAGCCAGTCGGTGCCGGCGCTATCCTGGCTTTCCAGCGTATGCTCCGCTGTTTCGGGGCCTGCTTCGTTTTCATGCCCGGCGAGCCAGTTCTCCAGGCGCTCGGCCGGTAATCGTGGAAACACCGTTTGCAGCAACGGCAGGATGGGCAGGCCGAGTGCCAATGATTGTTCTCCGGGCAGGCGTTGCCAATACTGGGCGGCTGCGCGATTGAAATAACGCAGGGTGCCGTCCGGGTTGCAGATCAGTGTCGGGTCCGGTGTGGATTCCAGGCTGTTGGAAAGGAAAGCGCGCAGGTTACGCACGCGTTCCAGCGCCAGCCCGAGTTCATTGATACGTGTGTCGAGCACATGCTGGCTGACGCGCCGCTGGCGTTGCAGAATTTCGGGGAAATTCTGGTCCTCCTGGCGCAGCATGGCCAGGGTGCTGTCCAGGCTGCGCAGTGCCATTTCCTGGCTGCGCCAGCTCCAGAGTGGATAGCTGATGACAATCACCACCAATGCTGCGCCGGGTGGCACCCATATCTGGCCGTAGCGCAGCAGCAGCCAGCTACCCAGCAGGGTGGAGCCGAACGCCAGCCCGACGGCATATAAGCCATGCCGGGGTGACAGGCGGCGCAGCGCCAGGTAGAGCAGCAGGACGGGCAACAGGCCAATCAGGAAAATGCCCCAGACCGGCCAGGCTTGAATTTCCAGGCCCATCTGGCGCGACTGCACGATATTGGCCAGGATCTCCATTCCTGCCATATCCACGCCAGTCCGCGACATCGGCGTGGCAAAGTTGTCGCCCAGGCCGGTCGCCCAGGCGCCCACGATCACCAGCTTGTTCTTCCAGAAGGATGGCGGCACCTTGCCGTGCAGCACAGCGGCATAGGGCAGCATGGTGTACTGGCCGGAGGGGCCGGCATAGCGTAGCAACGCCGACTGTCCTGGCGGCGTATGATGCCTCGGTGGCTGGCCGGCTACCGTCAGCAGCACGTCTGCCAGGTGGGGGGCGTCATCCAGGCTACGCGGCATGAAGCGGCGTGCCACCCCGTCGGTATCGGGCTGCATGTTGATGTAGCCGATGCCGGTGGCAGCATCCGCCAGCTTTTGGGTGGGGGGGATGATCTGGCCGGATCTGGCATCCAGGATGCCGGGCAGCACGACATGGCCATGGCGTCGCATGGCTACCGCCAGTTGCGTATCTTCCAGCCCGCCGTAGCGGTCCGCTTCGCTGAAAATGACGTCGAAGGCCACGGCGCTGGCGCCGGCGATGCGGTCCAGCAACTGGGCGTGGGTGGTGCGCGGCCAGGGCCAGTTGCCGAGTTGCTCCAGGCTGCCGTCGTCGATGGCAATCAACACGATCTCCGGCGACGCATCGTGTTCGATGGTGCGCAGCAGATTGTCGTAGATCAGGTAGTCAATGCGCCCCAGGCCATTGAGCAGGCTAAGCCCGCCCAGCAGCAGGCTCAGGAAAAGTGCCAGTCCCCATCCGGGCAGGGCACGGCGCGAGAAGCGTGGGGCGCGTTCAGGCATGGCGCTTATGGCAGGGTTTCAGGGGAAGGCGCGAGCCGGGATGGCATGCGTCACCGGCGGCCGTGCGTCCGGGTGCCGGTGATGCTGCCAGCTGTGTCAGTGATAGACCTGCAGCACAACCACTGCACCGGTGCCCGACAGTACCGGGGCGCCATCGGAGCTGATCAGCGCGTTATTGAAACCCGTCAGGGCAACGGCACGGCTGGCCGGGCTGCGCAAACCCTGCGCATCGACGGCAATGATGCTGGCGTAGTAGCGCGGTTCGGTCAGGCGAGCCTGCAAAGGGGGCGCTGCCAGTGTCTGGCGTTCGATGATCTGGCTGCCTTGGGCGTCGTGGCTGTATTGCACCAGATAGGAAACAGCACCGGGCACCGGGGCAAAGTCCACCGTCCATTGGCCGCCTTCGGGCTGGCTGCTCAGGATGGCCGGGGCGGCCGGCAGGGCAACAATGGGATGCGAACTGCCATCGGCACTGACGCGCGTGCCATACCCCGCAGCCACGCGTCGGGAGGTGTCGGCCTGTGTGGTGGAGGGGCCTGAGGCCAGTTGTACCTGGCCGTCCAGCACTTCGTTGATGGTGCCGCTTTCATCGACGCGCACCCGAAAGCGCGTGCCGCGTACGCCTGTAATGGTTACCGGGGTGCGTACTTCGAAGCGTCCGACCCCTTCGTGCTGCGGTGATACCTCGGTTTCAAGGTCGCCCTGTTCCAAGGCGACGACGGAATCAATCAGCCCTGTGCCAGCGAATTGCTGCAGCAGTTCAACGTTGAGCTGGCTATCCTCGGGAAGCGCAACGAAACCGCCGTCCGGCAGGCGGATGGCAGCGGCGCTGCCAGCCGTGGTTTCCAGCCGTTGGCCGGTTGCCAGCGCCTGCCCATTGCTGGCAGGGGCGCCATTGACCAGCACCGTTCCCTGCACGTACTCCAGCACGGCAGTGGCTGGGAGACGCGGAATCCAGGATAACGGGATGCGCAACTGCTTGCCTATGGGCAGGCGGAATTCGTCGGCGATACGGTTGAACTCCGCAAGGGCCTTCCAGCGGCCGACATCCAGCAGATACGTGCTGGCCAGGTCGCCCAGCGTGTCGTCCTTGCGTACGTAATACAGGAAATCTTCCTTGTCAGTACCTGCCGGCTGGGCCAGGGCCACGGACGGAAGGATCGCGCAGCCCAACAGCACAAACCCGGCGGCGAGTTTCTGGCGCAAGGACAAAGCACCGGCTTGCGCCTGGTGACGAGGAAGAAAGGAGTCGGTCATGATGGAGATTCAGGATTCCGTAATGATTTCCAGGCGATAGCCCAGTGCGTAGGATGACGTCAGCCGCACGCCGTTTTCCGGCCGGAGCTGGAGTTTCTGGCGGATGTTGGACAGGTGGGTGTCCAGTGTGCGCGAAGTCGGGGGAATTTCCCGGTTCCAGACGGCATCTGCGAGCATGGCACGCGACAGCAGCTGGTCCGCCTGGCGGAAGAACAGCAGCGCCAGCTCGTATTCCTTGGGTGTCAGCACGGCAGGTGTGCCGTCCAGGGAAATCGTGCGGCTGCCGGTATCTATCGTGTAGCGGCCAAAGGTCAGCAGACCCTGTTCCGGTTCCTCGGGGTAGACGCGTCGCAGCAGGGCGCGGATGCGCGCCAGCAACTCCACCTTGCGCCAGGGCTTGGTAATGTAGTCGTCCGCACCGGATTGCAGGCCCCGGGCCAGATCGTTCTCATCCGTGCGGCTGGTCACGAAAATGATGGGCAGCGCTACGCCATGGCGGCTGCGGATCTTTTTAAGGACCTCTTCGCCATCCATATTGGGGAGGTTCCAATCCAGGATAAGCAGATCGAAGCTCTGGCTGCGCACCGCGGCCAGCATGCTGGAGCCGTCGCGGAAAAGCGTACAACGGAAGCCTGCCTGGAGTAGTGTTTGCTGCATTTGGGCGCCCTGGCTGGGATCGTCCTCGAGCACCGCGATGTGTGGTTCGCGCATGGTATCTGTTATGTTTCCTGCTGGGATAAGGGTAGGGCGGCCGGGCCTGTCAACGCTTTGCCATTGCCTTTGATGGCGCGCATAAAACGTGGGCGCACGTCGAAGGCAACCGTCTTGGGCACGAGCGGGCGCCTTCTACCGGTGAAGTGAAAAAGAATACGACTTTTCGGGCGCGCGGGCGTTACTTGGGCGTTACTTATCTATTATCCAATATTTTCGATTGTTTAGTTCTATCTGAGGCCATGTTTGTGTCTGATGCCTGAATTCCCGTAGGGCAGGCTTTTGGATCACTATATGCGACGGAAAGTTCCAAAAATTGCATCATTGATCGTTTTTTCGACGAAATTGTGCATGTTTTGACGCTTTCATGCCAGGGTGGCACAGTGTGTTTTTGTCCCTTAAGCAACACCGGGGGGGACAGCTGGGCCACATGAGCGTATAATCTTGCTTTGCGCCCGGAGTATCCTCATGCGTTTAATTCAAAAAGCGCTCACTTTCGACGATGTGCTGCTGGTGCCGGCATATTCGGAAGTGCTGCCCAGGGACACCTCCCTGACCACCCGCCTCACCCGCAACATTTCCCTCAATATCCCCTTCGTCTCGGCCGCCATGGATACCGTGACCGAAGCGCGCTTGGCCATTGCCATGGCGCAAGAGGGCGGGATTGGCATCATCCACAAGAATCTATCCATCGAAGAGCAGGCGCGTGAAGTCTCGCGTGTGAAGCGTCACGAGTTCGGTATTGTCATCGACCCCGTGACCGTCACGCCCGACATGCGTGTGCGTGATGCTGTCGCTCTGCAGGAGCAGCACGGCATTTCCGGCCTGCCGGTGGTGCAGGGCAAGGCCCTGGTCGGCATCGTCACGAACCGCGACCTGCGCTTCGAAGACCGCCTGGACCTGCCGCTGCGCGAGATCATGACGCCCAAGGAGCGTCTTGTCACCATGAACGAAGGCGCCACGCTGGATGAAGCGCAGGCCCTGATGCACAAGCATCGACTGGAACGCGTGCTCATCGTCAACGACGCATTCGAGCTGCGCGGCCTGGCAACGGTCAAGGACATCGTCAAGAACACGGCCCATCCCTTCGCCTGCAAGGACGCCCAGGGCCAGCTGCGCGTTGGCGCTGCGGTCGGCGTCGGCGGCGATTCGCAGGAACGCGTGGCCCGGCTGGTCGCGGCTGGCGTAGACGTGCTCATCGTCGACACCGCGCACGGCCACTCGGCAGGCGTGATTGAAGGCGTACGTTGGGTCAAGCAGAACTTCCCGCATGTTGACGTCATCGGCGGCAACATTGCCACCGGTGCAGCAGCGCTGGCGCTGGCCGAGGCCGGTGCGGACGGCGTCAAGGTCGGTATCGGCCCGGGTTCCATCTGCACCACGCGTATCGTCGCCGGTGTCGGCGTGCCCCAGATCACGGCGATTGCCAATGTTGCCAAGGCACTCGAAGGCACGGGCGTACCGCTCATCGCCGACGGCGGTGTGCGCTACTCGGGCGACGTCTCCAAGGCACTGGCGGCTGGCGCCTCCAGTGTCATGATGGGCGGCATGTTTGCTGGCACCGAAGAGTCGCCGGGTGAAGTCGTGCTGTTCCAGGGACGTTCCTACAAGTCCTATCGCGGCATGGGCAGCCTGGGCGCGATGAGCAAAGGCTCGGCGGACCGCTACTTCCAGGATCCCGCCAACAACGTCGACAAGCTCGTACCGGAAGGTATTGAAGGCCGCGTTCCCTACAAGGGCAGCGTCCTGGCCATCATCTACCAACTGGTGGGTGGTGTGCGTGCCTCCATGGGCTACTGCGGTTGCGCGACCATCGAGGACCTCCGCACCAAGGCCGAGTTCGTCGAGATCACGGCAGCCGGTGTGCGCGAATCCCACGTGCACGACGTGCAGATCACCAAGGAAGCCCCGAACTACCGGGCTGACTGATGTGACATGACGGCCTCCTTGAAGGAGGCTGTTTTTCTTTTCGGCGTGCGCCGCCCGGCTTGGGCGGCGGCCCGGAGCGCCAGGGAAATCCTCTTCACTGGCACAACCGACCAGACTAATTACCCTCTCTTCTTCCATGCACCAACGCATTCTGATCCTAGACTACGGTTCGCAGGTCACCCAACTGATCGCCCGCCGCGTGCGCGAGGCTGGCGTGTATTGCGAAATCCATCCTGGCGACGTCAGCAACGAATTCCTGCGCGAGCAGCAAGGCCTGGGCCTCAAGGGCATCATCCTGTCGGGCAGCCATGCCTCGGCCTATGGTGCGGATGCAATCAAGGCGCCGGATTCGGTCTTTGAGCTGGGTGTGCCGGTGCTGGGCATCTGCTACGGCATGCAGGTCATGGCGCAGCAACTGGGCGGCCAGGTCAGCTTCTCCGACCATCGTGAATTCGGCTATGCCGAAGTCCGTGCCCAGGGCCACACCAAGTTGCTCGAAGGCATCGAAGACTTCCGCGACGACGCCGGCCACGGCATGCTCAAAGTCTGGATGAGCCACGGCGACAAGGTCGTCGCGTTGCCGTCGGGCTTCGTCCTGATGGCCTCCACGCCGTCGTGCCCCATCGCGGGCATGGCTGATGAAGCGCGTGGATTCTATGCCGTGCAGTTCCATCCGGAAGTCACCCACACGGTACAGGGCCAGGCCATGTTGACGCGCTTCGTGCGCGACATCTGCGGTTGCGACGCCGACTGGAACATGCCCGACTACGTCGAGGAAGCCGTGGCCCGCATTCGCGAACAGGTCGGCAGCGACGAAGTTATCCTGGGCCTCTCCGGCGGCGTGGACTCTTCCGTCGCGGCGGCGCTGATTCACCGCGCCATCGGCGACCAGCTCACCTGCGTCTTCGTCGACCACGGTTTGCTGCGGCTGGACGAAGGCAAACAAGTCATGGACACCTTTGCGCGCAACATGGGCGTCAAGGTTGTGCACATCGACGCCAGTGATCGCTTCCTGGGCAAACTGGCCGGTGTCTCTGATCCTGAAGCCAAGCGCAAAATCATCGGCCGTGAATTCGTCGAAGTCTTCCAGGAAGAGGCCGGCAAGCTCACCAACGCCCGTTGGCTGGCCCAAGGCACCATCTACCCGGACGTCATCGAATCGGCCGCCAGCAAAACCGGCAAGGCCGTTGCCATCAAATCGCACCACAACGTAGGTGGCCTGCCCGACACGCTGCACCTCCAGCTGCTCGAGCCGTTGCGCGAACTCTTCAAGGACGAAGTGCGCAAACTCGGCGTCGCGCTGGGCCTGCCGCATGAAATGGTCTATCGCCACCCGTTCCCCGGCCCCGGCCTGGGCGTGCGCATCCTGGGTGAAGTCAAACGCGAATATGCAGACCTGCTGCGCCGCGCCGACGCCATCTTCATCGAAGAACTGCGCAACACCATCGACAAGGAAACCGGCAAAAGCTGGTACGACCTGACCTCGCAGGCCTTCACCGTCTTCCTGCCGGTGAAATCCGTAGGCGTCATGGGCGACGGCCGCACCTACGAATACGTCGTCTCCCTGCGGGCAGTGCAGACCTCCGACTTCATGACCGCAGACTGGGCAGAACTGCCGTACTCGCTGTTGAAGAAGGTATCGGGTCGCATCATTAATGAAGTGCGCGGCATCAACCGCGTGGCCTACGATGTATCGAGCAAGCCACCTGCGACGATTGAGTGGGAATGATCCCGCGTCTGGTATGACTAGGCACTACATGGCATGAAAGGTGTTGATAAGCCCGCGTAATTGCGGGCTTTTTTGTCTTTTTGGGTGGCACTGTCTGGCATTGTTCGGCAGCTTCAAGCATGATTTTTTCATGGCATCAAACTTGGTATCATGGGCTGTCGATACCATGAGTCGCGCCGATACCATGCCATGTTTGTTCACAGGGCCATGGTATTGAAAACATACAACCTATTGTTTTATATGGATTAATGTTGATTTTCGGCGTGGTTTTCAATCATGGTATCAGAATGGACATGGAGCCCCTCTGATGCTGACCGATACCAAGCTGCGCAACCTCAAGCCTCAAGACAAGCTGTACAAGGTGAATGACAGGGATGGCCTGTATGTGGCCGTCACGCCCACCGGCACCATCTCGTTCCGCTACAACTACGCCATCCACGGCAGGCAGGAGACGATCACGTTCGGGCGCTACGGCCTGGGCGGCATCACGCTGGCCGAAGCGCGTGAGCAGCTGGGTGAAGCCAAGAAGATGATTACGGCGGGCAAATCGCCAGCCAAGGAGAAGGCCCGCGACAAGGCGCGTGTCAAAGATGCGGAAACCTTCGATGCCTGGGCGCAGAAATGGCTACGTGGCTACCAGATGGCTGACTCCACCCGCGATATGCGAAGGTCAGTTTATGAGCGAGAGCTACTGCCAAAATTTGGCAAGATGAAGCTGGACGAGATCAACCATGAAGACCTGCGAGCCTTGACCGATGGCATCGTGGAGCGTGGCGCACCGGCCACAGCCGTTCATGTGCGTGAGGTCGTGCTGCAAGTCTATCGTTGGGCTATCGAGCGCGGTCAGAAGGTTGAGAACCCAGCGGAATTGGTGCGGCCAGCCAGCATTGCCCGGTTTGAACCACGCGACCGCGCGTTGACGCCGGACGAGATCGGCCTGATGTACCAGTACATCGAGCGCATCGGCACGACACCATCTATCCGCGCTGCAGCCAAGCTCTTGCTGCTGACGATGGTGCGAAAAAGTGAACTGACCAACGCCAAATGGAGCGAGATTAGCTTCAGCGAAGCGTTGTGGACGATCCCCAAGGAGCGGATGAAGCGCCGTAACCCGCATCTGGTCTTCTTGTCCCGGCAGGCGCTGGATATTTTTATCGCTCTGAAAACCTTTTCGGGCGGCTCTGAGTACGTGCTGCCGTCGCGTTACGACATCGACGCGCCGATGAGCAGCGCCACACTGAATCAGGTGCTGACGTTGACCTATAGGTTGGCGCAGAAAGAGGGCAAGTCATTGAGCAAGTTCGGCCCGCATGACCTGCGACGTACGGCCAGCACCTTGCTGCATGAGGCTGGGTATAACAGCGACTGGATAGAGAAGTGTCTGGCGCACGAGCAGCGGGGCGTGCGGGCGGTCTACAACAAGGCTGAATATCGCGAGCAGCGAGCGTCTATGTTGCAGGACTGGGCGGACATGATTGATGAGTGGGCAGGAAGGGGCGTGAGGTCCTAGAGTGCGATTGCGCAGCCTGTGAGGTTCGTTCAGGCCGGTTTGGCGTAAGGGTCAAGCTTCTTGATGGCTTCCGAGGGGGCTTTGTTGCATGCCTTGCACCATTCCACGAATTCGGCCAAGTCGATGTACTGCTCGCCTCGCTCTACCTTGGATACATAGCTCTGGCCACGATCCAGCTTGCAGGCAAGCTCTACCTGCGTGAGACCTGCGTTCATGCGGGTTTCACGAAGCAGGGTCCGTATTGCCTCGTAGACTTGACTATAGAGCATCTTTCGATGCTATAGTCTGCTTTTGAATATTCGAATTTAGACTATTTTGAGTGCCGTATGAAACCCAAAATAGTCTTGCATGGTTATCTCTTTGTTAGTGCCGAAAAATGAACAAAAAGCTCATCGTGATTATCGTGGCGGCAATTGTTGCTGTGTTGGTTGTTGTGATTAATATCGGCGATAGCGGCGGGGCAGATAGCCAGCCCACCCTGGGAACCGATTCGATGCCTGCAACGAAGGGCTTCACGCATACGGCACCAAAAAATAGCGATGCTCGGTATAAGGAGTTTTGACTGCCTGCAAGATCAATCTGCTGGTTGGTTTCCGCTGAATCATTTCAGGTTGTCATCTGGTATGGACAGGGCATAGAAAATAATGCTTCAGTCGGCTAGGCATATAGTCAGAAGTGTCTGGTCACTTCATGAACAGTTTTTGAGCGGACGGTTCCGCTGATCTCTGTTTGTGTCTTCTGATAGCGGCTGATACTGCTTGGCGTGAAGTATTTAGCTGACGGGCGATGTCTGCTTGGCTCATGCCTTGGTCCAGCAGCTCTTGGATATTGCTGATAGCTGTCCTGGGCGCTTTGACTTCCTGAAGCAGCCGATAAGCTTCGCGTCGAACATAGGCGTGCGCCTCTATATCCCAAGCCGGGAGTGCCCCGCTATTGATACCCTGCGACCAGACTGCATCCATTAGAATTTCATATTCTGCTTTGAATCTGCGGTCGCGTTGGTAGGCTCGCCGGGCTTCATCGCTTCGTCTCGGATTATGAAATTCGCAGTAAAACTTGCTCGGTTTTGCAGCAGTTTCATCTTGCCCTGGTTTCCTCGTAATCCAGGCCAGCTCGCCATGTTTCGCCCACTCCTGATATAGGGTGATTCGCTCGACACAGTCTCGAAAGCCAGTGACGGAGCGGTCATTGCGAGTCTCAATAGAATCACAGTACTTATCGTAGAGTCTGGACGCTGTTTGATGCCCCTGACTGCTCGCTAATGCTCGCTCGTATCGTTTTACGATTGCATCTGCCTTCTCTGCGGCGGCATCCCTGATTGACGGTGTCAGGCCTACGACTTTTGCATTTCCTCTGAGCAGTCGCTTGATGACCTGCGGTGAATCTAAGTTGGTTGAATATTCAGTCGTACGCCAGCAAAGCTCGCAGAAACACCATGCGTAGTGATTGCTCAGCTTGGTGCGGATGCGCTGAGATGATGTCTCGGAAAATCTGGTGATCTGCTGGTAAATAGGATCGAAGCCCTGTTTTTTCATGGTCCTGATTGCGCTGCTGTGATGTCAACTTCATTCTAACTTTTTTGCGAGTCCATACAAGCACTGGCCGGTATCGTCAGGCAACTGATTGATACGGAGTCCCAGAAAAAATGGAACGCAAAACACTGATCAACCGCAAAAAGCTCCACGCCATGATTCCATTGGCTAAGCGGACGATCTACAACATGGAGCAGCGTGGTGAATTTCCTCGACGTATTGTCTTGACCAGCCGCAATGTGGCATGGGACTTGGGCGAAATCGAGGCTTGGATTGAGGCGCGCAAGCTATCAAGTATTCCAGCACTACGTCCTGGAGTTGGCGCGTAATCACGAGCTCATGTTTACCGTGTTAAACGTGGCTCATAGCGAATGTGCGGCGGAAGAGGCACTAGCGCGGCTTGATGTAGATGACCGTGAGCAGAGCGATTTCTTTGTCGCAGACATCCTAGACCCAGCGCCGAAAAATGATGTGGTCAGCATGGAGCACCCCATATTTGCGCTGCGTGCAGGTGATATGAAGGTGCGTCGGTACGAACGCAATGGGCATACGCTAACCGTTTTTCCGGGCGCGACGGGTTGCGCGACGATCCATGACAAGGATCTTTGGATCTATTGCATCAGCCAGTTGGTTGAGGCGGGCAATCGAGGCCGTGAAATCACGACAACTGTCCGCTTCACAGCATTTGATTTCCTGACGGCGACCCATCGTGATACCAGTGGTCGCGCCTATGAACGCATGGTCGAGATGCTGCGCCGCCTGAAAGGTACGGTGGTAGAGACCAGCATCGAAACGGCAGGCCTTCGTGAACGCAACGGCTTTGGCTTAATAGAAGGGTGGCGAGTGATAGAGCGAGCACAAGACAATGGACGCATGATGGCTGTTGAGGTGGACTTGCCGAGGTGGTTATTCCGCTCAGTTCAGACAAAACGGGTGTTGACACTATCGAACGCCTATTTTCGTCTACGCAAACCCTTGGATCGGCGTATCTACGAGCTGGCACGCAAGCACTGCGGGGAGCAAGCACGCTGGCGCATAACGTTGGCGGTGCTGCATCAAAAAAGTGGCAGCACGGGCCCATTACGTCGTTTTCGCTTTGACCTGAAGATGCTCGCCGAATCTGGCAACCTGCCAGACTACTTGATGGCTGTTGACGTAAAGCGCGATATGGTCACGTTTTACGCCAATGGCCCAAAAGGCAAGTTGGCTGAGGTGAAGGACATGCTGGCTGGACGGTCGCATGCATCGCTGGCAGCGCATCAGAAGATACGTTCTCCTAGATCGAGAGGGCGCTGACTCCATGCTGACCGCTTGATGGCTCGTCCAGGTAGGTTGTTTTGGCACTGTGGATAAGCTGATTTGCCCTGTGAATCACATCGTGCTTTTAGGAACGCTAGCCTGTGGATAGTATCGTGCTTTCAGGAACGCCAGTATCGTGCCTTCAGGAACAAAAGTCTTGAATATTTAAATTGAATCAATGGTTTGCGAAACCGTAACGCGCGCGCGGTTTTAACTTTTTTATATTATTTAACGCGGCGGCCTGGCGTTGCTCCGATGTTACGCGAGGAAAAATCGCTGGCTACTTGACATTGCCTTTTACTGGCCAATGCAATGCAGTCGAACCTGTGAGTTCAGGGCTCTCGTAGCTCAAGCCTCAGGTTTGTAAAAAAGCACCAAAAGGAGGGGGGGCTGGCTATGCCTGCAATAGGGCTGTTCCCACGGGTTGAGTGGCAGCCGGTCCAGTGCGGCTTGCTCCGTGCTTGTAAGGCCTGGAGGCCTTGGCCCCCAATGTACGGATATGCCCTTGCAGTCCGGTGCAACGACCCTTTTTTGAGTTTGAAAAATAGTCTTGAGACGATATTGGCCGAATTTTTGACGTTGTTCTCGTACATTGGGGACCGTGTTGCTCCTGCCGCAAGACAGAAGCAGAAGGGACAGGTCGAATATCGCTGCGCGGATAGGTTTGTTGGATGCTCTGATCGGTTGCTCGCACGGAGGGGCCGCTAGTCGGAAGGTCAGAATATTCCATCAACCTCTGGCGAGAAGGTGATTTTCTTTTGGTGTATGCGATTTAATGCAATTTAGTGCGACGGAATGCGAGCATCCGCGAATAAATGCGAACAAACGCGATTTTATGAGATTCAGCGTTTCAACAGCCGTGATCGCAAATAATCGCGTTCAAGCAAACGGCAAGATGTGTTTTGTGGGCCCACAAGCTTTGCTTGTGGTCTCACAACACCGAACTTACTCGCGTGGGCTCGATGTTTACTTGCTCTGCGAGGCATGCGGGCGCTACCGCACCTAGAGAGGCATGAATGGAAGAAAAGATAACAAAATCGAGAACCTATGGAACAAGGCCGAGGGGGCATTACATTAAGGTTTTTGTCACCTCGGAGGAGTTGGCTGAAATTCAAGAAAAATCAACTAAATCTGGCTTATCTATGTCAGCGTTTCTTCGGGCTGTCGCATTGAATCAGAAAGTACGTTCTGTTTTGGATCTTGATGCTGTGGTTGATATGGTTAAAGTCAATGGCGATCTTGGGCGAGTTGCAGGGCTACTGAAGCTATGGTTGGCAGAAAAACGCGGCCAGGGCGCATCGCCTATTGCTGTTGAGTCGCTGATGAATGACTTTCGGATGCTGCAAAAGCAAATGGCAGACTTGATGCACAAAGCCGTCCGTGGTCCGCGATAGCTGATGTTGTTTTTGGAGGAATGTTATGGGAATGCACAATCCGCCCCATCCTGGTCAACTGATTCAACATGAAGTAATTGTCCCGCTAGGCCTGTCGCTCGAACAAGCAGCGGATAAATTCCAAGTCGATGTCCAGTACCTTGGTGCGGTGTTGGCTGGACAAGTGGAGTTGAGCACAGAATTAGCCAAGGGCTTGGAAGATGCGGGAGTCAGTACTGCGCGTGCTTGGCTGGCGATGCAGTCGGCGTTTGATCGTTCTAGGGCTGTATAAGGTTGTTGTCTGTCCAGAAAACAGTGGTTTGATGAACAGTCGCCAACGGCATAGTTACATCTGGTCAAGCAGCCACTTCGTTGTTAAAATTTCCGTTAACTTTTCAACGTCCGCCAAACATGCGTTTGCTGGACACTCTTGTGAGCGACGGAAGCGAACGGCATGGGGCAACGCATCGGGTACGCCCGAGTTTCGACAGATGACCAGAACCTTGACTTGCAGCTTGACGCGCTGCATCGAGCTGGCATCGCCGATGGCTGCCTGTACTCGGATACGGCCAGCGGTAAGGATGTCGAGCGCAAAGAACTGGCTGCATGCCTGAAAGCCCTCCGCGAGGGCGACACTCTCGTGGTTTGGCGTCTTGACAGGCTGGGACGCAGCCTGCCCGACCTCGCGCGCATCATCGGCGAGCTAGAGAAGAAGGGCGTCGGTTTTGAAAGCCTCACTGAAAAAATCGAAACAAGCAGTGCTGCGGGCAAGCTGGTTTTCCATGTTTTTGCCGCGCTTGCCGAGTTCGAGCGCAACCTGATCCGCGAACGTACCCGAGCAGGGCTTGTGGCAGCTCGTGCCCGTGGCCGGTCAGGTGGCCGCAGGCCAAAGCTGACACCTCAGCAGATCAAAGAGATCAAACGACTGATGTCTGATCCGACCATTCCGGTCAGTCAGATCGCTGAACGCTACAACGTATCCAGAACGACTATCTACAAGGTCGCACCACGCCGGGAGCCGGGAGTGGTCGAGGCCCAGCCAGTGAAGAAAAAACCATGATCCGTGACATCCTCCAGCAATACAGGGACGAATCCGCATTCAACCGTGATCTAGGCGACCGCTTCGAGCGGCTGATGCGTGCCTACCTCAAGCTCGACCCGCAGTACCTTGCATTATTTGAAGATGTCTGGCTCTGGAAGGACTGGCCGCAGCGGGAAGCCCTTGGCTACAAACTGCCGGACACCGGTATCGACTTGGTGGCGAAGCTGCGCGATGAGGAAGGCTTCTGCGCAATCCAGTGCAAGTTCTACGACTCCCCGATTCCGATGGGCGATCTGGGTAACTTCTTCACACTCTCCGGCAAGGGTGGCTTTACCCAGCGCCTTATCGTGGCAACTGCGCCGCTCTCCAAGCACGCGGCGGATGCGCTGGAAGGCCAGACCATTCCGGTCGAACTGATGACCTTGGAGGACTTGGAAGCCTCCCCGATTGACTGGTCACAGTTCTCGCTGGACAAGCCCGATCAACTGCGCAAACTGCCCAAGAAAGACCCTCGCCCGCATCAAGGTGAAGCCCTGGTCAATGTCACCAAAGGCTTTCAGGCCCACGACCGTGGTAAGCTCATCATGGCCTGCGGTACAGGCAAAACCTACACCTCGCTTATCATCGCCGAGCAGATGGTTAAGCCGGGCCAGAACATCCTGTTTCTGGTGCCATCCATCGCGCTGCTGTCGCAGACGTTGCGGGCGTGGACAGCCGATGCCAGTGTGCCGTTGCGCTGCTTTGCTGTGTGCTCTGATAGCAAGGCCAGCCGCAATGAAGAGGACATGCGCATCTACGAACTGGCTTATCCGGCCACGACGAATGCAAACAAGCTGGCGGCCTCCCTCACCGCAACGCAGGACGAGAGCGCCATTACGGTTATCTTCTCGACCTACCAGTCCATCGAAGTGGTACATCAGGCGCAGCAGAAAACCGGCATGGTGTTCGACCTGGTGGTGTGCGATGAGGCGCACCGCACTGCGGGCTATACCGCTCCCGGCGAAGATCATTCCGCATTCGTGCGCGTCCATGATAACGCCTACATCAAGGCCAACAAGCGGCTTTACATGACCGCCACGCCGCGCATCTACGCCGAAGCCAGCAAGAGCAAGGCCGAAGAAAACGATGTGCAAGTGTTCTCGATGGACGATGTGGCCACCTTCGGCCCGGTGTTTCATCAGCTTCGCTTCGATGAAGCTGTCCGGCGCGATCTGCTGTCCGACTACAAGGTGCTGGTGATCGCTGTTGATGAGTTGCACGTCAGCAGGGTGCTCAACAGGCGCATTGCCGACAGCGGCGACGAACTCAAGCTGGATGACGCGGTGAAGATCGTCGGCTGCTGGAACGGCTTGGGCAAGCACTTCGCAGCTGAGGACGGCATGGATGTCAGTGTCGATCCTCAACCAATGCGCACTGCCATCGCCTTCGCTCAGTCGATCAAACACTCCAAGCTGCTGACCGCCGAGTTCGAGCGCATTTCCGACGACCTCGGCGACCAGATCGACTATCTCCCCGCGCTGGAGGCCAAACACGTCGATGGCACCATGAATGTGGTCGAGCGCAACCAGAAGCTCTCCTGGCTCAAGGACAATATTGGCATGGAAGAGCCGGTATGCCGCATCCTGACCAATGCACGCTGCCTTTCCGAAGGCGTGGATGTTCCGGCGCTGGACGCTGCCATTTTTCTGAACCCCCGCGATTCCGTGGTGGACGTGGTGCAGTCGGTCGGTCGCGTGATGCGCAAAGACCCGGCTGGCCGCAAGAAGTACGGCTATGTGATTTTGCCCATCGGTATCCGCAAGGACACTTCGCCCGAAACGGCACTTAATGACAACAAGAAATACCGCGTGGTCTGGCAAGTGCTCAACGCTTTGCGTGCCCACGATGACCGGCTGGACAAGCAGTTCGCCACCATCGACCTGACAGGCAAAGGCAATGGCGTGGTGAACGTCATCGGCGTGGGCGGCGGCAACGAGAAAGCCGATGCCTTCGGCGGGGAACAGCTTGGCTTTGCCTTCGATCCAGAGGAACTCGGCAAGTGGCAAGATGCCATGTTTGCCAAGATCGTTACCAAATGCGGCAACCGCCGCTACTGGGAAGACTGGGCCAAAGACATCGCCGAGATTGCCGACCGTCACCAGATGCGCATTCGCGCCTTGCTGGAAAAGCCCTATTCCAAGGGCAAAAAAGCATTCGATGAGTTCCTCAAGGGGGTCAGGAAGAACCTCAACCCCAGCGTCAGCCAGAACGACGCCATCGAGATGCTGGCCCAGCACATCATCACCAAGCCGGTGTTCGACGCGCTGTTCGAGGGCTACGCCTTTACCAGCAAGAACCCCGTGTCGCAGTCCATGCAGAAAATCATGAACATCCTCGAAGCGCAGGCGCTGGACAAGGAGCATGAGACGCTGGAGGGCTTCTATGCCAGCGTGCGCGAGCGGGCATCCGGCATCACCGACCCGAAAGGGCGGCAAAAGATCATCATCGAGCTGTACGACAAGTTCTTCAAGACCGCTTTCCAGCGCATGGTCGAACGGCTGGGCATTGTCTACACCCCGGTCGAGATCGTGGACTTCATCCTGCACAGTGCCGATGCTGCCCTCCAGGCACACTTCGGCACCCGGCTGGCTGACCAGAATGTCCACATCCTAGACCCCTTCACCGGCACCGGTACCTTCCCCGTGCGGCTGATCGAAACGGGGCTGATTCCGCCTGACAAGCTGCCCTACAAGTACCGCCATGAGATGCATGCCAACGAGATTGTGCTTCTCGCCTACTATATCGCCGCCATCAATATCGAGGAAGCCTTCCATCGCGTCACTGAGCTGGAGTACGAGCCATTCCCCGGTATTGTACTCACCGACACCTTCCAGATGAACGAGCCGCAGACCGGCGATCTGGATGAAGGCTTGCCAGAAAACCACAAGCGTGCCGACCAGCAGAAAGCACGTGACATTCGGGTGATCGTCGGAAACCCGCCGTATTCGGTGGGTCAGGACAATGCCAACGACAACAATCAAAACCTCAAATATTCCAATCTGGACGGGCGTATTGGAGCGACATACGCAGCTCATTCCACCGCAACCAACAAGAACAGTCTCTACGACTCCTACATCCGCGCTTTCCGCTGGGCATCCGACCGCATCAAGGATGAGGGCATCGTCTGCTTTGTGACCAACGGTGGTTGGATTGACGGCAACACGATGGATGGCTTCCGCAAGACCTTGCAGGACGAGTTTGCGGATGTGTATGTCTTCAATCTTCGGGGCAACCAGCGCACCAGTGGGGAATTGTCTCGAAAAGAAGGAGGCAAGGTCTTTGGGTCAGGCTCGCGCACGCCAGTGGCCATTACCCTGCTCATCAAACGCAAAGACCATCAGGGCAAGGCCGCGATCCATTACCACGACATTGGCGACTACCTCAGCCGTGAGCAAAAGCTGGAGATCGTCAGCAGCTTTGGCAGTTACCAGCAGGTGCCGTGGCAACCCCTGGAGCCTAACGAGTACCACGACTGGATCAATCAGCGCAGCGGGGATTTCAACGCCTTTGTGCCATTCAATGATGAGCCAGATGCAATTTTTGCTCTGAGATCCAATGGCGTGCAAACCAATAGGGATGCTTGGGTTTACAACGCAAGCAAAGCCAATCTAGAAGCAAACATGCAGCGCATGATTGACTTCTACAACGATCAGCTTGCAGTACATGGGAGTATCGTTCAGTCGGCGGGTTCGGCCAAGGAAAAAGAAAAGACGGCCAGTCAGTTGATTGACACAAATCCTAAGAAAATTAAGTGGACAAGAGGGTTGATAGCTCACCTGAGTCGCAGTAGGAAGGGGACATTCGAACACAACAAGATTGGCAAGGCTACATACCGCCCATATTGTCAATCATGGGTCTACTACGATCAGCAGTTTAATGAATATTTCAAAGAAAGATTTTATCCGTCCGTTGAATATAAGAATGTAGCAATCCAATTGACTGGCACTGGTTCAAGTAAGGAATTTTCTTGCCTGATTTCTAACATCCTGCCCGACCTAGAAGTGATATCAAAAGGTCAATGCTTTCCCATGCACTGGTATGAAAAGGCAACGGACGCCGATCCACAGGGCGGTCTTGGCTTTGGCAGCGACGATGCTGGCCTGCCCGACGCCAATGGCTACATCAGGCGCGATGGCATTACCGACGTGGCACTGGCCAATTTTCGCCAGCACTACAGCGACGAGTCGATCACCAAGGAAGACATCTTCTACTACTGCTATGGCGTCTTGCATTCTCCAGAGTACCGCGAGCAGTATGCAGCCGATCTCAAGAAGGTGCTGCCCCGCATTCCCTATGCGCCGGACTTTAAGGCATTCAGCCAGGCGGGGCGCAAGCTCGCCGACCTGCATTTGAACTACGAAACGGTGGAACCGTGGCCGGTGCAGGAGGACGCCAAACCCAAGGGCGATCTGAATGACCTGGCCTATTACCGGGTCGAGAAGATGCGCTTTGCTTCGCTGGGAGGCAGAAACAAGGACAAGAGCGTCATCGTCTTCAACAGCCGCATCACCCTGCGCGGTATCCCGCTGCAAGCCTACGACTATGTGGTCAACGGCAAGAGCGCCATCGAGTGGGTCATGGAACGCTATCAGGTCTCGACCGACAAGGACAGCGGTATCAAGGATGATCCCAATGACTGGTGTCGTGAGCACAACGACCCGACCTACATCCTCAATCTCGTCAAACGAGTTATCCGCGTCAGTGTGGAGACGGTCAAGATCGTAGGAGGTCTACCGTCGATTCAGTAGTGTCAGTCTTAATCGGTATAAGGCTGCATAGATGGCCGTACCCATGCCAAGAAAATCAGGGAGGGATATGAACGATCAGTACACCTACGCACGATTCTGGCGCTGCGCGCTACAGGTTAATCCTGTCGGCTACAACGGCACCTATAGGGGAGCCGATCACGGACTGGATGAGGGCGGCTATAACCAAGCTCTACTTCAAAAGTGCCTTGAGCTGGGTATCACGATTGTCGGGTTGGCCGACCACGGCAGCGTGAGCAGCGTTGATGCCTTGCGTCAGGTGCTACAGCCGCACGGGATCGTGGTTTTTCCCGGTTTCGAAATTGCTTCGAATGACAAGACCCATTACGTCTGCCTGTTCTCCGAGAAAACCACAGGGCAGCAACTCGAACGCTACCTTGGCAATCTCGATCTCCTTGACCCAACCGATGGTGTTCGCCCGTCTCGATTGAGTTCTGAGCAGTTGATCGAGAAGGTCGATCAACTCGGAGGCTTTATCTATGCTGCGCACTGTACTTCAGACAGTGGCCTTCTAAAGAACCGGTTTAACCATGTTTGGAAGCTCCACAAGCTCCGTGCAGTCCAGATTCCGGGGCCGATAGATGATTTGGCGGGTGTGGAAAGTGACTTCTACCGCAGGGTACTGCTGAACAAAGATGATGCCTACCGGCGCGAGAGGCCCGTAGCTGTCATCAATGCCAAGGATATTGCAAAGCCGGAGGACTTGGAGCAGCCGGGTGCCACTTGCCTTATCAAAATGACGCGGCCTAACTTCGCTGCGTTCAAGGTTGCCTTCCTCGATCCGGGATCGCGAATCCGCCTTAACTCTCAGCAGGCCCAAAGCCCGATTGGCAAGGTGGTACGCATGACAGTAGCGGGCGGCTATCTTGATGGCGTCCGGGTTGATTTTTCCGACCATCTCAACACGGTGATCGGCGGCCGTGGAACGGGTAAGTCAACCTTGCTCGAATGCCTGCGCTTCGCGTTGGACTTGCCACCCAAAGGCAAACAGGCTCAGAAACTCCACCAAGAGATCATCAAGGAGAACCTTGGTCGCTCGGCCGGTCGAGTTGATCTGACAGTCGTGTCCTCCGCCCAGAACGGTAAGCAGTACACCATCTCTCGCCGTCATGGTGAGCCGCCGATGGTGCGTGACATGGATGGCAATGTCTCTACCTTGCTCCCGCGCGACTTGCTGCCGGGCATCGACATTTACGGGCAGAACGAAATTTACGAGCTGGCCCAAGATGAAACCAGCCGAGTGCAGTTGCTGGATCGCTTTCTTCCTCAAGACGGGGAGTACGAGGCGAAGAGCGCCGACGTGCATAGACGCTTGAAGGACAACAAGCAGAAGCTCACGAAGTCCCTGACTGATCTTGATGATCTGAATGAGCAGGTTGAGCGCTTACCTAAGCTGGAAGAGCAGCTTCGCGGTTTTGATGAGCTGGGGATCAAGGAGAAGCTGGCCAAGACCTCATTGCTCGCACGCGAGCGAGAGATTGCCAAGACCGCTACTGATGGCGTGAAGAGCTTTCGCGACGCAATTTCAGACTTGCGTGACAGCTTGCCTGACCTTGACTTCATCAACGATGAGGCGCTTGAGGGATTGCCTGACGCTGCTCAGTTGCTCGCCATGCGCACGACGCTGGATGAACTCAAGCAGAGGTTCATCGGGCATCTAACCGCGATGCAGACCTTACTCGATGATAAGGCGGGACAGTTCACCACCCAGCATGACGCATGGCAGCAGGCGATTCAGGCGCACGATGTAGAGTTGGAGAGGGCGCTGCGGGCGTTGCCTGCCACTGCTGGAAAGAGCGGGCAGGAGGTCGGTGTTGCCTATCAGAAGTTGATGGGGGAGATCGAGCGGATCAAGCCCATGAAGTCGCGGGCGACAACCCACGAGTCCCAGCGTGATGCCTTGCGTCAGGAACGGCGCAACCTGTTGGCCGAGTTGTCCGATTTGCGTGGGCAGCGCATACAAGCGTTGCAGAAGGCCGCGAAGAAGCTGAACAGACGACTTGAGGGTAAACTCCAGGTGGAGATTGTGCCGGAGGCTGACCGTACACCCTTGATGACCTTCTTGCTGGGCTGCAAGCTGGATGGTGTTGGCGAAAAGCGGCTTGCGTTCATTGAAGATACTGAGACGATAAGCCCGCTGTCGCTGGCTCAGTCGATTCAGAAAGGGTCTGCCGATGTGCAACTCGAATGGGGTGTCACACAGATGGTGGCCGACGCACTCACCAAGCTCCAGTCGTCGCAGCTCATGGAACTTGAGGCCTTGGAGCTGGAGCATCGCGTGGACATCTTTTTGAATGTCGCTCACGGTCAAGCTAATCCGGTATTCCGGCCGCTCAACAAGCTCTCTACGGGCCAGCAGTGCACGGCAATCCTGCACATGCTGCTGCTTGAGAACGTTGATCCCCTTCTGATGGACCAGCCGGAGGACAACCTTGACAACGCTTTCATCGCAGATCGGATCGTCGCCGAGTTAAGGGAGGCAAAGACCAGTCGGCAGTTCTTGTTCGCGACACACAACGCGAACATCCCGGTGTTCGGTGATGCCGAGTGGATTGGTGTGTTCACGGCCGCTGAGAACCAAGGGTGTCTCGGCCTGGACGCACAAGGCTCTATTGACGTTCCAGTGATTCGGGATCAGGTGGCCAGCATTCTGGAAGGCGGGCGAGATGCGTTCATTCAGCGAAAGGAAAAATACGAATTCTAGGTGGCGGAGTAGAGTATCACGGACCCTAGTGGCTGAACATGGTATTTTCCATGGCATCAATCAGTTGATTGGATTTAAATCATTGATTTGAATGAAGTAATTGTTGTTAAATGCAATAGAGTGGGAGTGAGGACGGTTTTTTAGGCTGTTGATTTGGCTTTGAAAAGCTTAATGCCATTGATGGTGTGAAAGACATCATCAATGGCATTTTTTATGGCATTTAGGAGGCGTGCTAAACAGTGTTTTCAGATGCCATGACGTGATTTTCACCGGCCACGTGGTATCGGATCACTTTAGAGTGTGTGGTCAGGATGGCGTTACACGGACTGAAGCGTGGGCTTACTGAGTGAAGCCATGCGATGAACACGGCAGGCATGCCCCCAGCGCAAAGCAAAAGCGTTCGACCAAGCAGGCATCAAAGGAATGGAAGCCTTTGATGTCTGGGTGCAGAAACGATTAGGCGGCCACCAGAGTGGGGGCCGCCTGCAACCTGCCCCAGCAGATCTATAGGTGGGAGCGATTGCTGAAATTTGGCCAGATAAAGCCAGGCTGCTCAACCACGAAGACTGTGGGTGCTAGCCGGGGGGGCTGGCTTACTGCAATCCCTTCATCTTTTTCTCTCGTTCCTTCTCTTCCGCTTTTTCTTTTCTTGCTCCATCACGATGAGATTTGATGGCGAAGAAACAGCATGTGCCCAGCACGATGAACTTTATCGTACCTAAGGCTAAAGGGACCCAAGCATCCATCATTTCCTCGAAACGCTGCTTCAGCAGCCTTATTTACTCGTTGTGGGCCAGGCAAAGAAACGGACGATGGCCGTTCATTTTCCTGGAGATTTCTTGCCAATTGGAATTGGCAGCGCAGGCCATGGCGTTTTTAATCGCTGTCCCGCCTCTCTACGAACTGCCGCATTAGCAGGCAACTCGTGTGGGAATGAGACTTAGCCGCAGTTTGCGGCATTGTCCATCCTTGGTGATGTCTTGCGCTTCGTGACGGTTGTAGAACCATTCCATTGAGAGGCGTTCATCCCGCACCTTCATTGGATCATGCATGGGTACCGCTCGGCCAGGGCCTTCCTGGTTCGATCAGGACCATTGCCAGCGGTTCATCCGCCGTTCATCGCAATCACCGGGTACTGTTGGCCTTCGGAGCGGGAGCGCAGCACAGATATTTTGGCGCGCAGCGCAGGCAGGTCATCTGGTTGATTATATCAATGACCCGCTTGGTCCGGACGCTGCTGGACCAGGCAGTTTTGCGCGTATTCCTTGACTGCGGTCAAGAACGGCAGCGTATGATCGTTGGTGCAGCGATAGTGCCCCAGTGAAAACCGGTTCAGAGGAGCAATGTTTTGGCCGTCAAACGCATCGTCGTCAATATCAGTGCGGGCAGGGCTGAGCTTGCGAGATCCTTGGTATGGATCTGGTGATGGACCACGGCTGGATCGTTACTGATGAGGCGGATGGCCTGACGAAGTCCCAGGTGAGTGTTGCCTGCGAAGGGGGATCGGGCACATCTGTGCCTGACCTTTCAATTGAAGTCGATAATCTCGATGAGGTTTACCGTTATGTGTCTGCTGCCGAGCCTACCGTTGAATACGGACCTAAGACGGAGCCTTGGGGCGCGTTCGCCGCTTTTACGTGCGCGACCCGTTCGGGAGGCTGGTCAATATTCTCAGCCACGACTAGAAGGGATTCTTGTCCGACGGCGACAGAACAGCCGTGTGCGAACAGGTAGGTTGGCTTTGGTCCAGCTGTTGGGAATGCCCAATCCTTTTTGATCAGACATTCCCTTGCATGAGGCGCTATGCCTTCAGGCGCAACTGGAACCGGTCAAAGTAATTTTTTATCGCTTTGGTATATCGGCCCCAGCTTGTGTCATCGGTCAGGCACCGAGTTCGCGCCGGACGATCTCTGCGCCAGCACTCAAGGCATGCAGCTTGCCCCTGGCCACGTGGCGGGGCAGGGGGGCCATGCCGCAGTTGGTCGAGGGGTAGAGTTTGTCGGCATCCACGAATTGCAACGCTTTGCGCAGGGTGTTGGCGACTTGTTCGGGCGTTTCGACGGTATTGGTTGCCACGTCGATGGCGCCTACCATGACTTTCTTGCCGCGGATGAGCTCGATCAGGTCCATCGGGACGTGCGAGTTCTGGCATTCCAGGGAGATGATGTCAATGCCGGATTTTTGCAGCTTGGGTAAAGATTCCTCGTACTGCAGCCATTCCGAACCCAGGGTTTTTTTCCAGTCGGTGTTGGCCTTGATGCCGTAACCGTAGCAGATGTGTACGGCGGTTTCGCATTTCAGCCCTTCGATGGCCCTTTCCAGGGTGGCGACACCCCAATCATTCACTTCTTCAAAGAAGACGTTGAATGCAGGTTCGTCGAACTGGATGATGTCCACACCAGCGGCTTCCAGTTCCCTGGCTTCCTGGTTGAGGATCTTGGCGAATTCCCAGGCCAGTTTTTCGCGGCTCTTGTAGTGGCTGTCGTACAGCGTGTCGATCATCGTCATGGGACCAGGCAGTGCCCATTTGATGGGTTGCTTGGTTTGCTGGCGCAGGAATTTTGCGTCTTCGACAAAAACGGGTTTTTGCCGCGATACCGCGCCAACGACTGTCGGTACGCTCGCGTCATAACGGTCGCGGATGCGGACAGTTTCACGCTTTTCGAAATCGACGCCGCTGAGGTGTTCGATGAATGTCGTGACGAAGTGCTGGCGTGTTTGTTCGCCGTCGCTGACGATATCTATGCCCGCCTGCAGTTGCTCTTGCAGGGAGACGCGCAGGGCGTCCTGCTTGCCTTCGACCAGTTCTTCACCCTGCAGCTTCCACGGCGACCAGAGGGTCTCCGGCTGTGCCAGCCAGGAGGGTTTGGGCAGGCTTCCTGCGGTGGAAGTGGGTAGCAATTTTTTCATGATGAATGACCTTTTTTGAATCAAAGAGCGTAGTTGGCTTCGGACCACTGTTCGAGGACCGCCTGGTGGGGTTTGATGAAGTGTTCTTCAACAAACTTGCCCTGCTGGATAGCCAGCCTGCTACGTTCTTCCCGATCATAAACAATTCGAGTCAGCGAGAAATCCTGGTGCTTCAGGCTGGGCTGATAGGATTTCCCGGCCGGGGAGTTCGCATTGTAGATCTCGGGGCGATAGATTTTCTGGAAGGTATCCATCGTGCTGATGGTGCTGATCAGCTCAAGGTTGGTGTAGTCGTTCAGCAGATCGCCGGAGAAATAGAACGCCAGGGGAGCGACACTGCCGGCCGGCATGAAGTAGCGGACCTGCAGGCCCATCTTGCTGAAGTATTCGTCGGTGAGGGAGTACTCATCCTGCTGGTATTCGACGCCCAGCACAGGGTGATGGTTTTCGGTCCGGCGATAGGTCTTGCTGCTCGATACGCTCAGGCAGATGACCGGCTGCTTCTTGAAGTGCTCTTGGTAGGTGCTTGAACTGACGAAATGCTTGAACAGCTTTCCATGCAGCTCGCCGAAATTGTCCGGCGTGCTGAATTCGGGCTGGTTCTTGTTGTGTTCCAAGAGCAATACGCTGAAATCATAATCACGCACGTAGGAGGAAAAGCTATTTCCTACAATGCCATCAATGCGCGTATTGGTTTTGGTGTCGAGAATATTGATTTTCAATATTTCAATCAGGGGTAGACCGCTACCGGCGCTGGTTTCGTCAATATTCATTTCTATGGAAATGATATCGAGCTCGACCGTGTAGCGATCCCCTTTGGGATTGTCCCAGTGCGCCAGGGAATTGAAGCGATTGTTGATCATCCTTAAGGTGTTGCGCAGGTTTTCCTGGCGGCTGCTTCCCCGGGCCAAATTGGCAAAGTTGGTCGTGAGGCGCGTGTTGTCTGCCGGGTGATAATCTTCGTCGAAACGAATGCTCTTAAGGGTGAATGTAAAATCGTTGTTCATTGAAACCTGGTATCCTAAATCCTGAGATAAAACTAGAATCTATTGCTTGCTGGCCGGAGTTTTTGCTTTTTTTCCAGCTGTCGGCGCTGTGTTCTTTATTTAGTCTTTGACTAAAATCAAGAGGCATTTTATGCTGACTTGTTGCTTGAGCAAAAGCGAATTAATTTCACCTTAGTATTAGTTATATTCATAGTTTGTCTCGCAGGCGTGTCGGTTCCCAGCCCGGCGTCCTTGTTCCTGCTGCGTTTTTCTGCGTGTTCCTGCTTTTCTTCCTTCTCATCCCTTTCAGAATGTCCGTTGAAATCCTGAGCCGTTGCGTGCTCAGACGCATTCTTGTTGTCGGTGCGGACATCGCAGGGGTTGCCGCGGCTAAGCGGGCCTATCCGTGCGTGATGTACCCGGGTGTCACGCTCGCAGCCGTGGTGGAGCGGCTGCTGTAGTCGTACACCTTCTCTTGGAGGTTACTGCCTTGCCAGCGTCGCCAGGTGGCTTTCCAGCCCGCCAGTGTCGCTGGCTGCATTGACGTGATCGAAGTAGTCATACCATCCGCTGGCTTTGATGCCGGCCAGCAGTATGTCCCTGGCCTGTAGTGTGGGGAAGCGCCAGATGCCAAGGAAACGGTGTGTGCTGGCCTGGTCGACGGAACAATCCGTATCGCCCAGGGCCAGCACTTCAATTCCCATTTGCGCCAGTCCGGACATGGCGGTTCGGATGCCTGCCAGGAATGTTGTGCGCTGGCTTTCAGGCAGGGCCTGCCAGGTGGCGTTGGGTGTGTAGAGTTCGACGAGGTAGTGTGGCATGGCTAACAGGGTGACCTTTATTTGAGGTTGCGCAGCGCGCGTTGGCAGATACGGCGGGTGGCGTCGCCAGGCCGGTTTTGTTGCCATTGATGGCAAAGTTGGCGTACCCAGTCGGGTTGATCCTTGGCAGCATCATTGAGCCAGTTGGCGACCGAGTCCTGAACGTAGGGGCTGGGGTCTGCATGCAAGGCTTCGAGGATGGGCAGGGCGTGCTCGGGGTGCTGTTTGAGGGCCGTGATATGGGCGCACCATACCCCCCTGGGGCGCAGGGCTTCGCAGGCAAAGCGCCGCAGGTAGGGGGAGGGTTGGGCGGTCCAGGGAGTCAACAATTTGACGGCGTGGTGCAGTTGCTGCACCAGGTGCGGGCGTATGGCCATCCAGGCCCATTCACGTACGCCAAAGTGAGGGTCGTCAGCCAGGGGCCGGATGGCGGCCAGGCGTTGCGGGAGTTCACGCGTGGGATGTGCTCCTGTCATGAAACACGCCCAGCCACGCACGGTGTCAGAAGGGTGCGTCAGGCAGCGGGTGGTGCCTGCGTCACCGTAGGTTTCGAACAGTATGGCGCCGATGCCCGCCATGCGCTTCAGTATGCCGAGCTGGCAGACGCTGGCTGCGGCAGCCTGGGCGAGTGGCGGCAGATCAGGGAATACCGTGCGCAGCAGTACTGCCTGGTCAAGCGCCAGGCCTTCCGCCAGCGTGGCGCTTTGCAGGGTGCCGTGGGATAAGGCATCCAGGATATCGGCCGGGATGTCTGCGGTGCGGGTGGCTCCTTTGCGTGGTGCGGCTGTATTCATGGTTTTTGTCCTTGCGTGGTGCGCCCGACCTTACTGGAGACTTTCTCCAGTAAGGTCGCCAGTTGTGTGCGTTCCGTTGCCGATAAATGACCGAATAGCCCGGCGATCCATTGGCCGTGCTGCCTGAAGACGGTCTGGGCAAGTGTCTTGCCTTTCTGGGTAAGCCGGATGCGCAAGGCCCGGCGATCCCGGGTGTCGGCATGGCGTTCGATCAGCGCGGCACGTTCCAGTCCGTCCAGCAGGCCGGTGACGGTGGCGCGGGTGACGCCTGCCTGCTCGGCCAGCGCATTGGGTGCCAGCCCTGCATCTACGGCATCCAGCAGGAATAGCAGGATGAACCGGCCTTCCGAAAGTTCGTGCGGCGCGAGCAAGGCCGCGCAGTCACGGTCGATGGCGCCAGCCAGGGAAAGGGTTTGAAAACAAAGCCGGATGCTGTCGATATCCGGCAGTTGCCGGCGCTGTGCTTCGTTCAGCAGGGCTTGATATTTTTGCTCAAGGTTCATTTGAAGCCACCATATTGTATGGCGGCTAATTATACGCGCAAAGTGTTGCTGGATAAACCCGCAAAACTTGCTGGACGGCAGTGGCTTGATGCCTGCAATCTGTCGACCACGACCGGAGATAGGCGCCCGGACGCATGACGGAGCGTCTGGGCACACCGCATCAACAGGTGGAACAGCCCAGTGTTGCCAGGACGAAATCGGCGCGCTGGGCGACGCTCATGCGTGGCAGTTGCACCAAGGTATAGCCTGCCGCGGGGTAAGCCCGCTGCAGGCGTTCGAATTCTTCCTGCGCGGCGTTCATGTCATGGCGGCGCTCTGCATCCTGCCGGTAAATTTCCGGCCAGGGTGGCGTAAGAAAGACACGGTGGTGATACAGGCAGCCGGTCGTTAATTCCTCGACTGGCGTGCCGGTGCTGGCCTGCAAGGCCGCGGCGAGGTCAATGACGCTGCGATCGAAGAATACCCATTGCGTACTGTCGCGGGGCGCCGTGCGGTGATCCTCGTGTGCAAGGGCAATGGCCCGGTGCAGGAACGCCGCCATATCAATCCAGGGCAGCGCCTGTCCGCCAGTCTGCATTTCTTCCTGGACGATGCGCCGTCCTGCTTCGGGAACGACGGGGTAGCCACGTTGCTTCAGTTCATCGAGCAAGGTGGATTTTCCACCGCCGGAGCAGCCGGAAATAATGACGAAATGGTTCATGGAATGATGGTACCGTTTGAGTTAAGGCGTGAGGATGCCAGCGGACAGATCCGTCCGCCGGGGTGCCTGTGGGGGCGTTTCCGGCAGGTTCGTCCGGGCCTGTGCCGGGCATTGCACGTCGTGTTTGTCGTGAAAACCGATCAATAGGAGACCGTCATGAGCAAAACTACCTTGTATGCAACGTCGGCGACGTCGTCGGGCGATGGCCGCAATGGGCACGTACGCAGTGAAGATGGGCTGCTGGAGCTGGATCTGGCCTTTCCCAAGGAGCTGGGCGGTGCCGGCGGGAAAACGAATCCCGAGCAACTGTTCGGCGCGGGCTATGCCGCGTGCTTCCATTCCGCGCTGAAGCTGGTGGCGTCCAAGGAAAAAGTGGCGCTGGGCGCTTCCACGGTGACGGCGAATGTCAGCCTGCACCCGACGCCGGAGGGCGGGTTCCAGCTGGGCGTGGTGCTGGAAGTCGAAATCGCAGGGGTCAGTCAGGCGGAAGCCGAGGCCCTGGTGGCGAAGGCGCACCAGATTTGCCCGTACTCCAATGCTGTGCGCGGCAATATCGACGTAGCGCTGGAAGTCCGGGCGTCCTGAGACGTCGGCCAGCGGGTTGCGGCCAGTGCATCACGGACAGCGTACCTGCTGTTGACGGCCCGCATCATGCGGGCCGTTTTTCCTGTGTTGGCACCATACCCAGGCGCCTGCCGGAATCAGTGAGGCATCAGTCCGGTATCAGACCAGTGCTCCCAGGACGGAACGGTCGAAATCGTGCAGTTCGTCCGACCGTTCTTCCTTGATCTTCACGACCCACTGCGGGTCGGCCAGGAGTGCCCGGCCGACCGCGATCAGGTCGAATTCGTCACGCTCGAGGCGGCGCAGCAATTCGTCCAGGCCGACGGCGTGGGAGCGTTCTCCCTTGAAGGCCGCCAGGAACTCCCCGGACAGGCCGACCGAGCCGACGGAAATCGTGGGCACGCCGGTCAGTTTTTTGGCCCAGCCGGCAAAGTTCAGCCCCTGTTCGCCATCGACCTCCGGAAATTCGGCTTCCCAGAAGCGTCGTTGCGAGCAGTGCAAGATATCGGCCCCCGCTGCAACCAGCGGCTCCAGCCATTGGGCCATTTCGTCCGGGGTGCGGGCTAACTTGCAGGCGTAGTCTTGTTGCTTCCATTGGCTCAGGCGCAGCAGGATGGGAAAGTCCGGGCCTACCGATTGGCGCACGGCAGCCAGGATATCCGCGGCAAAGCGGGTGCGCTCGCGCAGTGTCGCGCCGCCGTAGCAGTCGCTGCGCTGGTTGGTGGCCTGCCAGAAGAACTGGTCAATCAGATAGCCATGCGCGCCGTGGATTTCCGCGACATCGAAGCCCAGGCGCTTGGCGTCGGCCGCAGCACGGGCAAAAGCGGCAATGGTGTCGGCAATGTCTTCATCGCTCATGGCCACACCATTGGGGTCATCCGGGCCATTGAGGCCGGACGGGCTTTCCACCGGCGCATCTGCCTGCCAGCCGCTGTTGCCGCGGGTGGCGCCCGTGTGCCAGAGTTGCGGCCCCATGCGTCCGCCGGCGGCATGCACGGCGTTGATAACGGCCTGCCACCCGGCCAGCGCCCTGGCACTATGGAAGAACGGAATGCGTGGCTCATTGCGCGAAGCTGGCCGCTCGATGACCGTTCCTTCGGAAAGGATCAGGCCGACGCCGCCTTCGGCACGGCGCTGGTAGTATGCCGCGACATCCGGGCCGGGAACACCTTCGGGCGAGAAGTTGCGTGTCATGGGGGCCATGACGATGCGGTTGGGGAGTTGCAGGGATTTGTACTGGAAGGGGCGGAACAGAACGTCTAAGGCGTGCTTCGACATGGAACGACGACTCCAGATAAAGGGGCTGATGACTCTCCGCCGGACGGTTGGCCGACGGACAGGGATGATTCAGTATATATTTGCTACCTGATTTCGAAAACGCACCAATATTCGCCCAAGTATCCTTATGGAAACTCCTGCCCGTCTGCCTGCGAAAGTTTTTTCTTCCTCTTGCGCAACCCGTGTGCTGTTTGATCAGTTGGCCGATAAGTGGTCGATGATGATATTGACGGTCCTGCATGACGGGCCGCATCGTTTCAATGCAATCATGCGACGCATCGAAGGTATCACGCAGAAAGCCTTGACTCACTGCCTGCGGCGCCTGGAACGTAACGGCATGGTGGAACGGCGGGTGTTGCCGACCTCGCCGGTAGGCGTGGAATACCATCTGACCCCGCTGGGGGATTCCTTGTTGAAGCCGGTGCGTGCGTTGTATGGCTGGATGCTGAACCACCTGGATGAGGTCGAGGCTGCACGCGTGGCGTATGAGGCTCGCACAGCTGGTGTGGCGTCGGGGGGACCCCAGTCGCCCGAGCCGCAGGAAGCCTAGGCGGCGTCTAGGGCCGTGCCGGATGATCCGCCGCGGATCAGGGGCGGCGTCGTCCGGCGGTTTCCCACAGCCCAGGCAGAAAGCACTCCGCGACCAGCAGTGGTTCCTGCTGCACTCGGAAGACGGACCGTCGGGCCAGCAGCAGGCCTACCTGGCCAGCGAGTTCAGCCAACGGCTGCCCCTGGCCTGGCCGTGCATATTCGAAGGGCGTGCGGGTAATGCGCGGGTCTTCGTAGAGCAGTACGCCCAGGGGCGTGTCGCTGAGCGTGCGGATGTCGCGCCAGGCGTGGGCATCAGGGATATCTGGCGTCAGGCTGCGGCCGATGACGGCGTGCGTACCATCGACACTCATCAGCACTTCCCGCAACCAGCATTGGCTGTCTGTGCCTATGCCCAGCGCTTGCGCCTCATCTGGATTCGGGTGGGCGCAGCCTTCATGCAGAACCTCCAGATGGAATGCACCCAGGGCGCGCAAAGCTCGGGTCAGCGAGCCCGGTAAAGGCAGCCATTGCGCCTGCAGGTCGGAGAGAGGAAAGGGAAGGCAGGTGTTCCACACGGAAGAATGAGTGTTTGTTCTTGCGCCCAGGTGCGCCTGGACGTGGCCAGCGCGTGATGAGTGCAAGATTTGTCACCAAGAGGGTTCAAGGACGCAGGCGATTGTACTAGCATGAGCGCAATAGCCCGGCTGGCTGTGACTGCCCGCGCGCCGGTGGCAACGCCGGTTTTCATGCTGCTTGCTTTTCACGCTGGTTTCATTTGTCGCTGACTCGAACAGGAATCCTTATGTTGCTCGACGCCCAACATTCCCAGGTAGTGCTGGTGGATTATCAGCAGAAGCTGATGCCCGTGATTTTCGAAGCAGATTTCGTGGTGGCCAATGCCTTGCGCCTGGCGAAAATCGCGCAGTTGCTGCAAGTGCCTGTTTGGGGCACGGAGCAGATCCCGGCCAAGTTGGGCCACAACGAGCCGGAGTTGCGCGAGCTGTGCCTGCATACGCTTGAAAAGACCCATTTCAGTGGTGTACCGGATGGCTTGCTGGATGTTCTGCGCGGCGAACCGGCAGCGTGCGGGCGTAGCGGCAAGGCATCTGCGAACCAGGCCTTGCCGGAACGCTCCAGCATTGTCGTGGCAGGTTGCGAAACCCATATCTGCCTTATGCAAACAGCCCTGGACCTGTTGTCCGCCGGGTTGGAGGTCTGGGTGGTGACGGATGCCTGCAGTTCACGTACGGAGCGCAACCGTGATGCTGCATTTGATCGGCTGGCCGCAGCCGGTGCCGAGCTGACGACAACGGAAATGGTTGCGTTCGAATGGATGCGGGACAGTGCCCATCCTGCTTTCCGCAACGTGCAGCGCCTGATCAAGTGATGGTGCCTGCCGGCGAGCTTCAGTATTTGCAAAGGCTGCGCAGGGCCTGAACCGGCGTGACCATCCAAATTTTTTCCGAGACCAGCGATGACGACATCGGTGCACACCGTCAACATTTCCATTAATTCATCCGATTGGCGTGGCCAGGCCCTTTCCAATTTCGGTCTGTCGCCATTCATTTTCCAAGGCAAGCTTTTTGCATCCATCGAGGGTTTCATTCAGGGGATCAAGTTTCCCGAATCAGACTCGCGTCGGGAGCAGGCGTTTCGCCTGAGCGGATGGGAAGCAAAGCAACTGGGGGATACCGCCGACCGTAGCGGCGCATATTGGAATGGCGGCTGCCTTGCCTATGGCTCCAGCGGGCATCATCAGCTGATCGGTGACGCCATCAGGGCACGTATCGAACAGTCGCCTGGTTTGCAGGAAGTGCTGCGCTCCACTGCGGGTGCGGAGCTGGTGCACGTGACCGGGCATGTGGAGTCGCCGACCACGTCTCTGCCGGCAACGGTTTTCCTGCAAATCCTCAATGAGCTCCGGGCAGGCCTGTTGCGGCGGTGACGCGCAGCGTGGGGATGCTTGTCGCCGACGTGCGTGATTGGGTGTTGTAGGGCGTGGCCGCTTAGCCGGCGCTGTGTGCTTGCTGCCGGGCCTCCTGTCGAGCGCAGGAAACACGGATGCCCTCATGCAATAGCCCCAGCGTGTTGCGGAACACCTGGGCTGGGTCTATGTGGCTTAGTTGCGATGCAATTTGCTGTGTCAGCGGATAGCGTTCCGCTGGCAGCCCGGCAATGTCCGTGAGCTCTTCCGGTGTGGCGCTGCGCGTCAGGCCGCCGATTTCCGCCATGGCCAGGCCGTAGACGGTCGAATACCAGCCCAGGCAGACGTCCGGCAGGCGTATGTCGGCCACCCCAGCTTGCGCATGGGGGCGGCGCTGGCATATGTGTTTTTCGTGACCTTTGGCGCGGTGGGTACCTATTTGCTGGATGTTGCCTTTTTTGGCAAGGTCGGCATCCTGTTCTGGGGGGACAGCGCCGGGCTGCGCAAGTTTTTCTATCTGACGTTGATTGTGGCGTCTATCGTGGTGCTGAAGCTGGCAGGCTGAGATCCTCTGGGTGAGCTGCCGGATTCAGCAAGTCCAGGTAGGCGCCTTGTACCAATTGGTGGGCGGTTATCCCCAGTGTTTCCATCAGGCGCCGGGCTTCGGCAATGCCGTCAAGTTCATTTTCCTGTTCGCCCAGCACGACTTCCAGTTCCAGGAAATCACCAAGCGCATCGACGTGGTCGAGATGAATGCGGGTGCGGCCCGCAAGCAGCAGGATTCGCTCTTTTACCACGCGTCCCAGAACGCCATGCGCCGCACTCAGCACCTGGCGCAGGGACTGTGGCTTCGAGGTTGGGGTAATCAGATAGAACGAGGCTTTCGGGCCGGCTTGGTCGGCACGCTGGTAGAAGATCAATTCCCCGTGTCCGTCAGCGAACTCCCGTAGTTTCAGTCGGCCGTTCCGGCAATGAAAAAACGTGTCGTCCTGATGGATCAGGCTGGGCTTGGTGGTGGCCACTGAACGTGCCAGTGGCAGCACGTCGGCTACGCTGATAATGCGGGCCTTGATTTCGATATTGCGTGCCATGAGGTAGGGCCTTTATGGCGTTAGACAATATCGTCGACGACGCCGCCATCCACGCGCAGGGCGGCACCCGAGGTGGCACTTGCCTGCACGGAGCAAACGTAAATGACCATGTTGGCGACTTCCTCAACCGTGGCTGCACGCTGGATGATGGAGCTGGGGCGGTGCGTCATGACGAATTCGCGGGCCAGGGCTTCCAGCGGCTTGCCGGTGCGCGCCACTTCGTCCTTCATCATTTCCGCAAAGCCGTCGGAAAGCGTGGGCCCGGGCAATACGCTGTTCACGGTAACACCGGTGCCTGCCATGCGTTTGGCCAAGCCGCGTGCAAGAGACAGCTGGGCAGTCTTGGAAACGCCGTAGTGCACCATGTCCGCCGGGATATTGCGGGCGGATTCCGAGGCAATGAACACCACGCGTCCCCAGCTTTTTTCTGCCATGGCAGGCAAGAGTGCGCGCGATAGGCGCACGCCGCTCATTACATTGGTCTGCCAGTATTCTTCCCAGATATCATCACCGGTTTCGAAAAAGTCGCGCGGTCCGTAAATGCCGGCGTTGTTGACCAGGATGTCCACATGCGAAGGCAGGCCATCCAGCAAGGTCTGGACGCCGGCGGCATCCCCCAAGTCGGCGGCGACGCCATGCAGGCGAGCCTGGGGCAGGGAGGCCTGCAGGCGTTCACGGGCGCGGGAAACACTGGTGGCGCTGCGGCCATTGATGATGACGCTGGCGCCGCTGGCTGCCAGCCCGTGGGCGATGGCGAAGCCGATGCCGCCGGTAGATGCGGTAATCAGGGCGGTTTTGCCGGAAAGGTCAATATTCATTTGCAGTGTGGCTCCGAGCGTGCAGGATGGGATGGAGGCCTGCCATGCCAAGCGGGCATGGGTACACCGCGGAATGCGGCGGGAACGTGTCTAGGCCGGCAGGGGGAGGCGTGCTGCCACCAGGCTTGCGGGCAGGCCTGGCGGCAGGTGGAATCAGGGTTCAGCATAGCAGCTTGAAGCCTATTCCGAATCGTGTCGTAACGGGTATCGGTGCGGCCAGGCAACGAGCCCGCTTGTTTCAATCGTCAGTCTTTTTCATACCTCCGTTTGTCTCTATCAACTGCCGCAGCGCTTCATGCTTCACCTGCAGGATGTCGAACAGCCCCAGCGCTTGCAATGCAGGCAGGGCAGCAATCATGTCGCGCTGCGCCTCGGCGCGTTCGGCGGCAGACTTATTCGGGTCCAGCCAGAGCTTGGCATTGACGAGAAACGCACCGACACTGCCTTTGCGGATAATCACGCCACCTCGCTCGACCTGGTTCTGATGATCGGGAAGAATATCTTCGGCTCGCATGTTCTGCTCCTGTAAAAACAACAAAGCGATACCGGCATCTTAGGCATGATGAGCAACATCAAATACGCTATAACTGACCAAAGATATTCTTTTTTAGCCAATATCCTTTGACAATGATTCGCTTGCCGCCGCCCGTTACGACAGGCCTGCCCTTGGTTGCAGCACAGATGGCTGATGCCCCTGCCGGTCCCTTGCTGGTCGCGGGGGCACAACATGCAGGCGTTGGCCGTGCCACGCCGTGGCACCGGCATGCGCGTGGACAATTGCTGGGGGCCACGCAAGGCCTGTTGGCTTTGGAAACCGGGCAGGGGAAATGGGTGGTGCCTGCGAATGGCGCGATATGGATTCCGCCGGGCATGCCGCATGGCCTGCAGTCGCACGGGCCGTTTGCCGGCTGGAGTGTCTATGTGCGTCCGGATGCATGCCTGGGCTTGCCCGCGCAGGTCGGTATGTTTCGGGCATCTGGCTTGCTGCGAGAAGCGATCTTGCGTGCCGCGCAGTGGTCCCTGCCTGCCGGCCCGGAAAGTGTGCTGGATGCCGTTCAACAGCGCCTGGCAGCGGTCATTCTGGATGAAATGGCGGGGCTGCCCGCTGCACCATTGGGTTTGCCCATGCCGCAGCAGGCACCCTTGCTGAACATTGCCCGGGCGTTGTTGGCGCAGCCGGGGGATGAGCGCAGCATGGCGCAATGGGCCCATTGGGCAGGCATTGCGCCGCGCTCGCTGACGCGGCATTTCACTCGGGAAACCGGCTACAGTTTTGCCGCATGGCGCCAGCGCCTGCGGCTCTTGTGTGCCCTGGAAATGCTGGCTGCGGGCCGGGGCGTCACCGCCATTGCGTCGGAACTAGGCTATGCCAGCACCAGTACTTTTATAGCTGTCTTCAAGCGCAGCTTTGGTACGACACCCGGGCGCTATCTGGAAGCCGCGCCCACCTGAAGCGGGAGGCTGTGGCGTTCCTCTGCACGCAGGGTCAATACCTGTACGCCGGTGCTTGTCACCGCAACGGTATGTTCGAACTGCGCCGATAACTTGCCGTCAGTGGTCACGACCGTCCAGCCATCTTCCTCGGTATGGACATTGCGTCGACCTTCGTTGATCATCGGTTCGATCGTAAACACCATTCCCTCGCGCAGCAGCAGGCCGGTGCGTGGCTGCCCCCAATGCAGCACCTGCGGAGGTTCATGCATCTTGCGTCCGATGCCATGGCCGCAGTAATCCCGCACCACGCTGTAGCCATGGCGGCGTGCGTGCTGGCTGATCGCGTAGCCGATATCGCCCAGCCGCGCGCCGGGGCGCACTGCGGCAATTCCTTTCCACATCGCTTCGTAGCTCACCTGCACCAGACGCCTGGCGGCGGGGGCAACCTCGCCTATGCAATACATTTTGCTGGAATCGGCAATGAAACCGTTTTTTTCCAGCGTGATATCGAAATTCACGATATCGCCATCCTGCAGCAAGTCCGTCATGGCGGGAACACCGTGGCACACCACTTGGTTGCGTGAAGCGTTCAGCGCATAGGCATAACCGTACTGCCCCTTGCTGGCCGGCCGGGCCTGCAGGTCGCTGACAATGAAACGGTCCACCATATTATTGACCTGCATGGTAGACATGCCGCGCAGGGGCAGGGTATCCAGGTAGCCGAACACTTGGGCCAGCAAGCGGCCGGACTCGGCCATCAGTGCAATTTCCTCGGGTGATTTACTCATGTCAGGGGTTCCTGGAATGTCGGGTATTCCTGAATGGATTGGAGGCAGGTGTGAACCGGTGGGAAAGTTACAGGTGCCTAAATTACCGGCGTCGCTATGCCGGTTTGCAGGAAGGGTTTATATGAAACGTATATGAATCATATCATTCTGTTCGGCGCAGGGGGAAGGAGAGCAAACTGTGCTGCTGGTGAGGAAACACGGTCTATGGGACAGGACGGGCGTGGGAAGGCTGCGCCAGATTTATCGCAGCTCATGTATTGAGCGGTTTCAGTGGGAGGCTTTGTCGCAGACAACAAAAAAGCCACCGCATCGGGTGGCTTCAATGTCCTGATTGAACAGGGGAAATTCTGGTGGCGCATCCCTGATTCGAACAGGGGACCTGCGGATTATGATTCCGTCGCTCTAACCGGCTGAGCTAATGCGCCTTTCCGTCACTGCCGTGCTTATTCATTACGGTAGTGGAAAACAGACGCGCATTCTAGCACGGAATTTTTATTCTTGTGCAAGCCCCGTTTTTTTCAGGGAGCGGGGCGCTGTCGGACTCAGGCAGCTTCCATGCCGTGACGCTGTTTGGTGGCGCGCGTTGCGTCCGAGGCCAGGTAGGCCAGCAGCTGGCGGCAGGCCTCGGCTTGCCGGGAACTGGCAGCGATGCCTCCAGAGAAGGTGGTGACAATGGCAATGTCGTCCGGCAGCGCGCCAAGGATGTCTATGCCTTCCAATGGCAGGAGTTCGCTCAGTTGCTGGAAGCCGAGCTCGACTTCGCCTTTGGCGACCAGGCTGCCCACTGGCACGCCCGGAGGTGCCTGAACGATGCGGTCCTTGATGACGTCGGCGATGCCCCATTGTTCGAAGCGCTTTGCCAGTTGCACGCCGCTGGGACCAGTGGAATAGCTCAGGCTGCCTGCGGCCAGGACGGCTGCGCGTACGGCGGCTTCGCTGCTGATATCCGGATGGTTGGCGCCGGCACGGACGGCGACGGCGGTGCTGGAGCGCACGAGATCGGTACGGGTACCAGCCACGATGTGTTGCTTGCCTATCAGTTTGTCGATGGCATCGGCGGCCAGGACGACCACGTCGAAGCTTTCTCCGGCTTCCACGCGTTGTGCAGCGGTAACGCCGCCCACGGATTCGACTCGCACGGCGATGCCGGTTTGTCGTTCAAAGTCCGCGGCCAGATCCTGCAGGATGGATTTGGTCGCCATGGAGGAAATCAGATGCAGGGATGTCGCCATGGTGATGTCTGTTCGTCTCTTGGGTGATGGTCTGTGCGGCTGCCAGTCCTGCCGCAGGGGGAGGGCAACAGCATAGCGCAACTTGAATCGGATTCCACGAAAAAAGGGCCGGCTTTGCGGCACGGCCCTTGCGGCTGAACAGGTTTGGGTTCCTGTCAGGGTTTGGTTTCGGTTTGGGGGATGGGCACCAGGTGGCCATCGGCCGAGATGCGTATGGATCGGCCCGCGCACCAGCCGGCGTAGATCAGGGTGGCGCTCAAGGCGCAGCAGACCAGCAGCGGCATGCTCCAGTTGCCGGAGGCATCATGGATGCTGCCCAGCAGGCTGGGGCCGGTGCAGGCCAGCAGATAGCCGGCGCTTTGCGCCATGCCCGAGAGTGACGCCGCCTGGCCTGCGGTGCTGACGCGGGTGCCCATGAAGGAGAGCGCCAGGATGAAGACACCGCCGTTGCCCATGCCGAAGAGGGTGGCCCAGAAGGTGCTCCAAGATGGGAATAGCCACAATCCGGCCAGGCTGAACAATGACAGGCTGCTGATGGCGACGGCCAGCTTGCGCTGGTCCGAGCTGCGGCGCACGATGGGCATCATCAGCAGGCCGATGATGGAAGCGCCGAATTGCATGATGCCGTGGGCCGCGCCGGCTGCGGCCGGAGTGTAGCCGGCATCGTGCATGATCGCGGGCAGCCAGCTCATGACGGAATAGAACAGGAAGGAGTTCATGCCCAGGAAGAATGTGACCTGCCAGCTGATGGCATGGCGCCAGACCGGCGTGCGTACCTGATTGGTGGCGGGGCCGGCAGCGGCTTGCTCGCGGGGGCGGCGTGCCAATGGCAGCCAGCCGATCAGGCTGATGGCAGGGATCAGCCCGGTGCACAGCAAGGCGAAGCGCCAGCCCAGGCCGGTGATGTCTGCCAGGGGGATGGCGATGCTGGAACTGAAGGCAGCCACTG
Organism: Kerstersia gyiorum; assembly: GCF_004216755.1. Lineage (GTDB taxonomy): Bacteria > Pseudomonadota > Gammaproteobacteria > Burkholderiales > Burkholderiaceae_B > Kerstersia > Kerstersia gyiorum. The sequence goes on from NZ_SGWZ01000002.1 coordinate 197,439, forward strand.
TGCCCATGGTCAGCGCATAGACAGAGGTGAGGACGGCGATCTGGCCGGGGAAGTCTCGCTTGAGCAGGCTGGGCAGAAGTACGTTGCCGATGGCGATGCCGATGCCGATGGCGCTGGTGCCGGCAAACAGCAAGGGCAGCGGGCCGGCGGAACGGACTACCACGCCCAGCAGGATCAGGAAGAGAGCGCCGACCAGTGCGCGCTCCAGGCCGACGCGCCGCGCCAGCAAGGGAGCCAGGGGCGAGACGATACCGAAGACCAGCAGCGGGATGGCGGTAATGGTGCCAGCGGTGGCGGCATTCAGGCCAAAGCTTTCCTGGATCTGTGTCAGTAGCGGCGCCAGCGCCGTCATGGGGGCGCGCAGGTTGCAGGCAAACAGCAGGATGCAGATGACGAGCAGCAGGCGGCCGCGCGAATCCGGGTCCTGGCTGCTGGAGAATTGGGCAAAAAGGCGCCGTATGCGGCTTGAGGATTGCAGCGATTCAGGCGTAGTAGACATGGAACAGTATTCACAAAAGAAGGGGGATCAGCTTGTGGAATACTCTACCTTGTATTCTGCTGCCTGGATTTCGATAAAATGACTTTCAATATCTAAAAACTGCCATATCGGCGGTGGCCTGAACCGTTACCTGGCGGCAGGCGGCTGTGCCTATGGTTTGGTGTTCCTGATCAGGGGATCTTCCTGGTGGGATCTTCGGCAGGGGCCAAGGATGGGAAATGTATTGTCCACGATATTTCGATCCCGATGATGCATCTGGCGCGTTGAGCGCCTTGCGCCTGGACGTCGATGGCCAGGAGCAGGAGTTGCCTTTGCACCGCCACCGCAAGGGGCAACTGGTGCTGGCGCTGAAGGGAGCGGTGGTTTGCCGCGAGCCCCGCGGGTTCTGGATGCTGCCTGCCAATAGCGCCATGTGGATTCCAGGCGGCGTGGCGCACAGCAATCGCGCGCTCGGCGAGACGCAGGTCTATTTCCTGTTTGTCGAACCGTGCGCCGTGCCCATGCCGGCGCACTGCTGCATGCTGGGCATGACGCCGCTGGCGCGCGAGATGGTGCTTTACCTGGCCGATGGCCGAGCTGGCGAACCGGATAGCGCGGTGCGCCAGAGTTTCGTGCAGGTGTTGCTGGACCAGCTTTCCCGTCTGCCGGTGCAATCTCTGTATTGTCCGGTTTCTGACGATGGGCGTTTGCAGTATATTGCGCGATCTTTGCTGGCCGATCCCGGGGATCGGAGTACGCTGCCACAATGGGCGGCCCGGGTGGCGATGAGCGAGCGCACGCTGGCGCGGCGCACGCGGGAGCTGACGGGCATGACCTTTGGCCGCTGGCGCCAGCAATTGCAATTGCTGCACGCGGTGCAGCGTTTGTCGGTGGGGGCTTCGGTGCAGGCTGTGGCAGCAGAGCTGGGCTATGAGTCCGTTCACGCCTTCATTACCATGTTCAAGGGGCGTATCGGCCAGTCGCCAGGACGTTTCAGCCTTGACCGGCGGATGGGAGACGCAGCATGAGTTTCAAGGTTTTCGATCTGGAGTGCAACCAGGGCCACGTTTTCGAAGGCTGGTTCCGTTCGCATGATGACTACGCCGCGCAGCAGGAGAAGGGCATGGTGCAATGCCCGGTCTGTCAGAGCACGGCGGTCAGTCGCCGGCTGTCTGCCCCCAGTGTGCACACGGCCAAGCGTACCGGCGCTTCATTGCCTGCGGCCGGTGCCAATGAATCCGAGCAGCAGCGCATGGCCAGGGAAATCTTTGCACGCGTGCGTGATCACTTGCGCCAGGTTGAAAATGTGGGTGACGATTTTGTCAGCGAAGCGCGCCGAATTCATGCGGGAGAGGCGGCGGAGCGCCCGATACGTGGAACGGCGACGGCAGCCGAGCGCCAGGAATTGGCCGAGGAAGGGATAGAAGCGCTGGCGGTGCCGTTCCCCCTTGATGACGACGCCTTGCACTGAGGCGCCGAGGCGAGGCAGCAAGGCAAAGGAAACGCCAGGATGGCCTCCTGGTCGGAGGCCGTATCCTGGCGCAAGAAAGGTCTGAAACCTTGGCGGCCCGGTTTGTTGCGGGCTTGGGCTTCAGGTTTCGGATTTAGTCTTCGTGGGTGTCGTGGGTGGCAGTCTTGCCGGGTTTCCAGTAGCCGGAAGCGCGTATCCACTTGGCAGATGCGGCGCGCTCGCTGACGAGGTACTGGCGCAGGGTCTTGGCCGTTGCGCTTTCGCAAGCGACCCAGGCGTAGTAGTCGCCAGCGGGGAAGTCCAGCGATTGCAGGCTGCGCAGCAAGGCGTCACTTTGGCCGGCCGGCGCACCGCGGCGGAAGGCCCAATGCACTTCGGCCTGGGCTCCTGCATGCAGCGGCAACTGATGTTCTTCCGAATCGACCTCGATGACCGCAATCGCGCGGGCGCCGGCGGGCAATTCTTCCAGGCGGCGGGAAATGGCTGGGATGGCGGTTTCGTCACCGACCAGCAGGTGCCAGTCGAAATTCACCGGAACGATGAAGGAACCACGCGGGCCGGCAATGCCCAGCAAGTCGCCGGGTTCGGCCTTGCGTGCCCAGTCGGTAGCAACGCCTTCTTCATGCAGCGCGAAATCAATGGTCAGCAGGCGCTTGTTGGCGTCAAAACTGCGTGGCGTGTAGTCACGTGCCAGCGGACGTTTGCCTTCCGGCCAGGAAATGCCTTCTTCGGTGACGGTCGGGCGTGGGATCTCGCCGGTTTCAGGGTCCGGAAAGATCAGCTTGGCGTGGTCGTCGAAACCCGGGCTGGAGAAGCCTTGCAGTTCATCGCCGGTAAAGGTCAGTCGCAGCATGCTGGGCGTCAGCAGTTCACGGCTGGCGACCTCGACCAGCCGGAAGCGCAGCGGATGGCGCTGACGTTGGGGTTTGCGGTCGTCGGTGTTGGGAGTTGCAGTGATGGAATTCGTCACGTGATTGCCTTGTGTGAAATAGCAGGACAAAACAATAAAGAAAGGGATTCAGGCGGGGCGCCGCATGTGCGAAGCAGGAGCGTTGGAGCCGGATGATGGCCGGCTGGTGCCTGATCTGCGGGCCTGATGCTCCGCCTGCTTGCCGCCGTGGCGGAAGGCGCGGCGCGAGACGCGTGCCGCGCCTGTAGGAGCAATGCATAACACTAACAGTTATTCTTATTCTCGTCCCCATTGACCCATGCTTGCGAGGGGTACGGAGTTGTTTCGCTGCGTATCAGGCGGGTGTGTTCCGGTTCAGCGTTTTGGCAGCAGCGAGCGGGGGTCCACGACCCGCCCGTCCTGACGCACTTCGAAATACAGCGAGGGCTGGGTGGTTTCGGTTTGTCCCATTTCAGCGATGGCTTGGCCCTGACGGACCGTGGCGCCTTCGCGCACCAGCAGCTTGCGGTTGTGCGCATAGACGCTCAGGAAACCATTGGCGTGCCTGATGATCAGCATGTTGCCGTAGCCGCGCAGGGTGTTGCCGGCGTAGGCAACGGTGCCGGCAGCGGCGGCCACGACGGGCGTGCCTGCGGTATTGGCAATGGTGATGCCGTTGGAACGCGCCTGGCCGAATTGTCGGATGATGTTGCCGGGAGCGGGCCAGACCAGGGAGATTTTCTTGGTCGGGGCGGTGGACGCCGAGCTGCCGCTGGGACGGCTGGTGTTGCTGGTTGCTGGTGCCGTGGCGGTGCCTGATGTTTTGCCGCCGGTACTGGCGCCGCCGGCACTGCCAGCAGGAGCCGTGACGCGCAGCACCTGGCCGACATGGATCTGATTCGGGTTGGACAGATTGTTCCAGCGCACCAGGCTGGAAACACTTTGCTTGTTGGCGCGCGCGATCTTGTTGAGCGTGTCGCCGGGCTGGACGCGATAATGCCCGGCAGGCACCGGGCCGCTGGCTGTATTCGAGCCGGTCGTGCCGCAAGCCGCCAGCACGGCGGTGGCGAGCAAGGCTGCCATCAGCTTGGGGCGGAGCAAGCGCAGGCGGGACAGGAATACAGGGGAAGTCCAGAATGTCATGGCGCAGCCAGCGACGGCATGGTTGAGTAACCCGTACAAGAGTAACAAGGCCCGCCATACTCGTGCAATGTATGGCGGGCCGGGCTGTTTTCCAGGTGTTACCGTCAGGCCGCCGCGGGTTGCGGTGGGTGGTTCGGATGCCCTGGGCCGTCGGGGTCGTTGTCGGCCTCCGGGCGTCCGCGCAATGGTGCCAGGCCGAGTGCCAGCCGCAATCGCTGGCAATCCGGGTTGGGGCTGCCGTCTGCCTCCCAGAGGCTGAATTCGCGGCAGGGGCTGGGGCGCTGGGAGTAGATGGCACAGGATATGCCTGGTTCGCCCACGGTGCCCTGCAAGGCCACGCAGCGTACGGGGGCGTGCTCGGTACCTTTCATGCAGACGCGATGCGGCGTGACGGGCGTGGTCAGTTCAGCCGGTACCCAGCCGCCGTTGGGGCCGTCGAGTTCGCCGAAGTAGAAAGAGACGCGGAAATGGGAGCAGCAGGCGCCGCAGTGCAGGCAGGGGTTGCTGTCGGGGTTGTCGTCGCGGAATTCCGATGGAGCGAGATCGGGCAGCGGTAGCGGCGTGTAGGTGAAGCGATTGCTCATGATCGGTAAGGCGCCAGCCCTGCAACTGCCCGTGCGCCTGGGGTAGACGGGAGCAGATTTTATTGCGAGGCGCCTTGCCGGAAAATATTTTTCTGCATCGCCGCCCGGGAGATGTGTGCGGTCGCCGCAACACTCCCTGGCGGAGCGGCCTGGCGCCTGGGCGCCAGCCGAATTCAGGCGGTATTTAGATCAGGCCGAGCCAGCGCCAGTAGGTCATGCCGAACAGCAGCATCAGCAGGTAACCGACGATGGTGATGATGATCCCTACCTTGGCGAACTGACGGGCATTGAAGGTATCGGTGCCCAGGCACACCATGTTCTGCGGCGCGTTGATGGGCAGGATGAAGCCGTAGCTCACGACAAAGCCCAGCAGCATTGCCATGCCCAGGCGGTTGAATTCGCCAGGCAGGGTTTGCAGCACGGTGATGAGGATGGGCAGCATCGCGGATGTCAGTGCGGTGGCGCTGGCGAAGCCCAGGTGGATGACGATCAGGAAGGCCGCCAGAATGGCGAAGATCGCCAGCGGGCCAATCTGGTCCAGGCCGGTGTGGTTCACCACTTGGGCGCCCAGCCACTGGCCGGCTTGTGTGCTGAGCAGGGCCGTGCCCAGGCTGATGCCCACACCGAACACGATGACCGTGCCCCAGGGAATGCGGGATTGCACATCCTTCCATGTCATGATGCCCACCCGCGGCAGCATCAGCAGGACCAGGCCGGCGTATGTCGTGGTGGTGGTGTCCAGGTTGTGCAGCTTGTTTTCCGTGGCCCAGGCCAGCAGCAGCAGGATGGAAACACCCATCAGGCGCTTTTGCGCACTGGTGGTCGGGCCCAGCGCTTGCAGCGAATCCTGCACTGCCTTGTCGCCGCCGGGTACCTGATCGGTTTCGGGCGGCAGCAGCTTGAGCACTACGACCAGCAAAACCAGCGACATCAGCACTGACCACGGCGCGCCAGCGATAAGCCAGTCGCCCCAACTGACGCGTTCGCCGAGGATTTGCTGCATGAAGCCGGCCGTCAGCAGGTTCTGTGCCGCTGCGGTCTGGATGCCGACGTTCCAGATGCTGGTGGCCTGGGCGACCACGATCATGATGCCGGCTGCGATATTGGAACGCTTGTCGACGCCAAAGGCCGCGATGACGCCCATCATGATGGGAACCACGCAGGCACTGCGCGCGGTCGCGCTGGGCACGACCAGGCTGAGGATGATGGTGACTGCGATGGCACCGATCAGAATGCGGCGGGTGCTGGTGCCTATGCGCGACAGCGTCACGAGCGCGATGCGGCGATCCAGCCCGGTATGGGTCATGGCGGCAGCAATGAAAAGGGCACCAGCCACCAGCGCCAGCGCACTGTTGGAAAAGCCCTGCAGCGCCATATTGATGGCCGACGATGTGCCGATCAGCGTATCCGGATCATTGATTTTCGGCGCAGTGCCCAGCAGCACCGCCATGAGCGCCGTGATCATGATGGCGCTGGCTTCGTACGACACCGCTTCGGTGATCCAGACCACCACGGCAAACACGAGGATGGCCAGCATGCGGTGCCCGGCAATGGGCAGGTCTGCCGGGGTCGGCAGCAACAGTACCGCGATCATCGCGATGATGCCGCCGATGAAGGCAATAGGCATGGGTTTGGGAGGGGCTTGGCCGGCGGTGGCGGCCGGGGGAGGGGCTGGCGAGACGCTCATGCGACGGCTCCTTTTGCAACAGGGAAATGGGAATGAGTCCGGGGCAAGTGTACGCCGGGGCGGGGGCAGCGTCGCGTGCCGGATGTGACAGACATTTGGCCTGGATCATGGCGGATGGAGTTTCCTGCCGCCGTGTGCAGCCGTTTGTCGTGCCCGGCACAGGGCGTGGCAGGGCGCAGCGGATGGCGGGCCTTGGGCAAGGCGGGGGAATCGCTCTACAATGTCTCTCTTGTGCATCATGGCGGCCAGCGGTCGCAGGCGCGCCGCGGCATGTTCGCCAGCGAGCATATTCCTGCTTCTTCCTGCTATCGGTCGCCTTGCTGTTCCGGCTGTTTTTTCTACTTCTGACTGCTTTCCTGCACCATGGCAACCATCCTTCAGCATATTCCCGTCGGCCAGAAGGTCGGCATCGCTTTCTCCGGCGGACTGGACACCAGCGCGGCACTGCACTGGATGCGCGCCAAGGGCGCCGTTCCTTACGCTTATACGGCCAACCTGGGCCAGCCCGATGAAACCGATTACGAAGACATCCCGCGCCGCGCGATGCAGTACGGCGCCGAGGCTGCCCGCCTGATCGACTGCCGTGCCCAGCTGGCCGCCGAGGGCGTGGCTGCACTGCAAGCCGGTGCTTTCCATATTTCGTCTGCCGGTGCTACGTATTTCAATACCACCCCCATCGGCCGCGCTGTGACCGGTACGATGCTGGTTGCCGCGATGAAGGAAGATGGCGTCAATATCTGGGGCGACGGCAGCACCTTCAAGGGCAACGATATCGAGCGTTTCTACCGTTATGGCCTGCTGACCAACCCGGCGCTGAAGATCTACAAGCCCTGGCTGGACCAGGACTTCATCGACGAGCTGGGCGGCCGCGCCGAAATGTCCGAGTACATGAATCAGGCTGGCTTCGCCTACAAGATGAGCGCCGAAAAGGCCTATTCGACCGATTCGAACATGTTGGGTGCTACCCACGAAGCCAAGGACCTGGAGCACCTGGATACCGGTATCCATATCGTCCAGCCGATCATGGGCGTGGCGTTCTGGCGCGACGAAGTCGTGATCAAGCGTGAGGAAGTGACGATCCGCTTTGAGGAAGGCGTGCCGGTGGCGATCAATGGCGAAACCTTCGGCGACCTGGTGGAACTGATCCTGGAAGCCAACCGCATCGGCGGCCGTCACGGCCTGGGCATGAGCGACCAGATCGAGAACCGCATCATCGAAGCCAAGAGCCGCGGCATCTACGAGGCACCGGGGCTGGCGCTGCTGTTCATCGCCTATGAGCGCCTGGTGAACGGTATTCACAACGAAGACACCATCGAACAGTACCGTGAAAACGGCCGTCGCTTGGGTCGTTTGCTGTACCAGGGCCGTTGGTTCGACCCGCAGGCCATCATGCTGCGCGAAGCCAGCCAACGCTGGGTGGCACGCGCCGTGACCGGTGAAGTGACGCTGGAACTGCGCCGTGGCAATGACTATTCCATCCTCAATACGGTCTCGCCCAACCTGACGTATCAGCCCGAGCGCCTGAGCATGGAAAAAGTGGAAGATGCGCCGTTCTCGCCGGCCGACCGTATCGGTCAACTGACGATGCGCAACCTGGACATCGTTGATACCCGCGACAAGCTTATGATCTACACGCAGTCCGGTCTGCTGCTGCCTGCCGGCGCCGGCGTGCCGCAACTGAAGGATGGCCGCGAGGAGTAACTTCCTGCGCTATCCATGCCGGATGCCCCGCTATGTAGTGGGGGCCGGCAGCGGTTGGGCTGAATGCCAAAAGCCTGCTTCTTTGTGGAAGCAGGCTTTTTTGTTGGGCGGCCGAACAGGGGAAATGGGGCCGGTTCCCGGCGTGGCAAGGTGGCGGAAAGTGTGGGGGGCTTGCTGGTGGGAGCGGGCGACGGGGGGGCGTTGTCCACTCATTGGCCGGTTAACGATGGGTGTAGTGATAGGCGAGTGGGCGTACGCATTTAACGACGCCGCAGGCCGTTTGGCAGGCGTGCTGTTTTTGTCACCTGATAGCTGTGTTTTTATACAGTGATTGTCTATGATGGTGAGGTTGCCAGATCAGCAATTGCCATATTTTCTGATATGTCCAGTTGGCAATGATGAATGGAATTTCCCTGAAGTTCTCAGGTACTTGCGCTTTATCTACAGAATTTTCACAGGATCGCCATGTATTTTCCTTCCCTCTTGCCAAGCGTTTCGTGTTTTTTTCTGAAATCACCGGATCGGCCTTATCGGGCGAAAGGATGGCGGGTAGATTGCAGCCATCAACGGCCTTTCCCCGCAGATGTGATGCACACGATTCTCATTATAGAAAAACTGCCTGTCGTGCGTCTTGGCGTGCGCAACCTCCTGGTCAATAGCGGCTTCCCGCACGAGATTATCGAGTCGGTCAGTCTCCAGGCGGTGCCTGCAGAGCTCAGCAACCCGGTGTCCCTGATCATCATTGATCCCGCACAGGCCAGCGAAAGCGGCGACCGCCTGGTTTACCGCATTCGGCGCCGTTTCCCCGGCGTGCCGGTGCTGTTTTTCTGCGGTCGGGATATCGACATCTATTCCCCGCTCGCTGTCCGGCTGGGAATCAGCGGCTTCATTGCCAAGGACGGTGATGAAGCCACGGTTGCCGCAGCGGTACGCATGGTCCTGGCCGGCATGCAGTGTTTCCCGGTACTGGACCCTGCGGCAGTTGAGCGGCCGCGCTACCACGACCTGTCCCGCTTGTCGGTGCGCGAGCTGGCGGTGCTGCGGCTGTTGCGCCAGGGAATGCGCAACAAGGAAGTATCGGGTCGGCTCTGCCTCAGCGAGAAAACCGTGAGCGCGCACAAGCAGAACTTGTTTCGCAAGCTGGGCGTGCGTTCCGTCCTGCAGATATCCATCGCGCCAGAAGAAGAAAACAACCAGCCCCTGCGTCTGGAAAACGTGGCGTCCGAACCCGCAGGGACACCGCAATCCTGAGAGCAGGCGGAGTTGAGGGCTGGCGTGCGATCGGGATGGACGGAAGCAGGCAGATGGACAACAGGCAGGCAGTGGGCAGTAGACCATACGCCAGGCAACGGTTAGGCGTCATACAGATAGGCAGCCAGGCCGTTGGCCAGACTGCTGCAGAGGCGTTCTGCAAGGCGTGGCAAGGGCTGTTCCGCGACAGGAGCGCAGTCATTGCAATGATTTTTCTAATTTTTTTGTGTGGTGATCGTGATCGGCAAGGCAGCATGCATAATCAGTACCGGTCGCAAGCGGTGCCTATGACGCAAGCGGCCCGGCACTCGTATGGGTGCCGTTTTTTTGCCTGAAGTTTTTCCAGAAAGTCGGTCGCAATACGTAAATTCAGAGGGAAACGCCAGAAAAACGGCCAGGAAACCGCTTCGTTTTGGGTTGGTACGATGCTCTTTCTAGTTTCCGGTAAAATGCTCTGCTAAGCTTTCCGCTTTCACTTCATACTTCAGAAAAATAGGTTTTTCATGCAGCCTGTGGTTGAAACCCTCTCCGGCCTCGAGCGCCGTATTGATCTGGCCGTTACTGTGGCCGATATCGAAAAGGAAGTGCAGGCGCAAATCAAGCGTCTTGCCCGCACGGCCAAGCTGCCGGGCTTCCGTCCTGGCAAAGTGCCCCTGAACCTGCTTGAGCGCAGCCACGGCCCCAGCATCCGCTACGATGCCATCAATGCCGAAGTTGGCCGTGCATTCGAACAAGCCGTCCGCGCCGCTGAACTGCGCGTGGCTGGCCAGCCCACCCTCGAGCCCAAGGCCGAAGGTGAAGGCCAGGAAGGCGTGCTGGCGTTCAGCGCCACCTTCGAGGTCTATCCCGAAGTCAAGATTCCCGAGCTGGGTGCGCTGGAAATCAAGCGCACGCTGGCAGAAGTCGGCGACGCCGAAGTCGACCGCACCATTGAAGTGCTGCGCAAGCAGCGCGCGACCTACGAAGCTCGTGAAGACCGCGCTGCGGCTGACGACGACCGTGTCACGCTGGACTTCAGCGGCAGCATCGACGGCGAACTGTTCGAAGGCGGCCAAGCGACCGACTTCCCCTTCGTGCTGGGCCAGGGCCGCATGCTGCCCGAGTTCGAAACCGCCGTGCGCGGCCTGAAGGCTGGCGAAACCAAGACCTTCCCGCTGGCCTTCCCGGAAGACTACCCGGGCAAGGAAGTGGCAGGCAAGACGGCAGAATTCACCATCACGGTGAAGGAAGTGGCTGAGCCCGTACTGCCGGAACTGAACGCCGAGTTCGCGACATCGCTGGGCCAGGCTGAAGGCGACGTCGCCAAGCTGCGCGAAGACATCCGCGTCAACCTGGAACGTGAAGTCAAGCTGCGCGCCCAGGGCCGCACCAAGTCCAGCGTGATGGACGCCCTGGTCGCTGCCGCCGAATTCGACGTGCCGAAGTCTCTGGTCAACCAGGATGCCCAAGGCCGTGTACAAGCTGCTCGCGAAGACCTGAAGCAACGAGGCGTGCCCAATGCTGATTCGCTCAACATTCCGGTCGAAGCGTTTGCCGACGAATCTGCACGCCGTGTCCGTCTGGGCCTGCTGGTGTCCGAACTGGTGAAGCAGGTTGGCCTGCAAGCCAAGCCGGAGCAGGTTCGTGCCCGCATCGAAGAGTTCGCCCAGAACTACGAGCAGCCTGCACAGGTCGTTGCCTACTACCTGGCCGACAAGCAGCGCCGTGGTGAAATCGAAGCGGTGGTGGTCGAGGACAACGTGGTTGAACACATCCTGTCCCAAGCCAAGGTTACCGACGAAAACGTGTCTTTCGAGCAATTGATGGGAACAGCCTGACATGCAGCGATTTACCGATTTCTATGCGTCCATGTACGGCGGCTCGTCCGTCACGCCCACCGGGCTGGGCTACATCCCCATGGTCGTCGAGCAGTCCGGGCGCGGCGAGCGTTCGTACGACATCTATTCGCGCCTGCTGAAGGAGCGTCTGGTGTTTCTTGTCGGTCCCGTGAACGACAACAGCGCCAACCTGATCGTCGCCCAGTTGCTGTTCCTGGAATCGGAAAATCCTGACAAGGACATCTCCCTCTACATCAACTCGCCTGGCGGGTCGGTGTATGCAGGCATGGCCATCTTTGACACTATGCAGTTCGTCAAGCCTGATGTCTCCACGCTGTGCACTGGCCTGGCGGCCAGCATGGGTGCGTTCCTGCTGGCAGCGGGTAAGCGCGGCAAGCGCTTCTCGCTGCCCAATTCGCGCATCATGATCCACCAGCCCTCTGGTGGCGCGCAAGGACAGGCTACCGATATCCAGATCCAGGCGCGTGAAATCCTCGACCTGCGTGGTCGCCTGAACCGCATTCTGGCTGACAACACGGGGCAACCCGTGGAGCGTATCGAGGTCGATACCGAGCGCGATAACTTCATGTCCGCGGAAGATGCTGCGGCCTATGGCTTGATCGACAAGGTATTGAGTACGCGGGAATGATTCTCGTCGTCCCGGCTGCCTGATGGTGGCCGGGACGCGGGCTGTGCCATGAAGGGCAGCCTGTCGCGAGACATGTTTAATATGGAGCCGAAGGCTCCCCCCGAGTGGTGTCGGAGAACGTCTGGCCATCGGGCCGGAGTTCTTCACTACCGATACAGAGTCCATGACTGATAAAAAAGACCTGCTTGATGCGCGCGCTCCGCGTTGCTCGTTCTGCAACAAGAGCCAGCATGAAGTCAAGAAGCTGATCAAGGGTGAGGGTTCGGTTTACATCTGCAACGAATGTATAGACCTTTCGCGTGACATCATCCGCGAGGAGTTGCAGCAGGAAGCCCGCCAGAATCAGCGCGATGAATTGCCGACGCCAGCGGAAATCAAGACATTCATGGACCAATATGTCATTGGCCAGGATGCGCCCAAGCGCATGCTGGCAGTGGCGGTCTATAACCACTACAAGCGCATTCGTCACCGCGACCATCTTGAAGATGGCGGTGTGGAACTGGCGAAGAGCAATATTTTGCTGATCGGCCCGACCGGCTCGGGCAAGACCTTGCTGGCGCAGACGCTGGCACGTCAGCTCAATGTGCCGTTCGTGATGGCGGATGCCACCACGCTGACGGAAGCCGGCTATGTCGGGGAAGATGTCGAAAACATCATCCAGAAGCTGCTGCAGAGCTGCGACTACGATGTCGAAAAGGCGCAGCGTGCGATCGTCTATATCGACGAAATCGACAAGATTTCGCGCAAGGCCGATAACCCATCCATTACCCGCGACGTCTCGGGCGAAGGGGTGCAGCAGGCCTTGTTGAAACTGATCGAAGGCACCGTGGCTTCCGTGCCGCCGCAAGGTGGACGCAAGCATCCCAACCAGGATTTTGTGCAGGTCGACACCACCAATATCCTGTTCATCGTCGGCGGTGCCTTCGATGGCCTGGAAAAGGTGATCCGCAATCGCACGGAGAAGTCGGGCATCGGCTTCTCGGCGGACGTCAAACAGAAGTCCGAGCGTTCGGTGGGCGAAGTGTTCACTGAAGTGGAACCGGAAGACCTGGTCAAGTTCGGCCTGATTCCCGAATTGGTCGGCCGCCTGCCGGTGGTTGCCACGCTGCAGGAACTGGACGAAACGGCGCTGGTACGCATTCTGACCGAGCCGCGCAATGCCATCGTGAAACAGTTCCAGAAGCTCTTCGAGATGGAAGAGGTCGAGCTGGAGCTTTCCCCTGAGGCCGTGCATGCGGTGGCGCGCAAGGCGCTCAAGCGCAAGACGGGTGCTCGTGGCCTGCGCTCCATCCTGGAATCAGCATTGCTGGACACCATGTACCAGCTGCCCAGCGACCCCAGCATTCACAAGGTTTTCGTGGATGCCGACGTCATCGAAAAAGGGGCCGAGCCCCGTTTCTTCCGCGAGGAAGGAAATCTGCGCCGTTCGGTTGGAAACGCCGCCTGAGAGTGTCGATAGGGCATGAAAACCCTCTGCTTTGGAGGGTTTTCATGAAAATTCAGGCCACCGGGCTTGTATTTTCCGATATCGTCTCCATCTCTGACTCATCACAGGAAGCAGGCGGCAGCACGCCGTCGTCCCATACGCTTCCCGAACTACAGTTTCTCTCCGAGGAAGCCTAATCATGTCAGTCAGCCGGGCCTTGCCTTCAGAACCCGTTGAATTGCCGCTGCTGCCTCTGCGCGACGTCGTGGTTTTCCCACACATGGTCATTCCATTGTTTGTGGGGCGCCCGCGCTCGATACAGGCGTTGGAAGCGGCAATGGAATCCGGAAAGAGCATCATGCTGGTGGCGCAGAAATCTGCCAGCAAGGATGATCCTACGCCGGAAGATGTCTATGAAATCGGATGTATTGCGAGCATTCTGCAAATGCTGAAGCTGCCGGACGGCACCGTCAAGGTGCTGGTGGAAGGCACGCAGCGCGCTCGCATCGCCCAGATTACTGATGGTGAAGCCCACTTCACCTGCTCGGTCACGCCCATTGAGCCGGACACCCAGGCCAATGCGGAAACCGAAGCGCTGCGGCGTGCCGTTGTCAGCCAGTTCGAGCAGTACGTCAAGCTCAACAAGAAAATTCCGCCGGAAATCCTGACCTCGCTGTCGGGGATCGACGAAGCGGGTCGGCTGGCGGATACCATTGCCGCCCACCTGCCGCTCAAGCTTGAGGAAAAGCAGCGCATGCTGGAGGTGTTCGGCACCACCGAGCGCCTGGAAACCCTGCTGAGCCAGCTGGAAACGGAAATCGACATTCTCCAGGTGGAGAAGCGTATCCGTGGTCGGGTCAAGAAGCAGATGGAAAAGAGCCAGCGCGACTACTATTTGAATGAGCAGGTCAAGGCCATTCAGAAGGAGCTGGGCGAGGGCGAGGAAGGCGCTGATCTCGAAGAACTCGAGAAAAAGATCGCCGCCGCGCAAATGCCCAAGGAAGCGCGCAAGAAAGCCGATGCCGAGCTCAAGAAGCTCAAACTGATGTCGCCCATGTCGGCAGAAGCCACGGTGGTGCGCACCTATATCGACACGCTGATCGGCTTGCCGTGGCGCAAGAAGAGCCGCGTCAACAACTCGCTGGACAACGCTGAGCGCGTGCTCGACGGCGACCACTACGGCCTGGAGAAGGTCAAGGAACGCATCCTGGAGCACCTGGCGGTGCAACAGCGCGTGGACAAGGTCAAGGCGCCCATCCTGTGCCTGGTCGGTCCTCCCGGGGTGGGTAAAACGTCGTTGGGCCAGTCCATTGCCAAGGCAACGAACCGCAAGTTCGTGCGCATGGCCCTGGGTGGCGTGCGCGACGAGGCCGAGATTCGCGGCCACCGCCGTACCTACATCGGCTCCATGCCTGGCAAGATCCTGCAGAACATGGGCAAGGTCGGCGTGCGCAATCCGCTGTTCCTGCTCGACGAAATCGACAAGCTCGGCATGGATTTCCGTGGCGACCCTGCGTCGGCCCTGCTGGAAGTGCTGGACCCGGAACAGAACCATACCTTCCAGGACCACTATGTTGAGGTCGACTTCGATCTGTCGGATGTGATGTTCGTTGCCACCAGCAACACGTTGAACATACCGCCTGCGCTGCTGGACCGCATGGAAGTGATCCGCCTCTCTGGCTATACCGAAGAGGAAAAGATCCGTATCGCCCGCGAGCATCTGCTGCCCAAGCTGATGAAGAACAATGGCGTGCGCGATGGCGAATTGCAGGTCGAGGATGATGCGCTGCGCGACATCGTGCGCTATTACACGCGTGAAGCCGGTGTTCGGTCACTCGAGCGCGAAGTCGGCAAGATCTGCCGCAAGGTGATCCGCCAGCTGATCAAGCGAGTCGAAGACAAGGCTCCGGATGCACCCAAGGTTGTTGTGGTCGATAGTTCGAATCTGGCCGATTACCTGGGCGTGCGCCGTTACAGCTTTGGCGTCGCGGAAAAGGAAAACCAGATTGGTCAGGTGACCGGGCTGGCCTGGACGGAAGTGGGGGGCGACCTGCTCACCATCGAAGTTGCCGACATGCCGGGCAAGGGCGTCATCCAGCGCACGGGTTCGCTGGGCGATGTGATGAAGGAGTCGGTGGAGGCTGCCCGTAGCGTGGTACGTTCGCGCGCTCGCCGCCTGGGCTTTGCCGATACCGTGTTCGAGAAGCGTGACATGCACGTGCACGTTCCTGAAGGCGCCACGCCCAAGGATGGCCCGTCTGCAGGTATCGCCATCACCACGGCTATCGTGTCGGCCTTGTCGCACATTCCGGTGCGTGCCGATGTGGCCATGACGGGTGAAATCACTCTGCGTGGCGAAGTCCTGGCAATCGGCGGTCTGAAGGAAAAACTGCTGGCAGCCCATCGCGGCGGAATCAAGAAAGTCTTGATTCCCGAGGAAAACGTGAAGGATCTCACCGAGATTCCGGACAACGTGAAGAACCAGCTGGAGATTGTTCCGGTGCGTTGGATCGACGCGGTGCTGGAACATGCGCTCGAGCGCTTGCCGACACCTCTGCCCGAGGAAGAAGCCAAGCCGGAAGAGCCGGTGGTGGCCTCCGGTTCCAAACCGGGTGAACCTGGTGCGGTATTGAAGCACTGATGCAGGAAGGCAGGCGCATCACGCGCCTGACCGACAACCCCTGGATGCCTTGGCGGCGCCCAGGGGTTTTTTATTGCTGCACCGTCTTCGGGCAGGCTACCTGGCGATTGTCGATCAGGCAGGGATCAGGCCGGCAGCAGGGAATTTGTCGACGATGCGCGCTTGCCGCAGGCTATTGTTGTTGTAGGCAACCCTTGTTGCCTGTCCTTGGCGCTCATGGTGGCCATGCCGTAGCACAGTGGCTTTGGCGCCTCAGCGCTTGATTGCCTCGAAGGTGATGATGGCATCGGCGTCCGTGGGCCAGCGGCCGTGTGCATAGCCGCCTGAGACCGTGATGTCGCTGAAGCCGGCTGCCCGCAGCGCAGCCAGCATTTCGCGTACGCCCCACCAGCGCAGGCTGAAGGATTCCAGCTCAGTGGCCTGCAGCACGCCATCGTCCCAAGCTTCGTAGCGCAGCAGGTCTACGGAAACCTGGTTGATATGATCGGTGCTGAGACGGTCGCAGGTCAGTGTGAGCTGTTGCCTGGGCGCTGGTTGCCAGGCCCGCAACGAATGGCCACCGGCCTGGATGGCATGAGCCGGATCCAAGTCGAGAATCAGGCGTCCCCGGGTTTGAAGGTGCTGGAAGCAGCGCGTCAGCACGGCAGAGGCTGCGTCGTAATCGGTGATGAGCTGGAATGAACCGGCTGGGATGACGATGGCTGCGAAGGATTGCTCGTAGTGGAAGTGTTCGAAGGTCTGGCAGCTGACCGGGGCCGCCAGGCCGCGCAGCGCACATTCCGATTGGCACAGGGCCAGCATCTCTGCGGATGCGTCGAAGCCGTGCACATCCAGCCCGGCTTGCAATAGCGGAATGAGGATGCGGCCATTGCCGGCGGCAGGTTCGAGGATGGGGCCGGGGCAATGTTGCAGGCGTTCCAGGTAGAACTCGACATCGCCGAAAGAATGGCCGATGGGTTTGTCCAGGTGGTAGACCTGCGAGGCCAGGCGGCCATAGCGGTTATTTTGTTCAGGCATGGATGAATGTGGCTTGCGCGTTGATGGCGTTGAGAAGACGGAATATATCAGCTTGATGCCAGCGATGTTGCGCCAGCCCGGCGCTGCAGCAATGCGAAAAGCAGGGTTATGCAGGAAAGCCATGGCAATGTCTGGCAATATCGGCGGATTTCTGTCTTCATTGCCGGGGAGGTTTCATGGGTGTGCGCGCAGGGTCGGTATCCGCGTGGGTGGCGGGTTTTCTGGCGGTACTGATTTCATATGCAGGGCCGTTGCTGATTTTCATACAGGCCGCGCATGTCGGGCATATCCCGCCGGATATGCTGGCATCCTGGATATGGGCCATTTCGATAGGCGCCGGTGTCAGCGGCTTGCTGTTGAGCTGGTGGCTGAAGATTCCGGTGATCACGGCATGGTCGGCGCCAGGCACGGCTTTGCTGATTACCCTGTTTCCCGAGATATCCATGGCCCAGGTTGTCGGCGCATATATTCTGGCCGCGTTGTTGGTGCTGCTGGTCGGCGTGACGGGGTACTTCGACAAATTGGTACGCGCCATTCCCCGAGGCATTGCCGCTGGCATGATGGCAGGGATCCTGTTTCAGTTCGGTACCCAGGCATTTGCTGCTGCGGGCAGAATGCCAGCGCTGGTGTTTGCCATGCTGGGAGCCTATTTCGTCTGTCGTCGACTGTGCCCGCGCTACACGGTAGTGGCTGTTGCCTTGACAGGCTTCGCCATGGCGCTGGTGCAGCAGCTGACTGATTTCTCAGGCCTGGCGCTGTCCTGGACCCAGCCGATTTTCGTGATGCCGCAGTTTGACTGGGTGTCGTTTTTCAGCCTGGCCTTGCCGCTGACGATCGTAAGCCTGACGGGCCAGTTTCTGCCAGGCATGGCGGTGATGCAGCTGTCGGGCTATCAGATGCCCGCGCGGCCAGTCATTATGGTGACAGGCCTGGCATCGTTTGCGACGGCTTTCTTTGGCGGCGTGACGATCGTCCTGTCGGCCATCACCGCTGCGCTGTGTACCGGCAAGGACGCCCATCCGGAGAAGGACAAGCGTTATATCGCCGGGATTGCCAATGGCGTCTTCTACCTGGTCGGCGGAACCTTCGCTGGCACAATCGTTCTGCTGTTCAAGGCGGTTCCGGCCGAGTTGGTCGCCATTCTGGCCGGCTTGGCGCTGATTGGCGCCATTGTTTCCAATATGACCCTGGTGGTGGAGGATGCTGCCCACCGTGAAGCCTCAACCATTACTTTCCTGGCGACAGCCTCGGGCATGGCGCTATGGGGTTTCGGCTCGGCTTTCTGGGGGATCGTGATCGGTATGCTGGCCCATGGCCTCATGAGCTGGCGCAAGCATGCGAACGCGTGAAGAGGCAACGGCGGCGCCAGGTCTTTGCCGGGCAGATGCCGCCTCCTGCTGAAGCCTGGCGGTTGAACGGCATGGCTTCAGTGCCAGGGTATTCGTGCCAGGGTGTCAGCGCGACAGGGTCAGTGCAGCGCCTGGGCGCGGATCAGGCCGATGGCGATGCCTTCCAGGGCGAAGTGCTGGCCAGGCTTGATTTCGATGACCGGGTAATCCGGATTTTCCGGCAGCAGGCGCAAGCCCTGGCGATCCTGGCTGAGCCGCTTGACGGTGACTTCATCGTCGATACGCGCGACGACGATTTGCCCGTTGCGGGCTTCGCTGGCCTTGCGTACGGCCAACAGGTCGCCTTCCAGGATACCGGCATCGCGCATGCTCATGCCGCGCACCTTGAGGAAATAATCCGGCCGCGCGCTGAACAGCGCGGTATCCACGCGTACCTCACGCTCAATGTGTTCCGCCGCCAGGATAGGGCTGCCGGCGGCGACCCGGCCAACCAGCGGTACCAGCGCGGATTCGAAATCCGTATGCTGCGCCTGCAGGGCGGGCGATTCTTCGGCCTGCGACAGGCGGATGCCGCGCGAGGTGCCAGGCGTCAGGATGATGGCCCCTTTGCGGGCCAGTGCTTTCAGGTGGTCTTCCGCGGCATTGGGCGAGCGGAATCCTAGTGCCTGCGCAATTTCGGCGCGCGTGGGCGGGAAGCCCGTGCCTTCCAGCGACTGGCGGATGAAATCGAGGATCTGTTGCTGGCGCGCGGTGAGCTTGATGGTCATGATTTTGGCTGTATGGACATACAGGGCCAATTTTGTCGGACTTGCGTCCGGAAATCAAGCATTGGTGAGGCTTTGCGGCCTTTTTTTGGTGTTTTGAAGCGTTTTCCCGGGTTTTCCCGGCGGCATGCGGTTTTGTCGATGCGGTGGGCTGGCCTGCCAGCTTGCCGGAAAGGCCAGCCCACCGCCGGTCAAGCGGCTCAGCGCATGTCCGGCTCAGCCAGGATGAGGTAGTCATGGCCGTGCCGCAGTCCTTGTTCTTGCGAGCATAGCGCATGCGCCCTGGCGCGCAGATCCTGCACATGCTCCATCAGCGACAGCGCCAGCTGGCGGTCCCGCAGACGCCCCAGGCGCTGGGTGCACATATCGAGCTGGCTGTCGATGAAGCGGGGGCCGTAGCGTATCGGATAGCGCCGCACATCCAGCGTACGGAAGCCCGAACTGCGCAATTGGCGCAAGACCCATTCCAGCGGATATTCCCGATAGGGGGTTTCTCCGGCAAGCAACAGGCAGGCATCGCGCAGACGGCCGATTGCAGTGACGATGGCGCCTGCCGGGTCATCGGGGAAACGGCTGACATAGGGTTCCAGGCCAATGACATAAAGCCGCCGCCTGACTAGCGGGCGCAGTCTTGCGAAGAGCCTGTCTTGCCAATAGGGGGCAAATCCTTCTATCGCGCCCAGCAGATAGTCGGCCAAGACGGTGTCATAGCGCTCTCCATGCAGCAGCTCGGCGTCCATCCAGTTGCCCAAAACCAGGCGGTCCTGGGCGCGCAGCCGGTCCCCGGCATGCTGGCGTACCGTTTCCAGCATGGCCGGAGAGCCGGTCACCGCGGTCCAGGCCTCGGTTTCCTGGCCCAATAGCCAGGATAGCGAAGCGCGGCCGGTCCCTGCATCGAGGAAGTGGCCCCAGGGTTGTCCTGCCTGAAACTGCGCGACTTCCTCGTAGAGCGAGGCGCTGCCCGCTCCGGCAGGGGCGGGCGTGGCGGATGCCTGGCTCAAAATTCGACCCCGACCCCGGCTATGACGCTGCGGCCTTGAATCGGCGCGGCGCGTGAGATGAACGAGACATGGTTGTAGGCGACCCGGTCCAGCAGGTTGTTGCCCTGCAGGTAGAGCCGGTAGCGCGCACCGTCGAGCTTGCCGCTGTATGACAGGCCGGCGTTGACCATGTTGTACCCCGGCGTATCTTCCTCATAGCTGGCGATCTTGTTCTGGCTGAAGACCCGGTAGTATTCAAGGAAGCCATGCCATTGCTGCCAGGCGGTGCTGGCCCGCAGCCCCAGCCGGGCAGCGGGGATACGCGGCAGGTTGGCGTGCGGGTCGCGCAGTTTGCCGCGAACGTAGTCGCCAAAGATCGTGGTGCTGAAGGCCTTGCTGTATTGATAGGTGGCTTCAGCTTCCAGACCGGTGAAGCTGGCATCGCGCTGGGTATATTCGATCAGGCGGAAGTCTTCGAACTGATCCAGGGTTTCGGCATAGATGTAACCATCGACCCGGCTATGATAGGCGTTCAGCGCAAAGCTCAGGTCGCCTTCGTCCTTGCGCAAGCCCAGTTCCACGGTATTGGCGGTTTCCCGGCCGAGATCGGTATTGCCGCGCTCATAGGTGTTGGTGGCCAGGTGCACGCCCTTGGCGTAGGTTTCCTGTGCGTTGGCCAGGCGCTGCGAGCGCGAGAACGAGACAGTGGCGGCGTAGCCGGGGGTGAAGTCCCAGATGGCTGCGGCCGACAGCGAGTTCGCATGCCCGCTCTTGCGCGGCTGGGTGCCGGCGGTGGGGGTCATGCGCTGCCATTCCTGGCGGGCACCCACTTCGAAGCGCCAGTCTTCATGGCGATATTCTTCCAGTAGGAACAGGCCGGTGCTGCTGGTGCGGGTACGCGGCACGAAGCTTTCCAGGCCGCTGGATTCGAAATGCGATCTGGCGGTCTGCAGGCCGACAACACCATGCCAGCGGCCCAGGGGTTGATGCTGCAATTCGAGTCGCAGGTCGCGCCCGTGGTTGGTGAAGGTTGTCGCAACCTCACCCGCATCGCGTTCATCATGGCGATAGTCGGTGTGACTGGCTCTCAGGCGCAAGCGGTCGAAGCCAGGCAGCGGGTCCCTCAGTTCGCCGCGCAGGTCGACACGTTCGCTGCGCAGGTGCGCAGTGGCGGAATGGCCGCCTTCGCCGTGGTCGTGCGAGTGCTCATGATCGTGATCGTTGTCGTGGCTGTGGCTGCCGCAATGCAGGGTGGAACCGTGAGGATGGCAGCTTTCGTATTCGTGGCTGTGCCCGGGCAGGCCGTAGTCATCTTCGCGGTAGGAATAGGCCAGGCCCAGATAGCCGCGGTCACCGATGAATGAGAACCCCAGGCTGCCTTGCGTACTGTCGGTGTTGGAATCGGCCACTTTGCTGAAATCCTGGCCGGGTACCCGGTAGTCGTCCGAGCGCAGACGAGAGCCTTCCACATGCAGGGCCACATTGCCTTCACCTGCCGTGACGGCAAAGGCGCCGGCACGCTCGTTCGAGCCGGTCGCACCGCGTAGCTGCAACTGGCCGCTCAGGCCGTTGTCGGGAATGCGGGTAGGGATCTTGTCGTCCACGACATTGACAACGCCGCCGATGGCGCTGCCGCCGTAGAGCAGGGCGGCTGGGCCGCGCAGGACTTCCACGCGCCGCGCCAGCAGCGGGTCTACCGTAACAATATGGTCGGGCGATACCGATGAGGCATCGAAGATGTCCGCGCCGTCCGACAGCACTTTGACGCGTGGCGCGGTTTGCCCGCGTATCACCGGCCGGGTGGCGCCGTTGCCGAAGCTGTCTGAATTGATGCCGGGCAGATGGTCCAGGGTCAGGCCCAGCGTGCCGCGGCGGTGCCAGGCCAGGTCTTCGTCCTGCAGGACGGTGCTGGTCTGGGCCAGATTGCCCTGTTCGCGTTGCAGGGCATCGGCGGTAATGACGACGGGGGCGAGTTGGGTGACATCTGCGGTTGCAGCTTGCGCATGCAGGATGGCAGGGCTGCCGAATAAGACGGCTGCCAGTGCAGCATGCAGGGGGCGTGGCCGGAGAAACATGGGAGGCGCTTTCCTTGTATTGAAAATAGGGACGTAAAACAGCAATTATTAATGATATAACATTGCAAATATATTTGGGAAACTGGCAAGTGCATGATTTTGCGCGGCAGGGGCGGCTGGCTATGGGGGCCACGCCTGGCATGCGGCGGCAGGATAAGGGAGCAGGGGGGGCGGACGCACAGGCGGTGGCAACTGTGGCAAGCCTGCATCATGCTTGTGAAGGATAGTTGTTTTCATTATCATCGCTGCTTTTGGCGGATGCGGCTTGTGCTGATTCAACGGGCCGCTTCCTGACATCATTTGCCGCCGGCTTGCCCCGGCCCCTGATCCCCATGCCAAGCCTGGCGCAGGTCGTCGAAGAATTGACGGGCGCCTACACTGAACTGAAGCGTTATCTCGGCTGGAAGCTGAACGATTCGCACAAGGCCGCGGATATTGCCCAGGAAAGTTTCGAGCGCGTCTACCACCATGCCCTGAAGGGCAAGGTGGCGCGTCCTCGCGCCTTGCTGTTCAGCGCAGCACGCAACCTGATCATTGACCAGGGGCGCAGCGAACAGCGGGATCAGTGCCTGCTCGACGAGCTCGGGCAGCAAACCGCTGCCGATTCGGGGGTAGCCAGTGTGGAGCAACAGGTTTTGCACCGTAGGCAGTTGGAACGGGTGGCGGCGCGCCTGCAGCGCCTGCCCCGCAAGCGCAGGGAAGTATTCGTCCTGGCGCGCATATACGGTTACAGTTACGCCGAAATTGCTGCGCGCATGGATATTTCCGTTGACGCGGTGGAGAAACATATTGCGCGGGCAGCGCTGGATTGCTCCGATCTGATCGAGCAGGAAGGCGCGGCGTGCGCGCCACGCAAATGATGGATCACTGACCATGCATCGTTCCCATGTCGAATACGCTTTGACTTTGCTGGCCCGTACATCGGGCGGCATGGGCGAGCGTGCGCGCCTGGCTGAGCAGGAGCTGACGGGATGGCGCCAGGCGGCGCCGGAGCATGAATCGGCATTCCAGGAAGCCTGGCGGCGTTGGCAGGCGCTGGAGTCCATGGCCGGAGATTTGCGTCACCTGATTGCGGAGCCGCGCGCGGGCAAGTGCCGTTGGCGTAATTCGTGGCGCCTGCCTGTTTTCGGCGCTGCGTTTGCCAGCCTGCTGCTGGCCTGTGCCGGGTGGTATTACCTGGTGCCGGTTTACGCCCAGGATTTTGCGACGGCGCTGGCGCAGACCGGACGCTATGAATTGGCTGATGGCAGTACGCTGGAAATGAATGCAGCCAGCAGCGTGCAAGTCCGCTATTACCGCAATCGCCGCGAAGTGGACCTGCTGGCGGGCGAAGCGCGCTTTCACGTGCAATCCCAGGCCGGCAAGCCTTTCAGCGTGGCTGGCGGCAATGTGCGTGCAACCGTGCTGGGCACCGTATTTACGGTCGGCCATCGCGGCGCGGCCGCACAGGTGCAGGTCGAGGAAGGTATCGTGCGCGTTGACGAACGGCGCGCCTGGTGGCAGCCGGACCAGGCCGGCCCGGTCCTGCATGCAGGCCAGCAGGTACGCGGCGATGCCAGTGGACTGGCGCCGGTGCAGGCGCTTTCGGAAACCCAGGCAGCCGCGTGGCGGCGGGGGCTGGCTGTCTTTGACGATACGACCCTGGCCGACGCCGTGGCGCAGTTGCAGCCCTGGTCGGCAGTGCCCTTGCAATTGGCTGACGACCAGGCTGGCGAGCAGCGCATCACCGGCACGTTTCACCTGAATGATGTGGCAGGCATCATCGCCCTGTTGCCTCGCATCGCAGCGGTAGCGGTGGAACATCGTCAGTCGGGCGTGACGATTCGCAGTTTGCCGGGCCGCTGAGCCGTCGCGGGGGATCTCCGCCTGTTTATCGTCCCCCGAATTCCTTGTTTGAAATCCGCCAGGGGAATGAGCGCGGGGCCGGTGCCAGCCAGCCTGTCGATGGTGTCGGGAAATACACGAGTCGCAAATAAAAATAATTGTCGGGTTTATTTGTCCTGGTTCGTCTTCATCGTGATCGCCGTAATCACATAAGAAGTTACCGAGGACGATATGACCATGCGCACCCGCGCAAAAGGGCCTTGCACAGGCCCGCGCCAGCAGGATTCTTTCAGAAGCGAACAGAATGTTCTGACCATGCGTGCCAGCGTCGCTGCCGTTTTGGCCGCATGCATGCTATTTGCCCCCCTGGACCAGTCGCATGCCCAGTCAGGTGCAGCGCCAACACAGCTCGATCTGCCGGCACAACAATTGAGCGAAGCCATCAATGCGCTGGCCTCGCATAGCGGTGTGCAGATCGCCGCGCCTGCCGGGCTGCTGCGGCAACGCCAGGCGCCTGCGCTGTCCGGGCGCTATACCGTGCGCCAGGCGCTGGATGCCTTGCTGTCGGGCAGCGATCTGGAAGTCGAAGAGATAGGCGGGCGCTATGTGATCCGCCAGCGTGGCGCCAGGGCGAAGGCCCAGGATGTGACAACGCTGGAAACCGTGGAAGTGACGGGCCAGGTGCCGGAGCGCATGGCGGTCTATGACACGCCCGATTCCGTGGCTGTGGTGACGCGTGAGGAAATTGACCGTCTGCCGCCGCGCAACGTCTCCGATGTGCTGGCCGATATTCCTGGCGTGGCAACGTCTCAAAGCCGCCAGAACCCCGGTGTGGCGGTCAATATCCGGGGCCTGCAAGGCTTCGGGCGCGTCAACGTGATGATCGA
The DNA here is from genome assembly GCF_004216755.1 of Kerstersia gyiorum. Lineage (GTDB taxonomy): Bacteria > Pseudomonadota > Gammaproteobacteria > Burkholderiales > Burkholderiaceae_B > Kerstersia > Kerstersia gyiorum. Next base: position 222,072 of record NZ_SGWZ01000002.1, read on the forward strand.
CGGCGCACGCCAGAACTACCAGCAAAGCGGCCACGGAGACAGTGGTTCTGTCTATCTGGATGCTGATCTGCTGGCGCGGGTCGAAGTGACCAAAGGGCCGGTGGCGGCGGCCGGCGGCGCCGGCATGATCGGTGGCATGGTCAATTTTCGTACATTGACCATCGACGATGTCGTGGAATCTGGCGAGCAGGTCGGCGGGCGCGTGAACCTGGTGACCGGCAGCAATGCCTACCACTTTTCCGGCAGTGCGGCCTTTGGCTGGCGCCTGAGCGATGAATTCGACCTGACGGCGGCAGTGTCCCGCAAAAGCGTGGGTTCTTTTCGCAAGGGGACCCGCAATACCTCGAAAAACTACGGCGACGCGGTCGTGACCGGTGGTGGAGACTGGAACGAGCAATATCACAACGAATTGATGCAGGCCCAGATGCAAGGCGTGAGCGGCATGACGGACCAGCGTCAGTGGTCTGGACTGGCCAAGCTGGGATGGCGCCCCAATGCCGATCATCGTTTCACGCTGGGCTATGTCGGTTTCAAGGCGGACTATGACGAAGGCGCGCTGGATGACGACATCAAATCGGCCCCTATCAATGCCAGCAACAAGCTGACTTCGGAAACGATCACTTTGCAGCATGAGTGGCAGCCGGTGAACCGCTGGTTCGATTGGCGCGCCAGCATGTACTTCACTACGACGGAAAATGATGCGGAACGCCAGGCCCAGCCTGCGATGAATGTCGGTTGGAGTCTCATGCATTTCGAGACCAATACCTTTGGCATGACAGCCGAGAATCGGGCGCGCTTCGGGCTTGGCGGCATGGATGTGACCTGGGCTGTAGGTGGTGAGTTCTACCGCGACTGGACGCGCCCGGGCGCCATTTCCCAGGAGACCGGCGCCAACCGGAGCGACCCGGAAATCATGGTCGGCGGCACGCCGCGCGGCCAGCGCACGGTGACCAGCGGCTTTACCAACCTGACGCTGGAACACGGCGACTGGCTGGAAGTCGGTGGCGGATTGCGCTACGACTGGTTCGGTCTCAAGGGCGATGGCCTGATGCGCGTCGACACGCTTTACAACGGCAACGGTTCGCGTCCGGAGTATTCCGCGCTTTATACGGAATTCGTCACCAGTCGCCATGACGGTGAGTTCGCGCCCAGCCTGCGCTTGGCCGTCAAACCGGTCGAGCGCGTGCAACTCTTCGCCAATTACGGCAGGGGGATACGGCCGCCTTCGATCACCGAATCGTTTCGCTATGGCGCCCACCCTGGTGCCGTGTCGTTTCCCTATTACCCCAACCCCAACCTGAACGCGGAACGTTCGCGCAACTGGGAGCTGGGCGCCAACATCAAGCTGGATGGCCTGCTGGTGGACGAGGATATGTTCCGCATCAAGGCGGCATGGTTCAACACCAAGGTGGATAACTACATGGTGCTGGCCAGCATTATGTCGCCGAGTTCGCTCAGTGCGCAAAGCGGGGCGAATGCGCCCATGTCCTTCATCAATCTGATGGATCCCTTCCGTACCCGTGGTCTGGAGTTGCAGGCCGATTACGACGCAGGGCTGGTGTTTGCCTCGGCAGGTTTCACCCATTCTCTGATAGATACCGGCGACGGACGCTATGACCCCTATCCGCTGGGCAGCCTGGTGGGCTTCCCATCGACGACGCTGGGCAAGGGTGGTGGCGCGGATATCTGGTATCTGCTGCCACCCAGTAAGAAGTTCACGTTCAGCGGTGGTGTGCGCCTGTTCGGCCAGCGCCTGACGCTGGGGGCGCGCATGCGCCATGAAACCCCGGCGAACAATACGAGCGCATTTTCCAGCAATGCGTACTCGCGCTCTTTCAATGTCTATGACGCCTGGGCGAGCTATGAAATCAGCAAGAACCTGACGGCCCGGGTGTCGGCAGAGAACCTGCTGAACGAAAACTATGCCGAGATGAATGGCATCAGCTACTGGATCGCTCCTGGCCGCACGGTCATGGGCTCGGTCAACTGGCGCTTCTGAGCTGCGTCCCGACTTCAACCGATTCGACGTGAAACCCATGAAAGCTAAACAAAAAAATATCCTGGCTCATTGCCGCCTCTCGGCGCTTGCCTCTTTCTGCCTGAGCGCATGGGCGGTTTCTGCCGGTGCGGCAGGGCTGCCTGCCGGAGATGCTTCCGCCGCGTCCAAGGTGATGGTGACGGAAATGACTTCCTTCCACTACACCGGTGCCAGTGAAACGGGCACCGAGGGCGCCAAGGGCTGGCCCAGCGTCAAGGACCCGTCTTCTCCACCGCTGTTTCTCAAGCACCCTTTGTCGCAGCGCCCCTTTCTGTTTGGCGGTTCATTCGGGCAGGCCTTGCGCGCCATCGGCAGTGTAGGGCTGTGGTGGATGCAGGCTTCGCCTGGTCACTACGAGCGCCTGGAAGTCGATGAGAACCGTGTTTACGGCCTGATTCCCGGAACGCCGGTACGCACCAGCGACGGCAGCATCATGGGCGTCATCGTCAGCATGTTTGCCGAGCAATACGATGCCAGTACCACGGTCGAGACGGCGCAGTATTCCCTGGCCGTGCGCAAGGGGGCCGTGTTCCGCACCGAATTCGATGGTACGCACCTGGTTCCTATCTCCAGTACGCAGGGCAAGCTGAACATGCCCAATGGTGCGCTGGTGGTGGACGCGCAGGACAATCTGTATGGCGCGGACATGGGCGAGCAGGGCCATGGCCGGATTTTCAAGGTCGACGCCAATGACAAGTTCTCAACCCTCTATGAGTTCCAGGCCGGGCCCAACGGCATGCGCCAGGTGCTCAACGACATCATCCTGGGCTCGGACGGCTGGATCTATGGCGTGACCGGCTACGATCGCGGCCTGCCCAATGCGCCGACAACACCGACTGCGCAGGATACCCCGACGGGGACCTTGTTCAAGCTCGACCCGTCCAATCCGGCGGGCAGCTTCCGCGTGTTGCACACCTTCCGCCTGAAGGAAGGCGAGATCAACGTGCAGTCCCACTCGGGCAACGAACGACTGCGTTATTACCCCAGTGGCGATCTGTACGTGCCGGGTACGGCAGGGGATGTGACGATCAGCACCAATGGCGTACAGGCCATGGTGGGCCTGTCGTCGCTGGTGGAGGGCAAGGATGGCCACATTTATGGCACGACCTCCATCAACCGCTGCCAGGTCTATGCCAAGTGGAAGGCGATCCTGACCGCCTATACCACGGTGTCTGCCGATAGCCCGTTGTGCGGTTACCGCTATCCGGGCAAGAACGTGCTGCCGGCGGAATCTTTCCCGCACTATGACGGCCAGGTGGCGCATGGCGCGGTCTATCGCATTCCGATGGATGCCAGCGATGAGGACGGTCGCTTCCAGATCCTGCATGAGTTCTCTGGCGACGATGGCAGCACGCCGCGTGGCCCGCTGGCGCTGGGCAAGGATGGCAATATCTATGGCACGACACTCAGCGGCGGCAGTAATCGCCTGTGGTCCTTTGCCACGGGCCTGCTGGACCATGCGCCAACCTGCGAAGACCTGGGCGTCGAAATCGACCGGGCCAAGTGCCGCGCCGTGGGCGCAGAAGAGTTCGCGGCAGGGACTGGCTATAAAACGGTTGCCTGGGCCGACCAGGGCCTGACCAATGGCACCCTGTTCCGCATCGTGACCAGCGCGCTGGCTCCGGATGCGAATGGCAAGGCCACCGCCAGTGGCTTCCAGAGCCTGCATTCCTTCAAATACGACGTTGATGGGTTCCGTCCGCTGGGCGTGCGTGCAGGCGAAGACGGCCGCCTGTATGGCGTGACCAGCCGTGGCGGTTCTGCATACACCAACAACCGTGGCGAGCAGAAGGACTATGACGACAATGGCGCCGTGTTCGTGGTGGACCTGGACGGCGACCTGCCTTCGGCTTCCATCACGTTGACGGTGAGTCCGCAGGAAATCGCCTCAGGCGCAAGCGCAACGCTGACCTGGACGTCCTGGCAGACGCGCGATTGTCTGGCCAGTTCATCGCAGGGAGACTGGACCGGTCCGCAGGAAACCTCGGGTAGCCTGGAACTGACGCCTGGCAACGGCACGCTGTACTACACCCTGCAATGCACCGATAGCGTCAAGGGGACGGCCGTATCCGCAGTCGTGCCGCTCTACGTCAATTCGCCCATCATCGGCAAGGACGGCAACAAGAACGAATTCGGCAATGGCGGCGGCAGCCTGCCTGCCGGTGTTCTTCTCTTGCTGGCGATTGCCGGCCTGGCCCGTCGTCGTCCTTGATGTGATGTCGCCGCTGGCTGCCTGCTGTCCAGGGCAGCCTGGCGGATCATTTGCACAGATGCAATTCCTTATCCGCAGGAACACAAGATGTCCACATTTTCCTTTCCCCGCTGCGCGCTGAACACCCATGTGACCATGGCGCTGGCCTTGTTGCTGTCGTCTGGCGCTGCTCACGCATTCACGGAACAGGCGCAATTCGCGCCTAAGCCTTTGCTGGTCTTTTCTGGTCCGGCGAGCAATGGTGGCAATTTGCCAGGGGCAAAACCCTTTACGCCTCCGATCTACATCGCAAGCCAGAATCGTTATGTCGGTATGACGCAGGAAGGTGGCGATACGTGGACGGGAGCCTGGAGCGCCATTTTCAATGGCGCGACTTTTTTCCAGGTTGGGGTCGATGGTGCTGGCTACCAGTACCAAACCCTGGGGGAGCGCATCGGGGTACAAAATACGCCTTTGCTCTACGATCCCAAGACGGGAGACATTTATGGTGGAGCAGAATCCGCCCTGGATGAGAACGGCTTGAATCCGGGCGGCGTATTGTTTGTGATCCGCGAAGGGCAAGTGCTTCCGCTGGTTAACCACGGTGATGAATTGTCGGCTAAGGATTTTCAGCCGCGCGGTCAGATGACTCAGGACAGCCAGGGCCGTTTGTTCCTGAATGGAGGCGGTGGGCTGGCGAACTGCTCAGCCACTAATGCCAACCGGAACAGCAAGAATATTCTTTACCATTTCAATCCTGGTGCGGCTCAGTTGCTGCAACCCTCTGCCAATTTGTGCGATTTTGTCGAGATCGTTCAGCGTCAGGTGGGAACGCGTCTTGCCACCTATTATCGCCAGCACAAGGGGGCTGTCCCGCAGATTCAGGTCTGGAGTGAGGCTGACCAGGCTCTCTATGCCTTGGCGAGCAATAGCGGCAGTGAAGAAAATGTTGAAGGTGTGCCGTCCAACGATAACAAGGGCAAGCCCATCAGTACGTTGATTCGCATCAGTGCTGCAGATCTGGGCAGCCGCTTGCAGCCGGATGATGGCGACAAGATCGAGGTCCTCCACAATTTTGCCAAGGCCAGAGACGGTGAGGCGCGTGCTGGCATGGATTATGTCTCCAGCATGATAGAAGTCGGCGACTGGCTGTATGGCACGACCTATTCGGCGACCCCGACGCTTTCGACCTCCGCGTTGGGTGGAACGCTGTGGCGGATTCACAAGCAGCAAGGTACCAGCAGTTTCGAAGTCGTGCACCGTTTTGGCGAAAGCGGCAATGGGGTCGAGGGGGATGGTTCCAATCCGGCCGGTCCACTGGTGCGTGCAGCGGATGGCAATATTTATGGCACGACCAGCTCCGATACACGTGAACTCAACAGCCAGCAGACCGAGGCGCTGGGTGCCGGCGTTCTGTTCCGTATTACGACTCCGGAAGGTGATACGCCGGCCTACGAACCGCTAGCCTACTTCGATGTTGAGACCACAGGAGCCAGGCCGGCAGGGCTGAGCCTGGGCCCTATCAAAACGGACAGCGATGGTAAGCGGCACCAGACGCTGATTGGTGTGTCACGGTATGGCGGCAACGAGGGGGATACCATCACGACCCGTGAATCGGTGGATGGTTTTGGCACCTTGTTCCAGCTGGATGTCCCGGTGACGGACGCACTGCTGACGCGATTCGTGAGCAACGCCAGCTCGGCCCGGCCCGGTACTCGCCCGACGCTGCAATGGAGCAGTGAAGGCACGGAGCGTTGCGTGGCTGGCGGCGACTGGGAAGGAACGTATGGCGCCAGCGGTTCCTATCGCCTGCCTGCGCTCAACGAACTGCGTGACTATGTGTTTACGCTGCAATGCAGCGGCTACACCGGCCAGACGGAAACCAAGCGCCTGACGGTGAAGGTCATCGACGGCTCCGGCACCGGGGAAAGCGGCAATGGCGGTGGCGGTGCGCTGGCAGGTGGCCTGCTGGTAGCACTGGCGGCCTGGGCCGCGAGGCGCCAGGCCCGACCGGTGGTTTAAAACAAGGTAAACCTGCGGCACCGCGACCGGCATCAGGATTTACACTAGGGCTTCTTTCTGTGCTGGCAAGCTGGTGTTTGCCGGCCTTGTGGGCAGGATGGCAGTGGGGGCATCAACACTTGCCACCATCCTGGCCGCCCTGGCGTAGAGCCATCGTGTTATTGATGCCGAGATCGGAGGTATTTTCATGAGCTTGCTGGATTCCTTGGGTTCCCTGGTCGGCGGCAGCAAGTCCGGCCCCGCCGCGCTGCTGCCGGTGTTGCTGGAACAACTGAAAAAATATCCGGGTGGCCTGGCCGGCCTGGTCGATAGTTTTCGCAAGGGCGGCCTGGGCGAGATCGTCGCGTCGTGGATAGGCAAGGGTAACAACCTGCCTGTTTCCATCGACCAGCTGCGCAATGTCTTGCCGGCATCACTGGTGGGTAGCCTGGCGCAGGAGTCCGGCCAGGACGACAATACCGTGCTGAGCCTGTTGAGCACGCTTTTGCCGGAAGTGGTCGACAAGGCGACGCCCGAGGGCGAAGTGAAGGAAGGCCAGGGCTTTGATGCCGCCGGCCTGCTGGGTTCTTTGTCTGGCTTGCTGGGCAAGTTCGGCTGATCCCGGGTTTCCGCCTGTATTGTGTCCGGCCAGCCTGTGCTGGCCAGATGGTTCCTTCTATCAAAACCCTGGCCTTCGGTGGCATGCCGATGGTCAGGGTTTTGTGTTTTCAGGCAGTGCCCGGTTGCAGGCCGGATGGCGCCTGTATGGACCGCTGACAGGACTGTCGGCAGCGGCGCTGCCAGCGACAGCCTGGCATGGCGACGCGGGGCGTTACAGCATTAGCTTATGCACGGCGCTGTCGCCGCAACATCGTCTGTTCCGTTTTACTATGCCGGGTAGTCAGCCTTCGGATCCTGGCCGTGAGCGGTGCAGGGCAGGGGGTTTTTCTGGCAGTTTCTTCATTCAGGAACACGACAAGAGATGAAATACCGCAAACTTGGACGCACCGATATCGACGTCAGCCTGATCGGTCTGGGTACCATGACCTGGGGCGAGCAGAACTCCGAGCAGGAAGCGCACGAACAGCTTGACTACGCACTGTCGCAGGGTGTCAATCTGATCGACGCTGCGGAAATGTATCCGGTGCCGCCCAAGCCGGAAACCCAGGGTCGAACTGAGGCGTACATCGGTTCCTGGTTGAAGCGCAGCGGCAAGCGTAGCGAAGTGGTGCTGGCGACCAAGGTGGTCGGCCCCTTGCGCCAGGCTCACCAAAAGGGCCATATCCGCGATGGCAAGACTTCCTTGGACCGAGCCAATATCACAGCTGCCATTGATACCAGCCTGAAGCGCCTGCAGACGGACTATGTGGACCTCTACCAATTGCACTGGCCGGATCGCAGCACGGCCACTTTCGGCCGTCTGGGCTATCCGTGGATCGAAGACGAATCGACCGTGCCTATCGAAGAAACGCTCTCCGTCCTGGCCGATCTGGTCAAGGCGGGCAAGGTACGTCATATCGGTGTTTCCAATGAAACCCCGTGGGGCGTGGCGCAATTCCTGCGTGCCTCGGAAAAGCTGGGCCTGCCGCGCATCGTCAGCATCCAGAATCCCTACAGCCTGTTGAACCGCACGTTTGAAACGGGGCTGTCCGAGTTCTCACATTACGAGCAGATCGGCTTGCTGGCTTATTCGCCGCTGGCGTTCGGGGTGCTGACCGGCAAGTATCTGAATGGCGCGCGTCCGGCAGATGGCCGTATCAGCCTGTACGAGCGGTTTGCGCGCTACAGCAACGAGCAGGCCCAGGCTGCAACGCGTGATTATGTCCATGCCGCGCGCCGCCGTGGCTTGTCACCCGCGCAAGTTGCGCTGGCGTTCATCAACAGCCGTCCGTTCGTGACCAGCAATCTGGTGGGGGCGACCAAGCTGGAACAGCTCAAGGAAAATATTGCGTCGGTGGACCTGGAGCTGGATGACGAACTGCTGGCTGAAATCGAACATATCCATCAACGCCAGCCTAATCCCGCGCCTTGACCACGGGCCTAAGCGCAAGCCTCGGCCTTCAGGCCGAGGTCAAGCGAGGCATTATCCATACGGCGCCGCAGGTGCCCCCGTATGGTGGCGGAGAAGCTCCGGCCCTCGGGCCGGAGTTCTTCACCGAATATTGGCCGTAGTCGATACACTGTTAGGGTAGAAATTGCGGTAACGGCAGTGTTACGGACTGCAATAAGAAAAGCCAGGCAACGTTATGTTGCCTGGCTTTTCTTGCTTGTGGCGTTGATATCAGCGCACGCGCAGTACCCGCATGGCACGCTGCTTGCCCGCGCCGTCCAGCACGCGTACCGTCACCTGGCGGGCCTGGAAGCCGGCAGGCAGAGCGGCATTGCTGAGCAGGGTCTGGTAGCGCGTCATATCGACTGCCGGGCCTTCCACGCGCAATACGTCCGTGCGTCCATTGCCGTAGCGGCCTTCCACCAGCAGTTCGACCGTTCCCTTGAAGCTGGCGGCATTATTGCCGGGTTGCAGCAGCACGACCTGGTAATCCAGGCCTTCGTCTTTCTGCGTAAAACGGGCGCCGCTGATGCCTGGAGTGTAGCCGCGCGGGTCGGGCGGCAGCAGGTCGATCAGGGCGTCGATTTCCTGTTGCAGCGGGCCGGACAGCGCTTCGGCGCGGTTCGCGCGCGCCTGCCACTGTTCGGCGTCGGTGCGCACGCTGCTGTGCTCACTGTTTAGTGCATCCAGTTCGTCGCGCAAGCGCTGGGCTTCCAGACGCGCGGCATTGAGTTCCTGGGTCAGCTGCTGCGATTCGGTGACGGTCAGGCGCTTCGGCCCGTAGCTGTTCTGCAGGAAATACCAGCCAGCAGCGCCGATGATTGCACCAAACAGCATTTGCGCCAGCCAGCGCGGCATGCGGTGCCGGCGCTTGCCGGTTTCATAGGGGGAGGGTTTGAAAACGGGACGTTTGGAAGAACTGAACAGTGCCATGCGTTGAAATCCTAGCTGGTGTAAGCGGCCCGCATGTGAGGCCGGCAGTTGCAAGCGGGTTCGACGGGTCTGGTCGTCGAGATGCCGGGATCGCTGCGTCGCCGGCAGGCGACAGTGTATAACTCTTGGTCGCTGCGGGAGAATGCAAGACGTTTCCGGTAGTTAGGGGTTGGTACGGTTTTGTTTCAGATATTCGTCAAGTTCAGACAATCGCTGCGGGGTACCTACGTCTGTCCAGCGCCCTTCATGGTGTTCCCCGGTGATGCTGTGCCGTGCCATCGCCTGTCGCAGCAGCGGCGCCAGCGGCGAGGGCAGGCTGCCCGAGACAGCGTCGAACAGTGCCGGATGAAAAACGCCTATCCCCGCGTACGTCAGCGCGCCGGGGCGGTCTCCGCGTGGGCTGAGCAGGCCGTTTTCGGCCAGGAGAAAGTCGCCATTCGGGTGGTGTTCGGGATTGGACACCAGCAGCAGCCAGGCCTGCCGGGCCGTGCCATCGAGCCCGGCTGCAATGGCGCGGGCAGCTTCGGGCCGCCAGTCGCACCAGACATCGCCATTCATGACCAGGAAAGGCTCGTTGCCCAACAGTGGCAGGGCGCGCGCAATGCCGCCTGCCGTTTCCAGGCCGCGCTCGCCTTCGGCGGAATAATGGATGGTCAGGCCCCAGCGTGAGCCGTTGCCCAGCGCATCCACCAGGTGCTGTCCCAGCCAGGCATGGTTGATGACTACGTCTTTGAAGCCGGCCCGCGCCAGCGCCTGCAGGTGCCAGACGATCAAAGGCAGGCCGCCGGCGGCAAGCATGGGCTTGGGCAGGGTGTCGGTCAGCGGACGCATGCGTTCGCCGCGGCCAGCGGCCAGGATCATCGCACGCATCAGAAGGTGTAGCCCGCGGCCGGTGTGATCTGGTCGACGCGATCCAGGATGCGCAGCAAGGGGGTGAACTGGCGGTAGCGTCCGCAGACCTGGCGCACATAGCCATTGAGACGCGGCAGGTGGGCCAGGTACCAGGCCTTGCCGTCACGATGGTTCAGGCGTGCAAAGACGCCCAGGATGCGCAGGTTGCGCTGCAGCCCCATCCATTCGTAATCCTGGTGCAGCACCGCGAAATCATCGGGGACGGGCAGACCGGCGCGGCGCGCCTGTTCCCAGTAACGGATGGCCCAGTCCAGTTGCCGGGCTTCATCCCAGGTGGTCCGAGCGTCCAGCAGCAGCGAGGCCAGGTCATAGGAAATAGGCCCCAGGCGGGCATCCTGGAAGTCAATGACGCCAGGCTGGTTGCTGTTGCCGGTGGGCACCATCAGGTTGGGCGAGTGGTAGTCGCGGTGCACCAGCACTTGTGCCTGGTCAGCGTTATGCGCTGTCAAGGTTTCAAAAATTTGTGACAGGGAATTGCGTTCGGTGTCGGACAGTGTCACGCCGTGATGGCGGTTCAGGTACCACTCTTCGAAAACCGAAAGCTCGGCCAGCAGCGTGGCCTGATCGAACAGCGGCAGGCCGGCGGCCGGCGCCTGTTGCACGCGGATCAGGGATTCAATGGCACCCTGGTACAGGGTTTCGATTTCTGCTTCGGCGGGTTGTTGCTGCAGGCGCTCGAAGTAGGTCTGGGCGCCCAGATCGCTCAGCAGCAGCAAGCCTTGTTCCGGGTTTTCGGCCAGCAGGGCCGGGACGTGTACGCCACTGCTTTGCAGACGCTTGCAGATGTCGATGAAGGGGCGGCAGTCTTCCTGGGGCGGCGGCGCGTCCATGACGATGAGCGTGCCGTGCACGCCGCTGTCCAGGCGGAAGTAGCGCCGGAAGCTGGCATCGCTGGAAGCAGGGCGCAGGCTGTCGGGGGCCAGCGCCAGGCTGGCGGGCAGGGAGGCGAGCCAGTTGCGCAGCAAAGCGAGCCTGGCATCAGGGTGAATCGTGGCGTTCAAAGCGGGTTCCGAAAGGCGTTCAGCAGGGCGGGAGGGCATGGCAGGGGACAGCCGGAAGGAATTTGGAAAGGAAATCCACAAACATGCCCATAGAACAGATGTTCTATATCTCTATAATACCGGCACGATATTCTATGGCGGTTTCCTTTTCGTGCGTTTGTTCTTATCCGTCGCCCTGCTTGCCGCAGGCTGTCTGCCTGTCGTCCAGGCCCAGGAGGGCGTGGCCGGCGATGCGTCGCGCCCGCAGCAGGCATTGCGCGAATCTTCCCTGTTGATTGACCGCACCCGGCTCAACGAAGACGATATGCCCGTGTTCGCCAACAGTGTGCGGACCGAAGGCCAGCCCGATTCACGCGTCATCCTGGAGGGTGATGCGGTGCTGCGCCGCTACGATTCCGTACTCAAGGGCAACTACATCGACTACAACGGTGCCAGCGGGCAAGTCGAGGCACGTGGCGACGTGCGCCTGATGCGTGACGGCGGCCGTATCGAAGGCCCCGGCCTGCGCTACAACTTCGAGACCGATATCGGCGAGATCGAGCAGCCGTCGTTCCGCATCGGGCCTTCCGGTGGGGCGGGCAAGGCGGCGCACGCCGAAATCTACGGGCGCAACAACATGCGTCTGGAAGACGTTATCTACAGTGGTTGCCCGTGCCCGGACCCTGCATGGTTCATCGAGGCCGAGCGAGTGGATATCGACTACGAGGCCAATGACGGCGAAGCGCGCAATGCGGTGCTGTACTTCAAGGGCGTGCCCCTGCTGGCCTCGCCTTACCTGACTTTCCCGGTACGCAAGGAGCGCAAGAGCGGACTGCTGTTGCCGACCTACGGCACCACGACCAAGGGCGGCATCGACATTTCCGTGCCGTATTACCTGAATCTGGCGCCGAACTACGACCTGACCCTGACCCCGCGCCTGCTGACCAAGCGCGGCATGATGCTGGGTGGGGAGTTCCGCTACCTGGGCGAGTCCTTCGAGGGCGAAATGACCGGGGCCTATCTGCCCAATGACAGGGTGACGCATTCGGACCGCTGGCTGTACGGCTGGAAGCACTATCACGACCTCGGCAACGGCTTCAGCGCGGACTGGGATATCAATCGCGCCTCCGATGACAACTATTTCCGCGACATTTCCGCTGTCGGCCTGAGCGAGGCCAGCCGCACCTATCTGCCGCGCAATGGCCGGGTCGGTTGGGGCGATGGCTACTGGAGCGCTGGCGTGGCGGTGGAGTCCTACCAGACGTTGCAGGATCCGGATGCACCGCTGATCCCGCCCTACGACAAATTGCCGGAACTGACCTTCAAGGGCGTGCGCTACAACTGGCGCGGCCTGGATCTTGCCTGGGATAACACCGCGACCTGGTTCCAGCGCCCGATCTACGATGGCCAGCGCACCGGCCCGCAAGGCCAGCGCTTCGTGTCCTATGCCACGATGGCCTACCCGATCGAGCGCGCAGGCTGGTACATCACGCCCAAGGCAGGGATGCACGTCACGCGTTACGACACCCGCTGGGGCGACCAGAACTGGTACAGCCTGCCCGGCGGCATGTCTTCCTACCGCACCGTGGCCACTCGTGCGCTGCCCATCCTGTCGCTGGACAGCGGCATGGTGTTCGAGCGCAATACCACGCTGTTCGGCAAGCCTGCCCAGCAGACCCTGGAACCGCGCCTGTACTATCTCTACGTACCGTACCGCTACCAGGATGACCTGCCGACCTACGACACCGCGCTGGCCTCCTTCAACATGGCCCAGGCATTTGATGAAAACCTGTATACCGGCGGCTGGGACCGCATTGCCAATGCGAACCAGGTCACGCTGGGCCTGACGTCGCGCTGGATGGATGCCAGTAACGGTTTCGAGCGTGTCAGCCTGTCGGTGGCGCAGCGCCTGTATTTCGAAGACCAGCGCGTGGCCCTGCCGGGCGAGGCGCCGCGCCAGAATCGGCGCTCCGACTTGCTGATGGGCGCAACGACAGCCTGGACCGACACATTCAGCACACAGGCCGTGCTGCAGTATGATCCGCACCAGGAACGCTGGATGCGTTCCACCCTAAGTGCGCGCTGGCGTCCTCAACGCCTGGCTTCCATGACGCTGGCCTATCGCTACCAGCGTGACCCGGCAGTCGATGCCCAGTACCAGCTGCAAGGGCGCGAACAGGTCAGTTTTGCCGGCCAGTGGCCGCTGAGCAAGCGCTGGTATGGTGTTGGCCGTATCGACTACTCCATGCTGGATAGCCGGGTGACGCAATCCATTGCGGGCCTGGAATACAAGGGTGATTGCTGCTGGGCGGCGCGTGCGGTTTTCCAGCGCTATGCCGTGGCCGCCAACGACACCAATACGACTTTCTTCCTGCAACTCGAGCTGACCGGACTCGGCTCGCTGGGAACGGATCCCCTGGGATTGTTGTCCAGAAGCATACCGGGCTATGAGTCCGTGAATCCGAGTGTGCCGCAGGGCACGCGCTTTGATAGGTACGAATAAACACATGCTTAACGTGAGACTCAAGCAGTTGCCGTTGCTGGCCGCGCTGGCTTTGGCCAGCCTGGGCGCGGCACAGGCGCAATCCACCCAGGCCGTTGTCGAGCAGCCCAAGTCGAGCTCGGAGGCGGTGGTCGATGGCATTGCCGCCATCGTCAACAATGACGTGATCACGCTGCGCGAATTGAATCAGCGCACCCTGCAGGCGCAGGGTGAACTTAGCGCGCAGGGTGTGGCGTTGCCCGATGCCGCCGTGTTGCAGCGCCAGGTGCTCGAGCGCATGATCAGCGAGCGCCTGGAAGACCAGGAAGCTCAACGGCTCAACCTCAGCGTGAGCAATGCCGAACTGAATTCGGCGGTGGGGACCATCGCCCAGCGCAATGGCTTCACGGAAGAGCAGATGCGCCAGCAGGTAACGGCGTCCGGGTTGACCTGGCAGGGCTATCTGGAAGTCCTGCGGCGCGACATCCTGATGGATCGCCTGCGTCAGCGGGTCGTTGATTCAAGCATCATGATCCCGGATTCCGAAGTCGATGCCTTTATTCGCGATGAGCGTACCAAGAGCCAGAGCGGCAACGGTTTCGCGGCCGCGAACTCGGGCCCGGTAGCACTGGCGCAGATTCTGATCCGCGTGCCGGAGAACAGCTCCCGCGAAGAAGAGGCTGCGGCGCGTGCGCGTGCCGAAGCCGTGTTGGCGCGGGTACGCGGCGGCGAGGATTTCGCGGCCGTGGCGGCGGCCGAGTCCCAGGGGGCTGAAGCGCTGCAGGGCGGCCTGATGGGCGAACGTCCGATGTCCAGCTGGCCGGATCTGTTCGTGCGCGCTGTGGCATCCGTGCCGCAGGGCCAGGTTAGTGAGTTGGTGCGCAGTGGCCTGGGTTATCACATTCTCAAGGTTGTCTCGCGCAGCGACAGCGCTGCGGCTCAACAGCGTTCGGCTTCCGACCATGGCGTGGACTTCAATTCACAGGCGCCCATGCCGGTCACGCAGACCAAGGCGCGCCATATCCTGATCCGGACCAGCGCTGTCATGAGCGATGAGCGTGCCAAGCAGCAGCTGGACCAGCTGCGCCTGCGCATCCTGCAGGGCGGGGAGTCGTTCGAGGACCTGGCACGGCGCTATTCCAAGGATTCCAGCGCGCCCCAGGGCGGCGATCTTGGCTGGCTGTCGCCGGGCGAGACGGTGCCGCAATTCGAGCAGGCGATGGATGCCTTGTCCGAAGGCAGCGTGAGCCAGCCCATCAAGTCGCCGTTCGGCTGGCACCTGATCAAGGTTGATTCGCGCCGTACGCAGGACATGGCCGAGGCCTATCAGCGCATGCAGGCGCGCCAGATTCTGTTTGAACGCCGCGCCTTGCCTGCCTTCGAGGAGTGGCTGGAGCAGTTGCGTGAACGCGCCTATATCGACAATCGCCTGGAACGCCGTCAGCGGCTGGAACAGGAGTAAGCAGGAATGGCAGCACATCAGGCGCGCAAGCGCTTTGGCCAGCACTTCCTGAGCGACCTGGCAGTCGTCGATGAAATCGTGCGGTCGATCTCGCCCGAGCGCAGTGATCTGATGGTGGAAATCGGGCCGGGCCTGTCGGCCCTGACCCGGCCGCTGCTGGATCGGCTGGACCATCTCCACGCGGTGGAAATCGACCGGGACCTGGCCCAACGCTTGCGGCGCCAATACCCGGCAGAACGGCTGACTGTACACGAAGCCGACGCGCTGACGGTGGATTTTTCCACCTTCGGGACTGGCGTTCGTATCGTGGGCAATTTGCCGTACAACATTTCCAGCCCCTTGCTGTTCCATTTGATGGCGGTGGCCGATCAGGTGCGCGACCAGCATTTCATGCTGCAGCGTGAAGTCATAGACCGCATGGTGGCCAAGCCCGGCAGCGCAGATTATGGCCGCTTGTCGGTCATGCTGCAGTCGCGCTACCGCATGATCAACCTGTTCGACGTTCCGCCCGAAGCATTCGATCCGCCGCCGCGTGTGATGTCGGCGATTGTGCGCATGCGTCCCTTGCCGGCGGACCGCCTGCGCCCGCGCAGCGAAGCCGCGTTTTCCACGGTTGTGGCGCGCGCCTTTTCCCAGCGCCGCAAGATGCTGCGCCGCGTGCTGGCCGATTGGGCTGAAGATATTCCCTGGGAAGCCCTGGGCATTGAACCTACCGATCGCGCCGAGAGCGTGACGGTGGCGCAGTATATCGGCCTGTCCGATGCGCTGCTGGCAGCAGGTCGGGTAGCGGATACCGGCAGCGCCGCTGAAACGGGCAATGACCAGGGCAAGGCCAAGGGTAAAGGCGAACCGCAAGCGGATTGATGCCAGCGGAGCCAATGGCGGCTGTGCAGTTCGCGCGTCGCCGGGCAAGGTAGCCCGCGAGCGCCGGCAGTCTGCCTGATGCAAGCCAGGCCCCTGAACCGGGGCCTGGCTTTTCCTTTCAGCCGAAGAACCAATAGCAGACGGTGATGGCGGCGATCACGCCGGCCAGGTCGGCGACCAGCGCGCATCCCACGGCGTGGCGGGCGCGCTGGATGCCGACTGATCCGAAATAGACGGCCAGCACGTAGAACGTGGTTTCCGTGCTGCCCTGCACCGTGGCTGCCAGTAGCGCCTGGAAACTGTCCACGCCGAAGTGCTGCATGGTTTCCAGCATCATGGCGCGTGCGGCACTGCCTGAAAAAGGTTTGGTCAGTGCCGTCGGCAGCGCGTCCACGAAGCGGGTATCCATGCCGGCTGCGGCAACCAGGTAGCGTATGCCATCGAGCAGATAATCCAGGGCGCCGGAGGCGCGCAGCACGCCGATGGCACACAGCATGGCGACCAGATAGGGCAGGAGGTTGCGGGCGACCTCGAAGCCTTCCTTGGCGCCATCGACGAAGGCATCGTAGACCGGGACCTTGCGCCAGGCGCCTACAGCGACAAACATCACGATCACGCCGAATAGTGTCAGGTTGCCCGCCAGCGAGGACAGGGCCGCAAGCGCGGTTGCCGACAGGGTCAGCGAAAAGGCCATGATGCCGCCCAGAATGATGCCTATGGCGGCGAACCAGAGCAGCACGACCGGGTCATGCAGCTTCAGGCGCTGCATCCATGCCACCGATAGCAGCGCCGCCAGTGTCGAGGCGCTGGTCGCCAGCAAAATGGGCAGGAAAATCAGGGTAGGGTCGGGCGCGCCCTGCTGTGCACGGAACATGAACAGCGTGACGGGCAGCAGCGTCAGCGAGGAAGCATTCAACGTCAGGAACAGGATCTGCGCGTTGGTGGCGGTATCCGGACGCGGGTTGAGCGTCTGCAGCTCGCGCATGGCTTTCAGACCGATGGGAGTGGCGGCATTGTCCAGGCCCAGGCCATTGGCAGCGAAGTTCATCGTGATCAAGCCGATGGCGGGATGGCCGCGTGGCACATCCGGCATCAGCCGGGCGAACAGCGGGCCCAGCAGCACGGCCAGTTTTTCGATCAGCCCGGCGCGCTCGGCAATGCGCAGGAAGCCCATCCATAGCGTCAGCGTGCCGAACAGCACGATCATGATGCTGACCGAGGTTTCCGCCATCGTGAACAGGCTTTTGACCAGTGCGGAAAAAACTTCCGCATCCCCGTAGGCCAGCCAGCGTATCCCGGCGGCCAGGGCGGCGATGAGGAAGAAGGCTAACCAGAGGATGTTCAGCATGGCGGCAAGGGGCGGGGGCGGGCCCGGCTACAGAACCGGGATGTCGCCAGGATGATGGGAGCGCAGCGCGGCGCGGGCTTGCTCATAGTCGGGAATGATGCGGCCGACTTCGTTCCAGAAGTCAGGGCCGTGGTTCATCTCCCGCAAGTGTGCCAGTTCGTGTGCGATGACGTAGTCAATGATGGCAGGCGAAAAATGGATCAGGCGCCAGTTCAGCATGATGCGCCCGTCGCTGGTGCAGGAGCCCCAGCGCGTGCGCGCTGCGGAAAGGCGCAGGCTGCGCACCGTCAGGCCATGCTGCGTGGCCATGTGTTGCAGCCGCTGCTGGAACTGCAGCGCAGCCTGTCGTTGCAGCCAGGCTTCGGTGATTTCACGGATACGCGAGCTTTCGGCATCCATCGGCAGGCTGAGATGCAGGATATCGCCAGCCTCGGGGCAACAGGGGTCGCCCTGGTAGGATTGCTGGCCCTGGGCACCCACGCTGGGCGCGGCCCCCAGTGCCAGGCGTATGCCGACACCAAGAAACGGGAACTCGCCACCATGCTGCCAGCGGGTATGGGCCATGGAAAGCTGTGTGCGCCTGTTCTGCCATGCTTCCAGCTTGGTCACGATCCAGCGGGTCTTCTGACGCACGGCATCGTCTATCTGGGCTTGGCTGGCCCAGGCGGGCGCCGTCACGCGCAAGCCATCGTCGCTGATGAGAAAGCCGATGGTACGCCGGCGTGAACGCATCAGGGTATAGCCCAGGCGTTGCATGCCGGACAGCGTTTCACGCCATTGGGCGCCCGGTGGCAGTTGCGCGGGACGATCCATGACGAGGCGGCCGGGCTGCTGCTGCAGGAAGCCGCCGGTGGCAGCCGGCGGCAAGGCCTGCTGCCCGGCAGGCACGACGGGTGCGGCTGGGGTCGCGCCATGCGTCGGGATGGACTGGGTAGGCGCGAACAAATCGCCTTGGAGAGGTGACGAACGAGGCATGACCAGGAGTGTATTTCACGCGGCCTGGGATGAGCCAGGGTAACGCTGCGGACTGATGCGGCGCATTTCCGCTTCGATCCAGGCCTCGACACGGGCGTTGAGTTCGGCGCTGTCCAGGCCTGTGGATTCAATGACGGGCCCGATGGATACCGTCACCAGTCCGGGAGACTTGAGAAACGAATTGCGCGGCCAGCATTCGCCGGCATTGAGTGCGACCGGAATCACCGGGACGCCGGCTTCCACGGCCAGCCTGGCGCCGCCCATCTTGTAGCGGCGGCGCTGGCCCGGCGGCACGCGCGTACCTTCCGGGAACAGCAGCGGCCAGCGGCCTTCGGCCAGGCGTTCGCGGCCCACGCTCAGCACCTGGCTGAAGGCGTCCTGGCCTTGCTTGCGGTCGATGGGAATCATGCGCAGCAGTGCCAGGCCCCAGCCGAAGAAAGGAACGAAATGCAGTTCTTTCTTGTAGACGTAGCAAACCTGCCGCGGCATCTTGGACGGAAAGAACAGGGTTTCCCAGGCGGACTGATGCTTGGAAAGAATCACTGCCGGGCCGTCAGGCAGGTTTTCCTGGCCCTGGATTTGCCAGCGGATGCCGCAGATGGCACGCGCACCCCAGAGCGCCAGGCTCGCCCAACCGACCGTCAGGCGGTAGCGCAATCCACGCGGGAGCGGCGACCAGAGCAGGCAGGCAAAGGCATAGGGAATAACAGTGACAGTCAGGAAGACTGCATAGATCAAGGAGCGTAGCCAGATCATGGAGTGTCTTGTTCGGCAAGCAAGGTATCGACGATAGCAGCCAGATTATCGCCAATGCGGGTTCCCGGTGGCAGCAGGTTGCTGCCACCGGCGGTGGCAGCGCCGTTGCCGGTGCGTGCCAGCCAGGGCTGGGCGTCCACTGCCGCAGCGGCCTGCAGGTCGCGCAAGGAATCACCGACGACCGGCACGCCTGCCAGCGGGATGTCGAAGCGGCGGCCGATATCCTGCAGCAGGCCCGGTGCGGGCTTGCGGCAGCGGCAGCCGTCTTCGGGACCGTGGGGGCAGACGAAAATGGCATCCACCGAGCCGCCCAGCGCTGCCAGGGCACGCCGCATCTTGGCGTGCATGGCGTTGAGGGTTTCCATGTCGAACAGGCCGCGTGCCAGCCCGGACTGGTTGGTTGCGATGGCGATGCGCCAGCCTGATTGCGACAGGCGCGCCATGGCTTCGAGGCTGCCGGGCAGCGGCAGCCATTCGTCTGGCGATTTGACGAAGGCCTTGCTGTCCTGGTTGATGACGCCGTCGCGGTCGAGGATGATCAGTTTCACTGTGCCAGCCGGGAAAGGTCGGCCACCTGGTTCATGAGATTGTGCAGACGCGCCAGCAGCGCGAGCCGGTTGGCGCGCACGGCAGGATCATCGGCCATGACCATGATGTCGTTGAAGAAAGTATCGACGGCAGCACGGGCCTGGGCCAGCGTGCTCAGCGCAGCGGCGAAGTCACCCGCGGCGAACTGCTTGGCCACCGGATCCGAAAGGGCGTCGATGGTGCTGGCCAGCGCCTGTTCGGCAGGTTCGGTCAGCAGCGCCGGGTTCAGCGGCGTGTCGGCGCGTTCTGCCTTCTTCAGCAGGTTGCCGATGCGCTTGTTGGCGGCAGCCAGGCTGGCGGCTTCCGGCAGTTGCGTGAACTGGGCAACGGCGGCAACCCGGGCGCCGACCTGGTGCAGGGGCGGATGCGTCGCCAGGACGGCATCCACGACACTGCGGTCATGTTCCTGGGTGAGCTGGTTGCGCAGGCGCTCGTAGACGAAGGTTTCGATCTCGGGCAGCACGCTGGCCGGAATACGGTCGGCCGGGAAACTTTCCAGACTCTGGCGCAGCAGGGCGCCCAGGGTCAGCGCGCCGCTTTCGCGCACCGACAGCCAGCCACCGGCAGTCAGTTGTTCGAAGGCGCTGATCAGGCCTTGTGCGGCGCGGCGCAGACCGAAGGGGTCGCGTTCGCCGGTTGGTGCCAGGCCTATGCCCCAGATGCCGACCAGGGTTTCGACCCGATCCGCGATGAACAGGATGGCAGCGGCAACATTGTCTGCCGATACCGGCTGTTCCAGGCGGATGCGGTACTGTTCGCGCAGTGCACGCGCCACGGTGGCCGGTTCGCCGTCGCCTTCGGCATAGTAGGCGCCCATCACGCCTTGCAGTTCCGGGAATTCGCCCACCATGTTGGTGGTGAGGTCGGCCTTGGCGAGCAGGGCGGCGCGGTCGGCGTCTGCCACCGGTGCACCCAGGGTTTCGGCCAGCCAGCGGGACAGCGTCCGCACGCGCTCGACGCGTTCAAGCTGGGTGCCCAGCTTGTTGTGATAGACGATACTTTCCAGTTGCGGAACGCGCGCGGCCAGCGGCGTCTTGCGGTCGGTCTGGAAGAAGAACTCGGCGTCTGCCAGGCGCGGCCGCACTACGCGCTGGTTGCCTTCGACGATGTGGCGCGGGTCCTGCGTCAGCATGTTGCTGACAATCAGGAAGCGGTGCGTCAGCTTGCCGCTTTCGGGGTGGAAGAGCGGGAAGTATTTCTGGTTCAGGCGCATGGTGAGGATCAGGCATTCCTGCGGTACGGCCAGGAAGCGTTCCTCGAATTCACCGACATAAACCACCGGATACTCCACCAGCGCAGTGACTTCCTCTAGCAGCGCGGCCACTTCGGGGTCCTCGTCGCCCAGCGAGGCATTCAGGCGTGCCGCCTGATCCCGCAGCTGGCCGTCGATCAGGGCGCGGCGTTCATCGAAGGACACCAGCACCTTGCCGTTTTCCGCCATCAGCGCAACATAATCGCCCGCAGCAGGCAGATCGAAAGGTTCAGGTGCCAGGAAACGATGGCCGTGCAATTGGCGGCCAGCTTGCAGGCCCAGCGCCTGTACCGGCACGATGTCGCTGCCATGCAGGGCTACCAGGCCATGGGCCGGACGGACGAACTTGACGGAAGTGACTCCATCGGCCAACTGGTAACGCATGACCTTGGGAATCGGCAGGTGCGTCAGCGCGGCATCCAGCGCCTGCTGCAGGCCATGGGCGAGCGCGGCACCGGCTGCCTTGCCATTGGCAACCAGGTATTCCTGCTTGCCGTCGGATTCACGCGCCAGGGCGGCGACGTCCAGGTGTTCCAGGCCCTTGGCCGCCAGCTTTTTCAGCAGCGCCGGGGTCGCGGCGCCATTGGCGTCCAGGCCGATTTTCACCGGCATCAGTTTTTCGGAAAACTCGCGGTCGGGCGCTTGCGCCAGCACGGCGGGCAGGAACGCACCCAGGCGGCGGGGCGTGGCATAGGGCGTGGCGGCCGCGTCGCCGGCGACCAGGCCGGCTTGCCGGAGTTCGGCTTCGAGACGCTCGGCAAAGGCAATGCCCAGTCGGCGCAAGGCCTTGGGTGGTAGTTCCTCGGTGAAGAGTTCGACCAGCAGCGGTGCGGTATTGGCCTGGCTCATGCCTGCACCTCCTTGTTGGCCAGCATCGGGAAGCCGAGCTTTTCGCGGGATTCGTAGTAGGCCTGGGCCACGCTGCGCGACAGGTTGCGGATGCGGCCGATATAGGCGGCGCGTTCGGTCACGCTGATGGCGCCACGGGCGTCGAGCATGTTGAAAGTGTGCGCCGCCTTCAGCACGTTTTCGTAGGCGGGCAGCGCCAGGGGCACGGCGATCATGCGCTTGGCCTCGTTTTCGTAGTCGTTGAAATGCGCGAACAGCATGTCGGTGCTGGCGTGTTCGAAGTTGTAGGTGGATTGCTCCACTTCATTCTGGTGGAAGACGTCACGGTAGAGCACGCGGCCGCCGCCGGCGCCGCCTTCGGTCCAGACCAGGTCATAGACGCTTTCCACGCCTTGCAGGTACATGGCCAGGCGTTCCAGGCCGTAGGTGATTTCACCGGTGGCCGGCGTGCAGTCGATGCCGCCTACTTGCTGGAAGTAGGTGAACTGGGTGACTTCCATGCCGTTGAGCCAGACTTCCCAGCCCAGGCCCCAGGCGCCCAGCGTGGGGTTTTCCCAGTCGTCTTCGACGAAGCGGATGTCATGCACGGTTGGGTCGATGCCCAGCGTCTTGAGAGAACCGATATACAGGTCGAGGATATCGGGTGGCGCGGGCTTGAGCACGACTTGGTACTGGTAGTAATGCTGCAGGCGGTTGGGGTTTTCGCCATAGCGGCCATCCTTGGGCCGGCGCGAAGGCTGCACATAGGCAGCGCGCCAGGGCTCCGGGCCGATGGCGCGCAGGAAGGTCGCGGTGTGCGAGGTGCCTGCGCCGACTTCCATGTCGTACGGCTGCAGCAGCGCGCAGCCTTGTTTGTCCCAGTATTCCTGGAGCCTGAGGATGATTTGCTGGAAAGTGAGCATGTGTAATGAAGGTCGGACAGAGGCGCCGCCAGCCCCGTTGGCGCGGCGCGGTAATCGTTGATTTTAACTGTTGTGGCGGTTTGCTGCGGGCTGGCGCAGGCTCAGGGCTGATATCCCACGCATGCGTCCGCTCATGAGGCCGTATCCGGCTCGTTTGCCGGCGGTGCTGCATCCGTGGCAACACGCTCGATCCGCTGGTCGCCACAGGCATCCCGCCAGGCCTGCAGGGCCGCCAGGGAAACCGCGCCGGGAACGGCGGTAGAGGACGCATCCGCCAGGAACACGTCCAGCAAGGGCGTGAGCGCGAAAGCGCGCTGGTGCATGCGCGGGTGCGGCAGCGTCAGGCGTGGATGGGACAGCGGCTGGTTGTCATACAGCAATATGTCCAGGTCCAGCGTGCGGGGCGCATTGCGATAGGGCCGTTCGCGGCCGTGCTTATTTTCCAGCGCCTGCAGAACATCCAGCAATGCCAGCGGCGCCAGCCGGGTGTGCAGGCGGACGGCGGCATTGACGAAGTCCGGGCCGCCGGCATCGACTGGGGCAGTGCGGTAGAACGGCGAAACTTCCAGTGCGGCGATATCGGGATGGGCTGCCAGCTCCGCCAGCGTCAGGCGCAGGGTTGCCTGGGCATCCCCCAGGTTGGCGCCCAGGCCGACATAGGCACAATGCAAGGTATCCATGCGATCTCGGCCTAGGCGGCGTTATCGGGTGGATTGCTGGAAGGGCGGGCATTGCTGGGACGGCGGCGGCGCCGGCGCGGCTTGCGCGCGGCTGGAGCATCGCCGTCGGTATCGCGCGGCAGTTGCGCGAGGCCGTCTATCATTTCCGCACGCAGGCTGTCATCGGCGTTGGCCAGGTCCATCCACCATTGTGCGTCTACGCTGTCGATCTCGCCGGCCGCAGCGCGCAGTTGCAGGAAGTCGCAGGCAGCGCGGAAGCGGGGTTGTTCGACCAGGCGCCAGACGGCGCGGCCCGGACGGCGTACCAGGCGCGGCTGCATGAACCAGATGTCGCGCATGTCGGCCGTGAAGCGACGCTGGATGGCCAGCTTGCCGGTTTGCTCTTCCAGGACGGAATCCGCGGCCTGGACCAGCGCTGGAATGCGATGTTCGCCGCGCGTTTCCAGTTCATGCCAGCGCGAAGCCACCTGCTGCCACAGCAGGGCGGCAAAGAGGAAACTGGGGCTGACGGTCTTGCCGGTGCGTACCCGAGCGTCGGTGCGTTCCAGCGCCAGGGTCACGAAGCGCTTGCCGTCGGGCTGTTCCAGCACCACGTCCAGCAGCGGCAGCAAACCCTTGTGCAGGCCGGCGCTGCGCAGTTGCTGCAGGCAGTCCATGGCGTGGCCGCAGGTCAGCAGTTTGAGCATTTCGTCGAACAGTCGCGATGCCGGGACGTTCTCGATCAGTGCGGCCAGGCCGGAGATCGGCGCCTGGGTGGCGTCGTCTATCCTGCCGCTGATCTTGGCGGCGAAGCGCACTGCGCGCAGCATGCGCACGGGGTCTTCGCGGTAGCGCGTGGCCGGGTCGCCGATCATGCGGATGACGCGCTGCTTCAGGTCTTCGACACCATTGTGGTAGTCGATGACGGTCTGCGTCAGCGGGTCGTAGTACAGCGCGTTCATGGTGAAGTCGCGCCGCACGGCATCCTGTTCCTGGTTGCCGAACACGTTGTCGCGCAGGATGCGGCCGTGCTCGTCGGTTTCCTGTTCGCCGCTGGACGGCGCGCGGAAGGTCGAGGTTTCGATGATTTCGCGGCCGAAGACGACGTGGACCAGCTGGAACCGGCGGCCGATGATGCGGGCGCGGCGGAACAGCGGGCGGATCTGCTCGGGCGTGGCGTTGGTAGCCACATCGAAATCCTTGGGCTCCAGCCCGAGGATCAGGTCGCGGACGGCACCACCCACGATATAGGCGTCATAGCCTTGATGGCGCAGCGTTTCGCAGACCTTGACGGCGTTGCGCGAGACGTGGCGCGGGTCTATGCCGTGTCGTTCCACCGGGATGCGGGCTGGCCCGGTTGGGCGGCGCAGCCGGCTCACGAAGCGTTTGATGGTTTCTGTGATCATGCGTTTATCAGGATTTCTGGTCCGCCAATTGCGAGAACAGGTCGATGATGCGCCACTTGCGATCGGTGGCGATACGGCGCAGTTCGTCGCTGGGGTTGGCGGCGACAGGATGAGAAACAACTTCCAGCAGCGGCAGGTCGTTCATCGAGTCGCTGTAGAACCAGGTTTCCGGATAGTCTGCCAGGCTTTGGCCGAGCGTGGCCAGCCATTGCTGGACACGGGTGATCTTGCCTTCGCGGAAGCTCGGGGTGCCGAGGATGCGGCCGGTATAGCGTCCGCCGATGTATTCGGCTTCGGTCGCCACCAGGTGCTGCACGCCCAGGGCGCGGGCGATGGGGGCGGTCACGAAGCTGTTGGTGGCGGTGACGATAGCAACCAGGTCGCCGGCTTCCAGGTGGCCGCGCACCAGCGCCAGCGCATTGGGCTGGATCGCGGGCCAGATCATTTCGCGCATGAAGTCTTCATGCCAGCGGGCCAGGTCGGTGGGGTTGTGCGGGGACAGCAGTCCCAGCATGAATTCGGCCGATTGCTCGGCCGTCAGGTTGCCCTCGTTGTAGCGCACCATCAGGTCCTCGTTGCGCTGGCGGGCGATCTCGGGATCGCCGGCGCGCCCGGTGCGTGCCAGGAATTCGGCCCATTGGTAGTCGCTGTCGAGCGGCAGCAGGGTGTGGTCCAGGTCGAACAGGGCAAGGCGTGTCGGTGAGTTGGGCTTCATTGTCGGTTGGTGTTCGGGTCTGCGAGCATGGTCCGCAGCAATGGAATGGTGATGGGCCGGCGTGCAGACAGTGAGTAGCGATCAAGCTCGTCAATCAGGCGGGAGAGTTTCCGCATGTCGCGCTCGAGGTGCGTCAGTATCCAGTTGAGCACTTCCGGTGTCAGGTTGACGCCGCGGCTTTCCGCCTGCAATTGCAGGGCGGCAAGCTTGTCGGCGTCGGAAAGCGGTTCCAGGCGAAAGACCAGATCCCAGCCCAGGCGGGTACGCAAATCTTCGCGTAACGGCATGGACAGCGGCGCACGGTCACCCGCGAGTACCAGCGAGAATGCATGCGGGGACGCGGCGGATTCGCGCCAGCG
This sequence comes from Kerstersia gyiorum, assembly GCF_004216755.1. GTDB lineage: Bacteria > Pseudomonadota > Gammaproteobacteria > Burkholderiales > Burkholderiaceae_B > Kerstersia > Kerstersia gyiorum. The sequence goes on from NZ_SGWZ01000002.1 coordinate 247,794, forward strand.
ATTGTACAGGGCGAATACGACAGCCTGCGCAGCCTCGTCGAGTTGCTGCACGTCGTCGATGGCGATCAGGTCTGCGTGCCTGCCGTCGCTGTCGGCAAGCTGGCGCAGGATATCGGTCGAACCGGCGGCAGGAAAATAATGGCGTAGTCCCGGCAGGGACGTCAGGCCGCGCAGCAGGTGGCTGCGCCCCGAACCGTCCGCGCCCCACAGGTACAGGGCACGGCCCGGGGCAAGGTCGTTGGCGGCCTGCAGCGCCTCGATATTTGGCCCGGGAATATAGTTTTCCAGGGACGGAGCAGGCGCCGGCAGCACGTCCAGCAGGAGCTGACGGCTCATGCCAGCGATCCTTTCTTGACGGAATTCAGGGTCATTGCGCGGCGCAAGTGGCGGTTCATCGTAAAATCAACTTCTTATTCAGCGAAACGCTGCGATTTTTACATATTCGACGGTTTTTTCCATGGCCCAGACAAACAAGTCCTCCCTGACCTATCGCGACGCAGGCGTCGATATCGACGCCGGAGATGCGCTGGTTGATCGCATCAAACCCTTGGCAGCGCGCACCATGCGCGCTGGCGTGTTGGGAGGCATAGGGGGCTTCGGCGCCCTGTTCCAGGTTCCCGGCAAGTATCGCGAGCCAGTGCTCGTTTCGGGAACCGATGGCGTAGGCACCAAGCTGCGCCTGGCTTTTGAATGGAACCGCCATGATACGGTAGGCATCGACCTCGTGGCCATGAGCGTCAACGATATCCTGGTGCAAGGCGCCGAACCGTTGTTCTTTCTTGACTATTTCGCCTGCGGCAAGTTGTCCGTGGACACGGCGGCTGCCGTGGTCGGCGGCATCGCCAAGGGCTGCGAGGAGTCCGGCTGCGCGCTGATCGGTGGCGAAACGGCGGAAATGCCGGGCATGTACCCCGACGGCGAATACGATCTGGCCGGCTTTGCCGTCGGCGCTGTCGAGAAATCCAAGATCATCGACGGCAAGTCCATCACCTCGGGCGATGTCGTGCTGGGCCTGGCGTCCAGCGGCGCGCATTCCAACGGCTATTCGCTGGTCCGCAAGATCATCGAACGCGCCGGTGCCCGCCCCGAAGACGATTTCCATGGCAAGCCCTTCGGCGATGCCGTGATGGCGCCGACGCGCCTCTACGTGAAGTCGGTGCTGGCGGCCCTCGAAGCGCATGGCGAGTCCATCAAGGGCCTGGCTCACATTACTGGCGGTGGCCTGCTTGAAAACGTGCCGCGTATCCTGCAGCCGCAATGGCAGGCCCGCCTGCATGCGGACGCCTGGCAGCGTCCGGCGCTGTTCGATTGGCTGCAACGCGAGGGCGGCGTGGATCACCAGGAAATGCACCGTGTTTTCAACTGCGGCATCGGCATGGTGATCGTGGTCGCCGCCGATCAGGCGGAAACGGTGACTGGCACGCTGGCTGCGAATGGCGAACAGGTCTTCCGCATCGGCGAGATCGTTCCGCGTGCCGAGGGTGCGCCGGGTACCGTCGTCCTCTGATCTTTCCTGCCTGGGCAGAAGTGCAGGGCGGCCCGCTGTTCGCGGACGGCCCTGCCTTCTGGTCCGGTTTGGGCTGACGCGCTGCTGGCGCGGGCGCTGCCGGCGGGCCGGATTCACATACAGCTGCTATGTTGCGAATTCGTCGATTCTGGCGCTACGTTACGGATAACATTGTTGCGCCGACCCAGCCAACGGCGGGCCAGCTCATGTCGCTGGCGTCTCCCCTGGGGCTGCCGCTGTCGATACGGAGGCATGCGGCCTCTGTGATTGCGGCGCGCATTCAGTTGCTCTCCGTCCTTTTTTTCGTGCTGGTGCCTTTGTGCGGCGTGATCGACCTGGTGGTCTTTCCCTGGCCGCAGGCGCTGGCGCTGCTGGTGTTGCGTCTGGCTGCCGGTGTCGTCTTCTTCCAGATGGCCAAGCCGCGCCCACTGACAGGCAGCCATCCATACAAGCGCGCCCTGGGCATGCTGGCCTGCATGTTGGTGGTGCCCTGCCTGTTCTACCTGGCGGCCCTGCGCCTGACCGGCGGCCTGGAGCTGACCGATGCGCAGTTTCTGATGATGCAGATCTATGCGTTGATGCCGACTGTGGTGTTGGGCGGCCTGGCGATATTTCCGTTGTCTGCGCTGGAAGTCCTGCTGTTTGCGCTGCCCGCGCTGGTCACGGCGCTCATGGGTATGACCATGGGCGATGCCCAGCAGCTTTCCTGGGCCCAGCATGGTGCGACACTCTGGTTCATGGCGCTGATGACAGGCATTGCCATGTTTTCCAGCATGAGTCAGTTGCATTACATGAAGAGCCTGGTTCACCGGGCCAATACCGATCCGCTGACGGATGCGCTGACGCGCCGCTCAGGGGTGGAAAGCCTGGAACGCCTGTTCATGCAATCGGCCAATTCCGAGACGCCGTTGGCACTGGCTTTCATAGATATCGACCACTTCAAGGCTATCAATGACCGTTTCGGGCACGATGCCGGCGACCGCGCCTTGTGCAGCCTGGTGCGCAGTCTGCGCGGCTATCTGCGCAGTAGCGATGTCTTGGTGCGCTGGGGTGGGGAAGAGTTCGTGATCATCCTGCCGAACATGTCGGTGTCGCAGCTGCCTTACTTCATCGAGCGCCTGCGCCAGGGTGGCCTGGGGCGAACCGAGGACGGTACCGCCATCATGGCCTCCGTCGGCGTGGCCGAGCGCATGCATGACGAAGTCCTGGATTGGCCCACACTGATCGAACTGGCCGATCAGCGCATGTACCGTGCCAAGAACGAAGGCCGGGCGCGTGTCATTTTGCCGGACGATACGACGGTGTCGCTGGCCCGGCCTGTCAGCACGCCAGTGGCCGTTGCGTCCAGCAGGGTCGATGGTGTGCCGGGCGGTGCGGGCGAACACGGCCAGTAGCCTGGCTGAATTCGCCGTTTGCGGCGGGTGCTGCCTGGCGGGGAAGGGCCGGCCTCAGGGGCGGTAAGCGCGGGCCAGGGCATCCAGCCACGGCGCCGCAGCGTCCACCGCCTGGGCCTGGGCATCTCTGGTCAGGCAGTCGACAGCCTGTCGTTCCGGCTGGGCCCGCAGCCAGGTGATTTGCCGCTTGGCCAGCTGGCGGGTGGCGGCAATGGCCTGCTCGCGCGCCAGCGGCAGGGCAATCTCGCCGTCCAGCCAGGACCACATCTGGCGATAGCCGACACAGCGTACCGACGGCAGGCCGGGGTGCAGATCGCCACGTTGGTGCAACTGGCGGACTTCTTCGGCAAAACCCTGTTCCAGCATCTGGTCGAAACGCAGGGCGATTCGCTGGTGCAGGGCCAGGCGGTCGGAAGGTTCCAGGCTGATGGTATGGAAGGTGTAGGGGCGCGCGGCCTGTCCCGCCGATCCGTTGCCATCGTCTTTGCGTCCCAGCAGCGCAGACATGGGCTGTCCGCTCAGCAGGCAGACTTCCAGTGCGCGCTGGATGCGCTGGCTGTCGTTCGGTGCCAGGCGAGCAGCCGTTACCGGGTCCAGGCGCGCCAGTTCGGCGTGCAGCGCAGGCCAGCCGCTGGCGGCTGCGCGTGCTTCCAGTTCCGCGCGCAGGCCGGGGTCGGCTTCGGGTAGATCATCCAGGCCTTCGCGCAAGGCCTTGTAATACATCATGGTGCCGCCGGCCAGCAGGGGCAGGCGGCCGCGCTGCAGAATGGCGTTGATCAGGGCCAGGGCATCATTGCGGAAGGCGGCGGCAGAGTAGCTGTCAGCAGGATCAAGGATATCCAGCATGTGCTGGGGCACTTGTTGGCGCTCTGCGACATTCGGCTTGGCCGTGCCGATATCCATGCCGCGATAGATGGTGGCGGAATCGACATTGATGATTTCCAGCGGCCAGCGCTGTGCCAGGGCCAGCGTGGCGGCGCTTTTCCCGGCGGCGGTGGGGCCGGCCAGGCAAAGAATGGGAAGGGAAGGTGCGTTCATGAAATTGCGTTATTGCCCGCGCAGGAACAGGCGGTCCAGTTCTGGCAGGTTCCACTGCACCCAGGTCGGGCGGCCATGGTTGCATTGGCCGGCGCGTTCCGTGGCTTCCATGTCCCGCAGCAGCGCATTCATTTCCTCGCGGGTCAGCTTGCGGTTGGCGCGCACGGAGCCGTGGCAGGCCATGGTGGAGAGCAGTTCGTTGCGTTTTTCCGTCAGGTGGCGCGACATGCCGACGCTGGCGAGGTCGGCAAGTACGGCACGGGCGAGGGATTCGATATCGCCATCGGCAAGCGGCGCGGGCACGCTGCGCACGGTGACGGCGCTGGGGCCGGCCGGCCGCATCTCGAAGCCGAATTCTGTCAGCAGGGCATCATATTCTTCCAGCAGCGCCACGTCTTTTTCCGGCGCACTGAAGACCACCGGTACCAGGAGATCCTGGCGCGGCAGGCCATTCTGGTCTATGGCATTTTTCAGGTGTTCATAGACGATGCGTTCATGCGCGGCGTGCATGTCCACCAGGATCAGCCCGTGGCGGTTCTCCGCCAGGATATAGATGCCATGCAGTTGCGCCAGTGCCATGCCCAGCGGCAGGTCGTCGCCGGTCGCAGGCAGTGGCTGAGAGGCCGGGTCGGCCTGTGCCGCAGTGGCGGGTGCGAAGGCGGGCAGGCTGGCAGGCGTGGCGCCAGCCATGGCCGGAGCGAAGGGCGTGTGGGCTGATGTTCCAACGCCCGTGGCGGGGGCTGCCGTGGTGTTGCTGGGCGCGTCGGCTTCCAGGGGGCGGTAATGTCGTTGCCAGTCGAATGAGCCGGCCTCATAGCGTCGCTGCGGTTCGGCCAGGTACAGCGGCGATTGCTGGGTATATTGGGCCGGCGCGGGGTGTTGCGTACTGTCGGGAGCTGCCGCGCCAGGGGGGATGTCAGCTTGCCCGGGCATGGCGGGCATCACGGACGGCTGGACGTTCGGCTCGACGCTGTGAGACGGCTCGGTGGCGGTGGTGTTGCCCAGTTGTCCGGCGCCGTGGGCCAGGGCCTGGCTGACCTGCTGCATGACGAAACGGTACACCGCACCGCTGTCGCGAAAACGGATTTCGCTCTTGGCCGGATGCACATTGACGTCCACGCTGGTGGGATCAACAGTCAGGAACAACACGTATGCAGGTTGCCGATCTCCATGCAGAACATCGGCGTACGCACTGCGTATGGCGTGGGAAACGGTGCGATCGCGCACGAAACGGCCGTTTACGTACAAATACTGGCGGTCTGCGCGAGCACGTGAGGCAGTGGGTTCCAGGACAATGCCCGACAGGGCGGCTGCCCCGATGTCCGCATGCAATGCGAGCCCCTGGCGGGCGAATTCCTCACCCAGCACGTCGCGGATGCGTTGCAGGGGATCGGTCTGGGGCCATTGGCGTACGGCGCGGTCATTGTGGAACAACTGGAAGGCAATATGCGGGTGCGCCAGGGCAATGCGTTCGAAGGCATCGACGCAATGGCCGAATTCGGTCTGTTCGCTGCGCAGGAATTTCCGCCTGGCGGGCACGTTGTCGAACAGCTGGCGCACGTCGACAGTCGTGCCGCCAGGGCCGGCTGCGGGTTCGGCCTGGCCTTGCAGGCCCTGGATCTGGTAGGCGTGGCTGGCCTGGGCGGTCCGGGAGGTCAACGTCAGGTAGGCCACGGACGCGATGGATGCGAGAGCTTCCCCGCGAAAGCCCATGGATGCCACGGATTCCAGGTCGGCCAGCGAGCCTATCTTGCTGGTGGCGTGACGCGTGAGGGCCAGCGGCAATTCTTCGGGAGGGATGCCACAGCCGTCGTCGGTCACGGCGATACGGCGTATGCCGCCGCCGTCCAGGCGCACTGTAATGGCGCTGGCGCCCGCATCTATGGCGTTTTCCAGCAGTTCCTTGAGGACGGAGGCGGGTCGTTCAATGACCTCGCCTGCCGCGATCTGGCTGATGAGCAGATCGGGCAGGGCATGGATGATTCTGCGTTCTTGCATGAACGCATTTTTAACTGATTTCGCGATCCAGCGCTGCAATGTGCGGGTTGGCGGCGTAGAAGCCCTGGATACCGGTATGAATGGCGGCCGCGATCTTCTGCTGGTGGGCAGCGGTACGCAGCAGGCGTTCTTCGCCCGGGTTGCTGATGAACGCGGTTTCCACGAGCACGGAAGGAATGTCCGGGGCCTTCAGCACGGCAAAGCCGGCTTGTTCCACGTTCTTCTTGTGCAGCGTGTTGATCTTTTCCAGTTCGCGCAGCAGCGTGCTGCCAAAGCGCAGCGAATCGTTGATCTGCGCGGTCGTGGAGAGTTCAAGCAGAACCTTGGCGACGTTGGCGTCCTGGCTGCCAAGGTTGACCCCGCCAATCAGGTCGGCGGCATTTTCCTTGTTGGCCAGCAGACGCGCCATGGTACTGCTGGCGCCGCGTTCCGACAGGGCAAATACGGACGTTCCGCGTGCGGTTGGCCGGGTCCAGGCATCAGCGTGTATGGAGATGAACAGATCGGCGCGGGCGCGGCGAGCCTTCTGTACGCGTACATGCAGCGGCACGAAGAAATCCGCATCGCGGGTCATGAAGGCGCGCATGCCGGGCGTGGAGTCGATCCGTCGCTTCAGCATGTGGGCAATACTGAGCACGACGTCCTTTTCCCGTGTGCCGCCAGGGCCGGTTGCGCCGGGGTCTTCACCGCCATGCCCAGGGTCGAGCGCGATCGTCAGCGGCCGGCGGCGGTTCGAGGTATGGACCGCCGGGGCGCGCCCGCCTGCCGGTGCGGCGGGTTCGGAGCGCGACGGGGCCGTGGCAATCTGGCCACCGGTCTGAGGAGCGGCAGGTTGCGGTTGCTGCGCCGGCGTGCCGCCAGGGCGGTTCGAGAGGTCTTCGAGAATCCGGGCCAGCGGGTCTTCCTCGGCGGGCAGGTTCTTGCTGTTCATCATGGCCAGCAAGGGGTCCTGCGCGACCTTCGGATACAGATCGAGTACCAGGCGATACTGGTATTCGGCGACCGGCTTGAGCGTGAAGACCTGAGGCGCGATGGCCTGCTTCAGGTCGAAGACGATACGCACGATTTCCGGGCGGTTCTGGGCCACTCGAGCGCTGGCGATGTAGGGATCGTCAGGCTTGATCTTGGAAACCAGTTCGTTGAGCGCCTGGTCTAGGGTCAGCCCTTCGATGTCGACGACGAGTCGGTGGGGATTTTCCAGCGTGAAGTGCTCGGCCTTCAGGGCGCTGTCGAGTTCCAGCGTGATGCGGGTGTAGTCATCCGCGGGCCACGTACGGACGGCCAGAATGCTGGCCGCGCGGGCGGTGCGCGGGATCACGGGAACGAGCAGCAGCGTCATGGCGCTGCCAAGCAAGCGGCGACGCGTCGCGTCTGCCGGTATCAGGGGCCGGGTGAGAGGATTGCGTTCAGCCATTTAAGCCCTCTTTCGGTATGGGCCGACAGATCCGCGCGGCGTCCATCGTCCAGGTATTCCAGCGAAATTTCTAGATCTGGCGGGCTCAGGAGATCGCCGGCACGTTCTGGCCATTCGATCAAAACAAGGGCATCTTCACGCAGGATTTCCCTGAATCCGGCGTCCAGCCATTCCCTGGATTCGCTAAATCTATAAAAATCAAGATGATACAAGTATAAGTTAAAAACTTTATAAGATTCAAGCAACGCGTAGCTTGGGCTCTTGATTCGGCCGCTTATGCCGCATGCGCGCAACAGTGCGCGGGCAAAGCTGGTTTTTCCGGCCCCCAGGTCGCCGCGCAGGTGGATCCGGCCGCCCGCGCCCGGGCCGGGCGCTGCGGATGCATCGGGACGGTCGCATACCAGCGGCGCCAGGCGGCGCGCCAGGGCTTCGGAGGCAGTTTCGTCAGGCAGATACAGCGTGTGCTGGGCAGGCGGGGGCATGTCGGCTCCGGAGGTGATGCGGGCAAGGCGGCCATTATAGGGACGAGAACGAGGCGCGCGCCCGGCTTGCGTGGCGGGAAGGGGCGGGAAAGAGGGGAAAGAGCGCGCAGGCAGGATGGACGGCGGCAGGCGTCGTGCCGGAATCGGTGGTTGGAATGGCGTTCCGGTGATATGGGCTGTCCGGTTCTGCTATCCTAGCGGGCGTTTAGTTCATCAGTCGTTCCATTCTCATTCTCAATGAAATCGGCCCGGAATTGATGCCTGGCCGTATCCAGTGGAGTCAAGCAATCAAATGAGCACCCGCATCGAAAAAGATACCTTCGGTCCCATCGAAGTGCCCGCCGAGCACCTGTGGGGCGCGCAGACCCAGCGTTCGCTGCATTTCTTCTCGATTTCCACCGAAAAGATGCCGGTTGCACTGGTTGAAGCGCTGGCCCGCGTCAAGCGCGCCGCCGCTCACGTCAATGCCGAACTGAAGCAGATCGACGCTGGCCAGGCCGATGCCATCATCAAGGCTGCCGATGAAGTCATCGCCGGCAAGTGGCCCAACGAATTCCCGCTGTCCGTGTGGCAGACCGGTTCGGGCACGCAAAGCAACATGAACATGAACGAAGTGCTGGCCAACCGCGCTTCGGAACTGCTGGGCGGCGAACGCGGCGAAGCCCGCAAGGTGCACCCCAATGACCACGTGAACCGTGGCCAGTCGTCCAACGACGTGTTCCCCACCGCCATGCACGTGGCTGCCGCCGTCGAGGTCGAGCGCCACCTGCTGCCGGCGCTGGCCAAGCTGAAGGCCGTCCTGCAAGCCAAGAGCGAGGCCTTCCGCGATATCGTCAAGATCGGCCGTACCCACCTGCAGGACGCCACGCCGCTGACGCTGGGCCAGGAAATTTCCGGCTGGGTTGCCCAGCTGGAAATCGCCGAAAGCCAGATTCGCGCCACGCTGCCCGTGTTGCACGAGCTGGCCATTGGCGGCACGGCAGTCGGTACCGGTCTGAACGCCCACCCGGAATTCAGCAAGCGCGTCGCCGACGAACTGGCACGCGATACCAAGGTGGCTTTCGTTTCCGCGCCCAACAAGTTCCAGGCGCTGGCGGGTCATGAAGGCATCCTGTTTGCCCACGGCGCGCTCAAGACCCTGGCTGCCGGCCTGATCAAGATTGCCAACGACGTGCGCTGGCTGTCCAGCGGCCCGCGTTCCGGCCTGGGTGAAATCAGCATTCCGGAAAACGAACCGGGTTCCTCGATCATGCCGGGCAAGGTCAACCCGACCCAGTGCGAAGCGCTGACCATGCTGGGCGCGCAGGTGCTGGGCAATGACGTCGCCATCAACATCGGTGGCGCCAGCGGCAACTTCGAGCTGAACGTCTTCAAGCCGCTGGTGATCCACAACTTCCTGCAATCGGTGCGTTTGCTGGCTGACGGCATGGCGAGCTTCGGTGAGCACTGCGCGGTCGGTATCGAACCCAACCGCGACCGCATCACCGAACTGGTCAACCGCTCGCTGATGCTGGTCACTGCCCTGAACCCGCACATCGGTTACGACAAGGCTGCCCAGATCGCCAAGAAGGCCCACAAGGAAAACCTGTCGCTGCGTGAATCGGCACTGGCATTGGGCTTCCTGACGGCCGAGCAGTTCGACGAGTGGGTGGTGCCGTCGCACATGACCAACCAGAAATAATCATCCGCCCCGTGCGGAGATTCATCGCGTTGGACGCCGTTCTCGGCAGAATGGCACGATGATGAAGGCATACGCAGCGTTATCGCTGGGTATGCCTTTTTTGTCGCCGGGCCGCCCCAAGACAAAAACGCCCCCTTGGGGGGGCAGCAAGCCGAAGGCGCAGTGTGGGGGCCCTTTTTGTCGCCGGGCCGCCCCAAGACAAAAACGCCCCCTTGGGGGGCAGCAAGCCGAAGGCGCAGCGTGGGGGCCCTTTTTGTCGCCGGGCCGCCCCAAGACAAAAACGCCCCCTCGGGGGGCAGCAAGCCGAAGGCGCGGCGTGGGGGCCCTTTTTGTCGCCGGGCCGCCCCAAGACAAAAACGCCCCCCTGGGGGGCAGCAAGCCGAAGGCGCAGCGTGGGGGCCCTTATTTATCGCCGGGCCGCCGGTAGGTAACAAGGGGTGCAAGTGCTTGGGAGCAAACATGGATGAAGCAATGCAGGACGATGGCCTGGACAGGGAGGCCTGCCGGCAGGCACAGGTCGAGGCCGGGGCGTTGGTGCGGCTGGGCGAAGCGATCCGCACCGACATCCGGGCAGGCCGGATGTATGGTGCTTCCGTGGCGGTGGCGCGTGGCGGCAGGCTGCTGTACCACGCTGCCATCGGCGAGGCGGCGCCTGGCCGTTCGGCCAGGACGGACGACATTTATTTATTGATGTCGCTGTCGAAGTCTTTTACCGCCGTGCTGGTTCTGCAAGCGATCGAGCGTGGCTGGTTCGGCCTGGACGACAGGGTGGCCGATTGGTGGCCAGCGTTCGGAGCCGCAGGCAAGCAGGACATCAGTGTGCGTCAATTGTTGACGCATTGCGCCGGCATGCCTACCGGGCTGATGCCGCCGGTGGATGTGCCGCCCGCGCAGATAGGTGACCTGGCGTTGTTTGCCGGTGCATTGGCAACCTTGCCGCCGCTGTATCCGCCGGGTTCGCAGGTGTTCTACAGCCCGACGGCGGCCTATGCGGTGCTGGGACAATTGCTGGTGCTGACCGATCCCCAGGGGCGCGCCTTTCGGGATATCGCCAGGCAGCAGTTGTTCGAACCACTGGGAATGAGGGATACCTCCTTCGGCATGCGGCCTGATGCCGCGCGCCGGGTGCCCATGTCCTATACCCCTGCCATGTCGACGCTGGAAGGTCAGGCTGTCGCCGGCTTGCTGAACCATGTGCTCGGTGAACGAGCCGAACTGCCGGCTGGTGGAGCGCTGAGCACGCTGGACGATGTGCTGCGTTTCGCTGAGGCCATGCGTCAGGAGGGCAGGCTGGGAGATGTCCGCGTGTTGTCTGCAGAGGTTCTGCGCGAGGCGTGCCGCAGTCATACCGGATCGGCACGCAATATGGGGTGGGAAGGTTACCGGCAGGAGTACGGCCTGGCGGAAACGCCTGCACACTATTCCTTGCTGGGTGGACAGGTGCGGGGAGAGGGCCAACATTTGAGCGCTGCGGGACGTTTCGCCAGTGCGGGGGCTTTTTATTCGGTAGGACGTGGCAGCACGCTGTGGATGGTGGACCCCGAGCGCGAACTGAGCTTTGTATTTCTCGGTGCCGGTGTCATTGAAGGCCTGGCACATACTGAACGCTTGTCACGGCTGAGTGACCTGGTGACGGCAGCTTGCCAGTAAAAAAAAACCGGAAACGAGAGGTTTCCGGTTTTCTCCTGGCCTGAGTGCTATCAGTAGCTGTAGCTCACCGAGAGCTGAACATTGCGGCCCGCTTCGGTATACATATCCAGGCCGGCGCTGGTGCTGCTGATGTCCTGGACGTTGATGCTGCGCCAGTACTTTTTATCGAAGAGGTTGAACACCCCGGCTTGCAGTCTCAGGCCCTTGGCTTCCGGCGGCGTGACCCAGCCGATCAGGTCCAGGGTGCCGTAGCCGGGAGCCTTGAACGTGGTGTCGTCCTTGACTTTGTCACGCTTGCGGGCCAGCGTGAGGATGCTTTCCGCACCCCAGTTTTCCTGGCTATAGCGCAGCCCCAGTACGGTTTTCAGTGGCGAAATGGAGTTCAGGTACGAGTTGTCTTCGCGATTGCGGCCTTGCGACCAGGCCAGCGAGCCCCAGACGTCCCAGTTGCGGGCGAACTGCCATTGCCCTTGCGCTTCGGCACCATAGATACGCACCCGGTTCACGTTCTGGAACTGGTAGTGGGTGAAGGCGGGATTGGCGTCGTCGGGCCAGCCTTCCATATTGATGAAGTTCTTGTAGCGGGTATCGAAGAAGGTCAGGCTGGCGCTGGCCTGGCTGCTGTTCCAGCGTGCCCCGAGTTCATACCCGGAGCTGGTTTCCGGCTTCAGGTCAGGGTTGGGGTGCAAGGTATAGCCGTAGTACGGGCTGCTCGTATTGCTGAACTGGCCATTGACCTCCACCAGGTTGGGGGCACGGAAGCCCTGGGCGTATTGCACGAACAGGGTGACGTTATCGGTTGCGTACCAGGTGGCCAGCAGCTTGGGCGAGAAGCGGGAATCCCGTTGTTTGACGGCAGTGCCGTTCTGCTGTTCCAGCGTCGTGTCCGACAGCGGATTCTGCTCGTAATGGTCGTAGCGGATTCCCGGCGTCAGTGACACCTGGTCGTGCAGGAAGCCGATTTCATCTTCCATGAACAGGCCGAACTGCGTGATCTTGGTCTTGGGAACGGTGCGCAGGTTGATTGTGCTGCTTTCAGGGTATCCTGCCGCGAACTCCTCGGTACGTGACTGCCACCACTCGCCGCCTGCGCTGATGCGATTGCTGACGGTGCCGGTCAGTTGCTTGGAGGCCAGGGCAGACAGGCCATACAAGGATTGCCGATACTGGCCGTTGCGTTCATACCTGGGAGCATTGCTGCGCACCTGGTGGTCAAATTGATCGCTATCCAGGCGCGAGTAATAGACGCGGGCGGAGGCCAGGTCGATGAGCTTGTCCTGATCCGGAGCCTTGTAGTCATACTCCATCGACAGGCGGTAGCGTTTTTCGCTGTCGTCCGTGTGGCTGGACAGGATTTGGGTCGCCGTGCCCATGACGGAGCCCAGCGCATTCAGGCGATCCGAGTGATAGTTGGTCTTGCGGTATTCGCCGGTCAGCCCCAGCTTGTGGCCGCCGACGAAGTCGTGCTGCAGTTTGCCCAGCACGTTGCTGCGGCTGTTTTTCTGCGGGTTGGGCTTAGTCCTCGATGCGCCAGTGGAGTCGTCCTTGCCCTGGTTCTCGTACTCGTGACCTTTCCGGCCGCCAGCCTGAATCAGCCAGGCCGTGTTGTCATTGTCGAACAGGCCGGCGAGCGCGACATTCAGGCCGCGGCTGCCATCGTCGCTGCGGTAGTCCATCACGCCACGGGCACCGAACGATTCGCCTGGGCGGATGACGTCGGAAGGGTCCAGGGTACGCAGGCCGACGATGCCGGCGAGGGCGGAAGAACCATATAGCGTCGACCCTGGGCCGCGCACGATATCCACCGATTTCAGTGAAGTGAAATCCACCATGTCCTGGCCGATGCTGTCCCGGCCCGTGAACTCGAAAACATCCGGCAGGCGAATGCCGTCCACAAGGGTCAGAACGCGGGCGCCCTGCAGGCCGCGAATATTGATTTGAGTGTTGCCGTTGCGCAGGCTACGGCCTGCTTCGATGCCCGGTTCGGCGCGCTGGCCGAGATCCTGGAAATTGTGGATGAAACGCTCGTCCAGGGTTTCGCGCGAGGTCGTCGTGGCCGAGGGCGGAATGCCTGCTGCGTCTTGCTCGAAGCGGGTCGCGGTGATGACGGTAGGCGTCAGCAGCCTGACGGGGCTTTCCTGAACGGTATTGACCTGGCTGGTGTTTACGTCGTCTGTGGCGGTGTTATCTGCAGCGATGGCGAGATTGGTGCCGGTCAGAGCCGTTGCGATCAAGCTACTCAGTAGCGTTGGACGAAGCGTGCGCATCAGTAAATCCACGGAGCTTGCAAGCGGAACCCGAGGCACGAGGCTGAAAGTGGCTGCATGTTGGGTAACGCTGTGCGGATGATTCGGAAATGGGTGGCGGATAGGCGGCAATGAGTGGTTTTGCCACCAGAGTGAGAGAACTTAAATGATTAGAATTCTTATGTCTATGTTAGAAAGTCTTTATTTTTATGGGTATATATCCCGAGAAATCTCTAAAACCTTAGTTTTCCTGGGCCTTTTCTATTCAAGTCCATAGAAAAATACGTGTTTCATCAGATTGGGTTGTTGTATTTTTCCGTCACGTTTGGCGGTTCGGGGGCAGGCGCGAGGGCGTTGGCATGCGGCCACTCGACAGCGTGGGGGTGCAGGCTCGCATGGCGGCAGATGATGTGGATCAGCCCAAGGCGCGGGCGCGCACGGACGGCAGGGGGTGCGGGATCTATCGCCGACGGAAAAACGATGGCTCGCAGGTGTCTGCCTTTCAGGGAAGGTTAGAGCCCTGGCACCGTCTTGAAGCCGCCGAAGAAAGCGCATTGGCCGGGAAAGCCCGGGCGGCCATCGCAGGCCTTCAGGCAGCCTGGCTTGTCTCCTGCAAAGTGCGCTGCCACTGACATTTCAAACCCGTAAGTGGGCGTGGTGACGTCGAAACGGCTTTCGCAGACGGTGTCGAGGCTATAGGAGAAGGTCATGGCCTCGTTGCGGCCATTGATGGAGAAGGCGACCTGGAAGCTGTCCAGGCTGCGCCATCCGGCGCGAGGCAACACCAGGAAACGGTAGCGTTTCTCGTCCAGGCGTTCGCCGAATACCTTCAGCTTGGCTGTGGAAGAATCCGTTTTTGGCGACGGATATGGCAGCGCCAGCAAGGCGCGTGGATCGCCCAGCACGCCCAGGTCGAAACCGATACCTTTCTGATAGAAAGGAATTTCGATATTGGGATAGCCAGAGATTGCCAGGTGTTTGTTGGGCGCCAGGCCTTGCCTGGACTGCGGCGCGTAGTCTGGCGCGCGGGCAAACGTCACTTCCAGTGTCAATACGGCTTCGGCGGGGTTGGCTTCTTCGCTGCGTATGTCGTCCAGGCGGTTGGGGCCGTGGCTGGCGCAGCCCGCCAGCAGCAGTGCCGGCAACGCCAGCGGTACCAGGCCTGCGCGGCGCGCAAAGCATCTCAAGCTCATGTCACTGCTCCTGCCGGACCGGGAGGACGTTCAGGCCTTGCCCGCGGAACTGCCATCCGTCTTTGGTTTCCTGCCAGCGGAAGTTTCGGTTGATCCACTCGGCTTTCATGTTCTCGTACAGGCGGCGTTGGTCGATCGGCTTGCCGGCTTCGCGCTGTTGCCTGGCGATCACGTAGGTTTCGTCCCATATTGGCTGGAAGGCTTTGTTTTGCAGCGCCTTGGTGAACGGTACACGGGCGTAGACCCCGTCGTTCGTTGCGCTGAGGCGGATTTCGTTGTCCAACAGCAAAGCGGCGCTGCGGTTGTCCGGCGCAACCGATACCAGGCGTGAGAACGGTGTTCCATTCTGCCCGGGAAGGCGGTCTTCGAACCACAGCACCTGCCCTGTGGAAGTGTCCAGCGCGCGCGAACCTGCGATGAACAGCAGTAGATCCTTGCGGCCCGGTTGCGCCAGGCCCAGGTCCGGGTCCCGCGTGTCGATGACCGGGCTGAGCACCCGAGCCAATGGCGTGTCGTTCTGTACTGAAATCAGGATCGTGCCCACTCCCATGAGGTCGTTCGATACTGCCAGCAATACCGGCTGGCCGCCGATCTCGGGCCCCAGGGCCTGGACATGAATGAATTCCACTGCGTTCAGGGGGCGATAAGTCTGGCCGTGATAGCTGATGGTGCGCAGGTAAGACCCGCTGCGCGAGTCCAGCCGGAAGGCGCCAAGCTCTTCGCTGACGCGGCTGTCGGCCCCCGGCTGTGCCGGGGTTGCCGTTTGCGCATTGGCGGCCATGGGCGCCAGCGTTACCGCCAGGGTCAGGCTGATCCTGGTCAGAATGGCAGGCCAAGAAATGAAATTGGTTCGAGAGAACTGCGCCACGGCTTCCCCAGTCATCCCTGCTTAAGTCGGAACTGATGGATTCTATCGTATGCGGTTCGTTGCCGATGCCGCCTGGTGGCTCATCCTGTCCGATCTTGTGCAACAAGGTCATTCAGCACATGCCAGCGATATCCTCCAGGATAGCAAGGGCGGCAAGGCTGTCGGCGCGTGCGCGCGTGCAGCAACCGAGTGCGCAATTCAACGGCGGCCACTGTCGTTCTTGACGGCTCACGGCCATTGATCCAGAATCAAGCGCTTCAATTTTTAGCAGGGCCGGAGGCCTTACGCGCGATGGCTCCAGGCAAGCAGGCAGCAGGCGACACGCCGCTGATAGACCCTTTCATTGACGCTTTGTGGCTGGAAGACGGGCTGGCGGCCAATACGCTGGCGGCTTACCGGCGCGATTTGCGCGGCTGGTCGGCGTGGTTGCAGGAAACCAGGGGCATGGCGCTGGCCGATGCCAGCGCGGCCGACGTGTCGGCGTGGTTTGCGGCCAGCCATGCCGATACCCGCCCGAGCACGGCGAACCGCCGCCTGGCAACCTTGCGGCGTTTCTATGCCTGGGCCTTGCGGCAGGGGCATGTCCGCGCCGACCCCTGCCTGAATATTCCCAGTGCGCGGCAGGCCGAGCGCTTTCCCAAGACCTTGTCCGAAGGACAGGTGGAAGCCCTGCTGGCGGCACCGGATTTGCGCCAGCCAGCGGGCTTGCGCGACCGTGCCATGCTGGAAACCCTTTATGCCACCGGCTTGCGGGTGTCGGAACTGGTGTCCTTGACGGTGCTGGATGTCAGCCTGAACGAAGGCGTGGTGCGGGTGCGCCATGGCAAGGGGGACAAGGCCAGGCTGGTGCCGCTGGGCGGGGTTGCGGCGGATTGGCTGCAGGATTACCTGGATCAGGCCCGCGGCGTGATCCTGGCGGGCAAGGTAACGGATGCCTTGTTCGTGACCCGCCTGGGAGCGGGTATGACGCGTCAGGCGTTCTGGCAGCTGGTGCGCAAGTACGCCATGTTGGCAGATATCCACGCGCCGCTGTCGCCGCACGTACTGCGTCACGCCTTCGCCACACACCTGCTCAACCACGGTGCGGACCTGCGCGTGGTGCAGATGCTGCTGGGGCATGCCGATATTTCCACCACGCAGATTTATACTCACGTTGCCCGCGAGCGCCTGAAAACGCTGCACGCACAACATCATCCCAGAGGTTAGCAAGTGAAGTCCCGCCACGTATCGGAAACGCCCGCGACACAGTTCCTCAAGCGCCATGGCGTTGCCTTCGAGGAGCGTGTCTATGATTATGTCGAGCATGGCGGTACGGCCGAGGCATCGCGGCAGCTGGGCATGGACCCGCATTCTGTCATCAAGACACTGGTCTTCGAGGACGAAAAGGCTCAGCCCCTGATTGTGCTGATGCATGGCGATTGCGAGGTGTCGGCGAAGAATCTGGCGCGTCAGACCGGCGCACGCAAAACGGCGCCATGCGCGCCAGAAGTGGCGCAGCGCCATTCGGGTTATTTTGTCGGAGGGACGTCGCCATTCGGTACCCGAAAACGCATGCCGATCTGGGTGCAGCAGAGCATCCTGGAACTGCCTCGTATCCTGATCAACGGCGGCCGGCGCGGTTATCTACTGGAAATCGACCCCCAGGCGCTGGTGACTGTGCTGGGCGCCAAGCCGGTCGATGCCGCCCTGAACCACGACGAAAGCTAGGGTGGCGCAGGTCGGTTCCGGCAGCCGGGACAGGTGTGCAAGCGCCCGCTTCCGCCACCCGGCGATCTGGCCGCCGGGAGCCCGGACAGTCTGGTAAAGTAGCGTCCTCGCCCTGCGGCTTGCCTGGCGGACCTGGTGCCCGGCTGCATAGACACAGGCTGTCTGGTGAACCAGGGGCAGGCACGGCAAGCAGCGGTCTGCGCCCCTCTCGGGGTACCTGGCGCATCCCCAGCGAATCATAAAGCCTTGCCGGCACAGGCTCCTTCAAAGAGCTTGCCGCCAGGCGTCAGCAACAGGCAAGACGGAAGAATTTATGGCAGTTTCCGGCGATGCCGCACCCAGCGGCCGCTATCAGCGGGTTTCCGGAGAAAAAGCCGGTGGCGCAACCTATACGCCGGGCGTTCTCTCGGATTTCGTCGCCGCACGCATGGTGGAAGTCCTGGCGCAATTGCCACAGGGCAGGCGCCTGCGCGTGCTCGACCCCGGCGTGGGCGAGGGTGAGCTGTTGCTTAGTCTCTTGTCGGAACTGCAGCGGCGCGGCGTCACCGATGTAGACGTTCATGCCTTCGAAACCGATGCGGCAGCCCTGGCCGTGACCCGGCAGCGCCTGGAAGCCGTATTTCCGCAGGCGACACTGCATATGATCCATGGCAGCTTCCTGGATTATGCGCTGGCGCAGCCGGATGATCAGGCCGGGCAGGGCAGCGCCTATTTTGATCTGGTGATCGCCAATCCGCCTTATATCCGTACCCAGGTGCTGGGCGCCGTGCAGGCGCGCTGGCTTGCCAGCCAGTTTGGGCTCAAGGGCCGGGTAGATATGTATCACGCCTTTGTGGCGGGTATTGCGCGAGTGTTGCACGTGGGGGGCATGGCTGGCCTGATTGTCTCCAATCGCTTCATGAGCACGCGCTCGGGCGCGGTGGTGCGGGCCATGTTGCGGCGCCATTTCCGTATTCGTCATGTCTGGGACTTGGGCGATACCCGCTTGTTCGATACTGCGGTGCTGCCCGCCGTACTGCTGCTTGAGCGCGGATCACCAGAGGCTGGCGCTGCGACTGCCGGTTTTGTGTCGGCCTATGAGGCAGTCGGGGAGCCGGGCGAAAAAAGCCGGCGCGTACCCGATGCGATCGCGGCGCTGACGCGACCGGGGCTGGCGGCGCTGCCTGATGGTCGCCAGTTGCGCGTGACCCATGGCAAGTTGGATGCCGGGATTCGTCCACAGGACAACTGGCGCATTGCGACCGGTGCCGGGGATGATTGGCTGCGTACGGTCGCTGCCCACACCTGGAAGCATTTTGGCAACCTGGGCAAGATCCGCGTGGGGGTCAAGACCTGTGCCGACAAGGTATTCATCCGCCAGGATTGGCAACAGGCGGTGCCGGGCGGCTTGCCCGAACTGTTGCGGCCCTTGACCACGCACCATATCGCACGGCGCTTTCGTGCCGAAGCACCGGCGCGGCAGATTCTTTATCCCCATGGTTCGCTGGAAGGACGGCGCATTGCGCTGGACCTGGAGCAATTCCCGCGCAGCGCCGCCTACCTGGAACAGCATCGGGCCACGCTGGCGGCACGCAGCTACGTGACGGAAGGCGGACGCCACTGGTATGAAATCTGGGTGCCGCAGGACCCGGCGCGCTGGGCCTTGCCCAAGCTGGTGTTCCGCGATATTGCCGAAGCGCCAACCTTCTGGGTTGACCTGGAAGGCAGCGTCGTCAATGGCGACTGCTATTGGCTGGCGGCGGAAACCCCCGAAGCGGAAGCCCTGTTGTGGCTGGCGGCCGCAGTGGCCAATTCTTCGTTCATCGAGCGTTTCTACGACGAGAACTTCCAGAACAAGCTGTATGCCGGGCGGCGCCGTTTCATTACTCAGTATGTCGAGCGTTTCCCCTTGCCGGACCCGGATTTGCCGCTGAGCCAGGAAATCGCGGCGGCGGCCCGGCGCATCCATGAACTGGCCGGTACTCCCGAGGCCGAAGTGATGGAACGTGAACTAGATCAGCAGGTCTGGCGCGTGTTCGGCGTCGGCTCGAAAAAAGCCGGCCGGTAAGGGAATCTGCAGTTTCTTGTTCAGGCCTTTGCCCTGGAATTGGGTAAAGCGGGTAAAAAAGTCTTCCCCCGTGCTGACGATAAGATGCGTCAGCGTCACCATGCGCCCGTCGGTACGGGCATAGAACACGGCATAGCGGACATCGCAATGGCGCGGCTGGTGGCCGTCGAGCTGCGGCACATCCAGCAGGTCCGGCCCGGAGGGCAAGGCCAGGCCCAGGTCTATCGTTGGGCTGGTCTGCAGCTTGACTTCCAGCAGTTGCTGCCGCACATCGGGAAACTGGCCGTCATCCAGGTAATGCTGGTAGCCCAACTGGCGGCAAACAAGTGCGTGCAGGCCGGCGCCACGATTGCGTTCCTGGTCTGCGCCCAGGTCGGGGAAGCTGCTGCCTACCAGTGGCGCCAGCCGCTGGTATATCTCGGCGACAGGCAGCAGGGCGCCAGCGGTTGGGTAGGATACCGGCGTGACCGTGGATAGCTGCAGGCCTGGCCGGGTCAGGGGCTGAATGGCAGTGGTGTCCTGCAGGGAGACCAGTTCGGCAGTTTCGTCGCCGACCAGGCAGCGCGCCTGGTATTTCTGGGTCAATGTGCCAGTGGTGTCCAGTTGTGCCAGCGTATCTCCCGTGACCACGCGCACCTGGCTGATGCAATCGGCGGCGTTGACGCGGATCAGCACGTAGCGGCGCGATGGGGAAAGTTCTTCGTTCCAGACCTGAAGATTATTGGCTTTTTGTACATAAGTATCGAATAGCTGACCGGGAAAACGCGGCTGCACCTTGCGAAACGATGGCGGCAGGGGATAGCCCAGGGCGGTGCAGACATATTGCTTGGCGACCTTGGAACGGGTGCGCAGCGGCAATCCGGCCAGCGATTGGCCGCGCAGCGCGTCATCCAGCAGCTTTTCCAGATCCGGGGTGGGAATCCAGAACGCGGGATCGCCGACGGCGATAGGATCGTAGATGCTCAGGCCGGCGGCACGGATGTTTTCGACGTAGGGAATGGCAGGGGGTGTAGCGGCGGTCACTGGCATGGGGGAAACATTCATGAAACAGCGGGGCGGGCAGGGCTGGCAAGCAGGCGCAGCCCGTTAATCCCCGGCATTGTAGGACAGCATCAAGCTGCATTGCCCGAGGCAGGCCAGACCGGTGCCGCTGCTCAGGCAAGCGGCTGCCGTTCAACCCGGGCGGCTGATTCATATGCTCATGCTTGTGTGGCCGGAACGGAAAGCGATAATCTAGGCGATTGGTTACGCGCAGCTGCCATTCAGGTCCGGCCTTGGTCCTGTGCCGTGCCTATTTATTTGATTCATCGGGATATCGACATGAGCAAGCAAAAAGTGGTTTTCATTACCGGGGCGACCTCGGGCTTCGGCCGTGCCACGGCACGCCGCTTCGCCGACGCAGGCTGGGCCCTGGTGCTGTCAGGACGGCGTTACGAGCGCCTGGAAGCGCTCAAGCAGGAATTGCAGGGCAAGGTGCCGGTGCATATCGCTGCCCTGGATGTCCGCGATGCCGAGGCGGTCAGCGCCATGGTTGCCGCCGTACCGGAGGCGTTCCGCCCGATCACCACGCTGGTCAACAACGCCGGCCTGGCGCTGGCGCCGGAACCCGCGCAGAAGGTGGCGCTGGAGGACTGGCACACCATGATTGATACCAACGTCAAGGGCCTGGTCAATGTGACGCACGCCCTGCTGCCGCAACTGCTGGAAACCGGTGCGGGGGCGAGCATCGTCAACCTGGGGTCCGTGGCAGGCCAATGGCCGTATCCCGGCAGCCATGTCTACGGGGCGTCCAAGGCCTTCGTCAAGCAATTTTCCTACAACCTGCGCTGTGACCTGATCTCCACCGGCGTGCGCGTGACCGACCTGGCGCCGGGCATGGCCGAAACGGAGTTCACGTTGGTGCGTACCCGGGGCGACCAGGGGGCGTCGGAAAAGCTTTACCGTGGGACGCATCCGCTGTCGGCCGAAGATATCGCCGAGCAGATCTTCTATATTGCGACGCTGCCGCCGCACATCAATATCAATCGCCTGGAGATCATGCCCAGCCGCCAGGCCTGGGCGCCGTTTGCGGTGGACCGCGACCCGGCTTGAGTCCGGGGGCAGGGTGATATCGCCAGTCTTATCGGGTGCGGGTGCGCCGGGGTTCTGCCGGCGCGCATGGCCGTTGCCTTCTACGCTGGCGCAAGTCGGTGCCGGTCGTTATGATGGCCTGCTGGCCGCCGCCAGGTGGCGGCATGTCCTTCCTGCCAACTGGAGATAGACGGCATGAAACTCTACTATATGCCCGGCGCCTGCGCGCTGGCGCCTCATATTGTTGCCAACGAACTGGGTATCAAGCTGGACCTGGTCCGCGTCAGCATGTCCACCAAGAAAACCGAGCACGGTGACGACTATCTGGCCATCAACCCGAATGGCTACGTTCCGGCGTTGGTGCTGGACGATGGCCAGGTGCTGCTGGAGGTTGCGGCGCTGGTGCAATACCTGGCGGACCAGAAACCCGGGAGCGGGCTGTTCCCGCCTGTCGGCGAAATGAGCCGCTATCGCGTGCTGGAAGCCCTGTCTTTTGCTGGCAGTGAACTGCACAAGGGGTTTGCGCCGTTCTTCAAGCCCGGTACGCCCGAAGAAACCAAGGAAGCCAGCCGCCAGCAGCTGCAAAAACGCATCGGCTACGTGGACAGCCTGCTGGCCCGGCAAGCCTATATTGCCGGTGATGCCTATACGATTGGCGATGTGTATCTCTGGGTGGTGTTGAGCTGGGCGCGTATCGTCAAGTTCGACCTGTCGCCCTACGCCAACGTGCAGCGCTGGCAGGCGGCGGTAGCGGCACGGCCGGCCGTCCAGCTCAGCCTCAAGGAAGAAGGACTGGCCTGAGCGGTGCCTGGGGCGCGGCTGGTGTCACCGGACTGCGCCCGATGGGAAAATCCAACTATGTCGGGAAATTCAGGCAAGGTTAGAATAATCAAAAATTTGTGATGATATGACCACTTGCCGATGTGCGATGCCGGCTGCGGGCCGAGTTCGGGCAAGGCAGTGTTCATATGGTGCCGGGAAGACTCCCGCAGGAAGGAAACCAAACCGGCGATCGCGGGTCTGATTTCCCTGAATGCGCGAGTTGACCAGTCCGACGCGTGCCATGCTTATCTTGCCTGCCTCATGCCAGATCCCGTCAGCATTTTTATCGTCACTATCGTTTCCGCCCTGATGAGCCTCGGGGTACTGGGTTCCATGTTGCGCACCCGGGTTTCCGGCGTGCGCGACTGGCTCGTGGGCTGTTCACTCTCCATTTTTTCCCTGCTGCTGATTTGCACGCAAAGCTATGGCTGGCCCAAGGCGATATCGGTGCTTTTGGCCAATCAGTTGCTGATGCTGGGCTTGCTGATCATTCTGCAGGGGTGCCGGAAATTCGCCGGAACCAAGCCAGTCAAGAGCGGTGAATACGTGGCCTGGCTGCTCATCTTGGCCGGGCTGGCGTACTGGACCTACCAGTACGATAACGTCAACGCCCGCATCGCCCTGGTGTCCGCCTTCCATGCCTATATCTACTTTTCGGTGGCGTGGATCAGCTACCGCATCCGCCCGGACGGCCATTTTTCCTATGCCTACCGTTTTGTCTGCGTTGCCGCTGCGATAGGCGGCCTGGCGCACGCGGCACGCGGCCTGGCCTATGGGCTGGGTTGGCTGCACCAGACCAGCGTGCTGGAATCCTCGGTCGCCACCACGCTGTTCCTGGGGCTGGCAATCGTGGCCCTGCCTTGCCTGGCGGCGGGTATGGTCATGTTGGTGCATGATCGGCTGGTGCGCCGGCTGGAGCATATGGCCAGTGTCGATGAACTGACTGGCGCGTTGATGCGGCGTACCTGCCTGCAACAAGCGGAACGGGCCCTGCGCACGGCCGTGCGCACCGGCCGGCCGCTGTCGCTGGCGATGATAGACCTGGATCGTTTCAAGGCCATCAACGATAGCCGCGGCCACGCCGTAGGCGATCGTGTGCTCAAGCATTTCGGCGGTCTGGTTGGCGGTAGCCTGCGGGCCAGCGATATTTTCGGGCGGATGGGGGGCGAAGAGTTCATCGTCATCAGTCCGGAAACCTCACAGGCCGAGGGCGTCAAGATGCTGGAGCGCATGCAGCGGCTGATCCAGACGGTGCCATGCATGGTGGATGGGGCAGAACTGCCCTATACCTTCAGCGCTGGGGTGGGGGTCTACAAGCCGGGCGAAACGCTGGCAGAACTGATGGCCAGGGTGGATGAAACCCTGTATGTCGCGAAATCCAGGGGGCGCGACTGCATCGTTGAAGCGCCACCCGAATGGCGCATCGAGAAACCCGTGGCGGTGGGAGTGCAAGCGCGCTCGCCGCTCGCCGGACAACAGGCGGAAGGCAAGGCCTGCCCCTGAGCCTGGTGCCCGCAGCAATTTCTCGCAAACGTTGCAGATGTGTTACGACACCACGGTGCCGCGTGCGTGGGCAGATCGTGCCAGGATGGCATACTGCCGTTGTCGTGGCGCTGGCCGTAGGCTCGCGCCGGTTTCGAATGTCTATCTTCAAGCAGCGTATGAGCCTGGCAAATCCCGTTTATCAGAGACGTTTTCAATTAGGTACGGCTGGCGTACTTATGGGCCTGTTGTGCTGGTGGCTGTTTACCTTGCTGAACCAGGCCGAGGACAAGGCCACTTGGGTAATTTTGCTGGTAGCGGCGGGAACCTTGGGTTTTGCTGCCCTGTCGTTGCTGCCCAGGTTGCCGCTGCTGCGAGCGCTGAGCGCAGCGGGGGGGCTGGCGTTGCTGAGTGGCGTATTGGTGTTGATCGGCATGGGAGGCTATGCCGAAGTGGAGCAGTTCCTCCAGGCGCCGCAAATGTGGGTGGGCATGGCACTGCTGCCCGTGATTGCCGTGCCCTTTCTTGCAGCAGGGTTGTCGCAGCCGGGCGGCTGGCGCGACTACCGGCTCTTGTTCGCCCATAGCTGGGATATTGTTTGCGCCTGGGCGGCTGCCTTCGTTTTTTCGGGCATCGCCTGGGTGGTGTTGATCGCCAGCAGCGAGCTGCTGGGTTTTGTCGGCATCGACATCGTGCGGGACGTACTGACCCATGCCCCGGTAACCGTCATGGTGACGGGCTGCCTGCTCGGTTTGGGCCTGGCGGTTTCGTCCGAGCTGGGCAGCTATGTCTCTCCGGTCCTGCTGCTGCGTTTGTTGCGCCTGCTGACCCCGGTGCTTTTCGTCGTCATGGTGGTCTTCATCGTGGCTTTGCCGTTCCGGGGCACGATAGGCCTGTCGCTGGCAGCATTGTGTGTTTGCGCGGTGTTCGGTGCCTCGACCCTGATTTCCGCGGTGATCGCCGAAGATGATGAAAATGCCAGCCCATCGCCACTGCTGCGCGCTGCCTCGCGAGGCCTGGGACTGCTCATGCCGCTGTTTGCCGGCGTGGCGGTATGGGCCGTCTGGCTGCGTATCGACCAGCACGGCTTGACGCCGCAGCGGGTATGCGCCCTGACCGCAGTCCTGGTGGCGGCGGGCTACGCAATCTGCTACTTCTGGGCAGTGTTGCGGCGCCAGGCCTGGATGGCAAGGGTGCGCCAGGCGAATATCGTCATGGCGCTGGCAATGGCGCTGCTGGCGGTATTGTGGCTGGCGCGCTTGTTGTCTCCGGAGGCGCTGTCGGTCTGGTCGCAGGTATCGCGTTTCGAGGCGGGCCTTCTGCCGCCGGAACAGGTGCCGCTGTCGGAAATGCAATCTTCCTGGGGTAAGCCAGGCCAGCGTGCGCTGGAACGGCTGACCGGGGCGGGCGGGCCGTTGGAAGGCCGTCTGGACCAAGCGTTAAATCAGGAAGAAGACGATCGCAGCGAAGAGAAAATGCGGCAGTTGCTGGTGACTCTCTTGCCCAGCCTGCCGGCAGACCACGCATTGCGCGAAGACCTGGCCGGCAATTATCCAGGCTGGGACGTGGAGCAAGTGCTGCGTTCTTGCCGTGTGCTGACGCCTGCGGGGCATCCGAGCTGCCTGGTGGTGTTTGCCCGCCTGGACCCAGCCTTGCCGGGCGAACTGGCCATCGTATTTGCCAATGAGTCCGTGGAAGGCATCAGCGTGTTTTCGCAAAGCGGCGAGGATGGCGCCTGGCGGCGTGAGCGGGACTGGGGGCAGGGGGTGAACCGGCTGGATGCTGCCGCCTTGATCGACCGCCTGTATGCAGATGGCCTGCAGATCGTTACCCCGCCGTTCCAGGTGCTGCAGCTGGGGGACGGATACATAGGCGTGTTGCCTGATCGGTGATCGAAATGCCGGCTTGCCGGCACCAGTTTGCAGCGGGCCGGGCAGGGGCGTTCAGGCCAGCAGCCCGCGTTCGCGCAGAATGCCGAACATGGTCAGCACGCCCGGTACCTGTACGGGTTGCTGCCGGTATTCGGCAAAAGAAAAATAGCGGGCATCACCGATTTCCTGGCTGGCAATGAAGCGGTCGTCCCGGGCGTCATAGAGAAAGCAGTCCTGTTCCATCACCACGTTGGGCGCCTCGCCATAGGCGGGGGCGGAAACATGGCAGAGAAACTGCAAGCGCCCGGTATCCAGCACCAGGTCCAGTTCTTCTTCGATTTCGCGCAGCAGCGCCTGCTGCGCATTTTCTCCCGCATCTATTTTGCCGCCGGGCAGGTACCAGGCTTGTTTGTTGTTGCTGAAGGCCAGCAACAGGGATTGCTCCTTGAGCACCACCAGCGCGGCGGTTGCAAGGGCAACGGTGGGGCCTGCGGGGGCGGTGGCAACCGGGCTATCGGCGGAAGACGGCTGGTTTTTTGCGGTCATGCGTGCGGGAAAGAAAACGAGTCGGGAATGCGGCCATGAATAGCGCCATGAATGCGGTCATTCTAGCCCGCCGCTTCAGGCCGGTCGGGACTGGGTATGTACGTATGAAGGCAAGTCCAGGCTCATCAGCCAGTTGACGAAGGTGCTGACGGCCTGCACGTTACTGCGTTCCTTGCGCACGCACAGGAAGTAACCCTGGCGCGCCAGTTCCGGTGTGGGAACGGGTTCGATCAGTTCCTGGCTGCGCAGGGGCTGCGTGACCAGGCAGCGCGGCACCAGGCCCACGCCCATGCCCAGCTTGGCCGCAGCGATGATCATGTCGTACTGGCCGAAATTGGGGCCAAGATGCGCTGTGGAAACCGGCAGTTTGCGTTCACGGAACCACTGTACCCAGGCATGCGGCACGTTGAAGTGCTGCAGCAGCGTGGCATCCGGGAAACGGGAGACATCCTGCAGCCCGCACGCCTGTGCATAGGCTGGCGAACACACCACGGCTTGTTTCTTGCCGACCAGATAGCTGGAAATCATCGCGGGCCAGGCGCCTTCGCCGAACTGTATGGCAACGTCGATATGTTCGTTGGCCAGGAAATTCTGCTGGTGATCGTGCGGGGTGAAGTTCAGCCGTATGGATGGATGCTCACGGTAGAAGTCCACCAGCAGTGGCATCAGCAGGTAGGTGGCCAGTGTGGGGGGCACGGAGATCGTGACGTATTGACGCTGCCCGCGCCCGGAGACGATGTGGTTGCTGGCGTCCACCAGAATGCGCAGTGCTTCCTGCGCCTGTTCCAGCAGGAATTCGCCAGCCTCGGTGAGTAGCAGGCGATTGTTCTGGCGCATGAACAGCGGGGTGCCCAGATAAGTTTCCAGGTTGGCGACCTGCCGGCTGATGGCTCCCTGGGTAACGAACAGTTCGCTGGCGGCCTTGGTGAAACTGGAATGCCGGGCGGCGGCTTCAAAAGCCTGCAGCTCGGTGATGGAGGGACATATTTTTTTCATTGGTCGAAAGTGCCATTCCCAAATGTCATGCGTGCATCAGATTTTTTGGTTTGCCGGGTCTCGGGGCTGTTCTTATCCTTGGCACATAAGGTAACAACAAAAACACAATACAGGACTGTCGAGGAGGTGGTTGGGTATGGAAACCGGAGACATCGGGGGTGTGTCCTTCAAGCATTGCACGATTCTGCACCCGGAAACGGGGCTGCTGGAATCGGGCCGCAGTATCGAGGTGCGTGATGGCCGCATTGCGGCCATCACGGAGGACGCAGCAGCGCCGGCCGATGCGATAGACGTCGGCGGGTTGACTGTCATGCCGGGCATGATCGACTGCCACGTGCATGCCATTGCGTCCGACATGAATCTGGGCCGCAATGCCATGGTGCCCAATATTCTCATCAGCTTCCGTGCCATTCCCATTCTGGAGGGGATGCTGCAACGTGGCTTCACGACAGTGCGCGATGCCGGGGGGGCGGATTTTTCGCTGGCCCAGGCAACCGCAACCGGGCTGGTGGCCGGACCGCGCATTTTCCCATCGGGCAGGGCCTTGTCGCAGACAGGGGGGCACGGTGATTTCCGCGCCCGCAACGATGTGATCGAGCCGTGCGCCTGTAGCCACCGGCTGGGTGCAATCGCTCGTGTCGTCGATGGTGTGGATAATGTCCGGCTGGCCGTTCGCGAGGAGATCCAGAAAGGCGCAACGCAGATCAAGGTCATGGCCTCTGGCGGTGTGGCTTCGCCCAACGACCCGATTCATTTCCTGGGCTATTCCGAAGCCGAATTGCGCGCCATCGTTGAAGAAGCCGCCAATGCCGGCACCTACGTGATGGCGCACGCGTACACGCCCCGGGCGATCGAGCGTGCAGTCCAGTGCGGTGTGCGCACCATTGAGCATGGCAACCTGCTTGATGATGCCAGCGCGGCGGTCATGGCGCGCCATGGCGCGTATCTGGTGCCGACCAATATCACCTACGACGCGCTGTTTCGCGACGGGCCGCGCTATGGCTTTCCGGATGAACTGCGGCCAAAAATCGACGATGTGCGCGAAGCCGGGTTGAGGGCGCTGGCAGTGGCCACCCGCGCAGGCGTGAAAATCGCGTTCGGTTCGGACCTGCTGGGCGCTACCCATGAGCAGCAGGCCAGGGAGCTGGCGCTGCATGCGGATGTTCTAGGCAATTTGTCCGCCATCCGTTCGGCGACGACGGTGGCCGCCGAGGTGCTGCAGCAGGAAGGACTGCTGGGCACCATCCGTCCGGGCGCACATGCCGACCTGTTGTTCGTGGATGGCAACCCGCTGGAAGATATCAATGTACTGCTGGACCAGGGCGCGCGCCTGCGCGGCATCATGAAGCAGGGGACGTGGATGAAAAATACCTTGCGCCGTTGATACGGCGCCGCGTGCCCGGACCGGGGGAGGAGGGCCGGGCGCGCATGGCGGTTTCACGCGGGTACCAGCGACGAGCGCGGACCTACAACAATAAAAGCATCAGGAGAAGACAAATGAAAAAGCAGACCTTCAAGCGCCGCGACATGATCAAGGCAACAGGGGCGCTGGCAGTGGCGTTGGCCCTGTCGGCGGGTGTGCAGGCGCAGTCCGGCGGTGAATTGTTGATCGGCGGGCTGGTGCCTGTCACCGGGGCCGGCGCGCCTTACGGCGGCAATATGCTCAAGGCCATGGAGATCGGCGTCAAGGAAGTGAATGACGCGGGCGGCATGGCGGGGCGTTCCCTGCGCCTGATCGCCGAAGACAGCCAGACCCAGCCGCAAGCTGCCGTGCTCGCCGCCAAGAAACTCATCGAAATCAACAAGGTGCAGGCCATCCTGGGTACCTGGGCGTCGGGCGTGACGCTGGCCGTGCTGCCGCTGACCGACGCCGCCAACATTATCCAGATGAATGTGTCTGGAGCGCCCGCAATTTCAGAAATCGACAAAAAAGACCTGGTCTGGCGTTTCCAGGCGACCAATGACCGCTTTGGCCGCGCCTTTGCAGAAATTGCAGCCAAGAATGGCTACAAGAAGCCAGCGACCATGGCTTTCAACAATGCCTCGGGGCGCGGCAATACTGATGGCTTCATCAAGGCCTGGGAGGCCAAGGGGGGAAAGGTACTGGCCAATGTGGTGTATGAGCCCAACCGGAGCAGCTACCGCTCGGAATTGCAGAAGGTGCTGGCAACCGATCCGGACGTGATCGTCATGGGTTCCTACCTGCCAGATACCACCATCATCCTGCGCGAGTGGTTCCATTCCGGCGCCGAGAATGCCTGGATCATTCCCGGCTGGGCCGCCAATACCGAACTGGTCCAGGCGCTGGGCCAGGAAGTGACCGATGGCATCATTTCCGTCGATACGGTTTCCAACTCCGATGCCGACAGCTACAAGGACCTGAACCAGCGCTATCGCCAGGCAACCGGCGCAGACCTGGCCGATAACGTCTATGCGGCCATGACCTACGACATGGTGATCAGCCTGGCGCTGGCTGCGCACAAGGCGGGCGCCGACGCCACGCCGCAGCAGATCAGCGACCAGATCCGAGCAGTCTCCAATCCGGACGGAGAAAAGGTCTATTCCTATGCGCAGGGCAAGGCACTGCTGGATGCAGGCAAGGACATCGACTACGAAGGGGCGTCCAGCCGCCTGAATTTCGACGAATACGGCGATTCCAACCCGGATTTCGGCGTCTATGCGATCAGGGACGGCAAGTTCGAGCGCGTCGACACGATTTCGCTGGACTGATTGCCCGGGCGACCGGTTCTGTTTCATTGCTGGAGCGTCGTCGGATATGTCCGGTACTTTCTTCATCAACCTGATCCTCAATGGTCTCATCGAGGGCATGGTCATCGCGCTGCCGGCGCTGGCCCTGACCCTGGTGCTGGACATTTCGAAGTTCCCCAACGTTGCGGTGGGTGACACCATGACAGTGGGGGCTTATGCCGCACTGGCATTCCAGTCGGTCGGACTGCCTTATTTCGCGCTTTCGGTCGGCGGCGCGATGGCCGTGTGCATGGTGCTCAGCCTGGCGACCTGGCATTTTGTCTTCCGGCGCCTGAGCAAGGCGTCCATGGTGGTCAATCTGCTGGCGGCCGTCGGGTTGGCCTTCATGATGCGCAGCGTGCTGCAACTGCTGGTCAGCAGCCAGCCCCAGGTGTACGACTTTCCCCTGGTGCGCGCCTGGAATTTCCACGGCGTTCGGCTGCTGCCCGCTGACCTCTGGGTGCTGTTGACCAGCGTCGCCACGTTGCTGGTGGTGTTCGGCATCTTCCGCTACACGGACCTGGGCCGCCGGCTGCGGGCCATTGCTGACAACCCGGAGCTGGCGCGCGCCAGTGCGATAAGGTCGCGCTGGCCGGTCTGGTTCCTCTGGGCCCTGTTCGGCGCATTGTCCGCGCTGGGCGGGGTGCTGATCGCATCCAAAAGCGTGTTGCTGCCGGAGTTCGGCTGGGAATTCGTGATTCCTGCGTTTTCTGCCGTCATCCTGGGTGGCATCGGCAATCCGGTCGGCGCGGTGCTGGGCGCTGTGTTGATGGGCGTGGCGCAGGAGCTGTCAGTCGCATTCGTCGGCCCCAGCTACAAGATCGTCGTCTCCTTCGCCGTGCTGATACTGGTTCTGATGCTGCGCCCCTCGGGCCTGCTCGGCACCGTTGAAAAGTCTCGTTGAACCAAGGGATAGCCATGGAAGCGTATCTGCTATCTATCTGCATCATCGGGGCCATCTATGCCCTGTTGGCCATCGGCCTGAACATCCAGTACGGCGAGACGGGCCTGATCAATTTCGGGCACGTGGCCTACTTTGCCATTGGCGCCTACGCGACGGCGATTCTGTCGCAGCGCGGCGTGCCCATTGTCTTGTCCATGGTGCTGGCCGGCCTGATCGCGGCGCTGGCGGCCATTCCCATCGGCATGGCCGCCCTGCGGCTCAAGGAGGACTACTTCGCCATCGTGACGCTGGGCTTTGCCGAAACTGTGCGCATCGTCGTCCAGCAGGAGGATTGGCTGACCAATGGGGTTCAGGGCATTGCCTCCATTCCGCCGCTTACGGCCTGGGCGGGCGCCAGCCAGAATCGCATGTTCGCGCTGATCATCATCGCGACGGTATTGCTGGCCATGCTGGCGGTCTATCTGTTGCAGCACAGCAGTTTCGGCCGCGTGCTGCGCGCCATCCGTGACAACGAAGTGGCAGTGGTAGCACTGGGAAAGAAAACCTCGGTCTTCAAGATCAAGGTCTTGATGTTCGGCTCGTTCCTGGGCGGATTGGCCGGGGCGTTCTATGCACATTTCATCAGCTATATCTCGCCCGAGCAGTTCATCTCGCTGGTGACTTTCTACGTGTGGATGTCCATCATCCTGGGGGGCGTCGGCACCATGCGCGGCGCCTTGCTGGGCAGCCTGGTGCTGGTGCTGATCCTGGAAGGGTCGCGTTTCCTGGGGGATTTCCTGCCGGGTATTTCCGACGTGCAATTGGCGCATATCCGCCTGGGTGTCATCGGCTGCGTGCTGGTGGCGTTCAGCCTGTTTCGGCCGCAAGGCATCTTCGGCAAAGCACAGTAAGGGGGCGGTATGCTGGTTGTTGAAAACGTAACCGTGACCTATGGTCCGTTCAAGGCGGTGGACCAGGCCAGCCTGCGTGTCGATGCGGGTGAAACCATCGGCCTGGCAGGAACCAACGGCGCAGGCAAGACCACGCTGTTTGCTGCCATCGCTGGCCAGTTGCCCGCCACCACGGGCAGCATCCTGTTCCAGGGTCGGCAGATCCTGGGGCAACCGACCTATCGGCGTGCGGGGCAGGGGCTGTGCCGCACTTTTCAGGTGCCGCGTGAGTTCGGGCGCCTGACCGTGCTGGAAAACCTGTTGGTGGCAGCGCAGGACGAGCGCCAGGAAAACATGCTGACTGCATGGCTGGGGCGGCGAGGCATGCGGGAAACCGTTGCCAGCCGTACCCGGCAGGCAGACGGCATACTGGATATGCTGGGCATCAGCCATGTGCGGGACTTGCTGGCGTCGCAATTGTCCGGCGGCCAGAAGAAGTTGCTGGAACTGGCGCGGGTACTGATGCAAAAGCCTTCCATCATCCTGCTCGACGAGCCTTTTGCCGGGGTCAATCCGGTACGCATCGGTGAAATGATGGAAATATTCACCCGCCTGAAGGCGCAGGGCATTGCACTCCTCATCGTGGAGCATCACCTGCAGGCGCTCAGGAGCCTGTCCTCGCGGCTGTATGTCATGGACCAGGGCAAGGTGATTGCCGAGGGCGATCCGGCCACTGTCCTCAATTCGAAAATCGTGCAGGATGCCTATATGGGGGGCGTGATATGAGCGCAGGACTATCTGTCGGAACACCCGCTGGCGTCGATGCACTGACCATCGAGCAACTGGCTGGCGGCTATACCGATGTCAATATCATTCACGGCATAGACCTGAGGGTAGGGCCGGAAGAAATCGTGACCATCGCCGGGACCAATGGCGCAGGCAAGTCTACCTTTTTGAAGGCCCTGCTGGGTCTGCTGCCGCGCACCTCGGGCAGCGTGCAACTGCTGGGCGAGGACATCAGCGGCCTGGCGACGGAAGCGCGTATCGAGCGCGGGCTGGCCTACGTGCCGCAGGTCACGAACGTTTTTCGCACGTTGACGGTACAGGAAAACCTGCTGGTGGCGGACAAGCGTGTCAGCCGCCGGCAGATCGACGACATGCTGGCCATCTTTCCGGCGCTCAAGCCCCGGCTGGGCCAGCGTGCCGGCACGCTGTCGGGGGGCGAACGCCAGCAACTGGCCTTTGCTCGCGCCCTGATACGCGCGCCCCAGGTCATCATCCTGGATGAACCGACGGCGGCGTTGGCCCCCGGCCTGGTGCAATCCATCTTCGACGTGATCCGCCGCCTGAAGGAATTGAAGGTTGCGGTGCTGATGGTGGAGCAGCGCGCCCGCCAGGCGCTGGAAATCAGCGATCGCGGCTATATCCTGGACCAGGGCAAGGTGGTGCTTTCCGGGGCGGCGGCAGGCTTGCTTGCCGACCCGGAAATGACGGAACTGTATCTGGGCACGGCCACGCACACCTGAGCACGCAAGCCTGTCGGCGGTGCCGTCAGCGAGACCCGGCTTCGTTGATTCCGACCCGGTAATAGGTGGGTGGGGGCGTGCCGTTGACGGCGAAGTCGCCTACCAGGCGCTCGCGGTAGACACGCGGGTTATGGGAGGAAATCGTGCGTGCGTTGCGCCAGTAGCGGTCCAGCCCGGCCTGGCGCAGCGTGGCCGAGGCGCCCAGGGCATCGAACAATTCCGTGCTGGCTTCCAGCACGACCCGGGTCAGCACGGAAACGGCCTGGTCCACTTCCACGTGAGCAATGGCGGCCGCCTGTTCGTGCGCATCGCTGTCTGCCGTGCGCTGCAGGTGCGCATCATGGCTGCGTTGCACGGCCTGGGCGGCGTGCAGCGTCAGCGCGCCCGCCGTGTAGGCGGCTGCATGGGTGCGCCCCACCACTTGCAGAAGCTGGGGGTCCTGAGCGGCGCTGGCGCTGTTGCCGTGGCTGTAGACCCGGTCGCGCTGGCGCAGCCGCTGGGCGACATCGCCCGCCAGGGCACGCCCGATACCGGCCAGCGAGGCCAGGTGCACCAGCTGATAGAAGGGCACGGCGTAAGGAAATCGTGTCGCGCCTGGTTTGATCCAGATATCGTCTATCGCTACGTTGGTGAAGATTGCCGTCCCGCTGGCGGTCAGCGCCTGCCCGAAACCATCCCAGTCGTCCACGACTTCCACGCCAGCCGCCCGGCGCGGCACTTGCAGGTAGTGCGTGTCACCGCTGTCGTCCTGGGCGGCAACGGAGATCCAGTCGGCGAACAGCGAACCGGTGGTGTAGAACTTGCGGCCATCCAGGCGCAGGCCGTCAGGGCCGGCCGCCAGGCGTGTGGCAAAGCTGCCTACCTTGGCCGGGCCGGCTTCGGAAAGCCCGGCGCCTATCAGGTCACCCTGGGCCAGGCGGTCCAGCCAGAAGTCGCGCCAGGCGGACGGGTCGGCGCTCAGGACTTCTTCGGTGAAGCCCAGGTGGGCGCGCAGGGCATTCACGACATTGGTATCGGCAGCGCCCAGTTCCACCAGCAATCCGAAGAGTTCAGGCAGCGTTGCGTCATGCCCGCCTTGTGCCGCCGGCAGGCGCAGGCGTGTGAATCCTGCTTCCCGCAGCCAGCCGATTTCCGCGTGTGGCAGGCGGTGTTGCAGGTCGCGTTCGACCGCGCTGGCGCGAATGCGGGCAAAGACCGGCCGCCAGGTTTGCGCGAGCGTTTCATAACGTTCGCTGGGGTTGGCACCCCAGGCGGCGTGAATGGCCTGGGATGTATCAGGCGCTGGCGCTTGTGTGGCGGAGGATGGGGGGGCGGTGTGTTCCAGAAGCTCGGACATGGCAGTCTCGCGAAGAAGGAAAGAAGGGCGGGCAGAGGCGGCAGGCCGCCAGGAGCGGCCGCCGTTGCGCTCAGGCGTAAGCCGGATAGGCAGCGGGATGGGCCGGGCGCTTGAGCCCCAGGTGTTCGCGCAGCGTGTTGCCTTCGTAGGCGGTGCGAAACAGTTTGCGGCGCTGTAATTCGGGTACGACATGGGCAATGAAATCGTTCAACCCGCCAGGCAGCCACGGCGCCATGATGTTGAAGCCATCGGCTGCGCCGTTTTCGAACCAGTGCTGCAGGAAGTCCGCTACCTGGCTGGGCGTGCCGACGACCTGCTGGTGGCCGCGTGCGCCGGCAATGCGCAGATAGAGTTGGCGGACATTCAGGCCGTCACGGCGCGCCAGGTCCAGCAGCAACTGCTGGCGGCTTTTCGGGCCATTGGTTTCCGGCAGCGTGGGGACCGGGTCGTCGGGCGCCAACCCGGACA
Organism: Kerstersia gyiorum; assembly: GCF_004216755.1. GTDB lineage: Bacteria > Pseudomonadota > Gammaproteobacteria > Burkholderiales > Burkholderiaceae_B > Kerstersia > Kerstersia gyiorum. Next base: position 282,657 of record NZ_SGWZ01000002.1, read on the forward strand.
GGTCGACGTTGCCTAGCGTGCTTGAGAGCAGGGCGATGCCGACAGCAGGGTCGACCAGTTCCTGCAATTGCTCGAATTTTTCCTCGGCTTCCGCCAGGCTGGCGCCAATGACCGGGAAAATGCCGGGCATGATCTTGACGTCATCGGGCTGCCGTTCCTGCGCAGGCAAGCGGTTCTTGATATCGGCATAGAACGCCTGGGCTTCTTCCAGTGTCTGGTGCGCGACAAAAATGACTTCTGCTGTACGGGCGGCCAGTGCACGGCCTGCTTCCGACGCGCCCGCCTGCACGATCACCGGGCGGCCCTGGGGCGAACGCGCGACATTGAGCGGCCCGCGAATGCGGAAATGCTTGCCGCGATGATCAGGCAGATGCAGCTTGGTCGTGTCCAAGTAGATGCCGCTGGCCTTGTCTCGCGGGAAGGCGTCGTCTTCCCAGCTGTCCCAGAGCCGCAGCACGGCGTCATGGAACTCGGTGGCGCGCTCGTAGCGCAGCGCGTGCTCATCGAGTTCGTCACGATTGAAGTTCTGGGCTTCGGTACGTCCGCTGGACGTGACCAGGTTCCAGCCGGCGCGCCCGCCGGAAATATGATCCAGGGACGCAAACTTGCGTGCGACGTTATAGGGCTCGTGAAACGAGGTTGAGACCGTGGCGATCAGCCCGATCTTCTGCGTGACGGCGGCCAGTGCCGACAGCAGGGTGACGGGTTCGAAGAAATCGCTGCGGGCGGTGCGTGCCAGCGATGCCTGGTCTGTGCCACGGATACCGGAAGAATCCGACAGGAAAATGGCATCGAAATGGGCTGCCTCGGCTTGCCGGGCCAGTGCAACATAGTGCTGGAAATTGCTGCCAGCATCGGCCTGCGCGCCCGGATGGCGCCAGCCGGCAATGTGGTGGCCGGTCTGCATCAGGAATGCACCCAGGCGGATTTGACGAGGTATGTGAGACATGGAATTCCTAGTACATGCGAAAAGGGATGGAATGGTCCTAGCGCCGCTGCGGGAGAGCGGCAGCAGGCATCAGGCGGCGCTGGCGGTATGGCTTGTCGTGACAGTCTGTGTCTGCGGAACGGGCAGCCCCAGGTGCTGGCGCAGGGTGCGGCCTGCGTAGTCCTGGCGGAACAGGCCGCGTTGCTGCAACAAGGGCACGACCTGCTCGACGAAATCCTGCAGGCCGCTGGGCAGCAGCCCCGGCATGAGGTTGAAACCGTCAGCGGCACCATGGCGGAACCAATGCTCGATGTCGTCGGCCACTTGTTCGGGCGTGCCGACGATCTCCCGATGGCCGCCGCCGGCAGCAAACTCCCCCAGAAATTCCCGCAATGTGAGGCCACTCTGCTGTGAGCGCGCCAGGATGGCGCGAAAAAAGGTATGGCCGCCATTGCCGTTGTTGGGCAGTGGCAAGTCTTGCGGTAGGGGTTCGTCCAGTTTGAGTTGCTCCGGTGCCACGCCCAGCCTGCCGGCCAGCCGGTTCAGGCTGTGTTCGACGGGCACGAGATTGATGAGCTCCTGGTGGCGCTGGCGGGCTTCGGCCTGGGTGCCGCCGAGGAATACGCCAAGGCCGGGCAGGACCTTGACGCCGTCGGGGCTGCGACCCAGCGCCCGGGCGTGGCGGCGCAGCCCCTGGGCATAGGCCAGCGCTTCCTCGAAGGATTGCGACGCGGAGAACACGGCTTCGGCATGGCGCGCAGCCAGGGCCTGGCCATCAGCCGATCCGCCTGCCTGGAAAATCACGGGATGCCCCTGTGGCGAACGTGGCTGGTTGAGCACGCCCTCGACCTGGAAAAACTCGCCCGCATGATGCACGGTGTTGAGCCTGGCGGTATCCACGAAGCGGCCGCTGGCGGCATCGCCCAGCAGCGCGTCATCCTCCCAGCTGTTCCACAGCGCCTTGACCACCGTGGCGAACTCATCGGCGCGGCGGTAGCGGTCGGTGTGGGCCAGCACGTCTTTCTGGCCGAACTTGCGCGCCGATGATGCATCAGCCGTGGTGACGACATTCCAGCCTGCGCGTCCGCCGCTGATGAGGTCCAGCGAGGCCAGACGCCGCGCCAGGTTGTACGGGTCGTTGTAGGTGGTGGAAGCCGTGGCGACCAGGCCCAGGTGCGTGGTCGCCATGGCAATGGCTGTCAGGACCAGGGTGGGTTCCAGTGCAGTAACCGGCCCTGTCGCGAGCCCGTCGGTCGTGACGGAATCTGCCAGGAAAATGGCGTCGAACTTACCTTTCTCGGCCCATTGGGCAATGCGTATATAGTGTTGTACGTCGATGAAGCCGAGCGGGTCGTTTTCCGGCACGCGCCAGGCGGAAGGGACAAATCCCTGAAGCCAAGCGTTGACGTTCAGATGCAATTGGCGCGGGGTAGCGGTGCTCATGCGGTAGCCTTTTCTGATCGGTAGGGCGGGGCGGCGGGGAGCGTGCGGTTCAGGGTTGCAGGCGCTGCTGGTCGGGCACCACGAAGCCTCGATAGTTGTCGTTGATGAAGGCTGCGACCTGCTCCCCCACCAAGTAGTCCACGAGCCGCTGGAGGCGCGGGTCGGACGTTAGTTCCGTGCGCGTGGTCAGTACGTTGGCATAGGGGTTGTTGTGCTTGTCCTCCAGGGCCAGGGCGCTTTGCGGGTCGATGTCGTGGGTCAGGGCGATGTCGCCATTGATGAACGAGGCCTCCACGTCCGGCAGCGATTTGGCGCGCAGCCGGGTTTCCGTTGGAATGAACTTGAAGTGCCGAGGGTTGGCGGTGATGTTTTTCTCGTCTATGGCCAGAGCTGCCGTAGATCCATCGGACTGCGGGTGGCTCAGTTCCAGCAGGCCTTGCTGCTGCAGGATGAACAATGCGCGCGGCAGATTGGTCTGTTCATTGGGAACCAGCAGGGACGCGCCATCCGGGATGTCCTTGATGGACGTATAGCGCGACGAATACAGGCCGAACACATTGACCAGCAGTGTGGCGACATTGACCAGTTTGCCCTGGGCCTCGGGGTGCGCAGCGACCCAGGAATCGAAGAAAGGCCGGTGCTGCAGCAAGGTGGCATCGACATCGCCCTTGTAGAGCAACTGGTTGGCGTCCAGGCCCTGGCTGCTTTCGATGATCTTGAGCTTGAGGCCACTGCCGTCGGCATCGGCCAGCTTCTGCACATAGCGCAAGATATCGCCTTGCGGCGTTGGGGTGACGTAAACCTTCAGCGGCTCGTTGGAAACCGTGGCAGCGGCGTGGGCCGGTGCGGTGACGCTGCCCAGCAGCCCGGTGAGTGTCACGGAAGCCAGGGCCAGGAGAGTACGCAGCGCGTTGCGTTTGGCAGGGCGAAAGGAAGGGCGGTGCATCGTGTGGTTCCTTGTGTGAAAGCGGAAGGGAATCGCAGCGCAGCGGGGGGCGTGGAGGCCGGTGCTAGCGTTTGTGCTTGCGCAGCCGGATCCAGGCGTCCCCGCTCAATTGGATGGTCTGCACGATGAGCACCATGGCAATCACCGCGATGAAAATCAGTTCGACGAACCAGCGTTGATAGCCGTAGGTCAGCGCGAAGTCGCCCACGCCGCCTGCGCCGATGGCGCCTGCGACAGCGGTGCCTTCCACCAGGCCGACCAGGATGATGGTGGCCGACGCGATGATGCCGGAGAGGGATTCGGGCAGCAGAATGCGGAAGATGAATTGCGGTGTGGTGACGCCGATGACGCGGGCGGCTTCGATCCGGCCCTGGTCCAGCTCGCGCAGATTGGCTTCTATCAATCTGGAAAAGAATGGCGTGAAGCCGAAAGTCAACGGCACCAGCGCCGCGACCGGGCCCAGCGGCGTGCCCACGATCCAGCGAGTCACCGGGATCAGGATCACGATCATGATGATGAAGGGAATGGATCTGCCGGTATTCACGATGGTATTGAGCGTGTGATAGACCAGCGGCCGAGGGCACCAGGAATTGGGGGCAGTGAGGTAGAGCGCCAGGCCGGCGGCCACCCCCAGCCCGATGACCAGCACCCCGGAAAAGAATGTCATATAGAGGGTCTGGCCCAGGGCTTCCCAGAAATCAGGCAGGTAAATCGTCCAGTCACGGGCATTCATGTTTCCGTTACCTTTCCCAGCACAATGCTTTTTTCACGCAGGATGGAAGAAAGCGAGTGCATCAGGCTTGAGGGCTTGTCGCGAAAATCGAAATCCACTTTGAAGCGGGCAGCATCGACACCGCCCAGGCGTTCCACACCGCCGGAGACCACGGCAGAGGCCAGATCCAGGCGTTGTGCGGCATCGGACAGGAACGACCCCTGGGCACGGATATCCGGCAGGATCAGGTCGTAGCGCACCCAGCCGGGGCGGGGGGCGTGCCCCAGGTCGGGGGCAGGCAGCAGTTGCCGGCCCAGGTAGGAATCCGCGTCATGCAGCAGATCGCGTACCTTGCCCGCTTCGACGATCCGGCCGGACTGGATCAGCGTGACGGAATCGGCCGCATAGCGCACGACATCCCAGGAGTGGGTGATCAGGACAATGGTCAGGTTGAGTTGCTGTTTGAGCTGCAGCAGCAAATCCAGAATGACGAGCGTCGTTTCGGAATCCAGCGCGCTGGTGGCTTCGTCGCATAGCAGGACTTCGGCATCTGCCACCAGCGCCCGGGCAATCCCCACGCGTTGCTTCTGGCCACCGGACAACTGCGAGGGATAGGCCTTTTCCTTGCCCTGCAGGCCGACCAGTTCCAGCAACTCCAGGGCTTTGCGACGGCGCGCCGTGCGCCCCACACCACGCACGGACAGGGGAAACTCGATGTTTTCCAGCACCGTCTGGCTGTGAAAAAGATTGAAGTGCTGGAAAATCGTGGCAACCCGGCTCAGGTATCGGCGCAATGCCGCGCCACGCAGATTGGCCAGGGGCTGATCCTGGAAATAAATATCGCCGCTATCCGGACGCTCCAGCAGATTCAATAACCGCAGTAAGGTGCTCTTACCGGCGCCGGAAGTGCCGACAATGCCGAAAAAGGAATTGCTGGGTATTTCCAGGGAAATATCGGAAAGCGCTGGCAATGTTTCCTTGCCACGGCTAAATGACTTGGAGACATGTTCCAGGCGAAATGCATGAGCCATCGTCGGAAACCATGAAAAGACAGGGCGGGAATGCCGCCGAAAAATGCATTATTGAATTGCAGGGGATAGGCACCAACGACCGAATTTCTATATTGATATTGGGCGGCCGGGGAATGTGCTTATGGATTCAATGTATGTATTGCGCCGGAACAGAATGGCCGGACGGATGTCGGCCCGTGCATGGCAGGCATGGCGTATGCCGGGAGGGCGGGTAAGCAGGACAGCCTGATGTCAGCAGTACGGTGGGATAATTGCCCGTTTGGCGATGTCGGCCCGGAGAGAAGGACAAAGTGTGCCCGGGAGACGTTTGTGGCAATGCAGCAGGAGTATTCTTGAGTCACGGCGGCGCGGCACTGTTTTCCGCTCGTCTGCCATTTGCCCAGGCGCCCCAGGCGGCGCGCCATCACTGGGGCTTTTCCTACAACTGGGCTATCACGTATTACGCCATGGACATTGACATCATCGCCATCCTGACGGCCGTCGCATTCTGTGCCGGATTTTTCGACGCCATTGCTGGTGGCGGCGGGTTGATTACCGTGCCTGCGCTTTTCCTGGCAGGCATGGATCCGGTGGCTGCGCTGGCTACCAATAAATTCCAGGCCTCGGCCGGTTCGGTCTCGGCGACCGTGGCATTTGCCCGCAAGGGCCTGGTGGAATGGAAAACCGGCCGCGTCCTGGCGGCTTTTTCCATGATGGGCGGCATCCTGGGCGCACTTTTTGTCAGCTATATGGACAAGAACTGGTTGGAAGCCAGCATACCCGTCCTGTTGTTGCTGGTGGCAGGTTACTTTGCCTTTGCGCCCAGGCTGGACGACGATAAACGTAAAAAGCGCATGACACTGCTGATGTTCGCCATCCTGGTGGCGCCCTTGATCGGCTTTTACGATGGCGTTTTCGGCCCGGGCACGGGTTCCTTTTTCATGGTCGGCCTGACACTGCTGTGTGGCCTGCCTGTCATGCGCGCCGTCAGCTTTACCAAACTGGCCAACGCTGCCTGCAATCTGGGGGCGCTGTTCATCTTCCTGTTGAAGGGGGCCATTTTCTGGCCGCTGGCCATTTCCATGGCATTCGGGGCATTTGCTGGTGCCCAGCTGGGGGCGCGTTGCGCCGTCAAGGTTGGCACGCGGCTGGTCAGACCCATGGTGGTGGTCGTCTGTTGCGCCCTGGCCATCAAGCTGCTGAGTTCCGCCGAGAACCCTTTGCGCATGGCCATCAGCACACTGTTCTGATACCTATGATTGAAAAGGACGGCAAGCAATGAATTCCGAATTGATCCCGCTGACTGGCGATGCGGCGCTGGCGGAAAAACTTGCCACTTACTTTCAGCAAGTATCCGGCTGGGAAGAAGGGTGCCAGGCGCTGGGCCTGTTCACCTCGCCGGACGCCATTGCGCAGACGGAACAATTCCGCAGTTTCCATCCCTTGGTTCAGGTGCTGCAAGGCATCATCGTTGACGACCCGGGCACCAGCAGCCACCACTTCGTCATTGGATGCGCAGCCTTGCGGGGTGCCGTGCTCTACTTGACGCACGATGGCGACAGCCGCATCGTCTATGCGGATATCGACGCTTTTCTGGCGGCAGCCAGGCAGGCCTGCGCTGCCGGGGGCATGCTGGAAGATGTCGCGCCCGGCGAGGCTTGGCAGGCAACCGACCAGGCGGCATTGCAACAGTTCTGCCAGCATTTTCTGGCGACGCAGGACGCAGAGGATGTGCTGCCGGCGCTCATTCCTTCAATGGATCTCTCCGATGTGCCGGCCTTGGCCTTGCTGGTGCGCGATGAAGACCTGTATGTGCCGGAAGCCATTTGCCGTCAGATCGCTGCGCGTCCGGCCCGGCAGTTGATGCCATTGGTGGAGCGCTGCGAAACTCATCCTCATGTCATGGTGCAACAGGCGGCAGCCAGGGCAAAAAAACGAATCGAAAGCCTGTAATGGGTCAATTCAAACCAGGAAAATTCCGTATTCCTGAGGCTGTTATAAATAGCAAATCCATTGGCCTCGCCTGGCTTGACGATTAAGGCCGGCTAGCAAAGGACTGACCATCGGTAATTGGCAGCAGGGAGCTGGAATGAATACACGTTTTTCATTGATGAAACCTTCCTGTCGATTGCCTCGCATCCAGAACGTCTGAGAATACGAGGCATTCTTTTCTTGCACTGTCGTTTTTTCTTTCTTTTTGATGGTTATGCCGATTGCCGGCACCAATGTCGTGAAAAGAATCGCGGCGACAGCTATATTGAAATGATTGGGCATGAATAATGCCGGTTCAGGTTTCATTTCAAAAAAGGATGTGGCTATGATTCGTCAGTTCTCGCGCTGTGTCACGGCGGTGCTGTTGTTGGCTGTACTGCCTGCCGTCCATGCGGAAAATGCGGCGCCGGCAGCAGTCGTCGCCGATCCCTTGCCTTCCTGGAACGAGGGCACGACCAAACGCAACATCCTGGAATTCGTCAAGGACACGACCACCGAGGGCTCCAAGGATTTTGTCATCCAGAAAGATCGCATTGCCACATTCGACCAGGATGGCACGCTGTGGGTGGAACACCCGCTGTATTCCCAGTATCTGTACATACTGAGCAAGACCAACGAGCTCGTCAGCAAGAACCCTTCATACGCCGACCAGGAACCGTTCAAAACGGTCCTGAGCGGTGACATGAAGAAAATCAGTGTGCTATCGACCGCAGAAATCTTCCGCATCGCCGTTCTTGCGCAGGACGGCCTCAGCGTCGAGGAATACCAGGCCGACGTCGAAAAATGGCTGGCCACCGCACGCGACCCGCGCTGGGGACGGCCCTATACCGACCTGATCTACCAGCCCATGCTGGAATTGATGGAATACCTGCGCGCCAATGGCTACAAGACCTATATCGTCACCGGTGGAGGCCAGGACTTCGTTCGTACCTACAGCGACTCGGTCTATGGCATCCCCGTCGAACAAATTGCCGGCACCTCGTTCGGCACCCAATTCAAGTACGACCAGGACGGCAAGGCATTCCTGGCGTTGCAACCGTCGCTGTTCTTCAATGACGACTTTGGTGGCAAGGCCAGGGGCATCGGCCTGTTCATCGGCAAGCGGCCGCATTTCTCCGCCGGCAACTCCACGGGTGACCGAGAAATGCTGGAATACACCACCAGCGGCCCCGGCCGCCGCATGGGCATGCTGGTGTTCCATGACGATGCCAAGCGCGAATACGCCTATGGCCCGGCCCAGGGCCTGCCCGACACGCAGGTCGGCACCTTCACTCAGAACCTGTATGACGAAGCCGTCAGCAAGAACTGGTCCATCATCAGCATGAAAAACGACTGGAAGAAAATCTTCAAGTTCGAATAACTTTCCAGGTACTTGAACCCCGGTGAGCGGTTTGCTGACTGGGGACGCTGACATCCGAAGGTCGGTACTGCGCATCTTTGCAGATGGGGCCTGGGCGGAAATAAGCAATCGGGCCTGAAAAGCAGAAAAGGCACCACATTCGAAAATGTGGTGCCTTTTTAACTGGGAATTTTGGTGGAGCGGAGGAGGATCGAACTCCCGACCTTCGCATTGCGAACGCGACGCTCTCCCAGCTGAGCTACCGCCCCAATGAAGAGATAAATTATATGCCTGCCATTTCAGCTTGGCAAGCATCGGCGCGGAGAATTTTGCGCCGATGTCTGGCTGTCTTCAGGTTCAGATTTTCAGTTCGGCCACGACAGGGGCGTGGTCCGAGGGTTGTTCGTTGGCGCGCGGTGCCTTGTCGATCAGGCTGGCGATGCAGCGGTCCTTCAGGGCATCGGAGATCAGGACGTGGTCGATGCGCAGGCCGGCATTGCGGCGGAAGGCGCCCTGGCGGTAGTCCCACCAGCTGAAGCTTTTTTCCGGTTGCTCAAAGAGGCGGAAGGAGTCGCTCAACCCAAGGTCCAGCAGCTGTGTCCAGGCGGCGCGCTCCGGCGGCGATACCAGTACCTGGCCTTCCCATTTGGCGGGATCGTGGACGTCGCGATCGTCCGGGGCGATGTTGTAGTCGCCAAGGATGGCCAGTTTGGGATAGCGGCTCAGTTCTTCGCGCAGCCATTCGTGCAGGGCGGCAAACCAGCTCAGTTTGTAGGGATATTTTTCGCTGTCCAGTGCCTGGCCGTTCGGGCAGTAGACGCTGACGACACGGATTTCCCCGCCAGCCGGGTCGGGCAGGGTGGCGGCGACCAGGCGGCGTTGGGGGTCTTCAAAGCCGGGGATGTTGCGTACGATATCGGCACCGGGCTGGCGCGAGATAAGGGCCACGCCATTGTAGGTTTTCTGGCCGGCCCAGGCGGCGTGGTAACCCAGTTCGGTGAAGGCGGCGAGCGGGAACTTGTCGTCCTCCAGCTTGAGCTCCTGCAGGCACAGGGCGTCGACCGGGTTTGTGTTGAGCCAGTCGATGACCTGCGGCAGTCGGACTTTCAGGGAATTCACGTTCCAGGCTGCAAGTTTCATGGGAGCGCTTGACCTCTTGATGATGATGGGTGTCGGGAGGGCCGGTCGGCCGGTTTGGGGGCGTCGACCGTGTAAGGGTGCCCGGCAATCCGTAATGGTAACAGCGCGGGCGTGGCGGCTCGGTCCTGGCCGGGCGTATTTGCAGCGCGCCGGGCCAGGCTCCCGTAAAATCCCTGCTTTCATTCAAGTTTTGCTGTCATGCCGTTTGTCACAATGTGCCAGAACGGATGCCGGCTGCGATCTATGCCCCAAATCCAAAGAAAAACCCACCGCGCCTGCGAGGCCTTGTCTACTGCTGCCGCTGCCTATCCCGAAGCCTGGAAGAAGGCCGAGCTGTTCCGCTCGATCAACGGCCAACCCGGCAAGCCGCATTGGCAGGATTGGTGCTATCTGCCCCTGGGCGGCTGGTATGCCATCGTGGCGCGTGCCAAACATGGGGGCAAGGAGATCCATAACCTGGCGTCCTTGCTGGACGTTTCCCGCCTGGCCGCATTGGGCGCCTGGCGCATGACGCAAGGAATCTACCGTTTCCAGCCCGGGCTGCTGGCATCTCTGCAGCAGGCGCCGGCCAGCCTGGAGGTTTCCTGCGAAGCCTTGTTCACCCTGCCGGAGTGGGGCGTCTATATTGAAACGCCGGAATTGGACCAGGGCCTGCATGGCGTGTGGGCGCATCTTGAACATGACATCAATAATGGCGCGTTGGAATTGCGCCTGCTGCTGGACGAGGATACCGGGCTGACGCCCCTGGTGGTTGACCTGGGTGTGCCGACGCTGGCTGCCGCCGTGCAGGGCGCCATTGAGGAGTCGGAACGGGAAAGTCAGGCCAATCAGGCAGGCATGGACGAGGCGGATGCGACACGCGGGGCGGAACAGACGGCCCGAGTGCTGCCGGTGGTCGCGGCGCTGCTGCTGCATCTGTGTTCGGCCGACGCCGTATTCCTGCGCAAGGGCGAGCCCGCGCGGCCTGCGAATCCTGTGCCGCGCAAGACCAAGCAGGGCGCACGCCTGTTCCCGGCCGCCGGGCCGACGGATTGGGAAGTCGGCGCCAGGGGCTGAGCCTTTACCAGCGTTGGATCAAGAAGCGCGCTGGCGTGCCGCTGCGCGCTGGCTGGCCAGATTGTCCTGCAGGCCCAGGAATTCGGCCACGGCATCGTCCACTGGTTGATTGCTGAGCTCCCTGGGGTTGCCCCATTGGCGTAGCGTACCGCCTATCATGATGCCCATGCGATCCGCCATGGCATAGGCTTCGGCCTGGTTGTGCGTGACCAGCAATGCCGTGGCGCCGCTGTCCTTGAGGATGTCCCGGACATCGAAGGCCAGCCGCTCGCGGGTCAGTGTGTCCAGGTTGGAAAAGGGTTCGTCCAGCAGCAGCAGGCTGGGTTCCGGGGCCAGGGCGCGTGCCAGCGCCACGCGTTGCTGCTGGCCACCCGATATTTCATGCGGAAAGGCTGGGCCCAGGCCGGTCAGTCCGACCAGTTCCAGCATTTGGGCGATGCGCCGTTGCTGCTGAACGCGTGGCAGCCGCCGCAGGCCGAAGCCGATGTTGTTTGCCAGAGACAGGTGCGGAAACAGGGCATAGTCCTGGAACATCATGCCAATCTGGCGCTCTTCGGGAGGGACGTTCCGGCCGTCGCCGGCAAGAAGGCGACCCTCCAGCGAGATGCGGCCGGCATGTACCGGCTCGAAGCCGGCGATGGCGCGCAACACTGTGCTTTTGCCGCAACCGGAGGCGCCCAGCAGGGCGCCCAGGTGTCCGCGTTCCAGATGCAGGCTGAAGTCCGCGAGGACGGGACGGCCGGGGTAGGCCAGGGTTATCTGTTCCAGCGAAAGATACGGCGTAGTGATCATGGCGCGATGACGGGACGGCTGCCGGCGCGGGCCAGCAGGATGACAGGCAGCAGGCCTGCCGCGACGATGGCCAGCGCAGCGACAGCACCTTCTTCATAGGTGCCGCGAGCGGCTTCTGCATACAGCCAGGTTGCCAGCGTTTCGAAGTTGAGGGGGCGCAGCAGCAGCGTGGCCGGGAGTTCCTTCATGGTGTCGACAAACACCAGTAGCGCAGCGCTGAACAATGCGGGCCGCAGCAATGGCAGATGGACGCGGCGCAGCACACCGGTTTCGTCCTCCCCCAGGCTGCGGGCGGCGCGGTCCAGGGCGGGCGGGATGCGGGCATAGCCGGCTTCAATGCCGCCAGCGGCAATGGCAAGAAAGCGGATGAGATAAGCCAGGACCAGTGCAGCGGTGCTGCCCATCAACCATAGCTGCGGCGTGTCGCCCCAGAAGGCAGTGATGCCATTGATGCCCTGGTCCACCCAGGCCATCGGGGCCAACAGGCCGATCGCCACGATCGTGCCGGGCACGGCATAGCCCAGGCTGCCGATGCGCAACGCCAACAGGCCCAGGCGCTCGTCATGGCGGCCAGGGGCCAGGCGCCGGGCGGCCGCCAGGAGCAGGCCGGCGGCCAGCGTCAGCAGGGTTGCGACTGCCGCCACGCTGATGGTGTTGATGGCGCTGGCCGCCAGTTGCTGCGAGAGCGCGCCATGGCGGTCGAAGTAGCGCAGCGTCTGTTGCAGCAGATAGGCAGCCGGCAAGACGAAACCCAGCAGGACGGGCAGGCTGGCGATGGCGCACAGCAGCCAGCCCCGCCAGCCTGCCACCCGGGTGGGCTGCATGGGGCGCGGCCGCTGGGTGGTGGCGTAGCGTTGGCGGCGGCGCGCGTGCCGTTCCAGCCAGATCAGCAGTACGACCAGCAGCAGCATGGACAACGCAATCTGCGCGGCACCGGCGAGATCCGAACGGCTGACCCAGGTGTTGTAGACGGCGACGGTCAGGGTCTGGACCCCCAGGAATTCCGAGGCGCCTATGTCATTGAGTGTTTCGAGCAGCGCCAGGCTGGCGCCGACGGCGACGGCCGGCCGGGCCAGTGGCAGGGCTACCCGGAAAAAGGCGTCCCGGCGTGTGGCGCCCAGGGTGCGTGCTGCCTCCAGCAGGCCGGCGGCCTGAGTCTGGAACATCATGCGCGCCGTCAGGTAAACATAGGGATACAGTACGAAGCCCAGCAGCAGAATGGCTCCGCCCAGGGAGCGGATGTCCGGCAGGCGGAATTGGCGGGGGGAATCGTAGCCCAGCAGGTTGCGCAGGGTTTCCTGGATCGGCCCGAGCGGGTGCAGCAGGTCCAGGTAGGCGTATGCCACGATATAGGTGGGCACGGCCAGGGGCAGCAGCAGCGCCCACGAAAGAATTGCCTGGCCAGGGAAGCGATAGGCGCTTACCAGCCAGGCGCAGCCTGCGCCCAGGACCGTCGTCAACAGCCCGACGCCCGCCAGCAACACGATGGTATTGCTGGCGGCGGCGGGCAGTACGTTGCGTCCCAGGTGTTGCCAGAGGCCGGCGCTGCCCTGGCTGGCTTCCCAGGCCAGCGAAGCCAGGGGTGCCAGGACGCAGGCGGCCAGCAGCGTGGCGAGCCCCAGCAACAACCAGATTGGGCGCCAGCGGCGCCGAAAATGGTGCACGTCGGTCAGGCCCGGCGATGGTTATTGGTCGAAGCCGACCTTGTCCACCAGTTCGCTGGCCTGCTTGCGGTGCTTGGCGATTTCCGGCAGCGAGAGCGTATCGACCTGCAGTTCGCCGAAGCTGGCGACGATTGGGTCCAGCGCGACACCTGCTTTCACGGGATACTCGAAGTTGGCCTGGGCGTATAGGCTCTGGGCATCGTCGGACACCAGGAATTCAAGCAGCTTGATGGCGTTGTCATGGTTGGGCGCGTGCTTGGCCACGGCGGCGCCACTGATATTGACGTGGGTGCCGCCGTTGCTGAAGGTGGGGCGTATGACCTTGATGGCGTCGCCCCATTTGCGGTCGTCCGAGCCTTCCTTGGCGGAGCGCATCTGGCCAACGTAGTAGGCATTGGCAATGCCGATATCGCAAATGCCCCCCAGGATGTCCCGCGCAACGTTGCGGTCACCGCCAGTGGCCTTGCGGGCCAGATTGGATTTGACACCCGAGAGCCATTGCTCCGCAGCTTCCGGGCCGTGGTGGGCAATATAGGCGGCGATCAATGCAACGTTGTAGGGGTGCTGGCCCGAACGGATGCACACCCGGTTTTTCCATTCCGGTTTGGCCAGGTCTTCATAGTTGAAGGATTCCAGCGCGAGGTCTTTGTCGGCGTAGAGGCCCCGATCGCGCAGCGATAGCGTGAACCACTGGCCTTCGGGGCTGCGCAGGTTGGCAGGAATGGCTTCTTCCAGCACGGCGGAGCGGGTTGCCTGTGTCACGCCGTTATCGACCAGATCCAGCAGGTTGCCGACATCCACGGTCATCAGCACGTCGGCGGGCGAGCGCTCGCCCTCGGCTTTCACGCGTTCCGCAAGCCCGTCCTTGACGAATACGGTGTTGACCTTGATGCCGCTTTGTTCGGTGAATTTATCCAGCAAGGGTTGGATTAGGCCGGGTTCGCGCGTGGTGTAAAGGTTGACGTCGCCAGCTGCGCTGGCAAGGACGCTATAGCCCAGCGAGCCCATCAGGACGGCGGCTTGGGTCAAGGCAAAGACGGAACGGCGTGACGGCATCGTTGATCTCCATAATAGAGGTGCGGCGGCACAGCCTGTGCCTGGCGCTGTGGTTCCGGCAAACCCGGAAATAAGGTCGTATCCAGGAGGGGCTTCAGACAGATACGGGCTGACGCTTGCTGTCTGCCGCGTTCCTGTATGGATCTGCGCCCTTCGTGACGCTATCCTGGGCTTATATCAAAAATGAGAATCAATATTAAACCAAAAGCTGAATGCTGGCTGAATTTTCAGTGGGTTTTCGCTTGACGGGGAGGAGGGGGGCTTTCGCCACTGGCAAAAGGCTGCCCATGGGACGCCTGCGCATGCGGCCCGTTTCCTGCCTGACGGGGCAAGCCGGCAAGAATAAGCTTCTAAGCTGCGTGCATATTCATGAGAGCTGCCCGGCGGTATGATTCCAGGTTGGCCGCTCAGGCCGGCAAAGAACCTTGATTTCATCCCATGCGAGCTTTTTCCAGAGGGCTGTTCGTCAGCCTTTCCATTGCGGCGGGCTACCTGCCGATCGCTTTTTCATTCGGCCTGGCTGCATTGCAGGCCGGCTTGTCGCCCCTGACGACGCTGATGCTGTCCGTGGTGGTCTATGCAGGCGCCAGCCAGTTCGTGCTGATCCCCTTGCTGGCTTCCGGCGCCGGCCTGTTGACGGCTTTGCCGACTGTGTTGCTGATGAACGCGCGCCATTTGTTCTACGGCCCTTCGCTGTGGGGGAAGTACCGCCGTCCTGCCGATGGCAATCTGCCCACTTCGGTGCTGGCATTCGGGTTGACCGATGAAGTGTTCGCGGCCTCGATGACCCGCATGGCCGACGTGCCAGAAGCGCAGCGTGAACGCTGGTACCTGGGGCTGCAGACCGGCGCCTATGCTTCCTGGGTGCTGGGCACGGTGCTGGGGGTGGCGCTGGGCGGTTATTTCGAGCATCCCCCGGTTGCCTTGCAGGCCGCGCTGTCATTTATCCTGCCGGGCCTGTTTTTTGCCTTGTTGCTGGAAATCGGCGTGCTGAAAAACTGGCGCGTCGTCGTGATCACGGCCTGCGCCTGCGTGTTGTTGTTGCAGTGGCTGCCCGGATACCATGCGCTGGCGCTCGGTATGTTGCTAGGCGCGGCCTCCGGCCTGGTCCCGACGCGGCGCAGCCAGGAGCCGGCATGAGCGAAAGCGATTGGATCGTTATTCTGTGCGGTTTGGGCACATTCCTGATCCGCTGGCTGCCCATGCGTGGCAAGGCAGCCGCGCGCAATACGGCAGCGGCGGACGGC
This sequence comes from Kerstersia gyiorum, assembly GCF_004216755.1. Lineage (GTDB taxonomy): Bacteria > Pseudomonadota > Gammaproteobacteria > Burkholderiales > Burkholderiaceae_B > Kerstersia > Kerstersia gyiorum. Next base: position 297,982 of record NZ_SGWZ01000002.1, read on the forward strand.
TTGGCCCAGCGTCTGTTGCGCGGCATTGGTCCGGCTGCCATTGCCGCCTTGCTGGCGGTATCGTTCTGGCCCATGGTCGCGCAGCACCCGGATGTCTGGCGTACGCTGGCGGTGCTGTTGTCGCTGGGCGTAATCCTGGTACTTAAGCGCTGTTTCGGGGGCATTGCCGGGCCGACCCTGGCAGGCGCAGCCGTGTTCGGTCTGCTGCATCTCTGGCTGCCGCTGGCGGGGCAGGGCATCTAGGCCTGCTTGCTGATGCCATGATGGTGGCGCGGCCTGCCTGGCCTGGCGGTAGTTGCCGCTTGCGCCAGGCAAAAGTGGGTCTATAGCAAGGCGTCGCGTAGCAGGGGGGCGGCCTGGTCCCGGGCCGACAGCACGGGCGGCACGCTGAGTGGCCAGCTGATGGCCAGCGCCGGGTCATTCCAGCGTATGCTGCCTTCTGCCGGGGCATGCCAGTAACTGGTCGTGCGGTACAGGCAATCCGCGCTGCCCGACAGTACCAGGAAGCCATGCGCGTACCCGGGAGGAATCCAGAGCAGGCGGCGGTTGCGTGCAGAAAGAATGGCGCCGGTCCATTGGCCGAATGTTGCTGAATCCCGGCGGATGTCGACCGCGACATCGAAGATTTCTCCTGCCGTGACGCTGATGAGCTTGCCTTGCGCATGAGGGGCGCGCTGGAAATGCAGTCCGCGTAGGACGCCATGCCGGGATTGCGACAGGTTTTCCTGCACGAACGCCAGGTCCGGCAGGGCCAGCGCAGCGCGCAGCTGGCGCAGGTTTACGTTTTCCAGGAAGTAGCCGCGTTCATCGGCATGAAATTCGGGGCTTAGCAGTTTCACCCCTGGCAAGCTGGTGGTTTCGATTTTCATCAGAATATCCGCGCGTCAGGCAGTGCGGCAAGATAGCGGCCGTAGGGGCTGTTGGGCATGGCAGCCGCCAGCCGGTGCAACTGGGCGGCGTCTATGTAGCCCAGGCGGTAGGCGATTTCCTCGGGGCAGGCGACTTTCAGGCCCTGGCGCTTTTCCAGGGTGGCGATGAATTGGCTGGCGTCCAGCAAGGCGTCGTGTGTGCCGGTGTCCAGCCAGGCATAGCCGCGCCCCAGGGTTTCGACGTGCAGTTTACGTTGCGCCAGATAGGACAGGTTGAGGTCTGTGATCTCCAGTTCTCCGCGCGGGGAGGGGCGCAATTCCCTGGCCCTGTCGGGGGCGCTGGCATCATAGAAGTACAGGCCGGTGACGGCGTAGTCCGATTTGGGGTGGCTGGGCTTTTCTTCGATGGAAACCGCCGTGCCATGCGTATCGAATTCCACCACGCCATAGCGCTGGGCATCCTGTACCCGATACGCGAACACGGTGGATTGGTCCGTCTGGCTGCTGCAGCGGCGCAGCAAGGGAGCCAGGTCATGGCCATGGAAAATATTGTCACCCAACACCAGGGCGCAAGCACGTCCGCCCAGGAACGAGCGGGCAATGAGCAGGGATTCGGCAATGCCGCGCGGCTCGTCCTGGACGGCGTAGCGGATTGTCAGTCCCCATTGGCTGCCATCACCCAGCAGGCGCTGGAACAAGGGCGTATCGCCTGGCGTGCTGATCAGCAGGATTTCCCGGATGCCTGCCAGCATCAGTGTGGTCAGGGGGTAATAGACCATGGGCTTGTCGTAGACAGGCAGCAGCTGTTTGGAAATGGCCAAGGTCGCAGGATGCAGGCGTGTGCCGGCGCCGCCAGCCAGTAGGATGCCTTTGCGGGGATGGGTCTGGTCTGTCATGGTGGGGAAGTCAGCCAATCAGGTTCACGGGCAATCTGCTCCAGGGTCTGGCTCAGATCATTGCGCCAATCGGGAAGCAACAGGCCGAACGCTTGCTGGAAACGAGTGTTGTCCAGTTGTGATTGCGGCGGGCGGGGCGCGGGGGCCTTCCATGCGCTGGCGGCGATGGGGTGAATGCGGGCTGCACTCCCTGCGGGCAGCAGTCCCAGTGCGCTGGCTTGCCGGGCGGCGAAGCTGGCATAGTCATACCAACTGGTACGGCCGCTGGCACTCAGATGATAACGTCCGCCGGCAGCGGCCGGTGTTGGCTGCAGGCACAGCGCCAGGGCATCGAGAGCAGCCGAAGCAATGCGTCGGGCGCTGTTTGGCGTGCCATGGACATCGGCCACGACGTTCAGACTGTCTTCGGGATGCTGCCGCAGGCGCCGGAGGATGGTGCCCAGGAAGTTTCCGGGCCCTGCGCTGTAAAGCCAACTGGTACGAAAAACCAGGTGTCGGCAGCCACTGGCGATAACAGCCTGCTCCCCAGCCAGCTTGCTGCGTCCATAGACGGAAAGCGGGGCAGCCGTATCCGTTTCGCGGTAGGCGGCCGGCTGCGCGCCATCGAAGACATAATCCGTAGAGAAATGCACCATCCAGGCACCGCTGCTGGCGGCAGCCGCCGCCATTGCCGCGACGGCGTGGGCGTTGATGGCATGGGCCAGGTCGGGCTTGGCCTGCGCGAGGTCGACGGCGGTGAAGGCTGCGGCGTTGATGATGGCCCAGGGCTGGCGTTCGCGGATCAGGGCTCCAAGGCGGGTGGCAGAGCGCAAATCGCAGTGCGTCCGGTTGAACGTTTCGAGGGTAAATGCAGGCAGCCCGGAGGGTGGGTCTTGGGCCAGCCGTGTTGCCAGTGCGCGGCCCAGTTGACCCTGGGCGCCGAATAGCAGAATGGGCTTCATGGGCGGGCTGGCCCTGAATCAGCCGGGCTGTTGTTGTTCTGGTGCCAGGCAATGGCGCCCATCTCCGGCACGCGCTCCATCCATTGGCGATGTGCCAGATACCAATCGACGGTCGAAGCCAGGCCGTGCGCCAGGGGCGTGCGGGCCTGCCAGTCCAGCTGGGTACGGATTTTCTTTGTGTCCAGCGCATAGCGTGTGTCATGCCCGGGGCGGTCCGCTACGTGCTGGATCAGCCGGGCGTAAGGCTGGCTGTCAGGACGCGGCAGCCGCTGGTCCAGCAGTGCGCATAAGGTCTGGGCCATGTCCAGATTGCTGCTTTCCTGGCCGCTGCCGATGTTATAGCGCTGCCCGGGCTGGCCTTGTGCCAGCAAAAGGCGCAAGGCGGCGCAATGGTCGGCAACATGCAGCCAGTCCCGCTGCTGCAGGCCGTTGCCGTAAAGCGGCAGCGGCGCGCCAGCCAGTGCCAGGCGCAGGAACAGCGGGATCAGTTTCTCGGGAAACTGGCGCGGCCCGTAATTGTTCGAGCAATGCGAGATCAGTGTGGGCAAACCATATGTCCGGTGCCACGACATGACCAGATGGTCGCTTGCCGCCTTGCTGGCCGAATAGGGGCTGCTGGGCTGGTATGGGTGGTTTTCGGTCGCGGGCGCTGCCGAAGGCGGGAGCGAACCATAGACTTCGTCGGTGGATATGTGCAGGAAACGGAATGCATCGCACTGGGCTGCGGGCAGGCGGCGCCAGTATTGGCGGCAGGATTCCAGCAGTGTGAAGGTGCCATCGACATTGGCTTGCAAAAAGGCGCCGGGGTCGTCGATGGACCGGTCCACGTGGGTTTGGGCGGCAAAGTGCACGATGGCTCTGGGCTGGTAGTCAGCCAGGAGCCGGGCGACAGTGGCACGGTCGCGGATGTCGCCCTGCACGAAAATGTGACGCGGGTCATGGCGGACGGTGGCCAGGTTTTCCAGGTTGCCGGCATAGCCCAGGATATCCAGGTTGACGACCGGTTCTTCGTGCCGGGTCAGCCATTCAAGGATGAAGTTGCTGCCGATGAAGCCGGCGCCGCCAGTTACGAGCAGTGTCATGGGTGCTATTCCGAGAGTGCAGGGCCATAGCCGGGATGCTGTCGGGTTCCCGGTTGTTCCTGAGGCAGGAATTCACATGCTACGCCAGCAGGGGCTGGCATGGCGCCGGGCTGGCGGTGCTGGAGCGTCAGAAAACGCACGCAGTCGCCTACGGACGACAGGGATAAGCGCAACAAAGGATGCACAACAAAAAGGCCAGTCTTTTGCAAGACTGGCCTTTGAAATTTCTGGTGGCGCATCAGGGACTCGAACCCCGGACCTGCGGATTATGATTCCGTCGCTCTAACCAACTGAGCTAATGCGCCCGACTCGCTGTGTTCGCCATCATTGAGCGGGCGATCTTGCAGTCAAGAAATAAACTATAGCATAAAAATCATAGTGTGCAAGCGCCGAGGCGCTGCTCGCTACATTGCTCCGCTTAAGGGGGCATGAAAAACGGCAGCACCGTGGACGGTGCTGCCGTGGCGGGGATGGTCGTGTTCAGCCAGACCATGCGAAGCAGACGAAGGATCAGTCCTTGGTGGCTTCGGTGGCGGCGCTGATGCCGTCCTGGGTGCTGCCGACCTTGTCGGTTTCCGCCTTGTGTTGCTCAGTGGCGCTGCTGATGTTGTTTTGCAGGGCCTCTGCTTTTTCCTTGGCGCTCTGGGTCAGTTGCTGGGCGCCTTCCTTGGTCTGCTCGGTGGTCGAGCTGATAGCGTCCTGGGTCTTTTGCGCAGCTTCGCCAGTTGCTTCCTTGGCCTTTTCAATGCCGTTGCTGACACTGTCCTGCACGCTGCTGCCGGACGCTGCACCCGGTGCCTGGCTGGTTTCAGGCGCCGGGGCCGGGGTGACTTCAGGGGCGGGGGTCACAGGGGCGGGGGCGGGTGCCGGGGCGCTGCTGCTGGGCACGGGCGCGGGGGTAGGCGCCGGCGAGGAATTGGATTTTTGCTCGCAGGCAGCCAGGGCCAGCAGGGAAGCGGCGATAGCACCGATTGCAATGCGATTCATTTTCGTACTCATTGAGTTTACTCCTGATGGATGGCGGAATGGGCCACAAATACGGCCAAAGGCACGGGCCAAAAGCACTATCAAGGCGGGCCGGGCCGGAAACGCGAGGTCGTTACGCAAAATGCCTGGGGCGACATCCCGCACAGCCCGGCACGGGATTACGGGGAAATGATTTCCATCCGTCACTATATAGGCTAATCCTTTTTTATATGGGCCGTCATTGGGATAGTCATAAAATTCGTGTCAAATATCAACCTGGCATGAAAGAAGTGTCAAATTTTGTCTTCACGGCGTCATGCTTTTCATCTATGGCGACGCCGTGATTTTTCCCGAATGGCGGGGCCGGGAAACAGAAAATGGCGGAAGGTGCCCGGCGTGTTATTTGTTGCATTATTGTGGCGGCCTTGCGGCAGTGCTGCCCGGCGCGGTGGCGGAAGGCCTCGAAGGGGTGATTTGGCGGGCTCGCGGCAGAGTACTGGCAAGATGCGGTATGGCTGCTTTTTGCGTGATTTTCCGCTGTTTTTTTCGTTATTTCGCAGCGGTTCACAAGACCGGAAATGGCTAAAAAACGCTTGCCATGTTGGGGGTTTTCCCGCACACTTACGCCCCATGATGACCAAGGTACTTTTCATCTGCATGGGCAACATTTGCAGATCGCCCAGTGCGGAGGGTGTTTTCCGGCATTTGATTAATGATGCCGGTCTTTCCCGGCTGATTGGCGTCGATTCCGCCGGCACCCACGACTACCACGTCGGCGAGGCGCCCGATGCGCGCGCTCAAGCCGCGGCGCGCAAGCGTGGCTACGATATTTCCCATCAGCGTGCGCGTCAGGTGACGTCGCAGGATTTCCAGGATTACGACCTGGTGCTGGCCATGGATTGGGAAAACCTCACTGCGCTCAAGCAGGTCTGTCCTCGCGCCTATCAGCACAAGCTGCGTCTGCTGATGAGCTTCGCCAATGAGCATGAAGAAGCAACGGTGCCCGACCCTTACTATGGGGGCCCGGAAGGCTTTGGCAAAACGCTGGACTACATTGAAGATGCCTGTCAGGGCATGCTGGATTTCCTGCGCAAGCGGGTGACGCAGTACCAGGCAGCCTGAGTCGTTTCCGGCTGATCTGGCTCCTGTATTGAGAGGCCGCGTCGAACGCGGCTTTTTCTGGCCTGTTAATCCTAGCAAGACACTCGGGAATTCGGTATACTTGAGTTAATCACTCGGGAATAGCGCCGGGCCAGTGCATGCAAACGCGGGTTCGGCTGATCACAGGAGTTTGTCATGCGCTTGACCACCAAGGGTCGTTTTGCCGTGACCGCCATGATAGATCTGGCCTTGCGCCAGCATAGCGGTCCCGTAACGCTGGCCGCCATCAGTCAGCGGCAGAACATCTCGCTTTCCTATCTGGAGCAATTGTTCGGCAAGCTGCGCCGCCATGAATTGGTGGAGAGCATGCGCGGCCCGGGCGGCGGTTACTCGCTGGCTCGCGTGGCGCGCAAGGTCACGGTTGCCGACATCATCTTCGCTGTTGACGAGCCGTTGGATGCCACCAGCTGTGGCGGCAAGCGCGACTGCAGCAGCGGCAAGGATGGCCGCTCCGGCAAGTGCATGACGCACGAGCTGTGGTCCACGCTGAACCGGAAAATGGTGGATTACCTTGATTCCGTTTCGCTACAGGATCTGGTTGACCAGCATCGCATGCGCATGCTGCAGGAAGCCAGCCAGGAAGCGGAGCACGGGGTAGCCACTGCGGTCCGGGTCGAGAAATCATCCTGCCGCCCCGCGGCAAACAAGGCTGCCGCAACGCACGCCGTGGCCTGATGTCCAGAATTTCCGGAGCTTTTCATGACTACCAACCGCCTCATCTATCTTGATAACGCTGCAACCACGCCAGTCGATCCGCGTGTGATCGAAAAAATGGTGCCTTACCTGGGCGTGCATTATGGCAATCCCGCTTCCCGTTCCCACGCCTATGGCTGGGAAGCCGAGGAAGCCGTCGAGAATGCCCGTGCAGAAGTTGCCAAGCTGATCAATGCGGACCCGCGTGAAATCATCTGGACGTCCGGCGCAACGGAATCCGACAACCTCGCCATCAAGGGCGCGGCGCATTTCTACGCCGACAAGGGCAAGCACATCATCACGGTCAAGACCGAGCACAAGGCCGTGCTGGATACCTGCCGGGAAATGGAACGCCTGGGTTTCGAAGTGACCTACCTGGACGTCAAGGACGACGGTCTGGTTGATCTGGACGTTTTCAAGGCGGCGCTGCGCCCGGATACCTCGCTGGTTTCCATCATGTATGTGAACAGCGAAATCGGCGTGATCCAGGACATCGAAACCATCGGCGAAATTTGCCGCGAGCGTGGCATCATTTTCCACGTGGATGCCGCCCAGGCAACGGGCAAGGTCAACATCGACATGCAAAAGCTGAAGGTCGACCTGATGTCCTTCTGCGCCCACAAGACTTATGGTCCCAAGGGTATCGGTGCGCTGTACGTGCGCCGCAAGCCGCGTGTGCGCATCCTGGCGCAGATGCATGGCGGTGGCCACGAGCGCGGTTTCCGTTCCGGCACGCTGGCCACGCACCAGATCGTCGGCATGGGCGAATCGTTCCGCCTGGCCCGTGAGGAAATGGCTAGCGACAACGCTCGTATCGGCGCGCTGCGCGACCGCTTGCTCAATGGCCTGCGCGATATTGAAGAAACCTACGTCAATGGCAGCATGGAGCATCGCGTCTGCGCCAACCTCAACATCAGCTTCAACTATGTTGAGGGCGAATCGCTGATCATGGCGCTCAAGGAACTGGCTGTTTCCAGCGGCTCGGCCTGCACGTCAGCCAGCCTGGAGCCTTCCTATGTGCTGCGTGCGCTGGGCCGTAACGATGAGCTGGCGCATAGCTCCATTCGCTTCACGCTGGGCCGCTTCACCACCCAGGAAGAGATCGACACCGCCATTGCCCTGGTCAAGGGCCGCGTGGGCAAGCTGCGCGACATGTCACCGTTGTGGGAAATGGCCAAGGAAGGCATAGATTTGAATTCCGTCCAGTGGGCGGCGCACTGATGGCCTGAAAGGGCCGTCCAAGGAGATCATCATGGCATATAGCGACAAAGTACTGGATCACTACGAAAACCCCCGTAACGTCGGTTCCTTTGACAAGGACGACGACAAGGTGGGTACCGGCATGGTCGGCGCGCCTGCCTGTGGCGACGTCATGAAGTTGCAGATTCGCGTCAACGAAGAAGGCGTGATCGAAGATGCGCGCTTCAAGACCTATGGTTGCGGTTCCGCCATTGCCTCCAGCTCCCTGATCACGGAATGGGTCAAGGGCAAGACGCTGGCCGAGGCAGCAGCCATTCGCAACACCGAGATCGCCCAGGAACTGGCATTGCCGCCGGTTAAAATCCACTGCTCCATTCTTGCAGAGGACGCCATCAAGGCGGCGATCAAGGATTACCAGGACAAACACGCGAGCTGAGCCATGGCTGTTACCCTTACCTCGAAAGCGGCGGAACACATCGACAAGTTCTTGCGGAAACGCGGCAAGGGTGTCGGCTTGCGCCTGGGGGTCCGTACCACCGGCTGCTCCGGCATGGCCTACAAGCTGGAGTATGTCGATGCACCGGAACCGACGGACAATGTGTTCGAGAGTTTCGGCGTGAAGGTGTTCGTCGACCCCAAAAGCTTGTCCTACCTGGATGGCACGGAGTTGGATTACGGCCGTGAAGGTCTGAATGAAGGCTTCAAGTTCAATAACCCCAATGAAAAGGCGACCTGCGGCTGCGGCGAGTCGTTCACGGTGTGACCTTGACTGCGGATAACGATCACTTTGGCCTGTTCGGCTTGCCGCGCCGCTACGAGATTGATCTGGCGGCGCTGGAAAAGGCCTGGCTGGCGGTTTCCTCGCAAGTGCACCCGGACCGTTACGCCACGGCAACGCCGGCGGCCAAACGCGTGGCCATGCAATGGGCGGCGCGTGCCAACGAGGCTTACCGCGTGTTGCGCAATCCGCTGGCGCGGGCTCGTTATCTGTGCGAATCACAAGGGGTCGACCTGCAGGTCGAAACCAACACGGCGATGAGTCCTGCCTTCCTGATGCAGCAGCTTGAGTGGCGTGAGCAGCTCGATGATGCTCGCCAGGGCAAGGATGCCGCGGCGCTGGAGGCGTTGGCGCAGGAGCTGGCGCAGGCACGCGATGCGGCCCAGGTGCGCCTGACGGTATTGCTGGACCAGCAGAATGATGTCGCGGCTGCAGCCAAGGCCGTGCGCGAGTGGATGTTCCTGGAAAAGCTGGAGCAGGAAGTCGAGAGCGTGCGCCACGACAGCGCCTAGAGACGGTATGACGCGGCCCGCTCCATCAGGGCGGGCTGGCTTCGGCGCGTCTGCGCAAATGCGAAGGGTGACGGGGCAGATAGGATAGATATGGCACTTTTGCAGATTTCAGAACCGGGCGAAGCGCCCGCACCACACCAGCGCCGGCTGGCCGTCGGCATAGATCTCGGTACCACCAATTCCATCGTGGCGGCCGTGCGCAGCGGCGTTTGCGATGCACTGCCCGATCACGACGGCAAGCTGCTGCTACCCTCGGCCGTACGCTATCTGCCCGATGGCAACGTGCTGGTTGGGCGCGAGGCGCTGGCCGCACAAGCGCAGGACCCATTCAATACCCTTGTGTCGTTCAAGCGTTTCATGGGGCGTTCGTTCCAGGAAGCGCGCAGCGGCCGGGCGCCCTACAATTTCGTGGATGCCCCTGGGATGGTGCGCATTCGTACGGTGCAAGGGGACATCTCGCCAGTTGAAGCTTCGGCCAAGGTGCTGTCCGCCTTGCATGAGCGGGCGCGCGAAACCCTGGGCGACGACCTGGTTGGCGCCGTCATCACCGTTCCGGCCTATTTCGACGATGCACAGCGCCAGGCGACGCGCGACGCCGCCCGCCTTGCTGGCCTCAATGTGTTGCGCCTGCTCAACGAACCGACGGCGGCGGCGCTGGCCTATGGCCTGGATAACGGTGCCGAAGGTATTTATGCTGTCTACGACCTGGGTGGCGGTACTTTCGATATTTCCATTCTCAAGCTCAGTCGTGGCGTGTTCGAGGTGGTGGCCACGGCCGGGGATACGGCATTGGGCGGTGACGATTTCGATGCATTGATCGTCGATGACTGGCTGGCTGGCATTGCGGACGCCGCAACGCTGGATAAACAGGATTACCGTAAATTGCTGGTGGCGGCACGCCAGGCGCGCGAAGCCTTGTCGGAAGCACCGGTGGCTGTGCTCGACGCTCACCTGGAAACGCTGGGCCGCCTGTCGCGCGAGTTGAGCGCCGAGCGCTTTGCAGCGCTGGCCCAGCCGCTGGTGCAACGCACCCTGGTGTGCGTACAGCGTACCTTGCGCGATGCTGGACTGGACGCTACCGGCTTGCAAGGGGTGGTGCTGGTCGGTGGTGCCACACGCATGCCGGTGATTCGCGCCGCCGTGCGCGATGCATTCGGGCTGGAACCGCGTGTTGAACTGGACCCGGACCTGGTGGTCGCGATGGGTGCGGCGCAGCAGGCGGATCTGCTGGCGGGCAACAAGCGTGCGGGAGATGATTGGCTGTTGCTGGACGTGCTGCCGCTTTCGTTGGGCCTGGAAACCATGGGCGGCCTGGTCGAGCGCATCGTGCCGCGCAACAGTGCCATTCCGGTGGCGCGCGCGCAGGAGTTTACGACGTTCAAGGACGGCCAGAGCGCGATGAGTTTCCATGTCGTGCAAGGCGAACGTGAACTGGTTTCCGATTGCCGGTCGCTGGCGCATTTCGAATTGCGCGGCATTCCGCCCATGGTGGCCGGTGCCGCACGCATCCGGGTGACTTTCCAGGTGGACGCGGATGGCTTGCTGAGCGTGACCGCACGTGAAATGAGCCAGGGGGTGGAGGCTTCAGTCGTGGTCAAGCCGTCCTATGGGCTCAGCGACGACGAAGTGGCGCGCATGCTTGCCGATAGCGTTGCGCTGGCTGACGCGGATGCCCAGGCTCGCATGTTGCGCGAGGCACTGGTGGAAGCCCGGCGACTGTACGAGTCGGTGCAGGCAGCCTTGCAGGAAGATGCCGATCTGTTGTCCGCCGAAGAGCGTGCCGCCGTGGATGCCGCCATGGCCGCAGTGGGTGCGCTGGACGACAGCAGGGATGTGGAAGTGGTACGCAAATTGACCCAGGCGCTTTCCGATGCCACCGATGAATTCGCGGCGCGGCGCATGGACCGCAGTATCAGGGCTGCGCTCAAAGGCCGCACCCTGAATGACATAGCTTGAGATGACATGCCGAAGATTACTGTTTTACCCCATCCCGAGGTTTGCCCCGAAGGCGCAGTCATAGAGAACGCGCCTCAGGGAGAGTCCATTTGCCGCATCCTGCTGGACAATCACATCGAGATCGAGCACGCTTGCGAACTGTCGTGCGCGTGCACGACCTGTCATGTGATCGTGCGCGAAGGCTTTGATTCGCTGCCCGAAGCCACGGATACCGAAGAGGATTACCTGGACCGCGCCTGGGGGCTGACGCCTGTGTCGCGCCTGTCCTGCCAGGCCAGGGTCAGTGATGAAGACCTGGTCGTGGAGCTTCCGAAGTATTCGATCAATCATGCCAAGGAAAATCACTGATGAAATGGACCGATAGCCTGGCCATTGCAGAAGCCTTGTACGATGCGCATCCGGATGTGGACCCTCTGACGGTGCGTTTCACCGATATGCACGCCTGGATTCTGGCCCTGCCTGAATTCGAAGATGATCCTGAAGCGTCGAACGAGCGCATTCTGGAAGCAATTCTGGAAGCCTGGATCGACGAAGCACGCTGATTCCTGCGCTAGCCAATACGCCCTGCAAGGGCGTTTTTTTGTCTTGGGCCGCCCCTGAAAAAATGCTTCCTCGGAGGGCAACAAGCCGAAGGCGCAGCGTGGGGGCTTTCTTCAGGCAGGACTTCTTGGGCACAGCTACATTTTTGCAGGCCGGCTTGCCCAGGCCGCGTGGCCGGTGCCTGTCAATGTCTTACGGACGGCTGGGGGGCCAGCTGTCGAAGGCGGCCGGGTTGCTACGCACAGGCACCATGGAGCGCTTCAGGACGAAGGTGATGGGTATCGTCAAGGCAGACTCGACAGCTTTGCCGCTCTTGGTTCTGGCCGGGGTGAATTGCCATTGACGGACAGCGGCAATGGCTGCGTCGTCCAGACGTGCATGGCCACTGGTGGCCGCAATGGCAATCCCGTCAGGTTTCCCTTTGTCATCAAGGCGGACCAATATTTCCACGATACCTTCCTGGCCCATGCGTCTCGCGATGGCAGGATAGTCGGGCGTGACCTGGTTGCTGATGGCCGGCTTGCTGACGATAGGGTCTGCAGGGTTGGGGTCATTCCAGTCTTCAGGGTCTGCCAGTGTGGCAAGTACACCGAGCATGGCCTGCTGCTGTGTGCCTATATTTCTTTGGGCATGGCGGCTGTGCGCCTGCATGCAGCGTTGGCGGAGCGGGTTGGGGCCTGGCCGTTGGTGCAGGGCCGGATACAACACCGGCGCCTTGAGGGGCGCCGGTGCAGGGAACTGTTGCAGTGAGGGATTAATCTTCCCGCCGCAAATGCGGGAACAGGATCACGTCGCGGATGCTGGGGCTGTCGGTCAGTAGCATCACCAGGCGGTCGATGCCGATACCGCAGCCGCCGGTGGGGGGCATGCCGTATTCCAGGGCGCGGATATAGTCTGCGTCGAAGTACATGGCTTCTTCGTCACCAGCATCTTTGGCTTCGACTTGCGCCCGGAAGCGTTCTGCCTGGTCTTCCGGGTCGTTCAGCTCCGAGAAGCCGTTGGCGATTTCGCGGCCGGTGATGAACAGCTCGAAGCGTTCCGTGATGCCGGGCTGGGTATCGGAGGCACGCGCCAGCGGCGAAACCTCTACCGGGTAGTCGATGATGAACGTGGGGTGCCACAGCTGGGCTTCCGCCGTTTCCTCGAACAGGGCCAGTTGCAGGGCGCCCAGGCCTGCGCGTGCCAGCGCCGGGCCCTTGACATCGGCACCCAGGCGGGCCAGTTCCTTGCGCAGATAATCGGCGTCCTGCAGGTCGCTTTCCTGGTAGCTGGGCGCGTATTTCAGAATGGCGCCCACGATGGTCAGGCGGTCGAAGGGCAGGCCCAGGTCAAGGTCGCGGCCCTGGTATTGCAGCTTGGCGCTGCCGGTGGCCGCAATGGCCGCCTGGCGGATCAGGCCTTCAGTGAATTCCATCAGCCAGCGGTAATCCGCATAGGCTGCGTAGAATTCCATCATGGTGAATTCAGGGTTGTGGCGCGGGCTGACACCTTCGTTGCGGAAGTTGCGGTTGACTTCGAAGACCCGCTCGAAGCCGCCCACGATCAGGCGCTTGAGATATAGCTCGGGTGCGATGCGCAGGAACATTTCCATGTCCAGCGCATTATGGTGCGTGACGAAAGGCTTGGCGCTGGCGCCGCCAGGGATGGGGTGTAGCATGGGCGTTTCGACTTCCAGGAAGCCGGCCTCGACCATGGCCTGGCGGATGCCCGCGATGGCCTTGCTGCGCGCCAGGAACGTCCGGCGCGTGTCTTCCGTCATGATCAGGTCGACGTAACGCTGGCGGTAGCGCAGCTCCTGGTCGGAAACGCCGTGGAACTTGTCGGGCAGTGGGCGCAGCGATTTGGCCAGCAGGCGGGCCTCGCTGGCATGGATGGAGAGTTCGCCCTTGCGGGTCTTGAACACGCGGCCCGTGACGGCGACGATGTCACCGATGTCCCATTGCTTGAAGGCGCTGTAGACGTCCTCGCCCAGCACGCCCTTGTCCAGGTAGATCTGGATGCGGCCGCTGCCATCCTGCACGGTGGCGAAACTGGCTTTGCCCATGACCCGTTTGAGCATCATGCGGCCAGCAAGGCGGACGACGACGGGAGCCGCTTGCTCCAGGGCTTCGGCCTCCATGTCGTCGTAGCGCTGGTGCAGGTCGGCCGCATGCGCGTCCGGTTGGAAATCATTGGGGAAAGCTACGCCTTCGGAGCGTAGCCGGGCCAGTTTGCCGCGCCGCTCCGCGATCAGGCGGTTTTCGTCAGTAACGGGAGTGGCAGGCGTGGAAGAGTCAGTCATGTCGGATGAATTGCAGTGGCGTTCTGGGTACGTGGCGGGCTTGGGGGTTCAAAGACCTTGTTTCAGGCTGGCCTGGATGAAGGGATCGAGGTCGCCGTCCAGCACTTTCTGGGTGTTGGAAATTTCCACGTTGGTACGCAGGTCCTTGATGCGGCTGTTGTCCAGCACATAGGAACGGATCTGGTGGCCCCAGCCCACATCGGTCTTGGAGTCTTCCAGCTTCTGCTGTTCGGCCATGCGGTTGCGCATTTCCAGCTCGTAGAGCTTGGATTTCAGCATTTGCATGGCTTCGGCGCGGTTGCGGTGCTGCGAACGGTCATTCTGGCATTGCACCACGATACCGGTGGGCGTGTGGGTGATACGCACGGCCGAATCGGTCTTGTTGATGTGCTGGCCGCCCGCGCCGCTGGCACGATAGGTGTCGACACGCAAGTCTGCCGGGTTGACTTCGACTTCGAAGGAGTCATCGACCTCAGGGTAGACGAAGATACTGGCAAAGGAAGTATGGCGGCCGCCCGAGGAATCGAACGGGCTCTTGCGGACCAGGCGGTGCACGCCGGTTTCAGTGCGCAGGTGGCCGAAGGCATAGTCGCCTTCCACCTTGATGGTGGCAGACTTGATGCCAGCCACTTCACCTTCCGATTCTTCCAGGATTTCTGTCTTGAAATCCTTGCGTTCGCAGTATTTCAGGTACTGGCGCAGCAGCATGGAAGCCCAGTCCTGGGCTTCGGTGCCGCCGGCGCCAGCCTGGATGTCGATGAAGCAGTTCAGCGGATCGGCCGGGTTGGAGAACATGCGGCGGAATTCCAGCGCTTCCAGTTCTTCCTGGTAGCCGCGCGCGTCGTCTTCAATGGACAGCAGCGTGGCTTCATCGTCATCGGCGCTGGCGAGCTCGAACAGTTCGAGCGAATCGCGCACGCCGTTGTGCAGGTGCTCCAGAGTGAGCACGACGGTTTCCAGGCTTTTCTTCTCGCGGCCAAGATCCTGCGCATGCTGGGGGTCGTTCCAGATGGCGGGGTCTTCCAGTTCGGCGTTTACGACTTGCAGGCGTTCAGCTTTGCTATCGTAGTCAAAGATACCTCCGAAGCTGGCCGACACGGTCGGCGTAGTCTTCGAGGCGGGCGGAGATCTGGTTCTGGCGTTCTGCTTCCATCTTTGTTCCTGGTATGCGCTTGCGCCGCGTAGCCGCTGGTGGGAGCGTGCCGGGCAGGGCCAGGCCGTCGCTGGTGCGGGGCAAGTCTGGTGCAAGTCTGTTGCGGTAGATTAATCCGCTATTTTAACGCGCTGGAAGCTGTGGCGTGAAAATCGTGTTCAGACCGATTCGGGCGGATGCGGTTCGATGCGGTTGCGGCCATTGCGCTTGGCTGCGTAGAGCGCCATATCGGCAGTCTTGGTTACGCTTTGCAGGGTGGCGCCGTCGTCCGGATACAGCGCAATGCCGATGGAAACGGTGATCCGTATGTTCTGGGGAAATGCGGTGCGTTCCACCCGCAAGCGCAGGCGCTCCGCCACCCGGT
The DNA here is from genome assembly GCF_004216755.1 of Kerstersia gyiorum. Classification (GTDB taxonomy): domain Bacteria; phylum Pseudomonadota; class Gammaproteobacteria; order Burkholderiales; family Burkholderiaceae_B; genus Kerstersia; species Kerstersia gyiorum. Next base: position 313,374 of record NZ_SGWZ01000002.1, read on the forward strand.
AGGCTACGGCCGCGCTGGTGCCAGGCAGAAACAACGCGAATTCCTCGCCGCCGGTGCGGCAGGGCAGGTCCGGGCCGCGCGAGTTGTCGCGTATCACCGCAGCGATCTTTTGCAGCACCTGGTCGCCGATGTCATGGCCATGGCTGTCGTTGATCTGCTTGAAATAGTCCACGTCCAGCAACAGCAGCGCGAACGGTTCGCGGTCACCTATCCAGCGCGTCACCTGTTCTTCCAGGCCGCGCCGGTTGGCCAGGCCGGTCAGCAGGTCGGTGGACGACTCATGCCGTAGCTGGCGCAACTTGTTGTGGATCAGCGCAAGGCTGTGCAGCAGTGATTGCTTGAGCTGCGCCGCTTCGAAATACCAGGTGCGGATTGCCAGCAACTGGTTGCGCGTGCCTTCCACGTTGTTCATGTGGCGGCTGCGGCGCGCCAGTTGCGACAACGGCAGCGTGATGTGGCGCGAGATCAGCCAGATGATGACGATCAGTGCCAGCATGACCGGCAGCGTATAGGACAGGGTCTGGAGCAGCAGCATGCCTTCGTTGATGAGCACCCCGCGTATCGGCCTTTGCGCGACGATGCCCCAATTGACGCGCTGCACCACCGCATAGCCGGCCAGTTGTTCCTCGTCATCCTGGGTATGCTGCAGGTTGCCGTCCAGGCCGCGACGCATGGCCTGGGCGATGGGCGTGTCGGCAATATTCACGCCAATGCGGTTGCCGTCGGGATGGTAGATGATAGTGCCCTTGCCATCGAGGACGTACAGAGTGGAGTCGTTGTTGTAGAACTGTTGTCCCAGCAGGCTATGCAGGATGTTGTCTTCCTGGGTGTAGATCGTGCCGCCGATATAACCCTGGTATTGCCCGGCGGTATCGAACAGCGGCCAGGACATCAGCAGTACCAGGCGATTGGATGTGGAACGGTAAATGCCGCTGATATAAGGGGATTGCAGCGCCAGCGAACCACGCACGCCTTCGCTGTCGAGCGTGCGTTTCAGGGCTTCGTGGGGCGCCGTGGCTGCCGATCTTGCCAGCAGCCGCGCCTGCGCGGACACAATGTGCACCGAGTTGAACAGATTGCCCTGGCGGCGCAGCCGGTGGGTTTCCCTTTGCATGGCGGCTTCGTCGCCGAACAGCGGCGGCTGCGGCATGCCATCGCTGGAATCAGGCTCGGTGCCCATCAGCAGGCGCGCGCTGTACTCCAACTGCGACATGGCGTCCTTGAGAAAGGTGTCTGTCGCCTGGGCCAGCTTCTTTGCATAGACGTGATTGGCTTCCAGCGTGGTCTGCAACAGCATGTCGCGTTGGACACGATTACTGGAATACAAGACGTTGACCAAGGTGACGAGGACGGCAACCAGAGTCAGCGAAAGAATGAGTTGGCGAAGGTTGATCCTGCTCATTGATGCAGCCCCGGTGCTGCCCCATCGAGATCGGGCGATGGGCGGATTCTAGCACCGGTGCGTGGTGGCGATGCGGTTGGCGCGGCCACTGTAGACAATCGCGGCCCTGGCCGCGCCGGAAATGCCGCCGGTGGCGACCGCCCGCTGGCGCAGGCAGTCGCCTCGGCCTGCTGGCCTGGCATTACGCCGGCTGGGCGTGCTCCAGCAACAGTTGTATGTTGATGTTGCCATTCCACTCGTTGGTTTCCAGGCGATAGGCGGCAGCGATGAATTCCGGCATGGGTTCGGCATGATTGAACCAGATGGCGTCATAGATCTGGCCATTGCGTTCCAGCCGCAACTTGAGGTGGCGTTCTTTCAGCAGCCGTTGCTGCACTACGCGGAATTCATCCAGGAACAGCGGGGGCGGGAAGCCTGCCCCCCAAACCTGCTGTCCGAGCAGATTGGCCACGGTGGTATTGGCGTAGCCGTCTTCCAGCGAACCGTCCGTTTCTATCAGCGGCTCGAATTCGCTGCGGCCAGTCAGTTCGCGTACGGCTTCTTCGAAGGCCGGGGCAAAACGCGGGAAGTCCGCCTTGGCGATGGTCAGCCCGGCCGCCATGGCGTGGCCGCCGAACTTGCGGATCAGTCCCGGGTAGCGCTTGGACACGATATCCAGCGCGTCGCGCAGGTGCACGTCGGGAATCGAACGGCCAGAACCACGGATTTCCTCATCATCGGCAGGAGCAAAGGCCAGCGTCGGCCGCCAGTACTTTTCCTTCAGGCGCGAAGCCACCAGCCCGACCACGCCCTGGTGCCAGCTGTCATCGAAGACGCAGACTGTGGCGCCTGGGCTGGCGCTGGCAGCTTCCATGCTGGAGAGCGCCTGTTCGCGCATGACGGTTTCGATGTTGCGGCGTTCGCGGTTCATGCCGTCAAGTTCACGCGCCAGTTCCAGGGCCAGCGCCTCATCGTCGGTCGTCAGGCAGGTAATGCCCAGGCTCATGTCTGCCAGACGGCCGGCCGCATTCAGGCGCGGCCCCAGCGCGAAACCGAGGTCGAAACTGCTGGCATTGCGCGGCTCGCGGCCTGCAACGGCAAACAGGGCGCGCACGCCGGGTTGCATCAGTCCGGCGCGCATGCGTTGCAATCCTTGCGACACCAGCAGGCGGTTGTTGGCGTCCAGTTTGACGACGTCGGCAACCGTGCCCAGCGCCACCAGATCCGCCAGCTCGTGCAGGCGAGGGCCACCATCGGGCGGGTAGACGCCGCGCTTGCGCAGTTCGGCGCGCAAGGCCAGCAAGACGTAGAAGATCACGCCCACGCCCGCCAGGTTCTTGGACGGAAAGCCGCAGCCGGGCTGGTTGGGGTTGACGATGGCCAGCGCATCGGGCAGCGTGTCGCCCGGCAAGTGGTGGTCGGTGACCAGCACGTCTATACCCATCTCGGCGGCAGCCTGCACGCCTTCGACACTGGCAATGCCATTGTCGACAGTCACGATCAGGTCCGGGTGGCCGGAGGGGTGCCGGCAGGCCAGCTCGACCACGGCGGGCGAAAGGCCATAGCCGGTTTCGAAACGGTTGGGTACGAGGAAATCGACATCCGCGCCCATGGCTCGCAGGCCGCGCAAGGCGACAGCACAGGCTGTGGCGCCATCGCAATCGTAATCGGCGACGACCAGCAGTTTGCAGCCAGCGTCAATGGCGTCGGCCAGGATCTCGGCGGCTTCTTCGGCACGCGTGAGGCCGCGCGGGGGAATCAGCGCAGGCCATTTCAATACGGTTTGTGCCGGGTCTTCGACGCCGCGTGCGGCCCACAGGCGCGCCAGAAGAGGGTGGGCGCCAGCATTTTCCAGCAGGCGGGCATGAGCGGGAGAAGCGGGACGTTGCGTCAGGCGGGGAGTTGCCACCAGTTTTTCCATTTATGTTGCGGGACGGGCAGCCAGCGCTGCCACCAGGGGCGGGGCGCCAGGCGCAGTTCGACCAGGCGGTCGCGGCCCGTTAATACCAGGGGTTCGGCAGAGCGCGGCTGGTCCAGCCAGGGAGCCAATCGGGCCTCTACCTGCTTGATGTTTTGCAGCCAGCGGCCCCAGTCTTCGGACAGGGCGGCTTCCTGCAGCTCGGGCCAGAGTACCGGACGGCTGCCGGGCGGACGGGTCCAGGGGCGTGCGCCGCCATAGAGCCAGAGACCGTTGACCGGTGCCAGGCCACGCTCGGCGCGCGCGTCGTTGACGGGGTGATCGTGCCAGGCCATCTGGATTTCGTTGAGGATGCGACGCCAGGGCCGCAGCTCGGGGTCGTGATTCCACCAGCCCAGCAGGCCGTCGCGGGCCACCGTGGCCGGACTGGCGCTGCGGGCCTGGCCCAGCAGCCCCTGTGCATCGCGCAGGGCCCAGCGGCCGGGTATCAGCGGATGCACGGCCAGGCCATGGTGCGCCAGGATGTCGCTGGCGGCCAGGGACAGCTCTGCATCATCACGGTCGCTGACCTGCAGCTCGGTCAACGGCAGCAGATTGACCTGGTCGGTACCCATGGCGATATGGGCAAACTCGGCCAGCCAGACTGGCTGGTCTTCGGCTGCCTCGGGGTACAGCAGTGGCCCCATGCCGCTGGCCCAGGCATGGACGGATGCAGGCTGGAAGCCTTCGGCGCGCAGCCGCCAGACTTCCTCGGGTGTACAGCCGGTCAGGGTTGGCGGCAGCGATTCCAGCGTGGCTTGTGCGCGCCGGAACAACTCCACCAGGCGGGGCGCGCTCTTTTCAAGTTCGGCCGCCAGTGCCGGCGCAATCGCGCTATCGGGCAGGGCACCAGGGATCAGGATAGACATGGAAACGGATTGTAGTGCGAGACCAGCTCCAGGTGGACGCGGCGCTCGGGCGGAAACCGCATAAAATGGCGCGGATGTCGAAACCGCACAAACCCCTCCCGTATGAGATCTGGATAGGCCTGCGCTATGCAGACCTGTCGCGGATCGTGTTCCAGACCTTGCGCCGCACCGGCGTGCTATGGCTATTGGGCCTGTTGTGGCGCCTGTTGCCGGGGCGCCGCAGCGACCCGTTCGCGGCCTGGCGCCAGCAGGCAGGAATAGGCGCCCAGCGAGACGGCTTCGTTTCGTTCGTGGCGGTCAGCGCCATGGCGGGTATTGCCCTGGGGGTGGCGGCATTGATCGTGGTGCTGTCGGTCATGAACGGCTTCCAGTCACAGGTGCGGGATCGCATGCTGTCGGTGTTGCCACATATCGAACTGTATGTGCCGCGTGCGGCCTCGGATAGTCCCCTGGATGGCTGGGACTACTGGGCGCGTGAGGCCAGTCAGAATCCCGCCGTCCGTGGCGCGGCGCCTTTCGTTTCCTCGCAGGCCATGCTGGTGCGGGGCAAGACGCTGCGGGGCGTCAAGATCAGCGGCGTGGACCCGGCGGAAGAAGGCAAGGTCTCGGATTTACCGAAACAGATGGTCAGCGGTTCCCTGGATGATCTGAAACCCGGCAGCTATGGCCTGGTGCTGGGGGCTGCGCTGGCCGATAGCCTGGGCCTGCAATTGGGGCAGCCCGTCATCCTGATGGCGCCCGAGGGCAGCGTCAGTCCGGCTGGTTTCTCTCCCCGGATGCGGCAATTCCGGCTGGTGGGAGTTTTCGAGTCCGGCCATTATGAATACGACTCCAGCCTGGCTTTTGTGAACGCGGAGGATGCGGCCAAGGTATTCCGCGATAACGCCGTTTCCGGGGTGCGCCTGCGCATCGCCAATATGGAACAGGCGCCGGAAGTCGCAGCGCAGCTGCAGAACCAATTGCGCGGGCATGTCATTGCCAGCGACTGGTCGCAGAACAACCGGGTTTGGTTCGCCGCCGTCAAGACGGAAAAACGCATGATGTTCCTCATCCTGATGCTGATCATCGCCGTGGCGGCCTTCAATCTGCTGTCGTCCCTGGTCATGGCGGTCAAGGACAAGCGCTCGGAGATTGCCATTCTGCGCACCTATGGCGCGACGCCGCGTGAAATCGCCCGCATCTTCCTGGTGCAAGGGGCTTTGATCGGCACGGCCGGTACGCTGCTGGGCGTGGGGCTGGGCGCCTTGCTGGCCTATAACCTGGAAACCATTGTGCCGGCGATCGAGAATCTGCTGGGTGTGCACTTCATTCCGCAGCAGGTGTATTTCATCAGCTCGCTGCCGTCCCAGCCCAGGGTCGGCGATATCGTGCTGATCGGCGCCTGCTCGCTGGTGCTGTCCCTGTTGGCAACCCTGTACCCCAGCTGGCGCGCGTCGCGCCTGCAACCCGCGGAGGTTCTGCGCAATGAGCATTGATATCCAGGCGCATGCCGCCGCGCAGGCAGTCCAGGGCGCACGTGAGCCGGTGCTGTCGGCGCGTCAGCTCGGCAAGGTCTATACCGATGGCCGCCTGACGGTGCCGGTATTGGAAAACGTCGATTTCGATGTCTATCCAGGGGAAATGGTCGCCATCATCGGCGCATCGGGTTCCGGCAAAAGTACCTTGCTGCATCTGTTGGGTATGCTGGACCTGCCTTCCTCGGGCCAGGTCCGGGTGGGCGGCGTGGATACTGCCGGCCTGAGCGAAGGCGAACGCAGCGCATTGCGCAACCGCAAGCTGGGTTTTGTCTACCAGTTTCATCATCTGCTCTCCGGCTTCACCGCGCTGGACAATGTTGCCATGCCGCTGATTGTCAGGCGCGAGTCACGCAAGCTGGCGCGGGAAAAGGCGGCGCTGGCGCTGGCCCAGGTGGGGCTGGCTGCGCGTGCCGAACATTCGCCCGGGCAGCTGTCGGGCGGTGAGCGGCAGCGCGTGGCCTTGGCGCGTGCGTTGGTTGGTGCGCCGGCCTGCGTGCTGGCTGACGAGCCCACGGGCAATCTGGATCGCCAGACTGCCGATGAAGTCTTCGACGTCCTGGTGCGGGCCTACCGCGAATCCGGTACGGCCTTCGTCATCGTCACGCACGATGCAGAATTGGCTGGGCGTGCCGATCGCCGCCTGATGATGAAAGGCGGCCGCCTGGAGGCGTTGTGACCGCCTTGCCGGTTACGGGGTAGCGGCCATGCTCATTGACACCCATTGTCACCTGGATGCACCCGAACTTCGGCCTGACCGCCGTGAAGTGATTGCCGCAGCCGGCGCGGCGGGGGTGGCTGGCATCGTGATACCTGCCGTGGCGCGCAGCAACTTCAATGCGGTGCGCCGGCTGGCGCACGCAATGCCTGGTGGCGCTTATGCGCTGGGCATACACCCGCTGTATGTCGGCCAGGCCGGCAAAGACGATCTGCTGCGTTTGCGCCAGGAACTGCTGGCCCGCAAGGATGACCCCCGCCTGGTGGCGATTGGCGAAATCGGGCTGGATTTTTTCGTGCCGGGGCTGGCGGAGGGCGAAGCTCGGGAACGGCAGGAATACTTCTATCAGGTACAACTCGACCTGGCGCTGGAAACCGGTTTGCCGGTGTTGCTGCATGTACGGCGGTCACAGGACGTGTTGCTCAAGCATTTGCGCCGCCGGGCTGCCATCGGCGGGATTGCCCACGCCTTCAATGGCAGCGCGCAACAGGCGGAGATGTTTATCCGGCAGGGCTTCGCCCTGGGTATCGGTGGTGCCATGACCTATGCTCGCGCCCTGCAGATCCGCCGGCTGGCGGCCGCCGTTCCGCTTGCTCACCTGGTGTTGGAAACCGATGCCCCGGATATCCCGCCTGCCTGGCTGGTCGCGCCCGAGCGGCGCAACACGCCGGCGCAGGTGGCTCGCATCGCCGCCGAGCTGGCGCAGCTGAGGGGACTGACGGTAGAAGATGTTATTGATGCCACTGGGGCAACTGCCTGCCGGGTGCTGCCGCGCCTGGGACGGCTGCTGTCCGCACCCGGCCAGGCGCTTGCCGGCGTGGACGGCTAACCGCAGGAATATCTAACAGCAAGAGCAGACCCCGAACAGCCGCCGATTGGCGAATCGCTGCGCTGTGCGCCGTCTCGTGCCGACCTGTCTATGTGCTGTTTTCAGCACGCTCTGGCTCGCCTCTGGCGGTGTTGCGCCGGATACTGCAGGGCATGAACGTGGCGGGGAGGGGGCAAGATGCGGGCGTGGATGCTGGCATTCGTGGCAGGCTGCTGCATCGTGCAATGGCTGCCGGCCTTGCCCAGTGCGGCCGAGCGTTGGAAGGCGCTCATAGGCGCGGTGCTGGTGCTTGTGCCGATGGGGCTGCCGTGGTTAATGCAGCGGCGTTTTGCCCTGGCAGGCAGGGGAAGTGCCATTGTGTGCGGGCGCCTGTTTTTGTTGCTGTGCCTGCTGGGGTCAGGCTGCCTGTTGGGCACGGCCTGGGCGGCATGGCAGGGGCAGTGGCGCCTGGACGATGCTCTGGCGAACCACAACGTGGACGAAGTCAGCCGCGTGCTCATGCGCGTGGCTGGGTTGCCGCAGCGCATCGCGCGTGGCTGGCGCTTTGAAGCGGACGTGCTGTCGTCCATCCCGTCGGGTGTGCCGGAACGTATCCTGGTGTCCTGGCTGGTGCAGGGCGGTTCGCCAGGAGCTGCGGAATTGTCGGGAGAACAACTGGCCGACATGCTGCCGGAACCCGTGCCGGGCGAGGTCTGGCGTGCCGCGCTGGTGTTGCGGCCGCCTGCCGGAACGCGAAATCCGCATCTGTTCGATTATGAAGGCCTGATGTTTTCGCGCGGCATCCGGGCGCTGGGGACCGTGCGCGGCACGCCGGTACGGGTGGAGGGGCAGGCAGCCGGGTTTTCGGTTGGCGTGGCCGTCGAACGCTTGCGCCATCATCTGCGCCAGCGCATGCAGCACGACTTGACCCAGGCCCGCTACGGTGCGGTGATGATTGCATTGGCGCTGGGCGATCAGGCCGGCGTCAGCCCTGAAGACTGGCGCGTTTTCAATGGTTCGGGCATCACGCATCTGGTATCCATCAGCGGCTCACATGTCACCTTGCTGGCAGGCATGGCCGCCTGGCTGGCCATGCGGGCGTGGCGCCGGGGGCGCTGGCGCGGACGCGGTTGGGCCGAACGCTGGCCGGCGCAGCAGGCTGGGGCGCTGGTGGCACTGTTGCTGGCTGGGGCCTATTGCTTGCTGGCCGGTTGGGGCGTTCCCGCCAGAAGGACTTTTTTCATGCTGGCAGTGACATTGGGGGCCTTGATGCTGCGCCTGCCCTTGTCGGGCAGCCATGTGCTGGCCTTGGCGGCCGCGGCGGTGGTGGCGCTGGACCCCTGGGCGGTGTTGTCGGCGGGCTTCTGGCTGTCTTTTGCGGCGGTGACGGTGCTGATGGCTTTAGTCGTGGTGCCGGCGGGGCGCAGCGATGGCCAGTCATGGTGTTTGCGCGCCTGGCACCGGCTGCGGCCAGCTGCCGCATTGCAATGGGCCATCACCCTGGCGCTGCTGCCCGCGCTGGCCCTGATGTTCCAGCAATTGCCGTTGTTATCGCCCTTGGCCAATGCATTGGCAATTCCGGTGGTGGGCGCCCTGGTCACTCCGCTGGTCGTGATGTCTGCCGTGCTCTATCCGTTGCCGGGGCTTGGGTGGCTGGCAACGCTGGGGGTGACGGCGGCGCATGCGCTGTTTGAGGCGATGATGTGGCCGATACAGATCATGGGGCGCCAACCCTGGGCCTTGCTGGATGTCGCCGCGCCGCCGAACGGCTGGTTGTTTTTGGCCGGTGTGGGCGTCTGGTGGGCCCTGCGGCCGCCGGGCTGGCCGCTGCGTGCAGCAGGCTGGCTGCTCATGCTGCCGGCGCTGGGCTGGTCGCCGCCGCGGCCGGCGCAAGGCGAATGGCGCATTAGCGCCATGGATGTCGGGCAGGGCACGGCCATCCTGGTGGAGACGGCCAGTGGCGCCACGCTGTTCGATACCGGCGTGCGCTATGGGCCGCAATCCGATGCCGGCGAACGTATCGTCTGGCCTTATCTGCGCGCGCAGGGCTGGCGCCGGCTGGAAGAACTGGTGGTATCTCATGCGGATATCGACCATGCCGGCGGTGTGCGCAGCGTACTCTCGGCATTGCCGGTCGCGCATGCCTATGCGTCCTTTGATCTGCATGCCTTCCTGCGCCGGGAGGCACGCCTGGGGCTGGGCGAACTGGCCCCGAGGCATTATCCAGGCGAACTTTCCCTGTGCCGGGATGGGCAGGGATGGCAGCGGGACGGGGTGCGCTTCCGTTTCGTCCATCCCCAGGCGCCAGTGGGCAAGCCCTGGTGGCGTGGCGTCAATGCCGACAGTTGTGTCCTGAAAGTGGAAGGGGCATACCACGGCGCTTTGCTGACGGGTGATATCGGCGCGGCCCAGGAGCGCCAACTGCTCGCTCGGGGAGAGGCTGGCGCCGACTGGATCGCCGCGGCGCATCACGGTTCGGGATCGTCGTCGGACGCCGGGTTTGTGCTGGCCAGTGGCGCTCAGCATGTGGTGGCGCAGATGGGGGCCTGGAACCGCTACCGGCATCCGCATCCGGCCGTTGCCTTGCGCTGGCAGCAGGCCGGGGCTGTATTTTGGCGCTCCGACAGGCATGGTGCTGTCATTGCCCATTCGCGGGCTTCAGGCCTGCAGGTTCATGCCGAGCGGCAGGTCTCACGACGCTATTGGCAATACGACCCGCTGGCTGGCATGCAGTGATCATGGGCCGGCGTGTCACCCTGGGGCTTTTGCGCTATTGTTGGAGTGCGCAGGGATGTAGGGTGGCCGTGGCCATTGTTCAGCAGGCAGCATCCATTAGGCAGCACTCGTTAGCCAGCACTCGTTAGCCAGCATTCGTTAGTTAGTATGTTTTAGTTAGTATTCTTTCCGACAGCAGCAGGCCATCATGGTTGACGGCCAGTCCGTATTTCCGTGCAAGCCACCAACAGGAGCCTTTCATGTCCAATCCTCGTCTGGAAAGTGTTGTCTGTGCCAGTCCGGCCGGTATGCACCGCATGGCCTATTGGGAATGGGGCGATCCCGCCAATACGGATGTCGTGCTGTGTGTGCATGGCCTGACCCGGACGGGCCGGGACTTCGATGCGCTGGCGCGGGCCTTGTCCAACGATTTTCGGGTGGTCTGCCCGGATATTGCTGGCCGTGGGGAATCTGACTGGCTGGCCAATCCGGTGTTCTATTCCGTACCGCAATACGTCGCCGATCTCACAACTCTGTTCGCACGTATCCGGCCCAGGCGGTTGGCCTGGGTGGGTACTTCTATGGGCGGGTTGATCGGCATGGCTTTTGCGGGCGCTCTGGCGGCAGCCCGACGTACGCCGGGCAAGGGTCCGGGGGCGGCGGCCAAGGCAGCGGCGCTGCCGGCGCTCTCGGGCATGGTTCTCAATGATGTCGGGCCGCATGTGGGGGTTGCAGGGCTGATGCGCATTGCTTCCTACGTGGGCAGACGTAATGTCTTTGCCAGTTTCGAAGATGCCGTGGCGGAAATGAAGGCGGTGGCTGCGCCGTATGGTCCGCATACCGATGCGCAATGGCGCGAACTCGCCCGCCATGCCTATATGCAGCACGAGGGAGCCTGGGTGCCGAACTATGATCCGGGCATTGCCATGGGGCTGGCGCCGCCGGACGGAATGAGTCAGGCGGCAGCCGAACAGATGCTGTGGCAATGCTACGAGACGCTGGACGGCCCGGTCCTGATCCTGCGGGGAGCGCAGTCCGATATCCTGGTGCCGGCAACGGTCGAGGGTATGCTGGCGGCGCGCCAGGATGCGCGCCTGGTCGAATTCGAAGGCGTTGGCCATGCGCCGTCCCTGTTGCAGGAGGATCAGATCGCAGCGGTGGCTGCGTTCCTGCGGCAGGCCGTTTTAAAATGGCCATCATGAATACTGACCGTACTGCCGGGATCACGCCTGAGGGCTACCAGTTGCCCGCGGGGCAAACGATCTGCTTCGATCTGCATTGCCACTCGCTGGCTTCAGATGGCGCGCTGGCGCCCGCTGCCGTCGCGCGGCGCGCGGCGGCCAATGGCGTGAAGGTCTGGTCGCTGACCGACCATGATGAACTGCGTGGCCTGGACGAGGCAGAAACCGAGGCAGTGGCCCTGGGCCTGTGCTTCGTCAACGGCGTGGAAATTTCCGTGACCTGGGCGGGGCATACCGTGCACATCGTGGGCCTGGCCTTCGACCGTCGCCATCCTGTGCTGGTGCAGGGGCTGGCAGACATCCGGCGCGACCGCAGCGAGCGCGCGGAGCGTATTGGCCGGCGGTTTGCCGAATTGGGCATAGAAGGCACCTACGAGGGAGCGCTGGCGCTGGCCGGCAATGAAAACCTCCTGAGCCGCACCCACTTCGCGCGTTATCTGCTGCAGGCAGGCCATGTGGAAAACGTGCAGCAGGCCTTCGACCTCTACCTCCAGGATGGCGGGCCGGCGCAAGTGCCCATGAAGTGGGCCACGCTTGAAGATGCAGTTTCCTGGATTCGCGCCGCTGGCGGGGTGGCGGTCATCGCTCACCCCGGACGCTATCGCTACACACCCGTGCAGTTCGATGGCCTGTTTTCGACCTTCCGTGATCTGGGCGGAACGGCCATCGAGGTCGTGACTGGCAGCCATCGCCCGGAACAATATGCCGAGTACGAATCCGTAGCGCGTTATTACGGGTTCAGGGCGTCCTGCGGTTCGGACTTCCATAGCACCACCGAAAGCCGGGCGGATCTGGGCAGCCTGCCGCCGCTGCCTGCCAGCCTCACGCCTGTGTGGCGGGACTGGTTCTGAGCCGGCAGCTTTCCATGAGGATGAGCGAGCCGCACCATCGGCCCGCCGGGTCCAGGGTGGGGCGTCGCAGCAACATAAAAGGTAGGGGAAATGAACAAGGCATTCGTCAAGGAAACCGACAGGGACGATGATGATGAGTTGCCCGAGGCCCAGGCGCTGCCTTCGGGCTCACGCAACTACATGACACCGCAGGGCTTTCAGGCCATGCGAGACGAACTGGCGCACCTGATGACGGTGGAGCGCCCGGAAGTCGTTTCGATTGTTTCCTGGGCGGCATCCAATGGCGACCGTTCCGAGAACGGCGACTACCTGTACGGCAAGAAGCGCCTGCGTGAAATCGACAGGCGCATGCGTTTCCTGACCAAGCGCCTGGAAATTGCAGAGGTTGTCGACCCTGCCTTGCAGCCCAATCGCGACCAGGTTTTCTTTGGGGCTACCGTCACCTATGAAAACCAGGACGGCGAGAGCCATACCGTCACGATCGTCGGCGTGGACGAGGCGGAACCGCTGGCGGGCAAGATCAGCTGGATTTCACCCGTGGCGCGTGCGCTGATCAAGGCGCGCGAAGGCGATACGGTGGTGCTGCGCACACCTGGCGGCATCCAGGAACTCGATATCGTCGAAGTGTCTTATCCGGACTGAGTCCAGGCCCTTGCGCAAGCCTGGGCCTGCAGGTGAAGGCTTGCGGACATTTTTCATGCTGCGCCGCAGGCGCTCCTCGCGGGCGTTCCTTGTTCCTGTATGGTGCTGCAGAACGTCAGTTCCCCAGCCCGATCCCCACAGTCCGTCTTTTCGGCCAGTCCGGCGTGCGGGCAGTGGAGGGCGGCCGGCGTGGTGTTTCTGCCCAGGTTCGGGCAACGGGTGATATCCGGGCAGGACACTGGGTTAAAATCGGGATCTTGATTCATCCTGCCCTGCGGCGCTGATGGGCGCCAAGCCCGAAGCTGGTGCAGGGCAGGCATCCTTGGCCTGCCTGATCCGGCCATTCCCTCCTTCTTTTGCCCGAGCGCGTATTTCCCCGTGTCCTCATCGCTTCTTATCATTCCCGGTTCCTCCGCCCTGTCCGCATTCCGCCGCGAGCGCCTGCTTGCCCAACTGCACAAGGCGGGATTGCCCGTGGCCGATGTCGCCGCGTATTACGAACACTTTGCCTGGGCGGAGACGCCCCTGGACGACGCCGGGCGCGAGCGCCTGGCGCTGGCGCTCAATGGCGGCAAGCCGGTGGGCGGTACCGAAGCCGGCAAGGATGCTCTGGTGCTGCGGGTGATTCCCCGCCTGGGCACGATTTCCCCGTGGGCCAGCAAAACGACCGATATCCTGCAGAATTGCAGCCTGGAGAACGTACGCCGGGTGGAGCGCGGTGTGCGTTATGTGCTGACGCTGCAACGCGGCTTGCTGGGCACGCGCAAACTCGACGCGCAGCAATTGGCGCAGGCCGCCGCCTGCCTGCACGACCGCATGACGGAAACCGTGGTGGATGCCGATTTCGATGGCAGCGCGTTGTTTGCCGAGCTGCAGGGCAAGCCGCTGGCGACCGTGCCCGTGCTGGAGCAGGGCAGGGTGGCGCTTGAACGCGCCAATACGGAACTGGGTCTGGCGCTGTCCGATGACGAGATCGACTATCTGCTGAAGTCCTTCGGCGATCTGGGCCGCAACCCCACCGATGTTGAGCTGATGATGTTCGCGCAGGCCAACAGTGAACATTGCCGCCACAAGATTTTCAATGCCAGCTGGGTCATTGACGGACAGCCGCAGGAACAGACACTGTTCGGCATGATTCGTGCCACCCATGCAGCGCAGCCGCTGGGCACCATCGTTGCCTATTCGGATAATGCCGCCATCATGGAAGGCGGCACGGCGCAGCGTTTCTATCCTGGCGCACAGGCAGAGCTGGGCGAGCGTACCTACGGCCGTCGCGAAGCCACGGTGCATACGCTCATGAAGGTGGAAACCCACAATCACCCGACGGCCATCGCGCCGTTCCCCGGCGCATCTACCGGTGCTGGCGGCGAAATCCGCGACGAAGGCGCGACCGGGCGCGGGTCCAAGCCCAAGGCCGGCCTGACGGGCTTTACGGTGTCGCACCTGCGTTTCGATGATGCGGTCCAGCCCTGGGAAAACGATCATCATGGCCTGCCCGACCGGATCGCATCGCCGCTGGATATCATGATCGAGGGCCCGCTTGGCGGCGCAGCCTTCAATAACGAATTCGGCCGGCCCAACTTGCTGGGCTATTTCCGCACTTACGAGCAGACCACTGAAGACGGTCGCTGGGGGTATCACAAGCCCATCATGATTGCGGGCGGCCTGGGCAGCATCGACGGCGATCAGACCCACAAGCTGGGCATTCCGCCGGGTTCGCTGCTGATCCAGCTGGGCGGTCCCGGCCTGCGCATCGGCATGGGCGGCGGGGCAGCGTCCAGCATGGGTGTCGGTGCCAACAGCGCCGAACTTGATTTCGACTCCGTGCAGCGCGGCAATCCGGAAATCGAACGCCGTGCGCAGGAAGTCATTGATGCCTGCTGGCGTCAGGGTACGGAAAATCCCATCCTGGCCATCCACGACGTGGGCGCAGGCGGTCTGTCCAATGCCTTCCCCGAACTGGTTAATGATGCCGGCCGTGGCGCCATTTTCGATTTGCGCCGGGTGCCGGTGGAAGAATCGGGCATGTCGCCGGCGGAAATCTGGAGCAATGAATCGCAGGAGCGCTACGTGCTGGCCATCCTGCCTGAGGACCTGGCGCGTTTCGATGCCCTGGCCCGGCGCGAGCGCTGCCCCTATGCCGTGGTCGGCATCACTACGGAGGAGCGCCGCCTGAAGGTGGTGGACGGCGCGCGTGGCACTGATGCCGAATTGTTTGCCGGGCTGCCGTCCCTGCCAGCGGATGTCATGGCTGCTCCGTCGGCCGAGCCGCATCCGGTCGATGTGCCCATGGATGTCATCCTGGGCAAGCCGCCGCGCATGCTGCGCGACGTCCAGCATCGTGCGCCCAAGGGCAGCCCGCTGGACCTGACGCTGATCTCGCTCGACGATGCGGCAGAACGCGTGCTGCGTCATCCTACCGTGGCGAACAAGAGTTTCCTCATCACCATTGGTGACCGTACTGTGGGCGGGCTGTCCAGCCGTGACCAGATGGTCGGTCCGTGGCAAGTGCCGGTGGCGGATTGTGCCGTGACGTTGGCCGATCATGACGGGTTCCGTGGCGAGGCGATGGCGATGGGCGAGCGTACCCCGCTGGCTGTGCTGGACGCCCCGGCCTCGGGCCGCATGGCAGTGGCTGAGGCGCTGACCAATCTGGTGGCAGCTGACGTCGGCCGTCTGGAAGATATCAAGCTATCCGCCAACTGGATGGCGGCCTGCGGTTCTGCCGGACAGGACGCTGCGCTGTTCGACACCGTCTCGGCCGTGAGTGAATTGTGTCAGCAGGTGGGTCTGTCGATCCCGGTGGGCAAGGATTCCCTGTCCATGAAGACCGGCTGGGAAGAAGCGGGCGAGCGGCGTGAAGTGGTGTCTCCGGTGTCGCTGATCGTCACGGCCTTTGCGCCGGTGGCAGACGTGCGCAACAGCCTGACGCCGCAACTGCGCACCGATCTGGGCAATACCGTATTGATCCTGGTGGACCTGGGGCAGGGCAAGCACCGCCTGGGGGCGTCTATCCTGGCGCAGGCCTTCAACCAATTGGGCGAAGCCGTGCCGGATATCGACGATGCGGAATCCCTGCGCGCATTCTTTGCCGCCATTCGTGCGCTGGCCGAAGCGGGCAGCATCCTGGCCTACCATGATCGCTCCGACGGCGGCCTGTACGCTACGGTTTGCGAAATGGCGTTTGCCGGCCATACCGGTGTGTCGGTCAACCTCGACATGCTGACCTTCGATGCCAACGTGGCCGACTGGGGCGACTACAAAATCCGGCCGGAACAGGTTTCCGTGCAGCGCGCTGAAGCGACGCTCAAGGCCTTGTTCGCCGAAGAGGCTGGCGCGGTGATCCAGGTGCGTGCCGAGGATCGCGACGCCGTGCTGCAGGTGTTCCGTGGCGCTGGCCTGTCCGCGCATACGCACGTCATCGGCGCGCCCAACCAGACAGATGAAATCGAGTTCTATCGCGACGGTCACCGCATCTGGAACCGTCCCCGTGCCGAGCTTGGCCGCATCTGGAGCGAAGTGTCCTGGCGCATTGCTTCGCGCCGCGATAATCCGGCATCGGCGCAGGCCGAATACGATACCTGGCTCGACCTTGCCGACCCTGGCATGACGCCGCGTGTGGCGTTCGATCCCCAGGAAGACGTGGCTGCGCCGTACATTGCAACGGGCGTGCGTCCGCGTGTGGCCATTCTGCGTGAGCAGGGTTGCAATAGTCATATCGAAATGGCCTGGGCTTTCGACAAGTCCGGTTTCGAGGCGGTCGACGTGCACATGACCGATCTGCTGTCCGGCCAGGCGTCGCTGGCGTCCATGCAGGGCCTGGTGGCCGTGGGCGGCTTCAGCTACGGCGACGTGCTGGGCGCGGGCGAAGGCTGGGCGCGCACGATCCAGCTCAATGACAAGCTGGCACAGCAGTTCGCGGCGTACTTTGCCCGTCCCGATACCTTCGGCCTGGGGGTGTGCAATGGTTGCCAGATGATGGCGGCGCTTGCTTCCATGATTCCCGGTGCGGAAAACTGGCCGCGTTTCACCCGCAACCAGTCCGAGAAATACGAAGCGCGTGTTTCCATGGTCGAAGTGCAGTCCTCTCCATCGTTGTTCTTCAGCGGCATGGAAGGGGCGCGCATACCGGTGGCCGTGGCGCATGGCGAGGGCTATGCCGATTTCTCGTTGCAGGGCAATCGCGACAAGGTATTGGCGGCAGCGCGCTTTGTCGATAACCGCGGCGAGGCTACCGAAGCCTATCCGTTCAATCCCAACGGCAGCCCGGATGGGCTGACGGCCGTGACCACCGCAGACGGCCGCTTTACGGTCATGATGCCGCACCCGGAGCGGGTGACCCGCAACGCCATGATGTCGTGGGCGCCGGCGCGCTGGGGTGCTGCCGACCAGGGTGGCGATTACTCCCCTTGGCTGCGCTTCTTCCGCAATGCGCGGGTGTGGCTGAAGTAAGGAAATCGGCTGGCCGGCTGCCGCGATGTGTCCGAGTGGCTGTTGCTGCGGCTGGCAGACTGATTGCCGCTCGGCAGAGGGGCGGTGCAGGGGTGGGTTGCAGGCTGTACCATACGCCGCGCAACGCCCAAGCCGGCTTTTTCCGGGGCGCCGGTTGCGATGCGGAAAAGATGGGCCGGGAGGCAGGTTGTCGGATGATTTGCCTGCTTCCGGGTCTTTCGTTTTTGCTTTATACTAAAGAGCTTTTCATAAACTTTTTCAAGGAACTGCCCTCATGGTGGTGATTCGTCTGGCCCGTGGTGGCTCCAAAAAACGTCCTTTCTACAACGTGGTTGCTGCTGATTCGCGCAACCGTCGTGACGGCCGCTTCGTTGAGCGCGTAGGCTTCTACAACCCCGTTGCCCGTGAAAACGAAGAAGGCCTGCGCCTGTCGCTGGAGCGCGTGCAATACTGGGTCAGCAACGGCGCCCAGCTGTCGCCCGTCGTCGCTCGCCTGGTCAAGGAATACTCGGCCAAGGTTTCGGCCGCAGCCTGATAGATGTCTGAAGCGCCGCGCAGCCAGGCTGGTGCCAGCGCGCCAGCCAATCTGATTGAGCTGGGCCGCATCGTTTCTGCCTATGGCCTGAGGGGCTGGATCAAGATCCAGCCCCATTCTGCACGTTCGGAAGCCTTGCTGTCGGCCAAGCGCTGGTGGCTGGTGCCGTCGTCGCGGGCGACCGGGCCCGTCCTGGCGGAAGCCAGGGCCTGGAAGGTCAAGCTGTCTCGTACCCAGGGCTCCACCATTGTGGGCGCGCTGGATGGCATCTCCGACCGCAATGATGCCGAGCCGCTCAAGGGCATGCTCGTCATGGTTGACCGCAGTGATTTCCCGGAAACTGATGATGGGGAATACTACTGGGTCGATCTGATGGATTGCCAGGTGTGGGGGTTGGACGACAGTGGTGCTCATGTCGTCATGGGCGTGGTGGCCGATGTCTCCGACAATGGTGCGCATGCCGTGTTGTCGGTGCGCCGTCAGCGTGAGCAGGATGGTGCCTGGGTGGATGTGCTGGATGAAAAAGATCGTCCCGTCACTGCACTTGTGCCCTTCGTCGACGCGCACCTGCAGGAAGTCGATCTCCCGGGCCGGCGCATCGTCACGAACTGGCCGTTGGATTTCTAGATGCTCGAAACGCCGGGTTGCCGCCAGGTGGCACGGAAGGTTTCTTCAGGTTGATATCTGCCGCAGTGAACACTCTGTGGTAATTTCCGAAAAGCTGGCTCAGGCCGGCTTTTTGCATTTATGCCGCTGCCTGCATGGGGTTCTGACCCTGCCGGTTTTTGCTGTTCATGCGGGTGTTGTGCGGTCTTGCCGTCTTTGTGTTTCGTCTCTCTTGAAGAAGGCTTGCGCCTGCCATGCGTTTTGACGCTATTACCCTGTTTCCCGAAATTTTTGCCGGCATCACCGCACATGGCGTGACCAGTCGTGCGCTGTCGCAGGGCTTGTGGTCATTCAAGGCCTGGAATCCCCGTGATTACACGCAGGACGTGCACCGTACCGTGGATGACCGTCCCTACGGAGGTGGCCCGGGCATGGTCATGCTGGCGGCTCCGCTCGAGGCGGCATTGCGCGACGCGCAGGCGGATCGCGAGCGCCTGGGGCAGCCCAGGGGGCAGGTGGTTCTGTTATCGCCAACAGGGCGGCGCTTCGACCAGGCAGCGGCCGCGCAATGGGTGGCCGGGCCTGGCAAGATACTGGTGTGCGGTCGCTACGAAGGCGTGGACCAGCGCTTTGTCGACCGTTGCGTGGATGAAGAGTGGTCCTTGGGCGATTTCGTCCTGTCTGGCGGGGAGCTGGCTGCCGTCCCCATGATGGACGCCTGCGTACGGTTGTTGCCCGGGGTGTTGAATGACGATCAGTCCGCTTTGCAGGATTCCTTTCATGTGAACCTGGACGGTCTGCTGGACAGCCCGCATTACACCCGACCTGAGGTCTATGACGGCGAGCCTGTTCCGGAGGCGCTGCTGTCCGGACATCACGCACGCATTGCGCGCTGGCGGCGTGATCAGTCTTTGCGCTTGACCTTGGCGCGGCGGCCGGAGCTGATCGAGGCGGCCCGGCGAGAGGGGCGGCTGGACAAGGCAGACGAGAAATTCCTGCTGGGCTTGCAGTCCTGAAAAACAGAAAGCCCGACATGGCCGCGATTTCGGCCATGTCGGGCTTTTGGCGGCCGTGCGCAGAAGGAAGCGCGAAGGCTGCTCGGGTGGTGCCTTTGTCTGTTGTCTGGTCTGTCTCAGGCGGCCGGTGCAGGGGCTGGGGTCGGCACAAAGGACTTCAAGGCAACACCGGCATCCGCCACGGCTTCAGGCGCAGGACTGATGCCCCATTCCAGCAACTTGCGGCTGGTGACGTGATCCAGCGGCGCATTGACCGATTCCACGCAAACCAGTTTGTCATCAACGTAGTGGAATAGCGAAAACGATTCCGGCTTGGCGCCCTGGCGGCGCACGATCAGTTGCCCGGCCGTGCCGGCGGCGGGCGGCAGGCCTGCCATCTGCAGACGCATGCTGCCTTGCTCCGACCAGAACCACGGTAGCGCCCGGTGTGGCGCGGGCGTGCCGGTCAGCGTGGCGCAGGCGGTCTTGGCCTGGTCGTTGGCGTTCTGGACCGACTCCAGGCGCAACTGGCGGCCGGTGTAGGCTTCGTCGAAGCGTGTGCAGTCGCCGATTGCAAGAATGTCGGCGTCGCTGGTGCGCATGTAGGCGTCAACGATGACACCGTCTTCGCAGGCCAGCCCCGCGGCTTCTGCCAGCGTGGTTTCCGGTACCGCGCCTATGCCCAGGACCAGCAGGTCCAGCGGCAGGCGTTCGCCGCCGGCAATGAGGGCGGTGACCTTGCCGTCCTGAGTCTCGAAGCCGCTGGCCGAAAGGCCGGTGCGCACATCCAGGCCGTTGTTGCGGTGGCTGTGCAGCACGTGTTCGGAAAGCTCGGGCGAAGCCGCGCGTCCCATCAGGCGCGGGGCGGCTTCGAGGACAATGACCTGCTTACCCTGGGCGTGCGCGGTAGCGGCAATTTCCAGGCCGATGAAGCCGCCGCCCAGAATCACCACCTGCTGTGCATCCGCCAGCAGGGCGCGCAGGCGTTCCGCGTCTGCGGCATGGCGCAGGCTGGTAACGTTGCTCAGCGTTGTGTCCAGCTCGGGCAGGGTGCGGGCGCGGGTGCCGGTTGCCAGCACCAGGCGGCTCCAGGGCAGTTCCCGTCCGCTCTGCAGGCGCACGTGCTTTTGTGTGCGGTCAATGGCGGCAACGCCATCGCCTGTGAGTACCTGGATGCCGGCCTGTTCATACCAGTCTGCCGGGCGGTGCGGCATGGGTTGCTCTTCGGCAGCCTTGAGAAAGGCCTTGGAAAGCGGCGGCCGATGGTAGGGCAGCAGGGGTTCTTCGCAGATCAGGGTGGTCTGGCTGGCGAGGCCGGCCTGGGACAGGCTGGCGCACAGTTGGGCGGCGGCATGGCCGCCGCCGACGATGATGATGGTTTCGTTTGCTGGGGTATTCATGCCGTTCGCGTCCTTCAGCTGCGCAGGCGGGCGTATTGGCCGCGCACTTTTTCGAGGGTTTCGCGGAATTGGGCGACACGCAGCTTTTCCTGGTCGACGACGGCAGCCGGCGCGCGAGCCACGAAATTCTCGTTGGACAGCTTGCTTTCGGCCTTCGTGATTTCGCCTTCCAGGCGCGCGATTTCCTTTTCCAGGCGCGCTTTTTCAGCGGCCACGTCGATTTCCACGTGCAGCATCAGGCGGGCGTCGCCCACCACCTGGACCGGGGCACCAAGGTCGGGCAGGGCAGAGACGATCTCCACGCCGCTCAGCTTGGCGAGCGAAGCCAGGTAGGGGCGCTGGATTTCCAGTGTGGCAGCATCGCCTTCCGCCAGCAGCGGCACACGCTGCGCGGGCGACAGGTTCATTTCGCCTCGCAGGGCGCGTACGGCTTCGATACGGGCCTTGAGCGCTTCGATGGCGGCTTCGGCCTCGGCGTCCTGCAGGCTGGCGTCGGCTAGCGGGTGAGCCTGGATGCTGATGCTGGTTTCCTGGCCTTCGGCGCGCACGCCGGCGGCGACGGAAACGCGTTGCCACAGCTCTTCGGTGATGAAGGGCATGATGGGGTGGGTGATGCGCAGCAGGCTGTCGAGCACATGCAGGAGGGTGTCGCGGGTGGCCTGGGCCTGCTCCGGCGTGCCTTGCTGGATCTGGACTTTCGAGAGCTCCAGATACCAGTCGCAGTACTCATTCCAGGCGAACTGGTAGATGGCGTTGGCAATATTGTCGAAGCGATAGCCGGCATAGCCTTTTTCGACTTCGGCGGCCAGGGTTTGCAGGCGGCTCAGGATCCAGCGGTCGGCAATGCTGAGTGCGGCGCGATTCGCGGGCGCCCCGGCCTGCGCGACCCGATGGCCTTCGGTCTGCATCAGTACGAAGCGCGTGGCGTTCCACAGCTTGTTGCAGAAGTTGCGGTAGCCTTCGCAGCGTTTCAGATCGAAGTTGATATTGCGGCCCAGCGTGGCATAGGCGGCCATGGTGAAGCGCAGCGCATCGGCACCGTAGGCGGGAATGCCGTCAGGGAACTGCTTGCGCGTTTTCTTTTCGATGTCGCCGGCCTGCTTGGGGTTCATCAGGCCGAAGGTGCGTTTCTTGACCAGGCCTTCAAGGTCGATGCCGTCGATCAGGTCGACCGGGTCCAGGGTGTTGCCTTTGGACTTGCTCATCTTCTGGCCGTCCGCGTCGCGGATCAGGCCGTGGACATAGACATCATTGAAAGGCACCTTGCCGGTCAGGTGGGTGCTCATGATGACCATGCGCGCCACCCAGAAGAAAATGATGTCGAAGCCGGTGACCAGCACGCTGGAGGGCAGGTAGCGCTGGATGTCTGGCGTGTCTTCGGGCCAGCCGAAGGCAGTGAAGGGCACCAGGGCGGAAGAGAACCAGGTGTCCAGAACGTCCTGGTCGCGCTTCAGCTCACCTTGCACGCCGGCGGCGCGAGCCTGGGCGTAGGCTTCCTCTTCGCTGTGCGCCACGAACAACTGGCCATCTTCGGCGTACCAGGCGGGAATCTGGTGGCCCCACCACAGTTGCCGGGAAATGCACCAGTCCTGGATGTTTTCCAGCCACTGGTAATAGGTGTTGGTCCAGTTGTCCTGGAAGAATTTGATATCGCCGTTGCGCACCACATCCAGTGCGACTTCGGTAATGCTCTTGCCTTCGTGGCTGGAGCCTGCGCCGGCAGGCTTGCTCATGGCGACAAACCACTGGTCGGTCAGCATGGGTTCCAGGACCACACCGGTACGGTCGCCCTTGGGCTGCATCATCTTGTGGCTGTCGATACGAACCAGCAGACCCTCGGTCTCCAGCGCCTTGACGATGGCATCGCGGGCGTCGTAGCGATCCATGCCGCGGAAAGCCGCAGGTGCGTTGTCGTTGATGCGGGCGTCGGGGGTGAGGATGGAAATCAGCGGCAGGCCGTGGCGTTGGGCGCAGGCGTAGTCGTTGAAGTCATGCGCGCCGGTGATCTTCACGCAGCCGGTGCCGAACTCGCGATCGACGAAATCGTCCGCGATGATGGGAATCTGGCGCCCGGTCAGCGGCAGGTTCAGCATTTTGCCGACCAGATGGCGGTAGCGCTCGTCTTCCGGGTGGACGGCCACCGCGTTGTCGCCCAGCATGGTTTCCGGGCGCGTCGTGGCGACGGTCAGGCCGGTCAGCGTCACGCTGTTGCCCTCTTTGTCGGTGATGGTTTGCGGGCCATCGGCAAAGGGGTAGAGGATGTGCCACAGGTGGCCATCGGTTTCCTCGGAAACCACTTCCAGGTCGGAGACTGCAGTCAGCAGCTTGGGATCCCAGTTCACCAGGCGTTTGCCGCGGTAGATCAGGCCTTCGCGATACAGGCGTACAAAGGTTTCCAGCACGCCCTTGGACATCTGCTCGTCCATGGTGAAATACTCGCGCTCCCAATCGGCCGAGGCACCCAGGCGGCGCACCTGATTGGTAATGGTCGTGCCGGACTGGTGCTTCCATTCCCACACTTTTTCCAGGAATTTTTCGCGGCCCAGGTCATGACGTGACACTTTCTGGGCGTCGAGCTGGCGTTCCACGACGATCTGCGTCGCAATGCCGGCGTGATCGGTGCCGGGGATGAAAGCGGTGTCATAGCCGCGCATGCGATGGTAGCGCACCAGGCCATCCATGATGGTCTGGTTGAAGGCGTGCCCCATGTGCAGCGTGCCCGTTACGTTGGGCGGCGGGAAGTGGATCACGTAAGGTTTGCCGGTCGCTTGCGGTCCGTGGACGTGCTGGCCGGAACGGAAGAGATCCAGGCGGCTCCAGGTGTCATACCAGCGGGCTTCGATGTCAGCGGGTTCGAAGCTCTTGGGCAGTTCGTTTTGGGAAGCAGTGTCGGGAGTGGAAGAATCGGTCATACCAGTTTCAGCGTTGCGCCTTGTCGTGCGGCGCGATAAGGAAGGTGTCTGTGCCGGCGCCGGATCGTTGCGGGCCGGCGTCGGCCAGAAAACAGTGTGTTCGTGCGGTGGCTCGGCATTCCGGGCGGCCCTGGACGATATCGTGTTAGATGATATCGGTTGGGGCGGCTGCCCGTCTTGGGGGCGGTGTCCGCCGACACCGTCAGGCCCAGGGGAACCCATTTATGCCCTTGCAATCTAACATTTTAAGGTGTATCCCGCCATGGCTGCATGTTAGAATGCCGGGTTGCTGTAAAAAGCCCGGAATATCTATGCCTGCCGTGTTGCTGCCTGGATGGCCGAGGTCTTCGGCGCCAGTTCTGGCGTTTGCAGCAGCAGACGGCCGCCCTGGCCAGGAGTCCGGGGTTCGGGCGCGCTGTTGATTCCCTTTCCGATTTTTCAATACGCCTTCCCCCTGGAGTATCCTGATGGCTATCGAACGCACCCTGTCGATTATCAAGCCCGACGCAGTGGCCAAGAATGTGATCGGCCAGATCATTGCCCGCTTTGAACAAGCTGGTCTGAAGATCGTGGCTGGCCGCCTGGCCCAACTGTCGCGCGCCGACGCCGAGCGTTTCTACGCAGTGCACAAAGAGCGTCCTTTCTTCAAGGATCTGGTTGATTTCATGATCTCCGGTCCCGTGTTCGTGCAAGTTCTGGAAGGCGAAGGCGCCATCCTGAAGAACCGTGAACTGATGGGCGCAACCGATCCCAAGAAGGCAGAAGCCGGCACCATCCGCGCCGATTTCGCCGAAAGCATCGACGCCAACGCCGTGCACGGTTCCGACGCACCGGAAACCGCTGCCGTCGAAGTGGCTTTCTTCTTCCCCGAAATCAACATCCACAGCCGTTGATTTCAATGGCTCGCTGGCGCCGGTGCAGTACCCGACGCCTGCGGGCGCAGACCGGCACGAGGCGAACATGATTACCAGCCCAGGCACTAGCCGCATTCCATCCGAAACGCAGGAAGTTTCCGGCGCGCAACGTCCGCAGGCCAGCGGCCAGGCGGAGCGCGTTGCGCAGTCCGCGGCTGGCGCTCAGGCAGTGGACGCCGGGCGGGTCAATTTGCTGGGCTTGCAGCCCCGGGACCTGACTGCTCAGGTCGAGCAGTGGGGGGGTAAGCCGTTTCGTGCCAAGCAACTGCTGCGCTGGGTACACCAGCGCGGCGTTGGCGAATTTTCCGCCATGAGCGATCTGGCGAAGGATTTCCGCCAACAGCTCGACGCCCGTTGCGATATCGCAGCGCCTGGCGTCGTGACAGAACAACGTTCCTCCGACGGCACCCGCAAGTGGTTGTTCGATGTGGGCAACAATAATGCCGTCGAGACAGTCTTCATCCCCGAAGATGACCGGGGCACCCTGTGCATTTCGAGCCAGGCCGGCTGTACGGTGGCCTGTCCGTTCTGTTCCACGGGGTATCAGGGTTTCAATCGCAATCTTTCCACTGCGGAAATCATCGGCCAGCTCTGGCATGTGCGCCGCGTGCTGGATGCCGATCGCGGCACGGCCCGCCTGGGCGAGGGTGCAGCAGAAATAGATCCCACCCGCGTGGTCAGCAATGTCGTCATGATGGGCATGGGCGAACCCTTGCTCAACTACGATCAGGTGGTCGGCGCCTTGCGGCTCATGCTTGATGACAATGCCTATGGCCTGTCGCGGCGCCGCGTGACGGTCTCGACCTCCGGCGTGGTGCCGATGATGGACCGGCTGTCGCAGGATTGCCCGGTGGCGCTGGCGGTCTCCCTGCATGCGCCCAACGATGCGCTGCGCGATCGCTTGGTGCCCCTGAACAAGAAATATCCGCTGGCGGAATTGCTGGACGCGTGCAATCGCTATCTGGAGTTTGCGCCGCGCGATTTCGTGACCTTCGAGTATGTCATGCTCGATGGCGTCAACGATACCGACGATAATGCGCGTGAGCTGATACGGGTGGCACGCCAGGTGAAGTGCAAGCTGAATCTGATTCCTTTCAATCCTTTCCCGCAATCGGGCCTGAAGCGTTCTTCGGCTGCGCGGGTGAAGGCGTTCGCCCAGCGCCTGATGGACGCTGGCGTCATTGTGACCGTGCGCAAGACGCGCGGCGACGATATCGACGCCGCCTGCGGTCAGCTGGCAGGGGATGTGAAAGACCGTACCCGCCTGAAAGAGCGCCGTGTGCGCCAGGGCGACATCGCCATTCCCATCGTGGAGATGCGTGCATGAGTGCCGCAGTCCTGGACGAACTCGCCGGTATGCCGGGCGCTGTGTTGCGGCGTGCGCGCGAGGCGCAGGGGCTGTCTCTGGAAGAAGTGTCGGCGCATATCCGTTTTTCCGTTGCGCAGTTGCGGGCGCTGGAGTCCGGGCAGTGGAATGCGCTGCCCAAGGGGCTGCCGCTGCGTGGTATGGTCAAGGCTTATGCGCGCCAGGTAGGCTTGCGTGAGCACGACCTGCTCAATGGCCTGGCGCCTGGCGAGCGGCCGGGCGTAGGGCTGGCAAGAGCGTTTTCGGCGGCCGATCCCCTGGTGGCCGATCCTGCCCGCCGTGGCGGTTCGACGCTGCTTTGGCTGCTGGCGCTGGTTGTCGTGGCGCTGGCGGCAGCATTGCTGGCCTACTGGCAGGGCTGGCTGGTTTTTGAATGAGTTGGCGCTGGATGCAGCGAGAAACAATGCAAACAGACGAAACGTCCCTGATGTCCGAGCAGCCCTATCCCATGGGGCCGGGCGTGCGCCGTGCGACACGTCAGGTCAGGGTGTCCTGGCTCGGCCATGAAGTCCTGGTTGGTGGCGGCGCGCCGGTCGTGGTGCAATCCATGACCAATACCGACACCGCCAATCCCATAGAAACGGCCATCCAGGTCAAGGCGCTGGCGCAGGCCGGTTCCGAAATGGTGCGGATTACCGTCAATACGCCGGATGCCGCCAAGGAAGTACCCGCGATCCGCGAACAGCTCGACCGCATGGGCGTCAATGTGCCGCTGGTGGGCGACTTCCATTACAACGGTCACAAGTTGCTGACCCAGTATCCTGAGTGCGCCCAGGCGTTGTCCAAGTACCGCATCAATCCCGGAAACATGGGTGGCGGTAAAAAGCGCGATGACAACTTCGTGCAGATGATCGAGGTCGCCTGCAAGTACGACAAGCCCGTACGCATCGGTGTGAACTGGGGTAGCCTGGACCATGAACTCATGGCCCGCATGATGGACGAGAACAACCGCCGCGCCACGCCCTGGGAAGCCCAGGCGGTCATGCGTGATGCGCTGGTGATCTCCGCCATCAGCAATGCCAGGCGCGCAGAAGAAATCGGCCTGCCGGGCAACCGCATCATTCTTTCCTGCAAGGTCAGTCATGTGCAGGACCTGATCGCCGTATACCGCGACCTGTCGGCGCGTTGCGACTATCCGCTGCACCTGGGGCTGACCGAAGCCGGCATGGGCAGCAAGGGGATCGTCGCTTCAACGGCGGCGCTGTCCGTGCTGTTGCAGGAAGGCATAGGCGATACCATCCGGATTTCGCTTACGCCTGAACCGGGTGGCGATCGGGCCCGTGAAGTCATCGTGGCCCAGGAAATATTGCAGAGCATGGGCCTGCGTGCCTTCACGCCCATGGTTGTGGCTTGCCCGGGTTGCGGCCGCACCAGCAGTACCTTCTTCCAGGAACTGGCTGACAGCATCCAGAGTTATCTGCGCAACCAGATGCCCATCTGGCGCGCCCGCTATCCCGGCGTGGAAACCATGAACGTCGCGGTCATGGGCTGTGTGGTGAATGGCCCGGGCGAAAGCCGCCATGCGGATATCGGCATCAGCTTGCCAGGCACCGGCGAAGTGCCGTCGGCCCCGGTATTCGTGGACGGCGAACGTACGGTGACGCTCAAGGGCGATACGATTGCCGAGGAATTCCAGGCGATCGTCGAGGATTATGTCGAGCGCCGCTACGGCCTGGCCGCCACGTCTTCCGAAAACAAGTAAACTGGCCGCCGTATTCCGGTATTCCAGCCTGCGGGCTGGGCGGAATGCGTGAAACCTCTAGAAAAACGATATGACCCAGGCATTTCAGAAAGTCTCCGCAATACGCGGCATGAATGATTTGCTTCCGGACGCAAGCGGGCGCTGGGAAGCTTTGGAAGAGATAGTCAGGCATTGGTTGCATGCCTATGGTTACCGCAATATGCGCACGCCGATCTTGGAGCAGACGCGCTTGTTCACGCGCGGCATCGGTGAAGTGACCGATATCGTCGAGAAGGAAATGTATACCTTCACCGACGGCCTGAATGGCGACTCCCTGACACTGCGCCCCGAAATGACGGCTGGCGTCGTGCGGGCGGCGATCGAGCACAACCTGCTGTATGACCGTCCGCAGCGAGTCTATTCGCTGGGGCCGGTATTTCGCCATGAGCGGCCGCAGCGCGGCCGCTATCGCCAGTTCCATCAGATCGACGTCGAGGCCCTGGGCTTTGCCGGTCCGGATGTCGATGCCGAACTGATCGTCATGCTGGCACGGCTGTGGAAAATCCTGGGCCTGCAGGGCATGCGCCTGGAACTGAATTCGTTGGGAGCGCCGGCGGAGCGCGCTGCGCACCGTGATGCGCTGATCAAGCACCTGGAGCAGCACAAGGACATTCTCGACGAAGATGGCTTGCGTCGCATGTACACCAACCCGTTGCGGGTGCTCGATACCAAGAATCCGGCCATGCAGGAAATGGCCAATGCTGCGCCCAAACTGTTTGATTTCCTGGGTGAGGAATCCCGCGCCCATTTCGACGGTGTGGTGGCCCGCCTGGAAGACGCAGGCATTGCCTATACCTTGAACCCGCGCATGGTGCGGGGCCTGGATTATTACAACGGTACGGTATTCGAATGGATTACCGACCAGCTTGGCGCCCAGGGCACGGTGTGCGGCGGTGGCCGTTATGATGGCCTGATCAGCCTGTTGGGCGGCAAGCCCACGCCAGCCATCGGCTTTGCCATCGGCATGGAACGCCTGCTCGATCTGTGGGGGCAGGGCGGGCTGGCGCCCCAGCCCGAGTGCGACATCTATGTCGTGCACCAGGGAGACGAGGCGCAACGGTCTGCAGCGCGCATCGCGGAAACTTTACGTGATGCCGGGCTGTCTGTGATTGTGCATGCTGGTGCTGCGGGCTTTAAAGCGCAGTTCAAACGTGCGGATGCCAGCGGCGCTCGCGCTGCCGTTATCCTGGGTGAAGAAGAGGTTTCGGGCCGCGTCGCCAGCGTCAAATGGTTGCGTGCCGACGAACAGGGCAATACGGCGCCGCAGCAGCAGGTGGCTTGGGAACAATTGTCGCAATATCTGGTAAGCAAGGCTTAAAGGCATCATGGCATACGATCTGGACGAACAGGAACAAATTGACTCGCTCAAGGCTTGGTGGTCGCGCTATGGCGTGATGGTGCTGGCGGTGGTCTTCATCGCTGCCGCCGCCTTTGCCGGTTTCCGTGGCTGGCAGTGGTATCAGCACAGCAAGGTCACCCAGGCCATGGGCTATTTCGAAGCCCTGGAGCTGGCTGTCCAGAACCCCGGCCCGGATTCGGCGGCGCGCATTGCCGCCGCCAGCGAAAGCCTGCGTACCGAATTCGCCGGCACGGGCTATGCTGCACGCGGCAGTCTGGTTGCTGCCGATGGCCTGGTTGCGCTGCAGGACCAGGATGGTGCGCGCCGCGAGCTGGAGTGGGTCATCAACAGCAGCGGTGACAAGGCGCTGGCGCCGGTCGCCCGCCTGCGTCTGGCCGGCTTGCTGCTGGACCAGGCCAAGTATGACGAGGCGCTGGCTCAGCTGGCCAATCCGCCCGAGGCCTTTGTCGCCATGTTCGAGGATCGCCGCGGCGATATCCTGTTCGCGCAAGGCAAGGTTGAAGAAGCGGGCAAGGCCTGGAATCAGGCTCGTGCAGGTCTGAAGGAAGATGATCCGCTGATCGGTTATCTGAAACTGAAAATTGACGCCTTGTCCGGAGGGCAATCCTGATGCTGCCGCGTAAATTCCGTCGTCTGCCCTTCGCTGCCGCGCTGGCTGCCAGCCTGCTGCTTGGCGCCTGCGCTTCTTCCGATGACCGCTATGAACCTGCCAAGCTGACGTCCTACACGCCCGGCGCCACGATCTCCACTGTCTGGAGCGTGGATATCGGCAGCGGCGGCGGCAGCGGCTTCGTGCCTGCCGTCAGCGGTGATGCCGTCTATGCGGCTACGCCCGGCGGCACTGTTTCCAAGGTGGATCTGTCTTCCGGCCGTGTGATCTGGAGCAACCGGGTGGCGCGCAAGCTGTCTGCCGGGGTGGGCACCGACGGCAATCTCGTGGTGGTCGTGACGCCTGCGGGCGAGATCATCGCGCTGGATGGCGATGGTCAGGAAAAGTGGCGTGCCAAGGCCACCAGCGAAGTTCTGATTCCACCTGTCGTTGATGACGGCTATGTCGTGGTGCGCAGTGGCGACTACCGTATCCAGGCTTTCAATGCAGACACCGGTGCGCGCCTGTGGAGCGTGCAGCGTCCGGGCCCTGCGCTGGCGTTGCGGGCCCCCACCCAGATGATTCTGGTGGACGGGTTGCTGATCACCGGCATGCCGGGCGGCAAGATGCTGGTCATCAATGTGGCGACCGGCAACGTCCAGTGGGAAGGGACCGTGGCGACGCCCAAGGGCGCGACCGACCTGGAACGCGTGACCGACGTTGTCGGCCAGCCGCAGGTGGTTGGCGCCTTGCTCTGCGCGGCCGCCTACCAGGGCCGCGTGCTGTGCTTCGATGTGTCGCAGGGCGGCCGCATCGTCTGGAGCAAGGATTTCTCCAGTTCCTCGGGTATTTCCGTGGATGACCGCCTGCTGTTCGCCAGCAGCCAGAACAGCGAAGTGTTCGGCTTCATGCTCGAAGACGGCACGACCCTGTGGCACCAGGATGCCCTGCGCAACCGCAGCCTGACTGCGCCGCAGGTGAAGGGTGGTGTCGTGGCGGTAGGCGACTACGATGGCTATGTGCATTTCCTCGACCGTGCCGATGGTCACCTGCTGGGCCGTGTCAGCCTGGGTGGCGGCGCGATTGTTTCTCCTTTGCAGGCCAGCTACGCCGGCGTGCTGGTGCAAACCGGCAATGGCAAGCTGTCTCTGCTTTCAGTGAATTGATATAACGTGTCGTTCAAACCTGTCGTAGCCCTGGTCGGGCGCCCCAATGTAGGCAAATCGACCCTTTTCAACCGTCTGACGCGCTCGCGCGCCGCGTTGGTGGCCGATTTTTCCGGGCTGACCCGTGATCGCCACTACGGCGAAGGCCGCGTCGGGGACATTCCGTTCCTGGTGGTGGATACTGGCGGTTTCGAGCCCGTTGCCAAGGATGGGATCCTGCGCGAAATGGCGCAGCAGACCCGCCAGGCGATCGCCGAGGCCGACGTGGTCGTGTTCCTGGTGGATGCGCGGGCAGGTTTGAATGCCCATGATCAGGATATCGCTCGCCTGCTGCGTACCTGCACCCAGCATATCGTGCTGGCAGTGAACAAGGCCGAAGGCATGTCGGAAAATGCTGCCATCGCCGAGTTTCATGAACTCGGTCTGGGGCAGCCGCACGCGATTTCCTCGGCTCATGGCGATGGGGTGGTCGATCTCATCACCCAGGCGCTCGAGCCCTTCCGCGACACTGCCGAAGAAGAAGCCCAGCAGGAAGCCGAGGCCCAGGCGGCGGAGGACGGCGAGGCGCTGGCACACCGCATCAAGCTGGCTATCGTCGGCCGCCCCAACGTGGGCAAGTCCACGCTGATCAATACGCTGCTGGGCGAAGACCGCGTCATCGCCTTCGACATGCCGGGCACTACCCGTGATGCCATCGAAATCGAATTTTCGCAGGGCGGCAAGGACTACACGCTGATAGACACTGCCGGACTGCGCAAGCGCGGCAAGGTCTTCGAAGCCATCGAAAAATTCTCCGTCATCAAGACCCTGCAGGCAATCGAAGCCAGCAATGTCGTGGTGCTGATGATAGATGGCCAGCAGGAAGTCTCGGAGCAGGATGCACACATCGCCGGTTTCGTCCTGGAAACAGGGCGGGCGCTGGTGGTGGCCATCAACAAGTGGGATGGCATGGACGAAGACCAGCGCGAGCGCATCCAGCGCGAGTTCGAACGCAAGCTGCGCTTCCTGGCCTTTGCCCGTATGCACACGATTTCGGCCTTGAAGGGGCAGGGCGTCAAAGCGTTGTTGAAGTCCGTCAATGCTGCACACGCGGCTGCCTTCGCCAAGCTGTCCACGCCCAAGCTGACGCGCGAATTGCACGCAGCAGTCGAGCAGCAGCAGCCGCCGCGCAAGGGTATTTTCCGGCCCAAGATGCGCTACGCCCACCAAGGCGGCCAGAATCCGCCGCTGATCGTGGTGCACGGCAGCGCACTGGACGCGATTCCGGATTCCTACCGGCGCTACCTGGAGGCCCGTTTCCGTACGGCCTTCGATCTGGCCGGCACGCCGTTGCGCATTGAGTTCAAGTCTTCCCACAATCCTTATGTCGAAGGCAAGCAATGAGTCGTTTCTGGAGCAGCAAGACGCGTGAACTGAAGCCCTATGTGCCGGGTGAACAGCCGCGTGAGCAGCGCCTCATCAAGCTCAATACCAATGAGTTGCCATACGGGCCGTCGCCCCGGGCGCTCGCCGCCATGCGCGACGCGTGTGACGACAGCCTGCGCCTGTATCCTGACCCCACCGGCCTGGCGTTGCGGCAATCCATTGCCCGGACCTATGGTCTGGATGTCAGCCAGGTGTTTGTTGGCAACGGATCGGACGAAGTGTTGGCCCATGCCTTTCAGGCGCTGCTGCAACAGTCGGCGCCGCTGCGCTTCCCCGATATCACCTACAGCTTCTATCCGGTCTATTGCGGCCTGTACGGCATTGAAAGCGTGCGGGTGCCGCTGACGCAGGACCTGCGCTTGCAGCCGGAGGACTACCAGGACAATGCCGGCCCCATCATTTTTGCCAATCCCAATGCGCCGACCGGCACGGCATTGCCGCTCTCCGAGGTAGAGGCGATCGTGGCAGCCAATCCGGACCACGTGGTCGTCATAGACGAAGCCTACGTGGATTTCGGCGGCGAATCCGCTGTTCCGCTAATTGCTCGCTACGACAACCTGTTGGTCGTCCATACGCTTTCCAAGTCGCGCGGCCTGGCCGGTCTGCGTGTCGGCTATGCGCTGGGGCATGCCGACCTGATCGGAGGCCTGGTGCGTGTAAAGGATAGTTTCAATTCTTATCCGCTGGATCGTCTCGCTTTGGCGGGCGCCCAGGCGGCCGTTGAAGATACGGCTTACTTGGCCGAGTGCTGCGCCCGAGTGGCGCTGACGCGTGCGAACACGGTTGCCGCATTGCGCCAACTGGGCTTTGACGTCCTGCCTTCCGCGGCGAATTTCATCTTCGCGCGCCATCCTGGCCGTCATGCGGCGGAGTTGGCGGGGGCCTTGCGGCAGCGCCACATCATCGTGCGTCATTTCCAGCAAGCTCGTATCGAACAATACCTGCGTATCTCGATCGGCACGGATGCTGAAATGGCTGCACTGTGTGACGCGCTCTCAGGCATACTGGCAGATCAAGGCGGTTGCTGATTGAAGGTGCTGGAAACATTCGGGAAAACCCTGTAGAGTGCTATGTTTAATCCACGCGTCTTCCTGCGCCGGCGCCTGCCGTCTCTGGAAGCACTGAGGCAGGCATCGCGGGCGCTTGTCTCACCCCTGGCCCATGGTGCCAACTGCCTGGGTCAATGCCACTAAAACCAATAACATCAAGGAGCCTGGCCAATGAGCAACAAAGGGCAAACACTGCAAGATCCGTTTCTGAACGCACTGCGCAAAGAGCACGTGCCGGTATCCATCTATCTCGTCAACGGCATCAAGCTGCAAGGCCAGATCGAATCCTTCGACCAGTATGTCGTGCTGTTGCGCAATACGGTTACGCAGATGGTCTACAAGCATGCCATCTCCACGGTCGTTCCGGCGCGTGCGGTCTCTTTCCAGGTCGCTGAACAGGGTGCTGCCTGATTCCGGCCGGATATTCAATTTCATACAGGCCGGCAGCTGCTGCGCACATGTGCGGCGGCCGCACGGCTGACCGGCGGGCCAGCCGGAAAGGAGGCCGATGCGCGCATTGATCATCAGCGTGGACCTCGGGTCACCGGATCACATCGCTCACGCGGAAGAATTCAAAATGCTGGCCGAAGGGGCCGGCGCCGAGATCGTGGATGTCATCACGGTCAAGCGTCAGCGCCCGGATGCGGCCTATTTCATCGGTACCGGCAAATTGGAAGAGGCGGTCGCACTGTCCAAGGCGCACGAGGCTGAAGTCATCCTGTTCGATCAGCCGCTGTCGCCGGCACAGCAACGCAACCTGGAACGCCAGATCGGTCTGCGAGTGGTGGATCGGGTGGCACTCATCCTCGATATCTTCGCGCTCAGGGCCCAGAGCCACGAAGGCAAGCTGCAGGTAGAGCTGGCCCAGTTGCAGCACTTGTCCACGCGCCTGACGCGGCTTTGGACTCACCTTGAGCGCCAGCGTGGCGGGATAGGCATGCGCGGCCCGGGCGAATCGCAGCTGGAAATGGATCGTCGCATGATAGGCGACAAGGTCAAGGGCCTGCGAGAGCGCCTGGCCAAGGTAGAGCGGCAGCGCCGGACACAACGTCGTTCACGCAATCGTGGCGTACACATGTCGGTCTCGCTGGTCGGCTATACCAACGCCGGCAAGTCTACCTTGTTCAATGCCCTGACGCGGGCCGGCGCTTATGCCGCCGACCAGTTGTTCGCAACCCTGGATACGACGACACGCCGCATCTGGATAGAAGGCGCCGGACAGGTAACGATTTCCGACACAGTGGGTTTCATCCGCGATCTTCCGCCTACACTAATTGCGGCTTTCCGCGCTACGCTCGAAGAAACCGTGCACGCGGATCTGTTGCTGCACGTCGTGGATGCGTCCAGTCCGCAGCGCGACGAGCAAATACTGGAAGTCGAAAAGGTATTGCAGGATATTGGCGCAGGAGACATACCCCGTATCCAGGTCTATAACAAAATCGACCTCGCAGGCCTGGCCCCGCGTGTCGATTATGATGTGCATGGTACGATTGCGCGAGTATTTGTCAGCGCCGCAGAGCGCATCGGTCTGGACGCGTTGCGCGGGGCAATAGCGCAGGCCGCCATTAATGCAGGGAACAATGTCAGCACTTTCCAAACTGTTCAATCTGAATGATCCCGGCTGGGGCCGGAACAACAAGCCAGGCGACAAACGGCCGGGGCGCAATCAGGATGGTCCGCCAGATCTCGACGAGGTCTGGAAGGATTTCAACCAGCGTCTGGGCGGCATGTTTGGCCGCAAGCGTTCCGGTGGTGGCCAGGGGGGCGGCAACGGCTCGGCCGGTGGCCCGTCTTCGCGCGGCTTCCGGGTCGGCGCAGGTGTTGTCGCACTGGTGGCGGCCGGCCTGTGGGCGGCCAGCGGCTTCTATATCGTGCAGGAAGGCCAGGTGGCTGTCGTGACGCAGTTCGGCAAGTACAAGTCGACCTCGCCTCCCGGCTTCCAGTGGCGCCTGCCGTATCCGTTCCAGAACCATGAACTGGTCAATGTTTCCCAGTTGCGTACCTTTGAGGTGGGCTTCCGGGGCAATGCGCGCAACAAGGTGCTGCAGGAATCCCTGATCCTGACGGACGACGAAAATATCGTCGACGTCCAGTTCGTGGTGCAGTACCGCCTGCGTGGCAACGGCGCGCCGGATTATCTCTTCAAGATGCGTGATCCGGACGAAGCCGTGCGCCAGGCGTCTGAAGCCGCCATGCGCGAGATCGTTGGCCGCAAGCCCATGGACTTCGTGCTCTACGAGGGTCGTACCGAAGTTGCCGGTGAAGTGCAGACGCTGATGCAGCAGATCCTGGATCGCTACCATACCGGTATCCAGGTCAGCACCGTCGCTATCCAGAACGTGCAGCCGCCGGAGCAGGTCCAGGCCGCGTTCGACGATGCCGTCAAGGCGGGCCAGGACCGCGAGCGTCAGATCAACGAAGGCCAGGCCTATGCCAACAAGGTCGTGCCGCTGGCCCGTGGTACGGCGTCGCGCATGATCGAACAGGCCGAGGGCTATCGGGCCAAGGTGACGGGCGATGCCGAGGGTGATGCCTCGCGCTTCCTCAGTATCCTGGACGAGTACCGCAAGGCACCGGATGTCATGCGTGATCGCATGTACCTGGAAACGATGCAATCTATCTATGGCAATTCCAGCAAGGTGCTGGTTGATACCAAGGATGGCAGCAACATGATCTACCTGCCGCTCGACAAGCTGGTTTCGTCGGGTGCCGCCAACAAGGCGGACAACAACGCAGCCCAGGCGGGCGGCGCAGCGGTCCAGGCTCAGCAGGGCAGGGATGTTCCGGCAACCGGCTCGGCGCCCAGCGTGGGCAGTGCCTCTGGCTCAGGCCAGGGCGCACAGCCCTATTCGCTGACCCGCGACCGTCCCGTCCGCTAAGGAGCACCCAGTATCATGAAACGTTTCGCCGTTCCCTTTCTCATCGTCATCATGGCAGTCATCGCGCTGCTGTCGTCCTGCCTGTTCATCGTGCGCGAGCGCGATTACGCCATGGTATTCGCGCTGGGTGAAATCAAGCGCGTCATCAGCGAACCGGGCCTGTATTTCAAGCTGCCGCCGCCGTTCCAGAACGTGGTAACGCTGGACAAGCGCATTCTGACGATCGAAACCTCGGATTCCGAGCGTATCCAGACTTCCGAAAAGAAGAACCTGCTGCTGAGTTCCTACGTCAAGTGGAAGATTGCGGATCCTTTCCAGTACTACGTGACCTTCGGTGGTAACGAGCGTGCTGCCCAGGAACGTCTGCAGGCTCAGATTCGTGATGCCCTCAACGCTTCCGTGAACATCCGCACCGTCAAGGATGTGGTGTCCAAGGAACGTGACAAGATCATGGACGAAGTGCGTACCAACGTGGCGCGCCGCGCCGAGCCGCTGGGCGTGGAAATCATTGATGTGCGCCTGAAGCGCCTGGAGTTCGCTCCGGAAATTTCCGAATCGGTCTATCGCCGTATGGAAGCCGAGCGTACCCGTGCCGCCAATGAACTGCGCTCCATCGGTGCTGCCGAAAGCGAGAAGATCCGTGCGGAGGCCGACCGCACGCACGAGGAAATCGTGGCCAAGGCCTATGCGCAGGCTCAGGGCATCAAGGGTGAGGGCGATGCTGCTGCCGCCAACATCTATGCTTCCGCTTATACCAAGGACCCGGATTTCTACCGATTCTACAAGAGCCTGGATGGTTACCGCTCCGCCTTCTCCGGCCCGAACGATGTCATGGTGGTCGATCCTTCCTCGGATTTCTTCCGCTTCATGAAGGATTCCAAGGGCAAGTAAACCAGGGAGAGCGCCGGGGCCTCTTTGGAACCCGCTCCCTGTCCAGCAGAAAACGCGTGCTCAGGCACGCGTTTTTTTTGTCGCCGGGCCGCAAGGTGTTCATGCTCCAGTGCCGCACCAACGCTGGCGAGCGCCGCAAGCCCGCCCTGGGGCAGTACGGGGAACTGACGGTCGATCAGGCACGCACGATGGCGCAGGAGTGGCTGGCCGAGGTGCGTAAAGGCGGTGACTCCAGCGCGGCCAAGAACGCCGCCCGCAAGGCACCAACTATGAAGGAGTTTTGATGGAAGGGCTTGGGTCGTCCAGCGCTTTTTGCCTCAGGAGGCCTGACCTGAACTGGGCACTTTGAGTTCGCGCAGTTCCTTGCTGAGCTCGGGGCTGGCCAAGTTCTCCAGCCGACGCAGCGCGCCCTGCACATACTCGGTCTCCAGCGCGGTTGCCCCGTACTTCTCGAACTTCTCCAGATATGCCCGCGACGCAGTCCACACCTGGTGGATGGCTTGCACCGCGTTTGTTCGTGAGGAATGAAACGCTGACCAGCGAGACAGG
This sequence comes from Kerstersia gyiorum, assembly GCF_004216755.1. Taxonomy (GTDB): domain Bacteria; phylum Pseudomonadota; class Gammaproteobacteria; order Burkholderiales; family Burkholderiaceae_B; genus Kerstersia; species Kerstersia gyiorum. The sequence goes on from NZ_SGWZ01000002.1 coordinate 350,899, forward strand.
GCATTGTCCAAGCTGGCTTCGCGCCCCATCTCTCCCACCCCCAGGTGCAGATGCCGGGTGAACGCAGCGGTGTTCATGGGCAGCACGTCGTACAGAGGGCTTAGACGCCAACCCTTGGCTGCAACGTCGTACACAAAGGCGTGATTTCGCAGGTGGTCGTCGTTGTTGTTCACGATGATGTTGAACACCATCCGCGCGAACATCTCTTGGACGTCTGACTTGATGAAGCCCGGTGCCCCGTATTGACGAATCGCCTTGGCAATGTCCTCGTAGGAGCTGCGCTGGGCGTCGTATTCGTCAACACCCATCAAGGTCATGGCGGAGCACACCGCGATGCGCCCCTCTGTGCGCTTGATTCCGTTATGGGTGATGCCCGGGTCTGAGAGCCAGCTCTCTTGGCCTGCTGCCAGCAGTTCACCGGGCTCTGCCCAGAAACGGTCAAAGCGCCGGATGAACAGCACCTTTTGGTCGCCGATGGTCTTTACATCGACAGGTGGCACACGAAGCCCTGCTTCCCGGGCGAGGTCAAGGGCGCCCGCTTCAAGAACAGCGTTGCAGGCCTTGTCATCCTTAGAAGGGAACTTGGCCAGGTAGAGCACTCCGGTATCGTCGCGCACCGTCGCCTTTGGGCGTGCGCCGCCAGCCGAGCTCAAGCCGTTAAAATAGGGCAGCAGATGCTGCGGTACCGTCTCTTGGTTTTCGATAAGGGTTGCGATATCCAGCAGCCTTCCCAGCTCAATCACGCTGTGGGCATGGGTTGTGCCTTTAGAGTCAATGTCAACTCGCACATCGAGCGCGCCCACCCGGTCGCTTCCCGCTTCGAGCAGGTAGGCGACCTCAGGAAGCGTGCCGGTGCGCACACCCAGCATGTTTTCGATGACCCGCCGTCCCCAGGCGTCCGGCGCAGAGTCACGGATTCCTCCAAACTCTGTCAGGCCAGGCAACACAAAGCGCGTGGTGCCACCCCGCTCACCCGCTAAGGGGAGTGCTCGGGGGTCTACCTCTATCGCGTTTGGACGGCCCACGTACTTAGTGCCGTAGGTGAACGTTGGGCTAAGGTTTTCTCCAATGTTCTCAAGCCGCCCCGCGGGTACAAAGCCATTATGGGCGGGGTCAGGGGCACCCACCAGATGAGCGAAGACCGCAACCCGCGTTGGGGGCTTGAAGTATTTGTTGTGTTCAGAAGTCATAGTCACTCAATTTCTTCTCTTTGGCCACAGTTTTTGCGAGGCGCAGGCGTTCTGCTTCGGCCTCCTCACGAGTACGATTTTTAAGTGCATCGAACCTGCCTGGGACCTCGCCTCGCTTGAGGCTGACGTGGCTGGTGTGAATATGAGTGGGGCCTGTGTTCCTCACCCGCGCAGGAATTACATGTTCGCGGAAATTCTTGACGGCGGGGATATCGTCAGTCAGCAATGCCAAAAGGCTGTATCCCGGCGCCAGCACCTCCAGGTACCTCAGAATCTGCGCCAGCGTGCGGCTCGCGTCCCCCGATTCGATGAGCACAGCGGTAGACCGAGACACACCCGCGCGCTCAGCCGCATGGGCCTGCGTCACGCCCAAGGCTTTGCGAAGCAGCGCCAGCTTGAGGCCGAGTTGGCGGGCCTCCTGAAGCCGTGCTTCCGTCATGCGGGTTGTTTCGTCATATTTCATCGGGGTACTCCTCCATGGCCGCAATTACAGTCATACGGACCCAATATGACTGATATTACAGACATTGTATGGGTTGGCGTAATAACTGCACCGTCTAGGCTCATATTACCGAAATTATGTCCGTAATAGCAGTCCTATCTATTCTTGGGGAATGATATTACGGACATTTAACTTTGCTAAGAGCTGCCGTTCAGAGCGAAACGGCATCTTTTGCGCGAATATCGTTCAGCGTAGCGCCACTGACTTGCTACTTGCGGCGGCCGACAGGGGTGTACTTCGCGGCACGCTCAAATTCAGCTTTGCCATGTCTCTTGGCTTGCAAGAGGTCGGAGGCCTTCGCGACGACCACGCCGAGCGACAGCTCAATAGCTGCGACGTCATTCAGCGGGCGTTTTTCCTTGCCCAAGGCGCAGACCCAGATTTGATGGAAAAAAAACGGGTCTAGCCCCGCTTCATTGGGCCGCGAGCCACGGAAATCTTGCAACCGCGAAGGCCCTAATTGCAGGAGGTGCCACGCCCAATGTCGCAAACTCGTATGGTCAAACCGCCGCAGTACTGGCACGAGCTCATCGAAAATGGGAAATTGCGCAATTTTTGAATGCTCTTTAACGGCTATCTTCTTTCACCGCCACAGTGCGACGTGGCTTGCTTTCTCAAGGCTCTCATGTGGCTCCTAGCCCACGACGCTGCATCCTCTGCAAGCGGCATGAAACAGAGCTAACCTATTGCCCCATATATGGTTTCAAGCCCCTCGTGCTTTCCACGAAAGGCTTGATATAGGCCCTTTTTTGTCGCCGGGCCGCCCCAAGACAAACCCCCCCCCTGAGGGGCCGCAAGCCAAAGGCGTAGTGCGGGGGTCCTTATTTGCCTGGCGGATCGTGTTTCCTGCTGAACAGGGAAGAGTGGCGGTGTTAATGCAGGAGATGCCGAGTTTGGCGAGGATGGGCTGATTTGAGAGCAGTCTGCGTCGGATGTGTGCAGGATGCTGACATTTCGAGAAGATTTCTCAAAAAATGTTTTTTGCGTTGCAGCATTCGCTTGGCAGGCTGGGTGATTGCCTCAGGTCGCGTCTTGCCGGGAGATTCCAAGGGGCAGAACGGAAGCCAGGCCGACTGCACTTTCCTTATCGGGTTATGGATGTTGCAGGTGCACATTTTTTTGTGTAACAAGCGTGTGACTGATGGGGGTAGAATGCTTTTTCAATTGTTGTCCATACGTTTTTTCCCGGCGCCGCGGGGGCCACACCAGGAGAAGAAAACTGTCCAAACAGCATGATGCAAGGTCCGTCGCGGTGCGGGCCTGTCGAGGTGGATACACTGAATTCCGTGTCCGGCAAGTGTTGCCGAAGGCGCCAGGGGGGCTGGCGTCATGAGGTTGTTGCTGCTGCTGATCCTGCCGTTCGTGGCGAGCCTGGTGGTTGCCAGGCTGCCGCGCGACGGCCGTAGCCGCGAGTCCTGGGCCGCAGGCCTGGTGGCCGCGGCCGGACTGTTGTTGACGCTGTCGCTGTATCCCAGTGTCACCGACGGCGGCGTGGTGCATTTCACGCTGGCGTGGGCGCCTACCCTGGGCCTGGACTTCTCGCTGCGCATGGATGGCCTGGCGTGGATGTTCGCGCTGATGGTCACCGGCATCGGTGTGCTGGTGACGATGTACGCGCGCTACTACATGTCGCCCCAGGACCCGGTACCACGCTTTTTTGCGTTCCTGCTGGTCTTCATGGGTGCCATGCTCGGGGTGGTGCTGTCAGGCAACCTGATCCAGCTCGCGCTGTTCTGGGAATTGACCAGCCTGGCGTCTTTCTTCCTGATTTCCTACTGGTACCACCGCAGTGATGCACGCCAGGGCGCGCGCATGGCGCTGACGGTGACTGCCACGGGTGGCCTGTGCCTGCTGGCCGGTGTGCTGTTGCTCGGTCATATTGTCGGCAGCTACGACCTGGATACGGTGCTGGCTTCCGGTGCACTCATCCGCCAGAGTCCGCTCTATCTGCCGGCGCTGATCCTCGTGGCATTGGGCGCCCTGACCAAAAGCGCGCAGTTCCCGTTCCACTTCTGGCTGCCCCATGCCATGTCGGCGCCGACCCCTGTGTCGGCCTATCTCCACTCGGCCACCATGGTGAAGGCCGGGGTATTCCTGCTGCTGCGCCTGTCTCCGGCGCTGGCCGGCACTGACGCATGGTTCTGGTTGATCGGCGGCGCGGGGATGGTCACGCTGGTGCTGGGCGCCTATGCGGCCATTTTCCAGACCGACATGAAGGGCGTGCTGGCCTATTCCACCATCAGCCACTTGGGCTTGATCACCCTGATGCTGGGGATGGACAGCCCGCTGGCGACGGTCGCGGCGATTTTCCACATTTTGAACCATGCGACCTTCAAGGCGTCGCTGTTCATGGCGGTGGGGATCGTCGATCACGAAACCGGCACGCGCGACATCCGGCGCCTGAACGGCTTGCGGCATTGCATGCCGATTACCGCCACGCTCGCAACCGTGGCGGCCGCAGCCATGGCAGGGGTGCCGCTGCTCAACGGCTTCCTGTCCAAGGAAATGTTCTTCTCGGAGACCCTGTTCCTGGAGCGTGCCGGACTGTTTCATGTGGCCCTGCCGGTGGCTGCCACCGTTGCAGCGATGGGCAGCGTGATCTATTCGCTGCGTATGATTCACCAGGTTTTCTTCGGCCCGCTGGCCACGGACTTGCCGCGCACGCCGCACGAGGCGCCGCGCTGGATGCGCTTCCCGATCGAGATGCTGGTGCTGGCCTGCCTGATCGTAGGCATCGTGCCGGCCTGGGCGGTCGGCCCCATGCTGCAATCGGCCGCCATCTCGGTGCTGGGCGACCATCTGCCGGCATATAGCCTGGCGATCTGGCACGGGTTCAACATGCCGCTGATCATGAGCATCCTGGCGCTCGCAGGCGGCGTGGCCGTGTACGTTGTCATGAACCGCCACCTCAAGGTGGGCGAAATCGACGGTACGCCGCTGATCTACGGTTTCGATGGCAAGCGCACCTATGAACACCTCAAGGCGCGCTTCACCGACGGCGCGGCCTGGCTGCTGCGCTATGTCAGCACGGACCGCCTGCAGCAGCAGATTCTCTGCATCCTGCTGGTGGCCTTGCTTGCCGGCGTGACCCCCTTCATGAAGGGGGAGCGCGTCGGTGCCTTGCCGGGTTGGCATGAATTCGATCCGCTGTTCGCGCTGATGTGGCTATTCGGCGCGGCCTGCGCCGTGGGCGTGGCCTTCCAGGCCAAGTACCACCGCCTGGCAGCCCTGATCATGCTGAGCGGGACCGGCCTGGTGACGGTCATGACCTTCGCCTGGCTGTCTGCCCCCGACCTGGCCCTGACGCAGTTGGGCGTAGAGATCGTCACTACGGTATTGATCCTGCTGGGCCTGCGCTGGCTGCCCATGCGCGTCGAGCAGGCGGGGGAGACCCAGCCTAACCAGGTCAAGGAACTGTTGACCAGCCTGCGGCGCCTGCGTGATCTGGCGATCGCTGTCCTGGTGGGCCTGGGCATGGCCGGCCTGGCGTATATCGTCATGACGCACAACCAGGGCTACAACCTGTCGAATTTCTTCCTGCAGGCTGCCCGTCCGCTGGGCCACGGCAATAACGTCGTGAATGTGATCCTGGTCGACTTCCGCGGCTTCGATACGCTGGGTGAGATCACTGTGCTGTGCGCCGTGGCGCTGACGGTCTATGCCTTGCTGCGCCGCTTCCGCCCGGCGATGGAAAGCCTGGGGCGCACGCGCCAGCAGGTCGATCCCTACGCCTACGGCAATCTGGACGCTCGTGACGGTGATCTGCCGCTGGACTACCTGATGGTGCCGGCGGTGGTCGTGCGCCTGCTGCTGCCCATGGCCGGCATGGTGTCCATTTATCTGCTGCTGCGTGGTCACAACCTGCCGGGTGGCGGCTTTGTCGGCGGCCTGGTCATGGCGATGGCCATCCTGTTGCAGTACATGGTGGGGGGGACGGCCTGGGTCGAGTCGCGCATGCGCCTGCGGCCCCAGCACTGGATTGGCGGCGGCCTGCTGCTGGCCGCGCTGACCGGTGCGCTTTCGTGGCTGGCCGGCAGTCCCTACATGGATTCCATGTTGCTGGAATTTTCCTTGCCCTTGTTCGGCAAGATCGCGCTGGGCACGGTATTGCTGTTCGACATCGGCGTCTACATGCTGGTGGTCGGCTCGACCGTGTTGATGCTGGTGGCGCTGGCGCACCAATCGGCACGCAGCCAGCGGGCCCGCGCCGCCATGGCGGAGAATGCAGCCGAGGAGGGCGCTTGATATGGAATTGATAGTCGCGTTGGCAATCGGCGTACTGACAGGCGCCGGTGTCTGGCTGCTGCTGCGGCCCCGTACCTTCCAGACCATCATGGGGCTGTCGCTGCTGTCCTATGCGGTGAACCTGTTCATCTTCGGCACTGGCAGCCTCAGCGTGGGCAAGCCGCCTGTGCTGGATGGCGAAAAGGTCGCCGATATTTCCAATTATGCAGACCCGCTGCCGCAGGCGCTGGTCTTGACGGCGATCGTCATCGGCTTTGCGATGACGGCACTGTTCCTGGTCGTCCTGTTGGCGGCCCGGGGGCTGAGTGGCACCGATCACGTGGATGGCAAGGAGAGTGATTCGTGAGCGGTCTGGTGTCTCATCTGGTCATCCTGCCCATCGTGCTGCCCATGGTGGCCGGTGCGGCAATGCTGTTGCTGAATGATACGCGCAAGGAAGAGCGGCGCCGTATCAGCCTGATATCTACGGCCCTGGTGCTGCTGGTCGCTGTCGTCATGCTGGGACTGGCGGCCTTCCAGGACCAGAGCTGGGTGCTGACTTACCGTCCGGCGAACTGGGCGCCGCCTTTCGGCATCGTGTTGGTCGCAGACCGCCTGTCGGTGCTCATGCTGGTGGTGACGGCAGCGTTGGCGCTGGCTTCCATGCTGGCTGCGCTGCAACGCTGGGACAAGGCAGGGGTGCACTTCCACCCCTTGTTCCAGTTCCAGCTGATGGGTCTGAACGGCGCCTTCCTGACGGGCGATATCTTCAATCTGTTCGTGTTCTTCGAAATCCTGCTGGCGGCGTCCTACGGTTTGCTGCTGCACGGTTCGGGGCAGGCGCGGGTCAAGGCGGGGCTGCACTATATCGCCATCAATCTGGTGGGGTCATCGTTGTTCCTGATCGGTGCGACGCTGATCTATGGCAGCGTCGGGACGCTGAACATGGCGGAACTGGCAACACTTGCCGGCAAGCTGGACGACAAGGCGCTGGCCATGTTCCAGTCCGGCGCAGCCATCCTGGGTTGTGCATTCCTGATCAAGGCAGCCGCCTGGCCGATGAATTTCTGGCTGGTGCCGGCTTATATCGCCGCAGTGCCGCCGGTAGGCGCCCTGTTTGCCATCATGACCAAAGTGGGCGCCTATGCGGTGCTGCGTCTGACATCATTGCTGGCTTCACAGGAAAACCAGCAGGATTTCACATCCTTCGCCAGCACCGAGGTCTTTGCCGTCGGCATCCTGACCATTGTTGTGGCCGGGGCGGGCCTGCTGGTCTCGCAGGATATGCGGCGCCAGGCGGCCTATAGCGTCATCGTATCGGCAGGAACCTTGCTGGCCTGCATTGGCTTTGGGAACATGCAGATCATTGCGCCGGCTTTGTATTATCTGATCAGTTCGACCTTCGCCGTCGGTGCAATGTTCCTGCTGGTCGACCTGATCGAACGCAACCGGCCGTTCGGCGCGGATGTGCTGGCGCTGAGCCTGGAGGCCTTCGGCGTGCCGGATTCGTCCCAGGGGGATACCGAGCAGGCCGATACGGTCGTCGGCATCACCGTGCCGGCAGCCCTGGCCGTTCTGGGCGGCTGTTTCGTGTTCTGCGCGCTGATCGTCGCCGGATTGCCGCCCTTGTCGGGCTTCATTGCCAAGTTCGGCATGTTCGCCGCGGCACTGGGAGATTCCGGTACCAATGAGCCGGTGACGGGCCGTGCCTGGGTCTTCCTCACTGTCGTCTTGCTGTCAGGGCTGGCGGCCATCGTGTCGCTGTCGCGTGTCGGCATCCGTACGTTCTGGGTGGTGGAACGCCAGCGGGTCCGCCTTAGCCTGGCGGATATCGCACCGGTGCTGTGGCTGCTGGGGCTGTGCGTGCTGATGGTGGTGTTTGCCGGGCCGCTGCTGTCCTATCTGGAGCAGACCGTGCAATACCTCTCGGTGCCCACGGGCTATACCGATGCCGTGCTGGGTGTGGCGGCTGGAGGTGCGCAATGAAAAAATGGTTCCCTTCCTGGCCGGTCACGGTGGTGTTGTTCCTGATCTGGATTCTTCTCAACCAGAGCCTGGACCCTTCGACCCTGCTGATCGCTGCAATACTGAGCTGGTTTGGCCCGTACATCACGCAGCGCCTGCGGCCGTTGCAGGCCAAGGCGAAGCTGGTGCCGGTGATCGTGCCCTTGGCGCTGCACATCCTCTGGGATATCGTCATTTCGAATCTGGCGGTCGCCGTCGTGATTCTCGGCGGACAGGCGCGCCGCGAGCGATCCGGCTTCATTCATATTCCACTGGACCTGCAGGACCCTCATGGCCAGGCGGTGCTGGCCGGGATCGTGACGGCCATTCCCGGCACCGTGTGCGCGGGCTTCAGCGAGAACCGCCGCATGATGACGTTGCACGTCCTGGATTTGCGTGATGAAGGCGCATGGATACGCACCATCAAGGCACGCTACGAGCGTCCTCTCATGGAGATCTACGAATCATGAACCCGATACTGCATTGGGCATCTGCATTTGCCTTACTCTGTTTCGCCGCCGGCATGGGGCTGTGCATGATCCGCATGATGCGTGGCCCCACCGCCCAGGACCGGGTCCTGGCGCTGGATGCCGCGTACATCAACGGCATGCTTATCCTGCTGGTACAGGGGCTGCGTGCGGGCAGCAGCACCTATTTCGAGATCGCCTTGCTGATTGCGTTGTTTGGGTTTGTCAGCTCTGTGGCGATCGCCAAGTTCCTGTTGCGCGGCGAGGTGATAGAACCATGACGGAATCAGCCATTGGTACTGCCGCATCCCTGCTGATCGCCTTCCTGCTGGTCGCTGGCGGCCTGCTGGCCCTGATCGGGTCCATCGGTCTGTTGCGGCTGCGCAATTTCTACCAGCGTCTGCACGCTCCGACCCTGGGCAATACCCTGGGCTGCGGTTGCATCCTGGTGGCCAGCATTCTGTATTTCAGCCTGGCGGAAGGGCGGATCGCCTTTCATGAGGTGCTGATCACGCTGTTCATCGTCATGACGGCTCCCCTGAGCGCCATGCTGCTGAGCAAGGTGGCGCTGTATCGTGACGGCCGCGAAGCGCGCCTGCGCCAGCCTGAGCAAAGCGAACCGACCCGCGAAGCCGATTGAGCCGGCGGCCAGCACGTCTCAGCACAGCCCGCGAGCTGCCAGCGAGCAACTGCCATTGCCGGCGATGATCAAATGATCCACCAGGCGGATATCGACCAGCGCCAGGGCATCCTTGAGCCTGCGTGTCAGTGTGATATCGGCCTGGCTGGGCTCGCGATTGCCGGAAGGGTGGTTGTGGGCGAAGATCATCGCACTGGCATGCTGCGCCAGCGCGGCACGCACGATTTCACCGATGAACACGGATGCCTGGTTGGTCGTGCCCTGGGCCAGGGTATGGCAGGACAACAGCCGCAAGCGGTTATCGAGATACAGGGCGATGCAGTGCTCGACCCGAAGATGCGCCAGACGGGCGGCGCAGTATTGCAGGACGGCATCGGGCTGGTTCATGACGTTGCCCTCCTGCAACGCTTCGGCATAGGCCCGGCGCGCCAGTTCCATGGTGGCGATGAGCTGGCATGACTTGGCTGGCCCCAGGCCAGGAATGGCAGCGAGCGCAGCGCGGTCGGCCGCCAGCAGTTGCCTAAGGCCGCCAAAGCCTTGCAGCAGCTGCCTGGACAGGCCCAGCACTGGCGTGCCGGATGTTCCGGTGCGCAGCATGATGGCGAGCAGTTCCGCGTCTTCCAGCGCACTGGCGCCGTGGCGCATAAGACGTTCGCGAGGCTGCAGCGGGGCATGGGTTTGGGTTTCTGGCATAAGTCACTCTAAAATGAGGGATTGATATCCAACTCGCTACGGTGGCAGACTTTGAGCGCGACAGCTGAACCAGTGAATGCTTTGATCCATGAGCATTCCTACCTCACCCTGAATTACCGTATCGTGCTGGCCTCCGGGCCGGCACAGGGCTCGGTGTTCGCGGATACGTTCGATGGTCGTCCTGCGACGCTGCAAATGGGCATGGGCCAATGGGCGCCGGGCCTGGAACAAGCCTTGCTGGGGCACCGTGAAGGCGATGAATTCAGTTTCACGGTGGCGCCGGCACAGGCCTATGGCGACCGTAATCCGGAGCTCGTGCAGGCCGTGACGCGGGTGATGCTCGACGAACATGCGGGCCCCGATGCCAGCTTCACGCCGGGCGACATGGTGGAATTCACCGCGCCCAATGGCTTGCGCTATTCCGGCGTCCTGAAGTCCGTGAACGACGACCACGCCGTCTTCGATTTCAACCACCCGCTGGCAGGGATTGCATTGACGGTGGACGTGGCGATTCTTGGAGTGCTTTGATGACGAGCGTAGAAACCCCGATCAGCGCGGGCGAGATCGTCCTGGCACAGCCCAGGGGATTCTGTGCCGGCGTCGATCGTGCCATCGACATTGTGGAACGGGCGCTGGAGCTGCACGGCGCGCCGATTTATGTACGTCATGAAATCGTGCATAACCGTTATGTCGTATCGACGCTGCGCGACAAAGGCGCAGTTTTCATCGACGACCTGGACCAGGCGCCCAAGGGGGCCATCGTGGTCTTTTCGGCCCACGGCGTTTCCCAGGCTGTCCGCAAGGAAGCCGAGGACCGGGGCCTGAATGTCTTTGACGCCACCTGCCCGCTGGTGACCAAGGTGCATATCGAGGTCAAGCGCATGCGTGCAGCCGGGCGCGAGGTCATCATGATTGGCCATCGCGGCCACCCGGAGGTCGAGGGCACGCTGGGGCAGGCGGATGATGGTATCTACCTGGTGGAAACCGCCGAGGATGTGGCGGCGCTGCACGTTTCCGATCCGGGCAACCTGGCCTACGTGACGCAGACCACATTGTCGGTTGATGATGCGGCCGTGGTGGCGCAGGCCTTGCGTGGCCGGTTCCCGGATATCGTCGAGCCGAAAAAGAGCGATATCTGCTACGCGACGCAGAACCGCCAGGACGCGGTCAAGTTCATGGCGCCCGATTGCGACCTGGTGCTGGTCGTTGGCAGTGTTAACAGCTCGAATTCCAATCGCTTGCGGGAAGTCGCAGAGCGGCTGGGCACAGATGCCCACTTGATCGACCGCGCCGATGCCATCGACCCGGCATGGCTGGAAGGGCGCCAGCGTATTGGTATCACCGCAGGTGCCTCTGCGCCAGAAGTGTTGGTGCGGGAAGTGATTGACCGCCTGAAGGAACTGGGTGCGCTGTCGGTCCGTACGCTGCCAGGCGAAGAAGAAAACGTGGCGTTCCCGCTGCCCAAGGCCTTGTCGCGCAAACTGGTGCCTGAGGTCGGGCCGGAGTCCTCGGCCAACAACGCAGGCTGAGTCAACCGCTGGACGCTGCCGTCGTGAAGCGGCTGGTGCAAAAAAGGGCGTGTCCTTCTACTGGACACGCCCTTTTTTTATCTTGGGCCGCGCCACGGTAAACCGAGGGGGGGCGCCGCTCAGCCGCAGCGAGGGGGGGGCACCGGGCAATGTCGGATGGATGGAGAGCCCGCCGATTATGCCTGTTCTGCATGGAATTTGGTTTCAACAGAGATGAAAGTGATTCCAATTGGTATCTGGACGCTTGCGTGATTATTTCATTCTATTTCAATGGGTAATCTGCGATTTATTTATTCCATATTTCCATATATGGAAAAATCATTTGCGGATATGCGCTTTTTCATATTAGGGATTCTACGCATACTGTCGTCACTGTCATCGCTTTGACATGTTCCCGCGAATGAACCAGAACGCGGGAATCAGATAGACGAAACCGTAGGAGTTGCAGAAATGAAAGCACTGAAAAATACCCTGTCGTTCGCCCTGGTTGCCGTGTCTGTGGCGGGTGCCGCCACGGTGCATGCTGCGACTGATAACCCCAATGCGTTGCCGCCGCTGAACGTCGGTACGCCCTTGAGCTCGCAGCAGGTTCAGGCTGAACTGGCCGAAGCCCGCGCTGCCGGCTTGACCGATGTACGCCCGAATGACCTGCCGCGCCTGCAAGTGGGTGCACCGCTGAGCAGTGCACAGGTACAGCAGGAGTTGCTGCGCGCTCGCGCCGCGGGTGAAATCGAGCAGGTCATCAACTAAGCATCATGCATGCTTGAGCCCCGGTTGCGGCAGTGTGTCCGCAGCACAGGGTAAATGAAAAGTGCCTGGATACCTTGCTGGTATCCAGGCACTTTTGCATGGGTTGCCGCCGTTGCCCGCAGCTATGTGGGCAGAGGGCGGCAGCGCCCCTGGCCGGGCTGGCATGCCCGGCAGCGGTTTACAGGTCGATGGCCTGGATCTTGGAGCCTTGCAACGACACGCCGGCAGCCAGGCCGGCATTGTTCAGCACGAAGCCGACCACAGGCTGATTGACGGTGTTGCTGTCGATCGAGCCATTGGCGCCCAGCGTGGCGAGCGCGACATTGGCGTCCGCGCCGACGGACCAGCCGTTGCTGTTGATGAAGGAATCCAGGGCTTGTTGCGTCGTAAAGACCAGGACGATGGCGCGTGATTGTGCGCCGGCCTGGAAGCCGATGGAGCCGCCGCCCAGGCTGTAATAGCCCTTGGTGACGCCGTTGACGCGCAGTGCGCCCTTGCCGTATTCGCCGCCAACGATGAAGCTGGCGCCCATGACGGAGGGGAATACCAGCACGCCCTTGGCTTGCTGGATCAGTGTCTGCGAACCGGGGGCCGAACTGTAAAGGCGGCTCAATGTAGAGTTGACGCCAGCGTTGATCTGGCTGCGTTGTTCAGCAGCGGTGGCCTTGTCGTCGGGGGTTGTGGTGGTGCAGGCGGCGAACGTCAGGCTGGCGAAGGCCATGGCGCATGCTGCCAGAGTACGGCGAGAGGAAAAATAGCCTTGCTTGCGCATCATCTGTCTCCATTGTGCTGAAAAAGCCTGGCGCACGGCGCCGTGGCGGAATAGGACATATCAGCGTGCAACCGCTGGGGCTGGCGCGCACCGACGTGTACCAGTGAGCTTACTGTGTTCGGATAGTTGCGTAAACGCTGGAATGCGACAAACCGTAAGTGTTGGCTGAGCTGCATCAAGTTTCCAACGAAAAACGCCGGCACGGGGCCGGCGTTCAGCAGTATTGCGGCCGTTTTCACCACGGCCAGTTCAGGCACTGGCTTGCGCGCCGGTCCCTGTGGGGGATTATTCCTTGATGCCCGCAGCCTGTTTGCGGCGGCGCACGAAAATATATGAAATCCCCAGGAAGACGAACCACAGCGGCGTGTAGACCAGCGCGATGGCCGTATCGGGTTTCTGCGCCAGCGCCCACAGGACGAAGGCAAAGAAGGCATAGACCAGGATGGCTGCCGGGATGCCGCCGGGCATCTTGAAGCTGGACGCGGCATGCAGGGCGGCGCGCTTGCGACGGTACTGGATGTACGAGGCCAGAATGATGGACCAGACGAAGATGAACAGCAGCGCCGAAATGGTCGTCATCAGCGTGAAGGCTTCCATGACGCTCTGGCCTGCGTACAGCAGCACGACGCCGGACAGCAGGAAAATGCAGGAGAAGAACAGTGCATTCACCGGCACGCGGCGACGGTTCAGGCGGCTCAGGCTGGTAGGCGCATCACCGCTGGAAGCCAGGCCGAAAATCATGCGCGAAGTGGAGTAGATGCCCGAGTTGGCGCTGGATGCCGCCGAAGTGAGCACCACAAAATTCACGACGTGCGCCGCGATGGCCAGGCCGGCCAGCGAGAACATGGCCACGAAGGGGCTGTTGTCCGGGCTGATCTTGTCCCAGGGTGTGACCGTCATGATGACGAACAGGGCGCCCAGATAGAACAGGACGATGCGGATGGGGATGGAATTGATGGCCTTGGGCAGGTTGCGGCGCGGATTTTCGGTTTCTGCGGCGGCCGTGCCTACCAGTTCGATGCCCACGAAAGCAAAGACGGCAATCTGGAAGCCGGCCACGAAGCCGCCAAAGCCATTCGGGAAGAACCCTCCGTGCTCCCAGAGATTGGAGACTCTCGCTGGCGTGCCATCGGGCAGCTGGAAGTGGTTCAGCAGCATGATCATGCCGGTGATGATGAGCGCGCTGATGGCGATGATCTTGATCAGCGCAAACCAGAATTCGATTTCCCCGAAGTTGCGCACCGAGGGCAGGTTCAGCACCAGCAGCACGACGATCAGGCCCAGCGCAGGGATCCAGATGGGAAGCTCGGGAAACCAGAAGGCCACGTAGCCTGCGACGGCCACCACGTCGGCCACGCCGGTGACGATCCAGCAGAGCCAGTAGGTCCAGCCGGTGAAGTACTTGGCCCAGGGCCCCAGCAGATCGCCCGCGAAATCGGCGAACGAACGGTACTCGAGGTTGGACAGCAACACTTCGCCCAGCGCGCGCATCACGAAGAAAAGCATGATGCCGATAATGGCGTACACCAGCAGGATGGACGGGCCGGCCAGAGAAATGGTCTTGCCGGACCCCATGAACAGGCCAGTGCCTATGGCGCCGCCGATGGCGATCAGTTGCAGGTGGCGGTTGGATAGATTGCGTGCCAGGTGGCCGCCTTCTGTTTCGGAAACAGCACCGGATTGCCCGGGTTCCGTGGAGCTGGACATTGCTGGTATCTCCTGGTTCGTGCCGCCGGGGGATGGCTTCGCCTGTCGGGCAGGCCGCCATTCAGCTTGCGGCTGTGTTTATCTTGATGCACTGCGGCATCCGCAGCGACAAGCTACGCAGTTTACGGCAATCGGGGCGGAGTTGTGGCAGCAGTAGTGATAGCCCTTATATGGATATGGCGGGCGCGGGTACGGCTGGCGGCAAACGGCCCCAGGGCCTGGTAATGCCCTGGGGCCGGGGTGACGCGTTGCCGGCTGTTGCGATGCAAAATGCCGGCCGGGCGGCCGGGATGCGGGGGGGGGCTCAGTAGCCGACGGTGAAGCGCTGGCGCGAGTGGGCCGGGTGTTCCAGTTCATCGACCAGTGCGATGGCGAAATCCTCGAATGAGATGCGGCTGCCCTGGTCGTTGCTCAGCAGCGTATCCTTGCCCAGGCGGAACTTGCCAGTGCGTTCGCCCGGGACAAACTCCGCCGACGGCGACAGGAAGGTCCAGTCAAGCACGGTTTCCTGGCGCAGCAGGTCCAGGAATTCCGCGCCCTTGGTGGCTTCGGCCAGGTAGGCGGCAGGAAAGTCGGGCAGGTCCAGCACGCGCTTGCCGGGCGCCACTTCCAGGCTGCCGGCGCCACCCACGACCAGATAGCGCGGTACGCCGGATTCCTTGACGGCAGCCAGCAGCAAGGCGGTGTCGCTGGCCGTGAAGTGGACGGCGCTGATGACGGCGTCGTGGCCGCGCAGCGCGTCGACCAGCGCGGCCTTGTCATAGACATCCGCCTGGCGCGTGGTGACGCCGGTGAGGGCGGCGATCTTTTCCGGGCGGCGGGCGATGGCGGTGACCTGATGGCCGCGTTCGGACAATTCCTTGAGAATACGCGAGCCGGCTTGTCCGGATGCACCAATGAGGGCGATATGTGCCATGTGTGGCTCCTTGCTTGTGTCTGTGAGAGCGTAAGGGGGACTGAATGTGTGGTCTAATTATTAGACCAATGGATGCATCCTAGGAGCTTTCCAGGCGTTGCGCAAGAAGTCATGCCGTGCTGATCTGGTCACTGCGCGCTGACTTTTGGCCTGCGATATGGGTGCCAGCCGGATTGGGCAGCGCCGCTTCCAGCAGTGCCAGAACGAGCAGGCATGCGCCTTGCACGCCTTGCAATCTTGTGAAAGGCACCGCGCTGGCGAATGCGCCACCGGATATTCAGGCAATAAACAAATAACGGGAAAGAAGATGGTTGTCGAGCATGTGAATGGCTGGGAAGACGCGGCCGCGGGACGTTCGTCCGGGCGCAGACCCGGCGGCCTGGCGCTGCCGCCCTGGCAGCCCTGTCCGATCCGCGATGTACTGGACCGGATCGGGGATCAATGGAGCCTGTTGATCCTGGAAGCGCTGGGCCGGGAGTCCGTCATGCGTTTCAATGAGCTGAGCCGGGAAGTGGAAGGTATCTCACGGCAGATGCTGTCGCGCACGCTCAAACGCCTGGAGCAGGACGGTTTCGTGGGTCGCACGGTTTATGCGGAAGTGCCGCCCAGGGTGGAATACGCGCTGACGGAGCTGGGGCATTCATTCCTGGGGCCGATGCGGGCGCTGGTGGCCTGGGCGGACGGTCATCATGACCAGATTCGCGATGCCCGCACCGCCTACGTGGCGCGTGAAGGCAGTTAGCCGGGACGGGGATATCCCAGGGGATGCCGGCGTAGTGCAGCCTTATGGCTGACCACCGAAGGTATCGCAGTCCCGCAGGCGGCCGTTGTCGTAGCCGCGCTGGAACCATTCCATGCGTTGTGCCGATGTGCCGTGGGTAAAGGAGTCAGGCACGACATTGCCGCCCTGGCGGCGTTGCAGCGTGTCGTCGCCGACAGCACTGGCGGCCCCCAGCCCGCTTTCAATGTCGCCGGATTCCAGAATATTGCGTTCGGCCTGGGCATGATGGGCCCAGACCCCGGCATAGCAGTCGGCCTGGAGCTCCAGTCGCACCGACAGGCGGTTGGCTTCGGCACGGGAGACGCGCTGCTGCATTTCCTGCACGCGGCGCAGCGTGCCCAGCTGGTTCTGGACATGATGGCCGATTTCATGGGCCATGACATACGCGCGTGCAAATTCGCCAGGAGCGCCCAGTTTGTGTTCCATCTCGTCGAAAAAGGCCAGGTCCAGGTACACGCGTGTATCCAGCGGGCAGTAGAACGGCCCCATGGCTGCCTGCCCGGTACCGCAGGCGGTCGGTGTGGCACCGCGGTACAGGACCAGGACGGCATCCTGGTAGCTTCCATTGGTCTGTGAGTTGAAGATGCCGCGCCAGGTGTCTTCCGTCTCCCCGAGCACCCGGGCGACGAATTGTCCCTGGGCGTCTTCCGGGGTGCCGGTACTGGCCTGTTGGTTCGATTGGGCCGGGCCGCCATCGCCGGCAAGTTGCAGCACCACGGCGGGGTCCACACCGAAATACATGGCTACCAGCGCCAGGACGATCGTGCCGACACCGATACTGCCGCGGCCGACACGCGGTCCGCTGCTGCGGCGATCTTCGACGTTCTGGCTGGCTCGGGAGCGTCCCAGGCGCATGATGGTATTCCTGTTTCTTGGGGGGATGAGGGCAATGGCTTGCGGCATGGGCCGCAGGGGAAAAGCTTACCCCGGTTTCAGGCCGGGATGAAGGTGATGCCGCTTGCAGTGACGATTTTTGACCGCGCCGATGGCCGGCCAGTCCGTGACACACGTCTGTGCGGCCGGGCACCGAATCCGGACTCGGCACCAGGAGGGATCAGGCAGGCTGGGGAGAAGGCTTCCACAGGCGAATCCAGTAGATGGATTCAGCGGGCGAGCTTTTCCCCGTGTACTCAGCGGCGGGAGACGGCAGCGGGCGGTACGGGCAGGGTTGCCGTCGCGTTCAGCTTCCAGCTGTCGTCGGCCGGGTCGCGGCGCCACAGGTCGTAGGTCTGGGTGGCGCCGGTACGCCGCGCGGCCAGGTGCAGGGCGCCGTTGTGGCGCTGCAGCGCGGGGGCGGAACCGGCAGCTGACATCAGGCGTACGGGCGCTTCATCTTCGTCCAGCACCCAGACCGGGCCGCCGGCGCGTTCCAGTGCGGCGACGACAACGTCGCCGTCTTCATCCAGGCCGACTGCCGGCTGGCCGATGTAGTGCAGGGCCAGCGATTCCGCAGGCTGCCAGGGCGCGTCCGCCCCGGGACGGACGATGTGGTACAGCTCGCCATTTTTTCCGCGCAGGAAGACTTCCAGCGCTTCATCATGTGCCAGCGCTGCCAGCCCGCCGTTGCTGGCCGGCGCGGCCAGGGGCTGCCAGGCCTGCCATGCCGGACTGCCGGGCTGCTCCTGGCTGCTGCGATACAGCTGGCCGGCAAGATCCAGGGCAAAGGCTTGCAAGCGGCCCTGCCTGTCCTGCAGCAAGGCAGCATGAATACTGGCGCCCGGCAATGGCGGCAGAGCTTGCCATTCCTGCCATTGCCAGTCCGCAGGCAGGCCCGCTGCTGCCGGGCGTGCCTGGCTCCAGTACAGTTGGCCGTCGTTGCCCAGGGCAAGAGCGCCATTGCCTTGCGCTGCGAGTGCCGGGGCATGGCGGAAGCGCATGCCGTGCAGCGCCTGCCAGCGTTGCCAGTGGCCGCTGGCCGGGTCCTGCCGGCTGCTCCACAGGGTGCCCAGCGCATCGCGCAGCAACAGCCCGGCAGCCCCGTCCGGCCAGGTGAAGGCTTGCGGCGCTTCAGCGCTGGGCTTGCCCAGGGGCTGCCAGCGTTCCTGCTGTGCCGTCCAGGTTGTCGGCTGGTTGCTCCATTCGCTGGTCGTGGCCAGCACCAGGCTGCCCTGGCTGCCTTCGGCCAGGGCGGGCGGCGTGTCGTGGCGGCTCAGGTAGTAGCTGCGCTCGACCCAGGCGGCAGTCGGGCCATAGGGCTGACGGCATTGCTGTCCCTGGGCGCAGTAGCGCCGGTCCAGCCAGGCGTAGCGCAGGAAGGATTCCGTCTTGAGCCGGATGTCTTCAGGTGCCAGGTTCGCTTCCCGTTCCTGGCTGGGGTAATCCACGTAACCGACGGCGGGATAGACATCGGGCAGCTGCCGCATGGCTTCGCGCACCAGCCTGGCGCTGGCGATATGGTCGGGGTGGCCGTGGCCGGCGCAACGCCAGCACAGCGAGGTATAGGGAATGGTGCTGGTGTCGTCGAGATGCCGGATGGTTGTCGGCTGATAGGCCTGTATGACGGCGGCAAGCGTCCTGACGAGCTCTTCACGGTCATAGCGTTCCTGGAAGTCGCCCAGGGTTTCCACGGCATGCCCGCCCACGGATTCAAGTTGACTCAAGGGCGTCAGGCTGCCCCAGCCTGGCCCCAGCCAGGGGTCGCGCAGGCGCATGTGCAAGAGTTGCAAGCCAGGTTGGCCTTGCAGGCGCTGGCGGGCAAACACATGGCCAGACACGAGCACGCGGTCTTCCGTCCACAGGTCGTCCTGACCTGCCATATAAGCATGGGCAGCGCGGACGGCACGTTCGCGTGACAGCATGTAGGCGACGCCTTCGTCGCGCTCGCTGGCCGTCAGGTAGACCACGGTGAGGCAGGCGCCAGCGCGGCTCACCGCCTGCAGGTCCGGATTCATGAACAGCAGATCATCGTCCATGTGGGCAACAAAGGCCAGATCACGGATGCCGTGGCAATTCGTGTCCCCGGCACCTGTCCAGGCTGCCGGCAAGCTGGCGGGCGGGGTCGGTGCTGTGACGGCCGGATCAGGCAGGGCAGCCTGTGTGCAACTGATAATGCCCAGGGCCAGGAGCAGGGCGGCGGCAGGCCGGTGCGTCAGGCGGGGGAGAAAGCGGCAGAGAGAGGGCGGCATGGTGGGCGCAGCAAAGGAGAGTGATGCTGTCCTGTCTGCCTGGCGGCGGATGCGGGGGCAACAGTTGCCGCGGCAACCACTGCCGGCCGGGGCCGGTACCTGTGCGAGATCCGGCGCAGCAGGCAGGACCGGCGGAAATTATGCGCCTGAAATATGTCAATACGCCAGCACTTGTTGAGTGCTGGCGCAGCGGGCCGCCATCACGATTTTTTAGTGGCCGGGGTTTTCCCGGCAAGCCGTTTGCGTCGATAATCCCGGTGCTGCCATGATGGCGCGGCAAATTGCCGGATGGATGGACGGATGGGGATGACGGATTTGGGCAATTGCAGATATCGGCTGGCCAGGAGCGTCGCATGAGCCTGCGGCCAGGGCAGCCCGACACCCAGCCAGTGAAGCAGCAGGTCGTCAGTTTTGGCGCGGGGCCGTTCGTCACATTGCGCCGTTTTGTCCAGCATGGACGCCTGATCGTCTGGAATTCGCGCCAGAACCGCAAGGGCTTGATGCGTGCAGCCCGGAATCAGGAGCATGCCGCGCTGCCTGCATGGCAGACAGCTGGCTATAACCGCATTGTTGGCGCCTTGTTTGCTATCGGCTCCCTGCTGTTTATGCTGGGCGCGTCGCTGTCGCTGTTGCCGGGCAGCCTGGGTTTGTCCAGCCCGCAGGTCGGCCTGGTGTATTTCCTGGGTTCCATCCCGTTTACGATGGCAGCCTATATGCAGCATTTCCAGTCTGCCAATGCGCCTGCTTTTTCGGTGCAGCAACAGCCAGCTGCGCCACCGGCGCGCATTCGTCTCATCGGCTGGCAGCCGCGCAGCGCCGGCTGGATCAGCACCCTGGCACAGTTCATCGGTACCGTCGCCTTTAACGTCAATACCTATGACGGGATTGGTACGCCTGCCAACTGGTATCTGCAGGATACGCTGGTGTGGGCGCCGGACATGATCGGGTCCGTGCTGTTCCTGATTTCGGGATATCTGGCGATGCTGGAGACCAGCCATGCTTACTGGAGCTGGCGTCCGCGCGAACTGGCGTGGCAGATCGCCTTCATCAATCTGTGGGGCTGCATTTTTTTCATGACAGCCGCCGTGCTGGCCTATGTGCCGCAGCGCCAGGAAGCCGCCTGGATTGGCGTGCTTGCCAATGCGCACCTGTGGCTGGGCGCGTTCTGCTTCATGGTGGGCGGCCTGTTGCTGATGAAGGAAAGCCGGCAGGCTGACCAGCGTCCCTAGAGAGGCCTATAAGGTTAATAAGGCCAATAGCCCCTGGGTTCCTGGTCGTGGCCTGCGCTGATGGGCCGCCGCAGGTTGGGGCGTTAGGGCTTGCGTGCCGTGTCTATGGCCTGGCGCGCGACGGTCCAGCTGGTGGCATTCGGGCGCATGTCATCCAGCGGCGGCGGGGCGTCGTATTGCGGATAGTGGTCCTGAATGGCCTGGCGCAGTATGTCAGGAAGGGCGTCGATACCATTCACCGCCTGGCCCATGGCATTGAAAACCATCAGACCAGGACGGCTGCCCATGCGCATGAAGGGCAGCCAGGGGGCAATGCGGACCCAGGCCAGTGCGGCGTTGGCGGTATCGGTATCGCGGCTGAGCAAGGCATGGCGATCGGCGACGAAATCGAAGATTTCCATCGCATGATAGTGATTGCCGACGTAATCCTGATACTCCCCGCCCAGGGGGTTGGGATAGAACAGCGGGATCTCTGCCGGCGCAAAGATCCTTTCGCCCTGCACACGGAATGGAATCCTCAGGGGGCGTCCCTGGGGATCGCGTTCGAAGAAGGGACGCTGGTTCACCGGGTCGTTGGCGACGTGCATGATATCCACGTCCTGGTCCGTCCAGGGGTTGCGCCAGGTGCGCAGAGGTTCGCCGCTGGTAGGGTCCAGGTACAGCATGAGTTCGCGCGACACCAGGCGGAAGCCCTGGCCGCGCTCTGGATCCTGCAAGGTGCCAGCCTGGCGGATGTTCATGCCTTCAACGCGGAACAACAGGCGATCAGGTTCGCCTTCCCTGCGTGCCCAGGCATGGCCGGACCAGTGGAAGACGACGGGCTTGCCGTCAGTGGCCGAGGCGTGCAATTTGCGCAGCGCCTGGAGTGTGTCCTGCGGGTTGGCAAGATCCAGCATGGGGCTGGATGATCGTGTGGCGTGGCCTGCCGTGGCCGGTGGGGTATTCATGATGTGCGCTTCCGGGTGGGACGGCATCATCTGCTGCCTGTGGGGTGGATCACGGCGCCGGGCCAGCGATGATTAACAAAGCGGCAGCATAACGGTATTTCGGTTGGCCCCCAAGCGCCGGGGCACGGCGGTGTGTGATCGGGCTGCCGGACAGGCAGCCGGCGCTTTACGCAGCAGCCATGCGTACCGTATTCCGCGAGGGCTCCACATGGTGGACGTCTTGGGGGCGGAAGCGAAAGCGTGTGCGGCCGGCGGTGGCGCGGCTGGTGTAGGTCGGGCTGCCGAAGAGGTCGACGATCATTTCGACAGTGCTGGTGACCGGGCGTTGGCTGCCAGCCAGCACCAGTATGACCTGGTCGCCGATCTTGATGTCGCGGGCATTGCCGATGGTGGATTTGTCGTTGGGGATCAGTTGATCCGGATAAATATTCTGCAACATAGTGGTTTTCCTTGTTGTTGTTATGGACAGGCACGCGTCACCCTGGCCCGAATGTCGGGCTGGGCGGATGCCTGAAAATGGATAAGGCGGGCTCTCCGGAATCTGGCCAGACAAAAATCCGGGGCAGGGGAGTCGGAAAGCGATAATCGGGAATCCACGTGACCAGGCGGCATGGGCCGGCAACAGATCCGAATGGACCTGTTTTGAGGACTGCGTGGATTCGATGGAGGCCAGCCTTGTTGGGTCAAGGTGGCTGCATGCCGGCGAACGATGTCTATAATCGGGCCGGAAAATGAAAACGGCCTGTATTTTTACAGGCCGTTCGAAATCTGGTGGGTTGTGTAGGGTTCGAACCTACGACCTACGGATTAAGAGTCCGCTGCTCTACCAACTGAGCTAACAACCCATGTTCTTGTTCGACTTGCTTCGAATAATTTCGTTGTGTGTCGAGCGAAGAATTGAATTATACGACGTTTTTTCTGTCTGTCAAAGTTTTTTTCGGTGTTTGGCGAAAAATTTTTTGTCGACAGCTTCCCGGTCAATGCGCTGCTGCCAGCGAGGCAGACCCGTAATCAGGGAAGTCGAGCATTATGCCTGCACTGAAAAATTTTTGCAAGTCAGGCGCGACGTATGAAAATGCGGCAGGCGGCGGCGTCAGAAAGAGTCGTCGTCGGTACGGAACCAGCCGGTCAGCGACCACCGCGTGCGTGCGCAGGGCAGGACGGCATGGGGGATGGTATCGGAACGAAATAGCGCCAGCCGGCCCATTAGCGGGGGAATGCGGGCAATTTCCCGCTCCGGCGTAGCGGGGTCGTAAATGCAAAGCTCGCCGCCGTCCCCGGTCTGCCAGTTTTCATTCAGGTACAGCACCATGGAAATCTTTCGGTCGCTGGTGTCCCGATGCTGGTCTATGTGCCTTGCGTATCCGGCGCCAGAATCGTAGCGGGCGTAATGGCATTCCAAGCGCTTCAGCCCAAGGTAGAAATAGCGGTTCAACGTGCTTTGCAGTGCCGTGAACCAAAGTCTGAAGTCGATGCTGGCGGGGTGCGGGTCGGTGTCGTCGAGCCAGCAGATCGTGTCGCCACGTATGCCGGCGATGCGTTGCTGGGAAAGGGAGCGTCCGATCTGGGCGGCGTGGAAAAAACCTTCTTCCCAGCGATGGTGCCCTTCAGCAAGCAGACGATGTGCCAATTCTGCTGGAATGATGTCGTCTGACACTGTCCAGCCTTGATGTTCCAGGTCGTGCAGCAGCCTATCGGGGATGGTGTGCACGATGCGCGGCTACCGCAGGGAACGCGTGAACTGGGACAAGGAATGCGATCGCAGTCTCCCGGACGAGGGGGTAAAAAGGCGGAGGCAAATTTTATCGGAAAGAAGCGGGAAAGAGAATCGTTCTTTCACTTTTCTTCTGCTGGGGCAGCGCCTGGTTGCGGACGCCATGGCTGAATCAGTCCGTCTTATCCCCGGGGCGTTGCAATGGATGGCACGGCGGCAGCGATGGCAGGTATTGCGGGTGCGGTGCCGTGATGGAGGCCTGCCGCTTGTCTTCAGGTGGGGGTGTTGCTCTGGGAGATGGCCTGTTGCGCTACCTTGTGCAACAGTTCGCGTAGCATGGCGCGTTCCGCATCGCTGAGATGACGCAACAAATGGCGTTCCATTTTCAGCGAAATGTCGCGGCTTTGCTGCGCCAGCTCCTGCCCGGATTCCGTCAGGACGATGTGCACCGAACGGCGGTCGGTGGCATTCGGTTCCCGGGTCAGGAGCCCGCGCTGGGTCATGCGGTCCAACATGGTTGTGACATTCGGGGCGGGCATGGCCAGTGCCTGGCTCAGCTGTTTTTGCGTGACATTGAGATTGTGTGCAATCAGCAGCAGCATCGAGAACTCGGCCGGCCGCAAATCCAGCGGTTTGCCAATGTGCTTGAAAAACGTCTTGCGAGTCGGCACATCCGCCAGTGCAAGCTGGTGGCCGAGAACGTGTTGCAGGCAGCCGAGGTCCAGGCAGGTTTCCTGATCCTCGGCGGCGGTTTGGGCTAGGGTATCCATGGCCGTCATGATAATGGAGCCGGACGGCGTTTCCGTCAGCAAACCGGCAGCCATGGCAGTGCGGCCTGGCTGGCGCCGACCAGGCGCAGACGCAGGTCGAGTTCCGGCATCAGCCATTCCAGACCATAGCGGCAAGTATCGAGCTTCGCTGCATACCAGGGGTCTGCCTGTTCGGTTGCGGGCAGGCCAAGCACCGTGCGCATGCTGCGCAGCCAGGCCCAGCCCATCAACAACAGGCCAGCGGCATGCAGGTAATCGTCGGCAACGCGCAGCGGCCATTCCGGGTCTTGCGCGGCACCCCTGGCCAGTGCCTGCGTGGCGTCTTCGAAGGCTTGGACATGATCTTCCAATTGCGCGCCCAGGGCCGCCAGCGCAGGCAGGGTTGCCGCCTGGGCGGCTTCGTTGCGGATTTCGGCCAGCAGCGCCAGCAGCGCCGGGGCGGGTGCGCCGTCCGGGCCCAGCGCCTTGCGTTGCAGCAGGTCGATAGCCTGGATCTCATTGGTGCCTTCGTAGATCATGGCAATGCGGCTGTCGCGCACGCTCTGTTCTATACCGTATTCATGCACATAGCCATGTCCGCCCCAGACCTGCAGTGCGGCGTTGGCGCCATGGTGACCATGATGGGTCAGGTAGGCCTTGACGATGGGGGTGAGCAGGGCGACGCGGGCGCCCGCGGCGCGGCGGTGATCGGCGTCGGGATGCTGTTCCGATTCGTCCAGCAGCACGCCGGTCCAGTAGGACAATACTCGCAGCCCTTCGGCCATGGCCTTGAGCGCAAGTAGCGTACGGCGTACCGCCGGTTGCAGCGCAATGGCGTCGGCTGGGCCGGCAGGCGCGTCCGCGGGCCGGATGCGGGCGCGCGATTGCAAGCGTTCCCGCGCATAACGCAGCGCGTTCTGGCTGGACAGCTCCAGGTGGCCCAGGCCCTGCATGCCGACTTGCAGGCGGGCCGCATTCATCATCACGAACATGGCGTTCAGGCCGCGATTGGGCTCGCCGATCAACCAGCCTGTCGCACCCTCGAAGGAAAGCACGCAGGTCGCGCTGCCCTTGATGCCCATTTTCTTTTCTATGCCATCGCAGCGGACGGCATTGCGGCTGCCGTCCGGCATCCGGTGCGGCACCAGAAACAGGCTCAGGCCTTTGCTGCCGGCCGGGGCGTCCGGCAGCCGTGCCAGGACGAGATGCACGATGTTGTCCGTGAGATCCTGCTCGCCGCCGGAAATGAATATCTTGTTGCCCGTGATGCGGACTTCCGCGCCTGGGCCGGTGTCGCCGACCGGTTGGGCGCGGGTGCGCAGCAGGCCCAGGTCGCTGCCGGCATGGGATTCCGTCAGCCCCATCGTGGCGAGGTACTCGCCGCTGACGATCTTGCGCAGGTAGGCATCCTGCAGGGCCGGCGTGGCATGCGCCTTCAGGCATTCGTAGGCGCCGTGGGCCAGGCCGGGGTACATGGCCCAGGCATGGTTGCAGCCAGCCAGCATTTCGTAGAACGCGGCATTGAGCAGTTGCGGCAGGCCTTGCCCGTCCCAGGCGGGGTCGCAGGCAAGGGCCGGCCAGCCACCTGCGCAAAAGGCGGCATAGGCTTCACGGTAGCCGTCGGGTGTGCTGACTGTGCCATCCTGCCAGCGGCAGCCTTGCAGATCCGCAGGGCTGTTGATGGGCAGCAGGATTTCCTTGGCAAAACGCCCGGCTTCCTGGAGGACCTGGGACGCTGTGTCGGCGTCCAGGTCGGCAAAGGCCGGGATCGTTGCCCAGGAGGCAGGCGCCTGGAGGACCTGGTCGATGACGAAACGCATGTCGCGCAAGGGCGGATCATATTCCCACATGAAATTCTTCCTAACAGGGCGGCCGGCACTGGCCGGCGCAACAAGATTGAATGTCCGGCGGCCAGCGGGTCAGTGATGGGCGGTGCCCAGATAGGTTTCCGCCACGCGCGGGTCGTCGGCCAGTTCGGCGGCCGGACCGTGCAGGGCGACGTCGCCGGTTTCCAGTACATAGCCGTAATCGGCGATTTCCAGTGCAGCGCGGGCGTTCTGTTCGACCAGCAGGATGCTGACGCCGGTGGCCCGGAGTTGCTCGATGATGCGGAAAATTTCCTTGACGATCAGCGGCGCGAGCCCCAGGCTGGGTTCATCGAGCATCAGCAGGCGCGGTTCGCCCATCAATGCGCGGCCGATCGCGAGCATCTGGCGCTCGCCGCCGGACAGGGTGCCGGACAACTGGTGCTGGCGTTCCCGCAGGCGCGGGAACAGATCGAAGACTTGTTCCAGGCCCTGGGTGGCTGGGCGAGGGCGCAGCATGGAGCCGCGCAGCCGGTAGCCGCCCAGCACCAGGTTGTCGCGCACGCTCATGGTGCTGAATAGAGCACGGGTTTCCGGCACCAGGGCCAGCCCGCGCTGCACCCGGGCTTCCAACCGGCTGTGGATGATTTCCCGGTCCAGGTAGCGGATGCTGCCTTGCGCCGGCAGCACGCCCATCAGCGCATTGAGCAGGGTGGACTTCCCGGCGCCATTGGGCCCGATGATGGTGACAACGCTGCCGGCAGGGACGTGGAAATCCAGCTGGTGCAGCACTTCCGCGCGGCCATAGCCGGCCGTGAGGCCACGGACTTCCAGAAGAGGCGTTTGACTCATATCAGTGCTCCGTACCCAGATAGGCAGCGCGTACCGCCGGGCTGGCCTGGACTTCGGCCGGTGTGCCTTCGATCAGGCGGGTGCCGAATTCCATGACCACAATGCGGTCGGTCAGGTTCATGACGAAATCCATATCGTGTTCCACCAGCAGCAGGCTCATGCCTTCGGCCTTGAGTTGGCGCAGGACGCCGGCCAGGGCCTGTTTTTCCTTGTGGCGCAGGCCGGCTGCCGGTTCGTCGAGCAGAAGCAGGGCCGGGTCGGTGCACAGCGCACGGGCAATTTCCATCAGCCGTTGCGGGCCCAGCGCGAGATTGCCGGCCAGCTCATGCATCTGTCCGGCCATGCCGATGCGTTGCAACTGGCGTTCGGCCTCCGCGAACAGCTGGCGTTCTTCCTCGCGGTTGAGTTTCAGCATGGCGCTCAGCGCGCCGGAACGGCTGCGCAGGTAGCCGCCCAGTGCGACGTTTTCCAGCACCGTCATGTCGGGCATCATCTTGACGTGCTGGAAGGTGCGCGACATGCCGCGCCGGGCAATCTCACGTGAACCCAGGCGGGAAATATCCTCGCCCCGGAAACGCACCGTGCCGGAAGTCTTACGTAGCACGCCGGAGACCAGGTTGAAGGTGGTGGATTTGCCTGCCCCGTTGGGGCCGATCAGGCCGATGATTTCCCCAGCACGGATGCTGAAGCTCACATCGTTGACGGCGACCAGGCCGCCGAATTGCTTGCGGATGGCATCGACCTCCAGCAGCATCGAACCGGGCTCGGGTTGCGGGCGGCGCGGCAGGGCGGCAGCATTGCCCCAGTCGCGCGTGCGCTGACGGCGCGGCAGCCGGCCGACGAATGTGGGAAACAACCCCTGCGGCATGTACTTGAGGATCAGGACCAGCATGATGCCGAACACCACGATCTCGAAGCTGCCAGTCGCGCCGATGATCTTGGGCAGCAGGACCTGCAACTGATCTTCTACCAGCTTGACCACTGCCGCACCGGTAAAGGCGCCCCATATGCTGCCCACGCCACCGGCGACGGCCATGAAAAGATATTCGATGCCGAATTTGATGCCGAACGGGGAAGGATTGACCGAGCGCTGGAAGTGCGCGAACAGCCAGCCGGAAGCGGCGGCGAACAGTGCGGCGATCAGGAAGATCTGAACTTTGTAGCGGAAGGTGGAAATGCCCATGGCTTCAGCCATGGTGACGCCGCCCTTGAGGGAACGGATGGCGCGGCCGGTGCGGGAGTCAAGCAGGTTGACCAGGGCGGCAGCGCCAAGCAGGGCGAAGCCCCAGATCAGATAGTAGATATTGCGGTCCAGCGTCATGTCCAGGCCGAACAGCGGAATGGCAGGCACGCCTGCGATACCGTCGAACTTGCCCAGCCACTCCATGTTGGCCATGACATAGTTCAGGGCCAGGCACCAGGCGATGGTGGCCAGCGGCAGGTAGTGGCCGCTCATGCGCAGGGTGATCCAGCCCAGGATCAGGGCGCAGGCAGCGGTCAGTAGCAGGCCCACGAACAAATTGAGCCAGGGTGACAGCCCCATCTGGGTGGAAAGATAGGCCGTGGTATAGGCGCCGATGCCCACAAAGGCGGCCTGCCCAAAGGACGTGAAGCCGCCGATGCCAGTCAGCAGCACCAGGCCCATGGCGGGCAATGCGTACAGGCCGATATAGTTCAACTGGGTGATCCAGAAGGCCGGCAGCGGTAGCTGGGGCAGGAGGGCAACCAGCAGGACGAACGCCACCAATGCCCGGTTGCGCTTGGGCGCGTTGCGGGGAATCAGGGTGTGGAGTGAGGTTTCTGTGCTCATGATCAGTCTTCCTCGGTATGCGGATCGCGCAAAGAGCGCCACAGCAGCACGGGCAGGATGAATGTGAAGACGATGGCTTCCTTGAATGCGCTGGCCCAGAAGGAGCTGAAGGCTTCGATGATGCCGACCAGCATGGCGCCCAGCAGGGCCATCGGGTAGCTGGACAGGCCGGCGAAGACGGCGCTGATGAATCCCTTCAGGCCGATCAGGAAACCGCTGTCGTAGAAGATCGTCGTGGTCGGCCCGATCAACAGGCCGGACAGCGCGCCGATGAAGGCCGCGACGGTGAAGGACTGCTTGCCGGCCGATTCGGTGGAAATGCCCATCAGTCTGGCGCCCAGCTGGTTGACGGCGGTGGCGCGCAGCGCCTTGCCGCGCAGCGTGTGCTCGAAGAACAGCCACAGCAGGACGATCAGTGCAACGGTGATAAGGAAAATGATGATGGTCTGGCCCGAAAGCAGCAGACTACCCAGGCTCATCTGCTCATCCCAGAGGGCAGGGGTGCGGAAGCCTTCCGCGCCGAAGAAGTACAGCCCCAGGCCCGTCAGCGCAAAATGCACACCTACGGAGACGATCAACAGCACCAGGACGCTGGCGTTGGCCAGGCTCTGGTAGGCCAGGCGGTAGATCAGTGGGCCGAAGGGGGTGACCAGCGCCAGCGTCAGCAGCATCTGGGTCAGCAGCGAGGGCTGGCGCGGCGCAATCCAGATGGTCAGCGCAGAGATCGCCACGGGGAAGGCCAGGGTGCGCAACAGACGGCCGGCAACCTGCGCAGCTGGCTGGCGCTGGCGCAGGTCGGCGACTAGGTCCAGCAACGCGGCACAGCCTGCCATCAGCAGCAGGAACCAGACTGTGCCCGGTACCTGGCCAAGCTGGAGCATGCCCAGGGTAAGCGCGCCAAAGGCGACATATTCACCCTGGGGAAGATAAATGACTCGGGTGACGGCGAAAACCAGGACGGTCGTCATGCCCAGCAGGGCATAGATCGCGCCATTGGTCAGGCCGTCGACGAGCAGGATGCTGGCGATGGAGAAGTCCATGAGCTATATCGGCGGTAGGAATGGGCAGGCCCGCCGGCGAGGCGCCAGCGGGGCCGTGACAGGAAGGATGGACGGGGTCAGTCGGTTTCCAGCACCCAGTCGCCATCCACGATTTTCATGACGACCGGGCTTTCGGGGGTGAAGCCCCAGTGGTCGCTGCCGGTGAAGTCGATCACTCCCTGGGAAACGGGAATGGCGGGCAGGTTTTCCAGCGCGTCGCGCAGCGCCGCACGGAAGGCCGGTGTGCCGGGCTCGGCCTGTTTCAAGGCTTCGGGCACGGCTTGTTGCAGCAGCAACAGGATGTCGTAGACGTGGGCGCTGAACTGGTTGCGGGTGCCTGCGCCGAATGTTTGCTCGTAGTTCTGCACGAAGTCGCTGGCTGCAGCCTTGGATGGGTGGCTGGCTGGCAGTTGCTCGGCAATGACGGCCGGGCCGGACAGGACGTAGGCGCCTTCGACGGCTTTGCCGCCGACGCGGATCAGGTCGCGGGAAGCGGCGGCGTGCGTCTGGTAAATCTTGCCCTTGTAGCCGCGTTCGACCAGCGCGCGGTGCGGCATGGCGGCGCCCGAGCCGGATGCCACGATCAGAATGGCGTCCGGCTTGGCGGTCAGTAGCTTGAGCGTTTGGCCGGTCACGCTGGTATCGGTGCGCTGGAAGCGTTCCGTGGCGACCAGCTTGATGCCGTAAGCATCCGCCAGTTCCTGCATGTCCTTGAGCCAGGTTTCGCCGTAGGCATCGGTATAGCCCAGGAAGCCCAGGGTTTTGATGCCTTGTTTGGCCATGTGTGCGAGCGCGGCATTGGCCATCACCGTGGATGAGTGCGCCAGGCGGAATGTCCAGGTGTCGCGGCCTGCAGGAACCGGTACCGGAGACAGGGCCAGTTGCGGGGTTCGGGTTTCCAGGGCGACGTCGACGATGGCCAGTGCCGAGGGGGTTGCGACCGATCCCACCAGCATGTCCACCTTCTCCTCGGTCACCAGGCGGCGTGCATTGCGTGTGGCGGTGGTCGGGTCGGTAGCGTCGTCCAGGATGATGACGTTGACTTTTTCCCCGGCGATCTCCGCAGGCCAGAGCTTGAAGCCGTTGTTGCTGGGGATGCCGAGTGCGGAAGTGGCGCCGGTCAGGGGCAGGACGGCGCCGATATTGATGTCGGCCTGGGCCGGAAAGGCGGCGGCGATGGCAAGTGCGGCGGTGAATTTCAGGATGGTGCGGGGGCGGTTCATGTTGTCTCCTGTTTTGTTCTGCATTTAGTTATGAATAATAATTAAAAATGCAGTGCTTAAGCATAGGGGAAACCCCATATATTGATGTTTTTATAGGGGTTTTCTTTTTTGTATATATGTACTTTTATTAATTGTTTTTGTTGTTTTTGGCAGCGAGTGATGCACGCAGCCCGCCCCATTCGGCCTGGAACAGACCGGCGTCCATGAGGCGCGGCCCGCGGATGATGGGTCGGAAGGACATATGGGCCAGGATGTCACGCTCGAGATCCACGCCGGGGGCAATCTCGATCAACGCCAGTCCGTCCAGCCCGAGCTGGAAGACGGCACGTTCCGTCACGAAAAGCACGTCTTGCTGCCGTTGCGCCGCATCGTGGCCGTTGAAGGTGATCTGCTCGACGTGATCGACGAACTTGCTGCTGCGGCCTTCCTGTTCGATGTGCAGGGCGCCGTCGGCAATGGCGACTTTCAGGCCGCCGGCGGTAAAGGTGCCGCAGAACACCAGTTTGCGGGTTGAGCGGGTGATGTTGATGAAGCCGCCGCAGCCGACGGGCCGACCATTGAATTTGCTGACGTTGACGTTGCCGTGGCGATCCACCTGGGCCAGCCCGAGGAAGCTGGCGTCCAGGCCGCCGCCGTCGTAAAAATCGAACTGGGAGGTCTGCTCGATGATGGCCTGGGCGTTGTAGGCCAGTGCGAAATCGCCGCCTTGGGCCGGGATGCCACCGGTCACACCGCTTTCCACACTTAGTGTCAGCAGGTCGGCCACGCCTTCCTCGGCCGCAACGGAAGGGATGCCGGCCGGGATGCCTATACCGAGGTTGGTGATGGCGCCGGAGCTAAGTTCCAGCGCTGCCCGGCGCGCAATGACCTTGCGCTCGTCCAGCGGCATGGGCGGCAGGCTGCCCAGCGGGATGCGCACATCGCCGCACAGCGCGGGGTCGAATTGCGTGGTAATGGTCTGCATATGGTTTTCCGGCCGGGCGACCACGACATAGTCGACCATGATGCCGGGAATCTTGACCTGCTTGGGATGCAGGCTGCCGGTCTGGACGATGCGTTCCACCTGAGCGATAACAATGCCGCCGCAGGCGCGCGCCGCCTGGGCGATGGCCAGTTGTTCCAGCAGGACGCCTTCCTTGTCCAGCGTCAGGTTGCCGGTTTCGTCTGCCAGCGTTGCACGGATGATGGCGACATCAATCTTCGGACTGGGGTAATAAAGCCATTCCTCGCCCTGAAACTCAACCAATTGCACGAGGTCTGCGCTGCAGGTGCGGTTGAGTTTGCCGCCTTCCTGGCGCGGGTCTACGAACGTGCCCAGGCCTACCTTGGTCAGCAGGCCTGGCGAGCGGCTGGCGATGTGGCGCGTGAGTTGCGACAGCGAGCCTTGCGGGAAGTTGTAGGCTTCGACCTTGCCGTCGTAGACCATCTTCATCATTTCCGCACCGGTCTGGCCGAAGTGGCCGGCGATGGTACGGCGAATCATGCCCTCATGGGCGAAGTGCTTCATGCCGCCGTTGCCGCTGTTGCCCACGGCGCCGCAGGCCCAGGTGGTCAACTGGCGCGGATGGCCGGTTTCCAGGTAATGCTGTTCTATTCCCTGCAGGATTTCCTCGGGCAGGCTGGACATCGCGAGGCCGCCCAGGAACAGGGTGGCGTCGTCGCGGATCAGGGCGCCGGCTTGCGTGGCGGTGATGAGTTTCATGCTGATGACCTTTCTAGAGTGATGGCGTCAGGCGCGGCATCGGTCCGGTAGGCGCCGGGCCTTGCCATGCTGGGGAAGGGGAGGTTCAGCGGCGGCTGTCGCTCACGCGGATGACAGTGGCCAGACCGGTATCGCCTGCGGCGCAGCCGGTGAACAGCCCGGTGCCGCCGCCGCGCAGGACCAGTTCTTCGATCAGTTCGATGATGGCGCGCAAGGCGGTAGGCGCCTGCGGGTGTCCCCAGATGATCGGGCTGCCGTAGTTGTTCATCTTTTCCCAGGGGAAGCCGGTGTCGCGTGCCAAGGCGATGTCATTGACCGCGAATGGGTTGTGGGTCTTGATGGCGTGGATATCGGCCATGCTGGTACCGCTGGCCTGGAGGGCGCGAAAGGTGGCCGGTGACGGGGCCATGGGCATGTGCGCCGGTTCCACTCGGGCCATGCCGAACCCGAGGATCTCGATGTCGATTTCCGGGCGCGTGGACAAGGCGCGGGCCCGGTCGCGGGTCGTGACGATGGTGCCGGCATTGCCGTCGGCGGGATGGGTCTGGCCGCCGAAAGTGATGCTGCCGCCCGCTCGTACCGGCTTCAGCTTGGCCAGGCCTTCCACCGTCGTGGGGAAGATGCCTTCGTCAGCCTGCAAGACGCCCAGTTGCTTGCGTCCGCCGGGAGGCGTCAGCGGCGCATCCACCATGTAGCGTTTCTGGAAGGCGCGTTCATTGGCCAGCGCTTCCAGGTATTGCTGATAGCGATGCAGC
This sequence comes from Kerstersia gyiorum, assembly GCF_004216755.1. Classification (GTDB taxonomy): domain Bacteria; phylum Pseudomonadota; class Gammaproteobacteria; order Burkholderiales; family Burkholderiaceae_B; genus Kerstersia; species Kerstersia gyiorum. Next base: position 384,025 of record NZ_SGWZ01000002.1, read on the forward strand.
TTGAGCGCATGCTGTTCGGCGGTGTCTATGCCGTAGCGGCGTGCCACGTTTTCCCCGGTTTCCAGCATGGGTTGGCCGGCATAGGGGTCGCGCGCCATGTTGTCCGGTACCCAGCGCTCGGGAATGCCATAGCCGCCCGGGCCGCCTGGGTCGGGGTAGTAGACCAGCGGCCCGTTGGACTGTCTGTCGGCCATCAGCAGCAGGGCGCAGCTGGCGGTTCCCATGGCGACTTCCTGGCTGGCCATCAGCAACGCGCGCACGCTGGTGGCGCAGGCCTGCTGCACGGATGGCCCGGCCACGCGGTCCATCCCCATGAGTCCGGTGACATAGGGCAGGCCGTAGAAGCTGCCAGGATAGGGGTTGGTGGTGCCGAGGATGGCAAGGTCGATCTGCGACAGATCGACATTCCGTTCAGTCAGCGTGTCTTTCGCCACCTGGGCTACCAGGGGCAGAGGGTTGAGCGCGGACAGGCTGCCCTGCCATTTGGCGAAGGGCGTGGACCAGTAAATGCCGTAAGGAATGTGGGCGCGCATGCGAGAGTCTCCAATCTAGGCTTTTTGTTCTAATAAAGAACTATTTTTTATTCTCTTTGATGTGTAAAAAACCAGTTATTAAGGGTTTTTACTATCTGGAATGCTTGTTTGCTGATGAAATTATTTATAAACTATAATCAAATAAACAGCAAGAAGGCCTACCTCAATGAAGAATTTCGAGCAGTATTCCAATCTGACGGTGGAGCGTGACGGCGCTATCGTGCTGATCGGTTTGAACCGCGTGGAAAAGCGCAATGCGCTCAATGACGGGCTGATGCTGGCCTTGCGCAATGTCTTCGAGTCCTTGCCGGCCGATATCAAGGCGGCGGTTCTTTATGGTCAGGGAGAGCACTTCTGCGCCGGCCTGGATCTCAGCGAGCTGCGTGAGCGGGATGCGGAGCAGGGAATGCACCATTCGCGCATGTGGCACCGGGCGCTGGAGTCGATCCAGTTTGGCCGTATTCCGGTGGTATCGGCGCTGCAGGGGGCAGTGGTCGGCGGTGGCCTGGAGCTGGCTTGTGCCACGCACATCCGCGTGGCTGACAGTTCCGCGTTCTACGCGCTGCCGGAAGGCGCACGCGGCATTTTTGTCGGTGGCGGCGGTTCGGTGCGCGTGCCACGTCTGATTGGCGAAGCGCGCATGGCAGACATGATGCTGACCGGCCGGGTTTACGGCGCCGAGGAAGGCGAGCGTGTGGGCTTCGCGCAGTATCTCGTGCCGGCTGGACAGGCGCTGGCCAAGGCGCGTGAGCTGGCCACGCGGATCGCGGGTAATGCGCCCATGACCAACTATGCCCTGATGCACGTGCTGCCGCGCATTGCCGAAGCGCCCGCCGACAACGGCCTGTTGATGGAGTCGCTGGTTTCTGCCATCGCGCAGTCTGCGCCCGAAGCCAAGACGCGTGTGGCGGAGTTTCTGGAGGGGCGCGCTGCCAAACTGCGTGCCGGTTCCTAAGGGCTGGCGACCGGACGTGAATAGAGCCTGTGCAAGGCCGTCATGTCCGCCTGATTGATTTTCAGAGGGATCGAGGAGACATAAGGTGACTTCTGAAGTGAAAACTGCGGCCGCTGCTGCGCCGCGCTATCGTGCCATGCGCTATGGCGTAGACGGCGTGTCGGTTGAGCGCCGGGACAATGGCATCTGTTATCTGCGGGCGGATGCCGCGTTGCAACCGTTTGCCCCCAGCATGGGCAGTCGCCTGGCTTATTGGGCCGGGCAGCGGCCGGCGCATACGCTGTTTGCGCGGCGCGAGCGCCTTGCTGACGGCAGTCTGGGCGACTGGGTGCACCTGAGCTATGCGCAGGCGCTGGAACAGGCGCGCAAGGTCGGCCAGGCCCTGCTTGACCGAGGGCTGGATACCGAGCGGCCCGTCGTCATCCTGGGGGAAAACAGCCTGGAACATGCGGTGCTGGCGCTGGCTTGCCTGTATGTTGGCATTCCGTACTGCACGGTGTCGGCGGCATACTCTACGCTGGCCACCGATTATGCGAAGCTGCGTCGGGTGCTTGAAACCCTGACGCCTGGCCTGGTGTTGGCCGTGGACGGTGCCCAGTATGGCCGAGCGATTGATGCGGAAGTGGCCGAGGATTGCGAAGTCTGGCTGGAGCGTGATGATGGCTGGCGCAGGCGTGCCGGTCGCCAGGCCTTGTGGCACGACATCCTGGCCACCGAAGCCGGCCCGGCAGTGGAGGCTGCGGCGGCTGCCGTCACGCCCGAGCGCATTGCCAAGTTCCTGTTCACGTCGGGTTCGACCAAGCTGCCGGCCGCGGTAATCAACACGCATGGCATGTGGTGTTCCAACCAGCAGCAACTGGCGCAGTCCATTCCGCTGGTGCAGGATGAAGACCTCACCATGGTCGATTGGTTGCCGTGGAGCCATACGTTTGGCGGCAATCACAACTTCGGCATTGCGCTCTATAACGGCGGCTCGCTGTATATCAATGATGGTCGGCCCACGCCGGGTCTGATCCATGAAACTCTGCGCAATCTGCGCGAGATCGCACCGACGGTGTATTTCGATGTGCCAACGGGCTTCGAGGCCATTGCCGCCGCCATGCGTACCGATGAGCAATTGCGCCGCAATCTGCTGTCGCGCGTGAAGCTGTTCTATTACGCTGCCGCCGGCCTGGCGCAACCGATCTGGGATGCGCTACACGCATGCCAGGAACAGGAGCTGGGCGAGCGCATCGTTATGGGAACCGGCCTGGGCATGACGGAATCCAGTCCTTTCGCCCTGTTCGTGAATCACCCTGACGTGCGCGCCGGTGACCTGGGTGTACCTGCGCCCGGCCTGAGCATCAAGTTGGTGCCCAATGGCGACAAGCTGGAGGTGCGCTACAAAGGGCCGAATATTACGCCGGGCTACTGGCGCGACCCTGACGCCACGCGTGCTGCTTTCGATGAAGAAGGCTTTCTTTGCACGGGCGATGCCGTGGCCTGGATAGATGCGGCACGGCCGGAACGCGGCCTGCGCTTCGATGGCCGTATTTCCGAGGATTTCAAGCTTTCCACCGGCACCTTTGTCAGCGTCGGCCCCTTGCGTACCCGTGTCGTTACCCAGGGCAGTCCGTATGTCGGTGATGTGGTGCTGACCGGGCTGAACCAGAAAGACGTCGGAGCCATGGTGTTCGTTTCCCCAGCGGCACGTGCGCTGGCTGGTGCTGGCCCTGAGGTGCCGCAGGCCGAAGTCAATGCGCATCCCGCTGTACGCGCAGCATTCCAGGGCATTCTGGATGCCCTGGCCGCGAGCGCCACGGGGAGTGCCAACCGCATCGCACGCATGGTGCTACTGGAGCAGCCGCCGCAGTCGTCGGTGGGTGAAATCACCGATAAGGGTTCCATCAACCAGCGCGCCGTGCTGCGCCACCGGGCTGCCCTGGTGGAGGCATTGCACGAGGGAACGGCGCCCGGCATTCTTTACCCCTCAGCCAAGAAAAAGGACTGACAGATCATGGATATTCAAGGTGTAGCAGCACTGGTGACCGGCGGCGCTTCCGGTCTGGGCGAGGCCACTGCGCGGGAGTTGGCGCGGCGAGGGGCCAGGGTGGCCATCCTGGACCGTAATGGCGAGGCTGCGGCGCGGGTTGCCGGCGAAATCGGCGGATTGGGACTGGCTTGCGATATTACCGATACCGGCAGCGTGGAGCAGGCGCTGGCCGACGCGGCGCTGGCGCACGGGCCGGCTCGCATCCTGATGAATGTAGCCGGCATAGGCACGGCCAAGCGTATCGTGCAGCGTGATGGCAGCGCCGCGCCGCTGGAAGACTTCACCCGCGTGGTGCAGATCAACCTGATCGGCGCCTACAATGTCAGTCGTCTGTTCGCGGCTGCCTGCGCGGCCCTGCCTGCGCTGGAGGATGGTGCGCGTGGTGTGTTGTTGTTTACGGCCTCGGTGGCGGCATTTGATGGCCAGATCGGGCAGCAGGCGTACAGCGCTTCCAAGGGTGGGCTGGTCAGCATGACCTTGCCGATGGCGCGTGATCTGGCGCGTCACGGCATCCGGGTGGCGACAATCGCGCCGGGGCTATTCAAAACCCCCCTGATGAATGAATTGCCGGAAGACGTGCAGCAAACGCTGGCTGCGTCGATTCCGTTTCCGCAGCGCCTGGGCAAGCCTGAAGAGTTTGCCGCGCTGGCTTGCCATTTCGTCGAGAACGACCACCTCAACGGCGAGGTGATCCGCCTGGACGGCGCTTTGCGCATGGCGCCGCGCTGACGGCTTGCAAGATCATTCCGGCCTGCGCCGGAAAAAGAACGGTTGGGGAGTATAAGTGGTGCAACGCGAATCCATGGAATATGACGTGGTGATCGTCGGCGGGGGGCCGGCGGGCCTGTCGGCGGCGATCCGGCTCAAGCAGCTGGCGGCGGCGTCCGGCAGCGAGCTGGGCGTGTGCGTGCTGGAGAAGGGCGCGGAACTGGGCGCGCACACGTTGTCGGGCGCGATCATGGACCCGCGTGCGTTAGATGAGCTGCTGCCGGACTGGCGCGAACGCGGCGCGCCGCTGGACGTGCCGGTCACGCAGGACCGCTTCCTGTTTCTCACGCAGGAGAAGGCGCTGCGCACGCCGGACTGGCTGCTGCCGTCCTGTTTCCACAATGAAGGCAACTACATCGTGCGCCTGGGGCACGTGGTGCGCTGGCTGGGCGAGCAGGCCGAGGCGCTGGGCGTGGACATCTTTCCCGGCTTTGCCGCCGTGGAGGTGCTGTACGACGCGCAGGGCGCGGTGCGCGGCGTGGCGACCGGCGACATGGGCATGGCGCGCGACGGCAGCCACACGGCGAACTACCAGCCCGGCATGGAGCTGCTGGCGCGCTATACGGTGTTTGCCGAGGGCGCGCGCGGCCAGCTCGGGCGCGAACTGATCGCGCGCTTCGGGCTGGACGCGGGGCGCGACCCGCAGAGCTATGGCATAGGCATCAAGGAACTCTGGGAGATAGACCCGGCGCAATCGCAGCCTGGCCTGGCGATCCACACCAGCGGCTGGCCGCTGGACAGCAAGACCTACGGCGGCACCTTCCTGTATCACCTCAATGACAATCAGGTGGCGCTGGGCATGGTAGTGGGGCTGGACTATGCCAACCCCTGGCTGTCGCCCTTCGAGGAATTCCAGCGCTTCAAGACGCACCCGGCCATCCGCCCCATGCTCGAAGGCGGCAAGCGCCTGGCTTATGGCGCGCGCGCCATCACGGCCGGCGGCCTGTTGTCGCTGCCCAGGCTGGATTTCCCGGGCGGTGTGCTGGTGGGCTGCGAAGCCGGCTTCATGAATGCCTCGCGCATCAAGGGCAGCCATGCCGCCATCAAGTCCGGCATGCTGGCGGCGCAAGCCATTCATGCGGCGCTGACCCAGGGGCGTGGCCAGGATGCGCTGGACGGCTACGGCCAGGCCTTCCAGGCCTCCTGGCTGCACGAGGAACTGAACCGGGCGCGCAACTTCAAGCAGTGGTTCAAGAAGGGGCTGCCGGTGGCAAGCTTCATGACGTTCGTGGAGCAGGGCCTGCTCAAGGGACGGATGCCCTGGACACTGCACCGCAAGCAGCCCGACCACGCCTGTCTGCGGCCGGCGGCGGAGTACGAGCGCATCGACTACCCAAAGCCGGATGGCAAGATCACTTTCGACCGCCTGAGTTCGGTCTTCATCTCGAACACCAACCACGATGAAGACGAGCCGGTGCACCTGACACTCAAGGACCCGGCGGTGCCGGTGCAGGTGAACCTGGCCATCTATGCGGGGCCGGAGGCGCGCTATTGCCCGGCCGGGGTGTACGAGTTCGTCAAGGACGAAGCCGGCGCCGACGCGCTGCGCATCAATGCGCAGAACTGCGTGCATTGCAAGACCTGTGACATCAAGGACCCGACGCAGAATATCGTCTGGGTCGCGCCCCAGGGCGGCGAAGGGCCGGTCTATAACGGCCTGTGATGCCGGCCGGAGCGTTGCTCCGGCTGCCGGTTCGTGCCGCCAGAGGGAGCTTGGCGGGTCGGCTCAGGGGCTGCCGGCCGGTTGCCACGCCAGTTGCCATTTGCCTTCCCAGGCATTTTGCAACCAGAGCGCGCAAGCCAGCGTTTTGGCATCAGTCACCAGGCCGGTGCGGCAGGCATCAAGGAAATCCGGAATGGCGCAGCGCGCCACGTCCAGGAATTCGCCTTCATCCAGCTGGCGTTCGCCGCCCTGCAGGCCGCGTGCGAAGAAAATATGGATGACTTCATCGGAGTAACCGATCGCCAGATGCAATTTTCCGGCATAGGCCCATTCGCTGGCCCGGTAGCCGGTTTCTTCCAGCAGTTCCCGCTGGCCGCAGACCAATGGAGCTTCGCCTGCATCAAGCTTGCCCGCGGGAAACTCGACAATTACCTGGTCTACCGGATAGCGGAACTGCCGTTCCAGCAGCACGTGGTCGTCATCGAACAGCGGGATCACCACTGTTGCGCCCGGGTGCACCACATATTCCCGACGTGTCAGCTTGCCATCGGGCAGGCGCACGGTATCCTCGCGCAGTCGCAGCAGCCTGCCCTGGTAGATTTCCTTGCGTTCATGAAGGGTTTCACGCAGATGTGCGTCGCTCAGGGCCTGGGCATCGAGTTTCAGCAAGGGGGGCAGCGCGCCGCCGGCAGTGGTGTGGTTCATGAAGTGGTTGGGGTAAGGGAAGAAGAGAGGGGCTCTGCGCCTGTTGTTTGTTGCCGCTGCGCCTGGGCCCAGAACAGCTGGCGCAGCAGGAAGAGGCGCTCACGCCGCAGGGCATCGGCGATGGGTTCGGGAGTGCCGCCCAGATCGCTGGCATCCTGCGCCATGCCTTCCAGCGCCGCCAGCAAAGCACTGGGGGCGGCATGCCAGAAACGCGCCAGCAGCGTATCCGGAGACACCGCCTGCAAGCCCAGGCGGCGCAGCTCGGAACGGTTGAAATCGCGCAGATTCCAGGTGGCAATGGCAATGCTGGCTTCGGGGGAGCGGGCCTGGGCATCGCGGGCGGCGGCAATCACGTGCCAGTCCTTGGGGTCGCTATAGCGCAACCCGGCTTTCCATTCCTGCAGATTGCCGGCGCAGGCTGCGGGGAATGCGGTCTGCATGTCTTGCCATTCCTGTTGCAGGCGTTCGGCTGGAATGGACCAGATGCGGGCGGCATTGCGTCGCCATTCATCGCCGATATATTCGCTCCATATCGGTTCGTACAGCCCCATGCCAGCCAGGCGCAGCCAGAGGCGGCGCAGGATGCCGGGCATCAGTACACAGGCATCCAGCACCACATGGCTGGGCGGCGGCAACGTGGCAGTGGTATTCATGCGTTTCAGCCAGCGCTGTCAGTTCAAGTGAGAGGGCAGGGCGACGCCGGGCAGGCGCAGGCTGTAGAGCACGGATTGCTGCACGGCAGGCGATGCGCAGAAAATGACGGCCACATCACCATCATTCATATTGTCGAGCACGTCGGAGAGCTGCTCTGGCGCCTGCTCGGGCATATCCAGGCCGCAGACATGCACCTCGCCACTTTCCTCGAATACTTCGGCGGGCAGGATTTCCGTGACGGCATCCAGATCGGCTTCGCCGATGACGACATAGATACGGAAGCGGAGGCCGTCCTGGGTGGTTTCCAGGATGACGCCGCGCAGACAGGTGCCGGTTTGTTTACTCAGGACAGACATGAAAATCCCGCAATTCGCTCAACTGCCAGTTTAACGCCGAACCAGGCTGTTATCCGCAGGCACCCATTTCAGGGGGCGGGGCGCCCGAGTCCTTGCCGGGGACGCGTCGAAGTCTGCTAGAATCCCGTCTCTTGAAATGTTGCAGTGCTGCCAGGGCCCGTTCCGGCAGTCGCTGCAGCAGAGCGGGAAGCGTGGCAGAGTGGTCGATTGCACCGGTCTTGAAAACCGGCAACGGGCAACCGTTCGTGAGTTCGAATCTCACCGCTTCCGCCAGAATAATACCCAGCCCGCTGATTCCATTGCCCGGATCAGCGGGTTTTTGATTTTCGGTCCGGCAGTTCCCGGTTTGCCGCGCTCGCGCCTGCGGTCATGCAAGCACCGGGTCATTGCCCTACATCTATATTGGAGAACATCATGGCAGATCAGGACGCGCTTGAATCCAGGCTCCTGGAATTGGAAGAACGGGTCAGGGGTATGCAAATCGGATTGCAGAATCTGGTTGTGGCCATTTGCGCGAACGGTTCCATTGATGTCTCCAAGGTGGCGACGTCCTACAACCGGCTCAATGACACCATCCGTGAGCGCGTCGCCAGCGAAGACGGGCCGTGCCGGAATGCCATGGATCATATCGGCAAAGTGCTGGAAGCCGCCGGCTCTGTGATTGAGCAAGGCCTGCAGGAAGCCCGTGAAGCCGGAAACAAGGCGCATTGACCTGGGAGGTGTTTCTGGGCATGTTGCGCTCCCGCGTGAAGTGCCAGACCCTGGCGTAAACCCAGCCCAAATGCTGAATCTCCTTTCGACTGACGGAATCGGTGAGCTTTCTGTCATGGATTTGCTTGCCTGCTATGCAAGGATCTGTGACCAGCTGCGCCAACGGGGTGTGTTGCGCAGTGGAAATAATCCGACCGGTGATTTGGCTGAGTATTTATTCTGCCGGGCATTTGGCTGGCAGCAGGCAAAGAATTCCGTGCGCGGATATGACGCGACGGATGCAGATGGGGTGCGTTATCAGATCAAGGCGCGCCGCATAATGGGCAGGGGATCGTCGCGCGAGCTGTCTGCTATTCGGGACATTAAGGATGGGCACTTTGATGTCTTGGCGGGGCTATTGTTCGATAGCGAATTCAAGGTGCAACGGGCAGCTTTGATCCCAATCTCCTGTGTGATCGAGCGATCAAGCTTCAGTGCTCATACCAAGAGCAGCAAATTTATGCTGAGAGACGAGGTCTGGCGTCTGCCGGAGGTCCGAGACGTGACGATGGAACTCAGATCCGTGCGGGTTTGATCGGTGCGCGCCTGTCGGTGTGGCTGCGTGTTTTGGTTGAAGGGCTATAACAGCTTGAATCCGGCCCAGCCGGGCAGCAGCAAGGTGCAGGTCCATAAAAACGCGGACAGCCAGTTGGCAACGTGAAAGCGCTGTTGTGGCATTTTGAAGATGCCAGCGACCAGCGGCACCGTCGCCCGCAGCGGCCCGAAGAAGCGGCAGAGCACAATGCTGGCCCAGTCCCAGCGGTCGAAGAAGCGTTTGGTCCTGACGTAGAGCGCCTGTCGGCACTGAATCCAGCGGGAGTTCAGGATCACAGGGCCGTAGCGCTGCCCCAATGAGTACGAGATCCAGTCGCCCAGCCCGGCGCCCAGTGATATGGCCAGCCAGATCGGAATAAATGGAATGTCGCCTGCGCCCAGCAGTGCGCCGATCGAGAGCAGCAAGGCCGTGCCTGGAATGACCAGGGCGACAAAAGGCAGGGATTTGAGCAGCGCCAGCACAAAGCTGATGCAGGCCAGCCAATTGCTGTGCTTGGCGCCAAGCGCCAGGATGCTGCTGGACATATCCTGCAAGAGGGGCAATAGGGAAGCGAACATGGCCGTACTGCAGTCCTGGATGGGGCTCGAGCCGCTGACGGGGCGGCGCCGCCTGTATCGCGCCGCCGGGATCATGGTGCCAGGGCCGGCTATTCCGCCGGCGCCATGGCCATGCCATAAGCATACGTGAGATTTGCACCGGAAGTTTCCGATGCCGGTGTCATTGTGTCGCCCGGCACAGGGGCTGTTGCTGGCTGAATGGGGTGTCGAGCCTGGGGGGGCGTGAGGGTTGCGCTATCGGCAGGCTGTCATGGCAAGTGGCAGGTTTTGCGGTAGCATTCCTGGCAGCCGGCCTTGCAGGCCAGCGAGCGACCTGGCGTGTGGTCAGGGCAATCTAGGCAAGGAGAGATGGATGGCAGAGCAGGTATCCCCGCATCATCAGGAAGCGGCGAAGGCACTCGTGAAGGCAGTGCAGGATCTGGGGCATGACATGGACCAAGTGGTGGACCGTGCTCGCGCCAATCTGATGGGCAACCCTGACACGGGCGAGGTGCGCCATCCGTACATGACGCAGATCATCACCCTGATCGAAGAGTTGGTGGCTGATACCAAGTAGGATGCGGCTTGTTTGAATCATTGGCCGGAAGCGGGGCGGTGCCGTGTTTCCGGGCCAGCCTGGCTGAGGTGTTGGATGAGGAGGCGCGCGTGGGCCTGCTTGCCTGGACTGGATAAGGGAAGGCCGGGGTAGATAAAGCCATGCTGGCAGGCTTCGGACGCAAAAAAGCCACCAATGAACGGCGGCTTGCTTGGCAGGAATTCTGGTAGGCGGTATTGGATTCGAACCAACGACCTCCACGATGTCAACGTGGCGCTCTAACCAACTGAGCTAACCGCCTGTAAAGAAAAATGATTCTACAACCATTTTTTTACTGCTGTCAACAAGAATTTCGTTTCGGGAGAAATTTTTCGTCCCTGGCGATTTGCCTGTTGCCTTCTGCCGCACCGCGTTTGTGGGGGTGAACCGAAGAAGCGGAATTATATACATATTTTTGGGTTTGTGTAAATTTCAGCTGATTTTTTTAGCTGATTTTTTTAGGCGGCCATGGGGCTTTGAGGGATTGCGCGAATGGCGTGTCAACGGGATATCAGGCCTAGCAGTTTGAACCAGCCGTAGTCGAGCGGTACCAATATCAGGAAGGTGACTGCCGCAAGCGCCAGGCAGAGTCGTATGCCATCCCAGGTCTTCACATGGGCCATGCCCATGGCGACAACGATGGGGGATGCCTGGTAAGGCAACAACGGTGTGGCATAGCCTATGACCTGTACCATCAGAATGGTCAGTAGAGGCAGGCCGGAGGCCTCGGCCATGGACTGTGCGAGCGGGGTGAACAGCGCTGGCACGCCATTGGCCGTAACAGTGAAGTTCAATGCGCTGGTCAGGGCTATCAATGCCCCGAAACTGCGTGCCGGGCTGGCTGGATCGAGCGGCAGCAGGTGCAGCAGCCAGTTGCCCATGGCTGTCCCCAGCCCGGAATGGTTCACCAGCGCGGTCAGCCCCAGGATGCCGGCAACGTAAATACAGGTGCGGATATTGACGCCGGTGGCGAATTCATCACCGGTCAGGAAGCCAATACGAGGCAGCAGGCAAATACAGGCTGCGCTCAGGCCGATCCAGGCGGGCGAGATGCCGTGCACGGCATCCGTCATCCATAGCGCCAGCGTTGCGAGCAGCAATGCGCCCAAGCGCTTTTCGGCTGGGCTCAAGGGCTCGCCAGGTTCTATTCGCAAGACGGTACAGGGTTTCGCCGGGAACAGCAGACACAGGCATGCTGTCAGCGCCAGCCCCTTGAGCAGTCCGAGAACGGGGGCGTGCAGTACCAGGTAGGGCAAATATGAAAGATGGATGCCATAGGCGCTTTCGGCGGCGCCTGACATGACCAGGTTGGGCACGTTGGCAGGCAGGATGCTGGCGGAAAGCTGGAAGGTTCCGAGTCCGACCGCCAGGGCCAGGGCTGTACGGCCACGGCTGCCCTCGGCCAGCCCGGCGCGATCGGCCAGCGCCAGAACAATAGGCATCAGCAAGGCGATACGCCCCATGTTGGACGGCATGACGAAAGCCAGTGCATAGGTCAGCAGCACCACGCCCCCAACCATGCGGGGCCAAGAGCCAGTCAACCGGCCTGCCAGGCTACGGGCGATGCGATCCGCCAGGCCGACCTTGCGGATCGCAACGCCGAGGATAAAGCCGCTGAGTACCAGCCAGAATGCCGCCGAGGCAAAACCTGAAAACAGAACGTCGGGCGGGGCGAGGTTCAAGACGGCTGCGGCGGCAAAAAACAATAAGGCAACGAGGTACTCCGGCAGTCTCGCTGTTGCCCAAAGTCCGATTGTTGCGACGATAATGCCCGCGCTCGTCCATGCCTCTGCCGTCATTGGGTATCCTGATTGTTATATATTTGCGAAGGATATCTGAACGTTAATGACATATGAATCCGCAAATTTTCATGGATTCCTTTCAATAAAACGAAGGATTGCGATGGCCAAACTCGATCTTGCCGATCTCAGCCTGTTTCGCCACGTTGCTGAGGCAGGCAGTATCACGGGCGGGGCGGTGCGTGCGCATACCGCGTTGGCCGCGGCCAGCACGCGCGTGCGCGGTATGGAAACCATCCTTGGCACCTGTCTGCTGGAACGCAGCAGGCAGGGTGTCACGCTAACGCCGGCCGGTCATGCCTTGCTGGCTCATGCACGCAATCTGCTGGCACAGGCCGATCTGATGCACGAGGAACTGGGCGCGTTCTCGGGCGGTGCCAGTTCGCAAATTCGGTTGCTGTCCAATACGAATGCATTGACTGAATTTCTGCCGGAGGTGCTGGGGCGTTTCCTGGCGGATTATCCGGGTATCGCGGTTGACTTGCAGGAGCGCCTCAGTGACGAAATTGTCGTGCGGGTCGCGGAAGGCGCGGCCGATCTCGGCATTGTCGCGGGTACGGTTGATACCGGTGCCTTGTTGACCCTGCCTTTCAGGTCCGATCGGTTCGTGATTGTCGCCCCGGTGAGCGATCCCATCGCCGGTGCGGAGAGCGCCAGTTTTGCAGAGGTATTGGATCGCGACTTCATCGGCCTGGATCGTGAAAGCGCCTTGCAGCGATTTCTGGCCGATCGGGCCTTGCGCGAAGGCCGTCGGCTGCATTTGCGCGTACAACTGCGCAGTTTCGATGCCATCTGCCTGATGGTGCAGGCAGGTGTGGGCATCGGCATCGTGCCAGAAACGACGGCTAGACGCGCGCAGCACAGCATGAGCATTTCAGCCATACCGCTGCGCAATGATTGGGCGCAGCGCGACTTGCGCGTGTGTCTGCGGCGGCGTGAGGCGAGCAATGCCGCGCTCTGGCGCCTTGTGGGCTATCTGTGTCCTGGTTCTGACCTGGCGGGGCGTGGAGGGCTGTAGAGCGCGGTATTTGTGTGAGGCAGGACCTGTATCAGGTGTGCTGTGAACCTTGTGCTTGCGCGCCTGTTGGGTTTTTGTCGAAGGCGCAGCGCGTAGAGGGGGGCAGGAGGGGAAGCTTTTTCGGGGCTGGCCGTATCGGTCTGCGGTTTGAGGGTCTGGGCGCGGCTGGAACGGCGGATGGCAGGGCGGCTATGATGCAAGGGAGCAAGGACGGCAGAATATGAGCGATAAGGTCAGACTGGATAAATGGTTGTGGGCCGCGCGTTTCTACAAGACGCGCAGCCTGGCGGTGGAAGAGATCGGCAAGGGCAGGGTCGAGGTCAATGGCCAGGCAGCGAAGCCTGCCCGGGAGATCGGCCCGGGGGACCGCTTGCGCATACGCAAGGAAGATCCGCCCATCGAGGTCGTGGTTCGGGTGCCAGGGGCGGTGCGCGGCCCGGCGACGGTCGCCCGTACCTTGTATGAGGAAACAGCCGAAAGCGTGGCGGCGCGCGAGCGCGCGGCCGAGATGCGGCGCCTGGCGCCGGAACCGTCGCTGGAGATTGCTGCGGGCCGGCCGACCAAGCGCGACCGTCGTCTGATCGGGAAACTGCGCGGCAAGTAACGGCGTTTGCTCGCGAGTGTGCGGCAGGCAGTTGGGGATGTTTGCTAATATGGTTCTGGTGTTTGCAAGCCTTCTATTGTCGTTGGTTCGATTTTCCCTTGAGAGGTGCTGCCATGCGTATTCCGAATTGCCGTCTTTCCTCTTTCGTCCTTTCTGCCGTGATCGGCGCCGCTGCATTGACCATGATGGCCGCGCCTGCCGCCGCGCAGTACGTCGGGCCGGGCGTCGCGGCGACGCCGAATGTGCGCGGCATCCTGGCACAGCCCCAGGATGATCAGTGGGTCAGCCTGAAGGGCCACCTGCTGCGCAAGACGGGTAAGGAGCGCTACGTGTTCTCGGATGGCACCGGTGAAATCCAGGTGGAAATCGACGACAAGGATTTTCCGCGTGAGCCTGTAGACGAGAAAACGCTGGTGGAAATATCGGGCGAGGTTGATACTGGCCTGACGCGTCCGCCCGAGATCGACGTCGACGTGGTGCGCATCATTCGGGAGTGACGCCGGGTTTGCCTGACTGGCGGACCTGTGTGACACAGGCGCAGGTTTGTGGCGCCGGCGGGGCTGCCGGGCTGCCTGTCGGCCCGCCGTAATGCTACAATCGGCATAAGTGATAGGGGTGGCATGTCCATCCGTCCGCCGGCATCCCCCGGTCCGTGTTCGCACGGGCCAGGACATGAAAGCGTATTCCCAATCCTGCGATGCAGGTTATCAGCGTGTACTGACATGGCGTTCTCGACGACACGAACTACTACCTATTCTCCGCGTGCAGCCGTGTGCACGCCGGGAGAGTCGTGGTCGCGCTGAAAAGCCGGGATCTACAGGCAATCCACGAACAAGACGCGGCCCACTGGCCGCGTTTTTTATTGCTCAATCAGGAAGATGAAATGGTGCAGATAGTTTTGCCAGACGGCTCACAGCGTGACTTCCCCGCTCCGGTGACGGTCGCGGAAGTTGCGCAATCCATCGGCTCGGGCCTGGCGCGTGCCGCGCTGGCCGGGCGTGTTTCCTATGATGGCAAGCCTTCCACTCTGGTCGATACTTCGCATTTGATCGAGCGTGATGCCCATCTCGCCATCGTGACCGGCAAGGACCCCGATGGCCTGGAGATCCTGCGCCACTCTACTGCCCACTTGATGGCTTATGCCCTCCAGGACCTGTTCCCCGAAGCGCAGGTCACGATCGGCCCGGTCATCGAAAACGGTTTCTACTACGACTTTGCGTACGAGCGCCCGTTCACGCCGGAAGATCTCGAAGCCATCGAGAAGCGCATGATGGAACTCGCTCGCAAGGACGAGGTCGTCACGCGTGAAGTCTGGAGCCGTAACGAGGCCCGTGATTTCTTCCTGAGCGTCGGTGAAAAGTACAAGGCCGAGATCATTGATTCGATCCCGGAAAACGAAACGCTGACCATGTATCGCGAAGGCAGCTTCATCGACCTTTGCCGTGGCCCCCACGTGCCGTCGACGGGCAAGCTCAAGGTGTTCAAGCTGATGAAAGTGGCCGGCGCTTACTGGCGCGGCGACAGCAAGAACGAAATGCTGCAGCGCATTTACGGTACGGCCTGGAATTCCAAGGAAGAGCAGGACGCCTACCTGAAAATGCTCGAAGAGGCCGAGAAGCGCGACCACCGACGCATCGGTCGCGAGCTGGATCTCTTCCACTTCCAGGAAGAAGGTCCGGGTCTGGTGTTCTGGCACCCCAAGGGCTGGACACTGTGGCAGCAGGTTGAGCAGTACATGCGCCAGGTGTTTCGTGACAACGGCTACCAGGAAGTGAAGGCGCCGCAGATTCTCGACCTGTCGCTCTGGAAGAAAACGGGGCACTGGGACAACTACCGCGAGAACATGTTCACGACGGAGTCCGAGAACCGCGTCTATGGCCTGAAGCCGATGAACTGCCCGGGCCACGTGCAGATCTTCAATTCCAGCCTGCATTCCTACCGCGATCTGCCGCTGCGCTACGGTGAGTTCGGCCAGTGCCATCGTAATGAGCCTTCCGGTTCGCTGCACGGCATGATGCGTGTGCGCGGCTTCACGCAGGATGACGGCCATATTTTCTGTACCGAAGACCAGCTGCAGGATGAATGCGCTGCCTTCACGGCTTTGCTGAAAAAGGTCTATGCCGATTTCGGTTTCGACAATGTGCTCTACAAGGTGGCCATGCGCCCGGAAAAGCGCATCGGCGACGACGAAGTCTGGGACAAGGCCGAGCACGCGCTGATGGAAAGCCTGCGCCGCACCGGTTGCGAGTTCGAAATCTCGCCGGGGGAAGGGGCGTTCTATGGTCCGAAAATCGAATACACGCTCAAGGATGCCATCGGCCGCCACTGGCAGTGCGGCACCATCCAGGTGGACTTCTCCATGCCGGTACGCCTGGGGGCCGAGTATGTCGACGCCAATGACCAGCGCCGCACACCGGTCATGCTGCACCGTGCCATCCTGGGCTCGTTGGAGCGTTTCATCGGCATGCTGATCGAAAACCACGCCGGTGCATTGCCTGCCTGGCTGGCGCCGGTTCAGGCGGTTGTGTGTTGTATTTCTGCATCTTCGTCCCCATATGCAGATGAAATCACTCAATCCTTGAAAAAACAAGGATTTAGGGTTGAGTCGGATTTGCGTGGGGAAAAGATCACTTATAAAATCCGCGAACACAGTTTGCAGAAGGTACCGTACATCCTGGTTGTGGGCGATAAAGAAAGCCAGGCCGGGACAGTCGCGGTCCGTGCGCGCGGGGGCAAAGACCTTGGCGTCATGCCGTTGGCAGAGTTTTCTGCCCGGTTGGCCGAAGAGGTTGCCACCCGCCGCGATGACATTCGTACCCAGCAGGAAACTGCTTAATTTTTCTAGGAGTCTTCAACATCGCCACCGAAAAGCCCAATCGCATCAATGGTGAAATTCGTGTTCCCGAGGTGCGTCTGATAGGTCTCGACGGAGAGCAGCTCGGCATTGTTCGCATTGCCGAAGCATTCCGCCTGTCCGAAGAGCAAGATGTGGATCTGGTCGAGATCGCGCCCAATGCGTCTCCGCCTGTTTGCCGCCTGATGGATTATGGCAAGTTCCGTTATCAGGAACAGAAACGCCAGGCCGAGGCGCGCGCCAAGCAGAAGGTCATCCAGGTCAAGGAAGTGAAATTCCGTCCTGGTACCGATGAAGGCGATTACCAGGTGAAGCTGCGCAATCTGCGCCGTTTCATCGAGGATGGCGACAAGGCCAAGGTGACCTTGCGCTTCCGTGGCCGCGAAATGGCGCACCAGGAATTGGGCATGCGGGTGCTGGAACGCATTCGCGAAGACATGGGGGAACTCTGCCAGGTCGAAGCCATGCCCAAGCTCGAAGGGCGCCAGATGGTGATGGTGCTGGCCCCCCGCAAGAAAGCCGCCAAGCCCGGCGAGTGATGCGGGATGGCGGGCGCGCCCCTGGTGGGTGTGCCTCGCCGCCAGTGTTTCAAGATGCTGCGCGCCCCTGACCGGTAGCGTGGTTGTATCCTGCGGCTGCCATCAGGCATGGGGCGTGAGCCAGCGCGAATGGACGTGCCGGCCGTGGGTGGCTTTCCAGGAATGTCCATGCGCATTTTGTTCATCGTCGATCCCTTGCCCGGCCTGAAGGCCTACAAGGATAGTTCCGTGGCCATGATGCGTGCGCTCAGCGCACGCGGCCATGAGATCAGCGTTGCCCTGCAGGGTGATCTGTTCATCGAAGGTGGCGCCGTTCTGGCGCGCACCGAGCCTGTTCAGCTCTTGGCCGATGCCGATCTGCACGGGCAGGACTGGTGGCGCGCCTCGGGTGCGCCAGCCGTCATCGCCCTGAGCGATTTCGGTGCTGTCGTCATGCGCAAGGATCCGCCCTTCGATATGGAGTATGTCTACTCCACCCATTTGCTCGACTTTGCCCAGGCCGCCGGCGCCAGGGTCTTCAATCAGGGGGCGGCGATCCGCAACCATCCTGAGAAGTTGTCGATTACCGAATTTTCCAACTTTACCGCGCCCACGCTGGTGACGCGCGACATGGCGCGGCTGCGCGCCTTTCATGCGGAACATGGCGACGTGGTCGTCAAGCCGCTGGACGGCATGGGCGGCATGGGGATCTTCCGCGTGGCGCGGCAAGACCCCAATCTTGGCGCCATCCTTGAAACCCTCACGGATAACGGTACGCGCAGCATCATGGCGCAGCGCTATATCCCTGAGATCGTCAAGGGCGACAAACGCATCCTCATCATTGATGGAGAGCCCGTGCCGTATGCCCTGGCTCGCATTCCGCTGGCGGGCGAGTCGCGCGGTAACCTGGCGGCCGGTGGGCGTGGCGTGGCGCAGCCGCTGTCGCCCCGAGACCTTGAAATTGCCCAGGCCATCGGCCCGGTTCTGGCCAGTCGTGGCCTGCTGCTGGTCGGGCTGGATGTGATCGGCGACTACGTGACTGAGATCAATGTCACCAGCCCGACCTGCTTTGTCGAGATCACGGAACAGACCGGCTTCGATGTTGCGGCGCGTTTTGCGCAGGCGCTCGAGGCCGCCGTGCAACGCCAGCATGGAGCTGCCTGAGTGGTGGGCGTCGTGCTTGTGGCGCATGCGCCGCTGGCAACGGCCCTGGCTGCCTGTGCCCGGCATGTGCTGGGAGACGTGGCGCTGGCGTGCGTGGATGTCGAGGCTGACGCTTCCCCGGAGGCCCTGTTCGAAGACATCCTGGGCTGCATTGCGGCCGAAGACCGCGGCGACGGGGTGCTGGTGCTGGCCGACCTCGTCGGCGCGACTCCTTTCAACGTGGCGCTGCGCGCTGCCCAGGCCGCTGTCGAAGCCGGGCGGCGCTGCGAGATCCTGGCAGGCGCCAACGTCCCGATGCTTTTGCGAGTTCTGAACTATCGTACCAGGCCGTTGTCCGATCTGGCGGAGTGCGGCGCAGCCGGTGCGACACACGGCGTCGCCGTCTTCAAGCCCTGAGTGGCCCAGGCCTGGCGTTTTTCTGATTACCTTTCACAGTCATTCGAGTTCATGCCTTCCGTAGATATCGTTATCAGCAACCGACTGGGCCTGCATGCGCGGGCGGCAGCCAAGCTCACGCAGTTAGCAGGTAGTTTCAAGAGTGAAATATATATCGCGCGCGAGCAGCGACGCGTCAACGCCAAGAGTATTATGGGCGTCATGATGCTGGCGGCTGGCAAAGGGATAACCGTGACGATAGATGCCGAAGGCGAAGATGCCGACAAGGCGCTGGCAGATATCAAGGCATTGTTCGATGACAAGTTCGGTGAAGAGCAGTAGGCCGGAGGGCCTGCACGGAGACAGTGTTTTCACCTTGCATGGCCTGGCTGCTGCACGCGGCTACGCCATCGGCAGGGCTGTTGTCATGGGCGCCGCCACGCTTGAGGTGGCGCACTACCGGATTGCACCGGAAGACGTGGACGGCGAGTGCCGCCGCCTGGAACAGGCCTTGCATGCCGTCCGGGAAGAGCTGGAAGGCCTGATCCGCAGCCTGCCCGACGACGCCCCCAAGGAACTGGCGGCGTTGCTGAATGTGCACGTGTTGCTGGTCAGCGACCGTATGTTGTCCGAGCATACCTGCGCCCTGATTGCCGAGCGCCACTACAACGCCGAGTGGGCGTTGACGGTGCAGGGGCAGATTTTCAATGATCAGTTTGCCGCCATGCAGGATGAATACCTGCGTGAGCGCGGTGCGGACATCCGCCAGGTCATCGAGCGCGTCATTCGCGTGCTGTCCGGCTGGCCAGCATTGTTCCCGCTGGATGAGGGCAGGGCCGACGCCGAGCCGCTGGTTGTCTTCGCCAACGATATTTCCCCGGCGGACATGATCCGCCTGCGTGGCGGGCGTTTCGCTGCATTCGTGACGGATCTCGGCGGCGCCACCTCGCATACTGCCATCGTCGCGCGTAGCCTGGGCGTGCCTGCGGTCGTGGCGGCCAGCCGCGCCAGCGAACTGGTGCGCGATGGCGATTCCGTGATTGTCGATGGCGCCGACGGCGTCATCATCGTCAATCCGACTGACGCCATCGAGGACGAATACCGGGCGCTGCAGCAACGCCATGCTGAGCAGCGTGCCGCGCTCAGTCTGTTGCTGGACGAATCCGCCGTGACGCTGGACGGTGTTTCCGTTGTGCTCAACGCCAATCTGGAATTGCCCGACGAAGCGCAGCAGGCCCTGGCCGCCGGCGCGGACGGCATAGGCCTGTTCCGCAGCGAGTTCCTTTTCATGGGCCGTTCCGAACTGCCCAACGAAGAAGAACAGTACGAGGCCTATGCATCCGTCGCGCGCATGATGGACGGGCGGCCTGTCACCATTCGCACCCTGGACCTGGGGGCGGATAAGGAGTTGGATGGCGAGCATAGCGTGGCGCTGAATCCGGCGCTGGGGCGGCGTGCCATCCGCTATTGCCTGGCGCGCCCGGATATGTTCGCGACACAATTGCGCGCCATCCTGCGGGCTTCGGCGCATGGCAATGTGCGCATCATGATTCCCATGGTGTCCAACCTGGCCGAAGTGCGGGCGGTCAAGCTTGCCCTCAATGACGTGCGGGCCGAATTGCGCGAGCGCGGCCAGGCCTTCAGCGACGATATCCCGTTGGGCGCCATGGTTGAAGTGCCTGCCATGGCCCTGGCGCTGGAGCCATTCGCGGACGAACTGGATTTCTTCTCCATCGGCACCAATGACCTGATCCAGTACACGCTGGCGATAGATCGCGGTGATAACGACGTCGCCAATTTGTATGACCCGCTGCACCCGGCTGTCCTGCGTCTGATCGCGCAGGTCATCAATGCGGCCGACCGCTTTGGCAAGCCGGTAGCGGTGTGCGGTGAAATGGCCGGAGATCCCGCATTGACGCGCCTGCTGCTGGGGCTGGGGCTGCGTGAATTCTCGATGGACCCGCAACGTCTGCTGGAGGTCAAGCGTGAAATCCGCAATGCCCATACGCAGGCCTTGCGCGTGCAGGTAGCGGCGGTGCTGAACCGGGCCGCCACTATCGACCTGGAAGCCTTGCGTCAGAACCACGTTTCGGTCACTGCGCGCACCCGAAAATAATCGGTGTCAGGATCAAGGCAGGGGCGCGTCGTCCGCAGGCGAGCCCCTTGCATGCTACTGCGTGGCACGCGCAAATCTCAGGTACCCGCGTTCGCCACCTTCACTCCGTACCGCTTTTACTCTTTCCGGATAGGCCGGGCTCGCCGGGGCCTGGCGGTCTGAGCCTATGCCGCTGTCTCGTGTTGCCGCTCAGTCCGCCGGAGGCGGCGTGGATGACTGCGAGTGGCCGGGCGTGGCGCTGGCAGCGCCTTCCTTCAGAAAATCCGAGGGCGCTTGCCCCAGTTTGCGGCGGAACATCGTGGAAAAGGCGCTGGGGCTGTCATAGCCGAGGTCCAGTGCAATGCGGGTGACCGACGCCCCAGCGACAGATAGCCGCGCCAGGGCGGCCATCAGGCAGGCCTGCTGACGCCATTGGCTGAAGGATATGCCGGTTTGCTGGCGGAACAGACGGGTAAAGGTGCGCGGGCTTTTATTGAGGCTGGCGGCCCAGTCTTCCGGCGGGCTGCGCAGGCTGGGGCGGCGCAGAAAGGCCTTGCACAGCCTGGCCAGCGCCGGATCTTTGGGCATGGGGGCGAAAAGCGGCATGGTTGGCGCCGCGCGGACTTCATGCAGGATCAGTTGCACCAGGGCGCCGTCCCGGCCCTGTTCGTCATACTGCGCGGGCAGGTCGGCGGAGGCCAGCAGCAATTGATGCAGCAGGGGTGTGATGACCAGCACCTCGCAGTGCTGGGCGTGGCGCGGCGCTGCTTCAGGGGCAATGTACAGGCTGCGGGTGCTGACGCCCTGCATGAGCACCTGGTGTGCCTGGCCCGCCGGTATCCAGACGCCGCTGTAGGGCGGGATGACCCAGTTGCCGTCTGCCGTTTCCACTTCCATCAGGCCGGTCATGCCATAGAGCAACTGCGCGCGGCGGTGCGCATGCGTGGGCAGCAGGGTGCCTGGCGGATAGTCTGTGCCTATGGCCAGCACGATGCGCGGCGTGGCATCGACAGTACTCAGGGGAATGTTGCGCATGGGGAACGCGTACGGGTGGCGGGGCCGGACAAAGGGTGGCTGAAATACAAGCATAGTTGTCTTTTGCTCGAAAGTCAGCCAATAGATGTCAGCCTATCCTGATGTTTTTCAGGAATGGTTCCAGCCATGGTCTATCTGCTTTTGTTGGGTTTCGGGGTGCTGGCCGGCTGCACGACGGTGCTGTTCGGCTTTGGCGGCGGCTTTGTGGCGGTGCCTGTTTTGTATTCGGTGTTGTTGGCCGCGCATGGGCCGGACAGCGCGATCGGGCAGGCAGCGATGCATATTGCGGTGGCCAGCTCCACCTGCGCCATGATTTTCGGCGCTTCCCTGGCGACCTTGCGGCACCGCAAGGCTGGCACCCTGCGATGGGAGCATGTACGGCCGTTGATGGCCTATATCGCCATTGGTGCGGCGGTTGGCGCGGCGGCGGCCATCCAGCTGGGCGGGGCGTGGTTGCGCTGGGCCTTCATTGCCTACCTGGGGCTGACCATACTGGATTGCCTGCTGCGCGACGGCTTCCGCCTGGCGGGATGCGCCAGCATGCAGCCGATGGGGCCAGGGCAGACCGCGGGCGCCGGGCTGGTGATCGGGGCGATTGCGGCCTTCCTGGGGGTGGGCGGCAGTGTTATGACTGTGCCTCTGATGCGCCGGCGCGGCGCCAGCATGACGGAAGCCACGGCCATGGCCAATCCGTTGTCGCTGCCGATGGCTGTGGCCGGCACGCTGACCTACATCGCACTGGCCTGGCATGGCGCAGCAGGGATGGGCGCCGGGTATGCCGGTTTTGTCGATTTGCGAGCCTGCGCGGCGCTGGTTGCGGGCTCATGGGTGGGCATACGCCTGTCTTCGCCCTGGATCGGCCGGATATCCGATCGCGCCCATGCCAACGCCTTTATCGCGCTGCTGTGCCTGGTGCTTGGGGTGATGCTGCTGAGCTGAAGGCAGTTGCCGCCATGGGCTGCCGATGCGTGGACAAATTCAGGCTTCCATGGCCTTGATGATCTGGTAAAGCGTCTGGTTGACGGGGGTAGCCACGCCATAGCGCTGACCGAGTTCAATGATGGTACCGGCAAAAAGATCGACTTCGGTTGGTCGGCCGGCTTCGATGTCCTGCAGCATGGAGGTCTTGGCGGTGGGCGTCAGGGAGTCCATGATGCGAACGAAGTTCTGGATGTCTTCCGGCCCCAGGCCGATGCCTGCGTGGCGGGACAGCGTGACGACTTCTTCGGCGGCGGCGATCATCAGGGCCCGGGCATGTGGATTGACCTGGAAGGTGCCGTAGGGAGCGCGCAGCACGGCCGACGCCTGGTTGATGCCGGCATTGAGCATGAATTTGGCCCAGTGGGCCCGCATCATGTCAGCGGGAACCACGCAGGGAATGCCGGCGCGCTGGAACAGCGCCTCGATGGCATCGACCCTTGCGCAGCGGATGCTGTTGTCCTTCTCGCCAAAGACGATGCGGCCGATGTCATGGTAGGTGACAGCATTGCCGCTGCGCACGGCGTCCATGTAGACGTTGGCATACAGCACATGCTCCGGGCCGATGGCGGCGCCTATCTGTTCTTCGCTGCTGATGCCATTCATGAGCGAGACCACGCAGGTATCGGGGCCGACGAAGCCGCGCAGGTCGTCAATCGCCTGCGGCAATTGCCCGGCCTTGACGGCAACGAAAATCAGGTCGGCAGGTGGCGCCGCCTGGCCAGGTTCGACGAACTTGAAGTCGTAGCGTTTGCCGTTGACGGTGGGCGGGGTGGCGCGCAAGGCAGCGATGCGTGCGGCAGACGCAATCACCGCGACCAGGCTGGGGTCCAGGTCGTGCAGGCGGGCCGCGTACTTCAGGCCGATGGCGCCCAGGCCGATGAAATAGACACGTTGGATACGGTATGGCGTGGCGGAATGAGTCATCAGGAATGGAATGGGGCGGCGCTCGCTCGGCTGGGTAGCGAGAAATGAGTGGAAAGAGTGGAAAAAGGATCGCATCGCGTGCCGCAGCGCCAGGCAGGGCAATCAATGGCATCGGTCCTGCTGGCG
Organism: Kerstersia gyiorum; assembly: GCF_004216755.1. GTDB lineage: Bacteria > Pseudomonadota > Gammaproteobacteria > Burkholderiales > Burkholderiaceae_B > Kerstersia > Kerstersia gyiorum. The sequence goes on from NZ_SGWZ01000002.1 coordinate 407,621, forward strand.
CCGCGGTATGCCTGATTGGCACGGTGTGCGTATGCGGCGTATGCGTGATGATATCGCGCTGGCGGGCACGTTGGCGCTGATCTGGAAAGGCGGCCAGGGAGTAAAAAAGAACCCCGCCGGCCAGAGACCGCGCGGGGCAAAGGGATGGACTTACTGGAGGGTTTACTTGCGGTAGGCCGATTCCCCGTGGGCGGAGATATCCAGGCCGGCGCGTTCATCTTCCTCGGAGACGCGGAAGCTGCCGCACAGGACCTTGGCCACGTAATAGGCGACGATGGCGACCACGCCGGACCAGACAATGGTCAGCAGCACGCCTTCCACCTGGGTCCAGATTTGCGCCGGGATTTCCGCACTGGTGATGCCAGGGCCGCCCAGGGATTGGGCATTGAAGATGCCGGTCAGGATGGCGCCGATGATGCCGCCGATGCCGTGGATGCAGAACACGTCCAGCGCGTCGTCGATGCGCAGCCAATGCTTCACGTAGGTCACCGACCAGGCGCAGGCCACACCGGCGATGAGCCCGATGATCAGCGCACCCACCGGGCCGACCAGGCCAGCTGCCGGGGTGATGCCGACCAGGCCGGCGATGGCACCCGAGGCCGCGCCCAGCAGCGAGGAACGGCCCTTGAGCAGTTTTTCCGTGGCCGACCAGGCCAGGACGGCAATGGCGGTGGCGATCAGCGTGTTCATGAAGGCCAGCACGGCGGTGTTGTTGGCGGCCAGCGCCGAACCCGCGTTGAAGCCGAACCAGCCCACCCACAGCACGGCGGCGCCGATATAGGTCATGGGCAGGTTGTGCGGTTGCAGCGCTTCCTTGCCATAACCCAGGCGTTTGCCGACCAGTGCAGCGGCCGTCAGCGCGGCAATACCGGAGTTGATGTGCACCACAGTGCCGCCGGCGAAGTCCAGCGCACCCGCTGCAAACAACAGGCCGGGAACATCGCCGCCGTACCAGACCATGTGGGCGATCGGTACGTAGGCCAGCGTGAACCAGACCACGGTGAAGACCAGCACGGCCGAGAAGCGGGCGCGTTCGGCAAAGCCGCCGATGATCAGCGCGCAGGTGATGCCGGCGAATGTCGCCTGGAAGGCGGCAAATAGCAGTTCGGGCACGCTGCCTGATTCCGCGAAGCCGTCAGGGGCGTTGAACAGGCCGGACAGGAACAGTTTTGAGAAGCCGCCGAAGAATGCGTTGCCATCGGTGAAGGCCAGGGAATAGCCGTAGACGAACCACAGGACGACTGCCAGGCAGAACACCGAAGTGGTCTGCATCAGTACGGAGAGCACGTTCTTGGAGCGGACCATGCCGCCGTAGAACAGCGCCAGGCCGGGAACTACCATCATGAGAACGAGCAGGGTCGAGACGCTCAACCAGGCGATGTCTGCGTTTTCCATTTTCAGTTTCCTTTATGCGGGATGGAAAGAGGCTCAGAGAGCGGACTCGTCGGATTCACCAGTACGTATGCGCACGGCGCGTTCCACGGGAACGACGAACAGCTTGCCGTCGCCGATCTTGCCGGTGTAGGCCGCGCTTTCGATGGCTTCCAGGGTGGTGTCAAGCTGGGCATCCGGCACCACGACCTCAATGCGCAGCTTGGGCAGGAAGTCCACGGCATATTCGGCGCCGCGATACAGTTCGGTATGGCCTTTCTGGCGGCCGAAGCCGTTGACTTCGCTGACGGTCATGCCTTGCACGCCAGCGGTCGAAAGTGCCACGCGCACCTCGTCCAGCTTGAACGGCTTGATGATGGCGATGATGAGTTTCATATGGGCTCCTTGCGGGTTTGGGCTGTCCTGAACCGAGCAAAGCAAGATGCGTGCCAATCTGCGCCGGCAGGCGGGAAGCGGCATGCGCAATCGCTGCCTGCCTGCGGTGCGTGCGGGCAAATGCGCCAGCCCGGCAGGGTGCGGACGGCAGCGTGTGTGGCGGTTTGCACGCAGATGGTGCGCGGATTGGGTCAGCTGCACGGCGCAACGCACTGAAATGGTGCGGCAGCTGGCCGCCAGTGCGGCAAGGGACGCTGGAAAGCGGCAAGTAGCTTAAACTTCCGTCATTGGATCCTTTCTCTGGAACGAGCATGAACCGCAACGATTTCCTCGCAGACCTGCAGCAAAAATTCTCCGATCTGATCGCCCGCACGCCGGCAGCCGATATCGAGCGCAATGCCAAGGCTTTTCTCAGCCAGGCCTTCAGCCGCGTTGATCTGATCACGCGTGAAGAGTTCGATATCCAGGCGGACCTGCTGGCTGCCACGCGTTCGCGGGTGCGTGAACTGGAAGCCCGGCTGGAAGCGCTGGAGGGCCGCATTGCCGCGCTGGAGCAGCCCCAGGCGTCGGGCACGCAGCAGAACTGAGTCCTTGTCCTGATGGGCGCTGCGTCGGGGCAATAGGAGCGCAGCGTGACATTTCCAGCACGCCTGGCCTGTTCCCGACGGTAGTCGCAGGCCATACTCCGGACATACTTGTACCGGAGGAAATTCATGTCGTTAGCCGTACTGGGAAGCCGGGCGTTGGTGGGCCTGGATGCGCCTGCGGTATGGGTGGAGGTGCACCTGGCTCCAGGCTTGCCGGCGTTCCAGATCGTCGGGCTGCCCGACGCTGAAGTGCGTGAAAGCAGGGAGCGGGTGCGTGCTGCGCTGCAAAGCAGCGGCTATGAATTTCCTGCGGGTCGCCTGACGGCCAATCTGTCGCCGGCAGACTTGCCCAAGGAGTCTGGCCGCTTCGATCTTCCCATTGCGCTGGGCGTGCTGCTGGCATCGGGCCAATTGCAGTTGCAGGGCGGCGCGGCAGCCCAGGAAGCGCTGGTGCGCGATATCTTCGCCGGCGAACTTTCGTTGAGCGGCATGCTGGTGCCGGTAGCCGGCGCCCTGGGCCTGGCTCTGGCAGCCGCCGATGCCGGCGCCAGGCTTTATATGCCTCTGCAAAGCGCGCGTATCGCTGCCAACGTACCTGGCCTGGATGTGCTTGGCGCCACTAGCCTGCGGGCGCTGGCCTTGCACCTGGGCGGCCAGGAAAGCCTGGCGCCAGTGAAGGCCGCGCCGCTGGAGGCGGCAGAACCTGTGCCGTGTCTGTCGGATGTGCGCGGCCAGGCGGCGGCGCGTCGGGCGCTGGAAGTCGCGGCAGCAGGCGAGCACGGCCTGCTGATGATAGGGCCGCCAGGTGCAGGGAAAAGCATGTTGGCGCAGCGCTTGCCTGGCATTCTTCCGGCGTTGGCGCCGCGCCAGGCGCTGGAGGCAGCAGCCCTGGCGGGTTTGCTGCGCACCCGTCCAGCCTTGAGCGGGCAGCCGCCATTCCGCGCGCCTCACCATTCGGTATCTACGGCTGCCCTGGTAGGGGGCGGCAGCCGTCCCCGTCCAGGGGAAATCACGCTGGCGCATCATGGCGTGCTGTTTCTCGATGAATTGCCGGAGTTCAGCCGGGTGGCGCTGGAGGCCTTGCGCGAGCCGCTGGAAACAGGCGCGGTCGCCATCGCCCGGGCGGCGGGCAGGGTGGTGTATCCCGCCAGGTTTCAGCTTGTGGCCGCCATGAATCCCTGCCCGTGCGGCTGGCTTGGGCATCCGGTGCGCAGTTGTCGCTGCAGCCCGGAGGCACGCGAGCGCTACCGAATGAAGCTGTCCGGTCCTTTGCTGGACCGCATTGACCTGCAACTGGAGTTGCCCGCCACCGAGGCGGGATGGCTGGACATGCCGCCGGGTGAGACGAGCGAGGCCGTGCGCCAGCGTGTGGCCGCTGCCAGGCAGCGCCAGTTGGCGCGCCAGGGGTGCAGCAATGCCCGTCTGGCGCCGGCCATGCTGCGCGAGGCCTGCCGTTTGGCGGACGAGGCGCAGCGCATGCTGGACGCAGCCATGACGCGGTTGGGTTGGTCGGCCAGGGCAGCGCACCGCGTGCTGAGTGTCGCGCGCACCGTTGCCGATCTCGACGCGGCTGATGCTGTGCTGGCGGTGCATCTGGCACAGGCCGTGCAATACCGGCGTCCGCTGGGGTAGCATGGCGTTTTTTTCGACAGATCACACGCTAAAAAAGGGGCGCCACGTGCTGTATATCGTTCGTTTCTATGACAATCCAGCCATGGCGCATGTACGCCAGGCGCAAATGGAGCCGCATCTGGAATGGCTCAAGGCCAACAGCGAACTGGTGCGCATCGGCGGTGCGCTGCGCGAACAGGAAGACGGTCCCCCCGTGGGGGCGTTGTGGATTCTCGAATCGCCGGACCGCGCCACGGCGGAACGCCTGTTGCGCGAAGATCCGTTCTGGGTCCATGGCCTGCGCGAGCGCTATGAGCTCTACTCCTGGCACAAGGGCATTCCGGACCAGGTGCTGATCTGAGCTTTCGACCTGTGGGGACAAGGGGGTGCCCGGCGCGGCAGGAACGCTACAGGCCCAGCGTTAAAGCAAAAAACGCGATATAATCAAAGGCTTTCCTGAGTCTATTGCGGTTGTTAGCCGCAAGGGAGCAGGGAATCAGGGCGGTTTGCAGTCGCCTTGGCCGGGGTCTAGCGTCCGTGCCAGGGGTTCAGGAACAGCCCATCCAGTGATGTCGGGTTTCAAGTCTGCCTGTCCGGTTTCCGGTCGTGTGGCACCCGCCGTCTTATTGTTCAAACAGCAGGAATTCAGCAGGAATTTTCATGCCTAAGATGAAAACCAAGAAAAGCGCTGCAAAGCGCTTTGTGGTTCGCGGCAGCGGATCCATCAAGCGGGGCCAGGCCTTCAAGCGCCACATCCTCACCAAGAAGACGACCAAGAACAAGCGCCAGCTGCGCGGCTCCACCGCCGTTCACAGCGCTGACGTGGCATCGGTGAAAGCCATGCTGCCTTTCGCCTGATAGGAGAGACATAAAATGCCTCGCGTAAAACGTGGTGTAACGGCACGTGCCCGTCACAAAAAAGTCCTGAAGGCTGCCAAGGGTTACCGCGGTCGCCGCGGTAATGTATTCCGGATCGCCAAACAGGCGGTCATGAAGGCCGGGCAATATGCCTACCGTGACCGTCGTGCCAAGAAGCGCACTTTCCGCGCCCTGTGGATCACCCGTATCAACGCCGCTGTGCGTGAACATGGCGTGACCTACAGCGCCTTCATCGCTGGCCTGAAGAAGGCTTCGATCGACCTGGACCGCAAGGTTCTGGCTGATCTGGCCGTGCGTGACAAGGCTGGCTTTGCTGCTGTGGTACAACAAGCCAAGGCGGCACTGGCTGCCTGATAGTGCGGTGCAGCTGATGTAGTGGCAAACGGGGCCGTAGCGGTCCCGTTTGCGTTTTGAAGGCCGTCGTCCCGCCAGGGAGACGGCCCTTGCTGCAAATCGGGGAGCTTTCCGGCTCCTGTTGAATATCGCCTTGCCAGACCTTGCGCAGAGACGCGCAGATTGTGCTCAGGCACGTGTTCAAAGGTTTATTTCCATGACGACGATGGTCGAAGACCTGATTGCCCAGGCGCGTGAATTGTTCGCGCAGGCCGCCGATGCGGCAGCGCTGGAAAACGCCAAGGCCCGCTTTCTCGGCAAACAGGGCGCCTTGACGGCGCAGATGAAGGCTCTGGCGCAATTGACGCCGGAACAGAAGCGCGAAGCGGGTGCCCGCATCAACCAGGCCAAGCAGACCATTGAGCAACTGCTCAATGAGCGCCGCGATGCATTGGCCGAAGCCGAGCTGGCCCAGCGACTGGCATCGCAGACCATCGACGTGACATTGCCCGGCCGTGGCCGGGGCGTGGGTGGCATTCATCCGGTGATCCGCACCTGGCGCCGGGTGGAAGAGATTTTCCGTTCCATCGGTTTTGACGTGGCCGACGGCCCCGAAATCGAGAACGACTGGACCAATTTCACGGCGTTGAACAATCCAGAGAACCATCCCGCGCGTTCCATGCAGGATACGTTCTACGTCGACATGCAGGATTCGGGCGGATTGCCGCTGGTGCTGCGCACGCACACCAGCCCCATGCAGGTGCGCTACGCTCGTATGAACAAGCCGCCCATCAAGGTGATTGCGCCGGGACGCACCTACCGCGTCGACAGCGATGCGACCCACTCGCCCATGTTCCACCAGGTGGAAGGCCTATGGATCGCCGAAGACATCTCCTTTGCCGACCTCAAGGGTGTCTATACCGATTTCCTGCGCCGTTTCTTCGAAACCGATGACCTGGTGCTGCGTTTCCGCCCGTCGTTCTTCCCATTCACGGAACCATCGGCCGAAATCGACATGATGTTCACCTCAGGCCCCAATCGTGGCCGCTGGCTGGAAATTTCTGGCTCGGGACAGGTGCATCCGCAGGTGGTACGCAATTTCGGGCTGGATCCGGAGCGCTATATCGGCTTTGCCTTCGGCTCCGGCCTGGAGCGCCTGACCATGCTGCGCTATGGCGTCAACGACCTGCGTCAGTTCTTCGAAGGCGACCTGCGTTTCCTGCGCCAGTTCAACGATTGAGGACGGTATTTCACCATGCAAATTTCAGAATCCTGGCTGCGCACGCTGGTCGATCCCGATCTCTCCAGTGAAGCGCTGGCGCACAAATTGACCATGGCGGGTCTGGAAGTCGAAGAAACCGAGACAGCCGCCCCTGCTTTTTCTGGCGTGGTGGCCGCAAGAATCACGGCCATTGCCCCCCATCCCGATGCCGACCGCCTGCGCGTCTGCCAGGTCGATGACGGCTCGGGCGAATTGCTGCAGATCGTTTGCGGCGCACCCAATGCCGCTGCCGGCCTGCTGGTGCCGCTGGCCCGTGTTGGCGCGGTGCTGCCTGGCGGCATGAAGATCAAGACGGCGAAGATGCGCGGCGTCGCGTCGGCCGGCATGCTGTGCTCGGCGCGTGAGCTGGGCCTGTCGCAGGAACACGATGGCCTGATGCTGCTGCCCGAAGGACTGCAAGCCGGGCAGGACTTGCGCGCCGCGCTGGACCTCGACGATACGCTGATCACCCTGAAACTGACGCCCAACCGCGCCGACTGCCTCTCTATCCTCGGGGTTGCGCGCGAAGTGGCGGCGCTGACTGGCGCCGCGCTGAAGGTGCCGGGCGCCGATCCAGTGCCGGTGAGCATTGCCGATCGCCTGCCGGTCAGCATTGAGGCGCCGGACCTCTGCGGCCGTTTTGCCGGCCGTGTCGTGCGTGGCGTGAATGCAGCGGCGCAGACGCCCGACTGGATGAAAACGCGCCTTGAGCGCGCCGGCCAGCGCAGCGTGTCGGTGCTGGTCGACATCTCCAACTACGTGATGCTCGAGCTTGGGCGTCCGTCGCACATTTTCGATCTGGACAAGGTGCCCGGCAACGATACCGGACTGGTCGTGCGCTGGGCCCGCGAAGGTGAAACCCTGGAACTGCTCAACGGCCAGACCGTGACGCTGCAGGCCGATATCGGCGTGGTTGCCGCAGCCGGCCAGCCGGAAAGCATGGCGGGCATCATGGGGGGCGAGGCGACGTCGGTCAGCACCGCCACCACGAATATCTATATCGAGTCGGCCTTCTGGTGGCCGGACGCGATTGCCGGCAAGGCACGCCGCTACCGCTTTTCCTCGGAAGCCAGTCATCGCTACGAGCGCGGCGTGGATTTTCAGGGCATTCCGGAAGGCCTGGAATACATCACCCGCCTGGTACTGGATATCTGCGGCGGGCAGGCTGGCCCGGTGGATGACAATATTGCTGCCTTGCCGGAGCGCCAGCCTGTGCGCCTGCGTGCGGCTCGTTGCCGCAAGGTGCTGGGCCTGGATATCGCCAGTGAGCAGATCGGCGCGATTTTCCGCCAGCTGGGCCTGCCGTTCGAGCAGGACGGTGACGATTTCATCGTGACGCCGCCTTCCTTCCGCTTCGATATCGAGATTGAAGAGGACCTGATTGAAGAGGTTGCTCGCATCTACGGTTTTGAAAATATTCCCGACCTGCCGCCGGTCGCGCGTGCTGCAATGCGCGCCCAGCCGGAAGGGCAGCACAGCCCGCATGCTGTGCGCGAGCTGTTGGCCAGCCGTGATTACCAGGAAGTCGTGAATTTCAGCTTCGTGGAAAACGACTGGGAGCGTGACTATGCTGGCAACACGGACCCTATCCGACTGCTCAATCCGATCGCCAGTCATCTGTCGGTCATGCGTTCCAGCCTGATTGCGGGCCTGGTTGCCAATATCCGCTACAACGCCAATCGCCAGCAAAGCCGTGTGCGTGTCTTTGAGCTGGGCCGCGTGTTCCGGCGCGACGCAGCAGTTGCCGATGGCGGCCTGGATGTGGCTGGCATTGCCCAGCCCTTGCACCTGGCTGCCGCAGCCTGGGGCCCGGCAGATGCCGAGCAGTGGGGCCTGCCTGTGCGCCAGGTTGACTTCTATGACGTGAAACGCGACCTGGAAGTGCTGTTCGGCCAGCGTGCCGCGAGCCTGCGTTTTGTCGCGGCGTCCTATCCGGCGCTGCATCCTGGCCGCAGCGCACGCATTGAACTCGATGGCGTGGCGGTGGGCTGGGTGGGCGAGGTCCATCCGCGCCTGGTGCAACAGGCGGATCTGCGCCAGGCGCCAGTGGTGTTCGAAGTGACGCTGGATTCGGTATTGCCGGCATCGGTGCCCGAGGCCGTGGAAGCCTCCCGCCAGCCTATGGTGATCCGTGACCTGGCCCTGCTGGCGCCTGCCGCACTGAGCGCGCAGGACCTGCAGGATATCGTTGCGGCCCAGCGCCAGTCCGATGCCAGCCTGGCCATCCTCAAGGATGTTCGCCTGTTCGACGTCTGGCGTGACCCAGCAGCGCCGGCGGATGCGGAGAAGAGCCTGGCGTTCCGTTTCTGGTTGCAGGACAATACCGAAACCCTGTCCGACGAACGTGTCGATGCCTGCATGAACAGCCTGATTGGCGCCTTGCAGGCACGTGGCGTCCGTCTGCGCGCCTGAATCCCGCTAGGAGTGATCGGATATGACGACAGAAACCCGTACGCTGACCAAGGCTGAATTGGCTGACATGCTGTTCGAACGTGTCGGCCTGAACAAGCGCGAAGCCAAGGATCTCGTCGATACATTTTTTGACGAAATTCGTGAGGCGCTGGCCAAGGGCGATATGGTCAAGCTTTCGGGCTTTGGCAACTTCCAGGTCCGGCAGAAGCCGCCGCGTCCCGGGCGCAATCCCAAGACTGGCGAGGCGATCCCCATCGCTGCGCGCCGCGTCGTGACTTTCCATGCCAGCCAGAAGCTCAAGAGCGCGGTCGAGTCCACCGGTTTGACCCCGGAAGACCAGTCCGTTTAAGCTAGGGGATGACCGGCGGGGCAGGGCGCTGCAGTAATGGGCGCGGCGCCGCCGGCTATCTTCCCGATTAGCGGCCGAGCCGCGCCAGCCTCGGGCCGGCGCCAGACCGCAGCCGGCGTTGCCGGCCTTACATGATGCAGCCTGAACGTTCAGACATGACACGCACTGAAGAACAAAGCAGCACGGCGGCCTTGCCGCCTATTCCGGCCAAGCGTTATTTCACCATCGGTGAAGTCAGCGATCTGTGTGGCGTCAAACCCCATGTGCTGCGCTACTGGGAACAGGAATTCACGCAGCTCAAGCCGGTCAAGCGGCGTGGCAACCGGCGTTATTACCAGCATCATGAAGTGCTGCTGATCCGTCGTATCCGCTCCCTGTTGTACGAAGAGGGCTTCACCATCAGCGGCGCCCGCAATCGCCTGGGTGATGCCAGGGATGCTGCCGCCCACGATCCGGAAGCAGCAGTGCGCCTGAGCGGCGCCGAATTGCAGGCGCTGCGTACGGAATTGCAGGATATTTCGGCCTTGCTGGCATCGGTGCCCCGTTAGGTTCAGCTGGCCGTGCGGGGTGGTGCCCCTGTCTGGTTCGGGTGTCATCCAAATTATTTCGGGATTTTTTCTCGAAACACTTGCAAAGATCAAAATCACTGCTATAATTTAATTCTTGTTTCGGAGCGTAGCGCAGCCTGGTAGCGCACTTGCATGGGGTGCAAGGGGTCGCGAGTTCGAATCCCGCCGCTCCGACCATTATTACCAAAAGCCCACAGTGGAAACACTGTGGGCTTTTGTCTTGTGTACCGGCAGCGACCGGGCCGGCCACCTCCATGATGCTTTCCAGACTGCCGCTGCTGCCCAAGCGCATGGCTTCCCGGTTGTAGGCGATCCCGCGCGGGCTATCGCTGACCGCGCCGCTCCAGGCATAGAGCGCGAAATTGCGCGCGGCATGGCTCTGGCGGCGCTTGCCGGGCCTGGCAGGATCAGGTATTGGCCGTCGCTGCCCTGGGCCATGGCGCGTATGCCGCGTCCGCCGAGATTGAGTTCGATAGGATTGCCGCCATCGTCATGCTTGTTGCTGTCACCACAGGCGGCCAGGACAGCGCAGACGCCGCTCCGGCTGACGGCGGCTAGTGCTGCGGCTACACTGTCACGGCAAGTGTTGGCCGCTGGCAGGCCCATTGCTGTCTGGATGATCTGACGGGAGCAACCATGAAGTCCTTGCGAGTATTCCATATCCGCCCGGGAAAGTCGGTCGAGGAATTGGCCATGCCGCCGGACGAACCGCCAAGGGAAGGGTATCTCTGGCTGGCATGCTCGCATGATGATTTCGTGGCCGAAACGGAAGCCGTGCAGACGTTCTGCCTGCGCCTGGGCGGGATACGGATTCTGGACCTGCATGTGTCCGATCTGTCCAACCTGCAACTGCCGTCGCACCTGGATTACACCTCGGATTACGACGTGTTGGTGTTCCGCAGGCTGGCCTTGCACGATAGCCTGCAGAACGAGGCCGCCAGTACGCGTGAGCAGGGAGCGCCGCGCCGGCTCAAGGAAGTGGCCGTGGCCCTGGGAGTGGAAACCGTGCCGGTGGGCTTCGTGCTGTTCGACCGGCTGCTGCTTAGCGTACATCCTGAGCCCTGCGTGGTCCACGAAGCCTATATTCGCCGCTTGCTGTCCCTGGCGCGCGGGGAGCCGCGCCAGCCCGGCAGCCTGGCGCGCCTGCCGGCTTCTCCGGCGGAATTGATGTTGCGTGTCACCAGCCTGATGGTTGACGGCTTTCTGGACCTGCGCAAGCATCTGACGCGCCAGCTCGAACACTGGCAGCAACGCCTGATGCGGCCGCGCAAGAACTTCGACCGCTGGGATGCCCTGCTGCGATCCAGGCAGGTGCTGCACTACCTGGACGAATGCTGCGAGGATCAGAGCAATGCGCTGGCCAGCTGGATGGACACCCTGGATGACTGGCCGGTGCCCGGCACCAAGGAAAGCCGCCATGAGCGTGAGCAATTGCTGGTGCGGGGCCGTGATGTGCTCGAGCACATCGAACGGGTGGCCCACCATGTGCGGCGGCTGGAACAGAGCGCCGAAACGGCGGTGCAGATACATTTCAGCATCCAGAGCAATCGTACCAATGACGTCATGCGCGCACTCACGGCAGTGACGGCGGTCTTTCTGCCGCTGAACCTGATTGCAGGGATCTTCGGCATGAATTTCGATTCCGTGCCATGGCTGCATGGCGCGCACAGCTTCTGGATCACCATGGGCATCATGCTGCTGATTGCATTCGGGCTGCTGGGGTATTTCGTCCGCAAGAATTATCTGTCTTCGACCGAGGATGACTGAGCTGCGGCGCTGTTGTCAGGGTCGGCCAGCAGGGTGATGACGCGCTGGCGCAGCCAGACGGTGCCGGGGTCGGTATCGAAGCGTGGATGCCAGTGGACGGTGACTTGCAGCGGGGGCAGGGCGACCGGTACGGGCAGGATGTCGAAGGCCTCATTGCGATTCAGCCAGAGGGCGGCACGATAGGGCAGCGTCAGGATCAGGTCCGTGCGCCGGGCAATTTCCGCGGCGGCGGAAAAATGCGGCAGGGTCAGCGCAGGCCGGCGCGGGACGCCCGCTTCGGCCAGGATGCCGTCGAGCGCGCGGTGCGAACTGCCACGCGAATCGACCAGAATGTGATCCAGCTTGCGGTATTGCGCACGGGTCAGTTTACCGCTGGCCAGCAGCGGGTGCCCGCGCCGCCCCATACAGCAATAGTGTTCATGGAACAGATGGGCATGGCAGGTCTGTTGCCTGAGACCGGCCAGATTGCCGATGGCCAGGTCTATCTCGCCGTCCCGCAGCGCCTGGGGCAAATCCTCCAGCGGTACATCACGGATTTCCAGTTGCAGCCGGGGGGCTTCGGTGTGCAATTGCTCCATCAATTCAGGCAGGAACACCATGACGCCGATGTCCGACATGGCCATGCGGAAACGCCGGCTGCTGCGTTGCGGGTCAAAGGCCTGGCGCAGGCTGATGGCTTCGGCAAAGCTGTTGAGCCCGCGTTCTATGGGTTCGGCCAGCGCCAGCGCCACAGGTGTGGGCTGCATGCCATTGGGGGTGCGCAGGAACAAGGGGTCGTCGAATTGCTCGCGCAAGCGATTCAGCGCATAGCTGACAGCGGGCTGCGTCAGGCCCAGGCGCTGGGCGGCGCGAGTCACGCTGCCTTCGTCCATCACCATCAGGAAAACCCGCATGAGATTCAGGTCAAATTCCATGTTTGCCCTTGATATAAATTTAGCTTATTCAATACATAATAGCCATAAATTTGACGGATATATAGTCGACTCCTAGACTAATTTCCATGCGATCCAGGCAGCCACAGGCCGGAGCGAGATCGCGGAATAACAGGAGGAGTCTTATGCGTGTTTCATCCACGCAGCAGGGGGCAGCAGTACTTGAGCGCGAGCACCCGGTTTGCGCTGTCCAGGCGGGCACTGAAGGGCAGCAATGCCAGGGGAACGTGACCGTGCCGCAATTGCTGTGCCGGCAGGCGCGGCAATACGGCGAGCGGCCATGGCTGCAGGCGCCGGGCGGCCAGCTTAGTTTCGGGGAGGCTCCGGCCTTTGCTGCACGGTGGGCTGCGCTGCTGGCGCATCAGGGCGTGGCGCGTGGCGACCGGGTCGTGCTGATGATGGGCAACCGGATGGAGTTCCTGGGCGCGGTGCTGGGATGCGCCTGGCTGGGTGCTGTCGCCGTCCCGGTAAATACGGCATCGCGCGGCATGCAGCTGCAGCATATCCTGTCCAATAGTGCGGCCAGGCTGGCGCTGGCCGATGCGGCGGCGTGCGGCGTGCTGTCTGCCGTGCAAGACACGCCGCTGGCATGCATTCTGCTGGTTGGTGGCGGGCTCGACGCCGACGCGCCGGCGCAGGTGCAGCCTTTGCCGGACTTGCCGCAGGCGGGTCTGGAAGCGGCGGATCTGCAAGCCGGCGATACCCTGGCAATCCTTTATACCTCGGGGACTTCGGGGCTTTCCAAAGGTGTTTGCTGCCCGCACGCGCAGTTCTACTGGTGGGGCGTGCTGACGGCGCGCAACCTGGAAATAGGCACCGAGGATGTGCTCTATACCTGCCTGCCGCTATTTCATACCAACGCGCTCAATGCCTGCTTCCAGGCGCTGGTGACGGGCGCGGCGATCGTCTGCGACGAGCGCTTCTCCGTCAGCCGCTATTTCGAGCGCCTGTGCGCCACCGGAGCGACCGTTACCTATCTGCTGGGCGCCATGGTGCCCATGCTGCTGTCGCGCGAGGTCACGGCGGACGAGCGCGGGCACCGCGCCCGTATCGCTCTGGCGCCGGGCGTGCCCGCGCGCTTCCATCAGGTTTTCCAGGCGCGCACCGGTATTGCCTTGCTGGAGGGCTATGGGTCGACCGAAACCAATTTTGCCATCGGCGGCACGCTGGCGCAGCAACGTGCGGACAGCATGGGGCGCGTGATGCCGGAGTTCGAGGCCTGCGTGGCGGACGACAATGACCAGCCCTTGCCGGATGGCGAGCCTGGCGAATTGCTGCTGCGTCCGCGCCTGCCGTTCCTGGTGGCGACCGGCTACTTCGGCATGCCTGACAAAACCGTGGAGGCCTGGCGCAATCTGTGGTTCCACACCGGCGACCGCGTGGTACGCGATGCCGACGGCCATTTCCGTTTTCTAGACCGCATGAAGGATGCGATTCGGCGCCGTGGCGAGAATATTTCTTCATTCGAGGTTGAACAGGTGCTGCAGGCCCATCCGGCCGTGGAGGCTGCTGCGGTCTATGCGGTGCGCTCCGAGCTGGCTGAAGACGAAGTCATGGCGGCGCTGGTGTTCAAGCCCGGCCAGCAGGCCAGCCCCGAGGCGCTGCTGGACCATTGCCAGCCGCGCATGCCGTATTTCTCGGTGCCGCGTTATCTGCGCATCATGACGGCCCTGCCACGTACCGAGAACGGCAAGATCCGCAAGTTCGGCCTGCGCGACGAGGGTGTAACCGCAGATACCTGGGACAGGGAAAGCGTGGGCTATCAGGTGCTGCGCTGAGCAGCATCTGGCAGGGAGTACCGGGTTGTTCCCGGCAACAGAACAGACAAAAAAATCCATCAAGGAAGAAGGAGAGGAGACATGAACAAGACAGTACGGGCCGGCAAGACCGGACAGGGCGCAGGGAGACGGCTATGAGCGGCGTGGCGACACAGGGCAGGCAGGCCGCCGGCGCAGCGGCGGCGCTGGAAGACGACGCAGCACGCAAGAAGCGCACGCGCCGCGTGGTCATGGCATCGGTCGCGGGCAACGCGATGGAATGGTATGACTTCTTCATCTACGGCACGGCGGCCGCGCTGGTGTTCGGTAGCCTGTTCTTTCCAAAGGGAACAGACCCGCTGTTGGGGACCATGGGTGCGTTTGCCGGGTTTGCCGTGGGTTTCCTGGCGCGGCCGCTGGGCGGCGTGATCTTCGGCCATATCGGCGACCGCTATGGGCGCAAGCTGGCGCTGGAATGGACGCTGGGTATCATGGGGGCAGCCACCTTCCTGATCGGGTTGCTGCCGACTTACGAGCAGGCCGGTATCTGGGCCCCGATTGCCATGGTGGCGCTGCGCATTCTGCAAGGGATGGCGGCTGGCGGCGAGTGGGGCGGCGGTGTCCTGCTCATCAGCGAAGCCGTGGGCGGCAAGCGGCGTGGGTACTTTTCCTCGTTCAGCCAATTGGGGGTGGCGGGCGGCTTCGTGCTGTCCTCGGGGGTTTTCATGCTGGCGCAGCAATTGCCGGATGAGGCATTCATGAGCTGGGGCTGGCGCCTGCCGTTCCTGCTGAGCATCATCATCTTTGGCGTCGGGCTGTATATCCGCAAGCGCATCCCCGAGAGCGAAGAGTTTGTGCAGGCCAAGAAAACCGCCAAGCGCGGCATGCCGGCGGTCGAAGTCTTCCGCCGCTATCCGCGTCAGGTGTTCACGGCCATGGGCTTGCGCATGGCGGAGAATGGCGGTTCGTACATGTTCCTGGCGTTTGCGCTGGCCTATGGGAAATTCCTGGAAATTCCCAATGACATCATGCTGGGGGGCGTGCTGCTGTCCATGTTCATCGAGCTGGGCACACTGGTCTGGTTTGGCCACCTGTCAGACCGCATCGGGCGGCGGACGGTATATCTGATTGGCTCGGTCGGCCTGATGCTGGTTGCATTCCCGTTCTTCTGGCTGGTGCAGACCAAGGAGCCGCTGTGGATCTTCCTGGCCTTCTTCCTGGGCAATACCATTTGCCACGCGGCCATGATAGGAACGCAACCCGCGTATTTTGCCGAGCTGTTTCCGGCGGAAGTCCGATATACCGGGCTGGCGCTGGGGCATGAACTGGCATCGGTGCTGGCGGGTGGGCTGTCGCCGCTGATCGCCATGGCCTTGCTGCGCAGTTATGAATCGGCTACCCCGGTAGCGATCTATCTGTTGTGCCTGGCGGGCATCACCGTAGTGACGCTATTGTTGACCAAAGAGCCGGAAAGACAGGAGTGACCATGGATCCAATGTATGCGCCGGGCATCGTCGGCACGGGGGAAACGGCCTTTATGCGCCATCCCGATCCGGCTTGCAGCACAGCCGGCCTGCTGGCCGAGGCGGCGGAGCTGGCCCTGGCCGATGCGGGCCTGGCGCTGGCGGATGTGGATGGCCTGGGCGTGGCGTCTTTCACGCTGCGCCCGGACCGCGCCATCGACCTGGCCTGGCAGATGGGGCTGGGACTGCGCTGGTGCATGCAGGATGAGATGGGGGGCGCCAGCGCTGTCAACCTGTTGCGCCAGGCCTGGCTGGCGTTGCAGGCGGGTCAGGCGCGCACTATCGTGCTGGTAGCCGGCGACCATTTCGCCGGGGCGGATTTCGTGTCGCTGGTGCAGGCCTATAACGTCAGCGCCAGGGATTATCTCAGCCCGCTGGGCTGTCTGGGACCCAACCCCTTGTTCGCCATGCTGACCCAGCGGCAGATGGCTGCGCACGGACTGGACCGCGAGGATTATGGCGCCCTGTGCATGGCGCTGCGCCGCCATGCCGCGGCCAACCCGCGTGCGGCCTACCGGCAGCCGATGACACTGCAGGACTACCTGGATGCGCCCCTGGTGGCGCCGCCGCTGGGCCGGCTGGACTGCGTGCCGGTGGTGAGCGGTGCGACAGCGCTGGTGCTGCAGGCGCAACCGCAGGGCGTGCATGTTCGCCTGCTGGCGGGGGGAGCGTCCTACAACCAGGACAGGCACGAAGGCGATGGATTGGCGACGGGCATAGCCGGCTTCGCATCGGATCTCTGGGCCGAAGCCGGCTGCCAGCCGGCGCAGATGGACGTGGTCGGAGTCTATGACGACTATCCGGTGATGTTGCTGGCCCAGATGCTGGACCTGGGGCTGGCGTCTGCCGACGGGCTGAAGAATTTCATCCATCAGCGGCTGGCCAGCGGGGCGTTGCCTTTCAATACCGCAGGCGGACAGTTGTCTGCCGGGCAAACGGGGGCGGGGGGTGGCATGCACATCCTGGCGGAAGTGGCGCGGCAGTTGCTGGGCCGCGCCGGCCAGGGCCAGGTGCCTCAGGCCCGGCTGGGGGTGGCCAGCGGCTATGGCATGGTGCAGCAGCGCTACTGCATGTGCGCTAACGCGGTGGTGTTGCGCAGGGAGGAGATTTGATGGAAACCCGGGCTTTGCAGGTTTTTGAATGCAGCGCTTGCGGCCACCGGGTTTATCCGGCACGGCTGCGCTGCCCGGCTTGCGGTGCGGCCGGCTGGCGCCATGTGGCTGTGGCTGAAGGGCAGATCCTTGCCTGGACCCAGCTGGCGCAGCCGGACGGCGACCTGGCCACGATCGCGACCGTGCGAATTTTGCCTGCCGGGCCGGATCTGGTCGCGCGCCTCGTGCAGCCGCCCCGGCAGGCGGGGCAGAGGGTAGCGCTGGCGGCGCGGACCACCGGCGGCCGCCTGCTGCCCTGGGGCGCCTGGGACGATTGTGCCGCCGAACCGGAGGCCTAACCGGACAGTGCGGCCTCGCGCATTTGCGTGGGCGTGAGTGCGTGGCGTGCGCGGAAGGTGCGGGCGAAATGCGCCGGGCTGGAGAAGCCGCAGCGCCAGGAAATTTCCGCGATGCTGTAGCGTTGCATGTCGCGGCGTCGCAGCAGGCTGGCGGCGCGGTCCAGGCGCCGTTCCAGGATCAATTGCGATACGGTGCGTCCTTCCGGTTCCAGCAGCCGGTTCAGGTGGCGCAGCGTGATGCCGGCCGCCCCCGCCACCCGTTCCGCATCCAGGGTGTGATCGTCCAACTGGCTGTCGATATGGCTGCGCGCCGCCTGCAGATAGGTGGCGCGCAGCGCGCTGCTGTTGCCGGTGTCGCCAGCCAGCAGGCTGCGCAGCAGTTCTCCGGCCTGCTGGTGCATCTGGTCTGCACTGGTGCTGGCAGGCTCGGCGAAGGTGCCGGCGGCCAGGCGGCGCAGCGCCGCATTGAGCACGCGTCCGGGCCCGCTGCCGCCCGGGACGTGCAGCGGCCGCGTGAGGCTGGAGTGGCTACAGGACTGATAGAACCAGTCTGCGGGCGTATCCAGCAGGAACTGGCGCATGCTGCCGGTGAAGCCGAACAGGTAGGCATGGCGTGTGTCGTACAGGATCAGGTCGCCCGGTTCCAGTTGCGTGCAGCTGCTGCCCTGGTAGAAAAAGGCGTTGCTCTCCAGGATCAGCGAAGCGAAGACCGAATCCTTGGGATGGCGGCGCACCATCTGCGGCGTGCGCTCGATCACGTGTTCATTGGCCTGGATTTCCGCCAGACGGATGTCGCCCATCATCAGGTTGCGCTGGGTGGCCAGCAGGCCATCATCCGAAAAGGCCGAACATTTCAGGCCGACCAGCATGGAGGCGTTATAGGACTCCCAATAGTCCAGCCTCTGGCTGGGCGGCAGGGTATTGGTTGATATCTGGCTGACGGGGTGGGCGGCAGTTGGCTGCATGAATGTCTCCGTGCGGCTGGCAGTGGTGTCCGGCACCTGGTGGGCAGGCGCGGCGCAAGTCTGGCCTTTTCTTCTGGTTGTCGTGGGCCGGCCGGTGGCCGCAACGGCTAGTGTACGCAGCCGCAGCGCGCAGAGAGATCCTGATCTTCCCTTATCTTCCGGCTGTGTCCGCCCGGGGCAACCGACGTGTCCGTTCTGGACAAATGGCGGCGGGAGGCGCTTGCTACATTGGCCTGTCGTTTCAACAAGAACAGGAGACTTCCATGCCCGAGCTGCCTTCCAATGAATTCTGGCGCGGCCTCAAGCCCATTCCCAACTGTTTTCAGCCGGATGCCAAGCCCGAGGTCTATATCTCGAACGCCCCCACCGAAGACGAGCGCATGTACGTGCCGTTCACGGATACCGTCTCCTCCCGCCCGCTGTGGATTTCCCCGTCGGAAAATCGCTGGTGCGACATCCTGATGGCCAAGGAAGCTGGCCTGGTGAACCGTCACTATCATCCGCACGAGGTGTTCGCCTACACGATCTCGGGCAAGTGGGGCTATCTGGAGCATGACTGGACGGCGCATGCCGGCGATTTTGTCTACGAAACGCCGGGCGAGGGCCATACGCTGGTCGCCTATGAGCATGAAGACCCCATGCGCGCCTTTTTCATCGTTAAGGGGCCGCTGATCTGGCTGGACGAGAACGGCGAGCCGGAAGGCTATTTCGATGTACACAGCTACATCGACATGTGCCGCAAGCATTACGACAAGGTCGGCATAGGCGCCGATTACGTCGATACCCTGTTCCGCTAGGCAGGGTGCTGCGCCGGCCTGCCAGACCATGCTGGGCCGGCGTGCTTTTTCTCCAAACAAGAATAAGGTGAGCGCCCGCAGGATTGCGCAGGCCCGCCAGCTGGAGCGAGACATGAGACTATTCAAAGAGGCATCCTACGAAAACAGGTTGTTGGCGGTGCTGTTCCTGGCCTTCGGCTTCGTTTTCTTCGACAGGCTGGCCCTGTCCTATCTTTTTCCCTTTGTGTCGGCCGAACTGGGCCTGAGCAATACCGAGCTGGGCATGTTGTCGTCGGTGCTGGCACTGGCCTGGGCGGTGTCGGGGGCGTTCATGGGGGCCTATACGGACAGGCGCGGTCGGCGCAAGACCATCCTGATCGTATCGGTCGTGCTGTTCTCTGTTTTTTCCGCGCTGTCCGGCCTGGTGACGGGCTTTGTCAGCCTGCTGTTGTTCCGCGCCTGCATGGGGCTGACCGAAGGCCCGGTGCTGCCCCTGTCGCAGACCATGATGGCGCAGGCGTCCTCGCCCCATCGGCGCGGCCTGAATATGGGCTTGCTGCAAGGCTCATCCGCCGGCCTGATGGGCGCGGTGATCGCTCCGCCGGTCATGGTGGCGCTGGCGGAAAACTTCGGCTGGCGCACGGCGTTCTACCTGACCTGCATTCCCGGCCTGATCGTGGCCTGGCTCATCTGGCGCTATGTGCAGGAGCCGGCCCCGGCCCGGCCAGACGAGGCGGGCGCCACGACAGATGCGGCGCAAGACCGAGCGGCGCTGCCGGCAGGGCCGCAATGGGGAGTGCTGCGTGAACGCAATGTCATTCTCTGCATCCTGATCAGCTGCTTTTTCCTGACCTGGTTCATCAACATCATTTCCTTCGCGCCCACTTTCCTGGTGAACGTGCGGCAGTTCAGCCCCGGCACCATGAGTGCATTGATGAGCTGCCTGGGCCTGGCCTGGGTGATCTGGGGGTTCGCCGTGCCGGGTATCTCCGACCGTATCGGCCGGCGTCCGACGCTGTTCATCTTCTCGCTGGTGGCCGCCTGCTGCCCGCTGGCATTCCTGTATGCGCCGACGGCAGTGGCGCTGGGCGCGCTGCTGTTGCTGACCTATACCGGCCTGGGTTGCTTCACGCTGTTCATGGCCACGATTCCGGCAGAGACAGTGCCGCGCGGGGCCATGGCGACGGCGCTGGGCCTGATCATGGGCATAGGGGAACTGATAGGCGGGTTCCTGGCCCCGGTGGCGGCTGGCCGGGCGGCCGACCTGTACGGCCTGCCGGTGGTGATGTGGATTTCGATGGCAGGCGCGCTGATCGCGGGGTTGCTGGCGCTGGGCCTGCGTGAAACGGCACCGGCGGTGCTGGCGCGCCAGGTTTCGGGAAACATGACCCAAGGGAGGCAGGCATGAAGGCATGGTTCTGGCATGGGGCGCGTGACCTGCGCCTGCAGGAAACGGCGCTGCGGCCATTGCAGCGCGGGGAAGTGCGCATCGAAGTCGCCTATTGCGGTATTTGCGGCAGCGACCTGCACGAGTACGCCGACGGCCCGCATTCCATTCCGGTGGTGCAGCCTCATCCCTTGTCCGGTCGCCAGGCGCCGCTCATTATCGGCCACGAGTTCTGCGGCACGGTATTGGAAACCGCGGCCGACGTGACCACGCTGCGCCCCGGCGCACGGGTGACGATAGAGCCGGAGTACCGTTGCGGGCATTGCACGCATTGCCTGGCGGGCGACTACAACCTGTGCGTGTCCATGGGGTTTGCAGGATTGATGGGCGATGGCGGCATGGCCCAGCAGGCGGTCGTGCCAGCCTATATGGCGCATGAGTTGCCGAACGAGGTACCGTTCGAGCAGGCCGCAGTGGCGGAACCCGCTGCCGTGGCGCTGCATGCCGTCAGGCGCAGCCGTCTGCGGCCTGGGGATACCTGCGTGATCTTCGGGCTGGGTGCCATCGGCCAGTTGCTGGTGATGATGGCGCGCCTGCAGGGGGCCGGGCAAATTATTGCCGTCGATGTCGTGCCCGCTCGCCTGGCGTTGGCAAGGCAGTTGGGCGCCGACCTGACCCTGGATGCCCGCCATGACGATGTGCGCGCTGTGGTGCTGGCGCACACCGATGGCGCCGGGGCACCGGTCAGTTTCGAGGCGGCAGGCAGCCAGGCGACCTTCGACGGTGCGTTGCAGGTGCTGTGCAAGGGCGGAGAAATGGTGCTGGTGGGGCTGGTGCCCCAGGTGAGGCTGGACAGTTTTGATCTGGTCAACCGGGAGTTGAGCATTACCAGCAGCGTTGGCTATCGCGGGGTCTATCCGGACCTATTGGCCTGGATTGCAGAAGGCCGCCTGGATCTTTCTCAGGTCGTGACTCGTATTGTGGCATTGGAAGATGCCGTGACAGATGGCTTTGAAGCGCAGTTGCAAAGCCGCGACGAGATCAAGATTCTGGTGCGGCCTTGTGGTTGAAGCTGTGTCGTGCGGCCTGGTGCTTTCCGGGCCGCACGGCGCGTGGTGTGGCGGCTAGCGGGGCGTTCGGTCAAGCACCCGTGCGGCAATAGCCTGGCCGACTTCGGCGGTATTGGCCCGGCCGCCCAGGTCACGCGTGCGGGGGCCGTCACGCAGGCAGTCTTCGATGGCGGCCAGGATGTCGTCATGTGCTGCCTGGTGGCCCAGGAATTGCAGCATGAGCGCTCCCGACCAGATCATGGCAATGGGGTTGGCAATGCCCAGGCCGTAGATGTCCGGGGCAGATCCGTGCACCGGTTCGAACAGCGAGGGAAAAGCACGCTCCGGATTCAGGTTGGCGGACGGCGCCAGGCCGATCGTGCCGGTGCAGGCCGGACCCAGGTCGGAGAGGATGTCGCCGAACAGGTTTGATGCCACCACGACATCGAAGCGCTGCGGCTGCAGGACGAAGCGGGCGCAAAGGATGTCGATGTGTTGCTTGTCCACGGCGATATCCGGATATTCCGTGCCGATGGCTTCGGCGCGGCTGTCCCACCAAGGCATGCTGATGGCGATACCATTGCTTTTGGTGGCAACGGTCAGGCTGCGCCGGGCGCGCGAACGTGCCAGCTCGAAGGCGTAGCGCAGGACGCGGTCGGTGCCCTTGCGGGTGAAGACCGACTCCTGGATAACCAGTTCGCGGTCTGTCCCTTCGAACAGGCGGCCGCCCAGATTGGTGTATTCGCCTTCCGTGTTTTCGCGCACGACGAAGAAGTCGATGTCTCCGGCCTGGCGGCCTGCCAGCGGGCACGGCACGCCTTCGAACAGGCGTACCGGCCGCAGGTTGATGTACTGGTCGAATTCACGCCGGAACTTCAGCAGCGAGCCCCAGAGGGAAATGTGATCGGGCACGCTTTCAGGCCAGCCGACGGCGCCGAAGTAAATCGCGTCATGGCCCTGCAGCTGGCTTTTCCAGTCGTCGGGCATCATGGCGCCGGTGCGTTCGTAGTAGTCGCAGCTGGCCCATTCGAAATGATCGAACTGCAGGGTCAGGCCATGGCGGCGGGCGGCAGCTTCCAGGACGCGCAGGCCTTCGGGCATGACTTCCTTGCCAATGCCGTCGCCAGCCAGCACGGCGATTTTATGAGTGGGTTCCATGGGGTGTCTCCTTCCTGTTTTGCGAGGGATGCCAGGTATGCTACAAGCGCTTTGGCTTCGGATAATCCCACCGAAAGAGAAAACCTTGTGCATGAATCATGAACAATGATCCCAGCCCCGAAGATTTGCGGGTGTTTTGCGCCATTGTGCGCAAGGCGAGCTTCACCAGCGCAGCGCAAGAGCTGGGCGTGTCGCGTTCCTATGTGACCAAGCGGGTGCAGGTGCTGGAAGCGCGGTTGGGCACACGCCTGTTCCATCGCACGACCCGGCGTATTGTGGTGACGGGTGAGGGCGAGCGGGTCTACCACTGGGCGCTGCGCATCCTCAATGATATGGACCATCTGGTCGAGGAAATCGGCGTGACGCGGCAGACGCCGCGAGGTTCATTGCGCATCTGCAGCAGTTTCGGTTTCGGCCGGCGGGTGGTCGCGCCGGCCCTGTCCGCCTTGCTGGCGCGCTATCCGGCCTTGCAGGTGCGCTTCGAGGTGTTCGACCGGCTGGTGGATATTGCCTCGGAAGGGTTCGACCTGGATATCCGCGTGGGCGACGAGATTGCACCGCATCTGATCGCACGGCACCTGGCAGACAATCATCGGGTGCTGTGTGCTGCGCCGGCGTATCTGGCACGCCGGGGCGTGCCGCGGACGCTGGCGGATCTGGCGGCGCATGATTGCCTGGTGATCAAGGAGCGAGATCATCCGTTCGGGGTGTGGCGCCTGGATAACGGGCGCGAGACGCAGTCGATCAAGGTGCGCGGGCCGCTATCGTCCAACAATGGCGAGATCGTGATGCAGTGGGCGCTGGATGGCTGTGGCATCGCGTTGCGGTCGGCTTGGGACGCAGGGCCTTTGCTGCAGGCGGGGCAGCTGGTTCAGGTGTTGCCGGAGTATCGCCAGCAGGCCGCTGTGTGGGCGGTGTATCCGTCGCGGCTGGAAACGTCAGCACGCCTGCGGGTTTGCGTGGAGTTCCTGCAAGCGTATTTGCGGGGCCGGGACGTACAGGCCATGAACAGGCCAGAAGACAGGCCCGCTGGTTAAATCATCTATGATCTGTTATCGAATGATTTAATTTCCGGAGGCGGGCATGGGCCTGGTCAAGATTTCCGATTCCCTGCATGAGCAGCTGCGTACCGCCAGCAGCGCATTCAGCCGCTCCATCAATCAGCAGGCCGAATACTGGATGCGGGTGGGGATGCTGGCGGAGCTGTATCCGCATTTGAATTATGCGGAACTGTCGCGCCTGCTGCTGGAGGCCGAGCGGGTGTCCGGCGACCTGCACGAGATGGTGGCAGCGCTGGATGAACAACAGGCCGGACGGGAGCCTGATAAGCGCCAGGTCGCCTGAGCGGCAGCGGGTTCAGACAACAGGCGCCAGGCAGGCGGATTGCCTGGGCGTGTTGCCAGGATGGCTATCGGTTGAGGGGCAGCCGATAGCCATTTGTCATTGTGGCCGCGTTGTTTTACAGCGCCTTGCCGGCGTCCGGGCCGGAGCGCAGCGTGTAGATGGCGTCGAGATGGACCAGGACGGCGAATTTGGGCGTCTTCATGCCGTTCTGGCTGGCGAATGCCACGGCGTCGTCGAAAGGCTGGCCTTCGCTGAAGACTTCCGGCGTGCCAACGAAGCGGTAGCCGTCCAGGGCTTCGCGGTCGATGACGGCAATGGCCATTTTCGAGCCGTCGAGGATATTGCGCAGCGTCTGGCCGCCGGTATTTTCGTTGTAGATCAAGGTCTGGTCGTCATAGGCACGCAGTGAACGCTTGGGGCCGATATCCGGCAGGCCATCCTTGCTGACGGTGGACTGGATCGGAAGCTGTTTGGCCAGCATGGCTTTCATGGCGTCATTGAGGACTTGCATGGATGGGACTCCTGTTTGAAACGTAGGGGAAAACGGGGACGCGGGCAGCTCAGGTGGTGCTGCCGATAGAGAATATATAATTTGTTATTGAATTATATATAGATTGTATATTTTCTGCTGTCCCGGGTATGGCATGCGCGGCGGGGCGGCTCGGGGATGGCGCAAGCGCTTCCACGCTGCGCCTTCGGCTTGCTGTACCCTCGGAGGGCATTTTTGTCTTGGGGCGGCCCCAAGACAAAAATGCCAGGGGTTTGATATGGATCTGCCATCCCCCTTGTGTGTCATGAGGCTTCGTGCTGGAATGAAAACTCAGTTCCTCACCACGTTTCCTCACTACAGGATGGGCATCATGAGTCAATTCCGCATTGCTGTTGTCGTGGGTAGTCTGCGCAAGGATTCGTTCAACCGGCAACTGGCCAACGCGCTGGCGCGCCTGGCACCGCCGGACCTGGTTTTCGAACAGGTGGAAATCGGCAATCTGCCGCTCTACAACCAGGATGACGACGCCAATACGCCGGAAGTGGTCCTGAAATTCAAGGAAAAGATACAGTCGGCCCAGGGCGTTCTGTTCGTCACGCCGGAATACAACCGTTCCATTCCGGGCGTGCTGAAGAATGCGCTGGACCAGGGGTCGCGTCCTTATGGCAAGAATGCCTGGGGCGGCAAGCCTGCTGGCGTGATTGGCATTTCCATCGGTGCCATTGGCACCGCTCTGGCGCAGCAGCACCTGCGCAATGTGCTGGTATTCCTGGATATGCCTACCTTGCAGCAGCCTGAGGCCTTCCTGCACGCGAAGGAAGGCTTCTTCGATGCGGATGGCGGCATTGGTGCTGGCAGCAAGGATTTCCTGCAGAACTGGGTCAACCACTTCGCAGCCTGGGTCAGGAAGAACCAGTAAAACCGAATGCTGCGGCAGGCCATCGAAGCATCATCCCTGTGGTGCCGCAGGCGTTCCCGTATGGTGGCGGAGAAGCTCCGGCCCTTGGGCCGGAGTGCTTCACGGGCTGTTGGGGATGATGCAGTAGCCGTCGCCGGCAGCGGGAGGCAGCTGGAGATTGCCTTCAGGTCGGGGACAGGGTGCCGATCACGCCGATCAGGATGACGATGCCGGCGGCAAAAATGACTTCAAAACGCGTATTCTTCGCCATGGCCTGCAAGGCCTGCGGCTGGTTGCGCATGCGCGGCACGAGGACATAGCGGTTGAACAGCGCCAGCGCCACCATGGCAGCCACGGCCAGGAACTTGGTTTCCATCAGACGCATATAGAGTGTCGCCCAATTCCAGGGCCATGGCCCCAGGATGAGGAAGAGATTGCCCAGGCCGCTCAGGATGGCAATGGCCACGGCCCAGTGCCCCAGGCGGGAGTAGCGCACCAGGGTCTGGATGATGGCGCCATCGGGATGATGTGCCAGGCGGCGCAACTGCACCAGAACCCATGGCAGGCCGCCGGCCCAGTAGGCAATGGCCCAGAGATGCAGCGTCTGGTTGCCGCGATGCAGCCAGCCCAGGGCACCGTCCATGGCAGCGGCATGGCCGGTGGCGGCCAGTGCTGCCAGCATGGCGCCGCTGGCCAGGGCCATGGCGCGATGATGCTGCCGGTCTTGCCTGCGATACAGCCAGGCCAGCAACAGGACGGGCAGCAGGAAAAACTGCCATTGCCAGGCCTCTCCGTAGCGCGTGGCCAGCAGGACGGCTTGCCAGGTATCTGGCGACAGAATGTCTGCCATGCTGCCGGCCATGCGTCCGGCCTGCAGGGGAATCATGAGCAGGGTCCCGGCACAGGCCAGGAGCGTACAGGCCGCATAGACGCGGCGCGCCGGGCGTGACAGTTCAAGCGCCAGCGAGGGCGCTGTCAGGAAGCCGAGATAGATACCTGTGCCGCAGCACAGCAGCAGGCCTGCGACATGCAGCTGGCGCAGCAGGATGGGTAACAGTTCCAGCACGACGAGGCGCGCTCAGGGCTGCAGCGTGAAGTCGTATTGTCCCGAAACCTTGTGCGAATCGGCAGACGTGACGTTCCATTCGACCTGATAGCGGCCGGGGGCCAGTGTCGTGGGCAGGGGGAGAGTCAGGCTTTTGCGGTCATCGGAGGCATAGGACAGCTTCCCGGTTTCCAGGGACTGGCCGTCCGGGCCGGTGACGGTGATGGTGCTGAAAGGCAGTTCGACACGGCCGTCGAAGACGATGGCAACGGCGGCAGGCGTATTGCTGACGGTACTGCCGGGGGCGGGGGTCTGTTCGATGGCGTGCGAGTGGGCCTGGGCGAGGCCATGAACACCGGCCAGCAGGCTGGTGGCCAGCATGGCTGCGGCCAGGCGGCTGCGGGATTTGGACATGATGAGGGCGGATCTTTGTATTGCGGAAAACCCGATAGTAATACATCTCAGTCTCGCACATGGATTGCGGCCTTGGCATGCCGATCTGAACGGAACGACTGACGCAGGATAAAATACTGTTTATTTATACAGTAAAATAGAGCGTCAGCCATTCAGATATTCCTGCCATCCATCATGTCATCGCCGTGCCCTGATTCCGTTTCGGTGCACCCCCTTGTTTCCGGTGCCGGACAAGAACCCCTGCCGCCTGCCATGCTGCCGCATCCTGATGTGTGGCGTGGTGGACAGGGGTTGGCGCGCGAGCCAGCCTGCGTGGCAACCGGCTGGCCGGAACTCTCGGCGCAGTTGCCGGGAGGCGGCTGGCCGCGTGGCGCCCTGGTGGAAATCCTGTTGCCGCACACGGGATGCGGGGAATGGCAATTGCTGCAGCCCGCCTTGCTGCCGGGAGAACGGCCGGTGGCGCTGGTGCGCCCGCCGCATATACCCCAGGCCGCCGCCTGGGAGCAGGGCGGTGGAGACATCGCGCGCCTGATGTGGGTCAAGGCCAGCCAGGACGGCGATGCCCTGTGGGCGGCGGAACAGATCCTGCGCAGCAGTGCGCTGGATGCGCTGCTGTTGTGGCAAGGGGCCGCCGAATACCGCCAACTGCATCGCCTGCACCTGGCGGCGCAAGGCTGCCATTCGCTGTTTTTCATGCTGCGGCCGCAGTCCATGGCCTGCCAGCCGTCGCCGGCTGCCTTGCGCCTGGCCTTGATGCCCCTGCAGGGCGGCAGCTTTCAGGTCAGCATACTCAAGCGGCGCGGCGGGTGGGCCTCACAGGCGGTCAGGCTGCCAATGGCAGGCCAGGCGGGCATGCCATTGGCATCATTGTTGGAGAAAGAATCCCATGCAGGTCTGGTTAGGCGTGCATCTGGTCCGTCCCGGGCTGGATGCCTATCGCCACAGCGCGCCTGATCCGCAGCTGATAGTGCTGCATCAGGGCAAGGTGTGGGCCTGTGGCGGGCAGGCCTGGCAGGCTGGCGTGCGCCCGGGCATGCGCCAGGCGGGCGCGCGAGCGCTGGCCCCCGAGGCCTGTTTCATGAATCGCGACCTGGCCAGCGAAAAGCAGTTGCGCGAGGAACTGGAACTGGCCTTGCTGCCGTACACGCCCATGCTGGCCTGGAAGCGCGACGATGCGCTGGTGCTGGATATTTCGGCCAGCCTGGCCTTGTTCGGCGGATTGCGGCGCCTGTACGCCCAGGTGCGTGACAGTCTGCGGCAATTGGGCGTTGCCGTGCGCCTGGCACTTGCGCCCAGTGCCAGCGGCGCCTGGCTGCTGGCGCGGGCCGGGCAGGCAGCCAGGCGCCGTATCCTGCGGCCATCCCGCTTGGCCATGGGCCTGGATGGCTTGCCGCTGGCCTTGCTCGATGGCGCCGGCCCCCATCTGTCCTGGCTGGAAAGCCTGGGTTGCCGGACGCTAGGGGCGGTGCGCCGCCTGCCGCGCGATGGCCTGCGCCAGCGTCAGGCCGATACCTTGCTGGCGCAGCTGGACCAGGCCTATGGCGTGCAGGGGGAATGGCATGAGTGGGTCCGGCCGCCGGAACATTTCCGCAGCCAGGTCCTCAGCCTGTTCGCGGTGGAGCGGCATGATGCCTTGTGCTGGCTGGCCCGGCGGTTGCTGGTGCAATTGCAGGCCTGGCTGGATGTGCGCCAGCAGGCAGTAACGGAATTGCGCTGGAGCCTGCATCATGAAAGACGCCAGCAGGCCGGCCCGCGCACGCATTTCGACCTGAAACTGGCGCAGCCGGCCTGGGAGCCCGAACACCTGCTGCGTCTGCTGGCCGAGCGCCTGGCACGCAGCCAGCTGGCTGCGCCGGTCAATGCGGTGACGCTGGAGGTGCTGGCCTGTCAGGCGCGTCCGGGCGGGACCGGCAATCTGCTGGCGGAGCCAGGCGCGGCAGGAGATGCGGCGGCGCTACAGGACGTGCTGGCGGCCCGTCTGGGGGCCGGAAATATCCTGCGGGCCAGCCCGGTGGCGGATCACCGTCCGGAGCGGGCCTGCCGCTGGCTGCCCTGCCAGGGGCAGGTGGGCGGGCCGCCAGCGGGTTCAGGGGCGGATGGCGGGCTGGCGGCCGGGGCGGCAATGTTGCCGGACCGTGCGCAGCGGCCTTTCTGGCTGCTGGAAACCGCACAATTGCTACCTATGGCGGGCGAGCAGCCCGTTCATGCCGGCGCCGTGCTGCGCCTGCTGGCGGGGCCGGAACGTATCGAGGACGGCTGGTGGGATGGCGGTGTGGCTCGGGATTATTTCATTGCCGAGCATGAAGCCAGCGGCGTGCGCTACTGGGTATACCGGCAACGGCAGGCGGGCCTGCCCGGCATGGACATGGCCTGGTTCCTGCACGGCGTCTACGCATGAGCGACGCCGCTGGCTTGTCCGCCTTGCCTGCCTACGCGGAATTGTGCTGCCTGAGCAATTACAGCTTCCTGCGCGGCGCCTCGCACCCGGAGGAACTGGTGGCGCGGGCGGCGGAACTGGGGTACGCCGGGCTGGCGCTGACGGATGAGTGCTCCGTGGCGGGTATCGTGAAGGCACATGTCGAAGCCGGGCGGCAGGGCCTGCCGCTGCTGGTGGGGGCGTCCTTTGTGCTGAGCCGGGCCGATGGCACGCGCCGGCTGGCGTTCGTTGCCCTGGCTGAGTCCCTGGCAGGCTATGGCAACCTGTGCGAACTGATTACCCTGACGCGGCAGCGTGGCGCCAAGGGCAGCTACAGGCTCTATGATTCGGACCTGGACCCGGATGAACCAGCAGTGCTGGCTGTAGCGGCCGCACAGGATGCCGGGGCGGAGGGCGCGTTGCCGGATGCCGCAGCCGCGCATCCGCTGCCATGGCGGCACCTGCTGGGCCTGCCAGGGTGCCTTACCCTGCTGCTGCCTGAATACGCGGCGCCGTTGCCGGAAGTGCAGGCGCAGGCCGCCTGGATGGCACGGGTATTTGCCGGGCGCGCCTGGGCCGGCATAGCCTTGCACAGGCGTGGTCGGGATGCCGCGCACGCGCAATGTGTTGCCGCTGCGGCGGCGGCAGCCGGCCTGCCCGTGGTGGCCATCGGCCAGGCGGAAATGCATGTGCGCTCCCGCAAGCCGCTGCACGATACCTTGCTGGCGATCCGCACCGGGCAGACGGTGGAGGCGTGCGGCCTGGCGCGGCTGTCCAATGCCGAGCGCCATCTGCGCAGCCGCCTGCAGCTGGCAGCCCTGTATCGGCCGGAATGGCTGGCTGAAACCGGGCGCCTGGCGGCACGTTGCCGTTTCCGCATGGATGAAGTGCGCTACGCCTACCCGGAGGAAATCTGCCCGCCCGGCCATACGCCAGGCACGTATCTGCGGCAGGAGGCCATGGCAGGCGCCCGGCGGCGCTTTCCAGACGGCGTGCCGGAAAAAGTGCTGGCCCTGGTGGAAAAAGAGCTGGGCCTGATCGTGGAGATGGGTTACGAGGCCTATTTCCTGACGGTCTATGACATTGTCCGCTATGCGCGCCGGCAGGGCATTCTTTGCCAGGGGCGCGGTTCTGCCGCCAACAGCGCCGTGTGCTTCTGCCTGGGCATCACCGAAGTTGATCCGGTGAACGGCAATTTGCTGTTTGCCCGCTTCATCAGCAAGGAGCGCGGCGAACCGCCAGACATCGACGTGGACTTCGAACATCAGCGGCGCGAGGAAGTCATCCAGTACATCTACGAACGCTATGGACGGGACCGCGCTGCGCTGGCGGCTGTGGTCATCACCTACCGCATGCGCAGCGCGCTGCGCGATACTGGCCGGGCGCTGGGCGTGGACCCTGGCATCATCGACCAGGTGTGCGCGGTCTATCGCCATTGGGACGGGCGCGCCCGCCTGGCTGAACGCATGCAGGATGCCGGCTTGCAGGCGGATGCGCCGGTCGCGCGCCAGTGGCGCGTGCTGGTCGAAACCCTGCTGGGGTTTCCCCGGCATCTTTCGCAGCACCCAGGCGGCTTCGTGATTGCGCGCGACCGTCTGGTGCGCCTGGTGCCGGTGGAAAATGCAGCCATGGAAGGCCGCAGCGTGGTGCAGTGGGACAAGGACGATCTGGACGCGCTGGGGCTGCTCAAGGTGGATGTCCTGGCGCTGGGGATGCTGAGCGTCCTGCGCCGCGCGCTGGAGTGGGTGGGGTGGCGTCGTGGCCGGCACTGGAGCATGCAGGATATCCTGCCGGAAGACGCGGCCACCTATGACATGATCTGCGCGGCCGATACCGTGGGTGTGTTCCAGATCGAATCGCGGGCGCAGATGAGCATGCTGCCGCGCTTGCGGCCCAGGACCTACTACGATCTGGTGATACAGGTTGCGATTGTCCGGCCCGGGCCGATCCAGGGCGGCATGGTTCATCCTTATCTGCGGCGCCGCCAGAAGCTGGAGGACAGCAGCAGCCCCGGCCCGGAGGTCGAACAGGCCTTGCTGCGCACACTGGGCGTGCCTATCTTCCAGGAACAGGTGATGCAGATTGCCATGCTGGCGGCCGGTTTCACCGATGGCGAGGCCGACAATCTGCGGCGTTCCATGGCGGCCTGGCGTCGGCGTGGCGGCCTGGGCGGTTTTCATGAAAAGATACTGACCGGCATGACGGCGCGTGGCTATAGCGCTGAATTCGCGGAGCAGATTTTCCGGCAGATGCAGGGCTTCGGCGAATATGGTTTTCCGGAAAGCCACGCCGCCAGCTTTGCGTTGCTGGCCTATGCCAGCGCCTGGCTCAAGTGCCATGAGCCCGAGGCTTTTCTGGCAGCCTTGTTGAACAGCCAGCCCATGGGGTTCTACTCCCCGTCCATCCTGGTGCAGGATGCGCGCCGGCATGGCGTGCAGGTATGGCCGGTATCGGTGTGCGATAGCGCCTGGGAAACGGTGCTGACGCCAGCCGGCGAGCGTCCGGCCGTGCGCCTGGGGCTGTCGCGGGTCAAGGGGCTATCACAGGAGGCGGCGCAGCGGCTGCTGGCAGCGCGAGCGCAGCGGCCATTCACGGATATCCAGGATGTCGCGCAGCGGGCGCTGCTGGGGCGGGCGGAATTGCAGGCGCTGGCCGCATGCGGCGCTCTGGCGGCATGGCACGGCAACCGCCGCACTGCGCTTTGGGAAGCCGGTGGCGCCAGGGTGGAAACCGGCCTGCTGGCCGGTGTGCCACGGCAGGCTGAGCAATTGCCCTTGTTTGCGCCCATGAGTGCGGGGGCGGAGGTGCTGGCGGATTATCGCCACCTGGGCCTGAGCCTGGGGCCGCATCCCCTGCGCCTGTTGCGAGCCGAATTGCAGGCCAGGCGACTGATGACGGCTGCCCAGTTGCGCGGGTTGGAACATGGCCGCCTGGTGCGGGCTTGCGGCATCGTGGTGGGCCGGCAGCGTCCAGGGACGGCCAAGGGCGTGATGTTCGTGACGCTGGAAGATGAAACCGGCAGCGTCAATGTCATCGTGCGGCCGGAATGGCTGGAACGCCAGCGGGCCATCCTGCTCGGCGCGCAATTATTGGCCGTGCATGGCGTCTGGCAGTCGCACGAAGGGGTCTGCCATCTGGTCCTGGGACGTGCGGAGGACCTGAGCCCCTTGCTGGGCGGGCTGGAAACCCGTAGCCGTGACTTCCAGTAAGGGCCTGGCCCTGCGGTAGCCGGCTCAGGGGCCTTCGGTCGCCTTGAGGCTGTCCGGGCGGCAATTGGTTTGCGAACCGTCCGCGGCGATATCGCAGGTGACGCCGGGCAGATCTTCCAGCTCTTTGACGAGTTGCTTTTCCTGGGTCGTACAGGCGGCCAGCATGGCAGTGCCCAGGGCGAGGAACAGGGGGAGTCGGTTCAGATTCATGGATGGGAAAGGGCTGGCCCGCCACAGCCATCCTGGCAGGGCGGGAAATTGGGCGCCGGACGGCAGGGCTATTATCGGCGATTTCCCTGGCCTGCCAAGGCTCAGGCGTGCATGAAGTCTGTCATGGTTTGATAAATGCGCTCGCAGGCCTCGGGCACCAGTTCATGCAGATTGAGGCAGGCATGGATCATGTCTGGCAAATGCAGGTGCTGGCATGGGATGCCGTGTTGCCGCAGCTGCTGCAGGTAGGCCAGGCCTTCGTCGCGCAGCGGGCACAGGCCTGCGGTGATGACCAGCGTGGGCGGCAGGCCATCCATGCCCATGTAGAGCGGCGAAGCCTGGCGGCGGTCTTCGCCTTGCTGGAAATAGTGATCGAAGTACCAGCGTATCTTGCTGGTTTCCAGCAAATAGCCGGTGCCGTTTTCCTGTAGTGAAGGGTAGGCCGGCAGGGTGTAATCCAGGCTCGGATAAACCAGCAGCAGGCGGTCCAGCCGCAGGCTCTGATGCCTGCGCAGCAGTGACGCCAGGGTGGCGGCCAGCGCGCCGCCGCCGGAGTCGCCCGCCAGGGACAGATGGCCGTTTGTGAGGCAGCCCGCCGCGTCCAGCGCCTCCTGCAGGTGTACGAGCACGCCCAGGCAGTCGGTCAGTCCGTCCGGGTAGGGATATTCGGGCGCCAGCCGGTAGTCCACCGCAGCCACCAGGCAATTGCCGGCGGCGGCAAGGCGGCGACAGATCGGGTCGTAGACCGCCACGCTGCCCGCCATATGGCCGCCGCCATGCAGGTAGACGCAGACCGGCTTGGGGAGGTCGGGAACCGGGTCGTAGAGTCGCACCGGCGTGTTTTCCGGGCCTGCTGTGATGTCGCGTTCCCAGGCCATGGCCGGGCCCGTGCCGCAAAAACGGCGGGTCATGGAAGCCAGGCCGTCACGGGCCGCCTGAGGGCTGTCGGGCAGGCCGCGTTCGCGCGCCTGTGTCGCTGCGCGATTGGCTTGTGCCAGCCAGGTGGCCAGTGCGGGGGGCGGCGTGCTCTTCAAGACAGTATCAGGACGGATGAGGTCGGCGATGGCTGGGGGCAGATGGGTCATTGGCGAAACAGGACGAGCGCTTCGCCGTGACATAGCAGGCGTCCGTCGGCGCCGGTGCAGCGGGTGCGCAGATTGACGAGCGCCTTGTCGGCGCGCAGGCGGTTGATCTCTACACTGGCCGTCAGCAGTTCGCTGGCCCGGGCTGGCGCCAGGAACTGCAGCGATTGTTTCAGGTAGTTGGTGCCATGGCCGGGCAGTTCTTCGCCCAGCAGGCAGGAAAACAGTGCGGGGATCAATGGTTCGGGCAGCGTGGCAGGCAGGCCGGGGTAGTCCGCGAGTGCGGTCCAGTTGGCAATGTCTGTCTGGGTGTAGCAGCGTTCCAGGCTGGCTTTGTCGCCCGGGCGCAAGTCCAGGTAGCGTGACAGGCCTGCGGCAGGCGCCGCGCTGGAAGGGAGGGGCGGCGGGGCCTGCAAAGGCGTGCTGCTGTCTGCCGGCAAGGCTGGCGCGGCGTTTGCGTCAGCCGCTGCGCGCAGGGTACAGGTGCCGCTCAGCCCCAGACGGCCGTCTGCCTTGCGGACCTCCGCCTGCAGTGCAATGTCCGCGCCGTCGGGCCCAGGGGCCGGCGTCAGGGCCAGGGTCAGGGGTTCGTCGGCATAGCAGGGTGCAGCAAACATCAGGGTCTGGTTCGCCAAAGCCTGGCCGGGATAGTGCCGGGCCAGCAGCCCGCGCAGGCGGCTGAACAGCAGCATGCCATGCGAGACCGTGCCGCCGAAGGGCGTGCGGGCAGAGAACGCGGGGTCTACGTGGATGGGATTATGGTCGCCGCTCAGGTCGGCGAAGCGGTTGAAATCCTGCTGCGTCAGGACAAAGGGATGGACGATGGTGGCAAGGTCAGTGACGGGCGGCATCGCGCAGCTCCTGTTTGATAACTTTGCCCATTGCGTTGCGGGGCAGTGCTTCGCGGACCTGGAAGACTTTCGGCACTTTGTAGCCGGCCAGGCGTTCGCGGCAAAACCGCCGTAGCGCTTCGGCGTCCGGCGTGTCGGCGCCGTCGGCGATAACGACGCTGGCATGGCCGACCTCGCCCCAGCGTTCGTCGGCCATGCCGACAACGGCCACTTCGGCGACGGCAGGATGCTGCAGCAGCACGGCTTCGACTTCGGCGGGGTACACGTTCTCACCGCCGGAAATGAACATGTCTTTCCAGCGGTCGACAATGGTGTAGTCGCCGTCTTCGTCGCAGCGCGCCACGTCGCCCGTACGCAGCCAGCCGCCTTCCAGCATGGTTTCCGCCGTGGCATCGGGCCGTTGCCAGTAACCGGGCGTGACGCCGGGGCCGCGCACCAGCAGTTCGCCGGCCTCGCCCGGCTCGACATCGCGGCCGTTACGGTCGACGATGCGCACTTCGGTGACCAGTTGCGGTCTGCCCGCTGCGCCGGGTTTGCGCAGGACCTGATCTTCATCCAGCAGGAAGACGGTCGGTCCTGCTTCGGTCATGCCCATGCCGGTACGCACCAGAATGCCCGCGTCGGCATAGCGTTGCGAGACGGCAGCCGGCATGGCCGCGCCGCCGCAGCTCCAGGAGCGCACACGTTGCAGGCGCGTGGCGTCGAAGCCGGGATGGGCCAGCAGGGCCTGGTAAATGGCGGGGACCCCGAAGAACAGGGTGGCGTGCTGGCTCAGTATCTCCAGTGCCTGTCCGGCATCGAAGCTGCGCTGCACCAGGACCGTGCCGCCCAGCATCAGCACACCGGAGGAATACAGATTGATGCCGGCCGTGTGGAATACCGGCAGCACGTTAAGCAGGACGTCATCCGCGCTCAGACGGACGGCCAGCCCGATGTTCAGGTAGTTGGCCATCATCATGCGGAAGGTCTGGATCACGCCCTTGGGACGGCTGGTGGTGCCCGAGGTATAGAGCAGGTACCAGGGGCTGTCGGGATCGCGGTCGGC
The DNA here is from genome assembly GCF_004216755.1 of Kerstersia gyiorum. Lineage (GTDB taxonomy): Bacteria > Pseudomonadota > Gammaproteobacteria > Burkholderiales > Burkholderiaceae_B > Kerstersia > Kerstersia gyiorum. The sequence continues at coordinate 443,157 of NZ_SGWZ01000002.1, forward strand.
ATGGGGGTGCGGGCCCGGGGTGACGGCGGCCAGGTCGGCGGCGTAGTCGCGGGCATTGGCGGCAGCATCGGTGGCGGCGCCAGCAGCGCCATCCAGGCTGACCAGGGTCAGCGGCGCCGGGTGGCGCGCTGCCAGCTGGATGGCGACGGCAGTGAATTCACCGCCATGGATCAGCACCTCCGGCTGGCAATCCTGCAGCAGGACTTCCAGTTCCGGCACCGCCAGGCGCCAGTTGAGCGGCACCAGTATCAGCCCAGCCTTGGCGCAGCCGAACAGCATGGCAAAAAATTCGGCGCGGTTATGGCCCAGCCAGGCCACGCGCGCGCCTGGCGACAGGCGCCAGTGTTCCACGGCGGCAGCCGCAAAACGGGCAGCACGTTCATTGAGTTCGCGATAGGTGTAGCGCGTGCCGTCGGCCAGATCTTCCAGCGCCAGCCGGTCCGGGCCCAGGCGGGCGCGCCGGGCAGTCAAGTCGAACATGTTCATGCGTATTCCGGGGAATGGATGAAAGGGCCGGGCGGCCTGCATGGCAGGAGCCGCCCCGTGTTCAAGGCTGCAGTTCGTTCCAGTCGAAGCGCGTGATGCGGTTGCTGATCAGGGAGAACACATAGACGGCGTCGCCGCCCGAGGTGATCAGTTCGGTATCGAACATGCCGCCGGCGCGGGTGCCCAGCGCGGGGTTGAGCCAGTGGCCCAGGTAGGCGGGCGAGATCAGGCCGTTGCCGTCGGGCGAGACGCCATCCGGGTTGTGCCAGGCGCGTGCCACCATGTTGAAGCCGTCCGCCACGAGCAAGGCGTCGCGGGTGGCATCGTGGGCCAGTCCGGCAGGCAGGAAGAAGCGTTGCGGGTCCAGGCTGGAGGGATGGTCATAGGTGCCGCCACCGATGCCGACCTGCCCGATGAGAGCGCCGGTGGCGGGGGCCAGCGCCTGTATGCGCTGGTTGCGGCGGTCGGTCACATAGACGCGGTCACCAAGAGCCAGCACGCTGCCAATCTGGTCGAAGCTGCCAGGCTGGCCCTGCTCGTAGAACGCCGGGCCCAGGTTCCAGCTCGCGCCCAGGTCGTTGCCCTTGGCGCTGTCGGCGCCGCCGCTGTGCCAGATGCGCGTCAGGCTGCCGCTGGAAGCGTTGTAATCGAAACGCCAGACCAGATTGGAAAAGCTGCTGATGTAAATGGCGTGCTGGCGGCCGGTGGCAGTCTGGGGCCGGACGGAGACCGAGACCGGGTAGTTGCCGTTGCTCAGGCCGATGGCCGGGACGCCCAGGCCGGTCGTGCGGGTATTGAGGTTGAATATATGGCGCAGGGAGCCGCCGGCGTCGTAGATGCGCAGGCTGCTGTTGCCGCTGTAGGGCCAGGGCAGGGTGAGGTCGGCGCCGACCAGCACCGCCACGGCATCGCCAAAGACCGGGTCGCGGAAGCTGCCGATGCCGGTAACGCCCAGGCTGATATCGGTGCCAGTGAAACGGCCCTGGTAGACCCCGGCGGCGTTATAGATGTTGATGCGTGAGTTCGGCGTATCGCTGACCAGCAGGCGCTGGCTGGACGGCAGCCAGGCCATGCCGCTGGCGGAATGAAGCTGGCCGGGCAGGGTGCGCGGATAGCCCCAGAATTCGTTATCCGCCACTGTGCCCACGCCACGCGAGACCGAGCAGCGCAGCAGGCTGGTGCCGGCATCATTGGTCCAGCATTTCTTGATCCGGTTATTGCCGCTGTCGCTGACCAGGTGCACGCGTGCATTGGTGTACAGCATGCCCCAGGACCAGATGTTTTCGCGCTGGATGCTGCCATCGGGACGGACCAGCGGCACGAGATCATTGGGCAGCTGGAAAGCCGCGTCTTCGTTGGCGGCGGCGCTTGGGCTGCGCATTTCCACCTGGTGAATGCCAAGGTGGCCGTATACCCAGGTGGCGCGGGCATCGTCGGCGCCGCTGGCACGGTAGCGCACGGCATGGGCCTCGCCGGGCTGGGCCAGGTTCGGCAGCCGCAGGATGCGGCCATTGTAGGTATCGGCGATATACAGGTTGCCTTGGGCATCCGTACGCACGCCGCGGGGCCGTTTCAGGTGGTCGACCGCATTGCCGGCGTCGCGCAGCCGGCCGATCATGTCCAGCAGGGTCAGCTGGCCGCTGGCGGCATCCAAATGGTAAATCTTGACGCGGTTGTTGCCGTTGTCCGCCACGTAGATATAGGTGGCGCCGGACGGCGCACGGTAGTAAGTCAGCCCTTGCGGAATGCGGAAGCCGTCGCGCTTTTCCGGCGCGGCGGCGTAGTCGTCGTAATTGGACGACGGCGTGCCGTAGTCGCGGTCCGTGCCCCGGATGATGGGGCCGGCACCCGCAGGGTGGCCGCTGGCGTCCTGCCAGCCCAGTGTCTGCAGCAGGGTGGCCTGGTAACCCTGGTCCGGGTCGAGGCGGAAGACCTTGATACGATGATTGAACTCGTCGGAAACCACCATATAGCCTTGCGGCGTGATCACCACGTTGCGCGGCATCTGCAGGGCATCGCCAGCGCCGCTGCCCGGCGTGCCGAACGCGGTGACATACTGGAAGGTGTCGGCGTTATCGGCCACCGTACGGAAAAAGAGGATCTGGTGGCGGCCTACGTCATTGACATACAGGCCAGCCAGGCGTTCGTCCTCGGCTTCGCTGCGCGAAAGAAAGGCGATGCCCAGTGGCGCCTGTATGCCGGGCACGCTGCTGGCGGGGCTGTCGCTGGCGAGCAGGGTATCGGCGTCGTCCAGCGTGCCGATGCTGCGACCGCTCAGGTCCAGCACCTGGATACGGTGGTTACCCATGTCAGCCACATAGATGCGTGCCTCGGCCGGGTTGCTGCCCAGCGTGTCGGGGTCGTAGGTGACGGTCGTCGGGGTGTTGAACTGGTAGCGCTGATGCGCGCTCTCGCCGAGCAGATCGGCGCTGCGGTCTTCATCGGCGAAAGTCTGGAAGGCGTGAGCCGGCAGGCCGGGCAGCAGCAGGGCGCCGAATATCAGGACGCGCCAGCGGTACAGTCGCACACGTTTTTTCCACAGCATGGGGTGTCTCCTCGTTTTGCAGGACGGGCCGTATGCCTTGCCTGGCGGCTCAGCGGCGTTTCAGGCCCAGGAATTCCTGCATGCCGCGTGCGGCTTCATCGGTATCAATCTGTTCCAGGAAATGTTGCAGCTCGCGCGCCAGGCCAGCGGCGACGGTTTGCGGGTCCGGGCGCACCTGTTCGAGCGTGTGGCGCACGCTGCCGGGGCGGCCGGCAGCCATGCGCGTGGCAATCTGGTGCGCCAGAGGCAGGACGCTTTCGGTATCCGGCGCCATCTGGTGCAGCAGGCCCAGCCTGGCGGCTTCCGGCGCTTCCAGGCGCTCATTGAGCAACTGTACGGAGAGGGCGCGGGCACGGCCGATGCGCTCGGGCATCAAGGTGGTCCAGCCGCCATCCGGGCTGAAACCCACGGCCGTGTACCAGGGGGCGAAAGAGGTGTCGGGCCCGCCCACCGCGAGGTCGCAAGCCAGCACCAGGCCGGCGGAACCACCGGTGACCAGGCCTTGTACCGCCGCGATGGTGGGGCAGGGCAGTTGCAACAGCGTCAGGATGACCTCATTGAGCGCACCCACGACATGCCGCGCATAGGCGCGGCGCTCCGGTCGAGGCACGCTGCTGAAGCCGGCCACATCGCCCCCGCTGGAAAACGAACGGCCCTGGGCCGCCAGCACGACGGCGCGCGGTTCGTCGGCGCGCACATCGTCCAGGGCCTTCAGTAAGGCATCCAGCAGCGCGGGCACCAGTGCATTGTGCCGGTTGGGACGATTCAGCCGGATCTCAGCGATGCCGGCATGGATTCTGGTCAGTACCAGTTCCTGGCTCATGGTTTCTCCTTGCGGTCCAGCGCGAGTCCGTGGCGGAACATGCCGCTCATGGTTTCTACAATGGCTTCAAATGGCATGTCCTGCTTCCAGATGGAATATCGCAAGCCGAGGAAATGGGCCATGCCCATCAGCGCCCAGACTCGTATCTCGTCGTTGCCGGGGCGGATTTCTCCCTTGCGTGTGGCATCGGACAGTAGCCGGACATAGCCGCGGCCGAAGGATTCGTAATATTCGCGATAGATGGATTCGTCGACGGATTGCGCCTCCTGCAGCACCCGGTATAGCGAAGGGTGTTCCATCAGGTATTTCAGGAAGGCATGCAGGCCTTTTTCCTCGGCTTCCAGGCGATCCCTGGCATGCAGTGTCTCGGCGGCAAGATGGGCGCGAACTTCACGGCCCATATCGCGCACCAGTTCCCGCAGGATTTCTTCCTTGCCGGAGAAATAGCAGTACAGCGTTCCTTGCGCCACGCCGGCGGCACGGGTGATATCGCTGATGCCGGCGCGGTGATAGCCCAGCGTACCTATGGTCGATTCCGCTGCGCGCAGGATCTGCGCGCGAGTGCGGGCACCTCGCGCCGTTTTCGGGGTGCCTGGGGATTCCCGCACCGTGGAAGCTGCCTGGGTATCTTCAGGCTGAGGGGATGAGTCGGCCATGTATCGGTCTTTAAATATGAAACATGAATCGGTAGTCATAAAAGCTAAAGCTTGTTCAATCAGGAGTCAAGCTGCGTTCATATGGCAAAACATTGGCGTTTTCCCTTGTAGATTAAGTCGCTCTTCGCATGATGGAATGCAAAAAAGATAAGTCATTCAAAATAAACATGACTACTTATTCATGTTTTTCTTGTTTGCCGCAGGCTGGGCAGAATTGTCAGCCGGCACCGGATAGTCCACCGAGGAGATTCGCCATGAAACGCCTGTCCTGTCGTGCCGCGCTACTGCTGGGGGCTTTCGTTCTGAACGGCAGTGCCTGGGCCGCCGATCCCTTTCGCGTGGTCCATGTTACCGACTTTACCGGCCCATTATCGGCTTATGCCCAACAACTCAGCACCGGCATGAAGATGGGCTTCGAGTATGCCACGCAGGGCAGCATGGAAACGGCTGGCCGGCAGATTGTCCTCAGCAGCAAGGATAGCCAGGGCGACCCGGCGCGTGCCCGTACGCTGGTGGAGGAGGCCTATGCCGAGGATGACGCCCATATTGTCGTCGGCCCCGTGGCCTCCGGTGTGGCACTGGCGACCCTTCCCATCGCTGAAGAATATGAACGGGTGATCATGCCCGAAGGGGTCGCCGATGCCATTACCGGGGCGGCCTGGAACCGTTATGTGGTCCGTGTCGGGCGCAATTCTTCGCAGGATGCTGTCTCCAACGCCGTGGCGTTGGGCAAGCCTGGCGTTTGTGTGGCTACCATCGCCCAGGATTATGCGTTTGGCAGGGATGGCGTGGCTGCGTACCGCGAAGCCCTGGAACCTACCGGCGGCAAATTGGTGCATGAGGAATACCTGCCGACTGACGCGACCGATTTTACTGCTGCGGCGCAACGTTTGTTCGGGGCCCTGCGTGATCGCACGGATTGCAGCGCAGGAAAATTCATCTTCGCCATCTGGGCCGGCGCGACCAGCCCGCTGGCCCGCATCCAGGATCTGCAACCGGAGCGCCATGGCATCCGGCTGGCGGCCGGCGGCAACATCCTGCCGGCATTGGTGTCGTATGCCGACCTGGAAGGCATGGAAGGCGCGGGTTTCTATTACTTTGAATCTCCCGACAACCCGATCAACGATTGGTTTGTCGCCGAGCACTTCAAGCGCTACCAGGCCGCACCGGACTTCTTTACGACGCAGGGTTTCGCTCAGGCCATGGCGATTGTTGCCGCCTTGCAGAAAAGTGGGGGTTCCAGTGATACCGAGGATCTCTTGAAGGCCTTTTCGGGACTGCGCTTCGATACGCCCAAAGGCGAGATGCTGATCCGTCCGGAAGACCATCAGGCGCTGCAATCCATGTATCACTTCCGCATCCAGCGCGAAGAACGCAAGGACTGGTTTGCCGACCGTGCGGTAACGGCCGGGGTGCCGGTGCTGATACGTGAGATTCCGCTGGAGGAAATGAAGATTCCGGTGCGCAACGCTCGCTGATTTGGTATTCAGGGGAGCTTCAACATGACCCGCAGTCACGGCGCAAGCCCAGCAGTTCCCGTTCTGGAAACCCGTGGCCTGACCATCCGCTTCGGTGGCCATACGGCCGTGGACCACGTGTCCTGTGCATTTCATGGGGGCACTCTGACAGCCATTGTCGGTCCGAATGGCGCAGGCAAAACGACCTGGTTCAACCTGATTTCCGGCCAGTTGCGCGCCACCAGCGGCAGCGTGCTAGTACAGGGCGAAGATGTGACCGCGCTGGGCGCACCGGCGCGCGCCGACCGGGGGCTGGGCCGGGCGTTCCAGCTGACCAATCTCTTTCCCAGCCTGTCGGCGCAGGAAAACGTGCGCCTGGCCGTGGCGTCGCGTTACCGCATCGGCCATGTGTTCTGGCAGATGACGGCACGGCGGCGCGATATCAGCGAGCGTGCCGCGGCGTATCTGGCACAGGTCAATCTGGCCCATCGCGCGGATACGCCGGTCGCCGGCCTGTCGCATGGCGACCAGCGCAAGCTGGAAGTGGCGCTGATGCTGGCGCTGGAACCGGAGGTTTTCATGTTCGACGAGCCGACCGCCGGCATGAGCGTGGACGAGGTGCCGGTGATCCTTGATTTGATTGCCGAGATCAAGCGGAGTCAGAACAAGGTGATCCTGCTGGTGGAGCACAAGATGGACGTAGTGCGCGCGCTGGCGGACCGGATTGTCGTGCTGCACAACGGCCAATTGGTCGCCGACGGCGAGCCGGGCGCCGTGATCGCCTCGCCGCTGGTGCAGGAAGCCTATCTGGGCGCCAGCGTGGAGGCGGCATGAACACGATGCCGATCGACCGCAAGCAGTCAGCTACGCCCTCGGTACAAGGCGACGCCGGGGCGCCCATCCTGAGCCTGGCCGGGGTGCATGCCGATATTGGCCAATACCACATACTGCATGGCGTAGACCTGCTCGTGCCCAAGGGCGAGTTGACGGTGCTGCTGGGGCGCAATGGCGCGGGTAAAAGCACGACGCTGCGCACCATCATGGGCCTCACGACGGTCACGCAAGGCGAGCTGAATTTCCGGGGGCAAAGCCTCAAAGGGGTCGCGACACCGGCCATTGCACGGCGGGGTATTGCCTTCGTCCCGGAGAACATGGGCATTTTTGGCATGCTGACCGTGCGTGAAAACCTGGTGCTGGCGGCTATCGGCGGCGCCATGGATGCGGACCGCCTGGACTGGATACTGGGCGTGTTTCCGCCACTGAAAAAGTTTTGGGACCGGCCCGCAGGCAATCTGTCGGGCGGGCAGAAACAGATGCTGGCGATTGCGCGGGCCGTGATCGAACCGCGCGAACTGCTGCTGGTGGATGAACCGACCAAAGGCCTGGCGCCGGCCATTATCAATGATCTGGCCGAGGCCTTCGAGCAGCTCAAGGCACAGCAGGTTTCCATCCTGCTGGTTGAACAGAATTTCAATTTCTCGCGCCGTCTGGGGCAGTCCGTTGCCGTCATGAATGACGGCCGCATCGTGCATACCGGCAGCATGGCAACGCTGGCCAGCGACGAGGCCCTGCAGCATGAATTGCTGGGCCTTGGGCTGGGGGCGCATCAATAGCGATAGGGGGCAAAGCATGCCTGTACCCGATACCCGTGGCGCAATCCCAGCGGCCCAGGCCGGGCCGGATGGCCCGGACCGCGCGTCCTGGCGCCAGCTGCTGCAGTTGCCGGCAGCCCATCCTCCGGTTTTCCTGTTGGGCCTGATGCTGCTGGTTCCCCTGGCCTTGATGCCTTGGCATACCTGGGTAGTGCTGACCATCAGCGGCCTGGCGATGGGGGCCATGGTCTTCCTGATGGCCTCGGGCATGAGCCTTACGTTCGGCCTGATGAATGTACTCAACCTGGCCCATGGCGCCTTTATTTCCGTCGGGGCGTTCGCGGGAATGACGGTGCTGGGCATGTGGCTGGCCGATGCGGCGCGCAGCACCTCGGCGGCGGCCAATCTGCTGGCCGTGCTGGCTGCGCTGGGGTTTGCCGCATTGCTGTCCGGGCTGCTGGGCCTGGTATTCGAACGGCTGGTTATCCGGCCGGTCTATGGCGACCACCTGAAGCAGATTCTGATGACCGTGGGTGGCGCCATCATCGTTTTTGAATTGATAGAAGTGATCTGGGGCCATAGGGAAATTCCGGTGCCGCGCCCGGAAGTGCTGCGTGGCGCCGTGGTGATCGGCGGGATGGCATTGGAAAAATACCGGTTGGCAGCCGTGGTGGTTGGTCTGGCGGTATACGCCGGGCTGCGCTGGGTCATAGAGCGCACGCGGCTGGGCATCCTGATCAGGGCCGGGGTGGAAAGCCGTGAAATGGTGGAAATCCATGGCTATCGCATCCGCTTGCTGTTCCTGGGCGTGTTCATCGCCGGTTCGGCGCTGGCCGGCCTGGGCGGCGCCATGTGGGCCATGTATCGCGAAATCATCTTTCCGCAAATGGGTGATGAACTGATGATTTCCGTGATCGTGGTCATCATCCTGGGCGGGTTGGGTTCGATACGGGGCTGCTTTTACGGCGCAATCATGGTGGGGCTGATCAATCTTTATGTCGGCTACCTCGAACCCCGGCTGGCGGCGGTGGCAACGGTCGGGCTCATGGTGGCCGTGCTGATGTGGCGGCCGCAGGGGCTGATTCCGGTCATCAAGGTTTAGCCAGGCCTGGCGCGCACCGGTCTGTGGTTATGGGGGGTATATGCTGCAAAACCTGTTGTCTGCCGATTTTCCGCGTAGCCGCGCACTGGCCGCGCTGCTGCTTCTGATCCTGTGCTGCCTGGCATTCGGCCCCTTGCTGTTTGATGGCACGCGGGCCTTCACCATGATGGGGATGATCTGCATCTTCATCATCGTGGTGGCGTCCTACGACTTGATGCTGGGCTATACCCATATCGTTTCATTCGCCCATACCATGTTCTTCGGCATAGGCGCCTATGGCGTGGCCATGGCCCTGGGGGCCCATGGCAGCAACTTCGGCGCTGTGTTCACCGGCCTGGCACTGGCTTTATTGCTGACGCTGGTGCTGTCGCTGCTGCTTGGTTTGCTGTCCTTGCGCGTGAAGGCCATCTTCTTCGCCCTGGTCACGTTGGCCGTGGCATTTGCCTTCCTGAGCTTGGTCAACCAGCTTTATGCTGTCACTGGCGGCGAAGATGGCCTGCGCGTGCAGGTGCCTCGCGAACTGGGGCCGGCCTGGCGCGTCAGTGACGCAGTGCTGTATGGCTGGAGCCCCGGACGCTTCCTGGGCGCCTGGCTGGCAGGCGATGCAGGCTGGGTCGATGCCGTGCGCAATGCCGTGTTCCAGGTGCGGCTGACGGGCAGGGTCATGATGTATTACATCGTCTTCGGCGCCAGTGTCATCGTGTTCCTGGGCTTGCTGCGCATGGTCAATTCCCCGTTTGGCAGCGTACTGCAGGCTATCCGGGAGAATGAATTCCGGGCTCAGGCGCTGGGTTACCGCACGGTACTCTACCGCACGGCGACAGTCTGTTTCGCCTCCTTGCTGGCCTGTCTGGCGGGGGCCTTGTTCGCCTTGTTCAACCGCTACGTCAACCCCGAAAATACGCTGAATTTCGAGTTGATGGTTTTTATCCTGCTGATGTGTGTCATCGGCGGCATGGGCACCCTGTATGGCTCGGTCGTTGGCGTCGTGGCATTCCTGCTGGCGCAGAATTATTTGCAGGACGTGCTCAGGGCGATCGCCGTGGCCTTGCCCGCAGACTCTTTTGTGGCGGCCCTGGCTGCGCCGGAACGCTGGCTGCTCTGGTTCGGCGTACTGTTCGTGCTGAGCGTGTATTTCTTTCCCGCCGGTATTGCCGGGCAGTTGCGCTTGCGGGCGGCCCGCCGCCGCAGCCGGCGCACGGACAGCGATAGCGGCAGCCAGCGGTAAGGCGCCAGGGCATGGCAGGCATGGCCTTTGCCGCCCTGGCGTGACACAGAAAAATCATGAATGTTTGCTTGCCGTAATGGCAGGCGCTGTGGCGTGCGACAACCCGAAAGCATGGGGCCATACTCCGCCATCAGCGAACCGTTGGCATTGACCCGTTAGCCCTGTGGCGCGGGCAGGTTCTGCGGCTGAGCAGCGGCGGTGGCCTGAGTAGTGACTTGTGTTGTGGCCTGCCGGGCCGCAGCCGTGGCCTGTTGGTAGGCAGCCTGTTTTTCGGCCAGTTGTCTTTTCTTTTGCCTGTCGTTCAGGTTGTGGATGACGGAGGTGATGTAGGCGGTGAAGATGGGGAAGGTCGTCATGCCCACCACGGCCAGCGTGGCGGTACAGATTTTGCCTATGGTGGTGGCCGGGATAATGTTGGAGCCGACGGTGGTGACGGTCATCGAGGCCCACCAGAGTGCATCGGGGTAGGATTTCACCAAGGGATTGATACCGGCTTCGAAGACGTAGAAGATCAGCGTTTCGAAATAGGTAATGGAAAAGAAAATTGCCAGATAGGTAATGAAAAGCCCCGATACCCGATTGCTGACCACCATCTGCACCAGGATGATGAGTGCCGCACCGCCGCGGATGATGGGCAGGAAGCGCAACAGGTAGAGCACCTCGCTGGAGAAATCCAGCGAGAATCGCGTGATGAGATAAGAATAGGGGACGGAAAGAATAATCAGGACAAAATTCTTGAAAAAGAATTTCAGCCGGTCCCGGGCGATGATAAATAGCAGGAGAAAATCCAGCAGGAAATAAAGGCAAACACCCAATTGAATCTTGGTGTAAATGGTGTCGCCGGTAAATGCGGAATTGGAAAATGCTTCGAAGGAAATACTGACGATCAGGACGAGAGAGGCCAGCACACCGAGCAAATTCAGTGTGCGGGCCATCAGATACTTCCAGCGGGATTCAGTGTTATTCATTCTGCCAACAATGGTTCTAGCGGCCGGCGGGAGGGAAAGCCGCCCCAGGCGAGGCTGGTAATGCGCAAAAGTAACGGATATTCGCTGCCATCGCCAGTCTGTTGCGCCGTTGGCGGGTTCTTGCCTCAAGCCGGATGCGCGAGGGGATGGCAGCCGCTTGTACGGCATGAGAGTAGCCAGAATGGCCGGGGACGGGGAAAATGGCGGATTGACTCGGGAAGATGCTGGATTGATGCGAATGAAAGTTAAATACACTTTGCTGGTTCTGGGCATGGTGGCAGGGTTGGGCGGATGTGCGGCCATGTCTGAGGAGGAGTGTCTGACAGCCGATTGGCATGAACAGGGAATGCGCGAGGCCGTCAATGGCAAGCCACGCTCCAACTTCATCAAGGATCGCGAAGCCTGCGAGAAAATCGGTGTCGAAGCCGATGAAAAACAATACATGGCTGGTTACGATGCCGGCATCCTGCTGTTCTGCACGCCGGAAAATGGCAAGCGTTGGGGGCGTGAAGGCCGTTATTACGCCCAGACCTGCCCGGTGAAGCAATCCATGGCATTCGAGACCAACTACCGGGCGGGGTACTCGGTGTACCAGGCGGAGGAAGCCATCGTTTCCCTGCATACAGAGCAAGACAGGCTGGAAAGCAAGCTGGACAAGGCGGATGACGACAAAGAGCGTCAGCGCCTGCGGCGTGAACTGCGCCGCCTGGATGAGCGCCTGCGTGATGCCCGCAACGATCTGGCCAGGCTGGAGCAGCGTTTGCGGGATTGAGGCGGCGCCTGCCAGACGCCGTATCCATAGATAGGCCGGCAGTGGCCGGCTGAAGCGCCGGACGCGCTTGCCGGCGCATGCTTACTGAATGTTTGGACCAAGATATGCCTGGTAGCGATGGGGAACGTTATCGCTGCATGGGCATCCATGAATCATGACTGAATATGCATCCTGGGCTGCAGCCCATCCCTATTATTGGCTTTTTTTCATGCCGGCCGGTGTGGCCGTGCTGGCAGCGCTATCCTGGCGTTGCCTGGCGGGTTTGCAGCCAGGGTGGCGCCGTACGGCGCTATATGGCGGTTTCGCGCTGGCCATGACAGCGCTGTTCCTGCTGCTGGCGGCTGCCGTCGCCCAGCCCGGGGGAATGGTGGCCTTCGATAACGCGCTGGCGCAGGCCCTGGGCGAGCAGATGCCAGGCAGCCTGCTGGCCGGCCTGTCATGGTTTACCTTTCTGGGCGACCGCTATTTCCTGCTGCTGTTGTCTGTGCTCATGCTGGCTTTGCTGGCATGGCGCCAGCGGTGGTTGTTGTTGGGAACGGCGGTGCTGGCAACGGCTGGTGGCGGGGCGCTGAACTGGGTGCTCAAGCATATTTTCCAGCGGGTCCGTCCGGAGCACAGCCATGGCTACATCGAAGCCACGGGTTTCAGTTTCCCCAGCGGCCATGCGTCCGCATCCTTGATCGTTTATGGCTTCGGCTGCTATCTGTTGCTGCGCTTGTTGCCCGAGCGCTGGCACATGGCCTGCGTCGCCGTGTCGGCCGGCCTGGTGGCAGCCATCGGTGCCAGCCGCATTCTGTTGCATGTCCACTTTTTCAGCGATGTGGTGGCAGGTTTCGCGGTGAGCGCGCTCTGGCTGGCCTTATGCGTATTCCTGGCAGAACGCTGCTTTGCGCGCCAGTGGGCGAGCCCAACCATCGGCCGAGGGATCGGCCAGTCCAGCGGCCAATCAGGTAACTAGTCCTGTTTTTCCGGGTGGGCTGCCGCGTTTTTTTCCGGCATTGCCTGGCCCGCCAGGCGCAGGGTTCTGGCCAGCAGGACTTCATAGATAGGCTTGCCACCCAGGCCGGCTGCGACCAGATGCGCTGTGATGGCGGTCAGGAGCGAAGGGATGGCAAGGGCGTAGGTGCCTGTCAGTTCCAGCACGAGCACGATGCCGACCAGCGGGGAGCGTACCGTGCTGGAGAATAATCCGGCCATGCCGGCTGCCGCAAAGGCAACCATGGCGCCTGGCGGCAGTGTGACGACATGGCCCAGCAAGGTTCCGAAAAGAATGCTGCTGGTTGTGGCCAGGGCCAGGATGGGCGCAAAAATGCCGGCCGGGGCGCCGGTGGAGTAGCTCGCTGCCGTCATGAAAAAACGCAGCAGGATCACCAGACCCAGCAGTCCGATGGGCAAGGGGTTGCTGACCAGCGCGACGGCCAGGGATTCGCCGCCGCCGGTGGCTTCGGGAAACAGAACCAGCATGGGGCCGATAATAAGGCCCAGCAGCGCCGGGATCAGGTAGGGTGAAGCTTTCAGCCCGACGTGCCGGGCAATTTCCAGGCCAGCGATGATGGTGCGGTTGAACAGGACCCCCAGGACGCCCAGCACCAGGCCCAGCCCGACGAAGGCCGGCAGGAAATATGTGGGTATTTGATCGGCGCTCATGGCCATGTAGGGCGTGGCACCTGTCAGGGCGGTAGTGGTCAGTGCGCTGAAGCCACAGGCAATGATGACCGCGCCATAGGTATTGATCCGGTACGGGAATGCGTCGCGTGCTTCTTCGATGATGAAGGCAATGGAAGCCAGGGGCGCATTGAAAGCGGCGGTCAGGCCTGCGGCGCCGCCAGCGCCCCAGAGCGCGCGAGCCTGTTCGGCGGCCAGAGAGAAACGCGAAGTCATGGCCTTGGCGATGGACGCCCCCATATGGATGGTCGGCCCTTCCCGGCCGCCGACCAGCCCGGCGCCCAGCGCCATTGTGCCGCCAATGAATTTGACGGGCAGGACGCGCTGCCAGCGGATGTCCCGCAGCCCCTGCATGGCGCCTTCTATTTCCTGTACGCCGGAGCCGCTCGCTTCAGGGGCGAAACGCCGCACCAGCGCAACGGCGCCACAGAACATCAAAGCCGAGAACACGCCCATGACGACATAAAGAGCCGGGCCGGAGAGTTGCAAGGCCGTGGGCAACTGGCGGCTCCATGCCAGGGCATGGTCGACGAGGCTGTGGAAGGCGCTGCCCAGCAAGCCAGTCAGGGTGCCAATGAGGGCGGCGAGAAAATAGTAGGTCCGGTCGCTGATCTGGCGCGGCATAAGTCTTGGGTGCAAGCGAGTCTGGGGGAACCGTCGGGCCGCGTGGGCATGGCCGCCTGGCGCTGGGAAAACTCTTATTCCCTCATTCTAAAGGGGTTTATCGAAGTCCCAAAACTGCGCTGCTTTTTTTCGTTTGCTTTGTGAAGAATTGCAAAAAAGCTGTTGGATGCCAGGGAATATCCGCTTGATTTTTGCCATGCATGGTTAAGGGTGCCCAGAAAAATGTGGGATTAATGGCGACGCGAAAAAACGTTAAATAAATTCAGGCTGTAAAATTATGCCGATAGCGGCATTGTTGTGGGTGGGATTCAATCTTGGTATTCCTGGTCAAAAAACGAATGCTGGTATTTTTCCGGCGCCGGGATGGTGTGGCCGGAAATATATGTGCGCCGGGCTTGCGCTGTATCAAACAGGGCGGGTAGAGATTCTCGCGACGCTTCCTATAATGGAATTGAAAGATTGACGCTCCGGCCTGGGAATCGAAATTCCTGCTCCGGGACGAAAAGGTTTTTGAATGGGAGCCCAAGGCTCCCCAATCCTGGCGGTGCCATGCCGGCATGAGTCCGGTGCGCCGCCATTAACGGGAGAACGTAATTGATCAAGGAAGTGACTGGCGATATTCTGCTGACCAAGGCCGACCTGCTGGCGCACGGTATTGCAGCCAATGATCCTTTTGACAGCGGCTTGGCGCTTGCATTGCGCGAGCGTTGGCCTTCGCTGGTGCGTGACTACCGTCACGATACGCGTTCCAAGGCGATCGAACCGGGCGAGGTCTGGGTTTGGGCTGGTGTGGACGAGCAGGGCGGCATGCGTCGTATCGTCAACCTTGTCACGCAGAACAGCGTTGGCGAAGGTCCGACGGCCAAGCCTGGCAAGGCAACCCTGGAAAATGTGCGCCACGCCTTGCAGAATCTGGTGCGCCTGGTACAGAAAGAAGGCATTACCAGCCTGGCGCTGCCGCGCCTGGCCACGGGGGTAGGCGGCCTGGAATGGGATGAAGTGAAGCCCCTGGTGCAGCAATATCTGGGCGAGCTTTCGATTCCGGTGGTGGTTTACACCGTGTACCAGAAGGGCCAGCAGGCTGACGAAGGCCTGTAAGCGAAAAATGCACTGCCTCCGGCCAACTCGGTAGGGGCTTTGTTGCAGCACCCCGTATGCCGGACTCGAAATCCGGTATACGGGGTGTTTTCATGTCCGGCATCCATGGCAGAGCGGGCCAGCGGCTGCATGGGAAGGCAGGGTTCAGTCGAACCAGCGCTTCCAGAAGCCTTTGCGCGCCGGGCTGGCGGGAATTTGCTGTTCGGGCGTCGCCTGGGGCGGGGCGCCAGCTGGCGCCAGGGGGGCCGGTTCAGGAGAGACGGGTGGCGCGAGGGCCGGGGCAGCGGGCGTCCCGGCTGTGCTGGAGGGCAGGGTCTCCTGCGTATCGGCCAGCGTTTCCAGGCGGGCAGCGTGAATGCGTTCACCCTGTTGACGCCACTGCTCGAAGCGGGCCAGCCGCTGGCGCAGTTCGTCGAGTTCGCAGGAGATTTCCTGTAACTGGGCCTGCAAGGGCGCCAGGCTGGGGAAGAAGCTCGCCTCGAAGCTTTCGCTTTCGATGCTGGCGACGAGGTTGCGGCTTTCTTCAGCCATCTGTTCGCATAGCTTGTCGACGGCAGCGCGGAACATGCGTTTGCGCTGTTCCTGTTGCCAGGTGTCCCAGACTTCCAGCGCCAGACCCAGGATGGAGAGCATGCCATTGATGCCCTTGGCGAGATTGACCGCACCGAAGGACTTGAATACCAGGTACTTGCCGATATCCATGCCCATGGTTTTGGCGATGCTGCTCAGGCCGTCACGCGCGGCCAGGATGTTTTGCGTGCTGATCAGGTTGCTGCCCGTCAGGTAGTGCAGCCCGTGTTTGCCCAGTGTCGCTGCCGTACTGTTGAAGTGTGAGATCCCGGATTCCAGCGTGATCTGTATGCGGTTCAGGTCTTCGGTAATACTGCTGACTTCTTCGACAAAGTATTCCTTGAGGCGCTGGCGCACCAGGCTGGCTTCCGAGCCGATCTCACGGTGATAGAAATCGGTGAAGGTATCGGGGGTCGTGCCCTGGGCCTGAAGAATCAGTTCTTCGAAATAACGCACAATCTTGCCGCTCAGGCGAACGCGGGCCTGGGCGATTTTCTGCTGTACCAGATGGATTTCACCTTGCTGGCCCTGGCGTATGGCGTCCAGTTGCCTGCTTTCTTGCAGCAGATCGGCCGCGCTGCGGCGCGCTAGCGGCAACTGTCGTTCAAGCAGATCGGAGACGATGCTGTGCCGCATGGCCTGGGCCAGCGCCAGCGGGCCGCCACTCTGGCTGATGCGCTGTTGTGTGGCGGTCTGCAGTGCGCCGATGTGGGATAGCTGCCGAAATTGTTCCAGGTGCTGCAACCAGTGCGCCGTGCCCAGGCCGAAAGGATTGGCAGCAACCGCGACGATGCTGAGGGCTGCGCGTTCCTGGGCGGAAAGCGCCAGGATGGCATCCAGGCGCTCCGTGACGCTGTGTTGCTTGATGGCGAGTTTCTCCTGGTATTCCTCTTCGTCCTCGAGGTCGGCCACCTCGTCGAAGCGGCCCAGCACGAACAAGGTGCGAGGCAGGAGGCCCAGGGTACGGAACAGCCATTGAAGCTCTTCCTCATGGCTGGCCTTTACCGGATTGGTGGCATTCATGACATACAGCACCAGATGCGCTTCGCTGACATATTGGCGGGTGATGTCGCGGTATTTCTCAATGGCGCGGCTATCCGGGTTGAATTGTTCCTTGAAGCCGAACAGTCCCGGCGTATCAACCAGTTCGAGCATGTCGCCGATGTCGTAGCGTTGCACCTCGTTGGAGGATTCACGCTGGCTGATATGCATGGTGCTTTCGTCCAGGCGCTCCAGCCAGGCGGCCGCCAGTGCCGTTTTGCCTTCCGAGAATCCACCCACCAGGGCGATGCGCAATTTTTCCTGGCCGATGTCCTGCCTGGCTTTGTCCAGCTTGCCTGCCAGCGCAGCGGGCAGTTCCACACCCAGTTCCCGGCCCTGCTGCAGGAAGCTGGCAAGTTCGTTCAGCAAAGCCAGGGCTTGCTGTTTCTGGCGGTTGAAGGTGTCCAGCGTCTGGCTCATGTTGCTATCCGTGAAAAGGTCAGGGCAGGCGTCTGCGCAGGCCGGCAATACCGTCGTGGGCCTGCTGCATGGCGTTGCGTATCAGGCGCACGGATTGCACAGGCGCGTCCAGGCGGCTGCGCACGGGTTCCGAGGCCTGCCGGATCTCCTGGGCAAGTGTTTCCATCTGCTCATCCAGGCTTTCCGTCAATGTACCGAACATGCGGCTGATATTGTCATCGGCTGCCTGGCGTTGTTGTGCCTGCCTGTGACTGGTGCTGAGGAAGCCTCGTACTGAGTTGTAGAGACTGAGCGCCAGTGTTGCCGCGCCAATGGCGGCCAGGATCCAGCCTGCCGGGTTCCAGGCCAGCAGGGCGGCGCCACCCAGGGTGGAAGCGAGGCTGACAGTCGAAATATTGCGGCGCAAGTGGAATTTGAGATCCACGGGCGGCAAGGCAGGATGAAAGCGCTGGGGCAGGGCCTGGACCAGCATGTGTTCGGTCTGCATGGCCGAGCGTTGCGCCAGTTGTTCCAATTGCTGCTGGTACGCTGCGAGTATCGGGGTAACCGCGGCCGTCAGCGCCTGGGCGAGCGCTGCACCGCTGTCTTCGGTATGGCGGCGCAGCTTGCGCTTGAAGGCATCGTTGCCGATGTTCTGGTCGATATCGTCATGGATGCGGCGCCGCAGCTGTATGCGTTCGTTCTCCAACACGTCATGGCTGGCGGTGCACAGGTGCTTTTCCGTACTGGTGCAGATGGCATCCAGTTCCCGCCTGTCATTGGCGGCCTGTTTGGCCAGGCCGGATGCCGCTTGCGCCAACTGGTTGCTGATATCCTGCAGCAATTGTTGGCCGCGCAGCAGGGCCGCGTTGATTTTGCCGGTATTGGCCTGGCGGATTTTCTCGCGATAGCCCTGACAAAGGTCGATGCTGATGAAGCGGCAGAAAGCATGCATATTGCTTTTTTCCAGCAGCTGTTCCGGCGTCATGGCAGCCCGGAACTTGGCGCGTGCGCGGTAGGCGGAACTGCCTGGCAGCAGGCAGTCGGCTACAGCATAGAATGCGGGCAGTGCACTGATGCTGATTGTATCGCGGTAGCTGCTGCCCAGTTGCGCGCGCAACTGCGTTTCGAGTTCCAGCAGGCCCCGTGCTTCATCCGGGTCGGTGAGCGCCGCGCCCTGCAAGGCCAGTGGGTTGGTGATCCGCTTGTTGAAAACGGACCAGACTTCGGCCTGGTCGGACAAATGGTCGGCGATTTTTTCCAGCGTGCCAGGGGCGTCGCCATCGCCCTGGTTGGGCGGTGCAGCCTTGGGGGTGATATACAGCACCGCGTGAGCCTGGCGGATGGCATCCTGGATGTTTGCCAGGACCTCGGCTTCCTTGCCTTCTATGCCGGGTACATCTATCAGTGCGAACTTTTGCCCATTGGCTGCGAATTCGTACCGCCTGGCGGCGCGAGTGAAATCGGCATGGCCCTGGCCGATGATGGCGCCATCCTGCAGTTCGGCCAGCGCGGCGTGGCGTGACAGCGAATCGCGTTGGTGTGCGACTGCGGCTGCCAGGCGGAGATCCAGCGCAGCGATCTCGGCCGTTTCCCGTTCCTCGGCCTGGGCTTGCGTGCTCAGTAGCGCTTCCAGGTTCCGCGTAGCCTGGGCCAGGCCAAGCGCTTCGGGCAAGGGACGGAACCATCGCATGATCTTCTGCCACCACCCGAGGGCTTGCTGCCTGGCCTGCCATTGTTGTTGCAGGCTGGCCAGTTCCTGGTGTGCTACGGTCCGTGCTTCGGCGCGTTGTTGCTGCGCCGCATCCTGGGCGGCGCGGGCCTGCTGTATATCCCGGGCCAGTTGCTCCGAGGCCTGTTCCTGGCTCTCAAGCGCAGGCTCGTCCAGGCGAGTGTCCTGCGCCAGCGCCTGAAAACGGGCGCGTTCTTCCTGCTTGCCGGGTTCGCCCAGCAGGATGCGCAGGGTTTCGATAATGGTCGACTTGCCGGCGTTGGTTTCACCGTAGAGCGCGATGGTAAAGACATCCCATTCGGCTGCGTTTTCCAGGTTCTCCAGTTCGCGGTCCAGCTGTGCCCGATAGGCGTTCAGCTGATCCAGGGCTGCAGCATGGGCAGCGCGCGCGGTCTGGCTGGCCCCTGCGCCGGCATGGGCTGGCGCAGGGGCGCTGGCGCCGATCTGCGCGATCAGTGCATCAAGTTGCCGCCTGACTTCGGCATGCAGCGCGGCGGAATGCCGAGGGGCGATGGCGGGTTGGGACGTCATGGCTCACCTGTAAAGGCCGTGCGGTTGATGAATGCACGGCAACGCCTCAGGGTAGAATTCCCTGGCCTGGCAGGCCCCCCTGGGCAAATGGAATAACGGTGCAAGCGGCGGGCGCAGTGGCACCCTGCAGGCAGATGGTATCAATATGCTTGCGGGCTGGAACTTAAATGATGGTCATGAAGCAAAAATTCAAGTCCCGGGCCCTGCTCCTGGGCACGATCCTGCTGGCAGGTACGGCCACAGCGCAGGCTGATGAAGGCCGGCAATTGCGGTTCGATACGGCGGCAAGGCCCTCCTGGGCCTTGCAAATCACGCCCTATCTTTGGGCGGCAAGCCTGGATGGTTCGGTGTCGCCGTTCCGGCGCAGCCCCACGCTGACCGTCGACAAACCCTTTTCCGAGATTTTTGATGATCTCAATTTCGGTGGCTTCATTGATGTCTGGGGCCGCCGCGGCGATTACGTCTTTTCCGCCAACCTGGCCTATACCGATATTACCGATAGCCGCACAAGCGGGCCGTTGCCGGTGCTGGATGGTACGCAAGGGGTGGACGGCAAGGCGGATACCCGGCAATTCACTGCATCCATGAAAGCGGGCTATCGGGTGCATGAGGGCGAGCGGGAAGTGCTGGAACTGGTGGGGGGACTGCGTTATTGGCATATTTCCAATGACGTAAACGTGCGCTACGGAAATATCAGCCGGTCTTATGGCGAAAGCTTTTCCTGGGTAGACCCTGTTCTGGGCGGGCGCTTCCGCTATCGCTGGAATGACCGCTGGCAGGTGCAGGTGCAGGCCGATATCGGCGGCCTGGGGGCCGGGGCTCGATTCACCTGGGAGCTGCTGAGCGTTGTCAGCTACAACATTTCCGAGCATTTCTCTGCATCGGCGGGCTACAAGGCGCTGGGTGTAGATTACCGCTCGGGCGGGCATGTTTTCGATACCACCATGCGTGGCCCGGTGCTGGGCCTGACCTACCGGTTCTGACGTATCTGTCGCGGCAGGTGCTCTTGGTCTGCTGGACGTCTTGCGCCGTGCGGTAGCGGCGGCGCAACGGCCAGGCGGGCCTATTTTTCGTTTGTTTGCAATTTAATTATTCTGTCCGCCTGCTCAGGGTTTTCTCGGGTTGCAGCGGGATCATTCCGCTTTTTTTTAATAGTTTTCGTTGTTTGTTGCCAGAATGACAGGGCTATTACTAATTTAATTAATATCTGTTGAGCCCATTAAAAGATGGAATGAATTGGCTCGGCATTTAACTATTCACATTTTTTTGAATATCAAAAAACAGCAATTTTATTGTTGCTAGAATTTTTCCTGGAATGGCTTGCCATAGGTTGAAGAAACCATGATGCCCGTATGGAAACAGCGTTTACACGTTGTGCCGGGCGAGCGGAAACAACTCGGCAAGCGCAGTGATGACGCGGCCTGCAAAGGCGGCGGTTGCGCATTTTCGCTAGTCGAACCCCCGGTGATCCGTCAGCCCTTGCTGGCCCGGTGGTTCTGCGCCAGGTAAAAATTTATTCAATTAAAGGTGATGAGTATGCCGACTGTTGCAGATGAAATCGGGAATTTCCCTGGCAGCAATATATCCCTGGTAGAGCCCAGCATCGTCAAGTTGCCGATTTCGCCGGAGCTGGTGACGGCATACGAAAAATCTGGCAATAACCTGATATTGAAACTGGAGAACGGAAAAAATGTTTCTGTTCTCGATTTTTTCAAGGTTGCCGAAGACGGCACGCGTAGCGAACTGGTGCTGGAAGCCGCGGACGGAACGCAATACTGGGGGCAGTACGAACAGCCCTGGTCTGAGTTTTCGTTCACGCAGATTGATGAAACCGAACGCAATGCGTTGGCCGAAGCCGAAGCAGAAGCGGCTGCGCGTGGGGATAGCGCCGCGCCGGTGGAATTGACGGGCGGGGCCGCTGAACATGATTTCAACTGGCTGGTTGGTGCATTCGCCGTTCTGGCCGGAGCCGGGATCGCGATCTTCCGCGACAGCCTGTCTTCCTCCGGCAGTTCCGGTGAGCCCTCAGACAACGAGGCGCCGGGTGCTCCGACCGACGTTGGCTTTGCCGACGATGGCAAAACTCTGGTTGGCAAGGGCGAGCCGGGTGCGACGGTCAACGTCAAGGATCAGGACGGCAACCCGGTGCTGGATGCCAACGGCGATCCGATTACCGGTAAGGTGGATGATGACGGTAATTTTTCTGTCGTGATCGAGCCGCCGCCCGCAGCGGGGACGGAATTCGACGTAACGCTGACCGATGGCGCGGGCAACGAGTCTGACCCGACGAAGGTCGTGGCCCCTGGTGAACCGACCAACCCCGATACGGAAGCGCCTGAAGCCCCGACGGACGTGGCCTTTGCCGAAGACGGCAAGACGCTGACGGGCAAGGGCGAAGCGGGCGCCACGGTGGTGCTCAAGGACAAGGATGGCAACCCGGTGCTGGGCGCTGATGGTCAACCGGTGACGGGCCAGGTGGGGGCTGATGGCAGCTTCTCGGTGGTGGTCGAGCCCGCACCAGCGGCCGGCACGGAAATCCAGGTCAGCCTGAAGGACGCGGCAGGCAATGAGTCCGACGCCACGACAGTGACGGCCCCTGGTACCCCGACCAACCCCGATACGGAAGCCCCGGCGGCCCCGACGGATGTGGCCTTTGCCGAAGACGGCAAGACGCTGACGGGCAAGGGCGAAGCGGGTGCCACGGTGGTGCTCAAGGACAAGGACGGCAACCCGGTGCTGGGTGCCGATGGTCAGCCGGTGACGGGCCAGGTGGGCGCCGATGGCAGCTTTTCGGTGGTGGTCGAGCCCGCCCCGGCAGCTGGCACGGAAATCCAGGTCAGCCTGAAGGACGCAGCAGGCAATGAGTCCGACGCCACGACGGTGACGGCTCCTGGTACCCCGACCAACCCCGATACGGAAGCCCCGGCGGCCCCGACGGATGTGGCCTTTGCCGAAGACGGCAAGACGCTGACGGGCAAGGGTGAAGCAGGTGCCACGGTGGTACTCAAGGACAAGGACGGCAACCCGGTGCTGGGCGCTGATGGTCAGCCAGTGACGGGCCAGGTGGGCGCCGATGGCAGCTTCTCGGTGGTGGTCGAGCCCGCACCAGCGGCCGGCACGGAAATCCAGGTCAGCCTGAAAGACGCGGCAGGCAATGAGTCTGACGCCACGACGGTGACGGCCCCCGGTACCCCGACCAACCCCGACACGGAAGCGCCGGCGGCCCCGACAGACGTGGCCTTTGCCGAAGATGGCAAGACGCTGACGGGCAAGGGTGAAGCAGGTGCCACGGTGGTGCTCAAGGACAAGGACGGCAATCCGATGCTGGGTGCCGATGGTCAACCGGTGACGGGCCAGGTGGGTGCCGATGGCAGCTTCTCGGTGGTGGTCGAGCCCGCACCGGCGGCTGGTACGGAAATCCAGGTCAGCCTGAAGGACGCGGCAGGCAATGAGTCCGACGCCACGACAGTGACGGCCCCCGGTACCCCGACCAACCCGGATACGGAAGCCCCGGCGGCCCCGACAGACGTGGCCTTTGCCGAAGATGGCAAGACGCTGACGGGCAAGGGTGAAACGGGCGCCACGGTGGTGCTCAAGGACAAGGATGGCAACCCGGTGCTGGGCGCTGATGGCCAACCGGTGACGGGCCAGGTGGGCGCCGATGGCAGCTTCTCGGTGGTGGTCGAGCCCGCACCAGCGGCTGGTACGGAAATCCAGGTCAGCCTGAAGGACGCGGCAGGCAATGAGTCCGACGCCACGACAGTGACGGCCCCCGGTACCCCGACCAACCCGGATACGGAAGCCCCGGCGGCCCCGACGGATGTGGCCTTTGCCGAAGACGGCAAGACGCTGACGGGCAAGGGCGAAGCGGGTGCCACGGTGGTGCTCAAGGACAAGGATGGGAATCTCGTCAAGGATGCCAACGGTCAGGTGGTAACGGCGCAGGTTGGTGCCAATGGCGAATTTGCTGTCGTGTTCGAACCTGCGCCTGCCGCTGGCACCGAATTCCATGTCAGCCTGAAGGATGCGGCGGGCAACGAGTCTGATCCGGCCTCTGTCACAGCGCCGGGCACTCCGACCAATCCGGATACCGAGGCCCCGGACGCGCCTACCGATGTTGCCTTCCTGCCGGATGGCAAGACTTTGACCGGCAAGGGCGAAGCGGGGGCGACTGTCATCCTGAAGGATAAGGATGGCAATGCCGTGCAGGATGGCAATGGGCACGATCTGACCGGCAAAGTGGATGCCGACGGCAATTTCGTCGTGGTGTTCAATGCGCCGCCGGCGGCCGGCACCGAATTCAAGGTGAGCCTGCAGGATGAGGCTGGCAATGAGTCTGACCCGGCTTCTGCGGTTGCACCGGGTGAGCCGGCGCGCATTCAGGCGAACGATGACGCGCAGGATGCCAGCATGGCGATTGCGGTCGGCCCGAAGAACGTCAGTTCCGACTCGGCCTATGCCAAGTCCGATCTCAGCCTGAACTTGCTGAAGGTCGGCCTGAACAAGGTGCTGGGGGTTGATCTGCTGGACCTGAACCTGCTGACCGGAACGTCTTCCTTCGACATCAATGTCGGTTCCGGGCAGACCCATACCGTCGGTTTCAAGGTCAAGGCAGGCGGCGTGCTGGGATTGCTGACCACCGTGAGCGTCCATATCTACTACGAACTGCCCGATGGCCAGTGGGCGCCGTATCAGAGCTTCAAGGACAAGTTCATCGGCATCAATCTGCTGGGTCTGAGCCCGAGCGTCAAGATTGATGGCGTGGTGCTGCCCGAGGGCAAATACAAGGTGCTGGTCGAGGAAACCGGCGGCATCAGCCTGCTGGAGACCATCAAGGTATCGACTACCAGCTATCTGGTGACGGACATCAATACCGCTGGTCCGGACGACATCAAGGTTGAAGCCGTGTCAGGCAACGTGATGCAGGATGACGCAACCTACGATTCGACGCGTCTGAATACTGTCAACGGCAAGGCGGTTGCTGCGGATGGCTCGACCGAAATCGAGGGCCAGTATGGCGTGCTGACCGTGCATGCGGATGGCAGCTATTCGTACCAGGCGTTTGCGGACACGGCCAACGTGGGCAAGAGCGATGTCTTTGTGTATGAAATCTACGATGCGGACCGCAATCAGAGTTCGCAGGCCAAGCTGACGATCGACATCAAGGGCGAGGTGGTCGAACCTGCTGCTGCCAAGGCGGCGGTGTTCGAGCACGACGTGACCGACGACGCGGGTGCGGCCGATGTCGTGGCGGACCAGGCAGATGATGCCGACGAAGGCCATGAAGGCGGCTCGCAGGATGCTGTCAGCCAGGGTGAGGATGGTTCCCTGGTGCTGGACCTGCTGCAGGCGGCGGAAACGCAGCAGGCGGATACACCGGCAGCTGATGCTGGCACGCCGTTGCTGTCCGATTCCGGTATCGACCTCGATGGCCTGTTGCAGGATACGCCGGCCGCCGCGGGTGGTGTCGCGGATGGTGTCGAAGAGGCCTTTGCCGCTCCGGTTGCCGCTACCGCAACGCCGGAAAACGGTATCGACGATGCCATCGCAGCTGGCCCGGCCAGTGTTTCCCTGGACGACTTGCTGCAGCAAAATGCATTGGTCTATTGAGGCAGGGCCATACGGCTCAAGCGTCCGCCGGCGCGGCGGACGCTGGTGTGCCAGGGCATTGGCCCTGGCTTGTGCGGGGGCATGGATGTTGCATGCCCCCGATGGCGTTGTGCAGGCACAGGAACTGGGCGCCCATCGGCGCCTTTTGCCCGTTGATAGCCTGCCGCTGGTTGTTCCGGACCGGACGGTCTGGCAAAGCGCGGCCGACGGGGGGGCCGGCACGGCGCCGGCGCAAGTCTTGCTGCCGGAGGCGGTGCCAGACATCGAGGCAGCAGGCCCGGACGCGATGGCCGTGCACGTTGTGCCCGGCGTTGCCCGTGGCGAGGAGGGGATGGACAGTGTTTTGCCGGCGATTGTCCGCGATGACGATGCCTTGCAGGCCGGCACCCCCATCGACGCGCTGTCGTCGCCGACGGCGGCGGATCTGGTAGCAAGGGAAGACATGCGCCAGGCGGCCGCGCCAGTCGTGAGCGATATGCCCCAGGAGACTTCAGGGGAACCTGGCATGGAACCGGCAGAGCTGGCAGAACATGCCGGTACCGGGATCAACGAGGCGCCGCAGGCGCGCGGGGCGGACGAGGATGAACCGCCTGTTGCCGTTTTGCCGCCCCCCATTCCGCCGGCACCAGCGTCGCTGGCCGAGTTGTTCAAAGTACGCCAGGAAACGCTGGCGCAGCACGAAGGCGCGCAAGTGCCTGCGGGTCCCTTGCCACTGGAAGAGCTGGTGGGCATGGCCGTGGACTGGCATCCTGCCATCAACCAGGAACTGGGCCGTATTCTGCAGGAGGGCGAACAGATCCGGGTGGCCAAGGCAGGCTATCTGCCGCAGATCCAGGGGGGTGTCAGCACTCAGTTCAATTCCAATACTGACAGTGGCTCCACGCGCCGGCATGTGCAGATGCTGAATTTCTCGGTATCGCAGATGTTGTATGACTTCGGCAAGGTTTCAGCGTCGGTCGGGATCGCTCAGGCCGGAGAACTGGTGGCCCAGGCCGGGTTGCTGTCCATGGTGGACGAGGTCGCACGCGATACTGCCGGGTCTGTGGTTGAGGCCTTGCGATATGCGCAATTGCTGCGCGTGGCGCGTGAGCAAGTCGATGGCGTCTCGGCGATTGCCAACCTGGCGCGGCGGCGCAATGAACTGGGCGCCAGCAATCAGTCGGATACGGTGCAAGCCCAGGCACGCCTGTCTGCCGCGCGCGCGACGGTGTTGTCAATGGAGACAGAGCGGGCGCGCTGGCTGAGCAATCTCCAGTCGCTGACCGGCCTGCGCGAGCCGCCGGAGATGGATGAGGAATTGCCGCTGGCCCTGGGGCGTTCCTGCATGACGGCCAAGCCGCAATGGGACAACATACCGGCGATGCTGGAAGCGCGGGCCGAACGCATGCGGGCCCAGTCGGAACAGGAGCAGGCGCGCGCCAACGGGCTGCCAACCCTCTCGATCAAGGGGCAATCCAGCAAGGCGCTCAATTCCATGCCTTCCTCGTATACGGGCGATGGCGTGACCGTCGCGCTGGAAGTCAGCGCGCCTATCTACCAGGGTGGCGCGACAGTGGCGCAGCGCCGGGCTGCAAGCTACGCCACCGGAGCAGCCGATGCCGCCATGGAAAAGGTCAGGGTCAGGACTGAGCGCAGCCTGTACGAGACGGTAACGCGGGCGCTGAGCGGCAACGAGCGCGAGGATATCCTGCTCGAACGCGAGCGCAGCACGCGCCAGACACGTGACCTGTACCGCAAGCAGTACCTGGATCTGGGAACGCGCAGCTTGCTGGACCTGCTCAATGCGGAGCAGGAATTGCACCAGGCGCGCATGGAAACCATCAACCATCGTTTCGATACCAGTCTGTTGCAGCTCGATTGCCTGCAATTGTCGGGCGGTTTGCGCCGTTTCATGGGCCTGGGCGGTGGACGGAGCATGAATTGGGAGGCAGTGGATGACGGAAACTGATGCAGGATGGCAGCGCGACGCGGTGCGCGAGCGCTGGATGGAGGCCCTGCTGCAGCTGGCTCGTCATTACCGCCTTGAGGTTTCGCCAGAGCACATCCGGGTATCGGCGGTGTGGTCACAGAACGGTGACGAGCGCGAGATGGTACGCCAGATGGCGCGCCAGGCCGGGATGGATTTGCGTTATGCCACCCCGGATCTTTCACGCCTGACCCCTTGGCTGCTGCCTGTGATCGTGCTCATGCAGGACGGCCAGCTGGCTGTCCTGCATGAATATGCCGAAAACACGCAGGAGTGCGTGCTGGGCTTCGCGGGCGACCAGGGCATGTTGACACGTGTGGCCATGGATGAGCTGCGTGAGCAGGCGCAGGCGCTGGTGCTGTGCCGACCGCGGCATTTGCCTGGCGATAGCCGGGTGGCGGAAATGGCGGCGGATGTGGACGAGAGCTGGTTCCGCCGTTTGGCGCTGCCAGACTTGCGGCCATATGGCTACATCATGCTGGCCTCGCTGGTGGCCAACCTGTTGGCCTTGGCTGGTGTCCTGTTTTCCATGCAGGTGTACGACCGCGTCATTCCATCGGGCTCCATGCCCACGCTCTACGTACTGTTTGGTGGCGTGCTGCTGGCGCTGGCCTGTGATTTTGCCTTGCGGCGCGCTCGCATGACGATCACTGACTGGATGGGCAAGCAGGCCGACCTGCGAATTTCGGATGCCGTCTTCGGGCATGCCTTGCGCGTGCGTACCGCCGCCAAGCCCAAGGCCACCGGGACTTTCCTGTCGCAGCTGCGCGAGCTCGAGGGCGTGCGCGAGATGTTCACGTCCACCACACTGACTGCTGTGGCAGACATGCCTTTCTTCGTGCTGTTTTGCATCGTCTTTGCCGCGATTGCCGGCGGCATGGTGTGGATTCCCCTGGTCGCGGCTGTTTTGCTGGTATTGCCGGGGCTGCTGATGCAAAAACGCCTGCGCCGCCTGGCAGCCGCCGCGATCAAGGAATCGTCATTGCGCCACGCCGTGATGGTTGAAGCCGTGCAGGGTAGCGAGGATATCAAGCTGCTACAGGCCGAGCAGCGTTTCCAGAATCAATGGAACCACTACAACGAAGTCACGGCCGAAAGCAATCTCGAACTGCGCCACCTGACGCATACTCTGACGGTCTGGATCCAGGCAGTGCAGGCTTCGGTCTTTGCCTTCGTGGTCTTTTTCGGCGCCCCGATGGTAATGGATGGTGAGATGACGACGGGCGTGTTGGTGGCTGCATCCATTCTGTCTTCGCGCATGATCTCGCCCATGGCCCAGTTGGGCCAGGTCCTGAACCGCTGGCAACAGGCCAAGGTTGCCAAGGAAGGGCTGGACCAGATCATGAAACTGCCGCTGGACCAGGCGGGCGAACGCAAGGTGCATCGTCCGGCCATCCAGGGGAACTACGAGTTCCGCGACACGGTATTCGGCTACGAGCCCGAGACTCCGGTGCTGCAGGTTGGCGCCTTGAAGATCGCTGCGGGCGAGCGCATCGCCGTGCTGGGCAAGAATGGCTCCGGGAAATCCACGTTCTTGCGCGCGTTGGCGGGCCTGACGGAAACCGGCAATGGTGCCGTGCTGCTCGATGGCATCAATATGGGCCACCTGGATGCGGCCGACGTCCGGCGTGATGTAGCGCTGGTGAGCCAGCAGGCAAGGCTGTTTCACGGCACGCTGAGGGAAAACCTCTGGCTGGCCGCGCCTGGTGCGAGCGACGAACAACTAGTCGCCGCCATGCGTCTGGCGGGTGCCTGGGGGTTCGTGCAGACCTTGCCAATGGGGTTGGACCACCTGGTGCGTGAAGGTGGCGCCGGGCTGTCGGGTGGCCAGTGTCAAAGCCTGCTGTTGGCACGGGCGCTGCTGCGTGAACCGTCCGTGCTGTTGCTCGACGAGCCGACCTCGGCGCTGGATGAGGCGACCGAGAAGCAGGTGATCGAAGCCTTGGGCCAGTATTGCGCTGGCCGTACCCTGATCGTGGCCACGCACCGTACCAGTGTACTGGCGCTGGTGGACCGGGTGCTGGTTCTGGATCGCGGCCGTATCGCCATTGATTCGCGCAAGGAAGACCTGGTGCGGCAAATGAAAGGCGGCGATGGCGGCAATCGGCGTCAGCCAGCGGCAGGCAGGACGGAGACTCAATAATGAATTTGCCTCAATCCCGGCAACCGGCCGCGGGCCAGGGGGCCGTTGTTTCCCGTGGGCAGCCCGGGCGTACGGCATCTGCAGGCAATGGCCTGGCCGCCTTGCACGATGAGCTGGCGCAGCGGGAAATGCCGTTGCGGCGCGCACGGCGGCTGGTACAGGCGCTGGTGCTGATCCTCCTGTTGTTCCTGGTGTGGGCCTGGTGGTTCGAGGTCGATGAGGTTTCCTCAGGTAGCGGCCGGGTGGTCCCGATCTCGCGCGAACAGGTCGTGCAATCGCTGGAAGGCGGCATCGTTACCGAACTGCTGGTGGCAGAGGGCGATATTGTCGAAAAAGGACAGGTGCTGGCGCGCCTGGACCCGACTCAATCTGCTTCCAATGTGGAAGAAAGCGCTGCCCGGTACCGTGCGGCGCTGGCCAGCTCCGCACGCCTGCAGGCCGAAGTTTCCGGTGCCGGAGAGATCCGTTTTCCGCCGGAACTGAAGGACTGGCAAACGCTGCGCAATGCGGAAACCCGTTTGTTCCGGTCCCGGCGTGAAGGCTTGCGGCAGTCGGTGAACGGCCTGAAGCGCTCCCTTGAACTGGTGAACCGGGAGCTGGGTATTACTTCCCGGCTGGTTGAAGAGGGGGCAGCCAGCAATGTCGAGTTGATCCGGCTGCAACGGCAGCGCGCGGAACTGCAGCTCAAGCTGGACGAAGCTGAATCCAGCTACATGGTGCAGGCACGGGAAGAACTGGCGCGGGCCAATGCCGAGGTCGAAGCCCTGTCGTCGGTCGTCAAGGGGCGCTCGGACGTGCTGGAACGCCTGACGCATCGCTCCCCGGTGCGCGGCGTGGTCAAGGATGTGGAAGTCACCACCATCGGCGGCGTCGTGCCGCCCAACGGCCGCCTGATGGAAATCGTGCCGCTGGGCGAGCAACTGCTGGTCGAGGCCCGGATCGCGCCGCGCGACATCGCGTTCATCCATCCCGGCCAGGCTGCCATGGTGAAGATCACGGCCTACGACTACGCCATCTACGGTGGCCTGCCCGGCAAGGTCGTCACGATTTCGCCGGACACCATACGCGACGAAGTCAAACCTGATGTTTTCTATTACCGCGTGTTCATCCTGACCGACAGCGATGCGTTGGTGAACAAGGCCGGGACGCAGTTCCCCATCGTGCCAGGCATGATCGCGAGTGTCGATATCCGCACCGGCAGCAAAAGTATTCTGGATTATCTGATCAAGCCCTTGAACAGGGCCAGGGAGGCATTGCGTGAACGTTGAGCATGGGCCGGGCGTACTGGACATAAGGGGCCGGTGGGCGCTTGGAAGTGGTGTGGTGCTGGCATTGATGGCGGTTGCCAGCGCGGGGGCCCAGTCATTGCGAGGCAATCCCGTGGATGCCGTGCCGGAACTGCGCCAGCCGGTTGTGCCTCAGCAGGCCGGCAGCATCGCGCCTGGCAGTCAGCGGCCTGGTGCGACGGAAACGGCTGCCGTGCTGGCGCAGCGGTTGGTGCCGCGCAGCTTCGTCGTCGAAGGGGTGACGGCAGTGCCCTTTGATGAAGTGGTGGCCTTGTTCGAACCGTTGGCGGGCAAGGAGACGACGGTCGCCGGTCTTGTCAGGGAAGTCAACGCCATTACCCAGCTCTACCAGCAGCGCGGTTTTGCGCTGTCCTATGCCTTGTTGCAGAACCAGGGCTTCAAGGATGGCATCGTGAAGGTCACGGTGGTGGAAGGGTATGTGGCGCAGGTAGTGTTTACCGGGGATGTCGGCCCGGTGCAGGAGCGCCTGGACCGCCTGGCGCTGAAGCTGACCGAAGAGCGGCCGCTGCGGCGCGAAACACTGGATGGCGTGCTCAATCTGATGCGTACCACGCCCGGCATCAGCATCGTACCCAGGCTGGATTGGCCCAGGCGTGCCGATGGCGCTACGGCAATGGTCATAGAAGCCAGCCGCGAAGGCATTACAGCGACGGCAACCCTCAGCGATATGGGAACCGGCAATCAGCCCTTGGTGGGCGCCACGCTGAACAGTTCAACTGCGTTGGGCGAAAAAATCTCGGTCGCCGCGTCAGTGCCGCTGGAACACGAGGATGTGCGCTATGTCCGTGGCGCCATAGAGTTGCCCTTGAACGATGCCGGCCTCAGTTGGGAAGGCGAGGGATATCATTATGAGGCACGTCCGCTGGAAGAAGGTGCCCTGACGTTTCAGCGCCGAATCAAGAACCAGCGCCTGGCGACCGGCTTGCGCTATGACGCCGCCGGCCCCTCCGGCCATTTCTGGCAGTGGCGTGCCGGGATGCAGGCCATGGATAGCAACGAACGCTGGCAGCTGCGCGACATCCTTCCCGGCCAGCTGGCCATCGACCAGCGGACGCGCAGTCGCGCGGCTTATGCGGAAATGACCTATTCTGGTAACGGTCCGTGGCGTTCGCAACATCGTTTTACCCTGGGGCTCACCAAAGGCTGGAAGGGCATGGGGGCCCGCACCGACTACTCGTTTTCGCCATTGCTGGCGGCCTTGCTCGGGCCGGCTGCGACGCAGAACATGTATCGGGAGGTCGCCGCGCAGGCTGCCGAACTGGACTATCTGAACATCAAGCTCAATGCCAGCGAAACGCTGCCGCTGGCGCCGCGCACCCAGTTGCGCCTGGGCGCATTGTTGCAATACAGCAGTCAGCGCCTGCCAAGCACCGAGCAGGTGTCGTTCGGGAAATGGCGTTACGGCATGGGCTATGAACAAGGCGCCATCGGCGGAGACAAGGGGCTGGGTCTGGAAGCGGAGCTCAGCCACAGATTGCAGACAGGCTGGAGCGGCCTGTCCGATGTGATCCCTTATATAGGCGTGGATTACGCGGCAGCCTGGTACAACGGTTTGCGCGGCGAACTTATCGGCCGACAGGCCATTGCATCAGCCTGGGTGGGCGTGCGCGTAACGGATCAACGGCGATATTTGCTGAATTTCAACCTGGCGCGGCCATTGCGCGATGTGAATCCCACCGTTGCGGAAGACAGTTGGCGCTTCAATGCCAGCTATTCCCTGTTTTACCGGGGATGGTGAGAATCGTTAGAAAAACGTTACGTCTGTAACGTAACAACGGGAACATAAACCCGGAAACGTTACCTTCGATCCAGTCAAAAAACGACCGGCGACCTGTGTTCAGCACAGGTCGCCGGTTTCATTTGTGACATGGGTTTCGCTCATCTTGTTGTTTTAAAAGAAAAAAAAGGATTTCTAAAATTTTTCAATACTTTTCAAACGTATTTATCTGAAATTTGGCACGGTTTTTGCTTAATAACCGTCATCGAATGGCTGAAGCCATCGGGCCGCTTCCGCTCGACAGGGGGCTCGCGGGGATCCGCAAGCGTCGTCGGAAGCACGGCAGGTAACTTTTTGATGACCTGAATTAGGAGAAAAAACATGCAGAACCAACCCCTGGCAGCCAAGCGCGTGCGCTTCAGCCGCCACATCGGCAGCCGCCTGACGCTGGCGGCCATGCTGCTGATGGCGGCAGCGCAAGCCCAGGCTGTCAGCAGCCAGTTGACCCTGACCACGCAAATGGACTTGACGCCGGGTAACCAGGCGGTTCTGGAAACCGCGTTGAGCAACACTGGCGCCGCTGTCGATAACCTGGCCAATCTTGGTCTGGCACCGACGCTCGGTGGCGTGGGTCAGTCGCTGGATGGTGTCGCCGCACCGGTGGTGTCGCAAGTCACCGGCGTGACCCAGCAAGTGGGTGCGGCAACCGGCCTGGGCGGCGCAGTCAGCGGCCTGACCGGCAATCTGGGGGAAACGGTTACTGCACTAGGCGATCGCGTGCAGGAAGTCAATCTGCCGCTGGGCCTGGGCCAAGGAGTGGGCGGTCTGGTCAGCGAGACCGGCCGCGCTGTTGGTAGCGCCGGCGGTCTGCTGGATGCCAAGACCGCCAATGGCGGCCAGCCGGTGGGGCAGGTGCTGAATCACGCCACGCAAGGTGTCGGCGAACTGACTGGCAGCCTGGGTTCGGGTGGTCTGCTGAATCTGGGTGGCCTGGCTGGCGGCAATGCCGAAGGCGGCCTGCTGGCACCGGTGACTGGCCTGGTTGGCGGCTTGCTGGGCGGTGAGGGTGGTGGCCTGCTGGGCGGTCTGGGTGGCGGCGACGGTGGCCTGCTCGCGCCGGTAACCGGCCTGGTTGGCGGTTTGCTGGGCGGTGGCGGTGAAGGCGGCTTGCTTGGCGGTCTGCTGGGTGGCGACGGTGGCCTGCTGGGCGGTATCGGCGGCGGCGAAGCGGCCCCCATTCTCGTGACTGCGCTGGGCAATACCGGGCAGGCGCTCGACAACGTCCTGCCGCTGGGCCTGTCGCCCACCCTGGCAAGCGTTGGCGAAACCCTGGATGGCGTGGTCAGCCCGGTGCTGGGCACGGTGACCGGCCTGACGCAGCAATTGGGCGGTGCGACCGGCCTGGGTGCGACGGTGGACGGCGTGACGACGCAGCTGGGTGGCGTGGTCAGCAGCCTGGGTGACCAACTGGGCGGCACGCTGCCCATCGCTGGTGTGGGTGGCCTGGTCAGCGGCCTGGGCGACACGGTCTCCAGCGTGGGTGCCTTGCTCAATCCGAATCATCCTGATGCCGGCAACCCGCTGGGTGCCATCCTGGGCAATGCCACGGGCGCCGTGGCTTCCCTGACGGAAGGCCTGGGTCTGGGCGATCTCGGCTTGGGTGGCGGCGAAGGTGGCGGCGGCTTGCTGTCGCCCGTGACCGGCCTGGTCGGCGGTCTGCTGGGCGGCCTGGGTGGCCAGGCTGGCAATGGTGAAGCTGGTCAGCAAAACGGTGGCCTGCTGGCGCCGGTGACTGGTTTGGTCGGTGGTTTGCTGGGCGGCCTGACTGGCGGCCTGGGTGGCGCTCGCTAAGTCGCGGGCAACTCGGTGCATGGCGTCCGAGGGACGCCATGCCATCTCGGTAAAAAACAGGTGCCTTGCCATTGTGCCGGGCCCGGAAGCAGGAAGTTGACTATGTATGCGGTGAATGAATCTATTTCGATGGAGCGGGCCAACGTTACCGGTGGCGAGCGCTTTCTCAGGCATTCTTCCAACGGCGTCATGCGCTCGGTGATGCCGGCGCAAACGCAGGATACGGACTTCCTGCTTGGCATGACGGCTGCACTTGCCATGCAGATGGGCGTGTATGGCCGTGCAGCCCAGGCAGCGCAGGCAGAGCGTGCCGGGCTGCCCCAGGCAGATTTCTCGGCCCTGGAATACATCGTTGCCTTTGATGGCCTGGCAGCCGGCCAGCTGGCCCAGCTGATGGGCATCAGCTACGGCGGCGCAGCTGCCATGGCGGACCGCCTGGAGCGCACTGGCTACATCACCCGCGCCCGCCATCCGCTGGATCGCCGCGTGGTGTTGCTCATGCCGGTCATGACGCGCTGCTCCGAAGTATTGAAAAACCGTTCCCGCGCCGTGGCGGAACTGAATCGCCGTCTGCTGGACAACTACGGCGAAGGGGCGGTGCGCATGATGCAAAGCATGTTGCGCGACAGCATGGAAGCCCTGAAGCAGGATGCTGCCCAGTGGCTGAACATTCCGGATATGGAATAGGAGTATTCCTAGGCTGGTTATTGTTAATTCAGTGAAATTCGAAGCTATTTGATTTTTCTGATGTTTTCCTGTCGTTTTGACCGCTAAATGAATGTTTTCTTGCAAGCGCTTTAAATATTGGTTGCGATTCTAATATTTGCGTTGCGATATAGATATTCAAAAATTTTGGAATATCCGAAAATTTGCTACATATGCGCTGGGAAATATCGCAAAATCCTCATGTGAACGGCATGCGGGTGTATGCGCGTGTGCAGATACCGCAATGCCATCATTGCTGAAGTCATTATTTTGCAATGATGGCATTGGAACCGTTCATGCCTGAGTCCATCCCTTGAACGGGTGGGTGCATGTGTATTTTTATGCTTTTCAATTGGAGCAAGCTATGAAAGAGCAAATCGTTCGTTTCCTGAAAGATGAAGATGGCGCAACGGCTATCGAGTATGGCCTGATTGCGGGGCTGGTGGCTGTGCTTATTATTGCGGCATTTGTTCTATTTGGTGATGGCTTAAATGAGTTGTTTACTAATATTGGTAGCAAGCTTAGCGATACAGCAGGAAAAATAAATTAATATTTTAGGTTTGTTGGTGCCTCGTCATTTTCTGATGGGGCACTTTCGAATATGTTGAATATATTCTGGATTTTCTCAGTATTTCTTATTTTTTTGTTGGTTTCTTATGGTGATTTCAGATATAGAAAAGTTTCAAATCGCTTGATGTTTTTTGTTTTTTTTGTGCAATTTCTATTTTTGCTTGTTTGTGAGGTTTTCAAGCTGAAGGCGGATTTTTTGAGTTTAAATGACTGCCTATTTGGCTTGCTTGGAGGGATGCTGTTTTTTTATCCATTTTGGTTGGTGCGGATTATGGGTGCCGGTGATGTTAAGTTTATTGCTGTGTTGGGTTTTTTGTTGGGCTGGCAATCTTCAGTATTGATCGTATTGATGTCTGGACTTTTAGCGGGCCCTCATGCATTAATTCAAGTTCTGAGGGTTCGCATAGAAGATAAATATAAGAATAAGAAATGTTTGGGTGTTCCTTATGCTGGCTACATCGCGCTTAGCGCTATTGTCTGGCTGATCTGGAAGTTATTGGAATAAAGGTAATTAAACATGCGGCAGTATTCGATGTCGTCAGTCCGGCAGTCCTGTCACTCAGGCAAGTACGCCGGGCGTGCATTGGCGGCAGCGGGAGAACCAGGCGCCGGCTGCCGCCCGAGGTCCTGCTTGCCGGGGGCAGGTGCAAGAAAACAATGCGGCGCCTATGCCGTGGAATTTGCATTCACGTTCGTGATGTTCTTCATGGTGCTGTACGGCATCATTGTGTATGGCTTGATTTATGTTACCCAGCAGAGCCTGAACCTGGCAGCCCAGGATGTCGCACGCTATGCCTTGCGCTGGCCGGGCACGGTGGCGGGCGACGAGCTGCAGGCGCGCGCGCAGAATGCGCTGGCCATGCTGGATTCCGCCGAAACGCTGGCCTGGCTGCAAGAGCGCGGCACCGGGGCTGATGATCCGTTGAATATCGCCATCTGCGGGCTGGTGCCAGGCGGTGCGGGGCAATTGCAAAAACTGGCAGGCACCGCCCATGGCAGCTGCCCGCAATCAACAGTGCTCCAGCCCAGTCAGCTCGAGGTCGTGGTTTCCTATGATTGGCAAAAATCGCCGCTGGCGCCCGACTTGAGCATGGGGCTGATCACATTGGTTGCACCTGAGCGGCTGGCGGGCTATGCCAGCACGCGGGTGCAGCTGGACAGCCAGAAGGCAGGGGGCTGACATGAGGACGCACTGTTCAGGCATGCACACACTGCGTGACACCATGGCCCGTGGTTCGCTCAACGGGCGCAGCCGCCAGCATGGCGTCGCAGCCATCGAGTTTGCGCTGGTGATCACGGTGTTTCTGGTGATCCTGTTTGCTGTCATCTCCTACGGCTCGCTGTTCTGGGTGCAGCAGCGCTTGTCGCAGGCGGCGGGGGAAGGGGCCAGGGCTGCCTTGGAACTGGCGCTGGAGCAGTGGCCGTACGCGGACGAAAGCGCAGGTGCGCTGGCGCCTCGCTATGTCAACGATGTCCAGACAGTCGTCACCCGAGCGGCGCATGGCTGGACCTTGGCCAGCAACCAGTTGAGCCTGGCGCGCGCCGGTTCGCCTCAATGCCCGGGGGCCGGAGCGGATTGCCTGATTGTTTCCGTGAGCTATGCCTCCAAGGATTGGCCATTGATCGGCTTGCTCAGCAGTCTTGCAGGCGTGTTCGGCGGGCAGCAAGGGTGTGGAGACGCGGGCACAGCCTCCCAAACGACTTCCTGCTGGATTCCACAAACCTTGCATGCCAGCGCCACGGTGCGCTTACGGCGCCACTGAGAGCCGCGTGCTGCGGCGCTCAGCCAGAACCCCATGAAAAATTCATACAAAACCATCGCTCAGGAGCGTTATTCCCATGAGTAACCTAAGCAAGATTGCGGCAGTCGTGCTGATTGCGCTGGCCGTAATATTGGGCATCTTTGCCTTCAAGCTGTCGCGTGAAAGCGCACCGGCGCAACCTGTCAGCGCCCCGTTGGCGGCAGCGCCTGCGGAACAGGCGCCACCGCCGCCGCAGTATCCGGTGGTCGTGGCGCAGCGTCCGCTGGTCGCGGGCCAGCCCTTGCGTCTGGAAGACCTGGTGGTCGAACAGTGGCAGGCACAACCGGCAGCGTCCTTCGACACGCCGGACGCCGTCCTGGGCGAACTGCTGCGTTTCGATATCGCCCCGGGCGAGCCTGTCACCAGCCAGGCGCTGATGCGTGGACTGGCGCGTTACCTCAAGGAAGGTGAACGTGCGGTGACCTTGCCGGTCGACGAGCAATCCGGCCCAGCCGCACATATCGTGCCCGGCGATCTGGTCGATATTTTCCTGACTTTCAACAAGAGCGGTGAAATCGGTGGCACGCAGTCGCGTCTGCTGCAATCGCGTCAGCGCGTCCTGGCCTATGGCATTGATTCTGTCGACGGTCCGCCGCAGCGCGAACCCCTGCCGGATGAAAAGGAAGGCGGCAAGGGCCAGCGTGGCAAGCCGGCGCCCAGCAGCCGCCCGCCGCGTAACAGCGTGGAAAATGCTGCGCCGCGCACGGCGGTGCTGGCTGTGCCGGTGGAGCAGGTCAATGAGCTGCTGCTGGCAAGCCGCAATGGCAAATTGCAGCTGGTTCTGCGTTCTCCCGAGGACGAGGCGCGTCCGGACCCAGCCTTGTTCCCCGAGCGCCAGTTGCTGCTGGCAGGCCGCCCCGACCTGAAACCGGAAGAAAAGGAATTGCTCAAGCAGGGTGCCAACCGTGCTTATGCGGGTGAAAGCCTGTTGCAACTGTCTGGCCCGGAACCCGAGAAGATCGAAAAGCCGGAAGAGAAAAAGAAACAGCAGGTGCGCGCGGCACGCGCTGCGCAGGCGCCGGTGCGCAGCATCGAAGTCGTGCGCGGCAGCCAGCGGGAACAGGTGCGTTATTGAGGCAGGGCCTAACCCAACTCATGAATCCTTCAGATACAGGCGGAAAACAGAGATGAATTCATTGGAAATGGCCACCGGGCTGCGCATGCCTCAGGCGCGCAATATGGTTGCTGGTCCCCTAAACACGGCGTTGAGTGCTGCATGGGGCGGCGGATGGCGGCTGATTGCCGCAGCGTCCCTGCTGGCCTTGTCTTGCGCGGGGACAGCCCAGGCGCAAGCCCAGCAGGCGCAGCGTCCGGTGGCGGTCGCCGCCCAGGGCCAGGAAATCGTGATGGCCGAACGCTCCCAGCTGATGTTGCCGGTGGCTGGCGTGCCGGTGCGCGTGCTGATTGACGACCCGTCGGTGGCGGATGTGCAGATCCTGTCGGCCAACAAGCGTGCCGACGTTTTCGTGCAGGGCCTGCAACCGGGCCGCACGACGGTTCAGGTCTGGTCTCGTGGCCAACAGCAGCCGCAACGCTGGCCTGTGCGCGTGGTCAGTGACGTGCATGCGAGCCTGTTGACCCGGCAACAACCGGTGCAGGCGCAGGTCGATGTTTCCGGCGGCAGCGCCGTCGTCAGCGGCCACTCCGATACCTTGGTGACGCATCACAATGCCGCCGCAGTGGCGGCTGCGGGTGCAGCGCCGGACCGCATTGTCGATACTTCCACGGTCGGCCCGAATCAGGTGGTGCAGGTCGAAGTCAAGGTGGTGGAAGTCAGCACCAGTGTGCTCAAGGAAGTGGGCATCAACTGGCGTGGCGGGCGCATTAGTCATGATGCAGTCACAGGTAAGGGGCCAACCAATTGGCAGGGCGGCAACAGCGCCGGTAGCGCAGGTGTCATCGGCGACGGTTTTTCGCTGCTCTACAGTGCGACCAATTTTGGGGCGTCGCTGAATCTGCTGCAAAGCAATGGCATGGCGCGCGTCCTGGCCGAGCCGACGCTGGTGGCCTTGTCGGGCCAGAGCGCCAGCTTCCTGGCCGGCGGTGAAATCCCGGTGCCGGCGGCAGGCTCCCTGGGGACCCAGAATGTGGAATTCAAGTCCTATGGCATCGGGCTGAGTGTGGCTCCGACCGTCTTGTCGGCAGACCGCATCGCGCTGAAGATCGCGCCGGAAGCCAGCGACCTGGATTACAACAATGCCATTGCCGTGGGGGATTCCTTGATCCCGGCCATCCGCACGCGCCGTGCCGACACCATGGTGGAACTGGCTGACGGCGAAAGTTTCGTGATCAGCGGCCTGGTGTCGCGCGAAACCACGGCCAATGTCGATAAATTCCCATTCCTGGGTGATCTGCCCATTATCGGCACCTTCTTCCGCAACATGAAGTACGAGCAGAAAGAACGCGAACTGGTCATCGTGGTGACTCCGCGCCTGGTGCGCCCGATTGCCAGGGGCGTGGCGCTGCCGCTGCCGGGTGAGACCCAGGAGCAGGGCGACAAGGCCATCAATGGCTGGTCCTATTTCCTGCTGGGCCCCGCGACCGGCCAGGGTTTGCCGGGTTTCTCGCGCTAACGGAATGAACATGATCGGGGTTGCTGAACGGGATCATTCTGCCGACGCGTTGCCTGCCTTGCTGCTTTGCTCGGCAGATGTCGGCCTGGCGCACGAGCTGGAAATGCTGCTGGCCGGCCTGGGCACCGTGCATCAGGTCGCACCTGAGGCGGCCGCGCTGGAAGCGGCTTTGCAAGCGGTGCCGCCGCAGCTGCTGTTTCTGGATTTCCTGGCGGCGCAGCAGGAGGGCGCGGCGGCAGCGTTGGCGCAGTTGGCCGGCAGCCGCTGGCCAGGGGTACCGCGTGTGGCGTTGGGCAGTGTTGACGCGCCCGGCAGTGCCATTGCCGCCTTGCGCGCCGGTGTCAGTGATTTCGTTGATCCCGGCAATGCCGTCGAGTTGCGGCAGGTGACCGAGCGCCTGCTCAAGCAGGTCAGCTTTCAGCGCCAGGATATGGCGCTCATGCCCCGCAGCGGCCGTTTGCTGCTGGTCTTGGGCAGCCGGCCTGGCGTGGGGAGTTCCACGGTGGCGGTGCATTGGGCGGGCCTGTTGCAGCAAAAGCTGTGGCGCGAGGCCTGTGCAGCCAAAGGGACGGGGAAAGCCGGTGCGATTACCCAGGACCAGATCCTGGCCTTGCCCACCGGCCAGCGAGTGGCCTTGCTCGATATGGGCTGGCCCTTGAATGACGCGTTGCTGTATGCCGGCCAGCACAGCAGCTTTGATTTTGCCGAGGCGGCCAGCAACCTGCGCCGTCTGGATCGCACCTTGCTGGATTCCGCTCTGGCGCTGGACAGGCGTGGCGTCGCCTTGCTGCCGCTGCCGCGCAAGCCGGAGCGCATGGCTCATGTATCGGCGGAAGAATCCCTGGCGTTGGTACGGCGCCTGATGGAACTGTTCGGTTACCTGGTGGTTGACGCCGGAGGCTTGGGCAACCTGGATTTCCTGACGGAGTTGTTGCATCTGGCCGACGAGGTCTGCGTGATGGCAGACCAGGGCGTCAGCTCGCTGGTTGCGCTGCACGATTTGCTCGCCGAGCTGGAGCAGCGCGGCGTGGCAGTCAGCGAGCGCATGAGTCTGTTGCTGAATCGCTATGGCGAACGCAACGGTCTGGATGCCGAGCATATTGCCAAGCGTTTCAGGTTGCGCCTGCGTGGCGCTTTGCCGGAACGCACGGCGCCGTTGATGCTGGCACAGGGGCAAGGCTTGCTGCTCGAGGAAACGGATGCCAGGGACCCGTGGATGCAGGCGTTCCGCAAGGCGTTGTTGCCGCAGGACGAGGTGGCCCAACGGGACGGAACAGGAATTTGGCAGCGTTTGTCCGGCTGGAAAGCCGGCATGCGCGGCAAGGATACGGCCCGGCCCAAAGGGACGGGAAACATGGGTAGAGCAGAGTCATGATGACAATGAAGAATGCGCTGTTCGATCCGGCGAGCACGAATGTATCGGCGATGCCGCGCTTGCAGGATCTGAAGAATGGTGCCTATGAGCATCTGTTGGGCCGGATTGAGGAACTGGGCGCCGAATTCGGACGCTGGTCGCGGGAGGCCATACAGGAGTTCGTCAATCTGGAATTGGCCAGTTACGCGCGGCTCAAGCGCCTGCCGGTCAACGAGGGTGAGTTGCGCCAGATGGTCGAGGCGCTGACCAAGGAATTGGCGGGTCTCG
Source organism: Kerstersia gyiorum (assembly GCF_004216755.1). Lineage (GTDB taxonomy): Bacteria > Pseudomonadota > Gammaproteobacteria > Burkholderiales > Burkholderiaceae_B > Kerstersia > Kerstersia gyiorum. The sequence goes on from NZ_SGWZ01000002.1 coordinate 484,332, forward strand.
GGCCCTTGGAAGATCTGCTGGCAGATCCGGCCGTGGAAGATATCCTGATCAACGGGTACGACAATGTGTTCGTATCCCGTGGCGGCCGCCTGGAACGCGAGCCCATGACGTTCACCGATGATGCGCACGTGCTGCGCATCGTCCGGCGCATCCTGGCGCCGCTGGGGCGGCGTCTGGATGAATCCAGCCCGATGGTGGATGCGCGCCTGCCCGACGGCGGGCGGCTCAATGTCGTCATCGAGCCGCTGGCCGTGGACGGCCCCATGGTTTCCATCCGCAAATTCCGCAAGGACCCGTTGCGTCCGTCCGACTTGCAGGCACTGGGGACTTTCGACGAGGCCATTCATAACCTGCTGCAGGCCGCCGTGCACCAGCGCTGCAATATCCTGATATCCGGCGGGACAAGTTCCGGCAAGACCTCATTGCTGAATGCGCTGGCATTCTTCATCCCGCCGCAGGAACGGGTCATCACGGTGGAAGATACTGCTGAGCTGTCGCTCAACCACCCCCATGTCGGCCGACTGGAGGCCCGTCAGGGCGGTTTTGACGGCAAGGGCGAAGTCAGCATCCGCGACCTGATCCGCAACAGCTTGCGGATGCGGCCAGACCGCGTGGTGGTGGGGGAGGTGCGTGGCGCCGAAGTCATAGACATGTTGCAGGCGATGAACACCGGTCACGAGGGTTCCATGGCCACGATTCACGCAAACTCCCCGCGTGAATGCCTGTACCGGATCGAAATGCTGGCTGGTTTCGCGGGCTTCCAGGGCAGTGAGGACAGCTTGCGCCGCCAGATCGCCGGTGCGCTCGATTTCATTATCCAGATTGGCCGGCTGCCCAGCGGCAAGCGGCGTGTGCTGTCGATTACGGAAGTCACCGGTATGGGCGACAACGTGATTGCCACCCAGGAACTGTACCGCCACGAAACGGTATTGGGGCCGGACGGCTCGGAACTGGACCGCTGGGTGGGCCTGGGTATTCATCCGCATACCCCGAAACTGTCGGGCTATCGCGAAGAACAGCGGCAACGCCAGCAGGCCAGCCTGCCTGCCGCCGATACGCCGCCGAGCGGCGGGTTCTGGGGCAGGAGGCGCTGATGCTGGTTCAAGGATTGATTATCGGAGGCTTGGCTCTCCTGCTGCTGGCTGCCGCACTGTGGCTCTGGCAGCGTGGCACGCGGAACCAGGCGCAGGCCCAGTTGTCCTCGCACGTAGAGCAGGCCTTGCGCCAGCGCCAGGCAGGCAGCCTGGCTGACGGGCCCGTGGGCGCGGCAGTGGCGCGTCAATGGCGTGGTGACGGCGACCTCAGCAGTGTGTTGCTGCGGGCCGGCATCAACGGCGGCCCGGGGTTTGTCCTGCTCGCAATCGGCCTGCCGCTGCTACTGGCGTTGCTGGCGTGGCTGCTGATCGGTGCAGTTGCCGCAGTCGGCATCCTGATCCTGTCTGGCGTGCTGCTCAGCTTTTCCATCTGGTGGCGCATAGAAAAACGGCGCAAACGCATGGTGGCGCAATTGCCGGGCTTCCTGGAAGGCATGGTCAGGCTGATCACTATCGGCAACAGCATGGGAGCAGCGTTCCAGTCGTCGGCGGCCAATGTCGAGATGCCTTTGCGCGAAGCCCTGGATCGTGTGGCTGCCTTGTCGCGCTCGGGCAAGGACCTGGACGAAGCCATGCGCCAGGTGGCGCGCCAGTTCGACCTGCACGAGTTCTACCTGGCCGCCTCGGTGGTCGGGGTGGCCTTGCGCTTCGGGGGCCGTAGCGACCAGGTGCTCGAACGCCTGGCCGCTTTCATGCGGGATCTGGAGCAGGCGCGCATGGAAATGACGGCCATGTCGGCGGAACTGCGCCTGTCGGCGTGGATTCTCGGGCTGCTGCCGATTGCCCTGGCTAGCTTCATTCTGTTCATGAACAACGACCTGTTCATGAATATGTGGGAAGACCCGCTGGGCTTCAAGATGCTGATAGGCGCCGCAGTCATGCAGACGGTGGGCGTGTTCTGGCTATATCGCCTGGCGAAATCGGTCTGATGGAGTAAGCAAAAGTGCTGGAAAAAATTCAAGCCGTTAATCCCAATCTGCTGCTGGCCATTGCTGTCTTGCTGGTGGCGCTGGCCCTGCTGACGCTGGGCCTGGGGCTGGCCGGGCGTGCCCTGCGCGCCCGCAAGCGGGCCCAGGAAGTCGAGCGCGTCATGGCCCTGCATGCCGGGCAGGTCTCCGATGGTGCGCGCCCCCAACTGGAAGAACGCCTGCAGCATGTCGTGCAGGAGGCCGCTGCACTGGGCGAGCGCTGGGAACAGGGCAAATTTGGCGATTCCTTGCTGGCCGCCGAAGACAAGGCCTTGATCGACCTCTGCGGCTTTGCCAATCCGGGCCGTGCCAGGGCCTTGTTCGTCTTCGGGCGGACCTTGCTGGCCCTGGCGCTGCCTTTGCTGGGCTGGCTGTTCATTGGCACGCCTGCCGTGCTGGGCAACCCGTTGCTGGGCGGCGTGCTGATTGTGTTTTTCGGTTTTGGCCTGGGCTGGATGCTGCCCAAATGGTGGCTGTCGGGCCGGGCGCAGGCCCGCAAGCTGGCTGCCGGCGATGAATTATCCCTGTTGGTGGATTTACTGCGCCTGCTGCAGGGCGTCGGCCTGTCCATAGACCAAAGCCTGTATGTGATCGTCAATGATTTCCGTGAGGTCATGCCGGTACTGAGCCAGGAATTGCAGCTGGCCACCGAGCAATATGCACATGGGCGCACGCGTGAGCAATCTTTCCAGCGCCTGGCCAAGGGCTTCGGGAACGATGACCTGGCCGCAATCTGCGCGCTGATCGACCAGGTGGACCGCCATGGCGGCGCAGTGCAGGAACCGCTGACCCAGTTTGCCGATCGACTGCGTGAGAAGCGCCGCCTGGGATTGAAGGAAAAGGTTGGCAAGCTGACAGTGAAGATGACCGGCGTGATGGTGCTGACCTTGCTGCCTGCCTTGTTGATCGTGACGGGTGGAGCAGGGTTCCTGGCAGTACTGCGCGGCCTGTCGCGCATGGGAGGCGCATGATGGCGCAGCGCGAATCCTGGCGTTGGTGGTGCGTGTTGGGCTGCCTGCCCGTGCTGGCCGCCTGCGCGGGTAATGGGGACCAGAGCGCCTGGCGTGTGATGCAGGAACAGCAAAACCAGCAGGCCCAGCTGCGTGCGCGGGAAGAAGCCGAACTCAATGCGCAGGCTGCCAATGAGCCGGGCATGTTGCGGACCCTGGCACAGCAGAATTACAGCCAGCAACGCTATTTTGCCGCGCTGGCCTATGTGGATGACTATCGCCGCCGTTTCGGGAATATCGACGGCCTGGAAGCGATACGCGCCGATGCCTTGATGAAAACGGGGCAACCGGATGCAAGCCGCCAGGAGTACGAAGCCATGCTGCGTACCGCCAACCGGGCGCAGGGCCTGCATGGCCTGGGCTTGCTGGCAGGAGAGGCTGGCGACTATGTCCTGGCGGAACGTCATTTCCGCGAAGCTGCGGCCCTGGCGCCGACACAGCCCGAAATCCTCAATGACCTGGCCTATGCGCGCATCAACCTGGGTGATTATGCCGGGGCCCGTATCCCGCTGGGGCAAGCGCTGGAATTGGGCCGCGAGGAATCCACCGTGCTGGCCAACATGGCTTTGCTGCTGATGCTCGAAGGCCGCATGGCCGACGCGCGGCAACTGATGAATAGGGCAGGCCTGCCCGAAGAAAGCCAGGCAGGCATTGCGGTGCAGGCCGCCAGGATACGGGCGCAAGGGGTGCAAGGCGCGGCCTGGCAATCCCCAACGGCTTCCGATGCTGGGCTTGCGGCCGCCGTGCCGCCAGCCGCGGACGTGGCCGGGGTTGCTGGCGCGCCGGTGGTGACACGCGCTCCGGCGGCGCCGGAAAGCGGTGCGGCAATGTCCGGCACCCAGGCGCTGGCGGCACCCGTAGTGGCACCTGCAGCGGCACCTGCAGCGGCACCCGTAGCGGCACCCGTAGCGGCACCCGTAGCGGCACCTGCAGCGGCATTGGACAGCGGCCGTGTGGCCATCGTGCCCTTGAGCGCGGCGGGCAGTGATAGCAGCCGCAGGGCAGCGCAAGCGCCGCAAGCCTCGGGCCGGGATGAAATGGATGCGGGTTTGCTGCGCCGCGTCCTGGAACGTTTTAGATGAGATCTGCCGGACACCCGGCAGATCGGCGTGGCAGCTGTCCGTACGGCCGCTACGTCAACTGATTGACGCATTTGCAGGATTGACTGGATTCACTGGAGGCAACTCATGAAACAACCTTATCGCTATTTGCTGCTGGCGACTTGCCTGGCCGCAACGGCAGCACACGCGCAGAATCGCCCGTTGACCGGCGAAATGGCGCATACCCCGGCCGCACTCGGCCAGCGTGGCCTGGTCGTCGTGCCGGCCCAGCCCAGCGCGGTGACCGTGCAGGCCGTTGACGATGGCAGCGCATCCGATGTCGCTGGCGCGCGTGCCAGTATGGAGGCCATCCACCGTGGCGCCGAAACAACGCAGCCTGCCGTCGTGCAGGCGCCTGCGGTTACGCGCAACACCGTCCAGGTCGCGCCTGTCGTACACCCGCAGGTGGTCAGTACCGGTCAGGTGACACGCAGTCTGCTGGCCGCCCAGGCGACGGGAACCTTGAACGGACGCAACATTGCGGGCCAGGCGTTGCCTGCGCTGGGCGCTACTGCCGGATTGACCTGGCAGCGCTATGTGGACAGTTTCTCTCACCCGATTCCGGAATGGTTTGAGGAAAAGGTCGAAGACAACAGCAGCAACTAATGTTTTCGGACGATTGATTTCCCCCGCAGCGTGCAATATGGAATGGTTTGCCTGCAGCGGGGGAAGTGCGGTGTTTTTGAGGATTGTTTCATGTGGATGCAGAGAGGCCGGCTGCCGGGGCGCCAGCGCGGTTCAATTATTTTGCCAGCGGTGGCAGCATTGATCGTATGCCTGATCTTACTGGGTTCAGCGAACCTGGGTTATCTGTTCTATGTGAAAAGGGAATTGCAGAACGCGGCTGATCTGGCTGCATTGAGTGGTGCTCAGTATATTGAGGCTAATGGTGTGTGTGGCTCGGCGCCAGAGCAAGCATATCAAGCAATTGATGATTTTTTTGCTAATAAAAAAATTATCAAATTAGATAGGGGTGATGTTAGTCCTGAATGTGGTGTTTGGGATCCTGATTCTGTTGTGAATGAAAAGGATCATTTCTTGGCCAGATCTAGTGAGGTCAATGCAATCAGGGTTGTTATTGATCGAAAGGATATAGTTTCTTTTTTTCCTTTTTTTGGTTCTTCTGAGATAAGTGTCGCTGCTGTTGCAACTGCTTCTGTTAGGCCGGTTGCTGCGTTTAGCGTCGGGCCACAGCTATTACGTTTGGATGATGGGCTATTAACTGCCTTGCTAAGCACGGTAGGTTTAGATCTTCGAGGTGTTAGTCTTGCTGATTATAGAGGTTTAGCTAATATAAAGATTACTCCAGCGGGACTGTTGGGGGCGCTCGGGGTGAAGGTGCCTGCAGATATAACCGTTGGCGGACTAGAGGAATTGTTAGGAGGGGGGCTAGAGCTTGCAGCATTAGGAATTGATGTTTTAAAGGCTGCGCTACAGATCGCGGATGAAAAAGGTTTGTTGACTGTTGGACAGTTGAGTTTATTGGAAAATCTCGTCTCCTTAGGTGGTGCGGGAGAGGCAGGGGGAGAAGAGAATCCGGCTTTGGGTCCTCTAGGGCTTTCGTTGAAATTGTTTTCAGATGATCCTGGTAGTCGCGGGCTATTTGCTTTGATTGATGCAAGTAGAAATTCTCCGGCGGGCTTAAATGCAGAAGTGGCAGTCGGGGATATTCTTAATGTGGTGCTTGCCGTTGGATCAAAAAATCATGCCTTGCATGTGCCAAATTTGAATCTAAATTTAGGTGGGCTGTTAAAGGTTGAATCTGAAGTAAGGGTGATAGAACCACCTTCGATAGGCATCGGCCCTGTTGGAACAACTGCGCATAGTGCTAATGTTAGAGCCTTTTTAAGAGTTTGTTTATTGGATGGATGTTATAAGTCTTCTAGTTTGTTGGGGTTGATAAGGCTAGGTGTAGATTTACCTATAGTGGCTGAGGTGGTCAATGGAACAGGCCGGCTAGAACAGATTTGTGTCATGAATCCAAGAAATAATCATTTCCCATCGGCGGAGATTTCGGTGGAAGCGAGTGTATTGGATCTGTGTGTAGGGAAGTTTGATAAGGAGAATGCGTTCTCAAATGCTCTGAGCTGTGTGGCTAGAATGAGGTCGGATCCTGATTCCTTTAATCATAAGTTGATTGATTTGCAGCTTTTGGGATTGCCATTGCTATCGCTAAATTCACACTTGGGTGTTAGTGCAATTAAATCCGAGTCTGGGTATTCCACTGTTTCTGGTGCGGCTTATTTTGATGAGGGGGAAATTAAATACCTGCCAGAATATGGCAATCCATTGGCTTTGGGCAGTACGGTGAAAGAATTAGTTGATGGTTTGCTTGCCTTGTTGGTTGGCAAGCAAATCAAAAACTCGGGAGGGGCCATTTCTTCTGAGCAGGCAAAAAAAATAGCAGCAGAATTTTGGGGTGAATCTAAGCGTAATGTTGGGTGTAATGTGTCTAGTGCGATATGTCGCGGTGATATCTATCGCGATGTTGTAAATAAGATGCAAAGTTCAGTCCAAGGCTTACATGGCTTTGTAGGTGGTTTATTGGGGAATGTGCTTGGTCTGGTTGATGATCTGTTGCATTTGAACTTGTTGGGTGTGGTGGGGAATGTTGTAGGTGTGGTTGGGGATCTGTTGAATTTGCTGTTGAAAGATATCTTAGGGAATTTGTTGGGGTTTCATCCATGCACGGGGTATTTGACTGGTTCGGAAATTGGGTGCATTAATGATTTGGCAGGAAATGATCTTGTAAAAGGAACTACAGATGGTCGGCCCAATATTTTGTTTGTTCTATTGGGTGTTGTTCTGGATGTGCTTAAGGCGCCTCTTGATATGATAGGGAGTCATGTTTTGAGTCCTTTGTTAAATGGGCTGGGAGTGCGTTTGGGGCAAGTGGAGACGAATTTGATTTCGATGGATTGTGAGCCAAAAATTAGATTAGTGTACTGATTTATTGGTTCTTGGATAGTTTTTAATGAGATTTTTTCTGATTCAAATGGCTTGGTATAATCTAATGCGGTAAGGCCAGTTTGTGATGTTGAAGGAAATGGAGGTTGTCGTTGCCTGTAGAGAACAGGCGAGAGATAAAATGCGAGGCTCGCATTGATTGCGTGCTTGGCAAAGGGGGGCGGTTTTGGCATTGTTTAATTTTAGAATTGCTTTATTTGTTGTTGCTTAATTTGATGGTGGGTTTTCGTGAGTTGCGCTTGAAGAGAAATTGGCGTATGGGATATTTTTGCGTATGCTTTGGGCTGGCAGCAGATTGCATGCCGCTGGAGTGGCTGAATGACTAATAGTGCTGAGCTGCCAGAGTTCGAGCTTTATGTCTGGGAGGGCAGCGCTGATATCGTTGCCCGCATAGAGCGAGTGTTTGCGGATTTGCCAGCCACTATCATTCCGGCCGAGCAGCCGGGCGTCAATCTGGCGCGGGACGAGTTGCGTCCCGCTGTCGCGCTGGTGTCCGTCTCTGTGATGGCCAACCATCGTTTTCAAGCCCTGGAATGGTTGAGCGCTCAGGCCATTCCTGTCATCTGGATCGCGGCGACGACATCCTACCGCTCCCAGCACCAGCAATTTTTCCCGCCTGAGCATTCGCACACCTTGCCGGCTGAGTTCAGCCATGCTGAGGTGCGCAATATGGTGTTGAAACTGGTCAGCACCATCCAGCCGGTGGCAGCTCCACCCAATGTCGCGCCGCGTGAAGAAATCATTGCCGTCTCGCTGGAAATGCGCGAATTGCTGGGCGAGGCCCGCATGGTCGCAGGCTGTCATTCCAATGTACTGATCTACGGCGAAACGGGCGTAGGCAAGGAGCGGGTAGCGCGTTACGTGCATGAGCATTCGGAACGCCAGGATGGGCCGTTCGTGGCGGTCAACTGCGGCGCAATTCCCGAAACCCTGTTCGAGGCTGAATTCTTCGGTCACGTCAAAGGGGCGTTTACTGGCGCCATGGCGACCCGCAAAGGCTATTTCGAGCAGGCCAGCGGGGGGACCCTGTTCCTGGATGAAATCGGAGAGTTGCCGCTGCAGCAGCAGGTCAAGCTGCTGCGGGTATTGGAATCACGCCGAGCCATGCGCGTTGGCTCCTCCCAGGAAATCGAACTGGACTTCCGGCTGGTGGCCGCAACCAACCGGGACCTGGTGGAGCAAGTGCGCCTGGGCGCTTTTCGGGCCGATCTTTATTACCGGCTCGCTGTCATTGAGCTTTACATTCCTTCGCTGGATGAGCGTGGACCGGCAGAAAAAATCGCCTTGTTCCGCGCCCTGATGGCACGCTACCTGCATGCTGTCGGAATAGATGACCCCATTCCGCCAGACTGGATGCTGGACCGCGTGGCTGCCATGTGCTTTCCAGGGAATGTACGTGAAATGCTGAACTTGGTGGAGCGGCTGGGGCTGTTGCGCCTGGTCCTGGGGAACTGGAACCCCGGACGTTCGGAGCAGGTCTTCAGCCGCATGCGCAGCCTGGGTTTCCTGCACGTGCCGGTGGCGCCGGCGGACGAGGCCGTGATCAGCCAGACGCTCAGTGAGGCAGACCGGGCAGAGCGGATGAGGATTATCGCGGCTTTGGAAAAACATGCCTGGCGGCGTCAGGAGACAGCCGCAGCTTTGGGCATCAGCCGCAAAGCGCTGTGGGAAAAAATGCGCAAGCTGCAGATCCAGGCTGGCAGTGACGGCAGCGTTGCCTTGGGCGGTATTTATTCCTCGGCATAATCAGCCAGGCTCGCGTATCATGCCAGGCTTCTGTAATGGTCTTTGGGTCTTTATGAGATTGCGAAAGGCTGGCGGTAAAAAATCAGAATGAATCAGGTAAAAGGTTGAACAGTATGTTGACTCGAAAGGATTTTCAACCCACGCGCATCGTGCTGTACGGCTTGGCGCTGGCAAGCCTGGCGGCTTGTGCCAGCACGCAGCCGGATACCGGCAGCGCTGCCATGTCCCGGCCCGTGGTGACCCAGGCGACTGTCCAGGCCGCGCCGGCGCCGGCAGCCGCCAGTGCGGAAGTTCGTCCGCCTGCGGAACTGGCGCCGCCTTCGCTGGTGGCCCAGAGCTCGGCCGTGGAGCTGGAGCAGTTGATCCAGGACCGCAAGGTCAGCGAGTTGAGAACAACCTATAACGGTAGTTACGGTGCCAGCCTGCTGTTCAAGGCGGACGAGCTGCTGTATTACGTGGCGTTGTTCCAGCAAAAAGACTTCTGGCGCGTTTTCCGGACCAAGGATGAACGATTGGCCGAGGAGACTTACCGCGGCTTCAGCCAGCAAACCTATGAGTTGGCCGAGGCGGATGTCCGTCGCATCAAGTTGCAGGCCGAGCACGCGCACCTGGAGAAGGAGCTGATGCAGCGCGCCAACCGCCTGAATGCGCTGCAGACCGACCTGGCACTGCAACGCCAGCAGGAAGACCGCGTGGCTGCCCGGCAGCAGCAGGCGCAGCAGGATGCGGCGCAGCTGGCAGCCCAGCAAGAGGACGCGCAGAAGCAGTTGCGCAGCCTGCAACGGCAGATCGAGCGCCTCGAAGCCGAGCAAGGCAAGGCAATTCAAGGTGCCGGTGCTGCCGTGCGGCGCTGATCACATACGTATAGCGGTAAAACACCCCGGCCAGAGCATAGCCATTTGCTCTGGCCGGGGTGTTTTTATTGCGTCATCGACAAGGCTGCATCCCTGATATCAGTGATTGTCGTGGGTCTGGGAAAGACCTTTAATCATCAAGGCTTGCACCTGCTGATCGTGTTTTCCTGATTGGCCAGGTTTCTTCCAGACACTCTTCCCAAGGCCGATGATGCGTCCAATCAACACTCCGCCGTCCCCGACTGATACCAGCGTGCCATCTGATGAGCGCAGTTCTTTGGAGCCGGGCTCTCCGGCTGTGTTTGCCACGACGTTGCCGGGCCGTCGCGCAGGCGGGCAAGATGATGGTTTTGATGCATTCGGGCCTGATGCAGGCCCTTGGGTCCTGGAAGGGCAGGCCTCATATGCCGATGATGTTGCGGAAGTGCCATGTGGCGACGCTTATGAGTTGGACCTGGATCCGGACCGTGTGGTCGACGCGAAAATCTTCGGGCAGGTCGAACACGACGGCGCTTATCCTGTATCGGTGGCGGCCTACACCCATGGCGGCCAGTTGATCGGACAGGCCATCAGCGATGCCGATGGCCATTTTGTGATACCGGGGGTGGCGCGATCCGGCATGCGCCTGGTGGCGCAAACCTCAGGGGCGGCGCTGTCCGCGTATGACATCGGGCGGGAGATCCTGGCTGACGAACCATGGCATATCAATGTACTGACCAGCCTGGTTGACCGTTTGCGGATCGCGACAGCTTGGCGCCATACCCAGGCCGAGCAGCGTATGCAGGATTTTCTGGGTATCGCCCGCCATGATGCTGTACAGATATCCGGGCCATTCCATCCGGGTTTCTCGCTGAAGGCCTTCATGGCTGCACAGCAGCAGACAGGGCTGGATCTGGATGGTTATATCAATCAGGTGGTGTCGGCAGCCCGGCAGGAACCCCACGTCACTGGCGCACTGAGCTTTGCGCGTGAGGCACAGTCTTTCGAGGAAGCTGGCCGGCCTGACCGTCGGGCGGGGCAGGTGCTGGCTGCGGGAGTTGATCCGCAGGAGGCCGCCAAATTCTTTCTGAGCAAGATCCTCAGCTTGCTCGATGGTGCGCTCAGCGATGAGGAAAAAGAGGAACTGTTTGGCGGCTTGCTGGTGAAGCTGGGTATTTTTTCCACGACCTCGCCCATGGAAAAAATGATTGCCCAGCTGGCCGAACAGGTTGCGGTCATTGTTGGCGACGTCAATGCCTTGCTGAAGAAGCTGAACAATGCGGAATTGAACCGGGTGGTCAGCCCGGTCAATGACATTATCCGCGCATGCTTCAGTATCAGTAATGACCTGAAAGCCTTGCAGGGATATACCAGCGAGGCTGACTATGCCATTCGCTCTGCAGTGATCCGTGAGCAGATCCAAAGCAAGCTGGGTGATACGCCGTATACCATCACGCAGCTTTTTATTGGCTATCCCGGGCAGTTGGGTGTTGGCAATACCGTGATGGATGCGTTGATGCAGACAATTCAGTGCAGCGAAGTGACGCATTTTTATGGTTACCCGGCGCAAGCGGTTTTCCAGCGTTATATGGCATCGCTGCGCGCATTCCAGGCATATATCCTCACCTTGAAGGTGATGCGCATGCTGTCGCTCAAATACCAGGAACGAGAGCAGATTGACGAAACCTATCTATTGGAGCTTTGCCGCGCCGCCGTGCAGTATGACAAGGTATTCGAACAAATCAGTGTGACTGCACTGCCGCATGACAAGCTTTATATCGACTTGCGTACCGGGTATGGCTGGTGGGCCGACGCCTCATTGTCGAAATACTATGGCACCTGGCGTGATAAGGATGACCTCCAGCATGCTGAATCGAGATTGCCCGAGGCGGTAAGGCAGTTTGGCAGCCGCCCGTGGGAAGTACCGCAGCGTGCTGATATTGAAACTCCCTTCTTCAAGGAGTCGCAGCGGCGGGCGCTTAGCTTCAAGAGCTATATCATCGGTTTTGGCGGGCCTGCAGATGGTTTTTATGATGTGTCCGAAATCGAATCGGCGCCGAAGTTCAATTTCTGGCTGGACGACACGTTCCAGTCTCATACCGTTATCAATCCGGATCAGCGGCGGCCGCCGATAACAGTGCTGTCCTCACAGCGCGCCTATGCGCGGCCCAGCACCAATGAGCGTGATTTCAGGAAGACCAACGGGAGTAACTGCATCATCGGCCAGGGAAGCTGCGGCTGGGAGCAGGATTTTGGCAACTATGGGGGAGCCGGGAACTACTTCTATCCGGTGAACAAGCACGTCGTCAAACCGGAACAGTACTATCCCTGGGTGACATTTGCCGCGGTGCGTGAGAAATATAAAAACTTTGATCACGTCACCATCATGACGGCATCCTGATAGGGCAGGGTCTGGCGGCAGCCTGTGCCTGTTGATGCAGCCAGGTGTGTTGCCTGGTTGCGTTTCAGGTAGCGAAGAACAAAAAAAGCAGGCTGCATGCAGCCTGCTTTTTTGATTCCACGATGATGAAATCAGCCCGAAGGCTGTATCACAGGGCGCTTCAACCAGCAGAGGACGGGAAGCGCGCCTGTGTCATCAATCAGGCCATCGCCTTGATGGCGGAGGCCAGGCGGCTCTTGTGGCGAGCGGCCTTGTTCTTGTGGATGATGTTCTTGTCGGCGATGCGGTCGATCGTGCTGGACGCCTTTTGGAAAATTTCAGAAGCAGCAGCCTTGTCGCCAGCAGCGATGGCCGCGCGCACACGCTTGATTGCCGTGCGCAGAGCGGAACGCAGGCTGGAGTTGTGCTTGTTGCGGGCCACCGATTGGCGGGCGCGCTTGCGGGCTTGTGCGGAATTGGCCATGTTGGTTGATTATTTATAGAAAAGAATTCTGGAAAGCCTATTATTCTATCAGCATTCCAGCATTATGCAAGCCGTGGCTCGTTCCAGATCCTGGCGGGCCACGACATGCGGGAATTGCCGCCAGCCTCGGGGAGGCTGGCGGCTCGTGTCAGGTCGCGAATCGGGACGTTCGGGATGCCTGTGAACCGATGGTTGCCAAAGATGCCTGGGCATCAAGAGCGATCAGTTCCTTGCTGGCGTACCCATGGCGGGATCACTGATGGAATCCTTGCCGGTTTCCACACGACCGGCAAACCGCCTGAGCCAGGCTGGCATGCGGCCGTTTTCGATACGGACAGTGAAATCATACCAGTGTCCGCTTGAGGATAGGTCCCAGAATGTTGTTTCCGCGCTGCCGGCAGGGACATTCAGCTCCCATTGCTCCCCGTTGCCGAAATAGGCATTGGCTGCAATGTGGAATACGCAGGCTTCATTGGTCGGATTCAGGGCATCCAGGTAGACATTGCCATTGGCGATGTCGTAGCAGACACGGATTTCCGGTTCCTGGGTGCCGCGCGGCTGGAGCTCGTTCAGGTTACCGGTGAAATGGCGATGGAAGCCGTTGGGCCCGAGCACCCAAAGGTCATAGCGTCCGTTGTTTTCCGCAACCGCTTGCCATTGGTCGGTCAATTGCAGGCCCGGGCCCACGACGTAACGCCTGGGGGTGCGGTCCAGGTGCAGCTTGTCGTAGACATGGAACAAGCAGGTGCTGCTGCCGGTATTGGAGAAGACCAGCTCCATGGTGCCGTCGCTGGTATTGGCACGGCCGCTGACGTGGGGCTCGTAGGGCAGGGCGCGCGAGGGCCGGATGCCGGTGGCCTGCTGCGGCAGGGTCTGCACATACTCGTTGGGCAGGGGAACCTGCGCCAGTTGCTCCTGCGCCTTGCGCAGCGCGTCGGCAGCATTCTTTTCCAGTTTCAGCAGGTCCGGCGCCTTGTCCAGATTCGGATTCACGAAATCGAAGGCTGAAGTCAGGTCACCGAATACTGCGCGGCGGTAGGGGCTGATATTGCTTTCCTTGACGCCGAAGCGGGCTTCCAGGAAGCGCAGTACCGAGGTGTGATCGAAGTTTTCCGAATTCACCCAGCCGCCGCGACTCCAGGGCGAAATGACATACATCGGAACGCGCGGTCCGGGGCCATAGCAGTCCTTGTCCGGCAGGGGCATGAAGGTGCCCAGCACACGGTTGTGCTGGAAGTATTCGTAGGACAGGTCCTCGTCGACCAGCGTGGCGCGGCCGCTCATCTTGCCATTCTTGTCCAGCGAGGGCGCACAGGGCGGCGGCACGTGGTCAAAGAATCCGTCATTCTCATCAAAGTTGACGATCAGTACGGTTTTGCTCCAGACCTCAGGATTGGCGGTCAGTGCATCCAGAACTTCCTGCGTATACCAGGCGCCCTGTATCGGCGATGACGAGCCGGGGTGCTCCGAATATTCGGCTGGCGCCACCACCCAGGAAACCTGCGGCAGCGTGTTGGCGGCGATGTCGCGCCGGAAGGTTTCCAGGAAGCCCCCGTCGGGCATGGTATTGGCGATCCCCTTGTAGAGCGGGTTGCCGGCGTTGTCGGTGGCAGGGTCGTATGCCGGGTTGCTTTTGCGGTCATGGTAGACCGGTTTGCCCGAATCGCGGTTGGCCTTGCGATACTGCTTGAAACCCACCAGCGGGTTGTCGGTGAAGTTGTTGGGCATGTTCTGGTAGACCATCCAGGACACGCCTGCCTGTTCCAGCCGCTCCGGATAAGTGGTCCATTCGTAGCCCATGCGCAGAATATCGTCGGCGACGTTGATGGAGTCCCAGGCGTTGTTCACGACCACGCGCTGGTCTTCGGTCGTGGCGCCGTTGGTGCCGGTCCAAAGGAACATGCGATTGGTGTTGGTGCCGCCATGCAGCGAACAGAAATAGGCGTCGCAGATCGTGAATGCATTGGCCAGCGCAAACTGGAACGGCAGCTCCTGTTCCTTGTAGTACCCCATGGACTGGGATTCCTTGTGCTTCGGCCATTCCGTCATGCGGCCCTTGTCCCAGGCATCGCGCGCATCGTTCCAGCTGTGTGGCGTGCCGCTAACACGCTGCGCATTACCGTTGGTCTGGTCCAGGTGATACGGCAGGATGGGGCGTTTGCCGTCCGTCTGCTGCCAGACGCTGCGGCCATCCGGCAGCGGGATAGTGATACGGTCGCCGAAGCCGCGCACGCCGTGCAGGGCGCCGAAGTAGTGATCGAAGGAACGGTTTTCCTGCATCAGGATCACGACGTGCTCGACATCCTTGATGGTGCCGGTGCGATTGTTGGCCGGGATCGCCAGGGCTTTGCGGATGCTGGGCGGGAACAGCCCCAGGCCGGCCGCGCCACCTGCGCCATACATGGCCTGCATCAGGAATTGACGCTTGCGATTCGAAAAGGACGGGTCAGACATACCTTGTATCCGGAAAGAGTGGGCAACGGTCTTCCCGGCATGAGAACGTCGGGCAGCCATGAGTCGAAGGCGGGCGATCATGGCGGCAGCGGTAGCTCAAGTTGAGTGTCTTGGGCTGCGGTAGGCGGATGCGCCAGGTGGCATGCCATGGTGGCTCCTGCTTCTGCTGGCATCTTCAGCTGTACGTATGAAATCCCGATGAAGCAAGCGGCAATTCGGCTGATGGAGTGATCAGAAAAATGATCATCAGGTAACAAGCCGCTTCAGGATTGCCAGGGCGCGCGCAACCCCGCAGGCCTGAAGAGCCGGTGGGAATGTGGGGCGGGCAGGGCTCACGCGCGCCGGATGGCCGGCGGGCGGGATGAAGCCGGTGTGGCGGAGACTAGCGCCGGAAGTCGGACGGGCGCATACCGCTCAGGAACAGCACGGCAAAGTAGCTGAAGGCGGCGGCACCTGCGACGCCTGCGAGCAGCAGCACACGCATCCAGGGAGTGGTTTGCAGTGCGATCCAGTCGATGTGCTGGTTGGCGCTATACAGGATGGCGGCCATGGCGGCCAGGCCCAGGGGCATGCGCCAGACGTAGCGCGTCCAGCTGGCGCCGGGGCGGTAGATGCCGCGCTTGAGCAAACCGCGCAGCAGGGCAATGGCATTGATGCACGCGCCCAGGCCGATGGACAGCGCCAGGCCGGCATGGCTGAGCAGTGGTACCAGCGCCAGGTTGAACACCTGCGTGATGATGAGCACGAAAATGGCGATCTTCACCGGGGTGCGGATATCCTGCTTGGCATAGAAACCCGGGGCGAGGATCTTGACCGACAGGATGCCGATCAGACCGACGGAGTAGGCTGCGGCGGCAGTCTGCGTCTGGCTGACGTCGATGGCCTTGAATTCACCGTAGTGGAACAGGGTGGCAACCATGCCTTCGGAGAGCATGGCCAGCGCCAGCGCGGCCGGCAGGCCCAGCAGCAGGGTCAGGCGCATGCCCCAGTCCAGCAGGCGGCTGTAGGTGTCTATGTCCTGGCTGGCATGCGCGCGCGACAGGCTGGGGAGTAGTACCGTGCCCAGCGCGATGCCCAGCAGTGCCGTGGGAAATTCCATCAGGCGGTCGGCAAACGACAGCCAGGTAACGCTGCCGGAAGGCAGCCAGCTGGCGATATTGGTATTGATAAGCAGGGAAATCTGGGCTACGGAAACACCCAGGATAGCCGGGAGCATCTGTTTGCCAATGCGGCGGACGGTTGGGTCCTGCCAGGCCTGGCGCACAGAGCTGCGGCGCCAGCTGGGCAAGACGCCCAGGCGCGCCAGCGCCAGCCACTGCACGGCCAGCTGCGCCACGCCGCCCGCCATGACGCCAATGGCCAGCGAATAGATGGCGGGTTCTATGCGCGGCGCGAGCCACAGTGAAGCCGATATCATCGCCACGTTCAACAGCACGGGCGTGAATGCAGGAATGGCGAAACGGCGCCAGGTATTGAGCACGCCCGAAGCGAAAGCGACCAGCGACATGCACAGGATGTACGGGAACATGATGCGCGTCATGGTGACGGCCGCATCATAGCCGTTGCTGCCGCCGGCTTCGTTCAGGCCGCTGGCAATGAGATAGACGATCCACGGCGCGGCCAGGACGCCCACGGCCGTGACGGCCATGAGGATCAGGGTCAGAATCATGGCGACCCGGTCCAACAGTTCCTGCACTCGCTCTTCGCCGTTTTCTGTCTTGACCGCGCCCAGAATGGGAACGAAGGCCTGGGAAAAGGCGCCTTCGGCAAAAAGGCGGCGCAGCAGATTGGGGATGCGGAATGCGATCCAGAAGGCGTCGGTCAGGGCGCCGGCCCCGTAGGCGCGGGCAATGAGAACATCGCGCACCAGTCCGGTAATGCGGGAGAGCAGCGTCAGGCTGCTGACGGTGGCGGCGGAACGAAGCAGGCTCATGGGGCGGTGAAAAAAGACGTGGCGGGAGTCACTGGCACGGTGGGCGATGCAAGGACAGCGGGCGCAGGTCCGGCAGCATGGTCACGGCCCGTTGCCGATAAAAAAACAGGGTCCGAAAACCAAACCGCCAGGCACTGGGCCTGGCGGAGGACAAAGGGCTGGCCTGGAACGGCTGCCGGTCAGCTCTTCAGGGCGGCTTCGATGCGGGCCTGGATGGCTTCGACATCCCCCACGCCGGCGACCTTGCGGTAGCGCGGCGCGGCCTGGTCGCCGCTGTCGGCCCACTGGGAATAGTAGTCCACCAGCGGGCGGGTCTGTTCCTGGTAGACCGCCAGGCGTTTGCGAACCGTGGCTTCGCTGTCATCGTCACGCTGGATCAGGTCCTCGCCGGTTTCGTCATCCTTGCCGGCGACTTTGGGCGGGTTGTAGCGCACGTGGTAGCTGCGGCCGCTGGCCGGGTGTACGCGGCGGCCGCTGATGCGGTCGATGATGTCGTCTTCCGGGACGTCGATCTCGATGACGTAGTCCAGCGCAACACCGGCGTCCTTGAGTGCGTCAGCCTGGGGGATGGTGCGCGGGAAACCGTCGAGCAGATAGCCTTTCTCGCAGTCCGGCTGTTGCAGGCGATCACGCACCAGGCCGATGATGATTTCATCGGAGACAAGTTTCCCTGCATCCATGATTTTCTTGGCTTCCAGGCCGAGAGGCGTGCCGGCCTTGACAGCGGCGCGCAACATGTCGCCGGTCGATATCTGGGGGATACCGTACTGACGCGTGATGTAGGCGGCCTGGGTACCCTTGCCCGCACCGGGGGGGCCAAGCAGAATGAGACGCATGGGAACTCCTGTGGTTGTTATATCTTGCTGGCGGAGATGAATTGCCTTGTCGCGTTGCGGTGAGTGCTCTAACACTGGCGGTCAGTCGTGTTGGGCCACTACCGGCGTGCTTTTATTGTGCACTGCGCATATAACGCGGAAGGCATTTTTATAACCGATTTGCGCTTGCTTCGTATTGCGTGGATATGGGGATTTCCCCTGTATCCGTGAAAAATGCTTGCCTTTCCCGGAAGGGCCTGTCAGTCGTTCGGCCGGCAGGTTGGGGATCAGTGCTGCGCGGCGTTGTCCTGGGATTCCAGCTTGCGGGCTTGCTCCACCAGCATGACGGGGATACCGTCACGGATGGGAAAGGCCAAGCCGGCGCCGCGCGAAATCAACTCGCCGCGCTGTGCGTCGTATTCGAGACGGCCCTTGGTCAGGGGGCAGACAAGGACCTCAAGTAAGCGGGTGTTCATGTTTCGATTTTATCCCTTTTTTTACCCGTTTCCATCCTGGCCGGGCGCATTCATTGCATGCGCCTGCTCATTGGCGGGCAAGGGTAGGCGCGCCAGCCAGTCCGCAGGCTGGAAGGATGGTGCGGCATGTACCACCCACAGGCGGTCGTCCGTCAGTGCACGGCATTTGGTGGCGTCCTTGGCGGTAATCAGGATGCGTTCGGCTTGCAGGCGGGCGAAGGGATTGTCGTCATACGCATGATGGTCTGGCAGTGGCAGGGTTGTATCGAGGTGCAGCCCCTGCTGGCGCAGCATGGCAAAGTAGCGGGCAGGGTTGCCGATCCCGGCTGCCGCAGCCAGCGGCAGTCCGGCCGCTTCAGCGGTGAACATCGCGGGCGACAGGCTGCGCCCACTGGACAGGTGTTCGTAGCGTTCGGGCTGCAGGCTCATGCTGACAGTCATGGGCCGCAGGGCTGTCGTGGTAGTCGCTTTGGCGGCAGGAGCGGGCAGCGCCTGGCGATTGGTGATGATGATGTCGACATCCTGCAGGCGTTCCACAGGCTCGCGCAACGGGCCGGCGGGCAGCAGGCGGCCGTTGCCGGTGCCGCGTTCGTCTTGCACGACGATTTCGATGTCGCGTTGCAGGGCAAGGTGCTGCAGGCCATCGTCGCAAATCAGGATGTCGATATCCGGCCAGCGGGCCAGCAGGGTCTGGGCTGCCAGTGGCCGCTTGGGGTGTACGCCGACCGGCACGCCGGTGGCGGCGGCAATCAGCGCGGGTTCATCGCCATAAAGCGTGGCGTCCAGCGGTGCCATGCCGCAGCGCGGCGCGGCGCCGATGTCAGCGCCATAGCCACGGCTGATCACGCCAGGACGCCAGCCCTGCGCACGCAGCGCGTTGACGGTGGCGATGGTCACGGGCGTCTTGCCGGTGCCGCCGACATAAATATTGCCGATGACAATGACGGGTACCGGCGCGCGCCAGGACGGTTTGCGGCCGGTGGCATAGGCTGAGCGCTTGTTGCGCACGTGCCAGGCGGCGAGCGCACCCAGCGGGCGCAGCAAAGTGGAGAGCCAGCCGCCTTGCTGCCACTGATGCTGCACGAAACGGGTCAGGCTTGCACGTAATGGGGAGGGCATGCGGCGAAAGGCGGCAGGGTGTCGGAAGAAGGGGCGCAAGAGCGGACGCGGGGCCCGGTCCGTGGGCCGCATGACAGGTGCTGCGCTGCCGCAATGCGGCCAAACGATTATGCTAACGCATCAGAACGCAATCGGGGAGGGGCTGGCTCGCGCACGGCAGATCCATTCCTGGGGGGCTGTGTATCTTTGTGGCTGCTGAGTGCAGGCGCGGGTGGGACGCCCAAGCTATCCACAGAATCTGTGGATAATTCTGTGGGTAAGAGTGTGGAAGGCAGCGTCATTGCTGGCTGTAAGCTGGGCTGCTCAAAATTTGACTTATTGTGGAAATAATTAAAAATTCAATAAAAACAATAAGTTGTGGGCTTAATTTGAAGCGGATGCTGATCTTGAGCCATTTCTGGCACTCAAGGTATGATGGCGGCCCGGCTTGACTTTTCTGTGGACAGTTGTTCCTGATATATGACTTTTTCTCCTCGCCGCCGCTTCGAATCTCCTGCCTGTGTCGTCCCCGCCGAAGAGGATATCCATCGGGAAACAAAGGGTTTTCCCGATGTGGGCGATCCGCAGGATGAGGCGTTTCCGCCTGCAGGCGGCCGTAGTCGGCCACCCGTTTTGAGCGTCTGGCAATTGAACCAGCAGGTCAGTGACATTCTGGAAGCAGGTTTACCGCAACAATGGGTGGGCGGAGAGGTTTCCAATTTCACCCGGGCGGCGTCAGGGCACTGGTATTTCACTCTCAAGGATGCGCGGGCCAGCGTGCGGGCCGTCATGTTCCGTGGGCGCGCCCAGGCCGTCGGCTTCGAGCCGCGCCAGGGGGACAAGATCGAAGTCCTGGCACGCGTGTCAGTCTATGCGCCTCGTGGTGAATATCAATTGCAAGTCGAGGGCATGCGCCGCGCGGGTCTGGGCGACCTCTATGAAGCGTTTTTGCGCTTGAAGGAAAAACTGGCGGCGCTGGGCCTGCTTGATGCGGAACGCAAGCGTCCCATTCCTGTTCTGCCTCGCGCGATCGGTGTGGTGACCTCCCTGCAGGCCGCAGCGCTGCGCGACGTGTTGTCGGCACTGGCGCGTCGTGCGCCCAATGTTCCGGTCATTATCTATCCCGCGCCGGTGCAGGGCGACGATTCCGCCGCGCGCTTGCGAGAGGCTGTGCTGACGGCAGGGCGCCGGGCGGAAACCGATGTTCTGCTGGTCGTGCGGGGGGGCGGCAGTATCGAATCGCTGTGGAGTTTCAATGATGAAGGCCTGGCGCTGGCCATCGCCAACAGTCCGGTGCCGGTGATCAGCGGTGTGGGGCATGAAACGGATTTCACCATTGCCGATTTCGTGGCAGACCTGCGGGCCCCCACGCCGACGGCAGCCGCCGAATTGGCGTGCGTGCCCAGGGCAGACTGGCTGGCACGCCTGGCGACATTGGGGCGCGGCTTGGCGCGCGCCCAACGGCGGCGCCTGGAATTATGGGCGCAACGGCTGGACTACGCCCAGGCCCGCATGGTGTCGCCGGCGCAGCAATGGGCGCAGCGTCGCGAACGCCTGCAGGCCCGGCTGGCTTCCATGCAGGCCAGTGTCCGGCACCAGCAGTCCAGGCGCAGCAGCCAATTAGCCTTGTTACAGGCAAGGCTCGCCCACGCTGTGCCGGATCCCGAACGGCATGGACAGCGCCTGGCGCAACTGCGGCGTGACTTGGTCCAGCGTGCGCAAGGTGCGCAGGAGCGTCGCCAGCGCAAACTGGAAAATCTGGTGGCTCGCCTGCGCACGCTGAATCCCGAAAATACCCTGGCGCGTGGTTATGCCATCGCCTGGAGCGAGGCTGGCCATGTCGTGACCGATGCTACTGCACTGGCAGCCGGCCAGCCGCTGACCTTGCAGTTGGCGCAGGGTAGCAAGCAGGTGGCAGTCATGGGTGCGGATGGCGCCGGCCGCAGCCAGGAAAAACCTGCGGCCCAGAGGCGTACGCCAACAAAGGCGCAGCCGCGTGCGGCAGCTAGGCGTCCAGCCGGACAGGACGCAGACACGGATAATCAGGGCAATCTGCCTTTGTAAGGATAGCGGCATGGGGTGCCCGCTATGCTGCGCCCGCCATTACCTCGATGGCGAGCGGGCGTTGCGTGCGACCTTAAATACGGAATTACTGATTTTGGGACTATTCCCAGTGTGCCTCTGAGGCAAATTATTTCGCCGCGCAATCCCATATTGATGGCATGGGATCTATCTCGCATCCAAATTGCCCATTAGCTTATGGAATTTCCTAATTGGCAAATGTGCCTGGCAAGGCGAGGATCGGCTCTTGTACTGGTGCATCGTGCCTTCAGGCCCCCAAGACGCCCGACCTCAGGCCGGGCGTCTTGGTGTACTCAGGGCTGGACCGGTGCCGGCAGCCCGCGCAATACGGCACCTGCGGCAAAGCCGCGCTCGGCAAACCAGCCTTGCGGCATTTCCAGCGCCTGGCTGACCGGTTCTTCCGAGCAGTGAGGCGTGTCGTCCTGGGGTTGCATGTCGGCAATATTGACAATGCCGCCCTGGTTGTCCAGGAAAGCGATGCTCAGGGGGATATAGGTGTTGCGCATCCAGAAACACTGGACGTCAGGCGCTTCGAAGACGAAAAGCATGCCGGCGTTGGCGGCCAGTTCACGGCGGAACATCAGCCCGGTCTGGCGTGTTTCAGGGGTATTGGCGACCTCGGCATGGATCAGATGCATGCCTGCCTGAATTGTGATGACAGGTAAAGGTGCGGCAGGGTTGCCCTGGACGGGCAGGGCGGCATTGGCCAGTAACAGGGCTGACGCCCAGGCGAAGGCGCCAGCACGGCGCTTGAACAGGGAAACAATGGACATGTTGCAGCAGGGCAGCAGGTGCGGTGGAAAGGGTTGGGAAGCCGGTACGGACACAATGCCTGAATGATAACGGTGTCGTGGGCCTGGCGGAAACGGCTGGCGCTGCAATGGGCGAGGACGCCGGGGCGGCTATGCCGACGCGCAGGGAAGCTGGGCGTGCCGGCCGGTGCACTGCCTGGGCGGCAGCAGTCTGGCTGACGGAAAAGTGTGGGTTGGGAGGGGCGGCGGATATCCGGCGATGCTGCCTTCTGGCAAAGGGGGAGCGCAAGGCGGCGCAGGGTGGAACCAGCCGGTGCAGGCACTGGGAAGCCAGCCCTTCCTGAGTGGAAGGGCTGGTTAATCGGCCACGGAAGCTTAGGCGGAAGTAATATTCAGGGCTTGTTTGCCCTTCGGGCCCTGGATGATGTCGAAGGAAACCTTCTGGCCTTCCTTCAGGGTTTTGAATCCTTCCATCTGGATGGAGGAGAAGTGAGCGAACAAGTCCTCGTCGCCGTTGTCGGGCGTGATGAAGCCAAAGCCCTTGGCGTCATTGAACCACTTGACGGTACCCGTGGATTTTTCAGTGGACTCGGTTTGAGTGGAAGCAGTAGTGTCGGACATGCAAACAGCCTCATGAATCGAGTGAAACGGTCCGGCATGTACGGCTGCCGGTTCTCCGATATTGATAATGCTTGGGCTGTCGGGTCACCGTCAAGTGTTGCAAACCCTTAAAATGTAGCCAATGACATAAATACATTGTTTTAAATCACGTTTTGGGCCGATTTCGGGCTTGAGGCGGGGTTACTGATTGTTGCTTGTGCCGGGCGTGCCGGGACGGGGATGATGACAATTTCCTCCCCGATGCGGCGCCCGCATTGTTCTTTGGCGCATCGGGCGCCGGTCAAATATCCTACAATACAAGAATGATTAGCATTAATCTTGCCGCCCAGAGCGGTGTCGAAACTACCGTCGTGGCCCCGCCCGCACCAGCGGAGCAGAAGGTCGGGCCGCCGCCGCTGTACCAGGTCATCCTGCTCAACGATGACTACACGCCGATGGAATTCGTCGTCGAGGTGCTGCAGAAATTTTTCGGCAAGGGCATGGAGGAAGCGACTCGCATCATGCTGCAGGTGCATCATGAAGGTCGGGCGGTCTGTGCGATCTATCCGCGTGATATCGCCGCCACGCGTGTGGCGCAGGTGTCCCGGTATGCGCGTACGCATCAGCATCCTTTGCAATGCGTTATGGAATCTACCTGATTTCCGTGTTTTGCCTCTCGGGAATGGTGCGCAGCACGGATCAGCATAGAATATAAACCTGTCTCATCGTCCGCCTCGAACGATAATGGAGGGAGCGTCGTGATTTCCCAAGAGCTTGAAGTCAGTCTGCACATGGCGTTCGTCGAGGCGCGCGCCGCCCGTCACGAATTCATCACCGTTGAGCACTTGCTGCTGTCGCTGCTGGATAACGTTTCGGCGGCTGAAGTACTGCGCGCCTGCAACGTCGATCTTGAATTGCTGCGCAGCAATTTGCGCCAGTTCGTGGCCGAGAATACGCCCGTGGCGGCAGAGGGTGCCGAAGTCGACACCCAGCCGACCCTGGGGTTCCAGCGCGTGATTCAGCGCGCCATCATGCATGTGTCGTCCAGTGGCGGTACCGCGCGCAAGCCGGTCAGCGGCGCCAATGTCCTGGTGGCCATCTTTGGCGAAAAGGATTCTCACGCTGCCTACTACCTGCAACAACAAGGGTTGACACGGCTGGCTGTCGTCAACTACCTGTCGCATGGCATTGCGCCCAAGGCGACTGAAGAGGCGCCGGAATCGCCTGCGCCCCAGCAGCCCCGCACGCCGCAATCCGAAACGGGCGACAACCGCCAGCAATCGCCGTTGGAACAGTATGCGCACAACCTGAACGCTGCCGCGCTGGCGGGCCGCATCGACCCGCTCATCGGGCGCGAAGAGGAAGTCGAACGTGTCATCCAGATTCTCTGCCGCCGGCGCAAGAACAACCCCTTGCTGGTGGGTGAGGCCGGTGTCGGCAAGACTGCCATCGCTGAAGGCCTGGCCTGGCGCGTAACGCGTGGCGACGTGCCAGAGATTCTGTGCGAAACCCAGGTTTACGCACTGGATATCGGTGCCTTGCTGGCCGGGACCAAATACCGTGGCGACTTCGAGCAGCGCCTGAAGGCGGTGCTCAAGCAGCTCAAGGGCAACCCGAACGCAGTACTGTTCATCGACGAGATCCACACCTTGATCGGTGCCGGTTCTGCGTCTGGCGGTACGCTGGATGCTTCCAACCTGCTCAAGCCTGCCTTGTCCTCGGGCCAGCTCAAGTGCATGGGCGCGACCACCTATACCGAGTACCGCGGCATTTTCGAGAAGGATTCGGCGCTTTCGCGGCGTTTCCAGAAGGTGGATGTTGCCGAGCCGACAGTGGCCCAGACCGTACAGATTCTGCGCGGCCTGAAAAGCCGCTTTGAATCCCACCACGGCGTGCGCTACGCC
Organism: Kerstersia gyiorum; assembly: GCF_004216755.1. GTDB lineage: Bacteria > Pseudomonadota > Gammaproteobacteria > Burkholderiales > Burkholderiaceae_B > Kerstersia > Kerstersia gyiorum. The sequence goes on from NZ_SGWZ01000002.1 coordinate 509,028, forward strand.
AATACGGCGCTGGTGGCCGCCGCGGAATTGTCCGCACGCCATATCAGCGACCGGCATCTGCCGGACAAGGCCATCGACGTCATTGACGAAGCTGGCGCGGCGCAGCGCCTGCTGCCCAAGTCCAAGCAGAAGAAGGTGATCAGCCGGACCGACATCGAGGCCATCGTTGCACGCATGGCCCGCATTCCGCCGCAGTCCGTTTCGACAGACGACCGCAATCGCCTGGCCAGCCTGGAACGCGACCTGCAAGCGGTCGTGTTCGGCCAGGATCCTGCCATCGAGGCGCTCGCGGCGGCGATCAAGATGTCGCGCTCCGGCCTGGGCAAGACGGACAAGCCCATCGGTTCTTTCCTGTTCTCCGGTCCAACGGGGGTAGGCAAGACCGAAGTGGCGCGCCAGCTGGCGTTCACGCTCGGGGTCGAGCTGCTGCGTTTCGATATGTCCGAGTACATGGAACGCCATGCGGTGTCGCGCCTGATCGGCGCGCCGCCGGGATATGTCGGCTTTGATCAGGGCGGTTTGCTGACGGAGGCTGTCAGCAAGCATCCGCATTGCGTGCTGCTGCTCGACGAAATCGAGAAGGCGCATCCTGACGTGTTCAATATCCTGTTGCAGGTGATGGATCATGGCGCGCTGACGGACAACAACGGCCGCAAGGCAGACCTGCGCAACGTGATTCTGATCATGACCACCAATGCCGGTGCGGAAAGCCTGAGCAAGCGTTCGATCGGCTTTGCCCAGAGCGAAACGCGTGGCGATGAAATGGCGGAAATCAAGCGCCTGTTCTCGCCGGAGTTCCGCAACCGGCTGGACGCCATCGTGTCGTTTGCCCCCTTGTCGCGCGACATCATCCTGCGCGTGGTGGACAAGTTCCTGCTGCAACTGGAACAGCAGCTGCACGAAAAGCGTGTCGAGGCGACTTTCACCGATACGCTGCGCGAGCATCTGGCAGCGGAAGGTTTCGATCCGCTGATGGGGGCGCGTCCGATGCAACGCCTGATCCAGGACACGATACGCAAGGCGCTGGCTGACGAACTCCTGTTCGGCAAGCTGACGCAGGGCGGTTCCGTGGTGGTGGATCTGGATGGCAACGGCAATGTCGTTCTGAACTTTCCGAAACAGGACGATGCCCAGGCCAGTGGTGCAGGCAGCGACCGCCCCGAAGAAGCTTTGGCGGATTGAACCACTGCCTGTAAATGCCCGCCTGATGGCAGCCATTGCGGGCTGCCATGAAGAAACCCGGTCAGTTCACATTCTGGCCGGGTTTTTTATTCGCGCGGCAGGGCTCAGCGGGTGCCGGTGCTGCCGAATCCACCGGTACCGCGGTCGCTGCTTTCAAAATCTTCCACGACTTCGAATGCCGCCTGGACGACGGGAACAATGATCATCTGGGCGATGCGTTCCATGGGTTCGATGACAAAGGCTTGCTGGCTGCGGTTCCAGACCGAAACCTGCAGCTGGCCCTGGTAGTCCGAGTCGATCAGGCCCACCAGATTGCCCAGTACGATGCCGTGCTTATGGCCCAGGCCGGAGCGGGGCAGGAACATGGCGGCGTAGCCGGGGTCGCCGATGTGGATGGCCAGGCCGGTGGGAATCAGGGCCGTAGCGCCCGGCGCCAGTTCCAGCGGCGCATCCAGGCAGGCGCGCAGGTCCAGGCCGGCGGAGCCTGGCGTGGCATAGGCGGGCAGCGATGCCGCCATGCGCGGGTCCAGGATTTTCAGGGCGATGGTTTTCATGACTTGTGTCCTGTCTTGTATCAAAAAGCTTGTGTCTTGAAGTTGCTGGCGACGCGGTGCGAATACCGGGCGCGTGGGGCCGGCCTGTGGCCGGGCCGGGACTCAGTGCCCGGTGTTCGGATAATCGTCGTCTTTCTTGATGGCAGGGCGTTTCTTGCCCTTGTCCGGCTCATTGCCGGATTTGATCGAGTGGCGGATGGAAAAGATGACGAACACCGCCACGATGATGAAAAACAAGCCTTCCGGCCTGGGGTTGTTCAACATGTCCCCGACAATATTGAAGAGGGGCACGAAAACCAGTATGGCAATGAGCAAAGGCCAGTTGGAGCGTTTCTTCCTGCTTGCTGCTTCCGGCTTTTCCTGGGGCGAGTCGGCGGCGTTAGGCGCCGCCGACTCGGGAACATTGCCATAGTTGCCGTAGCTGGCGGAGTTGCCCGTTGAGACCGACTGCGATGATGCTTTCTGGGCCTGCCATGCGCTACCCAGCCTCAGGCTGTCGGACGCGGCGGGAACAGAGGCGGCCGTGGATTGCTTGGGCGTTGCGTTACCTTGGGATGTCCGGGACGTCTGGGAGGCTGGCCGCGAGGTTGCCGTTGCACCGTCAGCCGAAGCCTGTGCTGCTTTCCGCTTGGCCTCCTGCAATGCTTTTTGCGCGGCTAGCTGGATGGCTCGTGCTGCCGCCGGCTTGCGAGTGCTACCCGCATTGCCTGCGTCTGCCTCGGGCAGTCCGAAGTTGCCGGCCTGGCTGCGTTGCGTCAGTTTTTCGATATAGGCGGCGTAATCGCCTTTTGGGGGCGTATCGTCATGCAAGGGCATGCGCTTCTCCTGGGGCCCTGGGCTCTCCTGGCCGCCCGGCACGCGCAGATGACGTGCCCGGCGGCCAGGAATCAATCAGGCGCTGTGATGGCGTTGCGGTGCCCGGCGGGCGATTTCGCCTATCAGGCGCCGGGCGGCGCTGAGCTTGTCGGCCGCAGGAAGGTGATGGCAGCCTGCGGCGTCAAACAGGCTCAGGCGGGTATCGTCGCCATCCATGACATCCTGTGCAAGATTACCGACCAGCAAGTCTATGCCTTTGCGTTGGCGCTTTTCCTCGGCGTGCTGAACCAGCTTCTCGGTTTCAGCGGCAAAGCCGACGCACCAGGGGCCATCAGGCAGGGCAGCGACGCTGGCAAGGATATCGGGATTCGGGATGAATTCCAGTACCGGCACGCCACGGCCGTTATCGGTTTTCTTGATCTTGTGCTCGGCAGGATTGGCTACCCGCCAGTCCGCGACGGCGGCGACCGCAATGAAAATATCGGCTTCGCCAGTACGGCTCATGACGGCTTGGTGCATTTCCAGGGCAGTGTGCACGGAAATGCGCTCGACGCCATAAGGGGCGGCCAGCGCCGTCGGGCCCGAAACCAGGGTAACGTTGGCCCCGGCCTCGAAGGCGGCGCGTGCCAGGGCATAACCTGTTTTGCCCGAGGAGCGGTTGCTGATGACGCGTACCGGGTCTATGGGTTCGGAAGTCGGGCCTGCCGTCAGCAGCACCCGCTTGCCCTGCAGCACCTTGGGCTGGAAGAAGGCGATGATTTCCGCCAGGATCTCCGCGGGCTCGAGCATGCGGCCGTCGCCGGTCTCGCCACAGGCCTGGTGGCCGCTGCCGGGGCCGATGATGATGACACCGTCCTCGCGCAGCTGGCGCACGTTGCGTTGCGTGGCAGGGTTGTCCCACATTTCGCGGTTCATGGCGGGTGCCAGGATCAGCGGGCAGGTGCGGGCCAGGCACAGGGTCGCCAGCAGGTCGTCGGCGCGGCCCTGTACCAGGCGCGCCATGAAATCCGCCGATGCGGGGGCGATGACAATGGCATCGGCCCCGCGCGACAGATTGATGTGCGGCATGTTGTTGGGCTGGCGGTTGTCCCAGGCATCGGTATGAACCGGCCGGCCGGACAGCGCCTGCATGGTGACGGGCGTGATGAAATGCGTGGCGGCATCGGTCATCACGACATCCACCGTGGCGCCGTGGTCGCCCAGGCGGCGCAGCAGTTCGGCGCTTTTGTAGCAGGCGATGCCGCCGGTCAGGCCCAGTACCAGGCGTTTTTTGTGCAGTTCAGGCATGGCAAGAAGACCGCCTTATCAGGAACCGGCGCGGACGCGGCGCGCGCGTGCCAGTTCATCCCAGAGCAGGAGGATGGCACCTACGGTAATGCAGATGTCAGCGAAATTGAACGCAGGGAAATAAGCGTTGTTCCAATAGAACAGCAGGAAGTCCACGACATGGCCGTGCTGCAGGCGGTCGATCACGTTGCCCAGTGCGCCACCGAGGATCAAGGTCAGCGCCAGGGAAAAGCGGCGCTGGGCCGCATGGCGACGCAGCAGGAACAAGATGAGCGCACTGGCCACGAAGCCCAGGGCAGTGAAGAACCAGCGCTGCCAGCCGTCGGCGCCTGCCAGGAAACTGAAGGCAGCGCCTTCGTTGTAGAGCAGGGTGAAGTCGAAGAACGGCAGCAGGTTCATGCGCTGACCATACTGCAGTACCGTATTAAAGTGGTACTTGGTCACCTGGTCCAGGCCAATCAGCAGGACGGCCAGGGCCACCCAGCGCCAGAAATCCGGCGCCGAGAGGCGATTCGAGGCTGGCTTGCCCTGGTTCATGCGAACCTGCGCTGTTCGCCAGCGCCGAAAAGGTTGCTGACGCAGCGGCCGCACAGTTCGGGATGATCGGCATGGCTGCCGACATCCGCGCGCCAGTGCCAGCAGCGTGCACACTTGAGATGGCTCGAGGCGGACAGCGTTACGCGCAATTCACCTTCGCTTGGCTGCACCGATGCGCGTGAAACGATCAGCACGAATTTCAGGTCGTCTTCCAGGCTGGCGAGATCGGCGTATTCCTGGCCGCTGGCATGCACCGTGACTTCCGCCTGCAGGGAGGAACCGACGCTGCCGGCTGCCCGCAAGGTTTCCAGTTCACGCAGGATCTGCGCACGGACCTGGCGCAGGCGGCCCCATTTTTCCTGCAGCGCTTCGTTGTCGGCGCCCAGGGGCGGTTGATGGTAGGTCTCGGTGAAGATCGTGAGACGGGCGTTTTCCGGCACGGCGCCGGGGGTGGCTTGCGCCAGCACGTTCCAGGCTTCTTCTGCGGTGAAGGACAGGATGGGCGCCATCAGCTTGAGCAGCGTCAGCGTGATGTGCAGCAACGCGCTCTGGGCGCTGCGGCGGGCGTGGCTGTCGGTGGCCGAGGTGTAGAGTCTGTCCTTGAGGATATCCAGGTAGAAAGCGCCCAGGTCTTCGGAGCAGAAGGTCTGCAGACGGGCCGTGGCCGGGTGGAATTCATAGCGCTCGTAGGCTGCCAGGATTTCTTCCTGCATGCGTGCGGTCATACCCAGCGCATAGCGGTCAATTTCCAGCATGTCCTCGACGGCTACCAATTGCGTGTTGGCGTCGAAGTCGGCCAGGTTGGCCAGCAGGAAACGCAAGGTATTGCGAATGCGGCGGTAGCCTTCCACGACCCGCTTGAGGATGGTGTCGGAGATCGACAGTTCACCGGAGTAGTCGGTGCTGCCAATCCACAGGCGCAGGATTTCTGCGCCCAGCGAATCCGATACCTTCTGCGGCACGATGACGTTGCCCAGTGACTTGCTCATCTTGCGGCCATCGCCATCCACGGTGAAACCGTGGGTCAGCAGCGCTTTGTAGGGCGCGCGGCCATAGAGCATGGAGCCGGTCAGCAGCGAGGAGTGGAACCAGCCACGGTGCTGGTCGGAACCTTCCAGATAAAGGTCGGCCGGCCAGGCCAGCACATCGCCGTGCGAGCCGCCATCGGTCACCGGGGAGTCGGGGGTAGGCGCGCCGCCAAGAACGGTGACGTGCGTCGTGCCCGAATCGAACCAGACATCCAGCGTGTCGCGGGTTTTTTCGTATTGGTCGGCCTCATCGCCCAGCAGGTCGCGTGGGTCCAGCGACTGCCAGGCTTCAATGCCTTCCTGTTCGACGCGCTCGGCAACTTGCTCCATCAGTTCAACGGTGCGCGGATGCAACGCGCCGGTTTCCTTGTGGACGAACAGCGACATGGGTACGCCCCACTGGCGCTGGCGCGACAGCGTCCAGTCAGGCCGGTTGGCGATCATGTTGTGCAGGCGGGCGCGGCCCCAGGAGGGGTAGAACGCGGTGGCTTCAACGGCTTCCAGCGCGGTTTCGCGCAGCGTCGGGCCGTTGCCGGCCGGGATCACGTCCATGCCGGCGAACCACTGGCTGGTGGCGCGGTAGATGACAGGCGTCTTGTGGCGCCAGCAGTGCATGTAGCTGTGCTTGAGCTTTTCCGTGCGCAGCAGGGTGCCGGCATCCTGTAGCGCCTGGACGATCAGCGGATTTGCATCCCAGATCTTGAGCCCGCCGAAAATGGGCAGCGTGGTGGCGTAGCGGCCGTCACCCATCACCGGATTGATGATGTCGGCATCGACCAGGCCGTGGGACTTGCAGCTGATGAAGTCGTCCACGCCGTAGGCGGGCGCCGAGTGCACCACGCCAGTACCGGTGTCCAGCGTGACATAGTCGGCCAGATACACCGGCGAAGTACGCTGGTAGCCGGCGTCGGCCTGGGCCAGCGGATGATGGAAGCGCAGGTTTTCCAATGCCTGGCCAGCCACCGTGGCGACGATTTCGCCGCTCAGGCCCCATTGTTCCAGGCAGGCGGCGACACGCTCGCGTGCGAGCAGCAGCATGGTGCCGGTCTGGCGTGCTTCGGACAGGCGCACCAGGCTGTATTCGAGTTCGGGATGGACGTTGAGCGCCTGATTGGACGGGATGGTCCAGGGCGTCGTGGTCCAGATGACGATGGCGCCGTCTTCCACTGCGCCGTCAGGCAGGCCGAATGCGCGTGCGATGGCCGATTTGTCGGCAAACGGGAAGGCGACGTCGATGGTCGGATCGACGCGGTCAGCATATTCGACTTCCGCTTCCGCCAGCGCCGAACCACAGTCGAAACACCAGTTGACGGGCTTGAGGCCGCGGAACAGGTAGCCGCGTTTGATGATCCCGGCGAGCGCGCGGATTTCGTTGGCTTCGTTGCCGTGGTTCATCGTGAGGTATGGATTATCCCAATCCCCCAGCACACCCAGGCGCTTGAAGTCCTTGCGCTGGCGGTCGATCTGCTCCAGCGCATAGGTGCGGGCGCGCGACTGCACTTCGGCGACAGGCAGGTTCTTGCCGTATTTTTTCTCGATCTGGATTTCGATGGGCATGCCATGGCAATCCCAGCCCGGGACATACGGTGCATCAAAACCGGCCATGTTACGGCTTTTGATGATGATGTCCTTCAGGATCTTGTTGACCGCGTGGCCCAGGTGAATGTCGCCGTTGGCATAGGGAGGGCCGTCATGCAGGACGAACTTGGGGCGGCCCTTGCTGGCCGCGCGAATCGCCTGGTAAATACGGTTTTCTTCCCATTCGGCAACCCACTTGGGTTCACGTTTGGCGAGATCTCCCCGCATGGGGAAGGCGGTATCGGGCAGGTTGAGAGTGTCTTTATAGTCCATGGACGGAAAAATAAGCGCGCGCATCGTCGGCATCTTGGCGGATGGCGGCGGTCAAGGCGTCAAGATCGGAAAATTTCTTTTCATCCCGCAGGTAGTGCAGGAATTCAACGTTGATCAGTTTACCGTAGGCATCGGCACTGGTATCGAGCAGGTGTGTCTCAAGCAGCAGCTTTCCTTCCCCCTCGACGGTCGGCCGCACCCCCAGGCTGGAAACCCCGGCCAGCGGACGGTCGGCCAGGCCATGCACGCGGGTGACATATATGCCGGGGCGCAACGCGCTGCGTTCGGGGACCCCCTGGTTCATGGTCGGGAAGCCCAGGTTGCGGCCCAGCTTGCGGCCGTGACGTACGTGGGCGCAGATCGACGGCCAGCGTCCGAGCAGGTCTCGGGCCAGCACCATATCAGCACTGGCCAGCGCCTCGCGGATGTCGGAACTGGAAATACGGCGGCCACGGGCATCGAGGACGTCATCCAGTGTGTGGACTTCGAAGCCGTGTTCGGCGCCGGCCTGGCGCAGGGTGGCGATATCACCGGAACGGGCCCGGCCATAGCGGAAGTCGCTGCCGACCAGCAGCCAGCGCACATCCAGGCCTTCGACCAGTATATGGCGGACGAAATCGTCGGGGCTCATATTGGCCAGCGTGTGGTCGAAGCGGCGCACGACCAGCTGGCGCATACCGGCCTGGGCCAGTGCCATGCATTGGTCGCGCAGGCTGGAAATCCGGCGTGGCACGAGGTCGGGCAGACCTCGCAGCCGCGCGAAATACTCGCGCGGGTGCGGCGAAAACGTCATGGCAGATGGCAGCAGGCCGCGATTGGCGGCGGCTTCGCAGACACGCGCCAGAATCGCCTGGTGGCCAAGGTGGACGCCATCGAAACTGCCTATCGTCAGCGCGCAAGGCTGGCGATGCTCGGCAGGAGGCAGGGAACGGTAGATATGCAGCGTTGGTTTCACGGGCGACAGTTTACAATCACCAGTTATATTTTTTAATGGAAATACCGCTTTGCCCGATGCGATCAACCGCCAGAGCGCGGATCACGCTCTCCCAAGTGCCGGTGAGGATGCCGGCGCTGCCCCTGCTGGAAAGTCCCCTTGCCGCCTGCTTATCCTGATTTCCGGACGTGGTTCCAATATGCGTACGCTGGTGGAAGCCTGTCGTGCCGAAGGATGGCCGGCGCAGATCGTGGGCGTCATCGCCAACAAACCTGAGGCGGCAGGGCTGGCCTGGGCGCGCGAGCAGGGCCTGGAGACGCTGGCGTTGCCGCACAAGGACTATGCCAGTCGCGAGACATTCGACGCAGCGCTGGCGCAGGCGATAGATACCTTCCAGCCGGATTACATCATTCTGGCAGGGTTCATGCGTGTATTGACCCCTGGGTTCGTGCAGCGCTACACCGGCCGGCTGGTCAATATCCATCCGTCCCTGCTGCCGGCATTTCCTGGGCTGCATACGCACGCGCAGGCGCTCGCCAATGGCGTGCAGGCCCACGGCTGCACCGTACATTTCGTGACGCCGGTGCTGGACCACGGTCCGATCATCGCGCAGAGCGTGGTGCCGGTACTGGCCGACGATACGCCAGATACGCTGGCGGACCGGGTATTGGAAACAGAACATCGGCTTTTCCCGCAAGCGGTGCGCTGGCTGGCGGAAGGGCGGGTATCTCAGGCGGCCGATGGCCGAGTGACGGTCGCCGGCGTGGCGTCGCGTCTTTATGTTTGGCAGGCGGAGGTAAAGCATCATGGCTGATCAGGGTCGCACTAATCGTTATGGCCGTCCGATTCCGGACGGTTCAGCAGGTGGACGCCGCCAGGCCGAAACCTCGCGCGACGGGCAGAAACCGCGTCGAGCCGACGGGCGCAGCGAAGCACGTGCCGGCGCGCGATCCGACTCGCAGGAGCGCCGTGGCGGCCTGCAGGCCTGGCGCAGCAGCCGGGACGGACAGGCAACGAAGGACAGCAGTGGCAGCCGTCAGGGCGAACGTACGGCGTCGGCACGGCAGCCGGATGCACGGCGTTTCGATGCCGGACATGCCGGTGCCGCAGGCTCCGCGTCGCAACGGCCGCGCACGCGGGTGGCACCCGGCCGCGGCGGCAATCGTCGCGACGAAACACAGCAAGAGTATCGCCGTGACGAGCGCGGTACGCCGCGTGGCGGCGAACGTGCTGGTGCGGGATCACGCCATGGCGCGCCCGCGCAAGGGCAGCGCCACCAGGTCGGCGCCAGGGATCGCAGCCAAGACCGGGGGCAAGCCCCCGTGCGTCAGGAGCGGTCGACAGGGCGGCCCCAGGCGGGTGCGGCACAGGCGGACGCAGGTTTCCAGCCGGTCGTCGTGCGTACGCGCCTGCATCCCATGGAATACCGGATGATGCAGCTTGGGCAGGTATTCGATCAGGTGTTCACCTGGGAGTATCCGGCGGATGCCGTACTGTCGCACTGGCTGCGGGCCCATCCGCAAGTGGGAGCGCGTGACCGCGCCCAGCTGGCAGAGGCGGTCTACGATGTATTGCGCCATCTGCGCCGCTATCGCCACTACGCCGAAAGCGGTACGGGGACGGCCAATCGCAGGTTGGCGATCCTGGGGCTGCTGGCCACGCAGGGCAGGGAAGTGCTCGAGCCGGTTCTGAACGACGAAGAGCGGGCCTGGCTGGAACGTCTGGAAGGCATCGAGGCCGATTCCCTGCCGCTGGCTGTGCGCCACAGCTTCCCGGACTGGCTATCGGAACAATTGGCGGTGCTGGCTGACGGTGAGTCCCTGATGGCATCGCTGAATCTTCCGGCGGGGCTGGACCTGCGCGTCAATCCCATGAAAGCGGACCGCGATGAGCTGTTGGCCGCCTTGCGCAAGAGCATGCCTCAGCATGATCCCCAGCCGACGCCGTATTCCCCCTGGGGAATTCGGGTGCAGGGGCGTCCGTCGCTGCAGCGCACCTCGCAATTCGAGCACGGCCTGCTGGAAGTGCAGGATGAGGGCAGTCAGCTGCTGGCGCTGCTGGTCGGCCCCAAGCGGGGCGAGATGATCATCGACTTTTGCGCCGGCGCGGGCGGCAAGACCTTGCTGCTGGGGGCGCTGATGCGTTCCACGGGCAGGCTGTATGCCTTTGACGTCTCGGCGGCGCGCCTGGCGCGGGCCAAGCCCCGCCTGGCCCGCAGCGGCCTGTCCAACGTTGCCACCATTGCCCTGGAGCACGAGAACGACGTCAGGGTGAAGCGCCTGGCAGGCAAGGCCCAGCGAGTGCTGGTTGATGCGCCGTGCAGCGGCATGGGCACTTTGCGCCGCAATCCGGACATGAAGTGGCGCCAGTCGCCGCAATCGGTGCGCGAACTCTGCGATGTGCAGGCCCGGGTGCTGGAAAGCGCTGCGCGTTGCGTGGCGCCGGGCGGCCGCCTGGTCTACGCGACCTGCAGCCTGTTGCCGCAGGAGAACGAAGAGCAGGTGCAGGCATTCCTCAAGAAGCATCCGGAGTTCCAGTTGCTGGACGCCGGTGCGATTCTGGAACCCCGTGCGCCTGGTTTGGGGATGCAGGATAGCTATCTGCGCTTGCGCCCGGATCAGCATGGTACGGATGGATTTTTCGCCGCCGCCATGGAAAGGCGTGGCGATACGGCATGATTTTTGTTGCTGAAAAGCCAGTTTTTTAGCGACAGATGCTGTTTTTTGTAGCAAAATTAGGCTATGGCACTTGGACGGGAGCAACCCTGACCGGTTGTTCCTGCAGGCACCTGGCTTTTGCAGCAGGCGCTGGCCCGGACATGAATTCCCCTGACAGGGGTTTGCTGGGCACAGCGTGAAGTCTTTCTTGATCTGCCGCAAAAACCTTTTTGTCACCAGGGTGTCATAGGGTCAGTAGAGATATACACTGGTCCTCACCTTTTGACGCGAGACCCGATATCCATATGGATACTATTATTTCCTTTCTCAGCGGCGGCCTCCTGCAGGCCTCTTGGTGGCAGATCCTGATCGCCACCTTGGTAATGACCCACATTACCATCGTATGCGTAACCGTTTTCCTGCACCGCAGCCAGACGCACCGCGGGCTCGATCTGCATCCTGCGATCGCGCATTTCTTCCGTTTCTGGTTGTGGATGACGACCGGCATGGTGACCAAGGAATGGGTCGCCATCCACCGCAAGCACCATGCGCGCTGCGAGCGCGAAGGTGATCCTCACTCGCCCATGCTGTTCGGTATCTGGAAGGTGCTGTTCCGCGGCGCCGAACTGTATCGCCAGGAATCCGAAAACCAGGAAACCATGGCCAAGTTTGGCCACGGCACGCCCAATGACTGGCTGGAACGCAATGTCTACGCCAAGCACAGCGCGCTGGGCATCCTCATCATGCTGGGGATAGACCTGCTGCTGTTCGGCGTGGTCGGCCTGACGGTCTGGGCCGTGCAGATGGCCTGGATTCCCTTCTGGGCTGCCGGCGTCGTCAACGGCATCGGCCACTATTGGGGCTACCGCAACTTTGCCAGCCCGGATACCAGCACGAACGTGTTCCCCTGGGGCATCATCATCGGTGGCGAAGAACTGCACAACAACCACCACGCCCACGCCAGCTCGGCCAAATTCTCGAGCCAGTGGTACGAATTCGATATCGGCTGGGTCTATATCCGCATGATGCAGGCTGTCGGCCTGGCCAAGGTGCGCAAGGTCGCGCCCAAGCTCAAGCTGGAATCCGATGCACGGTCGGTCGATCTCAAGACCCTGCATGGCGTGATCACGCACCGGTATGAAATCATGGCGCGCTACGCCGACCTGCTGAAGCAGGCCTGCTCGCAGGAACTGAGCCGCCTGAAGGGCGCCAACAGCGAGAACAGCGCCCAGACGTCGCGCCAGACGCTCAAGCGTGTGCGTAACTGGTTCCACCTGCCGGATACCAATCTGCAGCCCGAGCAACTGGCGCAGATCGACCAGGCAGTGGCGAGCAGCGAATCGCTGTCCACCCTGATGCAGATGCGCAAGGAGCTGGGCCGTCTCTGGGAAAGCTCCAGCGCCAGCAGCGAACAATTGCTGCATGACCTGCAAGCCTGGTGCCAGCGCGCCCAACAAAGCGGTATCGAAGGTCTGGCCGAGTTTGCCAGCCGCCTGCGCCGCTACGCGGCATGATGGATCTGGACCGCCTTAATCCCGAGCAACGCGCTGCTGTTACCCTGGATCCCTGCCATGCCCTGGTTCTTGCCGGGGCTGGCAGCGGCAAGACCAGGGTTCTGACAACCCGCATGGCCTGGCTGGTACAAACCGGCCAGGCCAGTCCTTTTGGGCTGCTCGCCGTCACCTTTACCAACAAGGCTGCCCGCGAAATGCTGGCGCGCCTGACGTCCATGCTGCCGCTGGACCCGCGCGGCCTCTGGATCGGTACCTTTCACGGGTTGTGCAACCGGCTGCTGCGTGCTCATCATCGCGATGCCGGTCTGCCGCAGTCGTTCCAGATTCTCGATAGCGCGGATCAGCTTTCGGCCATCAAGCGCCTGCTCAAGTCGGCGAATATTGATGACGAAAAATATCCGCCGCGCGATGTGCAGCGCTTCATCAATCACGCCAAGGAAGAAGGCCAACGGCCGGATACTGTCGTGACCAGTGACCCGCACAGCCGCCGTCTGGCAGAGATCTACGGGCTCTACCAGGAGCAGTGCGAGCGCGAAGGCGTGGTGGATTTCGCTGAACTGCTGCTGCGCGCCTACGAATTGCTGTCGCGCAATGCGCCGGTGCGCGAACATTACCAGCGTCGCTTCCGCCATATCCTCGTCGACGAGTTCCAGGATACCAATGCCTTGCAGTATCGCTGGCTGAAATTGCTGGCGGGCGGCGGCGCGCATGTGTTCGCAGTGGGGGATGACGACCAGTCCATCTATGCATTCCGGGGTGCGGACGTTGGCAACATGTCTGCCTTTGTGCGTGACTACGCTGGCGACCACGTGATCCGCCTTGAACAGAATTACCGTTCATACGGCCATATCCTGGACGCCGCCAATGCGCTGATCAGCCATAACACCGGCCGCCTGGGCAAGAATCTCTGGACCGCTCAGGGCGAAGGCGAACGCATACGCGTATGCGAACAGCCCAGCGACGGCCTGGAAGCCCAATGGGTGGTGGACGAGCTGAAATCGCTGACGCGCGAAGGCATGGCACGCAGTGAAATCGCTATCCTGTACCGCAGCAACGCGCAATCTCGCGTGCTGGAGCATGCGCTGTTCAGTGCCGGCGTGCCCTATAAGGTCTATGGCGGCCTGCGCTTTTTCGAACGCCAGGAAGTCAAGCATGCGCTGGCCTATCTGCGCTTGCTGGCCAACCCGGATGACGATACCTCGTGGCTGCGGGTCGTGAACTTTCCGGCGCGCGGCATTGGTGCGCGCACGCTGGAATCCCTGGCAGACCAGGCGCGTACCTATGGCACCAGCCTGTATGGTGCGGTGGCGCGCGTGCCTGGCAAGGGAGGCGCGAACCTGGCCCAGTTCGCGGCCTTGATTGGCCGCTTGTGGCAGGAAACGCGCAGCTTGCCGCTGCCGGATATGGTGGCCCATATCATCGAGCATTCCGGTTTGGTCGCTCATTACCAGACGGAACGCGAAGGCGAGGAACGGCTGGAAAACCTGCGTGAACTCGTTGCAGCTGCCGCGGCGTTTGTCGCCGAGGAAAGCTATGAAGGCATGCCGGCAGGCTTTGCTGCCGCGCTGGATGTCCCGGCCATTCCTGAAGACGAGGCCTTTTTCGGCGCGCCACCCGCTGCGGGGATGTCGCCGTTGGCGGCGTTTCTGTCGCATGCCTCGCTGGAAGCTGGGGACAATCAGGCACAGGCCGGTGAAGACGCTGTCCAGATGATGACAGTGCATGCCGCCAAGGGCCTGGAATTCGACGCGGTTTTCATGACAGGCATGGAAGAAGGCTTGTTTCCGCATGAGAACAGCCTGTCGGACCCGGAAGGCCTGGAAGAAGAACGGCGGCTGATGTATGTTGCCATCACACGGGCGCGCAAGCGCCTGTATCTGAGCCTGGCGCAAAGCCGTATGTTGCACGGCCAGACACGCTATGCCATGCGCTCGCGCTTCTTTCAGGAAATTCCCGAGCAGCATTTGAAGTGGCTCACGCCCAAGGCGTCGTCCCACCAGGGGTCGGGTTGGGGAGGGCCGGCGCCGCGTGCGTTGGCAGACGCCTTTGGCCGCCAGCCAACGGGCAGGATAGAGCCGCGCCAGGCCCGCCATGGCAGCAATGTGGTGAAGGTCGGTGATCGCGAATACCGGGTGGGCATGGGCGTCAGCCATGCCCGTTTTGGGGAAGGCACGATCATCGAGCTGTCCGGCAATGGTGACGATGCGCAGGCGCGGATTCATTTCCGCGATGCGGGGCAGAAAACACTGGCCCTGGGCATTGCCAAGCTGGATGTCGTGGCTGGCTGACCCCAGGGCGTAGTCGCCGCTGGGCTGCGCCTGTTCCGGATGGCATGACGCCGAAACCCGTTGCCGGGTTTCGGCGTTTTCGTTTTCCGTGCTGCCAGGCGAAAACCTTGCCCATACTTGAGGCCATAGCCCAAGGCACGATCAAAGCCGATGTGTGCAGTCCAGATCAGCCCAGCGGCAATCAGGCCGGGGACATCGAAAAAAAGCCTGCGGCCAGGCATGGCAAGGCGCCGGCATAGGAGTGTGCGCAGTTATAGAAAACCGCGCCCAGCCTAGGGCCGGCGGCATAGCCGAACAGGGACAGATCCGGCACCAGAAAGCACAAGGCGAAAAGCCCCCAGCCGCTGCTGGTGAAGCTGTGATAGGCCAGGAGGCTGGCCAGCAGGACGCACAACCCTTCCAGTCTCAGCAGGCTCCGCACGCCACCAACGGCAGCATGTGGAACCGTAGGGGTGGCGGAGAGCCGAGATGCTGTGGACGGGGAGGGGGGCAGCATGGGCGTAGCGGGCGTGTGTTTGCGTGTCAGCCTTCGCTGGCATTGATGGTTTCGATGGCTTCCATCAGTTCCAGCCAGCGTTCTTCCTGGGCATCCACGCTTTTGCTCAGTTCGCCGTGTTCAGCGAGAGCCTTGACGCGCTCGTCGCGGCGGGAGTCATCGTAAAAAGCGGGATCGGCGATCAGTGCGTCCAGCGCCTCCAGGCGGCTGCGCTGGCTGTTCATTGCGGTTTCCACCTTGCGCAGTTCCGCTTCCAGCGGTTTGCGCTGCAGGGCCAGACGCTGACGCTGTTCGGCTTCCAGGCGTTTCTGGGCCTTGCGGTCTGGCGCGGGGTCGGCTTGCTGTTGGCGGGCTTCCTGGCGTTCTTCTGCGCGCGCCTGGGCCTGGCGGGCCGCCAACCAGTCGCGGTAGTCTTCCAGGTCGCCGTCGAATTCCTGGACGCCGCCATCGGCAACAATCCAGAAATCATCGACGGTGGTGCGCAACAGATGCCGGTCGTGCGATACCAGCAGCATACTGCCGCCGAATTCGGCCAGCGCGGTGGCCAGGGCTTCGCGGGTATCGACGTCCAGGTGGTTGCTGGGTTCGTCGAGCAGCAGCAGGTTGGGGCGTTGCCATACGACCAGCGCCAGCGCCAGCCGCGCCTTTTCCCCGCCGGACATCGGTGCTACCGGCCCGGTCGCGGCATCGCCGGAAAAACCGAAACCGCCCAGGTAATTGCGCAGTGTCTGTTCACGTTCCTCGGGCGCCAGGCGGGCCAGGTGCGCCAGCGGGGTGCTGTCCAGATCGAGCATGTCCAGCTGATGCTGGGCGAAGTAGCCGATCTTCAGGCCCTTGGACGCCACACGTGTGCCGCCCAGCAGCGGCAATTCGCCACAGAGCGACTTGATCATCGTACTTTTGCCGGCGCCGTTGGCACCCAGCACGCCAATGCGGCTGCCGCCGCGCACCATCAGCGTGACCTGCTGCAGGATGGCGCCATCGCTGGCGTCGTCATTGCCGCTGGCGTAGCCCATGGCTGCATTTTCCAGCGTCAGCAATGGATCGGGCATCTGTTCCGGCGAAGGAATGCGGATGTCGATGCCGGCTTCGGCCTGCAGGGGGGCGAGCACTTCCATGCGCGCCAGCGCCTTCACACGGCTTTGGGCCTGTTTGGCCTTGGTGGCCTTGGCCTTGAAGCGGTCGATGAAGGATTGCAGGCGGGCAGTTTCGCGGGTCTGGCGATCCCAGGCAATCTGGCTTTGGCGCAGGCGCTCGGCACGTTGCACCAGGAAGTCCTGATAGCCGCCACGGTAGCGCACCAGCTTGCCGTGGTCGAAATGCAGGATGGAACGGGCGACGGCATCCAGGAATTCGGTGTCGTGCGAAATCAGCATGACAGTACCCGGATACGCGCCCAACCAGCGTTCCAGCCACAGCATGGCGTCCAGATCCAGGTGGTTGGTCGGCTCGTCGAGCAGCAATAGATCCGACGGCGCCATCAGCGTGCGTGCAAGCGCCAGGCGCATGCGCCAGCCGCCGGAGAACGACGAAACCGGCTGCATCCATTCGGATGGGGCGAAGCCCAGGCCCGCCAGCAGTTGCTCGGCGCGCGACGCCGCATCCCATACGCCGGCATCGCTCAGGGCGGCCTCGAGTTCGGCAATGCGCATGCCGTCGTCCTGGTCCGACAGGCTGGCGCGTTCGGCCTGCAGCGCGCGCAAATGCACGTCGCCGTCGATGACGAATTCACGCGCCGGGCGTTCGTCGGCAACGATTTCCTGGCGCACGCTGGCGATGTGCCAGCCTTGCGGGACATCCAGGGTGCCGGCGTCGGCATCGCGTTCGCCGCGCAGCAGTGCGAACAGTGTCGACTTGCCAGCGCCATTCTTGCCGACGATGCCGACACGCTCGCCGGGGTGGACAACAAAATCTGCGTCTTCCAGCAGCACTTTGGTGCCGGCGCGCAGGTTCAAACGGGAAGCTCGTATCACGTCGTCAACTGGTCGCGCGTCAGCAGCATGATCGGGTGCAGGCCGCTGGCGGTATCCAGCCAGATGGGTTCCAGACCGGGGAATGCCCGGGCGAAGTGGTCGTGCTCGTGCCCGATTTCCAGGACGAGGATGCCATTGTTGTCGAGGTAGCGGGGAGCCTGGCCGATGATGGTGCGCACGAGATCCATGCCGTCGTCGCCACCCGCCAGGGCGCCGCGCGGCTCATGGCGGAATTCCTGTGGCAGCGCACCCATCGAATCTTCATTCACGTAAGGCGGGTTGCTGATGATGACCTGGTAGCGGGCGTCCTGGGGCAGGGGCTGGTAGAGATCGCCCTGGTAAAGGCTGAGGCGATCCTGCAGGCCGTAATCATCGACATTGGCACGGGCTACTTCCAGCGCGTCGGCCGAGAGGTCTACGGCATCGACATGCGCCTGCGGGAAGGCATGCGCCGCCAGGATGGCCAGGCAGGCAGAACCGGTGCAGAGATCCAGTGCACGCGTCACGCTTTCCGGGTCATCCAGCCAGGGCGTCAGGCCCTGTACCAGCCACTCCGCAATCGGCGAACGGGGCACAATAACCCGTTCATCCACACGGAAGCGATAGCCCTGCAGCAGGGCCTCGCCCGTCAGGTAGGGCGCAGGCAGACGTTCATCAATGCGACGGCGGTAGATATCCAGCACGGCATTGCGTTCCGCTGGCAGCAGGCGGGCATCCAGGAACGGCTCCAGGGTGTCGGCAGGCAGGTTCAGCGTATGCAGCGCCAGATAGGCGGCCTCGTCCCAGGCGTTGTCGCTGCCGTGGCCAAAGACCAGATTGGCGGCACGGAAGCGCGAAACGCCATAGCGCACGAGATCGCGCAGCGTCAGCAGCTCTTGTGCGGCATCCGCAGCGATGGCAGACGTGGCGTTGCCATGGGCGCCGGCTTGGCTGGCGTTGTTTGTCATGTTCATGCTTGGGCAGTAGGGCGCAGCAGGGTTTCCAGCGTGCGCCGATAAATGTTTTTCAGGGGCTCCAGGCTGTCGGCTGGAATGTTTTCGTTGACCTGGTGGATCGTGGCATTGATCGGGCCGAATTCCAGTACCTGAGGGCAAATCCTGGCGATGAAGCGGCCGTCGGAGGTGCCTCCGGTGGTCGAGAGTTCCGCCGTTACGCCGGTTTCCAAGGCGATGGCATCTGTCACCGCCGCGGTGAGGGTACCAGGTTCCGTCAGGAAAGGCTCGCCGCCCAGCTCCCAGGCCAGTTCGTAGTCCAGTCCGTGTCGGTCCAGCAGCGCATGCACCTGAGTCTTCAAGCCTTCGGCAGTGCTGGCGCTGGAAAAACGGAAATTGAACACTACCTGCAGTTCACCAGGCACGACATTGGTGGCGCCGGTGCCGGCATGGATGTTCGAGACCTGAAAGGTCGTGGGCGGGAAAAAAGCATTGCCCTGGTCCCACTCGGTGCCCGCCAGTTCGGCCAAGGCAGCTGCGGCCAGGTGGACCGGGTTGCGGGCCAGGTGCGGGTAGGCAACGTGTCCTTGCCTGCCGATCACGCGCAGTCGGCCCGTCAGGGAACCGCGGCGGCCGTTTTTGATGGTGTCACCCAGCGTCTGGCCCGAAGTCGGCTCGCCGACGATGCAGAAATCCAGTTGTTCACCACGGGCCTGCAGATGTTCGCAGACATGGCGCGTTCCGTGCAAGGCCGGGCCTTCTTCGTCGGAGGTGATCAGCAGCGCGATGGCTCCATCATGGTCGGGGCGGGCCTGGATGAACTCCTCGCAGGCGACGACGAAGGCGGCGATAGCGCTTTTCATGTCGGCAGCGCCGCGTGCGTACAAACGGCCATCCCGCAGCGTGGGAGTAAAGGGCGGGCTGTCCCAGGCGGCTTCGGGGCCGGTAGGCACGACATCGGTATGCCCGGCGAAAACCAGTAGCGGCCGGGCGCTACCACGTCGCGCCCAGAGATTGGTCACGCCGCCGGCGCTGATGGTCTCGATGCTGAAACCCAGCGGCGCCAGCCGGCTGGCCAGCAAAGCCTGGCAGCCAGCATCGTCGGGGGTCACGCTGGCGCGTGCCAGCAATTCGCTGGCCAGCGTCAGGACGGCATTGTCGCCTGGGGCGCTCATACCGACCTCAGCAGCTCGTTGATGCCGGTCTTGGCGCGAGTCTGGGCATCTACGCGTTTGACGATCACCGCGCAAGCCAGGCTGTGGCTGCCATCTGCGGCAGGCAGGCTGCCAGGGACGACCACCGAGCCAGAAGGCACACGGCCATAGATGATTTCGCCCGTGGTGCGGTCATAGATGCGGGTGCTTTGCGACAGATAGACCCCCATCGCCAGCACGGAATTTTCTTCCACGATGACGCCTTCCACCACTTCGGAACGTGCGCCGATGAAGCAGTTGTCCTCAATGATGGTCGGGGCGGCCTGCAGCGGCTCCAGCACGCCGCCGATACCCACGCCGCCGGACAGGTGCACGTTCTTGCCGATTTGTGCGCACGAGCCGACCGTCGCCCAGGTATCGACCATGGTGCCTTCATCCACATAGGCGCCGATATTGACGTAAGAAGGCATCAGCACCACGTTGCGGGCAATGTGCGCGCCATGGCGGGCCACAGCTGGCGGCACCACGCGCACGCCCTCGGCCGCAAAGCGCTCGGCGCTGTAGTTGGCGTATTTCAGGGCAACCTTGTCATAGAACTGCAGCGGGGCGCCGCCCATGGGCTGGTTATCCTGCAGCCGGAAGGACAACAGCACGGCCTGCTTGAGCCACTGATGCACCTGCCATTTACCGTCGATCTTCTCCGCCACGCGCAGCTTGCCGGTATTCAGGCCGTCGAGAATCTCGTCGACTGCGGTTTTCAGGCTGGCGGGGTGATGCGCGGCGTTGATGTTGGCGCGGTCTTCCCAGGCTTGTTCGATGGTGTTCTGCAGTTGTGCTGTCATGCTTTCAGGTCCGGCTGTGTGGAAAAATCTGTGGGGTTTACTTGGGGGTCTGGTAACGCGATTTTACGTGCCGCGCAATACGCTCAGCGGCTTCGACGCATTCCTCCAGCGGCGCAACCAGCGCCAGGCGGATGCGTCCTGCGCCAGGGTTGTAGCCATGTTGCTCGCGCGCCAGGAAACTGCCCGGCAGTACGCCGACACCGGTGGCCGCGTACAGATCGCGGGCGAAATCGGTATCGGCTATCGGCGTGCCCGCCCATAGGTAGAACGAGGCGTCCGGCATCTGCACGTCCAGCACCTCTTTCAGAATGGGGTAGACGGCGGCGAACTTGGCCCGGTATGCCGCACGGTTGGCCAGCACGTGTTCCTCGTCGCTCCAGGCGGCGATGCTGGCCTGGGTAACGATGGGGCTCATCGCGCTGCCGTGATACGTGCGGTAAAGCAGGAACTTGCCAATCAGGCTGGCATCGCCGGCGACAAAACCCGAGCGCAGGCCAGGCAGGTTGGAACGCTTGGACAAGCTGGAAAACACCACCAGCCTGGCATAGTCCGTACGGCCCAGTTGCTGCGCTGCCTGTAGCGCGCCCAAAGGCGGTCGCGCCTCGTCCGGGAAAATTTCGGAATAGCACTCGTCGCTGGCGATCACAAAACCGTAGCGGTCGGACAGGGCAAACAACTCGCGCCACTCGTCCAGGCGGATCACGCTGCCGGCGGGATTGCCAGGTGAGCACACATAAAGCAATTGTGTCCGCTGCCAGATCTCGGCGGGTACCTTGCTCCAATCCGAGGAGAAATTCAGCGAGGCCTCGGCTGGCGCATAGTAGGGCTGTGCCCCGGCCAGCAGCGCGGCACCTTCATAGATCTGATAGAACGGATTCGGGCATACCACCAAAGGCTCAGGCGCGCTGCTGTCCACTACCACCTGGGCAAAGGCAAACAGCGCTTCGCGAGACCCCAGCACAGGCAGCACCTGGGTGTCGGCATCCGGAGCCGGAATGCCGTAGCGGCGTCCGAGCCAGTCCGCGATGGTCTGGCGCAGGATCGGATCGCCTTTGGTGGGAGGGTAATGGGACAGGCTGTCCAGTGCGGCGGCCATCGCAGTGCGCACACGTGCCGGAGCGGCATGGCGAGGTTCGCCGATATGCAAGGGGATGGGCTTGAGCGCCTCCGGTGCCGGGCCGGCTTCGGCCAGCAGCTTGCGGAGCTTCTCGAAAGGGTAGGGATTGAGCAGGTTCAGGCGTGGGTTCATGAAAGTACCCTGGGGGTTGTAGACGTAATTCTACCAAGTCGGCTACAATAATCGGCTTCGTATGTAAAAGCTTACGAGCAGAAAGCAGTAGTCCCCGAGTGCGAGGGTGGCGAAATTGGTAGACGCACCAGGTTTAGGTCCTGACGCCGTAACAGGTGTAGGGGTTCGAGTCCCCTCCCTCGCACCATGAATTATCAATAAAATCAACGGATTATAATTTTCCCGTCGTGATTCTAGGCCTGTTGCAGGTTGGCCGAAAGCATCATAAAGACAACATTTTCATGTTGTCTTTTTTGTTGCCCGTCACTTTGGCAACACGAAGTCTCTGGTACCAGGGAGCATTTCAGGCTTTCGTCCGGATGCCAGGCCAGGTACCGCTGGGTTCCTTGGGAATCTGGCAGCGATTGCTTGACGGTACAGTGAGATCACTCCTCAAGAAAAGAAACGGTGCTCTGCACCCGATCCCCCCAAAAAAATGCTAAATCCGTGTCCAACCTTGGCGGGCTGGGGGACGCACGCTGTTCACGTCATTTCGATGATTGGACGGTCGGTGGATTTCGATTTCTTCATGTCATAGAAGCTATAAATAAGGAAACCCTACTTTTTCGGCATCGCTTTTTAAAGTGGCATTACAATCTTTTGTTACAGGAAGATTGGCAAGCAGGATTGGCGTAATGTTGGCTCTTGAAAAGAGGGTGGTCTTGTTTTGAAGAAATTTCTGGTAGTCGCAGCTTTTCTGGGTTGCAGCACCGGCAGCCTGGCTCAGGCTACTGCGCAGCTGACCGCGTTGGGGCAAGGAGGCGCACCAGCGCAATTCAATCAAGACGTCGCGGTGGGACAAGGCGCATTCCTTGCCAAATACCAGGCCAAGATGGTGGAGTGGGTTCGCCAGGCGGCCGAAGAAGGGCAGGCGGAGGCCCAGTTCAATCTGGGCATCATGCTGGCAAATGGTTTTGGTCTGGCCAAGGATGACGCGCAAGCGGCTATTTGGTGGCGCCGAGCGGCTGAGCAAGGTTATGCGCCGGCGCAATTCAACTTGGGCGTAATGCTCGAGCTAGGAACAGGCGTGGCCCAGGATGAGGCCCAGGCGATTCAATGGTATCGCCGAGCTGCGGAACAGGGGCTGGCGCAGGCACAACATAATCTGGCTGTCCGGCTGGACGAAGGCAAGGATATTGCCCGAGACGAGGTGCAGGCACTCCAGTGGTATCGCCAAGCCGCAGAGCAGGGCTTGGCCCTCGCGCAGTTCAATCTGGGCGTCAAGCTGGAAGAAGGCAAGATTGTTGCCAAAGACGCAGATCAGGCGCTCCAGTGGTATCGCCTGGCTGCCGAGCAAGGCCTTTTGCAAGCGCAGGTCAATCTGGGAATCATGCTGGCAGAAGGCAAAGGCGTTGCCAAAGATGAGGCCCAAGCGATGCAATGGTATCGCCGGGCGGCGGAGCAGGGTGACGTGCAAGCGCTATACAATATAGGCGTTATGCTGATGAGCGGCAGTGGCGTCGCTCAAGACAAGGAGCAAGCGGCGCAGTTGTTTCGTGTGGCCGCTGAGAGCGGCTTTGCCCAAGCTCAATTCAACCTGGGGCTGATGCTGGCGAACGGTGATGGTATCGCCAGAGACTATGCGCAGGCGGTGCAGTGGTATCGGCGGGCCGCTTTGCAGGGCGTGGCAGCAGGGCAATACCAGCTGGGTTTCATGCTGGAAAAAGGGTTGGGTATCGCCAGGGATTATGCGCAGGCGCTCCAGTGGTACCGTCGCGCAGCCGAGCAGGGGGACGCGTTGGCGCAATCCAGTCTGGGCGGAATGCTGACCTTGGGTACCGGCGTTCGTAAAGATTATCCGCAAGCGTATTTCTGGTTGTTGTTGGCAAGCACCGGAGATGATTCTGCAAAAATGATGCGCGATTTTGTTGAAAAGAGCCTCAGCAGCGCCGAGATCAGTCAAGCCCAGGCCAGGGCCAGTGCCTGGCGCCCGACACTTGAAAATCAACCTTGATCTCAGGGGCCGGTCTGTTTGCCCCGTTTCCTCATCATGCAAGCCGATGGCACCAGAATTTCAAAAATCCACCGCGCTTCGTCTATGCTGGCTGGGTACACATTTCTAATGTGCAACTGAGTGCCCGACAGTGCTTCGTGCGGTCGGGAGGGATTGCCATTGCCGCAATGGCTTTCATGCGTGGTTTGTCAACGGGTTTGCCGCTTTCTGTCCTCTGGGATAGGGGTGGATCATGCGAGGAACGCTGCAACATGGAACGCCAGCATCGTCACTTTGTCACGCAGGATGGCACCGTTCGCCCCAATGCCTGGCTGCGGCAGTTGACCCGTTTGAAACCTGCCAGTTGGCCCAGGGCCCGTTGCGTGAGGACGGCATTGGCGATTGCCTTGCCGATTCTGCTGGGCATGGTGGTGGATTCCCCAGCGACGTTCATGATGATGTCATTGGGCGCTCTCGGGCTTTGCCTGGGCGAGCGGGATGGGCCGTATTTCCCCCGCTTCAAGGAAATTCTGATCGTGGCGCCGCTGGGCGCCATTGGTTTTTTTCTGGGGTATCTGGGAGATCTGCCCTGGGGCTGGGTGGTAACCAGCATGACGCTGGCGGCGTTTCTGGCCGGGATCATCAGCAGTTTCGGCTCGGCATGGTCGGCGGGAACGGTGCAAGGCCTGCTGATGGGGTGTATCGCCATTGCGATTCCGGCCATTGCGCCGTTTTGGCAGCCGGCCTTGTTCTTTCTGGCGGGATGCGGCTTTTATGCGCTGCTGCTGGGGATTGAAGCCTTGCTGCGCCGCCAGCGGCCTTTTATCAATGAGGTTGCCAGCCTGCTGGACGATATTGCCAAGCTGGCGTCGGCGCGCGCACGTGGTATTGCCCCGGCCGGGGAGGCGTCCTACCGGCGTGCAGTGACAGACAAATTGTCTGCGGCCTATGGCAGCTTGCTGTCCAGCCGTTACCGGCACCAGGCTGGCCGTTCCCCGTATCTGGATTGGGAAGCGTCGGTGCTGCAAGGAGTGGAGAATCTGTTTTCAGCCACGCTGGCTTCACGGATTCCGGAGAACCTGACAGCCTGTGCGCAGGAGTTGAAGGAAATTTCCCGGCAAGTCCGTTTGGGCAAGTCGTTTACGCTGCCTGCCGCCGGGACGAGTCCGGCGGCTACCATGCTGTTGCCGCGCGTGGTGGCCAGCTTCCGCCAGGTTTTCTGGCAGCATGCATCGTCACGCGGTCTGGCTGAGCGAATATTGGCGGCGCAGGCCCAGCCGCACCGGCGGCTGCGGGACAGGCTGGCGCTCGCGCCCCAGTCGATCAGGACGGCTGCGATTCTGGCCCTGTGCATAGGCCTGGCGTTTGCGACACGCTGGTTCAACGATGGGCCGCATTGGTATTGGACGCCCTTGACGGTCATTATCGTGCTCAAGCCTGACCTGGGGTCGGTTTTTGCACGTACGGTGCTGCGCATGCTCGGGACTATCGCCGGGGTAGCGCTGGGCGCGCTGATTTTCGCCCTGGTGCCCAAGGGCATCGGGATGGTGTGCGTATTGGCGTTGCTGGCGGCGCTGTTGCCCTGGGCCGTACTGCGCTCCTACGGTTTTGCAACGTTCTGCGCCACCATTGTGGTCCTCATTTTGCTCGACGAAATCGCGCCGGGGCTGCGCAATGTCGATTACGGCCTGGCGCGTCTGGTGGATACCGTGTGGGGCGGCGTCATTATTCTGGTGTTTGGCTATTTTTTGTGGCCGCGCCGCCATGCGCAGGCCTTGGCCCAAGGTTTTCAGGATGCGCGATCCCGGTTGTCGCGCTATCTGCTTGCGCTGCGGCCCAGTACGGGCGACGGTGCAGTACCCGCACCGTCGCCCGCCAGCCCGTCGGTGGCACGCAGGCAAGTCTATGTCGCGCTGGCGAAAATGCGGGGGCAATTGCAGAATGCCCTGCAAGAACCGCCACCGGCAGGCCCCGAGGCTGCCGCCTGGTTTCCGCTGGTTACCAGTGCGGAGCAACTGTGTGACGATATCAGTGCATGGGCCATCAAGCATGCCGTTGCGCCGGGCGCACAGGCAGACACCTTGACGCAGCTGGCTGCCTGGGTATCGGGCGAGCCCCATGATGCGGCGAATCTGCTGTATGCGGAGAACACGCCGGACGACGGGCCATTGCCGGCGTTGAGCACGTTGGTGTGCGCTTGGCTGGCGCAGGTCGACAGGTTGACGGAACCCCAGGGGAAAACATGAGCCTGCATGGCAGGTGCGCCGGCTTGTGCGTGCCTGGGCCGCTGTCTAGGCCGATCTCATGCCAGGCGTCTGGTCTGGCCGGCTTGCGACCTGGCCTGTTCTGGCATGATGGGGCGGCAGCGCCCCATGTCGTTGCCTATGCCGCGATTTCGTTTTTCCAGTACAGATGCAGCCCGGTAATGTCGCCCGAGCACAGCAGCGGCATGGCGGCCTTGATATGTGCCAGCGGCCAGTCCCACCATTGCATTTGCAGCAGTAGCACGATTTCTGCATCGGCAAAGCGTTGCTTGATGGGCTTTGCCGGGTTGCCGCCGACGATGGTGTAAGGCGCTACGTCCTTGGTGACCAGCGCACGGCTGCCGACGACCGCGCCATCACCAATTTTCACGCCTGGCAGGATCATGGCTTCGGCGCCTATCCAGACATCGTTGCCGACGACTGTATCGCCTGCGTTGCTGAAGGCATCGCGGGCCTGCGCGAAGGCCGGCTCTTCCTTCATATAGAAGAAAGGAAAGGACGATATCCAGTCGTAGCGGTGGCCCTGGTTGCCTGCCATGATGAAACTGGCGCCCGTACCGATCGAGCAGAAGCTGCCAACGATCAGCTTATCGACGTCGTCCCGGTCGGGAAGCAGGTAGCGGGCGCAGTCGTCGAAGGAATGGCCGTGGTAGTAGCCGGAGTAATAGCTGTAGCGGCCGACCTTGATGTTGGGATTGGTGACCTGTTCGCTGAGCAGCTTGCCGCGGAATGGGCTGTCGAAGTAGTTGGACATTGGGATTCGTTATCGTGATTGTTGTCGTGATTCAGGCCGTCGGGCCCGCCAGCAGCCGGCAAGGACGGTGTCGAAGTAGCGGTAATGTTGTGATAGGGAGACGCAAATCGTTCCCTTGGTTCCTGGCGTGTTTCAGGCGGGCAGGCTTTGCTTGTAACGTTTGTCGCAGGCGCCAGGAGTGAGCCCCGAAGCGGGTGGACAGGGCGTTGTAGCGCCTCAGACGGGCCTTTGGGGCGGGTTTGCCGTCAGGTATCACAGCGGTATTGGCAGCAGGCCAAAAATTAATTGGTAACAGCACTATCTTTATTTCCCAAGGTCGACGATAGTGGCTGTGGGGTGCTTTTATCCCTCTTACCTAGGAAATTACATTGAAAACTGAAATTGGTGTCGTGAAATGGTTCAACAGCGAAAAGGGCTTTGGATTCATCATGCCGGAGTCTGGCGGTAAAGACCTGTTTGCGCACTACTCCGAGATTGTTGGCAGCGGCCATAAGTCGCTCGAAGAAAACCAACGAGTCTCGTTTGTTGCCGGCGTTGGCCAAAAAGGCCCTTGCGCGACGAAGATCGAAGTCATCTAAGATGACTCCCGCTATTTAGCGGGCAGCTCGAATTCAGGCTAACCCCATGGCATCATCGGGTTAGCCTTTTTATTTGGCTCGTGCTTGCGGCTTGCCGGTCTTGATTGGCCCGATGCTTCGGCAGGCCGGCGTGTTGATCCGCCAGGCTGGTCAATAGCGTGCCAGCGGGGGTGCCAACGGATTCCGGCTCTGTACGGATATGGTGTCCTGCATCTGTACCCTGCATGTTGCCAGCGCCGCATTGTCCAGGCCCGACACCTGCCTAGTCCCATATCTGTCAAGCATTCAGCGGGCAAGGATAGCACAAGGGCGTCGTGCCACATTGTGGACGTCGTGCCGTATTGCTTAGCGCGCTGGAGCATTCGTGCACGGTGCTTCGCATGGCGTGCCCTGGTGGAAGCGAAGCTGCCAACGGCCGTCCAACCAGGACCAAATGGAGCTGCGGTGGGCATGCAGTCTGTTGCCCGACTGGTCGGGCACGCTGCTGTCGTAGGTGACCAGCCAGGTTCCCGGCGCCAGTTTCCTGGCTTGCAGGCAGCTCAGGTGCGCATGGATTGCCGGTCCGTCGGTGATGAGGCAGTCGGCCCGGCTATGGATCTGGCCGGAGCGGCCGAATTCAAAAAAATCTGGCGCAAAGTGTTTTTGCTGGAAGGCGGCATCGTAGCGGGTAGCTTCATGCCACAAGGCATGTTCCAGCGGGAAGAGTTCAGATTCGCTCATGGTGTCGTGCATGGATGAAGGCGGACGTACCGGTAGCCGGTGACGCGGATGGCCTATCCTCGGGCAAGGCGTGGCGCCTGTCAAAAAACGAATAAAAAAGACACGATTCCCCCAGATTTCCTGTGCCGGTCCGCACGGTCGCGACAGTCTTGGGTTAGCCTATGACGGCTTGTCTCATAAATATTCTGACCCTGCGCCAAAGTGCCGGCCGTCGCCGTTTCCGGTGCGTACCGGCAAGTGGGGTTTCCTGCCTGTCGCGCGGGGCCGTGCCCTTCATTTGGGGCCTGCCCGTGGCGCAAGCGGGAATCCTGCATCCATCAAGAAAAACATTGGAGAGCCTGAATGTCCCAAGCTGAAACTTCGTATCCCTCGATTCAATTGTTGATTGCCAACCAGTGGCGCGACGCGACGGATGGTCGCAGCATTGATGTGCGCAACCCGGCGACTGGCCAGGTGATCGGCCAGGTGGCCCATGCCAGCCGCGCGGATCTGGATCTGGCGCTGGCGGCGGCACAGAAAGGGTTCGATGCCTGGCGCCGGACGCCTGCGCAGGAGCGCGCTGCCGTGATGCGTCGCGCCGCCGGCCTGCTGCGTGAGCGTGCGGACCGCATCGCTGCGCTGCTAACGCAGGAGCAGGGTAAGCCGCTGGCCGAAGCACGCGTCGAAACGTTGTCGGCCGTCGGCATCATTGAATGGTTTGCGGAAGAGGGCTGCCGCGTTTATGGCCGTATCGTGCCTTCCCGCAATATTGCTGCCCAGCAGCAGGTGCTCAAAGAGCCGGTCGGTCCGGTGGCGGCATTTACACCATGGAATTTCCCGATCAACCAGGTGGTGCGCAAATTGTGTGGCGCGCTGAGCACGGGTTGCTCGATTCTGGTCAAGGCTCCCGAGGAAACGCCGGCCTCTCCGGCTGAACTGGTGCGCGCGTTTGTCGATGCCGGTGTTCCGGAAGGCGTGGTTGGGCTGGTATTTGGCGATCCGGCGGAAATTTCGTCCTACCTGATTCCGCATCCGGTGATCCGCAAAATTACCTTTACCGGTTCCACCGTGGTGGGCAAGCAGCTGGCGGCGCTGGCCGGTGCGCACATGAAGCGCGCGACCATGGAATTGGGTGGCCATGCGCCGGTGATCGTGGCGGAGGATGCGGACGTCGCCCAGGCCGTGAAAGCCATTGGCAGCGCCAAGTTCCGCAATGCAGGGCAGGTGTGTATTTCGCCCACGCGCTTCCTGGTGCAAAGGAGTATCAAGGAGACCTTCACGCGTGAATTGGTGCGCCACGCCGAGGGCCTGAAGGTCGGCAATGGCCTGGAAGCCGGCACGACCCTGGGCCCCCTGGCCAATCCGCGCCGCCTGGACGCCATGCAGAAGGTGGTGGAAAATGCGGTGGCTGCTGGCGCGACGCTGGCCACTGGCGGCAAGCGTCTGGGCGAGACGGGCAACTTCTTCGCACCCACTGTGCTGGACGATGTGCCGCTGGCGGCATCGGTGTTCAATGAAGAGCCGTTCGGCCCGGTAGCAGCTGTGCGTGCGTTCGACGACATCGAGGATGCCATCGCCGAAGCCAATCGCTTGCCGTTCGGGTTGGCTGCCTATGCTTTCACGACGTCACTGCGCAACTTGCGGCTGTTGTCGCAGGGCGTGGAGGTCGGCATGCTGTGGGTCAATCAGCCTGCCGCGCCCTGGCCGGAGTTGCCGTTCGGCGGAATCAAGGATTCCGGTTACGGTTCCGAAGGCGGGCCGGAAGCGCTGGAAGCCTATCTGAACACCAAGGTGGTATCGGTACTGTCGTGATAAGCCGGCCTTGACAGGCCGGCTCCAAGAAACAGGCCCTGGCAGGCCTGTCTTGTGTACCCATGCCATGTACCCACGCCATTCGCCATCATCCATGGCGTGGGTTGCAGGTTTTGTCGGGTGGGGCTGGAATCTAGCGTTCCAGCCGGACTTCGAAATAGGCTTCACATTCTCCCAGGTCACGAAAGCCCTCGTTGCGCGCGCGCATGGCTGCCGTGATCCATTTTTTTGCCAGTGCGATATCTTCCGGCCGCATTTCCATTTCCGAGGCTTCTTCCGCCTGCTGCCAGGCACGGTAGGTATCTGCAACAGCGTCGGGGCCGCCCAGGGCACGTTCCAGCGTACGGCGGAACCGGCTTTCGGCGTCTGTGCGGGCGCGTTCCGGAAGTTCAGTCGGGGCGTCCTGCAGGGTGATGATGTATGGCATCGCGAGTCTCCAGAATGGTGCTGTTTATTTATACAGTATTTTCTGGGGTTAAGAAAAGTCCTTTTCGCAGGTGTGTGTCCGGGAGGGCTGCGATGGGGGCGTTTACTTGTCGCCTGGGGCCGCATCGGCAGACAGTCCTGTGCATCAGGACCGGGCCATTATTGGCGGTACGGTGGGTTGCAGCTGGGGGAGCAGCAGCATGAGCCCGATGGCCAGCGTTCCCGCAACCGCTAGCAGCGGCAGGTAATTGATAAGATAAAAATATCAAAGAAGCTAGGAATGGACATGTCTGAGCGTCTGAATCTCAATTCGGTACGGGTATTTGCAGTCGTGCTGGCCGAGGGCAGTTTCTCGACAGCGGTACGCTGACCGTGGCCGCCGCCCGGCGCGGGCTCGGCTATGCCATTCTGGTTAAGAGCGCTTGCCAGACGCTGCTGGATACCGGTGAGCTGGAAGCGCTGGTTCTGAACAAGCCGGCGGCACCCCTGCAACTGTTCGCTACCTATCCCCAACGAAGATACCTGCCACGCAAGGTCAGGGCGCTGGCCGAGCATTTTGCGCAATCCCTGTTACCGATGGGGCAGGGACTGGCCAGATAGCTGTGGCATGATGCCCATGGCGCGTTCCGTGTCCGAGAGCGGAGGAAGCCGGATCAATTTCTGGGAGACAGCAATGACAAAGACGGCCGGTGAGCGGTCATGGTTCACGATTTTGGGCTGGGTTGCGACGGTGACGGCAATGGCCATGTATGTGTCCTACATTCCCCAGATCAGTAATAATCTGCATGGCATGAAAGGAAATTGGCTGCAACCTTTGGTGGCGGCCTGCAATTGCACCCTGTGGGTTGTTTATGGTCTGACCAAGCAACCGAAACGGGACTGGCCGATTGCCATTGCCAATTCGCCTGGCATTGTATTTGGCCTGGCAACTTTCGTGACGGCCTTGTAATCGTACTGTTGTGCGAGATAGCACCGTAGGCAGGCTGGGGCATTGGAACAATGGGTTTCGGACCTTTCCCGCAATATGCCCAGAGGCAAGTTATGGAACATTTATGAGCAAAGTAAAGGTTTGCAGGGCAGGCAATGGTTTCTTTGTGCTCAAGCGGACGGCTGTCATGCTGGTCTCATCCGCTGCCTTGCTGGCGTTGCCGGTGCAGGCGCAAACATCGGACGATGAGATCTGTGACGCGGTAGCGTTCCTGTCGCGGTCCACCATGCATGTGCGCCAGCATGGGGTCAGCCTGGAAGAGCTGCTGGCCGCCCATGCCGCCAGTAGCACCGGTTATGGCGGGCAGCAGGCACTGGTGCAGGCGATCGCCCGTAATGCTTATGAAGAGCCGGAAGCGGTGAACGAGGCTGGCAAAAGCCAGGCAGTCGAAACGTTTGGCGAGAAATGGCGCAAGCTTTGCTTGGCTGACGTTCCGCAACCCTAGCGCCCCTGGCGGACTGCTGCGGATCGGCGTTGGCAGCAGCGTGCAGCTCATGTGGGCGCTTGCGGCAATCAGGCTGGCCTGAGTGGAAAAGCGGGATACCCCTATGAGAGGGCATCCCGCTTTTGATGAGCCGCAGCCGCCAGGGGCGGCAATGACGGGGCGTGGATGTTATTGGCGCCTAGAAGGTGCCGTCGGTGTTGGCGCGCAAGGTTTTTACCGTCAGTTTTGGATCAGCGGTGATTTCTTCCTCGGTGAATCGGATGTCCAGATACTTGCCTTCGCTGAAAAGGCGCGTTTGCTCGGCATGCAGCGGCGAATTGGCATTATCCGACTGGCCTTGCACCTGGATCTGCTTGCCGCGCGGGCCTCGGGGTGTCATTTCCACCCAGTAGATGAAGCTGCTGCCGCTGATGGCTTCCCAGCCGTCCTTGCCCTTGAAGGGGTCTGTATTCATGCGCAAGAAGGCGATGCCGCCAGGCACGGGGATGCGTTCTCCATTGACAGTACGATGCTGGTAGTTGCGCAAGGAAGCGTCCAGCGCAATCCCGTTGCTGACCAGATCATTGACGGCGGCATAGAGGGCCTGGCGCACCTCTTCGGACGGTTGCAGGCCGCGTGGCGTGTTCAGCGGGTCATTGGCGTCGAAGGGGATGGTGTACCAGGCAGGAGTGACCTGACTGTTTTCCAGGAAGCGGCGGAACAGGACCGCGCCCTTGTCGTCCAGCAGATAGGTCCCTTGCCAGGCGGCCAGCGCGTCGCAGGCCTGTGGCAGCATGGCCGGCGCGTCCGTACGTGCCGTCAGCGAGTGGCAGAACGACACCAGTTCAGGCTGCCAGATGCGCGCATAGTCGCGGCCGTCAAACAGTTGGCTGATGAATTGTTCCAGCGTGAAACCCTTGCCCGGCAGGCCATCGCGCTGTTCGAGCCGGTCTTCGATGATTTCCAGGCCACCGCGTGAACGGTTGCTCAGTACGGTTTTTTCCTTGCCGTACAGCGACGGGTAGCCTTCCAGCGGCGCGCGCAGATTGGTGATCCAGTAGGAATCATTGGCGTTGTAGACGTAGTCGTCGCGGAACTGGTAGGGAATCTGCGCCGAGGGGAAGACGCCCGGGAAAATGGCGCTGTCATCCTGGATAGGGGCGCACGACATGCGGCTGCCGTCGAGCACGGCGCCAGAGACGGCGCAGTCGCTCATCATGGCGTCCGTTACATAGGGCAGCGGGTTGGGCATCGAACGGTAGGCATGCCCTTGCGAATCCGCTGCCGTGGAGTTGATCCATGCCACGCCTAGTGTCGCCTTGTCGGCGGCGTGGATGTCCTGCACCGTCCGGGCCTGCGAGTACAGGTGCCACATGTTCAGGCCGGAAACCTTGATCGGGCTGTGTTTCCAGGTGTAGGCATGTTCCACGGTCCAGGGGCGGTCGGTTGAGACGCTGACGGTGCCGAACAGGGTGTCGTAGAAGGTGTGGGTGTAGGGCGCCAGTTTACCGTCCGCACCACGTACCTGGACCGTTACGGTGGTGGGGACCATTTCGTGACGCTTGCCATCGACCAGATAGCTGGTGGGGGAACCCGGTACCAGGTTCAGGCGGTAGCGCACGCCATTGGTGATGGTGGCGCCGGCGGATGTGGCGGCCCAGCCTACCGCGTCATTATGGCCAATGCCGATAACAGGGCTGGCACCGAAGGTCATGCCGTTGACATTGAGTTTTCCGGGAATCGTCAGGTGCGCGGCCACCATGCCATCGGCCTTGTTCCACTCCCAGTGCGGGTTGGAGAACACCATGCCGGTGCCGTCGCGGGTCGCGTCCTTGCCCAGGGCGACCATATTGCTGGCCAGGATCTTGGGCGCAGGCAGCGCGGCACGCTGGGCGGCGCTGATGCGCTGCGCATCGGGCTTCTGGCCCGGGGGTACCGCTGCCAGGAAGCCGTCGAATTCGTTGCGTACGGCGGTCAGCATGTCGGCCCAGAAGGCAGCGTTCAGATACAGATCACGTTCGGTGATGGGGCGGATCCAGTCGGCGCCGACGCATCGTTCGTCGGGCAGCTTGTAGTCGACTTCCTGCAGATAGCGGTTGTAGCCCGCGACGTAGCCGCGCACTAGTTCGCGGACTTCGGGCAGCACGCCTGCCGGCGACTGGTCGGCCAACAGGTTTTCAAGCCAGCCTTCGTCGATGAGTTTCTGGATATAGAGATCGCTGGCCAGGTTGCCATTACGCAGATCGAAGGAAAAGTCAGGCCCGTTGGCCCCGAAGCGGGCAGCGGCTTGGGCGCTGGTCGTCAGCCAGCGGCCGGACATGGTGCAGGCATGATCCTCGGCCCAGACGTAGCCCAGGCCATAGCCGGCGCTGGTGTAGTCATTGGCCTTGATATGGGGAACGCCACCGGTGGTGCGGCGGATGTCTACCTGGTAGCCGGCGGATTTTTCCGGTGTGGACTGGGAACTCTTGCCGCTGGACAGGCAGCCGCTCAGTAGCGCGGCCATGGCGCCAGCCCATGCCAGGTTGCGGACCAGTTGCTTGTGACGATATTGCTTCATGGGAATGCTCTCTCCTCCAGAACACTTTCTGTTTTTTGTCGGTTTTTTTGTGGTGGCGGGGCCCGGAAGGGGGCGGGTGTCGCCGATTGTCCCGTGGGGGTAAGGACAGGGTTCCGGGTGCGATGGTGGAAGCGCCTGGAGCGGACAGTCGTTTCTTGTGGACTCAATTAACCGTCCGGTAAGTCAATTTAAGGGACTTGGCGGCTTGGATCAAGGTTGCACCATGTGGGATTAACCCTTGTTTCTACCGAGATGGAGTTAGGGAAAAAACCGTGATTCAGCCAGATGAAAACCGCGCATTTAAGCGGAAAAGTCTGGTTTTTTGATGATTTTTAAATTCCTTGACGTTGAAAAGGGAGGTAATCGTAAGTTTCTGATTCTGCCTGGTCGCTTTCTTCGGTATAACAATCTGTAACGGACTGCATGTTGGAGGTCCGGCCACTCTTCGCGCGGAACACGCCCGGACGGCGGCATTGATAGGGGAAAAATGATGCAAAAGCTGATTCAAGCGACCTTGTGGACTGTTCTTGCCTGTGCCGCATTGCCTGCCCAGGCGGCCAATCCTGGCTGCGAGCGCAAGGCGGCAGAAATCGAGCAGCAGCTCGACTACGCCAAAACCTATGGCAACGTGTACCGTCAGCGCGGCCTGGAGCGGGCGTTGACCGAAGTGCGTACGCACTGCACTGATGCCGGGCTGGTCAGCGAGAAACGTTCGGAAATTGCCGAACAGAATGAAAAAGTGAACGAAATCCAGGCGGAGATCGAAGAAAAGCAGACGGAAGGGCGCTTGGACAAGGTACGCAAGCTGGAGCGCAAGCTTGAGCGCGAGCGCGAGGAGTTGCGTCTGCTGCAGAACGAACTGCGCGAGCTTGAGTCCGGCTTCACCGCCAAATGATGGTTGCCTACGGTGCTTGCGGCAGGTTTTCAGGCCGTGCAGCGGGTTCCAGTGGGTGTTTGATCGTGCCGGATGCCCGCGTTTGCATGCCGCCACGAGTTTTATATAGTAGCATCTGCTGTAATAATAAAAATTCGGGAAAAGAGGCTGGATAGGGACATGCGCGTTTGCCGTTGGGCATGGCCATGACTACCGGCAGGGGTGTGCTGCGCCAGGCCAGGCCTTGAAGAAGGCAGCTGCAAGCAGCTCAGTAGATGGACCAGGCGCGGCCAGCGCAGCGGCACGACCGACATGGCTGCGTGATGGCGAGTGCTCCTCATTGGGCGCGCTCGTCATATATATGGGTGGTTTCGATGAAAGCGGGAGCAAGCCGGTTCGGTGGAATCAGGCGATCGTTCATTGCCGCATCGGTGACAGCGATGCTGGGGGTCCTGAGCATGGGCGCCCTGGGCGGTGTGCTGTACTACGCAGTCTATCCTGTGCTGGGCCCGTGGCATGGCCGTCTTTCCGCTTGGAGCGGCGATTGGATCTGGCCGGCGACGGTCTCTGCTGGCGTGCTGTGGTCCCTGGGGTTCGTCTGTGCGGGCTTGTGTTACGCACGCCTGGAACGCGCCGGCGTGGACGTCGCCATTCGCCGCACCAGCTACGTGGTGGTGCTGTGGTTGTCAGCCGTCTGCGCCTGGTCGCTGGTGCTGCTCGGGTGTTGATGTCTGGCTCAGGCCCCTGCCAGCAATATCCATGCACCGGCCATGAGCATGCAGGCGATGGTGACCGGCAAGCCGGCGCGGGTGAATTCTCCGAACGAGATTTTTATGCCGCAGGCTGCTGCCTGTTCCACGACAATGATGCCCGCCAGGCTGCCAAAGATAAAAAGATTGCTGGAAAAACTTGACCCCATGATCAGGGCGGCACCCATGCTGTTGGCTGTTTCCGCAGTCGGGCGCAGGAAGGGCAACAGCATCATTACGGCCGGATTGGTACCGACCAGCGTGCATAACAGGGCAATGACGAGAAAGAGCGCGATAGGCGAATCCAGGTGAATGCCTGCCGAACGCAGGTCGCCCAGCAGGACTTCGGGCAGGCCGGTGGCGGCGAAGGCGGCATTCACCATGAACAGGCCCATGATGAGCAGCAGCAGGTTGCCATCCACATGCCGGAGCATGTCGCTGGAGGCGATCTGGCGGTTGATCAGCAGCAGGCCTGCCGCGCTCAGCGCCACTAGCTCGCGTGGCCAGTCACTGAAGATGAAGGCCACGATGACGGCCAGGGTGACCAGGCTGGCCTTGATCGTTTCCCACAGATCCAGGGGTTGGACGCCATCGTTGCCGCCCCCGGGCGCGGCGGTTGGTACGACGGTTGGTGCGGGCGTGGCGTCGGACGCGAGCGTCCAGCGCCGGCGGTACATAAAGGCGATGATGCCCCAGACCAGCGGCAGGGAAATCAGGGCCGGGATGATGGTGGCGCGCAGCAGGCTCAGGAAGGAAAGGTCCAGCGCCTGGGCGACGATCATGTTCTTGGGGCTGCCGATCAGCGTGCCGGCCGCGCCGGTATTGGCGGCAAAACAGAAGGCCAGCAGAAAGGGGACGGGATTGAGGCCACGCGCCAATGTCAGCGAGACCAATAGCGGGGTCATCGCCACGACTACCACGGCATTGCTCAGCAGGGCTGACAGTATGCCGCCGACGACCACCAGTGCGCCCAGCAAGGCTGGCGGGCTGATACGCAGGGTGGCGACCCGGCGGGCAGTCCAGGCATAGAAGCCCGATTCCACGAATGCCGAGGAAACCACCATCAGGCCAAACAACAGGCAGATGGTCCGGTAGTCGATGGCTTGCCAGGCGGCCTGTGGTGAAATGCTGCCCGCCGCCATCATCGCCAGGGCACCCACGACGGCAGCGCCCGTGCGGTCGACCTTGAAGCCCGGCAACTTGCCAAAGCCCATGGCGACATAGACAATCAGGAAAATCAGAAGGGTCGTATCCATCGGCTTCTTGTGTGGCTGCCGGCACTGGGGTGTCAGTGGCAACAGTGGCTATTGCAGTTGCGTAGTTTAGCGTTGCCTGTGCCAGACCTGTATGCGTCGAGCCATTCTCTGGTATGCAGATGTTGCTTGTGCAGCATCCCGCTGGCACGCGGCTGGGTCATGCCCTATGATGCCCGGGCGAAATTCCTTTTCCGGAGGCAGTCCATGTCCTCGTTTGATTTGCAAAAAGTTATCAGAAGCAGTTTGATTTGTGGTGTCGTCGCAGCCTTGTGCTGGACGGTGGCCGATATGCTGTTGGTCGGTTTCGTGCCCAGACCGCAGGCCTATCCGCTGTTTTCACAGCAATTGGCGGGGCAGCTCGATAGCGAGATGGCCATCCTGATGCTGGATGGCTCGCCGCAGCGCCTCATGTGGGGCATCTACCTGGCAACCTTCAGCGTGGTGCTCTACATGCTGGCCTGCTTTGCCTTGTACCGCCTGTTGCCGCCGGGCAACTTGAGCCGGTTGACGGTATTGCTGCTGCTGGCCGGCTATGCATGGTCGCCGCTGGGGCACGCTGCCTTTGGTTTCGTGGGTCTGCAGGCCCAGAGCATGTTGCATGGCGCGGCCGAAGCCTGGGCCGCGCAGGTGCAGGCTTTCAACCAGTTCCAGCATTTGTTGACCGTGCACTGGGTCGGTTCGGTCGCGGCAAGCACGCTGGGCTGGTTACTGGTGATGGGGCGTGTCATGACAGGGCGTACCCGCCTGCCGCGCTGGACGGCAATCTTCAATCCGGTTGTCGTGGCGATCGTGCTGGCGGGCGTGACCCTGCAATTTCCCGGTAATCTGCTGGCAGCGCTCATCGGCAGCGCCAGCCTGAATCTGGCGCAGTTGGTGTTCTTCGGCAGCGCGCTGGTGCTGTTGTCGGGCGGCAGGCCCAAGGTGTGAATGGGCGAGTGGGTGAGTGGCGGTCGTCCGCAAGGCCGTCGTCAGGCCGCCCCTCAGTGCTCGCGTTGCCGGCCGAGCAATGGGATCAGCCGGATGTAAAGCAACTCGCCCAGCAGCTCGACGATGGTTTGCGTCAGCACCACGGCGGGCAGCAAGGGCAGCGCGCCGGGTATGGCCAGTACCAGCGGCAGGATGACCAAAGAGTTGCGCGTGCCGGCGCTGAAGGCCAGCGCACGGCCTTCGGTGGGCGGCAGGCGCAGCAGGCGCCCGGCCAGCCAACCGAGCGCGGGGGCGCAGAGGGCGAAGGCAATATAGACCGGCACAACCTGGCGCACCGCAGACAGGGACAGGCCCAGTTGCGGCACGACGGCAGCGATCACAATGAAAAGCACCAAGGCCGTAGCCGGTACCGGCAGCAGACCCAACAGCCGGCTGGCTTGTTGTGCTGGCGCTCGCGTTGCGGCGCGGGCCAGGCCGGCCTGCGACATGGCGGCGCACAGCAACGGCACAAGAATGAGCCAGAGGAACGCCTCCAGGAATGGCCCGGCACGCACCAAAAGCGCAGCCTCGCTGCCCAGGAACAGACCCAGGTAGGCGGGCAGCAAGAGCATCTGTACCACCAGCAGCATAGGCGTGGCGGCCAGCAGCAGGCGGGCATCGCCACGGCCCAGGTGCGAGAAGGTCACGACATAATCTATGCAGGGGCAGAGCAGGACCATCAGCACCCCCAGCCGCAGCAAAGGGTCGGGCGGCAGCAAGGGCAACAGGCCGGCCACCAGCGCCGGCACGAGCAGGAAATTCGTCAGCAACAGTGCGGCCAGAAAGCGCAAGCGCCCGAATGCGCGCTTCAGTTCGGTCATCGGAACCTGGAAGAAAGTCAGGTAGAGCATCAGCGCCAGGGCCGGGTTGATGGCTTGTTCCAGGTTTGCCGCCATGGCCGGCTGGGCGATAGCCAGGGCTGCAGCTAGCAGGACGGCACAGAAATAGAGGGGAACTTGATGGCGTTCCAGGAAGTCGCGTAGCGGAAGCATGCAGGCCAGGAGGATGAGCGTAGGCAACCGGGATTGTGCCTGAAAATCTCAGTTAACAGGCCCGACGCTGTCCTGACGGGACGTTCGAGGGAAACGGGCGGCCGCTCAGGGTATTGAGGCAGAATGTGGGTAGTGCCGGGCGGCGCAGGGCCGCCCGTTGGGCGTCAGGACTGCGGCAGGCCCGGCGCATCGACCAGCACCAGTTCGGTATCTTCGATGGCGCGTATGCTCAACCGTTGTTCATCGAATGCAGCGGCGCCGTCGCGAGCGGCGAGCGGTAGGCCATTGACTTCCGCCTTGCCCGTGGCCAGCACGAGATACCCATAGCGCAAGGCCTCATCGAATGTGTATTCGATGGTTTCACCGGCCTTCACCGTGGCCCCGAGCACCCGGGCGCGCGACCGGATCGGCAAGGCGTCTGCGTCGGTCGGCATGCCGCTGGCCAGCGTGATGAAGCGGCCGGCCCGGTCATCGCGGGGGAAGGGGCGGGTTCCCCAGGACGGTTCGCCACCCCGGTTTTCCGGGAAAATCCAGATCTGGAAAATGCGTGTCGTGCCCGGTTCCAGGTTGTATTCGCTATGGCGGATACCCTTGCCCGCGCTCATGACCTGGACATCGCCGGCGACGGTGCGCCCTTTGTTACCCAGGCTGTCCTGGTGCGTAATGGCGCCTTCACGCACGTAGGTGATGATCTCCATATCGGCATGGGGATGTGGCGGAAACCCGGTGCCGGGCTGGATGGTGTCATCGTTCCAGACCCGCAGGGCGCCCCAGTGCACACGATCGGCATCGTGGTATTCGGCAAAGGAAAAATGGTGTCTGGCATTCAGCCAGCCGTGGTCGGCGCCGCCAAGACTGGCAAAGGGACGGTGTTCAAGCATGATGTCCTCCTGTGGCTGATTCGTGACTGATGCTGCCAGTCTAAGTCGATGGCTGGCCAGGCGGAATCCCGAAAACGGAAAAGCATCCTTTCCGTTTTGCAGGGCTGCAGGGGATCGTGTGCCGGGCTTGATGGCCGGCATGCGGTTGGCCGTGGTAAATACAGGGATCAGCCCGGCATGGCTGCCGCGAACCCGTGTGGCAAGCCGGGCCGGGCCACGCAGGAGTGCGCATCATGAAGAAATTACCGGATCTTGAAGCCTGGGCCATTTTCGCCAAGGTGGCGCAGACCGGCTCGTTTGCCAGAACGGCTGCCGAGCTGTCGCTGTCGCAGGCAACGGTGTCCAAGGCAGTGGCGCGGCTGGAAGGCCGTATGAATACCATGCTGTTTCACCGCACTTCGCGCCGCATTTCCCTGACTGAAAGCGGCCAGGCGGCACTGGAGCGGGCGGAACGCATCCTGGCCGAGGGCGAGGCAGTGGAAGCGGAAATGGCGGAGCAGTCCTCCGCCTTGCGTGGTCTCATCCGGATTTCCGCGCCCATGTCCTTTGGTATCGAACGCCTGGCGCCCCTGCTGCCGGCATTCATGCTGCAGCATCCGGAAGTGGCGCTGGACATCCAGTTCGACGATCGTCATGTGGACCTGGTGGCGGAAGGGTTCGATATGGCGCTGCGCATCGCGAATCTTGAAGACTCCAGCCTGCTGGCGCGCCATCTGTGCCGCGTGCGCATCTTGCTGGTGGGGGCGCCAGCTTATTTCCAGGCTCATGGCCGTCCCCGGCATCCGCGTGAGCTCGCGGCGCATCAGGCCTTGCAGTACAGCTATGCGCCCGGGGGCGCGAACTGGCGCTTCCGGCACGCGGTGCAAGGAGAATTCACGCAGGCCGTGCCGCTGCGGTTGCGGGTCAATAACGCCGATGCACTGACTCCTGCCTTGCTGGCTGGGCTGGGTGTGGCCTTGCAGCCCGAGTTCCTGGCCTGGCAGCAGTTGCAGTCCGGCCAGCTTGAAACCGTGATGGACGACTGGCTGGTAGCGCCGCTGGCCTTGCATATCGTTGCGCCCCCGGGGCGGCGGCGGCCCGCCCGGGTACAGGCCTTCATGGATTATCTGGCGCAACGCTTCCTGCAGGAACCCTGGGCGCAGCCGCCCGCAAGCCTGGCGACATCGTTGCTTGCGCACCCGGGCATTTAGCGCTTTGCCTGCATGGCGGCCTGGCGGGCACGCCGCGATGACGCTGCACCGCCGCAGGCGTCGGCCAGGCAGGCCAGGATAGCGCAGACGGTGAGCGTCGGGCCCAATGCCTGGGCCTGTCCGGCCAGCCACATGCCTGCACCGATCAGCAGGTAATACAGCAGGCCGAAAAGGGCACCGGCGGTACCCAGGCAGTGGCCGTAAGCATGCAGGGCCGCGCCCAGCAGGTTGGGAATGGCCATGCCATAGGCCAGGACGATCAGCGTCAAAGGCAGCAGGAGCCATACGCTGTCCTGCAGCAGCCAGACCGCGCTGCCCGCAAGCAGCATCAGCATGATGGCGCACCGGACCAGGGTGGTGCCAGGGTGACCAGCCGCGAGCAGGCGGCGATTGACCCAGGCGCCGAGCGCTGCGCCAGCCGCAAGCAGGGCGCCGCTATAGCCATAAAGCGCTTCGGACAAGCCTAGCCGTGCAAACAGGAAAGGGCCGGTAGCGTAGTAGCTGAACATGGCGATATTGAACAGGGCGACCAGCCCGGCCGCCTGCCAGATGTCGCGATCGCGCAGCATCAGTTGCAGCGTGGGCCACAGCGGCGCTGGCCGCGCCTGCCCGAGCCGCGTTTCCGGCAGGCGGCGCGCGGTCCAGCCCAGCAGCAGCAGGGCTGTGGCCATCAAGGCCAGCAGGACGCCCTGGTAGCCTTGCCAGCGTGTCAGCGCCGCGCCGGCAAACAGGCCCAGCGCGGGGCTGAGCGCCAGCGCCATGCCGACCAGCGAGAAGACGCTGCCCAGTGCCGGTCCCTGGAATCGGTCGCGCAGCACGGTCTGGACGCCGATGGAGCAGGTGGCGATGCCCAGTGCCGCCAGGCCCTGGCTGGCCAGCAGCATGCCGAAACTGGTGGCGCCCAAACCGGCGGCCGTGGCGGCCGTGAACAGCAGCAGGCCGGCCATCAGCGCGGGACGGCGGCCAAGAGAATCGCAAAGCCGGCCCCAGAGCACGACGCCCAGGGCGAAGCAGAGGAAATAGACGCTGAGTACTTGCGCTGCCGCGCTGGGCGGAATGCCGAAAGATTGAGAGAAATCCGTGAGTGCGGGGCTGTAGAGGGTTTGCGCCAGTTGGGGGAACATCAGAAC
Organism: Kerstersia gyiorum; assembly: GCF_004216755.1. Lineage (GTDB taxonomy): Bacteria > Pseudomonadota > Gammaproteobacteria > Burkholderiales > Burkholderiaceae_B > Kerstersia > Kerstersia gyiorum. The sequence goes on from NZ_SGWZ01000002.1 coordinate 550,837, forward strand.
GATGACCGCCCAGGCGACGAGATGCCGATGTGGCACGGGCTGGCTCCTGGAATGATGAGGTCTGTCATTCTGATCGCAGCAGCATGTTCCGATTATGCATGTTTGGACATAAAATAACTGAAATCGGACAATCTTGGCGGGGCTGCCCGAATTGGGCATGATCCGTTACCAGAGAAAACACTTGTATGACATGGATTGCCCCCAGCGCGATTTTTGATGCAGACGCCCATGCGGCGCCGGTGGTCGGCATTGCCTCGGAACTGGCCGACCACGACTCCGGCATGCACAGCCACGCACGTGGCCAGCTTTTGTATGCCCGTCAGGGATGTATAAGAATCGTGTTGGACGGCAAACTCTGTCTGATGCCGCCTTCCCGGGCGGTGTGGATTCCACCGCATATCCTGCACCAGGCCATGATGACTCGCATCGTGGACTACCGTTCCCTGTATTTTCGGCCTGATATGGCAGTCCAGATGCCGGCGGACGTGCGGGTCATTGAAGTCAGCGATTTGCTGCGGGCCGTGCTGGAGCCCATGGCGCTGGCGCCGTTCGAGCAGGAATGGGGCCATGGCCGATACGCGCATTTGCTGGCCTTGTGCATGGATGAGATCGGCTGTGCCAGTATCCAGCCCATGTTGCTGCCTATGCCTGCCGATCGCCGTCTTGCCGGGTTGCTCAGGCAATCGGAAAAACTGCCGCCGGCGCTGCACGCGCTGGAGCAACGCGTCGGCGCCAGTGGCAAGACCATCAGCCGCATTTTCCGCAAGGAAACCGGTATGGGCTACCAGCAATGGCGGCAACAATGGCGGCTGATGCGGGCGATGGAATGCCTGGCGACCGGCAAAACCATTGCAGCAACGGCTGCGGAATTGGAATTTTCCAGCGACAGTGTGTTTATCGCCTTTTTCCGCAGTATGGTGGGCCAGACGCCGGGGGAATATTTCCGTGCCTTGCCCACCTCGCCGGCAGAGGCACGCCGCCGGCGTCTGTGACATGCGGCCGGCGGGGCGGCAGGGTCAGGGGATTCAGTCTGCCGTGTAGTCCAGCGGCGGATGTGACATCTGTTTGCCCAGCACGCCGGCGACCGCCAGCAGGAAACTCAGGCCGCGCCGCACATCTTCGTCGCGTGCCATGCGGACCAGTCCGAACAGCGTGGGGGTTTCCTTCATTTGCGATACCTGGGCATTGGCCATGCGCACGGCATTGCCGGCGGTCCAGAGCGCGCCCGTGGTTTCCTCGTAGGCCTTGGCCAGCTTTTCGATCATGTAGGCGTCGCTCATGTCCACCAGATCGGCGGTGACGGACAGCAGGTCTACGATGCGATTCAGGCGGCGGCCGGCCAGCAGGGGTTCGAGTTTGCCGACGAGTTCGGCCAGGCCCTGCATCGCGGCTTCGTCTTTAAGCAGGCTGTCGACCTGGGGTTGGGCGTGGACTTGTGCTTGAGAGTTGTCAGTGGACGTCATGATGAGGCTCCGTTACGGGAATTAGGGTAGGGACCTTGGCGGCTTTCAGGCTTACACCAGGCCGCGTGCCACGGACCAGTACAGACCGCGATTGAACCCCTTGCGCATCAGGCCGCCCAGTTTGTTGGGCGGCGTGGGCTTGACGTCCACGTGGTAGTCGTACCAGAGCGGCATGCCGTCTTCCAGGCCCATTTGCGCGATTGCCACGACGCGTCCGTCATAGGCATCGCAAGGATGGCCAAAGCGTATTTCGGATGCGACGTTATTGACCACGACAGGCGACTGGCTGTGGCATGAGCCGCCGGCCTTGCTCACCGGCAGGTCTACCGTATCGCCCAGGACGTACACATTCTCCAGGCCATAGACCTGCATGGTTTCATGGTTGGTAGGCAGCCAGCCTTCGCCGTCCAGCGCTTCGGAAATGCCGGTGCGCTGCACGGCGTCCACGGCGCGGATGGGCGGCGTGGCCATCAGGATGTCGAAGTTTTCGTCCTTGCCTTCGGCGGAATAGGCGATTTTCCGGTCCGGGTCCACGTGGTCCAGTGTGAAACCACGTTGATACTTGATGCCACGTTGTTCGAAGATGGTCGGCAGGACTTCGCAGGTATCTTTCTGCAGGAACAGGCAGTTGCGCAGCAGTTGGGAGACCGTGGGGTAGGTGTAGACGATTTCCACCCTGTCGCGTACGCCGCGCTTGCGCAGCAGGTCGTCGAGCATCAGCGTGGTTTCGATGGGTGCGATGCCGCATTGGTGCGGGACATTGGGCGTTTTGGGGAAGGTGACGGTAATGAAGATACGGCCTTGTTCAATGGTGCTCAGCTTCTCCGCCAATTGACGCGCCGGTGCATGCTGGTAGAAATGGTCGCCGGCTTCCTTGAGCCCCTCGATGCGTTCGGGCGAAGGTATACACCCGGTGGAGATGATCAGGTGGTCATAGCCCACCAGGCGTCCGCTCTTGCAGCGTACCCGGCTGGCCTTGAACTCGAATTCTTCGACCTCTTCGATATGGAAGTCCACTTCCGGGCGCAACAGGCTGCGCTGGGGGCGGCGCAGTTCGTCGCGGAAAAAGCTGTTGAACGCGACATACATGAAGGCCGGTTTGTAGTAGTGCCAAGGGGAGTTCGATAGCATTGTGACCTGCACTTTGCCGGAACGGATTTCAGGGTATAGCTTGGTCACCAGGTGGTTGGCGGTCATCGTGCCGCCTATGCCCCCGCCTATGATCAAAATGCGATGTGCCATGGAACGCTCCTCAGGGTGGTAAAGCTCGGAACGGATGTCCGCTCCGATGCCAGGGAAATCAGGTCATCAGCGACTGCCAGGTGTTGTGCCAGAGCTCGTCTATGTAGCGTGCGAGAGGCTCGGCGATCACGCCATCAAGCCGCAGACAGACCATGCGGATGGCCGCGCCGTACATCATGGAAGCTGCCACGATGGGTTCCATGGCGCGGATTTCGCCGGCTTCTATGCCCTGGAAGACGAAATTGCGCATGCGCACGAAAGGCATGGCCGAACAGATCGACGGTTCGCCGGGCAGGAACTCCTGGTGACGTGCATGGACGACGAAGGACATCACGTCAGGCTCGGTTTCGGTCAATTCGAACAGCATGCGTACGACGGCCTGGCAGCGCTCGCGGGCTGTTGCATGCGTGGCTTCTATGTCATCGAGCAGGGCATTCATGCTGGTGATCAGATGCTGGTAGAGCGCATGAGCCAGGCCTTGCTTGTCGGAAAAGTGGTGGTACATGAAGCCCACCGAGACATTCGCTGCGCTGCCGATGTCGTGAATGGACGTACTGAAATAGCCTTTCTCGGTGAAGAGCCGCAGGGCCGCGCGCAGCGTGGCCACATGGCGGGAACCCAGTTCTGGGAAAAGCGTCAGGGAAACGGGAGAGGAAATAGTGCTGTTCATGGCGCGTCGGAAAATCAGAACGAACATTCGTTCTGTCTTGGTTTTAAAATTAGCAAAATAAGTATAAATAGGACAGCTGGGGTTTTCGCTATGAGTATGAGGGCGGCCTTCTGATGCGGGCCGGAGCAGCGAGGGAAGACAGGGAAGGGGTTGCTTGCAGCCGCGGGTGGCACAGCCTGCAAGGAAAGTCAGTGCATCATGCTTTTGCAAAGAATGCGGCGTCGGCTTGTAATTGCGGGGAAATGTGCTCGTCCACCCATTCCAGCCAGACGCGCGTTTTCGCATCGACAAACGAGCGCGACGGCAGCATGGCGAATACGCCGATATCCGGCGAGCGCCAGTCGGGCAGCACGCGCAGCAGGCGCCCGCTGCGAATGGCGTCAATAACAGTGAAAAGCGGCAGCAGGGTGATGCCAGCGCCGCGCATTGCCATTTCCAGCAGCAGTTCCGGCGTATCGGCAACCAGGGGCCCCTGGGGCTCGAAGGCATGGCTTTCGTCCTGGCTATTGGTCAGTTGCCAATCCGTGGATATGGATGGATTGACCACGCGCAGGCAGTCATGCTCGCGCAGTTCGGTCGGCAGATCGGGCTGGCCGCGCTGCTGGATATAGTGTGGCGAGGCGCACAGGATGGAAAACGTCGTGCCCAGGCGTTTGGCGGTCAGCCCGGAATCCGTCAGGGATTCCGCCAGATACAGGCTGACGTCCACGCCATCGGCCAGCAGGTCGGGAAAATGCTGCGAGGTACTGTAGTTGACGACCAGGCCGGGGTACTGGGCGCAGAACTCAGCCAGCATGGGGGCGACATAATGCAACCCGAAACTGGCCATGCTCTGCAATCGTAGCCGTCCCTGCGGCTTGGTGGCCGCGCCGGCCGCGCTGGCTTCCGCTTCTTCCACCAACGCGATGATTTCCCGGCAGCGGGCGGCATAGTCGCTGCCCACGTCGGTCAATACCCGGCTACGGGTAGTGCGTTGCAGGAGTTTCGCGCCCAGGCGGCGTTCCAGGTCGGCGACCAGCCGCGATACCTGCGCCGTGGTCAGTTCCATTTGCTCGCCTGCGGCGGTGAAACTGCCACTATCCACGACACGTAAGAATGCGCGCATGGCGTGGATGACGCCGGATTCCAGATTTCTGCTCATTTCGACGATGCCAGTCTGAAAGGAATGGTTTGTTTATTACTAACTTAGGAATTTTTTCCCTGCCGCCAGAATGGACGGTGTTACCGGGAAGCTATGCACAGATGATGCGGATATCCCGGATATTCCGTTTCTGAAGACGGCTATTTTTACATATTATGCAAATATGTTTTTAATGTGACACGGTTGTGAGCCCTTCAAGAATGGACCACAATGCGCGCCATCTGTATGGCTTTGGAACTTCTGCATGACCACGCGCCCAAGCGCAAGCCCCGGCCATCCGCATGGGGACCAGCGAGGCAGTGACCTCTTGACGCCGCAGGCATCGTTCCCGGAAGCCCGGCGGCGGGCGCGGCTTCATTTTGATGGCCTTGATTGCAGTCCATCGCTCATGCGCGGCGCACAAAGGTTTGAACACCGTGTTTCCGGCCTCATGTGCCAGTTGGTACTGGTCAGAACACCGGATTCCCCGACCAGGAGCGACTTGTTGCCGACGTTTGCTCCAGTCCAGCGTCCGTTGCGGACGCGACATATGGGTATGGTCATGAATGCCTTGCCAATCGTCGGTTCTTTTGCTGTCTGTCCCTGTAGGGGCGGCTTTGCCGATGGTGTTTCCGGACCTGCGCACCGGTAATACCAACATCCAATAGCGATCTCCCGCGTACCGAACGCCCAGGGTTCGGCGCATTCGTACAATTAAAGAGAATAGAAGTAACTATTATGAAGATTACCAGACGGAAACTTCTGATTGGCGCGGGCGCCGGTGTGGTTGTCGCTGGCGGTGCCGCAGTGACCCCGATGCTGCTGCGCGATAGCGTGCTGGAAGCAACGACTTCGCGCGCGCTGCCTGTGGCTGGCGACGACACGTTGCCGGCCAGCGCGGACGTGGTAATCGTCGGCGCCGGTATGATCGGCGTGGCCACTGCGTTGTACCTGGCCGAGCGCGGCCTGTCGGTAGTGATTTGCGAAAAGGGCGTGATCGCGGGTGAACAGTCCAGCCGCGCCTATGGCCAGGTTACGAGCTATGGCCTGGACGGCATTACCGAACTGATCCAGCATAGCAAGTACCTCTGGCGCGGCATGAACGAGAAAATCGGTGCCGACACCAGCTACCGTTCTTATGGCCGCGTGCAGGCATGCGCCAACGACGAAGATGTGGCCAAGGTCGAAGCTTGGCTGGCAGAAGCCCGGCACCAGGCGCCGGAACACGCCCCCATCCGCGCGCGCTTCATTGAAGGCGCTGAGCTGGAAGAGCGTCTGCCGGGTGCACGTACGCCGTGGAAAACCGCCTTCCTGCAGGAAGACGACGGCAGTATCGAGCCGGCAATCGGCGCTTCGATGCTGGCCCGCTATGTGCAAACCCAGGGTGTGAAAATCGTCACGAACTGCGCGGTGCGTGGTTTTGAAACTGAAGGTGGCGCCGTGTCGGGCGTCATTACGGAGAAGGGCCCGATCCGCGCCAAGACCGTGGTGGTCGCCGGGGGCTACTGGTCGCGCTTGTTCTGCGGCAACGCCGGCATCAACCTGCCGCTGCTGCCGGTTTATCTGTCGCAACAGCGTATCAGCGATGTCGCGGGCGCGCCGCCTGCTTGCGGCCACGCCGGTATCGTCGTGTGGCGCAAGGAAGTTGATGGCAGCTATTCCAATGGCCCGCGTTACCTGACCGCCCCCATCATCCGCGACAGCTTCGCGCTGGCTGCCGATTTCCTGCCGCACCTGCCCAAGCATCTGGGCGGTCTGCACATGGATCTCGCTCTCAATCGCGACCTGGTGCGCTCCTTCCAGACGCCGCGTTCGTGGAAAATGGATGAAGTCAGCCCCTTCGAACTGGCTCGCGTCACGGCACCCACGCCCAACAACGAATTGCTGGACACCTCCCTGTCCTGGCTGCGTGGCGAATTCCCGGTATTCGAAAACGCCAAGGTCGTCGAGCGCTGGGGCGGTGTGGTCAACGTGGCCAACGATTTGATCCCGGTGATTTCCGACATCGAAAGCGTGCCTGGCCTGTTCGTGTCCTCGGGCTTTGACTTTGGCCTGACCCAGGGGCCGGCAGCCGGTCAGTTGATGGCTGATATGATCACCGGCGAGACGCCTAAGGTCGACCCGAAACCCTTCCACCTCAGCCGTCTGCTGTAAGGATGCGAGGCCTAGCTTTAACCAGGAGATGTTTATGACAGGAATGCTGAAGAAAACCGCCGCTGCCGTTCTGGTAGCGGGTGCTGCGCTTTCCGGCGCAGCGGTTGCTGCTGACAATGTCGTGCGCCATGGCGCTGGCAGTTTCCCGATCTCTTCCGCCGTTGAAGTGCCGGCGGGGAAAACGGTGGTCTACCTGAGCGGTAAAGTGCCCGAAGTGAGCCACCCCGACCAGCCCAAGGATTCCCTGGCTGCCTATGGCAATACCAAGGAACAGACTATCAGCGTGCTGAACCAGACCAAGCAGCATCTGGAAAGCCTGGGGCTGAGCATGGCAGACGTCGTGAAGATGCAGGTGTTCCTGGTCGGTGGCCCGGAAAATGACGGCAAGATGGACTTTGCCGGTTTCATGGAAGGTTACACGCAGTTCTACGGTGATGCGGCCAAGCAACCTGTGCTGCCGGCCCGCTCGGCCTTCCAGGTCGCAGCGCTGGCGCATCCGGCATGGCGCGTTGAAATCGAGGTGACGGCAGTCCGTCCGTAGCTACCCGGGCGGTTTGAGTCAGGCAAGCGGCTTCAGTGCGCGCAGCCAGGGCGATACCGCTCTGGCTGCCAGGCGGGAGCCGTAATCATGGCCGCTGGTGTTTGTCGCACCAGCGGCCATTTTCATGTCTGCAAGAGAGGGGCGTCAGGATGGTGTGCCTGTTCGGCGTGGATGGCACCGACTGATAGCAGGCGCCTTGCTTCCCGGCAGGCTATCGCGGTTCTGATGTGCGCGAGAGTCTGCGCAGGATGGATGGCGAAAGGGAGGCGGGCCTGGCGGGCGGCTGGAACGCGGCAGCGTGCCATCAGCGTGAGTGGGGCAGCGCCGTGGCGGGCGAACGGTAGATGTTGTAGCCCAGGGTGTCGGCAACCGCGGCTATCATCTTTTGTCCGCGCACACTGTTCCCGAACTCGTCCAAGGGCGGAGAAAATGCCGCAATGGCCAGCACGCCGGGAACCACGGCCAAAAGACCGCCGCCAACGCCACTTTTGCCGGGCAGACCGACGGTATATGCCCAATCTCCAGAGCTGTCGTACAGCCCTTCCATGGTCATGTCAGCCAGAATGCGCGGGGTGTTTTCCGCCTGCAGTACCCGTTTGCCGCTGAAGGGATGAAGGCCGCCGCTGGCCAGCGTGGCGCCGATGGTGGCCAGTTCCAGGCAGTCGAGCAAGGTCGAACACTGGCGTGTATAGACATCGCAAGCCTCCATGGGGTCGCAGTACATATAGCCGGCAGAGTGCAGCAGCCAGGCGATGGCGCGATTATGGGCGTTGGTGCTCTGTTCCGACTCATTCAACTCGGCAGACAACGCAATCTCACCCGAACCCAGCTGTTGCTGAATGGCAAGAATGCGCTGCCAGCGTTCTTCCACCGAGCCGGCTTTCACCAGGCTGGCCGTGGCGATGGCGCCCGCGTTGACCAGAGGAGAAAGCGGTTTTCCTGCATGCAGTTCCAGCGCCATGATGGAGTTGAAAGGCAGGCCGGTCGCATCCGCGCCTATTTTTTCCTGCACGGTATCGTGCCCCCAGTCTTCCAGAGCCAATGCCAGGGTGCAGACCTTGGAAATGGATTCAAGGGCAAAACGGTAGCGCACATCGCCAGCGCAATACTGGCTGCCGTCTATGCCGACAACCGCCAGCGCGGAGAGTTTGTCAGGAACTTGTGCCAGAAAAGGGATGTAATCGGCATTGGCGCCGCCGGGCAGTTGTCCGAACGCCTGGAAGGCGTCATCAACGGCACGCTGGATGGAAGGGGGCGTTGGCATAGCGACTGCTCCGGGAAGGGAATATCCAGGGCCACGAGCCGAAAAGCTGCCCGTTTGTCCTGGCTGGCTGGAACAACTGGGCAATGGCGGTTGCCGGGGAGGTCAGCGGGTCAGGAAACCGTCGCCGTTGCGGTCCTGGCGATGGAAATCATTCATGACCGCAATGATGAACTCCTCACGTGAAATTCTGCCGTTTTTATCTGTATCCACCAGGTCGAATTCACTGGCAGTAAAGACCGGCGCAGCCTCTTCGCGACTCAGGGCCCCATTGCCTTGGGTATTCAGTTTGTCAAAGGCGTGTTCCATGAAAACACGGTACTCCGCTTCGCTGATTTTGCCGTCCTGGTTGGTATCGAGCTGCTTGAATACGCTTTCATCCAGTTGGACAACCGGTGCTTGTGCCAGCGCGACATTGACGGAAAACGGCAGGGCCAGCGCCAGGGACAGGAATAATTTCTTTGCTTTCATGTTGTGCCGCCTCGCTTATTTGCAACCCAATTGATTACCGGCATAGCTGCCCGCGCCTGCGCCCGCGACCGTGGCAATGGTCTTGCCCGTGCCGCCGCCGACCATACTGCCCAGCAGGCCGCCGACCACAGCGCCACCCACCGTGCCGGCAATGCAGTCGAATTCCGACTGCGCCTGCGGGCTGTTCATGCTTTGGCAGCCGCCCAGTGCCAGACTGGTCGAGAACAGTGCCATGGCTAAGAAAGTGCTTCTTTTCATAGATACGTACTCCACGCAATGGATAGCGGACTGCCGGGAAATGAACCTTGAAGCGAATGACTCATTCAAAGCATAGACTGCAGTGCTGTGAAAGAGAAGGCCTATTTGCAAAGGGTTTGATTGTTCGCCGCATTTCCGGAAATTTGTTTGGCAATGCGTTATTCAGCGTTGCACAGACTTTCCCGATGCCACGCTGGCAATATCAGGAATTGTCAATTTTTTAGATTCGAAGAGAGGGTTCAGATTGCATTGCCGTGTTTTTGTCAAGCGAAGGGAGTCCTGCATGATCGCGCCAATGGTTTAGAGCAAAGTTTTCCAGAAAACTGAGCGCTCAGTGAATCAATTACGCTCGTCATCATGATTGCAGAACAAGCGGCAGACATGATCAAGGCGGATGCGCGCCGTTGAGCCTGTGGCGTTGTACCGATCCAGCGTCTACTGATCAAGGGTGGTGGATTACCATGGCGAACGGGCCAGGCAGTGCGGGGGAAGAAACAGGGCAGGGTGTTCGCAGGCGGGGAATTGGAAATGGTCTAGGCAGCCGCAGGTGCCAGACGTTCAACGGGACGTACGGAAAGCGGAGGGAATGGCGCCCGCCGCTGTGGTGGCAGGCGCCTGTGAGCCTTGATGGTGCGACTGTTTTTCTAGCGAGGCCGGGTGCCCGTGGCGCCGCCTGCAGAGATATGACGATTGCGCCAGAATGCCAGGCCGGCGCAAAGCGCCAGGGCGGCCAGGATGGAGGCAATGGCCATCAGGTTGCTGGTGGCGAGGCTATAGAGGAAACCCAGCATGATCAGCGAGACAATCGCGAGGGTCAGCAGCAGGAATCCTGCGCCCAGATGAATCCTGGCGCGCATGCGCCAGGCAGCGATGAGAACAAAAAAGTAGCTGGCCAGGAACGTGAAGCTGACAACATCGGCCAGCACGCTGACATCGAAGCAGAGCGCCAGGACGGCGATGGCGATACTGATCACGACATTACCGGACGAAGCGTTGCGCCACAGCGGACGATTGAGGGCGGCAGGAATTTCCCGGGACTGGCCCATGCTGTCCAGGGTATTGAACAGTGAAAAAATCGTCGCATTGATGGCTGACGATGTGGCTAGCAATGCGCCGGCCGACACCATCACGAAGCCTGTTGCACCCAGCACGGGATAGGCGGCATAGGCAATTGACGTCTCCGCGTACTGGCGCAGCTGCGCCATGGAGAGGCTGGATGCCAGAATGATGGCAAGGGCGACATACAACAGCATGGTGATGCTGATGGCCAGAATGAAGGCCAGGGGCATGGTGCGTGCAGGATTTTTTACCTTATCCGCCGCATTGGTCATCATATTGAAGCCGGCGTAGGCGAAAAAGGTCAGCCCCAGACTGGAAAAAATCGGATCGGCTCCCGGCAGAGGAGAAGGAATCAGGCTGGTCGGTTTGAGCTGAACCGCGCCCGCAATAATGAAGATGAGCAGAATGCCCAGTTTCAGAATGACCAGCAGCGATTCGGTACGTCCGACAGCGTGATTGCTGTACATATTGAGCAAGGCCAGGAGCACGATGATGCCCAGGGTATAGGCCAGGCCCAGAAGTGCCAGATTGGCATGGCCGGGATGCAGCCACTGTGCTGCGTACAGGCCGAAGGCGCGTGCGACCAGCGCAATGGTCAGAATCAGCGTGCCGATATAGAGAAAAGACAGGGTAATGACCAATGGCCGAGAAAAAGCGGCCCGGAAATAGTCGATCAAACCTCCGTTGGTCGGGTAATACACTGATAGCCGGGCATAGGCATAGCCGATCAGAAGTGAGACCACACCCGCCAGACCGAAGGAAAACCAGGTAAAGGTATCCATCAATTCCGCGACCTGTCCGATCAGCACGAAAATACCCGCGCCGACCATTGCCCCAATACCAATGGAAATGACGTCAATCAGATTCAGCGTTTGTTTTGATTGATGGGTTGCCACGTGTACCCTGCCAAAAAGTAAAAAGCCCCGGCGGGAGCGAGAGAACGGGCATACCTTGAGATGGGCATGATCTCAGTGTTGTACTCGACTCGCCCGTGGGAGGCAATGGGCATGAGTCAGTGCATGTTGCCCCAGGCGTATTGGTACTCAAGGCTTGAGGTCCGCCATTTTTTTTCCTGCCGCTTCTAGTCCCCAAGAACTCGCCGTGCCAGGGCTGACGGTGGCGACGCCGGGCCGGCTGCGCCACCGTCAGCTCAGTCAGTCCAGATGGGGATGCTGGTCCACCAGTTTCTGGCGGCGTTTGCGCAGCAGCTCTATCCTTTCTTCCAGTTCGACGATTTCGGCCTCGACATCTTCCACGCTTTGTTCGATGTTTTCATAGGCTTCCTGCAGCAGCACACGGGCTTCCTGGCGGCTGGATGCGTTGGGGGTGTCGCCGCGTAGCGGCCGGTTGGCCGTCTCGGGCAGAAAGAAGGCCGTGATCAGGCCGACGACTGCCGCTGCCATCAGGTAGTAGGCCGGCATCATCAGGTTCTGGGTTTCTTCCACCAGCCAGGCAGCGACAGTCGGGGTCAGGCCTGCAATGATGACGGCCACGTTGAACGAGCTGGCCAGCGCGCTGTAGCGGATGCGCGTGGGGAAGAGCGCGGGCAGTGTCGATGCCATGACACCGGTCAGGCAGTTGAGCAGCGCCGCCAGGCAGAGCAGGCCCAGGAAGATGGTGCCAGTATTGTCGCTGCCTATCATGCGGTAGGCCGGGATGGCGAGCAGCAGCAGACCGAGGCTGCCGATCAGCAGGAAAGGCTTGCGCCCGACCTTGTCGCTGATGAAGCCGACCAGTGGTTGCACGAACAGCATGCCTATCATCACCACGATGATGATGAGCACGCCATGGCCTTCGGAATAGCCCAGGCTGCTCGACAGGTAGGTAGGCATGTAGGTCAGCAGCATGTAGTAGGTGACGTTGGTCACCAGTACCATACCGACGCAGATCAGCAGCGCCTTGCGGTAGCGCGTGAAAATCTCGCGGAAGGAGATGCTGGGACGCTCCTTGATGGCATCGCGGTCGTCCTTCTCCATGCGTTCGAGCTGTTGCGCGAAGGCCGGGGTTTCTTCTGCTGCATGGCGCAGGTACAGGCCCAGCAGTCCCAGCGGACCGGCGACGAAGAAGGGCACGCGCCAGCCCCATTCGAGGAAGCGCCCGTCGCCCAGGATGGTTTGCAGCAGCACCACCATGCCTGCGCCCAGGACAAAGCCCGCAATCGACCCGAAGTCCAGCCAGCTGCCCAGGAAGCCGCGCCGCCTGTCGGGGGCATATTCCGCCACAAAAATGGCGGCGCCGGTGTATTCGCCGCCGACCGAGAAGCCTTGCGCGACCTTGCACAGCAGCAACAGGACAGGGGCCCACAGGCCGATGCTGTCATAGGAGGGGATCAGGCCGATGCAGAAGGTGCTGATGGCCATGATGATGATGGTCAGCGACAGGACTTTCTGCCGCCCGAAGCGGTCGCCCATGACACCGAAGAACAGGCCGCCCAGCGGACGGAACAGGAACGGGACCGAGAATGTGCCCAGTGCGGCGATGGTTTGCACGGCAGGCGAGGCATCCGGGAAAAATACCTTGCCCAGCGCAAAGGCGACAAAACCGTACACCCCGAAGTCGAACCACTCCATCGCATTGCCCAGCGCGGCAGCGGTCACGGCTTTCTTGAGTTTGCTATCGTCGATGACGGTAATGTCGTTGATGCCCAGAGGGCGCGGCGCGGGTGGGGCAGAGGCTGTTTTGCTCATGTATCTGCTTCCTGTTTCTGTACGCCATATCCGCATATCGGCGGGGTATTGCCGCCAGGCGTTGCCGGCGCGGGCGGGTATGGCGCTTGTTCACACTGCCTCGATGGGGCAGCAAAAACGAGGGGGCGCAGGCCTGGCACGCCACAGCATGCGTTACCACGTCCGAGCTGTCCGGGATGGACTATCCGCGACCGGTTGCCGTCATGAAATCGGGCCTGCTCATTATATAAGAGAGGGGTGAAAGTGACTGTTCCCGCGTGTATCGGGCATCCTGTTACAGCAGATGTAAATTCCCGCCATCAACGCGCCATGGTTATTGATGCTGAACTAATATGACGGCACATGACAAGAACGGAGATCTGCATGTTTGTGCCCAGATTGATGTGCGGCGCCCTGGCATTGCTTGCCCTGGGATGCGTGGTTCCCGCGGCGCAGGCCGCCAGCGAAGGCCTGACTGCCAGAGTGGTCGAGCAGGTGGAGCTCACCGTTCCTGATGCGGAGCAGGCCGCCGCAGCAACAGTTACGCGTCATCACGCAGAGCGGTGCTTTGACAAGGTGAGAGCGGTGCTGGTGGGCCTGGAAAGCCGTGCCAGCGGCCTGAAGCTTGACGAATTCGTTGATGCCGGTCTGGTGCAGCGTGGCTCCGATGAGTGGGAAGTGCTGGAACTCGGCTATCGGCTGGATGTGCCGACGGACCGGAAACTGAAAGACTTCTTCATGACGTGCCTGGACAAACAGGACTGACCTGCCCGGGGGGCTGGCTCCGGCGGCAAGCCGGGATGGCGTGAGCGCGGCCAGGCTGGTCGCGCTCACGCTGTGCGTCATGCCAGGCGCACCAGCTGGTCGCGGAACTGGCGCGCCTTGTGGCGATAGCTGGCGGCGTTATCCAGCAATAGCCCGCGGCTGACCTCATCCAGTTCCCGTACCACCCGTGCGGGAGCACCGACGATCAACCGGCCAGGCTCGAAAGCCCGGTGCTCGGGCACCAGGGCGCCCGCGCCGACCAGGCTTTGAGCGCCTATCACGGCGCCATTGAGGACGACGGCCTGTATGCCGATCAGGCATGCGTCGCCAATGGTGCAACCATGCAGCATGGCCTGGTGGCCGACGGTAACATCACTGCCTATTGTCAGTGGCAGGCCGGGGTCGGCGTGCAGGATGGCGCCATCCTGGATGTTGCTGCCCGCGCCGATCCAGATGCGCGCGTTGTCCGCGCGCAGCACGGCGCCGGGCCATATCGACACGTTTTCCCCGATCACGATATCTCCGATCAGGACGGCATGCTCGGAAACATAGGCGCTGGAGGCAATGTCCGGGCGCAGGTTGCCGAGTTGATAGATCGCCATGGCTTCTCCCGTGTTGATAGGCCGTGCGTTCAGGCCAGGGCTTGCTGGTCTGCCTGGGCCAGCCGGGCCTGCACATCTTTCTTGGCTACCTTGCCATAGGCAGACTTGGGCAGGTTTTCCCAGTACACGAAGCGCCTGGGCCATTTGTATTTGGCCAGGCGGCCATCGAGGAACTGGATCAACTGCGCTTCGGTGACGGCGCAGCCAGGCTTGGGCACGATGACTGCCACGCCCAGTTCGCCCCATTTCGGATCGGGCAGGCCGACTACCGCGACTTCATGCACGGCCGGGTGGGTCAGCAGTGTTTCTTCTATTTCGCGCGGGTAGACGTTGGAGCCGCCGGAAATGTACATGTCGGAAGCGCGTCCGGTAATGTAGAGATAGCCTTCGTCATCAAGATGCCCCAGGTCGCCCGTGTGAAACCAGTCGAACCGGAAGGCCTTCTCGTTGGCTTCGGGATTGTTGTCATAGCCAGCCATGACTGCCTGGCCCCTGACGCAGATTTCCCCGGTCTGGCCCGCTGGCAGCCGCGCGCCCTGGTCGTCCAGGATGACGATATCTATGCCGGTGCGTGCATAGCCGCAGGTGCCGAAACGGGTGAAGTTGGCGTCTTCGGCTTCATGCAGGGCAGGAGGCAGTACGGTAATGTTGCCCGTGACTTCGCCCAGGCCGTAATACTGCACCAGCACCTTGCCCAGTTTCTCCAGGGCGTGCTTCTGGTCTGCGCGGTACATGGGGGCGCCGGCGTAGATCACATAGCGCAGGCTGCTGTGGTCGTAGCGGTCCACGGCATCGTGTTCAGTGAGCATCTTGATGATGGTCGGTACTGTGAACATATTGTCGACGCGGTGCTGCTGCACCAGCTGCCACGTTTCTTCGGCATCCAGCCGTTCGCTGGCAGGCAACACGCTGGCGGCGCCTCGCGCGGTATTGACCAATGCATGGATGCCGGCCCCGTGCGACAGCGGCGCGACGACCAGCGAGCGCGAACGGTGCGTGAGGCCGGGCATCAGGTCAGCCAGGTGGTTGGTGATGACGAATGCCATCTGGCCATGCGTCAGCGTGCCGGCCTTGGGGTGGCCGGTCGTGCCCGAGGTATAGAAGAACCAGAGCGGCGTATCGCGGTCCACGTCGGCGGCAATGAAGGGCTCGGTGCATGGCGTGGCGAGCAGCTCGTCGTAGGCGATTTCGTTGGCGCGTGGCGTCCCCAGGGACAGCACGTGGCGCAGCGCGGGGTTCTCGGCGCGGATGGCGTCCACGTGGGCCTCGAAGCCGGAGTCGTAAATCATGACATTCGCTGCGCTGGATTTTCCCAGGTAGGCGGCTTCAGGCGGGGCGATGCGGTAATTGGTCGGCACCCAGATCGCGCCCAGCTTGAACGCGATATAGGCGCTTTCGAACAGCGGCAGGTTGTTGCGGGAGTGCACCAGTATCCTGTCTCCGGCCTGGACGCCGGCCTGGCGCAGTTGGGTGCAGATTGTGTCCACACGCTGATTGATCTCATGCCATGTATAGCTGCGGTCCGGGGTGATGAACCCGGGTTCCTGGGCATGGCGGCGGGCGACTTGCGTGAGCATATCGCCCAGATTCATGACTGTGGTGAGCATGATGAGTCTCGGAATCAAGAAAAAATGGGCTGCATGGAAGCGCCGGTGGGCGCAGCGGCAGGTCAGCGGGTGCGTTCCAGGATGCTGAGGTAGTTGGTAACGGCGGCGCCTCCCATATTGAAGACGCCCGCCAGTACCGGTTTGGGCAATTGCATGTCGCCGGCTTCGTGGGCAAGCTGCATGGCGGCCATGACGTGCATGGAGACGCCTGTGGCGCCTACTGGGTGGCCCTTGGCCTTGAGGCCGCCGGACGGGTTGACCGGCAACCTGCCGGTCTTTTCGCTGATGCCTTCGGCAATGACACGTTCACCCTGGCCGGCTGGCGCCAGCCCCATGGCTTCATATTCCATCAACTCGGCGATGGTGAAGCAGTCATGGGTTTCCACGAAAGACAGGTCGTCCAGGCTCAGTCTGGCTTGTTCCAGCCCGCGTGCCCAGGCCTGCCTGGCGCCGCTCAGTTCGGTGATGTCGCGGCGCGAGAGCGGCAGGAAATCCGTCACCTGGACTGCGGCGCGCAAGCCGATTGCCACGCGTGCCGTGGCGGCTACATCTGCGCTCGTCAGGATCAGCGCAGCGGCGCCATCGGAGATGGGCGAGCAATCGGTGCGCTTCAGCGGGCCGGCCACGTAGGGATTTTTCTCGGAAGGGGTGCGGCAGAAGTCGTAGTCGAAATCCTTGTGGAAATGGGCGTAGGGATTGGACAGCGCATTGCGGTGGCTCTTGCTGGCGATCCGGGCCAGGGCATCCGATTTATCGCCGTAGCGCTCGAAATAGGCGCTGGCAATCTGTCCGAAAATGCCGGCGAAACCACCAGGTACATGGGCTTCTTCCCTGGCATACGAGCATTTCTGCAGGATGGCGCCAACTTCCGCAGTCGTCAGTGCCGACATTTTTTCGTAGCCGACAACCAGCGCCACCTTGCTGCGCCCGGAACGAATGGCGTCGATGGCGCTGTACACCGCGGCGGAACCGGTGGCGCAGGCATTTTCGCAACGTACCGTCGCGGCAAAGCGTAGGTCAGGCTGGGAGTTGAGAATCAGCGCAGAAGGGAAGTCCTGGTAGACCAGGCCGCCATTGAAGGTGCCGATATGCACGGAGTCTATGTCGGCCGCTTCGATGCCTGCGTGGTCGATGGCGCCGGCAGCCGCGTCGGCGATCATGGTCTCGATATCCATCTGCAGCTTGCCGAAAGGCAGGTGTTTCCAGCCAATAATCTGAGGATTCACTGTGAGGTTCCTTGTGGGAGGGGACGGTGAGGGATGGGCACGATCAGTGCAGGAATCCGATGGAGATCCATGGCACGGCGGCCACGATGAGGGTGCCCAGCGTGATGCAGACCAGATAGCCGACCATGGGGCGCATGCCTTTGTCCGGATCGACCCGGGCAATGGCGCATGCGGTGTAGTAGCCCACCCCGAAAGGCGGCGCGAACAGGCCTATGCCCATGGACAGGATGACGACCATGGCGTAGTGCACTTCGTGTATGCCCAGCATGTGGGCGATGGGGAACATCAGCGGCCCCAGCAGCACGATGACGGGAATGCCTTCCAGTACGCTGCCCAGTACGATGAAGACCACGATGGACACCAGCATGAAGGTGAAGGCGCCACCCGGCAGGTCCTGCATGAATTGCGCCAGCGCGCCCGAGAAACCTGATTGGGTGAGAGCCCATGCCATGCCGGTTGCAGTGCCGAGGATCAGCAGGATGGCGCCGGACAGGCAGGCGGTATCGACCAGCATCGGATAGACGCGGCGGATATCGAAGCAACGATAGACCAGGATGCCCACGACGACGGCGTACACGATGCCGATGGTCGAGACCTCGGTCGCAGTGGCAATGCCCTCGACGACGGTAGCCCGGATGATGAAGGGCAGCGCCAGGGCGGGCAGGGCAATGACCAGCGAGGCCCAGATCTGCTTGCGGGTGGCGCGGGGAGCGCACTTTTCCTGGTTGCCGGCGCGGCGGCAACGGTAGCCCACGACCACGCACAGCATCAGGCCCAGCAACAGGCTGGGCAGCAGGCCGCCGGTGAAAAGCGCGCTGATGGAAACCCCGGTGACCGAGCCGATGGTGATCAGCACCAGGCTGGGCGGCACGGTTTCGGTTTGTGCGCCGGTGGCGGAAAGCAGCGCCACCGTTTCGCCTTCATCCGCGCCGCGAGCACGCATCTCCGGCAGGAGCACCGGCGCAATGGCCGCCATGTCAGCCGCCTTGGCGCCCGAGATGCCGGACACCACATACATGGCGCCGATGAGTACATAGGACAGGCCGCCCTTGACGTGTCCCAGCAGATTGGCCAGGAAGGCCACCATGCGATAGGCCATGCCGGTCATTTCTATCAGCATGCCCAGCAGTACGAACAGCGGTACGGCCAGCAGGATGAGGTGTGACATGCCTTCGTCCATGCGTCCGACAACCACCATCAATGGCATGCTGGTTGTCAGACTCAGGTAGCCGAGCGTGGCCAGGCCGAAGGAAAATGCGATGGGAATGCCGCCAAATACGCAGGCGCCCACAATCACCACGAAGAAGATCAGCAGATTGGCATTGCCCAGGGTTTCCAGCACAGGTTGGGCCAACAGCAGCGCGCTGACGATGGCCCCCACGCCTATGGCGGCATACAGCAGAGCGCGCCAGTTGCCGGCGGTGAGCAGGCGGATGATGGAAAAGACGATCATGAAAGCCGTGCCGACGGGCAGTGCAGCGGCGCGCCAGGCGTCGGAAATCTCCATGGCCGACGAAGTGATGTAGCTTTGCTCGACGGCGTACTCATAGGCCGGACTTTGCAGAATGCACAGGAACACCAGGGCGGCGATGCCTGCTACTGATTCCATCACGGCCCGCCGTCCTGGCGAGGATTTGTTGACGAACAGCGCCATGCGCATGTGTTCGCCGCGCCGCATGGCAATGATGGCCCCCATGACGGCCAGCCACAGAAACAGGGTGGAGGCCAGTTCGTTGGACCAGATCAGGGGGCTGTGCCAGACATAGCGAGCGGCAATGCCGGCGAACAGAATGCAGACTTCGGCCAGCACGAGGATGGCCGCGAAGGTTTCCACGATGAAGCCCAGGGACTTGTCCGCATAGGCCAGCCATACCCATGGGGTATCGCTCCGGCTCACGGTTTCCGGCAGGGGCGGCACAGATTTGGAGGTGGCGGCTGGTTGCATCAGGACAGCCCTCCCGTGGCGGTTTCAAGCATGTCCCACGCCTGATCGCCGAAATTTTTCTTCCAGGTGTCGTAAAAGCCCTTTTCTTTCAGCGCAGCCCGGATCGGAGCGGGGTCGGGCGAATTGAATGCCATCCCTTGTTGTGAGAGCGTTGATTGCAGTTCCTGGTTGAGCATGAACACATCGGCACGCATATCCATGCCGGCGGCATTGATGTTGCGGGCGACGATCTCCTGGATATCCGCCGGCAGCTTTTCCCAGGCGCGGCGATTGCCCAGGAACCAGAAACCGTCCCACATGTGGTTGGTCATGGAGCAGAATTTCTGCACTTCGTAGAATTTGGAGGTTTCAATAATGGCCAGCGGATTTTCCTGGGCATCAACCACCCTGGTTTGCAGCGAGGAATAGGTTTCGTTGAAGTTGATGCTGGTCGGGGCGGCGCCCAGGCTTTGGAACATGGAGGTCCAGAGCGGGCTGATGGGAACCCGGATCTTAATCCCGTCAAAGTCGGCAGGCACGACGATGGGGCGCGTGCTGGACGTGACCTGGCGGAAACCGTTATCCCAGATTTTGTCCATGACATATAGCCCGCGTTGCTGAATCTGTCCGCGGATATAGGCGCCCAATTGGCCGTCCATGGCTTTCCAGACCGTGTCGTAATCCGGAAATGCGAAACCCACGCCGCTGATGGCAGTGGCAGGCACCAGCGTGGAAAGAATCAGGCCCGACAGTGTGAAGAATTCCACGGCGCCAGCGCGTAGTTGGCTCAATGTATCGGTATCGGAACCCAGCTGGCTATTGGGAAAGATGGCCAATTCAAATGCGCCGTCGGTTTCCTTGAAGATTCTTTCGGCCGCTTCCCGCGCCCGAATGTTCATTGGGTGATTCACGGCCAGATTGTTCGCGTACTTGTAGCGGTACTTGGGCGCAGCCGCCCAGGCGCTGCGTAGCGGCGCAGCGGCGACCAGTGCGCTTCCGGCAGTCAAGGAAATGAGTTTGCGTCGGGACAGATTCATATTGCCTCCTTGTTGTGATGTGGTCTTTGCCCGGATAAAGGCCAGCCACGGCCATTGCCGCGATTAACGGTCAATGGATGTCTCCAGAAATTAATTGGTCCATAATGCGAACCTGTTTATTTGTTCTTGAATTTATTTAATCACATTGGGTATCATCGGTAAACAAGGAAAACCCGAGTGATATCCATGACATCTATCAATTGCCAGTAAAATTAATTATGGTCCGTAATATGGACCAATTTTTCAATTGATGTGAAATGGAATCGAATTATGTCGGCAATGGAAGAGGCAATGCATATGCGCCAGGAGATGAACAAGGCAGATCGCGTCGATGGCGCGCAGTCGGTATCGCGCGCATTGACGGTATTGCGCGCAGTGGCACGTGCGGGGGCGGAAGGCGTCGGTCTGATGACGCTGACGCGCGAAATCAGCATGAGCAAGCCGACGATCCATCGCCTGCTGAGCGTCCTGGTCACGGAAGGCATGATCGAACAGGAGCCGCAATCGCGCCGTTATTTCCTCGGGCCCGAGTGCCATATCCTGGGCCATATCGCTGCTGAGCGGCATGGCATTCACCGGCTGGCGACGCCGATCGTGCAGAAGCTGGCCTATGACTGCGGCGATAGCGCCTTTTTCTCGATAAGGCGTGGCGTGCTGGCGCTGTGCACCATGCGGGAAGATGGCGATTTCCCTCTGAAAACCTATGTGTTGGCCGCCGGAGATCGCTATCCGCTGGGTATCGGGGCGGGCAGCCTGGCCTTGCTGGTGGCCTTGCCCGATGACGAAGTCGATGAAGCGCTGGCGGTCAATGAGGCCCTGATCAATGAACGCTATCCCACGGCGACCATGGACGAAATCCGGCGCCAGGTCGCCGAAGCGCGGGCGCGCGGCGGCATCGCGATCAACCGGGGATGGGTCATGTCCGGTTCCTGGGGCATAGGGCTGGCTGTGAAGGACGCGGCGGGGCGCTTGCTGGGGGCGCTGAGTATCGCGGCCGTCCAGTCGCGCATGAGCCCGGAACGCCTGGAAGAACTCAGCGTGATGCTGCGCCAGTCGGCCAGGCGTTTGCAGCGTCAGCATGAGGCGGAACAGCCGGCCGCGCAGGGCGTCAAGGAGGCGGGCGTCCGCAAGGCACGATCGGCCGGCGCAAGGGCAGCGAAAGTGAAGGCGAGTGATACCACGGATGATTGAGCCGCGTGGTGACGCGCGCGGATAGATAGATAACGCTGGCGATGACCGCCACGCCAGGACAAGCGGGCACAGACCCGCCAACAGGCCGCAGCCCCAGGTTGCGGCCAGGCAATTCCATGACAACAAAGGAGACAACACAATGAAGCATGAACAAAACGAGGATGTCACGCTGGTGACTGGCGGCGCTTCCGGCATCGGGCTGGCCCTGACGGAAGGACTGCTGGAAAGCGGTCACCGGGTACTGGTGGCCGACGTGTCGGAGGAAAACCTCGAGGCCCTGAGAAGCAAGGCGCCCGCCACGCAGCTGCGATGCGTGCATATGGATGTATCGGACGAGCAGGGCGTGCGTGCGGTGGTGGAGGACAGCGAAGCCTGCTTCGGGCCGATCTCCGGGCTGGTGAACAGCGCCGGAATCGGCCGAGATGTGGCCTTTCTGGATACCGACCTGGATTACCTGCAACGGGTATTGCAGGTCAATCTGGTGGGCACTTTTCTGGTAGGCCGGGAAGTCGCACGCTGCATGCGGCAGCGCCGGCGTGGGTCTATTGTCAATATTGCCTCGGTGTCGGGCATCCGTGGCAACGCGGGTCGCGCCGCCTACGGCGCATCCAAAGGCGGGGTCATTACCCTGACCAAAGTCCAGGCCGTCGAACTGGCCAGCGATGGCATCCGGGTCAATGCGGTCGCGCCGGGGCCCATTGAAACGCCGCTGGTCGGGCGCATGCATACGGAGGCCGCCCGCCAGCGCTGGGTATCGGATGTGCCGCAGCGGCGCTATGCCGCCCCGGCGGAACTCAATGGCACGCTGGCCTGGCTGCTTGACGACAAGCTATCGAGTTTCGTGACGGGGCAGGTGGTCAGTGTCGATGGCGGTTTTACTGCCGCCGGCCTGCTCTGAAACGCCACCCGTGTTTCAGGGCGCCATTGCCCATCATCCTTTCATCCCTTTGTTCCGATGTTGCGCTACCCCTTGCAACAAGGAGATCTCTCATGCCATATCCACCCGTCGATCATGGGTCAGGCAGCAAGTACAACCCATTGCGCGCCCGCACACTGATTCCGCCCGGCGCGTTCAACCCGGTGCGCATCCAAAGCCGGAGCGCCCGTTCAGGCAGGCATTTCCGCCTTGCCATCCCCGAAGGCATCAGTTTGTTTGACGGCATCAGCCAGGCGCTGGCCCATCACCAGGTTGCCAGTGCATCCATGACATTGCTGGGCAGCCGGTTTTCCTATATTGAATACTGCACCGCGCCGCCAGACCCGCGCCAGCAGACCATCGTCCGCTATACCAGCGCCATTCCGTTGCATCAGGCCTATATGGTGTTCGGCAACGCCACGCTGGGCAAATCGGCAGTGGGCGAGCCGCTCATCCATTGCCACGCAGCCGTGACCGATGAGTACGGTACGCCCTATGGCGGCCATATCCTGACGCAGAATGCGATCGTCGGCCCCGGTGGCGTGTCCATCCTGGTGCTTTCGCTGGATAACTTCGAATTGCGGGTCGCATTCGACCCGGAAACCAACCAGTCTTTGCTGCAGCCGCACGATATCGAGCCGGCCGGCCAGCCCGCCCAAGCGAGGAATGCATGATGACGGTGACCCATGTCGAATCCGGCCAGATGGGCCGGGTGGCCTATGCACGCATTGCGCCCAACGAAGACCTGGTCAAGGGTGTGGAGAAGCTGTGCCTGGCTGAAGGCTTTCGCAATGCTTTCGTGCGCGGCGCGCTGGGCAGCCTGATTGATGGCTGCCTGGAACGCGGCGATGGCGATACCCAATTCATTGCCGGGCCGGCGGTGGAAATCGTCAGCCTGGCCGGTGAGGTGCGTAGCCAGTCCGACGGCACCCTGCGCGCCTTCCTGACCGGCGTAGTGGCGGATCCCCAGGGCAGGGTGTATGGCGGACCGTTCGTTGCCGGAGGCAATCCGGTGTGCGTGACGTTCGAGGTGACGCTGGAGGAGTGGTTGCCGGCGCAGGCGTAAGCCGGTACGCCGTATGTTCCGGTGACGGGCCGTTGCCTGCAGGCAGCGGCCTGTTTGGCGGTTGCGGCCGAGGCGGCTTGGCACTTGGCGTGGCGGTTGTTCCGGCGGCTTTCCCAGCCGCCTTATTTATTGCCGCGTGGGGTGGTGCTACGCGTCTGGAAATACTGTCAAGTTGAGGTAATCCAGCATGATTTAAGTGGGCGACAGGGATACAGTCTTAATGCAGACCGGCCGGTCAGTAAATTGCGTGTGGCAAACCCGGGCGCTGGGCAGGCATGAAGATGCCCGGAGGTGTCCAGCCCGTGCCTGTGTCCGCATCAGTGTGTGGGACGGGCGGCCCGCCTCGGCCGGTAAGACAACAACATGGCAAGGATGGAGACACAGGCATGGCAGAGCAACAGCAAGGGATGCACTTCGGGCGGCGACGCTTCATCAAGACGGCAGGCATCGCCAGCGGCACGTTGATGGTGGGCGGTGTTCTTGGCGCCAAAGTGAACGCGGCGGAGGATCGTGATGGCAGCTTTGATTACATCATCGTGGGTGCCGGTTCGGCCGGTTGTGTATTGGCCAATCGCCTGACCGAAGACTCGGACGTCAGGGTTTTGCTGATCGAAGCAGGCGGGCCGGACGATTCCGAAAAAATCTCCACGCCGTTGCGCCTGATCGAACTCTGGCACACCCCCTATGACTGGGCCTACGAAACCGTACCGCAACGTCATGCGCATGACCGCAAGCTGTTCTGGCCCAGGGGCAAGACCCTGGGCGGCAGCAGTTCTTTGAACGGCATGATCTATGTACGCGGCCATGCCTCCGTGTATGACGCCTGGGCGGAACAGGGCAATGCCGGCTGGCGCTACGCTGACGTCCTGCCCTATTTCAAGAAGTCCGAGGATTATGAAGGCGGCGCCAGCGAATATCATGGCAAGGGCGGCCCCCTGCATGTGACGGTCAACTACACGCCACACCCTGTTACCAAGGCAATTGTGGATGCTGCCGTCGAAGCCGGCCATCCCTACAACCCGGACCACAATGGCAAGGAAATCCTGGGGGCCGGGTTCAATCATTTGAATACCCGGGATGGCAAGCGCGCCAGCACTGCCGTGGCCTTCCTGCGCCCTGCGCTGGAGCGGCCCAACCTGAGCCTGATCACCAATGCACGGGTGCAGCGCCTGACACTGGACGGCAAGCGTTGCACCGGCCTGGTCTATGAGCAGCAGGGCAAATTGCACGAAGTGCGTGCCCAGAAAGAAGTGGTGCTCAGTGGCGGCACCATCGAATCCCCACGCGTGCTGATGTTGTCCGGCGTTGGTGACAAGGCGCACCTGGATGAGGTCGGCATACCGGTCGTGCACCACCTGCCTGGCGTTGGCAAGAACCTGCATGACCACATGCTGGTGCCAGTCGTTTATGAAAGCCTCCAGCCCATCCCGGACCTGGGCGGAAATCCCGCCATCACGCCGCTGCACGGCCAGCTATTTGCCAAGACACGGCCCGAGCTGCCCGGGCCCGATATGCAGCCGCTGTTCTTCAACGTGCCTTATTACACGCCTGAGCAAAGCGGCCCGGACAACGCCTTCACGCTGTGCGCGGCCTGCGTCATGCCGACCAGCCGTGGCGAACTGCGCCTGAGCGGCCCCGGTGTTGATGATCCGCTCTTGCTGGACCCGAATGTCCTGGCAACGGCACAGGATATCAACACCCTGGTGGCCAGCGTCAAGATGATGCGCGAGATCGCTTCCCAGCCGGCCTTGGCGCCCTGGCGTGGCCGGGAGGTCTATCCGGGCGCGGAAGTGCAGACTGATGAGGCACTGGCGGACTACTGCCGCAGCGCCATCGTGTCCTACCATCACCAGGTAGGCACCTGCGCCATGGGCCAGGGGCCGCAGGCCGTTGTGGACAGTCGGCTGAAAGTCCATGGCCTGGAAGGCGTGCGGGTCGTGGACGCATCCATCATCCCCATGGTGCCTTCCGGCAATACCAATGCGCCCGTCATCATGATCGCGGAAAAAGCGGCGGACATGATCAAGGCGGATGCGCGCGGCTGAGCAGGCCGGGAACGTGTGGGCCAACCTGGTGCCAGAGGTAACGGGGGGCTCGCCGGTATCGGGTTGCCCGCTTGAACACAAAAAACCCGCATAGCCAGTGCTGATGCGGGTTTCGTGGACTGCTATATTTTGGTGCCCGAGGCCGGAATCGAACCGGCATGCCTGACGGCGAGGGATTTTCTTACCACTTCGGCTTTCGCCGCCGTCATGCATGCGCATGGCGTTCGTGGTCTGGAGCACGCCTTCACCTTGGCCTTGCGGCTGTAGGTGCCCGCCGTCTGCTCTCTACACCTTCCTGGCAGGCGTTAACCTGCTCAGGCTTGGCTCGGCGTTGGCGCGGATGGCTGGCATCCAGGGCGTTCGCCGAGTTTGACGGGCGTCACCTGCCGGGTTTCCCCAGGCAGGGCTCAAATTTTCAAGTCCCTTGTGTCTACCGATTTCACCACTCGGGCAGTGGGGCAGGGCCGGTGGGCCGGTGCCGGTATGTCCAGCCTGGTATGCGGCGCAGGAATGCCGGATGCCATGGCTGAAATAATGAGACGAGATGATAGCCGATTTCTGGCTTGGGGGCGCAGTGCCAGGCGCGGCACAATCCAGGCCTGTTTCAGTTCATGGGAAAATGGCGGCTGAGCAGGCGGAAAACCTGCGGCGCCAGGATGGAAGCCAGCACGGCCGCGATGGGCCAGGCGACGATCCAGCCGGAGAGCCATTGCTTGACCAGGCCGACGCCGGGGGCGCGATGCAACAGCGTCATGATGAATGACATGGACAGGGACATGATGAAGCTCATGCAGAGCGGCATCATTCTCGGGACGGTAAGTCTCATGCGGCAACAGTTCCTGTGTCGTTCCGGTACGGGCGGCAAGTCCCGGCCAGGGGCAGGCCGGGGCAATCAGGCACGAATGATACCTGCTTTCGATAGCGGGTTAGTCTGCGCCGCTGGAGATCGGCCGGCATTTGCCTGCCGGCCGGGCCGGAGCGATTGCAGCCAGCCTTACGCGAGACTGCTGCGGTAGACCAGCGTTGCAGCGGTGAGGTCTTCGAGTGCAGAGCCTACCGCCTTGAAGACGGTAATGGCGCTGTCGTTGGTACGTCCGGGACGCTCGCCGCGAGTCAGCTGTTCCAGGTTGGCGCGTATGTCGTTCTGGCTGAATTTGCCGCTGGCGAAGGCATCCAGCAGATCGCCTGCCTTGGTGGGGGCTTCGTCAGTGTCGACGTAGACTTCATTGCCGATGAAACAGTCGGCATCTGTCTCTTTCATCTTGGGCGTGAAGCTGCCGATCAGGTCCAGGTGCACGCCTGGCTGCAGCCAGGCGCCGTGGATCAGAGGCGCCTCGGCCAGCGTGGCACAGCTGATGATGTCGGCCTGACGTGCGGCAGCTTCGAGGTCGGTCACGTAGCTGGCGCTGACACCTTCCGCCTGCAATTCCGAGATCAGCACGCGGGCACGTTCTTCGTTCGGGTTCCAGACATCGACATGCTCGATCGCACGCACTGCACGCATGGCGCGCGGCACCAGGCTGCCGACGCGGCCAGCGCCCAGCAGCAGCAGGCGCTTGGCGTCGCGCCGTGCCAGGAAGTCGGCGCCCAGCGCCGCAGCGGCAGCCGTGCGCCGGGAGGTGATTTCGTTGCCGTCGATGAGTGCCAGCGGCACCCCCGTGGTGGCGTCGAACAGGATAAAGGTCGAGTGCAGGCCGGGCAGCCCGCGCTGGCCGTTGCCCGAGAAGATGTTGACGGTTTTCAGGCCATAGTAGCCCTGTTCGCTCCATGCCGGCATGATCAGGGAAATGCCGTGCGCGCCTTGGCACTCGATTGGGTGATTGTGGCGCAGCGGCACCGTGCCGCCTTGTGCAAAGGCCTGGCGCAGGGCGGGCACCAGGGTATCGAAAGAAAGCTGTGCGCGGGTTTGCTGCGCGTCGAAATGTTGCATGCGGAAGCTCCGTGGCCGCCATGCACCACAGGTGCCGGCGGAAGAAGGTTGGGAAAACTGGTGTTATGGGGAACCGGGAAGCCGGGGACGCAACGGTCCGGTGGGGGTTGCGCGGCCCGTGTGGGAGCAGGGGGCGGGTGTGCGGAGAACTCGTGGCGCCAGGCGAATGCCGGCGCGTGGTGGCGCCGGGCTGCAGACGCGGCGGGCGGGCGGATGGCCCGCGCCCGCTTAGAGGATCTGCTGCAGGAAGGCCTTGGCCCGTTCGGTGCTGGGGGATGCGAAGAACGCCAGCGGTGGCGTGTCTTCCAGGATGGCCCCCTGGTCCAGGAACAGCACGCGCTCGGCCATCTGCTTGGCGAAACCCATTTCGTGGGTCACGCACAGCATGGTGATGCCGGTATTGGCCAGCTTGACCATGACGTCCAGCACTTCCTTGACCATTTCCGGGTCCAGTGCGGCGGTGGGCTCATCGAACAGAATGATCTTCGGGTCCATGCACAGCGTGCGTGCGATGGCGACGCGCTGCTGCTGGCCGCCGGAAAGCTGGGTTGGATATTTGTCCGCGTGGTTGCCCATGCCGACTTTCTCCAGCAGCTCGCGGGCCTTTTCTTCGGCGCGCTTGCGGTTTTCACCCTTGACGCTGACGGGCGCCAGTGTGCAGTTGTCCAGTACCGACATGTGGGGGAACAGGTTGAAATGCTGGAACACCATGCCAACGTCGCGCAGCGCGAGGGTGGCCTGGGTATCCTGCCGCGTGACATCCGTGCCGTGGATTTCGATGGTGCCTTTTTCGATGCGTTCCAGCTGGTTCACGCAGCGGATCAGCGTCGATTTTCCGGAACCCGAAGGTCCGCACAGGATGATGCGTTCCCCCTGGTGCACGTCGAGGTCGATGTTTTTCAGGGCGTGGTAATTCCCATACCATTTGTTCAGCCCACGGATCTTGACGACCACCGGGCGCTGGTCGCCGTTGCCGGGAGTATTGGGAGTGGGTTGTGAGGCTTGGTTTTGTGACATGGAGGGTGTCTCCGGGTCTTACATGAATCGGTGCGCCGAGTACGGCGCGGGGGATGTGAAGGTCTGCTCGCCAGTCATCATTTCTGCCAGCAGGCGGCCGGAAGCCGGGCCCAGCGTCAGGCCATGGTGCGCATGGCCGAAGTTGAACCAGAGGCCGCGGTGGTGCGGCGCAGCTGAAATGATGGGACGCATGTCCGGAGTGCAGGGACGCCTGCCCATCCAGGGTTCCGCCTCGACGGCGGTGCCCAGCGGCCAGTAGCGCCTGGCGATGCGTTCGGCGCGGTCTAGCTGGATGCGGTTTGGCGGTGCATCGGGCAGCGCCAGCTCGACGCCGGTGGTAAGGCGCACGCCTTGTTCCATGGGCGCCAGGACAAACCCGGCGCGCGAGTCACAAAGCGGATGCTGCGGCGCCGGGGTGTCCGGCCCGGGCCGGAAATGCAGGTGGTAGCCGCGCTTGTGCGCCAGGGGCAGGTCGTAGCCCAGGGAACGGTAGAGCCCGGGGGCATCCGGGCCCAGCGCGATCACGGCTTGAGCGGCTTGCAGCGTGCCATTCGGCGTATCCAGTTGCCAGCCCGCGCTGTTTTCGCGCAGGCCGCGTGCATCGGCATGCACCAGTGCGCCGCCACGTTGGCAGAACAAATCGGCATAGCCTTGCACCAGCTTCCCAGGGGCGCTGACGGTCCATGGGTCGAGCCAGTGGATGCCGCCGGCCATATTCGCCTGGGGCAGGAAGGCAGGTTCGCGCGCTGCCAGGGCCTGGCCATCGAGGATGTCGGCCTGCAGGCCATAGCGGCTGGAAATGGCGCGGGCATCAGCAGCGGCAGCCGCAAAGGCAGCCGGTTCGCGGTAGATGTCTATCCAGCCTTGGGGACGGACCAGGTGCTGCAGGCTGGCTGCCTGGATGAATGCATCGTGTTCCGTGACACAGCGCTCGATCAGAGGCAGCATGTCCTGGGCCGCACGCTCCAGTGGCTGGGGCGCCGATTCGCGCCAATAGCGCCAGAGCCAGCCGGCCATGGCGGGCAGGGCGCGCCATTGGAAATGCACGTCGGTCTGGCGGTTGGCCGCGTAGCGCAACAATGCCAGCGGCGATTGCGGGAACGAATACGGCACGACACTAGCCCGTTCGATCAGCCCGGCGTTGCCGTGGCTGGTGCCCGAGCCCGGCTGTTGCCAGTCCACCAGGCAGACCGACAGGCCGCGTTGCTGCAGGTGCAGCGCAGTGCTCGTGCCCACGATGCCCGCGCCCAGCACCAGGACGTCATGTCCTTTGCGTGTGGAGGAAGAAGGCTGATTCATGTTCAGTTCACCACATGCCGGGACAAGCGGCTTTCGATACGTTTGAGCACGCGGCGGATGATCTCCACGATGATCAGGTACAGCACGGCTGCCCACAGATACACTTCAAAATTGAAGCTGCGCGAGAAGGCCAGGCGCGCCACGCCCATGACGTCGTATACCGTGACCAGCGATGCAATGGCGCTGGCCTTGATCATCAGGATCAGTTCATTGCCCAGCGGACCGATGGCAACCAGCATGGACTGCGGCAGGATGACGCGCAGCATGGCGGTGGCCGGGCCCAGGCCCAGTGCCTGGCAGGCTTCGTACTGCCCCTTGGGAATGGCCATCAGGCTGCCACGGAAGATTTCCGCCTGATAGGCTGCGGTATTCAGCGTGAAGGCCAGCAACGCGCAATACCAGGCATCGCGGACGAACCACCACAGGCCGATATCCTGCCAGAATGGGCGGAACGAACCCAGGCCGTAGTACAGCAGGAACAGCTGCGCCAGCAGCGGGGAACCGCGGAAGAAGTAGATGTAGGCACGGCAAGGGTATTGGACCCATTTGTTCTTGCTCATGCGCCCGATGGCCAGCAGCAAGCCCAGGGCCATGCCCAGCACGAAGGACACGGCGACCAGCTTGAGCGTGATCACTAGGCCGTCCATCATGCGCGGGCCGTAGCGTTCCAGCAGATCCTGGTCCATGACGTGCGACAGCATGTTCATCACGAATTCATTCATCAGCGTGCCCCTTCATAATGGCGGCCGAAACGGCGTTCAGCGCGGCTGAACACGACGCCGGAAAGCGCCGACAGCAGCAGGTACAGCAGGCAGGCGACGAAATAGAACAGCATGGGTTGCTTGGTGGCGGCAACCGCCAGATTGGTCTGGCGCATCAGGTCTACCAGGGAAATGGTGGATACCAGGGAGGAGTCCTTCAGCAGCGTCAACCAGTTGTTGGAAAGCCCGGGCAGGGCGACCCGCATGAGCTGCGGCAGCGTGACACGTAGGAACGTCGTGCGGCGCGACAAGCCCAGGGATTGGGCAGCTTCCTGCTGGCCCTTGGGGATGGTCTTGAAGGCGCCCAGCCAGACTTCGCTGGAAAAAGCGGCCAATACCAGACTGAATGCCACGACGGCGGCCACGAAGGCGTTGATGCGGAATTCACTCTGGTAGCCGATTTTCTGCAGCAGGTGTTCGATGCCGATTTGTGCGCCGTAGTACACCAGCAGCAGGGTCAGCAGTTCGGGCAGGCCTCGGAAAACAGTGGAAAAAACGGTGGATGCGGCGCGGGGCAGGCGGCGCTTGGAGCGCGCCCCCACCGCAACGAGCAGCCCCAGCGGCAGGCCGATGGGCACGCAGCAGAGCGCCAGCGTGATAGTGACAAGCGCGCCCATGAGGAGCGCGCTGCCCCATCCGCCTTGGCCGAAGGAAAGCAGGCTGAGCAGATCAAGCATGTTTTTCTATATCCGGCTGGGGCGTTCAGTAGATGTCGGCGCCGAAATAGTGTTCGGAGATCTTCTGGTAGGTGCCGTCGGCGCGGATATCCTTGATCGCCTTGTTGAAGCGTTCGCGCAGTTCGTTGTCGCCCTTGCGCAGCGCAATGCTGGTGTCGCCTTCGGTACCCGGAATATCACCCAGCAGCTTGCAGCAGCCTTCGCTGTTTTTTTCCAGCCATTCCAGCAGCGGGAACTTGTCGTGCACGATGGCGTCCAGGCGGCCGCTGATCAGGTCGGTGCCGGCTTCGTCGGGCGTGGGGTAGAGGCGCACGTCGGCACCGGCCTTGCCGTAGACATCTTCGGCGTACATGCCTTGCGTGGAGGACGACTGGGCACCGATCACGCTGTCCTTCAGTTCATCGGCAGACGTACCGGTGAGCTTTGAATCGTTAGGGACGGCGACAGCCAGGCGGGTGCGGTAGTAGGGCTCGGTGAAATCGACGCGACGCGAACGCTCTTCGGTGTCCACCATGGAGGAGACGATGGCATCGAATTTGCGTGCCATCAGGGCGGGGATGATACCGTCCCAATCCTGTGCCACCAGCACGCATTGAGCCTGCATTTTTTCGCACAGGGCATTGGCAATGTCGACATCGAAACCATACAGCTTGCCGGAGGCATCAACGGCATTGAACGGAGGATAGGCACCTTCGATGCCGATGCGGATGGTGTCAGCTTGCGCTTGTGCGGAAATTGCGCAGAGCGCCGTGACAGCCAGCATGGATTTCAGCATTTTTTTCATGATGCGCTCCTTGAACGGTTGATAATTGTGAAAAATGGGAACGGCCTGCAGGATACCGTCTTTGAAACAGTCCAGTTTAGGCCGATTCAGGAAAATGCGTCCCGCGCGGATGTGTAGCCGATGAATGCATGGTTGAGTCCGGCGATCTGTTCCAGTCGTTGTTCGGCGGGTTTGCCCAGGCGGACGAAGACTTCATTGACCATCAAGTGCGCGAGTACCTGCATGGGCGCGGTGCATTCCCAGAACAGGTCCAGGCCGGTCGGCACGCGGAAGACTTCGCTGGCGCTGCTGTCGGCCCAATCGCAATACATGTCAGTCACCAGTGTCACCGGCAGGCCGTGATCCCGCGCCTTGCGGCACAGCAGCAGAGCATGGCGCGAATAACGCCGTGCGTCGAACACCACCAGTGCGGTTTCCGCCGGATCGGCCAGCAGCGCATCGCTGTAGTGGCCAGCGGCATTGTCGATCAGGTGCACGCCAGGACGGATGTACTGCAATAGGTGGGCCATGCTGGCCGCGACGCCGCGTTCGGTCTGAAAACCGGCTACCAATACGGTCTTGCATTCAGCCAGGCGCGCGACCACCGGCTGCCACTGGGGCGCATTGGTCAGCTCGTAGACGGCCACTTGAGCGGCAATGCTCAGTTCCAGGCTGCGGCTGTAGTCCGGGCCGTCATTGGAGCGTCTTTGCAGGAAATCCTGCAGACGCTCCCCCATCAGCCAGGGGCTGTCGCCGAGATCGTCGCGCAGGTTCTGCTTGAGATCCTTGAAATGACGAAAACCCAGGTGCCGGCAAAACCGGCCAACCGTGGTTTCACTCAGGCCCAGCTTGGCTGCCAGGCTGGCCGAAGTCTCGAAGGGCAGGCTGTTCAGGTTGCCCAGCATATAGCTCGCCACGCTGCGCTCCGAGGCCGTGCCTTGGGTGCGGAAACGTTCCAGTCGTTGAATCACACTGGCGGTAGCGGCTGGGTCTGCCATGCTTTCCTGCAAGTTTTCTGTCATTTTTTCAATTTATGGGATAAAGCTGGCATTGGGTACTTGGGGGATTCCCTAGGCAAAGTCGGCGCGGCCTGCCATTTTTTGGTGCATGAAAGGCGTCATTTCGGTGCATTGCCCAGCGAAAGCCGTGATTGGCAATGCGGCAAGCGCTCAGAATTTCAGGCTTTTGAGGTGGATACTGGTTTCGGTGGCCGCAATGCCTTTGATCAGGCGGATGCGTTCCAGGGCTTCGGCCAATTGCGCCATGCTCTGCACCCGCAGTTCCGCCAGCATGTCCCAGCGGCCATTGGTGTCGTGCAGTTCGGCAATGGCCGGTTCGCCGGACAGCGCCTGGACGATGCGTTGCGTTTCGTGTCCTTCGATGGCGATGCTGGTCCAGGCCACGATTTCCTCAGGCTGTGAATCGGGCCGCACGCGGATGCTGTAGCCCAGGATGATGCCGTCGCGCTCCATGCGGTTCAGGCGGTTGTTGACCGTGCCGCGCGAGACATCGAGCTTTTTTGCCAGCGTGGCGACAGAGGTGCGGGCATCGTTGCGCAACAGGGCCAGGATTTGATGATCCAGGCTATCCATTGATAATTTCGTCATTTTATTCTGTCGTTTAGTCAATATATGGACATTTTATAGATATTTTTGCCGCTATGAATTGATCTGGCGCTGAGAAACAATAGAAAAAAGCGCCATGGAACGGATTGTTCTCGGCGCCCGATTCATCAAGAGGAGAAAAAACATGACTACCTTCCTGGCAACCGAAGACGTCGTTGCGCTGACCCGTCGATTGGGGATTGAACAGACCCTCAGGCAGATGGAAGCCTACATCAAGGCGGATTTCCTGCGCTGGGAGGCATTCGATAAAACGGCCCGCGTGGCCAGCCATTCCGATATCGGCGTGATCGAACTGATGCCGGCGGCGGATCACGAGCTGTATGCATTCAAGTACGTCAATGGGCACCCCTCCAATCCGCAGGTCGGGCTGCCAACTGTCATGGCTTTTGGCGCACTGGCCGAAGTCTCCACGGGCAAGCCGCTGCTGCTGAGCGAACTCACGCTCACGACCGCCTTGCGCACTGCCGCCACGTCCGCACTGGCCGCCCGGGTGCTGGCCCGTCCGCAAGCGCGGGTCATGGCCTTGATTGGCAATGGATCGCAAAGTGAATTCCAGGCGTTGGCGTTCCATTACTTGCTGGGTATCGACACCATCCGCCTGTACGATGTCGACCCCGGCGCAACGGCCAAGCTGCGCCTCAACCTGGCCCAGGTGCCTGGCCTCACGCTAGTGGCCTGCGCCAGTGCTGCGGAAGCGGCCCAAGGGGCGGATATCGTCACGACGGTCACGGCGGACAAGACCAACGCCATCATCCTGGATGCCAGCATGATCGAACCCGGCATGCATATCAATGCCGTCGGCGGAGATTGCCCCGGGAAAACGGAACTGGCTGCCGATATCCTGCTGGGTGCCACCACTTTCGTGGAGTTCGAGCCGCAATCCCGCATTGAAGGGGAAATCCAGCAGATGCCAGCGGACTACACGGTGCAGCCTTTGTGGGAAGTGCTGGCCGGCAAGCGTGCCGGACGCAGCCGGACCGACGAAATTACCGTGTTCGATTCGGTTGGCTTTGCGCTGGAGGATTATGCCGCGCTGCGTTTCCTGCATGATCAGGCGCAGGCCCATGGCCTGGGCGTCAAACTGGAAGTGGTGCCCGATCTGGCAGACCCCAAGAACCTGTTCGGTGAAGCGTTGGGTGCTGCCTCTGCTTCGGCTGCGCCTGCAGGTGCATTGGCGGCATAACAGCTTTCTTGCCAGGTGCATGTCAAACTTGGCGATATGACGGTACGGGCGCGGTATCAGCACGTAGAATAAGAGATTCATGCCCTGGCCATTTTCTGGCCGGGGCATTTCTCATTTTCTTCACCGTTTTCTGACTGTGGGCTGAACGTTAGTGGCCAGGCAGAGGCGGCATTCTGTGGAAAACGAACGTGCTATATCTGCTATGGCTGGCGCCGGTGGTTCTGTTGATCGTCTTGATAGGTGTATTCCGGCAACCTGTCATCCGTTCCGCCATGCTGGGCGCGGCGCTGGCCCTGCTGGTTGCGTTCCTCAGCGCGCCACGCGTGTTCGGCTTCCATGAGGCCATACTTGCTGTGGCACGGGGCAGCTGGATCGGCCTGACGGTCGTGCCTTATATATTGGGTGGGCTGCTGTTCTGGCGCGTGGCCAGCCTGGTGGGCGAGGGCGGCCGTCAATCCGGAACTTCGGCACCTGCACCCGCACCTGCGGCCAATCCTGCATCCACTTCCGCCGATGTCGGCGCAACCGTCTCCGCGACGGCCCCTGTCTCGGCCTCTGCACTGACGACTGTCGCAATAGTCGCACCTGCGTCAGGGCTTCATCCTGTCCCTGTTCAGCCAGCTGTCGGCACGGCCGACAACATTGCCTGTAGCCCCGTGCCGGTTGTGGCGGACAACGCGGCACGGGATGAACCGGCGGCAGCCGCCGGGCAGGCGTTCGCCGATGAACAGAGGGAAACCGAGCCGCCAGAGGCAGCCCAGATACGCGAAGCAACCCTGGAGCCGGGGGCTGTTCCGGCGCAGGAAGCCAGCCCGGCGCAACGGGCTGACCAGGCGCAGGAACCGGGCCGGAAACAGGTGCCAAGCGATGGCGAGGAGTCCGTTGCACTGGCAGGCGGTGCAGCCATTGCGCAAGTCCATGCGGCGGCCGAGGCGGCGCGTGCAGCCCAGGCGCAACGACGCATCCTGTTCAATGCCTGTTTCCTGATTGGTCCCTTTGCCGAATCCGTTACCGGGTTTGGCGTGGGCATGATGGGAACGTTTGCCTTGCTGGCAACCCTCTCGCTGCGTCCGGCCTATCTGCTGGCATTTGGTTTCATCGGACAGGCCCTGGGCCCCTGGGGGGGCATGGCCAGCGGCACCTTGATCGCTGCTGCGCTGGCCGGTTCCAATCCTGCGACATTTGCAGTCCTCAGTGGCGGCATGGTCAGCCTGATGCTGCTGGCCTGGTTGCCGCTTTTCTGGCGCCTGGCGGCACATGCCGGTCTGCCGTTTCCACGCGACGAGCGCCGCAAGGATGCCGCCTGGCTCGCCGGCACGCTGCTGCTGTTGCTGCTCATGACCTGGCTGGGCGGCCCGGAAACCGGGCTGATTGCTTCCTTCGGCCCAGTCATCGCCTTGCGCTATTTTCTCAGCCATGATGCGAAGTTCAGCAGTCTGTGGCTGGCGGCGCGCCAGGTATGGCCGTATATCCTGCTGGTCGCCGGGTTGGCATTAACGCGCCTGATCCCGTCCTGGGCACGATTTTTGCGCGAAACCGGCAGCATTCGTCCCTTCGAGAACCTGCCGGCTTTCAGCCCGCTGTTCCACTCTGGCGTCTGGCTGCTGATGCTGGGCTTGTTGGTGGCGGTGCTGATCCGCCAACGGCGGCGCGTGGTGCCCATCATGCAGGAGAGCTGGACGAGCGGCAAGGTGGCGATCTTCACCACCGCGCTGTTCTGTATCCTGGCCGAAGTGCTGAGCCTGTCCGGAATAGCCACTTCGCTGGCCGCGGGCATGCTGGACGCGCTGGGGCGGACGTCGGTTTTCCTATCCATGCTGCTGGCCGCGCTGTTCGGCCTGGTGACCAACAGCGCCAATGCATCCAATGGCCTGCTGATGAATTCACAGTTGGCGCTGGCCCATGGAACGGGCTTGAGCGCGCTGGGAGCCGCGGCCCTGCAGCACGCATCGGCCATTGCCATGAGCACGTTTTCGCCGGTACGTATCATGCTGGCTTGCAGCTTTGCCGGCGTGGTGGTCGGCATGCGTGATGTTTATCGCACGGTGCTGCCTTTCATGGCCGTGGTGGCCGTGATCGTGCTGCTTTTGGCATGCGTGCTGCTGGCGTATGCCGGGCCGGCGCTGCTGGTGCCGGCTGTAGGCTGATGTGTATGCCGGCTCAATGGCCAGATCAGGCTCCGGGCCGGCATAGGCCCGGCATAGGGCAGGCCTTAGCGGTATTGCTGCGCCTGCATTTCCGCGCGGACGGCGTGGGCTTCTTCCCAGCCGCCATTTTCCAGTGCCAGCGCCAGCAGAATCAGCACGATGGCGGCCGAAAGCAGGCTGCGCGCGATGTAGCGGGATTGTGTTGCCTCAGGGCGCAGGCTGCCGATCGCCAGGCCCAGCGCGAAGCCGGCCAGCAGGCCGCCGATATGCGCCAGCTGGTCGATGCCGGGAATAAGCAGGCCCAGCACGATATTGATGGCCACGACCTGGAACAGCGATTTGAACAGCCGGCTGTTGGCTTCCGGTGTATGGATCTTGCTGGCGAGGGCGCTGGCAAGCAAGCCGCCGCACAGCGCCATGATCGCGCCTGATGCGCCGACACTGACGATCAGGTTGACTACCGTCACGGTTTGCATGCCACCGAAACCGGGGACGGTTTCAAACAGATGGTATGCATTCCAGGCGGCGCTGGAAAAACTGGCCCATAGCCCGCCGATCAGATAGATGACCAGCATGCCCGGGCGGCCCAGGCGCTGTTCCGTCAGCGGACCAACAATCATCAGCATATACATATTGGCGACCAGATGCATCAGGCCGCCATGCAGGAACATATTGGAGAGCAGGCGCCAGTAGTCGCCGGTCAGTGTGAGCACGGACAGGTTGCCACCCCAATCCTGCAGGTGGCGGCTGTCAAAATCAATGAACTCGCCGCCGCTGAGCGCGACCAGCAGGTAAAGCACCACATTGATGGCGATCAGTACGGCCGTGGGCCAGGGGAAGGAAGGGGAGTACGGAGAGCGTGTAGTCTGCATATCGGTCTATGGGTGAAACGGGCGGAGCCTGGGCCGGAAGCAGGTGCGGGCCTGGCAGGAGGCCTGCGCCAACATGGCGCCATGTTACAGCGAGAGGGGAAATGGCGTGCTGGGCGGGCGCGTTAATATGTATGTTTTATGCCCCCATGTAACGGTGCCATTCCATGCGAGTAATAGAGATTTCCCAACCCGGCGGCCCGGAAGTCCTGGTGCAGGCCGAACGTGCCATACCGGTGCCCGCACCGGGTGAAGTCCTGATCAAGGTTCATGCGGCCGGAATCAATCGCCCGGATCTGTTCCAGCGCCAGGGCAGCTATCCGCCGCCGCCCGGCGCCTCCGACTTGCCCGGCCTGGAAGTGGCCGGCGAGATTGTCGGCGGAGATGTCGAGGCCGGTGGCTGGCGTGTGGGGGACAGGGTTTGCGCGCTGACGGCCGGTGGCGGCTATGCGGAATATTGCGTGGCGCCTGCCGGGCATTGCCTGCCGATTCCGGACGGCTGGAGCATGGTCGAAGCGGCAGGTCTGCCGGAAACGGCGTTTACTGTATGGAGCAATGTTTTTGATCGCGGCCGTCTTTCTGAAGGCGAAACCTTGCTGGTACATGGCGGGGCCAGCGGTATCGGCGTAACCGCCATCCAGGTTGCCACTGCGCTGGGCCATAAGGTCTATGCCACGGTAGGCAGCGACGAACGGGTGCAGGCGGTGCAGGCGCTGGGCGCCGTGCGCGGCATCAATTACCGCAGCGAAGACTTCGTGACGGTCATCAAGGAGGCGACCGAGGGCCGTGGCGTGGATGTGATTCTGGACATGGTGGCCGGTGATTATGTGGCGCGCAACCTGAAATGCCTGGCCGAAGATGGCCGTGCCGTATGCATCGCGGTACTGGGCGGTGCGCGCGCCGAGGTCAATGCCGGCCTGATCATGCAGCGCCGCCTGACATTGACGGGCTCGACCTTGCGCCCGCGCAGCGTGGCCTACAAGGCCGAAGTGGCCCGCCAGTTGCGTGAGCGGGTGTGGCCCCTGTTGGCCGCAGGGCGTATCCGGCCGGTTGTGCATGGTGTGTTTGCATTCGCTGACGCGGCCCGGGCGCATGCCGTCATGGAAGAGGGCGGACATACCGGCAAACTGGTCCTGCAGCTGCAGGACTAAGCTGATCGGCGGGCTGCGCCAGCGCTGGCGCAGCTTTTTTCGCGCACAAGGGCGGCTTCTCTAACCATTGGGCGGGCCGACAGGATACAATCCTGCGTTTATCCCGATTTCGCAATACTGACGCATGAACGCAGAAAATACTCGCAAGCGCCTGGTGCTGGGCAATTGGAAACTGCATGGCAACCTGGCCGATAACGCCACGCTGCTGGCCGCTGTGCGCGCTGGCGCCGTCGGCCAGACGGCTGAAATCGGTGTTTGCGTGCCATTTCCGTATCTTGCTCAGGCGGGCGCTGCCCTGGCAGGCTCCCCGGTTTCCTGGGGGGCGCAAGACGTAAGCACGCATGAAAAAGGCGCCTATACGGGCGAGGTTTCCGCGCCGATGCTGGCAGACCTGGGATGCAGCTGGGCGCTCGTGGGCCACTCGGAACGACGCAGTTACCATGCGGAAAGCAATGATTATGTGGCAGCCAAGGCTGCTGCTGCGCTGAAGGCAGGCATCACGCCGGTTGTGTGCGTGGGCGAAACGCTGGAACAGCACGAGGCCGGCAAGACGCTGGACGTCATC
The DNA here is from genome assembly GCF_004216755.1 of Kerstersia gyiorum. Taxonomy (GTDB): domain Bacteria; phylum Pseudomonadota; class Gammaproteobacteria; order Burkholderiales; family Burkholderiaceae_B; genus Kerstersia; species Kerstersia gyiorum. Next base: position 590,108 of record NZ_SGWZ01000002.1, read on the forward strand.
GCCGAACAACTGGCGCCGGTGCTGGCGCTGGGTGCCGAGCAAGTGGCGCGAACCGTCATTGCTTACGAGCCCGTCTGGGCCATCGGTACCGGCCTGAGCGCAACGCCGGAGCAGGCCCAGGAAGTGCATGCGGCCATCCGGGCCCAACTGCGCACGCTGGGTGCCGCTGTCGCTGAAGTTCGAATCCTGTACGGCGGCAGCGTCAAGCCTGCCTCCGCTGCCGGGCTGTTTGCCCAGCCTGACATCGACGGCGGCCTGATTGGCGGCGCCGCGCTGGTGGCGGACGATTTCCTGAAGATCGCCGCGGCATAAAAGTTTCTGGAGCTATTACAAGCATGTCTTCGATCTACACGTTGTTGCTGGTCATTCAAATCCTTTCCGCCTTTACGATCATCGGCCTGGTGCTGATGCAGCATGGCAAGGGCGCCGATATGGGCTCTTCTTTCGGCAGCGGTTCCGCCGGCAGCCTGTTTGGCGCATCGGGTGCTGCCAACTTCCTGTCGCGTACCACCAAGTGGGCGGCGGTGCTGTTCTTCGCCGTGACGACCGGCCTGGCCTATTTCAGCTACGCGCCCAACCGCGCCAAGGAAAAGGCCGAAGAAACCGGCGTGATGCAGGGCTATCAGGACTTGTCCGTGCCCCAGCTGGGCGATACCCCGGTGAATAACGCTGGTGGCGCTGCCGCTGTGCCGTCCGCGCCGGTCACGCCTGGAGCGCAAGTGCCTGCCGCGCCGCAGGATGCGCCCGTCGCTCCGGCGGAGAACGCTGTGCCGCAACAGCCCGAAGCAGCCACGCCGGCCGCCGAGCCCGAGGCCGCCCCGGTGGAGCCGCAACAGGCGGAGGCCGTCCAGCCGGAAGCGGTTCCTGCCGAGCAGGCACCGCAAGCCGCATCGGCACAGCCTGCCGAGCAGCAAACTGAACCTGCCGCACAGTAAAGAAAGTACCTTGGGGTGTGATGGCGTGGCTGTCACACCTGAGTTTTTGGCAGGGCATGGGGTGGCCAGTATGCGGAACTGGGAAATTTTTGATTTCCCAGTTTGCAATAAAAAAATCCATGCTATAATTTAATGCTATTCAACGCTGAGCTAGTTAAGGCAGCGGATTGGTGCCAGTGCCGTCGTGGTGGAATTGGTAGACACGCTATCTTGAGGGGGTAGTGGCGAAAGCTGTGCGAGTTCGAGTCTCGCCGACGGCACCAATAAATTTCTTATCGCTGGTCTTGTAAAATAAAAAATCTTCAAGATCAGTCGGTTACCAAGCCGGAAACAAAGCGGTTGATCCCCTGAAATCAATGTAGTCCGCTTTTTGGCCCCAGATTGCCCCGCGCTTGGTTCCTTGCTTCAATGATGGCAAGTATTCAAAAGTTGTCCAACGGACGCATCGAGTGCAGATCACACTGCGCTACGACACAGGCCAAGCTCCCATATGGGACAGCGCCGCCTTTCACACAAAACGAGAAACAGTAATCCGGGCAGCCCAGCGTGAGCATTCGCCACGGCGACAGGCGACTTGCGTCCTTGGCGAGGCGCCATTCCCTGCGCGATGCGTTGCGTCGTTATGCGGATGACGCGGCATCAAAGAAGCGGGGCTGGCCTTGGGAATGCATCAGACTGAAAGACAACGGCCGCTAACGCGGCCGTGTATTTGTTATGCAAATATTTGACGAGTATCTGTATTTCAGATATTTTTCGTTTATCTGTATTTCGAGTAAATATCATGCTGCCTGCTTCTTATCCTTTGGTCACCCCAGGCCAGTTGGGCGCAACGCTGCAAGCCGCTCGTAAAGCAGCGGGTTTGACGCAGTCAGAACTGGCGTCACGCATAGGCCTAAGCCAATCGCGTGTTTCCCACTTGGAGCTTCATGCGCAAGAGTTGAGCGTGGGGCAGCTGCTGGCGTGGTGCGCGACGCTGGGGCTGGAGTTGAGTGTCGGCGCACGCGGCAGCGAAGCGTTGTCCGCAGCGTCCGCGATGGATTGGTGAGATGGGGCGTTTATCGCATACGCGGCGTCTGTCTATCTGGACCAATGGTGTCCGGGTCGGGACATGGACGATTCCCACACGCGGTGAGATGAGCGTGCAGTATGACGCGGCTTGGGTCAGTGCGGAGATCGGCCGACCGCTGTCGCTTTCCTTGCCGTTTACGCTGGAGAACCTGCCGATCAAAGGGGCGGCTGTCGCCAACTATTTTGATAATCTACTGCCCGATAGTGATGCGATTCGACGCCGGGTGGCCGAACGTTTCCGGACCGGCTCGGTGCATCCCTTTGATCTGTTGAAGGCGATTGGACGCGACTGTGTGGGCGCGGTGCAGCTGCTCGACGAAGATGAGGCACCGGCGGGCTTTGACCGTATTGAAGGCGTAGCGATGTCGGAGGAGGACATCGAGCGCCATCTGATCGAGACCGTTACGCCCCGGCCCGTGATGGCCGGACGCGATGCTGACGCCGATTTTCGGATTTCCTTGGCCGGCGCGCAGGAAAAAACCGCTTTCCTCTGGTGGGATGACCAATGGTTAGCACCACGCAACGCGACGCCAAGCAGTCATATTTTCAAGCTACCACTCGGCCTGATGGGCGGACGCCTGGCGGACTTCCGCACATCGGTGGACAACGAATGGCTATGCTTGCGGCTGCTCAAGGCGTATGGCTTGCCAGTGGCTAACGCACAGATTGCCACGTTTGGCAGCCAACGCGTATTGGTGGTGGAGCGCTTCGACCGGCGCGTTGCGCCTAACGGCCAATGGCTGATGCGCTTGCCGCAGGAAGATTTCTGTCAGGTCGAGGCGTGCTCGCCGTTGCGCAAGTACGAAAGCGAGGGCGGTCCGGGTTTGAAGGCATTGTTTGCCACGTTACGCCAATCGGTGCGCCCTCAAGCCGACATGCAGACCTTGATGGCGGCGCAAGTGCTGTTTTGGTTGCTGCGCGCGCCTGATGGCCACGCCAAAAACTTCAGCATTCAGTTGTTGCCACGCGGGCGCTTTCAGCTGGCGCCGCTTTACGACGTGATGTCCGTCTATCCGGTGCAGGGCAATGGTCCCAACCAATGGTCGCCCCATGATATCAAGCTCGCCATGGCCTTGCTAGGCAAAAACCGGCATTACGCCATGCAGGGTATCCAGCGCCGGCATTTCAACAGTACGGCGCAGCAAGTCGGTTATGGTGCTACGGCGGAACCTTTGATCGAAGCGCTCTTGGCCAGGACTCCAGCGGTCATTGCAGAGGTGACAGCCGATTTGCCGGCGGATTTCTCGCCACACGTCGCCGAAACCGTCCTGCGAGGCCTGGAAAAGGCGGTGCGGGTCTTGGGTGCGGCGGCCGCTTAATACGTTGGTCAGGGCGGGCAGTTGCTGGATTTCTGCCGGAGTGACCACGCGTTCGGCCACGCGCACAAGACGGTCCGATGTGCGGCGTGAGTCGGTAAATTCGCGCCGCCCGCTGTCCCGCCCGCAGCTATTATCCCGCGAACAACCAGTTTAGTCAGCAAATAGGCAGTGCTGAGCCTATGCGTGCTGAAAAAACCGCATGGGTGTCTAGCGTTTGGCAATCGTCGGCATAACGGTTGGCTCTCGCCCGTTTGTTGTTGACGGCCTGTTTCAAGAACCGCCGCCGTGATGGCAATTATGGTCAAATCGGATCCTGTTGCTACAGGCCTTGCGCCACAGGCGTCGCGCCTGAGTTGCTCCCATGACAAAGCGCTGTTTTCTACATCCCGATCCTGCTGGCCGTCCGCCTGGACCTTGGCTGACTGCCTTGCGTTGGCTGCTGCTGGCCTTGGGTGCCTGCCTGATTGCTGGTTTCTTTGTCTGGGGCTGCCTGGCGCTCTGGTACCAGGCGGTGCCGGGATGGCGCTGGGTGGTCATGCCTGTGTGGTTGGCACTGGGGCTGGCGGTATTATGCGTGTTCTGCCGTGGGGCTTGTCGGCGGCGCCGGGCGGCCTGGGTCTATGGCCTGGGGCTCCTGGCTGGCGTGCTCGTGCTGGGATGGTGGGCCAACCTGCGGCCTTCGCATGACCGAGTCTGGGCGGATGATGTCGCCCAGCTGCTGGAGGCCGACATCGACGGCAATCACGTGACCTTGCACAACGTGCGCAATTTCGATTGGCGCAGCGAGACGGATTACACACCGCGCTGGGAAACCCGCGAATACGACTTGGATGAGCTGGTGTCGGGCGATCTGCTGCTGTCCTATTGGATGGGGCCAGCGATTGCGCATACGCTGGTGTCGTTTGGCTTTGCCGATGGCAGGCAATTGGTTTTTTCGCTGGAAATCCGCAAGGAAAGTCATGAGACGTTTTCTGCCATCGCGGGATTTTTCCGGCAATATGAAGCGGTGCTTATCGCTGCGGATGAAAATGATATTGTCCGTGTCCGCACCAATGCGCGCGGCGAAGATGTGCAACTTTATCGGCTGGCATTGACGCCAGCGCAATTGCAGGCGGCGTTTCTTGGCTATGTGCACGAAGCGCAATCCATCCGTTCGACGCCCCGTTTCTACAATACGCTGACGAGCAATTGCACGACGATTGTGGTGGATCTGGCGCGGCAGATCGCTGATGGCCTGCCGCTGGATTACCGGGTGTTGCTGTCCGGGTACTTCGATGAGTATGCCTATGAGTTGGGCGGGCTGACGCCGGGGCTGGATTTCCTCACCTTGCGCCAGGCAGGGAATATTACTGCGCGGGCACGTGCTTTTACCGGTACGCTGGCTGAGTTTCCGGCTGCGATACGCCAGGGGATTCCCGCCATGGCGTCTACAGGCGGGGCGGCGCAATGATGGGCAGGCGCCAGGAAGCAAGTTCGTCCATGGTGGCGCGGCGAGGCCGGATGCGGCTGGCAGCCTGCCGTGGCGCGGTGGTCGCCCTGCTGGCAATGCTGGGCGGTTGCGGGGTACTGCGCGAGTTCCAGCCCTCGGTGAGCATTCAGCCGATGACGGCCAAGGAATATATAGCCTTGCAGCGTGGCGATATCCTGACCAGTGGCAAGTTGAGTGGGCTGACGGCGCAGACCATACGCGTGACAGGCCTGGACCAGGAGGCCTGCGCCGATACCATCACCCATACCTGCATTGATGCCGTCAGGCAGGTGCCCGGCATTAGCGACGAACGCCGCATGTCGGCGTTGTCTGAATTATGGTTGCAGATGGCCATGAGCACTGCCGAGGGGGGTTATGGGGAAGGGATGAACGGGCCTGGCGGCCTGACGCCCTGGATGGAGGCCGCGCGCCATGCCTATGCCTACCTGTTCTTTACGCCGCGCACGCCTGGCGAGCGAGCCTTCGAGGACAGACAGACCCAGGTGCGGGATTGGTACAACTACGCGGTACAGGAAGCCGTGGCCCGTATGTTTGCCGGGCACCGGGGGCAGTCGGCTTCGGCCGGTAATGCCATGACCCGCTTCAAGCTGGATGACTGGGTATTGCAGGTCAGGCTGGCGGTGCGTCTGCCCGAGGGCGTGGAGATGGTGAAGGAGCTGGTGCCAGCCTCTTCGCTCGCATTCCAGGGTTTGAGGGGTATCTACAGGCGGGACGGTTTCGGGGCGGAGCTTGTTGCAGTAATGGATGCGCCGCCGGTTGCACCATCGCTTGCATCATTGCAGCCTGGCGAGGCGGCTGCCCTGTGGGATGAAGCGGGTGCGGACGGCGCCAGCAGGCTGCAAGGTTTGGCGCCCGCTGGTGCTCAGGCGACACGCGGCCGGGCTGGGGGCAGCAAGGCGCAGCGCAGGGTACGGCTGGGTGCGCCGGTGCCCGCGGTGACGCCCGACACTGCGCCGGATACTGCGAATACTGCGCAAGCCGGCGCCCAGGGCAGGTACGCCAATGCCTGGAGCGAAATGCCGTCGCCCAATATCACCGTGGTGTTCCGCTATGCAGGCACGACGCTAGACGAGGTGCTGGCCACACATGAAGTGGATATCAGCGTGCATGATCCACTGGTCGAGCGCGAACTGTCATTCAATGGCCAGCATGTGCCGCTGGCGGGCAACTTTACTGCCGGCTACGGCCTCTGGCTGGCACGTTCGGGATTCAGTCGCCAGTCCCTGCGCAATCTGTTCGGGCGGGAGGACGGCATAGACCGGCCGCATCTCTACATGATGCAACCCTATGACCCGGACCGCCGCATTCTCCTGATGCTGCATGGGCTGGCCAGCAGCCCCGAGGCCTGGGTCAATGTCGCCAATGAAATCATTGGCGACGAAGCGCTGCGTAGCGAGTTTCAGGTCTGGCAGGTCTATTATCCGACCAACCTTCCGCTGATCTTCAACCATGCCGCCATCCGTCGCCTGCTGGAGCGGACCTTGCAGCATTTTGACCCGGAAGGCACGACCACTGCATCCAGCGGCCTGGTTTTGGTCGGGCACAGCATGGGCGGAATGATTTCCCGCATGATGATTTCTTCCGCCGACGAACAGTTATGGGACTGGGCGCTGAAGGAACATCCGATGGAGCCGGCACGCCTCGAGCGCCTGCGGCCCAAAGTAGATCGCATGTTGCGTTTTCAGCCTTTCCCCGGGGTGGAACGGGCGGTCTTCATCGCCGCACCGCATCGTGGCACGCCCGTCGCTGCGCACAGGCTGGTGCGCTGGATCGCCAGCTTCATCCGTCTGCCGCTGACCATTCTCGAGAATTTTGATGATGCGCTGCAGGCGCGGGCGTCCAATGGCACGCTGGCGGGCAGCGGCCCGGCAGGCATGCCGACCAGCATAGATAATCTCAATGAGCAGGACACCTTTGTCCGGGCAGCTGCCGCGCTGCCGCTTTCCAATACTGTGCGCTATCACTCCATCATCGGCCGCCAGCAGGCAGAAGGGCCTTTGGAAGAGACGGACGATGGCGTTGTTCCATATCGGAGCGCCCATCTGCCTGGCGCCGTGTCGGAAAAGGTGATTGTCAGCGGGCACAGCGTGCAGGAGACCGCTGCTGCCATTCTGGAATTGCGGCGCATTTTGCATGAAGATATCCAGGCACGGGAAGCAGGGCATGGGGTGCCCGTACGCACGCCTTTGCCCGTGCAGGAAAGCCAGGCTGAGGCAGCACACGTGAACCCGGCCAGCACGGGTCCTGCCATGGCTGTGCCTGCATCTGCGCCTGAATCTGCAAGTGAAGTGATCCACATCCGCCTGGGGCCGGACTCACCGTAGGCTCAATATGCTGCCCATATTCCGCACACCCGCCACGCGGGACCTGTGGGACATGCGGAACACCGGGCTCCCATGGACAGTGGGCTGCCAGCGGAAGCTGGCATGACGCCGGCAGCCTGTCCGTCAGTCTGGCGGATTGACGGGCAGGCTGCCGGCTCAGTAGCGTTGCAACCAGTAGCCGTAGGACGGTGGCAGTAGCGATGCCGCATGTTCTTGCCCCAGTTCCCGGGCTGCGGCAAAGGCCCAGTGCGGATTGGCCAGGTGGGCCTTGCCGACCTGAACCAGATCCAGCTGTTTTTGGGCAATGGTGCGTTCCGCCAGGGCCGGGTCGTCCAGCCCCCAGGCGCTGGAGACGGGCAGGCCAGCCTCACGCCGCACGCGTTCGGCGACAGGCACCAGAAAGCCACGGCTCTTCCAGGGAATGTGGGTATCCGGTACGGTGAAGCCGACACTGACGCTCAGCAGATCCAGGCCGGCATCTTTGAATTTTCGGGCAAGCACGATAGCGTCGGCCAGGGTTTGTTCGTCGTGGCCATCGTATTCAATGACGCCGAAACGCGCGGTCAGCGGCAGGTGTTCCGGCCATACGGCCCGCACGGCTTCCAGGGTCTCGATCAGGAAGCGGTTGCGGTTGTCTGCATTGCCGCCGTACTGGTCCTGGCGCTGGTTGCTGTGCGGCGAAAAAAAGCTTTGTCCCAGGTAGCCGTGTGCGAAATGCAGTTCCAGCCATTCGAAACCGGCATCACGGGCACGTCGGGCGGCATCGGCGAAATCCTGGCGTACGCGTGCGATGTCATCGGTTGTCATGGCACGTGGCATCTTGGGCAGGTGTTCGCCGAAAGGAATCGCCGATGGGGCGATGGTCTGCCAGCCACGGCGGTCGCCTTCCGGGATGTGATCGTCTCCTTCCCAGGGCAGGTTGGCGCTGGCCTTGCGGCCGGCGTGGGCAATCTGAATGCCCGGAACCGCACCGCCAGCCTTGATGGCGGCGGCAATCGGAGCGAGTGCGGCCGCATGGCGGTCGGACCAGATGCCGGTACAGCCCGGGGTGATACGGCCTTCCGGGGACACCGCGCTGGCTTCGACAATCACCAGCCCGGCGCCGCCGCGTCCCAGCCCGGCGTAATGAACCTGGTGCCAGTCATTCACCAGGCCATCCACGGCCTGGTACTGGCACATGGGCGGCACGACAACACGGTTGCGCAAGGTGACGTCTTTGAGTTGAAACGCTTGGAACAGGGCAGGCATAGGAGCTCCGGGGCGGAGTAGAGGAAGCCGGAACGCAGGCGGGAAGGTCCGGGCTTACGGGTTGGGAATGAATCAGGCGCCGGCGGCAACCAGGGCGGGCAATTCGGCCATGTCCCTGAAGATCCTGCTGGCACCGGCATCCAGCAGGTCCTGGGCCGTGCTATGCCCCAGGCCGCCAGGGCTGTAGCCGAAAACGGTAGCGCCTGCGGCCACGCCTGCCTGAGTACCTGTCACCGTATCCTCGACGACGACGCAGCGCGCAGGGTCCGCACCCAGCATCTTGGCGGCGGCCAGATAGACGTCGGGAAAGGGTTTGTTGCGCGGTTGCTCATGGCCGCTGCAAATGCGTTCCTGAAAGTAATCGAACATGCCGGTCTTGCGCAGTTGCAATTCGACCTTGCGGCGGTCCGCGCCGGAGGCAACGGCAATGCGTCCATCGAGCGCCTGGTGCAAGGTGCGTACTGCCTGGCCGGCCCCCGTGATTTCCACCAGTTCGTTTTCCAGCGCGACGTTGCGTCGCTGCCAGAATTCAGCCAGCCAGGCATCGGTCACTGGCTTGCCGGTATGGGCGCTGATGCGGGCGGATTCGTCGCGCACCGTCTTGCCCGTGAAAATGCGCGAAGCGTCTTCCAGGCTAATGGCCCAGCCTTGCTCTGCCAGCATTTCAGCCAGTACGCGATGAGTGATGGGTTCGGAATCTACGAGTACGCCATCGCAATCAAACAGGATGGCGTCGAAACAGGAATGACAGGTCATGGTAGCGAACAGGCAGAAGGAAGAAGGCGGGCAGAAAATGAAACTGGAAAAACGGGGGCTGACGCGGCGGCGCGGCCCGCATCCATGTTTCCGGTCTGCCGGCGAGAGGAGAAGATGGATTCAAGAATAGCGCATCTGTCTGGCTGGGCTGGCGAAGTCCCTTGGTGGCGGCAGGGCTTCTGCCGCACGCGCATTAATGCGCCACGTGTTCGTAGACGATGCTCAGGCCGACGAGGATCAGGATCACGCCGCCGGCGCATTCGGCCCAGTGGCCGGCCAGGCGCTTGAGAACACGGCCGAGCATGACGCCCAGCGTAACCATGGTCATGGTGGCCAGCCCGATCATGACCGAGGTGGAGACGATGCTGGCGTCGATGAAGGCCAGGCTGACCCCGACGGCCATGGCATCTATGCTGGTGGCCAGGCCTGCCAGCGCCAGCGCCCAGAAGCTTTGGCGGCCACGCCGCACACAGGCCTCGCTGGTGCTCGGTACGGCGGGATGGAAGCTGCGCCAGATCATGTGCATGCCCAGTGCCAGCAGCAGGGCAAAGGCGACCCAATGGTCCCAGCGTTCGATGTAGGGTGCCGCCGCCCGGCCCAGCAGCCAGCCGATCAGCGGGGTAATGGCTTCGACCACGCCAAAAATCAGGCCGACGCGCATGGCTTCGGTCAGGCGGGGTTTATGCAGGGCGGCGCCTTTTCCGACAGCGACGGCAAAGGCGTCGGTGGACATGGCGAGTGCGAGAAGAAGGGTGGAGGCGAAGTTCATTGGGCACCATAGCGTGTGTCGGAAACCAGGACACAACAGACAGGCCCGACGACTACCCGGCTGTTGTGTTCATGGTCTCGCCGAGCGCTATGGCTGCACGCGCCACGGTGATATCACCGAGTATGTTGACGCGTGCGCTTCCTGGGGCGGAAGTAGGCTACTCCCCATTACTGCGGCGGATATTAGCACGGATCATTGCGCTGGCAAGTGATAGCTGCGCTCCCGGTAGGCCCAACTGGGCCAGACCACATGCCCTCGTGCTATATGTGCGAGTTCACTGTCGGTGCTGACGGCTTCCTGACCCTCGGGCGTCCAGCGGTATTGCTGGGGGTCGCGGTTGGGCCGCAGCACCAGCAGCTGGTCGCCGCGCAAGTAGCCATAGTTGTCCCCAAACTGCATGATGGCGCGGCCTGGGCTGCGCACCGTCAGGTCGCTGCCTATCATCGGATGTTCGCTGGAAATGCCGATCAGCGACAGCAGCGTAGGCGGCAGGTCGATCTGGCTGATCAGCCTGTCGTCAGTACGCGGTGCGATGCTGCCGCCGAGGATCAGGGCCGGGATATGGAAGCGTTCTACCGGAATGTCGGTTGCGCCGTAGACGCGGGCATCGTGGTCGGCCACCACGAGGAAAACGGTGTCGTCCCAGTACGGGCGGGTGCGGGCGGTCTCGAAGAAGCGGCCCAGCGCCCAGTCGGCATAACGCACCGTATTTTCCACGGTATCGGGTTCTCCATCGGGGGTGATGCGGCCTTCAGGATATTCCCAGGGCGAATGATTGGAGACAGAGAAGGCCAGGATGAATTCCGGCTTGCCGCGCTGCTGCATCAGCAGGTGGTCCAGTTCCTTGAACATGTCTTCGTCGGACGCGCCCCAGGAGCCAACGAATTCAGGCTTGGTGGAAAAGCGTGGCAGGTCGACGACCTCATCGAAGCCATTGCCCAGGAAAAAGCCGCGCATGTTGTCGAAGTGGGCTTCGCCGCCATACAGGAAACGGGAACCGTAGCCCTGGCGGCCCAGCAGTTCGGCCAGCGTGAAAAAGCCGGTCTGCGCATTGGGCATCTTGACGACGGCTTCGGCCGGAGTGGGCGGGAACCCCGTGGTCAGGGCTTCCAGGCCGCGTACCGAGCGCGTGCCTGTGGCATAGGTACGGGTAAAGAACCAGCCTTCCTGGGCGAGGGCATCAAGCTCAGGCGTCAGGTTCTGGCCGCCCAGGCTGCCGACGAACTGCGCCCCCAGGCTCTCCTCGACGATGAGCACCAGGTTGCGGGGCTTGTCTACGGTGAGGCTGGCTTGCTGCCGGTGCAGCGTGGGAATCGCTGGATTGTCCGGCGTAGCCGGCAGATCAGCGGTGGTGCGTACGATCGCGATGGCCTCTTCGGGCGCCATGTCGCCATAGAGGGATTCCGCCGAGCGCTCATCCTTCATCCGGTAGGCGGCATAGGTCACGCTGTAGAAGGAGTTCAGCGCGAGCGCATTGACCATGGCATCGTTGGCGAAGGCCACAGTGGATGGATTGATGGGGCGGTGCTGTAGCGTGCCTCGAATGGAAATGAAGGCGAGTGCGGCGAACACCACGCTGAGCACGGGACGCCAGCCCCAGGCGCGCCGGGCGTCGGGCAGGGCATTGAGCGGAAACAGCTTGAAGCCTATCCACAACATGGCGGCCACACCGATGATGGCGCCGCCGACACTGAGCTTGTAGCCTGTCCAGAGCATGGACAGCACTTCCTCGGGGTAGACGAGGTAGATGAAGAAGAGGCGATTGGGACGAGTGTCGTATTCAGCCAGGAACTGCGGCGTGGCAGCTTCCATGATGGCCAGCAGCAGCCAGCAGACACGGAACCAGATGGCGGTCCAGCGTGTGGCGCGCGGGCTGTGGCCGAGCCAGGGTGACAGAAACAGGGGCAATGCGGCCAGCATGCCCAGCATCGCCAGGTCGATGCGCAGGCCGCCAAGCCAGATGCGCCAGAAATCCTGGACTGCGCTGACGCGATCCCATTGCCATAGCGCCAGGCCGGTACGGGAAACAAGGAAAAGGATCAGACTGGCGATGAGAAATCGGACGGTCAGTTTCAGCATGAATGCAGGGTCCTGGCTGTTAAGTCGGGAAAGACAGCAAGAGGGGATAGGACACGCCACGCATCACAGAGAATGTGATCGGCATGCAGATACAAACGAAAATAAGAAACAAAAAAATCGCTGGCGGGGATATGTATCGGCCTGGCGAGCGATTTTAGGGTGTTGGATTGTAATGCAGTGAAATAATTCCCGACTTAAGAAAAATATTTTGTCTTTAATCGAAAATAACGATTCAGGCCGTTAAAAATGATGCGTGTGACGAAACGCAACCGGGGCGGTGCAATCGGCGCTTCTAGTGGCCTTGAAAGCCCTGAAAAGCGGGTGCCAACACCTGGGGGACGCCTGCGGGATGCGCTTGCTGGCAGGCAGGTGAGGGGCCGGCGCTGGGGTTTGAGCCAGGTCAAGCGATGGCGCCAGCGGCGAGGTATGCTTGCCGTGACAGTCGGCAGCGGCCGACGCCAAGGATAGGTAGGGAATCATGACCAACGGCACTTTGCTGATTATTTTCGTCGCCAGCATCATTCTGTTCATCTTCGGTTTCGGCCTGCGCGACCGCAATGTTGGGCTGGCCCTGCTGGGCATCAGCCTGATGGGCGTGCTGTTCGCCGCTATCTACAAGGCCTACACAACCTTCAACTGATCACGCCCGCTGGCCGGGCGAATCAGGCAGGCTGTCGCGCCAGGCTCAGGCCTGGCTTTTTTGCGCTTGCGGTGCCTGTGTATTGTTGTCCGGGACGCCCGGGCCTTGCCGGTAGTGTCCTGGTGTGTGGCCGGTCCAGCGACGGAAGGAGCGGTAGAACGTATTGGGATCGTCAAAGCCCAGTTCCAGCGCGATATCCGCAATCGGCTTGTCCGTCATGGCGATGCGCTGGATCGCGATATCGCGCCGCAGGCCGTTCTTGATACCTTGGAAGGTATGACCTTCTTCGCTGAGGCGACGGCAAAGGGTGCGGGAAGACAGCCCCAGCCGCTGGGCCACGATTTCCAACGAGGGCATGTCCGGCAGTGCGGCCGTCAGCACGCGCCTGACTTCCCGGCTGACCAACCCGTGACCCTGGGTCGTATGCAGCCAGTCCAGCGGGGCGCGCGCGAGAAAACTGCGCAGTTCCGGCTTGCGGCGCCGGATGGGCAGCTCCAGGTAGTCGCGTGCAAACGAGAGTTGCGGCCGTTCCTGCTCGAACTGCGGAACCCCATGGAAGAGCTGGATATAGTCCTGCGCGCGTAGCCCGGCGCCAAAAGAGAAATGCAGCAGCGTCAGCGGCAGGTCATCGGCGATCAGCCACGAGGCAATGCCGTGGGTCAGTTTGAGCAGCAGGAACTGGCCGGCCTCGTCCGGCATGCGGTGGCCCTCCGTGGCATGCACACTGATATGCGCCAGGGTGGCGTCGCGCCGCAGGCGCAGGCGGAAATCGTCGAACAGGATGTGAAACAGGTGGGTATAGCGGTGCAGCGCGACCCCCAGGGTTGGCGCGTCCAGCAGGCCCAGCATCAGGAACTTGAGGGTACCGGGCCTGGCCGGGCGCAGGAACAGGCCCAGATGTTCATCCGCCATGTCCGTGGCCAACTGGCGGTAGATCGCGGCCAGCGCCTCGGGCGTCAAGGGGGCTGCCCCGGAAAGATAGGCTTGGGCCATCTCCCGCGCTGCTTCACCCGATAGTGCCGGTGCCTGCAGGAACAGTTGCTCCAGCAGGAAAGGCGAAAGATGAACGGCTAAGGGGTCTGCGCGGTGTGGCATGGAAACGTTGCATGGCGAAGGCTGGTAGCATTGTAGGGCTTTCGAATCATGGCCGGCGTCTGGGGCGGGGGGCGCACCAGCCGCTGGTTGTCAGCCAACTGTGCCTGCACGCTGGCATACGGAAAAATTGCAGGGTAATGGGGGAAATAGGGAAAATGGGGGAAATGGGGGAGAAGGCCGGTCAATGGGTAGACGACAGGCGCCGTTATGGCCTGGTCACCAGAGTGTTGCATGGCGCCATGGCCTTGCTGTTTGCCTGGCAATTCCTGGGCATGGCGATCAAGCTGTCGCAGGGGCGCACCCCGCTGGCGGCTTTTTTTGTCGGCACGCATGCGCCGGTGGGTACCTTGTTGTTGATGCTGCTGGCTGTGCGGCTGATATGGGCGGGTGGCAATCTGCGCCATCGGCCGCCGCAGGGGCAGGGCTGGCAGGCGCTGGCGGCCCGCCTGGGGCACGGCATGCTCTACCTGTTGATGCTGATGGTGCCACTGCTTGCCGGCCTGCGCGCCTATGGTTCAGGCCGGGGGCTGAATGTCTGGGGTTGGCAGGTATTGCCGGCCACTGGCGCGAAGGTTGACTGGATGATGGCACCGGGCAATGCCCTGCATGGCGTACTGGCCTGGTGTCTGCTGGCATTGATCGGCGGCCATATCGCCATGGCACTATGGCATCGCGTGGTATTGCGGGACGGCGTGATGGCGCGCATGTTCGGCCCCTTGCGCTAGCTCGATCCGGGCAATCGGGTGACGGCGTACACGCCTGAAATTGATTGACGGGGGGGATCTTGCCGACACATGCGTGATTTCGTGATGTTGTGACCTCGACCACCGGGGCGGCATTGAAAGCGTCCCGGTGGTCGATGCCTGGCATCAGCCAGGGGGGGGCGGGCAGTCTGTTGGGCTCAGTTTCCCCAGCCTCCCCCAAGCGCCCGTATCAAACCCACGGTTGCCTGTATCCTTTCGCCATCCAGCAGCATCGTCTTGCGCTGCTGTTGCAGCACCGCGCGGTTCGCTTCGATCACGTCCAGGTAGCTGATGGCGCCTTCCACGTACATGACCTGCGATAGCCTGGCTGCGCGTTCCGCCGCTTGCTGCGCGGCATCCTGTGCTTCGGTCTGGCCATGCAGCAGGCGCAGGCTGGCCAGGTGGTCCTCGACTTCACGAAACGCGTTAAGCACGGTCTGGCGGTAGTTGGCCACGTCTTCTTCATAGATGGCCTGGGCGCGGTCCAGGCTGGCCTGGCGGCGGCCGCCATCGAAGATAGGCAGGGAGAGTGCCGTGCCCACCAGTGGTCCCAGCAGGAAAGTACGGCTGGACCATTGCAGCAGGTTGCCCAACTCAGAGGATTCGAAACCGCCGGCTGCCGTGATTTCCAGGCGCGGGAAGAAGGCGGCGCTGGCCACGCCGATACGGGCATTGGCAGCGGCCATGGCGCGTTCGGCAGCAGCGATGTCGGGCCGCCGCTCCAGCAATGTGGAGGGCAGGCCGGCAGGAATGTCGATGATGGTGCGCGCCAGGGGCTGCGCAGGCATATCGAACTCTGCTGGTGCCTGGCCCAGCAGGACGGCCAGCGCATGTTCCGCCGTGCTGCGCTGGCGCTCGATGCCTACCGCTTCGGCACGGGTGGATTCCAGTTCGGTGCGCGAGCGCGCCAGGTCCAGTTCGCCGATATCGCCAGCCTCGTAGCGCTGTTTTATCAGGTCCAGCGAGGCGCGGCGTAAATCGACCGTCTCGCGGTAGATGTGCAACTGGCCATCGAGTTCACGCAACCTGAAGTAGCCGGCGGCGACATCGGCCTGCAGGGCCAGCAGGACGGAGCGGTAGAGCGCTGCGCTTTGCTGGGCATCGGCGTTGGCTGCATCCACTTCCGACGCGACGCGCCCGAACAGGTCGGCTTCATACGCGAGAGATGCCTGCGCTCGCCAGAGTGTGCTGGTACTGGCGGCACCGTCGTCGGCCTGCCCCTGCGAGACAGGGGAGCTACGCTGGCGCAAGGGGCCTGCGCCAGCATCCAGGCTGGGGGCCAGGCTGGCGCGTGCGTCGCGTACCAAGGCGCGTGCCTGTGCCAGCCTGGCCGCTGCGGCGTGCAGGTCCTGGTTGGCTTGCAAGGCCTGGGTTTCCAGGGCATCCAGCGTGGGGTCGTTGAAGATTTTCCACCATTCGCCACGCAGGGCATCATCGGCCGGGCGGGCCGCCTGCCAGGTGCCGCTGGCGTGGCCATCCAGGCCGGCTGCACTTGGGGCCGCTTCCTTGTAGGCTGCCGGCGTGCTGATTTCTGGGCGCTGGTATTGCGGGCCTGTCGCGCACGCTGCCAGCGTCAGCAGCAAGGCGAGCATGGCGGAACCATGGGTAATGGAGGGGCGCATGGTCATGGCTGGCCTCCTTGGCTGGCCTGGGAAGGCATGGGGGCTGGCTCCTGGTGATGAATGATGGGGGCGTGCTTGTTGGCGCTGTGCAGCGGGCCTTTGCCGAGCTTGCGCAGCAGGACGTAGAACACGGGGGTGAGGAACAGGCCGAACAGGGTGACACCCAGCATGCCGAAGAACACGGCGATGCCCATGGCCTGGCGCATTTCCGCACCCGCGCCGGTGGAAAGCACCAGAGGCACCACGCCCATGATGAAGGCAATGGACGTCATGAGGATGGGCCGCAGGCGCAGGCGGCTGGCTTCGATGGCGGCTTCTACCGGTGAGCTGCCGCTCATTTCCAGTTCCCGGGCGAACTCCACGATGAGGATGGCGTTCTTGGCCGATAGGCCGACCAGCACCATCAGCCCGATCTGGGTGAAGACGTTGTTGTCGCCGCCAGTCAGCCAGACGCCGGTCAAGGCCGCCAGGACGCTCATGGGCACGATCAGAATGACGGCCAGCGGCAGCGTCAGGCTTTCATACAGCGCGGCGAGTACCAGGAAGACCAGCAGTACGCTGATGGGGAAGACCCACAGGCCTGCGTTGCCAGCCAGCATCTGCTGGTAGGCCAGGTCGGTCCACTCGATCTGGAAGCCGCGCGGCAGGACTTCCGCTGCGATGCGCGCCGCTGCATCCTGGGCCTGGTTGGTCGAGAACCCAGGCGCCGGGCCGCCGTTGATGTCGGCAGCCGCGTAGCCGTTGTAGCGCACCACCATTTCCGGCCCGAAGCTTTGCTTGACAGTGACCAGCGACGACAGGGGCACCATGTCGCCGTCGGTGTTGCGGGTCTTCAACTGCAGGATGTCCTCGGGGTGGGCACGGAAGGGCGCATCGGCCTGGGCGCGTACCTGGAAGACGCGGCCGAAAATGTTGAAGTCGTTGACGTACATCGAGCCCAGATAGACCTGCATGGTGTCGAATACATCAGTGACGGGAACGCCCAACTGGCGCGCCTTGACTCGGTCCAGGTCAACGTCGATCTGCGGGACGGCGACCTGGTAGTTCGAGAACGTCGGGCCCAGTTCTGGCGTTTGCGCCGCCCTGGCGACGAAGGCCTGGGTGGCCTGGTCCAGCGCTTCGTAGCCCTGTGCGCCCCTGTCTTCGATCTGCAGCTTGAATCCGCCCAGCGTACCCAGGCCCAGGATGGGCGGGGGCGGGAAGACTGCAACCACCGATCCCTTGATTTCCCCGAACTGCTGGTTCAGCGCGGCAGCGATGGCGTCGCCCGTCAGATCAGGGCTGCCGCGTTCGTCGAATTCGTCCAGGGTGACGAACACGATGCCGGCGCTGGAGCTGTTGGTGAAGCCGTTGATCGACAGCCCCGGGAAGGCAATGGTGCTTTTGACGCCGGGCTGTGCCAGGGCGATTTCGCTCATGCGACGGATGACGGCTTCTGTACGATCGAGCGAGGCGCCATTGGGCAGTTGCGCGAAGCCGATCAGGTATTGCTTGTCCTGCGCAGGCACGAAACCGCCAGGCACGGCATTGCCGACCAGGACTGTCGCTGCCAGCAGCACGGCGTACACCGCCATGGAGGCTGATTTGCGGCGGATGACACCGGTGACGCCGTTGGCGTAGCGGTCTGAACTGCGGCCGAAGAAACCGTTGAACCAGCGGAAGAACGGCCCGAACAGGCGGTTCATGATGCGCGTGAGCGCATCCGGGGCGTCATGGTGTCCCTTGAGCAGCAGCGCGGACAGCGCGGGCGACAGCGTGAGCGAGTTGAAGGCCGAGATCACCGTCGAGATGGCGATGGTCATGGCGAATTGCTTGTAGAACTGGCCTGTCAGCCCGGTCATGAACGCCAGCGGTACGAAGACCGCGCACAGCGTCAGTGCGATAGCGATGATGGGGCCGCTGACCTCCTGCATGGCGCGATAGGTTGCGTCCCGGGGTGACAGTCCTGCGGCGATGTTGCGTTCGACGTTTTCTACCACCACGATGGCATCATCCACCACGATGCCTATCGCCAGCACCATGCCGAATAGCGACAGGGCATTGATCGAATAGCCGAACATCAGAAGCAGGCCGAAGGTGCCGATGATGGAAACCGGCACGGCCAACAGCGGAATGATGGAGGCGCGCCAGGTTTGCAGGAAGATGATGACGACCAGCACGACCAGCGCGATGGCTTCCAGCAGCGTATGCACCACGGCCTTGATGCTGGCGCGCACGAACTGCGTGGGGTCGTACTCGATGCGGTACTCCACCGAAGGCGGGAAGTCCTGCGCCATTTCCTCCATGGCTGCGCGGACCTGGCTGGAGACTTCCAGTGCATTTGAACCGGGTGATTGCATGACGCCCATGCCGACGGCAGAGCGGTTGTCCAGCAGCGAGCGCAAGGCGTATTCCTGGGCATCCAGTTCCACCCGCGCCACGTCTGCCAGTCGTGTGACGGCGCCGCCAGCCGAGGTTTTGAGGATGATTTCGCCGAACTCGGTTTCGCTTTGCAGGCGGCCGTGCGCATTCACGGAAAACTGCATGGGAACGTTGCCGTCATTGGGCGAAGCGCCGATGGTGCCGGCGGCAACCTGTACGTTCTGTTCGCGTATGGCGTTGATTACATCCATGGCAGTCAGGCCGCGCTGGGCGACCTTCTGCGGGTCGAGCCAGACTCGCATGGCATAGTCGCCCGCGCCCCACACAGCGACTTCGCCCACGCCGGAGATGCGCGCCAGGCGGTCTTTCACGTTGAGAATGGCGTAGTTGCGCAGGTACGTGGCGTCGTACTGCTCGTCCGGGGAAATGAGGTGCACCACCAGCGTCAGGGTGGGCGAGCTTTTCACGGTGGTGACGCCCAGCCTCTGCACGTCCTGCGGCAGCCGGGGCAGGGCCTGCGCGACGCGGTTCTGCACCAGTTGCTGGGCCTTGTCGGGGTCCACGCCCAGACTGAAGAACACCGTCAAGGTGAGGCTGCCGTCGCTGTTGGCCTGCGACTGCATGTACATCATGTCTTCGACGCCATTGATGGATTGCTCCAGCGGCGAAGCCACGGTTTCGGCGATGACTTTCGGGTTGGCGCCGGGGTACTGCGCGCGCACCACGACAGACGGCGGTACGACTTCGGGGTATTCGGAAATCGGCAGCTGGAACATGGCCAGCAGGCCGCCCAGCAGGACCAGGACCGAAAGTACGCCGGCGAAAATGGGCCGGTCGACGAAGAATCGGGAAATATTCATGGAGGTTCCTGGCGGCGCTTACTTCGACGAAGCCGTGGCGGCTTGCGCCGTTTCGTTCAGGGTGGCCGAGGCCGTGAGTACCGCCTCAGGTCCGGCATCCATGGAGATGAGCTTGGGGGCAACCGTGTCGCCAGGGCGTACCCGCTGCAGGCCGTTGACCACGATGCGTTCGCCAGGCGCCAGGCCCTGTTCCACGACGCGCAGCGGGCCGATATTCGCGCCCAGCCTGACTTCGCGGTAGCTGGCCCGGTTGTTGTCATCGACGACCAGCACGAAGCGTCGGTTCTGGTCGGTACCGATGGCGCGCTCTTCGATCAGGGTGGCGTCGTGCGGCGCGCTGCCGCCCAGGCGGATGCGGGCGTAGAGGCCGGGCAGCAGCAGCCCGTCGGGGTTGTCGAACACCGCGCGTACGCGGATGGTGCCTGAACTGGTATCGAGCTGGTTGTCCACGGATTGCACGGTGCCTGAGCGTGAATAGCCGTCTTCGTTTGCAAGGCCCAGTTCTACCGCTACCTCAGCACCGGTGGCGCGGCTGGGGTTCACGTAGCGCAGGAAGGTTTGTTCGTCCACGTCGAAGGCTGCGTAGATGCGTGCCACGGAAACCAGGCTTGTCAGCGGCTGGGCGGTGCCTCCTGCCGAGACCACATTGCCCACGGTGACTTCGGCGCGCGAGACACGGCCATCCATTGGGGCGGTGATGCGTGTGTAGCCCAGGTTGATGCGGGCGGTATCCAGGGCGGCTTGCGCGGCCTGCAGGTTGGCGGCTGCCTCGCGTGCGGCATTTTCCTTTTCTTCGAAGTCGCGCCGTGCGATGGCGTTTTCGGACATCAGGCGCTTGCCGCGCGCCAGTTCTGATGCGGTGTACGACACGCGTGCGCGTGCGGCGGCCAGTTGGGCGGAAGCCCGGTCCACTTCGGCGGCGTAGGGGCGCGGGTCTATGGTGAACAGATCATCGCCTTTCCTGACCAGCGCGCCATCCTTGAAGTGGATGCGGGTGAGCGTGCCCGACACCTGTGGGCGTACTTCGACATGTTCGATGGCTTCGAGCCGGCCGGAATAGCGTTGCCAATCGACGATGGAACGCGTGAACGCGGGCGCGACATCTACCGGTGCACCGGCAGGCGGTGCTGGCTGTGCCTGGGCCGTGCCTGCACCTGGCGATGGGCCGAACGCAAGGTAGCTGCCAGTGGCAACCAGCGCGGCGGCCAGAACGAGCGCGGCGTAGCGGAGACGATGGACCGTCATGGGTTTTCCTTGAGCAAGAATGGACGAGAAACGCAGCTGCCGCGCCAGGCCTGCCATGGAAGCACTGGCCTTTGCTGCGATGCAGCAGTGGGCAGGGTTTTTTTGAATGGTGGAATTTTGTCCACTTTGCTGCTTCGGATAAACAGTGTGTTTTGGGTAACACTAGTCGGTAAATTCGAACAATCGGCGAATGTTCCAGGTTATGCTGGCGCCAATTCGTTTACCGGGAATGACCATGGACCGCTTCCAGGCCATGCAGGTTTTCGTGGGGGTTGTTGAAACCAACAGCTTTACGCGTGCTGCCGACAGGCTGGCTCTGCCGCGTACCACGGTCACCACCATCATCCAGAACCTTGAGCGCCACCTGGGTGTGCGCCTCCTGAACCGCACGACGCGGCGTATCAGCTTGACGCCGGATGGCGCGGCCTACTATCGGCACAGCACGCGCATCCTGGCGGAAGTGGAGGAAACCGAGGCCTGCCTGCAGGATGCCGCGTCACGTCCGCAGGGGCGTCTGCGGGTGGATGTTCCGCCTTCCATCGGCCACCAGATACTGTTGCCCTCGCTGTGCGAGTTCCATACCCAGTACCCTGATGTCGAGCTGGTGATTGGTCTCGGAGACCGGCATGTCGACCTGGTTCAGGATGCCGTAGATTGCGTGATCCGCTATGGGCAGCTTGAAGACTCCAGCCTGGTGGCACGTCGTATCGGCATCGTGCAAGCGGCCACGTGCGCGGCGCCGGCGTATATCGAACGCCATGGCGTGCCGCAGCGCCTGGAAGATTTGCAGGATCACCATGCCGTGCACTATTTTTGCGCCTCCGGACGCAACTGCGCGTGGGATTTCATCGTTGAGGGCGAGGAGCGGCAGGTGGATGTGCCAGGCATTGTTTCCGTCAATGATTGGCTGGCGCATCTGAAGTGCGGCGTGCAAGGCTTTGGCCTGATTCAGACACAACGGTTTCTGGCCCTGCCGCACCTGCTGAATGGTGAATTGGTGGAAGTGCTGCCGCAGTGGAAGCCTTCCCCCATTCCTATTTCCTTGCTGTACCTGCAAAGCCGCCAGCTTTCACCCAAGGTGCGTGCCTTTTCCGATTGGGTGGCTGCGCTATTCGCCCGTTGCCCCCTTCTGAATGGCGGTGACGAAAACGACCCGGCAGTACAAGCCTGCCATCGCCAACCGGAAGCGGCCATTCTGTCCTCCGAAGCTGACCACGCCGTGCGCCGCAACACGCCAATGGATGCGCCGGATCTTGTGATGTAGGTCTACATGTCGTTTGGCGCTGGCTGTCGGACGGTAGCGGCTTCCTTGACATTCACTGGCTTAAACCGGCATAAGCCAAGGCTTCCAGCGCTTGCCGCACGCCGGGCGCGCCTGCCAGCACCGGGCTGCCTTGTGCCGCCAGTCGGGTAACCGGGGTTGGCGCATACCAGCCGCCGGCGGCTTCGATGATGCACAGCCCGGCCAGGCAGTCCCACGGGTAGATGTGCGGTTCGTAGTAGGCGGCCAGGCGCCCGCAGGCGACGTGGCACAGCATGCTGGCGCAGGAACCGTTGCGGTAGAACATGCCGCCGGCGCTCAGCAGGCGTTCCAGGAAGCCACTGACACTTGCCGGGGGGAGGCGCAGGCTGGCGCCGACACCGATCAGGTCCTGCTGCAGGCTGGCGTTGTCCGCGACGTGGATGATGCTGTCGTTGCGCCATGCCGGCCCGCCCGCCTGCGCATGGAACAGTTCCTGGGTGCAAGGTAGGTAAATGGCGCCGGCAATAGCGCGAGGCAGGGCCGTGGCGCCGTGCGAGTCATCTTGCCTGTCATGTGCTGCCGCAGGGCCAGGCGTGACGTTTGTCGCAAGGGGGAGCGGCGTTGGGCTGGCCAGATCTGTGCCGCCATCATGCGCCAGCGCCACCGAAATGCACCAGTCCGGCAGGCCATGCAGGAAGCAGCTGGTGCCGTCTATCGGGTCGATGACCCAGCGGTAGCCGCTGGTGCCGGCCTGTGGGCCATATTCTTCCCCTAGATAGCCGTCTTCGGGAAAGGCCTGGCTCAGCCGTTCACGCAGGAATTGCTCGACGTCCCGGTCTGCTGCGCTGGCAACGTCCTGGCCGCTGGTCTTGCGATCCACCGCCAGGGTGTGCACGCGCCGGAAATAGTCCAGCGCCAGTTCGCCGGCCTGGACGATGAGTGGGAGCAGGAATGCGTGGCGTGCTTGCAGGCTGTCCGGTTGAACTTGGGAAGTCGTGCTGATGAGCTGAGGCATGGGCTAGTGGTTTATTTTGGCTGTGATGAACTGAGCAGGGCTTGTTGCTTATTCTGGCTGTGGCGTGGGGCGGTTTCCGCAGGGAAAGCTGGCTCGTGCGACCAGCGGGGCGGGCAAGGAAATGGTCGCGCTGCCGCTATTTGTCGCAGGCAGGCCACTTTCTTCTATGCTGTCCAGCGTGGCAGCAACGGCGTCTGCCATGCGCCAGGGGTCTTGCCTGAATGTTGTGAGCTGGTAGGCGTTCCAGGCAGCTTCTGGCAGGTCGTCAAAACCGATGATGGCAAGGTCGTCAGGCACGCGCAAGCCGAAACGGTGACGGGCAGCATCCATTAGGCCGAAGGCCATCAGGTCGTTGACGCAGAAGGCTGCCAGGCGGCCGCTGCCGGGCAGTAATTGCGCTGCTGCTTCCTGGCCGCCCGTGTAAGTACTGTCGCTGCCGCGCACATGCCGGACTTCCAGGCCCAACTGTCGGGCTTGATGCAGAAAACCGCTCTCACGTTCCAGGACGCTGGGCGTGCGGGATTCCGATCCGACCAGTGCAACATGCGCATACCCTTGCTCGGCAAAAAGGTGTGCGGCGTGGTGGGCAGCAGTGCGGTTGTCGATGCGGACATGCGCTGCGCCGGATTCTTCGCGTCCCAGCAGAATCAGGGCCTGGCCGTTGCGGCGTGCCAGGTCAACCAGGGAGCTGGGCGGCGAACCGGACAGGACTACCGTCGCATCGGCCCGGTAGCCCAGCAGGGCGCGCTGCGCCGCCAGCAGTTCTTCGGCGCTTTTGCCGGTATTGATGACGATGGGGGTCCAGCCCTGGCCGACCAGCCGCTGTGTCAGCGCGGCAGTCAGGTGCGCCCGGAAGCCTTCTTCAGGGTTGGTGACAACCAGGCCGACCAGGCGGCTGCGGTTATGCAGCAGAGCGCGGGCGAGATCATTGACCTGGTAGCCCAGTTGCTGGGCCGCCTGCATGACGCGTTCGCGAGCCTGTTCGGAAATGCTGGCGCCAGGTGTGAAAGCGCGCGATACGGCAGAGCGTGAAACGCCGGCCAGTTCCGCTACCTGGCTGGCCGAAGCGAATTGCCGGCCGTTGCCAGGCTGGCGGGAGCGGGATGAAGTCATGCGGGGGCTCCGTGGGCCGGGGGCTGCCTGTTATTTGCCTATGCGCGCCAGGACGTCGGCACGCAGGAATTTTTCCACGGCAAGCATGAAGCCGATGGAAGGAATGAGCAGCAGCACGGCGGTGATGGCAGCGGTCTGATAGTTGCCACCGGCACCTGCGGTGTAGAGCAGCAGTGGCAGGGTCTGGATGTCTGGCGCGCCAACGAAGTAGGTGCCGGTGAATTCATCCAGCGATTCCAGGAAGACGAAGATAGCGCTGGCCATCAGGCCTGGCAGCGCCAGTGGCAGGGTAATGTCGCGGAAGGTGCGCCAGGCGCTGGCGCCGACGGATCGCGCCGCCTGTTCCAGTTCCTGGTCGATGGCGGCGAAGGCCGCCGTGGCGATCCACACGGCATAGACCAATGCGTGCATGACGTGTACTAGGACGACGCCGATGAGGGTGCCGTTCAGGCCGATTTCGTAGTAGAAGCGGGCGATATTGACGTAGACCGGCAGATTCGGAAACGCCTGCGGCGTGAGCAGCAACAGCAGTATCAGCGCCCGGGCGGGCAGGCGCAGGCGTGCCAGCGCATAGCCTGCCGGGATGGCCATGGCCAGCGCGACGACGACGGTAAGCAGGGCGATCACCAGGCTGCTGGAAAAGGCCCGCAGTGCGTTGCTGCGCGGCGAGAAAACCTTGCTCCAGTAGTCCAGGCCGTATTCCAGCGGCAGCGCGTGCGGGAAATACCATTTCTCCGCCACGGCCCAGAGCGCCAGGTTGAGCAGGGGGCCGAAAATGGCGAAGGCCAGCAGGCCCAGCGCCAGGCTGCGTGGCAGCCACCAGAGGGCAGCGCAGAGGCGGCGTGTCATGATGCGCGGTGCTCCTGCAGGCTGAGCTTGAGATAGACCCAGGCCACACATGCGGTAATTCCCAGTGAAATCAACCCTAGCGCATTGGCAACGCCATAGTCGCGGTAGGTATTGATGCGGAAGGCCATGTCTACGGTGATCATGGTAGGAGATTGCGAGCCTATCATCAGTGGCACCGAGAGTACCGACATCATGGTGACGAAAGACAGCACCAGCCCCACCAGCAGGGTGCGCACGACTTGCGGCAGCATGATTTCGATGAGGATACGCAGGCGCGAGGCACCGAGGTTGCGCGCAGCTTCCAGCGCGTGGCGGTCCACGCAGGCCATGGCACCGGCCAGCAGCAGCGTGACGAAGGGCGCCTGTTTCCAGACGAAGGCGATGATGATGCCGCGCCAGTCGAGCAGCCCGGTGGTCTGCATGGGCGTCAGGATGTCCAGCCCGACCAGGGTGTTGTTCATCAGGCCATTCTTGGCCAGGAAGGTGCGTGCCAGCTGGCCGACGACGATGAAGGGAATGAACATGGGCCAGCGGTACAGCCAGCGCAACGCTGCGACGGCAACAGGATGCTCGCCCAGCGTCAGGTAGCCGCTGATGGCGATGGCCAGCAGCGCGGTCAGCACGACGGACAGCGTGACGATACCGATGGTGTAGGCGATATCGGTGCCGTACAGCTCGAAGGCCTTGCGGAAGTTGTCCAGCCCCAGGCCGCTGCCGGTCTGGAAGGCGCCCGTGATGGAAGCCCCCAACGGCAGGATGAACAACAGCACGACGGTGGCCAGCGCAGGCATGACCAGCGCCAGTCCGGGCGCATGGTGCTCAAGCCACTTCATGGATTGCATGGAGATTCCTGGCAGGAATGTTGGAATAAAAAGGGCTGGGCATATCGTTTTTGGTGGTCATGCAGCAGAAGTGCAAGTTGGCCCACCCTGGGCGTGCATGGCATGGCGGCGCTAGGCCGTCTTGCCATGCACGGTCGGGATGAACCTAGTTCATGACCTGGCGTTCATAGGCTTCCAGGATGGCGTTGTTGTACGGCGCAATCGGGAAGGGCTTGCCATTCTTGGCCAGTTCTTCAGGCGTCACGTCGACGAACAGGCGTTCCCAGCTTTCCTTGTCGAGCTTGGGCTGCACGTTCTGGGCATCAATGCCGGGATACCAGCCAAAGCGCTTGACGATGCCTTCGGCCTGTACTTCCGGGCTGGTGGCCAGTTCGACGAACTGGCGTGCGAGTTCAGCCTGTGGGGCATGCTTGGGGATGACGTAATGCATGGGCTGGCCGGGCATGCCGGGTTCCGGCAGAGCCAGCTTGAAATCCGGCGGCAACTGGCCGTTGCGCTTCCAGGAAAGGAACATGTCCACCCAGACCGGGCCCATGGCGATTTCGCCCCGGCTCAGCATGTCCAGTGTGCCGGCATTGCCGGGCGTCAGCGTGGCGTTGGCATTGAAGGCCTTGAGGTCGGCCAGCGCCTTGGTCCATTGCGCGGCTGTGGCGGCATCGTAGGGGCCTTTCATCAGCTTTTCGGCATCGCCGTCGCCATAGGCGTAGATCCAGCCCATGACGAAACTGACACCCGAGGCGCCGCCCTTGATGCCGTTGTAGCCGAATTGCTTGGGGTGTGCCTGGGCGAAGGCCACGATGTCATCGTAGCTCTTGGGTGCCTTGTCCACCATTGCCGGGTTGTAGGCGATGGCCGTCTGGCTGTTGAACATGGGCATGACATAGCCGTTGACGTCGGTGCCCAGGGCATTCCTGGCATTGTCGCGCGTGACCAGCTTGCCGGTTGCGATGTGGTCGCGATACTGGTCAAGATAGCCTGCCTCGACCATGGGACCGGCGAATTTTTCATGAACGACGGCGACGTCGGCATCCCAGGTTTTGGCACCTGCCTTGTCCTGGGCTTCGAAGCGCTCCAGGATCTTTTGCGAGCCGGCATCGCCGGGGCCGGTGCCGACGGCGCGCACGGTGGTGCCGGGGTGGCGTTGCTCGAACAACGGCCCCAGGTATTCGTTGATGTAATCGACCATGTTCTGGTCGCCGGCCGTCAGTACTGTCAGCGTGGCGGCCTGGGCCTGGCTGGCCAGCAGGCCGGCGAGCGCCAGGGTGCTCAGGATCTTGCGTTTCATGCTGGAGAGTCTCCGTGACTGCGGGGTGGGAAAGGGGGCGGGGTGGGGCTCAGGGATCAGCGTTTGCGGCGTGGCCATCTGCCGAGCGGGGGAAGACGAAAAACCTGTCACGTGGCACGGCGATCTCCACCGTGCTGCCTGCAGGAATGGCGTGCGCTGCGTCGATGTGCAGCGTGTATGGGCCGACTTCCACCTGGTGGCGCCATTGGCCGCCGGGGTAGCGCAGCTGGGAGACCTGGCCTTTGATGACAATGTCGTCATCGGCTGCGTCGGTTCTTGCGGCGCCGGCCTGGTAGGGGCGCAGGCTGACGGCCTCGGCACGGAAGCGGCAGGTGTAGCGGCCATCGCGCCAGCCCGGCTGTGCGTCCACGCGTACGGTAGCGCCTGCCAGCAGCGGCGATTGCAGCGTCAGGCCACCCTGGGGGGCGATGCTGCCCGGGAGCTCCAGCGCATTTTCCGCGCCCAGGAAAGCCGCGACAAACTCATTGGCGGGCTGGTTATAGATATGCTCGGGCGCGCCCGCCTGGGCAATGCGGCCACGGTCCAGTACCACGATGCGGTCCGCCATTACCATGGCTTCTTCTCGGTCATGCGTGACGTGGACGGCAGTAATGCCGAGTTGCTGCTGCAGGGCACGGATATCATGGCGCAGTGACAGCCGGATCCGCGCATCCAGGTTGGAGAGCGGCTCATCAAGCAGCAGAATGTCCGGTTGCACGGCCAGGGCGCGCCCGAGCGCCACGCGCTGGCGTTGTCCGCCGGAGAGCGCGGCAGGTTTGCGGGCTTCCAGTCCCTGTAAGCCCAGCATGTCCTGCAAGGTGCGGCAGCGCGTGGCGATTTCCTTGCGGTCCATGCCGCGCAGCTTGAGCCCATAGGCCAGGTGCTGGGCGACCGTCATGTGGGGCCAGAGCGCATACGATTGGAACACCAGCGCCATGCCGCGCCGGTCTGGCGGCTGGTGCGTCAGGTCGCGTCCGGCAACGTGGATGGCGCCTTCCGAAGGTTGGGTGAAGCCCGCGATGCTGCGCAGCAAGGTAGTCTTGCCGCAGCCTGAAGAACCCAGCAGGGCGACGAACTCACCGCGCGCCACGTCCAGAGACAGGGCATGCAGGATGCGCTGCCCGCCATAGTCCACGCAAAGCTTCCGTACGCTCAGGAACGATGAGTCCATGTGTATCCTCGATCATTTTGCACAGCTGTGCAAAGCGAAAGATACGCAGGGAAAATAACAGGAGAATGACAGCAGTCCGGGCCTGCCGCTTGTCCGAATGGCTCTGGTAACGCGGACGGCCTGTTGGCGCGATGGCGCGCATATTCGGCCCCTTGCGCCAGCGAGGAGCCGGTGCCTGCTTCTTCCGCCAAGGCCGCACTTTGGGTGCTGCCCTGGCGTTGTGACGGTGTTCAGGCCGGCTGGACCGGCCAGACGTGCTCGCCCAGGTTCAGCATCAGGCGGTTGGCCCAGGCGAAAATCGCGATGCTGTGGATGCCATCCAGGATTTCAGCCGCGGTCAGGCCGGCGGCGTAGAGCGCTTGCAGGTCGCTTGCCGCCAGGTGTCCGGGTTGGCGGGTGAGCGTGAGCGCCAGTTGCACGATGGCGCGTTCGCGCGCGTTGGTGCCGGCTGTGTCAGGGTCTTCGAAGACTTGTGCAATAACGTCGTTGCGCTTGGCAAGCTGCTCGAAACGCTGGGCATGCACTGATGCGCAATAGACGCAGCCATTTACGCGTGACACCACGGTGCTGGCCAGTTCCCGCTCCGCGCGTGACATGCCCCCCGGCGCATACATGATGGCATTGAATACCGTGGAGCGTTCCTGCAGGATGCGAGGCTGCTGGATCAGTGCCAGATAGTAGTCGCTGGTTTTGGCGGTGGGATGGCTGGCTTCCAGGATGGCAAGCTGCTCGGGGGTGGCCTGGTCCAGTTGCAGCACGGGCACCCAGGCCTTCCAGTCCAGGCTGGCACTGGTGTAGCCCTTGATGTTCAGCGTTTCCCCAGGCTTGGGCAGATGGGCCGGGTGGACGAAGGGCGCTGTGTCGGCCGGTGGCGTTACAGCATCCGCAGCCGGCGCGCTGCTGTGCTTGAGCGCATCCAGGCCGGCGATGACACGGACCTGGAAGGTGACGAAGGCAATCAATTGCGCCAGCGTGATGATGGCGGGCGCATCCAGGCCGGCCGCCAGCAGGGCGTCGATGGCGGCGCGGTCGCCATCGACCGGACGACGCGTCAGTTTTTCGGCAAAAACCAGGGCGGCACTGCTGATAGCTGCGCTGTCTTGCGTCAGCCCGGGCGTATCCAGGCGGCTGGCATAGTGCTGTTGCAGCGCGCTGCTGTCGCTGAGCGCGGCGACGCGCTCGGCCACCTGCAATCGGGTGCGCAGGCCCAGGCCAGGCAGGGTTGGGTCGAACAGGGCATCGTAACTGCCCTGGCTGGCCGCGACTATCTTGTCACGCCGGTGGCGCAAGGCCAGTGTGTCGGGAAAGGTGTCCAGTTGCGTGAGTTGGTCGATCAGGTCCATGTCGTCTCTGTGGTTCTTCTCGGTAGGTTGTCGCTGGGCCATCAGCCGTGCGAGCGTTCGGCGGCGCGGGCAGCCACGGCACGTTCGAGGAAAGCGCGCACGCGCTGCCAGGAATCGGCATCTGCGCCGGCATTGACGGCGGGCGAGCCACCGGTGGTGCTCAGGCGGCCCGAGACCGGGTGGCGATAGATCAATTGCGTGGTGGGTACGTAGGGGAACAGGATGGAGTGCCCGGCATCTTCGTAGTCGTAGCGCTCCACTGGCCACGGGTGGTCGAATTGCTGCAGGCGTTCCTCGACCATGCGGCCGTACAGGCTGGAGGGCCAGGAGCCATCGTCCTGCCCCGACAGCAGCAGTATCGGCCCCTGGATCTGTTCCACGCGGATGCGGGCCCGTTCCACGGCGTCCGCATCCTGCAATCCAGTGAGGATGGCCTGTGTGTGGCGGCGCGGTTCCGGGCCGTTGTCCCAGGGCTCCCAGGTGGCGTTGCGGTTGTTTTCCCACAGATGCGGCAACGGCTGTCCGCGCCACCACCAGGCGGGGCCGTCACGGCCGGTGGCCGGATTGCATGCATTCTGCGCGCAATGCACGACCGCGCCAGGCACGTAGCCAATGACGGCGCTGACCAGCTCCGGCAGCAACGAGCCCAGCAGCAGGACCAGCTCGCCTCCGCGTGATTGGCCGCTCAGGGCAACGAACCCATGCAGCGGGCGTACCCGCTGGTGCAGCCATTGCAGGCCGCGCTCGAAGTATTCCAGGTGGGTGTCGGAAATGTAGTCCGACAATCCCGGCGCCTTGAAGTACCCGAGGGCGAAGGCGGCATAGCCATGCGACGCATAGAGCGCGGCGCGCGGCTCGTTGATGCCGCCGCCCGAGCCGTTCAGGATCATGACGGCCGGATGCGGGCCGGGCGTGGCCGGGGTATAGAGGGTGCCGACCAGCCCGTCTTCTCGTATGTCTTCACGCTGCACGCCGTCGACGCGCAGGCGCTGAACCAGCGTGCCTCGTGCCGCGATGTCCGTGCCGCGCAGCAATTGCAGTTCGGTCGTCAGCGGGGCGCAGGCTTCGGTGTGGAATACTTCGCGGGGCGAGCCGTCCTGTTCCGGTGATTGCGACCAGATCAGGCCCATCGGCGAAATGCCGGCATAGCTGCCGTCCAGCGGCGCGTCACGGCTCAGGTCCACTGTGCCCCTGGCATCGGCGCGATAGCGCGCCTGGGCATGCCACATCACGCCGGGGCCGCGCACGGTACGGCTGCGCAGGGTGATGACTTCGTCCGGCGCCAGGCCCTGGACGGAGATGCGGCGGGGGACGTCGATCAATGCGTCCCCGGGAGTGATGTCAAGCATGCTCATGGCGTTGCGTAGGCTCCAGTAGGGTGTTGCGGCTTATTGCTGGGTGACCGGGCTGACCTGCAGCGCGGTCGTGCGGTCGCTGAGGAGGGGGACCACCTTCAGGCCCTTTTTGGCCGCCCAGATGTTCTTGTAGTGGAACAGCGGGATCTGGCCGACTTCATCGCTGACGATTTTGGCAGCGTCCTGGAAGATGGCAGCCCGGCGCTCGGCATCGAATTCAGCATTGGCGTCGTCCAGCGCCTTGTCTACTGCAGCGTTGCTGTAGCGGCCCCAATTGCTGATGCCGCGGCCCTGTGCCGGGTCGTTGCTGGCCAGTGTCTGCAGCAGGCCGTAGCCGGCTTCGCCTGTGCCGTTGCCCCAGGCCAGGACGCTGACGGCGAATTCGTTCTTGCCGGCGCGGCTGGCGTAAACCGACCAGGGCACGACTTCGACGTGCGTTTTCACACCGATGCGAGCCCAGAATTGCGCCACGGCCTGTGCGGTTTCAGGCGCTTGCGGATAACGATCGCCGGGGACGTGTATCGTGATCTGGAAACCTTCCGGGAAACCGGCGTCCGCCAGCAATTGCTTGGCGGCAGCGGCGTCATAGGGAATCTCGGGGATTTCCGGGTTGAAGCCGAACGTGTCCTTGGGCATCCACTGATTGGCGGGCGTCACGGTGCCTTGCAGGATGCGGTCGACGATGGCCTGGCGGTTGATGGCCAGCGAAAGCGCCTGGCGCACTCGCACGTCCAGCAAGGGGTTTTCCGGCAGCGGCTTGCCGGCGTTGTCCTTGATGAATTCATTGCTGCCGGGGCGGAAACTCGGTTGCAGCAGCAGGACGCGCAGGCCGGGGTAGGTATAGACCTCGACCGTAGGGGTGTTCTTCAGCTTGGTCACGTCGGTCACCGCTACTTTGTCGATCACATCGACGTCGCCGGCCAGCAGGGCAGCAGTACGGGCGGCGCCATTGTTGATGTAGCGGTAGTTCACGCGCTCCCAGTGCGGGGCCGGGCCACGGTAGTCAGGGTTGCGTTCCATGATGGTGCGGTCGCCCGGCACGTAGGACACAAACTTGTAGGGGCCGGAACCGATGACTGCCTTGCCGGAGTTGTAGTCTTCCGTCGCGCTTTTCTCGCCGACATGCTTGCTGACGACATAGATGGAGGCGATTTCCAGCGGCAGATTGGGCGAGGGGGCCTTGGTCTTGACGATCACGGTGTGCGGATCGGGCGATTCCACCGCTGCCACCGAGCGCAGTGCCCCCGAATAGGAGGCGACGGAACCCGGCACATTGCGGGCACGCTCGAAGGAGAAAAGAATGTCCTCGGCGCTGACAGGCGTGCCATCCTGCCACTTGATCGCCGGGTTCAGCTTGAATTCCCAGGTGGTCGGGTCCAGCGCCTGCCAGCTTTCAGCCAGTGCGGGCAACAGCTTGCCGCCGTCGCGCGATTCCACCAGGGAATCCCAGAAGTGCAGTGCCAGCGAGCGGTCGCCCGCATGATTGTTGAGTTGCGGATCGACTGAAGAGATCGGGTCGGCAAAGCCTATGGTCAGGGTCTGCGCGAAGGCGGTGCCGCTGACCAGCAAGGCTGCGGCGGCCAGCACCGAAAGTTTAATGGGTTTCATGGCCAGGTCCTTATTCCAGGTTGGATGGGGAAAAAATTTGCGGCATGGCATTCAAGCCGCGTCGTTGAGATGACAGGCGCTGTAGTGGCGCACGGCAATCCCCTTGAGTTGCGGGACTTCCTGCCGGCAGCGCGGCATGGCCTGCGGGCAGCGGGGATGGAAGTGGCAGCCCGCAGGCGGCGCCATGGGGCTGGGAATCTCGCCGCGCAGCGGATTGAAATGCACCTTGCGCACGTCGATGCGGGGAATCTCGGCCAGCAGCGCGCGTGTATAAGGGTGCTGCGGGTTGGCAAACAGTTCCTCCACCGGCGCAGTTTCGACGATGCGGCCCAGATACATCACCGCGACGCGGTCGCACAGATGGCGCACGACGCCCAGGTCGTGGCTGATGAAGAGGTAGGACAAACCGAGCTCTTCACGCAGGTCCATGAAAAGATTGAGTATCTGCGCCTGGATCGACACATCCAGCGCAGCGACGGCTTCGTCGCACACCAGCATGCGTGGCTGCACCGCCAGTGCCCGGGCGATGCCGATGCGCTGGCGCTGGCCGCCGCTGAACTGGTGCGGGTAGCGAAAGCGCAGGCGTGGATCCAGACCGGCGCGTTCCAGCTGTGCGCAGACGTAGTCATCGGATTCGGCGGCGTTTGTCAGGCCATGCAGGCGTGCCGCCTCGCCGACGATGCGGTTGACGCGCAGGCGCGGGTTCAGGCTGGACAGCGGGTCCTGGAACACCATCTGGATCGCCAGGCGTGCTTGCAGCCGTTGTGCCGCATTCATATTCCGTATGTCGTGGCCCAGCAGCCTGACCTGCCCGGCGCTGGCTTCCAGCATGCCGGCCGCGATCCGGCCCAGCGTGGATTTGCCGCAACCGGATTCACCCACCAGGCCCACCACTTCGCCGGGCTGTACCATCAGGCTGACGGAATCGAGCGCATGCGTGACGGCCGGGGGATGCTCCAGGTGCAAGCGGCGCATCAACCGGCCCCAGGCGCCCGGCTCGGGGCGAGCGCCGAAGTCCTTGCGGACGGATTGCAGATCGACCAGGGCTGGCAGATTCTCGGCAGTGATGGTCATGGTTGGGGTCCTGCCATATCAGGGGAGCGGCCGGGGAAGTAGCAGCGCACCGTATGAGCTTGGGCACCCGCGTGCGCAGGGGCAGCCGTGACGATAGGCGGCGGGGTGGTACAGGTAGCATTGGCGCGCGGGCAGCGTGGCGCAAAGGCACAGCCGGGCGGCAGGTCCAGCAGGTTGGGCGCCATGCCGCTGATCTGGCGCAAGCGCTCGCCACGCCGGTTGGCGCTGGGCAGGCTGTTGATCAAGCCCTGGGTATATGGATGCTGGGGCTGGTCGAGTACCTCATCGACCGGACCATGCTCGACAATGCGCCCGGCGTACATCACCGCGACATCATCGGCCAGGCCAGCGACCACGGACAGGTCATGGCTGATCCAGATCATTGCTGTACCGGTTTCCCGCACCATTGTCTGGACTTCAGAGAGAATCTGCGCCTGTATAGTGACGTCCAGCGCAGTCGTGGGTTCGTCGGCAATGATCAGGTCCGGGGAATTGAGCAGGCCGATGGCGATGGCCACACGCTGGCGCATGCCGCCGGAAAGCTGGTGCGGATAGGCCTTGAGGCGCTCTTCCGGGCTGGGGATGCCCATGCGCGCCAGCACGTCGCGGCAATGGGCCAGCGCACTGCGCTTGTCCATGCGCTGATGGGCCAGAACGGCTTCCAGCATCTGGCGGTCTATGCGCAACACCGGGTTGAGCGTGGCCATCGGGTCCTGAAAGATCATTGCAATGCGGTTGCCGCGGATAGCACGCATCGCCTTGGGTGAGAGACTGGCCAGGTCCTGGCCCTGGAACAGCACTTCGCCGGCACTGATGCGGCCCTGGGCGTCCAGCAGGCCCATGATGGAGAAGCCGGTGACGGATTTACCGGAACCGGATTCACCGACCAGGCCCAATACCTTGCCGCGTTCCAGCGTGAAGGACACGCCATTGACCACGGGCAGGGTACCGGCACGCGTCTGGAACTGGGTATGCAGGTTGCGCACCTCCAGCGTTGGCGTGCTGGCCGGGGGCATGGGGGAGTGGATGGCTGGATTCATGCGGTCCTCACTTCTGCAGGCGCGGATTGAGCACGTCGCGCATCTGGTCTCCCACCAGGTTGATGGCGACGATGGTCAGCAGCAGCGCGATGCCGGGAAAAAAGCTGATCCAGTATTCGTTCGACAGCAGGTACTGATAGCCATTGGAAATCAGCAGCCCCAGGGACGGCTCAGTAATGGGCACCCCCAGGCCAAGGAAGGACAGCGTGGCTTCCAGCGTGATGGCGCGTGCGACCTGCAGCGCGGCGATCACCAGCAATGGCGGCAGGCAGTTGGGCAAAATGTGGCCCAGCACGATACGCCACTGCGGAATGCCCTGGCCGCGCGCCGCCTCGACGTATTCACGCCGCGATTCCACCAGGGCCTGACCGCGTACGGTGCGGGCGTAGTAGGCCCATTCCAGCAGCACCAGCGTCAGCATCACATTGCCTATGCCCTTGCCCATATAGGCCAGGATCATCAAGGCCATCAGGATCGTCGGGAAGGAGAGCAGCAGATCGACAATGCGCATGATCAGCGCGTCGATCCGGCCGCCGGCATAGGCGGCGACCAATCCAATGACCGTGCCCAGCACGGCGGCGATGAGCGCCGAGCCGATACCCACGAACAGGCTGATGCGCAGGCCGTAGATGATGGCCGAATACAGGTCTCGGCCCTGGCCATCCGTGCCCAGCCAGTAGGTATAGCCTTGTTCCGTGCTGATGGCGCCCGGCGGCAGGCGGGAATCCATGACATCCAGCTGCATCAGGTCATAGGGGTCCTGGGGCGTGATGAATGGGGCGAACAACGCGGCAGCGATCACCAGCAACAGGAACAGCAGGCCGGCGCAGGCCATGCGCGAGGCGAAGAAATCACCTGCCATCTGGCGCCAGATGGATTGTGCCCGGGTCGCTGGCGTGTGCGGGGCGGCAGGCGTGCTCATGCTTTTGCCTCCAGTCGTACTCGCGGGTCCAGGACACGATAGGCCAGGTCCACCAGCAGGTTAAGCGTCACGAAAATCACGACGACAACCATCAGGTACGCGACGATGACGGGCCGGTCCAGGGTATTGATGCTGTCGAGAATCAACTTGCCTGCACCGGGCCAGGCGAAGATGGATTCCGTGACCACGGCGTAGGCAATGGTGGAACCCAACTCCAGGCCGAGCACGGTCACCAGTGGAATCAAGGTATTGCGCAGCACGTGGACCACCACGATACGAGCGTCGGACAAGCCCTTGGCACGTGCAAATTTGACGAAATCCTGTGGCAGCACTTCACGCACGCCGGCGCGCGTCAGCCGCATGACCAGTGATATTTTGAACAGCGCCAGGTTCAGCGCCGGCAGAATCATATGGCGCAGGCCTTCCAGCGTCAGCCAGGACCACTCTATGCCCAGCAGGCTGCGCGTCGGGCCGCGCCCGCTGGCCGGCAGCCAACCGAGCTGTACGCTGAAGACCATGATGAGCATCAGCCCGACCCAGAAGGCCGGCAGGGAAAAGCCGACGATGCTGCCGCTCATCAACAGCCGGGACAGCGGCGATTCAGGGCGCAGGCCGGCATACAGGCCCAGGGGCACGCCCAGCACGATGGCCAGCAGCAGCGCAGCGACTGCCAGTTCCAGCGTGGCCGGCAGGCGGTCCAGGATCAGATGGATGGCGTCCTCGCCATACACGAAACTCTTGCCCAGGTCGCCCACCAGCGCATTGTGCAGGAATAGCAGGTATTGCCGCCACAGCGGCTGGTCCAGGCCCAGCCTGGCGATGGCAGCCAGGCGTTCTTCCTGGTTCATGTCGTCGCCGATAAGGATATCGACGGGGTTGCCGATCGCATGCAGGCCGACGAACACGATGACGGTCATCGCCAGTATGACCAGGGCAGCCTGGCCGAAGCGGCGCAACAGCCACTGTGTCATGCTGGCGCCCCGGCGTAGGGGGGCAGGGGCGCGGGCGTCCATTCGCTGCCATCCAGTTCAGGCTCGGCGAACTGGACCAGGCGTTCGTAGTGCAGCGCGATGTCCTCGGTATACAGCGCGCCTGCCAGGCCCTGGGCCAGGCGGCGGGCGCCATCACTGATCTGCGGGATGTCGCCCGACACTGTTCCCATGCTGAGCGCAGCCGGATAGCAGAAACAGTGCACGCGTTCCAGCCCTGGACAATGGCCGGGTTCCTTTTGCTGGAACTCGAACAGGCTGCCCAGATAGGGGGAATTCGCCAGCTCCGCATCTTCCTGGCCGGCGGGAACGGGGAACCTGTCCTGCCACAGCTGAACATGGGCGGCGAAAGGGGCGAATTCAGGCCGCAAATGCCAATCCGGCCGGAATCCGGTGCAAAAAATGACGATATCGCCCTGTATCGGGCCTTGGCGCGTTTGCAAGGTCAGGGATTGTTCTCCGGCATGCACTTCTACGCCCTGGATGGCGGCATCCAGGTGGAAATAGGCATTCTCATGGCGCGAGACACGTAGCGTGCTGCCGTGTGGGGGCGGAACCTGCTGCTGCTGGATGTAATGGCGGATGCGCCATTTCCATTCGTCAGGCAGATGCTGATAGCCATGGGTGGCGCCAGGGCTGCCGGACCCCTTGCCCTTATTGACGCGCGGCAGTTCCGGGCGCCGGATCAGCAGGTGTACGCTGCTGGCGCCCGCTTCCAGCGCAGTGGCCGCGCTGTCCATGGCGGATGCCCCGCCGCCGATGACCAGCACGCGCTTGCCGCGCATGATGTCGCCGTCCCAGGTGTCGGAGGAGTGCACCCAGAGCGGGCGTGGCAACTGTTGGCTCCATTCCGGCACCCAGGCGCCGCCCAGGCCGTCACGTCCGGTCGCCAGCACGACATGGCGTGTCAGCACCTGGTAGGAGCCTCCGCCAGACAGATCGCGCATCTGCAAGGCCACGAGCTGGTCGGCACGAGGCTGGACGGACGTGACCTGCTGCAGGTTGCGCACGTCAGCGCCGCTTACTTCGCGGTACCAGCGCAGGTAATCCATCCATTGCAGGCGCGGGATCTTGTCGAGCGCCTCCCAGGCTGCCTGACCCCATTGGGCTTCGAACCAGGCGCGGAAGGTCAGCGCGGCAAAGCCCAGGGCAGGTCCGGCCAGCTCCTTGGGTGAGCGCAGGGTTTCCATGCGTGCCGTCGTGGCCCAGGGGCCTTCATGGCCGGCCGGCGACTGGTCGAAGTTGCGCGTCTGCAGACCCAGGTGGCGCAATGCCGTCGACAGGGCCAGCCCGGCCATGCCGGCACCGATAATGGCCACGTCCAGGACTTCCTGGCCGTCTGCTTCTTGCACAGGCGTCCAGCGGCGAGCGGGCAGGCACAGCAGGCTGAGGTCGTGCTCATAGCGCTGGCGCAGGGCCTCTAGCCCCGTCTGACAGGAAATGGAGGAAGAAGATGAAGTGGTTGTCATGGCAAAGCAATAAAAAGTGGCTGACGCACGCAGGTGCGGGAAAGCGGGATCAGCTGGCCTGCGCCTGAACCAGGCGAGCATGTTGGTCGGGGGCGTGCAGGACGCAGCCCGGCAGTCCGCCAGCGATCTCGCGCATGGTATCCAGGAGCCCGGTGACCAGGGGCGGCAAGTCCGCGCCTTGCGGGGTCAGGGCGCCGAAATAGAACGGCAGGTGAAGATCCAGGGGCCGGTGGATCAGCCCTTGCAGCGGTGCGCCGAGCACGGTCAGCGGTTCGAGAATGGCAACGCCCAGGCCGGCGCGTACCAGCACCTGGGCATTGGCCGAAGTGGTGGTGGCGATCTCTGGCAGGCGGCCATGCAGGGCCTCATTGAGCCGGTGCTGCAGGCGATGCGGGTTGTCCATGCCGACGAGCGGTCGATCGGCCAAGTCCGCCATGCTCACGACCTGTTTGGCGGCCAGTGGATCATCCTCGCGCAATACGGCGACGCAAGGCGTTTCCGCAATCCAATGCACTTGCACGCCATAGTGGTCTACCGGCAGGCTGCACAGCCCGATAGTGGTAGTGCGGTGCAGGACTTCGTTGACGACACGCTCGGGCGTCATCGTGCGCAAATGTACCTTGCGCGTTGCCAGCTCCGGCTGGAACCGGGCCAGCGCCTGCGGCATCAGGCCCAGCGCCAGCGAGGAAATCGAAGAAATCAGCAGGGGCTGTTCATGCGCCCGGCCTTCGCGCACCTGTTGCTGGATGCGGCGCACGCTGGAAATGATGCGTTCGGCTTCCTCGTACAGATGCGAGGCCAGCAGGGTCGGCTTGATGCGCGGGCCGTTGCGGTGCAGCAGGTCATAGCCAAGCTCCGCCTCCAGATCCTGGATCTGGCGGGTGATCATGGACTGTGAACGGTTCAGTTGCCGGGCGGCGCCGGTAATACTGCCCGCAGCCATGACGGCGGTAAAGGCTTCGAGTTGTCGGAGTTCCATGATTTATGCGTTTTATGCATTATTCGGCCTCCTGTATGCACAATCAAAATAATTGTTTCGTATATGCATATGGGGAATCAGCCTAAGGCGAGTCCGCCAGTGGGGCTGCGAGGGGAGCGAAAAGAGGGGGAACGATGGCTGGCAGGTACACGGACTGCAGGCTGCAGGCGTGCAGGAACTGCCCCCGTTGGACGGGAGCGCAAACTTCAGTGTCTACCTGCCGGGCAGGCGACGGCAATGTCGGGCGGTGTCAGCCGTGGTCGCGGGTACGGTCTATATGTCCGAGATCCCGGGCCGGGTCCAGGCGGTCGCGCACCAATTGCTTGAGTGTCTTGGCTTCGGGGAAGCCCTGGTCGCGCTTGCGGTCCCAGATCAGTTCATTGTTGTAGTAGATCTGGAAGATGCCGCCGGTGCCTGGCTTGAGCGCAACCTCGCCCAGGTCGGTGCCGAAGGTTGACAGCAGTTCCTGCGCCATCCACCCGGCACGCAGCAGCCACAGGCATTGTGTGCAGTAATGGATGACAATGCGCGGTGGCGTAACTGCCGGAGCGGCGGCGGGCGTATCGGAAAGGGAAAGGGGAAGGGTGTCGGTCTGCATGGTAGCGGGACTCGTCGCAATGGCGGGGAGGCGAAGACACAGGGGCAGCGGAGTCGAGGGGGCGTGTGCCTGCCGGGCAGGCAGGCACGAGCGGGCGGATCAGCCGAACAGCGCGTCCTGGGTATGGGCAACGTGTGCGATCAGTATGAAACAGATCAGCGCCGCTGCATAGGCGAGTGCCTTGCCTTGCCGGGTGCGTGCACGCTTGAGGGCCAGGGAACCCAGCACGATATAGAGCACAACCAGCCCGATCTTGAGCGCCAGCCACGGCGTGCTCAAGGGATTGAGCGCCAGCACGGTAGCCAGCGCAATGGCGCTGATCAGCAGAACCGTGTCTATGGCATAGCTGGCGTAGCGCAGCGCTGGCCGCATCATGCCTTGCTTGCCCAGCAGCATGGCGGCGCCTCGCCCCATGAACAGGCAGCCGCTGAGAACCACGGCAGTCAGGTGAACGCCGCGCATGATGACGTAGGCGCTATCCATGGTGCAGTTTCATGTATGGATGCCAGGGGTCAGTCTTCCAACCGGCGGCGGAAGACCAGCTTGGTGGCGCTGGATGCACTTGCGTCGTAGCAATAGCCTTCGCTGTTGAAAGTGCGCAGGTCGTCCAGCGAACGCGCGCGTTGTTCGATGGCATGACGTGCCATCAGCCCGCGTGCGCGCTTGGCATGGAAACTGATGATCTTCCAGACGCCGTTTTTCCAATCCTGGAAGACGCATTGCACGATCTCCGCGCCCAATGCCTTCTGGTCCACGGCTTTGAAATACTCTTCGGAGGCCAGGTTGATGACGGGGCCGTCACTCTCTGCCAGCTGTTCGCGTAGCGCCTGTGCAATCTGCGCGCCCCAATAGGCGTACAAGGTCTTGCCCTTGGCGGTTTCCAGGCGAGTGCCCATTTCCAGCCGGTACGGACGCATCAGGTCCAGCGGACGCAGCACGCCGTACAGGCCGCTCAGGATGGCCAGGTGTTGCTGCGCCCATTCCAGGTCCTTGGGCGCGAGCGTGC
Organism: Kerstersia gyiorum; assembly: GCF_004216755.1. Lineage (GTDB taxonomy): Bacteria > Pseudomonadota > Gammaproteobacteria > Burkholderiales > Burkholderiaceae_B > Kerstersia > Kerstersia gyiorum. The sequence goes on from NZ_SGWZ01000002.1 coordinate 630,562, forward strand.
GGGCGTCCAGGCCTTCATAGACATCACCATTGAAGGCCAGTATCGCCTGGCGTGAATCCGCTTCGGTGAACCGGGGTTCCCACTGGGCATAACGCTCGTGATTGAGCTGTGCCAGCGCTGGGCTGAGTGACATCAGCGCTGCGATATCGTCGGCGGAGAGCTGTCGCAGAACCTGGATCAGTTCCGTCGATTGCGGCACGAAGCGGGGTTGGGTGTGCGGCAGCGCGGGCAGGGCGCTGTCGTAGTCGAGTTTCTTGGCGGGGGATAGCAGGAAAAGCATGGCGTCTCCGGAAAATTCAGGAGTGAGCGTAGCATAGCCGCCAGGCTTTTCCGCAGATCGGCACAGGCCGCAAGGGGGAAGCTGCGGCAGCAAGGAAAACGCCGGCCCGAAGGCCGGCGTATGAGTGCCGGGAACAGTATGCGCAACAGTCGTGATACTGGCCGGTGCCGGCGGCTGCCGCCGGCATGGATGCGGGCTTACTGCTGACGCAGCGGCGCCAGTGCCTTGGTCCAACGCAGCAGTTCATCCAGGCTGGCCTGGGCGGAAGCCGTGTGCTGTTCGTTGGCGATGAACTCGCCATCTTCGCCCAGATGCTGCGGGAACATCGGCACCATCACCTGTTCGACCAGCGGCACGATCTTGAGCGAGGTCAGCAGGGTCTTGACTTCCTGTACGGCGCGCAGGCCGCCCGAGGCATAGGCGTAGCTGACGAAGCTGGCGGGCTTGTAGTTCCACTCGTTGTAGACATACTGCAGCGCATTGAAGAGCGCAGGCGGTGCCGTGAAGTTGTATTCCGGGGTGACGAACACGAAGGCATCGGCGGCTGCAACGCTGGCTGCCCAGCGGCGCGTATGTTCATGCTGGTAATTCTGCATGCGCGGATGATTGGGCTCGTCGTAGACCGGCAGTTCGAAATCGGCCAGGTCGACCAGATGGGCGTCGAAACCGCCATGTTCCGCGGCGAATTGCTGGAACCAGGCGGCGATTTTCGGACCGACGCGGCCGGGACGGGTACTGGAGACAATGATATGCAGGCGAGGTTTGGCAGACATGATGTGACGCTATGTGAGAGAGGGATCCAGGAGATCCGGACGTTCATGACCGGAAAGGTCATTGGCGTACCGTTGGACTCGATAATAGCGCCGGAATCTATTGCTGTGCACCATCATTTTTCTCGATCTGAGCCTTTTCGGGAAACATGGAAACTGTTTATTCATGCGGGTTTCATGGCGTTTTTTGTTGAGCAAGGCAAGAGTGGTCCATGACTCAGCGTTCTTATTCGTGAACGATGAATGTGTCGTCTCGGCGGTTGGCATGGCGATTGGCGGCCAGTGTCGGCAGATCTGCATGCGGGCTTAGGCAATGATGGGCGTTGTAAACTGCGTGGGGTCAGCCGCCTGCAGGCCCTGTCCCGCTTGGTGGGGCAGACGGCCCTGCCATAGCGGCCCGCCGCACGAATGTGCCGTGCCGCCGGCCGGCCTGTGCTGGCGGCCTTTCAGCCCAGAACCTGATCAGGAGCCGACCCATGTCGATCAAAGACCTCAATTCGCTGCCTGGCGTAACGGCCCATCCCGAAGCCGTGACCCGCGACTACGTTTTCAACCACACCATGCTGCGGGTCAAGGATATCGAGCGTTCGCTGGATTTCTATACCCGTGTGCTGGGATTCTCTATGGTCGAGAAACATGATTTCCCGAAAGCGGGCTTCAGCCTGTATTTTCTCGCGTTGCTGGCAGACCCAGGCGTCATGCCGGATGATCCCGCGGAGCGTCACGAGTGGCGCAAGGCGCAGGCGGGTATGCTGGAGCTGACGCACAACCACGGCACCGAGAACGACCCGGCGTTCCATTATCACGATGGTAATGGCGAGCCGCGCGGCTTCGGCCATCTCTGTATTACGGTGCCGGATATCCGCGCTGCGCAGGCGCGTTTCGAATCCCTGCAGGTGCCGTTCAAGAAACGCCTGGAAGATGGCAGCATGAGGGATATTGCGTTCATCAAGGATCCTGACGGCTACTGGGTGGAAGTTATCCAGTTGACACCGCTGCAGGCCTGATTGGCCCCAGGGCCGGCAGCTCGAGTGCCAGGCTGTGGCCTGGTTGCACCGGGCGCCTGGTGACGAGTACGAAATGAAGTCGATGGCGGAGCAGTGCCGGACCCGATCCGGTGTTGCTCCGCGTTGTTATTGCTGGAGGTCGCGCGTGCTGCGTTTCATTCATACCGCTGATTGGCAGATCGGCAGGGTGTTTTCACAGTTCGAAGAGGATGATGCGGAGGCTTTGGCTGCCGAACGTTTTGCCGTCATCGAGCGCATTGCCGCTCAAGCCACGCAATGGCAGGCGGACGCCGTGCTGGTGGCGGGCGATGTGTTTGATGCGCAAGGCATCCGCGACAAGACCATACACCGGATGTTTCTGGCCATGGCTGGTTTCACGGGGCCGTGGGTCATGATTTCCGGCAACCATGATGCCGCGCTGGCCGAATCGGTCTGGGCGAGGGCGCGCCGCCTGGGCGCCGTGCCGGCGAACGTCACCCTGGCCCTGGCGCCGGAGCCGGTGATCCTGGAAGGCAAGTGCGCCATTCTGCCTGCGCCGCTGACCCAGCGGCATACCTATAACGACCTGACGGATTGGTTCGGGCAGGCGCAGACGCCTGCCGGGCTGCCGCGTATCGGCCTGGCACACGGGAGCGTGCAAGGCGTGCTGGCCGAAGATATCGACGCCACGAACCCCATTGCGGCCGATCGCGTGCAAAGCGGCCGGCTGGATTATCTGGCCATGGGCGATTGGCATGGCATGCGCTGTATAGACGAACGTTGCTGGTATTCGGGAACGCCCGAGCAGGACCGCTTTCGCGACAACGATGCGGGCCATGCCCTGCTGGTGGAAATCACTGCTGCAGGCGCGCGGCCCCAGGTGCAACCCTGGCGCTCGGGCAACTACCGCTGGGTCTCGCTGGACCTGGCCCTGCATGGCGAGTCGGATGCTGATCAGGCGCTGAACGCCATCGGGGCGCTGGGGGCGGAGCACGTCGCGCAAGTCAGCGTGTCGGGGACGGTGGACTTGCTGGGCCACGAGCGCCTGCGGCAGGCCAGCCGTCTGGCCGGTGCCAGGACAAGAGCCCTGCTGTGGGACGATACGGCATTGCGCCTGGAACCTACCGACGAGGACCTGGCCGCCTTGCGCGCCGACGGTTATGTCGGGGAAACACTGCGCCAGTTGCGCGAAGCCCAACTGGCGGCCGACGCCGGGCAAGCGGAACTGGCACGCGGCGCCTTGCTTGAGCTGGCGCGCATTCTGGAAGCAGGGCGGGGGCGCGATGAAGCGCCGCAAGCCGCCCAGCCAGCGAGGGAAGCATGAAATTGACGCGCGTACGCCTGGAATCGTTCAGGCGGTTCCGGCAGCCTTTGGAAATCTCGGGCCTGGCGCCTGGCCTGAATCTGATCGCCGCGCCCAATGAGGCCGGCAAATCCACCGTCGCCGAAGCGATACGGGCGGCATTCCTGGAGCGGCACCGGTCCAGTTCCGTTGCCTATTTGCGCCCCTGGGACGAGCCTTCCGCGACGCCTGTGGTCGAGGTCGATTTTTCCTGGCAACGCCGGGAATATCGTTTATCCAAGGCGTTTCTGGGGCGCAAGCGCTGTCATCTGCTAATTGATGGCAAGGCGCTGGACGGTGCCGAAGCCGAGGATTATCTGGCCGAAATGATGGGTTTCCGCTTTGCGCGCAAGGGCGCCAGCGACCCATCCGACATGGGCGTGCCAGGCCTGTTGTGGATACGCCAGGGGGATGCGCATGACCTGGCGCAGCGTGTGCGTCATGCGGGACAGCAATTGCGCGATGCGCTCAGTGACAGCCTGGGTGAGTTGTCAGCCAGCGACGGCGACGAAGTGCTGGCGCAGGTAAGGGAAGCGCGTGGCGCACTGCTGCACGCGGCGACCGGCAGTCCCAAGGGAGATTATGCATTGGCCTTGAAACAGCGCGATGCGCTGCGCGACGAGGTGCGTACCCTGGAACAGCGGATTGCGCTGTTCCACGAGGACATCGACCGCCTGGCGCGGCTGCGTACGGAACAGGTCCAAGCTCAGCAGCAACGTCCGTGGGAACAGCTGGCGTCGGAGCGCGAACAGGCGCAGATACGCCTGGCCCAGGCGGAGGGCCTGGCCGAGCGCCGCAAAGAGGCGGCTGAGCGCCTGCGCCAATGTCAGGCGCAGGTTGCTGCCCAGCAGCTGCGCGTGGAGCATCTGCGCCAGCAGGAAATCGCGCTTGCCGAACGCCAGGCTGCCCTGGCGGTAGTGCAGCAACGCAGTGCAGCGGCCCGTACGGCGCTGGCGCGCCAGGAACAACTGGCCCAACAGGCCCTGAAGGCACATGGGCAGGCGCAGGCCATGCTGGAAGCGGCGCGCCTGCGCCAGCGCATCGTTGAAGCGGAACGTCAGGCCCAGGTGGCCCAGCGCCAGGTGGAACAGCTGGAAGAACGCCTGCGGCAAGCGGAAGCTGCGCAGGACAATTGCCGTGAGCTGGAAGCCCAGGCGCGCCAGCAGCGCCTGACGGCAGCGGATCTCAAGCGCTTGCAGGCCCTGGAACAATCGGTGCGTCTGGCCCAGGCACGCCTGGAAGCGGCTGCGACGACCGTGGATTATGCATTGCAGTCCGGCGCTACGATTCTTGCCGGCGATGATCGCCTGGACGGTAACGGACGCATTACGCTGGCGGCAGCGACGCTATTCCAGCTGCCAGGCCTGGGTAGTTTGCGCATTCTGCCGGGCGGTGCGGAGCTGGAGGCTCTGCGCGCCAGCCATGAAGGCCTGCAGCAGCAATTGACTGCCTTGCTGATTGATCTGGACGTGGCCGATGTCGGTGCGGCGCAGGCTCGTGCCCGTCAGCACGACCAACTGGTGGCGCAGGCCGAGGCAGCCCGGCAGGTGGCCGCCAGCTATGCGCCCCAGGGTAGTCCAGCCTTGCGTGCGGAACTGGAACAGGCTCGTCAGCAGTGGCAGGAATCCCGGCAATGGCTGGCGCAACGCCAGGCAGTAGGCAGCGCCGGGCCGGAGGCCATTCCGGGACTGGAAGAAGCCAGTGCGGCGGCCGCGCAGGCGCAAGGTCAGCATGAACAGTTGGCGCAGGCTTTGCAGGACAGTCGCCTGCAGGCCGGCGTGGCCGAAGCCGAACTGGCGGCGGCCATGGCCGAGGTGCAGCGCGCCCAGGCGGCGCTCACGGCGCCGGACCGGGAAGCTCAGCAGCGCCTGGCCTTGCTGGAACTGGCCAATGCACGTGGCGATGAAGCACAGGCGCAGGCACGGCTGGAAGCACTGGATGCCGAGCTGCAGGCGCTGGATCTTGATTTCCTGCGCCAGGACGTCAAGCGCCTGGCCGACAGCGAAGGCATACAGCGGCAGCGCTACCAGGAGCGCGAGCGCCAGCTGGCCGAACTGGGGAGCCGCCTGGACATCATGGGCAGCGCCGGCCTGGAAGAAGATCTGGCGGATCGCCGCCTGCAGTTGGAACAGGCCGAGCGCCGTGCGCAAGACCTGGCGCGACGGGCCAGTGCGCTGGACTATCTCTTGCAGGGCCTGGACGCAGCCCGGGGCAAGATGATGCGGCGCCTGCATGCACCGCTGCAAAAGCACCTGGACCGTTATCTGCGGATTCTGTTTCCGGGAGCCAGCGTGGAGCTGGACGACGACCTCGTGCCTGGACAGATCACGCGGGCGGGAAGCCAGGGGCTGGAGAACGGCGCGCTGATGGACTTGAGTCATGGCGCCCGGGAACAGATCGGTGTACTGGCGCGGCTCGCCTATGCCGATCTGCTGCAGGAGGCGGGGCGGCCGGCGCTGGTCATCCTGGATGATGCACTGGTGCATTCCGACGAGGGCAGGCTGGGGCAGATGAAGCGGGTGCTCTACGACGCGGCCAGCCGGCACCAGATTCTGATCTTCACCTGCCATCCGGCAGCCTGGGAAGACCTGGGCGTGCTGCCGCGCAGTCTGAACGAGGCCTGACGGCCGTTCTGGCTGGCACGCCCGCCTGCCACGTCGCTATTGCGGGGCCGGGTTCGAAATCTGGTTTTGGGGCCGGGATCAGGGGCTGGTCCATCGGGACAAAAGCAGACCGCCCGCAATCCATCAGGATGGCGGGCGGTTGTCAGGCAAATGCAAGCGGATGCACTGCCGGGTAGGGCTTACTTGGAAGCGCTGTTGCGCAGGGCCAGGCCCAGGAGCAGCAGGGTCCAGCCCTGGAAGAGCAGGTCCAGTGCCAGCAGCAGGCCCAGAATCCACAGGCTGTTGTCCGGCCAGCCAGCGGCGATCAGGATGCCGGCCAGGAGCGTGACCACACCAGAGGTGGCGATCCATCCCCAGCCTTGCTGGCTGCGATTGTTGAACCATAGCCAGAGGCGCATGGCGCCGCTGGCTATGAGGGTGGCGCCCAGCAGCAGTGTCAGCGCGGCAGCACCGGTGATCGGGTTGACAATGGCAATGATGCCCGCTGCCGTGTAGAGCAGGCCAGCCAGGCTCCACAGCAGGAAACCGGGCCAGCTTTTGATGCGCCATGCCTGGACCAGCTGGCTGACCCCCGCAATGACGATCAGCGTGCCCACGAATACGACGCTGAAGACTGTGGCCGCCAGCACGTGCACGCTGGCAACCAGCCCGAGCACCAGCAGGATGAGCCCGACGGTGATGAACCAGCGCCAACTTGCCTGCAATCCTTGCAGCGCATCGGCAATCGGGGCGGAATATTCAGAGGGAACAACAGGGGGCTTGCGGTCAGACATTGAACGATTCCTCGTAACGGTAACCTTATGCCATTACTTTAAAGGAATTTCACGAATTGCGGCAGGCAGGCCAAAGATATAAAAAGGATTTACTTGATCCAGGCCATGTCTTCGAGTATCAGCGCGGGCGGTCTGACCTTTCCCTGCCACCTGCCGGTCTTCTGGGGGTTCAGTACGAAGAAGGGGAGGACCGGCTGGCGATGAAGCGCGCAAAGGCAGCCAGGGTGGCTTCGCTGACGTGATGTTCTATGCCCTCTGCATCGCGGCGCGCCGAATCCTCGTCGACACCCAGCGCCAACAGCAGCTGTTCGACCAGTTGGTGGCGCTTGCGGCTGACATCGGCCAGTTGTTCCCCGGCGTCGGTCAGGAAAATGCCGCGATAGGGCTTCTGGATCACATAGCCGGCATCCACCAGGCGGCGCAGCATCTTGGCTACGGTGGGTTGGGTCACGCCGATGCGGGCTGCGATATCGACCTGGCGGGCTTCGCCGGTATCACGGATCAGGTCCGAGATCAGTTCCACGTAATCATCCACGCGCTCCTGGCGACGTGCCTCGCGCGCCTGGCGGAAACTCTCTACCTGGAGCGCGGCATCCATCAAGCCCGATGTTTTCGGACGACAGGTCGGGTCGGTCATGGCTGATCTATCCTGCTTTGAATTGCTGGTTTTGTTGCGTGTGTGCATCCCATCCCAGGTTAGCGATGCTTGTCAGCCGCCACTATAGCGCCAAAATATATTATGGTTGATGCTATCAGTTATAGCCTATGCTATATTGCGTCGACGGCAATGACACAAATGCAAATTCGTTGCATCTGCATTCGCAAGCCATTGGGGTAATACGCTAATTTTGGAGCCGGGAAATGCATAGTTCAATCAGACGCAGCCTGCTGGGAGGCGCAGTGGTGTTGGCCTTTGCGCTGGGCGCAGGGCCGGTGGCGGCGCAGTCGCCTGCCAAGCTGAAAGTCGTCACGACTTTCACCGTGATCGCGGACATGGCGCAGAATGTCGCGGGTGATGCCGCCATCGTCGAGTCCATCACCAAGCCCGGCGCCGAAATTCACAACTACCAGGCCACGCCTGGCGACCTGCTCAAGGCGCAGGACGCCCAGCTGGTGCTCTGGAACGGCCTGAACCTGGAACTGTGGTTCGAGAAATTCTTCAAGCGCCTGAAAGGAGTGCCCAGCGTCGTGGTGTCCGATGGCGTCGATCCGATTTCCATCGACGAAGGCCCGTATCAGGGCAAGCCCAATCCCCACGCCTGGATGTCGCCATCCGCTGCGCTGATCTATGTCGACAATATCCGCGATGCGCTGGTGCAGCAGGACCCGGGCAATGCCGATACCTATCGCGCCAACGCGGAGGCCTACAAGGCCAAAATCAATGCCGTGGTCGAACCCATCATCCAGGAACTGGCGCAGATTCCGGAAGACCAGCGATGGCTCGCCACCAGCGAAGGGGCGTTCAGTTATCTGGCACGCGACTTCGGCCTGAAGGAACTGTATTTGTGGCCCATCAATGCCGACCAGCAAGGCACGCCGCAGCAGGTGCGCAAGATGATAGACGCAGTGCGGGAGCATAATGTTCCTGCGGTCTTCAGCGAAAGCACCATTTCGCCGGCACCCGCTCAGCAGGTGGCGCGCGAAACCGGCGCGAACTATGGCGGCGTGCTCTATGTTGATTCGCTGAGCGAGCCTTCTGGCCCGGTGCCAACCTATCTGGATCTGTTGCAGGTCACTTCGGAAACGATTGCCAAAGCACTGAAAAAATGAAGCTAGCATCGACTTCAAGCCCAGGCGCCGGGCTGGCGCTGCCTGGGCAGCCGCAAGGCGCGTATTTACTCATGTCGGCTGCGGCAGCGCCGGGCGGTGGGGGTGGCCCGTCACCTGCGGCAGGTGGCGGCGCCGCGCCGGACCCGCAGCAAGAGGGGGCCGGGCTTGAAGTCAGTGAGGTCACGGTGACCTACCGTAATGGCCACACGGCCTTGCGCGATGCCAGTTTCGCCATCCCCACCGGCACCATCGCTGCGCTGGTGGGGGTCAATGGCAGCGGTAAATCGACACTGTTCAAGTCCATCATGGGTTTTTTGCGCGTGTCGCAGGGGCGCATCCGCATTCTCGGCCAGGACGTCCGGGCTGCAATGCGGCGCAATCTGGTGGCCTATGTGCCTCAGAGCGAAGACGTGGATTGGAATTTTCCCGTCTTGGTCGAGGATGTTGTCATGATGGGCCGCTACGGGCACATGGGCTTCCTGCGCCGGCCGCGCCTGGCGGACCGGGAAGCCGTGACGCAGGCGCTGGAGCGCGTCAACATGCAGCCGTTTCGCCACCGCCAGATCGGCGAGCTGTCGGGGGGGCAGAAGAAGCGGGTGTTTCTGGCACGTGCACTGGCCCAGGACGCCCAGGTCATCCTGCTTGATGAACCCTTCACTGGCGTGGATGTGAAAACCGAGGATGCAATTGTCTCCCTGCTCAAAGGCTTGCGCGACGAAGGCCGAGTGATGCTGGTATCTACCCACAACCTGGGCAGCGTACCGGAATTCTGCGACCGTACCATTCTTATCAATCGTACCGTGCTGGCCTACGGCGCGACCCGGGATGTGTTCACCAGGGAAAATCTGGAAAAAACCTTTGGCGGCGTGCTGCGCCACTTCAACTTGCCAGCCTCCGATGCCGAGGGCGGCGTCATGGGCATCGTGACCGATGACGAGCGCCCGCTGGTCCTGCGCGATGGCCGCTCCACCGTGCGTGGCAAGGACCATGACGTTGCGCCCGGCAGCGTGCCGCCTGGAGAGGCCTGATGGCAGCGCTGCTGATGCCGTTCCAGTATGAATACATGATCAACGCCATGTGGGTGTCGGCGTTGATCGGCGGCGTATGCGCCTTCTTGTCGTGCTATCTCATGCTCAAGGGATGGTCGTTGATCGGCGATGCGCTGTCGCATTCCATCGTGCCCGGCGTAGCGGGCGCCTATATGCTGGGCCTGTCGTTTTCGCTGGGCGCTTTTTTCTCGGGCGCCCTGGCTGCCGGCGCGATGATGTTCCTGAACCAACGCACACGGCTCAAGGAAGATGCCATCATCGGCCTGATCTTTTCCTCGTTCTTCGGCCTGGGGCTGTTCATGGTGTCGCTCTCGCCGGCCTCGGTGAACATTCAGACCATCATCCTGGGCAATGTGCTGGCCATCACGCCAGGGGACACCCTGCAGCTCGCCCTGATTGGCGGTGTCACGCTGCTGGTGCTGCTGCTCAAGTGGAAAGATTTGCTGGTCACTTTCTTCGATGAAAACCACGCGCGCTCCGTCGGCATCCCGACCACCGCGCTGAAGGTGCTCTTTTTCGCCTTGTTGTCGGCCTGCGCCGTGGCGGCAATGCAAACTGTCGGGGCTTTCCTGGTCATTGCCATGATCGTGACGCCGGGGGCTACCGCCTATCTGTTGTCAGACCGTTTCCATCGCGTCATCCTGATTGCGGTCAGTATCGGGGTCGTCAGCAGTTTCATCGGTGCCTATGCCAGCTATTTCCTCGATGGCGCCACTGGCGGAGTGATCGTCGTGCTGCAAACCCTGTTATTCCTGCTGGCTTTCGTTTTCGCACCGCGCCACGGTGTGCTGGCGGCCAGGCGGCGCGGCTGCCGCACGGCAGCGCCAGAAGCTGCCTCTTTGGGAGAGGCATGATGCTGGATGCCCTGATGCTGCCCCTGCAGCTGGATTTCATGCAGTACGCACTGGCGATTGCCGTGCTGGTGGCCATTCCTGCCTCGCTGCTCTCGTGCTTCCTGGTGCTCAAGGGCTGGGCGCTGATCGGAGACGCGATTGCGCATGGCGTTTTTCCTGGCGTCGTGCTGGCCTATATGCTGGGTCTGCCATATGCGGTGGGCGCGTTTTCGGCCGGCATGGTGTGCGCGCTGGCGACAGGCTATATCGCCGATAACAGCCGCATCAAGAAAGACACCGTGATGGGCGTCGTATTTTCCGGAATGTTTGCCATCGGCCTGTTGCTTTACACCAGCATCCGCAGCGATGTGCACCTGGATCACATCCTGTTCGGCGACATTCTCGGTGTGGATGGCGCAGACCTGCGCGGCAGCGGGTTGATCGCGCTGGTAATCGGTGGCTGGGTGCTGATCAAGTGGCGCGAGCTGCTGCTGCACGCGTTTGACCCGATACAGGCCCGTACCATCGGACTGCGCGTCGGCGTGTTGCATTATGGACTGCTGGCGGCGGTGTCGCTGGCGGTGGTGGGGGCTTTGCATGCGGTGGGCATCATCCTGGCGATCTCGCTGTTGATCGCGCCTGGCGCCATCGCCTACCTGTTGACTCGTACCTTCGGCTTCATGCTGCTGGCGTCGGTGCTCATCGGCGTGTGCTGCGCAGTGGGCGGCGTTTACCTGAGCTTTTTCCTGGACAGCGCGCCAGCGCCGACCATCGTGCTGTTGCTCACGGTGCTGTTCGTCGTGGTCCTGCTGTGGTCGATGGCGCGTCAACGCCGCATCGAAGCGGGCACTGCTGCGCCGCGTGAGGCCTAAAAAGGGGCGTGATATTGCGCGGCCAGGATGCTCTGCTGACCCTGGGCGCGGCTATAGGTCGGGAACGTCCTGGTAGTGCACCACCGTGCTTTCGTCACTGATCAGGATTACCCCGTAGCCAGGCGCTTCCCCACTGTGTTCATGCGGGAGCGCCCCCAGGCGCAGCGCAGTCTGGTGGTTGCAGCCCTTGACCGTGCTGAACGGCAGGCCGCGCCAGGTGCCGGAAATGTATCGGTGCACGTGGCCGCAGAACAGATGCCTAACATTGGCATGCCCGGCCAGCAGCGCGTGCAGTGCGTCGGGGTTGTCCAACCGGCAGTTGTCCAGTGGCGCCATCCCCACGTCAAAGGGGGGATGGTGCATGAATAGATAGACCGGGTTGTCGCCGGCGGCCTGCAATTGCGCCGACAGCCATGATAGGCGGCGCTCGCAGAGATGGCCGCTGGCGCTGCCTTCATCCAGCGTATCGAGCAGCAACAGGTGGTAGCGGTCCTGGATGATGACACGTTGCATGAAAGGCTCGGCGCCATCACCGTATTCGGGGAACACCTGGCGGAAGGCGGTGCGCCGGTCATGGTTGCCCAGCATCAGGTGCACCGGCAGGCGCTGGCCGGCCAGCAGCGTGCTCAATTCCAGGTAGGCCTCGGTTTCCCCACGATGCGTCAGGTCGCCACTGATGATGATGCAACAGGCGTCGCCATGATGATCCGTGGCGTGCGCCAGCAGGTAGCGCAAGCGCTCAAGCGGGAGACTGCCGTGGAGCTGACGACCCGGTAAGGCCAGGTGTGAATCACTGAGCTGAATGACTTTCATGCAGATGCCGCAACAGCAGGAAAGTGCTACAAGGTAGCTTCGGAAAATAACAGTTTGATGACCATCCACCCGTTCGCCGGGCTGGAACGCTTGCTTATGCCTGTCTTTGCCTCAGCCGCAGCCCATGCGGGACATTTGAATGCGATACCTGCCACCGGTCTTTGTGGCGGCCACCCTGGTGCAGGCCTGGCTGCCGTGGCCGATGATCCCAGGCCCGAGCCGCCTGAAGCACCGGGGCCCAACGAATGCTGTGAAAGCGGTTGTGTGCCCTGTGTCTATGACCTTTATGCCGAGGCCATGCAGGAATACCGCGAGGCCCTGGCAACCTGGGAGCAGCGTCAGGCTGGCCGATGCTGAAATGAGCCAGGCTGCCAGCCGGGGCCAGCGGCTTGACCCTGGCCCGGACGACTGGAATGAGCGGGGCCGCCCGGAACGACCCGAATCAAGCCTCAGGGCTGGGCAGGCGGCGCGGGCTGTGATGGCGGCTGTTGCGTGCCGGGCATGATGCCCGCAGGGGCCAGCAGCATGGTGGAAGGCGAGCTCATGGCAATGCCGGCTTCCCGCAGGCGCCGCAGGCTGTCGAACAGTACCCGGCTGCGCGCTGCATAGGCAGCACGCGGCGAAGACACATAAGCCACGGCGTTGAAGAGCAGCGAACTCGATGAAATATCGTCCAGGTAGACTTCCGGCGCTGGTGTTTTCAGGATGGCTGGTTCTTGAGCCAGCGCTTCCAGCAGAATGGCCCTGGCTTTGGTCGTGTCGGTGTCCACCGGCAACGGCAGCTTGATCTGGACCCGGCCGAGTGCATTGAGCGGGGTCACGTTGCGGACAATTTTGGTGATGAACTCGGAATTGGGCACGACAATCCGGGAGCGATCGCTCATCTGGATTTCCGTGGCGCGCACATTGATGCGGCGGATATCGCCTTCCACGCCGCTGAGTGACACCCAGTCTCCGACCTTGACGGGGCGCTCCGTCAGCAGGATCAGCCCCGAGACGAAGTTCTGCACGATGGCCTGCAGGCCGAAACCGATACCCACCGACAGTGCGCTGGCGATCCAAGTGACGCGCTCCAGGCCGACGCCGCTGGCCGATAGTGCGGTGGCGACCACAACCACATAACCGAGATAGCCAGCCAGGGTACTGGTCGAGGCCTGCATGCCTCGTTCCATGCGCGTCGCGGGCAGCAGGTGATGGGCCAGCCAGTGTTGCATGGCTTTAACGGCGGCGACGCCCAGCAACAGAAGCAACAGTCCCTGGATGATGGCCGCCGGCCGCAGGTGGATGTCGCCGATGGAGAGGCTGCCGCGCAAGCGTTCCAGGTGTTCGTAGATGTCCAGTGGCCCCTGGCCGTAGGGCGCGAACAGGAGGAGCAGGGCGCATAGTGCAATGCTCATTTGCACGATGCCGGCCAGCAGCACCATCCAGGGGCGCAGCGGTGTATCGCCCCGGTTGCCGGCATCATCGTCTTCTTGCGGCCCGGTACGCTGCCACAGCGGCAGCTGGGAAAGGTCTGTAGCGGTAATGGAGACCAGGAAGGCCGTGCCGAGCACGACACTGCTCCAGATGATCTGCTTCAGGATGAAAGTGGCCAGCGCAACATAACCGACCAGCAGGCTGCCCAGGCTGAACACCAGCGCCAGCCAGGCCGCCGCCAGCACCAGGCCGCGCCTGCGCACGATCAGTCGTGTGAGCCATGGGGCTTCACTCAGTGCCTTGCCATCGGGCATGTTGCGTTGCAACTGGGAAAGCTTCTTCAGTACGCCGCCCAGCACCAGGATCAGTGCCAGGCCGGCGACGCTGTGGATCAGGACGATGATGGACAGGCGCACGCTGGCGAGCGCCGCCAGGTTTTCCGCGAGCCAGGTCAGGCAGATGAACAAGGCTGCGCAGAACGGCAGGTGACGCAGCGCCTGGGCCGTTTCATCCTGCATGGAAAGTAGACGCCAGGACGAATGACGTGGCATCAGCAGCCCTTGTCCCAGGCCGATGATGTAACCGCAGAAGCCTACCGTGCCTATCATGCCGGTGATGAAATCTCGGGCAGGCGCGGAGGGCGGGGACACCCAGCTCAGCCCGAGGCTGAAGCCTTCTAGCAGTAAGGTGGGCACCGCGACTGCCAAAAAAACGCGGGTCCAGCCGTGCACGGCGCGCCGCAACCGGCCCGGTGGCACCTGGGTGGCGCTGTAATGCCAGAAGCGGCGCTGCAGGATGGAGCCGGCAGCCAGCATGAAGACCAGCCAGGCGGCGGCGCCAGCCCATTGCCAGACGCTCAGGCCAGCCAGGGTGCTGCCTGTTTCCGCCAGCAGGCCGCGTGAACGCATGGTGTCCAGCGGCGTCGTACTGGCCAGGTCGGACCAGAACGCGCCGGAAAGAACGGTGTAGCTGCGTTGCCCCAGCCGTGCGTTGAAGAGCTCGCGGCGCTGGGCGCCTATGCTTTCCAGCGCCTGGGTGGCATCCAGCGCGATCAGGTTGGCCAGCCGCGCCTGGGCTTCCAGGCTACCGGCTTCGTTATCCAGGCGTTTGCGTTCTTCGGCCAGTACCGCAGCCTCGGTGGCGCCATCCGGGGCGTTGCCCAGCTCGCGCTGGCGTTCCTGCAGGTTCGCCAGTGTCGGGGTGATTTCCTGGATGGCGTCGCTGGCCTGGCGGTAGGCCTGCAGGGCCTCCAGCCGCAAGGCCTGCAAGTGTTCGTCCTCCGGCGTTGCCTGGACTTGCGTCTTGATGTTGTCTATGCGGCTCCTGGCATCTGCCAGTTGTGCGCTCCATGGGAAATCCGGCGTGGCGGCAGGCCGCGCGGCAGCAGCCGGAGGGAGCACGGTGCCCAGCCACAGGGCCAGGCAGAGCAGCAGGAACAACACCGGGCGCAAACCCGGGGAAACGGGGAAACGAAGCCTATGCATGAACGGTCCTTTGCGGTCAGCCGGAGTTGCGCAGGCCGGAAGCGATGCCGTTGATGGTCATGTGGATAGCGCGCTGGTTGCGTTCCAGCGCCTTGCCGCCATGCTTGCCGCCGGCGCCTGCACGCAGGCGCCGCAGCAGTTCGACCTGCAGGTGGTTCAGCGGGTCGATATAGGCGAAGCGTGCAGCCAGCGAAGCCTCCAGGTCGGGTGCCGTTGCCAGCAACTGGCGGCCTGTGACCTTCTCGAACATCTGCAGGGTCAGTTCGTATTCACGTGCGATCTGGCCGAAGATCGCGTCGCGCAGTTTGCGGTCCTCGACCAGTTCGGCATAGCGCCGGGCGATATCCAGGTCGGTCTTGGCCAGAACCTGCTCCATGTTCGAGAGCAAGGTGGCGAAGAATGGCCAGGTTTGCGCCATGTCGCGCAACTGGGCCAGGCGCGCCGCAGCGGTCGCGGGACTGCCTTGCGCGCCGCGCTCCACGTAGTCGTGCAGCGCGCTGCCGACGCCATACCAGCCGGTCAGCGGCAGCCGGCACTGCGCCCAGGAAAAGCTCCAGGGAATCGCACGCAGGTCTTCAATACGCTGGGTCGCCTTGCGCGAGGATGGCCGTGAACCGATATTCAGGCCGGGGATTTCGCGGATCGGTGTGGCGGTGAAAAAGTAATCGCCAAAGCCGGGCGTGTCGTAGACCAGTTCGCGGTAGCTGCGTTCTGCGACGGCGGACAGGGCTTCCATGGCGGCACCGTGGCGGGCCACCAATTCGTCTTCCACCTGGGTGGCTGCCTTGGCCGGGCGCAGGCTGTTTTGCAGGGTGGCGCCGATGATCTGTTCCAGGTGGCGGCGGCCGACTTCCGGATTCTTGTACTTGGCCTGGATGACTTCGCCCTGTTCGGTCAGGCGCATGCGTCCGCCTATGGTGCCCGGAGGCTGCGCCAGGATGGCGTCGCGCGTGGAACCGCCGCCACGGCCGACCGAACCGCCGCGCCCATGGAACAGGCGCAGGTGCACGCGGCGTTTGTCGAAAACGCGCACCAGCTCGCGCTCCGCCAGGTACAGCGACCAGTTGGAGGTCAGGTAGCCGCCATCCTTGTTGCTGTCGGAATAGCCCAGCATGACTTCCTGTACGCCATCCTGTACCAGGCGCACACGTTCCGCGACCTCGGGGATGTCCAGCCAGCCCGCCATGATGTCCGGGCCGCGCTGCAAGTCAGGAATGGTCTCAAACAGCGGCACCACCATCAGTCCGCCGCTGTCGCCGCTGTCTGCCGCCAGTGCCGGTGAAACCAGTCCGGCTTCCTGTTGCAGCACCAGGACTTCCAGCAGGTCGCTGAGTGATTCGGTATGCGACACGATGGCCTGCATGACGGCCCGCTTGCCAAAGCGCGCGCGGCAGCTTGCCGCCATGCGCAGGATGGCGAGTTCCTTGCGGGTTTCTTCGGAGTATTCTATCCAGGGCGATACCAGCGGCCGCGCCTGGCGCAGTTCCGTGCGCAGCACGGCGATCTTGGCTTCTTCGTCGAGGCGGTGGTATTGCAGCGGCTGGCCGTCGTGCAATACGCCAGCGGCCGTGAACAGTTCCGTCAGCACGCGTTCATGCACGTCCGAACTTTGGCGCAGGTCGACCGATGCCAGGTGAAAACCGAAGATTTCAACCGCTTGTTCGAGTGCGCCCAGGCGGCCTTGCGCCACCAGCGCACCATGATCGTCCTCCAGTGAGGCTCCGATGCAACGCAGGTCGGCGGCGAATTCGGCGGCGTCGGCATACGGAGCGACGGCGTAGCTGGGGCGTTCGGCCAGCGCCCGGCCGGTCAGGTGCCTGGCGGTGGCCGCCAGGCGCGCATAAACATGGATGCAGGCGCGCCGGTAGGGTTCATCTTCGCGGTGCGAGGACGGGTCCTGGCTGGCTGCGGACAACGCCAGTAATGCGGCACTGGGCTGGCACAGGGACTGCGCCTGCGACAATTCCATGCCCAGGTGGCGCACTTCGTCCAGATAGTGGCGCAGCACCAGCGTGGACTGGCGCAACAGCGCTTGTTCCAGGGTATCGGCATCGACATTTGGATTGCCGTCGCGGTCACCTCCTATCCAGCTGCCCATGCGCAGGAATGCCGGCAGCAGCGGCAGCGGGCGTCCCAGCCGGCCGGGCTTGCCGCCGGCCAGCTGGCGTGCGACGTCCTGGTGCAGGCGCGGCACGACCTTCAGGAAGGTACGGTCGTAATAGACCAGCGCGTTGTCGATTTCGTCGAGCACCGTCAGTTTCTGCCGGCGCAGCATGCGGGTTTGCCAAAGGGTGACGATCTGCGCGATCAGGCGTTCCTCGACCTCGCTGTCGCCGTATTCTGGCGAAGCCAGCAGGTGGGCAATCTCATGGTGCAGGTCCAGGGTGCTTTTGCGTTGCACTTCCGTCGGGTGGGCGGTCAACACCGGCACGATATCGGCCTGTTCCAGGTAGCGCAGCAACTGGCGCCGAGTCTGGCCGTTGTCGAGCAGCGTGGCCAGGGTATGCGCCAGGCTGCCAGGAACGGCCCCTTCGCGGGCCTGTTCGCGCTGCATCTGGTTCTGTTCCTTGTCTTCCGCAATATTGGACAATTGCAGGAAGTAGCTGAAGGCGCGGGCGACGGCCGTGGCCTGTTCGCCCTTGAGCGCCCCGATGCGCTCTTCCAGGATGTCGCGTTCGCGCTTGCTGCCTTCACGGCGGAACTTCACCGCGGCGCGGCGCAAGGTCTCGACCAGGTCGTAAACGGGTTTGCCTTCGCATTCCCTGATGGTTTCGCCCAGCAGGCGGCCCAGCAGGCGGATATCCTGGCGTGCGGAAGAACCGGCAGGCGGTTCGAAGCTTGTCGCGTGGTGTGGCTTCACTCTTAGGGTCTCTCCGGATGGTGTGGGGATGTCCGGTGCCATGGCGCGGCACCGGGCAAGCTGCCCGTCGGCTCCTGGTGAGAGAGCCGCAGGCCAGCAGCGTGTTTTTTATTGTGTTACGCCACTGTTTCCGGAAATGGTAACAGTTCCGGCCGCTTCGGTGAGAGATTTTGTGCGTTGCCGCATAGTGCGCAAAAAATAGGATTCCTGAACGCTGACGGCCATCTTTCGCGTGCCGCGAGGCCATGCCAGGATTGGCCGGTACCCCTGTCAAGCAACAAGCCCCGGCCGGTTGCGGCAGGGGCTTGTTTGTGGTGCGCCGCCCGGTGTGAGGGCAGCGCCGCTGATCCGGCGGCAGCGTTGCCTGCTTCTATGGCAGGCAACGCTGGGCAGGTTCAGGGGTGGCGCATGACATGTGCCACGGCATCGGCGACGCGGCCGACATTCGACTGGTTCAGGCCTGCCACGCACATGCGGCCAGAGCGCAGGATATAGACACCGTGGTCATGGCGCAGGCGATCCACCTGGTCGGCGCTCAGGCCGGTATAGGTGAACATGCCACGTTGCTGCACATAGCGTTCAAGATGGCCATCGCTGATTTTTTCACTCAGCAGCTGGAACAGCGTGGCGCGCATGGCGAGCATGCGTTCGCGCATGGCGGTCAGCTGGCCTTCCCACTGGGCACGCAGTTCCGGGGTATTGAGTACCTGCGTCACCACGCTGGCGCCGTGCACGGGCGGCGAGCTGTAGTTGGAGCGCACGACGCTGGCCAGCTGGCCCAGGACGCGCTGCGCGGCTTCCTGGTCTTCGCAGATCAGCGACAACCCGCCGCAACGTTCGCCATACAGCGAGAAGTTCTTCGAGAACGAATTGGCGACAAAAGCCGGGATGTGGCGGCGCAGCAATTCACGCACCACAAAGGCATCATTGTCGATGCCGGCGCCAAAGCCCTGGTAGGCCATATCGACGAACGGCAGCAAACCGCGTTCCTGGACGACATCGAGCACCGCCAGCCACTGGGTTTCGTTCAGATCCACGCCCGTCGGGTTGTGGCAGCAGGCATGCAGCAGCACCACGCTCTTGGCGGGCAGCTTGCTGATGGCGGCCAGCATGGCATCGAACTTCAGGCTGCCGGTTTCAGCATCGTAGTAGGGGTAGGTGTTGACCGTGAAGCCAGCGCGCTCGAAGATGAAGCGATGGTTCTCCCAGCTGGGATCGCTGAGCCAGACCTGGGCATCCGGGAAATAGCGGCGAATGAAATCGGCGCCGACTTTCAGTGCACCCGAGCCGCCCAGCGTCTGCGCGGTCGCGACGTGCGGCACCACGCTGCCGAACACCAGTGCCTGCACTGCGCTGGCATAGATGGGGTTACCCGTCATGGGAAGATAGGGCTTGGGCACCGAAGACGTGCCTATGGCTTCCTCGGCGATGCGTACGGCGTCCATGACGGGCAGGCGGCCGTGGTCATCCAGGTAGATACCGATGCTCAGGTTGACTTTGTCCTGGCGCGGGTCCTTTTGGAAGTCCTCGTTGAGAGTCAGAATGGGGTCGCCGGGATAGGACGGAATATGTTCAAACATTGTTATGCATTCCTGACGGATGGGTTAGTTCATTCTTCGTGACCGTCAGCGTACCGGAACGCTGGCGTTTGCGATACTGGCGCCGGGCATGGCGATGGCATCGATACGACGGAAACGATAGCCGATAGCGAGGGCAAGTAGCCAGAACGGGATCAGATAAACGGAAAGCCGCAGGGTGGGAGTCAGATACATCACGACCAGGATGCCCGCCAGGAACAGGATGCAGAAGTAATTCGTCAGCGGGTAGCCGATGCTGCGGAACTCGGTACGTTGGCCGGCGCGCTGTTTGGCGCGGCGAAAGCGCAGGTGGGTGAGGCTGATCATGGCCCAGTTGATGACCAGGGCCGAAACGACCAGGCTCATCAGCAGTTCGAAGGCGCGGCCGGGAATAAAGTAATTGATCAGTACACACAGGGCGGTCGCGGCGGCAGAAGCGCCCAGCGCATAGGTGGGAATGCCACGGCGGTTGATGTGGGTCAGTACCTTGGGCGCATTGCCTTGCAGGGCCAGGCCGTACAGCATGCGGCTATTGCAATAAACGCCACTGTTGTAGACCGACAGTGCAGCGGTGAGGACGACAACATTGAGCACATGGGCCACCAGCTGGCTGTCGAGCTCATGGAAGATCAATACGAAGGGGCTGCCGCCTGTAACGACTTTTTCCCAGGGATAGAGTGACAGTAGGACGGCCAGCGCGCCGATATAGAAGATCAGGATGCGGTAGATCACCTGATTGGTGGCACGCGGGATGGTCTTGCTGGGGTTATCTGCTTCCGCAGCGGTGATGCCTATCAGCTCCAGGCCGCCAAAGGAGAACATGATGCCGGCCATGGCCAGCGCAAGTCCGCTCAGGCCATTGGGCAGGAAACCGTTGTTCCACAGATTGGAAACGCCGGCTTGCGGGCCAGCCTTGCCCGTGCCCAGCAGGTACAGCCCGAAGACGATCATGCTGACAATGGCCGCCACCTTGATGATGGAAAACCAGAATTCGGTTTCGCCGAAGGATTTGACGCTGCTGAGGTTGATGGCATTGATCAGCACGAAAAAGCCCAGCGCAGATACCCAGGTGGGGATGTCAGGGAACCAATAATGAATGTAGAGCCCGGCGGCGGTGAGTTCTGCCATGCCGACGAGGACGTAGAGTACCCAGTAATTCCAGCCGGAAAGATAGCCCATGAAGGGGCTGAAATACTTGTAGGCGAAATGGCTGAAAGAACCGGCAACGGGTTCATCCACCACCATTTCCGACAATTGCCGCAGGATCAGGAAGCCGATGAAGCCTGCGATGGCGTAGCCCAGCAGTACGCCGGGACCGGCGAGCTTGATGGTCTGGGCGATGCCCAGGAATAGTCCGGTGCCGATGGCGCCGCCCAGCGCGATCAGCTGAATGTGGCGGTTGCTCAGGCCGCGTTTTAGGTGTTGTCCTGCTTGCTGCTGTTCATGCATGAAAAGTCTCCTCTTCGCCGTTCCGTGCAGGCACGGCGAAACCCGGCCATTATGATGGACCGTATTGTTTTTATTGCAACTCAGGTACGACTGAATAAGTGTTGCGGCGCGCCCCGTCTGGCCAGGGCGCGCGGGGCGCACCTTACAGGCAGAGCGCGTTCTTGGCTGGCTTGGGCGGCGCCTGACCGTCGCCGGCGGGCTGGGCCGAAGGATTGCGGGGGCCGCATTCGCCGTAGTCGTAGTCCGCAAAAATGCTGGCAAACTTGGGCAGGGCAGGCGGGGCATCCATCATCGGCAGTTTCAGCTCGATGAAGACCATGCGGTCGGCCTGTTCAGCCTGGGCCAGCGCCTGTTCCAGGCCGCCGATATCTTTGACTACCAGTGTCAGCGCGTCGCTGTCCGGTGCAAAGATGTGTGGCAGTCCGGCGTAATTCCAGTCGGCGATATCGTTGTACGACGAGTTCTCGCCGAGGATCAGGCGTTCGATGGTATAGCCGCTGTTGTTGACCAGGAAAATGATGGGCTTGAGCTTGCGGCGCTGGATAGAGGAGAGTTCCTGGGCCGTCAGCTGGAACGAGCCATCGCCAATGAACAGTAGGTGGCGGCGCCAGGGCGTACTGACCTGGGAGCCGAACAGGGCCGGTAGCGTATAGCCAATGGCGCCCCAGACGGGTTGCGAAATATACGCCGCCCCGGCGGGCAGGCGCATGCCGCCCAGCGCAGAATTCGAGGTGCCGGCTTCGCCGATGATGACGTCGCAGGGCTTCAGGAATGCCTGGATGCGCGGCCAGAGCGCGGCATGGCTCAAGGGCGTGTCCGGCGCTGCAGCCGCGGTGGCAGGCGCGGCTGCAGCAACCTGCGCAGCAGCACGGGCCGGTCGTGCTGGCATGTCTTCCAGCACGCGCATCAGGACTTCGCGCAAGGTGACGCCAGGCATTTGCTGGCCAGCGATGCTGAGATCATGGCGGCGCAGGTCGATCAGGGCTTCAGGCGCGATGCGCTGGCTGAACAGCGAGGTGCTGCTGTCGGTAAAGCGCAGGCCGATGCCGATCAGGCAATCGGATTGTTCAATGGCGCGGCGCGTGACTTCGGGCGTCGGCGCGCCGATGTAGGTACCCAGGTAAAGCGGCGTGCTTTCGTCCAGCACTCCCTTGGCGGGCGGCAGCGAGGCGCAGGGTATCCCGTATTTTTCGCTCAGTTCCTGCACGATGTCGGCAACGCCGAACCGGCCGGCGTCGGCATCTACCAGAATGGCAGGGTGGCTGGCCTCCTTGAGGGCGGCGCAGATGCGCGCGGCGGCACGCTCGAGCTGGCCCGGGTCGCTGGCGGGGTCAGACAGCACCAGCGGTTCATCCGGCGTTTCGATGCTCAGGTGCGTGATGTCCGAAGGCAGTTGCAGGTGCACGGGGCGGCGCTCCTGCCAGCAGGCCTTGAGCACGCGGTCGATTTCGCTGACGGCATTGGCCGGCGTGATGCGTGCCTGGGCAACCGTGAATTCCGCCATGCAGCGGCCGATATTGCCATAGGCGCCATCGGCCAGCGTATGGTGCAGCAGCGCACGGCTATTCATCGAGTGCAGGGGCGGCGCACCGGTAATGTGCACCATGGGAACGTTCTCGGAGTAGGCCCCGGCAATGCCGCTGATGGCACCCAGGTCACCCACGCCGAAGGTGGTCAGCAGGGCGCCGATGCCGGCGGTGCGGGCATAGCCGTCAGCCGCGTAGGCCGCATTCAGTTCATTGCAATTGCCGATGAATTCCAGCGTGCCCGATGCTTCGACCTGTTCAAGGAATGAAAGGTTGAAATCCCCGGGCAGACCGAACATGTGGCGTATGCCGGCTTCGTTCAGTCGCCGGATCAGGAACTCCCCGATCTGCATTCTCATGATTTTTCTCCTTGGGGTGTATGGCAATTCAATGGTGGTCCGGCCCGCCGTCGTATTGGCGGTGATAGGCGTAAAATATAGTGCGTGAGAAGCGCATGGTGTGTGCGTCTTATGGCATGAAAACCCTGAAATGCGCATGATTCATGCGTGACCCTGGCAATGTCTTGAAAATTGGGCGGTTTGATACATGGATATCTACGACTGGAAGCTGTTGGGCGTGCTGCAAGCGGATGGCCGCCTGACCAATCAGGAGGTGGGCGAACAGATCGGCCTGTCTGCATCCCAATGTTCGCGGCGCCGCACGGCGCTGGAGAAGGCCGGCATCATCAAGGGTTATGCGGCGCGCCTGGACAGCAAGTCGCTGGGGCTGGATGTGCTGGCCTTCGTCCATGTCAGCCTGCATGCCCATGACAATCAGTCCATCCGCGCTTTCCAGACGCTGGTGGAAACCAATGACGTCATTCTTGAGGCGCATCTGCTCAGTGGCGATGCCGATTACCTGCTCAAGGTTGTGGCTCGCAATCTTGAGCAACTGGCCAGTTTCGTCATGAATACCTTGCTCGCCAACGGTGCGATTTCCCATGTGAAATCGCACGTCGTGCTCAGGCAGATGAAGCAGACCAGCGAGCTGCCCACGCAGTGGCTGGGTCGTGAAACTCGCAAAACACCGCCTGCCGGCGCATGACACGACGCATGACCCTGTGCCCGCAGGGCCGGGCGGCCATGGGTGCCATGGACAGCATGCGGCAAAGGGAAGAGAATGGCAGGGTTGCCAGTCTGCTGTGTTGTTGCATCCATGACGTCCGCCAGCCGCACCCCGCTCGAACCTGATTCCCCCGTTGATGCTGCCGCGCCCGCCCAGAGTTGGGCGGAGCCTGGGTCCACGGCTTACTGGCGCATCTGCATCGGCCTGTTCCTGGCTGGTTTTGCAACCTTTTCGCTGCTTTACAGCGTGCAGCCGCTGCTGCCTGAATTCACCACGGAATTCGGCGTGAGTCCTGCCGTCAGCGCGCTGGCGCTGTCACTCTCCACCGCCACACTGGCGGTTGCCATTCTGTTTGCCGGCGCCTTGTCAGAAGGTTGGGGCAGGCGCGGCCTGATGTTCGCGTCAATGGCGCTGGCCGCGCTGCTGAATATCCTGGCGGCGGTGTCGCCCTCATGGCATGCCTTGCTGGCCGCGCGTACGCTGGTGGGGCTGCTGCTGGGCGGCGTTCCTGCGGTGGCGATGGCCTATCTGGCCGAGGAAACCCATCCGCGCGGCCTGGGCTTTTCCATGGGACTGTATGTGGGCGGCACCGCATTCGGCGGCATGGCGGGCCGGGTCTTCATGAGTTTCCTGACAGACATGTATGGCTGGCGTTCGGCCATGGTGACGGTAGGCGTTCTGGACCTGCTGGCAGCCGTGGGTTTCCTGCTGTTGCTGCCGCGCTCGCGCAATTTCGTGCGCCGCACCGGCACCGGCATGCGTCACCACTTCCGTGCCTGGGGCCGGCATTGGCGCCAGCCCCGGTTGCGCCAGCTGTTCATTGCCAGCTTCTGCCTGATGGGCGTGTTCGTGACGCTCTACAACTATGTCGGCTTTCGCTTGCTGGCTCCGCCATACGATCTGAGCCAGAGCGAGATCGGCCTGATCTTCCTGGCCTATATCTTTGCCATTTTCGTTTCGCCGATGGCAGGCTGGCTGGCAGATCGGCTGGGACGCGGCAAGGTTCTGGCGGGCGGGGTGGGGTTTCTGGCGCTGGGCCTGGCCTGTACCGGGCTGCCATGGCTGGCGGCGATTGTCCTGGGCATCATCCTGCTCACCATTGGTTTTTTCGTGGCGCACTCGACCGCCAGCGGCTGGGTCGGGCGGCTGGCCACCGAAAACAAGGGCCATGCCGCGTCGCTATACCTGCTGGCATACTACCTGGGGTCCAGTGTGGTGGGGGCTTGCGGCGGCTGGTTCTGGGAGCACGGCGGCTGGTGGCCTCTGTTGGCCTTCCTGCTGGCATTGCTGGGCTGGATGGCCTGGGTGATCCGCGACCTGCTGCGCGGGCAGCCTGCCTGAGGCAGGCCCCGGGCAGGCATCGTGGCGTCAGCTGTCTATGCAGTTTCTAGCGCACTTCGCTTTCTACCGCGAAGTATTCCTCGTCTCGCAGCATGGCAATCAGCTGCGGCACTGACAGTCCATTATCCTTGGATTGCAATCGACTGGAAATCGCCGCCAGCATGATCATGAATTCCTTGCATTGTTTGCGCGCCGATTGCAGCTCTGAACTGGTGAAAATCAGTATCTGCGCCAGCAACGCATGTCCGCGCGAGGCTGCGCCGCCGAGCACGCCCAGCATGGCCTGACTGATCAGGTCGGTGCCGGCGTAGTCGCGCTCCTGGATACGTCGAATGAATTCGGCGCGTTCTTCCTGGGGCAGGAAGCTTGCCACCCAATCCGCATAATCGGCGTCCAGGACGATGGAGGCGGCTTGCGACTGGAATGTTTCCACCAGTTCGCCTGTTCCTGCATTGCGGTGCGTAGTGCGGTACTCGGCGATCCCGGAGATCAGTTGCTGCAGTTCGGTCAAGAGGGCCAGACGGCCGCCCGACAAGGTGTTATAGACTTTTCCGATGCGGGTGTAGTCTTCTTTGAAGCGGCTGACGATTTCCTTGCTTTCGGGCAGCGACGAAAGCGCAGGGAACAGTACATAGCGGGAGGAGGCGGCGGATTCGTAGAATTCGGAGATCTGTTCGCGGATGCGGTCCAGGTCAGACAGGATTTTGTTCAGGGGCAGATTGCCGTTTTCCAGGCGCTTGGCCACCGAGTTCTGCCATTTTTCAATGTCGCGGTCCATACCGAAGTCGATGCGGCGTTCCACGGTACTGGCACTGACCACGATCTTGTTGAAGTCGCGCGACAGTTCGCCCAGTACCTGCTGGATGCTTTGCACCGCGACCGCCCGCGCCGCGTCGTTGATGCCGCGCAATCTTTCCTTGCGCGCATCGGCACGGCTTTTGATCAGCCACGAGAGCAATGCGCCAATAATGGTCAGGCCGGTCGCGATATCCGCGCCGATCTGTATCCGGGAAAGCCATTCCATATCCGTCAGGTCCTGGGGGTTTGAAGTGCGGCCATTCTATAACTTCTGCCACCCGGGGTCAGGCCCGCAGATCCAGCGGATCGAGCAGGCCGGCGGCAATGGCCTGGCCGACGATGTCCGGCAGGCAGCGGGCCTGCATGCGCCGCATCACGCGGGCGCGGTACAGATTGACGGTCTTGATGCTGATGTTGAGCTGCCGCGCAATCTCGCCGTTGCTGTAGCCGCGTGCCAGGGGCAGGAATACGTCACGCTCGCGCGGCGTGAGGCTGGCCAGCCGCGCCTGCAGCGCGGTGTGGGCTTCGCTTGCCGCCGGCTCGGCCGCCTGGCGTGGGCGGCGATTGAGCGCCTGCTGTACGCTGTCGAGCAACAGCTGTTCGTTATAGGGTTTTTCTATGAAGTCGAAGGCGCCGGCACGGAAGGCGCGCACGACAATGGGTACATCGGCATGGCCGCTGACGAAAATCACGGGCAGATCCAGGCCGCGCCGTCGCATTTCCTCCTGCACGCCCAGGCCGCCCAGGCCGGGCATACGGACATCAAGCAGTACGCAGGCATCGTCCGTCGCCTGGCAGGCCTGCAGAAAGGCTTGCCCCGAGGTAAAGGGCAAGGTTTTCAGGCCTACCGATTCCAGTAGCCAGACGGTGGAATCCAGCATTCCCTGATCGTCGTCCACGACATAGACAATTTGTGTTGCGGCATCCTGCATGTGGCCAGTCTCCTTATTTTGATTGTGCCGGCGTTTCCTGGCGCAGGGGCAGGCGGCATTCCATGGTCAGGCCGGCGGGGCCATTTTCCACGATATCCAGCTCCCCGCCAAAACCCTCGACAATGTTCCGGCTCATCGACAGGCCCAGCCCCAGGCCGGCCTGCTTGCTGGTATAGAACGGCGTAAAAACCTTGCGTTGCGCCTCCTGATCCAGGCCCGGGCCCTGGTCGCGCACCCGCACGCGCAGGTAGCCGTCCTGGTGGCAGGCCGAGGCATCCACGACGACCCTGGAGGCCTGGCCGGGATGCCGTTCGCGGTTGGCGTCGATGGCATTGCGCAGCAGGTTCAACAGGACTTGCTGCAACAGCACGCGGTCGGCATAAACCGATGGCAGGCCTGCCGTGGGTATGGCGTCTATGATGACCTGATGCTGGTCGGCTTCCCAGGCGCACAGGTGGATGGCTTCCTGCACGACGTCGCCCACGTCCATGGCCTGCACGCGGCGCTGGTCTTTGCGCAGAAAAGCGCGCAGGCGCCGGATGACGGCCGAGGCATGCGCCGCATGTTCACTGATGCGCGCCAGCCCTTGCTGGACGCGATTGGCCGCCTGGGGGTTGCTGCCCAGCCCCCGCAAGTAGTTCTGGCAGGCGCCGGCATAGTTCATGACCGCCGCCAGCGGCTGGTTGATTTCGTGGGCGATGCCAGACGCCAGTTCCCCCAGCGTGATCAGCCTGCTGGTATGGGCCAGCTCGTCTTCCAGGCGGCGCTTGTTGGCTTCCGCCTGAACCCGCGCCGTGATGTCGCGCAATACGCTGATGGTTTCGACGACTGCGCCGGTATAGGTATCGCGGATGGCGCGGCTGGCCGTTTCGAACCAGAGGTAATGGCCGTTGCGGTGGCGCAGCCGGTAAGTCATTGTGTGGTAGCCGTCATCGACCAGGGCAGCCTGGCCCAGATCGAACGGCAGGCCTGCGTCCTGCGGATGCAGCAGTTCCCGCAGGTTGCGGCCGCGCAGTTCTTCTGGCCAATAGCCCAGTAGCGTCCAGGAGGCGGGCGATGCATCCAGGAACGCGCCTTCCGGGTCGTGGCGGGCGATCAGGTCGGTCGTGTTCTCGGTGATGAGGCGGTACAGCCTGCGGGAACGCGCGGCTTCGCGTGCTTCCCGGCGTTCCTGCGTGGCATCCCGGCCGCGCGCCAGCACAAGGCCGTTGGCGCGGTCGGGAATGAAACTCCATAGCAGCAGCCGGTCTCCCATGCTGGCTTCCTGGTGCTCGATGGCGCGGCCTTGTGCCAGGCAGGCGCGCACGATGTGCGCATAGTTGACCGGCAGGCAACGCGCAAAGCCGGACAGGGGGGCCTCGCCCAGCAAGGCCAGCAAGGCCGGGTTCATAGCATGCAATCCTGCATCGCCGTCCAGCAGCAGGGAGGGGCGAGGGTCTGTTGCCAGCAACGGTGGGCCCTGGGGAGTGGCAGGTTCCTGTATCAGTGCCAGCAGGGCGTCATGCATCCAGGCCAGCCAGTCGCTGCGCTCGGTGCCGTCCAGCTCTACCAGCAACAGGCCCGGCGTGCCGGCTTCCAGCGGCAGGCTCAGCGCCAGGCCATGCTCCATGCCTGCGCGGCGCAGCCGGCCCGCCAGCCAGCAGGGCAGTTCGCGCAGCGCGGCCAGCGTCAGGCGCGGCGTGTGCTGCATGGTGGCATGCAGTGTCTGATCGCTCGCCGCCAGGGGGTCGCCCTGGCCGGGGGGGAGATGGTGGTCGCCGATCTGCAGGTAAGTCCGTGATTGCGTCTGCCAGGCCAGGTAGAACACGCGTCCTATGCCGCCGCATTGGCGCAGCGAACGCGCCAGCAGCTCGGCCTTCATGGCCAGCGGCGCCGCCTGCCGCTGCAATTGCAGCCAACTGGACAGATTCACGGCCGAGGAGATATTTGCCGGTGAAGCCATAGGGTGTGTCGCAACAGGGAGTGTCTCCGAATATGGTAGTTCTTCCATATTGTTTTTATTTTTTCAGGTTTATATGGTTATTGTTCTATATGGCGTTGGTACTAATATCATATATCTTTGCAGGGGTATATAAACTTTTCCAGAACTAGCGGCAATGGCAAAACCATGTTGGCGGCAGCCGCCACCCTGTTTTCCCTGGAGGAGTTAAGCATGTCGATTTTCGAGGATGGCCTTGCCCCGCATCCGGTCAACCATATCGCACTCACGCCGCTGAATTTCATCGAACGGACCGCGAGCATCTATCCGGGATACCCGGCTGTCGTGCACGGCGCCATACGCCGGAACTGGGCCGAAACCTATGCGCGTTGCCGACGCCTGGCATCGGCCCTGGCCGGGCGCGGCGTGGGGCAGGGCGATACGGTGGCCGTCATGCTGCCCAACATTCCTGCCATGCTGGAAGCGCATTTCGGCGTGCCGATGATAGGCGCGGTGCTCAATACCCTGAACGTGCGCCTGGACGCGGAGAGCATTGCATTCATGCTGCAACATGGCGAAGCCAGGGTGCTGATTGCGGACCGGGAATACCACGAGGTGGTGCATGCCGCGCTGGGTATGCTGGCACCCGCCCAGCGCCCGCTGGTGATCGATGTGGATGATCCGGAGTATGGCGAAGGCCAGCCGGTCAGCAACCTGGATTATGAAGCGCTGCTTGCCGAGGGCGACCCGGCATTCGAATGGCAGTGGCCGCAGGACGAATGGCAGGCGATCTCGCTTAACTACACCTCTGGTACCACTGGCAACCCCAAGGGCGTGGTCTATCACCACCGGGGGGCCTTCCTCAATGCCATGGGCAACCAGATGACCTGGAGCCTGGGCAACCATCCCGTCTATCTGTGGACCCTGCCGATGTTCCACTGTAACGGCTGGTGCTATCCCTGGACGATCACCGCGCTGGCCGGAACCCACGTGTTTCTGCGTCGCGTGGATCCGCAGAAGATACTGACGCTGATCCGAGACGAACAGGTAAGCCATCTTTGCGGTGCGCCCATTATCCTCAATGCGCTGGTGAACATGCCGGATTCCGCCAAGGCGGCCATCGACCATCCGGTGAAAGCCATGGTGGCGGGTGCTGCGCCCCCGGCCAAAGTCATAGGTGCAGTGGAGGAAATGGGTATCAGCGTGACCCATGTGTACGGGTTGACGGAAGTCTACGGCCCTGTGGTGGTCTGCGCCTGGCACGAGGCCTGGGATGAATTGCCGCTGGAGCAGCGCGCGGTCATCAAGGCGCGCCAGGGCGTGCGCTATCCCACCATGGAAGGCGTCATGGTGGCCGACCCCAAGACTTTGGCGCCCACGCCACGGGATGGCCAGACTATGGGCGAGATTTTCATGCGCGGCAATACCGTGATGAAAGGCTATCTGAAGAATCCGACCGCCACGGCGGAGGCCTTCACCGGCGGCTGGTTCCATACCGGAGACCTGGCGGTCTGGCATCCGGATGGCTACGTGGAAATTCGGGACCGGCTCAAGGACATCATTATTTCCGGCGGCGAGAATATTTCCACTATCGAAGTGGAAGGCGTCCTGTATCGTCATCCGGCCGTGCTGGAAGCTGCAGTCGTAGCGCGGCCGGACGACAAATGGGGAGAAACGCCGTGCGCGTTCGTGACGCTCAAGCCCAATCATGACGGGGTGACGGAAAGCGAACTGATCGCGTTCTGCCGCGAGCACCTGGCCGGCTTCAAGGTACCCCGAACCGTGGTGTTTTCCGAGTTGCCCAAGACATCCACCGGGAAAATACAGAAGTTTGTTCTCAGCGGCCGAGCCAGGACGCTGTAGCACGCCATCCCGCGGATGCCTGGCCTTGTTGCCTGGAAAAAAAAGCATGGCGGTCGCAAGACCGCCATGCTTTTTCGTTGCTTGGGCGTCTTGCCGGCAAGGCAGGGCATGCATGCCCTCTGTGCCGGCAAGACGCCTGCGGCCAGGCGCTACAGCCAGCCTGTCATGCGCGGCAGCCAGAGCGTGATTTCCGGGATGAAGGTGATCATCATCAGGAAGATCAGCCCAGTGACCAACCACGGGAACGTGGCCTTGGTCACGTCCGTCAGGCCCAGCTTGGAAATACTGGACGCCACATACAGATTGAGGCCGACTGGCGGCGTCGCCAGGCCGATTTCCATGTTCACCACCAGGATGATGCCGAAGTGCACCGGGTCGATGCCCAGCTTCATGGCGACGGGGAACAGGATAGGCGCCATGATCAGCACCAGGCCGGAAGGCTCCATCACCATGCCGATGATGAGCAGCAGCACGTTGACGAACAGCAGGAAAGCGACGATACCCAGGCCCTGCTCAACGATCCAGGCCGCAATATTCTGCGGGATCTGTTCCGAGGTCAGGATGAAGGCGAACATCACGGCATTGGTGATGATATAGAGCAGCATCGCGCTCATGCCCGCCGATTCCAGGATGATGCGCTTGAGGTCACGCCATTTGATGTCCTTGTAGACGAACATGGCGATGACGAAGGCATAGACCGCGCTCATGGCGGCGGCTTCGGTCGGGGTGAATACGCCCGTATAAATGCCGCCCATGACGATGACGACCAGCATCAGGCCCCAGATCGAATCGCGGAAAGCAACCCAGCGTTCTTTCCAGCTGGCCTTTTCCTGACGCGGGTACTTGTACTTCCAGGCGCGGTACATGGTCGTGATGCCCAGCATCAGCGCCAGCAACAGGCCGGGAATCACGCCGGCGATGAAGAGCTGGCCGATAGAGGCCGATGCGATGCGCGCGCCGTCCGGACCCTCGACCATCATGCCGCTGGTGGCAACCGCGTACATCACCATCACGATGGAGGGCGGCAGCAGGATGCCCAGGCCGCCGGAAGTGGCAACGATGCCGGTACCGAATTGGGCCGGGAAGCCTTGCTTGACCATGGCCGGCATGATGATGGAGCCGATGGCTGCGACGGTGGCCGGCGACGAGCCGGAGATGGACGCGAACAGGGCGCAGGCCAGCACGGCTGCGAGGCCCAGGCCGCCGGGCAGGTGGCCGACCATGGCGGTGGCGAAGCGTATCATCCGTTTCGCCACCCCGCCGTGCGTCAGGAAACTGCCGGCCAGGATGAAGAACGGGATCGCCATGATCTCGAACTTCTCTATGCCTGTGAACAGCTTGAGCGCAATGCTGTCCATGGGCACGTTGGTCATGGTGAACAGGAAAGTGATCACCGTCAGGCCGAGCGCGATGGACACCGGCATGCCGGTGAGCAGCAGGACGATCAGCAGCGCGAAAATAATGAAGGTGGTCATGCTGCGGCTCCTTCGGGGCTATCTTGCTCGTCGTCGTGGCCAGGCACGTGGTGCGGCAGCTGGCCGGTGCGCAGGTAGTTGTAGAGCGCCTGCAGGAAGCGGAAGCACATCAGCGACGAACCCAGGGGCACGGCGAGGTAAACAATCCACATAGGGACTTCCAGGTCGGCCGAGACCTGATTGGTGTGGCCGATATCCCAGGTGAAGCTGGCGCCGATCCAGGCGACGATGAAAGTGAAGAGCGCGCCCGACAGCAGGGCGATGACGGTCAGCGTCTTGCGCATGGGTTCGGAAACCTTGGTGACCAGCACATCGACGCCCACGTGGATGCCCAGGCGTACGCCGTAGGCAGCGCCGAACTTGGCCATCCAGACGAACAGATAGATGCAGAGCTCCTGGGCCCACAGCAGGTTGATGTTGGTCAGCGAACGGTACAGGGAACGGGCATTGGCCATCAGGGAGGGGTAGTCGTTGACGCGCGCCCAGGCCACGACATCGGCGACCAGGCCGACGGAGTAGCGCTGGCAGACAGCGACGAAGATGATGAGCACGGCGGCCACCATCAGGAACGACACGAAAGTTTCTTCGAAACGGTCGAGTAGACGTAGGAACATGGAAAACTCCCAGGGAACCTGGAATCAAAGCGCCGGGTGTCCCCGGCGCATTCAGATGACGGCTGGCCGGGAGGGCCAGCCTTCCTGAGAAAAAATCAGCGGCCCAGGGCCTTGTAGGTGGCTTCCAGCGTGTCCTTGCCCACGCGCGATTCCATTTCCTTGTGCACCGGCAGCAGAGTGTCGATCCATTGTTGGCGCTCTTCGGCGGTGGGCTCGTAGAACGTGGTTTTGCCGGAGGCCTTCATCGCCGCCAGGGAATCGTCGTTTTCCTTCTGGGCGATATCGTTGGCGTAGGTCGTGGCTTCGCTCATGGCGCGCTCGAGTTGCTCACGCACATCGGCGGGCAGGCCGTCCCAGAATTTCTTGTTGACGATCACCGCATAGCCCAGGTACCCGTGGTCGGACAACGTGGCATGCTTCTGCACTTCGTGCATTTTCTGGGTGTACATGTTCGACGGCGGGTTTTCCGTGCCATCGACCACGCCGGTCTGCAGCGCCTGGTAGACCTCGGAGAAGGCCATGACCTGGGGCACGGCGTCCAACGCCTTCATCTGGGCTTCCAGCACCTTGGAGGACTGGATACGCAGCTTCAGGCCCAGGAAATCGTCCGGCGTGTGAATGGGCGTGTTGGCGCTCATGACCTTGAAGCCGTTATCCCAGTAGGCCAGGCCAGTGATGCCCTTGGGCTCCAATTTGGCCAGCAGGCTCTTGCCGACGTCACCATCGGTGATCTTGCGCAGGTCATCCTTGCTCTGGAAGATGTAGGGCAGATCGAAAATTTCGAATTCGCGCACGCCCAGCGGGCCGAACTTCGCCAGCGAGGGCGCCAGCATCTGCACTGCGCCCAGTTGCAGGGCTTCCAGTTCTTCCTTGTCCTTGTAGAGCTGGGAGTTGGGATAGACTTCGACCTTTACTTTTCCATCCGTGTACTGTTCCGCCAACTCCTTGAAACGTTCCGCGCCCTTGCCCTTGGGCGTGTCGGGCGCCACGACGTGGCTGAACTTGATGGTGATGGGGGCCTGGGC
Organism: Kerstersia gyiorum; assembly: GCF_004216755.1. Lineage (GTDB taxonomy): Bacteria > Pseudomonadota > Gammaproteobacteria > Burkholderiales > Burkholderiaceae_B > Kerstersia > Kerstersia gyiorum. The sequence goes on from NZ_SGWZ01000002.1 coordinate 664,017, forward strand.
ATAAGCCCCGGCGCTGGCGAACATCATAGCGGCGGCGAACGCCATGGAAAGGCGAATTTTCATTGTTTCCTCCTTGGTTATTGTTCCCTGTGACGGGTTTCCCTGAATTTATCTTTTGAAACAAACGGGGATAGTGGGGGAGAATAAAAGGATCATTTCCCGGTCGCTATTGTGGATTTCCGAAGTGTCTAAAGAAGACCCCCTGTTTCCTTCGCAGTCTGGCGGGCTGTGGCGGCGGCCCCTGGACGGGCTGGCGTCGGCGGCGCCGCTGGTTGCCATCCTGATGATCAGCGTGCTGATCGGGCTTTTTCTGTGGATGACGGAAAAAGAACGGCGCCAGGAACTGCATGTGAATCTCTTGCGAGACACTCTGTGGGTAGAGCAGGCGCTGCGGTTCCAGCTGGGCACGCATCAGGATAATCTGCTGCGCCTTGCGGCGGACCTGGCCGTGCAGCCGCAGGCCATCGACAAGGACTCCCTGTCGCGCATGCGTCACCTGGTTGCCAATCACGCGGAACTGCTGCAGATTACCTGGTTCGATGAGCAAGGTGAGGTTCGTGCGGCCGTGCCGCCTCATGGCCTGGCCGATGCCGGGGCGGCCCTGGACCGGCCGCCGCGTGACGCCTGGTCCTTGCTGGGCGTGGCGTCACCGGCCTGGAGTCCGCCCCGCAAGCAGGAGGGCAGGTTGCTGTCTTTCCTGCGCTTGCCGGTCAATCGCGAAGATGGCAGCACTGGGCTGCTTGAAGCCACGCTGGCGCTCGATGAGCTGTTGGCCACGCAAGTGCCCTGGTGGATCGCCGAGCATTATCAGGTATCCCTGACGGGACTGGATGGTGAACCCCTCGTCAAGAAATCCAATGCGGTTGGCGAGCCGACTGGCAGCCAGCAGCATTCGATGTCCTTCGACCCGCCGTTCCATGGCATTTTCCTCACCTTGGCGCCTTACCGGGCGCCCCGCAATCCGCTGCATATGCTGTTGATTGCCGGTATTGTCGGGCTGGCTTTGCTGACAGTCGTGAACCTGGGCTTGCTGGCGCTGCATTTCAAGCGGCGGCGCCAGGCCGAGCAGGCCTTGCGCAATGAACAGCTGTTCCGGCAGGCCATGCAGGACTCTGTGACCGTCGGCCTGCGGGCGCGTGCGCTCGATGGCAAGTTGCTGTTCGCCAACCCGGCGTTTTGCCGCATGGTTGGCTGGCCCGCCGAGGAAATCATAGGCATGATGCCGCCCATGCCTTGGTGGCGTCCGGACATGCTCAATGAAATCCAGCAGCGCCACCTGGCGCAGCACAGCGTGCCCAGGGCGCACAGTTTCGAGACAGTGTTTCAGCGCCGCGACGGCGTGTCCATTCAGGTGATGGTTTATGAAGCCCCCCTGATCGACGACAAAGGAGTGCACGTGGGCTGGATGGCCTCCATCCTTGATATTTCCGACCGGCGTCAGGCGGAGGCCCAGGCCAGCCGCCAGGCGGACCGCCTACAGCAGACCGGCCGCCTGATCACCATGGGTGAAATGGCATCGACGCTGGCGCATGAACTGAACCAGCCGCTGGCGGCCATCGCAAGCTACTGCGCCAGTTGCCAGAACCTGCTGGCCAAGGGAGGGGCTGACCGCCAGGTACTGGCCACTTTGCTGGAAAACCTGGCGGCGCAGAACCGTCGGGCCGGCTTGATCATCCGACGTATCCATGACTTCGTGCGCAAGCGCGAGCCGGTACGCGAACAGGGTGACCTGGCACGGCTGGTCCGCGACACCGTCGGCTTTGCCGAGGCCGATGCCAGGCGCCAGGGCGTGCTGCTGCGCTGCCAGCCGGCGCCGGTGGCGAGCATGCCAGTGCGGGTGGACCCGGTCCTGATCGAGCAGGTGCTGCTGAACCTGATCCGCAATGCAATCGAGGCGACGCTGGAAAACGGCGTGCCGGATGGCGTGGTCGATATTGGCCTGGAGTACCAGGACGACTGTTGTATCGTATCGGTCGCAGACCACGGCGCTGGCGTTGCCCCTGAAATGATGGAAAGAATTTTCACGCCGTTTGCAACAACCAAGAAGGCAGGCATGGGGATGGGGCTGAATATCTGCCGCTCCATCCTGGAACAACATCATGGCCAGCTCTGGTTCGAGGCCCGGGCTGGCGGTGGCGCGGTATTCCTGTTTTCCCTGCCTGCATGGCATGGTGCAGAAGGTGCATCCGCAACACTGGCGGAGCAGGACGCCGGCGGCAACAGCGACACAAGGGACGATAGGGATGAGTGAAGTCAGGGGGCAGGACAAGGGCATGCGGGAAGAGCCAGGCGGCACAACCGTCCCGACACCCCAGCCAGAGGATAAGGACGTGCTGGTACATATCGTGGACGATGATGCGGCCATCAGGGATTCGCTGGCCTGGCTGTTCTATTCGCGCGGCATCGCGACGCAGACATGGAGCTCGGGCGAATCTTTCCTGGAAGCGTGGTCCGCGGCGCTGGAGGGCTGTATCCTGCTGGACATTCGCATGCAGAACATGTCGGGCCTGGAAATGTTTGACCATCTCCAGGCCCGTGGCGCCTTGCAGCCCGTGGTGTTCCTGACCGGCCATGGCGACTTGCCCATGGCCGTGGATGCGCTCAAGCGAGGTGCCGTCGATTTCATCGAAAAGCCGTTCAATGATAACGATCTGGTTGACCGCGTGCTGGACGCCATCAGGCATGGCCGGCGCCAGCGCGAGCAACGCCTGCGCACCCTGGACCGCGACCAGAAGGTCGCTACCTTGTCCATGCGTGAACGGGAAGTGCTGGAGAAAATCCTGGCCGGCCTGCTCAACAAGCAGGTCGCGGATGAGCTGGGCGTCTCCATGCGCACGGTGGAAGTGCATCGCGCCCGCATTCTGGAAAAAATGGGTGCACGCAATGTCGTGGAACTGGCCCGCCTGTTTGGTGCCGACGATTGGCAGGACCGGGAGGCTGGCGCATGACACGTATCAATTGCGTACCGGTGGAAGAACTCAGCCAGCAGCACCTGGTAGCCGAATACCGCGAACTGCCCCGGGTCTTCGGCCTGGCGCGCAAGGCGCGCGAGCGGGGCGACCCACGGCGCCAGGACCAGTATGTACTGGGGACCGGCCATGTGCTGTTCTTCTACCGCCGCCTGGGTTACCTGGCAGATCGCTACGATGCCTTGGTGCGTGAAATGCAGGCGCGTGGCTACAAGCCCAACTTCACTGCCAGCCTGCGTGAGGCGCATGCGGATATTCCCGCCGATTGCTGGGGCAACTGGACCCCCGATGCCGAGGCGCTGGCATTGAATCGTCAGCGTATCAAGGAGCGCGGCGGCTGAGAGCGCGGTTGCCATGGCCAGGCGTCGTACTTGCGGTATCGCGCCTGGCACTGGTCCATATGCGTAGCGGCGTGGCTTTCGCTTTGGCGGAATGTGAAACTTGGTGAATGCTGCTTGCCCCCGAGTGACAGCATCCGTGCATATCAGGTTATCCTTGAACGGCTTATCTGCTGCCGGCGAGCAATCCGCCCGCTGGCCCCACTGGCTAAGGAGATCCACGCTATGAAACAAGGTCATAACGGTAAACTCGCTGCCGCAGCGCTCGCTGCGATCCTGCTGGCTGGCTGCGCGTCACAGCAGCAGAACAATACGCTGCTGGGCAGTGGTGCAGGTGCCGCATTGGGCGCCGGCGTCGGCGCGCTGATCGGCGACAGCAGCAAGGCTGCGCTGATCGGCGCCGGTATCGGTGCCGTGGCAGGCGGCGTGGTGGGCTACAACTGGGGGGGCATCAAGCAGGACGTCGAGCAGTCGGGCGCCACCGGCCTGGGTATTGATGTTACCGAGCAGCCCAATGGCACCTTGAAGGTCAATATTCCCGCCAGCGCCGGCTTTACGTCCAGCAGCGCGGCCCTGCAGCCTGCCTTGCTGCCGGTGCTCGACAGCGTCGCCCGTGCGCTGGTTCAACATCCGGAAGTGCGCGCCAAGGTCATCGGCAATACGGACAACACCGGTTCCGCCGCCTATAACCAGAAGCTGTCGGTGGAACGTGCCCAGAGCGTTTCGACCTATTTGCAGCAACGTGGCGTGGCGCCGGGCGATCTCACCATCGAAGGCCGTGGCTTCAGCGACCCGGTCGCCAGCAATGACACGGCAGAAGGCCGCGCTGCGAACCGCCGCGTGGAAATCTACCTGTACGCCGTGCAGCAATAAATCGGCGCGCTGGCCTGGGCATATTCGGGTTGGCGTGGGAAAATCATGGGAAACGGCCCTTGCAGGGCCGTTTTTTTGCCCGACTTCAAGACAAGAACGTCCCCTTGGGGGGCAGCAAGCCGAAGGCGCAGTGTGGGGGCTCTGTGCTGCGTCGTTCGTGCGTCGCCGGTTGCGCGGCTTTGCCTGTATCACAACAGGCCTTAATCGTGGTGGTCCTGCGCGGCGAGCTTCATGCCGTTTTCGCGCATCCAGCCGGCCAGGGAGTCCAGCGTGGGGCGCAGCGACAGGCCTAGTTCGGTAATGCTGTATTCGACCCGGGGCGGCACTTCGGCATAAATACGACGGCTTACCAGGCCTCGTTGTTCGAACAAGCGCAATTGCCGGGTCAGTTCCTTCTGGGTGATGGGGGCCACGGCTCGTTGCAGTTCGCTGAAGCGGACTGCGCCGCCGATGATGATGAGCCGGTAGAGGATGGGAATGGCCCATTTGCCGGAGACCAGCTTGACGAAACTCACCATGGGGCAGGGAGCTGGCAAGCCATCGCTGGCAGCCTTCGCTGGCGTGCGGATTTCTGGGTTCATGGGCATGGCGAATGTTCCATAAGTAGCTGGTTGGCATTTTAGTATCAAATTGGTGCCTACTATGAAAAGGATACTATAGAAGGAAAAATAGGCCTTCCACTCTTTGAAAAAGGAAGCGCAAATGAATAGGCTGCAAGGGAAATATGCCCTGATCACCGGGGGCAGCAGCGGTATCGGCCTGGAAACGGCAAGACAGTTCATGGCCGAAGGCGCGCAGGTTGCCATTACCGGGCGTAACGCCCAGGCGCTGGCACAGGCGCAGCAGGTGTTGGGAGAAGAGGTGTTGGCGCTGGTTTCCGACGCAGGGGACGTCCGCAGCCAGCAGGCGCTGGCAGGCATCCTGGCGCAGCACTGGCCGCGTCTGGATGTGGTCTACGCCAACGCAGGGGACGTCACTCACCGGCCGCTGGCGGATTGGGATGAGACGGCTTGGGAGCGCCTGATGGCGACCAATCTCAAGGGGCCGTTTTTCCTGATTCAGGCTTTGCTGCCTCTGCTGGCCGATCCGGCTTCCGTCATCCTGTGCGGCTCGACCAGTGCTCATATCGGTTTGCCGCAAAGCAGCGCGTACGCTGCCAGCAAGGCCGGCCTGTTGTCCTTGGCCCGCACGCTTTCGGCGGAGCTGGCGCCGCGCGGTATCCGGGTAAACGGGCTGAGCCCGGGGCCGACGGAAACCCCGGCGCTGGGAAAACTGGGGCTTTCCGCCGAGCAGCAAAGCGCGATGCAGGAAGAGATCCGGCGGCTGGTGCCCATCGGCCGCATGGGCACGCCCTGGGAGTTGGCGCAGGCGGCAGTGTTCCTGGCAGCCGATGAATCGCGCTTTATGGTCGGGACCGAATTGTTGGTCGATGGCGGGGTGGCGAACCTGTAGTCCAGGCAAGCCGGCGATACCGGGCTGTGTCGTCCTCGACCGGCGGCGCCCCGGCTGACATGGGTTCAGTGCGCCAGGAATACCATGATCATGAAGGGCGCAAGCACGGTCAGGATGAAACCGCTCACCAGTGCCAGGGGAACAATATCCGGCGCGCAGGTCTGCTTGACGATGGGCAAGGTGGTGTCCAGGGCGGTAGCGCCCGCGCTGCCGACGGCGGGCAGCGGATAATGCATGCCGGCCATATAGAGGATGACAATGGCCAGCAGCTCACGCAGCAAGTCGGTCATCAGGGCGATGGTGCCGTAGTTCTGGCCCAGGGCCTCGCCAATCATGACGCTGGACAGCGAAAACCAGCCGAAGCCCGACGCCAGCGCAAGCGCGACCTGAAGATTTTCACCGGTCGCCCAGGCGGCAGCGCAGGCGCCCAGCAACGAGCCGAGCACGACCAGCAGCGGGATGGCGAAGGCCTTGAATGACCAAAGCCGGCCTTTCAGGTCGACCTGACCCAGGTCGATGCCGACCAGTACGATCAGAACCAACAGCAGCGTCCAGCTCGATGGCAACGGATGGGCGTGCGCAATGCTGGCGGGCATCCAGGTAAAGGCCAGCCCCCCGAGCACCACCATGGACAAGGCAATGCCGCATTCTTTCACTGGTTGCCAGAACGTGGCGGTATTGGCTTCGCGGCGCGGCGCCGTTGCGCTGCCTCGGGTGCGCCGTATCAGCAGCCAGATCAGCAGGCATGGCACCAGGGTGGTGAACAAGGCCAGTACGCCGGCTGTGTAGAGCGCGCTGCCCAGCGCTTCGGCCGACGAGAGCACGGCGCCGAATTCCATGCCGATCAGAAACAGCAGCAGCCAGACCAGCGGGCCGATCAACCGTATCAGCCAGTGCCGCAGCGTGCGCGGCAAGACATGGCTGGCGGCCCAGCCGCCGGCGAGCGCGCCGACAATCGGCATCAGAGAGGAGAGGGCGGTCATGGCAGGGCCGCCGTGGAAGGGGATGTAGCCATCTGGCCGGTTGTGGCATGCGATAAAGCCGTTGGCTCGGACACGGTAGCGTGTGGGCGGGCAGCAGCAGTCAGGCGGAAGTCGAAAGTCAGTACAGGCAAGGTAGCAGAATGGCGGATAAGGCCAGCGCAAATGTGGCGGGCCATCAAAATAACAGAAGAAAAAGACAGGCGTGAGTACGTCAGGCCTCAGCCAGGCGCAAGCGGTGACAAGCGATGCATGAACGGCGCTCCGGTGCAGGTAAAAAGGCCGGTGCGGCCAGCAATGCAGGCAACGGCGGCGGGCAACAACCGGTGGGGGCATTTTTTAGGGACGCTTGCCGCCGCACCGGTCAGGCAGCGCGGGATTATTCCAGATTGGCGGCCTGTTCGCGCAGTTGTTCGATCAGCAGTTTCAGGTCCATTGCGGCCTGCGTCACGCTGATGTCGCCGGCCTTGGAACCCAGGGTATTGGCTTCGCGGTTCATTTCCTGGAACAGGAAGTCCAGGCGCTTGCCCAGGCTGCCACGCTTGGTGCTGGCATCCTGGCGGCCGGAAAGCATTTCTTCCAGTTCCGCCAGATGGGTTTTCAGGCGGGCAAGTTCTTCGGCCACGTCCACGCGCAGGCTGAACAACGTGGTTTCCTGCGCCAGGCGTTCGCTGAGTTCGGTGCCGCTGATCTGCGCGAAGCCGCCGGGCGCGGCTTGTTCCAGGGTTTCGCGCAGCTTGTCGGCTAGGCGTTGGCGATAGTGCTCGAGGATGGCCGGCATGGCAGCTTCGACCTGCGCGACGCTGGCGCGGATGGCGGCGGCATTCTGCTGCATGATCGCACGCAGGCGTTTGCCTTCGCGCTGGCGGTTCTGGCTCAGTTGGGCCAGGGCGTCGGCCGCAGCGGCCAGCGCGGCGGCAGGCCAGTCCTGTTCGTCCGGGGCGGCGGGCGCCTGCAATTGATTCTGCAGCGCGTACAGATCATTGAGGCCCGGTTCGCGCAGGTTGGGGAAGTATTCCCGCGCCAGCGCCTGCTGGGTTGCTGCCTGGGCCAGGAAATCCGGGTCCAGTGCGCTGCTGCGGCTGGTGCTGCGGCGGGCGTAGGCCACGCGGATTTCGACCTTGCCACGCTGCAATGCCTTGCCTATCTGTTCGCGCAGCGGCGCTTCTATCTGGCGCAATTCGTCCGGCATGCGGAAATGCAGGTCGAGAAAACGGCTGTTGACGCTGCGGAGTTCGACCGACAGGGTGGCGGTGCTGGCTTCGGCGGTAGCGCTGCCGAAGGCGGTCATACTTTGGATCATGCGGGACTACCTTGAAAAAATGCATGGCCTGTCGCACTGGCTGGGTGCCAGTGGCGGCAGGGGCTTCTACAATGTAGGGAATTCTATCTGTTGGAGTGTTCTGGTGTCAGAGATATCGTCTTCCCTGTTGGCGCGCCGTCCTGCTGGCCGCGAGGCAAACAGCCTGCGTCCGGTTTCGGTCGAGCGTGGTTTTTCTCCCTATGCGGAAGGCTCGGCGCTGATACGCATGGGCGGCACGCATGTATTGTGCACCGCCAGCGTCCTGGAAAAAGTGCCGCCCTTCCTGAAAGGGCAGGGGCGCGGCTGGGTGACGGCGGAATATGGCATGCTGCCCCGCGCGACCCATACGCGTGGCGACCGCGAGGCGGCGCGTGGCAAGCAAAGCGGCCGCACGCAGGAAATCCAGCGCCTCATCGGCCGCAGCCTGCGCGCCGTGTTTGATCTCGAAGCGCTGGGCGAACGCACGCTGCACCTGGATTGCGACGTGCTCCAGGCCGATGGCGGCACGCGTTGCGCCAGTATTACCGGTGCCTGGATCGCGGCTGCTGATGCGGTTGATTGGCTGTTGCGCGAAGGGCGTATCACGCGCCAGGCCGTAACCAGCCAGGTTGCTGCCGTTTCCGTCGGCCGGGTGGCGGGAGCCGCCTTGCTGGACCTCGATTATCCCGAAGACTCCGGCTGCGATGCCGATGTCAACGTCGTGATGACAGGCGCAGGCCATCTGGTCGAAGTGCAGGGCACGGCTGAACGCCAGGCGTTTGACCGGCGCGAATTCAACGAATTGCTGGACCTGGCCGAACTGGGTATCGGCCAGTTGTTCGACATCCAGCGCCAGTCGCGGAGCGCGGCATGAGCGCGGGCGCGAGTGAGCTGAATGTCCAGGCCCCGGCCGGGCTGGAACGCATCGTCCTGGCGTCCGGCAATGCCGGCAAGATCCGTGAGTTCCGCCGCTTGTTCGAAGCCTATGGCACGGAACTGGTGCCGCAGGGCGAATTGGGCGTGCCCGAAGCGCCCGAGCCGCATTGCACCTTCATCGAGAACGCCCTGGCCAAAGCGCGCCATGCCAGCAGACTGACCGGCCTGCCGGCGCTGGCGGATGATTCCGGCCTGTGCGTGCCGGCGCTGGATGGCGCGCCTGGCGTCTATTCGGCGCGCTATGCGCAAATGCAGGGTGGCGAGAAAAGCGATGCAGCCAACAATGCCTGCCTGGTTCAGGCATTGGCTGGTAAAGAAGACCGCCGGGCGTTTTACGTGGCTGTCCTGGTCCTGGTCAGGCATGCGGATGATCCGCATCCGCTGGTGGCCGATGGCGTGTGGCACGGCGAGGTCGTGGATAGTCCGCGTGGCGAGCACGGCTTCGGCTACGACCCGCATTTCTTTTTGCCGCAGGAAAACCTGACGGCAGCGGAAATGGCCCCCGAGCTGAAAAACCGTATCAGTCACCGGGCGCTGGCCTGGCAGGCGCTGGCGGCACGCCTGGCGCAGGCCTGAGCGGCAAGGGACTCCGGCTCTCCATGGCTACTGTCATTCCCATCATGCCTGCAGGCCTGTCGCGGCGCGAACTGCGGCAGGCGCAGGCGACCGTCCTGCAGGCCTTGCCGCCGCTGGCGCTCTATATTCACGTGCCGTGGTGCGTGCGCAAATGCCCGTACTGCGATTTCAATTCGCACAATGCTCCCGCCACGCTGCCCGAGGCCGAGTTCCTGGCCGCGCTGCGCAGCGACCTGGAACAGACCCTGCCTCAGGTCTGGGGACGCCAGGTCATTTCCGTATTCATCGGCGGCGGCACTCCCAGCCTGTTGTCGGCCGGCGCCGTCGATGAAATGCTGGGCATGGTGCGTGCCTACCTGAAATTGCTGCCGGATGCTGAAATCACAATGGAAGCGAATCCGGGCACGGTGGAGGCCGGGCGCTTCCAGGCCTATGCACGCAGCGGGGTGAACCGCCTGTCTCTCGGTGTGCAAAGTTTCGATGACGCCTGTTTGCGCGCCCTCGGGCGCATCCACGATGGCAGGCAGGCACGCGACGCGATTGCGCTGGCGCTGGATGCCGTGCCGCGCGTCAATCTGGACCTGATGTTTGCCTTGCCTGGCCAGGACGAAGCCGGTGCGCGCCGCGACATCGATACGGCGCTGTCTTTCGGCACGGGCCATTTGTCCCTGTATCACCTGACACTGGAACCGAATACCGTTTTCGCGAAGTATCCGCCGCCTTTGCCCGACGACGATGCCGCTGCGGCGATCCAGGAAATGCTGCAGCAGCGTGTGGCAGAGGCCGGCTACGAACAATATGAGGTTTCCGCCTATGCGCGGGCCGGGCAGCGTTGCCAGCACAATACCAACTATTGGGAATTCGGCGATTACCTGGGCATAGGGCCCGGCGCTCATGCCAAGATATCCTTCCATGACCGCATCCTGCGGGAAGCACGCACCCGCAGTCCTGAACAGTGGATGCAGCGTGCCCTGGCGGGTGACGGCTCCCATATCGCCAGCAGCGATGTCCTGACGCCTGCGGACCTGCCTTTCGAATTCATGCTCAATGCACTGCGCCTGCGCGCCGGGGTGCCCAGTGCGAGCTTCAGTGCGCGCACCGGTTTGCCCCTGGCGGCCATTCATGCGCAATTGCGGCGCGCCATGAACAAAGGTTTGCTGGATGCAGATCCAGCAGTATTGCGCGCTACCCCCCTGGGATGGCAGTTTTTGAACGATTTACTGGAAATGTTTTTGCCGGAGTGATCCAATCCGGTGCAGTGATCCATATTGGTGCCAGGATGGCACCAATATGGTGCATTAATATCTTACTTTCGTGTCCTGCCAGCCGGGGAAAAGCTGGCACGCTAATTGCTTGATAGGGAACGAACGCGCAGCGTGGCGGCGCGCGGTACTCACCTTACTGGAGATAACATGGCTACGCCTCAAGATGTGCTCAAGACTATTGCGGAAAACGACGTCAAGTTCGTGGACTTCCGCTTCACCGATACGCTGGGCAAGGAACAACACGTTTCGGTGCCGGCGCATCGTGTAGAAGAAGAAACCTTTGAAACCGGCCAGGCTTTCGACGGCTCGTCCATCGCCGGCTGGAAAGGTATCGAAGCCTCCGACATGGTGCTGATCCCGGATGCCTCCACTGCCCACCTCGATCCGTTCACGGAACAGTCGACACTGATCCTGACCTGCGACGTGATCGACCCGGCCGACATGAAGGGCTATGACCGCGACCCGCGTTCGCTGGCTCGCCGCGCCGAGGCCTACCTGAAGTCCAGCGGCCTGGGCGACACCGCCTATTTTGGCCCGGAACCCGAATTCTTCGTATTTGACGGCGTGTCCTGGGATGACGGCCCTTCGGGCGCGTTCTACAAGATCGCTTCCGACGAAGGCGCCTGGTCGCGTGCCAACGACGCCAGCAGCAATTCCGGCCATCGCCCGCGCGTGAAGGGCGGCTATTTCCCGGTTGCCCCGGTGGATTCCTTCAACGACATGCGCGCTGAAATGTGCTTGTTGATGGAAGAGCTGGGCGTGCCTGTCGAAGTGCACCACCATGAAGTGGCAGGCCCTGGCCAGCTGGAAATCGGCACCAAGTTCAGCACGCTGGTGCAGCGCGCCGACTGGACGCAGATCATGAAGTACGTCATTCACAACGTGGCGCACAACTACGGCAAGACGGCCACCTTCATGCCCAAGCCCATCGTTGGCGACAACGGTTCCGGCATGCACGTGCACCAGTCCATCTGGAAAGATGGCCAGAACCTGTTCTCGGGCAATGCCTACGCCGGCCTGTCGGAGTTTGCGCTGTACTACATCGGCGGCATTATCAAGCATGCCCGTGCGCTCAACGCCTTCACCAATCCCGGCACGAACTCGTACAAGCGCCTGGTTCCGCACTTCGAAGCACCGGTCAAACTGGCATATTCGGCCCGCAACCGTTCGGCCTCGATCCGCATTCCGTACGTGGCCAACCCCAAGGGCCGCCGCATCGAAGCGCGCTTCCCGGACCCTCTGGCCAACCCGTACCTGGCGTTTTCGGCACTGATGATGGCTGGCCTGGATGGCGTGCAGAACAAGATTCATCCTGGCGATCCCGCCGACAAGAACCTGTACGATCTGCCGCCGGAAGAAGATGCAAAGATCCCGACGGTGTGTTCGTCGCTGGAGCAAGCGCTGGAATCGCTGGATAACGATCGCGAGTTCCTGACCCGTGGCGGCGTATTCAGCAACGCAATGATCGACGCGTACCTGGGCCTGAAGCAAAACGAGGTCAATCGTCTGCGCATGGTGGCGCACCCGGTCGAATTCGATATGTACTACAGCCTTTAAAACCGGTCAGCGGCGTGCTTGCCACGCCGCTGCGCCACCGCCCCGGGAGCCGTCCATCATGAATCTCGACGCATTGGATCTGTTGGCCTGCTCGGTGCTGCTGGTTGACGAGCAGGGGCGGGTGGCGCACGCCAACAGCGCGGCCGAAGACGTATTCGGCCGTGCCCGCCGGCGCCTGGCAGGGGTTTCCGTTGAACGCCTTTTCGTGGAAGCGGCGGATATCCGTGCTGCCGTGGCTGCATCGCAGGCGGATGGTTTTGCCGACTTGCGCCTGCACCTGCAGGCGCGGCGCGGGCTGTCGGAGACTCCCGCAGTTGCAGTGACGGTCTTGACGCTGACGGCGCAAGCCTGGCCCACGCTTATTGAAGTGCGCGAGGTGACGCAGGCGCAGCTGGCCGACCGCAACAGCCAGATCTATGCCAGCCTGCAAGGGCAGCGCGAGCTGCTGCGCAACCTGGCGCATGAAATCAAGAATCCCCTGGGCGGATTGCGCGGAGCAGCGCAATTGCTGGAATCGGAACTGCCCGATCCTGCGCTCAAGGAATACACGCAAGTCATTATTTCCGAGGCAGACCGCCTGCAGGCGCTGGTCGACCGCCTGGCGGCTTCGCAGCGCATTGCGGCGGTGCGCAGGGCGCCGACCAATATTCACGAGGTCTGTGAACGTGTCTGCGCGCTGATCCGCGCGGAGTTTCGCGATGACGTCGTGCTGCAGCGGGATTACGACGCATCCGTGCCGGAAATCATGGCCGATGCCGAGCGCCTGATCCAGGCCTTGCTCAACGTCATGCGTAACGCAGCCCAGGCGCTGACGCAGCCCACCCGGACGCCCAATGCGCGCATTACCCTGCGCACCCGGGTCATGCGGCGCGTCATTATCGGCGGCAGGCAGGAGCGCATGGCCCTGGCGGTATCCGTCATCGACAACGGTCCTGGGGTACCGGAAGGTATCCAGGATCGCGTTTTCCACCCGTTGGTGACTGGACGCGCCAGCGGCACCGGCCTGGGCCTGAGTCTGGCGCAGGATTTTCTCCAGCAGCATGACGGTGTGATCGAGTTCCGTTCGGAACCTGGCAACACTGAATTCAGCCTGGTACTACCCATGGAGCTCGCTTGATGAAATCGGTTTGGATAGTTGATGATGACCAGGCCATCCGCTGGGTACTGGAAAAGGCGCTGGCGCGCGCCGGCGTTGCCACGCGCAGCTTTCCTGGTCCGGAAAAAGTGCTGCAGGCACTGGAGCAGGAACAGCCCGACGCGCTGGTGTCGGACATTCGTATGCCTGGCGGCGGCGGGCTGGAATTGCTGGGCGAGATCAAGGCACACTATCCGGCCTTGCCGGTGATCGTCATGACGGCCTACGCGGATCTGGAAAGCACGGTATCGGCCTTTCAGCATGGGGCTTTCGATTATCTGGCCAAGCCGTTCGACGTCAACGATGCCGTGGCCTTGATCCAGCGTGCCACCCAGGATGCCAGGCGCACGCCGCCTGCCCATGGCGAGGCCGCCACCATGCCGGTGGACCAGCGCGTCATGATGATGCGTTCCTCGTCCACGGCGATGCAGGAAGTCTTTCGCGCCATCGGCCGCCTGGCGCAATCTCGTGCCACCGTGCTGATCACTGGTGAATCCGGCACAGGCAAGGAGTTGATCGCGCGCGCTTTACACAGCCACGGTTCGCGGGCTTCCGCGCCCTTCATTGCACTGAATGCCGCCGCCATCCCGCGCGACTTGCTGGAAGCGGAATTGTTCGGGCACGAGCGTGGCGCGTTCACGGGTGCCAGCCAGTTGCGGCGCGGCCGTTTCGAGGAAGCAGACGGCGGCACTTTGTTCCTGGATGAAATTGGCGACATGCCGCTGGAGTTGCAGACGCGTCTGCTGCGGGTCCTGGCCGAAGGCAGCTTCTACCGTGTGGGCGGTTCCCAGCCTGTGATGGTGGATGTGCGCATCATCGCCGCCACGCACCAGCCGCTGGAGCAGCAGGTTGCCCAGGGGCGCTTCCGTGAAGATTTGTTCCATCGCCTCAATGTCATTCGCCTGCGCCTGCCGCCCCTGCGCGAGCGGCGGGAAGACATTCCGGCGCTGACCGAGCATTTCCTGGCGCAGAGCGCCCGCACGCTGGGAGTGGCGTCCAAAGCTCTGACGCCAGAGGCCATGCAGGCGTTTTGTCGCTTCGATTTCCCGGGCAATGTGCGCCAGCTGGAGAATTTTTGTCATTGGATTACCGTCATGGCACCTGGCCAGACGGTCGGGCTGAGCGATCTGCCGCCCGAAATCGCTGCGGCGCGGGTTCAGCAGCAGACATCCCCGGCGTCGGCGGGGATGCCAGGGCAGGCCTACGCCGGCGGTGGTAGCATGGCCGTTCCGGTGAGCGTGGTCGAAGGGCACGTGCCGGCGACCGATGAACTGATCCAGAACGAATGGCATGACAATCTGCGCCAGGATGTCAAGCGCAGGCTGGCTCGCGGGGAGTTCGACATCATGACGGTGCTGACGCGTCAGTTTGAAGAAATTCTCCTGCAGGCCGCGCTGGATGCGTGCCGTGGCCGCCGCATAGAAGCTGCTGCGCGGCTAGGCATCGGGCGCAATACGCTGACGCGCAAGCTCAAGGATTGGGAAGAAGACGACGGCGCCTGATGGCCAGCTTGGCTTGTCAGCGCGTCACGGCGGAATCAAATCATGCGGCGCCGCCTAATGGCGCTGCGCTGCGGGCAATGTTGCCGCAGCGCATGCGCCCGTCCTGTCGCGGGTTGCTTCAATACCGGTAGTTTGCCGTCAGCAAGAAGTTGCGCGGTGCACCCGAGATATACGAGCGTTCGTGCTGGTAGTAGACCTTGTCGAACACGTTGTTGACATTCAGCTGCATGCTGAAATTCTTGTTGAGGCGATAGCGCGCCATCAGATCGACAATGTGGTACCCATCCTGCTTCATCATCTGCTGTTCAACCTGGGTTTTGTTCGTGGGAATCCAGGCAGATTGCGTGCTGCTCTGCCAGCGCCAGCCCAGGCCCAGCATCAATCGGTCGAAGCGGTAGGTGGTGAACAGCTTGAAGGATTTTTCCGGCGCTCGATACGAAGCCGTGAAGTCGTCACGTGCGCCCAACAGCACTTCACCCGGGTTCATGGGGACGACTTGCTTTTGCTTGACGAAGCCAGCCGCGATATTCCACTGGGGCGTCACAGCGCCGGCCACGTTGAATTCCCAGCCATAGACGCGCCAGCCATTGTCTGTCGTGCCTGATGTATTGACGTCATAGGTCTGGTAGGGAAAATCCTTTTGCCGCATCTTGAAGTACGACGCAGCGACGTTCAGCCGGTCGTCGAAGAAGGCACCTTTCAGGCCGCCTTCGTAGGTGATGGAGCGTACGGGCGGCAGCCAGTCTCCGGTTGCCAGATTGGTGGTATTGTTCGAGTTGATGTCACGAACATAGGTGGTGGTGTAGCTGGCGTAGGCGTTGATCTGCGGCGTAATTTCATAGATCAGTCCGGCGTAGGGCAGGAACTTGGGTGACAGTTTGTGTTGTGTAGCGGCGCGGCCGTCATAATTCCCATCGCAGTAGGCTTGGTATGTGCCCGCATCCGCGCTGCAACTGAAATAAGGATCATCGTTGCGGTCTTTGGCCCACCGCCCCCCCAGGATCAGGTGCGTGCGCGAGAAAGGCCGCAGATGACTGGCAAAGTAGACCCCGGTTTGGCGGGTCTTGGTGTGGGTGGTAATGCGGCTGTCGAAAAGGGTGTTGCCATTGGCATCAATGGTCGGGGTTTTGTTGCCGCCGCTGGTGTTCCATTCGTCAATCGAGATGCCGGATTTGTATTCACATGCCTCAGTGCGTGTTTGAATTTGCTCATCAAAATGCGCATTGAATGCCTCCATAGACCCCCAAATCAACTCGGCATAGGGTAGATAGGTTTCACGTTGATTGTT
The DNA here is from genome assembly GCF_004216755.1 of Kerstersia gyiorum. Lineage (GTDB taxonomy): Bacteria > Pseudomonadota > Gammaproteobacteria > Burkholderiales > Burkholderiaceae_B > Kerstersia > Kerstersia gyiorum. Next base: position 680,170 of record NZ_SGWZ01000002.1, read on the forward strand.
GAGGTCGGCAAATGCTTCATCCGAGCATAAACTTTGATGCTGCGGCCCTGAGCCGACCTGCAGCACGCCACTATCAAGCAGGCTCGTATCTTCCGACGCATAGCCCCAATGCAGCTTGCGGTGCACGGCATAGTAGTTTGCGCCGACAACGAAATCTTGCTGCCTTCCGGCCAGTTCGAAGCTGCCTTTCAGGTGCAGGTCTACTGCATTGACTTCATTTTCACGGTTGTCACGGCGGGCGGAATAAGAGGCGCGGTCGGCTGAAGGCACGTAATAAGTCGTCCCGATTTCGCCATAAAGTTTGTCATCCCTGTTGTGGGCATAGTTATAGCTGGCCTTGAGCAGCCAATCGTTCTCGAAGGCGTGTTCCCAGCTGGCAAACAGGTTGGTGTACTTTCGGTCAGTGCGCGACCATGGCGTGGCGTTATTGAAGTTGCGGTCAACCGCCTGCGTCGGTTCCGCATGCAGGCCGGAACCATCGGTATAGTCCTGTACCTCCGAATAGCGAGTAATGCCGTGTGGAGATGCGCCTTTCAGGCGAAAGTCGTAATGCGTCACGCCAAGGCTCAGGCGGTCGCTGCCAGTGACGTCCAGCGCCCCGATCAGGGATAAAGCTTTTCTGTCAGTGCTGGCGCCATCGACCCAATGATCGCCTTGCTGCGCGGCAGTCGCCAGCCGGACACGCAGCCTATCGTTGATGGGAGTGGAAAAATCCAATTCCGCACGTCGGTTATTCCAGCTGCCATATTTGACATTGGCTTCGATATGACGCTCAGCATAAGGATGTTTGCGAACGAAGTTCAGGCTGGCCGAGGCATCGCCCGCGCCGCCAGTCAGGCTGTTGGATCCGCGAATGATATCAATGCGTTCATACAGGAAGGGGTCTTGCATACCGATATCGCCGCTGGCCGAACCCGACAGAATATAGGTGCTGGCCATGACGCCATCCATTTGCACCGAGGTGACGGGGAATGTGCGAGAGTAGATCGGCTGGCTTCCTGCGCCAGCAACGCCTGCCGTCACCAGCGTGATGCCGGGGGTTTGATCCAGGACTTCACCTAGCGACAGCAACCCCTGGTCCTGGATTTGCTGGGCAGTGAAAGTCGTGACACTCTGTGGTGTTTCTTTCAGGGCAAGGTCCAGCTTGGTGGCGCTTGCCGTCGAACCGACGGTGTAGCTGGTGTTTGGGGCTTCTCCTTCCAGGTAGCTTCCAGCGACTGTAATGCTGTCCAGCGCAGCCACATTATCGGCATCACTCCCGCCATCGTCGCGACGCTGCAGAATGTATCGTCCTGCCCCGCGGACGGCTGCTTCGTAGCCGCTACCTTTCAGAATGCGTTGAAAACCTGCCGGGACGGTAAATGAACCTTTCAGTCCGTCTGAATTCAAGCCTGCCAGGCTATCGGCGTCGAAGGAGAGTGTTGCCCCTGTCGCTTGCGCAAATTGGGTCAGAACGAGAGCCAGAGGGCCTGCAGCGATATCCAGATTATGCTGCTCGCCTGAGCGAGGTGTACCTGTCTCTTGAACGCCTGCTGTCTGCGCATAGGCGGGTTGGGACGGGTGGAATGCCATCAAGAGGCAAACCAGTGTCATATTCAGCGTGAAGCAGGCGGCAGGGGCCGTACGGGTGTGAGTGGCAGTGTGCGGAGACATGTCTTGCGATGGTCAGTCGTGGGGGAGCTTGGTAAACGCAGACCCAAAGAGCCTGCTGATGACCGTAAAGACACGCAAGCCAATCTCAACATGCAAATCCGACGAATTTTTTTGTTGGTGCTGTGGCGCTTCAGCACAACGCAAAATGACTTGCCGCTTATCGTGGCATCAGGGTGATCCAGTACTTGGTACGCTGCCTGACGCGTATCGGAAAGGTATCTGTCATTGCGCCGAGGGCCTGCTCAATGTTGTCCAGCGGGAACACACCGGAAATACGCATATCGGCAATCGAAGGGTCGTACCCGAGATGGCCGTGATGGTAGCGGGACAGTGACGCCGCCACCTGGCTCAACGGTGTATCCACGATGCTCAGCATGCCATGCTGCCAGGCGTCGGAGCCAGGCGTGGCAGCTTGTATGGCGTGGGTTCGCTGACTATCAAACAGGGTTTGCTGGCCTGCTGCCAAGCGCAGCGGCGGTGTTGCGCTTTGCATGGGGCGAATGGCGACAGCATGCTCCATGACTTGCACTTGAGTTGTCTGCGGATCCACCTGCACCAGAAAACGCGTTCCCAACGCCTGTATGCTGCCATGCGGCGTTTCTACAATGAATGGGCGCTTATTGTTGAAGGCGCGGTCAGGATGGGTCTGTACCAGAATTTCGCCTTCGCGCAGCTGGATGCGGCGAAATAGGGCATCGAACGCAATAGAGACATCGGTGGCTGCATTCAGGAAAATTTCCGAACCATCGTCCAGCTGGAATTGGCGGCGTTCTGCTGTGCCTGTACGCAGTTGATCAGGATGTGCCAGAATGTCGGGCAAATAGCGGTAGGCGCCCGCTGCCAGCAGGCCACCGGCGGCAAGCGGCAGGCCCAGGCTGCGCAGGACTTCACGACGCCGGTTGCGACCCAGCACTGTGCTGGCAATGTCTCCTGGAATCTGCCCGAAGCGCGAACGTACATCCTGCAGGCGGTTCCATGCCTGTTGGTGGGCAGGGCTGGATGCGAGCCAGCTTTGCCAATCATGTTGATCCCGAGGGGTCGCGGTTTCTGCAAGCAGTCGTGCATACCAATCAGCGGCTTCGCGGATGGCCTGTGTTTCAGCCGCACTATAGCGGGATGGATGCTGCGTGTGCATGGGTGAGCAGGCCGATATTCAGGGCAGCATCAGGCAGCAATGCGCCATGGCGCGGGCCACATAGGTGGAGACGCTGCGTAAGGAAATGTTCAGCCTGGCAGCAATTTCCACATAAGGCAGGCCCTGGAATTGAGCCATGATAAAGGCTTGTTTTACCTTTGAGCCCAGACCATCCAGCATGCTATCGAATTCGAACAGAGATTCCCGCATCAGCGCCTGGGTTTCCAGGCTGGGTTGGGATTGGGGTGGCAGGGCAGCCAGTACTTCGAGATAGGCCCGTTCAATGGATTGGCGTCGATAAAAATTGGAGACCAGACGGCCTGCCACCGTTACCAGGTAGGCACGGGGCTCGCGCAGTTCGTCCTGTTGGCGCAAATGGGCGCACAGCACCCGGACAAAGGTGTCCTGCGCCAGTTCATCGGCGTCTTCCGGGCGGCCAACCTTGGCGCGCAGCCAGTTGCGCAGCCAACCATGATGTTCTCGATACCAGACGCCAACTTCAGCCGTCGGGGAAGCCGGGCAGTTTTTCATTGGACAATAGCGGAAGATGATGGAAATGTTTCTTATTATTGTATCTTTTTTTTGTCTCTCTGCGAATCCATGGCTGCCACGACAAGATGAAAACGGCAAAGGCGACCGGAGTCGCCTTTGCCGCATGCCTGTCGCCGGCCACTGCCGACGGGGCTCAAATCATGAGGCCAGCTTGCTTTTCACCAATGCCGAGAGTTGCGACATATCGGCGCGTCCGGCCAGCTTGGCTTTCAATGTGCCCATAATCTTCCCCATGGCAGCCGGGCCGCTGGCGCCTTGCGCCAAGGCTTCCTTGACGGCGGCATCGACGGCCGCTTCGATTTCGGCGGCATCGGCCTGCTGCGGCAGGAATTCCTGCAGGATGACCAATTCGGCTTCTTCCTGGGCGGCGGTTTCGGTGCGGCCCGCCTGGGCGAATGCCGTGATGGACTCACGGCGCTGCTTCACCTGCTTTTCCACGATGCGCTGTATCGCAGCGTCGTCCAGTTCTTCGCGGGTGTCGATTTCAACCTGTTTGATGGCGGCCTGCAGGAAACGCAGGGTGCCGAGGCGGGCGCTATCCTTCGCGCGCATGGCCGCCTTGATTTCATCCATGATCCGGGCTTTGAGCGATGCTGACATGATGATCTTTGTCGTGTCTGTGTTGATTACAGCCAGCATCATACTACTGGCGCCCGCCGTGCTGCGGCAGCCCGGTGCCGCAATGTCATTAGATGGAACGGGTATATGCTTATTGCGCACCATTCTTATTCCCAACCGGGCACGCGTAAGTTGATAAAATGCCCGCACTTTCATCAATCCGCTGTATGGCAGCAAAGGTCATTCGTCAACAACATGGCAGCCTTCTACAACGAGCGTGTGCTCAGCGTGCATCACTGGAACGACACCCTGTTTTCCTTCAGGACCACCCGCGACCCCGCCTTGCGTTTCCATAACGGCCACTTCGTCATGATCGGCCTGGAAGTCGAAGGCAAGCCGCTGCTGCGTGCCTACAGTATTGCCAGCGCGAACTACGAGGAACACCTGGAGTTCTTCAGCATCAAGGTGCAGAACGGTCCGCTGACTTCCCGCCTGCAGCACCTGCAGCCCGGTGACACCCTGCTGGTCAGCAAGAAACCCGTGGGCACGCTGGTGGCCGATGATCTGCGCCCCAATGGCCGCAATCTCTACCTGTTCGGCACAGGCACCGGCCTGGCGCCGTTCATGAGCATCATCAAGGACCCGGAAGTGTACGAACGCTTCGAGAAGGTCGTGTTGCTGCACGGCGTGCGCTGGGTCAGTGAACTGGCCTATGCCGACTATATCCAGAAGGAACTGCCGGAAAATGAATTTTTCGGCGATATCGTCCGTGAAAAGCTGATTTACTACCCGACGGTGACGCGCGAGCCTTTCCGCAACCAGGGCCGGGTGACCGAAGTCGTCGAGAACGGCAAGCTGTTCGAAACGATCGGCCTGCCGCCGCTGGACCCGGCCGTGGATCGCGCCATGATTTGCGGCAGTCCTTCCATGCTGCAGGACGTCAGCGCCATGCTGGACAGCCGGGGGTTCGTGATTTCCCCGGGGGTAGGCCAGCCTGGCGATTACGTCGTGGAACGGGCCTTTGTCGAGAAATAAGCCCGCCTGCCCGCTTGCGCGCTGGCCCTTGCGCCGGTCTTATATATAATCGTTACGCCGCCGGGGTGCCCGGCGGCGTCCAATCTGTCAGGCTCCCGGGGGGAGACTGCGGCCAAGCGAGAGAACAACATGAGCAAGCAAATCATTCATACCGATGCCGCCCCGGCAGCGGTCGGTCCGTATTCCCAGGCTGTTGCCGCCAGTGGCGCGCGCACAGTGTTCCTTTCCGGCCAGATCGGCCTGGAACCCGGTACCGGTGAACTGGTGTCGGAAAACTTCGAAGCCCAGGTGCGCCAGGCGTTTGCCAATATGGCGGCGGTTATCGAAGCAGCCGGCGGCACGCTGGACAACGTCGTCAAACTGACCTTGTACCTGACGGATCTCAGCCGTTTCGCGGCAGCCAACGCCATCATGGCGGAACTGATCCCGCAACCGTTCCCGGCACGTTCCACGATCGGCGTGGCCAGCCTGCCCAAGGGCGCACAGTTCGAAGTCGAGGCCATTCTCGTCATCTGAGCGGGAGTCGCCGCCTCTTTCATGCAGACAGAAGCACCGTCTGGCAAAAAAGGCCGTCAAGGCGCCCGCGGGCGCCCGTCGGCGGCGACTGTTGCCGCACGGCTGGAACGCCTGGGCCTGCGCCGCCCGGAAGACTTCGCGCTGCATTTACCGCTGCGCTACGAAGACGAAACCCAGGTCGTTCCCATTGCCCAGGCACGTCCTGGTAGCGTGGCGCAAGTGTCCGGCCATGTGACGCGCAATGAGGTGCTGTTGCGGCCGCGCCGCCAATTGAGCGTGACGCTGGCTGACGACAGCGGCACCATGACCTTGCGCTGGCTGAACTTCTATCCGAATCAGCGCAAACAGGTTGAAGAGGGTGCGGAAATCCGCGCCATCGGGGAAGTCCGGGGCAACCTGTTCGGCAAGGAAATCATCCATCCGCGCATCGTGCCGGCGGGTCGCGACTTGCCGCAGGCGCTGACACCGGTTTACCCCACCACGGAAGGCTTGTCGCAGCCAGTGCTGCGCAAGGCGATTGCAGATGCGCTGCCGCGCGCGCACCTGGACGACATCCTGCCGGCGCCGCTGCGCGAACGGCTGGGCCTGATGGACTTGCATGAAGCCGTCATGTTTCTGCATGCCCCTGAGCCAGGAACGCCGCTGCACACTCTGGAATTTCGCACGCATCCGGCCTGGCGGCGCGTCATGTTCGACGAAATGCTGGCGCACCAGCTGTCCATGGCGGCAGCCAGGGCTGCCCGGTTGGCCAAGCGCGCCCGCCCGTTGGCGCTGCGTACTGATGAAGACTCCCTGACCAAGCGTTTGCTGGCACGCCTGCCATTCGCGCTGACCGGCGCGCAGCAGCGCGTGGTTGCTGAAATCTCTGCAGACCTGGGCCGGGCCCACCCCATGCACCGCCTGCTGCAGGGCGATGTCGGCAGCGGCAAGACGGTGGTGGCAGCGCTGGCAGCGGCCCAGGCGATAGATGCCGGCGCACAGGTGGCGTTGATGGCGCCAACCGAACTGCTGGCCGAACAGCACTTTCGCAAGCTGGTGGACTGGCTGGAGCCGCTGGGCGTGCCGGTTGCCTGGTTGAGCGGCAGCCAGAAGGCCAAGGCCCGCCGCGAGGCCTTGCAGGCCGTGGCGCAGGGGCAGGCGCCGCTGGTGGTGGGCACCCAGGCCTTGGTGCAGGACCATGTGGATTTTGATTGCCTGGGGCTGGTCATTGTCGATGAGCAGCACCGTTTCGGCGTGGGCCAACGCCTGGCATTGAGCCGCAAAGGGGAAGACGACGCTGCTGCGGAAGTGCCACACTTGCTCAATATGAGCGCGACGCCGATTCCCCGCACGCTGGCCATGACGCATTTTGCCGATCTCGATGTCTCGGTGATCGACGAACTGCCGCCGGGACGCACGCCCGTGCGCACCAAACTGGTGGAAGAAGGACGCCGCAAGGAGGTCATCGCGCTGGTGGCCCAGGCCGTGCGCGAAGGGCGGCAGGCCTACTGGGTCTGTCCGCTGGTGGAAGAAAGCGAGGCGCTGGCCTTGCAGACGGCGGTCGATACCCATGCTGCCTTGAGCAGCGCCTTGCCCGATCTGGCGCTCGGGCTCGTGCATGGACGCTTGAACGCCACGGAAAAGGCGGTTGTCATGGATGCCTTCCGTGCCGGTGAAATAGACCTGCTGGTGGCAACCACCGTCATCGAGGTCGGGGTGGATGTGCCCAACGCCTCCCTGATGGTGATAGAGCATGCCGAACGCTTCGGCCTGGCGCAGTTGCATCAATTGCGCGGACGCGTAGGGCGGGGCGCCGCGCAGTCGGTTTGCGTCCTGCTGTACCAGGGCCCGCTGTCGGCTCATGCCCGCGACCGTCTCAAGGCCATGTACGAAACCAATGATGGTTTTGAAATTGCCCGGCGCGACCTGGCGCAACGCGGCCCGGGCGAATTCCTGGGAACACGTCAATCCGGCATGGCCATGTTGCGCTATGGCGACCCGGAACAGTTCCCCGAACTGGCCGAGCAAGCGCGTGATGCCGCGCGGCAACTGCTGCGCGATGCGCCAGCAGTTGCAAGCGACCACCTGGACCGCTGGATGGCCGGCCGGGAAGATTTCCTGAGAACGTGACACCCATGTAAACGAAACATCAATCATGCGGCGGGGCGTGCCAGATGCCATATCATGTACTCAGGCTTTGGGTATTCCAGGCGCGCTCATGGGGCAGCGCAGGGCTGTCGGCATGGCGCAGCCGGGCCTTTGCCCGTCAGGGTGTGCTGGCGTAGTGGTATTCACTGGGGGCCGGGGGCTCTCAGAAAACGTGGTAAAGACACGGCAGCATTCAGGCTGCCGGTTTTCCAAGAAAAAAATAGCGGAATTCTTTAATGACTTTGACCGAGTTGAAGTACATCGTCGCAGTTGCCAGGGAGCGTCATTTCGGGCGGGCTGCCGAGGCGTGCTTCGTCAGCCAGCCGACGCTGTCCGTCGCCATACGCAAGCTGGAAGATGAGCTGGGCGTGGCGATTTTCGAACGCGGCAGTTCAGAGGTCGGCGTCACGGCCCTGGGTGAACGCATCGTGGCGCAGGCGCAGAAGGTTCTGGAAGAAAGCGCCTACCTGAAGGAAATCGCCCAGCAAGGCCACGACCCCTTGTCCGGGCCATTGCGTGTGGGCGTCATTCACACCATCGGGCCGTACCTGCTGCCTTACCTTGTGCCGCGCCACATCGCCAGCATCCCTCAGATGCCACTGCTGCTGCAGGAGAATTTCACGGTGCGCCTGGTCGAACTGCTGCGCCAGGGGGAAATCGACTGCGCCATCATGGCCTTGCCGCTGCCGGAAACCGGTTTGATGACCCGTCCCCTGTACGACGAACCGTTCGTGGTCGCCGTGCCGGTCAATCATCCCTGGGCCAGCCTGGAAGCCATTGACGCCAATGACCTGAAACAGGAAACCATGCTGCTGCTCGGGCATGGCCACTGCTTCCGCGACCAGGTACTCGGGGTCTGTCCGGAAATGTCGCGGTTTTCCGCCGCCGCCGATGGTATCCAGCGTTCGTTCGAGGGGTCTTCGCTGGAAACCATCCGGCACATGGTGGCGTCGGGGATAGGCATCACCGTGCTGCCGATCACATCCGTACCCAAGGATGCGTCCAGCACGCCGCTGCTGCGCTACATTCCGTTCCGCTCGCCCGTCCCGGACCGCCGGGTGGTTCTGGCCTGGCGTCGCAGCTTTCCGCGCCAGGCTGCCGTCGATGCGCTGGCGCATACCGTGTATGAGTGCGGCATGCCCAATGTGAAAATGCTCGAAGAAAGCGAGATCGAACAGGTCTGAACGCCGCCTGCCCAGGACACCGCCAGGCAGATCCGGCAGTCAGGCTGCGAGCAAGCCTTACGGGCTTTCTGCTATGCTATCCCAGTCATCAGAGCGCCTGGCTGGCAGTCTGCCGGGCAGGCGCCCAACGGCGGGGAACCCGCCATCTGAACCAGGAGAAACGTATGTCCAGTTCCAAGAAAGTCGCTGCGCCCAGCATTGATATCGGCATCTCTGAAAAAAACCGTCTGGAAGTTGCCCAGGAATTGTCCAAGGTGCTGGCCGATGCCCACGCGCTGTACCTGATGACGCACAATTTCCACTGGAACGTGACCGGTCCCTTGTTCAATACGCTGCACGCGATGTTCATGGACCAGTACACCGAGCAGTGGAATGCGCTGGACGATATCGCCGAACGCATCCGCGCACTGGGTGTTTACGCGCCCGGTACCTATCGCGAGTTCTCCAAACTGGCCTCCATCGCCGAGCCGGAAGACGTGCCGGAAGCGCTGGAAATGGTGCGCTTGCTGGTCAAGGGCAATGAATCCGTCGCCAAGACGGCGCGCAAGGCTTTCAGCGTGGCCGACGAGGCCAATGACCAGCCCACCGCCGATCTGCTGACCCAGCGCCTGGATATCCACGAAAAGAACGCGTGGATGCTGCGCAGCCTCTTGCAATAAACCTGAGCCGCTGGCATCGCTTGCCCGCAGGGTGCGACTGCCGGTGCCACGCAAAACGCCCTGGGTGAGGGGAAGTTCCCGCGCCCAGGGCGTTTTTTCTTGCCTGTCTCTGTGTCTATTTGCTGCCCGGGCTGCGGGCTTGCAACAGTACGTCTTTGCGTTCCATGACGATCTTTGCCGCCAGCGTTACCAGGGCAATCGTCGTCAGCAATGCCGCGGCGGTGAAGGCGGCCACGGCCTTGTTGTCGTCATTGAGCTGCTGGATCAAAAGCGGCAGCGTCAGGGTTTTGCCGCGAATGACGCCGGATACGACCGATACGGCGCCGAACTCGCCCACGGCGCGGGCATTGGTGATGGCCACGCCGTAAAGCAGTCCCCACTTGATTTTAGGCAGCGTGATGCGGCGGAAAATCTGCCACCCGCTGGCACCCAGCGTCAAGGCTGCATGTTCTTCGTCATTGCCCTGCGCCTGCATCAGCGGAATCAGGATGCGCGCCACGAAGGGCGCGGTGACGAACATGGTGGCCATGACCATGCCGGGCCAGGCGAATATCAGCTGGATGTCGTGTTCGTACAGCCACTCTCCGAACAGGCCTTCCAGCCCGTATACCAGCAGATAGCACAGACCGGCCACTACGGGAGAAATGGCATAGGGAATGTCGGTCAGCGTAATGAGGAACTGGCGGCCGCGGAAACGGTACTGCGTCACGCACCAGGCCAGCATGATGCCGAACACGAGGTTCACGGGCACGGTGATCGCGGCTATCAGCAGCGTCAGCTTGATGGCATGCACGGTGTCGGGAGCAAGAACATTGCTGACGAATGTGTTCCAGCCCAGTGACAAGGCCTGCGTAAAAATCAGCAGCAGGGGCAGTACCAGCAGCAGCACTGCGCCGGTGACGCCCAGGGCGATCAGTGTCCAGGCCTTCCAGCCTTGTTGCTTGTGTTGCATGGCTCAAACCTCCGTCCGGTACCAGGGCAGCAGCCACTTCTGCGCCATGCGCAGGCCGAACAGCAACAGCAGCGAAGCGAACAGAACGACCGTTGCGATGGCGGCTGCGGCAGGGTAGTTGTTTTCTGCCTGCCGCATGAAAATCATCAACGAGGTTATCTCGGTGCGGAAGGGCAGATTGCCGGCAATCATCACCACCGCGCCGAATTCGCCCAGGCTGCGGATGAATGCCTGGGACGCGCCTGTCATGACCGCAGGCAGCAGTGCCGGCAGAATGACACGCAACAGGATCTGCCCGTCCCGGGCGCCCAGGGTCCTGGCGGCTTCTTCATATTCTGGCCCGACATCAGCCAGCACCGGCTGAACCGAGCGCACCACGAATGGCAGGCTGGTAAAGACCATGGCTATGACAAGGCCCGGAAAAGCATAGGCCACCTTGATGCCCCATGCCGAAAAATACTGTCCCAGCCAGCCCGGCGGCGACAACAGCAGCGCCAGCGTCAGCCCGGCGACGGCGGTCGGCAGCGCGAAGGGCAGGTCAACCAGGGCGTCCAGCACGCGCTTGCCGGGAAACTCGTAGCGCACGATGATCCAGCTGAGCAGCAAACCCAGGATGGTCGCGAAAACCGTGGAGAGGAAGGCACCGTAGAGCGTGACGCGGTAGCTGGCAACGACACGCGGGTCACTGATGGCGCGCCAGTATTCCGCCCAGCTCATGCCGGAGGCATAGATCAGCAGGCCCGCGATGGGCAGCAGGATGATCAGGGACAGGTAGAGGACACTGATGCCGAAGCTCAGGCCGAAGCCTGGCAGCGAGGGCGGGCGGTTGAAGAATTTTGGCAGCATGTAAGGCGCAAAGGCGCCGCATGACGCGGCGCCTTGTGAGTATCAGCTTTCAGACGGTGAGGCGATCAGCGTTGGCTGGCTGCCTTGGCGAGCAATTCATCGAGCACGCCGCCAGAAGCGAAATGCTTGGCCTGGATGCTGTCCCAGTCACCCAGCACGTCCTGCGGATTGAGCAGGCGGACGTTCGGGAAACGTTCGGCATTGGCCTTGATGACTTCCGGGTCATGCACGCGGTAATTGTAGCTTGCCAGCAGGGCCTGGATTTCCGGACTGTACTGGAATTGCAGGAACTCGCGGGCGACGTCTTCGGTCTTTTCACGCTTGGCAACACGCTCCACCACCGCTACCGGGAATTCGGCCAGGACGCTGACGGGCGGTACTACGATTTCAAAGCCCTTGTCCTTGAATTCATCTGCCTTCGCGATATTGTTCACTTCGGATTCGAAGGTCAGCAGCACATCGCCCTGTTCATTGGCGAAGGCCGTGGTGGCGCCGCGGCCGCCCGTGGGGAAAGTTTCGACGTTGCCCAGGAGCTTGGTAACGAAGTCGCGGGTCTTGGCTTCATCGCCGCCGAATTTCTCATTGGCGTAGAGCCAGGCGCCCAGGTAGGTATAGCGAGCATTGCCGGAGGTCTTGGGGTTGGGGAAGACCAGCTTGACGTCTTCGCGGACCAGGTCATCCCAGTTCTTGATGTTCTTCGGGTTGTCCTTGCGCACCAGGAAGGCAATGGTGCTGTAGTAGGGCGAACTGTTGTTGGCAAATTGCTGCTGCCAGTTCTTGGCAACGAAACCGCGGTTGGCCAGCAGGTTGATGTCCGTGACCTGGTTGAAGCTGACGGCGCTGATCGCCAACCCCTGCAGAATGGCGTTGGCCTGGGCGGTGGTGCCGCCAAAAGACGGTTCGATGGTCAGGTCTTCGCCCTTGGCTTCTTTCCAGTGCGCCACGAACAGCGGATTGATCGCGCCGAAGAGCTCACGGGAAATATCATAGGAAGCCGTGCCCAGTTTGGTCTGGGCACCGGCGGCGGCCGTTGCGCCCAGCAGGGCGATGGCAAGGCTGCGGGTCAGGAATCGTTTCAGCATGTTGTGTGTCCTGTCTGGAAGGCGGATTCAAAAAATCAGGTAGGGGTAACTGCCAAGGCCATTGCCGGGAAAAGTGGCTCAGGTACGGACGGTGCGTTCCGGCACCGGAGGAATGCGGGGCGCAGGCGGTACCAGGCGCCAACTGGCGCGGCGCCGCAGCGCAGTGAGGATCTTCAGGCCTTGTGGCCAGGCACCGAACCCCGAGGCGCTGTTGATATGACCTGCCTCGGAAAGGATGTTCAGGCGGCTGCCCCAGGCATCGGCGAAAAGCCGGGCGCGGTCCAGCGCGCAATACGGGTCGTTGTCGCTGGCCACTACCACGCTTTGAAAGGGCAGCGGGTTCAACGGGATCGGACCGAAACTGCGCAGGGCCTCATGAGCGCCGGGCCGTTCGATGTCGGCGGGCGCCACCAGCAGCGCCCCTGCAACACGGCGTTGCAGGCTGGCGGGCAGGTGGGCCACGGTAACGCAGCCCAGGCTATGGGCCACCAGCAGCGCGGGCGTCGGCGACTCGCTGATGGCGCGCGCCAGCGTATCCACCCAGGCGGCCGGTGAGGGCGTGTCCCAGTCTTCCTGCTGCAAGCGCACGACGTTCGAAAGTCGGCTTTCCCAGAGGCTTTGCCAGTGGCCGGCGTCGGAGTTGCGCCAGCCGGGGATGATGATGGTCTGAAGTCGCATGGCGCTCATGATGCAGGCCGGCGAACGCAACTCAAACGAATAATTCGCCCTTTGTATATTCTTCAAAGAAATATGAAGACGGGTTGTGCATAGCTAAATCCGTGGGTTTTCTGTGGCAGTTGTGAGGCATGCTCCGGTCCTCTCCACCGTAGGAAAAGCAGTGCTGCGTGAACATTGATTCACATGAAAGGGACAGTATTAGGGTTAGGCCGGACGCCCGCATGGGTATTGCATCGTGTATGCTCAAGGAATAAGGCCGGACGCCGCATGGCGAGCTTTTCCGTGATGGCGGCCAGCTCCGTTCATTGCATCTATATCGCGTCACAAGAGGAACCGTTACATGAAAGCTGTATTCAAACTGGCCCCGATTGCGTTCTCCCTGCTTGGCCTGGCGGCTGCCGCGAATGCGGACACGCTGAAAATCGCCGTTGTCGGCCCGGTAACCGGAGCCGTGACGCAGTATGGCGATATGGTACGCGAAGGCGTCTTCACGGCTGTCGAACAATACAACGCCAAGGGCGGCGTCAACGGCAAGCAGGTGGAACTGCAGGTGATAGACGATGCATGCGAGCCCAAGCAAGGCCCGGTGGCAGCCAATAATGTCGTCAATGCCGGTATCGGCTTCGTCGTCGGTCATGTCTGCTCGGGCGCAACCATCGCTGCCGCGGATATCTATGACAGCGAAGGCGTAGTGATGATTTCTCCCTCGGCCACGGCGCCCGCACTGACCGACGGCAAGGATTACGAGTTCATCTTCCGCACCATTGGCCGTGACGACCAGCAAGGCCCGGCAGCCGGCAAGTTCATTGTGGAAACCCTCAAGCCGGCCAAGGTGGCCGTGCTGCACGACAAGCAATCCTATGGCCAGGGCATCGCCACGGCCGTGCGCGATACGGTCAAGGCCGGCGGTATCGACGTCGCTGTCTTCGAAGGCATCAATGCCGGAGATACCGATTATTCCGCCGTGATCACCAAGCTGAAGTCGGCCGGCGTCGATTTCGTCTATTTCGGCGGCTACCACCCCGAACTGGGCCTGTTGCTGCGCCAGGCGGCGGAGCAGGGCCTGAAAGCTCGCTTCATGGGCCCGGAAGGCGCAGGTAATCCTGACATCAACGCCATTGCCGGTCCCGCGGTCGAAGGTATGCTGCTGACCCTGCCGGCCGATTTCAGCTCTGACCCCGCCAATGCGGAAGTGGTGCGTCTCTTCAAGGAAAAGGGCCGCAACGCCAGCGGCGCCTTCCAGTTGCAGGCCTATGCGGCAACGCAGGTGCTGTTCGACGCGATCAATGCCACGAAGAGCGAAGACCCGGAAGTGATCGCCGAATACCTGCATGCCAACAGCTTCAAGACGCCGATTGGCGAAATTTCCTGGAACAAGCAGGGCGACCTGAACGACTTCAAGTTCTCGGTCTATTCCTGGCATGCCGATGGCAGCCAGAAACTGGTGCAGTAAGCCCCTGTTCAACCCAGCCGGCAGGCAAGGCGCCACCGGCTGATGGTTAGTGATGGATAGTGGCAGGCGTGGCTTCTGCCCATGGCCATCCTTGGCGGGCTGGCGCCCAGCCTGTCTGTCCAAAGCCCTGGCACCTTTCGCGGTGCCAGGGCTTGTTTCTTTCTTGTCCGGTTGCGGCCGACAGCGGCCGGCCGCAACCGGACAAGCGTGGGGGCCTAGTCCAGCATCAGCCGGCGGCGTGCCGCCGCGTATTGCTGCGCCAGCTGCTCGATGTAATCGGCGGCAGCTTGCACCTGGCCGACGGCGCCTATGCCTTGGCCGCAGCCCCAGATGTCTTTCCAGGCCTTGGCGGCGCGGTCCCCGCCGAAATTCATCTGCGTCGGATCACTGACCGGCAGGTTGTCCGGGTCCAGGCCGGCCGCCACGATGGATGGCTTGAGATAGTTGCCGTGGATGCCGGTAAAGAAGTTGGTATAGACGATATCGTCGGAGCTGCCGTCCACGATGGCCTGCTTGTAGGCAGCCGAAGCACGGGCTTCTTCCGTGGCGATGAAGGCAGACCCGATGTAGGCGAAATCTGCGCCTATGGCCTGGGCGGCAAGAATGCCGTTGCCGGTGGCAATGGCGCCCGACAAGGCCAGCGGCCCGTCGAACCAGGCGCGGATTTCCTGCACCAGGGCGAAGGGATGTTTGGTGCCGGCATGTCCGCCCGCACCGCTGGCGACTGCAATCAGGCCGTCCGCGCCTTTGGCGATGGCCTTGCGGGCAAAGGTGTCGTTGATGACGTCATGCAACACAATGCCGCCATATTCGTGGGCAGCCTGGTTGATCTCGGGCTGTGCCCCGAGCGAAGTAATGATGATCGGCACTTTGTACTTGGCGCACAGCGCCATATCGTGTTCCAGGCGCTGGTTGCTGCGATGGACGATCTGATTGATGGCGAAGGGGGCCGCTGGACGGTCCGGGTGCGCCCGGTTATGGGCCGCGAGGCTCTCGGTGATCTCAGCCAGCCAGTCTTCCAGCTGTTCCGCCGGGCGGGCATTGAGCGCGGGCATGGAGCCGACGATGCCGGCCTTGCATTGCGCGATGACGAGACTGGGCGTGCTGACGATGAACATCGGCGAGGCAATCACGGGCAGGCGCAACTGCGTGAGGATTCGGGGCAGTTTGGACATCTATCTCTCTCCTTGTTATGGGCCGGGCGCCACGTTATGTTGCGGCGGCGCCTGGCCTGTCATCCGGTCTGGGGCCTGCCAGCGATTATGAAGCAAGAAGCCGGGAGGGCCAGGGATTGCCCCCGGGGCCGGCATGACTGCCGTCGCGTCAATTTGTTGTCGCGCTGATCGATCGCCGGGCAGCCGCTACAATGTTCGCTTCGCCAATGCGGGCCGCAGCGGACAGCGTTTGACCGATGCGGGCCGAGGTGTGCCGAAGGGGATTTGATTCGATGACCATGGAAGCCTTGAAGCCTGATTTGTTCCAGCGCCTGGGACTGTATGCCCGCCTGACGCGGCTGGACAAGCCTATTGGTTCACTGTTGCTGCTGTGGCCCACGCTCTGGGCGCTCTGGGCCGCGACCGGCGGCTGGCCGTCCTGGTACATCCTGATTGTCTTCATCATAGGCACAGTGCTGATGCGTTCGGCCGGGTGTGCGATCAACGACTATTTCGATCGCGACTTCGATCGGCACGTAGACCGGACCCAGGCCCGCGTCCTGACGACCGGCCAGATCAGTGGCAAGGAAGCGCTGCTGGTTGCGGCGGCGCTGGCCCTGGTGTCGCTGCTGCTGATCTTGCCGCTCAACCAGCTGACGCTGTGGCTATCGCTGCCCGCTATCTTCCTGGCCATTACTTATCCGCTGATGAAGCGCTTTTTTGCGATCCCGCAAGCCTATCTGGGCATTGCTTTCGGCTTCGGCATTCCGATGGGCTACGCTGCGGTCCAGAATGCACTGCCGCTGGAAGCCTGGATCATGCTGGCCGCCAACATCTGCTGGGCCATTGCGTACGACACCGAATATGCCATGGTGGACCGTGAAGACGACATCAAGCTCGGGCTCAAGACTTCGGCAGTCACCTTCGGCTCATGGGATGTGACGATGGTGGCATTCTTCTATGCCGCGACGCTGTCGCTGCTGGCTGTTTTTGGCGGCATGAAGGGCTACCAAAGCTGGTTCTGGGTCGGGCTGGCCGTTGCCGCCATCATCGCCCTGCGCCATTTGCTATGGATACGCGAACGGGACCGCGCAGCATGTTTCCGTGCGTTTCTCAATAACACCTGGTTCGGTTTTTCCGTTTTTGCCGGGATTTTCCTGGAAACCATGCTGGGATAACACCGGCACCTGCCCGGGGGCAGGAGAGAGGGGGAGTGTCTGAGATGTCTAAGGATTTGCGAATTGCCTTTATCGGCGGCGGCAATATGGCCGCAGCGCTGGGCGCAGGCCTGTCGGGCAAACTGTGTCCGGCAGGAAACATACACGTCGTTGATATCAATGAGGATATCCGGGCGCGCTGGCAAGGGCAGGGCAGTACGGTGGCGGCCAGCGCAGACGAGGCGCTGCGCGCCTGCAACGTCTGGATCTACGCCGTCAAGCCGCAGGTCATGGACCAGGTCGTGCAGGCCACCCGCCCGTGGATGGCGCCAGGCACGCTGGTTATCAGCATCGCCGCCGGCATCACGCTGGCGCGTTTCGAGGAATGGCTGGCGGGCGCAGAATCGCCGCGCCTGGTGCGCTGCATGCCCAATACCCCGGCGCTGGTCGGCGCGGGTGCCTCGGGCCTGTATGCCGCAGCCGAGGTGCCGCAGGAACAGCGCGAACTGGCTGCTTCCATTCTGGCGGCAGTGGGCACGGTCACTTGGGTCGAACGCGAAGAGCAGCTTGATGCTGTGACGGCGCTGTCGGGCAGCGGTCCTGCATATATCTTCCTGCTGATCGAAGCCCTGACCGCCGGTGGCGAGCAATTGGGGCTGGCACAGGCAGATGCGCAGACGCTGGCGATCCAGACCGTGCTGGGGGCCGCACAACTGGCCGCAAACTCCACGGAATCCCCGGCTGTCCTGCGCCAGCGGGTGACGTCCCCTGGCGGCACGACTGCCGCCGCGCTGCAGGTTTTCGAGCAGCGCGAATGGGCGGCCATCGTTGGCGAAGCGATGCAGGCTGCCGCCCGACGTGCCGCCGAACTCAGCCAGGGCACCGGCTCATAGCGCTTCAGGAACGTTTGTTTAAGGGTTTCTACTAAACCTGCTGCCCAGCTGTGTCCTGAAAGACGGCAACGGCAGTAGGGGAATGTAGAATTGCCGTTTTGGCATCGCGGCCAGCGTTGCCTTCAACCGTTTCCACCCGCACGCAAGCCGCCCGCCGCATGGCGTGGATGGCTTGCGCAGGCTGAGTGTTTTCCTATGTCCGACCTTCTTCCACAAATTGTCCAGCAGCTGTTCAACGGCTTGTCGCTGGGCGCGATCTACGCATTGATCGCCATTGGCTATACCATGGTCTACGGCATCATTGGCATGATCAATTTCGCCCATGGCGAAATCTACATGATCGGTGCCTATGTCGGCCTGGTCACATTGACGGCCATCGGCACGCAGACCGGCATGCCGCTGTACATGATCATCGCCATCATGCTCATCGTCTCGGTGGCGGTCACCGGCGCCTACGGTTTTGCGGTCGAACGCATCGCATACCGGCCGGTACGCGGCGGCCCGCGCCTGGTTGCCCTGATCTCCGCGATCGGTATGTCCATTTTTCTGCAGAACTGGGTGGCGCTGGGCCAGGGCTCACGCGACATGGCTGTGCCGTCGTTGATTTCCGGCGGTTTACAGTTCCATCTGTCGGGCTTCGACGTCATGCTGCCGTATTCCCGCATCCTGATCATCTTCGTGACGGTGGTGATGATGGTGGGGCTCACGCTGTTCATCCGGCATTCGCGCATGGGCCGCGCGTCGCGCGCCTGCTCTCAGGACATGCGCATGGCCAATCTGCTGGGCATTGATACCAATCGCGTCATTTCCTTCACCTTCGTGCTTGGCGCCATGCTGGCTGCGGTCGGCGGCGTGCTGATCGCCATCACCATCGGCAAGCTCAATCCCTACATCGGCTTCATCGCCGGCATCAAGGCCTTTACGGCTGCCGTGCTGGGGGGCATAGGCAGCATCCCCGGCGCGATGCTGGGGGGTGTGATCCTGGGGCTGGCGGAAACCTTCGCGGCGGCATTCCTGTCCTCCCAATACAAGGACATCGTGGCTTTCGGGCTGCTGGTGTTGGTGCTGCTGTTCCGGCCTACCGGACTGCTGGGTAAACCGGAAGTGGAAAAAGTCTGATGGCAAACTCCTTCAAGAACGCAATCATCGCGGCGTTGATGACGGCGGTGATCATCACGCCCGTCTTTGGCCTGAAACTGGTGCGCCAGGGCTCCTCCATGACGCTGGACCCGCAATGGGACCTGGTATTGCTGGGCTGCGGCATCGTCTTCGTTTTCCACCTGTTCAAGCCGCTGCTGGGCCGCTTGTTCGGTGGCGTCAAGACGCCCAGCATGCCGGCGTTGCCGGCCAACGGCCAACGCTGGCTGGGCATCCTGCTGATCCTCCTGGCCATCGTCTGGCCATTCTTCGGCAACCGCAGCCAGGTGGATATCGGCACCGTCGTCATGATCTATATCATGCTCGGCCTGGGGCTGAATATCGTCGTCGGCTTTGCCGGCCTGCTGGACCTGGGTTTCGTCGGCTTCTATGCCGTAGGCGCCTATACCTACGCCTTGCTGTATCACTTCTATGGCTGGGGTTTCTGGGAAGCGCTGCCGCTGTCCGGGGTGATGGCGGCCCTGTTCGGTTTCGTCCTCGGGTTCCCGGTGCTGCGCCTGCGTGGCGATTACCTTGCCATCGTCACCCTGGGCTTCGGTGAAATCATCCGCCTGTTGCTGGTCAACATGACCACGCTGACTGGCGGCCCTGACGGCATTTCCGGCATACCCAAGCCTACGGTGTTCGGTTACGAGATGGCGCGCCGCATCAAGGGCGAAGGACAGACCTTTCACCAGATGATGGGTTGGGACTTCGATTCCCAGCACATGATGATCTATCTGTACCTGATGGCGCTGGTACTGGCGTTGATCACCCTGTATGTGTCCAACCGTCTGGTGCGCATGCCGGTGGGACGCGCATGGGAAGCGCTGCGGGAAGACGAGATCGCTTGCCGCTCGCTGGGCCTTAACCCCACCCGTATCAAATTGTCCGCCTTTACGCTGGGTGCGGCGTTTGCCGGTTTCGGCGGTGCTTTCTATGCCGCGCGGCAGGGCATGGTCAATCCCGAGTCCTTCACCTTCATTGAATCGGCGCTGATCCTCGCGGTGGTGGTGCTGGGTGGCATGGGCTCGCAGATCGGCGTCATTCTGGCCGCCATCATCCTGACCATCCTGCCAGAAATCGCCCGCGAGTTCGCCGAGTACCGCATGTTGCTGTTCGGTCTGGTCATGGTTCTGATGATGGTCTGGCGCCCGCAGGGACTGCTGCCGGTGAAACGTCCGCACGTGGAGTTGCAGAAATGAGCACGCCCCTGTTGAGTGTCCAGAACCTGAGCATGCGTTTTGGCGGTCTGCTGGCCGTGGATTCCGTGGCCTTCGATGTCCAGCCCGACGAAGTTTTCGCCATCATCGGCCCCAACGGCGCCGGCAAGACGACTGTATTCAATTGCGTTGGCGGCTTCTACCGGCCGTCCGGCGGCAGCGTGCGCATGCTGGGCCAGGAAATCGCTGGCCTGCCCAGCCACAAGGTGGCCCGCCACGGGCTGGTGCGCACGTTCCAGAACGTCCGCCTGTTCAAGCAGCTGACCGTGCTGGAAAACCTGCTGGTGGCCCAGCATACACAGGTTGAAAACGGCTTGCTGCGCGGCCTGCTCAAGCTGCCATCCTACCGCCGGGCCGAGCAGCAGGCGCAGGAACGTGCTGTGTACTGGCTGGAATTCATGGGCTTGCTGCAGTATGCCAACCGTGAAGCCGGCAACCTGGCCTATGGCCATCAGCGCCGCCTGGAGATTGCTCGCTGCATGATTACGCGGCCGCGCCTGCTGATGCTCGACGAGCCTGCCGCGGGGCTGAATCCCCAGGAAAAGGTGGAATTGCAAGGCCTGGTGGACCGCTTGCGGCGTGAGTTCAATGTGGCGGTGCTGCTGATCGAACACGACATGAAGCTGGTGATGGGCGTATCCGACCGGATTCTGGTCATGGAACACGGCAAGCCCATCATCACGGGCCTGCCCGACGAAGTGCGCAACGATCCGCGCGTCATCAAGGCTTACCTGGGCGAGGAATAATGCTCAAGCTCGAAAATATTCATACCCATTACGGTGCCATACAGGCGCTGGACGGTGTCAGCGTGGAAGTGGCCAAAGGGGAAATCGTCACCCTGATCGGCAGCAACGGCGCCGGCAAGACCACGCTGCTGATGACGATCTGCGGCACGCCCCGGGCGACATCAGGCAAGGTGCTGTTCGAGGGACGGGACATCAGCAAGGAACCCACGCATCGCATCATGCGCGGCGGTATTGCGATTTCGCCGGAGGGCCGGCGGGTGTTTCCTGACCTGACGGTACTCGATAACCTGAAGATGGGCGGGTTCTTCTCGAACCGCGATGAAATGCTTGAAGGCATAGAACATGCTTTCAAACTCTTCCCGCGCTTGAAAGAACGGGCCTCCCAGCGCGCGGGGACCATGTCCGGCGGCGAGCAGCAGATGCTGGCGATCGGCCGGGCACTGATGTCGCGGCCCAGGCTGTTGCTGCTCGACGAGCCCACGCTGGGCCTGGCGCCGTTGATCATTGCGCAGATATTCGACATTATTCGTACCATACGGGATGAGGGCATTACCGTGTTCCTGGTCGAGCAGAATGCCAATAAGGCGCTGCAGGTGGCCGACCGTGGCTACGTGCTGGAGAATGGGCGCATTGTCCTGGCCGATACTGGCGCGAACCTGCTGGCCAACGACGAAGTCCGCAAGGCCTATCTTGGCGCGTGATGCGCCTGTGGCCAGGCCAGTCTGATTCCGCTGTGTTTGCCCTTGCCCGCGGCAGGGTTTCAGCCCTTGCGGGGCAGGCTTGTCATTACGATGGGTATTTTGTCCGTCCGGCCCGGTTAGGCTGGAGGGGTAATGTTCAATCATGGCCGACATGGCCAACACGACCACGACGGCCGCATGGCCGGAAGGGCAGAAAGGGAGTGCGATATACCCATGAGTGTATCGACTGACAAACAGGAAATCCGGCAATCGCCATGCCTGGAAGAATCGGGCTGGGACTTGCAGGGCATCGTTTCCAGCCTGCGCGATGCGCGCCGCGATTGGCGCAGCCGTAGCGGACGCCTGCGCGAAGCGGGCGGGGCGCGTGAGTTCCCCTCGGTGGAAGAAATTCGCGGCATCGTCAACATGCTGTGCGGCGCCTTGTTCCCTATGCGCCTGGGTCCGTTGGACCTGCATGAAGACAACGAGGACGCCTACGTTCAACTGACCTTGGCCAATGCCATGCGCCAGCTGGAACGCCAGGTCTTTCTTGAGTTGAGCTATCTGGCTCGGCAGCGCAACGCACCCTGTGAAGAGCTCGCCCACCGAGCCCATCACGTGGCGCGTGAATTCGCGGCCAGCCTGCCGAATGTGCGGCGCATGATAGACACCGATGTCATCGCCGCGTTCCAGGGTGACCCGGCCGCACGCAGCGTGGACGAAGTATTGCTGAGTTACCCCGGCGTCAAGGCCATCATCCATCATCGCCTGGCACATGTGCTCTATGTACTGGATGCGCCTCTGGTGGCCCGCATCATTGCCGAAATCGCCCATGCCGATACCGGTATAGACATCCATCCCGGCGCCCGTATCGGCGGCAGCTTCTTCATCGACCATGGCACGGGCGTGGTCATCGGCGAAACGACGATCATCGGTGAACGTGTCCGGCTCTACCAGACGGTTACGCTGGGTGCCAAACGCTTCCCGGCAACGCCGGACGGCGCTCTGAAGAAAGGCCTGCCGCGCCATCCCATCCTCGAGGACGACGTGGTGGTCTATGCCGGCGCGACCGTGCTGGGACGCATTACCGTGGGGCGGGCGTCCATCATCGGCGGCAATGTCTGGCTGACGCACAGCGTGCCGCCCGGCAGCAACATTACCCAAGCCAGCGCGATCAACGCAGAAGCGGAAAACGCGCGCAAGGAATGAAACTTGATGCTGCCGACATCCCGTCACCGGGCCGCCGGCAGCGATTACTTGGGTAGAATGCTGCCATTCCATCTGACGGGCAGGGCTGGCATGCCAGCTTGCCCATTGCTAGACCGGGGTAGGCACATTCCGGGCCATCCCAGCCATGTTTGTTTCAGGAAATCCTATGACCAATACTGATTTTTCCTCTCGCGCGCAGGCTCTGCGCGCCCGTTACGACGAACTCAAGCAGGCGCGTCCGCAACTCCGCGCCCGCGACATGGCGGCAGAACTTGGCGTGACCGAAGTTGAGCTGGTGGCGGCTGGTGCCGGCGGCGTCGAAAGCACCATGCTGTCCTACGAACGTCCCCAGGATGTGTTCCGTGAACTGGGCAGCCTGGGCCGTGTGATGGCGCTGACGCGCAACGATTGGTGCGTGCACGAGCGCAAGGGCAGCTATCTGGACGTCAAGGCCGAAGGCCCGGTTGGTCTGGTGCTCGGACCGGACATCGACCTGCGCGTGTTCTTCAAGGACTGGGCCTCGGCCTGGGACGTCAAGCAGGGCGAGTTGCGCAGCCTGCAGTTCTTCGACCGCGCCGGCGTCGCCGTGCATAAAGTCTACCTGCAGCCGCAAAGCGACGTTCAGGCCTATGAGGCACTGGTTGCCAAGTTCCGCGCCGCCGAGCCGGTCTGGCCTGCGATTTCCACCATCGAAAAGCCGGTGGAACCGGAAACCGTGAGCGATCCCGCTGCCCTGCGCACCGACTGGCTGGCAATGAAGGACACGCACGAATTCTTCCCGCTGCTCAAGCGCTTCAAGGTCAGCCGCCTGGGCGCGCTGCGTGCAGCGGGCAAGGACCTGGCCCAGGAAGTGCCGGCCGACACGTTGCAACGCGTGCTGGAAGGTTCGGCCGCAGCGGGTACGGAAATCATGTGCTTCGTTGGCAACCATGGCATGATCCAGATCCACAGCGGTCCGGTGAAAAACCTGAAGGCCATGGGCGACTGGTACAACGTGCTGGACCCTGACTTCAACCTGCACCTGAAGACCTCGGCGATTGCCTCGGCATGGATCGTCAACAAGCCCACCAGCGACGGCTGGGTGACCTCACTGGAGCTCTATGCCGACAACGGCGAGATCATTGCCCAGTTCTTCGGCGCCCGCAAACCAGGCAAGCCTGAGCTGGCCGCCTGGCGCGATTTGCTGGTGTCCCTGGCGCCTGAACCCCTGGCTGCCTGATGGTTGTCCGCCCGCTTCGGGCGGTTGCTGGCTGAACCTGGAAGGCCTGTCGGGCTTTCCAGGTTTTTTATTTGTCGGGCGCGGCCGGTAGCGGCGTCGCCATGTGATCGGCCGGGTGCAGCTTGCGCCGTTGCTGATGCGCGGAATAGGCGCTGCCCATGGAGGCCGCCATGATCATGCTGATGGCCAACCATTGGGCGGGGCTCAGGTATTCATCCAGCAGCACCAAAGCCAGCAGCGCAGCGACAGCGGGCTCCATGCTGATCATGATGCCGAAAGCCTGGGGTGGCAGCCGTTTGAGCGCAACCATCTCCAGCATCATGGGTATGGCGCTGGATACCAGTGCCACGCCCAGCCCGACCAGCAGCACCCAGGGCGACAGCAGCGCGCTGCCAGCATGCGCGACGCCGACCGGCACAACCAGCAGGGTAGCAACCGCCAGGCCGAACGGCACGGATAAGCCGGCATGTAGATGGCCCACGCGCTTGCCGAACAAGATATAGGTGGCCCAGAAAAGGGCGGCAGCCAGTGCGAACATCACCCCGGTCGGGTCCAGCCCACTGACATCATGGCCCAGCGGCAGCAATAACCAGAGCCCACCTACCGCCAGCGCCACCCACAGAAAATCCTGCAAGCGCCGCGAAGCCAGCAAGGCAATGGACAAAGGCCCGGAAAACTCGATGGCCACGGCAATGCCGAAGGGAATGGTGCGCAAGGCCATGTAGAAGCAAAGATTCATCGCACCCAGCGCAAGGCCATAGAACACGATGGCCTGGGCATCGCGGCGCGTGATCTGCCAACGCCAGGGGCGCCAGAACAAAAGCAGCAACAAAGCGGCAAACCCGACGCGCACGGCTGTCGTGCCCTGGGCCCCGACCAGGGGAAACAGCAGGCGCTTGGCGAACGACGTGCCTATGGCGAGGCAGGCGACGGAACCGAGAATGGCCAGCAATGGCAGGAACGAGGCATAGCGTGAGCGTGACATGCCGCAATTTTATTGCGCCGTGCTGGAAATATCGGCTCTAATTAATGTCCATTGACGCAACTTCCACTCGATATGAGCGCCACTGATTCCATCCCAAAAAATGCCATGCCCGGCAGGGCTGTACCTGTTATGTCCAGCCCGCTGCACAGTCCTGCGGCCGCAGCGCTGGATGACTTCGACCTGGCGATTCTCGACATCCTGCAACGCGACAACACCATTTCCCAGCGTGAAATCGCGCAGGCCGTGCACTTGTCTGCACCCGCGGTGCAACGGCGCATCAGGCGTTTGCGAGAAAGCGGGATCATCCTGGCCGAGACCGCCGTTCTGGACGCCAGCCGGCTGGGGCGTCCGTTGACCATCATGGTGGAAGTGCATGTGCATGACGAGCAGCCGGCCCGCACGGCAGGCCTGCGCGCGCGCATTCAGGCGGAGCCTGCGGTACAGCAGTGCTACAGCATTACCGGCGAAGCCGACTACCTGCTGGTGCTGACCGCCGCGACCATGGCGGATTTCGAAGCCATCACCGAGCGCCTGTTTGGTGGCGACGATAACGTGCGCCGCTTCCGGACATCAGTTGCGCTGGGGTGCCTGAAGCTGGGACTGCAGGTACCGCTGGCACGCTGATCAATGGCGTTTGAATATCGACCAAACCAGCGCAAGCGTCATCAGGGCAAACAGCACCAGGCTCCAGATCGCATACTCGATGCCAAAGATGTAGGCAGTCGCGTCCATGCATGACGCGTAGATGCCGAAGAGCCAGGTAATGCCTTCTTCCAGGCCGGAATCAACCATCAGGCGGTCGGCAAACGTTCTGTCGCAAGAGAACATTTGCGCCGCGACGGAATGCTGGTACCAGGCTGCGATAACGCCCGCAATACCCAGCAACGCGGCAATGGCCGCGGCAATACGACGCGACACGCCCTGGCCAGGCATCAGCGCGCCGACCAGCGCGAATGCACCCAGCACCAGGTAAATCAGGCGCTGCATGGAGCACCAGGCGCAGGGCTGCAGGCCGAAGGCATACTGTGAGATCAAGGCGACGCCAACGGCGGCGAACGACAGGAATGCCACGAGAAGCAGGAGACAGCGGGAGGTCGGTTTCATATCAAGCAAGAAGGTGGATGAATCAGTGGTGCGGGAAACGAGTGGCCTGGAGAACTGTCCCAAGGCTCAAGACGGGAGGGCCCATGATGGTATGTCAGACCGCCACGGGCAGGCTTTCCGAACTGTCCTGCCTGGGCGGCTGGGACCGTCCTCCCAGCATGTCCAGCAAATCTCGCTCGAAACGCATTTGGCTGCGAGGGCTTTCCAGCGCAGGCCCATCAATGACAAAAATATCTTCCACGCGTTCCCCCAGCGTCATGATTTTCGCAGTCTGAAGGTTGATTTCATGTCGGCTGAATACCTGGGCCAGGTCATGCAGCAGGCCGGGACGGTCGGTTGCGACCAGGCTCAGGCGCCAGGACTGGCTGCGCTCGTCGGGTTGCAGTTCGATATGCGGGCGTAGCGGGAATGCCTGCGAACGGCGCGATTGCCGCAGGTTGCCCCGCAACGCGCATGACGGCGCGGCCAAGTCCTCGTGGCGGCGTCGGGATAGCCAGGCCGTCAGTTCTTTCTCGACATGACGAGCCTGGGCCTGCAGATCGTGTTCCGGAAAGGCGGACAGGACGATGAAGCTATCCAGCGCCCACCCCTGGCGTGTGGTATGGATGCGAGCATCCTGGATGCTGAAGTTGCTGGCGTCGAAATAGGCGCAAAGCGCCATGAACAGATCATTGCTGTCCGGTGTGTAGACCAGTATCTGCAAGCCTTCGTCCCCGGTAGCGGGGCGTGCACGCACAATGCTTTGGGCGTCGGCGATATGGTCATGCAACTGGATGGCATGCCAGGCGATTTCATCGGCATCGTGACGCAGGAAATAGGCCACGTCCAGTTGTTTCCAGAAATTCTCCCTGGCTTCTTCTGCCAGACCGGCCGCCTGCGTCATGGAGATCGCCGCTTGGCGCCGGCGGGCCAGCGCGGCATCTATATCTCCCGGGTCCTTGCCGCCCAGCGCTTCGCGGGTACGGTAGTACAAGTCTTCAAGCAACTTGCCTTTCCAGGCGTTCCAGACTTTGGGGCTGGTGCCCCGGATATCTGCCACCGTCAGCAGGTACAAGGCCTTCAGGCGCCGGACAGTACCGACTTGCTGCGCAAAATCGCGGATGACGTCAGGATCTGACAGGTCGCGCTTCTGGGCGACGGTGGACATCAGCAAATGCTGCCGGACCAGGAATTCGACCAGGTCGGCATCTTCGGCGTCCAGGCCGTGCTCGATGGCAAACCGCCTGACGTCACGTGCGCCCAATTCTGAGTGGTCGCCACCGCGCCCTTTGGCAATGTCATGGAAGAGCGCGGCAACATACAGCAGCCAATGACGGTCCAGGGTGGCGATCAGTTGGCTGGCCAACGGATATTCCTGGGCATGTTCTGCCATCGTAAAGCGCCGCAGATATCGGATGACAGCCAACGTATGCTGATCGACGGTATAGACGTGAAACAGGTCATGCTGCATCTGCCCGACGATACGCCGGAACACCGGCAGGTATCGCGGCAAGATGTTCAGCATGGTCATGGCTCGCAAGGCATGCACGATGCCCCTGGGCTGCTGCAGGATTTGCAGGAACAGGCGCCGATTCACGGGATTGCGGCGGTACTGGGCGTCTATGCGGTCCCGGTTGTGCCAGATGGCGCGCAGGGTAGCGGCCGTCATGCCGTTGAGCTCAGGGTGCTGCTGCAGGCACAGAAAGGCGCGCAGCAGCAGAGCCGGCTTGCGCTCGAAGGCATCGTGGCGGTGGATAGCCAGGCGGCCATTCTCGTTGTCGAAGTCCTCGTCGATGGGCACGGAGACATGCGAGGCGGGCGGAAACAGCCGCTGCTCGATATTCAGCACCAGGATGGTGTTGAGCTGCGTCACCAGGCGCGCTGCCCAGTAATAACGCTGCATCAGGACTTCGCTGCCGCGCCGCATGCCATTGGGCCCGATGCTATAGACTTCCGCCAGCCTGGCCTGGTAATCGAACAGCACCCGGTCTTCACGGCGCCCTGCGATCAGGTGCAGTTCGATGCGTAGTTCCTTGAAGGCGAGCTCGGCGCGGCGCAGGTCGCGGGCTTCTGTGTCCGTCAACAAGCCGTTGCGGGCAATGGCGCGCCAGTTGTCGCCGAAGCCGCCGGCCTTGGCCATCCAGAGAATGACTTGCAGATCACGCAGGCCGCCAGGGGATTCCTTGCAATTCGGTTCCAGCGCGTAGGGCGTGTCCTGATAACGGCTGTGGCGCTGCTCCATTTCTAGCTGTTTGTCCTGGAAAAAGCGGCGCGGGTCCAGTTGCTGCTGAATGGCTTCTTCAAAGCGCCGCATCAGGCTGCGGTTGCCCAAAAGAAAACGGGACTCCAGCAGAGAGGTTTCGATCGTGATGTCGCTGGCGGCTTCCTTGCAGCATTCTTCCACGGTGCGCACGCTGTGCCCGGGTTCGAGGCCAATGTCCCAGAGTGCAGCCACCCAGTGCGACAGTTTTTCCTCGTCTTCAGCGCTTGCCGCATGGGGCAGCAGCAACAGCAGGTCGACATCGGAAAACGGGTAAAGCTCGCCGCGGCCGTAACCGCCGACGGCAGCCAGAGCGGCATCGGCGGGCAGGGGGCAAATCTTTGCGAGTTGCCGCAAGCCTTGGTCCACGATACGCCGCAGTTCGTGCAGCAAGTCATCAGGACGGCGGTGTTCACGATAGGACGCGATGGCGGCGGCGCGGCGCGTGAGCAGCCGCTCCTTGATCTGGGAAAGGTCTGGCTGGGCTGGCATGATGGCAGGTTCCGGGCGCGACATGACTGCCATCATAAAGCAGTGTGGTGGCTAGCGCCGATCCTCGGCAGGCCTTATTTGGCGCGGGCGTGACAAATTGTCAGGTCCATGGGCGCTATCCACGGACCTTCACCAATACGGTGCACGCGTTGTCTCAAAATTGTGCATTCAGGCCCAGATAGAAGGCGCGTCCCGGTTCATTATAGGTATTGGCGCCAGCCCCCCGGACGGCTGCGGTGTTGTAGCTGGTGGCATTGCCGAGACGATACAGGCGTCGGTCCAGCACATTCTTGATGCCCGCGGAGAGAGTGATGTGCCGGTTCCATTCAAATGAGCTGGCGAAATCCAGGATCATGTAGGCCTTGCGCTCGTCGCTGACCAGATCGCGGGCATAAAAACCTTCCGATATGTTGTGCTCATTGAGTTGCGCTGGCTTTTGCGTGCCGTAGAAACTGCCGGTCAGGGACAGCATCAGCGCCGGTGTAGCCTGCCAGTTCAGATTGCTGACCAATGTATAGCGGGGCAACACGGCAATCAGGTCGGCGGCACGCGCCGCGTTGATGGTGTTATCCAGCGCGGCCGTGTAGTAGGCGTTGCTCAGGTCCTTGTCGTAGGTTTCGAAGCGATGCATGTAGCTGAAGGCATTGGTCCATTGCAGGCTGTCGGTGATGTCCCATTGCACGGAACCTTCCAGGCCTTCAAGCAGTGTCTTGCGGACATTGACCCAGCGATAGATATCAATGCTCAGTAGATCCAGCAGGCCGTCCTGCGTATAGGTATTTTCGGAATGGCGCCGGTTGGTACCGGCTTCGATGCGGTTACGGTAATCATTGCGGAAATAGGTCAAGGTGCCGGACAGGCGTTCCCCCTGATATTCGATCCCTAGTTCCATGTTGATGCTGGCCTCTGGCTTGAGCCTGTCATTGCCTTGAAGGAAGCAGGGTGAACGGAATACCTGCTCCTGACCGGAATACGAGCGGCGCTGCAAGTGGAAGCAGCCATTGCCATTGCTATACAGCAGGTAATTGGGATTGAGCTGGTACAGGTTGGGCGCCTTGTATGTCTGGCCGATGCCGGCATGCAGCGTCATGCCGCCGCCAACCGCCTGTTGCAGGTTCAGGGAAGGGCTGATGGCGCTTTCTATCAGGCTGTGGTGGTCGTAACGAATGGCAGGCGTAATCAGCATGCCGGCCCAGGGTTCGATTTCATCGGCAAGAAAGACCGACCATATCGATGCCGAGGTCTGCGGGCTGCGTTCGATATCGGGGTCAAACCCCGGGACATTGAAACTGAACTTCAGGTTCGCCAGGCTCTGGGACATGGATTCCGGGTCGTTGAGGCGGCTATGCTGATATTCAACGCCGGCTGTCAGAAAATGCCCAGTACCCAATAGGGAAAACGGCAGTGCCCATTCGCTTTTCAGTGTCGTGGTGCGCAAGTTGCTGCGGGTTCTGGAGGTCATTGCCTTCTGACTGATGCTGGTCGTGCTGGAAAGCAGAGAACCGGCGCCACCGCCGGCCAGGCCTTCGACAAGCCGGTTGATATCGGTTTCTTCCACTTGCAGGAAGCTGCGCACGCTGGCGCGCTCCCACTGGAGATCGTGGCTCAGGGCATAGGCTTTGCGTGTCGTGCTGTTTGTGGTCGTACCCAGCAGTTCGGATACGTCCGTGCCCATGTAATAGACCTGCTTGCCGCCGTACTGGCTGTAGCGCGGGTCCTTGAAGCCGTCGATGACAATCTGTCCGTTCTGGATATTGTTGTAGGCGGCTTCCCCCGAGTAGAGGTTGTCCTGCCGGCCGTAGCTGAATCCGGCGCTGAGCGTCTGGCGCGCGGACGGACGCCAGCTCAACAGGATGTCGCCATCCTTGTTGACCAGGCCTTCGCGCCCGGCGGTAAAGGTTTTCACGTAGGAGTAATAGCCCGTGCGGCAGTGGTTGCCGTAAACATCGCAATGCGTTCCGTTGAGCAGCTCGCTGCGCTCGCCTTCGTGTTCGCGGTTGATGTCCCAGGCATCTTCCTCAATGCGGTTGTAATTGCCATAAAGACGCAGGGACAGGGAGTCGGTAAGGGGGCCCATCAAGCTGAAGTTGTAGCGCTGTCCATCGCCTTCCTTGCCATCCTGTGGTCGTGTCTGGGTCGTGGAAAGCGCGGTACTCCAGGTTTCGCCGGCTTTCTTTGTAATGATGTTCACCACACCGCCGGCGGCACCATTGCCGTAGATGGCGGCGGCAGGCCCGCGTATCACGCGTATGGAGTCCACCATCTCTGCCGGTATCCAATTGGTGTCGCCACGCGTATTGCGGTCCCCGCGCCAGCCCATGCGGACGGCGTTGCGGCTCAGGACCGGGCGTCCGTCGATCAGGATCAGGGTATTTTCAGGCCCCATGCCGCGCAGCGATATCTGCCGCTTGTTGCCGTACTGGCCTGAGGTGGAAGCGGTTGTCAGCGCCGCCCCGGGTTGCTTGCGGATGATTTCGGCCAGGTCGTTGGTCACCGGCATTTTGCGTATGTCCTGCGCGGATATGACCGATTGCCCGGTAGTCTGACGTCGTTCGTACAGGCCTTCCACGGTAACGCTTTCAAGCTCGCTAACCGGGCTGCCGTTGGCGGGCGAGGTTCTGGTCGCGGCGTCAGCCGGTCTGGTGTCTGCATTCGGCAGGAGGGCAGGGCTGGCGTTTCCATGTGTACCGGTTGTGGGCTGAGCCCGTACCGGAGGCGCACTCCCAATCATCGCGGTAACGGCAGCCAGCGCGGCGAAGGACTTGAACAGAGGAAGGGCAGTAGGGAGCGAAGGCGTGGTGGATGGCATGATGGACCGGAACGTTTCTCAACTGGATTGCGTTCTTCATGCTATCGGAATAATGATTATCATCCAATCGCCATTGCGGCTTTTGTTCCTATCAGAATCCCGATATCAATGATTTCGGAAATTTCGATCAGGATTCCGATATGACCAAGTTTGGACAACGCCTGCGCGACGCCAGGCTGGAAGCGGGCTATTCGCAAAAGCAGGCAGCTGACCGGGCTGGCATGGCGCAATCCACGTTGTCTGCGCTGGAGACTGGCGAACAGCCGACATCCACTTTCATTCCTCGTCTGGCGGAGTTGTACCGGGTCCCGATCCGCTGGCTGCTGCACGGCGTGAAGCATGAGGAAGCCAGCGCCAGCAGCCGGTTCCCGTTGACGCCTGAGCAAGATGATCTGCTGGATCATTACGACAGCGCCAGTGAAGCGCAGCGCAAGCTGGCGCAACTGGTATTGCGGCGCTCAAAAGAACCGTTGCCGGAATGGGCGGGTTCACTGGCCGGGATTGTGGACGGCCTGGTGGCGGCAGTCGCAAGCGCGACCACCGATAAAAACAGCTAGGCCAGCCCGGCAAGCGGAAGTGCCAGGCGTGCTATCCGATGCTCGAATCTGGCGGCGGCTGACGATAAAACGCCATCCCGGGGTGCACGGCTTCGCCCAGTGAGGGCAGTTCGAAGGGCAGGGCAAGCTGGCCATCGGCGGCCAGTATGCCGCCTACCGCCCACTGCGCCATGCGGTTGAAGAAACCTTCCGCGTGGCCAAAATTCATATAAGGCAGCAACAAAGGGCCAGCCATGCGCAACGCTGTGTAGGCTTCCTCCGGGTCATGGCGCGCCAGTTGCACGACCTCGTCGAACCAGCTTTCCCCTATGCCATAGTGCACATGCCATTCCCCGGCACGTTGCGGCACCATCCAGTTGACCAGGCGGCCGCTGGCATCCCGGCGGGTAAACGAGAGGTCATCACGGCTGCGTATGCAAGAACTTGCGGACAAATGGCGGCGATGGGCGGCAGGCGATACCCTTTGCCGGGAGCGGCGAGGTTTGACTGACGGCAGCGGCTTGATCATGGCGGCCTCTTTGCCTGTAGGTTTTGGGGCAGGGTGATAGCGGTTGCATGGAGCGGTTGCATGGGCGGCAAGAACAGCCAGCGGCTGGTGCGAAGATGTTGTGCCCCGCTCAGGGTGCTGTAATTTCGTACAGTATATTTTTTCTTCCGCGGTTTGCGGGCACTCCGTGCGCATGCCTGGAGTTTTCCTAGTGGGTAACCGGGCAACATCGAAAGAGTTTTCCCTTTTTCCTGCCGCTATCGGTTTTACGATTTCAATATTCAATCGTAATAATGATAATACGTTTCGTTGTGACGCCATGAGCGCTGGATGCGCTGTGGCTGAAACCCCTACCGGAGAAACTCGAAATGTCTTATCTCACTCGATTGGCAGCGACCAGTGTTGCCGCATTGGCGCTGCACGGATGTGGCGGTGGTGGAGAAGGAGAGACCGCTAATCCCATTGAACCTGGCCAGGAAGAACCGGCAGCACCGGTCAGCGTCGGCGCTTGTCAGGCTGTTGCTGGCGATTGTGTCGAGCAATTGGGCGTGGGGGATATCAGCAAGCTGGGAGATTGGAAGCTGGAGTCTTATATTGATCCGCCGAAGATTGTGATGTGCGAGGAAGATTGTATTCCCGCGGAGTTAAGCACCCGCAGCTTTGTTTATCTTGATGGATATTATGCAATGCCATATCCTGCTTTAAAGGCAGCAGGTGCCTCCTTTTTTTATGAAACACGTGAATCCGCATTGAAGCTTGATGAATTAGGGCGTGCCTTCGTCGCAGATTACGGTGCCATACTAGTGGGCTATCCACGTGTTCAAAGAAAACGAAATGAATCCGAAGGGGTGAATGAAATTCACCTGAATTTGCCTTTCATTATCCTGTCGCAAGATGTAAGGCAAATATCACGGAGTCCTAGTGTATATCGGGACGGCTGGGCAATTGATGAGGCTGTTTTATTCAAAACCGATACATCTGAGAATTTACGTGGAGGCTATTCTTTAAGTGGGCGCTACTTTACTCAGGGCGACTGGAGTACCAATTATTATGGCAGCAATGGAAGTAGTTTCGATCTGGGGGATTCTGTTTACACGGGCTTCATGATTTACGATTCGGACGTATTGATGAAAATAAACGAAACTTACCCTTTGATGTGTCAGAATCGTTTTTCCATTGCGAAGAAAGGTAGCAAGGTGCCCAATGTGCGTACTGAAAGTATGCAATGTCTGGTTCAGTGGAAGGAAAATGATTGGTTTGTTATCAATGTGCCAACTGATACAACAATTAACAATCCCAGCCTGACGGAAGGCCTGGCCTTTCTAAATGAATATATTGAGAATGCTGCGCAAGACCCGAACACCGATCACTATATTTCATTAGTGGCAAAAAAATATACGGATATACAGGAAAAATGGGCGGCCGATGAGGCGGCGGACGTTTCGAATCTATCCAGTCTGGCAACTTATACAAAAAATGCCGTCTGGTCCTATACCGGGAGAAGCAATTCGATGACATTCGGCTCTGCCAGGCACTGGATGCAATCCGTGACCAATGAATTGAACAAGCGTTATGACCCTACGCTGAGCCTGGAGCAAGGCAGGCTGGTGCCACGGGCGCACTAAGCAGACGCAGGCCGGAAGGCATCGGCTTTTCGGCGTCAGCGCGCCGTTTGCCAAGGTGGTTCCAGCGGCGATGCACGGAGAATACAAAATGGTTCATCTTTCCCTGCCGGGGCGTGTGCGGTCGCGTGCCCGGCGGCTTGGCACGCCTGTATGGCTTTCCCCCATGCCTTGTATGAGCGACAAGGCCCGCTTGCGGCCAAATTTCAAACGATCCATGGGCATGCTGCTGGTCTGCAGCATGTTGGCGGCTTGCAGTGTCAGCGATCCAGAGAATAATGATCTGGCCATTGAAAGTTCGCAATATGAGGGCTGGCACAGTGTCTTTGAGCCCAGGGATCTCTACGATGCCCAGGGTGTGGCGCGCTCTTATGAACTCAGCTTCGACGAAGAAGATCCAGGGCGTCCAATCGAATTTTTAAAGGTTGGCAGCGGCAAGGTGGAAGGCGTCCGGGAATATGCCGGGCTGTCGGGATTGATCTATACCCTGTGCGGATCCAGTACACGCGTCAACTCGGCGACGGCCAAGCAGAATGCCATACTGGCCTATGGTCCGCCGATTGCCGCAGGCGACTTGCCGCCGGACTTTATCTTGGCCGACCCTTTGCTGGTCAGTTGCGACGATGCCGCGGCCTTAAGCACCGAAGACAGCGGTTACCTTGGCCGCCGCATTACCAGTGTTGCTGGTGTATTGAAATTCGGCAGTTATGCCATAGACGCGAATGGCCGTTATTCAGGCAGCTACGGCTATGAAAACCGCGGCCAGAATAGCGGTCATGTACAGTTCTACCGCCATCCACAAAGCGGCCAGCTGGCAGCAGTCATCTCTATGCATTATCTGGATAGGGGCAGTAGCAAATTCGGGCGTGTCGTGCTGTTCGACCAAGGGCAGGGCGCGCAGAGCACCGGTGTCAGTAATCGCTATAGCAGTGGCTATCAGTCCTGGAATGCGCAGTTGAAACGCACCTTGCTGGATTATCACCCGGTGCTGGATGCTGACCGGCAGCCATTGGGCTATATGCTGGAACACGCCATGGAACCCTTGTCGCCCACGCTGTTGCCCGTAGGGAGCGATGCCAGCTATGCCCAGGGAATTGCTGATATCGCGTATGTTGTCTGCAGCCAGCCGGCCAATCATTTGGTGGCGGACCCTGGCCAGCCTGCGCTGGCGGATAACCAGGTGTTCTATCTGCGCCATGCTCAGGCATTGGCGCCACAAGCGGCGGCTGTCGCTGATGCAAATCTGGCGCGTGCGCTGGACGGTTGCCAGCCCGGCAATGAGATGGCATTGCAGGTGAAGGTAAGCAACCAGCGTACTCAAGTCATCATCGCCCAGCAAAAAAGCTATGACGTTGCTGAGGATGGCAGCTTCGGGGATGCCACTGCGTCTGGCAAAGTGCGCCTTTTCCATAACCGGCAAGGCCATTTGCTGGCTCTATACCGCTACCGTGATGCTTCAGGCAGCCATGTGGGGCTGCGTACCAATGCACCCGGTGAAATCGTGTCCACCGATTTCACCCGGACGCCTCATTGGCATTCCGTGGAGGCAGACGGCAGCAGCAAGCCTTACGCGGCGGCACGGCGCTTCAACAAGCTGGCCTGGTTCCGGCCCCAGGATGAGACAGGTCAGTTCCGCCGGGTGACACGCAGCGTGGCCTACAAGGATGTGGCTTTCGCTGTATGCGACATGGACACCATGATGAGTGACTGGCCGCTTGAAATGGACGGCCTGCTGGATGCCAATACAACCTTTCTGTTGCACGATAGCTTGCGTAAACTGGATGCGGCCGGGCGGCTAGGACGTAGCACCAAGGACGTCCGGCATGTGATGAATACCTGCAATCGGATAACGACCAACCTGGATTTGACCTTCGAGGTTGCAGATGGCGCTGTATATGCCGTGCTGAGCGGCATAGGCACACCGCTGAAAAGTCCGCTGGATGCCCAGGGCAATTTCAATCGAAATGGACTCTCGGGCCACGCAGATTTCTATCTGGATGCAGATAACCGCCTGGTGATCGCCTATGCCTTTCATCTGAATGACAAGGTAGGCGGCAAATCCGGCAGGGGCATCGCCCTGGAGAGCGCACCGGCCGCCCATGGGCAACAGAATGCCGTCTGGCAGCAGGCAGATGGCCCATGGGCCAGGACGTTTACGTCTGGAAATAGTTATGTCGCTCTTGCACACGCCAATAATGCTGCGCCGATGAAAACCCGTACCGGATGGCCAACGCGCATCAACCGATATGCGTATTTGCCGCGAGACATCATGGCCTGGCAAGGTGTTGCAGGGCAGGCTTACTTCCTATGCGAAGACTATTTCTATGTAGATGGGGTGTACCGCAATAGGGAAACCGGAGATTTTCTGCCTGGTTACAACATGGATAACGCCGCTGAGTTTCGTCGCGAGATGCCGCATCTGATTGTGCGCGGGTTGATCGTAACCGGCGAAGCCACGGGCTACAGATTCACCAATCTGACATTCAACGATTTTGCGTTGACGCACTCAGTGCAAACCTGCCGGCATAGTGACAACCCGACTGGGACTGCGGGCGTTCAAGCCTACGGCTATGAAAACGGTGCGTTTTATGCTCGTAACCATCAGGGGGTTCAAGCGGGCGGCAATCGCGGTTTTTCTTTCACCAGCGGCTGGGGAGAGGGCGGGCATGCCGACTCCGCCTTGTTCCTGACCGACACCAACGAAGCCGTCATGGCGTATCGCTATT
Organism: Kerstersia gyiorum; assembly: GCF_004216755.1. GTDB lineage: Bacteria > Pseudomonadota > Gammaproteobacteria > Burkholderiales > Burkholderiaceae_B > Kerstersia > Kerstersia gyiorum. Next base: position 717,039 of record NZ_SGWZ01000002.1, read on the forward strand.
ACTTGGATTCGAACGATGAATCAAAGGGTATCGCGTATGGCCTGATGTTCGGCTCTGATGCCAGGGATACGCCTGTGGTGGGATCCGACTGACCTCTTATTGGACGTTCCAGCCAACCTTGGGGTGCATGGAAAGCAGGCTTGAGGCCGCCAAGCCTGCTTCTGGCTGCAAGGCTGGTTTATTAAAGTAAATTCTTCAATAACCTGCCCTGTATCAGTGCCTTCGAATGTTTCAGGTTTATAAGATGATAAAAATACGACTCATTGTTATTTTTATCTATATCGGCATCCCCCCGCCTGACGGATATCAGTCGGATGCCATGGCAGCAGCCGCAGTCCCGTCGGCGGACGGAGTCAGGCCCGCCTGTTTCCCGACATGGTGTTTTCTCTCTCTGGAGCAGTCATCATGAAGGTCATGAATTACAAGGCAGTGGTGCTTTCTGTGTTGGCGGGCTTGCTGGCGGCGGGTGGCGCCCAGGCAGGCATCACCAAGGTAGGCAAGGTCTATTCCGGCGCCAAGCCGGCTGACAAGCCTTACCAAATGGTGCACGTGGGCAGCGAAGTCGGGAATGGCATGGGGAATGCTGTTTATGTCGCGTTTTTTGCGACGCGCACGGATGATCCGGGGAATACGGCTCCGCGGCTGGACCAGAACAATGTTCTTGAGCCAGCACCGAATACGGAAGAGGGCTTTGCCTATGACATTACCGGCTATCCCGCCTTCTTGCGCATTCCGGACGGCGCCAACGATGCCAGCCAGACGCAAGTATGGGCATTTCCGGCATGCGCGCCATATGCATTGCCGACTGCCAGCGAGCGTCGGATCTTCCTGGATCGAGTGGAAATTTTGGAGGAGTTTGGTCCCCAACCTCGTCCTGTTAATTCGGCTCGCCCCGATTGGGATGCCAGCACTTGGACAGCCTTCCTCCAGCCGCTGCATGGCATGGACTATTCCGCCAGCCGCGGCGAACTGGTTGGCGGCCTGACGTTCCTGGGCAAGATTTTGCGCTGGAACCTGAATGTGCCGGGAACGATGGCCAACGCCAGCGGCGTGTGCAACCCGGATTCCCTGGCCGTGGGGCAGATCACCCGCAGCAGGCTGATCAAATATAGCCCGGACAGCGGCAAGGTCATTGCTGCCTTGCGTGGCAATGAAGAGGATATCAATGACGCTAACGCGCTACTTCAATTAAGAAAATTCAGCCCCGATTCGGTGGATGGGGCAACGAATCTGTTGAATCCCGGCGTTGCTCCGCTCATTGCCAATGCGACGACCGGCCACGCGATCTATGTCACCCCTCATGCGACCTACACGGGCGGCAGTGGCTTCCGGCGCATTACGCTGAATAACGGCACGCCAGACGATGTCGTGGACTTCAGTTTCGCCACAGGCAGCGCGCCGACCAAACCCGTCAGTTTCCTGAATATGGTGGTACAGGAAAATGCCAGCGGTGAGCCGACGCGCATCTATGCCTTGAATAGCCGCGACTGGGACCCGGACGAGCTGATGACGGTGCCGGCCGCGCCTGATGCGGCGACGCTGGCGGCCTATAAGAGCGCCTTCGCCACGGCGGCAAGCGCATTCGGCGCGGGTTTGTATATTTATGATGTCAGCGCCTATGACCCTATCAACGAGGAATATGTCCTGACCAAAGTGACGGACATCCCTGCGGTGCAGCCGGTAGAGCTGGTGCTTGATGGCAACCGCCTGTTCTTCAATGACCGTATCGGCCAGGAATTGGTGGAAGTGGATGTCTCGTTGGCGCTTCCCGCCAAGGTCGGCACGCTGGCAACGGAGTGCCTGAGCAGCAATCTGATCAAGGGGGCCGGTAAAACGCTGTACCTGACGTCGATCTGGTCGGAGCAGCTGTATAGCGTGGGCGCTACCCTCAGCGGCGCGGCATGCAATGCGGTGGAGAAATACAACTACACCAGCAACTAGTCCGCCGCTTGAAAAGGCCCGGCATTGAGCCGTGCTGACAGCGGCACGCGGCTGCGTTTGATACCCGCCGCGTGCCGTTGCGATTTGCTGGCGCCCGGTGGTCCTTGCCGTCGCCAGCGATGAATGCCTCAGGTTCTGATGGCTGGCTGGCGGTCTGGGCGCAGTAAAGTGTGCCGATTTGATCACTGCGGGGATAGCCAGCGTTGTGCTGTGTAGCTAGGCTGACTAGGTTCCGTGTTTCTGGGTTTGCCATGCAAGCAGCCGCAATATCCGACCCCGCGTTTTTTGGCCGCGCGAGAGGCGGATGGCCCGGCTAGCCGCCAGTTGCTGCCCGTCATGCCTGCCAGGCGCAGAACTGATGCGGATGGCCGCTGGAAGGATGCGCTGGACGTCTATTTCCAGCCATGCCTGCAACTGTTCTGGCCATCATTGCATGCTTTGATAGATTGGCGTCAGCCGCCGCAATTTCTGGATAAAGCGTTGCAGGCGCTGACCTTGTCGAAAGGCCGCAATCGGCGCTATGTCGATAAGCTGGCATCGGTGCAACTGCTTCAGGGCGAGCGGATATGCCTGCTCGTGCATATGGAAGTCCAGGCTCGCCTGCAGGCCGGTTTCGCCGGCCGCATGTTTGAGTACTTTGTGCGTCTGCGCGAAACATACCCGGACCAGCCTATTGTGCAATTGGCTATCGTCACGCGCGGCCGGCCAGATCAAGACAGGCTGGCCTATTGTTATGAGCCATTGGGGAAGAATTTTCTGAGCCTGAATTTTTCTCTGCCAATGTTAAATTTGCAGGGCTGGCGCGACCGTGACGCCGAGCTGGCGGCGCTGGCCGCGCACAATCCATTTGCATTGCTTGTTCAGGCGGAATTGGCCGCGGCCAGGCAGGGGGATCCAACATGCCATACATTACCAGCATCGAAAGAGTCGCTATCGGCCGGGGCCGTCTGGAAGGGAAGGCCGAAGGCATGCGTGACGCCTTGCGCTGCTTGCTGGAACAGCGCTTTGGCCGTTTGCCGGAAACAGCCAGGGAGCGCTTGCAGCAAGCGGGCCAGGAAGACTTGCAGCACGGCCTGAGCCAGGTGTTGAAGGCCCATTCACTGGATGAAGTGTTGCCGCGGCAATAATTTCACATGGTATTGACAGTTTTCCGCCATTTTCGTCTTGAAGCAAGGCCCTGAAAAATAGTAGAATAGCGGGCTTGCCCAATTTTTCCATCAGAACGGGCGGCGGTGTTTGCCAGGCAAATACCGCAAAGTGTTCTGAAATCGCGTGTCGTACCACCAGGGTGCTGCGCAGTCCTCATTTCGGCGGATTCCGCCACGGGGCGCGTGGTGCAGGTGCGGCGCCAGTCCAAACCCTAGGAGATTCATATGTCCATCAGCATGCGCGATATGCTCGAAGCCGGTGTCCACTTCGGCCACCAGACCCGTTACTGGAACCCCAAGATGGCTCCGTACATCTTCGGTCATCGTAACAAGATTCACATCATCAACCTGGAAAAGACGGTCGAAAAGTTCCAGGAAGCCGAAAAGTTCGTGCGTCAGCTGTCCGCCAAGGGCGGCACGCTGCTGTTCGTCGGCACCAAGCGCGCTGCTCGTGAGCTGGTGGCTGAAGCCGCCGAGCGCAGCGGTTCGCCCTTCGTCGATAGCCGCTGGTTGGGCGGCATGCTGACGAACTTCAAGACCGTCAAGACCTCGATCAAGCGCCTGAAGGAAATGGAAGCCCTGGCAGCCGATGGCGGCCTGGAGCGCCTGAGCAAGAAGGAAGGCCTGCTGTTCCAACGCGAACTGGACAAGCTGAACAAGTCCATCGGCGGCATCAAGGATATGGGCGGCCTGCCTGACGCTCTGTTTGTCATCGACGTTGGCTATCATAAGATTGCCATCGCCGAAGCACGCGCCCTGGGCATCCCGGTGGTGGCCGTGGTCGATACCAACCACTCGCCGGACGGTGTGGATTACGTCATTCCTGGCAACGACGACTCCGCCCGCGCCATCGCCCTGTACTCGCAAGTCATCGCCGACGCCGTGCTGGCCGGCCGTGAACAGCGCCTGAGCGGCCTGGTTGAAGAAGTGGCTCAAGCTGACGAAGAATTCGTCGAAGTGCAGGAAGAAGGCTCGGAAGAGGCCTAATTGCTGTCACGCCGCCTCCCTTGTTCTGAGGGAGGCGGGCCGCCGGCCTGACGGGCAGGGCTGGCGCCGGTTCCGCGAGAGCCGGATCAATCAATCGAATCTGGAGTAGAAATGGCTGAAATTACCGCTGCGATGGTCAAAGAGTTGCGTGAAAAGACCGACGCCCCGATGATGGAATGCAAGAAGGCGCTGACGGAAGCGGCTGGCGACATGGCTCGCGCCGAAGAAATTCTGCGCGTCAAGTTGGGTAGCAAGGCTGGCAAGGCTGCGTCGCGCGTGACCGCCGAAGGCCTGCTGGGCTTGAACATCTCGGCTGATGCCAAGCGCGGTGCGCTGGTGGAAGTCAACTGCGAAACCGACTTCGTGGCCAAGAATGACGATTTCGTCGCCTTCGTTGCCAAGGTTGCCGAACTGGTTGCCGACAAGAACCCTGCCGACGTCGAGGCGCTGTCCGCGCTGGAACTGAACGGCGAAACGGTTGATAGCGTGCGTACTGCCCTGATCGGCAAGATCGGCGAGAACATCACCATTCGCCGTTTCATCCGCAAAGAAACCCCGAACAAGCTGGCCAGCTATGTGCACAGCGGCCGTATCGGCGTTCTGGTTGAGTTCGACGGTGCCGATGAAGTGGGCAAGGACGTTGCCATGCACATCGCCGCTACCCGCCCCCAAGCGCTGGATGCCGATGGCGTACCCGCCGAGCTGGTTGCCAAGGAACGTGCCGTGGCCGAGCAGAAGGCTGCCGAATCCGGCAAGCCGGCTGAAATCGTTGCCAAGATGGTTGAAGGCTCGATCCAGAAGTACCTGAAGGAAGTTGCGCTGCTGTCGCAAGTTTTCGTCAAGAACGACAAGCAGACCGTTGCTCAGATGCTGAAAGAAAAGAACGCTGCTGTGAACAGCTTCACGCTGTTCATCGTCGGTGAAGGCATCGAGAAGAAGACGACTGACTTCGCCGCTGAAGTTGCCGCTGCCCGTCAGGGCTAAGTGTGCTGACAGGCTGTCGCTCCGGTGCTCGCGCGCCGGGCGACAGCCTGTTTTCTTGGTATGTTGCCAAGCCTGGGCCGGACGGCGGTTCCAGTGAATCACCAGGCACATTCAGCGCGCTGCCTCTGCCGCTGCGCTCGAATTTGTCGCCAGCCGTAAAATTCCACGCTGCCCCAGGGCAGCGTTTGCACAAACAAAGCTAAAATTCCGCCGAGCCGCTTCCAGGGAGTCATAGTGATGAGCAGTACAGCATATAAACGGGTTCTTCTTAAGCTTTCCGGCGAAGCCTTGATGGGCGAAGACGCCTACGGCATCAATCGCGCCACCATTGTTCGCATGACCGAGGAAATCGCCGAACTGGTTTCCATGGGGGTCGAGCTGGCGATCGTGATCGGTGGCGGCAATATTTTCCGCGGCGTGGCGCCGGGCGCCCAAGGCATGGATCGTGCAACTGCCGATTACATGGGCATGATGGCCACGCTGATCAATGCATTGGCCCTGCAGGATGCCATCAAGAACCGTGGCATCGACGCCCGCGTGCAATCCGCGCTGCGCATCGACCAAATCGTCGAGCCGTACATTCGTCCCAAGGCGCTGCGCTACCTTGAGGAAGGCAAGGTCGTCATTTTCGCGGCCGGTACGGGCAACCCATTCTTTACGACCGATACCGCCGCCGCCTTGCGCGGCGCCGAAATCGGAGCAGAAGCCGTGCTCAAGGCCACCAAGGTCGACGGCATCTACACGGCAGACCCCAACAAGGACCCGAACGCCACTCGCTATGCGACGATCAGCTTCGACGAAGCGATCGTCCGGCGCCTGGAGGTGATGGACGCGACGGCTTTCGCGCTGTGCCGCGACCAGAAGCTGCCCATCAAGGTGTTCTCCATCAACAAGCCGGGCGCCCTGAAGCGCGCTGTCAGCGGCGCGGACGAAGGTACCCTGGTACACGTCTGATCACCGGCCTGGCGCGGCGCTGCTCCTGCAGAGGAGGGCGCTGCCACCAGGCCGATTTCAATACTGGAGCCCATCAAGCTCAGCTGCCGGATGCGGTGATGCCGCGACTGGCCATGAGCAGGCGCTCTTCAATAGAGGAATAAAGACATGAGTGTTTCCGAGATTCGCAAATCTGCCGATACTCGCATGCAGAAGTCCATTGAGGCTTTGAAGACCAATCTGTCCAAGATCCGTACCGGCCGCGCCACTGCAGCCATTCTGGATCACGTGCAGGTGGAGTACTACGGTTCGATGGTTCCCGTCAGCCAGGTTGCAAACGTCACGGTTGTCGATGCGCGCAACCTGAATGTGCAGGTCTGGGAAAAAAGCATGGTTTCCGTGGTGGAAAAGGCCATTCGCGAGTCGGACCTGGGTCTTAACCCCCAGACGCTGGGCGAAGGCATGCGCGTGCCGATGCCGGCGCTGACCGAAGAACGTCGCCGCGACCTGGCCAAGGTCGTCAAGGGCGAATCGGAAGACGCCAAGGTTGCCATCCGCAACCTGCGCCGCGAAGCCAACGAAGCGCTCAAGCGTCTGGTCAAGGATAAGGAAATTTCCGAAGACGACGAGCGTCGCGCCCAGGATGATATCCAAAAGCTGACGGACCGCTTTGTCGCTGAAGTCGATAAACTGGTCAGCCAGAAAGAAGCGGAAATCATGACAGTCTGAAGTTCCGCCCGCGAGCGCGCAGCCTGCCGCGCTGCCTATGGCATGCTGCGCATCGGCTTTGCCATTTTTTCATAAGCCAGGGACGCGCTCGCAGGGCGCTGTTAAGATTCCGTCATGACGATTAGTACTACCAAGGCCATACCTGTTGTCGGTGCCATTCCCCGGCACGTTGCCATCATCATGGACGGCAATGGGCGCTGGGCCACCAAGCGCCATTTGCCCCGCACTGCTGGCCACGCCAAGGGCGTGCGTGCCGTGCGCAGGGCGGTGGAAGCCTGCGGGCAGGCGGGGGTAGAGTACCTCACGCTGTTTGCATTCAGCTCCGAAAACTGGCGCCGCCCGGCCGAAGAGGTCTCGTTGTTGATGCGCCTGTTCATGCAGGCCCTGGAGCGCGAGGTCGACAAACTGCAGGAGCAGGGCGTCCGGCTACGCATCGTCGGCGATATTTCTCCGTTCGACCCCAAGCTGCGCGCCCTGATCGACGCAGCCCAGGCACGCACCGCCCATAATGACAAACTCACGCTGACCGTAGCGGCGAATTATGGCGGACGCTGGGATATCCTCCAGGCGACCCAGAAGCTGTTGGCGGAATCCGGGCGTAATCCGGCACAGCCTTTGTCCGAAGACGACATTTCCAGGCATCTCTGCATGGCATGGGCCCCCGAGCCCGACCTGTTCATCCGCACCGGCGGAGAACAGCGTATCTCGAATTTCCTCATCTGGCAGCTCGCCTACACAGAGCTGTATTTCACCGATCAGTATTGGCCCGATTTTGACCGGGCATCCCTGGAACAGGCGTTCCACTGGTATGCCACCCGGGAACGGCGCTTTGGCCGCACGAGTGCCCAGCTTGCCGAGACAGGGGCCAAGCAGCCATAACCGCCGCCTAGGCGACAGGAGAAGCACCCATGCTGGGAACCCGTATCGTCACTGCAGTTGCTTTGCTGATCGTGCTGGGAGGTGCGCTGGCCTTGGGTACGCCGTGGCCGTTCATGCTGCTGCTGTCCGTGCTGACAGGCCTGGGCTTGTGGGAATGGTTGCGCCTGACCAGCCCCGTTCCGGCGGCTGCGGGTGCATCTCTGGGCGACACCCCGAAAACGGCTGGTGGCCCGATGGTTGCGGGCATTGCCGCCGGCGCGCTGACCATCATGCTGACCTGGCTCTGGCTGTCCAATAACGCGGCCAGCATAGGCCCCGTTGCCGTCACCTACGAAATCGCCACACGCGTAGTCATTCCACTGGCTGTGGCGCTGTGGGTGCTGATCGGCACCTATCAGGTCGTGCGCGGCGACGTGCATGCGCCAGCGGCAAACCCTTTCATGAGTCTCTTTGGCATCCTGGCGCTGATTGCCGCCTGGGCCTCGCTTGCGCTCATGTTCATGATGGGGCGCGGGCTGCTGCTGAGCTTCCTGGCAATCATCTGGTGCGCCGATATCGGTGCCTATTTTGCCGGCCGTGCGGTGGGCAAGCGCAAGCTGGCGCCGCGTGTCAGTCCCGGGAAATCCTGGGAGGGCGCTATCGCAGGCGTGGTCGCAGCGGTAGTGTGGGGCGCCGCCACCATGAACTGGGAAGGCAGTTTTGCGAACCATATGTTCCGTCTCTGGTCATATGCGGCATTGCCCTGGATTGCATTCCTGGCCATGCTCTCCATTGTCGGCGATTTGTTCGAATCATTGCTCAAGCGCCGCGCCGGAATGAAGGATTCCAGCGGGCTGCTGCCTGGCCATGGCGGTGTGCTCGATCGCATTGATGCTATCCTGCCGACTGCTCCGCTGGCCTTATTGCTGCTAATTTTTGGAGTCTGATGCTGTGACTATGTCCCCTAATGCAGGCCGTGCGGTTCGCGGCGAAACGGAATCGGTTCCGGACCGTGAAGGCCTGCCTGCCGCCGGTGCGTCGCCACAACGGGAAACCGTGATCATTCTTGGCGCGACGGGATCGGTAGGGGAAAGCACGCTCGATGTCCTGGGCCGGCACGCCGGGCGCTTCCAGGTGTATGCGCTGAGTGCGCGCACACGCATGGAACGTCTCGCTGCGCAGGCGCGCCAGCACCGTGCCCATGTCGTGGTGGTGCCGGACGATGCCGCGCGCGAACGCTTCGAGCGCGCCTACGGCACCGACCTGCCATTGCCTGAAATCAGGGTAGGGGATACTGCATTGGCGGAAACAGCCGCCGACCCCGGCGGCCATACTGTTGTGGCTGCCATTGTCGGCGCCGCAGGCTTGCCGGCGGCATTGGCCGCGGCCAATGCCGGTAAACGCATCCTGCTGGCCAACAAGGAGGCCCTGGTGGCTGCCGGCGGCCTGTTCATGAGCGCGGCCCGCAACCACGGTGCCCAGTTGCTGCCCATAGACAGCGAGCACAATGCCATTTTCCAGTGCTTGCCTGTCAAGACGGATGCGGCGACCGCCTGCGCAGCATCCGGCGTCCGCCGCCTGGTGCTGACCGCCTCTGGCGGCCCATTCCGGCGTTGCCACTGGAAAGACCTGGAAGCCGTCACGCCGGCGCAGGCATGCGCGCATCCCAACTGGAGCATGGGGCGCAAGATTTCCGTAGATTCTGCGACGATGGTCAATAAGGGCCTGGAGGTCATCGAAGCCTACTGGCTATTCGGTATGTCGCCGGAACGGATAGAAGTCCTGGTGCATCCCCAGAGCATTATTCACTCCCTGGTCGAATACGAGGATGGTTCCATGCTGGCGCAGTTGGGCCAGCCCGATATGCGCATTCCCATTGCACACGCGCTGGGCTTTCCCGATCGTCTCGCCAACGGCGTGGGTCCGCTGGATCTGGCACGCCACGGCCGCCTGGATTTCGAACCGCCTGACTATGAGCGCTTTCCCTGCCTGGCGCTGGCCTATGCTGCCCTGCGTGATGGCCAGGGCGCCTGTATCGCGCTCAATGCCGCCAATGAGGTGGCAGTGGCCGCGTTCCTGGAGGGGCGCCTGCCTTACACCTGGATATCCCGGGTAATCGAGGCGGCCCTTGAATGGCATGGCGGACAGGCAGAACAGGCTCTCGATAGCCTGGATGCCGTACTCGATTATGATTTGCGTGCACGCCGCTATGTCGCCAACCTGGGACTGGCTGCCTGACGCTGGGCCGATTGCGGCACAGGCCTGCGGTTCCGCCAGTTTTTGCTGGCATGCAATGGAATTTATGTGCTTTATACCTTAATCACTTTTCTTGTCGCGCTGGGTATCCTGGTCACCATCCACGAACTGGGCCACTATAGCGTTGCGCGTTTTTTCAACGTCCGCATCCTCCGTTTTTCGGTGGGTTTCGGCCGCGTACTCTGGCAAAAACGTGATGCCCGGGGTACCGAGTGGGCGGTCTCCATGATTCCGCTGGGCGGCTATGTCAAGATGGCAGATGACGGCCTGGGCGGCGATGTTGGCATCGGTTCCGGCAAGGGCGTGCCGTTCAATCGGTTGAACGTCTATCGGCGCATTGCCGTTGTGCTCGCCGGCCCGGTTTGCAATCTTTTGCTGGCGGCGGTGCTCTACGCCATTCTGGGCATGATGGGCAGCCGCGAACCGCAGCCCGTGCTGGCCGATCCGCAGGAAGGCAGCGCGGCCGCGCTGGCGGGTGTAGCCAGCGGCGACAGGATCCAGGCCATAGATGGCCGCAAGGTCGAAACCTGGAGCGATGCGCGCTGGCTGCTGCTCGACAAGCTGACAGCGGGCGGTACCTTGCGCATGGACGTTACCGACCGCGCCGGGCAGCCGCGCCAGCGCCTGTTGGTTTTGCAGGGCGACAGACTGGAGCATGACGCCGATCCGCTGGTCGGCGCGGGCCTGGCCTTGCAGGCGGCCAATCCGTATATCCGCAGCGTGATCAGTGGCGGGGCGGGCGAGGCGGCGGGCCTGAAAGATGGTGACAAGGTGTTGCGCGCGGGCAGCCAGGAATCTCCCGATGTGCCGCGTTTGCTGGCCGAGATCCAGGCGCACGGTGGACAGCCGCTGGAACTGCGTGTGCGGCGTGGCAATACCGAGCTGGACCTGACTCTGGTGCCTGCTGAGGCGCGCCTGGAAGATGGCCGGGTAGTCGGGCGCATTGGTGCCCAGCTGGCAGCCGATCTTCCCATGGTGGATCGCCGTTACGGCCCGCTGGAAGCCATTTCCCATGGCGTCGTGCGTACCTGGGAGACCTCCTTGTTCACTTTGCGCATGATGGGCCGCATGCTGACCGGCACGGTTTCCTGGCGCAATATCAATGGCCCGGTCGCCATTGCTGACTATGCCGGGCAGAGCGCACGCGTCGGCCTGGATGCCTATATCGGCTTCCTGGCGCTGCTGAGCGTGAGTCTTGGCGTACTGAATCTTCTTCCTATCCCCACACTTGATGGCGGTCATCTGCTGTACTATTTCGCAGAAATCGTCCGCGGTCGCCCGTTGCCGGACAATTGGCTGGAAATCGGCCAGCGTTTTGGCATGATATTGCTGGCGGCGCTGATGGGATTGGCCCTGTTCAACGATATCGGGCGTATTGTCACCCGTCTTTTCAGCTAATTGCGTGTCATTTAAAATCCTTCGCCATTTGTCCGATCAAGGATCGTCCAGGATGTCTGTTTCTCGGAGTTTTCAGCGCAGCGGCCTCAAGCTCAAGCGCCTTGTTCTGCCCGGCTTGCTGGCCGCCTTGATCTGGCCGTCCGCCGCTAGTGCTTTCGATCCCTTCGTCGTGCGCGATATCCGCGTGGATGGCCTGCAACGCACCGACGCCGGCACCGTGTTCGGCTACCTGCCGGTGAAAGTCGGGGAAACATTCACGGAAAGCGATGCCTCGGCCGCGATCCGCCGGCTGTACGCCACCGGCTACTTCAATGATGTGCGCATCGAAACCGACAACAATGTCGTGGTCGTAGTCGTGCAGGAACGCCCGACCATCGCTGCCATCAACTTCAATGGCATGCGTGAATTCGACGCCGACGCCATCAAGAAGTCCCTGCGCGAAGTCGGCTTCGGTGAAGGCCGGATCTTCGACCGTTCCATGCTGGAGCAGGCGGAGTTCGAGCTCAAGCAGCAATACTTGGCCAAGGGCAAGTACGGCGTCGAGATCACCGCCACTATCACGCCGCTGCCGCGCAACCGCGTGGGCATCAACTTCGAGGTATTCGAAGGGCAGGTGGCCCGCATCCGCGACATTCACATCGTGGGCAACGAAGCGTTCTCCAGCAGCACGCTGCAGGATGAAATGCAGCTGACGACGCCGGGCTGGATGACCTGGTACACCGGTACGGACAAATACTCGCGCGAAAAGCTGGAAGGCGATATCGAAGCGCTGCGTTCGTACTACATGGATCGCGGCTATCTCGAATTCTCCGTCGAGCCGCCCCAGGTCACGATCTCCCCCGACCGCAAGGACATCTTCATCACCATCACTGTGCATGAAGGCAAGCCGTACAAGGTTTCCAATGTGAAACTGGCGGGCGACCTGCTGGGCCTGGACGACCAGTTGCAGAAACTCGTCACGGTCAAGGCCGGCGATACGTTCTCTGCCAGTGAAACCAACGCGACGGCGAAAGCCATCACTGATTACCTGGGCGACCTTGGCTATGCGTTTGCCAACGTCAACCCGAACCCGATCCTGAACCGCGAAACCGGTGAAACCGAGCTGACGTTCTATGTCGACCCGAGCCGCCGCGTATACGTGCGCCGCATCGAGATCGGCGGCAACACACGTACCCGTGATGCCGTGATCCGCCGCGAACTGCGCCAGCAGGAAGCGGCCTGGTACGACGCCAGCAATATCCGTATGTCGCGCGACCGCGTGGACCGCCTGGGCTACTTCAATGAGGTCAACGTCAACACGCATCCGGTGCCGGGCACCATCGACCAGGTCGATGTCTCGGTCGACGTGAAGGAAAAACCCACCGGCATGATCAACCTCGGTATCGGCTACGGCTCCACTGAGAAGGCGATCCTGTCGGCGGGCATCAGCGAAGACAACGTTTTCGGCAGCGGTACCAACCTGACTTTCAACGTCAATACCAGCCGTTCCAACCGGTCGGCCGTTCTGTCGCACACTGACCCCTACTGGACGCGCGACGGCATCAGCCGCTCCACGTCGCTCTACTACCGCTCGATCAAGCCGTTCTACAACAACGACGGTGACTATCGCGTGCGCGCCATGGGCCTGGGCCTGAACTTCGGCGTTCCCATTTCGGAACTCGACCGGATTTTCCTGGGCGTCAACTACGAACGCAACGAACTGTCGCTCTACGACAATTCACCGCTGGCCTATGAAGAGTTCGTGCAAGACTACGGCTCCAAGACCAATGCCCTGATCTTCTCCATAGGCTGGGCCAAGGACAGCCGCGACAGCGCCCTGGCACCCAATTCGGGCAGCTATACGCGCCTGAAGGCCGATTTCTCGACGCTGGACCTGAAGTACTACATGCTCAGTGCACAGCACCAATACTTCATCCCCCTTAACCGCAGCTTCACGTTGGCCTTCAACGGCATGGTGGACTACGGCAAGGGCTACGGCGGCAAGGGTTATCCGCTTATCAAGAACATCTATGCGGGTGGCCTCGGCACCGTGCGCGGCTACGAAGGCTCGTCGCTCGGCCCGAAGGATACCCGTACCGGCAACTACCTGGGCGGCTCCAAGCGCGTGGTCGGCAACGTGCAGCTGTATCTGCCGTTCCCCGGTGCGCAGCGTGACCGCAGCCTGCGCTGGTTCCTGTTTGGTGATGCGGGTCAAATCTACAGCGATAACCAGGATATCGACTTCGGCGATCTGCGTTATTCTGTCGGTGTTGGCCTGTCGTGGAACTCGCCGATGGGTCCGCTGCAAATTTCCTATGGCCGGGCGCTCCGTGACAAGCCGGGTGACGAAAAGCAAAGCTTCCAGTTCCAGATCGGAACCGCTTTCTGATTTCCCGGTCTATGATGCTGGTGGCACAATAACCTTTTGCTAAAATTTCCTTTCATTCAGGGATTTCTATGACGTCTGTTTCCGCGATCAAACCGTTTGCCTCGGCTCGCAGCAAGTATGCGAGCGTAGCTCGGCGTGTTTCCCTCGGTCTGTCGGCGTGCCTGGTTGCCGGCATGATGGCTGCTCCGGTGCAGGCTCAAGCCCAGGGCTCCAAGGTTGGTTTCGTCAACCTGGATCGCATCCTGCGTGATTCGGCGCCTGCCAAGGCTGCGCAAATCAAGCTTGAATCCGAATTCAAGTCGCGCGACGACGAAATCCAACGCCTGGCGAATGCCCTGCGTAGCGAGTACCAGAAGCTCGACAAGGACGGCCCCGTGCTGTCCGAGAGCGACCGCGTCAAGCGCGAGCGCAACATCTCCAACATGGATGTCGACCTGCAGCGCAAGCAGCGCGAGTTCCAGGAAGACCTGAACCGCCGCCGCAACGAAGAGTTCGGTGCGATCATCGACAACACCAATGCTGCCATTCAGCGTATCGCCGAACAGCAAAACTACGACCTGGTCCTGCAAAATGCAGTCACGGTCAATCCGCGCGTCGACATCACCGACCAGGTGATCCAGGCCATGGGCAAGTAAGGTTGCCTCATGCCTTTGTTGCTGGATGAGGCCAGGGCTCCGTCCCTGTCCGCACTGTTTGCGGAAGTCGATGCGCATGGCCTGCCTTGGCGCCTGGAAACCGGTGGTGCGGAAGAACCCCGCATCGCCGGCCTGGCGCCGTTGACGCATGCTGGCGCCAACGAACTATCCTTTCTTTCCAATCATCGCTATCTGGAACAGCTGTCGCAGAGCGGGGCAGGGGCGGTCATCCTGCCAGCTGCAGCTGCGGCCGGCCTTCCGGCCAGCGTGCCTTTCGCCCGTGTCATCTGCGAACAGCCGTACCTGCTGTATGCGCGGGTGGCGCAGTGGTTCGATCGTGCCCGTCGCGCAGGCAATGTGCCGCGCGTGCATCCTTCCGCAATTGTGGCCGAGGACGCCATCATTGAAGCCGATGTCGATCTGGGCCCGTTCTGCGTGGTCGAGAGTGGCGCGGTCGTGAAGCGCGGCAGCATCATCGGTGCTGGCTGCGTCATCGGCGCCCGTAGCGTCGTGGGCGAGGATTCCCTGCTGTATCCGCGTGTCGTGCTCTATAGCGAAGTGCGCCTGGGCGCACGCGCCATCGTGCATAGCGGTGCGGTGCTGGGCGCTGATGGCTTCGGCTTTGCGCCCGATCCCACGCGTGGCGGCTGGAGCAAGATTCCCCAATTCGGCGGCGTGGTGGTGGGCAATGATGTCGAAATCGGCGCGAACACCACCATAGACCGTGGGGCGCTGGACGATACCGTCATCGCCGATGGCGTGAAACTGGACAACCAGATCATGGTTGCCCATAACGTCCATATCGGCATGCACACCGCCATTGCTGCCTGCGTCGGTATCGCTGGCTCCACCCACATCGGTGCGCGCTGCACCATTGGTGGCGCCTCGATGATCTCCGGCCATCTGGTGCTGGGAGACGACGTACATGTCTCCGGCGGTACGGCAGTGACATCCAGCATCACCAAGCCTGGCCGTTACACCGGTGTCTATCCCTATGCCGAGCATGGGGAGTGGCAGCGCAATGCTGCCGTGATACAGCAGTTGGGCTCCCTGCGCCGTCGCGTGCGCGCTCTGGAAAAAGATTAATCGCCACTCCGGCGCCGGCGGCAGCACGCAGAACAGCCCTGCAGGCCGGCGACCGTCATGACTTAGGTACTGCATTTATGGAATTGGATATCAAGGGAATTCTGGATCGGCTGCCGCATCGCTATCCCATGCTGCTGATTGACCGCGTGATCGAAATGACGCCGGGCAAATCCATCGTCGCGATCAAGAATGTCAGTATCAACGAGCCGTATTTCACCGGGCATTTCCCTGATCTGCCGGTCATGCCTGGCGTGCTGATCCTGGAAGCAATGGCCCAGGCTGCCGCGCTGTTCTCGTTCTCGAATGATTCCGGTGATGATTCCGGCATCGGCGCCAGCAATGGCAATGTCTACTACTACGTCGGCATCGACAATGCGCGCTTCCGCCGCCCCGTCGTGCCAGGCGACCAGCTGCGCATCGAAGTTGAGGCCGTGCGCCTGAGCCGCGTCATCTGTAAGTACAAGGGACGCAGCCTGGTTGATGGCAACGTGGCTGCCGAAGCTGAATTCATGTGCGCCATTCGCCAACGGAACAGCTGAACATGAGCGTAGAAATCCATCCCACCGCGCAGGTAGACAGCCGTGCGGAACTTGCTGACGGTGTCAGCATCGGTGCTTTCAGCATCATCGGCCCCAATGTGCGCATTGGGGAAGGAACCTCCGTCGGCCCTCACTGCGTCGTGGATGGGTTGACGACCATCGGCCGCAACAACCGTTTTTACCGGTTTTGCTCCATTGGCGGCGAGCCTCAGGACAAAAAGTATGCCAACGAACCGACCCGCCTGGAAATTGGCGATGGCAACACGGTGCGCGAATATGTGACCTTCAATACCGGTACGGTACAGGACAACGGTGTTACGCGCATCGGCAGTGACAACTGGATCATGGCGTACGTTCACGTCGCGCATGACTGCATCATTGGCGATCACACCATCCTCGCCAACGGCGTGCAGCTCGGCGGCCACGTGCACATCGGCGACTGGGCCATCCTGGGCGGGCTGAGCGGCGTGCACCAGTTCAGCAAGATTGGCGCGCACGCCATGATAGGCGGCAACAGCTCGCTGATGCAGGATGCGCCGCCCTATGTGCTGGCAGCGGGCAACCCCTGCAAGCCGCATGGCGTCAATACCGAAGGCCTGCGTCGCCGTGGTTTCGATGCGGAGTCCATCTCTGCACTGCGCGAAGCCTATAAGCTGGTTTATCGCCGCGGCCTGACGCTGGACCAGGCAGTGGCAGCCATCGCAGCACTGGCCGTTGAGCGTCCGGCTGCCGCTGCGGCACTGGCCGTCATGCAGGAGTTCCTTTCGGGCGTCACGCGCGGGGTTATCCGTTCATGATTTCAGGTGTGGGACTGGCCAGGAACGCGGGCGAGCCTGTGATCGGCATGGTCGCCGGGGAACCCTCGGGCGACCTGATCGCCGCACGCGTCCTGGCAGGTTTGCAGCAGCAGGTACCAAACCTGCGTTGCCAGGGCATAGGCGGCCCGCGCCTGCAGGCGCAAGGCCAGGAAATCTGGCACCCCATGCATGCGCTGACCGTCTTCGGTTATGTCGATGCGCTCAAGCGGCTGCCTTCGCTGCTGCGTACCTACGGCGACGTCAAGCGTCGCTGGCTGGCGCAGCCGCCCGGCGTCTTTGTGGGCATCGATGCGCCTGACTTCAATCTCAAGCTGGAACTGGCCTTGCGCCAGGCCGGCATCCCCACCGTGCATTTCGTCGGCCCATCCATTTGGGCCTGGCGCTATGAACGTATCCACAAAATACGTGAAGCTGTCTCGCACATGCTGGTGCTGTTCCCCTTCGAAGAGGAGCTGTATCGCAAGGAAGGCGTACCGGTGACCTATGTCGGCCATCCCTTGGCCGGCAATATCCCTATGCAACCCGATCGCGCGGCGGCGCGCAGGCGCCTGGGCCTGTCGGGCAATGAACGTATCCTGGCAGTCCTGCCGGGCAGCCGGCGTTCCGAAATCGAATTGATGGCGCCGCGCTTTTTGCAGGCTGCACAACAACTGTGCCGGGACGAGCCTGGACTGGTTTGCCTGGTGCCCATGGTCAATGCCGAGCGCAAGGCTCAGTTCGAAGCCGTGCTGCGGCAACACCCTGTGCCAGGATTGCGCTGCGTCACCCAGGAAGATATTGCGCTGGAAGGGCAGGAGCGTGACAACTGGCCTGTAGCCTGGCATGTCATGGAAGCCTGCGATACGGCTCTGGTAACCAGCGGTACCGCTACGCTGGAAACGGCGCTGTTCAAGCGCCCGATGGTGATCTCCTATGTGCTGTCGCCCTGGATGCGGCGCCTGATGTCCTGGAAATCAGGCCAGCAACGTCCCTATGTACCCTGGGTCGGCCTTCCCAATGTCCTGTTGCGCGATTTCGCTGTGCCGGAATTGTTGCAGGAAGACGCCACGCCCGAGAAATTGGCTCAAGCCGTCAGGGCGCAATGGAATGATGCACCCGGGACGGCCCGCATCGAAGAACGGTTTGCCGAAATGCATGCTGTCCTGCGGCAGGACACGGCTCGGCTGGCCGCCGATGCCATACTGGAGACTGCCGAGCATGGAGCAGGCTGATCTATTCGCGATTGCTGCGCCGTCGGTCGTGGAGATCGCTGGCGTTGACGAAGCGGGCAGGGGACCGCTGGCCGGGGCCGTCTATGCTGCTGCGGTCATCCTGCCGGAACGGCATGACATTGCCGGCCTGGCAGATTCCAAAGTCTTGTCTGCCAGACAGCGCGACAAACT
Organism: Kerstersia gyiorum; assembly: GCF_004216755.1. GTDB lineage: Bacteria > Pseudomonadota > Gammaproteobacteria > Burkholderiales > Burkholderiaceae_B > Kerstersia > Kerstersia gyiorum. Next base: position 735,101 of record NZ_SGWZ01000002.1, read on the forward strand.
GGCACTGCAGATTCGCGAGCAAGCCCTGGCCTGGCATATCGCCTGTGCTACCGTCGCGGAAATCGACACCTTGAATATCCTGCACGCGACCATGCTGGCCATGCGCCGTGCGGTTGAGGGACTGGGCGTGCATCCTGCGCTGGCGCTGATAGACGGCAATCGCGTGCCGCCCGGGCTGCCGTGCCAGGCGCGCGCCATCGTCAAGGGCGATGCGACCGAGCCCGCCATTTCTGCGGCCTCCATTCTCGCAAAGACGGCGCGCGACGCTGAATTGCTGGTCTTGCACGAACGCTATCCCCTATACGGTTTCGACCAGCACAAAGGTTATGGTACGGCGCAACACCTGGAAGCCCTGCGCGCCCATGGCCCATGTCCGGAACACCGCCGCAGCTTCGCGCCGGTACGCAAAAGCCTCGAGTCCTGAGCCCGGCCCGGCAGGGGCTTGCATGGCCAGTATTGAAACAGAATTTATACGACATGAAGCACATCGCATCCCGGGACAACCCGCTGTACCGCCAATTGCGTGCCTTGGCAGGTGGTAGCCGCAAGGGTGGGCAGTTGCTGATCGAAGGCCCGCATCTTTGCCAGGCCTGGCTGGACACTTACGGTTTGCCAGCCATTGCGGTCTTTGATGAAGCCCGCCTTGCGCGCCCGGAATTGGCATCCCTGGCCGATGCCGTGCGCGGCCTGGCGCCAGCCGCGCGCATTGCGCTGGCATCCGGCATGATGGACGCGCTGGAAGATGCCGAGCATGGCCAGGGCGTCATGTTCGTGGTCGAACCGCCGGCGCTGCCCAGCCCCCGTGGCGATGTGGCCGCGCTCTGGCTGGACCGGGTGCAGGATCCGGGCAATGTAGGCACCTTGCTGCGCCTGGCTGCGGCTGCTGGTTTGCAACAGGTCGTTCTGTCCAACGGTTGCGCTCATGCCTGGTCGCCCAAGGTGTTGCGCAGCGCCCAGGGCGCCCATTTTTCCTTGCAGATTATCGAAAAGGCCGACTTGGCGGCCTTGCGGCCGACATTAAGCGTTCCCTTGCTGGCGACCGCGCTGGATGGCTCGGAAGACTTGTTCGACACCGAATTGCCACGCACATGCGTCTGGCTGTTCGGCCATGAAGGCCGTGGCGTCTGCGAAGAACTGTTGCAGCTGGCAGATAAACGCGTGCGCGTTGCACATGCGCCGGCCGTAGAATCCCTGAATGTCGCTGCGGCTGCGGCCATCTGTCTGTTCGAGCAGCGGCGCCGCTTCCGTTGCGCCTGATACCGTGCTGGTCGCGTCGCTGCAGGCCCGTCGCAGGACGTAGGTTCCTGCGCCGGCTAGGGGCGCGACCCCAGTTTTTCAAAAGGTGACGTTTTGAAGAATCCCATTGCGGTATTCATGGTGATGGTGTCGCTGGGCCTGGGCGCGCCCGCTGTTGCGGCGGACGCCGTGCCCATGGACAGGGTATATCAAGGCTCCATCCGGCTACCGGATTTTTCCGGGCGGGACCGCGCCTATGCGAATTACCGTACCCGCATCACCAATGAAATGCGTAGTGGCCCCAACTTCGCGGGGCACTATGCCATCGTGGAAATCGGTTGCGGAACCAGCTGCCGCTTTGCATTCGTCGCTGATGTCGCCACCGGGCAGGTATTCGGATTCCCGTATGGCGGTGAAAACTATTACTCGTTGCAGCTGAATTACAGTGTCAAAAGCAACCATGTATCCATGAAGTGGATAGAAGGCGACGACTGCCTGCACAACTCCCTCGAATGGACGGGCAGCGATTTCAAGGCCGGCAGCCCGACGATCATGGGCCCCAGTGAAGTGTGCGGATAAGCAAAAAAAAACCAGTTCACAATGAACTGGTTTTTTTGGCTCAATAGGAGCGGGTGCTCAGCCCGACTTCCTCCATGATGGTGGTTGAGATCTCCTCGATCGACTTGGTCGTGGTGGAAAGCCAGGAAATCCCTTCGCGGCGCATCATGCGCTCGGCAGCCGCAACTTCATCACGGCATTGTTCCAGCGAAGCATATTGGCTGCCGGGCCGGCGCTCATTGCGGACTTCGGACAGGCGCTCGGGCTGGATGGTCAGGCCGAACAGCTTTTTGCGGTAGGGTTGCAGCGTGGCCGGCAGTTGGCCACGATCGAAATCTTCCGGGATCAGCGGGAAATTGGCGGCCTTGATGGCATATTGCATGGCCAGGTACAGGCTGGTGGGCGTCTTGCCGCAACGCGAAACGCCTACGAGGATTACATCGGCCTGTTCAAGCCCATGGACAAATTGTCCGTCGTCGTGCGCCAGGCTGAAGTTGATCGCATTGATGCGGCGCAGATACTGTTCTGACGTGGCACCCATGTGCGAACGGCCAATGGAATGGCTGGATTTCACCCCCAGCGCTTGCTCCACCGGCGAGACGAATGCGCCGAAAAGGTCTAGGAATACGCAAGGCGCATTGCTGACGCGGGCCTTGATGGCGGGGTCCACCAGCGTGCTGAAAACGATGGGCTGCAGCCCCTTTTGCTCGGCGAAGGATTGCTCGATCCGGGCGATGGCCTGATCGGCTTTCTCCAGTGTATTGATGAACGGGATACGCGTACTATTGAACTTTACGGTCTCGAACTGGGACAAAACGGAATGGCTGAATGTTTCGGCGGTAATACCGGTGCCATCCGAGACGATAAAGACGGTACGTTCAAGTTGTTGATTAGTCATATTTTTTCGTTTTAAGCGCCAAAACGGCGGCAGGGGCGGTACAATTCCGAGCCTTCAGAAGTCACACGATCAGGCCTGTCAGGCTGGTTGGGTCAGGGCACCTGCGGTACAGCCGCATGCAGGTACGTTGACCCAACTCGCTTTCTATCCATTGTAAAGGTGACTTCATGTCTTATGTCGTTTCGTTCGAGCAGCTCCGCATGACGGATGTGGACTCGGTAGGAGGAAAAAACGCATCGCTAGGGGAAATGATCAGCCAGCTGTCCAGCGCCGGTGTCCGGGTGCCTGGCGGCTTTGCCACGACCGCTGAAGCGTTCCGCGATTTCCTCAAGCTTTCGGGCCTGGGTGACCGTATCGCCGAGCGCCTGTCGACGCTGAATCCGGAAGATGTGCGCGAGCTGGCTGATGCCGGCGCGCAGATCCGCCAGTGGATCATCGACACGCCGCTGCCCGAGCAGCTGGAAAGCGCGATCCGTACGGCCTTCGCCGAACTGGATGCGGATGGCAAGGGCTCCTTCGCCGTGCGTTCGTCGGCCACCGCCGAAGACTTGCCCGACGCTTCGTTCGCTGGGCAGCAGGAAACCTACCTGAACGTGGTCGGTATCGACGACGTGCTCGAAAAAATCCATCACGTGTTCGCGTCGCTGTACAACGACCGCGCCATCTCCTATCGCGTGCACAAGGGCTATGCCCACGCTGACGTGGCACTGTCGGCCGGCGTGCAGCGCATGGTGCGTTCCGACAAGGGCAGCGCTGGCGTCATGTTCACCATCGACACCGAATCCGGTTTCCAGGAAGTGGTGTTCATCACCTCGTCCTACGGCCTGGGCGAAACGGTGGTGCAGGGCGCCGTCAACCCTGACGAGTTCTACGTCTTCAAGCCCGCGCTGGCCGCTGGCAAATATCCCATCATCAGCCGCCGCATCGGTTCCAAGCTGATCAAGATGGAATTCAACCCCGAGCGTACCGACGGCCATGCCGTGCGTACCGTTGACGTGCCGGTTTCCGAACGCAACCGCTACTCGCTGACCGACGAAGAAGTGATCGAGCTGGCGCGCTATGCCGTTATCATCGAAAAGCACTACGGCCGTCCGATGGATATCGAGTGGGGCCGTGACGGTGTCGATGGCAAGCTCTACATCCTCCAGGCTCGCCCGGAAACCGTGAAGTCGCAACAAGGCGAAAACGATGTGCAGCAGCGCTTCCGCCTGAAGGCCACCGGCGACGTGCTGGTGACCGGCCGTGCCATTGGCCAGAAAATCGGCGCCGGCCCCGTGCGTATCGTGGCTGACATCGCTGAAATGGATAAGGTCCAGCCTGGCGACGTGCTGGTGACCGACATGACCGACCCCAACTGGGAACCGGTGATGAAGCGTGCTTCGGCTATCGTGACCAACCGTGGCGGCCGTACCTGCCACGCGGCCATCATTGCCCGCGAACTGGGTATCCCGGCTGTCGTGGGTTGCGGCGAAGCCACCGACATCCTGAAGGAAGGCCAGCAAGTGACGGTTTCGTGCGCCGAAGGCGACGAAGGCCGCATCTATGACGGCCTGATCGAGACCGAAGTCGAGGAAGTGCGCCGTGGCGCCATGCCGGAAATCGACGTCAAGATCATGATGAACGTCGGTAACCCGCAACTGGCCTTCGATTTCGCGCAGATCCCGAACGCCGGTGTGGGCCTGGCCCGTCTGGAATTCATCATCAACAACAACATCGGTATCCACCCGAAGGCTGTGCTGGATTATCCGAATGTGGACAGCGAGCTGAAGAAAGCCGTGGAATCGGCCGCCCGTGGCTACGCCAGCCCGCGCGCCTTCTTCGTTGAAAAGCTGGCCGAAGGCATTGCCACCATCGGCGCCGCCTTCTATCCGAAGCCCGTCATCCTGCGCATGTCCGACTTCAAGTCGAACGAGTACCGCAAGCTGGTTGGTGGTTCGCGCTATGAGCCCGAGGAAGAGAACCCCATGCTGGGCTTCCGCGGCGCATCGCGTTATATCGCCGAAGACTTCGCCGAGTGCTTCCGCATGGAATGCGAAGCGCTGAAGAAGGTGCGCGAAGAAATGGGCCTGACCAACGTCGAAATCATGGTGCCTTTCGTGCGTACCGTGAAACAGGCAGAGAAGGTCATCAGCCTGCTGGGCGAGAACGGCCTGGTTCGGGGCGAAAACGGCCTGCGCGTCGTGATGATGTGCGAAGTGCCGTCCAACGCCATTCTGGCCGAGCAGTTCCTGGAGCACTTCGACGGCTTCTCGATCGGTTCCAACGACATGACCCAGCTGACCCTGGGCCTGGATCGCGATTCCGGCATGGAACTGCTGGCTGCCGACTTCGACGAGCGCGACGACGCCATCAAGTTCATGCTGAGCCGCGCCATCCAGGCTTGCCTGAAGGCTGGCAAGTACGTCGGCATCTGCGGCCAGGGCCCCAGCGATCACCTGGATTTCGCCCAATGGCTGAAGGATGAAGGCATCCTGTCGATCTCGCTGAACCCGGATACCGTGGTTGATACCTGGCAGAAGCTGGCTACCACCAGCCGTTGATCCGGTTCTGTTCCCGGCTGCCTGTGAAGGTAGCCGGGGCCTCGAACCCATCAAAAATGCCTCCGGAATTTTTCCGGAGGCATTTTTTCTTTGCCGAAGCGTTGTTTCAATGTGATGTAGGCGACGTTCAGGGTTGCTGCGCTGCCGGACGCGTGCCCAGCAGCGCGAAGGCTACCAGTACCGATGCGCCGACCAGGACAGACGATGCCAGGTAAACCGCCGACATTCCCCAATTGCGTGCAACCAGGCCTGCCAGGGGACTGGTAATGCCCATGGAAATATCCAGGCACGCCACATACGCGCCCATGGCCAGGCTGCGGCTCTGCGGCGGGGCGCGGCGGACAGCTTCCACGCCAAAGCCGGGAAACGCCAGCGAGTAACCGAAGCCGCTCAGCGCCGCGCCGAAATATGCCATTCCTGCGGAATCCGCCATCCAGATCATGATCTGGCCGACCATCTCCACAATGACGCATACCAGGGCCACCCAGGCGCCGCCGATGCGATCCGGCAAGTGCCCGAAGAAGATGCGCGCCACGATGAAGGCGACACCGAAAGCGGTAAATGCCAGCGGAGCATTATCCCAGCCCTTGCTCGCAAACAGCAGCGCGATAAAGGCAGTAATCACGCCGAAACCGATGCTGCACAGCGCCAGCCCCAGGCCGGGCAGCCAGACTGTCCCCAACACCTTGTAGAACGATGCGCGGCGCGTGGCCGAAGGGGGCACCTGCCTCATGCGGGCGATGCAAGCCAGAGCCAGCAGCGGCAGCAGTATGGTCGCCACGCCTATGCCGGTAAACCCCTGGCGGGCATACACCCAGCCGCCTGCGGGCGCGCCCAGCGCATAGGCGGCGAACATGGCCATGCCGGTCCAGGCCATGACCTTGCCGGCGCTACCGGCACCGACCAGGGCAATCCCCCAACCCAGGGCGCCAGTCACGATCAGGCTTTCACCGACGGCCAGCATGACGCGCCCAACCAGGACCAGCAAGGTCGAGGCCACGGGTGCATCGATGCACAGCATGGATAGCAGGTAGGCCACGCCGGAGGCCGAGGCGACCAGGAAGCCCAGGGTGACGGCGCGGCCGGTGCCTTGCACATCGGCATGATTCCCGGCCCACGGCCGGGACAGCAAGGCGCCGACGAACTGCGCCCCCACCACTATGCCTATGACCAGCGGGCCCATGCCCAGGCGGTCGTGCAGGTGCAGCGGCAAAACCGCCAGCTGCATGCCCATATTGAAGAAACTGATGAAGACTGCGAAAGTGATCGGCAGCAGGACAAGGAACACATTGTCAGCCTGGCGGCCACCTGTTGCTGGGGACACTTTGCCCCCAGTATTTTGTTTATGCATGAAAGCAACCTGTATGGAAAAATGGGCCAGTACGCCTAGGGGCGCACGTGGAATGCGACGAAAACACGAATGATTCGTCGCATTCAGAATACGGCCTGGCCTTGGAATTTTCTATTCGCATGCGGGTTCGCATTTTTGGCTTGCGAACAATGTATTGAATGGACGCAAAACCATGGCCAAAAGGTAGCCTTCACGGCATAAATCAGCGCAAATATCCTTTGGCGGCGATTTATTGCATCACTCGGATGCCTTTGATGTTCACATATGTACTCAGAAACCACCTGGCATGGCATACGCCGCACTGCGCCGCATACCGATTGGCAGATTGCGGGAACGCATCATCGCCAGGACGTTGCATGGCGTTGAAACAGCGTCTAGGCGTGCTTGCTGGCAGCCGATAGAATGCGTCCATCTTCTGTCTATCTGCATCGCGCATTGCGCGCTAGGGTGATCTGCCATGGCTTCCAGCCTGCCTCTGAATCCCAGGAAAAAGCCCCGCCAGGCCAGGTCGGAAGGCTTGGTCGCGGCCATTCTGGAGGCGGCAGCCCAGGTTCTGGCCGAAGTGGGCGCCACTCGGTTCACGACTGCCAGGGTCGCCGAGCGTGCGGGCGTCAGCGTGGGTTCGCTCTACCAGTATTTTCCTAACAAGGCGGCCATCCTGTTTCGCCTGCAGGTGGATGAATGGCAGCGTACCAGCAGCATGATGCGAGGAATCGTCGAAGACGCCAGCAAGCTGCCGCATGAACGCATCCGGGAACTGGTGCGTGTTTTCTTCCGCTCCGAGTGTGAAGAGGCCGCAATGCGGGTGGCGCTCAGCGACGCGGCGCCGCTATATCGCGATACCCAGGAAACCAGCAAGTTCCGCCATTCGGGCCGGGAGATCATCCGGCAATATGTAAAGGATGCCTTGCCGGCGAATGTCCCTGCCGAAGCGCAGGATACGGCGGCGGAGATTCTGCGCCTGACACTGACGTCGGCCGGCAAGCGCTATTCCGAATCGCCTCGCAGCCAGGAAGAAACCTTGCGCTATGCGGAGGCCATGGCGGATATGTTCATTGCCTACATGGATGCGCTCGCATCCCGCTACGCAGGCCCGGCCCCGGCATGAAAAATGCCGGGGCGATCTGCCATCAATGTGGCAGGCCACCCCGGCGGACATGGCTAGTGCCAGGCTGCCTTTGGCTTCCGAGAAAGGCTGGCCCGAAGCTTGGGCAGGCCAGCAGGCGGTCACTCAACGCTTGGGCGACACGCGGCGGATGTGATCGCCGTTGGGGTCTTCGGCGCCCTTGGACTTGTTCACGACAAACACATGTCCCTTGCCATCCGTACCCAGGTGGTTGGGATAGGTGCCGCCATCGAGGTTGGCGACGATCTTGCCATCTGCATCGACTACGCTAATGCTGCCGGCGCCGCGGTTGGCGACATAGGCCAGGCCGCTGACTGCGTCGTAGCTGACGTTGAGCGGACCTGCGCCCGTTTTGACGTCGTGCAGCACCTTGCCGTCGCGCAGATCCACGATCAGAAGGTTATCGCTGCCTTGCGCCGTGACGTACAGGCGCTGGCCTTGCGGGTTCACTGCCACACCGATCGCCGAGCGGGCGCCGGGGATGTCGATGATGCGGTCCACCGTGCCGCTGGCCGTGTCGATGACGGCGGCCTCGGGCGTGCTCATGCTGACGGTATAGAGCTTGCCGTTGGCGGCATCCAGCGCCAGGCTGGCCGGGGCGAAGTCTTCGCCGCGCACCTTGCTTTGCGGCTCTATGGTGGCCAGTGGCGCCAGGGTCTTGGCATCGAATACGGCGATTTGCCCCGAACCGGAGGCAAAGACCTTGCCGCGCGCAGTGTCCACCACGATATCGCGGCCGTGGGGCAGCACGCCCGGTTCGAATTGCTTGACCAGCTTGAGGTCGCTGGCGCGATACACCGCAACGGTATTGTCACGCGTATTGGTGGTCCACACGTTGCCGTTGGCCTCGTCGACGCCTACGCCATACACGGCGTAAAGATGGCCGTCATCCCGGCCCGCGACGGGCAGGGCATCGACCTGCGCCTCAATGGCCAGCGTCTCGGGGTTGATCTTCAGCAGTTTGGAAGCCTTGACTGGCGGGCGCCCGACCGCCGAGGTGACATACAAGGCATTGTTGGCCGGGCTGAATACGACCTGGTAGAGGCCAGGCACCAACTTCTGGCTATCCACCTGGAATTTGTCGGCGCCACTGAGCGGCAGGACAGGCGAGATTTTCAGATTATGCAGTGCAGTGGCGTTGGGCTCGCTGGCATTCACGACGATGGCATGAATGCCCGGTGCAGCATCGGCCGGGATGTCTATGCTGGCTTCGAATTCACCTTTCTCATTGGCCTGGTACGGCGTCTTGGGATTCAGTACCGTCTGCCCGCGTGTCAGCGTGATTTTCTGTCCAGGCACGAAAGAAAATCCCTCCAACACTGCTTTTCCGCCAGGAACGACAACATCCTTGGCCCAGAGCCGGCCCTTGAAATCGGCATCGGGCTGGCTGAACACCGAGGCGGCGCCAGCAACCGGCATGGCGCACATCAAGGCCAGGGCGAAGCAGGAAATGCGCCAGCGCCGTGCGGCGCAAGGAGAGCTAGCAGTCATGTCTCTTACCTTTAAGTCTGAAGAAGTAGGGGATGGTTTGCGTGGTCGCCCGAGCAGGCGAGGCTGCACACGTACCAACAACAGGAAAGAAAACCAGGCATGGAAGGGATACCATTAAAAGGCTGACGGCCAGCACGGTTGCGCGTGCTGGCCACTATCGGGAAAGACACCTTGCGCCAGTGCTGGGTGTCTTTCCGTCAGGCGAGGGCAAAAGACGGCGTCCAGGATTCCGCTGGAATTAGAAACGTGCCGTCATGCCGACGAAGAATTCGCGGCGTGGAATGTAATAACCATAGCCGCTATCGCTATCCACATGCTTGTTGAACAGGTTGGTCACGCCGGCGCGCAAAGTGATGTTGTCAGCGACAGTGTAGTTGGCCGACAGATCTGCCGTGGTATAGGCCTTGACGAAGGTATCCTTGGCGCCCAACTGCTTGCCGGTAAAGTTCGCTGCCAGACGCAGGCTCAGGGATTCCGTGGCAAACCAGTCCAGGGCGGAATACATGGACAGCTTGGGCGTGTCGATCAGGGTTTCGTCCGTCGTCAGGTTTTTCGCCTCGATCATGTAGGTACCGGTCGTGTTCCACTCGAGATCCTTGGTCAGCGCCACGCGCAGTGACCCTTCCAGGCCCTGCGTGCGGGCGCGCTCGATATTGGCCTGGCGCGTCCACCAGATATCGTAGTACTTGCCCAATGCTTCATACTGGATCTTGTTGCGGAAATTGGTATGGAAGTAGGTCAGTCCGGCACCCAGGCGGGCCGTGTCATACTCGAAGCCGATTTCCGAACTGGTGCTGGTTTCCGGTTTCAGGTCGGGGTTGCCGGCCATGTAGCACCCCCCAGTCGTATAACCGAGAGGAATCAGGCTGCTACAACCGCGTCCGCGCGACCAGGTGGTTGCGCCGGGCGAGTTTTCCTTGAAGCTGGGCGCGCGGAAGCCACGCGACACGCCACCACGGATCGTCCAGTCGGAAACCGGGTGCCAGACCAGGTAGCCCCTGGGGCTGTAGTGAGTGCCGTAATCCTTGTGATGGTCAGCACGCAGGCCCAGCGTCAGCAACAGGTTCTCGCGCAGCGTCAATTGGTCTTCGAGGAAGAGGGCGCTGGTGTTGCCCGATACCTTGGGGCTGTCGCTCATCGGATTGCCATCCACGTCGATAGGCAGGCCGGATACACCGATAGTGTCCGTATTCACCAGCTTTTCGTGCTTCCACTGCCCGCCGACCGTCAGCATCTGCTTCACGCCCAGCGTGAACGGCATATCCAGACTTGCATCAGCAATGGTTTCTTCCGAGCTTTGCTCTCCATTGACAATGTGGCTATCGTACTTGTTCTGGTACACACGCACCTTGGAAGTACCGAAGCCCCAGCGTCCTTCATGAGCAATGGCATAACTGTTGCGCCGCAGGCGCTCGGGGCCCCAGGATTCCTGGTTTTTGCCATCCTCGTCGAGTGACGAAGGATTTTTGCGGCGTTGCAAGCCATAGCCGACTTCGACAGTCAGATCTTGGTGACTGGTCAGGGCCCAAGTCAGCTTGGCATCGAGGTTCTCGTCTTTCACGCCGCCGGAACCGTCCGCATAGCCGTCCTTCAGGTCGACCTCATCCGGGTCCACCTTGTCGATGCCTCCTGTCAGGCGCAGGCCAACCTTGTCGGTGACCGGGCCGGAAATCATGAAGCCTGCCTGGAAGCTGTCGCCGCGGTCGGAATCTCCCGGCCGGGTGTAGTTGGTCGTAACCTGTCCGCCCCAGACCGGAGCGATCTTGCGCGTAATAATGTTGATCACACCGCCCATGGCATCGGAACCATACAGGGAAGACATCGGTCCACGTACAACTTCGATACGTTCGATCATGTCGGGCGTCAGCCAGTTCAAATCCTGGCGGCCGAGATCGGCACGATAATTGGTATCGGCCGAACGTCCCATGCGTTTGCCATCGACCAGGATCAGCGTGTACTGTTCCGGTAGGCCACGGATGCTGATCTTGGATTGCGGACCATAGCTGTTCAGGCCGCCGCTGACGCCCGGTACACGGCGCAGCAGCTGGTTGAGGTCATAGACCGGTTGCCGTTCGATATCCTCGCGGGTAATGACGGTAATGCTGGCCGGGGCATCGCGCACATCCACGCCCGACCCGGTAGCAGTCACAACGATCTGACTGAGCTGTGCCACACCTTCTTCAATGGCAGGGGCGTTATTCTCGTCAGTTTGCTGGGCAGAGGCCGCCGTGCTGGCGAGTGCGGCGCAAATGGCCAAGTATGTCGGTGCGAGACGCAGACTGTTCCGCTGGATAGGCATTGCTGGGTGTGTCCTGTAGATATCTTTAGATGTTGCGGGATACTTGTTGGTAATGCAGTTTCGTTAAGAGAAACGATTCGCATCTTAAGTTCTGTTTCAGATAGTTCCTAGTCGCACCATGAAAGAACCATTTATCTTTGGACTACTTTGGAAAACTAGCCGGAACTTTTCCTTTTTGTGGCAGCAAAAAGACAAATAATTATTATCATTTGCGTCATTCAAAATTCTTTATTTTCTAAAGTATTTGATTTCAAAGGACTAAGTCAGCACGCCGGCGAAAGGCCTTGCATCCGGCAGGGCAAAGCAAGGCTGGACAGAGCCTTAAGCACCTTTGCCGGCCTGTTTCGCTGTGGTTCTTCCGGCGCGGGCCTCGGCAAGCTGGCGGTCTTCCCGGTTTTGGAAGGCTTGCGCATGATCCGTGTTTCTTCACGATAAAATAGGGCTTCTTTCGCCGCGATTGGCTGCCTGAGCAGGCACACGCCTGCAAGCGCCGTCTGTTGCGGAAGTTTGAGGAGCACACCATGTGGTATTGGTTCGGGTTGGCCGCGTTGACCTTGATCGGCGAGGTAATGTCCGGCACCTTCTATTTGCTGCTGGCCACATTGGGCCTTTTGGGGGCTGGCCTGGTCACGCTGCTTGGCGCCGGATTCGCATGGCAATTGCTGACGTTCGCGCTGGTTTCCCTGGCTGGCCTGATGGTTCTGCGCCGCTTCGGCATTCTGCGCCGCAAGCGGGGGGACCCGGCCCGCAGCATCAACCTCAATCTGGACATAGGCCAGATTGTCGAAGTTGGCAGCTGGAGCCCGCAAGGGACTTCCCGTGTCACTCATCGCGGTGCGCAATGGGATGCCGTCCCGGTCGATGCATCCGCACCCCTCGTGTCAGGTTCGCATCGCATCGTGGCAGTGGACGGTACCCGTCTCGTGCTCGCGGCGCTGACCTGAAGCCCCATCGCCCACCGGCTCTGATTGTTGCCAGGCGACTTTTCTCCAAACCCGTTTTGAAAGGCTGGACGGAATCATGCAGTGGAACCTGAGCGACTCTTCGCTGTTTTTCATCATCCTGGCAGTGCTGGTGCTGCTGATCCTCTTCAAGGCCGTTGCCATCGTGCCGCAGCAAAATGCCTGGGTGGTCGAACGCCTGGGTAAGTTTGACCGGGTGCTGACGCCCGGCGCGGGCTTCGTCATCCCCTTCATCGAACGCGTGGCCTACAAGCACCTGCTCAAGGAAATCCCGCTGGACGTCCCCAGCCAGGTTTGCATCACGCGCGACAATACCCAGCTGCAGGTCGATGGTGTGCTGTATTTCCAGGTCACGGACCCGATGCGGGCGTCCTACGGCGCTTCCAACTACATTCTCGCCATCACCCAGCTGGCGCAGACGACGCTGCGTTCCGTCATCGGCAAGATGGAGCTGGACCGTACCTTCGAGGAACGCGAGATCATCAACAGCACTGTGGTTTCTGCGCTGGATGAAGCCGCCCTGAACTGGGGGGTCAAGGTCCTGCGCTATGAAATCAAGGATCTCACGCCGCCCAACGAAATCCTGCGCGCCATGCAGGCGCAGATCACCGCGGAACGCGACAAGCGCGCGCTGATCGCTGCCTCCGAAGGCCGCCGCCAGGAACAGATCAATATCGCTACCGGTGAACGTGAAGCCTTCATCGCCCGTTCCGAAGGCGAAAAGCAGGCCCAGATCAACAAGGCGCAAGGGGAAGCCGCTGCAGTCCTGGCTATTGCTGAAGCGACTGCCTCGGCCATTACCCAGGTTGCGCAGGCTGTCCGTCAGCCCGGCGGGCAGGAAGCCGTGAACCTGAAAGTGGCCGAACGCTACGTGGATGCCTTTGGCGAACTGGCCAAGAAGGGCAATACGCTCATCCTGCCGTCCAATATGGCAGACATGGGAGGCCTGGTGGCATCTGCACTGTCGGTGGTCAAAGGTGTGAAAAACACCGACGCCTGAAGCATTGGCTGGAATATAGGCCGGCGCGTTTGGCGCCACCGCTTGCCGGCTGCCTGCTAGGTCGGCAAGCAAGCATCAGGGAACTGGGCGCTGCTGTCCGGGTGTCCTGATAGCCCAAGCAAAATGGCTGGTACGGCATTGCCGTACCAGCCATTTTTTCGTCGCGCTGGCTGCGGGCGCACGACCCGCGTTCCGTTCAGTAGTGGCGTCAACCGTCCGAACGACCGGCGCGATTGCGGGTATCGTGCTTCATGACACGTTCACGTTCGCGCTGCCAATCCTTGTCGCGCAGGGTGTCGCGCTTGTCATGCAGTTTCTTGCCTCGGCCCAGGCCGATTTCCAGCTTGATGCGGCCCTTGGCATAGTGCAGGTTCAGCGGAACCAGCGCATAGCCCCGTTGCTCGACCTTGCCGATCAGTTTGTCGATTTCTTCCTTTTTCAGCAGCAGCTTGCGCGTGCGCGTGGCGTCGGGGTGGATATGCGTGGACACCGTGGAAAGAGGGCTGATGTGCATGCCCAGCAGCCATATTTCGCCGTTCAACACGACGACGTAGCTTTCCTTCAGTTGTGCGCGTCCTGCGCGTATTGCCTTGACTTCCCACCCCTGCAGGACCAGCCCGGCTTCAAAGCGGTCTTCGATGAAATAATCATGGAATGCTTTGCGATTGTCGATGATGCTCATAGATGCCTGGGCCGGTTTTGTTTAACCGGCGTCGCCCGAACCGTTAAAATCCATCTATTCTATCTATTTGCGACAGGTAATGCATAAAGTACAACGCTCCGTCCTGGTCCCGCACCGCCCTGAACAGATGTTCGACCTGGTCGCGGATGTCGCCCGCTATCCCGAATTCATGCCCTGGTGTGGGGCAACAGAGGTGCTGCAAAGCGATGAACACGGTATGCGTGCCTCGGTGACGATCTCATTCGCCGGGTTGCGGCAGAAGTTCACCACGCAGAACACGCATGATTATCCGCGCAGTATCACTTTGCAATTGGTTGATGGTCCGTTCTCCGCACTGACGGGCCGCTGGGAGTTCCTGCCGCTGGGCGAGGATGCCTGCAAAGTGCTGTTCACGCTGGATTACGCATTTTCCAGCCGTGCGCTGGAGGCGGTGGTCGGCCCCGTGTTCAACCGCATTGCGTCTAGCTTTATCGACTCCTTCACCAAACGGGCGCAAGCCTGTTACGGCAATGGCTGAGACGGGCCTGGCCGCTGCGGACTTGAGGGTACTGGTCTGCTATGCCGAGGCCGGGCATGCCTGGCAGGAAGAGTGCTGGTTGGCGCCTGGCGCCACGGTGAGGGATGCACTGCTGGCCATCGAATATGAGGGGCGGGCGCCAGGCCAGGGCATCGATGCGCTGGACCTGGGTATTTTCGGCAAGCGCTGCACACTGGAAACGCTTCTGCACGACGGCGACCGAGTGGAAATCTACCGGCCGCTGGTCTTTGATCCCATGGAATCACGCCGCCGCCGCGCGGAACTCAAGGCCCAGGGCATGCCCGGCATGCAGCACCGCCGTCGCCGGCACGCCTGATCCTGTATGTCTTCTCCAGTCATCCGGGTGTTGTCGATGCCAGATGGCCGTGCAAATTGCCGGCAGCCAGGGCACGGCTGCCGGCAATCAATCAGTTTTCCGGCTTTTCCAGAGGATAGGGCAGGCTTCCCACGGCAATCACCGGCCCGTCTACGGCGCCGTAGCGCAATTTTCCGGCTGCCAGTGTATCCAGTGGTGCCTCGAGCAAGACAACACCAGGAGCGCTGGCCACGATGCGGCCAGCGGGCTCTTGCGGCCGCTCGGGAGCAAACACATCAGCGCCAGGGTCCGCGATCAGCTCGGGCGCATCCGGGAGGGTACCAAAGCCCATGCGGCGCTTGAGCGTGCCGCGATAGTGGCTGCGTGCCACCACTTCCTGGCCGGGATAGCAACCCTTGCGGAAGTTAATCCCGCCTATGCAATCGAAATTGACGTTCTGCGGCACGAACAAGTCTGCCGTTACGCCGCCAATCCAGGGAATGCCGGCAGCCAGATGGGCGCGCTGCCAATCCTCGGGCCGGCCCGCATGCGCGCCGGCAGGCAATTCCGTACTGGTCGGCAGGAAAAACCATTGCACGAGTCCGTCGGCCGGGGGCAGGGCAATCCATGTCCCGCTGGGCAAATGAGCCTTGTGCCAGGGTTGGTGTGGCAGGCTGCCGCCAGCGGCTGCCTCGGCGATGGCCTCGTGCCCGGCAGGGATGCTCGCGCCATAAACGACCTGCTGGGCAAGGCTGATTTTCGCCTTGGCGCGCAAAATGAACATGGCGAGGCGGCGTGTCAGGGCCTCCGCGGCATCGGCGCGTGCCAGCAGCAGGATATCGCCGTTGCCGGAGGCAGGCTCGCCATCGCCGGCAGGCGCGCTGTCGCGCCAGGCCAGCACGGTAGCCAACAGGCGCCCCTTGGGGCTGCAATAGCCGGCCAGCCGGGCGTCTGTCGGCCCCAGGTGTTCGATATCCTGGGTCAGTTGTCCATGCAAAAAGCTGGCTGCATCGGCGCCGCTGGCGCGAAACACGGAAAACTCAGGCAACAGAGCCAGGGACAGCAAGGCAGGGCTGGTACCGGTCGGGGAATCTATGGTCGTCATTCTGGTCAAATCCGGTGCAATGAAACATGGCCTGGAACGGCCTGCAGGCATTGCCGCAAGGCTGCGGGCGCCATGCCCGCCCGCAATGTTTCGCGGCCTTGCGCAGGCGTTCCAGGCGAGTACTCGCCCAATGGGCGAATATCGGCTTCATCATAACGTTTTACGTGTACCATCGTCGCCTCGCCGTGCCCTACCTTGTCTGCGCCGCCGTGGCTTGCGCCTGCGCTGCGCGGCATCATCCATTACACTCTTCTTGCTATGAAATACCTGCGTCTGTTTCTTCTCTGGGTGCTCTTGCCAGCGGTGCTGCTGGCGGCCTTGGCCGGCGGTACGGCCTGGTACTGGACGACACACCCGATAACGATGCAGCAGGACAAAACGGATTTTGTCGTCTCGCCGGGCAGTACGCCCAGAGCCATTGCCATGACATTGCAGGAGCAGGGGGTGGAAATAGACCCGCGCGCCTTCGCCTGGCTGGCCCGCTATCGCGGCGATGACGTGCGCATCAAGGCCGGAGGCTATGAGGCACTGCGCGGTGACACACCGCTAACGCTGCTGGAGCGGCTGGCCGGTGGCGTGATGAGCCAGCGCCAGCTTACCTTTGTCGAAGGTTGGAACTATGCGCAGATTCGCGCCGCGCTGCGCGCTCATCCGGATGTGCGGCAAACGCTGGACGGCGTCAGCGACAAGGAGCTGCTGGAACGCCTGGGCAGCAATTTCGAGGCGCCTGAAGGCCTGTTCTTTCCCGATACTTATATCTTTTCTCCAGGCACCACCGATTTCGATATCCTGGCCCAGGCCTATCGCGCCCAGATCCGTGAACTTGAGCAGGCATGGGCGCAGCGCAGCGCCGGCCTGCCCATCAAGAGCCCCTATGAGCTGCTGATCCTGGCATCCATTATCGAAAAGGAAACCGGGCACCACGAAGACCGGGGCAAGGTCGGCGGGGTGTTCGTCAACCGTTTGCGTGTGAACATGCCGCTGCAGACCGATCCCACCGTGATCTACGGCATGGGTGACCGTTACCAGGGCCGTATCCGCAAGCGTGATCTGGAAGCCGATACGCCCTGGAATACCTATACCCGGCGTGGTCTGCCGCCAACGCCCATCGCCAGCCCTGGGCGCGCCTCGCTGCGGGCAGCCGTGGCGCCGGATGAGCATGGCTATTACTATTTCGTCTCACGGGGCGACGGCAGCAGCGCCTTTGCCGCTACGCTGGCAGAGCATAATCGCAATGTCGCCCGTTTCATTCTGAATCGTTGAAGGTACCTCATGGCCGCTAGGCAAGGCTATTTCATTACCCTGGAAGGCGTGGATGGCGCCGGCAAGAGCAGCCATATCGAATGGCTGGCTGCCAGCCTGCGCCTATATGCCCCGGAACTGATCGTGACCCGGGAACCTGGCGGCACGCCTGCAGGCGAACACCTGAGGGAAATGCTGCTGCACCAGCCCATGCACCAGGATACGGAGTTGCTGTTGATGTTCGCCGCGCGTTGCGAGCACCTGCGTGAATGCATCAGCCCGGCCCTGGCGCGTGGCGCCTGGGTGCTGTGCGACCGTTTTACCGATGCCACGTATGCCTACCAGGGCGGCGGCCGGGGCCTGGACGATGGCCGGATCGGCACGCTGGAAGACTGGGTGCAGCAGGGCGTTCAGCCCGACCTGACACTGCTGTTTGACGTGCCGCTGGAAGTGGCGCGCGCCCGGCGTAGCGGCGCACGTGAGCCCGACCGTTTCGAGGCGGAAGCCGAAGCCTTTTTCGAGCGTACCCGCCAGGCCTATTTGCGCCGCGCAGCGGCGGCGCCCGGACGTATCCGTATCATAGATGCCTCTCGCCCGATCGAAGCTGTACGGGCCTCGGTCGCGGCAGTCATGGCCGAACGGTTGCAAGCATGGCAGTGACTCCGATCAAGTCCGGCTACGATTTTCTGCCATGGCAGAAAAAAATCGCCATGGATTGGCTGGCGCAACGTGAACGATTCGCACATGCCTGGCTGATCCATGGCCTGGCCGGCATAGGCAAAACCCACTTCGCCCGGGCGGCAGCAGCCAGCCTGTTATGCGAGCAGCCTGTGCAAGGCCTGGCCTGCGGGCACTGCGAGGCCTGTGGCTGGGTGGCCGCAGGCAATCATCCCGACCTGCGTCTACTGCGCCCTGACAGCGTGGCACAGGAAGAGGGCGAAGGCGAAGAAGATGCCGAAGGAGCGGGCGGCGAGGGCGCAAGCGCCAAAAAGGCGCCGTCCCGTGAAATCCGTGCCGAGCAGATACGGCGCCTGGGCAACTGGTTCAACACCGCCACCCACCGGGGCGGCTGGCGCGTGGCGGTACTGTATCCCGCCGAGGCGCTGAACCACATTACGGCCAACGCGCTACTGAAGATACTGGAAGAACCTCCAGCCAATACGGTCTTCCTGCTGGTGGCAGATGCGCCGGATAAACTCCTGCCGACCATCGTTTCACGGTGCCGCAGGCTGCCGCTGCCGGTGCCTGCGCCGGAAACCACCCAGGCCTGGATGGACGCGCAGGGCGTGCGCGACGCCGATGCCTGGCTGGCTGCAGCCGGTGGCGCACCGGTGCTGGCCACGCGGCTGGCCGCCAGCCGCGAACGCCCATGCCCGGACTGGCTGCAGCAGTTGTCCGCCTTGCTTTCCCAGCCCGGTCAGGCCGATATCGGCACCGTGGCGGACATGCTGGAAAAAATTGCCGCTACGGAGTGGCTGGATGGCTTGCAGCGCTATTATTTCGACTTGCAGCTGGCGCTGGCGGGCCTGCCGCCGCGTTATTTTCCCGCCCTGGCGGGCGATATATCCGCCATAGCCAGGCGCGCCGAGCCGATTGGCCTGAGTGATACGGCACAATGGCTCAAGCGCCAGCAGGCGCTAGCCACCCATCCGCTCAACCCGAAACTTTTCATACACAGCGCATTGCAGCGCGTCATGCTTTCCACGCGGGCATGAGCGCCGCGCCTGCCGCATCATGTACATCGACTCACACTGCCACCTGAATTTTCCGCAACTCAAGGACAACCTGCCGCAGATCTTCAGCGACATGGACGCCAACCAGGTAACCCATGCGCTTTGCGTCAGCGTGAATCTGCCGGACTGGCCGGAGATGCTGTCGCTGGTGGAATCCTCGCCGCGCCTGTGGGCCTCCGTTGGCGTGCACCCTGATTATGAGGACACGCCGGAAGCCAGCCCCGCAATGCTGGTTGACATGGCGCGCCACCCGAAAGTCGTCGCCATCGGGGAAACCGGGCTGGACTATTACCGCCGTGAAGATCAGCCGGAATGGCAAAAACAACGCTTCCGCGATCATATTCAGGCAGCGCGCCAGGCGGATCTACCCCTGATTATTCATACCCGCGCATCCGCTGCCGATACCATTGACATGATTGCCAGCGAAGGCCGGGGAGAGGTCCGTGGCGTCATGCACTGTTTTACCGAAGACTGGGATAACGCTCGCAAGGCCCTGGACCTCGGCTTCTATATTTCTATTTCGGGCATCGTGACCTTCAAGAATGCACCTGTCATTCATGATGTCGCCAGCAAGGTGCCGCTGGACCGTCTTCTGATCGAAACGGACTCCCCTTATTTGGCTCCCGTTCCCTTCCGGGGCAAGCTCAACGACCCGTCGAAGGTTCGTTACGTGGCTGAGAAAATCGCAGCACTGAGAAATGTCGATCCAGCACTGATAGGCGAGGCAACCAGAGATAACTTCTACAATCTTTTCAATAAGATATCCAGATAACTTAAATCTATTTATAGGATTTTCTTGCGTCCAGCAAGGCCGCAAGCCGAAATAATAAAAATACCAATAAAATCATATATTTACATAATATACATAAAGCGTTTTCTTTAAAGTGCATTCTTTAAAGTGATTTATTTAAAGTAGATTATTCACTACTGGGAGCCCGCATGACCAACCGCATCATCACGCCATCGCGCCGCCAGACTGCCAGCCCGTCATCGCACTCCCGCCGGCAGCATCTGCTTACTGGCCAGCAGCGTTTCATGCCGGGCCGCCGCGCCTGCCTGGCGAGCGTGTTGAGCCTGTGCTGTGCCGCCGCCTGGGCCAGCAAGGAAACTCGCGTGCCAGTGCCCAGGGATTGGTGGGTAAATCTGGACAATGACCGGGCAGCCTCCATCGCCAGCGCATTGCGGGCAGGGGCGGACCCCAACTTGCGCAATGAAGAAGGCATGCCGTCCGTCATGTACGCGGTACGGAAAAGCGCCTGGAATGCATTCGACGTGTTGGCTGCAGCCCCTGGGCTCAACCTGGAAGCCCGCAACCGCTGGGACGAGAATGTGCTGATGTATGCCGCGCTCATGGGGCAGACTGGCAGGGTAGAGCAGTTGCTGCGGCGCGGTGCCGAGATCAACAAGCTAGGCTGGACGGCGCTGCACTACGCTGCTGCCGGCGGCCACGAAGATACGGTGGACTTGCTGCTGGCCAACGGCGCCATGGTCAATGCGCCGGCGCCGGATGGCACCAGCCCGCTCATGATGGCGGCACAGGCCAATAGCCGGCCGGCTGTCGAACGCCTGCTGCAGGCCGGTGCTCATCTGGCGCAACAAACCACCGATGGCCGCAATGCCGTGGATTTTGCCGAATCCAAGGGGCATACCCGGATGGCAGAGGAGCTGCGTACCCTGATGGCTCGCCGGCCTGCCAACCGCTGATTGAAGGGTCTGGGGCTGCGGCCACGGGCCGCCAGATTCGGGGCAGGCCGGTACATGGCAGCGTGGCGACCTGACGCCATACACCTGCCTTGAGTGCAGGCCCTTCATTTCATTAAGCATTATCTATATTTAGACCGGTTGGCCGGTCATATTATTTATGCTGCACCTGCTGTTGCAGGCGCGCCAAAAAACAATTAGGGACAATCATTTTTTGCATTGCATTCTCGAATAGAATTTGGGGCGCAACTTTGTAAATCACCGGACAATACGGAGACACCCGGAATGATTGCGCAGCACCCCACGCATAACCTGCCGTCTTATCTCGATACCAATCACCTCGGTCCCTGGGGCATTTACCTGCAACAGATAGACCGCGTGGCGCCTTATCTGGGCGACCTCGCACGATGGCTGGAAACCCTGAAGCGTCCCAAGCGCATTCTGGTTGTAGACGTACCCATTGAACTGGACAACGGCAAAATCGCCCACTTCGAAGGCTATCGCGTCCAGCACAACACCTCCCGTGGCCCCGGCAAGGGCGGGGTGCGTTATCACCAGGACGTGACCTTGTCTGAAGTCATGGCGCTTTCCGCCTGGATGTCGGTCAAGAACGCGGCGATCAACCTGCCTTATGGCGGCGCCAAGGGCGGCATCCGTGTCGATCCCAGGCAACTCAGCATGGGCGAACTGGAACGACTGACACGTCGCTATACCAGCGAAATCGGCATCATCATCGGGCCGAACAAGGACATCCCCGCGCCTGACGTCAATACCAATGCCCAGGTCATGGCCTGGATGATGGACACGTATTCGATGAACGAGGGCGCTACCGCCACTGGCGTGGTGACCGGCAAGCCGATTACGCTGGGTGGCAGCCTGGGCCGCAACGAAGCTACCGGCCGCGGCGTGTTCGTGGTTGCCTGCGAAGCAGCCCGGGATCTCGGCGTGCCGCTGGAAGGCGCGCGCGTTCTGGTGCAGGGCTTTGGCAACGTGGGTGGCATCGCGGCCAAGCTGTTCCAGGAAGCCGGTGCCAAGGTCATCGCCGTGCAGGACCATACCGGCAGCGTACGCAATGACAAAGGCCTGGATGTACCGGCCTTGCGCCAGCATGTGCAAACCCATGGTGGCGTGGCGGGCTTCCCCGGCGGTGAAGACCTTGCCAATGACGATTTCTGGACACTGGAAGCCGAATTCCTGGTGCCGGCCGCGCTGGAAGGGCAACTGACCGAGGAAAACGCGCCGGGCGTGCGCGCCCGCATCGTGGTGGAAGGCGCCAATGGCCCGACCACCCCGCAAGCGGACGACATTCTGCGCGACAAGGGCATTCAGGTTGTACCAGACGTCCTGGCCAATGCCGGTGGCGTGGCCGTCAGCTACTTCGAATGGGTACAGGACTTTTCCAGCTTCTTCTGGACGGAAGACGAAATCAACCAGCGGCTCGAGCGCATCATGCGCGCCGCCTATTCGTCTATTTCGGGTGTGGCACAGGAACATGGCGTATCCCTGCGAACGGCTGCGTTCATCGTTGCGTGCTCACGCATTCTTGAAGCACGCCAGCTGCGCGGCCTGTATCCCTAAGCCTGCCTAGAGCCGGGCACCGGGGCCGGCCTCACGGCCGCCCCGGGCCAGCAAGCTGCCCCAGCTTGATGCTGCGCCACCGGTAGCACAGGCAGTTCAGTGCTGCTGAAACTGCGATGAAGCAAATTGCGGTGGACGCGTTGTTGCGTACTCAGGCCGTGCCGTCAAGAAAAGCACGTACGATGTCATTGAAACGGCGCGGATGCGCCAGATTGACAGCGTGGGAAGCACCGTCAACCTGCACCACCCGGGCATTCGGCAGGTGTGCTGCCAACGCAGCCACCGTCTGGTGGAAACGCTCCGGACTGCGCTGCCCCTGTATCAGCAGGATGGGCAAGCTCAGCGCTGCCAGATCGGCGGACTGATAATGCGGCAATAAATCCGTCGTTAGCTGACTGGGCAGCGTATGAGCGTTATCCAGCGCCATCCTGCGAAAACTGGCTGGACTGTAGCGCCAGCTTCCTGCGCGGCTGACGCTATCGACGAATTCTGCCACTGCGGCCTCGGTAATGCCGGCGCGCAATTGCCCGGCAAGCTCGTCTCGAAAGGCCTTGTCCAGGCGCAGCGCCTCGCTATCTTCGCCTTCCAGGCGTCCTGCGGGCTCTACCAGCACCAGCTTCCCCAGCTTTTCGGGCATCCTCAGCGCCAGATGGGCCGCCAGCAAGCCGCCACGGGAATGGGCGACGACATCTACCTTGCCGGGCAGGGCACCTACCAGCTGCATCAGGTCTTCCACATCCTGCTCCCAGGACAGGGCAGGCAGGACTTTGTCCGGAAAATAAGCGCGCAAGCTGGGTGCGATGGCATCCCGGCCATGTTGGGCAAATTCCGTGACCTGGGCCCGCCAATAGCGCGCATCACACAGGGAACCATGGATAAACAGCAGCGGCGCGCCGTGCCCGGCGCGCAAGCCTGCCCAGGACAGCGTGTCGGGCAGATTGAAATGGGTGAAATCGGCAGACATGGGAAATGAAGCAAAGGCCATCAGGGCCTGGAATCCGCCAGTTTAACCGTCCTGCGGCCACAACGTCGGGTGCTGCACGCGACCATTCCGGTCATCAGGCAACACCGGCCCATATTCACGCCTGGCCGGGACGCATGCCCAGTAATGCAGCCTGGGCGATCATTGAACTTCACACGCTGAGCTCATGCCGCGACGGCAGCCGGACAGTTGCGTCTCAACCTTGCGTCGCAGACGGCGCCCAGGCGGTGCATGAGAATCGACCCTGTGCGGTATTTCAGCACAGGGCCGATGCGGGGCCTACTTCGCTGCGCGTGCTGCTGGCGTGGGCAGGTACTCGGGGCGCAGGATACCGTCCAGCGCCGAATAAGGTAGATTGAATACCGGTATGCCGTCAGAACGCGGCGCGATTGAATAGAGCGGATAAAGGATGCGTACACCATCCGTATCCAGCGCAAAAATACTGCTGGGCTGGTAGGGCCAGGTCTTTACGTATTCAGCGTATTCGGTTTCGCTCAAATTCTTGGCCGCCATCCAATTGTCGAAAGCCGTGCGCAACAGGGTGTCGAAGCGCGGCTTGGCGCCAGGCTCGAGCACGTCATCCAGCGTCAAGGCCCGCTGCTGCGGGATAGACCAATTCAGGTATTCGGTCTGGTACATGCCATTGGCACCGCCGGAATACTCTTCAGTTTCCAGCTCCAGGACCAGCAGCGCAGGCGTTTCGCGGTAGGGCTTGGCGCTCAGCGTCAGCATGTCGCGCGGCGTGGCGCTTTGCAGGAATGCAGCACGCAAGGCCTTGATCGACGGGAATGGGTTCTGGCCACCGTCCAGCATGCCCAACAGCTGGCTTTCTATGCTGCGGTTAAGGGCCGGCTGCGTGGCGTAGCGCGCAATGTTCACGCTGATATTGCCGCACAGCTCTTCCGAGCTCTTCAGGGTGCGGTCGCAGCTTTCAGGCAATTCCTTCCAGCTTTCCATGCTGTAAGGCAGCGCCGCGCTACTTTTCACCGGGGTCACGCCGATATCCGCAGGCGGGGTGCTGCCGCAGGCAGCAAGCAACAGTGCGGTCACGAACGCAGGCGCCGCCAGCAGCGCGTGGCTTCGGGAGGAACGGTTCAGAGACGGGAAATTTTGTTTCATTGTTGCAGGCCTTCCAGGGAAAAAAATGAGTCACGCGCAAGCGGGGCAGTACAGACTGCCCAAGCAGACAGATCAGGCCGCGTTGCGCACCTTTTCACCGATTTCATACGCACGGCGCACGGCAGGACGGGCGGCAATACGCGCCATCCAGTCCTTGATGCGGGGGAAATCGTCGATATTCTGCTGCTGGCGTTCGTAAGGCACGATCCAGGGGTAGATCGCCATATCGGCAATAGAGTATTCGCCGGCGACAAACGGCCGATCAGCCAGGCGTTTTTCCAGCACACCATACAGGCGCGTGGTTTCCTTGACGTAGCGCTCAATGGCATATGGCACTTTCTCTG
This sequence comes from Kerstersia gyiorum, assembly GCF_004216755.1. Taxonomy (GTDB): domain Bacteria; phylum Pseudomonadota; class Gammaproteobacteria; order Burkholderiales; family Burkholderiaceae_B; genus Kerstersia; species Kerstersia gyiorum. The sequence continues at coordinate 759,881 of NZ_SGWZ01000002.1, forward strand.
GCGCGAACACCGAAAAATGATGGTTCTGGCCTGCCATCGGGCCAAGCCCGCCCATCTGCCAGAACAGCCATTGCAAGGCATCCATGCGCTCACGCAAATCAGGAGACAGGAATTTCCCGGTTTTCTCGGCCAGGTAGACCAGGATGGCGCCCGACTCGAACACAGGAATCGCGGCTTTCCCATCGGCCGGATCGTGGTCGATAATGGCGGGAATGCGATTATTCGGCGAAACGGCCAGGAAATGCGGCTGGAACTGTTCGTTCTTCGAAATATTGATGGGCTGCAGGCGGTATTCCAGGCCTGCTTCTTCCAGGAAAATGGCAATTTTCTGGCCATTCGGAGTCGGCCAATAGAACAGTTCAATCATCGTTCATCCAGGATAAAAGTCGGCAGTACACCGGTCTCATGACCGGTTTCGCCCAGGGCGAGACTGCTCGACAGTATCGTATAGACAGGCATTCAAGTCCATGCGTTCAAATCTCTGAATTTTCAGCAAATGTGAACGCATGGCTATGGGAGGAAAACAGATGCAGAACGATTTGCTCACCCGTCTCGAAGCCATGCGCAAGGGCGGCCAGGACAACCTTTTGCTGCGTTTCAGCCTGGGCAAGGCCTATGCGGAGCAGGAACGCAACCAGGAAGCCGCGACGGAGCTGGAAGCCGCACTGGTACATGACCCGGATTACGGCGCTGCGTGGAAATGGTTGGGCCGCGCCCGGCTGGCGCTGGGCGATACCAGCGGCGCGCGCATGGCCTGGGAAGAGGGCGTCATACGGGCCGAAGCCCGCGGCGACAAGCAGCTGGTGAAGGAAATGCAGGTATTTATCAAACGCCTGGACAAAGCAGGAGCATGAAAACCATGGCAACAGCGACGATTTATCACAACCCGCGTTGCGGCACGTCCCGTACCGTATTGCAGCGTTTACAGGACGCCGGCCTTGAGGTGGAAATCATCGAGTATCTCAAAACACCGCCGGCGCGGGATCGACTGGAAGCACTGATTCATGCGGCCGGACTGAGCGTGCGCGAAGCCATACGCAGCAAGGAAGCGCTGTTTACGGAACTGAAACTCGATGATGCCACGCTCGAGGAATCGGCCTTGCTCGACGCCATGGCCGCACATCCCATCCTGATCAACCGGCCCATCGTGGTGACCGAACGCGGCACGCGCCTATGCCGTCCTGCCGATGTCGTGGAAGAAATCCTGCCGGCCTGATCGTTTGGCAAAAACAGCGTTCATGCAGGCCAATGCCCTGCATGAACGCTGCGAAAATACCTCATTAACAAGATGAGATATTTAATACAACTATATGATTTTAATAAAAAATATTAATAATAATATTAGTTATAGCGCCCGCCGGCCCCTGACAGGCTGAACCGTCCGGCCCCCAGGAAGAAAATGGCCAGGGCCCCGAACAGGAACATGCCGGGCAATTCCGGAGCCCAGCCGCCGCTACGCGTCAGATGCGTCAGCTCGCCGCCGTGAGCCAGGAAAAAGGCAAACAGCATGTTGACGATCACCAGTAGGGCGCCGACCCGGGTATAAGTGCCCATGACGATCAGAATAGGGCCCAGGACTTCGCCCAGATAGGCGCCATAGGCCAGCCAGCCCGGTAATCCTTTGGCCACCAGCATGGATTCGGGGCCGCCAACGCCGTTGACGACTTTCAGCAGGCCGTGCAGCAGCACGAGAATTCCCACGGCAAGCCTGAGTACCAGTTTTCCCAAGTCATCGGATTTCAGCATGTTCATCGTTCTTGATTGATTGGTTTTGGAAGGCAACCATGATCATAGAGGATAGGCCACGGCGGAGACAGTGCCGGTTTTTGAATATTTGCAGACGGTCCTGGCAAGACCACTGAACCAGCAAGCTGGCAGGCGATGAAGCAGATCAGGTTCGACACGCCGTGGATTCAAACAGCTCCAAACCCAGGTCCAAAATGCGCTGCCGCAGGCCGCGAAAGTCGATGTGAAAACCACGAATGCGCGGCGTAGGATACGGTACGCAGGTTTGCGAATCAATGCATCAGTCATCAGCACTTGGGACGACAACGCAGAGGCATGAAAATGCTGTGCGTGTGCCAAACAAACACAGGATTCTGGCCTGGCTTCTCCCATGTCCATTCGACGCATAATGTATATTATGTAAAGTATTGGATGGGGATACTTCATGGCAAGCATCCCCGCTACCTCGGCAGTCCGTCCTTTCATCCAAGCCTCCATCCAGCGCTCAACTCCCGGAAACATTCCCGGATGTCTATCCGTCGACACCAGATCAACTATTTTCTGTGTCGCGGGTTCTTCTGTTGCTGTGAACAGGAACACGGTGCGCGGCGACATAATCTGCCGCTTGCCTGCGCTGCCAAAATAAAAACAGCTTTCCACCATGCCGGCAGAAAGCTGTTTCGGAAAACGCCCAGAGCCTCGCTGGGCGACTTCAGGAAAAATCAGTCGTTGCTGTTTTCGTCGTCATTGCTGCCCGATGTCAATCCGACCCCTTCCGGAGCCGCCTCGCGTCCGGAGGCCAGACGCTGCAGATAGGCTTCGTCGATATCACCGGTAATGTAGCGGCCGCTGAAGCAAGAGTCTTCAAAAACCTGCAAGGCGGGATTGATGCTGGAGATCGAGGTGTGCAAGGCATCCAGGTCCTGGTACACCAGCGCATCGACGCCGATACGGCGGGCAATCTCGTCTTCGTTGCGGCCGTAGGCAATCAATTCTGTCTGCGTCGGCATGTCGATGCCATAGACGTTGGGGAACCTGACGGGCGGCGCAGCGGAAGCCATATATACCTTGTTGGCTCCTGCCGCCCGCGCCATCTCCACGATTTCGTGGCTGGTGGTACCGCGCACGATGGAATCATCCACCAGCAGCACGTTCTTGCCACGGAATTCCATGTCAATGGCATTGAGCTTCTGGCGCACGGATTTCTTGCGCACCGCTTGTCCAGGCATGATGAAGGTACGGCCCACGTAGCGGTTCTTGATCAGGCCTTCGCGATAGCTCAGGCTCAGGCGTGCTGCCAGCTGCATGGCTGCAGGGCGCGAGGAATCCGGCACCGGCATGACCACGTCGATATCGCCCAGGCGCAGTTGACGCGCCACTTTTTCGGCCAGGTGCTCACCCATGCGCAGGCGTGCATCGTAGACCGACACGCCGTCCATCAGGGAATCCGGGCGTGCAAAATAGACATACTCGAATACGCATGGCGCATGCACGGCATCACCATCAAAGCCCTGTTGCGACACATTGCCGTCAAGATCAATGAAGATTGCTTCACCTGGCTGCACATCGCGTACGAACGTGAAACCACAGCCAACCAGGGCCACGGATTCCGATGCCACCATCCACTCATCGCCCTTCCCTTCGTTGCGACGGCCCAGGCACAGCGGACGAATACCGTTGGGATCGCGGAATGCCAGCAAGCCATAGCCGGAGATCTGGGCCACGACGGCATAGGCGCCCTTCACCCGATGGTGCATGGACTTGACGGCTGCGAAGATCGCATCGGTATCCAGCGATACGCCCTGGGCAGCCTGTTGCAGCTCGTGCGCCAGCACATTGAGCAGCACTTCGGAATCGGAGTTGGTATTGATGTGGCGACGGTCGATGCGGAACAGGGATTCACGCAGTTCGCGCCAGTTGGTCAGGTTGCCGTTGTGCGCAAACGCGATGCCGAACGGCGCATTCACATAGAACGGTTGTGCTTCTTCCACGCTTTCGCTGGAACCTGCGGTCGGATAACGCACATGGCCCAGGCCGGCATTGCCGGGCAGCGAACGCATGTTGCGGGTTCGGAAAACATCACGTACCAGGCCGTGGGCCTTGTGCATATTGAAGCGGCCTTCGTGCACCGTGACGATGCCGGCGGCATCCTGTCCACGGTGCTGCAAAAGCAGCAGACTGTCATAGATCAATTGATTGACCGGACTGCGCCCGACAACCCCGACGATTCCACACATGCTTGGTTCCTGTTGATATATCGTGAAATTCCCGCCAGACAGCCGGGTCCTTCCCGTCACTACTTGCTGGAGCCTAAGGCTCCGGATTAATTCTTTCCGCCTCGCCTCGTGTCAGTCAACGAGGCTCGCGCTTCGGGCAGGCCATCACAGGCCCGCGCCCTGAGCGGCACCTCCTTGCATACCCTGCACAGATATCACACTTCCGGAAAGCGCTTCGAGGGCACCCTTGCCTGCATCGGGCGGCTGTACTGGTTCTTTCCATTCAGGCAACCAGTCCGGCCCATGGACCCCCAGCCAGGCCGTGATTTCGGCCACGGCATTCTGCGCCGTTCCGGAAAACATGGCGTCCTTCCACCAGGGCTGCTCCGGCATCGGGGTGTAGCCCGCGATAGCGGTACCGGCAAGCACCAGCACCAGGCCACGCAGCAAGCCGAACAGGCCACCCAGGCCGTGGTCGGCCGGCGTCAGGCCGGTGGTGCGCACCAAGGCCGCCAGCGTCATGTTCAACAGACCGACCAGCAGCAAGGCGGCAATGAAAACAATGAGATAGCCCAATCCCATGCGCAACATGGGCGCTTCGATGTATGGCGCCAGCCATTCGTACATCAGCGGCCCCCACCAGATGGCAGCAAGGGTGGCCGCGGCGAATGCCACCAGCGAAAGCACCTCTTTCAGCAGCCCGCGTATCAGGCCCAGCAAACAGGAGGCTCCCAGCACGACCAGCACGACGATGTCATAGGCTGTCATGTTGAACTCCTGGAGCCCCGCGTGACAGGGAAAAAATGCGCTGGCAACAAATGGAGACAGCCCTGCTCCAGGTTGGCCGGGAACCCGCTGCGGTCTTTGGAAGAAGCCGGAGCAATATTCGCCATGCCTAGGAGCAGGAGCGCAGAAATCATTGCGATATCTTTAGTACCGTAAGCGGCCGTGTTTATTGCGGTGCGATGAAGCCGTTATCGTAGCCCAGGGTACGCATGCGGGCCTGGGCGGCCTGTGCCGCATCACGCGAAGGGAAAGGACCAACGCGCAAGCGGAACTGCCGTTTGCCGCCAGCGGTGACCGGTTCGACATAGGCGTTGGTTATGCCAGCGGCATGCAATTCATTGCGACGTGCCGCAGCCGAGGCCTCTGTCGTATAGGCAGCTACCTGCAGGACGAAGCGTCCTTGCTGGGCGGCACCCTGGCTGGTGCTCGGACGTGCCGCTGGCGCACGATTGGACGACTGCACGTTGCGCCCTTCCAGCAATGCCAGGGCAACCGCGCCGTCATCGGTACGTTGCGAATCGCGGCTGGGCGTGGTGGCTGGCGCCGGCGTGGGCGCTGGTGCGGGGGTTCGTGCGGGCGGACGGGTTTCGGCCGGAGGCGTTGTCGGTCGCTGAGTATCGACGGCGGGCGGCGGCGCGGGCGGTGCCGGAACGCGAGCCGGCGGCGTCACCGGGGGAAGATTCAGAGGCGCTTCCGGCGCAGCGGGCGGCGCGGCGGTCTCGGTCTCTTCCGAGCCAGGTGTCGCCGTGGCATCGGAAGCATCGGCCACAACGGCGGGTGCCACCGGACGTGCGATCAATTCGGGGATGGAGACGGCAACGTCGGTGGCGACGGGTACCGGCTCGGAGTCCAGCACCATCGGCAGGACAACCACTGCGGCCAGTACCAGCGCCAGTGCGCCAGCCAGCCGACGGCGCGCCTTCACGCGCAATGACCTGGCCTGGGATTCACTGGACGCACCTGTCCGCTGCCGCCGTGCAGAAGAAGCTGTCTGGCCGTCTTTGTTCTGGCGAGAAAACAAACCCATGAAATGCGTCCGTCGTGTCCGTCGTAAAAGGAATCGGAATCGGGTGGTGCGCGGGATCAGGCCCGCACACCGGCCGTACGGCCCAGGGCTTCCAGTGCCCCGGCGACCGTCAGGAATGATCCGAACACAACGATTCTATCATTGTCCTGAGCAGCCTCGCGAGCAGCCGCAAAGGCAGTGCGGACATCCTGACATGCATGGACGGCCGGCTCGCCCTCCTTGCCTTCCTGAATTTCCAGCGTCTGCCTTACCTTGGCTGCGAGTTCTTCGCCCGTCGTGCCGCGCGGGCCTTGCAGCGTGGCGCAATACCAGCCGTCGATGCGGCGCCCCATGGTCCGGATGACGGCTTCGCGATCCTTGTCGGAAAGCATGCCCAGCACCGCATAGGTGTAGGGGTGGTAGCCCATGTTGTCGAGGTTCTGCGCCAGCACTGCCGCCGCATGCGGGTTGTGCGCAACATCCAGGATCACGGCCGGCTGCCCGGGCAGGATCTGGAAGCGGCCAGGCAACGACGCCTGGGACAGCCCGACGCGCACGGCCTGCTGCGGCACAGGCAACCGTTCCTGTACAGCCTCCAGCGCGGCCAGCGCGGCCGATGCATTGAGCAATTGATTCGCGCCCCGCAGCGCCGGATAAGCCAGTGCGCGGCGGCGCTGGCTGCGGCCGCCATATCCCCACTGCTGGCGGTCGCCGGAATAATTGAAATCACGGCCAAACTGCCAAAGGTCGGCGCCGATTTCTTCGGCGTAGCGTGCCACGCTTTCGGGCGGCAGCGGGTCGCTGCAAATGGCAGGTTTGTCCTTGCGGAAGATGTGCGCCTTCTCCCAGCCGATGACCTCGCGCGTATCACCCAGCCATTCCGTATGGTCGATATCCACGCTGGTCAGGATCGCGCAATCGGTGTCCAGGATGTTGACGGCGTCCAGGCGGCCGCCCAGGCCGACTTCCAGAACGACCGCATCCAGGCGCGACGCGGCAAACAGGCTCAGGATCGCCAGCGTGGTGAACTCAAAATAGGTCAGCGAAACGTCGCCACGTGCGGCCTCGACCTTGCGGAAGTGTTCTATCAGCTGGGCGTCGGTGGCGTACTCCCCGTCGACGCGCGCCCGCTCGTTGAACACCATCAGATGCGGCGAGGTATACAGGCCCACCCGATAGCCCGCCGACTGCAGAATGGCCTCGAGCATGGTGCAGGTCGAGCCCTTGCCATTGGTTCCCGCGACGGTGAATATCACCGCGTCGAAATGAAGATCCAGGCGCTTCGCCACTTCCTTGACCCGTTCCAGCCCCATGTCTATGGGCTTGGCATGAATGGATTCAAGGTATGACAGCCACTGTGTCAAAGTGGCTTGTGCATTATCAAGTATGGAAGGCATGGCAGAACACGGCGCGGCAAACGCGCAAAAAAGAGAGATACCCGGCGCGGCGCTATCCAGCGTGACCGCGGCGATCAATCCTCTATTCTATCCCGCTTCCGACCCAAGCCGCAGCCGCCATGCAAAGCGGATTGACGCCCTCCTCCACAAACCCGGCAAGCTGCCTGTCACGGTCTGGGCGGCAGGCTGGTGGCCTGCCGCGGCTTATGCCGCGCCCTGCACCTCTTGCCTGATCCAGTCCATGAAGGCCCTGACTTCAGGGCGCTGCGCGGCTGCGGGCAGCGTCACCAGGTAATAGGCAAAGCGTGCCGGCCAGGGTCGGTCCAGCACCTGCACCAGACGGCCAGCAGCGATTTCCTCCTGCGCATATTCCTGCGGCACCAGCGCCAGACCTTGCCCGGCGGCTGCCGCCCGAATCAGCAGATAGTCATCCTCAAGCACCGTGCCCCGCTCCGCCCTGGGGTCGGCCGCCACGCCGTGCGCAGCCAGCCAGAGCGGCCAGTCGGCCCGGTCTGCATCGTGCAACAGCGGGTAGCCCAGGCAATCTTCCGGTGCATCAAAGGCATGGCGGCCTGCCATCAGCGCCGGGCTGGCCACCGGCACCAGCACCGGAGCCATCAAGTGCATGACATCCAGGCCAGGATATTCCCCCAGCCCATGCCGTAGCGCCACATCCACCCGATCGCGACGCAGGTCCACCAGGGCAGACGTGGCCTCCACTCGCACCTCGATCAGCGGGTAGCGCTGCTTGAAGCGCCCCAAACGCGGGACCAGCCAGGATGCCGCGAAAGCGGGCACGGTACTGATTGTCAGAGCCTGGCGGCCCTTGAACGCCTCCAACGCATCAATGGCCCGTTCAATCCGGGCAAAGGCTTCCAGCAGCGCCGGATGAGCGGCGGCACCTGCCTCTGTCAGGCGCACGCCGTGCCGCTCCCGTGTGAACAGCACCAGGCCCAACCGTTCCTCAAGCAGCTTGATTTGCTGGCTGACCGCACCGGAAGTGACGTGCAGGGCCTCGGCCGCTGCCTTGATGCTGCCCCGCTGCCCGACCTCAACAAAGGTCCGCAGCGCTTGCAATGGAAGTGAGGCCGACATTGAGTTTAGTGTTCCTTAATCCTTGAATTAACAATGATCGTTTCCGATCTGTCCACTTAAACGTCATGATTCAGTGCCCTTAGTGACATGAAATGGATTTAGTAATCCTACACCCTGGACAAAGCAAGATGATAAACCTGTACACCGATAGTTCCCCCAATGGCTTCAAAGTGACAATCGCCCTTGAGGAGCTGGCACTGCCCTACCGCTTGCATCATGTCCGCATCGATGCTGGCGAGCATCGGCAGCCGGCATTTTTGGCCCTCAATCCCCACGGACGCATTCCCGTCATTGTCGATACCGAAACCGGTATCACGCTGTTCGAATCGGCGGCCATTTTGCTCTACCTGGCAGAAAAAAGTGGCCGGCTGCTGCCGTTACAGCCAGCGGCACGTTGGGAAGCGATCAAATGGCTGCAGTTTCATGCATCCAGCGTCGGCCCGATCATCGGGCAGCGGGTACATTTCGAGCTGTTCGCCACGGACAGGAACCCCACCGCCATTGAACGCTTTCAAAGCCTGACGAACAGCGTCTTCTCCGTGCTGGACAGCCACCTGGCCCGGCATATTTATCTGGCCGGGGAGGATTACTCGATTGCCGATATCGCACATTTCGGCTGGACACATATTGCGCGCATCATCAACTTCGATTTCAGCCGCTACCCGCACCTGTCAGCCTGGCATGAACGCGTGGCGCAGCGGCCAGCCGTACGCAAAGGCATCACCTTGCCAACACCGGCAACCGGCGCATGAAACAGCCAGACAGCGCGATGCCTTCCGACGACAGCCATTTACCCGTTGCGGGCGCATCGGTATCGTCCAGCGCTTGACGCCCTCCTGCCCACACTTTATATTATTTGGAACGATCATTCCAAATAAGTTGATGCCATGCGTAGCAAAGAGTTCGAACCCGACGAAATCGCCGATGCCGCGATGCGCGTATTCTGGTTGCGCGGCTATGCCGCCACCTCGGTACAGGATCTGGTAGAAGGCACCGGGCTGTCGCGCAGCAGCCTGTACAGCACTTTCGAGAACAAGCAGGGGCTGTATCAACAGGCGCTGCGCCGCTATGAGGCAGTGACTACTGCCAACGTGACGTTGTTGTCTGGCCCAGGAGCCCCAAAGGACCTGATCCGGCAGTTCCTGATGCGCATTGCCGAAGATGAACTGGGCGACCCGCAGAAACGTGGTTGCCTGGTTGCCAACGCCACGCTGGAGCTGGCTGGCCATGACGAAGCCGTGGCCGAGCTGGTGATGCACAACTTCCAGCGTCTGCAAGCAGCACTGGAGAAATTGATTCAACGCGGGCAGCAATCAGGCACCTTGGCCGCTGTCAGGCCCGCCCACGCCCTGGCGCGTTTCTTCGTCAACACTGCGCAGGGAATGCGGGTGCTTGGTAAAGGCAGCCCGGCCCCTCAGCGCCGGCAATGCCTGATGGATGTGATCGACGTAGCACTAGACACTTTATAACTACCCGCCCGGGCCGCTGCCCATAGCGCAGCGTTTCGGGTTTTTCTTTCGGCCATATTGGAATGATCATTCCAATATGTTTTTATCGTTCATCGCAAGGACTTCTCATGAGCATACGCCCACTTCCCACCATTGCCGTGCTTGGCACCGGCCTGATAGGCGCCCCGATTGCGCGCAACTTGAACAAGCGCGGATTCACGGTACACGCCTGGAATCGCACGAAGCCCAAGGCGCAGGCATTGGCTGCGCCAGGCATCCTGGCCTTCAACAGCCCAGCCGAAGCCGTACAGGGCGCCAGTATTATCATCACCGTACTCAAGGACGGCTCCAGCGTGCAGGCAGTGCTGCAAGCGGCGGCACCGGCCTTGCGCTCCGGGGCAATCTGGCTGCAACTGGGCACGGTCGGGGTCGAAGGTATCGACACCCTGGCCGAATTGGCCCGTCAATTTGGCCTGGTGTTTTACGACGCGCCGGTACAAGGCACCCGCCAGCCGGCGGAAGCCGCCCAATTGGTCATTCTGGCATCCGGCCCTGTCGCGCAGCGTGACGCAGTGCAGCCCGTCTTCGACGCCATAGGCAAGCGCACGCTCTGGGTATCGGAGCAAACAGGCATGAGCAGCCGCCTGAAGCTAGCGCTCAACAATTGGGCATTCGCGCTGACGCATGGGCTGGCAGAGAGCCTGCTGCTGGCCAAGGCGCTGGGCGTAGCGCCCGCGCTAGTGCTGGATGCCGTCACTGGCGGCCCGATGGACAGCGGCTATTTCCAGGTGAAAGCGGCTGCCATTCTGGCGGACGATTACAGCACCAGTTTTTCCATTGCAAATGCCACGAAGGATGCCCGTCTGATCGTGGATGCCGCAAAACGCTCGGGCATACAACTGGATGGCGCACAGGCCGGGCTGGGGCGTTTTGAACGTGTCCTGGCTGCAGGGCACGGCGACAAGGACATGGCCGCCTCTTATCTCGCAGGCGGCCCCCTCTCTGGAGCAATCACCGGATGAGCCGCGCTGAACAAGATGCTGCCCTGCCTGCGTCCCATACCGCTGGCTTGCCTGTCGGAAAGCTGCTGGCCTTCACAATGGCCGGTTTCATCACCATCATGACGGAAACCATGCCCGCTGGGCTGTTGCCGCAAATCGGGCGCGGCCTCGGAGTCTCCGAAGCCCTGGCCGGACAACTGGTAACGCTGTATGCCCTCGGATCGGTGCTGGCGGCCATTCCGCTTATCGCCGCGACACGTGGATGGAATCGCCGCCCTCTTTTCTTGGCGGCTATCGGCAGCCTGCTAGTGTTCAACACCATTACTGCCCTGTCCAGCCATTACTGGTTGACGCTGGCCGCGCGCTTCGTTGCCGGCATGGCCGCCGGCGTCATCTGGGGGCTGCTGGCCGGCTATGCCCGGCGGCTGGTGCCGCCCCGCTTGCAAGGGCGGGCGCTGGCGCTGGCTGGCGTCGGGCAGCCTGTCGCGCTGGCGCTTGGCGTGCCACTTGGAACCTGGCTGGGTACCTTGTCCGACTGGCGCGGCATTTTCTGGATCATGTCGGGCCTGTCGCTTCTGCTGTGCCTGTGGGTACGGCTGGCAGTGCCTGATTTCGCCGGGCAATCAGCCGGGCAGCGTCTGCCCATCCGCCGCGTCGTCACCCTGCCTGGCCTGCGTCCGGTGCTGCTGGTGCTGTTCGCCTGGATGCTGGCGCATAACACGCTCTACACCTACATTGCGCCGTACCTGGCTGCTGCAGGCCTTGGGCAGCGTGTCGATGCGGTATTACTGCTGTTTGGCGCAGCGTCCGTCGCGGGCATCTGGGGCACGGGCCTGCTGGTCGATCGTCATCTGCGCATGCTGACGCTGTCGAGCCTGGTGGTGTTCGTTGTTGCGGCGCTGGTTCTGGGTTTGGCGGGCGCGTCCGTTGGCGCCGTTCTCATGGGCGTAGTCGCCTGGGGCCTGACCTTCGGCGGTGCGCCGACGCTGCTGCAAACCGCGCTGGCGGATGTATCAGGAGACGCAGCGGACGTAGCGCAATCCATGTTGGTGACGATATTCAATCTGGCGGTTGCCGGTGGAGGCGTGCTCGGCGGCATCTTGCTGGAGCGCCAGGGGGCGGCCTCGCTGCCTTGGGCATTGGTCGCGCTGGCGTTGCTCGCGCTGGCCGTCGCCTGGTCGGCCAGTCATCATGGGTTTCGGCCTGGCCGCCGAATGACGGTCTGAAGCAGGCCCGACACAGGAAAACCTGTGTTGCTGGCGGAATGCACGGGCCTCTGCGCGACTCGCGCGTGCAACGACCGAACCTATTGTCTTCCTGGCTTCAGCGCCATCCCGTGCAAGCAGGTCTTGCCAGCAACGAAAAATGCCTCCCTTGCGGGAGGCATTCAGGCCGGCGCCCCGGTAATGGCGGCGCCGCGCGACTAACCGTGCAGGTCTATTTCTTGCGTACCGGCGGCAGATCGGTGCAATGGCCTTCGGCGGCTTCGGCCGCCATGCCCACCGATTCGCCCAACGTCGGGTGCGGGTGGATGGTCTTGCCGATGTCCACGCTGTCCGCGCCCATTTCCACGGCCAGGGCCACTTCGCTGATCAAGTCGCCGGCATGCGTGCCGACGATGCCGCCGCCCAGCACGCGATGCGTCTCGGCGTCGAAAATCAGCTTGGTGAAGCCTTCGTCGCGGCCGTTGGCAATCGCACGGCCGGAAGCAGCCCAGGGGAACACGCCCTTGGTGATCTTTACGCCCTGCTTCTTGGCATCATCTTCGGTGAGGCCGACCCACGCCACTTCCGGATCGGTGTAAGCCACCGACGGGATGACGCGCGGTTCGAAAGCCGCCTTTTCGCCTGCAATGACTTCGGCTGCCACGTGCGCCTCATGCACCGCCTTGTGCGCCAGCATGGGCTGGCCGACGATGTCGCCGATGGCGAAGATATGCGGCACGTTGGTACGCAGCTGTTCGTCCACGGCGATGAAGCCGCGTTCGTCGACACGCACGCCGGCCTTGTCGGCGTCGATGCGGTTGCCATTGGGCCGACGGCCGACGGCTTGCAGTACCAGGTCGTAGCGTTGCGGCTCGGTCGGCGCGCCCTCGCCTTCGAAACTGACATAGATGCCATCTTCGCGGGCTTCAGCGCCCACCGTCTTGGTCTTCAGCCAGATATTATCGAAACGCGCAGCATTGTGCTTCTGCCAGACCTTGACCATATCGCGGTCAGCGCCTTGCATCAGGCCATCCTGCATTTCGACGACATCCAGGCGTGCGCCCAGCGCGGAGTACACCGTGCCCATTTCCAGGCCGATGATGCCACCGCCGACGATGAGCATCTTCTTCGGCTGGCTGCGCAGTTCCAGCGCACCGGTGGAATCCACCACGCGCGGGTCATCCGGCAGGAACGGCAGTTTCACCGACTGACTGCCTGCGGCAATAATGGCGTGCTTGAATCGCACCACTTTTTCACCGCCCGCCGCCAACGCCACCTTGATGTGGTGCGGGTCGGCAAACAGCCCGGTGCCCTGCACCACTTCAACCTTGCGGGCCTTGGCCATGCCGGCCAGACCGCCAGTCAGCTTGGCGATGACGCCTTCCTTGAAGCTGCGCAGCTTGTCCAGGTCGATCACGGGTTCGCCGAAGCTGATGCCGTGAGCGGCCTGGGCGCGAGCCTCGTCGATGATGGAAGCACTGTGCAGCAACGCCTTGGACGGAATGCAGCCCACGTTAAGGCAGACACCACCCAGCGTGCTGTAGCGTTCGACCAGCGCGACCTTCAGGCCGAGATCCGCTGCGCGGAACGCAGCGGAGTAGCCGCCGGGGCCCGCGCCCAGCACCACGACATCGACGTCGATGTCGGCGGAACCGGCAAAGCTGGCCGCCTGCGGCGCCGGCTCGGCACTGGCCGCCGCGGGCGCAGAGGTGGCTTCGGCCCTGGCCGGAGCGGCCGCTGCCTCAGCCTTGGCAGGCGCGGCCTGGGCGGAGGCGCCTGCCTCCACTTCCAGGATCACCGAACCTTCCTTGACCTTGTCGCCGACATTGACCTTGACCGACTTCACCACACCGCCTTGCGACGCCGGGATTTCCATCGAGGCCTTGTCCGACTCCACCGTAATCAGGCTTTGCTCGGCTTCGATCGTGTCGCCGACCGCGACCAGGACTTCGATCACTTCGACGCTGTCGAAGTCACCGATATCCGGTACCTTGATCTCAACAAGATTGCTCATATCCCAGTCCTCACAGTGCGATGCGGCGGAAATCGGCCAGCAGCGCGCCCAGGTACGCATTGAAGCGGGCGGCGGCGGCGCCGTCGATGACGCGGTGGTCGTAGGACAGCGACAGCGGCAGCGTCAGGCGCGGCACGAATTGTTTGCCGTCCCAGACAGGCTTCTGATACGAACGGGAAGCCCCCAGGATCGCGACTTCAGGCGCATTGATGATGGGCGTGAAGTGCGTGCCACCAATACCACCCAGCGACGAAATGGAGAAGCAGCCGCCCTGCATTTCGGACGGCGACAGCTTGCCATCGCGAGCCTTCTTGGCCAGCTCGGACATTTCCTTGGCCAGTTCGACAATACCCTTCTGGTCGGCATCGCGGATCACCGGCACCACCAGCCCGTTGGGCGTATCGGCGGCAAAGCCGATGTGGTAGTACTGCTTGAGCACCAGGGTGTCGCCATCCAGGGAGGCGTTGAACTCGGGGAATTTCTTCAGTGCAGCAACCACGGCCTTGATCAGGAATGCCAGCATGGTGAACTTCACCCCTGCCTTTTCGTATTCCTTGTTCAAGGTCACGCGCAGCGCTTCCAGTTCCGTGATGTCCGCTTCGTCATTATTGGTGACGTGCGGGATCATGACCCAGTTGCGATGCAGGTTGGCACCGGAAATCTTCTTGATGCGCGACAGCGGCTTGGCTTCGATCGGGCCAAACTTGGTGAAGTCCACCTTCGGCCAGGGCAACAAGCCCAGCGCAGCGCCATCGGCACTGGCAACGGCTCCGGCCTGCGGTGCAGCACCGGCAGACAGCGCCTGCTTGACGAACTTGCGGACGTCGTCGTGCGTGACACGGCTCTTGGGGCCGCTGCCTTGTACCTTGAGCAAGTCCACGCCCAGCTCGCGGGCGAACTTGCGCACCGACGGCGAAGCATGGGCAAGCTTGTTGCCAGACAGATCGGCCGGGGCCAGCGCCGCGGTAGGCACCGGCTTTTCGGTGCTGGCTTGAACAGGCGCAGGTGCCGTTTCAGCCTTGGGGGCTGCGGCAGGCGCTGGGGCTGGCGCGGCTTCGGCCTTGGCCGGTGCGGCCGCTGCCTCAGCCTTGGCAGGCGCGGCCTGGGCGGAGGCACCTGCCTCCACTTCCAGGATCACCGAACCTTCCTTGACCTTGTCGCCGACATTGACCTTGACCGACTTCACCACACCGCCTTGCGACGCCGGGATTTCCATCGAGGCCTTGTCCGACTCCACCGTAATCAGGCTTTGCTCGGCTTCGATCGTGTCGCCAACGGCGACCATCACTTCGATCACTTCGACGCTGTCGAAGTCGCCAATATCCGGCACTTTGATCTCAACGAGATTGCTCATGTCTTATGTCCCCTTTACGCGTAGTGCGGATTGGCCTTGTTCGGGTTGATGCCGTACTTCTTGATGGCTTCGGCCACCTTGGCGCGCGGCAGCTTGCCTTCGTCTGCCAACGACTTGAGCGCGGCCAGGACGATGAAGTGACGATCAACCTCGAAGTGCTCGCGCAGCTTGTAGCGGTAGTCCGAACGGCCATAGCCGTCGGTGCCCAGCACATGATAGCGGCGGCCTTCCGGAACGAACGGACGGATCTGGTCGGCGAACATCTTGATGTAGTCGGTCGACGCGACGATCGGGCCTTCGCTTTGCTCCAGCACCTGGGTCACATAGGGCTTGGGCGCTTCGGCTTCCGGGTTCAGCAGGGCCTGGCGCTCGGCATCCAGGCCGTCGCGGCGCAGCTCGGTGAAGCTGGTCACGCTCCAGACGTCGGCGGCAACGCCCCAGTCTTCGCTCAGCAGGTCCTGTGCAGCCAGCGATTCGCGCAGGATGGTGCCCGAACCCAGCAACTGCACGCGCAGCTTGCCTTCGCCGCCAGCCTTCAGCTTGTACATACCGCGGATGATGCCTTCCTCGTCGCCTTCGTTCAGGCCGGGCTGGGCATAGTTTTCGTTCATCACCGTGATGTAGTAGAAGACGTTTTCCTGGTCTTCTACCATGCGCTTGAGACCGCGCTGGATGATGACGGCCAGTTCGTGGCCGAAGGTCGGGTCATAGGACACGCAGTTCGGGATCAGGGCCGACTGGATGTGGCTGTGGCCGTCTTCGTGCTGCAGGCCTTCGCCGTTCAGCGTGGTACGGCCGGCAGTGCCGCCCAGCAGGAAGCCGCGTGCCTGCATGTCGCCGGCCGCCCAGGCCAGATCGCCGATACGCTGGAACCCGAACATCGAGTAATAGATATAGAACGGGATCATGACGCGGTTGTTCGTCGAGTACGACGTTGCCGCGGCGATCCAGGAGCTGAATGCGCCCGCTTCGTTGATCCCTTCCTGCAACAGCTGGCCGTTGGCGGCTTCCTTGTAGTACATGACCTGGTCTTTATCGACCGGCACGTACTTCTGGCCTTCCGGCGCGTAGATGCCGATCTGGCGGAACAGGCCTTCCATACCGAAGGTACGGGATTCGTCGGCCAGGATAGGCACGACGCGGGGGCCCAGGTTCTTGTCGCGCAGAATCTGGTTCAGGATGCGCACGAACGCCTGCGTGGTCGAGATCTCGCGGCCTTCGGCGGTCGGCTCCAGCACAGCCTTGAAGGTATCCAGGGCAGGCACGGGCAGCTTTTCGTCGGAAACGCGGCGACGCTTGGGCAGGTAGCCGCCCAGGGCTTCGCGGCGTTCGCGCAGGTACTTCATTTCCGCCGATTCTTCGGCAGGCTTGAAGTACGGCAGCTCTTCGAGCTTGTCGTCCGGCACCGGGATATTGAAGCGGTCGCGGAATTCGCGGATGGCGTCCAGATCCAGCTTCTTCTTCTGGTGCGTCGGGTTCTTGGCCTGGCCGTCATGGCCCAGCCCATAGCCCTTGATGGTCTTGGCCAGGATGACGGTGGGCTGGCCGCCGTGTTCGGTGGCCGACTTGAACGCAGCGTAGACCTTATGGGGGTCATGGCCGCCACGATTCAGGCGCCAGACATCGTTGTCGCTCATGCGGGCGACCATTTCCAGCAGCTTGGGGTGCTTGGCGAAGAAGTTTTCGCGCACGAACTTGCCGTCGTTGGCCTTGTAGGCCTGGTATTCACCATCGACGGTGTCTTCCATGATCTTGCGCAGGATACCTTCCTTGTCGCGCGCCAGGAGCGGATCCCAGTAGCCACCCCAGATCAGCTTGATCACGTTCCAGCCGGCGCCACGGAAGTCGCCTTCCAGTTCCTGGATGATTTTGCCGTTGCCACGCACAGGGCCGTCCAGGCGCTGCAGGTTGCAGTTGATGACGAAGATCAGGTTGTCGAGCTTTTCGCGTGCGGCCAGGCTGATTGCGCCCTTGGATTCCGGCTCGTCCATTTCGCCGTCGCCGCAGAACACCCAGACCTTGCGCTTGCTGGTGTCGGCGATGCCACGGGCATGCAGATACTTCAGGAAACGGGCCTGGTAAATGGCCATCAAGGGGCCCAGGCCCATGGACACCGTCGGGAACTGCCAGAATTCCGGCATCAGCTTCGGGTGCGGGTAGGACGACAGGCCCTTGCCATCGACTTCCTGGCGGAAATTGTCCAGCTGTTCGTCGCTCAGGCGGCCTTCCAGGTAGGCGCGAGCATAGATGCCGGGCGACGAGTGGCCCTGGAAGTACACCAGGTCGCCACCATGCTCTTCGGTATCCGCGTGCCAGAAATGGTTCTGGCCCGTGCCAATCATGGTAGCCAGCGACGCGAACGAAGCCAGGTGGCCGCCGAGGTCACCGCCATCGGGCGGCGTGTGGCGATTGGCCTTCACGACCATGGCCATGGCGTTCCAGCGCACGTAGGCGCGGATGCGGGCTTCCAGTTCGAGGTTGCCGGGATGGCCGGGCTGCAGCGCTTCCGGAATCGTATTGACGTATGCGGTGTTGGGCGAAAAAGGAATATGGGCGCCCGAACGGCGTGCCTGGTCGATCAGGCGTTCAATCAGGAAGTGGGCGCGTTCCGGCCCCTCCTGTTCCAGTACCGCGGCCAGGGCATCAAGCCATTCCTGGGTTTCGAGGCTGTCGATGTCTTGCGCCGTCGAGCTTTGATCGACGTTCTCTTGTGCGGACATAAGGTGTCTCCTTATCTTCGGATGGACGGGCGAAGCCGGGAGTTACCGGCTTGATCCAGATTTCTGCGCTACTTTGCCCAGGCTGCCAGCTTGAGCTGGCTATCTTGGCCACTTTACCTATCATGCGCCGCCCGTTGCGCGTCGTGGGGATGCGAAACCGGGCGAAACTTGTCAGTCGTCAAGCTTTGAGCAAAAAGCCCTCGCAGGACCGTGGCAGGCAAGCGCTGGCATGAACACCAGGGGCTTTCCTTTCGTAACCTAGCATATCGTTATCGCAAACGCATTCTAGGAAAGACACTGTAGCGGAGCAAGCGATTTTTCACGAAGCGAGATTATATTTCATAATATAAAAAATGGACTCTCGCGGCCGAAGCGCTGTTCCAGCGCGTTACGCCGGCCTGTCGGCAACCGCGCCGCAATCCCCTGCCGGTCCTCCGGCGCAAGCCCCGGACGCCGCCAGCCGCAGCGCCAGCAGCAAGATTGCGGCGCGATCCCTCATTTGATGGCATATTCCGTGCCGTGTCGGCAGGCTCGTGTTCTAAAATGCCGGCGAATCGGAAACAAAAGAGACAATGGCCAGTACGCCCAAACCTTCCATCACGACTCAGTTCCACAACCATGCGCGCACCCGCCGGCGCGGCTGGTACTGGCTCACCCCCGTCCTGGTGCTGGGACTCTATTTGTGCGTGATGGGCGCCTTCTTCTGGTTGCAGCACCTGCGCGACGACAGCGTCATGTTCGTCACCATCGACCAGGAAATCCGCCAGCAACGCCTGCTGTGGGTCGTGATCGGCCTGTCGGTGGTCATTGTCATCAGCCTGCTGGCGCTGTGGCGCTATACCCGTTACCGCTGGAATGCCGAGGCCGCGCTGATTGCGGAAACCAGTTTCCGTCGCGCCATGGAAAACTCCATGTCTACCGGCATGCGGGTGATCGACATGGATGGTCGCATCGCCTACGTCAATCCCGCCTTCTGTCGCATGATAGGCTGGAACGAGGCGGATCTCGTCGGCCGGCGGCCCCCCTTCCCTTATTGGGTGCCCGGTCGCTTCGAGGCCCACCAGCACACGATGGACCTGGTTCTGTCCGGCAACACGCCCAGCAGCGGCCTGGAAGTCGAAGCCCAGCGCCGCGATGGTTCGCGCTTCACCGCCCGCATGTACGTTTCCCCGCTGCTGGACCCGGACAGCAAGCAGATCGGCTGGATGACCTCCATGACGGACATCACCGAGCCCAAGCGCATCCGCGAGGCCCTGACGGCTGCGCACGAACGCTTTATGACGGTGCTGGAAGGCCTGGACGACGCAATTTCCGTGACGTCCGACAAGCAGGAAGGCATGGAGCTGCTGTTCGCCAACCGCACTTATCGCCGCGTTTTCGGCGCCCACGCCAACGGCCACGAAGAATTGCTGGGCGGCCGGCGCGGCCGCTACACCGATGAATCCATAGAAATTTTTTCGCAATCGGCGCAGCGCTGGTTCGAAGTTCGCCATCGCATCCTGGCCTGGACGGACGGCCGCAAAGTCAGGCTGCAAGTGGCTCGCGACATCACTGAACGGCGTGACCACGAAGAAGCCTCGCGCGTACAGCGTGAGAAAATCCAGCTCACCAGCCGCCTGACCACCATGGGCGAGATGGCTTCGTCGCTGGCGCACGAACTGAACCAGCCGCTCACGGCCATCACCAACTATAGTATGGGAGCCGTCGCGATGGTCCGTGCTGGGCGCACCGATCCCGATTCGCTGCTGCCCGCGCTGGAAAAAGCGGCCATGCAGGCCGAACGCGCCGGCAAGATCATCAGCCGCATCCGCGAATTCGTGAAACGCAGCGAGCCTCGCCGCCAAAGCGTTTCCATGCTGGGCATACTGGAAAATGCCGTGGCGTTCGCCGATATCGACGCCCGCAAACGGCGGATCAGCATCGTCCAGGATATCGAAAGAGATCTCCCCAACGTGCTGGCCGACCCCATCCTGATCGAACAGGTATTGCTCAATCTGCTGAAGAATGGCCTGGAAGCCATGGAAAACAGCGAGATAGACATCCTGCGCGTGGAACTGCGCCGGGAAGGTGCGTTGGTCGGGGTGTCGGTCATCGACGCCGGCCACGGCCTGGCCGACCCGCAGCGCCTGTTCGAACCATTTTTCAGCACCAAGTCCGAAGGCCTGGGCATGGGGCTGAATATCTGTCGCACAATAATAGAGTCTCACCACGGCAGGCTTTGGGCACAGTCCAATCCTACCGGAGGTACCATATTCAGGTTCACCCTGCCCTGCGCCGCGCCGGAAACGGTCCAGCCAGAGGCTAAGTCCGAGGAGAAGCACGCATGAGCACCCCCCAGTCCGCCGGCATGGTTTATATCGTTGATGACGACGAGGCAGTACGCGACTCACTGCGCTGGTTGCTCGAAGCCAATGGCTACCGTGTGACAGCCTTCGATAACGCCGAAGTCTTCCTGTCCCAGTACGACCCGGGGCAACTCGCGGTACTGATCGCCGATGTGCGCATGCCCGGCATGAGCGGCCTGGAGTTGCAGGAGCAACTGCTGGCGCGCAAGGCCCCGATTCCCATCATCTTCATCACGGGCCACGGCGACGTGCCCATGGCCGTGGCCAGCATGAAGAAAGGCGCAGCCGACTTCCTGGAAAAACCCTTCAATGAATCCGACCTGCGCCAGATTGTGGGCCGGATGCTGGAACAGGCCGCGGAACGCCACGACCAGGTTCAGACCCGCCGCAACCGTGAAGCCATGCTGGGCCGCCTGACCGCGCGCGAACAGCAAGTGCTTGAGCGCATCGTCGCCGGCCGCCTGAACAAGCAGATTGCTGACGATCTTGGCATCAGCATCAAGACCGTCGAGGCGCATCGCGCCAACATCATGGAAAAACTTCAAGTAACCACTGTGGCCGACCTGATGAAGGTGGCCCTGAACAACAATTAACGGATAGTCCCAATGACCGCACGCATTATCAACGGCTCCGCCCTGGCCCAGCAAATCCGGGAAGAAGCCGCCGTCCGCGCCGCCAGCCTGACCGCCGCCGGCATCAAGCCCGGGCTGGCCGTCGTCCTGGTAGGCGAGGACCCTGCCTCCCAGGTATATGTCCGCAACAAGGTCGCTGCCTGCGAGAAAGCCGGTTTCCATTCCGTCATGGAGCGCTATCCGGCCGATCTGAGCCAGGCAGCCCTGCTGGAACGCGTGCGTGCTCTGAATGCCGACCCTGCCATCCACGGCATCCTGGTGCAGCTGCCGCTGCCCAAGCATATTGATGCCCACACGGTGATCGAAACCATCGCACCCGAAAAGGATGTCGATGGCTTCCATATTGCCAATGCCGGCCTGCTGATGACGGGCAAGCCGCTGTTCCGGCCCTGCACGCCCTACGGCGTCATGAAGATGCTGGCCCATGAAAATGTCGCGCTGCGCGGCGCCGAGGCAGTCATCGTGGGCGCCAGCAATATCGTCGGCAAACCCATGGCCATGCTGCTGCTGGCCGAAGGCGCGACGGTCACGCTGTGCAACTCCAAAACCCGCGACCTGGCGGCGCACACGCGCCGTGCCGACGTCCTGGTCGTGGCCACCGGCCGCCCCGGCATCGTCACCGGCGACATGGTCAAGCCCGGTGCCGTCGTCATCGACGTCGGCATCAACCGCGGCGCGGACGGCAAGCTCTGCGGTGATGTGGATTTCGCGTCTGCCAGCGAAGTGGCCGGCGCGATCACTCCCGTCCCCGGCGGCGTGGGCCCCATGACCATCGCCATGCTGCTGGTCAACACCGTGGAAGCTGCGGAACGCCAGCTCCAGGAGCAAGGCAAGGCATGACCGAGAACGCCGTGTTGAATAACAACCCCCTGATGGTGCCGGTTGCGGCGCATATCGACTATGCCGCCATCGAGCCGGCGCATATCGCCCCAGCCATCGACCAGCTGCTGCAGAACGCCCGGCAAGCCGTCGAACATGCCGCCTCGCCCGAATTGCCTGCCACCTGGGATGCGGTCGTACTGCCGCTGGAACTGGCGTCGGAACAGCTATGGCGTGCGTGGTCGGTGGTCGGCCACCTGAACTCGGTCGTCAACACGCCTGAGCTGCGCGCAGCCTATAACGAGATGCTGCCCAAGGTCAGCGAGTTCTCGACCTGGACCGGTTTGCATGAAGGCCTCTACAAGCAGTATCTGCGCCTGCATCAGGCGGGTGGCTGGAGTCCGGCGCGCCAGCGCGTGCTCGACCTCGCCTTGCGTGATTTCCGCCTCGGCGGCGTAGCGCTGGAAGGTGCGGCGCGCGAACAATATGCACGCAATTCCGAGCAACAGGCGCAGGTGTCACAAAAGTTCTCCGAGAACGTGCTGGATGCCATCGACGCCTGGGCGCTGTATGTCGAAGACGCGGCGCGTCTGGATGGCCTGCCCGAAGATGTGCGCCAGGCGGCTCGCAATGCGGCACAGGAAGACGGCAAGAGCGGCTGGAAACTGACGCTGAAAATGCCGTGCTACCTGCCGGTCATGCAATATGCGCGCGACCGCTCGTTGCGCGAAGCGCTGTATCGCGGCTATGCCACCGTCGCCTCGGAAAACGGTGATGCCCGCTACGACAACGGCCCGCAGATCGAGCAATTGCTGGCCTTGCGCACTGAAGAAGCACAGTTGCTGGGCTACGCGGATTATGCCGCCTTGCGCCTGGAAACCCGCATGGCCGACAACGCGGCGCAGGTAACGGATTTCCTGCGAACCCTGGCCCGCCGCGCCCGGCCTTATGCAGAACAGGACCTGGCAGCTTTGCGCGCCTATGCCAGTGAACAGCTCGCCCTGGACCCGCTGGAACCCTGGGACGTGCCCTTCGCGGCAGAACGCCTGCGCGAAAACCGCTACGCCTATTCTGACGATACGGTAAAACGTTATTTCACCTTGCCGCGCGTGCTGGAAGGCCTGTTCGGTGTCGCCCGCTCTCTGTTTGGCGTGTCTTTGCAACCGGCACACCTGCCGGGCTGGCATCCGGATGTGCGCAGCTTCGCTGTCACCGACGCCGATGGCACGGTGCTCGGCCACCTGCACATGGACCTGTATGCCCGCGCCGGCAAGCAAGGCGGCGCCTGGGTCGATGGTGAGCGTAACCGGCGCCTTGCAGCGCCTGGCGTGCAGACGCCGGTTGCCTACCTGATTTGCAATTTCGCCAGTCCACAGGACGGCCGCCCGGCACTGCTGACGCACGATGACGTCATCACCCTGTTCCATGAAAGCGGCCACGCCTTGCATGCGCTGCTGTCCGAAGTCGATGAACCGGCCCTGTCGGCGTTTTCGGCGGTGGAATGGGACGCCATCGAACTCCCTTCCCAGTTCATGGAGAACTTCTGCTGGGAATGGGAGGTTGTGCAAACGCTGTCGTCCCACGTGGATACCGGCGAAGCCTTACCGCGCGAACTATTCGACAAGCTGCTGGCAGCGCGCAACTTCCAGGGCGGCATGCAAATGCTGCGCCAGATCGAGTTTTCGCTGTTCGATATCCTGCTGCATCAACAGGTACGGCCCATGGCCATGGCGGACGTGCTGTCGGTGCTGGACGCTGTGCGCAAGGAAGTGGCGGTATTGTTCCCGCCCGCCTGGCACCGCTTCCCCAACAGCTTCTCGCACCTGTTCGCGGGCGGCTATGGCGCTGGCTATTACAGCTACAAATGGGCGGAAGTTCTGTCTGCCGATGCCTATGCCGCGTTCGAAGAAGCCGCTGGCGCCAGCGGCAATTCAACGCTGGATGCTGCCACTGGCACGCGTTTCCGCAAGGAGATTCTGGCCGTGGGCGGCGAGCGCCCGGCCGCCGAATCCTTCCGCGCGTTCCGTGCGCGGGACCCCAGCATGGATGCCCTGCTGCGCCATAGCGGCATGGATGGCCAGTCCTGACCGATACTGACGGACCATGAACGGCATGCGGCCCAGCCTGCATGCCGTTTTTTGTCGCCGGGCCGCTCCCAAGACAAAAACGCCCCCTCGGGGGGCAGCAAGCCGCAGGCGCAGCGTGGGGGCATTTTTTATCAGTGCCAAGCCAGCCGGCGCCTGCCCGCAAGGCCGGATTCTATTGTCTTGCTCATCCCCTTTAATCATGGATAAAATATATCCATGATTAAAGGGCAAACTTCATGAAACTCAGCGACGGCGTAGAACAGGCCATCCACAGTGTGACGCTGCTGGCGGGACTTTCCCCCGCAGGCTTGCTCTCGGCGGCGGCCCTGGCCGAATACCATGGGGTATCGCCCAGCTATCTGCTCAAGCATCTGCAGGCACTGTCCGCTGCCGGTATTCTCCAGACCCTGCCTGGCCCCAAGGGCGGATATCGGCTCGGCCGCGCCCCGGCTGAGATTTCACTATTGGATATTGTCCTGGCCGTGGAAGGCGCCGGACCGGCCTTTCGCTGCCAGGAAATACGCCGCCGCGGCCCCAATCCCCTGCCGCCGGGTTGCGCAATGCTTGCCGGCCCCTGCCGCATCAACACCGCCATGCAACGCGCCGAACAGGCCTATCGCGCCGAACTCAGGTCCGTCAGCATCGCCAGCATTATTGCCGACGTCAGCGCGCTCGATGACGGCTCCATCGCCAAACGCAGTGGCTCGTTCCTACAGGCGCACGAGCGCATTCCCATCCAGAAAGCCTGAACCCTTGCCTTCCATTCTCAGGAGCATGCCATGCAAAACCGCTTCAATTTCGCCAAAGCCGCACCCGACGCCTACCAGGCGCTTTCCTCCGTTTCGCAATACCTGACCGAGGAATCCGGACTGGCGCCCGATCTCATCCACCTGATCAATCTGCGCGCGTCCCAGATCAATGGATGCGCGTTTTGCGTGGACATGCACGTCAAGGAAGCGCGTCATGACGGCTTCAGCGAGCAGAAAATCCACCTGGTCAGCGTCTGGCGCGAATCGCCGGTTTTCGACGAGCGCGAACGCGCCGTACTGGGCTGGACGGAATCCTTGACGCTGGTATCGCAGACCCATGCGCCGGATGCAGCCTATGACGCATTGCGGGCCTTTTTTACAGAGGCGGAGATGACCAAACTCACGCTTGCGATTGGTGTCATCAATGCCTGGAATCGCCTGTGCGTAGGGTTCCGCGCCCTGCCAGCCATCGACGCCAGTGCCTCTCCGGCCTGATCATCCCGCGTCGGCTCAAAACACGGCCTTGAATCGAACCGGCGGGCCAATGAACCGGCCCGCTGGGTCGAGACCATCCGTCACGCACCATTCAATGACTGCGGTCTCCGCCCCGCCGCACACGACAGAACCGGCCGTGTCGCTGCCTGCCTGTCTCGCGCTATCGCATGACTGGTCTGACAGACAATACGGCGGATTCAAACGTTGTCTTGCCGCACCAGGCTGAGCAGGGTGTCAGCCAGGAATCTTGCTATCGGGCCGTTGGGTTGATCCAGCCGCCGCGCCAGATAGCTTTCCAGAACCCCCTCGCCCTGCCGCCCCAGCGCATCGGTCCTGATACGCACCAGTTTGCCTTCCTGCAATTCCGGTTCGACCAGCCAGAGGGGCAACCTTCCCCAGCCGACGCCTGCCCTGATCAAGGCATGTTTGGCTTCCTGGGTCGTCACCCGGCAGGTTCTTGGCGACAACACACCGAAAGTCCGGCCAGCCGATAGCAAGGTGGGATCTTCCAGCACGATCTGCATATGTTCGGCCAATTCCGCCAGACCCAGCAGGCGGCCAGTCTCCACCATCGCCAACGGGTGATCTGCCGCGGTCACGGCCACCTGTGCGACAGGGGCCAACGCTTCCAGGCTGATACGTGGCTCGCGAAAATCCTCACCCACCATAATGGCCAGGTTGCAGCGCCGCTCTATCAGCGCCTGGGCCGGGTAGCCGAGGGGTTCAACAGCCACGCGTAGCGTCACCGTCGGATATCTGGCATGGACGGCCCTAAGCGCGACACCCACGACATCCAATGGAAACAGGGTATCGACCACCAGCGCCAGTTCGTGCTCCAGCCCGGCGCCGAAACCACGCGCGCGGGCACGCATGGTGTCCACCCTGAGCAGCAGGTCCCGGGCATCGGCCAGCAGGGCCTGCCCTTCTTGCGTCAGTACCGGCCGATGTCCGCTACGGTCGAATAGCTGCACGCCCAACTGCGCTTCCAGGTTGGCAATGCTCGTGCTGACCGCCGATTGCACGCGAGCGAGGTTCTGGGCGGCGGCCCGAAACCCGCCGCGATCCGCCACAGCCACGAATGTGCGGATTTGATCCAGGGTGAGAGGATCTATCATTATCTGAATAAACGATCAAAGCTATCAATTTATATCGTTATGATAGATCGAATGAGCTACCTAGAATACTTGGAACCTTCCACAAGGAGCCATTATGGCCAAGGTACTCATTCTCTATTACTCATCCTACGGGCATATTGAAACCATGGCGCAGGCCGTCGCCCAGGGCGTCAGCGAAACACCCGCCACCGTCACCCTGCGGCGGGTGCCTGAACTGGTGCCGCCCGCAATGGTGCAAGCCGCCGGCTACCGGATACCGCA
The DNA here is from genome assembly GCF_004216755.1 of Kerstersia gyiorum. Classification (GTDB taxonomy): domain Bacteria; phylum Pseudomonadota; class Gammaproteobacteria; order Burkholderiales; family Burkholderiaceae_B; genus Kerstersia; species Kerstersia gyiorum. Next base: position 786,351 of record NZ_SGWZ01000002.1, read on the forward strand.
GCATGAAGAAATCGCCGATGTCGCCGAACTGGCTGACTACGATGCCATCATCATCGGCACGCCGACACGCTTTGGCAACATGGCCGCGCAGATGAAAAACTTCCTCGACTGCACCGGCAGACTCTGGGCCCAAGACCTACTGGTCGGCAAGGTAGGCAGCGCCTTTACTTCCACCGGCAGTCAGCATGGCGGGCAAGAAACCACCTTGCAATCCACCCATACTGTCCTGCTGCACCTGGGCATGCTCGTTGTCGGCCTGCCATACAGCTTCAAGGGGCAGTTACGTATGGACGAAATCACTGGCGGCTCACCCTATGGCGCCACGACGCTTGCCGAAGATGCTGAGGGCAATTACCGCAAGCCTAGCGAAAACGAACTTGCCGGCGCCCGCTTCCAGTGCAGGCACGTTGCGCAGATTGCCCTGGCGCTTGCGGCAGGACGCCAGGGCGGAGTCCGGCCATGACCCGACCGGCACAGTTGACGGCCTCCCCAGCCCTCCCGGCAACGCCGTGGACCGCCGTAGGCGTCGTCGTGGCGGCAGGCATCATCGGCGCTCTGCAAGTCGGCAAGGCAGTTATTGTCGCGCCGCTGTTGCAGGCGGACATGCACCTGGGCCTCGCGGCCATCGGCAGGCTGGTGGGCGTCTTTTCGTTACTTGGCCTGCTCGGCGGCCTGTTTGCCGGTGTCTGGACGGGACGCATGGGCGCCCGCCGAGTGCTGCGCCTGGGCCTGCTGATCGTCCTGGCAGGCTGTGTCCTCGGTGCCTTGTCGCGAGAATACGAGGAACTGCTGTGGACCCGCGTTATCGAAGGTGCCGGATTCCTACTGATTACAGTAGCCGCCCCATCCATCCTGGGCGTCCTTGCCGCCCCGTCCCGGCGTAACCTCGTGATGGCCTTGTGGAGCTGCTTCATGCCTGCCGGCATGGCGCTGGCGATGCTGGCAGGCCCCTGGTTCGAGAGCTGGCGCGCCTTGTGGTGGGCCTGCGCGGCAATGGTTGCGCTGGCCTTATGTGCGGTATTCATTGCTGTGCCCGATGCTGGCATGCGCCGTCTGCAACCATGGCGTCAACTGGCCGGCGATGCCATGGCAACGCTGACGGCCCGGGGGCCGCTGCTGATCGCCGCGATCTTCGGCCTCTACAGCCTGATGTTTTTCGCGCTATTCAGTTTCCTGCCAGTACTGCTCATGGAACGCATGAATGTCACGCACCAGAGCGCAGGCGAACTGAGTGCTCTGGCCATCGCCGCCAATATTCTGGGCAACCTGGCCGCAGGCCTGTTGTTGTCGAAAGGTGTGCCGCGCGCGCTGATACTGGCCGGCGCCAGTTTGATCATGGGCGCCAGCGGACTGGGCATTTTCGTGGATGTCTTGCCAGGCACGCCCGCGTTTCTGCTGTGCATTGTCTATGCCGCGGTCGGCGGCCTGATTCCCGCAACACTGCTATCAGCTGCGCCCCTGGCTGCCAGGAACAGCATCCTGGTGCCCTTGGTCATGGGTTTGGCAATGCAGGGCAACAACCTGGGGCAAATCGTCGGCCCGATGCTTGTCGGCAGCGTCATTCAATACTGGAGCTGGTCGGCTGCCGCCATCGTAGCGGCCAGCGCAGCCGTCGTCATCGTCCTCATTGCGAAGCCGGCCATGGATTTGCCGCCACGATGATGCACTGTTCACACACACTTACATGCCCATCCCAGGATAAGGCGGCCATTAATAAAAGTGATGATTTTAGACTGTTATGATTCTCATCAGGGTTGCCACCCTTGGCAAACCATCACGCACGAGACAGGAGAAATGCATGGATTTCATCATCATGATTGTGGTCGGTTTCATCGTGGGCCTGATTGCCCGCGCCATCATGCCCGGCAGGCAGGACATGGGCATTATCATGACCGCCATTCTCGGTATTGTCGGCTCTCTCGTCGGCGGGTTCCTGGGCCGCAGCCTGGGGCTTTATGCAGCCGGGCAGGCAGCAGGCTGGATTGCTTCCGTGATCGGCGCCATCATCGTGCTCTTCATCTACGGTCTGGTAACCAAAAACAAATAAAGCAGTTCATCTCTGCTCAGGCTGCCGGAGACCGTTCCGGCAGCCAAAAATCATCAAGGCCAGGGCGCTCATCACGCCCTGGCCTTGATCGTTGTGCCTCCAGCCCAAGGCTGAAGTTTCCGCATGGGGGTGGGTCAGCTTGCCCGGGCCAGCTTGGCCTGCGCGTCACGCAGGGCCGTGCGCAAGCCCTCCTCCACTACCGGATGGTAAAACGGCATCTCCAGCATTTGCCCGATGGTCATCTGCTGCTGTACCGACCAGGCCAGCAAATGCCCCAAATGCTCGGCCGCTGGCGCGGCCAGTTCCGCGCCCAGCAGGCGGCCACTGCTGCGTTGCGCGTACACCCGCAACAAACCGGCATTGCGCCGCATGACGCGTGCCCGCCCCTGGTCGCCAAAATCGACCTCGCCAATCACGAACTCGACCCCTGCCTGTTCCAGCTCGCTGTAGCGCTTGCCGGCACTGGCAACCTGCGGCTCGGAAAACACGACGCTCAGGCCAGCACGCCGCAATCCCGGTTCTACCTGGGGGTGGCGCGCCGCATTGCGCCCGGCTATGCGGCCCTCATCACTGGCTTCATGCAATAGCGGCAAGTCGCCATTGGCATCGCCAGCAATATAGACGGCGCTATCACCGGCACGCAGGGTGTTGCGGTCGTAGGCCAGACGGCCGCGCGCGTCCAGCGCCAATCCTGCTTTGGGCAGATCCAGCGCGGCAAGATTCGGGCGCCGGCCCGTCGCCGCCAGCACATATTCGAAATGTTCTTCCTGCTCGTGGCCTTCGTCATCCAGGAAACGGATGAAGACGCCATGATTGTCCGGCCTGATTTCCTGCATCTGGGCACGGACATCAAGCGCCATTTCAGTTTTGAAGGCGGCCAATGCAGCTGCCTTGACCGCCGGATCACTGATGCCGCCCAGACTGCCGCGCGCTCCGAAGAGACGGGTACGCACACCCAGCCTGTGCAGGGCCTGCCCCAGTTCCAGCCCGATGACGCCTGGCCCGAACACGGCAATGCTGCGCGGCAGGTCGGGCAATTCAAACAGACTGTCATTAATCAGCACACGGTCTCCCAGACCGCTCAGCTCATCCGCGATAAAAGGCGCCGAGCCCGTCGCGATGACCACGGCCCTGGCGTGAATTTCCTCTTCCTGGCCGCTGACCGCCAGAACGCCAGGCGCGGTGAATCGCGCCGTGCCGCGCAATACGTCCGCTGCGGGAATACTTTCCATCCCCTTGAGCACAAAGCCCACGAAACGATCCCGCTCGCGCCGGACACGCGCCAGCACTTCGGCACCGTTTACCCGCAATCCTGACACATGCACCCCGAATGGAGCGCCATCCCGCGCCGCATGAGCGGCCTCTGCCGCTGCAATCAACAATTTGGACGGCATGCAGCCCACGCGCGCGCAAGTAGTGCCAAACGGGCCGTTTTCAATCAGGACGGCACTGGCCCCCTGATCGCGCGCGCTGCGATAGGCGCCCAGTCCGGCCGTGCCAGCGCCGATCACGGCGACATCCACCATTCGCGCCATGCTCACGCCTCCTTGCGGGTAAAGTCGTAATCTGCCGCAGCAATGCCGCGCTCCACGGCGGCAGCATCCGTCGTGCCGGTCACCGTCAGCGTATGGGCGGCGAGGTCAGCCTGCACCTGCGCGCCCGGCACCGCTTCCTGAATCGCGCCAGTCAGGGCGCGCACGCAGTGGTCGCAGCTCATATCGGGAACCTGGTATTGCAGTATTGCCATGTCATTTTCTCCGTTGCTTGCAGCACCCTCTTCCATCAGGGCATCGGTTCATTCTATCCCAGCCCCTGGCCCGCCGTGCCAGCCGCAATAAAGCGCTTGACCTTATCATTATGGGAAGGTTGACAATGCAAGCCTGGCAGTCGTATTGGCCGCGTGCCTAAGCGCAAGCTCCGGCCTTCAGGCCAACGCTCTTCATTGCCCCAACATCGCAACAGCACTACCTGGATTCCTGCCCCGGAGAAAGTCATGAGTACGAAAGCCGATCACCGTGACGCCACACTCGCCGTCGAGCTTGCCATTGATGGCATGACCTGCGCGTCCTGCGTCAACCGTGTACAGAAAAAACTTGCCGCGCAACCCGGCGTCCTGGAAGCCAATGTCAATCTGGCTACTGAACGCGCCAGCATACGCATGCAAACCAGCGGCGCTTCACCCGAGGCGCTGGCGGCCGTCGTCACCGCGGCCGGCTATCCCGCCAGTGTCATTGTTGACCGCGAACGCGTTGCCGCCGAGCAAAGCGCGCGCCAGGAGCAGGAGCGGCAACGGCTTAAGCGCGCCTTTCTCACCGCCCTCATTCTGACCTTGCCTGTGTTCCTGCTGGAGATGGGCAGCCATATGGTGCCCGCTATCCACGATCTGGTTCAGCACACGCTGGGCGCGCAACGCAATGCCTGGATCCAAGGCATTCTGACGACCTTGGTGCTGGCCGGCCCTGGCCGTCATTTCTTCCGCGATGGCCTGCGCGCGCTCTGGCAGCGCACGCCTGATATGAACTCCCTGGTGGCGGTCGGTTCCGGCGCAGCCTGGTTGTATTCCGTCGTGGCGACACTGGCGCCGCATTGGCTGCCCGAGGCCTCGCGCCATATTTACTTTGAAGCCAGTGCCGTCATTGTGACCTTGATTCTGCTGGGCAAGATGCTGGAAGCGCGCGCCAAGGGCCGCACCGGCGCGGCCATCCGCCGTTTGGTTGGCCTGCAGGTACGCACGGCAAGGCGCATTCTGCCTGACGGCGCCATCGAAGATGTGGATATTGCCAACATCCATACCGGCGACCTGCTTCGCGTGCGCCCCGGCGAAAAAATTCCGCTCGATGGTGTCATCCGCCAGGGCGAATCGCATATAGATGAATCCATGCTGACGGGTGAACCCCTGCCGGTTTCCCGCAAGGCGGGAGATAGCGTGACCGGCGCCACGCTCAATACCCATGGCAGCCTGGATATTGAAGTCACGCGCACCGGTGAAAACACCACGCTGGCGCAAATCATCCGCATGGTCGAACAGGCTCAGGGCGCCCGCCTGCCGGTGCAGGCATTGGTGGATAAAGTCACAGGCTGGTTCGTCCCGGCTGTGATGACGATCGCCATTCTGACGCTGGTTCTGTGGATGGTGCTGGCCCCTGGCCTGGGCTTTGATTTCGCGCTGGTCAATGCCGTCGCGGTCCTGATCGTGGCTTGCCCTTGCGCCATGGGGCTGGCCACGCCGACGTCCATTATGGTCGGCACAGGCCGCGCCGCCGATCTGGGCATTCTGTTCCGCCAGGGGGATGCCCTGCAAACCCTGCGCGAAATAGATACGGTGGTTTTCGATAAAACCGGCACGCTGACGCAAGGCAAACCGGCGCTCACGCATATGCAGGTCGCCGCCGGTTTTGACGAAACCGCAGTCCTGCAATGGCTGGCCAGCGCCCAAAGCCATTCGGAACACCCCATTGCCCATGCCATTGTGCAAGCGGCCCAGGCCCGCGGCATGACCTTCGGCCAGGTTGACGGATTTGAAGCCATCAGCGGCGCAGGCCTGGCGGCAAGCGTCGATGGCCATGCCGTGCTCGCGGGCGCTGCCAAACTGATGCAGGATCGCGCTGTCGCCATGGACCCTGAACTGGCAGCGCTGGCGGATCAATGGGGCGCCAAAGGCAATACGCCGTTCTATGTCGCCATAGATGGCCGTATGGCTGCCCTGGTTGCCGTCGCCGATCCGCTCAAGGATGACACCCCGGCTGCCCTGCAGGCCTTGCATGCGCAGGGCATTCGCCTGGTCATGCTGACCGGAGATAACCAGCGTACCGCTGAAGCGGTTGCTGCCAGCCTGGGGATAGACGAAGTCCATGCCCAGGCGCTGCCGGCGGACAAGGTGGCGGTGCTGGCCCAACTCAAGGCCGCAGGCAAGCGCTGCGCGTTCGTGGGCGACGGCATCAATGACGCCCCGGCGCTGGCCGCTGCCCATGTTGGCATCGCCATTGGCACCGGCGCGGATATTGCGGTGGAATCTGCCGGCGTGGTGCTGATGTCCGGCTCTTTGGCCGGGGTGGCAAATGCCATCGCGCTTTCACGCGCCACCATGCGCAACATCCGCCAGAACTTGTTCTGGGCCTTTGTCTATAACGCCGCCCTCATTCCGCTGGCCGCTGGCGTGCTGTATCCGGCCTACGGCCTGCTGATGTCGCCCGTGTTTGCCGCAGCGGCCATGGCACTTTCCAGTGTTTTCGTGGTGGTGAACGCCTTGCGCCTGAAGGCCTGGCGCCCCCAACCCGCCCCTGCCAACGGAGGACAAGCATGAATATCGGCGCAGCAGCCAAAGCCAGCGGAATTTCCGCCAAAATGATCCGTTATTACGAGGATGCGGGTTTATTGCCCGAAGTACAGCGCAGCCCTGCTGGCTACCGCAATTACCGGGACCAGGACGTTCATACCCTGTGTTTTCTCAGGCGCGCCCGCGACCTCGGGTTTTCCGTCGAACAAATGCGCAGCCTGGTGCAGCTCTGGCAGGATACGTCCCGCGCCAGCGCCGATGTCAAAACACTGGCGCTGGCGCATATCCAGGAGCTGCGCGCCAAGGCTCTGGCGCTGGAACAGATGGCCGATACGCTGGCCCATCTGGCCAGCAACTGCCACGGGGATCAGCGGCCGGAATGCCCTATCATTACAGGCCTTCAGGCGCCGTCCAAGGGCTGACGTAGGCATCAGGCGCCTGCCTGGCCGAGCCCTGCGCCGGCACGGCAGACGTGCCTATTACCAGATAGCCCATGAAACGGTAGGACAGTGGATCGAAGCCCAGGCCTTCCTGCACCTCTTCGACGGCGGTTCCCAAACCCGTGCTCCAGAATGCGCCATAGCCCAGGAAGTGGGCCGCATTCAGCATATTCATCACGGCTGCGCTGGCGGCTGCCAGTTGTTCCCATTCCGGGGCCTTGGGGTGGTCGTGATGAATTTCGTGCCCCAGCGCGACCACCAGCGGCACCTTGGCCAGCCAGGCCCGCACCGCATGTTCTTTTTCCGGGGTCATGCGGGCATCACCAGCGGCCTTTACCGCGGCAATGGCAAAATCGGCCAGCCGGCCGATGGCCTCCCCTTCAATCACGCGAAAACGCCAGGGGCGCAAGGAAGCATGGTCAGGCGCCCGGGCCGCTGCCTGCAGGATCAGATTCAGTTCGCGGGCGTTGGGCCCCGGCGCCGTCAGCAAGGAATTCGAACGTCGGGACAACAGAAGTTCCAGGGCGCCGCTAGCCACATCAGACGGATTGCTCATTATCGGAATGTCTCGCTGGGTAGAAAAATAGAGAACCACAAATAGAAAACCAAAAGGAACTGCCCCGATGGTGAACGGCGCGGCAGCGTGGCCGCGCTTTTCATGGCATGGTCTTGAATGAAACCGATTCTCGCACAGTTCTTCCTGCGCACCGGATTTACCCCTTGCCAGTGACGGGTTTCCCGGCAGCAGCGCCCCCCCTAAGAGGAGGCCTGTCCCGCCTGGCGGCTGGTGGGCAGCGGCTCCGCTGGCATGTTTTAAGGCTGGCTCTGCGGTTTTAGCCCTGAGGTTGGCCCTGTGGCTGGGGCTGACGGTGTGACCGCCGTTGCGCCCAGGGCAAGGCCGCTATGGCCAGCGCGCCGAGCACAAATGCCAAACCAAAAACGCTGAACAGCTCGGCAGGCGCCCATTGCGCATCGATCAGGCGCCCCGCCAGCAGCGGAGACACGATAGCGCCGACCCGGCCCATGCCGATGGCCCAGCCTAAACCTGTCACCCGTTGCGTGGAGCGGTAGATTGATGGCGTCAGCGCATACAAGCCGGCCACGCAGCCATTGACGAAGATACCGATCAGCAAGGCCGCTGCAAACGCCATATTCAGCTCGCCCAGCAAGCGGACAAACCCATACATGAGACAGAAGTTTGCCAGCATGTAGATCATCAGCAGGCGCGGCAAGGCGAAGCGCGCGGCAAGCAGGCCGATCAGCGATGTGCCCACGATGCCGCCTACGTTCAGCAGCACGCCGCCGGTAATGCCCTGCTGATTGGATAAACCGGCACTGACCATGAGCTTGGGCGTCCAGCTCATCACGAAATAAAAGCCCAGCATGACAAGGAAGAAGGCGCACCAGATCAAGAGCGTAGATGGCAGCAAACCAGGCGCGAACAGGCTGCCCACCCCGGCACGCGCGGCCTGTGCCCGATTGGCGCCGGCCGCCGGCAAGGTGTTGATGCCGGGCAAGCCCACCTTGCCCAGCAGACGGTTCACCGCTAGCAGCGCGCCGCGCGGCTGCCGCCCCAGCAGGAAGTCCAGCGATTCCGGCAGCCATAAGCCCATGATGGGCAAGGTCGCCAATGTCGTCAGACCGCCATACAGGAACACGGACGGCCAGCCCATGGCGGGAATAATCCAGGCCGCGACAATACCGCCTATCGTGGCGCCCAGCGCATACGCAGTTGCCTGCAGGCTGATCGCCAGCCCACGCCATTTCTTGGACGCGTATTCACCGGCAATCACATAGCTGCTGGCAAGAATGCCGCCTATGCCCAGCCCGGTCAGCAAACGCAAGGCGCCCAGTTGCACAGGGCTTTGCGCATAGGCCGACGCCACCATGCCGCTACCGGCGACGGCAATGCAAAACATAATCAGCGGACGGCGCCCGAAACGATCGGCCCAGGGCGCGATAAACAAGGAACCCAAGGCCATGCCGACCAGGCCGGCGCTCAGCAGATAGCCCAGCTGGATACCGCTCAATGACCAATGGCTCGCGACTGACGCAGCCGTGAATGCCATCACCAGCACATCGAAGCCATCCAGCATATTGATGAGAAAGCACAGGGAGATCACGCCCCACTGAAAGCGGCTCATGGACTTCTCATCCATCAGCTCATGAATAGGTTTGCTCATATTGGAACCTCGATAAGCATTCGCGCGCTGAGGCGTCAGGCACGCGTCGTCCTGCGCTGCCGAATCACGGCGTAGCGCAGGCTCAGGGACGGGAGTAACGGAAGTAACGGGAAGAACGGATACAGGCGTATGCGGCCATGCGAAGACATGGCCGGGCAGCGCCAGAAAGACTTAAGCGCCGCTGCGGGACTTGGCCAGTTCGATGATGCGCCGCGCCTTGTTGGCGCCCACATCCACATGAATGTCTATCATCGGCTTCTTGCCGCAACGCAGCATGTTGGCGTACTGGGACTCAATGACGACTTTATCTTCGTCAAACGTCATGATGGTTTGCTCCAGGACTTTGGCGCGTATGCCTTCCACATCGCCCACCGGATTGGTCGCCATCGTCCAGAAGTAATGACAGGTCGTCTCGGTTTCGGGCGTAATGCCATGAAAGCCGCGCATATGAAAACCATCGCGCTGCGGGTCGTCCATGCTGGCGGTGCCCACGTCCACCGCCCCTGTCCAGATCAGGATATGGGACAAACGGAACTCGATTTCCTGCCAGCGGTCCACGCGCCCCTTGAAGGGATAAGCCGCCGTATAAGTGGGCGGAGGTTCGGAATCCAGCATATAGCGCGTCACCCGGACAGACTCGTCATCGCTCTCGACTTTCATCTCGGCATTCATGTGTATCTTGGCGTTGCCGCCTATCGTCTTCAGGTGGACGTATCCAAGATGGCTGAGATCCAGCAAGTTATCGTGGATCAGCTGATACGGCGCCTGGTAGTGATAGACGTCGCCGCCATAGACGTATTTGCCAGAGCTATGGATGTCATAGGCTGGCGCGTCGAATAGCGGTTCGGCCTGATCCGGCGCGCCAAACCACATCCAGACAATGCCGTCGCGTTCCTGCACCGGGTACGCGCTCACCCTGGCGCGCGACGGAATCTTTTCCTGGCCCGGAATCTCGATGCATTGGCCGGTCGCGTCATATAACAGGCCATGGTAGCCGCAGCGCACGCCACAGTGCTCCACGGTGCCATCGGAAAGCGGCAAGGCGCGATGGCAGCAGCGGTCTTCCAGCGCCGCCACCCGCTGATCTCCCAGACGAAAGAGGACGACTGGCCGGTTCAAGAGCGTGCGGCCCAGCGGCTTATCCTTCAGTTCCGAAGATAGCGCGGCGACGTACCACTGGTTCAAGGGAAACGGGGAAGCGGGAAGCGTAACGGTGTGCGATGGTGCCTCAGCGGGCGCAAGCGTTGCCAAAGACATGGGGACTTTCTCCTGTCGTGTGTGTTAGATATCAAGAACCAGCCGCGGCGACAAAGCCCGCGAACAGCAAGGCGTGAAACAGTCATTGCGCGCGTGTTCGGCTGCCGTCAGGTATTGATCGCGGTGATCCGGCGTGCCGGCAATGAGCTTCGTGACACAGGTGCCGCAGACACCTTGTTCGCATGACACGGGCAAAGGGATGCCAGCCTCATCGAGCACCTCGAAAACAGAGCGCTCTGGCGGAATCAGGTGGACCGCGCCGGTACTGGCAATCTCTACCTCGAAAGCGATATCCGCCTGCGGACGGTTCGCCGGTACGGCAGCAAAGTGCTCGCGATGCAGCTGTGTTTCCGGCCAGCCGCACAGACTGGCTGAGGTGAGCACATGCTGCATAAAACCATTGGGCCCGCACACGTATAAATGTTGCCCCGCTTGCGGCGGCTTAAGACAGGCCTGCACATCCAGCGGGGAAACATCATCGAAATGCAGGTGCGCGCGGTCTGCGAACGCACTGCTCTCCAGGAAGTCGGCGAATGCCGCTTTGCTGCGGCTGCGGCAGCAATAATGCAGTTCGAAATCCTGCTGCCTGGCCGCCAGTTCCTGAGCCATGCAAAGAATGGGAGTAATGCCGATGCCGCCGGCAAACAGCAGCGTTTTCTGCGCGTGCGGCACCAGCGCGAACAAATTGCGCGGCGGGCTGGCCATCAGCGTCATGCCGACACGGATCTGATCGTGCAGGGCAATCGACCCGCCCCGGGAAGCCGGGTCGCGCAGCACTGCCACGGTATAACTGCCGGGCTGCCCTGCCCCTGAGGGCATGCATAAGGAGTACTGCCGCACCTGGCCTTGCGGCAGATGCAAATCTATATGGGCGCCAGCTTCATAGGCTGGCAAGGGCTGGCCGTTACTGGCGGTCAGCTGGAAGCTGAACACATCATCGGCTTCACGCGTTTTCTGCGTGACGGTCAAGGTCATCATGTCGGATTCCACACACAAATATTAGTTGCCTACACAACTATATTTAAATTCCAATTGGTTGTGTAGACACACCATATTTGCCCTAATATCGGTGCTGCCCAATTTCTGTCAGATCCCCTTCCCCCCGCTTGCTCAGGGCCGCTGGCGCCCTGGCCTGGCGCTTGGCGGCAGCCCGAATCGGGGTATGCTGTTTGCCACTCGCTTTATGATGTGCCATACCGGCAGCAGCTGGCTACCAGGGCTATTGGGGCTATTGGGGCTATTGGAGCAACCGGCGCGCCAGGTTCTGGATCTGCCTGATGCAGGATCCGGCGCGCAACGCCCCTTCAGGACGACGACTACGCATGAGTTCCACGAAGAAACTTGATCTCGACCGTTATGTGCCGGGATTGGTCACCTTTATCGCCAACAAGCTGTCAGCAGGCGCATCCCTGCTCTATCGGGAAAATTTCGGCATCGGCGTCGTGGAATGGCGTGTGTTATCGATGCTGGCCGTAGAAAACGGCATCCCAGCTCAGCGCATTTGCCAAGTGATCGGCCTGGACAAAAGCGTGGTCAGCCGTTCCCTGGCCTTGCTTCAGAAGGATGGCCTGGTCCATACCGAAGTTGACCAAAGAGACGCAAGACGCCTGCTGGTCCATCTCACGGAAAAGGGCCACACACTGCATGATGAGGTCTTCCAGGTGGCCTCTGCCAGAGAAAAACTGCTGCTCAGCCGCTTCACGGCTGAAGAACAAAACACGCTTATCCGCCTGCTGAATGTGATGCATGAACAGGTGGACAAGGTCAATGCGCACCCCTACATCAGCCGGGGCAAACGCAAATCCGCCTGAGCGGACCGGGATCAGTTGCCCAAGATAAAAAAACAGGCCGGAAAGCATGGCTTTCTGGCCTGTTTTTTGAACCCTCAGGTGTCTGGCCGATGGAGTTTGGCCGACGGGTTTTAGCAGATGAACTGGGCCTGATGGGGCCCAGGTCTGCCCTTGAGCACGCTCAATTCTTACCGGCAAAAACCATGGGCTGCCAGCTCAGTCTTGCGCAAATGCTCAGGCGTCGCCCCAGACTTCGCGTGCCACTTCCATCACCAACTGCATCTTCTGGCGCTGCGCGGCCACTGCGATATCGTTGCCGTGCACCGTGCTGCTGAAACCGCACTGCGGTGACAGCGCCAGTTGCTCCAAGGGCACGTACTGGGCGGCTTCGTCGATACGGCGCTTGATCTCATCCTTGGACTCCATCTCGCCAAACTTGGTGGTGATCAGGCCCAGCACCGCCACCTTGTTTTTCGGCAGGAAGCGCAGCGGGCGGAAGTCGCCGGAACGGTCGTCATCATATTCAAGGAAATAGGCGTCTACGTTCATTTCGGCCAGCAGGGCTTCGGCCACCGGTTCGTAGTTGCCGGCAGCGGCGTGCGTGCTGCGGAAGTTGCCGCGGCACAGGTGGATGCCCAGGCGCATGCCAGCAGGCTTGCGCGCCACCACGCGGTTGATGAAGTCCGCATAACGGTGCGGCAATTCGTTGGGGTCGTCGCCACGCTGGCGAGCGGCTTCGCGCATGCGCTCATCGCACAGATAGGCGAGATTGGTGTCATCCATCTGCACGTAGTTGCAGCCAGCGGCAGCCAGCGAGTGCAGCTCGTCGGCATAGGCCTGCGCCACATCATCATAGAAATCGGGGTCCAGCACAGGATAGTGTTCCTGGCTGATACCGGCGCGGCCGCCACGGAAGTGCAGCATGGTAGGCGACGGAATGGTGACCTTGGGCACCGATCCCTGAGCCACGTTGGCTTTCAGGAACTGGAAATCGGCCAGCTGGATGTCGCGCACGTGGCGCACTTTGTCGACCACCTTCATAATGGGCGGAGCAAGTTCGATCTTGCCATTGGGCCGTTCGATCACCGCAGGAATTTCGCTGACGACACCACCCAGCTGGCGCAGGAAGTCCACGTGAAAGTAGGTGCGGCGGAATTCGCCGTCAGTGATGCTCTTGAAACCCAGCTCTTCCTGGAAGCGGATGATTTCAAGGATGGCCTTGTCTTCCACTTCACGCAGCTGTTCTGCGGAAATTTCGCCTTTTTCCTTCTGGGCGCGTGCTTCCAGCAAGTAGGCAGGACGCAGGAAGCTGCCGACGTGTTCGGCGCGGAACGGTGGATTAAGCGGAATGCTCACTGAAGACTCCCTATGGATTTGAAGAATGTCATCGTTGCCGATGGCAACGATATGTATACATAAAAGCCCGTTTGCCGATAAGCCCACCAGCGATAGCCTATCGTATCCAAACGCCAATTCTATTTGATTATCTCAGCTTACCGAACCTTGGCATGACGACAGGCCTTTTCTTTCAGTCTTTAAAACACCGTTATTTTCAGTCCCTTGCATACAATTCAAGATGCCTATTCATATTATCAATGAGTATTTTTCATACTAATGACAGATATGGATACGGGTGCAGCGTCGCGGGCATGGATTCCCGTGGGAAAACAGGCGAGACTTGAGTGATGGGCCTGACCACGGGTTGGCGCATAGCCTGCCCCTATCGCATCAATATAATTAATTGATTTCATTTTGTCATTGAGTTTATCTATGATCTATCCATTGACTTCGCAACACCAACCCACAGGAGGACTACATAATGACCCGCCCTACTCTTACGACTGCCGCTGGCGCCCCTGTAGCCGATAACCAGAACAGCCTCACGGCAGGCCCGCGCGGCCCGCTGCTGGTACAGGATTACCAGCTCTTCGAAAAACACGCGCATTTCAATCGTGAGCGCATTCCCGAACGCGTGGTACACGCCAAGGGTTCGGCAGCATTCGGCACCTTTACCGTCACGCACGACATCACGCAGTACACCTGTGCGGACATTTTCTCGTCCATCGGCCTGCAGACCGACCTGCTGTTGCGATTTTCCACCGTGGCGGGCGAGCGTGGCGCCGCTGATGCCGAGCGCGACGTGCGCGGCTTTGCCATCAAGTTCTATACTCGCCAGGGCAACTGGGATCTGGTCGGCAACAATACGCCGGTCTTTTTCGTCCGCGACCCGTACAAATTCCCCGACTTCATCCATACGCAAAAGCGCGATCCGCGCAACAACATGCGCAGCAATACCGCGCAATGGGATTTCTGGTCCCTGTCGCCTGAATCGCTGCACCAGGTCACCATCCTGATGAGTGACCGCGGCCTGCCAGCATCGCTGCGTCACATGCATGGCTTCGGCAGCCATACATACAGCATGATCAACGCGCAGGGCGTGCGCCATTGGGTCAAGTTTCACTTCAAGAGCCAGCAAGGCATCAAGAACCTGACGAACGGTGAGGCTGCGCAAATCATTGGCGGCGACCGTGAGTCGCATCAGCGTGACCTGTTCAACGCCGTTGAAAACGGGGACTTCCCGCGCTGGAAGCTCTACATCCAGGTCATGACCGAAGAACAGGCCGGGCAGACCAGCTACAACCCCTTCGACCTCACCAAGGTCTGGCCGCATGGCGACTTCCCATTGATCGAGGTGGGCACGCTGGAACTGAACCGCAACCCCGATAACTATCACGCACAAGTCGAACAGGCCAGTTTTTCACCTGCAAACGTAGTGCCGGGTATCAGCCACAGCCCGGACAAGATGCTGCAATTCCGTATCTTCTCGTACGCCGATGCAGCGCGCCACCGCCTGGGTGGCAACCACGAACAACTGCCGGTGAACCAACCGCGCTGCCCGGTGCACAACTACTACCGCGATGGCGCCATGCGTTTCGGCGATAACGGCGGCGGTTCGGTCAACTATGAGCCCAATTCCTTCAACGGCCCCCAGGAAGCACCGGCGTTCAAGGAGCCGCCGCTGCCGCTGGAAGGCGCTGCCGATCGCTACGACCACCGTGCTGGCAATGACGACTACACCCAGCCTGGCAACCTGTTCCGCCTGATGGATGCGTCGCAGCAGCAACAGCTGTTCGACAACATTGCCGCTGCTATGGACGGCGTACCCGAGGCCATCGTCGAACGCCAGCTGGGGCATTTCCACCTGGCCGACCCGGCTTATGCCGCCGGTGTGCGCGCCGCCCTGGCGCAGCGTGCCAAGACGGTTTAAGGCACGTTAGTCGCCCATGGCGAAACCGCGGGGTGGGGCCGCCGGGGGGGTGGGGGGCCCCCCCCCCGGGGCACGCGGGGGGGGGGGGGGCGGGACGCCCGAGGCGCCATGAGGGGGGGGGTGGGGGGGGGGTGGCGCTCGGCGGTGGCGCGCCACACC